>NZ_SMLK01000002.1 GCF_004681975.1 Ramlibacter humi
AAGGCCTGCGCTTCGCCATCCGCGAAGGCGGCAAGACCGTGGGCGCCGGCGTCGTCGCCAAGATCATGGAATAAGGCCGAAAGGCCGCGGAGGGGTATAGCTCAATTGGCAGAGCGTCGGTCTCCAAAACCGAAGGTTGGGGGTTCGATTCCCTCTGCCCCTGCCACCTGAAAGGTGGCGAGCGGCCCGCAAGGGCCCCCGGAAAACCAAGCCCGTCCGCGTGACGGGCTTCACCGTCTGTAGAAGGCGGTGGATTTGAAGCAGGAAACCAGCCTTTCATGGCCACTTCGCAAGTTGAAACCGTTTCCACGGGCGCCGACAAGGCCAAGCTCGGGGCGGCGATCGCCCTGGTGATCGCGGCCATCGCGGGCTTCTACCTGCTCGGCCGCCAGGGCCAGGCGGTCCAGTGGGGCGTGCTGGTGGTGGGTCTCGTCGCCGCGGTCGCCGTCTTCATGACGGCGGAACAGGGCAAGGCCCTCGTGGCGTTCGGCCGCGACTCCTGGAAGGAAGTGCGCAAGGTCGTCTGGCCCACGCGCAAGGAAGCGATCCAGATGACGGCCTACGTGTTCGGCTTCGTCGTCATCATGGCCCTGTTCCTCTGGCTGACCGACAAGTCCCTGGAGTGGCTGTTCTACGACCTGATCCTGGGCTGGAAGCATTAAATGAGCGACACCGACACCACCCCCGAAGGCGCCGAGCAGGCCGCCCCCGCCAAGCCGGTCAACCCCGACCTGCGCTGGTACGTGGTGCATGCCTATTCCGGCATGGAGAAGGCCGTCGAGCGCAACATCCGCGAGCGCATCAACCGCGCCGGCATGCAGGACATGTTCGGCGAGATCCTGGTGCCCACCGAGGAAGTCGTCGAGATCAAGAACGGCCAGAAGCGCACGTCCGAGCGCCGCTTCTACCCCGGCTACGTGCTGGTGCAGATGGTGATGAACGACGACACCTGGCACCTGGTCAAGCACACCAACAAGGTCACCGGCTTCGTCGGCGGCGCCAAGAACCGCCCCGCCCCCATCTCGGAAGAAGAGGTCGGCAAGATCCTCGGCCAGATGGAAGAAGGCGTGGAAAAGCCGCGCCACAAGGTCGAATTCGTGGTGGGCGAGTACGTGCGCGTCAAGGACGGCCCGTTCACCGACTTCAACGGCACGGTCGAGGAAGTCAACTACGAGAAGAACAAGGTACGGGTGTCCGTCACCATCTTCGGCCGCGCGACGCCGGTCGAACTCGAATTCAGCCAGGTCGAGAAGACCTGACCGGTCTCACGATCCGCGTTTCACGGCTCGCGCGGGTTTCAAGGAAGCAAGAGCTGCAACCCCGGGGAGCCGAGGCCTGAGTGCCGAGGCGTTATCACCCGCAAGGAGTAAGAAACCATGGCGAAGAAAATCGTCGGTTTTGTCAAGCTGCAAGTGCCGGCTGGCAAGGCCAACCCGTCGCCCCCGATCGGCCCCGCGCTGGGCCAGCGCGGCCTGAACATCATGGAGTTCTGCAAGGCGTTCAACGCGCAGACCCAGGGTGTGGAGCCGGGCCTGCCGCTGCCGGTGGTGATCACCGCCTACGCGGACAAGAGCTTCACGTTTATCATCAAGACCCCCCCGGCCACGACGCTGATCAAGAAGGCGATCAAGCTGGACAAGGGCTCCAAGACCCCGCACACCGACAAGGTCGGCAAGATCACCCGCGCCCAGCTCGAGGAGATCGCCAAGACCAAGCTGAAGGACATGAACGCCGCCAGCATCGACGCGGCGATCAAGACCCTGGCGGGCTCGGCCCGTTCCATGGGCGTCACGGTGGAGGGCGTGTAAATGGCCAAGCTGACCAAGAAGCAGAAGTCCCTCGAAGGCAAGGTCGACAGCAACAAGCTGTACGCCATCGGCGACGCCATTGCCATCGTCAAGGAAGCCGCTACCGCCAAGTTCGATGAGTCCATCGACGTGGCCGTGCAGCTGGGCATCGACGCCAAGAAGTCCGACCAGGTCGTTCGCGGCGCCGTCGTGCTGCCCAACGGCACCGGCAAGACCAAGCGCGTGGCCGTGTTCGCCCAGGGCGCCAAGGCCGAAGAAGCCAAGGCCGCCGGCGCCGACGTGGTCGGCATGGACGACCTGGCTGCCCGCGTGAAGGCCGGTGACATGCCGTTCGACGTGGTGATCGCCGCCCCCGACGCGATGCGCGTGGTGGGTACGCTGGGCCAGATCCTGGGTCCGCGCGGCCTGATGCCGAACCCGAAGGTCGGCACCGTGACCCCGGACGTCGCCACGGCGGTGAAGAACGCCAAGGCCGGCCAGGTGCAGTTCCGCGTCGACAAGGCCGGCATCGTGCACGGCACCATCGGCCGCCGTTCGTTCGACGCCGACAAGCTGCAGGGCAACCTGGCGGCGCTGATCGACGCGCTGAACAAGGCCAAGCCGGCGTCCAGCAAGGGCATCTACCTGAAGAAGGTGGCCGTGTCCTCGACCATGGGCGTGGGCGTCCGCGTGGACACCCAGTCGCTGGCGGCGCAGCAGGCGTAAGGAATTCCGGCCGGCCCCGAAAGGGGCGGGCCGGTGCGGTGGGCTGCCGGGCTCGCAAGGATCCGGCAGGCCATCGAAGACCGTTGGCGCGGGGCGACCCGCTTAATCGCAAGGCCCCCGGGCTTCGCGGCCAACGCAGATGGCGATCCCGCCGAGAGAAAGTTCGAAAGAGTTTCCTCGAGGTTTGGTCGCTGCATGAAGGGCGTGCCGTCCGCGCCCGCGAGGGCGAGGCGGCGCATTTGATAGGAGTAGACCTTGAGTCTGAATCGCAGTGAGAAGCAAGCGGTCATCGAAGAGGTGACCGGCCTCGCCGCTAAAGCTCAAACGCTGGTGATGGCGGAATACCGCGGCATCACGGTCGCCGACATGACGAAGCTGCGCAACGAAGCGCGCAAGCAGGGCGTCAGCCTGAGTGTTCTGAAGAACACCCTGGCCCGCCGTGCTGTCGCTGGCAGCGCCTTCGAAGTCGTCGGTGAGCAGATGACCGGCCCGCTGATCTACGGCTTCTCCGTGGACGCCGTGGCCGCCGCGAAAGTGGTGGCCGATTTCGCGAAGACCAACGACAAGCTGGTCATTCGCGGCGGTGCCTACGGTGGCAAGGCCCTGGACGCCAACGCGGTGAAGCAGCTGGCCAGCATTCCCACCAAGGAAGTGCTGCTGGCCCAGCTGTGCGGGCTGCTGAAGTCGCCGATCTCCCGCACCGCCGTGGTGCTGGGCGCGCTGGCGAAGAAGAAGGAAGAGGCGGCGGCTGCCTGAGCGGCAGCGGCCCACGTGTACCAACTTATCGAGGAATAGAGAAATGGCATTCGACAAAGACGCATTCCTGACCGCGCTGGACTCCATGTCGGTCATGGAACTGAACGACCTGGTCAAGGCGATCGAAGAGAAGTTCGGCGTGTCCGCCGCCGCGATGGCCGCTCCGGCCGCCGGTGGTGGCGGTGGCGGCGCCGCTGCCGCCGCGGAAGAGAAGACCGAATTCACGGTCCAGCTGGTGGAAGCCGGCGCGCAGAAGGTGGGCGTCATCAAGGCCGTGCGTGAAATCACGGGCCTGGGCCTGAAGGAAGCCAAGGACCTGGTCGACGGCGCTCCGAAGCCCGTCAAGGAAGGCATGAACAAGGCCGACGCCGAAGCTGCCAAGAAGAAGCTGGAAGAAGCCGGCGCCAAGGTCGAACTCAAGTAATTCGCCCCTGGACCGGAGGCTGGAGGCGCCCGAAAGGGCCTCCAGCCTTTGGTGCTTCTAGGACGGTGCCCTGAACGCACCTGAAAAGGCTGGGACAATCTCCGGTTCCCCAGCTTTTTCAAGTGTCTTCTGACCCCGACTGCAGAAGATGCCTTGGTTCGGGCCGCGTGCAACGCGCGGCCGTCCGCCATGGTTGGTAGTGGCCAACCCGCCAAGCAACGCCCCATCTCCCGCGAGGAGTCCCGCGAGGAATGAGGCGCGACAGTTGCGAAAGTGCTCATTCGCCCGGAGATCGCATGGCCTACTCTTACACCGAACGCAAGCGCATCCGCAAAAGCTTCGGCAAGCGCGACAGCGTGCTCGAAGTGCCGTACCTGCTGCAGATGCAGAAGGACGCCTACACCGCCTTCCTGCAGGCGGATCTCGCTCCCCAGAAACGCACCGTCGAGGGCCTGCAGGCCGCGTTCGACGCCGCCTTCCCCATCGTCTCGCACAACGGCTTTGTCGAGATGAAGTTCATCGAATACAACCTGGCCAAGCCGGCGTTCGACGTGCGCGAATGCCAGACGCGCGGCCTGACCTTCGCGTCGGCCGTGCGCGCCAAGGTGCAGCTGATCATCTACGACCGCGAGTCGTCCACGCCGCAGAGCAAGGTGGTCAAGGAAGTGAAGGAGCAGGAGGTCTACATGGGCGAGGTGCCCCTGATGACCGACAAGGGCTCGTTCATCATCAACGGCACCGAGCGCGTCATCGTCTCGCAGCTGCACCGCTCGCCGGGCGTGTTCTTCGAGCACGACAAGGGCAAGACCCACAGCTCGGGCAAGCTGCTGTTCAGCGCCCGCATCATCCCCTACCGCGGCAGCTGGCTGGACTTCGAGTTCGACCCGAAGGACATCCTGTACTTCCGCGTCGACCGCCGCCGCAAGATGCCGGTGACGATCCTGCTGAAGGCCATCGGCCTGACCCCCGAATCCATCCTGGCGAACTTCTTCGTCAACGACAACTTCCGCCTGATGGACAGCGGCGCGCAGATGGAGTTCGTGCCCGAGCGCCTGCGCGGCGAAGTGGCCCGCTTCGACATCACCGACAAGTCCGGCAAGGTCGTGGTGGCCAAGGACAAGCGCGTCACCGCCCGCCATACCCGTGAGCTGGAGCAGACCGGCACCACGCACATCAGCGTGCCCGAGGATTACCTCATCGGCCGCGTCGTGGCTCGCGCCGTCGTCGACCAGGACACCGGCGAGATCATTGCCAAGGCCAACGACGAGCTGACCGAAGCGCTGCTGAAGAAGCTGCGCACCGCCGGCGTGCAGGACCTGCAGGTCATCTACACCAACGAACTCGACCAGGGCCCGTACATCAGCCAGACCCTGCGCATCGACGAAACGGTGGACGAGTTCGCCGCCCGCGTCGCCATCTACCGCATGATGCGCCCCGGCGAGCCGCCGACCGAAGACGCGGTGCAGGCCCTGTTCCAGCGCCTGTTCTACAACCCGGACACGTACGACCTGTCGCGCGTGGGCCGCATGAAGTTCAACGCCAAGGTCGGCCGCGAAGAGAGCACCGGCCCGATGGTGCTGACCAACGAGGACATCCTCGCCGTCGTCAAGATCCTGGTGGACCTGCGCAACGGCCGCGGCGAAGTGGACGACATCGACCACCTGGGCAACCGCCGCGTGCGCTGCGTCGGCGAACTGGCCGAGAACCAGTACCGCACCGGTCTCGCCCGCATCGAGAAGGCCGTGAAGGAACGCCTCGGCCAGGCCGAGCAAGAGCCGCTGATGCCGCACGACCTGATCAACTCCAAGCCGATCTCCGCGGCGCTCAAGGAGTTCTTCGGCGCGTCGCAGCTGTCGCAGTTCATGGACCAGACCAACCCGCTGTCCGAGATCACGCACAAGCGCCGCGTGTCCGCCCTCGGCCCGGGCGGCCTGACGCGCGAGCGCGCCGGTTTCGAAGTGCGCGACGTGCACGTCACGCACTACGGCCGCGTGTGCCCGATCGAGACGCCGGAAGGCCCGAACATCGGCCTGATCAACTCGCTGGCCCTGTACGCCCGCCTGAACGAGTACGGCTTCATCGAGACGCCGTACCGCCGCGTGCGCGACGGCAAGGTCACGATGGAGATCGACTACCTGTCGGCCATCGAGGAAGGCAAGTACGTCATCGCCCAGGCCAACGCGGTGCTGGACGACCAGGGCCGCCTCACCGGCGAGCTGGTCTCCGCGCGTGAACGCGGCGAATCCATCCTGGTCGGCGCCGACCGCATCCAGTACATGGACGTGTCGCCGGCGCAGATCGTGTCGGTGGCCGCCTCGCTGGTGCCCTTCCTGGAGCACGACGACGCGAACCGCGCGCTGATGGGCGCCAACATGCAGCGCCAGGCGGTGCCGGTGCTGCGTCCCGAGAAGGCTTTCGTCGGCACGGGCATCGAGCGCGTGTCGGCGGTGGACTCCGGCACGGTGGTCACGGCCAACCGCGGCGGCGTGGTCGACTACGTCGACGCCACCCGCATCGTGGTGCGCGTCAACGACGACGAAGCCCAGGCGGGCGAAGTCGGCGTGGACATCTACAACCTGATCAAGTACCAGCGTTCCAACCAGAACACCAACATCCACCAGCGCCCCATCGTCAAGCGCGGCGACAAGATCGCCAAGGGCGACGTGGTGGCCGACGGCGCTTCCACCGACCTCGGTGAGCTCGCGCTCGGCCAGAACATGCTGGTGGCGTTCATGCCCTGGAACGGCTACAACTTCGAGGACTCGATCCTGATCAGCGAGCGCGTCGTCGCCGACGACCGCTACACCTCGATCCACATCGAGGAACTGGTCGTGATGGCCCGCGACACCAAGCTGGGCGCCGAGGAAATCACCCGCGACATCCCGAACCTGTCCGAGCAGCAACTCAACCGCCTGGACGAGAGCGGCATCATCTACGTGGGTGCCGAAGTCATGCCCGGCGACACGCTGGTGGGCAAGGTCACCCCTAAAGGGGAAACCACGCTGACGCCGGAAGAGAAGCTGCTGCGCGCCATCTTCGGCGAGAAGGCTTCGGACGTGAAGGACACGTCGCTGCGCGTCGACCAGGGCTCGCAAGGCACGGTCATCGACGTGCAGGTGTTCACCCGCGAAGGCATCCAGCGCGACAAGCGCGCCCAGCAGATCATCGACGACGAACTCAAGCGCTTCCGCCTGGACCTGAACGACCAGCTGCGCATCGTCGAGGCCGACGCTTTCGATCGCATCGAGAAGCTGCTGAACGGCAAGGTCGCCAACGGCGGCCCGCAGAAGCTGGCCAAGGGCACCAAGATCGACAAGGCCTACCTCCAGTCGATCGAGAAGTACCACTGGTTCGACATCCGCCCGGCGGAAGACGACGTGGCCGCGCAGCTGGAGTCCATCAAGAACTCCATCGAGCAGCAGCGCCACAACTTCGATCTCGCGTTCGAAGAGAAGCGCAAGAAGCTGACGCAGGGCGACGAGCTGCCCGCGGGCGTGCTGAAGATGGTCAAGGTGTACCTGGCCGTCAAGCGCCGCCTGCAGCCCGGCGACAAGATGGCCGGCCGCCACGGCAACAAGGGCGTGGTGTCCAAGATCGTCCCGGTCGAGGACATGCCCTACATGGCCGACGGCACGCCGTGCGACATCGTGCTCAACCCGCTGGGCGTGCCTTCGCGCATGAACGTGGGCCAGGTGCTGGAAGTGCACCTGGGCTGGGCCGCCAAGGGCATCGGCCAGCGCATCGGCGACATGCTGCAGCAGGAAGCCAAGACGGCCGAGGTGCGCAAGTTCCTCGACGAGCTGTACAACAAGTCGGGCCGCAAGGAAGACCTGCCGTCGATGACCGACGAGCAAGTCACCGAGATGGCCGGCGAGCTGGCCAAGGGCGTGCCCTTCGCCACGCCGGTGTTCGACGGTGCCTCCGAAGGCGAGATTCGCAACATGCTGCAGCTGGCGTTCCCCGAGGACATCGCCAAGCGCAAGGGCCTGACGGCCACGCGCACGCAGGCGTACCTGTACGACGGCCGCACCGGCGACCAGTTCGAGCGCGCGGTCACCGTCGGCTACATGCACGTGCTGAAGCTGCACCACCTGGTGGACGACAAGATGCACGCCCGCTCCACGGGCCCCTACAGCCTGGTCACCCAGCAGCCGCTGGGCGGCAAGGCGCAGTTCGGCGGCCAGCGCTTCGGCGAGATGGAAGTGTGGGCGCTGGAAGCCTACGGCGCTTCCTACACGCTGCAGGAGATGCTGACCGTGAAGTCCGACGACGTGCAGGGCCGCACCAAGGTGTACGAGTCCATCGTCAAGGGCGAGCACGCCATCGACGCCGGCATGCCGGAGTCGTTCAACGTCCTGGTCAAGGAGATCCGCTCCCTGGGCCTGGACATGGAACTCGAGCGTTCTTAATCCAGGGAAAGGTCAAGACACATGAAATCCCTACTCGACCTGTTCAAGCAGTTCACTCCGGACGAGCACTTCGATGCCATCAAGATCGGCATGGCCTCGCCGGAGAAGATCCGCTCGTGGTCCTTCGGTGAAGTCAAGAAGCCGGAGACCATCAACTACCGCACCTTCAAGCCGGAGCGCGATGGCCTGTTCTGCGCCAAGATCTTCGGCCCGATCAAGGACTACGAGTGCCTGTGCGGCAAGTACAAGCGCCTGAAGCACCGCGGCGTGATCTGCGAGAAGTGCGGCGTCGAAGTCACCCAGACCAAGGTGCGCCGCGAGCGCATGGGCCACATCGACCTGGCCGCGCCCTGCGCGCACATCTGGTTCCTGAAGTCCCTGCCTTCGCGCCTGGGCCTGGTGCTGGACATGACGCTGCGCGACATCGAGCGCGTGCTGTACTTCGAAGCCTACGTGGTCACCGACCCCGGCATGACCCCGCTGAAGAAGTTCGGCATCATGTCCGAGGACGACTACGACGCCAAGCGCAAGGAATACGGCGATGAGTACGTCGCCAAGATGGGCGCCGAAGGCATCAAGGACCTGCTGATGGGCATCGATCTCGACATCGAGATCGAGAAGCTGCGCGGCGACCTGACCGGCTCGGAAGTGAAGGTCAAGAAGAACGCCAAGCGCCTGAAGGTGCTGGAAGCGTTCAAGAAGTCGGGCATCAAGCCCGAGTGGATGGTCATGGACGTGCTGCCCGTGCTGCCGCCGGACCTGCGTCCGCTGGTGCCGCTGGACGGCGGCCGCTTCGCGACGTCCGACCTGAACGACCTGTACCGCCGCGTCATCAACCGCAACTCGCGCCTGCGCCGCCTGCTGGAGCTGAAGGCTCCGGAAATCATCGCGCGTAACGAGAAGCGCATGCTGCAGGAAGCCGTGGACAGCCTGCTGGACAACGGCCGCCGCGGCAAGGCGATGACGGGCGCGAACAAGCGCGCCCTGAAGTCGCTGGCCGACATGATCAAGGGCAAGAGCGGCCGCTTCCGCCAGAACCTGCTGGGCAAGCGCGTCGACTACTCGGGCCGTTCGGTCATCACCGTGGGCCCGACCCTCAAGCTGCACCAGTGCGGCCTGCCCAAGCTGATGGCGCTGGAACTGTTCAAGCCGTTCATCTTCTCGCGCCTGGAAGCCATGGGCATCGCCACCACCATCAAGGCGGCGAAGAAGGAAGTGGAAGCCGGCACGCCCGTGGTGTGGGACATCCTTGAGGAAGTCATCAAGGAACACCCGGTGATGCTGAACCGCGCGCCGACGCTGCACCGCCTGGGCATCCAGGCCTTCGAGCCGATCCTGATCGAAGGCAAGGCGATCCAGCTGCACCCGCTGGTCTGCGCGGCGTTCAACGCCGACTTCGACGGCGACCAGATGGCCGTGCACGTGCCGCTGTCGGTGGAAGCGCAGATGGAAGCCCGCACGCTGATGCTGGCGTCCAACAACGTGCTGTTCCCCGCCAACGGCGAGCCGTCCATCGTGCCGTCCCAGGACGTGGTGCTGGGCCTGTACTACACGACCCGCGAGCGCATCAACGCCAAGGGCGAAGGCATGATCTTCGCCGACGTCGGCGAAGTGGTGCGCGCCCTGGACGCCGGTGAAGTCGAGTTGACCGCGAAGATCAGCGTCCGCCTGACCGAGTGGACCAAGGACAAGGCCAACGGCGAGTTCGCGCCGTCCACCAGCCTGGTGCAGACCACCGTGGGCCGCGCGCTGCTGTCGGAAATCCTGCCCAAGGGCCTGCCGTTCTCCAACATCAACAAGGCGCTCAAGAAGAAGGAGATCAGCAAGCTGATCAACGTGTCCTTCCGCAAGTGCGGCCTGAAGGAGACCGTGGTCTTCGCCGACAAGCTGCTGCAGAACGGTTTCCGCCTCGCGACCAAGGCCGGCATCTCGATCGCCATCGACGACATGCTGGTGCCGCCGCAGAAGGCCGAGATCATCGGCCGCGCCGAGAAGGAAGTGAAGGAGATCGAGCAGCAGTACGTCTCGGGCCTGGTCACCGCCGGCGAGCGCTACAACAAGGTGGTGGACATCTGGGGCAAGGCCGGCGACGAAGTGTCCAAGGTCATGATGGCCCAGCTGGCCAAGCAGAAGACCACCGACCGCAACGGCAAGGAAGTGGAGCAGGAGTCGTTCAACTCCATCTACATGATGGCCGACTCCGGCGCCCGCGGTTCCGCCGCCCAGATCCGCCAGCTGGCGGGCATGCGCGGCCTGATGGCCAAGCCGGACGGCTCGATCATCGAGACGCCGATCACGGCCAACTTCCGCGAAGGCCTGAACGTGCTGCAGTACTTCATCTCCACCCACGGCGCCCGCAAGGGCCTCGCGGACACGGCGCTGAAGACCGCGAACTCGGGCTACCTCACGCGCCGCCTGGTGGACGTGACGCAGGACCTGGTCGTGACCGAGGAAGACTGCCAGACCTCCGAAGGCTCGCTGATGCGCGCCATCGTCGAGGGCGGTGAAGTCATCGAGTCCCTGCGCGACCGTATCCTGGGCCGCACCGCCGCGGAAGACGTGCTGCACCCCGAGTCGCGCGCGGTCGTCGTGCCGGCCGGCAGCATGCTGGACGAGGACACGATCGAGGAGCTGGAAGGCGCCGGCGTCGACGAGGTGAAGGTGCGCACCGCGCTGACCTGCGCCACGCGCTTCGGCCTGTGCGCCAAGTGCTACGGCCGCGACCTCGGCCGCGGCGGCCTGGTGAACGTCGGCGAAGCGGTCGGCGTCATCGCCGCCCAGTCGATCGGCGAGCCCGGCACGCAGCTGACGATGCGCACGTTCCACATCGGCGGCGCCGCGTCCCGCGCGGCCATCGCTTCGAGCGTGGAAGCCAAGTCCAACGGCATCATCGGCTTCAACAGCACGATGCGCTACGTGACCAACGGCAAGGGCGAGCTGGTGGTGATCGCGCGTTCCGGCGAGATCGTCATCCACGACGAGCACGGCCGCGAGCGCGAGCGCCACAAGGTGCCGTACGGCGCCACGCTGACGGTGAAGGCCGACCAGCAGGTCAAGGCCGGCGCCGTGCTGGCCAACTGGGACCCGCTGACCCGCCCGATCATCACGGAATTCGCCGGCAAGACGAAGTTCGAGAACGTCGAGGAAGGCCTCACGGTCGCCAAGCAGGTGGACGAAGTCACCGGCCTGTCGACGCTGGTCGTGATCGACCCGAAGCGCCGCGGCTCCGCCAAGGTGGTTCGCCCGCAGGTGAAGCTGATCGACGCCAACGGCGGCGAGGTGAAGATCCCCGGCACCGACCACTCGGTGACCATCGGCTTCCAGGTCGGCGCGCTCATCCAGGTGCGCGACGCCCAGGACGTGTCGCCCGGCGAAGTGCTGGCGCGCATCCCGATCGAAGGCCAGAAGACCCGCGACATCACGGGTGGCCTGCCCCGGGTGGCCGAGCTGTTCGAAGCCCGCTCGCCCAAGGACAAGGGCGTGCTGGCCGAAGTCACCGGCACCGTTTCGTTCGGCAAGGAGACCAAGGGCAAGATTCGCCTGCAGATCACCGATCCGGACGGCAAGGTCTGGGAAGATCTGGTGCCCAAGGAGAAGAACATCCTGGTGCACGAAGGCCAGGTGGTGAACAAGGGCGAAACCGTGGTCGACGGCCCGGCCGATCCGCAGGACATCCTGCGCCTGCTGGGCAGCGAGGAACTCGCGCGCTACATCGTCGACGAAGTGCAGGACGTGTACCGTCTGCAGGGCGTGAAGATCAACGACAAGCACATCGAGGTGATCGTTCGCCAGATGCTGCGCCGCGTCGTGGTCGAGAACCCGGGCGAGTCCGGCTACATCGGCGGAGAGCAGGTGGAGCGCTCCGAGATGCTCGACACCAACGACAGGCTGCGCGGCGAGAACAAGATCCCGTCGACCTACAGCAACCTGCTGCTGGGCATCACCAAGGCGTCGCTGTCGACCGACTCGTTCATCTCCGCGGCTTCCTTCCAGGAAACCACGCGTGTGCTGACCGAAGCGGCGATCATGGGCAAGCGCGACGAGCTGCGCGGCCTGAAGGAAAACGTCATCGTCGGCCGCCTGATCCCCGCGGGCACCGGCATGGCGTACCACCAGGCGCGCAAGGCGAAGGACGCGATGGACGAGGCCGAGCGCCGCGCCATCGCCGATTCCGAAGCCGCGGAACTGGCCGGCGTCACCGCCGAAGCCACCGCCCCGGAGACCACCGAAGGCGCCGGCGAGTAAGCAGCCTGCTTCGGTAAACTGAAGCGCCCCATCCGTTCGCGGGTGGGGCGCTTTTCTTTTTTTCTCATTTGCTCATGACTTCGTCGCTGGTCTGGTGGATCGCCGCGGCCGTCGCCCTGTTCTGGGCGATCGGCGCGTACAACCGCCTCGTGCGCCTGCGCGGCGACGCCAACGCCATGTTCGCGGCGCTCGACGAGGAGCTGACGCGGCAGGTGCGCCTGGTCGCGCAATTGCTGCCCGAAGGCCAGGAGCATCCCGCCTCGATGTTCGACGGGCAGGAAGGCTCGTTCTGGAGCGGCCTGGAAGGCGCGGCCACGCAGCTGGAGGCAGCGCTCGCTTCCGCGCGCGGCCGCCCGCTGGAACCCGAGCGCATCGCCGCGCTGGCTTCGGCGCAGTCGGTGCTGGCCAGCGCCTGGGAGCGTGCCGAGCGCGACGACGCGCACGACCTGGCGGGCCCGCGCCTGCCCGACACGCTCACGTCCACCCGCGCGCACATGACGGCGCAGTGCATCGCGGCCGCGGGCCGTTTCACCCAGGCGGTCGAGCGCTACAACGAGGCGATCGCGCAATTTCCCGCCGTGCTGCTGGCCTGGCTGTTCGGCTTCAAGCCGGGCCGTGGACTGGCGCCGATGAAAGGCCCTGCCGTTTGACAGCCTGCTGCACGGGTCGCATCATGGCCGCCCCTCAAGCTGCGAACACAGGAAGGAGAGCCGTCATGCTTCGGATCAACGACACCGCCCCCAACTTCACGGCCAACACCACGCACGGCAAGATCGACTTCCACCAGTGGATCGGCGACAGCTGGGCCGTCCTGTTCTCGCACCCGAAGGACTTCACGCCGGTCTGCACCACCGAGCTGGGCTACATGGCGCGCATCGAACCCGAGTTCACCAAGCGCGGCGCCAAGCTCATCGCGCTGTCGGTCGACCCGGTGGACAGCCACCAGCGCTGGCTGGGCGACATCGAGGAAACGCAGGGCGCGAAGGTGAACTACCCCATCATCGCGGACAGCGACCTGAACGTCTCGAAGCTGTACAACATGCTGCCCGCGGAAGAAACCGGCAGCGACGGCCGCACCGCCGCCACCAACCAGACCGTGCGCTCGGTCTTCATCGTCGGTCCCGACAAGAAGATCAAGCTGATGCTCACCTACCCGATGACCACCGGCCGCAACTTCGACGAGATCCTGCGCGTGCTGGACTCCATGCAGCTCACCGCCAAGCACAAGGTCGCCACGCCGGCCAACTGGAAGCAGGGCGAAGACGTCATCATCGCCGGCTCGGTGTCCGACGAAGACGCCAAGAAGCTGTTCCCGCAGGGCTGGAAGTCGCCCAAGCCCTACCTGCGCGTGACCAAGCAGCCGGGCACCTGAAGCCGCGTTGACGCTCTCGGCTCCCCTCTGGCGGCAGCTTCAGGCTGCCGCCGCCGTTTTGGCGGCGGTGCGCGGCGGCGAGTCCGCGACGCCGGTGCTCGCGCGCGTGCCCGCGGATCTGCGCGCGGCCGCGCAGTCGCTGTCCTTCCATGCCATGCGGCAGCTCGGACGCGCCGAAGCGTTGCGCCGCCGGCTGGCCAAGCGCCCGCCGCCGCCCGCGGCCGACGCGCTGCTTTGCACTGCACTGGCGCTGGCCTGGGACCCGCAGCAGGCACCGTACGAACCGTTCACGCTGGTCGACCAGGCCGTGGAAGCGGCCAAGCGCGATCCCGCCACCGCGGCGCAATCGGGCTTCATCAACGCTTGCCTGCGGCGGCTGCTGCGCGAACGCGATGCGCTGGTGGCGCAGACGGAAACTGATCCGGTCGCGCGCTGGAACCACCCGCGCTGGTGGATCGATGCGTTGAAGCGCGACCATCCGCAGCAATGGCAGCAAGTGCTCACCGCCGCGAACGAACCGCCGCCGATGACGCTGCGCGCGAACGTGCGGCGCACGACGCGCGACGAACTGCTGGCGCGTTTCGCGCAACAGGACGTGCAAGCCACGCCGGTAGGTGAGCACGGACTCATCGTCGATCGCCCGCGGCCCGTGCAGGAGCTGCCCGGTTTCGCGGAGGGCTGGTGGTCCGTGCAGGACGCCGCCGCGCAATTGGCCGCTCCGCTGTTGGTCGATGGACTCGCCCCGCGCGAAGACCAGCCGCTGCGCCTGCTGGATGCGTGCGCCGCGCCCGGCGGCAAGACCGCGCACCTGCTCGAACTCGTGGACGCCGAAGTCACCGCCATCGAGATCGATCCGCAGCGCTGCGAGCGCATCCGCGGCACGCTGGATCGCCTCGGCCTGCAAGCCAAGGTGCTGGCGGCGGACGCGGCGGACGTCCTGTCGTGGTGGGACGGTCAGCCTTTCGATGGCATCCTGCTCGATGCACCCTGCACGGCTTCGGGCATCGTGCGGCGGCACCCCGACGTGCGCTGGCTGCGCCGGCCCGGCGACCTGCAAGGCCTGGCCGCGCAGCAGACCCGGCTGCTGGAAGCGTTGTGGCCGCTGGTGAGGCCGGGCGGCCGGCTGCTGTACTGCACTTGCTCGGTGTTCCCGGCCGAAGGCCGCGAGCGCGTCCAAGCGTTTGTTGCGCACCACACAACGGCCGTTTTGCGCCCCGCGCCGGGACATTTGCTGCCCCGAACGGGGGAAGGGGGTGAGGGCGTCCGCAACAATCCCGTGGGTGACCACGATGGATTTTTTTACGGCCTGCTGGAGAAGACTTGAGCAGGCGCTGCGGCTGCTGGCCCTGGCCGGGCTGCTGGCCGGGACGGCCGTGCGCGCGGACGCGCCCGAGGTCACCCAGCTGCGCCTGGAGCGGTCCGACGAAGGCGTGTTGCTCAGCGCCAGCGTGAAGCTGGAGCTGCCGGCCGCCGTCGAGGACGCGCTGCTCAAGGGCATCCCCATGTTCTTCGTCGCCGACGCTTCCCTGATGCGCGACCGCTGGTACTGGTACGACAAGCACGTCACCGGCGCATCGCGCCACATGCGGCTGTCGTTCCAGCCGCTCACGCGGCGGTGGCGGCTGCAGGTTTCGTCGGGGCCGATCGGCAACGCCGGCCTGTCGCTGGGGCAGACCTTCGATTCCCAGGACGAGGCGCTGGCGGCGGTGCGCAACATCTCGCGCTGGAAGATCGCCGAGCTGGGCGACCTGGAGCCGGACGCGCGCTACAGCGTCGACTTCCGCTTCCGCCTGGACGTGTCCCAGCTGCCGAGGCCGTTCCAGATCGGCGCCGTCGGCCAGTCCGACTGGAGCCTGGTGGCCTCGCGCACACAGCGCCTGGCCGTCGAGAGTCCGCGGTGAGCACCACCCCGCCCCTGAAGCCGACCTTCGGCAACCAGCGCGCGGTGCGCTGGGCGCTGGCGGTGGGCGCGGCGGTGATGCTGGGCATCGCCATCGTGCTGATGTTCCTGCTGACGCAGGCCACCGGCAACCGCGAGCTGTACGAACGCAACTACGGCCGCCTGTTCGCGCTGAACATGGTGGTGGCGGGGCTGCTGCTGCTGGTCATCGGCTGGGTGGTGGTGCGGCTGGTCTCGCGGCTGCGGCGCGGCAAGTTCGGCAGCCGCCTGCTGCTGAAGCTGGCGGCCATCTTCGCGATGGTGGGCTTCATGCCCGGCCTGCTGATCTACGTGGTGTCCTACCAGTTCGTCTCGCGTTCCATCGAAAGCTGGTTCGACGTGAAAGTGGAAGGCGCGCTGGACGCGGGCCTGAGCCTGGGCCGTTCCACCCTGGACACGCTGGCCGCCGACCTGGCCAACAAGACGCGTGCCGCGGCCGCGCAGTTGTCCGAAGTGCCGGACACGTCGGCGCCGCTGGTGCTGGACCGCATGCGCGAGCAGCTGTCGGCCAACGACCTGATCCTGTGGAGCGGCAACGCGCAGCTCATCGCCAGTGCCGGCCAGTCGCGCTTCCTGCTGAACCCGGAGAGGCCCACCGTGCAGCAGCTGCGCACGGCGCGCAGCCAGCGCTCGATGTCGGTCATCGAGGGCCTGGACGAAACCCCGCCCACCGCCGGCCAGGCCCGCGTGAAGGCGCTCGCCATCGTGCCGGGTCCGGGCCTCGCCGCGCTGGCCGAGCCGCGCGTGCTGCAGGTCACCCAGAGCCTGCCGCCGACGCTGGTGGCCAACGCCACGGCGGTGCAGGAGGCCTACCGCGAATACCAGGAGCGAGCCCTCGCACGCGAAGGCCTGCGCCGCATGTACATCGGCACGCTGACGCTCAGCCTCTTCCTGTCGGTGTTCGGCGCCATCTTCCTGGCGGTGCTGCTGGGCAACCAGCTGGCTCGGCCATTGCTGCTGCTGGCGGCCGGCGTGCGCGAGGTGGCCGCCGGCGACCTGTCTCCCAAACCGGTGCTGCAGGGCAAGGACGAACTCGGCGGCCTCACGCGGTCGTTCGCCGAGATGACGCAGCAGCTGGCCGACGCGCGTGCCGCGGTGGAACAGAGCATGGGGCAGGTGAACGCCGCGCGCGCGCACCTGCAGACCATCCTGGACAACCTCACGGCCGGCGTCATCGTGCTGGACGAAGACGGCCGCATCGAAAGCTCCAACCCGGGCGCGACGCGCATCCTGCGCGTGCCGGTGGCCGCCAACGAAGGCCAGCCGCTCGCCTCGGTGGAAGGCCTGCAGTCGTTCGGGGCCGCGGTGCAGGCGCAGTTCGAGGAATACGCTCAGGAGAGGCGCCAGCACGGGCTGGACCACTGGCAGCAGTCGTTCGAGCTCAGTCCCTCGAACCCCGTTTCGCCCACGCAAGGCAACACCATCACGCTGGTGGCGCGCGGCGCCGAGATGCCTTCCGACGTGCCGGGCCGCTCGGCGCGCCTGCTGGTGTTCGACGACATCTCCGAGATCGTTTCGGCGCAGCGCGCGCAGGCCTGGGGCGAGGTGGCGCGGCGCCTGGCGCACGAGATCAAGAACCCGCTCACGCCCATCCAGCTGTCGGCCGAGCGGCTGGCGCACAAGCTGGACGCCAAGGTGGCCGAGCCCGAGCGCGTGGTGCTGCGCAAGTCGGTGCAGACCATCGTCGACCAGGTCGACGCGATGAAGCGGCTGGTGAACGAATTCCGCGACTACGCACGCCTGCCCGCGGCCGAACTGAAACCCCTGGACCTGAACCAGCTCGTGGCCGACGTGCTGAACCTCTACGTGCGCGATGGCGAGACCGCTGCCGGCTCGCATGTGCCGGTGCGCGCCGAACTGGACCCGGCGTGCCCGCAGATCCTGGGCGACGCGCAGCAGCTGCGGCAGGTCATCCACAACCTGCTGCAGAACGCGCAGGACGCCACGGAAGGCTCGGCCCGGCCCGAGGTGGTCATCCGGACGCAATGGAACGAAACCAGCCGCCGCGTGCGGATGACCGTGATGGACACCGGCGCCGGCTTTCCCGAGCACATCCTCAAGCGGGCCTTCGAGCCCTACGTCACGACCAAGGACAAGGGCACGGGGCTCGGCCTGGCGGTGGTCAAGAAGATCGCCGACGAGCATGGGGCCCGCATCGACCTGAAAAACCGGGTGGACGGCGGCTCGGTCGCGGGGGCGCAAGTCTCGCTATCATTCGCAGTTGCGGCCTGACAACACTTCGCTCCGCTGTCGCGGGCGCCGCTTCCTCGAGAACAATGGCAAACATACTGGTGGTCGACGACGAGCTGGGCATCCGCGACCTGCTGTCGGAAATCCTCAACGACGAAGGCCACAACGTCGAACTGGCGCAGAACGCCGCGCAGGCCCGCTCGGCCCGCGCGCGTGCCCGGCCGGACCTCGTGCTGCTGGACATCTGGATGCCCGACACCGACGGCGTGACGCTGCTCAAGGAGTGGTCCACCAGCGGCCAGCTCACCATGCCGGTGATCATGATGAGCGGCCACGCCACCATCGAGACGGCTGTCGAAGCCACCAAGATCGGCGCGCAGTCCTTCCTCGAGAAGCCGATCACCATGCAGAAGCTGCTGAAGGCCGTGGAAGGCGCGCTCACGCGCGATACCCCCGGCGGCCCGGCGGCACCCGGCGTGCGCCCCAAGCCCGGTCCCGGCTACGTCACCTCGCCCGCGCCTTCGATGGCCGAGCTCACGGTGGAAGCCGCGATGACCGGCGGCCAGACCATCCCGCCGCCGATGGAGATCGGCCCGCAGGCGCGCCAGATCTTCGAGCTGGACAAGCCCCTGCGCGACGCGCGCGACGAATTCGAGAAGAACTACTTCGAGTACCACCTGGCCAAGGAAGGCGGCTCCATGACGCGCGTGGCCGAGAAGACCGGCCTGGAGCGCACCCACCTCTATCGCAAGCTGAAGCAGCTGGGCGTGGACCTCTCCCGAGGGAAGCGCAACGCCGGCTAGGCTATAATTTCCGGCTCACGGCCCGGTAGCTCAGTTGGTAGAGCAGCGGATTGAAAATCCGCGTGTCGGTGGTTCGATTCCGCCCCAGGCCACCAGATCAGACGCCTCGGCACCTTCGGGTTCCGGGGCGTTGTCGCATGTGGACGTAAAAATGTTTCACATGCAATAAATCGTTTCCCATTTTCATGGGATGGGCGTCCTTCCGTGCTCCTCGTGTAATCCCGCTCGAGCCGGGGCGTCCCGGCCTTCGATTGAAGTACGAGGGGTCCCATGAGATTTGCATTCCTGAAACTGGCCGTGTCTTCCACGGCCGTGGCCTTGTTCCTGGCCGCCTGCGGTGGCGGTGGGGGCGGCTCGACGGCGGCCAGCAGCGCCCAGATCGTCGGCACGGCCGCCACGGGCGCGGCCTTGGCGTTCGCGCCGGTGACCATCACCAACAGCGCCGGCAACTCGCCTTGCGTGGAAACGGGCATCACCACGACCCTCACCGGCAGCTACACCTGCACGCTGAAGTCGGGCGAGCAGGCCCCGTTCTTCGTGGTGGTGACCGATCCCACCGGCAACACGGGCGCGCTGGTCAGCGTCACGACCACCACGCCGCCGGCCGGCTCGGCCCTCACCGTCAACGCCACCCCGCTGACCACGGCCATCGTGGCGCAGCTCGCCGGTGACGGCAATGCGCTGAGCGTCGTCAATGCTCGTTCGGTCGACGCGGGCGCGTTGAAGGCGGTGACCGCCAACGTGGTGGCGCAGCTGCAGGCGGTGCTTGATCGCATCGGCGTCCCCGCCGGCTACGACCCCTTCGCCACGTCCATCACGGCCGCGACCGCCGGCAACACGGGCAACACCGCCGACCTGGTGCTGGACGTCGTGAAGATCGTGAAGGACTCCGCCGGCAAGCTTGCGCTGGCCACCATCGACGATCCCACGCCGCGCACCTTGGCTACCGCCACCAGCAGCGGCACGGCGGTCCCTGCACCGTCCACGAGCGTGACCACGTTGTCGCAAGCCACGCAGCTCGTGGCGCAGAAGCTCGCCGGTTGTTTCGCGTTGCCGACGTCGAGCCGGGTGCTCAACGTCACGACGCACCCTGCCGACCAAGGCGGTCCGGAGGTGGACAACGTGGGCGACGCCTGCGAGGACTTCGTCTCCGATTCGAGCAACGCGGCTGGCATCGACTTCATGCACAACGGCTACTACGCCGGCCAGTTCTTCTACGGCCTGCTGACCGCCGACAGCATGACCGGCGCCACGTTCAGCGTGCCGGAAGTGCTGGCGTTCTACCCGGCTTCCAGCGCCGGTTCCAGTCCGATCAGCACCTATGACCGCGCGGTCCTGAACATCCGCTACATCGACGGCCAAGGCAACGCGGGCAGCGTCATCACCGTCGCGTCGCGCATCCCGGGCAGCTCCTCGAGCGGGCGCCCGACCGAGTGGTGGCTGACCGGCAACCAGTGGACGGTGGACATCGGCGTGCGCATGAACCTGCGCCGCGTCGAGCAGCTGAACTCCGCCAACACCGCCAAATTCAGCACGTTCCAGACCGGCGTTGTCTTCACCATCAGCCAGGTGGGCCCCGGCTCGCAGCGCGGCGGCCAGCAGCTCACGCTCGCCCGCGTCACGGGGCCTGGCCTGCCGGCGGCGGGCGTGGTCTACCGGTACTCCCCGACCAATCCCAGCCGGGCACTGGACGCCGTCAGCAAGACGGGCGACCTGACCGCCACCACCCTGTGCAACAACGGCTCGGTGAACTGCCCCAACTGGTGGTTCGAGCGCACGGCCGGTGTCAGCGGCAGCGGCGCGACCACGCTGGCCAGCAACCCGACCGGAGGCACGAACGACCTGATCTGGGCGCAGTCTGGCGATGGGTTCACCATGGCCAGCTTCAAGAAGGGCGCCCAGTACAAGTTCGAGCTGTTCTACGGCACGAATACGGGGACGGCCGACCTGACCGAATTCCGCACGCTGCTGACCGATGTCGTTCCCGCCACGCAGGCCATCAACCTGCCCTGGAACACGCCCGGCTCGAACACCCTCGCGGCCCTGAATCCGTCGGGCAGCCTGGCCGGTGCGCTGTCCACCGTGCTGACCGACTGGGTGCAGAACCCCGCCGCGCCGCAGATCAGTGGCATCACCTGGTCGACGGCCAGTGCCGGCTTCGGGTCCAGCCAGTCGGTGGCGCGCGGCGTGACTTCTGCCACCTACGCGAACGGTGCTCCTGCGTTCTTGGCCACGACGCCCCCGAACGTCCGCTTCGTGCTGATGTCCTACCGCTCCGGTGACAGCAGCAACCGCTCCGCCGTCTACACCTACAACTAACCTTCGTGTTAAGTGAATCCCCCGCACGCGAGCCGCGTGCGGGGGATTGCCATTTCCGAATCTTTCGTTACATGATGGGCACGTCGTAA
This sequence comes from Ramlibacter humi, assembly GCF_004681975.1. GTDB lineage: Bacteria > Pseudomonadota > Gammaproteobacteria > Burkholderiales > Burkholderiaceae_C > Ramlibacter > Ramlibacter humi. Next base: position 21,060 of record NZ_SMLK01000002.1, read on the forward strand.
AGCTTTAGGTGACCACCCCCAGATGGCGGCACCCCCAAGATGTCGCGCTCGCCACTGACGGAATTCAGCCGCCTCGTTCTCACCCTCTACCGCTACGCCCAGGAAGTGCCCGTCCACGAGTTCCAGGACGCGGTCTTCGAAAGTCTCAAGCCGGCCCTTCCTTTCGACGCCTCCATCTGGGGCACGGGAACGATGACGCCGGAGGGCATCGACATTCACAGCTTTCACCGCTACCGGTTCCCGGACGCGATGTTCGAAGCCTTCCAGCGCGTGCGGCACCAGGACACGTCGGCGGCCCGGGTCACCAGCCAGCCCCGCATGACCATCGGCTTTTCGGCGGCGGAGGAGTTCACCCGGGAAGACCAGGCGGAAATCCGCGCCTTCGCGCGCGACTACAGCCAGCATCACTGCATCGTGACAGCGGACATCAACCCGATGACGAAGTTCACGCAGTGGGTGTCGCTGTTCCGCTCGGAGCCCGAGCGCCGCTGCATGCCGGCGGAAATCGAATTCCTCGACGCGCTGGCGCCGCACCTGATGCAGGCACTGGCGATCAACCGCTTGGTGCACCTCGACAAACTGGTCGGCGACACGGCGCGCGAGAGCTGGGCGGTGGCCATCGCCGATCCGCGCGGCGTCGTCTACCACGCCGACCAGCGCTTCAAGACCTTGATGGGCGAAGAGTGGCCGCTGCACCGGCAGGAAGGGCGGCTGGCGGACGGTCTGCTGGACCAGCTGCAAGGCGGCGAGACTCACATCGTTGGCGAGAACGTGATCGTGCAGCGCTCACTGGAGCAGGGCCTGTTCTTCCTGAAGGCGCGCCCGCGGCGGGCGGTCGACAGCCTCAGCCCGCGCGAATTCGTGGTCGCGAAGATGCTGGTGAGCGGCATGACGCAGAAGCAGATCGCGGCGGGGGTGGGCCGCTCGCCCGAGACCATCCGTTCCCAGGTAAAGGCGATCTTCGCCAAGCTGGACATCAACAACGTGACGTTGCTGCCGCCGCTGCTGGCGCTGCGGCAGTAAGCCCGGACGGGGTCAGCCCGGCACCGCACACTTGTTCGCGCGCTTGTCCGGGGCCAGCCTGACGCAGGCGGGCCTGGGGCAAGGCTATCCGGGGTGGAATGCCATTGAATGCAGCCGGGCGGTGCAATTCAAACTTTCAGGTGATCGCCTGCGCCGGAGAACAACATGACCGCGCAAGTTGAGGCGTCCGAGAGCCCCATTCCTCGCGCGAACCGGCATCTGCCGATACTCTCCTTGTATAAGAACGCCGTCAGGGAGGGCAGCAACGATGAATGAAATCATGATCAAGGACGCCGCGGTGGTCCTTGAGGACAGTGCGTTCCGGGTCGTCACGGCCGACCAGCGCAGCGCGCGCGACCAGATCCCCATCCGCGCATTCCTCTCGCGCGTGCGGCATGCGTTCGGCATGGACGTGGTCTTCGTGTCGCGTTTCGCGGACGGGCACCGCATCATCCGCTTCACGGACGCGGATCTCGACGACGAGTACGCGGTGCCCGAAGGTGCTTCGGACCCCTTCGAGGAGTCCTATTGCCACCACATCGTCGAGGGACGCCTGCCGCAGGTGATCCGCGACACCAACGACGTGCCGCTCGCGCTGGCCATCACGGGCACCCGCATCTGCCGGGTGGGCAGCCACCTCGGCGTGCCGATCGTCGCCTCCGACGGCAGCGTGTACGGCACGGTGTGCTGTTTCTCGCACGCGCCCAAGCGCAGCCTCGGCGAGCGCGAAGAGCTGGAGGCATTGCGTGAGATCGCAGTGCTGCTGGCCGACGTGTTGCTGGACGACGAACGCGGCTGACCGCGCGGGGGCTCAGGCGGGCATGAATCGCTGCCACGCGAGCAGCAGCACGGCGGCGGCGCCGAGCAGACATTTGAAGAGGAGGGCTGGCAAGGCGGTGTCCGGGAAAGCGACAGGGCGCGATTCTAGGAACGCGTTCTTGACGGCATTCCGCGCCGGGACATCTGGCATGAGATTCATGCATGTGAATGATCGAGGCGCTTTGCGTGATCACCTCGCCACATGAGTTGGCCGAATGTCGCTGGCGGCGGCCTCAGCTTCAGGTGCGCGCCGCGGCCACGCGCCCGGCGCGCAGCGTGGGCCAGAGGATGTTGATGGCCAGGCCGCCGATCACCAGCGCGGCGGCCAGCAGCTTCCAGCCGGGCAGCGGTTCACCCAGCCACAGCGCCGAGGCGCCCATGCCGAACACCGGGATCAGCAAGGCCAGCGGCGTGACCGTGGCCGCGGTGTAGCGCGAGAGCAGCCAGTTCCAGGCCGCATAGCCGAACAGCGAATTGGCCCACGACTGCCAGGCCACCGCGGCCCACGTGCCCCACGATGCCTGCTGCACGCTGTGCGCGATCCTGTCCCAGCCGTCGAAGGCCAGTGACAGCACGAACAGCACCGGCACCGAGAACGCCGACGACCACACGACGTAGGCCACCATGTTGATGTTGCCCGCGCGCTTGCTCAGGATGTTGCCTGCGGCCCATGACGCGGCGGCGCAAAGCACCAGCCCCAGCCCCGCGACGGTGGTCGTGGTGTCGGTGTGCCAGCCGACCACGCCCAGCCCCGCCGCGGCCACCAGCACCGCCAGCGCCTGGAACCCGCGCAAGCGCTCGCCGGCCAGCCACATGGCCAGGCCGATGGTGAAGAACACTTGCGTCTGCACCACGAGGGACGCCAGTCCGGGTGAGATGCGGCGGTCGATGGCGATGTACAGCAAACCGAACTGGCCGGCGCCGATCAGCAGACCGTAGCCCGCCAGATTGGCCAGCGGCACGCGCGGGCGTGGCAGGAAGAACATCGCCGGCAACAGAGCGAACAGGAAGCGCAGCGTGGCGAACAGCAGCGGCGGCAGTTCGTGCAGCGCGGCCTTGATGACGACGAAGTTGGTGCCCCACACGACGACGACGGCCAGCGCCAGCAGCAGGTGGGCGGGAGAGATGCGCGACATCGCACGAGCATAAGGTCGCGCCGCTCATGCATTCATGCAAACTGCGACAGCGAATGATGCGTGGCAGGAAGGAGAGCCGGCTCGCTAAACTGCCCCGATGGACTCCCAGCCCCCCGGCCTGGACGCCGTTCAGGTGCTCGCGTTCGACATGTTCGGCACCGTGGTGGACTGGCACGGCAGCATCGTGCGCGAGATGCGCGATCGCCACCCGCAAGTGGACGCCGATGCTTTCGCGCTGGCCTGGCGCGCGGGCTACCGGCCCGCGATGGCCCGCGTGATGAGCGGCGAGCTGGGCTGGACGCGCATCGACGAACTGCACCGCCTGATCCTGGACGGCATCCTGGTGCGCTTCGGGCTGGCCAGCCTGGACGAGGCCGAGCGTCGCGACCTGAATCGCGTGTGGCACCGGCTCGATCCCTGGCCTGACGCGGCGGACGGGCTCGCGCGGCTGAAGCGCCGCTACACGATCTGCACGCTGTCCAATGGCAACGTGGGCCTGCTCACCAACATGGCCAAGCGCGCCGGGCTGCCGTGGGACTGCATCCTCTCCGCCGAAACCTTCCGCGCGTACAAGCCGGCGCCCGCGGCTTACCTCGGCGTGGCGCAAACCTTTGATCTGGCGCCGGGGCAGGTGATGCTGGTGGCGGCGCACCACGACGACCTGGCCGGTGCGCGGGCCTGCGGCCTGCGCACCGCGTACGTCGAGCGGCCGCTGGAGTTCGGCGCGAGCCAGCCCAAGGATGTGTCGCCGCAGCCAGGCAACGACCTGCACGCGCGCGATTTCCTGCACCTGGCCGACCTTCTTGGCGTCGGCTGAGCCGCTGTCGGCGAGGGCTGACAGCGATCGGCGGCATGCGCCGAAGGCGGTTTGGTGCGGCCCGGATCAGCATGGAAGGAAGCGAAGAAGGAGCCCACCATGCCCAGCGATACCACGCCGGACCCGCGCGACATGGAACGCATGCCCGAGCGCCAGCGGATCCCCGACGCTACCCGCGGTGGCGAAGCCGGCAAGCCCGACATCGAGCACCGCCCCTCGCTGCCGGACCATCCCAAGCAGATGACTGCCGACATCGAGGATGAGGACGACGACCCCGTGGTCGACAGCGGCCCCGGCATCGCCGACGGCCCGGAGCGCCAGCGATGAGCCAGCGCTTGCACGAGGTGCCGGGGCCGGACAACGTGCCGCCCGTCAACAACCCCGACCCGCAGCCCGGGGACGGCAAGCCGAAGATGCCTCCTTCGGAGGACGAGCGTGAGAAGGCGCCGGTGGAATTGCCGGGCCAGCCGCATGCGCCGGAACGCGTGAACTGACGCCGCGGCTCAGTCGCGCGTGACGCGCAGCACTTCCTCGGGCGAGGTGATGCCCTCGCGCACCAGCCGGTCGCCGTCGTCGCGCATCAGGCGCATGCCGCCGGCGATGGCCGCTTCGCGGATTTCGGCTTCGGCCGCGCGGTTGTGGATCAGCGCGCGGATGCTTTCGTCGGCCACCATCAGTTCGAACACGCCGGTGCGGCCCTGGTAGCCGCTCTGGCCGCACTCGCCGCAGCCGGCGCCATGGCACACGGGGCACAGCTTGCGCACCAGGCGCTGCGCCAGCACGCCCAGGATGGACGAGCTGAGCAGGAACGGCTCCACGCCCATGTCGGTGAGGCGGGTGACGGCGCTGGCCGCGTCGTTGGTGTGCAGCGTGGCGAGCACCAGGTGGCCGGTGAGCGAAGCCTGGATCGCGATCTGCGCCGTCTCGTAGTCGCGGATCTCGCCGATCATGATGATGTCCGGGTCCTGGCGCAGGATGGCGCGCAGGGCCTTGGCGAAATCGAGGTCGATCTTGGGGTTGACCTGCGTCTGGCCGATGCCGGGCAGCTCGTACTCGATCGGGTCTTCCACCGTCATGATGTTGCTGGTGGTGGCGTCCAGCCGCGACAGCCCCGCGTACAGCGTGGTGGTCTTGCCCGAGCCGGTGGGCCCGGTCACCAGGATGATGCCGTGCGGCTGCGACACCAGGCCCAGGAAACGCTGCAGCGTGTCGCCGACCATGCCCACCGATTCCAGGCTGAGCTTGCTCTCGCTCTTGTCCAGCAGGCGCAGCACGGCGCGTTCGCCGTGCGCGCTGGGCAGCGTGGACACGCGCACGTCGACGGCGCGCGTGCCGATGCGCAGCGAGATGCGGCCGTCCTGCGGCAGGCGCTTCTCGGCGATGTCCAGGTCGGCCATGATCTTCAGGCGCGAGATCAGCGCGGCGTGCAGAGCGCGGTTGGGCTGCACCACTTCACGCAGCGTGCCGTCGACTCGGAAGCGCACCGAGGAGTGCCGCTCGTAGGGCTCGATGTGGATGTCGCTGGCGCCGTCGCGCGCGGCCTGCGTGAGCAGCGCGTTCAGCATGCGGATGATGGGCGCGTCGTCGCTCGTTTCCAGCAGGTCTTCCACCGCCGGCAGCTCCTGCATCATGCGCGAGAGGTCGGCGTCGTTCTGCACCTCGCTCACGATGGTGGCGGCACTGGACTCGCCCTGCGCGTAGGCGGCGCTGATGCGCTGCGCCAGCGCGTTGGCGTCCAGCTGCTGCAGCGACCGCACCGGGTACTTGCGCATCACCTCGCTCCACGCGCCCGGCGCGGGCGCGGCCGCGTGCCAGAGCGTGAACGCGCCGCCGTCGTCCTCCAGCAGCAGCTGGTGGCTGCGGGCGAAGCCGTAGGGCAGGGGGTAGCGCGGCATCAGCGGGCAGGAGCGGGGGCTGGGGCGACGGGGGCCGGCGTGACGTTGCCCGGCGCCACGGCACCGGGCGTGACGGGGGCGGCCGGCGCGGGCGTTGGCACCGGCGGCGCGGCAGGCACGGTGACGGCGTCGCCGACGGGCGCGGGCACACCGGTCCGGGGCGTGGTGGCAGGCAGGACGGCGGCGCCGTTGATCGGCACCACCAGGCTGGAGCTGGGCTGCCCCGCCTGCTGCTTCAGCCGCATCAGGTCGTAGCGGTCCAGCGAAAGCTCGTCGCTCTGCGGGGCATCGCGCAGCACGATGGGTCGCAGGAACACCATCAGGTTGGTCTTGTTGCGGCTGCGCGATTCGCTCTTGAACAGGTTGCCCAAAACGGGCACGTCGCCCAGGCCCGGCACTTTGTCCTGGCTGCCGTTGTATTCGTCCTGGAGCAGTCCCCCCAGCACGATGATGGAGCCGTCCTCCACCAGCACGTTGGATTCGATCGAGCGCTTGTTGGTGATCAGCCCGGTGGCCGAGTTGAGGGTGTTGGCCTGCACGCTCGACGCCTCCTGGAAGATCTGCATCTTCACGGTGCCGTTCTCGCTGATGGTCGGCCGCACGCGCAGGGTGATGCCGACGTCCTTGCGCTCGATGGTCTGGAACGGGTTGACCGAGCCGTTGCTGGCGCCCGTGTTGGTGAACTGGCCCGTGACGAACGGCACGTTCTGGCCGATGACGATGCGCGCTTCCTCGTTGTCCAGCGTCAGCAGGTTGGGCGTGGAGAGGATGTTGGCGTCGGCGTTGGACTCCAGGAATCGCGCCAGCGCGCCGAGCACATAGTGGCCGCTGATGTTGCGCACCACGCCGATGTTGAAGCCGGTGGCGGGCGTGGCGGTGCCGGCGGCCGCGCCGCTCTGCAGGCTGATGATGTTCGTGTTGGTGCCGGTGCTGAAGTTCGTGCCGGCGAAAGGCAGGTTCTTGTCGCCCTGCTTGCCGAAGATGTTCTGCCATTGCACGCCGAACTCGGCGGCCTTGTTGGCGTTGACCTCGACGATCAGGCTTTCGACGAACACCTGCGCGCGGCGCGAGTCCAGCTGGTCGATGACGGCGCGCAGCTGCCGGTATTGCGGTTCGGGCGCGGTGATGATCAGCGCGTTGGTCGCGGGATCGGCCTGGATCTGGCCGCCGGTGGACACCTGCGCCGCCGGCTGTGCCGCGGCCGCAGCCAGGTTGCTGGTGCCGCCGGCGCTGGCGGACGCGGTGTTCGCGGCCGTGTTGACCGCCTGCGGCGCCGCGGAGGTGATGCCGGTGGCGCCCGTGAGTCCGCCCGTGGCGCCAGCCGCCGTGGTGGGCATGCTCGCCAGCGCGGCGCGCAGCGTCGTGGCCAGCCGAACCGCGTCGGCGTTCTTCAGGTAGACCACGTAGATGTTGCCCATCGGGTTCTGCGCCCCGGGCTGGTCCAGGCGCTCGACCACGCTGCGCACCAGGTTCATCCGCGCGGGATTGGCGGCCCGCACGATGAGCGCGTTGCTGCGCGGCTCGGCGATCACCGTGGTGCGGAAGGACGTGTCGGCCTGCCCCTGCGCGGCGGCGGGCGTGCCGGCGGCCCCGCCGCCACCGCTGTCCACCAGCCGCTGCACCACCGGCGCGAGGTCGGGCGCCAGCGCGTTCTTCAGCGGCAGCACCTCGACGTCGGTGGCGTTGGAGACGTCCAGCGCCGCGATGATGCGGCCGATGCGCTGCAGGTTGTCCGAGTAGTCCGTGATCACCAGCGAGTTGTTGCCGGGGTTCACGTTGATGGTGTTGTTGGGGCTGATCAGCGGCCGCAGGATCGGCACCAGGTTGTTGGCCGTCTCGTAGTTCAGGCGGAAGATCTGCGTGGAGATGCCCGGGCCCGCAGGCGAAGGCGCCACCGACACCGCGCCGCCCTGCAGCTTGGCGTCGGCCTCGGGCACCACCTTGTACAGGCCGGCCGATTCCACCACGGTGAAGCCCGACAGGCGCAGCGTGGACACGAACTGGTTGAACGCGGCCTGCGGCGTGACCGGCCGCTCGGTGGACAGCGACATCGTGCCCTTCACGCGCGGGTCCACCACCACGTTGCGGCCGGTGATGGCGCCCATGGTGCGCGCCACCGCCTCGATCTCCGCGTTGACGAAGTTCAGGGTCACCGGCTCGCGCGACGAACGCTGGGGCTGCTGCGCCTGGGCGGCGCCGGTGCCCGCGAGCACGGCCGCGGCCACCAGGGGGATGAGGGCACGGGAGATGTTCATGACGGTCAGCCTATGGTGATGATGGAGCGCGCGCCGTTGCGGCGGCCGATGATGTTGAGCAGGTTGGCCAGCGCGGCTTCGCGGTCCGGCGCGGCGCTGGCCTCGCCGGTGAAGCGAAGGCGCTGGCCCACCCACTGGCCGTTGCCTTTCAGCTGCAGCGCGCCCTCCAGCGTGGACAGCTGCACCCGCGGCGAGGCGCCGCCGGTGAGGTCGACGCGGTAGCTGCCCAGCGGGCGCAAGGTGGAGATGCGGGAAGCCAGCCGCTGCGCCGTGAGCTGCGCGCCGCCGGCCATGGTGAAGCGGCCCTCGGCCCAGTCGAGCGCCAGCGCGGTCGTCTGCAGCGCCAGGTCGCCGTCCAGCTGCAGCGTGTTCCAGGGCGTGCCCAGGCCGGAGAGGATGGCCGCGGGCCATTGCGATTGGCCGTCGCCGACGCGCAGGCTGGCGCCGTGCCAGCGCGGGCGCCACTCCAGCGCCACCGGCGTGGGGATGCAGCACTCGGTGCTCAGCTCCACGTGCAAGCCGCCCCAGGCAGGGCGCAGGCGCCACGACAGGCGGGTGGGCAGCGCGGTGGCATCGTGGCTGCCAGCGCCGCCGGACAGCACCAGTTGCGCGGAGCCGTTCCACACGGTGCCGCGCGCGTCCTGCAATTGCACCTGGCCGCCGCTGGCCTGGCCCACCTGGTTGGCCAGCCACGGCGCGGGCAGCGCCAGCACCCATGCGAGCACCAGGCCCACGAGGCCGCCTAACGCGGCCCAGAGCCAGGGCGCGGACGCGGCGGGAGCGATTCGGCGGGCCACCCTCTGCACCTTGCGCTAGCGGGGCGGCAGGGTGAGCACCAGGGTGCCGTCCCAGCCTCCGCCGGCGTTGCGGGTGAGATGGGCTTCGCCCGGCACGGCGCGCGCGTTGACGCGGGCCTGGGCCAGCCAGGCCGCGAGCGCGTCGGGCGGCGTGGCGGCGAGGGTGAGGGTGACTCGGTCGCCGGCGACGGTCATGCGGGCGCCGGTGCCCAGCCGCTGGCGCACCGCGGCGTCCAGCTGGCGCATGGATTCGTCGTAGCCCTGTTTGGGCTGGGCCTGCAGCGATTGCGCCTGCTGCTGCAGCGCGCGCATGCGTGCGAGCTGCGCGTCCAGTTCGCGGTGCTGCTCGCCGGACGTGCGTAGCGTGGACAGCGCGGGCGCCACCAGCACCCACCAGAAGATGGCGAGTCCGACGAGCGCGGCGGCGCCGATGACCATCAGCTTTTCGCGCGCGGCGAGGCCCGACCAGGCGGCGACGGAAGCGGGCGGCAGTTTCATGGCTGTCCCTCCGCGCGCACGACCAGCGTGTCGCCCTGCAGCGAGGCGGAATAGCCTTGCGTGCGCAGCCCCTGGACGATGGGCCGCGCTTCGTTCTCGTTGGCTGCCAGCCCGCGCAGGCGGACTTCGCTGCCGTTGTAGTCGATGCCGGTGGCGCTGCGGCCCTGTGCGAGATTGGCGACCACGCCCAGCACGGTTTCCAGGTCGCGGCCGGAAGGCGCGCCGGTCAGCTGGCGAAGCGCGGCGACTTCGCGGTCCATCTGCACCGGCGGATCGACCACCGCGCGCACGTTCGGGAACGTCTGCGTGAGGACCGAGCGCACCGCCTGGCGCTTGTCGGCCAGCGAGGAGCGCTCTTTCCAGGCCCAGGCGTTCAGGCCCACCAGCTGCACCAGCACCAGCAGCGCCGTGCCCCAGCGGGCGGGCCGCCATTGCGGCGCGCGCAGCAGGTCGCCCCAGCCGGCGGAGAGCTTCTTCAGTGCGCGCTGGCGGCCCGAGCTGGAGAACTCGAACTGCGCCAGGTCCCAGCCGGTGCGGCCGGCCAGCAGCAGCCGGTCGGCCGTGCCGACGATGCGCGGCGTGTGCTGCAGCAGTTGCTCGGCCTGCGCCGCGGCGGCGGGTTCCGCGTACACCGGCGTGCCTTCGGGCAGGGACGGCAGCAGCGGCAGCGACGCCGCGGCCAGCGGCAGCACCAGCACTCCTTCTTCGCCCGCGCAGACCAGTTGAGTGGCGTCGGCCTCGCCGAGCGCATAGACCGCGGGCGAGCCTTCGGGCGCGAATTCAGGGACGACGCGCGAGACCGGGCGCTGCGCCGACTCGAAGACCTGCAGCGCTTCGCGCAGCCAGGACCGGTCGCACACCGCGACCCAGGCAGCGGATTCCGCCGCGGCGCCGGGTGCGATGGCGAAGTGCACCTGGTCGGGTTCGTCCAGCAGGCGGTCTTCCAGCAAGCCTTCGAGCACGGCGCGAAGGCGCGGCGACCTCGGCCCCACACCCTTGGGAAGTTCGACGCGGTGCCACGACAGCGCGGCGGCGGGCGCGACCAGCACCACCTGGCCGCCCGCGCCGCTGGCGGGCGGCAACAGCGCCGCCTGCGTCACGCCCTGGCGGGCGACCGTGCGCCCATCGGCGGAGACCGCGTACGGCAGCTCGGTTTGCGCGCCGATGCGCGATGCCGGAAGCAGGACGAAGAGCGAACTCATGAGACGGACGATTGTAGGGAGAGCGGCAACTCTGCCGTACCGTCCGTGCGTACTAGCGCGTTTGGGCACCCTGCCCAAGAGAGCCAGGGTCGACGACGCCACGTTCGCGCTGCAGCGTTCGCACGTCCAGGCCGTCACGCTGGACCAGGGACCTTTCCTCCACGATGAGCTGGTCCATGCGGATGCGGCCGCGCACCTGGAAGAAGCGCGAGGACACGCTGACGGTGCCTTCCGCGAACGCCGCCGCGTGCTGCGGCATGGCCTTGGTGGCGTCGCCGATGTTGCGGAAAGGCGAGGCGGCGCGCAGGGCGACCAGTTGCTGCGCATCGGCCATGCTGATGCCGCTCGTGGCCGCATAGATGACCTCGGGGCCCGCGGTGTTCAGGTTCACCGGCGTGCGCGCGGGCAGCAGCGTGACGTAGGGCTGCAGCGCGGCGACCGTCTGCGGTGACAGCCCCAGCCAGGCGAGCTGGTCCACGGTCTGCGGCATCAGGGGCGCCTGCGAAGAGGACTGGTTGTCGTTGCTGATGTCCGAAGCGAAGCGCAGGTTTTCGGCGAGCAGGTTGAGCTGCGACTGCGGCAGCCCGAGCACGTCGAACAGGCGCCCGAAGCTGCGCATGCCGGTTTCGGACACGCGGCCGGCTTCCACCAGGTTGGTGACGTTGAGCAGCGATTGCTGGTCGATCACCTGGCCGGAGAGGAACACGTTGTCGGCATCGGTGCCGGCGGACGCGTCGCCGCCCGCGCCGAGGAAACTGGACAGCCGGGCTTCGCTCAGGGGCACGGCCCACGGCTCCGACAGGTTGTCGGCGCCGCCCGAGCGGGCGTCCTCGCGCAGGATCAGCCGGGCCCAGTCGAGCGCGCCCGTGAGCACCCACGAGGCCTGCATGCGCGAGCGTTCGGCCGATTCCACTTCGACCGCGCGCCACTGCTGCCACAACGCGGTGGCCGCGAAGGTGGCCACCAGCGTGACGGTGAGCATGGCCGTGAGGATGGCCGCGCCGCGCTGGCGCTTCATGACTTGCCTCCGCCGACGGTGGGTCGCACCCAGTCGCGCGTCAGCTCGCCGCTGATGGCCTGCCCGGGTGCGAGGTTCAGCACGATGCGCACGCCATCGGGCAACTGCGCGGTGCGTGTGCCCGAAGTGGTTTGCTGGGCCGCGGTCGCGGTGTCCGGGGTGGTGCCGGTTGCCGCGGTCGTGCCGGTGCCTGTGACGGGGATCGTCGGAGTGACGGTGACCTGCTGCGTCGCGTCGCTGGACAGCGGGTTGGTCCACGCGTCGGCTCGGTAGAAGAACACTTGCCAGTCGAGCAGGCCGGTGATCGCCACCTCGTTGGCGGAGCCGGTGCCGGCTTGGTCCTGGGCCCATGCATCGGCGCGCGACCAGGCCTGGTCGACCTGGCCGCGCGTGGTGAGCGGCGGCGACTGCCAGCGCATCCAGCGCGGCGCACCGCCACCGGCGCGGCGCGCCCAGCCGACCACCACCACGCCTTCGGCCTGCGCGCCGGGCGAGCGCCGGGTCAGGCGCAGCACACGGCCGTTCCAGTCCAGGGCGGTGATCTGCGGCAGTTGCACCAAGGCGTCGAGGTCGGCCGTCCATTGCGCCAGTCCGACCTGCAGCGCCTGCACTTCGTCGGCCCGCGTGCGCGTCTGCTCCTGCGCGCGGACCATGCCGTCCAGGCCGCGCCAGCTGAGCACCGCGATGAGCGCCAGGACGAACAGCGCCACCATCAGCTCGACGAGCGTGAAGCCGCGCGCGCGGCGGGCCGGCGCCATCAATACCTCCCGACCACGGTGGATACGCGCAGCACGGGTGAGGCGGCCTCGAACACCTGCGCGTCCACGCGCAGGAAGTTCGGGTTGGGGGTCGGCGCGGTGATGACCGCGACTTCGAAGTCGACGTTGCCTTGCCGGCAGCCCACGCGGCGTTCGCCGATGCCAGGCAGCTGCTTGGCGAGGCGCACCCGGACCAGTTCGTTCTCGGCGCACAGCTGCGCGAGCATGACGCTGGACTGCCGGATGGAGTTGGTCGCAAGGGAACTGGCCGCCTGCGCACCCGCGGCGAGCGCGATGGCCACGATGGCCAGCGCGACCAGCACCTCGACCAGCGTGAAGCCGGCGTGGGCGCGGGGTTTCATGGCGTGGCGGCCTCGACGCCGAACGGCCGCACGCCGTCGGTGGCGATGCGAAGCGAGTTGCCCGGCGAGGCGCTGGAGCCGATGACGACTTCCTGCGGGCCGATGACCGGCTCCGGGCCCAGCACGATGCGGCCGCCATCCTGGACGACGGTGGTGTCCCGCAGCCAGTGGTCGGGCAGCGCGCCCGCGGGGACCCCTTCGAACCGGAAGCCGCCGGGGAAGGAATGCCACACGACGGGCATGCCCGTGCTGCGTGACTGCGCGCGGGCCGATTCGAAAAGCGCCGAGAGGCGCCGCGCTTCCTGTTCGAGCTGCGCGCCGCTGTTGTCGCGCAGCGCGAAGGTGACGCCCACGGTGGCGACGGCCACGATGGCCACCACCACCAGGAGTTCGATCAGCGTGAAGCCGGTGCTGCGGCGCCGGGCGTCACTGCCAGGAACCGATGTCCGCATTCTTGCCCTCGCCGCCCGGCTGTCCGTCGGCGCCCAACGACATCACGTCGATCTCGCCTTTCACGCCGGGGTTGAGGTACTGGTAGGGGCGGCCCCAGGGGTCGTTGGGCAGCTTCTCCAGGTAAGGCTTCCAGTTGGGCGGCACCGGGGCCGCGGTGGGCTTGGTCACCAGCGCCTGCAGGCCCTGTTCGGCCGTGGGGTAGCGCTGGTTGTCCAGGCGATACAGCTTGAGCGCCTGCATGATGTTGTTGACGTCGGTGCGCGCGGCGGTGACGCGAGCGTCGTCGGCGCGCTCCAGCACGTTAGGCACGATCAGCGCGGCGAGCACGCCGATGATCACCAGCACGACCATCAGCTCGATGAGCGTGAAGCCGGCCTGCAGGCGGCGGCGAAAAGCGAAACGATGCGAGGTCATCGGTCCCTTCGGATGAAAGCGATCAATGATAATGGCCGCCATGGTGAGCAATGCGGCGTCCAGCTGGACAGTAAGAGGTGTGACATTCCTCTTGTGGGCGCTCGCCGCCGCCAGCGCGGCGTATTGGGGGCTGAAGCTGGCGACCAGCTCATCCGGTGGCGGCGTTCCCGCCACTGTGCGTGTGCCCACACCCGCGGACCCCGCGGTGGTCGCGCGCCTGCTCGGGCAATCCAACGCGGCCGTGGCCAGCCCCATGGCTGTCGTGCCGACGTCCAGCCGCTTCAATCTGGTGGGCGTGGTGGCCGACCGCAGCGAGCAGGGCGCGGCGCTCATCGTGGTGGACGGCAAGCCCGCCAAGCCTTACCGCGTCGGCACCCAGATCGAGGATGGGCTGGTGCTGAAATCGGTTGCCGCGCGCCGCGCCGTGCTGGCCGCATCGATGGATGGCCCGCCGGTGGTGACGCTGGAACTGCCGCTGCCCGCCATGCCGGCTGGCGCACCTGCGCCTGCTGCGCGTTAGAAAACCTCGTGCGGTTCGCCGGCGCCGAACGGCGCTGGAGTGCTGGGCCAATCCATCGCTGAGCGGATTTCGGTTGCGCCGGCCAGGCAGAGGCGCGCCGCGCGGATGACGCCGGCGTGCGTGACCCATACCGCTGCTTCGCCAAGCGCCCGTTCTTCATTCAATGCTTGCGAAACGCGCGCGAGCATTTCGCGCACGTTCTCGCCGCCACCCGGCCGGTGGCCGGCGAAATCCGCGGTCCACTGCGACATCGCGGCTTCGCCGATGTCGTCCCAGAGGCGGTTCTCCCAGGTGCCGAAGTCCATTTCCCGCAGCGCAGGGTCGATGGTGATGGCCAACCCCGGCCGATGGCGTGCCATCGCATCCGCGAGCACGCGGCAGCGTGACGCGGGAGAGCACCGGACGCGGACGGAGGGCGGCAGCTGAGAGTGCAGCCGGGCCGCGGCTTCTTGGGTCTGCGCCGGATCGGCCACGACGTCGGTGCGGCCATAGCAAAGGCCTTCGCGCGCGGTCGTGCGCGCGTGGCGCACCAGCCAGAGCTTCACCGCGGGCCGGCCAGCGCAAGCGCCGCGCCGAGGTAGAAGGCGAGTTCGCAAGCCTGCTGCGTGGCGCCCAGCGCATCGCCGGTGAAGCCGGCCAGCCGGCGCGCGAGCCACTGCCGCATGAGCGCGAAGGCGACGCCGCTGGCGGCCAGTGCGCTCGCGACGAAGGGCAACCCCTGCGCGAGGGCGGCGATGGCCAGCGGCACGACGCACCACGCCGCGGCGACCGCCAACGCCTGGCTGCTGATGCGATCGGCGAGCGGCTTGCTCTTCGATCCGGCCAGGTCCGCGACATACGGCAGCGTGCGCACGATCAGCAGCGGCCAGAAGCGCGAGACCACGTGCGCGGCCAGCAGCGCGGGAAACACCGAGGCGGGCGATGCTGCGGCCAGCACGGCGAGCAGGCCCACCTTGGTGAGCAGCGCCAGCACCAATGCGATCGCGCCGAACGTGCCGATGCGCGAGTCCTTCATGATCTCCAGCGCACGCTCGCGGTCCAGGCTGCCGCCCAGGCCATCGGCGAGGTCGGCCAGGCCGTCTTCGTGGAAGGCGCCGGTCAGCAGCACCGTGCACGCGGTCGCGGCGACGGCCGCCACGAAATGCGTGAACGGCGTGGCGGGCAGCGCGAACGCGAAAAGCGCGAACGCCGCGCAGGCCGCCAGTCCCACGAGCCAGCCTACGCCGGGAAAGTGCGCCGCGCTGGCGCGCAGGCGCTCGGGTGAGTAGCCCACCCATTCGGCCAGGGGGCCGGTGACCGGCAGGCGGGTGAAGAACTGCACCGCCAGCAGGTAATGGCGCGCGAAGGCGGCCGCCCGCTGCCTCGGTGCCATCAGCTGCGCAGGAACAGCCGGTAGGCCGGGTTGTCGGTTTCCTCGACGTAGGGATAGCCCAGTTCGTCGAGGAAGGCCTGGAACGCCGCGCGCTCGGCGCGCGGCACCTGCAGGCCCACCAGGATGCGGCCGTAGTCGGCGCCCTGGTTGCGGTAGTGGAACAGGCTGATGTTCCAGTTGGGCCGCATGTGCGAGAGGAATTTCATCAGCGCGCCGGGGCGCTCGGGGAAGATGAACCGCAGCAGGCGTTCGTCGCTGGCCAGGGCGGAGGGGCCGCCGACCATGTGGCGCAGGTGCTCCTTGGCCATCTCGTCGTGCGTGAGGTCCAGCGCCTCGAAGCCGTGCCGGGTGAAGTTGGCCGCGATGCGCGCCGATTCGCCCTTGCCGTGCGTGGTCAGGCCGACGAAGACGTGCGCGCGGCTCTGGTCGCTGATGCGGTAGTTGAACTCGGTGACGTTGCGCGCGCCACCGGGCAGTTCGCCGATGAGCGCGCAGAAGCGGCGGAAGCTGCCGCGCTCTTCGGGCATGGTGACGGCGAACAGCGCCTCGCGCTCCTCGCCGACTTCGGCCCGCTCGGCGACGAAGCGCAGGCGGTCGAAATTCATGTTGGCGCCGCAGAGGATGGCCGCGTAGGTCTCGCCGCGGGTCTTGTGCTCGGCGACGTACTGCTTGATGGCGGCCACGGCCAGCGCGCCGGCGGGCTCGACGATGCTGCGCGTGTCGACGAACACGTCCTTGATCGCGGCGCAGACCGCGTCGGTGTCCACCGAGACGAATTCATCGACGAGTTCGCGCGCGAGGCGGAAGGTTTCTTCGCCGACCAGCTTCACCGCGGTGCCGTCGGAGAACAGGCCGACGTCGTGCAGCGTCACCCGCTTGCGCGCGTTGACCGATTGCGCCATCGCGTCGGAGTCGTTCATCTGCACGCCGATGACGCGCACTTCGGGTCGCACGGCCTTGATGTAGCTGGCCACGCCGGACACCAGGCCGCCGCCGCCGATGGCGACGAACACCGCGTGCAGGGGGCCTTGGTGCTGGCGCAGGATTTCCATGGCGATGGTGCCCTGGCCGGCGATGACGTCCGGATCGTCGAACGGGTGGATGAAGGTCAGGCCTTCGCGCTCGCACAGGCCGACCGCGTGGCCGTAGGCGTCGGAGTAGCTGTCGCCGTGGAGCACCACTTCGCCGCCGAGCGACTTCACGCCGTCGATCTTGAGCTGCGGCGTGGTCACGGGCATCACGATCACGGCGCGGGTGCCCAGGCGATGCGCGGCCATCGCGACCCCTTGCGCATGGTTGCCCGCGCTGGCACAGATGACGCCGCGCTTGAGTTCGTCCGGCGTGAGCTGCGCCATCTTGTTGTAGGCGCCGCGCAGCTTGAAGCTGAAGACGGGCTGCTGGTCCTCGCGCTTGAGCAGGACCTTGTTGTGCAGGCGGCGGCTGAGGGCCTTGGCGGGCTCGAGGGCGGATTCGACCGCGACGTCGTAGACGCGCGCGGTCAGGATCTTCTTGAGGTAGTCCTCCGGCTTCAGGTGCTTTTTCATCTACTGGAATGATACGGGCCGGGCTCTGCCATGCCGCGCCGCCGCAAATCCCAGAAAAAAGCCCCCGGATTTTGCGATCCGGGGGCTAAATCCACCATTGGAGAAGGTGGAGGAGACAAACGGTGCACAACGAGGTTTTCGTTATGCTCGTGAATCAGTATAGCGGCTCTTTGCTGCAATGCAGCAAGCGAGAAGCACGTCCGTAAACCTACTTATCGCCGGTTGGGCCGGCAGGAAATCAGTCCATGGAATGCACCGTCACCTGGACCGGCGCCGCCGGTACCCGCTCCGGCATGGGGTTCGTCGCGGAAACGGGCAGCGGGCACGTGCTGGCGATGGACGGGGCACCGGACGAGTCGCGGCCGGAGAACGGCGGACGCAACCTCGCGCCGCGGCCGATGGAAACCGTGCTGGCCGGCACCGGCGGTTGCACGGCCTATGACGTGGTGCTGATCCTCAAGCGCGGGCGGCACGAGGTGAAGGGCTGCTCGGTGCAGCTGAAAGCCGAGCGCGCCACCACCGACCCGAAGGTGTTCACCAGCATCCACATGCACTTCACCGTCACGGGCAAGGCGTTGCCGGCACCAGCGGTGGAGCGCGCCATCGCCATGAGCCACGAGAAGTACTGTTCCGCGACGGCCATGCTGGCCAAGACCGCGGCGGTGACCACCAGCTTCGAACTGGTCGAAGGCTGATTCAGATGTAGTAGGCGGTCGTCGTCATCACGCGCGCGGCGGTGCGCATGAGCGCTTTCGCCGGTGCGGGCAGGTTCAGCGCGCCGGCCGCCTCGGCCTGCGCGGCGTGGGTGGCTTCGTCGGTCTTCATCTGGGCGACGATGGCGCGGGAAGCGTGGTCCGTCGCCGGCAACCGGTCCAGGTGGCTGGCGAGGTGGGCTTCCACCTGGCGCTCGGTTTCCATCACGAAACCCAGGCTGGCTCGGTCGCCCAGCCGTCCGGCGGCCAGCCCCAGGGCGAAGGCGCCGGCGTACCAAAGCGGATTGAGGACCGACGGCCGCGCGCCCAAGTCGTCCAGTCGGGCGCGGGTCCAGGCCAGGTGGTCGGTTTCCTCGCGGGCGGCACGCTCGAAGTGCTGGCGAAGCGCCGGATCGGCGGTGGCGGCAGCCTGGGCGGTGTACAGGGCTTGCGCGCACACCTCGCCCACGTGGTTCACCCGCATCAAGCCAGCGCTTTCGCGCCTTTCCGGCAAAGTGAGCGCTGTCTCATCGCCAGCCACGGTGGGGCAGGGGCGAACGGCCCGGTGATGTGCGAAGAGCGTACGCAAGGCGCTGTCGGCGGCTCCCAGGAGGCGGTCCATGGCGGCAGTTTAGCGGCTGGCGGCGAGGTGGGGTTCGCGCAGGAAATCACGCTGGAACAAGGGCTTAGGATCGTTGTGTTGCGCCGCGCCCACTGTTCACAAACCCGATGTTGCCGCTGTGCAACGAATCGCCGGGCGCCGGGCTAAATGCTTTGCGTAAGAAAAGACGGTCTGGTGCAATAGCGCCAGCTTCCCAAAAGGAGGTTGGCCCGGGGATCCGGCGGGAGCACATGTGTGCCTGCATCGCGTGAGCCCATCGAACCGGAGCCCTATGTTTAACCTTGGAGAAACTTGCATGAAAAAGTCCCTCATTGCCCTGGCTGTGCTGGCCGCCGCTGGCGCTGCCTCCGCGCAGTCCGGCAACCTGAACGGTATCCCCGCCGCTGGTTCGGTGCAGATCTTCGGTGTCGTTGACGCCACGTGGCAGCACGGCTCCGGCAGCGTCGCCAGCAAGACCCGCCTGGGCAACTCTGGCCTGAACAGCTCGCGTCTGGGCCTCCGTGGCACGGAAGACCTGGGCGGCGGCATGTCCGCTTCGTTCTGGCTGGAAGCTGGCGTCAACAACGACGACGGCACGGGTTCCGCTTCCAACAACAACAACCAGGCTGCCGCCGCTGCCCTGGGTAACGGCCAGCAAGGCCTGACCTTCAACCGTCAGTCCTGGGTCAGCCTGAACGGTGGCTGGGGTTCCGTGCGTCTGGGCCGTGACTACACGCCCCAGTTCGTGAACCTCACGACGTACGATCCGTTCGGCACGAACGGTGTGGGCACCACCCTCACCAACGCTGCCGCCGGCGCCGGTACCCCCACCTTCGTCCGTGCTTCCAACAGCATCGCCTACCTGACGCCCTCCAACCTGGGTGGCTTCAACGGCACGCTGCAGTACTACATGGGTGAGAACGCTTCGAACGCCGCTGGCGGCACGAACAAGGATGGCACGGGCTACGGCCTGAAGGTCGGCTACGCTGCCGGTCCGCTGGACGTGGGTGTCGCCGTGTCCAACACGAAGTACGCCGCTGGCGACCAGAAGGTGTGGAACATCGGTGGTCAGTGGAACTTCGGCGTTGCCACGCTGCAAGCCCAGTACAACCGCGACCGCATCGACGGCGTCGCCGGTGCTGCCAACTCGACCGCCAACAGCTGGCTGATCGGCGGCCTGGTCCCCGTGGGTGCTGGCCTGATCCGTGCGTCCTACTCGACGATCAAGACCAATGCAGGCGCCGGCACCTCGCCGCGCGCGCGCCAGCTGGCTCTGGGCTACGTGCACAACCTGTCCAAGCGTACGGCTCTGTACGCGACGGTTGCTCGCGTGACCAACAGCAACGGCTCGGCCATTGCGCTGAACGGTTCGACGACTGGTGTCAACCAGCACTCGACCGGCTACGACATCGGTCTGCGCCACTCCTTCTAATTTCCGAAGCCGGGCAACCGGCTGAAGAAAAAAGAAACTTGAAAAAGCCGCCTTTGGGCGGCTTTTTTTATGGAGATGCACGCTGTGGAGACGAAATCCAGTCATTTGCGCAGGGCGGCTGCCTTTGCACTGGCGTGCGCTTGCGTCTTCGCGGCCGGCTGCGCCGGCCCGCAATCACATCATGACGACGCAGTCGATGACCATCAACCTCACGTCCCCTTGGCGGACAGCTCGTGGGCGCGCGCTTCCGGAGGCGCCGGCCTTGATCCTCTTTCGTGGGAACACCAGCGTCTACCCGGCAAGGCGCCGGTGACCTTCCGCCCAGTGCGCCTGGACGGGCGGGATGCCTTGTCGGCGACCGCCGTTTCCGCAGCCAGCGTCGTGCGCAACAAGGTCCGCATCGAACCGCAGGAGCTCGCTGCGGTTCGCTTCTCGTGGAAGGTTCCCGCACTCACGCCCTCGGCCGATCTCGCCCTGCGCGATGCCGACGATTCGCCGGTGCGCATCATCCTGGCGTTCGAAGGCGACCGCTCGAAGTTCTCCACCAAGAACGCGATGCTTTCGGAGCTGATGCGCGCCCTCACCGGCGAGGAAATGCCGTACGCCACCCTGATGTACGTGTGGTGCAACAAGCGCCAGCCCGGCACTGTGATTCCCAATCCGCGCACCGATCGCATCCGCACGATGGTGCTGGAATCGGGTCCCGGTCAGCTCGGCCGCTGGCTGGACTACGAGCGCAATATCCGCGCCGATTTCGAGAAAGCCTTCGGCGAAGCGCCCGGCGCCCTCGTGGGCGTGGCGGTGATGACCGACAGCGACAACACGCGAAGCACGTCACGGGCCTGGTACGGCCCGCTGACCTTCACTCAGCGCACCGTCTCCGCCGCGCCATAGCGCCGGCGATACGCTCCCCGTTTTTCCGTTTCGCGAGCAACTCAGCCCGCGTGTCCGCCCGCTCGTTTTCACCGGGGCTGGCCCGCAGTTTGCTCTGCTAGCATTCCCGCCGCTCCTGACAACGATGCTCGCGTTCATTCTTCGCCGTCTCCTGCAGGCCGTGGTGGTCATGGTCGCCGTGGCGTTCATCGCCTTCCTGCTGTTCCAGTACGTGGGAGACCCCGTGGTCTTCCTGCTGGGCCAGGACGCCAAGCCCGACCAGATCCGCCAGCTGCGCGCCGAGCTGGGCCTTGACCAGCCGTTCTTCGTCCAGTTCTGGCACTTCCTCATCAACGCGGTGCAAGGCGAGTTCGGCCTCAGCCTGCGCCAGGGCGCCAAAGTGTCGCGCCTCATCGGCGAGCGGTTTCCCGCCACGCTGGAACTCTCGGTGGTGGCTGCTGCACTGGCGCTCGTGGCCGGCCTGCCGATGGGCGTCTACGCGGCGTTGCGCCGCGGCAATTTCCTCAGCCAGACATTCATGACGCTCTCCCTGCTGGGCGTCTCATTGCCGACGTTCCTGATCGGCATCCTGCTGATCCTGGTGTTCTCCGTGCACCTTGGCTGGTTCCCAAGCTTCGGGCGTGGCGAAACGGTGCAGCTGGGTCCGTGGAGCAGCGGCCTGCTCACGCCGGATGGCTGGCATCACGTGGCGCTGCCGGCCATCACGCTGGCCATCTTCCAGCTGACGCTCATCATGCGGCTGGTGCGCGCCGAGATGCTGGAAGTGCTGCGCACCGACTACATCAAGTTCGCCCGCGCGCGGGGCCTGTCCAACCGTGCCATCCACTTCGGCCATGCGCTGAAGAACACCCTGGTGCCGGTCATGACCATCACCGGCCTGCAGCTCGGTGGCTTGATTGCTTTTTCCATCATCACGGAAACGGTTTTCCAGTGGCCCGGCATGGGCCTTCTCTTCATCCAGTCCGTGACGTTCGCCGACATCCCCGTGATGGCGGCTTACCTGTGCCTCATCGCACTGATCTTCGTCGTCATCAACCTGGTGGTCGACTTGTTGTACTTCGCCGTCGATCCGCGACTTCGCGTCGGCGGCGCCAAGGGACATTGATGCTTGCCTCGATGCCTACGCCCCGCCTGAAGGCCAATGGCCGCGCCTTCGCGCACATCGCGCAGTTCCACCCGGAGCTCACCGCCTTCCGCCGCGACCTGCATGCCCATCCCGAGATCGGCTACGAAGAGG
Organism: Ramlibacter humi; assembly: GCF_004681975.1. GTDB lineage: Bacteria > Pseudomonadota > Gammaproteobacteria > Burkholderiales > Burkholderiaceae_C > Ramlibacter > Ramlibacter humi. The sequence continues at coordinate 42,799 of NZ_SMLK01000002.1, forward strand.
TCTACACCGGCGGCCGCGTGCAGGAAGCGCTGAAGCTGTGCGGCGTGGACGAGATCCACACGGGCCTGGGCAAGACCGGCCTGGTGGGCATCATCCGCGGCAAGCAGAACAGCGGCGGCCGCATGATCGGCCTGCGCGCCGACATGGATGCGCTGGCGATGGCGGAGACCAACGACTTCGCCTGGCGTTCCACCAAGCAGGGCAAGATGCACGGCTGCGGCCACGACGGCCACACCGCCATGCTGGTGGGCGCCGCGCGCTACCTGGCCGAGACGCGCAACTTCGACGGCACCGCGGTGCTCATCTTCCAGCCCGGCGAGGAAGGCTACGCCGGCGCCAAGGCCATGATCGAGGACGGCCTGTTCGACCGCTGGCCGGTCGAGGCGGTCTACGGCATGCACAACTGGCCGGCCATGCGCCCCGGCACCGTCGGCCTGAGCCCCGGCCCGATGATGGCCGCCGCCGACAAGGTCACCATCGAGATCACCGGCAAGGGCGGTCACGGCGCGCACGCGTACATGGCCATCGACCCCGTGCTCGTGGCGGCGCACATCATCACGGCCGTGCAGAGCATCGTCTCGCGCAACGTGCGCCCGCTCGACGGCGCCGTCATCAGCCTTTGCGCCATGGACGCGGGCGACTTGCATTCGATGAGCGTCATCCCCGGCAAGGCCACGCTGGTGGGCACCGTTCGCACCTTCACGCCCGCGGTGCAGGACCTCGTGGAGCGCCGCCTCACCGAGCTGTGCAGCGCCGTGGCCCTGGGCTTCGGGGCCACGGCATCGGTGCACTACGAGCGCATGTACCCGGCCACGACCAACACGCAGCAGGAAGCGATGTTCGCCGCCGACGTCGCCGAGTCGCTGGTCGGCGCCGACCACGTCGTGCGCGACCTGGAACCCAGCATGGGCGCGGAGGACTTCTCCTTCATGCTGCAGGTCAGGCCCGGCGCCTACATGCGCATCGGCCAAGGCGGCGAAGGCAGCTGCATGCTGCACAACAGCCGCTACGACTTCAACGACGAGATTCTGCCCCTGGGCTCCGCGCTGCACGCGAGCCTGGTCGAACAAGCCATGCCGCTGCACGCGGCCTGAACCGCTCACCCCGTAGCTAAAGGAGCTGCACCATGACGATGAAGAAAACACTGCTGACCGCCGCGCTGCTGGGCGCCCTGGCCTTCGGGGCGTCCGCCCAGACGGTGCGTGTCGCCAACCAGGGCGATGCGCTGTCGATGGATCCGCACTCGCTCAACGAGTCGCTGCAGCTGTCGGTGACCAGCAACGTGTACGAACCGCTGGTGGGCCGCAACAAGGACCTGTCGCTGGCGCCCGCGCTGGCCACCGCGTGGAAGCAGACCTCACCCACCGTCTGGCGCTTCGAGCTGCGCAAGAACGTCCAGTTCCATGACGGCACGCCCTTCACCGCCGACGACGTGCTGTTCACCATGGCCCGCACCCAGCAGGACGGGTCGGACATGAAGAGCTACACCAACGACGTGAAGGCCGTTCGCAAGATCGACAGCCACACGGTGGAGATCGAGACCAACGCGCCATTCCCCATCCTGCCGGACGTGCTGACCAACGTGTTCGTCATGAGCAAGAAGTGGTGCGAGGACAACCAGGCCACGCGCCCGGTCGACCGCCGCAAGGGCATCGAGAACGCCGCCTCGTTCCGCGCCAACGGCACCGGCCCGTACCGCCTGCGCGAGCGCCAGCCCAACGTGCGGACCACGTTTGTCCGCAACGGCAACTACTGGGGCAAGATCGAAGGCAACGTCCAGGAAGTCATCTTCACGCCCATCGGCAACGATGCCACCCGCGTGGCCGCGCTGCTGTCCGGCGAAGTCGACGTGATGGAGCCGGTGCCGGTGCAGGACATCGACCGCGTCTCCAATTCCCCCAACGCCAAGGCCATGGTCGCGCCCGAGCTGCGCACCATCTTCCTGGGCATGGACCAGAAGCGCGACGAGCTGCTGTACTCCAGCGTGAAGGGCAAGAACCCCTTCAAGGACAAGCGCGTTCGCCAGGCCTTCTACCAGGCCATCGACATCGAAGGCATCAAGCGCACCGTCATGCGCAACGTGTCGCTGCCCACCGCGCTGATGTACGGCCCGGGCATCAACGGCTTCACGCAGGAGCAGAACAAGCGCCTGCCGTACGACCCGGACGGTGCCAAGAAGCTGATGGTCGAAGCCGGCTACCCGCAGGGCTTCGAGGTGACGATGAACTGCCCTAACGACCGCTACGTGAACGACGCGCGCATCTGCCAGGCCGTCGCCGCCAATCTGGCGCGCATCGGCGTCAAGATCAACCTGCAGGCCGAGACCAAGGGCACCTACTTCCCGAAGGTCCTGCGCCGCGACACCAGCTTCTACATGCTCGGCTGGACGCCCAGCACGTATGACGCGCACAACGCGATGAATGCGCTGATGGCCTGCCCGGACGACAAGGGGGCCGGCCAGTTCAACCTGGGCAGCTGGTGCAACGCCGAGTACGACAAGCTGACCAAGGCCGTGCAGTCGGAAACCGACAAGGTCAAGCGCCTGGAGATGATCAAGAAGGCCAACGAGATCCACGCCAACGAGATCGGCCATCTGCCCCTGCACCAGCAGTCGCTGGCCTGGGGCGTGAGCAAGAAGGTGACGGTCGTCCAGCGCGGCGACAACTACCTCGACTTCAAGTGGATCACGGTCAAGAAGTAAGCCGCTGACGCAAGCCCGAGCGCCGCGCCAGGCGATCCGCCGCGCGGCGCTTGCTTCTTCCGCTTCTCCCGAATGAAACAAACCCTCGCCCGCTGGTTCGACGGCGACGTCGGCCACAGCTTTCGCACCTCGCCGATGGCGATCGTGGCGGCGCTCATCGCGCTCGCATGCGTGTTCTGTGCCGCGTTCGCGGACTGGGTCGCGCCGCACAACCCGTTCGACCTCACCACGCTGGTGCTGTCCGATGCGCGGCTGCCGCCGTTCTGGAGTCCCGAGGGCAGCACCAAGTACCTGCTGGGCACCGACGACCAGGGCCGCGACATCCTGTCCACGCTCATGTTCGGCGCGCGTATCTCGCTGGTGGTGGGCGTGGTGTCGGTGCTGCTGTCGATGGTCATCGGCGTGGCGCTGGGCTTGCTCGCCGGCTTCAAGGGCGGCTGGGTCGACGGCTTCCTGATGCGCCTGTGCGACGTGATGCTCAGCTTCCCTGCCATCCTGGTGGCGCTGCTCATCGCCGGCGTCGGCCGTGCGCTGTTTCCCAACGCGCACAACACGGTGGCATTCGGCGTGCTGATCGTGGCGATCACGCTCACGGGCTGGGTGCAGTACGCGCGCACGGTGCGCGGCTCCACGCTGGTCGAGAGGAACAAGGAGTACGTGCAGGCCGCCCGCGTCACCGGCGTGGCGCCGCTGCGCATCATGGTGCGGCACGTGCTGCCCAACGTCACCGGTCCGGTGCTGGTGCTGGCCACCATCCAGGTGGCCACGGCCATCATCACCGAAGCCACGCTGTCGTTCCTCGGGGTCGGCGTGCCGCCGACATCGCCTTCGCTGGGCACCTTGATCCGCGTGGGCAACGACTACCTGTTCTCGGGCGAGTGGTGGATCACCGTGTTCCCCGGCCTGATGCTGGTGCTGATCGCGCTGTCGGTGAACCTGCTGGGCGACTGGCTGCGCGACGCGCTCAACCCGCGCCTGCGCTGAGCAAGAAGGAAAGCGCGCGATGAGCCTGCTGGAAGTCCAAAACCTGATCGTCGAGTTCCCCAACCGCCGCGGCACGCTGCGCGCCCTGGACGACATCTCGTTCTCCATCGCGCCGGGCGAAGTGCTGGGCGTGGTGGGCGAGTCCGGCGCCGGCAAGAGCCTGACGGGCGCCGCCATCATCGGCCTGCTGGAGCCGCCCGGGCGCATCGCCTCCGGGCAGGTGCTGCTGGAAGGCCAGCGCATCGACAACCTGCGCTACGAGCAGATGCGCCACATCCGCGGCCGCAAGATCGGCGCGATCTTCCAGGACCCGCTCACTTCGCTGAACCCGCTGTACACCATCGGCCGCCAGCTGGTGGAGACCATCCAGGCGCACTTGCCGGTGGGCGCGGCCGAGGCGCGCCGCCGCGCCGTCGCGCTGCTGGAAGACACGGGCATCCCCGCCGCGGCCGAGCGCATCGACCACTACCCGCACCAGTTTTCCGGCGGCATGCGCCAGCGCGTGGTCATCGCGCTCGCCCTCGCGGCGGAGCCCAAGCTCATCGTCGCCGACGAGCCCACCACCGCGCTGGACGTCTCCATCCAGGCGCAGATCATCCAGTTGCTCAAACGCATCTGCCGCGACCGTGGCGCCGCGGTGATGCTCATCACGCACGACATGGGCGTCATCGCCGAAACCTGCGACCGCGTGGCCGTGATGTACGCGGGCCGTATCGCCGAGATCGGGCCGGTGCACGAGGTGATCAACACGCCGGCGCACCCATACACGATGGGCTTGATGGCCTCCATACCCGACATGGAAAGCGACCGTGAGCGGCTCAACCAGATCGACGGCGCGATGCCGCGGCTGAACGCCATCCCGCCCGGTTGCCCCTACAACCCGCGCTGTCCGCGCGTGTTCGAACGCTGCACCCAGGAACGTCCCGAACTGCTGTCCGCCGGCGCCACGCGCGCGGCCTGCTGGCTGCACGACGCGCATTCGTCCACTGCCGCCGCGAAGGCTGCCGCATGAGCGCCGTGACGAACAGCACCGCGTTCGTCCAGGCGCGCGACCTGGCCAAGACATTCGACGTTTCCGCGCCTTGGCTCAACCGCGTGCTGGAGCGCAAGCCGCGCCAGCTGCTGCACGCGGTGGACGGTGTCAGCTTCGAGATCGAGAAGGGCCAGACGCTGGCGCTGGTCGGCGAATCCGGCTGCGGCAAGAGCACGGTGGCCCGCCTGCTGGTCGGCTTGTACGAACCTTCCCGCGGTGGCTTCACCTTCGACGGCACCGACGCCCATGCCACGTTCCGCGGCGGCGACAGCCGCAAACTGCGCCGCCGCATCCAGATGATCTTCCAGGATCCCTATGCCAGCCTGAACCCGCGCTGGAAGGTGGAAGACATCGTGGCCGAACCGCTGCGCGAACACGGGCTGCTGTCGGATCCCGCGCAGCTGCGTGACCGCGTGGGCCAGCTGCTGCAAAGCGTCGGCCTGTCGCCGCTGGACATGGCCAAGTACCCGCACCAGTTCTCCGGCGGGCAGCGCCAGCGCATCTCCATCGCGCGCGCACTGGCCACCGAGCCCGAGTTCCTGGTGTGCGACGAGCCCACCAGCGCGCTGGACGTCAGCGTGCAGGCGCAGGTGCTCAACATCATGAAGGACCTGCAGCGCAAGCAGGGCCTCACGTACCTCTTCATCTCGCACAACCTGGCCGTGGTGCGCCACGTGGCCGACCAGGTCGGCGTGATGTACCTGGGCCGCGTGGTGGAACTTGCCGGCAAGCACCACCTGTTCGGCAGCCCGCGCCACCCGTACACGCGCATGCTGCTGGACGCGATCCCGAAGATGCACGACACGGGCCGCGCGCGCACGCCGGTGCAAGGCGAGGTGCCCAATCCGTTGAACCCGCCCGCCGGCTGCGCTTTCAATCCGCGCTGCCCGCACGCCAACGACCGCTGCCGCAACGAGAGGCCGGCGCTGCTGTCCATCGGCGGCATCCGCATCGCGTGCCACGCGGTGGAGGAAGGGCGGATCTGAATCGCGGCGGACGCGGCTTTACGCGTACCGCTGAGGCATGAAATGGATCCCCGCCTGCGCGGGGACTTGGGACTACGCGTACCGCTTCGTCCTCAGGTTGTTCTTCATCTCGCGCAGCAGCGGTTGCAGCCGCGCGCCACCGATCTTCAGCGCGACGCAGGTGGCCAGCACGTCGATGATCATCAGGTGCAGCAGCCGCGACACCATCGGGCTGTAGCGGTCGTACCCTTCGGGATGATCCGCCGCCAGATGGATGTGTCCCGCCGTCGCCAACGGCGAACCGCTTGCCGTGATGACGATGGTGGTCGCGCCGTTCTTGCGCGCGATGTCGCAGGCGTCCATCAGGTCGCGCGTGCGGCCCGAGTTGGACACGATCACCGCGCAGTCGCCCGGCCCCAGCAGCGAAGCGCCCATCACCTGCATGTGCCCGTCGCTGTACGCGATGGTGTTCACGCCCAGCCGGAAGAACTTGTGCTGGCCGTCCTGCGCCACGATGCCCGAGTTGCCGGCGCCATAGAACTCGATGCGCCGCCCCGTCTGGTACGTCGCGGCCAGCGCTTCGGAGGCGCGCTCGATCGCCCAGGTGGACGCGTCGTTGCGGTACTTCAGGAAAGCGGCGACCGTGTTGTCGATCACCTTCACCAGCACGTCGCCGGCCTTGTCGTCGGGGTCCACGCTGCGGTGGATGAACGGCACGCCTTCGCTCACGCTGCCGGCCAGCTTCAGCTTGAAGTCCGACAGGCCGTCGTAGCCCATGCTGCGGCAGAAGCGCACGACCGTGGGCTTGCTCACGTGCGCGCGCTCGGCGAGCTCGCTGACCGGCAGGTTGGAGAAGGCGCGCGGGTCTTCCAGCACCAGCTTCGCCACGCGTTGCTCGGCGGCGGCCAGCGAAGGCAGGGAGGCCTTGATGCGGTCCAGCATCGTGCCGCCCGTGCCGGCGTTCATTGCTCCTCGCTCCAGCAGAAACCGTCGCGCGCGATCATCGCGCTGGCGGCGCTCGGCCCCCAGCTGCCGGCCGCGTAGGGCCGCAGGCCCGATTCGTTGCCTTGCCACGCATCCAGCAGCGGCTCCACCCAGCGCCATGCCGCTTCCTGCTCGTCGCTGCGGACGAACAGGTTCAGGCGCCCGTCGATCACGTCCAGCAGCAGGCGTTCGTAGGCGCCCACGCGCTCGGAACCGAAGCGCTTGTCGAAGTCCAGGTCCAGGTGCACCGGCGCGAGCGACTGGTCGTTGCGCCGGTTCTCCTGCCCCTGTGCCAGCAGATGAAGCTGCAGGCCGTCGCGCGGCTGCAGCTGGATCACCAGGCGGTTGGCGCCGCCCAGCGGCGTGCGGAAGATCGCGTGCGGCGCGGCCCGGAAGTTCACCACGATGTGCGCGTCGCGCGCGGCCAGCCGCTTGCCGGTACGGATGTAGAACGGCACGCCGGCCCAGCGCCAGTTGGCGATGACGCCACGCAGCGCGACGAATGTCTCGGTCGTGCTCGCGGGATTCACGCCCGGCTCGTCGCGGTAACCCGGAACTGACTCGCCACCGACGTTGCCGGCGGCATACTGGCCGCGGACGGCGAACTGGTTGATGGCCTCGGGCGTCCAGGGCCGCAAGGACCGCAGCACCTTGAGCTTCTCGTCGCGGATGGCGTCGGCGTCGCTGCTGATGGGCGGCTCCATCGCCAGCGCGCAGACGAGTTGCAGCGCATGGTTCTGCACCATGTCACGCAGCGCGCCGGTCTGGTCGTAGAACGCGCCGCGCTTTTCCACGCCGATGTCCTCGGCGATGGTCACCTGGATGTTGGCGATGTGCTCGCGGCGCCAAAGCGGCTCGAAGAGCGAGTTGCCGAAGCGCAGCGCGAAGAGGTTCTGCACCGCCGGCTTGCCCAGGTAGTGGTCGATGCGGAACACCTGCTGCTCGCTGAAGCCGCGCCGCACCACGGCGTTGATCTCGCGGTTGCTTTCCAGGTCGTGGCCGAGCGGCTTTTCCAGCACGATGCGCGTGCGCGGCGTGTTCAGCCCGGCGGCGGCGAGTTGCTCGCAGGCCTGCATGAAGAGGCTGGGCGCCGTGGCGAGGTACATCACCACCTGGTCGGCATTGCGCTGCTCCAGCCGGTCCTTCAGTCGCGCATAGTCTTCGGGCCTGGACAGGTCCATGCGCTGGAACTGCAGCAGCTGCGCGAAGCGGCCGAACTCCTCGGGGCTGGGCCGCTTGGCCAGGTCGACGTGGCCGAAGCGCTGCTGGATGAGTTCGCGGTACTGCTCGTGGCTGAGATCGTCGCGCGCCACGCCGATGATGCGGCCGTCTTTCGGCAGCGTGCCGTGGCGGAAGGCCTGGAACAGCGCCGGCAGCAGCTTGCGCCAGGCCAGGTCGCCGGTGCCACCGAACAGGACGAGGTCGAAGCTCATGGACAGGTCCTTGGAATGAATGAGCGACTGTAACTTGGTTTCAGGTTTGGTGCCGGGCGCGCGTCGCGCTGCTGCCAGATGTACAAAGCATTTCGCCAGGCACGGCCGTAATCGAGTTACGCCTTTATGGGCACTCCGTTCGCCCCCACCGGCGGCGCTGCTGCGCCTATCATCGGCGCATGAACCAACTCGAAGCCCTGAAGCAGTTCACCACGGTGGTGGCCGACACCGGCGACTTCCGCCAGCTGGCGCAGTTCCACCCGCAGGACGCGACGACCAACCCTTCGCTCATCCTCAAGGCCGTGCAGAAGGCCGACTACGCGCCGCTGCTCAAGGAGACCATGGCCAGGTACCGCGCCAAGCCGCTGGACGAAACCATGGACCGGCTGCTGGTGCGTTTCGGCCGTGAGATTCTCGCGCTGATCCCGGGCCGCGTGTCGACGGAAGTGGATGCGCGCCTGAGCTTCGACACCATGGCCACGGTCTCGCGCGGCGAGCGCCTGATCGAGATGTACCAGGCCGAAGGCGTGCCCACCGAGCGCGTGCTGATCAAGGTGGCGTCGACGTGGGAAGGCATCCAGGCCGCGGAAAAGCTGGAGCGGCGCGGCATCAGCACCAACCTCACGCTGCTGTTCTCGTTCTGCCAGGCGGTGGCGTGCGGGCAAGCCAAGGTCCAGCTGGTCTCGCCCTTCGTCGGCCGCATCTACGACTGGTACAAGAAGTCGGCGGGCGCATCGTGGGACGAGGCCGCCAGCTCGGGCGCCAACGATCCCGGCGTGAAGTCCGTGCGGCAGATCTACCTGCACTACAAGCACTTCGGCATCAAGACCGAGGTGATGGGCGCCAGCTTCCGCAACACGGGGCAGATCATCGCGCTGGCCGGTTGCGACCTGCTCACCATCAGCCCGGAGCTGCTGGCGCAACTCGCCACTTCCGATGCACCGGTGGCGCGCGCGCTGGATCCCGACCATGCGAAGAAGCTGGACCTCGCGCCGGTCAACTACGACGAAGCCGGCTTCCGCTACGCGCTGAACGAGGACGCAATGGCCACCGAGAAGCTCGCCGAAGGCATCCGCGCGTTCGCGGCCGACGCCGTGAAGCTCGAAAAGCTGTTGAAGGAGGCCTGAGCATGGCCAGCTCCGCTCAGCGCTGCGACGAGACGCAGGCCTGGGGATCGCTGCGGCTGCACTTTGAGGCCGCGGGTCGCGACTTCGACGTGCGTGACGCTTTCGCGAAAGATCCGGCGCGGGCCGCCGCTTTCAGCTTCGAGGCGCCGCACGTGTTCGCGGACCTCTCGAAGAACCGCGTGGACGTGCAAGCCGATCGCCTGCTGTTGCAACTGGCGCGCGACTGCGCGCTGGAAGCGCAGCGGGACGCGATGTTCGCCGGCGCCACGGCGAATGCGACCGAAGGCCGCCAGGTCATGCACTGGCTGCTGCGCACGCCGAAGGATGCGGCGGCCGGCAAAGAAGTGGCAGACGAGCTTGCGAAGGTGCACGAGACGTTGGACGCGATGCTGGCGTTCGCGCAACAGGTGCGTGCCGACGGGCAGATCACCGACGTGGTGAACATCGGCATCGGCGGCTCCGACCTGGGGCCGCAGATGGCGGTGATCGCGCTGGATGAATTCGTCGCGCCGGGCAAGCGCTTCCACTTCGTCTCCAACATCGACGGGCACGAGCTGGCTTCGGTGCTGCGGCAACTGAAGCCGCGGAACACGCTGTTCCTCATCGCTTCCAAGACGTTCACGACGCTGGAGACGATGACCAATGCGCGCTCGGCCAAGCGCTGGTTCGAGCAGAACGGCGGCACCGACGTCGCGCGCCATTTCGCGGCGCTTACCACCAACGTGGAGGCCGCCGCGGAATTCGGCATCGAACGCACCTTCGGCTTCTGGGACTGGGTGGGCGGCCGCTACTCGGTGTGGTCCGCCATCGGCCTGCCCATCGCCATCGCGGTGGGAGCTGGCCGGTTCCGCGACATGCTGGCCGGCGCGCACGCGATGGACCAGCACTTCCAGCACGAGCCGCTGGAGCGCAACTTGCCCGTGCGCCTGGCCTTGCTGGACGTCTGGTACCGCGACTTCCACGGCTTCGCCAGCCGCAGCGTGGCGCCGTACCACAGCGCCTTGCGCCGGCTGCCCGCGTACCTGCAGCAGCTGGAGATGGAAAGCAACGGCAAGCGCGTGGACCGCGACGGCCGCGAAGTGCCCTATGGCACCTCGCCCGTGGTGTGGGGCGAGCCCGGCACCAACGGCCAGCACGCGTACTTCCAGATGCTGCACCAGGGCACCGACGTCGTGCCGGTGGAGTTCATCGCGGTGAGGCGGCCCGCGCACGAGTTGGCCGAGCACCACCCCCAACTGCTGGCCAACGTGCTGGCGCAAGCCGCCGCGCTGATGCGGGGCAAGAGCGACCCCGGCGGTCACAAGCATTTCCCCGGCAACCGTCCCAGTACGATGTTCGTGCTGGACCGCCTGGACCCGGCGAGCTTCGGCGCGCTGATCGCGCTCTACGAACACCGCGTGTTCTGCGCTGGCGCGATCTGGGGCATCAACAGTTTCGACCAGTGGGGTGTGGAATTGGGGAAGGTGCTGGCGAAGGACATCGCGCCGCGATTGCAGAGCGCTGATACGAACGGACTCGATCCGTCGACCGCGCAGTTGATCAAACGCCTTCGGTAGCACAACCGCCGGAGCGCCCCCACCCCGACCCTCCCCCAGAGGGGAGGGAGGAAGAAGAAACATGACCGCAGGTCGAACCGTTCGCGCGGAATAACATGCAGCGCGAACACCCTTTGAGGAAGGATCCGGCTTCGCCGGTCCTTCCTCAACTGATCAACCAAAAGAAAAGGCCGGGCAGAGCCCGGCCTTTTCTTTTGAGCCACCTGCAAATCGCTGCGCGATTTGCAGGTGAGGACACCTTACATGTCCATGCCGCCCATGCCGCCCATGCCGCCGGGCATGCCGCCCGCGGCCGGAGCTTCTTCCTTCGGCGCCTCGGCAACCATGGCTTCGGTCGTCAGCATCAGCGACGCGACGGACGCGGCGTTCTGCAGGGCCGTGCGGGTGACCTTGGTGGGATCCAGGATGCCCATCTCGATCATGTCGCCGTAGGTGTCGTTCGCGGCGTTGAAGCCGTAGTTGCCCTTGCCGCCCAGCACGGCGTTGACCACCACGGAGGCTTCGCCACCGGCGTTGTAGACGATCTCGCGCAGCGGGGCTTCGATGGCCTTCAGGACCAGCTTGATGCCGGCGTCCTGGTCGGCGTTGTCGCCCTTGATCGTGCCCGCGGCCTGCTTGGCACGCAGCAGCGCCACGCCGCCGCCGGCCACGATGCCTTCTTCCACGGCAGCGCGGGTGGCGTGCAGCGCGTCTTCCACGCGAGCCTTCTTTTCTTTCATCTCGACTTCGGTGGCGGCACCGACCTTGATCACCGCAACGCCGCCGGCCAGCTTGGCCACGCGCTCTTGCAGCTTCTCGCGGTCGTAGTCGCTGGTCGCTTCCTCGATCTGCACGCGGATCTGCTTGACGCGCGCTTCGATGTCGGCCGCGGCGCCGGCGCCGTCGATCAGGGTGGTGTTTTCCTTGCCCACTTCGATGCGCTTGGCCTGGCCCAGGTCGGCCAGGGTCACCTTCTCGAGCGTCAGGCCCACTTCCTCGGCGATCACCTTGCCGCCCGTCAGGATGGCGATGTCTTCCAGCATGGCCTTGCGGCGGTCGCCGAAGCCCGGCGCCTTGACGGCCACGACCTTCAGGATGCCGCGGATGGTGTTGACCACCAGGGTGGCCAGCGCTTCGCCTTCGACTTCTTCGGCGACGATCAGCAGCGGACGGCCCGCCTTCGCCACCTGTTCCAGCGTGGGCAGCAGGTCGCGGATGTTGCTGATCTTCTTGTCGTACAGCAGCACGAACGGGTTCTCGAGGATCGCGCTCTGCTTCTCGGGGTTGTTGATGAAGTAGGGCGACAGGTAGCCGCGGTCGAACTGCATGCCTTCGACGACGTCCAGTTCGTTCTGCAGGGACTTGCCGTCCTCGACGGTGATCACGCCTTCCTTGCCGACCTTGTCCATCGCGTCGGCGATGATCTTGCCGATCGACTCGTCGCTGTTGGCGGAGATGGAGCCGACCTGGGCGATCTCCTTGGAGGTCGTGGTGGGCTTGGAGGCCTTCTTCAGCTGCTCCGTCAGGGCCAGCACGGCCTTGTCGATGCCGCGCTTGAGGTCCATCGGGTTCATGCCGGCGGCCACGTACTTCATGCCTTCGCGCACGATGGCCTGGGCCAGCACGGTGGCGGTGGTGGTGCCGTCACCGGCGTTGTCGCTGGTCTTGGAAGCCACTTCCTTGACCATCTGCGCGCCCATGTTCTGCAGCTTGTCCTTCAGCTCGATTTCCTTGGCCACGGACACGCCGTCCTTGGTCACGGTGGGGGCGCCGAAAGAGCGCTCGAGCACCACGTTGCGGCCCTTGGGGCCCAGGGTCACTTTCACCGCGTTGGCGAGGATGTTCACGCCTTCGACCATGCGGGCGCGGGCATCACCGCCGAAAACCACGTCTTTTGCTGCCATGTTCTTGACTCCGAAAATTCAGTTGGGGAGGAGGTTGGCGGGGATTACTTCTCGACGACCGCGAACAGGTCGTCTTCCTTCATCACCAGGAGCTCGTCGCCGTCGACCTTGACGGTCTGGCCGCTGTACTTGCCGAACAGCACGCGGTCGCCGACCTTGACGTTCAGGGCGATGAGGTCGCCCTTGTCGCTCTTGCGGCCGGGGCCCACGGCCAGCACTTCACCCTGGTCGGGCTTCTCGGCGGCGTTGTCCGGGATGACGATGCCAGAGGCGGTCTTGGTCTCGTTTTCCAGGCGCTTGACGATCACGCGGTCGTGCAGCGGACGAAGTTTCATTGGATCTCCTTGGAAGGCTTCGTTGACATCAAAAGGCGCCAACGAATGTTAGCGCCTCTTAACTTGTGGGAGGAATGCCAAGCTCATGTGTTAGCACTCAACTCTCGCGAGTGCTAATGATAGGGCATTCGATGTCGGTTTCAAGACCCCCGGCATGTAGGACGGCTACAGGCTCTTCCAGCCGATGGGTCGATCTGCAGCCGCGGGGCGCGAGCAGGCAAGCAGCGCGGAGGGCGCTGGACGCTTTCATGCATACGCATGACGTGGACTCGAGGTCCGTGATTTGTTCGGCAGGCCGGGCAGGAACGTTGTACTGACCATGCACGATTTGAAGCAGCCGGGCTGCGCACCATCATGGAAGACCAAGCCGCGCACGAGAGCGTGCGCCCACCGTCCTGCCCCGAAGCCTCCATGACATCCCCCAGCCGCATTCCCTCCTGCCGCCCGCGTGGCACCCATCTCCATCTGGCCGTGACGCTCCTGTCGGCCGCCATGATCGCCAGTTGCGGCGGTGGCAGCGGTGGCGGCGGCAGCGCAGGTGGCAGCGACAGCGCGCAGCAGACCCTGTCCTCGGCGACGTTCAGCAAGGCGCCTCCCGCGCTGGCCAGAACGGACACGGTCGTGATCCGCTTCGACGCGCCGGCCGACACCGCCAGTCTGGTGCTCGGCGGAGGCCTGTCCGCCGAAGCGACCGGCACATGGTCCAGCACTTCGGCCGAGAACGACACGTACACGCTCTCTCCCGCGTCTGGCAACTGGACGGTCGGCGAAGGCAAGGACATCACCGTGTCGGTCAAAGGCAAGGCCGGCGGCAGCGCGTCGGCGGCCGCCAGCTACGTCGTGCCGCTGGCCATCGCGAATTTCGCGCCGGCGGTCGCCGCGATCGGCCAGGCGAATCTCACGTCCCGAATTCCGAACAGCGGCACCATTGGCTCAGTGGTGGCGGGGGGGATGAACACCCCCTACGGCAACGTCGCTATCGCACCCGACGGCAAGGTGTTCATCTCCGACTACAACAACAACCGGGTGCTGGGATTCAATTCGCTTCCCACGGCCAGCGGCGCGAACGCGGACATCGTGCTGGGCCAGCCGGACTTCGTCACCGGCACCTACCCGGGCGCGCCGACGCGCTCCGTCATTGGAAGCCCGCAGGGTGCGGCCATCGGTGCCGGCAAGATGGCCGTCGTCGACTATGCATATAGCCGCGTCCTGATCTACAACGCGGTACCCACCGCTTCCGGCGCGCTTCCCGACGTCGTGGTGGGCGCTTCCGGCTTCACTACCTCGGCCCCCGGCTGCGGCGCCGCGAAGCTGAATCTGCCTTACGCCGTGTTCATCACGCAGGACGGGCGCCTGCTCGTGGCCGACAGCGGCAACAACCGGGTGCTGATCTGGAACAGCGTTCCCACGACGAATGGCGCATCCCCGGATCTGGTGCTCGGGCAAGGCAGCTTGACGACATGCGCGCGCAACGACGACGACCAGAACGCCGCGCCGGATGTGCAGCCTAGCGCGCGGACCTTCGACGACCCGCAGGGCATCTGGACGGATGGCACCCGCCTGGCGATCATCGACCGCCAGAACAACCGCGTGCTGATCTGGAAAACGTTCCCGACGTCCAACTTCCAGCCCGCCGACATCGTCCTGGGCCACTCGTCCTTCAACCTGAACCAGCCCAACGATGGCAACCCCCTGCCCAGCGCACAGACCCTGGACCACCCGAGTGCAGGCATCCACTCCAACGGCGTGCAGTTCGCCGTCGCGGACGACAGCAACAACCGCGTCCTGATCTGGAACACTTTCCCCACCAGGAACTTCCAGCCTGCCGATGTGGTCCTGGGGCAAGGTGCCTTCGACATGGCCACGAAGAACGACGACAACCAGGACAGGACCAACGACCTGGCCGCCACGGCGCGGACGATGTCCACGCCCATCGGCGTGCGGTTCTACAAGGACAAGCTGCTCGTCACGGATCTCGACAACAACCGCGTGCTGGTCATCCCGTCACGGTAAATGCGCATGTCCCGGCCCCTCCCTGCGAGGGCCGGGATCGAGATCGATCGCCTTGATGAAGGTGCGGCCCCGGTCTTTCAGAGTGGGACGCGCTGCAGGCGCCGGTACTCGGTGATCGCTTCGACGGTGGTGCACAGCAGGCCGTGCGCCTTCGCGAAAGCCGCCACCTGCTCGCCGCGCGCCATGCTGCCGTCCGGGTTCATCAACTCGCACAGCACACCGGCGGGCTGAAGGCCGGACAGCCGCGCGAGGTCCACGGTGGCTTCGGTGTGCCCCTGGCGCTCCAGCACGCCGCCGGATCTGGCGACGAGCGGAAACACGTGGCCGGGCGAGACGATCTCGCTGCGCTCCAGCGTCGAGCGCAGCGCGCACTGGATGGTCTGCACGCGGTCGGCGGCGGAGACGCCCGTGGTCACGCCGTGCGAAGCCTCGATCGACTGCGTGAACGCGGTCGCGTGCTTCGAGCGGTTGACTTCGACCATTGGCCGCAGCTTCAGCTCGCTGGCCTTGGCGGGCAGCATGCAAAGGCACACGATGCCGCTGCCTTCGCGGATCATCAGCGCCATCACTTCCGGCGTGATGAGCTCGGCGGCGCAGATGAGGTCCGCTTCGTTCTCGCGGTCCGCGTCGTCCAGCACCAGCACGGGACGGCCGGCGCGGAAGGCATCCAGCACCTGCGGGATGGATGCCAGTTCGATGGTGGCGTGCGGGGACGCCGTGGGGGAGGGGGTGTCGATCATGAAACGCTCCTGTCGGTGGACGAACAAAAACGCTCCAAGGCTGCTGCGGAATGCGGCCGCTTCACTTGCACGCGAAGCGGCACGCGCCGCACCCGCTGCTTGCGCAGCGCGCGCGGATCTTCTTCCATCCGGACTGTGACCGTCGGCCCCGGCATCTGACCGGGTCTGCTGACCCCGCTGCGATCTTTCGACCGCACCGGGCGCTCGCGGGCTCGCGGCTTGCGCCGCCTACCGCCGGTGGGGAATTTCGCCCCGCCCTGAAGACCCGCCGAATGTAGCAAGCCGCGCGATCTATAGTTGCCGCCATGGAGACACGCGATGCCGGTTGATTTCGGGACCGGCCCTTGGCGGCGGCACCGGTGGGTGCGGCACGCCGCCATCGCGCAGCGCCGCGCGGGCAGGTTGCCGCCGGGAATGCGCGCACTGATGTGGTCGCTGACGTCGGGCCTGCTGTTCGTGCTGCTCAACGGCCTGATGCGCGAGCTTTCCTTGCAGCTCGCGCCGTTCGAGACACAGTTCCTGCGCTACCTGGCCGGCATCTGCGTGATGGCGCCCCTCGTGCTTCGCGGCGGCTGGCGCGCCTTCATCCCCAAGACCATCGGCGGCCAGTTCACGCGCGGCGCGGTGCACACGGCGGGCCTGTGCCTCTGGTTCATCGCCATCCCGCACATCTCGCTGGCGGACACGACGGCCATCGGCTTCACCACGCCCATCTTCATCATGGTGGGCGCGGTGCTGGTGTTCAAGGAACCCATGCGCTGGGAACGCTGGACCGCCGCGCTGGTCGGCTTCGGCGGCGTGCTCATCGTGGTGGGGCCGCAGTTGACGGGTTCGAGCGGCTACTACGCGCTGGTGATGCTCGCGTCGTCGCCGGTGTTCGCGGCGTCGTTCCTCATCACCAAGGGCCTCACGCGCTACGAACGGGCCGAGGTCATCGTCGTGTGGCAGGCCATCACCGTCACCGCGTGCAGCCTGCCGTTCGCGCTGCTCGACTGGAAATGGCCGAGCGCGGGGCAGTGGCTGCTGTTCGTCTGCTGCGGCATCCTGGGCAGCTCGGGGCACTACTGCCTGACGCGTTCGTTCAGCATCGCCGACATCTCGGCCACGCAGTCGGTGAAGTTCCTCGACCTGGTGTGGGCCACATTGCTGGGCTGGCTGGCCTTCGGCGATCTGCCCGGCTTCTGGACGCTGGTGGGCGGCTCGGTGATCTGCGCTTCCACCGTGTGGATCGCCCGGCGCGAGGCGCGCGGCCGCGCGCCGGGCTGATCAGGCGGCGCGCACTTCGTACGCCGCGCCGCCGCCGGTGCGCGGTTCGCGCGGTTCGAACTCCCAGCGGCGGTCGTGGAAGGCTTCCAGCGACGGCCGGTGGGCGATGGACACGAGCCCGCCCTGCCGAGCGTCGATGCGCTCCTTCAACCGCCGGTAGAGCACTTCCTCGGCCTGCGGATCGAGCGCCGAAGTCGCTTCGTCCGCCAGCACCCAGCGCGGCTGCTTGAGGAACACGCGTGCCAGCGCCAGCCGCTGGCGTTCGCCGCCGGAGAGCTTCTGGCTCCACGCGTCTTCGTCATCCAGCCGCGACTTCAGTTGCGGCAACAGCGCGTCGTCCAGCGCCTGGCGCAATGCATCGTCGGAGTAGCGCGCGGCCGGTTCCGGGTAGGCCAGCGCGTTGCGCAGCGGCCCGTCCGGAAAGTAAGGCTGCTGCGGGATCGCCATCGCGTCCGCGGGCGCCGTGATGCGGCCCGATGCGAACGGCCAGATGCCACCGATGGCGCGCAGCAGAGTCGATTTGCCGCTGCCGGAAGGGCCTTTCACCAGCACGTGCTCACCCGGCGCGGCCCGCAGGTTCAGGCCCTCGGCGAGGATCGCACCGTTGGGCAGCCGGAGTCCCAGGCCCTCCGTCGCCAGCGCTTCGCCTTCCGCGGAGACCGTCTCGCCCGTGCCGCGCTCCTGCGCCGACAGGCTTTCCTCGAAGCTGGTCAGGCGATCCGCCGTCGCGCGCCAGGTGGCGAACGAGCTGTAGTTGTCCACCAGCCAGGCCAGCGAGTCCTGCACGCTGCCGAAAGCCGACGAAATCTGCATCAGCTCGCCCAGCTGGATGGCGCCGCTGAAGAAGCGCGGCGCCGCGACCAGGAACGGGAACACCACCGCCGCCTGCCCGAAGAACGTGGTGAACCACGTCAGGTTCTTTTGCGCACGGATCAGGCGCAGGTAGTTCGCCAGCACGTGCGAGAACCGCAGATCCAGGTGCGCGCGCTCCACGCCCTGGCCGCGGTCCAGCGCGATGGCTTCGCTGTATTCGCGCACCCGCACCATGTGGTGCCGGAAGTCGGCTTCCAGCCGCTGCTGCGCGAAGTTCAGGCCGATCTGCGGCCGGCCGATGAAGTGCGTGATGACGCTGCCGGCGATGCAGTACACCACCGCGGCCCACACCATGAAGCCGGGGATGTGGAAGCTGGTGCCGCCGACGCTGAAATCGAACGCGCCGCTCAGGCTCCACAGGATGCCCACGAAGCTGACCAGCGTGACCACCGAATTCAGCAGGCCCATGCTCAGCGACACGCTGTACGTGGTGAACAGGTTGAAGTCTTCCTGGATGCGCTGGTCGGGGTTGTCCGGCGTCGCGCCGGAAGCGGCGGCGAAGCGCGAGATCTCCAGCCGGTAGAACGCGTTGCCGTGCAGCCAGCGCTGCAGGTAGTGCCGCGTCATCCACGCGCGCCAGCGCATCTCCAGCAGCTGGGTCAGGTAGAAGCGGTAGACCGCGACGATGATGTACGCGAACGCCAGGTAGGTGAAGCGCCCCAGCTGTTCCCAGAACACCGGCTGGTTCTTCGCCTGCAGCGCGTCGTAGAACACGCGGTTCCACTCGTTCAGCTGCACCAGCAGGTACACCGCCGCGAGGTTCAGCACGATGATGGCGGCCAGCAGGCCGCGCGCCCGCCAGCGTTCGTCGGAATTGAAGTAGGGCTTGGCCAGCGCCCAGATGCGGCGCGTGGTGGCGGCGAACGCCGCGAATCGGGAGGTGGAGGCCATGGGCTTCGCTTGGAAAGGATGCGGGGCATCCTAGCGAAGCAGCCTGACTTATGCGCCCTGGTTGGTGATGCCGCCGGACACGTGGCCCGCGGGCACGTGCTGCGCGGCGTGCGCCACGTGCCGCGTCTGGTCGTCGAAGAAAAAGTCGGGTTCGAACTCGCGCAGGAACTCGCCCTTGGGCAGGCCGCCCAGGAACATCGCCTCGTCCACGTGGATGTTCCAGTGCATCAGCGTGCGGATGGCCCGCTCGTGCGCCGGCGCGCTGCGCGCCGTCACCAGCGCGGTGCGGATCTTCATCGCCGGCGTGCCGCTGGCCTGCAGGCGGTGCAGCGCCACCAGGAACGGCTTGAACGGGCCTTCGGGCAGCGGCTGCAGCACGTTGTCCGATTCGTGCTGCTGGAAGGCGTCGAGGCCGCGGTCCTGGAACACGCGCTCGGCCTGGTCGGAAAACAGCACGGCGTCGCCGTCGAAGGCGATGCGCACTTCGTTGGGGTAGTTGGCGCCGGCCTGCACCGACTCCGTCAGCACGCGCGCGGCGGGGAAGCCGGCGGCCAGCGCTTCCTTCACGTCTTCGGCATTGGCCGAAAGGAAGAGCTTGGCCTGCAGCGGCTTGAGGTAGCGGAACGGCGAACGGCCCTGCGTGAACACGCCGCGCTCCAGCTTGATCTCGTTGGCCTTGCCGGAGCGGAAGATGCGCATGCCCGACACCGGATCGTTGCGCGAGAGGATGACCACCTCCACGCGCTGCGCCTGGGCATCGTTGAAGGCCAGCAGCTTCTTCATGAGGGAGAACGCGATGCCCGGCCGGGCGGGCTGGTCCAGCCGCTGCAGCTGCAGCGCCATGTAGGCCTGCGCATCGCCGCTTTCGAAGATGCGGTTCTCTTCCTCGAAGTTGAAAAGGGCGCGCGACGAGATCGCGACCACCAGCTTGTCGTCGGCGAACACGCTCACCTCAGCGCACCCACTGGTTGAGCTGGATGATGGGCAGCAGCACCGCCAGCACGATGAGCATGACGACCATGCCCATGGTGACGATGAGCAGCGGCTCCAGCACGGTGGCCAGCTGGATGGCGCGGCGCTGGACTTCGCTGCCCAGCTGGTTGGCCGCGCGCTGCAGCATCACCGGCAGCTGGCCGGTCTGTTCGCCCAGCCGGGCGAACATGGACAGCAGGCCCGGGAAGCGCTTTTTCTGTGCCAGGGCGGACGCGAGCGGGGCGCCTTCGCGCACCAGCACCAGCGCATCCATGGCATCGGCGCGCATGGCCCGGTTGTTGAGGGTTTCGGCGGCGGCTTGCAGGGCCTTCAGGATGGGGACGCCCGCCCCGGTCAGCATGGCCAGCGTATTGCCGAACTGGGCACTGTTGTATCCGCGCGATAAGCGGCCCAAAACCGGTATGCCTAGCCAACTTGCGTCGAATTTCTCACGAAAGGCTTCATTCCTCAGGGCGCCGCGTAGGACAAGTCCCACGACCAGCAGGGTGCCCAGCATCATCCAGCCCCAAGAGCGGAAGAAGGCACTCAAAGCCAGCATGGCCGTGGTCAGGAAGGGGAGCGAACGCTTGGTGCCCGCGAAGACGTTCGCCACCTGAGGAACCACATAGGTCACCAGGAACACGACGATCGCCAAGGCGACCACCGTGACGATGGCCGGATACAGCGCCGCTCCAGTCAGCTTCGACTTCAACGCCTGGCGATTTTCAAGGTCGTCCGCCAAGCGTTCCAGCACCATGCCCAGGTGGCCACTCTGCTCTCCTGCGCTGACGACGGCGATGTAGATGTCCGAAAACTCGCGAGGAAAGTGCGCCAGCGCCGCAGCGAAGGTCGAGCCTGCGTTCACCTCCGCCCGCAAGGCCGCCACCAGGTTGCGCTCCGGCTCCGAGGGGGCCTCTTCCGCCAATGCAGTGAGCGCCCGCTCAAGCTGCAAACCCGATCCCACCAAGCCCGCGAGCTGTCTCGTCCACACCGTCAGCTGCGTGCTGTTGAACACGCGCCGGGTCCAGCGCCGAGGCCCTGCGCCTGCGCGGCTGTCCCCCAGCACCTGCACTTGCAGCGGCACCAGCTGCTGGCCGCGCAGCTGGCTGCGCGCCGACTTGGCCGAGTCGGCCTCGACGACGCCCTTGCGGGTGGCGCCGCCGGCGTCCAGGGCCTCAAACGAATACGCAGGCATCAGTTCATCCGATCGGTTTTGTCAGCCGTATTCAAGAAACTGCCGGGCTCGGCCGTATTCAAAGATGAGCAGGGCAAATCCCGGTAACCGTGCGCGGTGGCAGGCATTTGTATCGAAATGTTGCCACTGGTTGCAGTCGGTTGCAGAATCTGGGGCGGGGATCGGCCGGTCCCCTGAAGGAGTTTAAGCATGTCGAGGAAGGTGCCGAGGAGTCGTCGGAGCCGCCTATTGGCATTGGAGCCGCGTGTCCTGTTCGACGGGGCACTGGCTGCGGATGTCGCGTCCAAACCGCAGGACGCGTCCGCCATCGCCGATGCCGTTGCAGCCGCCGCCGCAGCGGCCCAAGCCGCCGAAGCCGCCCGCACGGCTGAAAAGACCGAAGCCGCCGCCGCGGCCGCGGCGCCCGCCGTCGCCCCGGCAGCCGAGAAGGCCGCCGAGAAGCCCGCCGACGTTTCGCAAGCCGCCGCGCCCGCGGCGCGCCACGAAGTCATCTTCGTCGACTCCACCGTGCCCGACTACCAGGTCATCCTGGAGTCCATCCGCAATCCGTCTGCCCGGGTCGTCGTGCTGAACCCCGCCCAGGACGGCCTGCAGCAGATCGCCGACGCGCTGAAGGGCGAGACCAACCTCGACGCGGTGCACATCATCAGCCACGGCCAGGCCGGCACGCTGATCCTGGGCGGTGTCTCGTACACCGCCGACACCATCGCCCAGTTGCAGCCCCAGCTGGAAGCCATCGGCCAGTCGCTGACGGCCGACGGCGACCTGCTGCTGTACGGCTGCGACATCGGCGCCGGCAGCGCCGGCGAACGCTTCGTGCAGGAAGTCGCCGCCCTGACCGGCGCCGACGTCGCGGCCAGCGACAACAGCACCGGCCACCAGGACTACAAGGCCGACTGGGTGCTGGAAAAGCACACGGGCTCCATCGAAGCCGACATCGCCATCACCGATGCCGGCCAGGCGGCGTTCCACAGCGTGCTGGCGCTGCGCACGCTGGACTTCGACGCGGTGGGCACGTGGCCCACGGGCTCGCTCTCCAACAGCTACACGGTCGACGGCTATCCCGTCACGATCAGCCTGAACGCGGCCGCCTTCGGCGATCCGACGCTGTCCAACAGCTACACGGGCGGCCTGAGCCCCGCGCAGAACGCCCTGCAGTTCACTGTCGGCTCCACGGGTTCGAACACGATCACGATCAACTTCTCGGGGCAGCCGGGCGGCGGGGTCAGCAACGTCGGCTTCTCGCTCTTCGACGTCGACAACTCGGAAACGGCCGTCTTCTCCGCCAAGCTGAAGGACGGCACGACGATCTCGCCGACGCAGGTGGCCACCAGCGCGTACAACCGGATCAGCGCGGGTACCCCCGGCACCGGCACCAGCGTCACCGTTTCCGGCCGCGGCGCGGGCAACGACGCCACCGCGACTTCGTCGAGCGGCAACCTGTACGTGTACTTCAACGTGAACGACATCCAGTCGATCTCGTTCACGTACACCGGCACGGCCAACACGACGCTGGTGACGCTGCATGACATCACGTTCATGGGCACGCAGCTGAACCCGCCCATCCTGGACCTGGACGCCAGCAGCGCCACGCCGGCCATCGTGGGCGACACGTTCACCACCCAGAGTTACACCAACGCCAGCACCGGCGCCATCCCGTGGGCCACGGGATGGGTCGAAACCGACACCGCCGCCGGCGGCGCGGGCGCGACCGCCGGCAACGTGCAGGTCGGCGACCGCGACCCGACCGCGGCGGTGAACTACGCGCTGCGCCTGAACAACTCGAGCACGCCGGATCACTACACCGGCGCCAGCCGCCAGGTCGATCTGTCGGCGTATTCGAACTCGGTCCTGACCTTCAACCTCATCAACACGGGTGTCGCCGCCACCGACTCCGTGGTGCTGGAGATTTCGCGCAATGGCGGCGCCAACTACACGCTGCTGAAGACGTACACCGGCAGCATCGCGACGCTCTCGGCGCAGACTGTCGACATCTCGGGCTACGAGTCGAGCAACACCGTCATCCGGTTCCGTGTGTCCGGCTCCACCAGCTACAACGGCGCAGCGGCGTACTTCTACGTCGACGACCTCCAGGTGAGCGCCCAGCCCACCGGCTCGTCCAACTCGTACACCGAAGGCGACAACACCGGCGTGCTGATCGCCGCGACCGCCAACTCGCTGATCACCGACCCCGACACCACCAACATGGGCAGCGGCCGCGTGGTGGTGCGCAACTTCGCCGCGGGCGACATGCTGACGTGGGACGCCGCCGTGGCGGCGGCCGGCGGCATCACCGCGGCCTACGACTCCGCCACCGGCGTGCTGACGCTGACGGGCGTGGCTTCCAAGCCGGCGTACCAGAACCTGATCAACACGATCCGGTACCACAACAACGGAGACGACCCCACCGTCGTTGGCTCCCGTGGCACCGTGACCGTCGGCGCGACGCTGGTCGACTCGGGCGGCACCGAAGGCAACGAGGCGCGCAGCCTGATCGCGCTGACGGCGTTCAACGACCCGCCGGTGAACACCGTGCCGGCCGCGCAGACGATCAACGAGGACACCCCGCTGGTGTTCTCCACCGCCAACGGCAACCGCATCGGCGTCAACGACCCGGACGCGGCCACGGTCCAGGTCCAGCTGACCGTGACCAACGGCACCCTCACCCTGTCGGGTACGACGGGGCTGACGTTCAACGCCGGCGCCAACGGCACGTCCACGATGACGATCACCGGCACGCAGGCGAGCATCAACGCGGCGCTTGCCGGCATGTCCTACTCGCCGACGCTGAACTACAACGGCGGCGCGACGCTCACCATCTTCACCAGCGACCTCGGCGCCAGCGGCAGCGGCGGCACGCTGACCGACACGGACACGGTCGCCATCACCGTTCTGCCGGTGGACGATGCGCCGACGGGCACCAACACCACGGTCGCTACCAACGAGGACACCAGCTACGTCTTCACCGTCGCGAACTTCGGCTATTCGGACGTCGAATCCGACCCGATGACGGGCGTGCTGATCAACACGCTGCCGGGCGGGGGCGCGCTGCTGCTCAACGGCGTGGCCGTGACGGCCGGGCAGGTCATCGCGATCGGCGACATCACCGCGGGCAACCTCCAGTTCACCCCCGCGGCGGACGCCAACGGCAACAACTACGGCAACTTCACCTTCAAGGTCCAGAACGCCAACGCCACCGACCTCACCGCCCGCACGATGACGGTGAACGTGGCGGCGGTGAACGACGCGCCGGTCAACGGCGTGCCGGGCGCGCAGTCGACCGTTGCCAACGCGCCGATCACGTTCTCGGCCGCCAACGGCAACCTGATCAGCATCAGCGACGTCGATGCGGGTACCAGCACCGTCCAGGTGGCGCTGTCGGTGGATGCGGGCGTGCTCACGCTCTCGGGCACCACCGGACTGACCATCACGGCCGGCGCGAACAACAGCGCCGCGGTGACCGTGCGGGGCACCATCACTGCGATCAACGCCGCGCTGGCCGGCCTGCAGTACACGCCGGCCACCACCGGCACGCGCACGATCACCATCGTCACCAGTGACCTGGGAAACACGGGCAGCGGCGGCACCCTGACGGACACCGACACCATTTCGGTTTCCGTCCTCTCGAACAACGTCCTGGACCTGAACTCGACGTACACGCCGGTCCCGGGTGCGCCGACCACCGCGACGACCAACCTGCTGACCGCCGCGAGCAGCACGATGAACGCCACCGCCGCAGGCGCGGCGCCCTCGGGCTGGACCGAGGCAGCCGGCGCGGCAGAGGGGGGCGCGCAGGCCACCGGCGACACGCGTTACGTGTGGGGCGCCAACAGCAGCGGCGTCGAAAGCTCGCGCCTGGAGCAGGCGATCACGGTCCCCGCAACCAGTACCAGCACCACGTACTCGTCCGACGGCAACCAGCTTACCCAGGTCACCACGGTGACGACGAACGCGATCACCTCGATCAGCTTCGACATCGCCTGGGACAACAACACCAACGGCCGCAACAATACGCTCACGGTCTACTACAACAACGTCCTGCTGGCGACGTTCACGACCGGAACCAGCAATACCACCGGAACGTGGACGCTGGCGGCCGGCGTCACTGCCGGCAACACGCTGCCGACCACGGGTGTGGGCAACGCCACCACCGGCACGTTGCAGAACGTCGTGCTCAACCTGGGCACGCCGACCAGTGCGAGCGGCACCCTGTCGTTCCGGCGCGGCCACGGCACCACCAACAACGCCAGCGCCGACCGCATCGCCATCGACAACGTGGTGGTGGGCAACACGGCCACCAGCGTCGCCACGACGACCGTCGTCGACCTGAAGGACAACGGCTGGAGCGCCACGTACACCGAGAACGGCACCCCGGTGCCGATCGCGGACACCGACAGCTCGGTCTACAGCGTCGCCTCGGCCAACCTGACCGGCGCGACCATCACGCTGACCAATGCCCAGACGGGCGACCGCCTGCTGGTCGGCGGCTCCGCCGGCGCCAGCGGAACGCTCAACGGCATCGGCTGGACCCGGTCCGGCAACACCATCACCTTGTCCGGCACCGCCAGCAAGCAGGTGTACGCGGACACCATCGAGCAGATCGCGTTCGAGAACACGACCGACGATCCGTCGACCACGCAGCGCGTCATCACGGTGCAGGTGACGGACGGCACCACGCCGTCGAACGTCGCCACCACCACCATCGACGTGACGGCGGTGAACGATGCGCCGACGCTGACGGCCACCGCCGCCAACCCGGCGTTCACGGAAGCCGCCGGCTCCGCGCAGGCGGCCGCCGTCAGCGTGTTCAGCGGGGTCTCGGCGGGCACGGTCGAAGCGGGCCAGAGCATCGACTCGTTCGTCTTCACTGTGTCGGGCCTGCAGAACGGCGTGGACGAGAAGGTGACGATCGACGGAACGCAGTTCTCGCTGACGGACCTGACGTCGGGCACGACCGGCACCAATGCCATGTCGTACTCCGTGTCGGTCAGCGGCGGCGTGGCGACGGTGACGATCGGCAAGGCGGGCGGGGTGGGCACGGCCGTCGTGAACGGGCTGATCAACGGGATCCGGTACCAGAACACGAACATCGATGCGCCCCTGGCGGGCAACAGGGTGTTCACGCTGACGTCGATCAAGGACACGGGCGGCACGGCCAACAGCGGGGTCGATACCAAGGCGGTGTCGATCGCCTCGACGGTGACGGTGGTGTCGGTGAACGATGCGCCGACGCTGACCGCAACGGGCGCCAATCCGGCGTTCCAGGAAGGCGCCGGTACGACGCAAGGCGCCGCGGTGACGGTATTCAGCGGCGCCTCGGTCTCGGCGATCGAAGCGGCGCAGTCCATCATCGGCCTGAAGTTCACGGTGTCCGGCCTGGCCGACGCGGCGAACGAGAAGGTGACGGTCGACGGCACGACGTTCTCGTTGACCAACGGCGCAACGGGCACGACCACGAACAATGGCATGACCTACACGGTCAGCGTGACGGGCTCGACGGCCACGGTGACGCTGACGAAGGCGGCCGGCGTGTCCACGACGAACGTGGCGGCGTTGGTCAACGGCATCCAATACCAGAACACGAGCGTGGATGACCCGACGTCGGGCACGCGCACGTTCACGCTGACGTCCATCCAGGATTCCGGCGGCATTGCCAACAGCGGTGCCGACACGACGGCGCTGTCGATCGCTTCCAACGTGACGGTGACGGCCGTCAACGATGCGCCGACGCTGACCGCGACGGGGGCGAATCCGGCGTTCCAGGAAGGCAGCGGCACGACGCAAGGAGCTGCCGTCAACGTGTTCAGCGGCGCCTCGGTCTCCGCGATCGAGTCTGCGCAGTCGATCATCGGCCTGACCTTCACGGTGTCGGGGTTGGCCGACGCGGCGAACGAGAAGGTGACGGTCGACGGCACGACGTTCGCGCTGACGAACTCGACCACCGGTACCACCGCTACGAACGGCCTGACCTACACCGTCACCGTGACGGGCTCCACCGCCACGGTGACGCTGACCAAGGCGGCTGGCGTTTCGACGGCCAACATGCAGACGCTGGTCAACGGGATCCAGTACCAGAACACGAGCGTGAATGACCCGACGGCGGGCACGCGCACGTTCACGCTGACGTCCGTCCAGGACTCCGGCGGCATCGCCAACAGCGGCGCCGACACGACGGCGCTGTCCATCGCGTCCAACGTGACGGTAACTGCCGTCAACGATGCGCCGACGCTGACCGCTACCGGCGCCAACCCGGCGTTCCAGGAAGGCAGCGGCACGACGCAAGGCGCCGCGGTCACGGTGTTCAACAGCGCCGTGATCAACACGATCGAGGCAAACCAGTCGATCATCGGATTGAAGTTCACGGTGTCCGGGCTGGTGGACGGGGCCAGCGAGACCGCGACGGTCGACGGCACGACGTTCTCGCTGATCAACGGCGCGAGCGGCACGACGGCCACGAACGGCATGACCTATACGGTCAGCGTGACGGGTTCCACCGCGACGGTGACGCTGACGAAGGCGGCCGGCGTTTCGACGGCCAACGTGCAGACGCTGGTCAACGGAATCCAGTACCAGAACACGAGCGTGAACGACCCGACAGCGGGCACGCGCACGTTCACGCTGACGTCCATTCAGGACTCGGGCGGCATCGCCAACAGCGGTGCCGACACGACGGCACTGTCGATCGCCTCCAACGTGACGGTGACCGCCGTCAACGATGCGCCGACGCTGACGGCGACGGGTGCGAACCCCGCGTTCCAGGAGGGGGCGGGCACGACCCAGGGCGCCGCGGTGACGGTGTTCAGCGGCGCCTCGGTTTCGGCGATCGAGTCTGCACAGTCGATCATCGGGCTGACGTTCACGGTGTCTGGCTTGGCCGACGCCGCGAATGAAAAGGTGACTGTCGATGGCACGACGTTCTCGCTGACGAATGGCGCGACCGGCACGACGGCCACGAATGGCATGACCTACACGGTCAGCGTGGCCGGTTCCACCGCGACGGTGACCCTGACGAAGGCGGCTGGCGTTTCGACGGCCAACGTGCAGACGCTGGTCAACGGCATCCAGTACCAGAACACGAGCGTGAATGACCCGACGGCGGGCACGCGCACGTTCACCCTCACACAGGTCAAGGACAGTGGCGGCGTCGCCAACAGCGGCGTCGATACGACGGCGCTGTCGATCGGCTCGAACGTCACCGTGACGCCGGTGAACGACGCGCCGACCCTCACGGCCACGGGCGCGAACCCCACGTTCCAGGAGGGAACCGGTACGACGCAAGGCGTCGCGGTGACGGTGTTCAGCGGCGCCTCGATTTCGGCGATCGAGTCCGCGCAGTCGATCATTGGCTTGACGTTCACGGTGTCCGGCCTCGCCGACGCGGCCAACGAGAAGGTCACTGTCGATGGAACGACGTTCTCGCTGACCAACGGCGCGACCGGCACGACGGCCACGAACGGCATGACCTACACGGTCAGTGTGACCGGTTCCACGGCCACGGTGACGCTGGCGAAAGCGGCGGGCGTGGCCACGGCCAACGTGCAAACGCTGGTCAACGGCATCCAGTACCAGAACACGAGCGTGAACGACCCGACCGCGGGTACGCGCACGTTCACGCTGACATCGATTCAGGACTCGGGCGGTATCGCGAACAGCGGTGCCGATACGACGGCGCTGTCGATCGGCTCGAACGTCACGGTCACGCCGGTGAACGATGCCCCGACGCTGACCGCGACGGGGGCGAATCCGGCGTTCCAGGAAGGGGCGGGCACGACCCAGGGCGCTGCGGTGACGGTGTTCAGCGGCGCCTTGATTTCGGCGATCGAAGCGGCGCAGTCCATCATGGGGCTGACGTTCACGGTGTCCGGCCTGGCCGACGCGGCGAACGAGAAGGTGACGGTCGACGGTACGACGTTCTCGCTGACCAACGGCGCAACGGGCACGACCACGACCAACGGCATGACCTACACGGTCAGCGTGACCGGTTCCACGGCCACGGTGACGCTGGCGAAAGCGGCGGGCGTGGCCACGGCCAACGTGCAAACGCTGGTCAACGGGATCCAATACCAGAACACGAGCGTGAACGACCCGACGTCGGGTATGCGCACGTTCACGCTGACGTCCATCCAGGATTCGGGCGGCATTGCCAACAGCGGTGCGGACACGACAGCGCTGGCCATCGCTTCCAACGTGACGGTGACTGCCGTCAACGATGCGCCAACGCTGACCGCGACGGGCGCGAACCCGGCGTTCCAGGAAGGCGCTGGTACGACGCAAGGAGCGGCCGTCAACGTGTTCAGTGGCGCCTCGGTCTCCGCGATCGAGTCTGCACAGTCGATCATCGGGCTGGCCTTCACGGTGTCCGGCTTGGCCGATGCCGCGAATGAGAAGGTGACGGTCGACGGCACGACGTTCTCGTTGACCAACGGCGCAACGGGCACGACTGCGGCGAACGGCATGACCTACACGGTCAGCGTGACGGGTTCCACTGCGACGGTGACGCTGACGAAGGCTGCCGGCGTTTCGACGGCCAACGTGCAGACGCTGGTCAACGGCATCCAGTACCAGAACACGAGCGTGAACGACCCGACAGCGGGCACGCGCACGTTCACGCTGACGTCCATTCAGGACTCGGGCGGCATCGCCAACAGCGGTGCCGATACGACGGCACTGTCGATCGCTTCCAACGTGACGGTGACTGCCGTCAACGATGCGCCAACGCTGACCGCGACGGGCGCGAACCCAACGTTCCAGGAAGGTGCTGGTACGACGCAAGGAGCGGCCGTCAATGTGTTCAGTGGCGCCTCGGTCTCCGCGATCGAGTCTGCGCAGTCGATCATTGGCCTGACCTTCACGGTGTCCGGCCTGGCCGACGCCGCGAACGAAAAGGTGACGGTTGACGGCACGACGTTCGCGCTGAGCAATGGCGCGAGCGGAACGACGGCCACGAATGGCATGAGCTACTCGGTCAGTGTCGCCAGTGGCGTGGCCACGGTGACGCTGACGAAGGCGGCCGGCGTTTCGACGGCCAACGTGCAAACGCTGGTCAACGGCATCCAGTACCAGAACACGAGCGTGAACGATCCGACGGCGGGCACGCGCACGTTCACGCTGACGTCCATCCAGGACTCCGGCGGCATCGCGAACAGCGGTGCCGACACGACGGCACTGTCGATCGCGTCCAACGTGACGGTGACTGCCGTCAACGATGCGCCAACGCTGACCGCGACGGGTGCGAACCCAACGTTCCAGGAAGGTGCTGGTACGACGCAAGGAGCGGCCGTCAACGTGTTCAGTGGTGCCTCGGTCTCCACGATCGAGTCTGCACAGTCGATCATTGGCCTGACCTTCACGGTGTCCGGCCTGGCCGACGCCGCAAACGAAAAGGTGACGGTTGACGGCACGACGTTCGCGCTGACCAATGGCGCGAGCGGAACGACGGCCACGAATGGCATGAGCTACTCGGTCAGTGTCGTCAGTGGCGTGGCCACGGTGACGCTGACGAAGGCTGCCGGCGTGTCCACGACGAACGTGGCGGCGCTGGTCAACGGGATCCAATACCAGAACACGAGCGTGAATGACCCGACGGCGGGCACGCGCACGTTCACGCTGACGTCCGTCCAGGACTCGGGCGGCATTGCGAACAGTGGTGCGGACACGACGGCGCTGTCCATCGCCTCCAACGTGACGGTGACCGCCGTCAACGATGCCCCGACGCTGACCGCGACGGGGGCGAACCCGGCGTTCCAGGAGGGAGCGGGCACGACCCAGGGCGTTGCGGTGACGGTGTTCAGCGGCGCCTCGGTCTCGGCGATCGAGTCTGCACAGTCGATCATCGGGCTGACTTTCACGGTATCCGGTCTGGCCGATGCCGCGAATGAAAAGGTGACGGTCGACGGCACGACGTTCTCGCTGACCAACGGCGCAACGGGCACGACTGCGGCGAACGGCATGACCTACACGGTCAGCGTGACAGGCTCCACCGCGACGGTGACCCTGATCAAGGCGGCCGGAGTCTCGACAGCCAACATCGCGGGGCTGGTCAACGCGATCCAGTACCAGAACACGAGTGTGAACGACCCGACCGCGGGCACGCGCACGTTCACGCTGACGTCCATTCAGGACTCGGGCGGCATCGCGAACAGCGGTGCAGACACGACGGCGTTGTCCATCGCCTCCAACGTGACGGTGATCGCCGTCAACGATGCCCCGACGCTGACCGCGACGGGGGCGAACCCGGCGTTCCAGGAAGGGGCGGGCACGACCCAGGGCGCTGCGGTGACGGTATTCAGCGGCGCCTCGGTCTCGGCGATCGAAGCGGCGCAGTCCATCATCGGGCTGACTTTCACGGTATCCGGCCTGGCCGACGCGGCCAACGAGAAGGTGACCGTCGACGGCACCACGTTCTCGCTGACCAACTCGACGACCGGCACGACGGCGACGAACGGCATGACCTACACGGTCAGCGTGACGGGTTCTACCGCGACGGTGACGCTGACGAAGGCGGCCGGCGTTTCGATGGCCAACGTGCAGACGCTGGTCAACGGCATCCAATACCAGAACACGAGCGTGAACGACCCGACGGCGGGCACGCGCACGTTCACCCTCACACAGGTCAAGGACAGTGGTGGCGTCGCCAACGGCGGCGCCGATACGACGGCACTGTCGATCGGCTCGAACGTCACGGTGACGCCGGTGAACGACGCGCCGACGCTGACCGCGACGGGGGTGGATCCGACGTTCACCGAAGGCGCCGGCCCGGCGCAGGGCGCGGCGGTGACGGTGTTCAGCGGCGCCTCGGTCTCCGCGATCGAGGCAGCGCAGTCGATCATCGGCCTGAAGTTCACGGTGTCCGGCCTCGCCGATGCGGCCAACGAGAGGGTGACCGTCGACGGTACGGCTTTCTCGCTGACCAATGGCGCGACCGGCACCACTGCCACGAACGGCATGACCTACACGGTCACCGTGACCGGTTCCACGGCCACGGTGACGCTGACGAAGGCGGCTGGCGTTTCGACGGCCAACGTGCAAACGCTGGTCAACGGCATCCAGTACCAGAACACCAACGTCGACAACCCGACTGCGGGCAGCCGCGTGTTCACGCTGGCATCGATCCAGGACAGCGGCGGCATCGCCAACAGCGGCGCGGACACCCAGGCGCTGTCCATCGCCTCCACCGTCACCGTCATCCCCGTCAACGACGCGCCCACCATCGCCGGCGTCGATGGCGGCACCTACATCGACACGGCGGCCGACGACATGTTCACGGCCCACTCCGGCACGCTGGTGGGCGCCGACGTGGACAGCAGCTCGCTGACCTACGGCATCCAGGGCGGCACGGACAACGGCACCACGGTCACCTACGCGGGCGCCTACGGCACGCTGGTGGTCACCAAGGCCTCAGGCGCCTGGACCTACACGCCGAACGATGCCGCCATCGAAGCGCGCAAGACCAATGCGTCCGACGTGTTCACGGTGACCGTGAGCGACGGCGCGCTCACCGGCACCTCGTCGCTGACGGTCAACATCACCGGCACCAACGACACGCCTGGCATCAGCGTCAGCGTGCCCACGGCCACGCTGACCGACACCGCGGCGAACGACCTCTTCACCGACATCACGGGCACCGTGAGCGGCGCGGACCGCGACAACCCGGAGACGCTGACCTACTCGCTGGTCGGCGCCACGGCCGACGCGCAAGTCGTCAACAGCGTGGCTTACACGCACAAGGTGGTCGACACCTACGGAACGCTGTGGTTCAACAGCTCCACGCTGGCCTACCGCTTCGTGGCCGACGCCGCGGCGATCAACGCGCTGGGCAGCAACCCGCCCGCCTCGCAGTTCACGTTCCGGGTCACCGACGGCTCGCTCGCCACGGCCGATGCCACCTTCACGGTGAACATCACTGCCGCCGACGACACGCCCACGGTGGCTGCGGTCGCGGCGGGCACCTATGTCGACACGGCGGCCGACGACACGTTCGCCGTGCGCGGCGGCGTACTGGCCGGCACCGACGCCGAAAGCGGCACGCTGGAGTACGGCGTCGCCGGCGGCACGGACGACGGCACCACGGTCACGCTGGTGGGCGCCTACGGCACCCTGGTGGTGACCAAGGCCAGCGGGGTCTGGGTCTACACGCCCAACGACACCGCGATCGAAGCCGTCAAGGGCCCGGCCACGGACGTCTTCACGGTCACGGTCAGCGACGGCAACAGCAGCTCGAGCAATTCGCTGACGGTGAACATCGCGGGCGCGAACGACACGCCCACGGTCAGCGCCAGCACGACCACGGCCACGCTGAACGACACGGCCGCGGACGACTCCTTCAGCGCGGTGACGGGCACGCTGAGCGGCTCCGACCGCGACAGCCCCGAGACGCTGACCTACTCGGTGGACGGCGCGGTGGCCGATGCGCAGAGCATCGGCGGCGTGCCTTACACGCACCGGGTGGACAACCCGTACGGCACGCTCTGGTTCAACGACACCACGCTGGACTACGTGTTCGTCCCGGACTCGGCGGCCATCAACGCGCTGGCGGCCAACGCGCCCAACCAGGTGTTCACGTTCCGCGTGACCGACGGCACGGTGGATGCCACCGACACGCTGACGATCAGCATCACCGGCACCAACGACACGCCGCTGGCCGCCAACGACACCGTCGGCACCGTGGCGGACACCCCCGTGGTGGTCAACGTGCTGGCCAACGACTCGGATGCCGAGACCAGCCTGGCGATCACGCAGGTCAATGGGCAGAACCTCGCGGTCGGCGGCACGATCAACGTGTCGCACGGCACGGTCACCCGCAATGCCGACGGCACGCTGACCTTCGCGCCGACCTTCGGCTACAGCGGCACCACGACGTTCAGCTACAGCGTCACGGACGGCACCGGCGGCAACGCCACGGCCACGGTGACGGTGGTGGTGGCGGACGACATTACCGCGCCGGTGGTGGGCGCCAGTCAGGACTACAGCTACGCCGAGAACCAGTCGGCCGGCGCCACGCTGGCCACCGTCACGGCCACCGACAACCGCGCGGTCACCGGCTTCCGCTTCTCCAACGGCGGCCCGGTCAGCGACGACGGCTACTTCCGCATCGACGCCGCCGGCCACATCTCGCTGACGACGGCGGGCGCCGCGGTGTTCTCCGCGGCCAACGACTTCGAGACGCTGCCCAACGCCTTCAGCCTGCAGGTGCAGGCGGGCGACGCGGCCGGCAACTGGTCCGCTTCGGCCACGGTGGTGCTGCACGTCACCGACGTGGACGACACAGCCCCGGTGGTCGACCCCGGCCAGAGCTTCAGCTACGCCGAGAATCGCAGCGCCGGCCAGGTGGTGGGCACCGCCGCCGCCACCGACGCGGTGGGCGTCACCGGCTGGCGCTTCGCGGCCAACAACAGCACGACCAGCGCGGACGGCTACTACCAGATCGCCGCCAACGGCCAGATCACGCTCACGGCACTGGGCGCCGCCGCCGGTGCGGCGACGAACGACTACGAGATCGCGCCCAACAGCTTCAGCTACGCGCTGCAGGCGCGCGACGCGGCGGGCAACTGGTCGGACAGCGTGAACGTGACGCTGAACGTCACGAACCTGAACGACAACGCGCCGGCCGGTTCCGGCACGGCCATCACGACTGCCGAGGACACGCCCAGGACCGGCACGCTGCCGGCGGCGACCGACGCCGACGGCGACCCGCTGACCTACGGCCTGGGCACTCCCGCCGCGCACGGCACGGTGACGGTCAACCCGGACGGCACGTACACGTACACGCCGAACGCCGACTACAACGGCCCGGACACCTTCACCTACACGGTGAGCGACGGCACGTTCACCAGCACCTACACGGTGACGGTGGGCGTGACGTCGGTGAACGACGCGCCGGTGGGCAGCGACATCAGCATCACGACGGACGAGGACACACCTTTCAGCGGCAACCTGCCCGCGGCCACCGACGTGGACGGCGATATCCTGACGTACGGCGTGGGCACAAACCCCTCGCACGGCG
The DNA here is from genome assembly GCF_004681975.1 of Ramlibacter humi. GTDB lineage: Bacteria > Pseudomonadota > Gammaproteobacteria > Burkholderiales > Burkholderiaceae_C > Ramlibacter > Ramlibacter humi. The sequence goes on from NZ_SMLK01000002.1 coordinate 77,752, forward strand.
TGGTGACGCTCGATCCCACGACGCGCGCGTACACCTACACGCCCGACGCCAACTTCCACGGCAGCGACAGCTTCACCTACACGGTGAGCGACGGCACCGTCACCCGCAGCTACACGGTCACGGTCGGCGTGACGTCGGTGAACGACCTGCCTGTGGTGTCGAGCGGCACGATCACGGTCGACGAGGAAAGCACGGGCACCAGCCTGGGCCTGTCCGCGCCGACGGATGCCGATGGCGACACGCTGGTGATCACGGTCACCGGCCTGCCCACGGCCGGCACCGTCAAGCGACCCGACGGGACGGTGGTCACCAACGGCATGACGCTGACGGCCGGCCAGCTGCAGGGCCTGGTGTACGACGCCCCGGCCGAGCAATCGGGCACGGGCAGCTTCGGCTTCACCTACACGGTCTTCGACGGCACGGCGACGGTCGCCGGCTCGGTGGCGATCACGGTCAACCCGGTGAACGACGCGCCGGTGGGCGCGGACGGCACGGGCGCGACCGACGAAGACACGCCGCTGAACGGCACGCTGCCGGTGGCCATGGACGTGGACAGCCCGACGCTGACGTACGCGCTGGGCACCGGCGCCGGCCACGGCACCGTCACGGTCAACCCGGACGGCACGTACACCTACACGCCCGCGGCGGACTACCACGGCTCCGACAGCTTCACCTACACGGTGACCGACGGTTCCATCGTCCGGACCTACACGGTGACGCTCACGATCGCTTCGGTGAACGACGCGCCGGTGGTGTCCAGCGGTTCCATCACGGTCGCCGAAGAAAGCGCGGGCACCCTGTTCAACCTGGCGGCGCCGACCGACGCGGACAACGACGCGCTGGTCATCACGGTCACGGGCGTGCCCGCGGCCGGCACCGTGAAGCGCTCCGACGGCACCTTGGTCACCAACGGCACGGTCCTGACGATCGCGCAGCTGCAAGGCCTGCAGTACGACGCCCCTGCCGACCAGACGGGCACGGGCCACTACGCCTTCACCTACAGCGTCTTCGACGGCACGGCCACGGTCAGCGGCTCGGTGGCCATCACGGTGACGCCGGTGAACGACGCACCGGTGGCCTCGGATGCCAGCGCCACCACGGCCGAAGACACGCCGCTGAGCGGTAGCCTGCCGGCCGCCACGGACCCGGACGGCCCGTCGCTGACGTACAGCCTGGGCGCGAACGCCGCGCACGGCAACGTGGTGGTGAACGCCGACGGCACCTACGTCTACACGCCTGCGGCCGACTACAACGGCACCGACAGCTTCACGTACACGGTGAGCGACGGCGCGCTGTCGAACACCTACACGGTCAGCCTTACGGTGCTGCCGGTGAACGATGCCCCGGTGGCATCCAACACCACGGCCACGACGGCCGAGGACACGCCGCTGAGCAGCACGCTGCCGGCCGCCACCGACGTGGACGGCGATACCGTGACGTACGGCCTGGGCACCGGCGCCAACCACGGCACGGTGGTGGTGAACGCCGACGGCACGTACACGTACACGCCCGCGGCCAACTACAACGGGCCCGACAGCTTCACCTACACCGTGACCGACGGCACGGTGACGATGGCCTATACGGTCTCGCTGACCGTCACACCGGTGAACGACGCGCCGGTGGGTTCGGGCACGAGCATCACGACTGACGAGGACACGCCGTTCGCCGGCACGCTGCCGGTGGCGACCGATGCCGACGGCGACGCGCTGACCTACAACCTGGGCTCCGCCGCCTCGCACGGCAGTGTGGTGGTGAACGCGGACGGCACGTACACGTACTCGCCGGCCGCGGACTACCACGGCAGCGACAGCTTCACGTACACGGTGAGCGACGGCACGCTGTCGAACACGTACACGGTGTCGGTGAACGTCACGTCGGTGAACGACGCGCCGGTGGTGGACAGCAAGTCCATCGCGGTCGATGAGGAAAGCACCGGCACGCAGTTCAGCCTGTCAGCTCCCACGGACGTGGACGGCGACACGCTGGTCATCACGGTGACGGGCATTCCCGCGGTTGGCCAGGTCAAGCGCGCCGACGGCACGGTGATCACCAACGGCACGGTGCTGACGATCGCGCAACTGCAAGGCCTGGTCTATGACGCACCGACCGAACTGGCGAGCGCGACCAACTACACCTTCACCTACGACGTCTACGACGGCACGACGACCACCACCGGCACGGTGACGATCGCGGTGAATCCGGTGAACGATGCGCCGACGGGTGCCGACGCGAACGTCACGGTGGCCGAAGATGGGACGCTGAACGGAGCGCTCACGACTGCGGCCGACGTGGACACGCTCACGGCCAGCCTGAGCTACGTGCTGGGCACGGGCCCCATGCACGGTTCGCTGGCTTTCAACGCGGACGGCACGTACACGTACAAGCCGACCGCCGACTACAACGGCGCCGACAGCTTCACGTACACCGTCTCCGACGGTTCGCTGACGAGCGCGACGTACACGGTGTCGATCACCGTCAACCCGGTGAACGACGCGCCGACGGCCTCGAACGACACGGTCTCGACGAACGAAGACACGGTCTACAGCGGAACGCTGCCGACCGCTACGGACATTGATTCTCCTGCGGCGAGCTTGACGTACAGCCTGGGCACCAACGCCAACCACGGCGCAGTGGTGGTGAATGCCGACGGCACATACACGTACACGCCTGCGGCCAACTACAACGGGGCCGACAGTTTCACGTACACCGTCAGCGACGGTTCGCTGAGCAACACGTACACGGTGTCGATCACCATCAACGCGGTGAACGACGCCCCGACGGGCGCGAACGTCAGCATCAGCACGAACGAAGACACGGCGTACAGCGGTGCATTGACGACTGCGGCTGATATCGACAGCCCGGCCGCCAGCCTGAGCTACGTCCAGGGGACCGGGCCGGCACACGGGTCGCTCGCGTTCAACGCTGACGGCACGTACACCTACACGCCTGCGGTCGACTACAACGGCGCCGACAGCTTCACCTACACGGTGAGCGATGGCACGGACAGCAGCGCCGTCTACACCGTGTCGATCAACGTCACGCCGGTGAACGACGCGCCGGTGGTGGACAGCAAGTCCATCACCGTGGCCGAGGAAAGCACCGGCACGCTGTTCAATCTGGCCGCTCCTACGGACGTGGAGAACGACACGCTGGTCATCACGGTGACGGGCGTTCCGCTGGCCGGCACGGTCAAGCGTGCGGACGGCACGGTGATCACCAACGGCACGGTGCTGACGATCTCCCAGCTGCAGGGCCTGGTTTACGACGCGCCCGCCGACCAGCTGGGCACGGGCAGCTACAGCTTCACCTACGACGTCTTCGACGGCCACGCCACCACCAGCGGTTCGGTGGCCATCACCGTCACGCCGGTGAACGACGCGCCGGTGGGCGCCAACGTCACGACGTCCACCGCCGAGGACACGCCGCTGGCCGGTCAGTTCACCGCGACCGACGTCGACGGCCCTTCGCTGACCTTCGGCCTGGGCTCGGCCGCGTCGCACGGCACGGCCGTGGTGAACGCCGACGGCACGTACACGTACACGCCGAACGCCGACTACAACGGCAGCGACAGCTTCACCTACACGGTCACGGACGGCATCGCCACGCGCACCTACACGGTCGTGGTCGCGGTGACGCCGGTGAACGACGCGCCGGTGGGCGCGAACAGCAGCGTGTCGACCAACGAGGACACACCGGTGGGCGGCACGCTGACGGCGATGGACGTCGATGGCGACACGCTGACGTACAGCCTGGCGAGCGGTCCTTCGCACGGCACGGTGGTCGTGAACGCCGCCGGCACGTACACGTACACGCCGGCGGCCGACTACAACGGCAGCGACAGCTTCACGTACACGGTGACGGACGGTGTGGCGCCGCAGACATACACGGTGTCGATCAACGTGGTGCCGGTGAATGACGCGCCGGTGGCCAGCAACACGAGCATCACGACGGCGGAAGACACCGCGTTCAGCGGCAGCCTGCCGGTGGCGACGGACCCGGACGGCCCGTCGCTGACGTACAGCCTGGGGTCGAACGCCACACATGGCAGCGTGGTGGTGAATGCGGACGGCACGTACACGTACTCGCCGGCCGCCGATTACCACGGCAGCGACAGCTTCACGTACACGGTGAGCGACGGCACGCTGTCGAACACGTACACGGTGTCGGTGAACATCACGTCGGTGAACGATGCGCCTGTCGCGGACTCCAAGACGGTTTCGGTCAACGAAGAAAGCACCGGCAACGCATTCAGCCTGTCAGCTCCCACGGACATCGACGGCGACACGCTGGTGATCACGGTGACCGGGCTTCCGGCTGCAGGTACGGTCAAGCGGGCTGACGGTGCGGTGGTCGCGAACGGCACGGTGCTGACGATCGCGCAACTGCAGGGGTTGGTGTACGACGCGCCGGCGGAGATCGCCAGCGGGGGTAACTATCTGTTCACGTACGACGTGTACGACGGCACGACGACCACGACGGGCACGGTGACGATCGCCGTGAACCCGGTGAACGATGCCCCGACGGGTGCCGACGTGAACGTCACGGTGGCTGAGGACGGCACGCTGAACGGAGCGCTCACGACCGCGGCCGACGTGGACACGCCCACGGCCAGCCTGAGCTACGTGCTGGGCACGGGCCCGACGCATGGTTCGCTGGCGTTCAACGCGGACGGCACGTACACGTACAAGCCGGCAGCAGACTACAACGGCGCCGACAGCTTCACGTACACAGTGAGCGACGGGGCCGCCAGCAGCGTGACGTACACGGTGTCGATCAACGTGACGCCGGTGAACGACGCGCCGGTGGCCGCGAACGACACGGTCACGACCGACGAAGACACGGCCTACATCGGCACGCTGCCCGCGGTTACGGACATCGACAGCCCTGCAGCCAGCTTGACGTACAGCCTGGGCACTAACGCCAGCCACGGCACGGTGGTGGTGAACGCCGACGGCAGCTACGTCTACACGCCTGCGGCCAACTACAACGGTGCCGACAGTTTCACGTACACGGTGAGCGACGGCTCGGCATCCAACACCTACACCGTGTCGATCACGGTGGACCCGGTGAACGATGCCCCGACGGGTGCGAACGTGAGCGTCTCGGTCAACGAAGACGCGACGCTGTCGGGCACGCTGCCCGGCACCGACGTGGACAACGCGCCGGCCAGCCTGACGTACGGCATGGTCACGAACACCTCGCACGGCACGGTGGTGGTGAACGCCAACGGCACGTACACCTACACGCCGAACGCCGACTACAACGGAGGCGACAGCTTCACGTACACGGTCTCGGATGGTTCTCTGACGAGCGCGACGTACACGGTGTTGATCACGGTCGACCCGGTGAACGACGCCCCGGTGGGCGGCAACAGCAGCACCACGACGGACGAAGACACGCCGGTGAGCGGCACGCTGACGGCGACCGACGTCGACGGCGAAACCCTGAGCTTCAGCCTGGCCACCGGCGCCTCGCATGGCGCGGTGGTCGTGAACGCCGACGGCACATACACCTACACGCCGGCCGCCAACTACAACGGCACCGACAGCTTCACGTACATCGTCACCGACGGCACCGCGCCGCAGACCTACACGGTCTCCATCGTCGTGAACCCGGTGAACGATGCGCCCACAGGCGCGAACGTCAGCGTCAGCACCAACGAGGACACGGTGCTGAACGGCGCGCTGACGACTGCGGCGGACATCGACAGCCCGGCGGCCAGCCTGAGCTACACGCTGGCCAGCGGCACGTCCCATGGCACGCTGGTGTTCAACGCCGACGGGACGTACACCTACACCCCGGGGGCGGACTACCACGGTGGCGACAGCTTCACCTACCGCGTGACCGACGGCTCGGCCACCAGCGGGTTGTACACCGTGTCGATCACGGTCGCATCGGTGAACGATGCGCCTGTCGCGGACTCCAAGACGGTTTCGGTCAACGAAGAAAGCACCGGCAACGCATTCAGCCTGTCAGCTCCCACGGACGTGGATGGCGACACGCTGGTCATCACGGTGACGGGCATTCCCGCGGTTGGCCAGGTCAAGCGTTCGGACGGCACGGTGATCACCAACGGCACGGTGCTGACGATCGCGCAGCTGCAGGGGTTGGTGTACGACGCGCCGGCGGAGATCGCCAGCGCGGGTAACTATCTGTTCACCTACGACGTCTACGACGGCACGACAACGACCACCGGCACGGTGACGATCGCGGTGAACCCGGTGAACGACGCGCCGACGGGTGCTGACGTGAATGTGTCTGTGGCTGAAGACGGCACGCTGAACGGAGCGCTCACGACCGCGGCCGACGTGGACACGCCGGCGGCCAGCCTGAGCTACGTGCTGGGCACGGGTCCCACGCACGGTTCGCTGGCGCTCAACGCGGACGGCACATACACGTACAGGCCGGCAGCAGACTACAACGGTGCCGACAGCTTCACATACACCGTCTTTGACGGCAGCGCCAGCAGCGTGACGTACACGGTGTCGATCAACGTGACGCCGGTGAACGACGCGCCGGTGGCTTCGAACGACGCGGTCACGACCGACGAAGACACGGCCTACACCGGCACGCTGCCTGCGGTCACGGACATCGACAGCCCGGCAGCCAGCCTGACGTACAGCCTGGGCGCCAACGCCAGCCACGGCACGGTGGTGGTGAACGCCGACGGCACGTACACATACACGCCTTCTGCCAACTACAACGGCGCCGACAGCTTCACGTACACCGTCAGCGACGGTTCGCTGAGCAACACCTACACGATCTCGATCACCATCAACGCGGTGAACGACGCCCCGACGGGCGCGAACGTGAACGTGTCCGTGAACGAAGACGCGACGCTGGCCGGTACGCTTCCGGGCACCGACGTGGAAACGCCCGCGTCCGGCCTGACGTACAGCCTGGGCACCGGCACGACGCACGGCACGCTGACGTTCAATGCCGACGGCACGTACAGCTATGCTCCGGCCGCCGACTACAACGGCAGCGACAGCTTTACGTACACCGTCTCCGACGGTTCGCTGACGAGCGCGACGTACACGGTGTCGATCACCGTCAATCCGGTGAACGACGCGCCGACGGCTTCGAACGACACGGTCTCGACGAACGAAGACACGGCCTACAGCGGAACGCTGCCGACCGCTACGGACATTGACTCGCCTGCGGCGAGCTTGACGTACAGCCTGAGCACCAACGCCAGCCACGGCGCAGTGGTGGTGAACGCCGACGGCACGTACACGTACACGCCTGCGGCCAACTACAACGGCGCCGACAGCTTCACGTATACCGTCAGCGACGGTTCGCTGAGCAACACGTACACGGTGTCGATCACCGTCAACGCGGTGAACGACGCCCCGACGGGCGCGAACGTCAGCGTCAGCACGAACGAAGACACGGCGTACAGCGGCGCTTTGACGACCGCGGCGGACATCGACAGTCCGGCGGCCAGCCTGAGCTACGTGCTGGGCACCGGCCCGGCGCACGGCACCCTGACGTTCAACGCTGACGGCACGTACATCTACACGCCGGGGGCCGACTACAACGGCGCCGACAGCTTCACCTACACGGTGAGCGATGGCACGGACAGCAGCGCCGCTGTCTACACCGTGTCGATCAACGTCACGCCGGTGAACGACGCGCCGGTGGCGGACACCAAGACGGTTTCGATCAACGAAGAGAGCACCGGCAATGCATTCGGCTTGAATGCACCGACGGACGTGGACGGCGACACGCTCGTGATCACGGTGACGGGCATTCCCTCGGCGGGCACGGTCAAGCGCGCCGACGGCACGGTGATCACCAACGGCACGGTGCTGACGATCGCGCAACTGCAAGGCCTGGTCTACGATGCGCCGACCGAACTGGCGAGCGCGACCAACTACACCTTCACCTACGACGTCTACGACGGCACGACGACCACGACCGGCACGGTGACGATTGCCGTGAACCCGGTGAACGATGCCCCGACGGGCGCCGACGTGAATGTGTCGGTGGCCGAGGACGGAACGCTGAACGGAGCGCTCACGACCGCCGCTGACGTGGATACGCCGGTGGCCAGCCTGAGCTACGTGCTGGGCACGGGTCCCACGCACGGTTCGCTGGCGTTCAACACGGACGGCACGTACACGTACAAGCCGGCCGCCGACTACAACGGCGCCGACAGCTTCACGTACACCGTCTTCGATGGCAGCGCGAGCAGCGTGACGTACACGGTGTCGATCAATGTGACGCCGGTGAACGACGCGCCGGTGGCTTCGAACGACGCGGTCACGACCGACGAAGACACGGCTTACACCGGCACGCTGCCGGCGGTCACGGACGTTGACAGCCCGGCAGCCAGCCTGACGTACAGCCTGGCGACGAATGCCGGCCATGGCACGGTGGTGGTGAACGCCGACGGCACGTACACATACACGCCTGCGGCCAACTACAACGGCGCGGACAGCTTCACGTACACCGTCTCCGACGGCTCGGCGTCGAACACCTACACCGTGTCGATCACGGTGGATCCGGTGAACGATGCCCCGACGGGCGCGAACGTGAACGTTTCGGTCAACGAGGACACGACGCTGACCGGCTCGCTGCCCGGCACGGACATCGATACGCCAACGGCGAACCTGACGTACAGCCTGGGCACCGGGCCCGCGCACGGCACGCTGACGCTCAATGCCGACGGCACGTACAGCTACGCTCCGGCGGCCGACTACAACGGCAGCGACAGCTTCACCTACACAGTGAGCGACGGCACGCTGTCCAGCGCGACCTATACCGTCAACATCACGGTGGACCCGGTGAACGACGCGCCGGTGGTGGTGCCCAAGGCCGTCACGGTGGCCGAGGAAAGCACCGGCAACCTGTTCGGCCTGGCGGCGCCGGTCGATGTGGACGGCGACACCCTGGTCATCACGGTGACGGGCGTTCCGCTGGCCGGCACGGTCAAGCGTTCGGACGGCACGGTGATCACCAATGGCACGGTGCTGACGATCTCCCAGCTGCAGGGCCTGGTTTACGACGCGCCCGCGGACCAGCTGGGCACGGGCAGCTACAGCTTCACCTACGACGTCTTCGACGGCCACGCCACCACCAGCGGTTCGGTGGCCATCACCGTCACGCCGGTGAACGATGCGCCGGTGGCGGCGGACGGCTCCGCCACCACCGCGGAAGACACCCCGCTGACGGGTACGCTGCCGACCGCCACGGACGTGGACGGCGATACGGTGACCTATGCGCTGGGCGGCAACGCAAGCCACGGCACGGTCACGGTCACCTCCACGGGCGGCTACACCTATACGCCGAACGCCAACTACAACGGTGCGGACAGCTTCACCTACACGGTGAGCGACGGCTTGATCACCCGCACGTACACCATCTCGCTGACGGTGACGCCGGTGAACGACGCCCCGGTGGGCGCGAACAGCAGCGTGTCGACGAACGAGGACACGCCGGTGGGCGGCACGCTGACGGCGACGGACGTCGACGGCGACACGCTGACGTACAGCCTGGCGAGCGGTCCTTCGCACGGCACGGTGGTGGTCAACGCCGACGGCACGTATACATACACGCCGGCGGCTGACTACAACGGCAGCGACAGCTTCACGTACACGGTGACGGACGGTGTGGCGCCGCAGACGTACACGGTGTCGATCAACGTGGCGCCGGTGAACGACGCGCCGGTGGCCAGCAACACCAGCATCACGACGGCGGAAGACACCACGTTCAGCGGCAACCTGCCGGTGGCGACCGACCCGGATGGCCCTTCGCTGACGTACAGCCTGGGCTCCGCCGCTTCGCACGGCAGCGTAGTGGTGAACGCGGACGGCACGTACACGTACTCGCCGGCTGCCGACTACCACGGCAGCGACAGCTTCACGTACACGGTGAGCGACGGCACGCTGTCGAACACGTACACGGTGTCGGTGAACGTCACGTCGGTGAACGACGCGCCGGTGGTGGACAGCAAGTCCATCGCGGTCGATGAGGAGAGCACCGGCACGCAGTTCAGCCTGTCAGCTCCCACGGACGTGGACGGCGACACGCTGGTCATCACGGTGACGGGCATTCCCGCGGTTGGCCAGGTCAAGCGGGCCGACGGCACGGTGATCACCAACGGCACGGTGCTGACGATCGCGCAGCTGCAGGGCTTGGTGTACGACGCACCGGCGGAGATCGCCAGCGCGGGTAACTATCTGTTCACGTACGACGTCTACGACGGCACGACGACCACAACCGGCACGGTCGCGATCGCGGTGAACCCGGTGAACGATGCGCCGACGGGTGCCGACGTGAACGTCACGGTGGCCGAAGATGGGACGCTGAACGGAGCGCTCACGACCGCGGCCGACGTGGACACGCCGGTGGCCAGCCTGAGCTACGTGCTGGGCACGGGTCCCACGCACGGTTCGCTGGCGTTCAACGCGGACGGCACGTACACGTACAAGCCGGCAGCAGACTACAACGGCGCCGACAGCTTCACGTACACCGTCTTCGATGGCAGCGCGAGCAGCGCGACGTACACGGTGTCGATCAACGTGACGCCGGTGAACGACGCGCCGGTGGCCGCGAACGACACGGTCACGACGAACGAAGACACGGCCTACACCGGCACGCTCCCGGCGGTCACGGACATCGACTCGCCGGCAGCCAGCCTGACGTACGGCCTGGCGACGAATGCCGGCCACGGCACCGTGGTGGTCCACACCGACGGCACGTACACGTACACGCCTGCGGCCAACTACAACGGCGCAGACAGCTTCACCTACACGGTGAGCGACGGCTCGGCCTCCAACACGTACATCGTCTCGATCACGGTGAACGCGGTGAACGACGCCCCGACGGGCGCGAACGTGAACGTCACCGTGGCCGAGGACGGCACTCTGAATGGCGCTTTGACGACCGCGGCGGACATCGACAGCCCGGCCGCCAGCCTGAGCTACGTACTGGGCACCGGCCCGGCGCACGGCACCTTGACGTTCAACACCGACGGCACGTACACGTACTCGCCCGCGGCCGACTACAACGGTGCCGACAGCTTCACCTACACGGTGAGCGACGGCACGGACAGCAGCGCCACGTACACGGTGTCGATCAACGTCACGCCGGTGAACGATGCGCCGGTGGTGGCCGGCGGCTCGCTCAACGTGAACGAGCACACGACCACGCCGCTGGGCTTGGCAGCGCCGACCGACGTGGACGGCAACCTGCTCACGATCACCGTCACCGGCGTGCCGGCCGGCGGCCTGGTCAAGCGCGCCGACGGCACGGTGGTGACCAGCGGCACGCTGCTGAGCATCAGCCAGCTGACCAACCTGGTCTACGAGGCGCCCGCCAACCAGACCGGCACCGGCAACTACGCCTTCACCTACGACGTCACCGACGGCACGGCGACGGTGGGCGGCACGGTGGCGATCACCGTCAACCCGGTCAACGACGCGCCGGTGGGCGCCAACGCCAGCGTCAGCACGGCGGAAGACACGCCGATCAACGGCACGCTGCCCGTGGCCACGGATGGCGACGGCGATCCGCTGACCTACGCGCTGGACGCCGGCGCCGGCCACGGCACCGTCACGGTCAACGCCAACGGCACGTACACCTACACGCCGGCGGCCGATTTCCACGGCACCGACAGCTTCACCTACTCGGTCACCGACGGCACGGCGACCGTGGTCTACACGGTGTCGATCACCGTGGCGTCGGTGAACGACGCGCCGGTCGCCGCCAACGACACGGTCTCCACCGCCGAAGACACGGTGCTGAACGGCACGCTGCCGGCGGCGACCGACGCCGACGGCGACACGGTCACCTATGCGCTGGGCAGCAATGCCGGCCATGGGACGGTCACGGTCAACGGCAACGGCACGTACACCTACACGCCCGCCGCCAACTACAACGGCCCGGACAGCTTCACCTACACCGTGACCGACGGCACCGACACGCAGACGTACACCGTGTCGGTCAACGTCACGCCGGTGAACGACGCACCGGTGGGCGCGAACGGCAGCGGCACCGTCGCCGAGGACGGCACGCTCAACGGCACGCTGCCCGCCGCGACCGACGTGGACGGCGACACGCTGACCTACGCCCTGGGCGCTGGTCCGGCGCACGGCACGGCCACGGTCAACGCGAACGGCACCTATTCGTACACGCCGGCGGGCGACTACTTCGGCGCCGACAGCTTCACCTACACCGTCTTCGACGGCACCGCGACCGTCACCTACTCGGTGTCGCTGAACGTCACGCCGGTGAACGACGCGCCCGTGCTGGATGTTTCGCAGAGCCCCTCGCTCGGCGGCATCCAGGAGAACCCGGCCGTCAACAACGGCACGACGGTGGCCGCGATGGTGGCCGACGGCTCCATCACCGATGCCGACCTGGTGGGCGCCGCGCCCGAGGCCATCTACGTCAGCGACGTGGACAACAGCAACGGCGCCTGGCAATACCGCATCGGCGCGGGCGCCTGGACCAACGTGGCGCTGGGCGCCGGCCAGATCCTGCTGCTGGACGGCGCGGATTCGCTGCGCTTCGTGCCCAACGCGGGCTGGAACGGCACGGCCGGCATCACCTTCGGCGCGTGGGACCAGACCGCGGGCACCGCCGGCGACGTGATCACCGCCACCGTGCGCGGCGGCACCACGCCGTTCTCCATCGCCACCGACACGGCCACCATCACCGTGGCTTCGGTCAACGACCCGATCACGCTGTCCGACAGCGACCCGGCCACCAACCAGGTCAACGAAAACGCGGCCAACGGCACGGTGGTCGGCATCGTCGCCCTCGGCGTGGACGGCGACGGCACCCCGGTGAGCTACGAACTGGCCGACGACGCGGGCGGGCGCTTCACCATCGACGCCGCCACCGGCGTCGTGACGGTCGCCAACGGCACGCTGCTGGACTACGAGACGTTGACCAGCCACACCATCACCGTGCGCGCGTTCAGCACGGACGGCAGCGAAGCGTTCCTGAACTTCACGATCAACGTGCTGGACGTGGACGACGCCGCGCCGCAGGTCGGAGCGGGCCAGACGATTTCCTACGCCGAGAACCGCACGGGCGGCACGGTCGTCGGCACAGTCAGCGCCACCGACAACGTGGGCGTCACCGGCTGGCGTTTCGCCGGCGGTGGCACGACCAGCGCGGACGGCTTCTTCACGATCGCCGCCGACGGCAAGGTCACGATCACGGCAGCAGGCGCCGCCGCGGCCAGCCGCAACGACTACGAGACCGCGCCGGCCAGCTTCACTTACAGCGTGGAAGCGGGCGATGCCGCGGGCAACTGGAGCGGCGCCACCACCGTCACCTTCAGCCTGACGGACCTGGATGACCACGCTCCCGTCGTCACGCCCGGCCAGACCTACAGCTACGCCGAGAACCAGACCGCGGGCGCCGTGCTGGCGACGGTGGCCGCCACCGACACGGCCGAAGCCGGCAGCGGCGTCACCGGCTTCCGCTTCGCCAACGGCGGGCAGGTCAGCGACGACGGCTATTTCGCGATCAACGCCACCACCGGCGAGATCACGCTGACTGTCGCGGGCCTGTCGTCCACGGCGGCCTCGAACGACTACGAGACCGGCCCCAACACCTTCACGCTGAGCGTGCAGGCGCGCGACGCCGCGGGCCACTGGTCGGTGGCTGCCGACGTGGTGCTGAACGTCACCGACGTTCCCGAAGGCGACGTCACGCCGCCGACTGTTGGCGGCGGCCAGACGATCACCTACGCCGAGAACCGCGCGGGCGGCACGGTCGTGGGCACCGTCAACGCCACCGACAACGTGGGCGTCACGGGCTGGCGCTTCACCGGCGGCGGCTCGATCAGCGCCGACGGCTACTTCTCGATCGCGGCCGACGGCAAGGTCACGCTGACCGCCGCCGGTGCGCTGGCGGCGAGCCGCAACGACTACGAAACCGCGCCCGCCAGCTTCACGTACAGCGTGCAGGCCGGCGATGCGGCCGGCAACTGGAGCGCGGGCCAGACCGTCACCTTCAGCCTGACCGACATCGACGAGAACACCTCGATCGGCGGCACCACCTCCGGCACCGGCGCCGAGGACAACGGCGCCATCACCGGCACGCTGACGGCCACCGACACCGACGGACTGGCCGCGTCGCCCTTCGCGGTGACCACGGCCGCCGCGCACGGCACTGCGACCATCAACGCCAACACGGGCGCGTGGAGCTACACGCCGGCCGCCGACTGGTTCGGCGCCGACAGCTTCACCGTGACGGTGACCGACGCGCTGGGCAATGCCACCACGCAGGTGGTCAGCCTGACGGTGTCGCCGGTGGCCGACGCGGTGGACAACACCGCGAGCACGCAGCCCAACACGGCGGTCACCACCAACGTGCTGGCCAACGACAGCTTCGAGAACCCGGGCCGCGCCGTCACCGGCGTGACCAACGGCGCCAACGGCACCGTCACCATCCTCGACGGCAGCCTGGGCACGGTGACCTACACGCCGAACGCCGGCTTCACCGGCACGGACTCGTTCACCTACACGGTCACGTCCAACGGCGTGACCGAAACCGCGACGGTCACCGTCAGCGTCGCCGACACGATCGTGCCTTCCGCGCCGGCCGTGAGCCTGGCCGCGGCCAGCGACACCGGCACCAGCAACAGCGACCTGCGCACGGCCGACGACACGCCGACCGTGGTGGTCACGCTGGGCGGCGCGGGCGCTGCCGCGCCGGTGGCGGGCGACACGCTGAAGCTGTACGTGGACGGCAGCGTGGTGTCCACCATCACGCTGGCGGCCGGCGACATCGCGGCCGGCAAGGTGAGCATCACCACCGGCACGTTGCCCAACGGCACGCGCAGCTTCAGCGCGCAAGTGGTCGATGCGGCCGGCAACGCCTCCGCGCTGTCTCCGGCGCTGGACGTCGCGATCGACACCGCCGCGCCGGTGCTCACGGGCGCCGCCGTCAACGGCAACCAGCTGGTGCTGACCTACGCCGAAGCCGGCGTCGGCATGGACGCCGCCGGCCCGGCGTGGAGCAACTACGTGGTGACCGTCAACGGCACCACCGCCACGGTCACGGCCTGCAGCACCGACCCGGCCGGCCGCACCATCACGCTGACGCTGGGTTCCGCGGTCGCGTCCGGCGACAGCGTCCGGGTGAGCTACACGCCGGCCGCCGCGCAGCGCGTGGCCGACGTGGCCGGCAACCTGTCGCTTGCGTTCACCAATGCGGTCGTGCGCAACGACACCGGCATCCCGACGCCGCCCGAGCAGGTGCGCGAAGTGACGCAGACGCCGGTGGCGCCGCCGGCCCCGGCCGCCGCGCCGCTGCCGCCCGCCCAGGCGCCGGCTGCCGCCGCGCCGCAGGCAGACGGCAACACGGCCGCGAACCCGCCGTCGCCGCCGCTGGGCTCGCAGCCGTTCATCATGCCGTCGCTGGAGCCGTTCAACGGCCTGGGCCAAGGCCCCGGCGGGGCCATCCTGGGCAGCACGCCGGTGACGTCACCGGCGACGGTGTCCGGCGCCGACGTGCTCGAGTCCCTCGAGCGCGGCTTCCCGGCGGTGCGCGGCAGCGATGCCGCGGGCGCCACGGGCATGACCGGCGACGGCGCGGTGCTGTCGGTGCTGAACGGCATCCCGAACGTGATGGCACTCGGCGGCCTGAACTACACGGTGCCGCGCGACGCGTTCATCCACACCGACGGGCGCGCCGTGATCAAGCTCGACGCGCATCAGCTGGATGGCCAGCCGCTGCCCTCGTGGCTGGGCTTCGACGGCATCTCGGGCCTGTTCAACGGCCGTCCACTGGACGCCTCTTCGTTCTCCAGCCTGCTGGTGGAAGTGGTGGCCCGCGACGATGCCGGCCGCGAGGCGCGCACGACGTTCACCATCACGAGCGACGGCCGCGCGCTGGACTCCATCGACCGCGGCTTCCCGGCGGTGCGGGTGTCGCCGTCCGACATCGGCGGCGCGCGCGGCGGCAACGCCGACCTGCTGGTGCGCTTCCAGCCGCTGCCGCAGCTGCGCATCGACGTGCAGCGCGGCGTGCGCTTCAACGTCCCGAGCGATGCCTTCGCGCACACCAACCCGCGCGCGGTGGTGCGGCTGGAGGCCCGCCTGGCCAACGGCGAACCGCTGCCGGGCTGGTTGTCGTTCGACGGCCTCACCGGCCGCCTGAGCGGCGAGCCGCCGGCGGATTTCGAGGGCGTGCTGGACATCCGTATCATCGCCCGCGACAACCAGGGCCTGGAAGCGAGCACCGACCTGGTCATGACCGTCGGCGAAGGCCGCGTCACCAGGCAGCAGGGCGACCCGGCGGGTGCCCAGCGCGGCAGCCGCGACGGCGACGACGCGGACGGCAAGCCCGGCGAGAAGGGCGAGCAGGGCGAGGCACTGCCCGATGGCGACCAGCCCGTGCCGGCCAAGCAGGCCGCCAAGGGCGAGAAGGGCAAGGCCAAGCGCGGCGCACCGAGTTTCGCCGAGCAACTCAAGAGCGTGCGCACCCAGGGCACCGACCGCGACGCGGGCGGCCTGGTGGCGCGCGCAATGGCAACCAAGGCAGGGGAGAAAGCCGCCGGCAAGCGCCTTTGACGCGCGCGGCGACTGAACAAGAGGGGGAGTGGTTTTGGGCATTCACGGAGACACGGCCGCCACGAGCGGCCGCGAGAAACGCTTCGTGCGCACCCTGATGGCCTCCGCCGCGATCGCGGTGCTGGCAGGGTGCGCGGTCACGCCGATGGCGCTGACGAAGGAAGAACAGTCGACGAAGGCGCAAGAAGACCTGGCCGCGGTCATCCAGGCCGGCGAAGCGGTGACCGCGCCGCTGGCGCTGTCCGATGCGATGGCGCGCGCGGTGCGGCACAACCTGGAGCTGCGCGTGCGCCAGATGGAGACCGCGCTGTCGGCCAGCCAGCTGGACCTGTCGAACTACGACATGCTGCCGCGCCTGGCGCTGTCGGCGGGCTACACGTCGCGCAACAACGACGCGTTCGGCCTGGGCTACCAGCCCAACGGCACGATCAGCAGCGTGCCCAGCGCCGCCGTGGAGCGCAGCCATGCGACGTACAACGCGGCGCTGTCCTGGAACATCCTGGACTTCGGCGCCAGCTACTACCGCGCCAAGCAGAACGCCGACCAGGTGCTGGTGATGGAGGAGCGCCGCCGCCGCGCCCTGCAGAACCTGGTGCTGGACGTGCAGCTGGCCTGGTGGCGCGCCGAAGCGGCCCAGCGCCTGCTGCCGCAGATCGACGCGATGATGGTCGACATCGAGCGCGGCTCGGAACGCTCGCGCATGATCGAAGCGCGCCGGCTGCTGCCGCCGCTGCAGATCATCGCGTACCGCCGCTCGCTGCTGGACCTGCAGCAGCAGCTGAGCACGCGCCGCCAGGAGCTGGTGCAGTGGCGCGGCGAATTCGCCGACCTGGTGGGGCTGCGTCCGGGCGAAGCCTACCGCGTCGCCACGCCGGAGCAGCCACAGGTGGCGCTGCCCGACCTGATCGCCCGCATCGACGACCTGGAGGCGATGGCCATCGAGCGCCGCCCCGAGCTGGGCGAGGAGCGCTACCGCGAGCGCATCACGGCGCTGGAAGGCCGCAAGCAGATCCTGCAGCTGCTGCCGGGCCTGACGCTGAACGCCGGCGCCAACTACGACAGCAACCGCTTCCTCATCAACAACCAGTGGAACGAGGCCGGCGCGCTGGTGTCGTTCAACCTGCTCAAGCTGCTGTCGCTGCCTTCGGTGAAGCGCACGACGGAAGCGTCGAAACAGCTGGACCAGGCGCGGCGCCTGGCCATCACCGCCGCCGTGATGACGCAGACGCGCATCGCGGTGAACCGCTACCAGCTGCTCAAGCACGAGCTGGGCGTGTGGGACGAGGCGCTGGCCGACGACCGTTCGCTGGTGCGCGCGATGCGCGCCACGCAGCAGTCGGGCCTGGAAACGGAGCTGGAACTGATCCGCGCCGCCGCCCGCCTGGCCATCACGCAGATCAACCGCGACGTGGTGCACGCCAACCTCGAGCACGCCATGGGCCGCGTGATGAACTCCGTCGGCTACGACGTGGTGGTGGCCGATGCCAACGTGGACGAGACGCCCACGCTGGCCAGGCAGCTGAACACCTCGCTGCAGCAGTTCTTCGGCGAGAACTTCGGCACCAAGGCGCCGCCGCCGATGCAGTCGGTGTCCATCGGCGAGATCCACGGCCTGCCGCCGATGGTGAAGCGCGAGTTCACGGACTCGATGCTCACGGTGCTGCGCGTGGCCCGCATCCCGGTGGCCGAGCAGGGCGGCGCGGTGCGGACCGACGTCGACGTGGTCTTCGGCGCGAAACAGGACTCGGGCCGGCCGGTCACGCTGAAGGTCACGCTGCTGGGCGGCAACGGCCAGCAGGTGCTGCAGACCGCCGAGATGAAGTCCATGCTGGTCGAGCCGGTGACGTCCGACCAGTGGAAAGTCCTGGGTGAGGCGGCCGTGTTCAAGGTCGCGGAAAATCTGCGCATGTTGCTTGGCGGTGGCCTGAAGGCCGCGGCCGAAGCGGACACGCTGTCCCTCACCGAAGGCAACACGCTCAAGCTGGACCGGCGCTGGACCGGTCCGGCCCCCGCTTCCCAGCAGCCGTGATGCGCATGAAGACGCGCCACGCCAAGACGGAAAACATGATGTCGAAACCACGATCCCCGATCCTGCTTTGCATCGCCTGCGCGGCGCTGGTGGCGCACGCGGCCTGGGCCGCGGGGCCCACTGCGGTTGCCTCGGCGCCCCAGCCGGCCGCACCCGGCGCGGCCGCGCCGGCTTCGCTGCCGGCCGCCACGCCTGCGCCCAATGCTCCCGCGCCGGCCACGGCCGCCGACAACGGCACCGTGCGCGCGCTGATCGTCGCGGACATGGAAGCGGTGATCTCCTCGCAGATCGCCGGCCGCATCACCAGCATGCCCAGGCAGGTGGGCGACACCTTCTCCACCGGCGACCTGCTGGTGGGCTTCGACTGCCAGGACCGCGCCGCCAACGTGAAGGCCGCGCAGGCCGAGCTGCTGGGCGCGCGCGAAAGCCACCTGGCCAAGATGAAGCTGCAAAGCCTGGGCGCGGTCAGCGACCTGGACGTGACGCTGGCCGCCGCCGCCGCCGAGAAGGCCAAGTCGCAACTGGCGCTGGCGCAGGTGCAGGAGAAGTACTGCGTGGTGGCCGCGCCGTACCCGGGCAAGGTGGTGCGCGTGCGCGCCAAAGCTTTCGAGTCGGTGCAGGTCAGCCAGCCGCTGCTGGAGATCGTGAACCTGGCCAGCCTGCGCGCGCAGATGTTCGTGCCCTCTTCGTGGGTGCGCTGGATGAAGCCGGGCAAGGCGTTCACCGTCGCGGTGGACGAGACCGGCCAGAGCTACACCGCGCGCGTCTACAGGGTCAGCGGCCGCATCGACGGCGCCAGCCAGACCGTCGAGGTCATCGCCAAGTTCGACAAGGTGCCGGCCAACCTGCTGCCCGGCATGATCGGCAAGGCCACCTTCCCGGAGGCGAAGTAGCGTCCGATGGAAGCCCTTGATCCGGCCCAGGCCCTGCTTCGCTACGAAGCGGAGCTGGTGGCGGCCGGCTCCGCCGCGGAAGCCTCGTTCGTCGCCGTCAACCGGCTCGGCAGCATCCTGCCGTTCCGGCTGGCGGTGCTGCTGCAGCCCGACCCGGTGCGTCACGCGCGCGTGACGTCGGTTTCGCACCTGTACGAGATCGACGAGAACGCTCCCTTCGCGCAGTGGCTCGGCCGCCTGGCCAGGCATTTCGGCGCGCAGGAGACGGCCATCCTGCATGCCGCCGACCTGCCGCCCGAGCTGGCGGCGGATTGGAGCGAGTGGCTGCCCGAGCATGCGGCGATGTGCCGGCTGGCCACGCCGGCCGGCCAGCTGATCGGCTGGTTGCTGGTGGGGTTCGACGAAGCGCCCGACGAGGGCGGCCAGGCGCTGCTGCAGCTGGGCGCGCGCCAGGTCGCGCTGGTGCTGGGCGCGTGGCAAGGGCGGCGCTGGTTCAGCTTCGGGCAGATCCGGCGCGTGTTCACGCGCAAGGTCGTGTTCGCCATCGTGGCGGCGGTGGCGCTGGTGATGGTGATCCCGGTGCGGCTGTCGGCGCTGGCGCCGGCGGAAGTCACGCCGCTCGCGCCCGCTTCCATCGCGGCGCCCACCGAGGGCGTGGTGGCGAAATTCCAGGTGTCGCCCAACACGCTGGTGAAGGCCGGCGATGTCGTCGCGTTGCTCGACGACACCGTGCTGCGCAACCGCTACGCCGTCGCGCTGAAGGGCCTGGAGATCGCGCGCGCCGAGCTGGCCCGCGCCGGCTCCAAGGCATTCGGCGACGACCAGAGCCGCGCCGACCTGCTGACGCTGAAGGCCCGCGCCGACGAGAAGCAGGCCGAAGTCGCGTACACCGAAGACCTGCTCTCGCGCGTGCAGCTGCGCGCGCCGCAGGCCGGGCTGGTCGTCTACTCCAGCCCCGACGAATGGGTGGGCCGCACGGTGGTCACCGGCGAGCGCATCGCCACCGTGTCCGATCCCACGCGCGCCGGCCTCACGGTGCACGTGGCCGCCGACGATGCCATCACGCTGGTGCCCGGCGCCGAGGTGCGCTTCTTCCAGAACATCGCGCCGCTGTCCGCGCTGGACGCGAAGCTCACCGAAGTGGGCTACGAGGCGGAGCAGACGGTGGACGCGGGCCTCGCGTTCACGCTGCGGGCGGAATTCCTTCCCGGCACCGAAGTGCCGCGGCTGGGCCTGCGCGGCACGGCCAAGGTGTACGGCGACAAGGTGCCGCTGGGCTACTACCTGCTGCGCCGGCCGCTGGCTTCGCTGCGCCGCCTGCTGGGGCTCTGATGGCCACCGCCGGCGTGCCGACCATCGGGCAGCTGCCCAAGGGCGCGGTGCCCTCGGGCGTTCCCGGCCCGGTCGACCCCGCCACCGTGCCGCTGCCGCCGCTGCGCGGCGACCTGCACATCCTGCGGGTGGGCACGTTCCGCGACGGCTCGCCGCGCTTTCGCATCCACGACCCGTTGCGCAACAAGTACTTCGAGCTGGGTTTGGTGGACGTGGACATCCTCAGCCACTGGCAGGAGGGCGAGACGCCCGCCGACCTGGCCGGGCGCATGCTGGAAGAGGGCGCCACGCCGGTCGACCCGGAAGAGATCGTCGCGCTTCGCATGCTGCTGGTGCGCTACCAGCTGGTGGCGGCGCACGACGGCGGCGGCTTCATGGCGCTGCGCGAGATGTACAAGCGCACCGAGCAGCACTGGCTGGCCTGGCTGCTGCACCACTACCTGTTCTTCCGCATCCCGCTGCTGCGGCCCGATGCGTGGCTGGTGCGCATGCTGCCGTGGGCGCGCATGCTGGTTTCGAAGCCCGTGCTGTTCGTGCTGGCGGTGCTGGCGCTGGTGACGCCGGTGATGCTGGCGCACGAGTGGCACGCGTACATGGAATCGCTGCAGGGCCTGCTGTCCTTCGAAGGCATCATGGCTTCGGCGGTGGCGGCCTTCTTCGCCAAGATCCTGCACGAATGCGGCCACGCGTTCGTCGCCCGCGCCCAGGGGGTGCGCGTGCCCGTGATGGGCGTGGCCTTCCTCGTCATGTGGCCGGTGCTCTACACCGACACCAGCGACAGCTGGAAGCTCCAGGACCACAAGTCGCGCTTCCGCATCGCGGCCGCCGGCATCGCCACCGAGATGGCGATCGCGCTGGTGTGCCTGTTCCTGTGGACCATCACGCCGCCGGGCGGCCTGCGCTCCGCGTTCTTCTTCCTGTCCACGACGTCGGTGCTGATCACGCTGTCGCTCAACGGCAGTCCGTTCATGCGGTTCGACGGCTACTTCCTGCTGTCCGACGCCATGGACTTCCCGAACCTGCACGAGCGCGCCGGCGCGATGGCCAAGTGGTGGATGCGCAAATGGCTGTGGGGCCGGGACATCCCGGCGCCGGAGCACCACCCGCAAAAGACCGCGCGCTTCCTGATCACGTTCGCGCTCATCACCTGGGCCTACCGCGGCATCGTGTTCTTCGGCATCGCGATGGTCGTGTACTACGCGTTCTTCAAGCTGCTGGGCATCGTGCTGATGCTGGTGGAGCTGGGCGTGTTCATCGTGCGGCCGGTGATCGCCGAGGGCGTGGCGCTGTACAGGATCCGCGAGGAGCTGAAGCCGCGCTGGTGGCGCGTCACCGCGCTGGCGGTGCTGGTGTTCGGCGGGCTGACGCTGTGGGCCTGGTCGGGCGAATCGCGCTCGTCGGGCCTGCTGCTGGCTTCGGACGAAACGCGCCTGTACCCGCCGGCGCCCGCGCGCGTGCTGAAGGTCGGCGTGCGGCACGGCCAGGCCGTCAAGGCGGGCGACGTGCTGCTGGAGCTGGAGTCGCCGGAACTCGCGTACCGCGCGCAGGGCAACCGCGCGCGCATCGAAGGCCTGCAGGGCGAGCTGGCGCGCATCCCGGCCAACGAGAAGCAGCGCGAGCGCAGCCTGGTGATGCAGGAAGAGCTGGCGCAAGCCATGTCGGAGCAGCAGGCCACGCAGGAAGAAGCGGCGCTGTTGACGATGAAGGCGCAGACCGCGGGCCGCGTGGTGGACCTGCAGCCCGATCTGGTGCCGGGCCGCTGGCTGAATCCGCGCAAGCTGATCGGCCGCGTGGTCGCCACCGGGCACGGCCAGGTGCGCGCCTGGGTCACCGAGTCGCAGGTGCGCCGGCTGCAGGTGGGCGAGGAAGTGCGCTTCGTGCCGCGCCAGCCGGAGCTGCCGCGCATCACCGGCAAGGTCGTGCGCGTGGACCACACCGGCACGCGCATCCTGCCGCACCAGCTGCTGGGCGGACAGCACGGCGGCGACCTGGTCGCCAGCCAGAACTCGCGCGGCGAATGGGAGATGCGGCAGACGCTGTACCAGGTGGACGTGGAAACCGACGTGCCCGCGCCGGCTTCGGTCACGCCCGGGCGGCTGCACGTGCCGACGGGACCGGTCGACGCGCTGGTCGCCTCGCTGCGCCAGTTCCTGACGGTGCTGGTGCGGGAATCGGGGTTCTAGGAGAGAGAACTCCCGTACGCGAAAGGCGCGAAAGCCGCGCGAAGGACGCGAAGAAGATTCGGGAATTCCTTTCGCGCCTTTCGCGCCACCTTCGCGTCCTTCGCGTACGGGAGTTGTTCCCGAAGTTCAAGCCGGCGAGGGCTGCCGCAGCCGGAACCGCTGCAGCTTGCCCGTCTCCGTGCGCGGCAGCGAGCTGACGAACTCGATCTCGCGCGGGTACTTGTACGGCGCGATGGTGGACTTCACGTGCTCCTGCAGCGCCTTCACCAGCGCATCGCCGGGTTCGTGGCCGGGCTTGAGCACGCAGAACGCCTTCACGATCATCCCGCGCTCGTCGTCGGGCTTGCCGATGACGCCGCATTCGGCCACCGCGGGATGGCGCAGCAGCGCATCCTCGACCTCGGGTCCGCCGACGTTGTAGCCGGCGGTGATGATCATGTCGTCGGCACGCGCCTGGTAGATGAAGTAGCCGTCCTCGTCCTGCACGAAGGCATCGCCGGGGTAGTTCCAGCCGTCCTTCACGTAGTTGCCCTGGCGTGGGTCGTCCAGGTAGCGGCAGCCCGTGGGGCCGATGACCGCCAGCTTGCCGATGGTGCCGCGCGGCACCTCGCGGCCCTCGTCGTCCACCACCTTGGCCTGGTAGCCGGGCACGGCCTTGCCGATGGCGCCGCGCTTCACGTCGGCCCCCGCGGATGAAATGAAGATGTGGAACATCTCGGTGGCGCCGATGCCGTCGCACATCTCGATGCCGCTGGCTTCCTTCCACAGCTGCCGCGTGGCGTCGGGCAGGCCTTCGCCGGCGCTGACGCAGATGCGCAGCTTGCCCACGCCCCGCTTGCGCGCGAAGGGCGCCATCTGCCGGTAGAACGTGGGCGCGGTGTAGCAGATGGTCGCGCCCACTTCGTTGATGGTGTTGACCAGCGACTCGGGCGTGTACGGGCCTTCGGCGAAGTAGATGGACGAACCCGACCACATCGGGAACACCAGCAGGCCGCCCAGGCCGAAGGTGAAAGCCAGCGGCGGCGAGCCCACCACCACGTCGTCGGGCGTGGCCTTCAGCACGTGGCGCGGCCAGGCCTCGCACGCGGCCAGCACGTCGCGGTGCGTGTGCACGGCGGCCTTGGGCTTGCCGGTGGTGCCGGAGGTGAACGCCATCAGCGCGATGTCGTCGCCGTCGGTGGCGCAGGGCGCGAAGTCGCCGTCCTTCTGCGCCGAGCGAACAGCCAGCGAGCCGGGCTCGTTGGGCGCGCCGAACACGACGACGTCGCGCAGCACGGGCCGGCCTTCGCGCGCTTTCTCCAGCTCATCCACGAGCTTCGCGTCGCACAAGGCGACCACCGGCTGCGACTTGTCGATGATGTCGCCGAGCTCGCGCGCGCGCAGCAGCGGCATGGTGGCCACCGCGACCAGGCCGGCCTTCGCCACGGCCAGCCACGCGAGCGCCAGGCCGATGGAGTTGCCGCCGCGCAGCAGCACGCGGTTGCCGGGCACCAGGCCCAGGTCTTCCATCAGCACGCGCGCGATGCGGTCCACGCGGTCGCGCACGTCGGCATACGTCAGCGTGATGCGCGGCGAACGCAGCATGGGGCGATCGGCCCAGCCCTTGGCCGCGGCCTTGTCGAGCAGTTCCTCGACGGCGTTCAGCTTCTGCGGCAGCTTCAGCTCCGGCAGGTCGTAGCGCAGTTGCGGCCACTGCCCGCGCGGGGGCAGGCGGTCATGCACGAAGCGGTCGATTTGGGCGGACATCGCGGGCTCCTTCGAAGTCATGCCGCGGGCTCCTGCGAGCGGGCCACCATGGTCTCCTTCACGCGCCCCAGCAGCCGGTGCAGCGTGGAGACGTCCTTCTCCGAAAGGCCGCCGAAGGCTTCGACGACCCACTGCTCGTGCTGCTGCGCCATGTCGTGGAACTGCTTGCGGCCGCGCGCGGTGAGGCGCACGCGGTAGGCGCGCCGGTCGCCTTCGACGTCCACGCGATCCACCAGGCCTTCCTGCACCAGCTGGTCGGTGATGCCGGTGACGTTGCCGCCGGTCACCATCATGCGGCGCGACAGCTCGTTCATCTTCAGCCCTTCGGGCGCCCGCTCGAGCTGCGCCATCAGGTCGAATCGCGGCAGCGTGGTGTCGAAGCGCTCGCGCAGGCGGCTGCGCAGCTGCTTCTCGACGAGCTGCGTGCACGTCAGCAACCGCAGCCAGAGCCGGAGCGCTTCCGGGTGTTCGCTGTGCGCGCGCGCTTCCATGTCCATGGGAATCCCGGCGGGAGTGAAGACCTGAATAGTTTAAGCCTGAAGTAATCGGCGTCAATGCCCGCCAGACCTGGCCTGGGCCAATGACCATGAAGCGAATGCGTCCTACAAGCTCGGCCATTGCGGCAGCCGCTCAGGCTGCAAGAATTTGCGGATGGACCTGCTCGAACGAAGGATCGCCGCCCAGCTGGATGCGCTGCCTGTTCCGGTCGCGCTGAAGTTGCCCGGTGAAAGGCGGCTGGGCGCCGCCAACCCGGCGGTCACGCTGACCTTCCACGACTGGTCCAGCCTCGCCGTGATGGCGGCCGGCCAGATCGGCCGCATGGCCGAGGACATCGTGGAAGGCCGCGTCGACGTCGACGGGCGCATGCGCGACCTGATGGCCGCCGCTTCGCACCTGCTGCCCGGCAGCCCGGTGGGCAGCGACACCGGTTGGTGGACGCAGGTGAGGCGCCGCGCCAAGTCGCTGGCCGCGCACGCGTCGCCGAACAAGGACGCGCAGCAGATCCAGTTCCACTACGACGTCTCGGACGATTTCTACGAGCTGTGGCTGGATCCGCGCCGCGTGTACTCGTGCGCCTACTACCGCGACGTGGACATGTCGCTGGCGCAGGCGCAGGAAGCCAAGCTGGACCACATCTGCCGCAAGCTGATGCTGCGCCCGGGCGAGCGCTTCCTGGACATCGGCGCCGGCTGGGGCGGCCTGCTGCTGTGGGCGGCCGAGCACTACGGCGTGGATGCCACCGGCATCACGCTGTCGAAGAACCAGCACGCGCACGTCACGCGCCTGATCGACGAGAAGGGCCTGAAGGGCCGCGTGCGCATGGAGCTGCGCGACTACCGCGAGCTGCGCGAAGACGTGCAGTACGACAAGATCGCGTCGGTCGGCATGTTCGAGCACGTGGGCCAGGCCAACATGCACACGTACTTCGCCAAGATCCACCGGCTGCTGAAGCCGGGCGGGCTGGTGATGAACCACGGCATCACCGCGGGCGGCGTGGCCGTCAGCGAACTCGGCGCCGGCATGGGCGAGTTCATCGAGAAGTACATCTTCCCCGGCGGCGAGCTGCTGCACGTGAGCCACGTGCTGCGCGAGATGGCGCTGTCGGGCCTGGAGATGGTGGACACCGAGAACCTGCGGCCGCACTACGCGCGCACGCTGTGGGCCTGGTCCGATGCGCTGGAGGAGCAGCTGCCGCAGGCGCGGCGCGTGCTGGACGCCAGCGCGCCGCGCAACGCGGAGAAGGTGCTGCGCGCCTACCGCCTGTACCTGGCCGGCTGCGCCATGAGTTTCGAGCAGGGCTGGATCTCGCTGCACCAGGTGCTGGCTTCGCGGCCCGACGGCCGCATGGAGACCGGCGCCATCAAGGGCGCACAATCGGCCTTCCCGTTCAACCGCGAGTACATCTATACCCGCTGATGCTGTACAAGTTCAAGAGCAAGGCCACCGGCGACCTGATCATGCTGGAGTCCAATGGGCGCCGGGTGCTGGAGATCATCGGCAAGGACGCCGGCCCCAAGGGCATCATCGAAGCGGGCCAGATGCCCGCCGCCGTCTCGGCGCTCGAGGCGGCCATCGCGAAGGAGGAAGCCGACCACCAGGCCGCCGCCGACGAAGCCAAGGCCGCCGGCAAGGGCGCGCCGAAGGCACCCGACGTGTCACTCCGTCAGCGCGCGGTGCCCTTCATCGACATGCTCAAGCGCGCCGAGAAGGCGGGCGCGGACGTGGTCTGGGGCGTCTGAAAGCGGACTCCCTTACGCAGAGTGCGCAGAGGTTTCGCAGAGCACGCGGAGAAGGAAAAACATTGGAGTCGCTTCTCTGCGTGCTCCGCGTAAGGGTGTTCTGGCTTTAGTCCACCTTCGCGCCGCTCGCCTTCACCACCGGCTGCCACTTCTTCAGTTCGGCGTCGATGTGCGCCGCGAATTGCTGCGGCGTGCTGCCGCTGGGGATCGCGCCCTGCGCCAGCAGCTTTTCCTTCATCTCCGGCGTCGCCAGCGCCTTCGCCACTTCCTGCTGGATGCGGTTGGCGATCTCGGGTGACAGGCCGGCGGGGCCCAGCAGGCCGAACCAGGAACTGGCTTCGTAGCCTTTCAGGTTGGCCGCCTGTTCCACCGTGGGCACGCCGGGCAGCGCCGCCGAAGGTTGCGAGCTGGTGACGGCCAGCGCCTTCAGGCGGCCCGACTTGATGAGCTGCATCGAAGACGGCAGGTTGTCGAACATCACGTCCATGTCGCCGCTCACCAGGCTGAGCAGGGCGGGGCCCGAGCCGGTGTACGGGAAGTGCGTCATGTAGGTGCCGGTCATCGACTTGAACAGCTCGCCGGCCAGGTGGATGGACGTGCCGTTGCCGCTGGAAGCCATGTTCAGCTTGCCGGGGTTGGCCTTGGCGTAGCGGATGAAGTCGGCGACGTTGTTGATGTGGTTGGCCGCGGCCTTCTGCGCGGGCACCACCATCACGTTGGGCACCGCGGCCACCATGGTGATGGGCGTGAAGTCCTTCTGCGGGTCGAAGGGCATCTTCGCGTACAGCCACTTGTTGATGCTCTGCGTGCCCACGGTGCCCATCAGCAGCGTGTAGCCATCGGGCTGCGCCTTCGCCACGATGTCGGCGCCGATGTTGCCGCCGGCGCCGGGCTTGTTGTCGACGATGAACTGCTGGCCGAACGCTTTCGACAGCTCCTGCGCGGTGGCGCGCGCCAGGATGTCGGTGGTGCCGCCGGGCGCGAACGGCACGACCACGCGCACGGGCTTGGTGGGGTAGCCGGACTGCGCCAGCACGGGCAGGGCGGCGGCCGCGGCCAGCGCGACGAGCACGCGGCGGCCGATGAGGGTGCGGGTCATTCGAAGTCTCCTGGTTCGTTGGGATCGGCGGCCAGCCCGCCGCCATCAAGCAAATGGCCGCCCGAAGGCGGCCACGGCGCGTGCGCGCGGAACGGGCATCAGTCGGCGTAGACGCCGGCCGCCTTGATGATGGGGCTCCACTTGGCGATCTCGGCCGCGACGAACTTCTTGTGCTCGGCGGGTTCGACGCGCTTGTCGGCCACGACCACGGCGCCCAGGCCTTCCTGCTTCTTGATGAACTCGGGGTCCTTCAGGGCGGCCTTCAGGGCTTCGTTCAGCTTGTGCAGCACCGGTGCAGGCGTGCCCTTCGGCGCGTACAGGCCGTGCCAGATCGTCACTTCGAAGTTCTTCAGGCCGGCTTCCTGCAGCGTGGGCAGGTCCTTCAGCGCGGGCGTGGTCAGGCGCTTGTTGGTGGTGACGGCGAACGCCTTGACCTTCTTGCCCTCGATCTGCGAGGTGGTGTTGGTCGTCTGGTCGCACATCAGGTCGATCTGGCCGCCGATCAGGTCGGTCATGGCGGGGCCGGTGCCCTTGTACGGCACGGGCGTCATGTCGGTCTTGATCGCGGTCTGGAACAGCAGGCCGCACAGGTGCGAGGCCGAACCCACGCCGGCGTTGCCCAGGTTGATCTTGCCCTTGTTCTGGGCGATCCAGCCGGTGAGGTCCTTGTAGCTGGTGGCCGGCAGCGCGGGCTTGCCGATCAGCGTCATGGGCACGTCGTTGATCATGCCCAGGTACTCGAAGTCGCTCTCGACCTTGAACGGGATGTTGCGCACCAGCGTGGGCATGGTGGCCATGCCGATGTGGTGGACCATCAGCGTGTAGCCGTCCGGCGCCGAATGGGCGACCTTGTTGGCGCCGATGGAGCCGCCCGCGCCCGCGGCGTTGTCCACCACGATGGTGGCGTTGGCGCCCAGGGGCTTGCGCATGGCTTCGGCCAGGTCGCGCGCCACGCGGTCGGTGGGGCCGCCGGCCGCGAACGGCACGACGATGGTGATCGGCTTGTCGGGGAAGTTCTGCGCCTGGGCCGCGGTGGCGGCGAGGACGGCCAGCGGCAGCAGGGACTTGAGCAGCTTGTTCATGGTTGGTTCTCTCCTGGGGACGGAAACCGGCGGATCATGGCAGTGGCTTGGCGCCGCCACATCGCGGGAAGTACGTAGACCAGACTCATGCGTGGCGTACCCCTGTCATTTGTACGAACGGGCGTCCTCGATCACCTTGCCGTCGTTGGGCAGGCTGCCCGGGGCCAGCACTTCCACCTCGCCGCGCAGCTTGGTCACGTCGCGGATCGCCTCGCCGATGCGGTCGGCCAGGCCCTGGGGGGCCGAGGCGGCTTCCACTTTCAGCGTCATGTGGTCGTTGGCCATCTCGCCGGTGACCACCAGGCGGGCCTTCAGCACCTCCGGGAAGCGGCGGGTGACCTCGGCCACCTGGCCCGGGTGCACGAACATGCCGCGGATCTTGGTGGTCTGGTCGGCCCGGCCCATCCAGCCCTTGATGCGCTGGTTGGTGCGGCCGGTGGGGCAGGCGCCGGGCAGAAGGGCCGACAGGTCGCCGGTGCCGAAGCGCACCAGCGGGTAGTCGGCGTTCAGCGTGGTGACCACGACTTCGCCGACTTCGCCTTCGGCCACCGGGTCGCCGGTGCCGGGGCGAACGATCTCCACGATGACGCCCTCGTCGATCACCAGCCCCTGGCGGGCGGACGTCTCGTACGCGATCAGGCCCAGGTCGGCGGTGGCGTAGCTCTGGTAGGCATCGACGCCGCGGGCCGAGAACCAGTCGCGCAGGCTGGGCGGCAACGCTTCGCCGCCGGTCAACGCCTTGCGCAGGCTGCGCACTTCGGCGCCGGCCTCTTCGGCCTTCTCCAGCAGGATGCGCAGGAAGCTGGGCGTGCCGGTGTACGCGGTGGGCCGCAGTTCGGCCATGGCCTGCAGCTGCTGCTCGGTCTGGCCCACGCCCGCCGGGAAGACGGTGCAGCCGATGGCATGCGCGCCCGCTTCCATGATGAAGGCGCCCGGCGTCATGTGGTAGCTGAAGGCGTTGTGCACCAGGTCGCCGGGACGGAAGCCCGCGGCATACAGGCTGCGGGCGCTGCGCCAGTAGTCGCGCGACTGGCCTTCGGGTTCGTAGATCGGGCCGGGCGAAGAGAACACGCGGCCCATGCCGGGGCCGCGCACCAGCGCGGAGAAGCCGCCGAACGGATCGGATGGCACCGACGCGCGCTGGCGCTCATGCAATTCGTGCTTGCGCACTACCGGCAGCTTCGCCAGCGCGGCGCGCGACGTGACCTGGCCTGCGTCCACGCCTTCCAGCACCTGTGCGTACGCCGGCGCGGCCTTCTGCGCGTGCGCCACGTGGCGCGGCAGGGCCGCCATCAGCTGCGCCTCGCGTTGCGCGGGCTCGCGCGTTTCCAGCGCGTCGAAGAATTCGCTCATCGTCCCTCCTCGCGCCTCAGGCCAGCCAGCGCTTGCGGCGCTTGTAGCTCTTGACGTCGCGGAAGCTCTTGCGCTCGGCACCGCCCATGCCGAGGTAGAACTCCTTGACGTCCTCGTTGTTGGCCAGTTCGGCCGCCGGACCGTCCATCACGATGCGGCCGCTTTCCATGATGTAGCCGTAGTTGGCGTACTTCAGCGCCATGTTGGTGTTCTGCTCCGCGAGCAGGAACGTCACGCGTTCCTTGGCGTTGAGGTCCTTCACGATCTCGAACACCTCTTCCACGATCTGCGGCGCCAGGCCCATCGAAGGCTCGTCCAGCAGCACCATGCTGGGGTTGGCCATCAGCGCGCGGCCGATGGCGCACATCTGCTGTTCGCCGCCCGAGGTGTAGGCCGCCTGTGAACCGCGCCGCGTCTTCAGGCGCGGGAAGTAGGCGTAGACCTTCTCCAGGCCGGCCGCGACCTCGGACTTGCTGGCGCGCGTGTACGCGCCGGTGAGCAGGTTCTCCTCGATGGTCAGGTGCGCGAAGCAGTGCCGGCCTTCCATCACCTGCACGACGCCGCGGCGCACCAGCTCCGCGGGCGAGAGGTTCTCGATGCGCTCGCCGCGCAGTTCGATGGAGCCCTTGGTGACTTCGCCGCGCTCGCCCTTGAGCAGGTTGGACACCGCGCGCAGCGTGGTGGTCTTGCCCGCGCCGTTGCCGCCCAGCAGCGCCACGATGCCGCCTTCGGGCACCTGCAGCGACACGCCCTTGAGCACCAGGATCACGTGGTTGTAGATGACCTCGATGCCGTTGACGTTCAAGACGATCGGCGGGCTTCCGGGGGCGTTCGAGTTGGAAGTGTTCATCGGTGATGGGCGGCAGGAAGGCTGGGGTGGAGGCACGCGCGGGGAGTGCCCCCACCCCAACCCTCCCCCAGTGGGGAGGGAGGAAGGCCGGTCAGGTCAGGACTGGCATTGGGCGGCGGTACGAGCCGTCAGCTTCTTTTCGGCCAGGTACTTCTCGGCGCCGGCCTTGACCATCGGCTTGATGATCTGCTCGTCGGCCTGGTACCAGTCGCTGCTGAAGTTCCACTTGCTGCCGTCCCAGGTCTGCACGCGCACCCAGGTGGACCCCATGTGGTCGCTGCAGCTGGTGGACAGCGGGCGCATCACGCCGGCCAGGCCCAGCTGGTCCAGGCGCTTCTGGTCCAGGTTCAGGTTCTCCAGGCCCCAGCGCACCTGCTCGGGCGTCATGACCTTGCCCTTGCCGAAGCGCTCCTGCGCGCGGCGCACGGCTTCGATGCTCAGCGCCTGGATGATCACGCCGCGGGTGTAGAGCACCTGGCCCACTTCGTCCTTCGGTCCCGTGCCCTGGCCCTTGTCGTGCACGTACTTCAGGATGTCCTGGATCACCTTGGGCTGCGTGCCCGAGCTGTTCAGGTTCAGCGCGTTGTAGCCCTTGGCGCCTTCGCCGACGTCCTTGACGTCCGGCTCCGCGCCGGCCCACCACACGCCGTACATCTTGTCGCGCGGGTAGCCGGTGGCCTGCGCTTCCTTCAGCGCGGTGGAGTTCATCACGCCCCAGCCCCACAGCAGCACGTAGTCGGGACGCTGCTGGCGCACCTGCAGCCAGGCGGCCTTCTGCTCCACGCCGGGCGCCGTCACGGGGATCAGCGACAGCTCGAAGCCGTTCATGCGGGCGCGTTCCTGCAGCAGTGGGATCGGTTCCTTGCCGAACGGCGAGTCGTGGTAGACGAGGGCGATCTTCTTGCCCTTGAGGTTGCCGTTCTCCTTCTTCATGATGTGCTGGATCAGCACGTCGGCGCCGGTCCAGTAGCTGCCCATCAGCGGGAAGTTCCAGGGGAAGGCCAGGCCGTCCTGCGCCACCGACAGGCCATAGCCCAGGGTCAGCAGCGGGATCTTGTCGTTGACCACCTTGTCGGTCAGCGCGAAGGTGATGCCGGTGGCCTGCGGGTCGAACAGCGTGACGCCCGGGCGACCCTTCAGGCGCTCGTAGCACTCCACGCCGCGGTCGGTGGCGTAGCCGGTTTCGCATTCCTCCCAGGTCAGCTTGACGCCGTTGATGCCGCCGTCGCGGGCGTTGATCATCTTCAGGTAGTCCTGCTTGCCGTTGGCCCACGGCGTGCCGTTGGGCGCGTACGGTCCCGTGCGGTACGACAGCAGCGGGAAGAACTGTTCCTTGGCCTGGGCGAAAGCCGTGCCGGTGGCGCCGAGCGCGGTCCCGGCCACCAGGCAGGCCAGGGCGAGGGAACGAAACTTCATGGATGTCTCCTTGTGTGTAGTGAAACGTGCGGGAACCACATGACAGCGGATCGGGAATCAGGACGCATCGGGACTTGCCGCTAGGGGTTCGCCCTCAATGGGGGAAGGGCCACAGGCGCAGCTTCTGCTTGCCGGTGGACCACAGGCGCGCCAGCCCGTGCGGCTCGACGATCAGGAACCAGACGATCAGCGCGCCGAAGATCATCAGCTCGGCGTGCGACAGGCCCGCGGTGTTGATGGATGCGCCGAACATGGCGACGAGCCCGGGCAGGAACTGGTTCAGGAAGATGGGCAGCAGCACGATGAACGCGGCGCCGAAGAACGCGCCCATCACCGAACCCAGGCCACCGATGATCACCATGAAGAGCAGGCGGAACGACAGGTCCACCGAGAACGCCGCCGGCTCCCAGGTGCCCAGGTAGACGAAGCCCCACAGCGCGCCGGCCACGCCGACGATGAACGAGCTGACCGCGAAGGCGCTGAGCTTGGCGTACATCGGGCGGATGCCGATGACCGCCGCGGCCACGTCCATGTCGCGGATGGCCATCCACTCGCGGCCGATGGCGCTGCGCACCAGGTTCTTGGCCAGCAAGCCGATGACGGTGAGGAAGGCCAGGCAGAACCAGTACTTGCTCTGCGCGCTTTCGATCGGCAGGCCGAACACCTGCAGCTGCGCCACGCCGACGGAGCCGGACGACGAATCGTTGGTGAACCACTTCACCCGCAGGAACATCCAGTCGGCGAAGAACTGCGCGGCCAGCGTGGCGACGGCCAGGTACAGGCCCTTGACGCGCAGGCTGGGCAGGCCGAAGAGGATGCCGAACACCGTGGCGCACAGCCCGCCCAGCAGGATGGCGGGCACCACCGGCATGTCGGCGATGCGCACGAAGAAGTTGTAGGCGCCGTACGCGCCGACGGCCATGAACGCGCCCGAGCCCAGCGAGATCTGCCCGCAGTAGCCCACCAGGATGTTCACGCCCAGCGCGGCCAGCGCCATGATCAGGAACGGGATCAGGATGGCGCGGAACCAGTAGTCGCTGGCGACCATGGGCACGACGACGAAGGCCGCAAGCAGCAGCGCCACCATGAACCAGCGGTCCTGCAGGATCGGGAAGATCTGCTGGTCGGCGCGGTAGGAGGTCTTGAACTGGCCGTTTTCTCTATACAGCATGACGAATGACCTCGCGGCTGCGCCGCGTCATGACAAATGACAAATGGTTGGGGTCATCGAAGCCGAAGGCGAAGTCGTTCGTCATTCGTCATCAAACCCGGTCGATGATCTTCTCGCCGAACAGCCCCTGCGGCCGCACGAGAAGGAAGAGGAGGGCGAGGACGTAGGCGAACCAGATCTCGATGCCGCCGCCCACGTGCGGGCCGATGTACACCTCGGAGAGCTTCTCGCCCACGCCGATGATCAGGCCGCCGATGATGGCGCCCGGCACCGACGTCAGGCCGCCCAGGATCACCACCGGCAGCGCGCGCAGGGCCACGGTGGACAGCGAGAACTGCACGCCCAGCTTGCTGCCCCAGATCATCCCGGCCACCAGCGCGACGACGCCGGCGACGCACCACACGATGACCCAGATGCGCCCCAGCGGGATGCCGATGGATTGCGCGGCCTGGTGGTCGTCTGCCACGGCACGCAGCGCGCGGCCGGTGGAGGTCTTCTGGAAGAACAGGCTGAGCAGCGCGACCAGCGCCGCGGCGATCAGCGCAGCGATCAGGTCTTCCTGGTTGATCAGGATGCCGCCCTGGAAGGTGGACTCGAAAGCCATCACCGGGTCCTTGGGCATGCCGACGTCGATCTTGTAGATGCTGTTGCCGAACAGCGTCTGCCCCATGCCTTCCAGGAAGTAGGCGATGCCCAGCGTGGCCATCAGCAGCGTGGCGCCTTCCTGGTTGACCAGGTGGCGCAGCACCAGCCTTTCCACCACCCAGGCGACCACGAACATGATGGCGCCCGCGATGAGGAAGGCCGCGACGTTGGCCACCAGCTTGCTCTGCACGCCGGTCCACGCTGGGATCCATTCGGAGAAGCGCGCCATCGCCAGCGCGGCGAACAGCACCATCGCGCCCTGCGCGAAGTTGAAGACGCCGGAGGCCTTGAAGATGAGCACGAAGCCCAGCGCCACCAGCGAATACAGCATGCCCACCATCAGGCCGCCGAACAGTGTCTCGAGGAAGAATCCCATGGCGAATGACCTTGCCGCTGCGCGGTTCAATGACAAATGACGAATGAATGGCGCGCGGCGTCATCGAGGCGCAGCGAGGTCATGCGAACGGAGTGGGCGTCATTCGTCATTTGTCATTCCTCAATGCGCGGTGCCCAGGTAGGCCTTGATCACTTCCGGGTTGCCGCGCACTTCGTCGGGCGTGCCGTCGCCGATCTTGCGGCCGTAGTCCAGCACCACCACGCGGTCGCTGATGTCCATCACCACGCCCATGTCGTGCTCGATCAGGACCACGGTGGTGCCGAACTCGTCGTTCACGTCCAGGATGAAGCGGCACATGTCCTGCTTCTCTTCCACGTTCATGCCGGCCATGGGCTCGTCCAGCAGCAGCACCTGGGGTTCCATCGCGAGGGCCCGGCCCAGGTCCACGCGCTTCTGCAGGCCGTAGGGCAGCTGGCCTACCGGCGTCTTGCGGAACGGCTGGATCTCCAGGAAGTCGATGATCCGCTCCACGTATTCGCGATGGCGGATCTCTTCCTTCTCGGCCGGTCCGATGCGCAGCGCCTGCAGCAGCAGGTTGCTTTTGATGCGCAGGTTGCGGCCGGTCATGATGTTGTCCAGCACGCTCATGCCCTTGAACAGGGCCAGGTTCTGGAAGGTGCGGGCGATGCCCATCTCCGCCACCTGGCGGCTCTTCATGTGGCGGAAGGTCTTGCCGCGCAAGGCGATGGAGCCCTGCTGCGGCTGGTACACGCCGTTGATGCAATTGAGCATCGAGCTCTTGCCGGCGCCGTTGGGGCCGATGATGGCGCGGATCTCGTGCTCGCGGACGTCGAACGAGATGTCGGTCAGCGCCTTCACGCCGCCGAACGACAGCGAGATGTTCTTCACGTCGAGGATCACGTCGCCGAAGCGGCGCGCCGTGGCGCGCGGGGCCGCGGCCTGCTCTTGCTGTTCGAGGAGGGCGGCGTCGGTCATCGTGTTCATGCGGCCGCCTTCACCGGCGGGAACGTCTTCGCGTCCACGATCTTCAGCGTGGCCGCCACCTTGCCGGTGCGGCCGTCCTCGAATTTCACCTGCGTCTCCACGTACTGCTCGGTCCTGCCGCCGTACAGCGCGTCCACCAGCACCTGGTACTTCTCCGCGATGTAGCCGCGGCGGACCTTGTTGGTGCGCGTGAGCTCGCCGTCGTCGGCGTCCAGTTCCTTGTGCAGCACCAGGAACCGGCTGATCTGCGAGCCGGCCAGCTTGTCGTCGGCCGCGAGGTCGGCGTTGACCTTCTCCACGCAGTCGCGAACGAGTTCGTACACCTCGGGCTTCTGCGCCAGGTCGGTGTAGCCGGCGTAGGGCAGGTTGCGCCGCTCGGCCCAGTTGCCCACGGCGTCGAAGTCGATGTTGACCATCACGCACACGCGGTCGCGGCCGTCGCCGTAGGCCACCGCCTCCTTGATGTGCGGGAAGAACTTCAGCTTGTTCTCCACGTACTTGGGCGCGAACATCGCGCCGTCGTTGGCGCCGC
Organism: Ramlibacter humi; assembly: GCF_004681975.1. GTDB lineage: Bacteria > Pseudomonadota > Gammaproteobacteria > Burkholderiales > Burkholderiaceae_C > Ramlibacter > Ramlibacter humi. The sequence goes on from NZ_SMLK01000002.1 coordinate 114,203, forward strand.
CCTTGATGCGGCCCACGTCCTTCACGCGGTCGATGATCTTCAGGTGCCCCTGCGCGTCGATGAAGCCGGCGTCGCTGGTGCGGTACCAGCCGTCCTGCGTCAGCACTTCGGCCGTGGCCTGCGGGTTCTTGTAGTACGCCTTCAGCAGGCCGGGCGAGCGCACCAGGATCTCGCCGTCGCCGGCCACCTGGAGTTCCACGCCGTTGCAAGGCACGCCCACCGTGTCGGCCTTGACCTGGTGGTCCGGCTGCATGCACACGAACACCGCCGTCTCGGTGGAGCCGTACAGCTGCTTGAGGTTGATGCCGATGGAGCGGTAGAAGGTGAACAGGTCCGGCCCGATGGCCTCGCCCGCGGTGTAGGCCACGCGCACGCGCGAGAAGCCCAGGTTGTTGCGCAGCGGGCCATACACCAGCAGGTCGCCCAGGCGGTACAGCAGCCGGTCGGCGAAGCCCACCGGCTGGCCGTCGCGCAGCGCGGGACCCACGCGGCGGGCCAGCGCCATGAAGCGGTGGAACATGCCGCGCTTCACGGCGCCGGCGTCTTCCATGCGGATCATCACGCTGGTGAGCAGGCCCTCGAACACGCGCGGCGGCGCGAAGTAGTAGGTGGGCCCGATCTCCTTCAGGTCGATCATCACCGTGCCGCCCGACTCGGGGCAGTTGACGACGAAGCCGCAGGCCAGCCACTGCGCATAGCTGAAGATGTTCTGGCCGACCCACGCGGGCGGCAGGTAGGCCAGCACTTCCTCGTTTTCGGTGAGGCGGTCGAAGTCGGCGCCGGCGCGCGCGCGGTCCAGCAGCGTGCGGTGCGTGTGCACCACGCCTTTCGGGTTGCCGGTGGTGCCGCTGGTGAAGAACATCGCGGCCACGTCGTCGGGCGACGCGCGGTCCACCTGCGCGCGGAACAGGCCCGGTTCGCGCTGCGACAGCGCCGCGCCGGCTTCGGCCAGGCTCGCGAGCGAAGCGAGGCCCGGCTCGGCGTAGTTGCGCAGGCCGCGCGGGTCGTCGAACCAGATGCGCGTGAGCTGCGGGCATTGCGTGCGAATCTCCAGCAGCTTGTCCACCTGCTCCTGGTCTTCCACGATCGCGAAGCGCACTTCCGCGTTCGTGATGGGGAACACGCATTCGGCCGCGACGGCGTCCTGGTACAGCGGCACGGGGATGGCGCCCAGCGATTGCGCGGCGAGCATCGCCGCGTACAGGCGCGGGCGGTTGGCGCCCACCACGACGACGTGCTCGCCGCGGCGCAGGCCGGCTTCGTGCAGACCACAGGCGACTTGCTCCACCAGTTGCGCCATCTGCGCCCAGGTGAAGGTCTGCCAGATGCCGTATTCCTTCTCGCGCATGGCCGCCGCTTGCGGGCGGCGCTCGGCATGCTGCAGCAACAGTCGCGGGAACGTCGTGTCCATCCGGGTCCTCGGCCATCGGCCGTCTGAATGGAGGGCATCGTAGGGGTCACTTTGACGTCAGGTTGTCTTTGCGACGACAATCCCCGGGTTTCCCTTCCTCGGACTAACCCGCATGCAGGCCGCCGACCTTCCGCTGCACCAGCGCCGCCGCCGGCCGACGGAGGCCGAGCTCGCGGGCATCCCGTGGCTGCAACTGCTGCAGCCCGCCGAGTACGAGCGCGCCGCCAGCCACATCACGGTGGGCGACGCGAAGCCGGGCGACTTCGTCTGCCGCGTCGGCCGCCCCGTCACCTACTGGTTCGGTGTCATCGAAGGCCTGCTGAAGATGAGCACCGACAGCGCGCAGGGCCGCACGCTCACCTTCACCGGCGTGCCGCCCGGCGGCTGGTTCGGCGAAGGCACGGCGCTCAAGCGCGAGAGCTACCGCTACAACATCCAGCCGCTGCGCAACAGCGTGGTGGCGGGGCTGCCGGTGGACACCTTCCACTGGCTGCTGGACCACTCCATCGGCTTCAACCGTTTCGTCATGAACCAGCTCAACGAGCGGCTCGCGCAGTTCATCGCCGCGCGCGAGATCGACCGGCTCAACAGTCCCGACGTGCGCGTGGCGCGCAGCCTGGCCGCGCTCTTCAACCCGGTGCTCTATCCCGGCGTGGGCGAGGTGCTGCGCATCACGCAGCAGGAGCTGGCCTACCTCGTCGGCCTGTCGCGCCAGCGCGTGAACGAGGCGCTGGCGGAACTGCAGGCGCAGGACGCCATCCGCGTCGAGTACGGCGGCCTGCGCATCCTGGACCTGGAGGCGCTGCGTTCCAGCGGCGCCGCGCCCGTGGAGGTGGCGGCTTGACCGCCGGCGTGGGCGGCGAGGCCGCGACCACCCGCCTGAACAAGCGCATGGCCGAGCTGGGCCTGTGCTCGCGCCGCGAAGCCGACGACTGGATCGCGCGCGGCTGGGTGCGCGTGGACGGCCAGGTGGCGGCGATGGGTCAGCAGGTGGCGCCCGGCGCGCGCATCGAAGTGGACCGGCGCGCACAGGGCCAGCAGCAGCGGCAGGTCACCATCCTGCTGCACAAGCCCATCGGCTACGTCAGCGGGCAGGCGGAAGACGGCTACCAGCCCGCCGTCACGTTGGTGCAGGAGCGCTCGCACTGGAACGGCGACCGCGTGAAGCAGCGCTTCTCGCCCGCGATGCTGCGCGGGCTGGCGCCGGCGGGCCGACTGGACATCGACTCCACCGGACTGCTCGTGCTCACGCAGGACGGCCGCGTCGCGCGGCAGCTGATCGGCGAAGACTCCGAAGTGGAAAAGGAGTACCTGGTGCGCGTGGCTTTCGGCGCGGTCGAACGCGACGTGCAGGCGTCTTTTCCGCCCGCGCAGTTGGCGCGGCTGCGGCATGGCCTGTCGCTGGATGGCCGCACGCTGAAACCGGCTCGCGTGGACTGGCAGAACCCCGAGCAGCTGCGCTTCGTCCTGAAGGAAGGCCGCAAGCGCCAGATCCGCCGCATGTGCGAGCTGGTGGGACTGAAGGTCGTGGGCCTGAAGCGCGTGCGCATCGGCGGCATGACGCTGGGGCAACTGCCGCTGGGAACGTGGCGCTACCTGGGGCCGGACGAGCGCTTCTAGATCAGTACTCCAGCAACAGCGTGTGGCTGGGCCCGGACTGCGTGCACGAAGCCAGCGCGCAGGTGCCGGCCTGCCCGGCGGCCGCGGTGGCATTGACGTAGTAGGTGACGGCGGCGCCGGTGCCCGCCAGGTTGTAGGCCGTGGTGCTGCTGATGTCGGTGGCGCCGTTGGCGGCCGTTCCCAGCTTCAACCCATACGCGATGCCCGCCGCGGTGCCGGCGACGGGACTGACCGACATGCGGTAGGGGCCGCCGTTGCTGCAGTTGACGGTGAACGGGCGGTTGGCTTGCGCGGCGGCGGCCTGGAAGGCGGCATAAGCCAGCGCCACGCTGGCGGGCGGGCTGACGATGCTGCAGGTGGTGGCGGCCGTGACCGAGGCCGCGAGGGTGCCCGGCGTGACGCTGCACGGCGTCGCCTTGGCGGTCGTGCAGGTGCCGCCGACCGCTGCCGAGTCGGTGTACGTGCGGCCGGTGAGCGGGTTCAACGCGGCGGCCATCTGGAAGGTGAAGGTGAAGCTTCCACTCGCGCTGTTGGTGGTGAAGTTGACCGTCACCACGTTCGCGTTGCCCAGGCCCGTGGTAACCCCGTCGCCCCAGGCCGCGACGCCGGTGATGAGCGAGTACGCCATCGCGTTCCCGCCGTTCGCCACGCGGCGGCTGCCTGCCAGGTAGTTGACGCCCGGGCCCGCCGTCACGTTGAAGGTGATGCGGTTGCCGTCGACCGCGTTGGACGTGCGCGTGCACCTGTAGTTGACGGTGCCCGTCGCGTTGAGCGCCGCATTGGTGTACGTCTGCCCCGCGAGCACGACGCCCGTGATGGTGCAGGTGCCGGCCGCCCGTGCCCCGCCGCCGAAAATCAATGCCAGCGCCAGCAGCGCGGCGGCGCGGACGGCGTGCGGCCAGCGCCTCATCGCCGCACCCCGGCGCATGTCAACGGACCCACGCGCGGAATCTCGTCCGCGCTCGGCGGGGGCAGGTCGACGTCCACGGTGCACTCCTGGCCGCGGTGCAGCAGGCGGATGCGGCCGTGGTCCTGCAGCCCGGTGACGAAAGCTTCCCCGCGGCGCGCGACGAAGAATTCCTTGCGGTCCCCCAGCACTTCCACCTGCGCGCCCGCCGGGGCGGGCCCGCCGTCGTCCAGCACCAGCCGGATCAGCGCTCCGCGCCCGCTGCGGACCGGGAAGACCACTTTCACCGCGCTGCGCGCGGGCGGCACCGCGACCTGCTCGAGGTCGTCGAGCTCGGCGTTGATCGGCAGCTCGCGCGCGTCAATGCGGATGCTGTTGCTCTCATAGGGGCGCAGCCGGGGCAGGATGGCCGTGCCTTGCGCGTCGGTGCGCGTGAGCGTGCCGCCCTGGAAGCCGATGCCCACGTCCGCGTAGCCCGGCACCGAGACGACGGCGAAGCTGTCCTCGATGCGGCGCGCGAGGAACGCGTGCCCGTCGGCGAAGGCCACGCCGCCGCTGCCGCCCAGGCGCAGCGCCTGGGCGTCGCCCGAGACGGAAAGGTCGGCGCTCGCGTAGCCCTTGCCGCCCTGGTAGTAGAGCCCGCCTTCGCTGTAGCCACGGCCGGCGCGGCTGCCCGCCAGCACGCGGCTCCCCAGCCCCGTTTCCTGCGCCAGGGGAAGGGACGCGGCGGTGTAGCCTTCGGTGCGTCCGTCGCGCCGGCTGGCGCTGGTGCTGGATGTCCATCGGCCCAGGGGAACCACCAGCGACAGGCTCGCCGAGATGGCGGAAGTGCTGCCGCCCACCCGGTTGAGCGACAGCACCAGCGCGGCGTCGCTGCCCACGCGGACCGTGTCGCTGATCGAGATGGAGTGGAGCGCGCCGGCAGCGCCGTTGACGACCTTCGCGGCGGTGAAACCCAGCGTGCCCAGCACGGGATGCGTGTAGTCGTACGCGACCACGGCGGCCAGGCGCGGGAAGGCCAGCGAGTCGGAAAAGCCCAGCTGTCGGTAGCCCGGCGTGGCGCCGTCCAGCCGCACGCTGAAGCCGTGCCGCAGGTGACGGTTCTCGATGCCCGCCATGGCCAGCCAGCCGCCTCCCGCGCCGCGGTCGTGGCTGCGCGAGACGGCGACCTGCGCGAGGGACTGTGCCGAGAGCGCGGTGGACAGCGCCAGTGTCAGTGCCTGCGTCCGGCTGCCCAGCTCGGCCTTCGCCTCGGCCGTCCGCGAGTCCGAAATGCCGCGGCGGTACAGGCCCGACGCGAAGGCCTGGCCGTAGTCGGCGTCGCGCTGCGCCAGGTTGCGCCGCACCGCACCCGCTTCCACGCTCCAGTCGCTGAGCCCCGCGCCGAGCAGCGAGTCGTGGGTGAAGAAGTCCTGCACCACCACGGTCTCGCGGCCGAGCAGGTCGCGCACCACGACGCGGGCCTGGCCGCTGCCGGTGAGCGCGCCCGGGTTCTCGATGGTGAAGGGGCCGGCCGGCACCTTCGCGGTCTGCCGCAGCGTGTCGTTGACGTAGAGCTCCACCGTGCTGGGTGCCACCGACACGCCGCTCAGGGCGGCCAGCGGCTGCGTGACCACGCCGGGCGCCAGCGCGGAATTGCGGCCGGCCTGGATGCCGCCGAAGTACACCGCGCGCCCGGCCACGCCCGCGCGCGTGGCGCTGTCGCCCAGCCGCACGGTGGTGCCGCTGTCCGGGAGGTCGCGCGTGAACGCGGTTTCCAGCCGCCGCCAGCGACCCGCGCCGTCCGCGGCGGCGCCGGGATGCCCGGTCACCAGGAAACTCGAGGTCAGCACGCCCGCGGATCCCGACAAGCCCGCTTCCAGCAGGGCGCCGAAGTCGCGCGTGGCGGCGGCGCCGCGCTGCGATTGCGCCGTGAAGTCGACGTCGTAGTTGAGGAACGCGGCCGGGATCGCCGGCGTGACGGGCGGCCGCGGCGCCGCTTCGGGCGAAAGGCGGGTGGCGGCGAAAGCCGCGGGCGAAAACTGCAGTTGAAGCACCTGCGACACCGGGTCCAGCACCGGCTCGAATCCCGCGACGGAAGACAGCGGGTGCCAGCGCTGCCCGCGGAACTCGACGGGCGCTTGCGCCGGCCGGGCGAGCCGCCACTCGGTGAAGGCTTCCTCCGGTGCGTGCAGCGCGCCGTCGCGCTCCAGCAGGAGCCAATTGCCCGAGCGGCTGCCGTTGACGATCACTTCCAGCGGCAGCAGCCGCGTCCCTGCTTCGTTGCGTGCGGTGGCCGGCATCGGCGCGAGGTCGCCCGGAAGCGGCGGTGTCCCGGCGGGCAGCAGGGAGGGCGGCGGCACGAGCAGGTCGACCCGGTTCTCGGAGGAGAGCAGGCGCAATTCGGCGCCTTCGATGGCGGCGAGCGGGTACCACAGCTGGCCGCTTTCCTCGCGCAACAGCGCGTTCTGCCTGGGACGGACGCCCCAGGCGGGAAGGTCGGCGACGCGCACGTGCAGCGCGCCGTTGCGCGACAGCAGCGGCCACGTGCCGAGTGACCGGCCATTGAGGCGCACTTCCATCGGCTGCAGCCGGACGTCCGGCGCGGGGCGATCCTTCACCGGCTGCGCCGGCGTGGCGCCGCCGAAGGCAAGAAGCGCTGCCGCGGCGCATGCGCGGGCGAAGGCCAGGCCGGCACCGCCGCGGTGTCCCATGTCATGGCAGCTGCAGCGCCTGGTCGACGCTCTGGCCATCGTCGAAGAACAGGCGCGCCACCGCCGGGCCCGCGGCGATCGGGCGGTCGGCCTTGATGCTCAGGCTGTGCCGCGCGCCGGGCAGCAGGTAGGTGCCGCCTTCGAAGCGGGCCAGCTCGTCCTGGCCGCGCAGCAGCAGGATGGCGCGAACCTGCGCATAGGCATTGCCGGCGTTCTGGCACAGCGCGTTGAAGCTGCGGGCGTCCAGCCGCGCGATGCGGCACTGCACGTCCCGCCGGGCGGCCGGCGGCGTGACGAAGACGGGCATCGACATCGCGAGCGAGACCGGCAGCTGCAGCAGGATGTCCTTCTCGGCCTTCGGCAGCGTGACCTCGGGCACTTCGCGCACGATCATGCGGTAGGCCGATTGGCGCGCCATGTCGGCCGGCGCCAGGCGGGCCAGCCGCACGACCTGGCGCGCGCCGGGGCCGAGCCGCAGGATGGGCGGCGCCACCAGCAGGTCTTCGGTCAGCACCAGGTCGTCGCTGCCGTCGGGCTTTTGCGACCAGGTGTACAGGTCGGCCTGCAACGCGACCTCGGTGTCGCCCTCGTTCGTGATCGTGATCGCCACGGCGCGATCGTTCGGGCTCATGTAGATGCGCACCGGCACGACGGAGAAGCTGCCCGCGTGGACGGCGGCCGCGGCGAACAGGAGAGCCGCGAAAGGGAGCCGGCCAAGGCGCGCGGCTGCGCGGGGCCGGGAGATCGGATGCTTCATCGTGGGTCGCTTGTCCATTACCGGCGTCGCGGCGGTTGCTTCAGCGTCAGTAGCTGATGAGAAGCTCGAAAGACTCGCGCGTGCCGGCACCGGCATCGCGCCGCACGGCCGCCACCGTGGCCACGATGGCCGGCGCTTCCTGGTGCGTGGCGGCGGGCGGGTCGGTCCGGGAGGGACGGGCGTGCACGTAGTAGCGGAAATCGGCTCGCGGCGACGGCGTGACGCTGACCGGGCCGCCGGGCTCGCACGCCATCTCCAGGACGGCGGTCGTTCCTTCGGACCGCGTACCGCCGGAACATCCCCCGGCCGGGACGAGGCGAACCTGCACGGAGAGGAGGGCTTGCGCGTTGCCCGCCGTGGCCCATGGGCAGGCGCCGATGGCGCAAGCAAGGAGCAGCGGCCGGAGCATGCACGCGGGCCCCGGCGACTGCGCCATCCCGCTTCAGTACGTGACGGTGACGGTGTGGTTGGCCGAGCTGGCCGCGCAGCCCGCGGTGGTGGCGCAGGTGCCGGCTTGCCCGCCCGCCGCCTGGGCGCCGACGGTGTAGGGCTGGTCGGCGCCGCTGCCTGTCAGTCCCGGCAGCGTGCCGCCGCCGGTGGTGCCGGAATAGGAGGCGGTGGTGCCGGCCACCACTTTCAGGAAGTAGGTGATGCCCGCGGCGCTGGAGGTGTCCGGCGCGATCGCGATGCTGTAGGGCAGCGTGTTCGAGCAGCGGACGTTGAAGCTGGTGGACCCCTGCGCCGGCGTTGCCTGGAAAGCGGAATAGGCCAGCGCGATGTTCGTGGTGGCCTGGCTGGCCGGCCCCGTGGTGTCGATGTTGACGAAGCACTTGGGGGTGAGGGTGATCGCCACCTGGAAGGTGGAGGTCGATGACGCCGCCCGCGCGGCCCCGCCACCCAGCGCGATGGCGACGCCCGCGATGAGCGCGAGACAGCGAAACAGTCCGTTCATGATGCGTTCCCGTTGGAGGCTGGGGCAGCCCACATGGCGCCCCAAAAGGCGAATGAATGTATCGGCCGTGGCTCAACGCTGCAAACGCAGAACGTTTGAGTTCTACTGGAGCCCGGCGCGAAGTGCGGCTTGGAATGGGGCGGCTAATGGCAGGCTAACTCTTCGTTCCTAGACTGCCATCACCACTCCCACGTCCACACCACCATGGCAACGTTCACCCTCGCGCCCCTGCTGTTTGCCGCCACGCTGATCGCGGCCCTGGCGGGTGCGCTGTCGATGCTCGGGATCTCCCTGACCGCCGGCCTGCTGCTGGGCCTGCTGGCGGCCGCGGGCGTGGCCGCCGCGGTGGCGTGGCAATTGCGCATGGCCTGTCTCACCGCCCGCTGGAACGCGGGCCGGCGCCTGCGCTGAAGTTCGAAAGGGAAAGCGATGCGAGTGCTGCTGGTCGAGGACGACGAGATGATCGGGCAAAGCCTGCACCGGGCGCTCGAGGCCAACGGCATGTCGGTCGACTGGGTCAAGGAAGGTGAACTGGCGCAGAGCGCCATGGCCGACGGCGGCTACGCCTGCGTGCTGCTGGACCTGGGCCTGCCGCGCCGCGACGGCACCGAGGTGTTGCGCCGCGCGCGCGCCTCCGGCGACCGCACGCCGGTGCTGGTGCTCACCGCGCGCGATGGCCTGGACGATCGCATCAACGGGCTGGACATCGGCGCCGACGACTACATCGTCAAGCCCTACGAATTCCGCGAGCTGCTGGCGCGCATGCGCGCGGTCATCCGCCGCCGCGACGGCGCGGCCCATTCCATCATCGGCATCGACGCCGTGCAGCTGGACCTCACCACGCGCGAGGTGCTGGTGCAGGGCGAAAGGTCGCAGCTGTCGGCGCGCGAGTTCTCGCTGCTGCACGCGCTGCTGGAAAGGCCCGGCGCCATCCTCTCGCGCGACCAGTTGGAAGACCGCATCTACGGTTGGGGCGAGGAAGTCAGCAGCAACGCGGTCGACGTCCTGATCCACGGCATGCGCCGCAAGCTGGGGCCGGACGTCATCCGCAACGTCCGCGGGCTGGGCTGGCGCATCGCCGCCGCGCCCGCCACCGCGAAAGGAGCCGCGTGATGCACATCCTCTCCTCGGGTCCCATGTGCTCGCTGCGGCGGGCACTGCTGCTGTGGCTGGTGCCGCTGTTCCTGATCGTCGGCGCCGCATCGGCCGCGTTCTCGTACTGGAGCTACAACCGCATGGTCGGCGAGTTCCTGGACGAGCAGATGATGCAGCTGGGCGACTCCATCGTCATGCAGGACGAGCGCGTGGCGCTGCCTCCGGTCACCACCGAGCGGGTGCACAAGTGGGGCAGCTACATCGCGCAGGTGTGGACGCCCGAAGGCCGGCTCGAGCGCGCGTCGCTCGCCGGCGTGGACGTGCCGCTGGGCAGGTCGCCCGGCTTCCAGGACTTCATGGTGGACGGCAGCCCCTGGCGCGCGTACACCACGCCGCCCGCGAAGGGCACGGGCAACCGCGTGCAGATCGTGCAGAGCGGCGAGTTCCGCCGCCAGCTGGCGGTGGAGCGCGCGGGCGCCGCGCTGGCGCCGGTGATGATCCTGCTGCCGCTGGCCATCCTGATCCTGTGGGGCGTGGCCGCCAAGCTTTCGCGCGAGGTGCACAACATCGGCCGCGCCGCCGCGGAGCAGGACGTCAACGACATCCACGAGCTGCCCATGACGCGCGTGCCGGCCGAGGTGGCGCCGCTGGTGGAATCGTTCAACGACCTGCTGGCACGGCTGCGTGACGCCTTCGAAACCAAGCGCCGGTTCGTGCAGGACGCGGCGCACGAGCTGCGCACGCCCATCACCGCCGTGGCGCTGCAGCTGGAGAACGTGCGTCGCGACCTGCCGCCCGGCGCGTGCCTGGACAGCTTCAGCCAGCTGCAGGCCGGCGTCAGCCGCGCGCAGCGCCTGGTGGACCAGCTGCTCAAGCTCTTGCGCAACGACACCCGGGCCGCGCAGGAAGCGCCGGTCATGGTGGACCTGCAGGCGCAGGTGCACCAGAGCATCGACGGCCTGATCGCGCTGGCGGACCAGCAGGGCATCGACCTGGGCTTCGTCTCGGACGGCGCGCCGCTGCCCGCGCCCCTGCTGCGCTGCGCCGCCGGCGACCTGCGCAGCCTGCTGGACAACCTGATCGAGAACGCGCTGCGCTACACGCCGCAAGGCGGCGTGGTCGACGTGCGGCTGGCGGCCACGCCGCGCGGTCCCGTGATCGAGGTGGTGGACACCGGGCCGGGCATCCCGCAGGACCAGCTCGGCCGCGTGTTCGACCGCTTCTTCCGCGTGCCCGGCACCGGGCCGCGCGGCAGCGGCCTGGGGCTGTCCATCGCGCAGTCGGCGGCGCAGCGATGCGGCCTGCGCGTGGTGCTGCGCAACCGCGACGACCGCAGCGGCCTCATCGCGCGCATCGAGCCCGCCGCCGCGACGGCCGGCCATGCGCCTGCGCGGCCGCTGTCCCCGGCGGTGGCCTGAGCGCCACCCTAATTCCCAGCTAAGGGAGTCCTCACGGCCAGCCAAGAGTCGGGGCCTACATTGGAATCACGGACGGCGCAGCGAGCAGACAAGACCTCCCGCTCGCGTCCTCCGGAACGCAGACCCAACCCGACCCTGAAAGGAACTCACCATGAACGCCAAGACTCTCCTCGCCGTCGCTTCCGTCGCCGCCGCCTTCTCGGGCATGGCCCGTGCCGGTGAAGCCGACCAGTTCCTGAGCAGCCCGCAAGTCCAGAACCAGCAGCGTTCGCGCGCGGAAGTGAAGGCCGAAGCCGTGCAGGCCGCGCGCAACGAGCGCTTCGGTGAAGCGGACCTCTCGGTGCCGGCGCAGTGGGCCCATGCCGCCCGCAACACCCACGCCGTGCGGGACGAAGCCGCGCAGGCCGTGCGCCTGGGCCAGATCCGTGCCGGCGAAGCCAGCTGAGCGAGCCACCCGCCCATGAAAAACGGCGCCTCAGGGCGCCGTTTTTCATGGGGTGGCCGTTTTCAGGCCGGGCGGGTGTAGATGAACTCGAACGACGCCGCCGAGACGCTGTGGCGCTCGCCCGGGTCGCGGCTGGTACGGCCCAGCGGGCGCATGCGGCCCCTGGTCTCGCTGCGGGCGCCGCGCTCGAGCGTCAGCGTGTGCTGGAACTCCAGCGGCAGGTCGGTGCCGGCGGCGGTGTCGACCAGCGGGGTGGGCAGGGGCGGCAGCTCGATGAACATGGGGCTCAGCGGTTCGGACGGGGCGGACTGTAACAAATCGCAGAGACGGTTCCCCGCGTGTACTGCGACCGCCTGACGGATGACGCCACATATTTCACGCGGGCGAAGGGCTCCTTGTGGTGCGGATGAGCTTCCGCGGCGCGGAAACGAGCGGCCGAGGCTTGAAAATGCCGTCCCCGCCCCCAGACTCCTCACGCTTTTCGCATCCCGTTTTCGAGAGAACCATGAGCCAGGACAAGCAAAAACATTCCTTCCAGGCCGAGGTGGCGCAGCTGCTGCACCTGGTCACCCACTCGCTCTATTCCAACCAGGAGATCTTCCTGCGCGAGCTGGTGTCCAACGCCTCCGATGCCTGCGACAAGCTGCGCTTCGAGGCGCTGGCGGACAACTCGCTGTACGAAGACCAGCCCAACCTGGAGATCCGGGTGGACTTCGACACCGAGGCGAAGACGCTCACCATCACCGACAACGGCATCGGACTGTCGCGGCAGGAAGCCATCGACAACCTGGGCACCATCGCCAAGAGCGGCACGCGCGAGTTCATGGGCAAGCTGTCCGGCGACCAGAAGGCCGACGCGCAGCTGATCGGCCAGTTCGGCGTGGGCTTCTACTCCGGCTTCATCGTGGCCGACCGCATCTCGGTGGAATCGCGCCGCGCGGGCGCCAAGCCCGAGGCCGGCGTGCGCTGGTCCAGTACCGGCAGCGGCGACTTCGAAGTCGAGGAGATCACGCGCGAGAAGCGCGGCACCAGCGTCATCCTGCACCTGAAGCCCGAAGCGGCTGCCGAGTACCTGTCCACCTGGAAGATCAAGTCGGTCATCGGCAAGTACTCCGACCACATCTCGCTGCCCATCCTGATGCGCAAGGAAGAATGGAAGGAAGGCCAGGACAACCAGCCCGGGAAGATGGAACTCACCGATGAATGGGAGACCGTCAACCAGGCCAGCGCGCTGTGGACCCGGGCCAGGAAGGACGTCACCGAAGAACAGTACAAGTCGTTCTACCAGCAGATCACGCACGACCACGAAGACCCGCTGGCGTGGAGCCACAACCGCGTGGAAGGCGCCACCGAGTACACGCAGTTGCTGTACATCCCGGCGCACGCGCCTTTCGACCTGTGGAACCGCGACAAGCCGGCCGGCGTGAAGCTGTACGTCAAGCGCGTGTTCATCATGGACGAGGCCCAGGCGCTGATGCCGCTGTACCTGCGCTTCGTCAAGGGCGTGATCGACTCGGCCGACCTGCCGCTGAACGTCAGCCGCGAACTGCTGCAGGAAAGCCGCGACGTGCGGTCCATCCGCGAAGGCTCCACCAAGCGCGTGCTGGGCATGCTGGAGGAACTGGCGAAGCTGGAGAAGGACGAGTCCGCTTCGGAAGAGGACAAGGGCAAGTACGCGAAGTTCTGGGCCGAGTTTGGCGCCGTGCTGAAGGAAGGCCTGGGTGAGGATTTCGGCAACCGCGAGCGCATCGCGAAGCTGCTGCGCTTCTCGTCCACGCAATCGGACGCGCCCACGGTGTCGCTGGCCGACTACAAGGCGCGGATGAAGGAAGGCCAGGAGGCCATCTACTACATCACCGCCGACACGCTGGCCGCCGCGAAGAACAGCCCGCAGCTGGAGGTGTTCCGCAAGAAGGGCCTCGAGGTGCTGCTGATGGCGGACCGCGTGGACGAGTGGTCGCTGAACTACCTGCAGGACTTCGACGGCACGCCGCTGCAGTCGGTGGCCAAGGGCGCGGTGGACCTGGGCAAGCTGCAGGACGACGAGGAAAAGAAGAAGGCCGAGGAAGCGGCCGAAGCCTTCAAGCCCGTGCTGGCGAAGCTGAAGGAAGCGCTGAAGGACAAGGCCGAGGACGTGCGCGTCACTTCGCGCCTGGTGGACTCACCGGCTTGCCTGGTCGTGGGCGACGGCGGCATGAGCCTGCAGCTGGCGCGCATGCTGAAGCAGGCCGGCCAGAAGGTGCCCGAAGCCAAGCCGGTGCTGGAGGTGAACCCCGAGCACGCGCTGGTGAAAAAGCTGGACGGGTCGGTGCACTTCCACGACCTGGCGCAGATCCTGTTCGACCAGGCAGTGCTGGCCGAAGGCGGCCTGCCGGAAGACCCGGCGGCTTACGTGAAGCGCGTGAACGCGCTGCTGGCCTGACCGTCGTCCCCGCGGAGGCGGGGACCCATGGCTTCCGATGGCGCTTCCAATGCGCAAGCCATGGATTCCCGCCTTCGCGGGAGTGACGCCATCAAAGCGGGTCGAACCCGCCCGCTTGACGCAGTTCCGCGGCTTCGGCCGAAGCGAGCAGCGTCGCCACTTCCGCGGCGGCTTCCGACGCCGCGGATGTCGTCGCCACGGCAGCGGTGTACACCGTCGCCAGCTCGAATGCCTTGGGCAGGTTGCCCACCAGCTGCACGCCGGCGGTGTAGAGGATCTCGGTCACCTGGGTGCAACCGACCGAGCCGGGTTCGCCCGATTCCGCCATCGCGCGCATCGCGGTGGCGCCGTTGGGGAAGGCGCGCAGGCGGTCCTTCAGCTGGCCGTCCAGCCCCAGCGTGCGCAGCACCTTCATGAAGTGGATGCCCGCAGTGGCCTTCTCGGGATCGGGGAAGTAGATCGCCTTCGCGCCTTCCAGCGTCGCTTTCAGCGAAGCCTCGTCATCGACGCGCGGCAACGCATCGCCCGTCTTCACCGCGATGCCGGTGCGCACGCGCCCCAGCGGACGTTCGCTGCCGGGCCGCGCATGGCCCTGCTGCTGCAGTTCGCGGATCAGCGCTTCCGTCAGCACGACCAGGTCGCACGGCTCGCCCGCGAGCAGCTTGTCGCGCATGGCGCCCACCGCGCCGAAGGTGCCGCCCACCGAGAGGCCGCGCGCGGCCAATTGCGGTTCCAGCGCCTTCACCAATCCCTGCGCGGCGCCGCCGCTGAGAATCTGCACCTGCGTCATCAGTCGGCCTTGATGTTCGCGGACTGGATCACCTTGGCCCACTTGGCGATGTCGTCCTGCATGTACTTCTCGAACTGCGCGGGCGTCATCGTCATCGGCACCGCGCCTTGCTGTTCCCAGGCCTTCTGCACGTCGGGTGCGCTGACGATCTTCGTGATGGCTTCGTTGAGCTTCGTGACGATGGCCGCGGGCGTGCCCTTGGGCGCCAGCACGCCCAGCCAGATGGTGGCTTCGTAGCCGGGCACGCCCGACTCGTCGACGGTGGGCACGTCGGGCAGCACCGCCGAGCGCTTCTTGCCTGTCGTCGCGATGGCCTTCACCTTGCCGGACTTCGCGTGCTCGGCCATGGTGGTGACGGCGTCGAACATCAGGTCGACCTGGCCGCCGATGACGTCGGTGCGCGCGGCGGAACTGCCCTTGTATGGCACGTGGACGATGCTGGTGCCCGACATCGCCTTGAACAGCTCGCCGGCCATGTGGTACGGCGTGCCGGTGCCGGAGGAGGCGTAGTTCAGCTTGCCCGGCTTCTCTTTCGCCAGCTTGACCAGCTGCTGCACGGTGGCCACGCCCAGTGAAGGGTGCGCCACCAGCAGCAGGTCGGAAGAGTTGATGGGCGCGACTGGCGCGAAGTCGCGCATCAGGTTGTACGGCTTGTTGGGCACCAGCGTCTCGTTGACGGTGTGCGTGTTCGACATCACCAGCAGCGTGTAGCCGTCGGCCGGCGACTTGGCCGCCGCGTCGGTTCCGATGACCGCGCCCGCGCCGGTGCGGTTGTCGACGACGAAGGGCTGGCCCAGTTGGTCGCCCAGACGTTGCGCGAGGAAGCGCGCGTAGACGTCGGCCGGACCGCCCGCCGCGTACGGCACGATGACCTTCACCGGCTTTGTGGGCCAGGCTTGGCCCGCCGCGGGCGAGGCGGCCTGCTGCGCGAGCGCAGGAAGGGCCAGCATCGACACGGCCGCGGCGGCGATGAACCTGCGAGACAACTTCGGCAACAGCATGGCGTCTCCTTCGGCGTGGCGAGGCTTACTCGACCTTGCCGATCTTGCGCACCACCTCGGTCATGCGCTTCACGTCGGCCTGCACGTACTTCTCGAAGTCCGGCGTGTCCTGGTACAGCACGGGGCTGCCCGCATTGGCGATGACGTCGCGCACCTTCTGGTCGTTGGCCGCCGCCCGCGCCGCGGCGCGCAGGCGCTGCGCGATGGGCTCGGGCACGCCGGCGGGAATGAACAGGCCGGACCACTGCGCGTACTCGGCGTTGTAGCCCGCTTCCTTCAGTGAAGGCGCGTCGGGCATCGATTCCAGCTTGCCGTTGCCCCAGTGGCCCAGCACGCGCAGCTTGCCGGCCTTCACGTGCTGCAGCACCGTGGCGGGACCGGACGACACCGCGTCGATCTGGCCGCCGAGCAGCGCGACGACGGCGGGCCCGGCGCCCGTGTACGGCACGTGCCTGAGCTTGATGCCCGCGGTCTGCGCCAGGATCTCCATCGGCACGTGCATGGTGCCGTAGTTGCCCGAAGAGCCGTAGGTGATGGCGTCGGGCCGCTTCTTCGCGTCCTCGACGAAGTCCTTCACCGTCTTCCAAGGCGCGTCGGCGCGCACGGCCAGCACCGTGGGGTCGGCCGTGAAGCGGGCGATGGGCCGCAGCGCCTGGTAGCTGTACATCGGCGAGCGGCCGAGGAGGGTGTCCGCTTCCGGCAGCACGCTGTACGAAGCCAGCGCCATCACGATGGTGTAGCCGTCGGGCGCGGCTTTTGCCACCTGGCCCATGCCGATGCCGCCGCCCGCGCCGCCCTTGTTGTCGATGACGACCGGCTGGCCGAGGTCGCGCGACATGGCTTCGGCCACCGGACGCGCGACGATGTCGGCCAGGCCGCCCGGCGGGAACGGCACGACCATGGTGATGGGCTTGCTGGGGTAGGGGGCCTGCGCGAAGGCGGCCGCGGACGCGGCGATGAGCGCGACGGCCGCCAGGGCGTTGCGACGTTGCATGAATGAGCTCCTTGTCGAGTTAGCATGCTACATTGCCGCCCCCGAACCGGAGAGAGTTTTCCCGATGAAGATCGCCGCTTACCTCGACCGTGGACGCCCCGGCGTGGGCATCGTCGCGTCCGACCTGCAGAGCGTGCTGCCGCTGGACCTTCCGCCAGCCGACCTGGCGCGCGGCGCGCAGCCGGTGATCGAGATGCTGGTCGCCGGCAAGGCGCTGCCGCCCACCGGCGCGCCGCTGGCCATCGACGCGGTGCAGCTGCTGGCGCCGCTGCCGCGCCCGCGCCGCAACATCTTCTGCGTCGGCAAGAACTACCACGCGCACGCGAAGGAATTCGCCGGCAGCGGCTTCGACAGCAGCGCCAAGTCGGGCGGCGACGTGCCCGCGCACCCGATCATCTTCACCAAGGTGCCCGAGTGCGTCATCGCGCAGGGCGAAGCCATCGTCATCCCGCGCGCGGTGTCCACCGCCATCGACTACGAGGCGGAACTGGCGGTGATCATCGGCAAGGGCGGCAAGGGCATCCGCAAGGCCGCCGCCATGCACCACGTGTGGGGCTACACCATCGTC
The DNA here is from genome assembly GCF_004681975.1 of Ramlibacter humi. Classification (GTDB taxonomy): domain Bacteria; phylum Pseudomonadota; class Gammaproteobacteria; order Burkholderiales; family Burkholderiaceae_C; genus Ramlibacter; species Ramlibacter humi. The sequence goes on from NZ_SMLK01000002.1 coordinate 131,276, forward strand.
AACGACGTCACCTCGCGCGATTGGCAGAGCCGCCACCAGCAGTGGGACATGGGCAAGTCGTTCGACACCTTCTGCCCCATGGGCCCGTGGCTGGTGAGCGCCGACGAGTGCGACGCCACGAAGACGCGCGTGCGCTGCTGGGTGAACGATGAGCTGCGCCAGGACGCGCAGACCACTGACCTCATCTTCGACATCCCGACGCTGATCGAGACGCTGTCGGCCGGCATCACGCTGTACCCCGGCGACGTCATCGCCACCGGCACGCCGGTCGGCGTGGGCATCGGCTTCAAGCCGCCGAAGTACCTGCAGCCCGGCGACGTGGTGAAGGTCGAGATCGACGGCATCGGCACGCTCGAGAACCCGGTGCGCTGAAGCACCTCGTCACAGCGGGGCCACGTGCCCCGGGGCGCGGTCCAGAATGGGCCGCATGAGACTGATCCTGCTCGTTCCCGTCGCGCTGCTGTGCGGCGCGCTGGCCGCGTGCGGCTCGGCGGGCGTGGGCGCCGGGATCGGCGTGCCCATCGGCAACAGCGGCATCACGCTGGGTGTCGGCGGCGGCACGGGCGGGCTGAACGTCGGCGTGAGCACGGGCGTGGGACCGGTCGGCGTCGGCGTAGGCGTCAACCAGAGCGGACAGGTCTACACCGGCGCGGGCGTTGGTGCCGGCGTGCCCATCGGCAATACCGGCGCCACGGCCGGTGTAGGCGTGGGCACCGGCACGGTGATCTACGACCCCAAGCAGCACCTCGCTCCGCCGGCTTCCGGCGAGAAATCCCCCTGATCCCCGCGCCGCGCGAGAATCGGCGGCGCATGCCCCATCCTCGTCCGGCCTTCTTCCTGCAGCCCCACTACGACGACGTCGCCCTGTCCTGCGGCGGCACCGCCGCGGCCTGGGCGGCCGCCGGCATGTCGCCGACCATCGTGACGGTGTTCGCGAGCGAGCTGGTGCACTCCATGGTGGGCGAGTTCGCGGCCTGGAAGCATTCGCGCTGGCGGCTGGACGATCCCGACGCGGTGCAGGCAACGCGGCGCGCGGAGGACGAAGAGTCCGCGCGCGCGCTGGGCTGCAACCTGCGCTGGCTCGGGCTGCCCGATGCCATCTACCGCGGTGATCGCTACACGTCGGACGAATCGCTTTACGGCCCGCTGCATCCGGACGAACCGGCGCTGGCCGCGCACCTGGTCGAAGAGCTGCTGAACCTGCCCGAGTGGCAGGACGGCGGCCAGTGGTTCGTGCCGCTGGGCGTCGGCAGCCACGTGGACCACCAGCTGGTGTTCGAGACGGGGCGCATGGCCGCCCGGCGGGGCGTGGAGGTGTGGGCCTACGAAGACCTTCCCTATGGCATCCACACCCCGGAAGGTTTGCCGCTGCGGCTTCGGCAGATCGAAGGCGAGGTGGGCCCTTGCGTGCCGCAACCGATCGGGCAACGGGACATGGAGGCCAAGCTCGCGGCGGTGGCCTCTTACGAATCGCAGCTGCGCGTGATCTTCCGCTTCACCGACGATTTCGGCGCGACGCTGCAAAGGCACGCGGAAGAAGCCGGTGGCCCGCTGGGCCGCGCCGAGCGGCTCTGGCGGGTGCTGGCTTAGGCGACCAGCGGCGGCTCGGCCATCTGCTCGAGCTGCTCTTCCAGCAGGTGCGCCTGCTCCTTCCAGTAGTCGCTGCCGCCGAACCACGGGAACGCCACCGGGAATGCGGGATCGTCCCAGCGCCGCGCCAGCCAAGCGCTGTAGTGAATGAGGCGCAGCGTGCGCAGCGGCTCGATCAGCGCGAGCTCGCGGCGGTCGAACTCGCGCACCTGCTCATAGCCATCCAGCAGCGCGCCCAGTTGCCGCTGGCGCTGCGCGCGATCGCCCGAGAGCAGCATCCACAGGTCCTGCACGGCGGGCGCGGTGCGCGCGTCGTCGAGGTCGACGAAGTGCGGGCCCGCATCGGGCGTCCACAGGATGTTTCCCGGGTGGCAGTCGCCGTGCGTGCGCAGCAGGCGGAACTGCGCGCCCCAGCCGCCGTCGCTGCTGCCGGTGGCTTGCGCGACGGCGTCGAGCGCGGCGTCGCAGGTGTCGCGCCACAGCGCCTGCACGTCCAGGGGGATGCGCTCGTGCGACAGCAGCCAGTCGCGCGATTCGCGGCCGAAGCTGCGCAGGTCCAGCGTGGGGCGCTCGCGAAACGGCTTGGCCGCGCCCACGGTGTGGATGCGCGCGAGGAAGCGGCCGATCCACTCCAGCACGTCCTCGTCGTCCAGTTCCGGCGCGCGGCCGCCGCGGCGCGGGCTGACGCTGAAAGCGAAACCGGCGTGGTGGTGCAGCGTGCGGCCGTCGATCATGAGCGGTGCGACGGCCGGCACTTCGGCTTCGGCGAGCTCCAGCGCGAAAGCGTGCTCTTCCCGGATCGCCGCATCCGGCCAGCGGTTGGGCCGGTAGAACTTGGCGACGACTTGCGAGTGGCCCTGCACCGGCTCTTCCAGCCCGGCCTGGTAGACGCGGTTCTCGTACGAACTCAGCGCCATCAGCCGGCCGTCGCCATGCAGGCCGACGAGCGCCAGCGCGTCCATCACCGTGTCGGGCTGCAGTGCTTCATAGGGATGCGAACTCATGGCCGCATTGTCCCCGCTGCGGCCGGCGCCGAACTCAGCGCAGCGTGAGCACGTGCCCTTCGGAAGGATCGACGCGGCCGGCGAGCAACTGCGTGTACGCGGCCTGGACGTCGTCGCGGCCACGGTGCGATCGCACCTGCAGCCAGGGCTCGCGATCCTGCTGTGCCGCGAAAGCACGCCAGCTGTTCACCAGCCGCTGCTGCAGGCCTTCGGCGCCCCAGTCTGCGGTGCGCTTCTTGAGCTGCGCGGGCGCGAAGAACAGCGCCGGGCGCGGACCCGGCAGGCCGGCGCCGCCGCCCAGGTGCTGAACGTGCGTGCCGCCGACGGCGCAGCTGTACTTCAGCTGGTCGCGGAAGCGTTCGTGCACGGCCTTGCGGAAGTCGGCGTTGCCGGCGAAGTCGACGTACACGCAGGGTTCGTCCGCGGCGACTTCGCCGAGTTGCCCGTAGGCCAGCACGCGCGTGTAGCAGCCCAGGCGTTCGCAATAAGCCTTGTTGGCCGGCGACGTGAATCCCACGACATCGAGCCCCGGGCGCTTCGCGAGCAACTGCGCCGTCGCCCACGCGGTCTTGCTGGACGCGCTGGACAGCAGCACGCGCCGCACGCCGAAGAAGTCCTGGTCGGCGAGGAAGTCGTCGATCAGCCAGGAGGTGGTGAACAGCGGGCGCAGCAGCACCTGGAAGGGCTCGTCGCTGCCGCGATAGAGCGGGTCGGCGCCGGTGCGCACGTACCGGTTGTAGACCGGGTGCAGCGCCTCGCGGTGCGGCGCCGCGTCGCGCAAGCCGGTGGCATCCAGGCGGTCCGGCTGCAGCACCGCGCCATCGGCCAGCGGCCAGTAGCCGTACAGCCGCTCGCCCACCGCCACGCCCGGGTGCAGCGACTGCACCACGTGGCCGAAGCCCCAGACCGGCAGCACGCCCCAGCCTTCCTCGTTCGACGGGAAGAACTTCCAGTAGTCCATCGAGTCGCCGAAAGCCGCGTAGGTGATGTTGTTCGCGGTCAGCGCCAGCAGGTCCGGCGCGACGCGCACCTGCCCGTTCGCCAGCGGCCGGTCGTCTTCGGTGCGCCAGCGGGTGTCCTGCAGCCGGTCCTTGCGGATGAGCAATGTGGTCGTCATGCGGCGACCGTACGGGATTCGTCGGGGCGCCGCAAGAACCTGCGTGACGCGGCCCCAAAAGGCAAAAGGCCGGATCGCTCCGGCCCTTCGTCGTCATCGAACGGTCATCAGACCAGGTTGATCTGGACGTCGATGTTGTTGCGGGTCGCGTTCGAGTACGGGCAGACCTGGTGCGCTGCATCCACGAGCTGGCGCGCGGCGGCCTGGTCCATGCCGGGCAGGCTGACGTTCAGGCGGGCGGCAATGCCGTAGGCCTGGCCGACGGGGCCCAGGTCCACTTCCGCGTTGATGGCCAGGTCGGCCGGCAGCGTGATCTTCTGCTTGGCGGCCACGGCCTTCATCGCGCCGATGAAGCAGGCCGAGTAGCCGGCCGCGAACAGCTGCTCGGGGTTGGTGCCCTGGCCGGCGCCGCCGGGCGAGGTGAGCTTGATGTCCAGGCGGCCGTCGTCCGTGCGGGACTGGCCTTCGCGGCCGCCGGTGGTGTGGGCCTTGGCGGTGTACAGCACCTTGTCGAGCTTGTTCATGGTTCTCTTCCTTTCGGTGGGTTGACGGGGGGAGGGATCAGGCAGCGATGCGGTCGCGCAGCGACTGCACCTGCTGGGTGAGCTGGACCAGTTCGCCGAGGGTGCAGCGGCTGGCTTCGAGCAGGCAGCCGGGCACCTTCTCGGCCTTGGCGCGCAGGCGGCGGCCCGCGGCAGTGAGGGTGACGTGGACGCGGCGTTCGTCGTGCTCGGCGCGCTGGCGCGCCACCAGCCCGGCGGCTTCCAGGCGCTTGAGCAGCGGGGTGAGTGTGCCCGAGTCCAGGCGCAGGCGCGCGCCGAGCTCGGACACCGACAGGCCGTCTTCCTCCCACAGCGCCAGCATGGCGATGTACTGCGGGTAGGTCAGGCCCAGCTCGTCCAGCACCGGCTTGTAGAGCTTGGTGATGGAGAGGGAGGCGGAATACAACGCGAAGCAAAGCTGGTTGTCCAGGCGCAAGGCCTGGTCCTTCGCGATCGCCGTCTTCGTCACCATGGGCGAAACTGTAGCACCAAATTCAATTGCGTGCAATTGATCTGCCCGGCAGCTTTTTCCTGCCTCGGCCGTGAAGCAGTTCCGTGCCGCAGGTCACGGGTGGCGCTGCTTAAGGTTTGCTTAGGAAGCGCTTAAGGAAATCTTCAGAGCGGGCTCGGCAGCGCGTTCCTACAGTGCGAACCCAGCGCGGAATGACCGCGCCCATGCTTCACCCAAGGAACCTGCCCCATGAAGATCGACGCCCTCGAACTGCAACGGCTCGCCGCCGTCCCGAACCGCCTGGACATGTACAGCGGCATCCACAAGGCGATGCGTGCCTGCATGGCCGACGCGCTGCTCGCGTTGGGCCGCGCCGACCTGGACGACACGGCCGCGCTGGCCGCCGCCACGCAGCGCGTGCTGGACCTGATGGACCTTTGCGAAGGCCACCTGGCGCACGAGAACGTGCACATCCACCGCGCGATCGAGGCGCGCGCGCCCGGCGCCGCCGACGCCATCGCGCACGAGCACGAACAGCACGTCCGCCACATCGACGCCCTGCGCGCTTGCACGCTGGCGCTGAAGATGGCGCGGCCCGAACTGCGGCCGGCCGCGGCGCAGATGGTGTACCGGGAACTGGCGCTCTTCGTCGCCGACAACTTCCGCCACATGCACGTCGAGGAAACGGCGCACAACGCCGTGCTGTGGGCCCACTACACCGACGCCGAGCTGGCCGCCATCCACGACGCGCTGGTGGCATCCATCCCGCCTGAAAAGATGATGGGCTTCGCGCGCTGGCTGGTGCCTTTCCTGAACCCGGCGGAGCGCCTGGGTCTGCTGGGCGACATGCGGGCCAAGGCGCCGCCGCCGGCCTTCGAAGCCGTGCTGGACGTGGTGCGCCCGCACCTGGATGACCGCGAATGGCACCAGCTGTGCAACGGCCTGGGCCGGCCGGCGGTGCCGGGCCTGGTGGAAGCCTAAGCCTCCACCAGCTGCAGCGGCCGCGCCACCACCAGGCGGAAGCGGCCGCGGCCCGTCTTCTCGATGCGCACGTGCGGGCCGTGTTCCTGCAGCCGGCGCTGCAGCAGCAGCAGGCGCGCTTCCAGGTTGTCCGTCACGTCGGGCAGGCCCAACGAGGGATCGAGGCGCAGTTCGCGGTTGGTGAACTCGGTGCGGCCTTCGGCCACGTGGTCGCGCACCAGCTTCCACAGGATGGCGCCCGCCACGCCCTTGATCAGGTAGTCCTCGCCCAGGAAGATGCTTTCGTTGGCCGCGAAGCGCTTCACCCGCAGCGCCTCGCCGCGCGACGGCCGGGGTTGCGCCGGGGCGGCCACTTCCGCTTCGGCGGCCTCGCCGACGGATTGCAGCAGGCCCATGATGGCGCCCAGGTGCCCCGCCAGAACCACCAGCGCGTCTTCGTCCCGGTGGCTGAAGCGCAGGTCGTGCGGGCTCTCCGCGAACACCACGCCCAGCAGCCGCCCTGCCGCCTGCACCGGCACGGCCAGCTGGCTGTGCGGCTGCGGCAGGCCGGGGTAGGGAATCTCGGTGGCCGGCTCGACATCGTGCGCGTCCTGCTCGAAGCTGCTGCGCATGGCCTGGCTGTAGTGCGCCGCGTTGGTCATGTGCGAGATGCGCACCGGCGTGCGCTCGCGCGCGGCGACACCGATGACGCCCTGGCCCATGCGGATCTCCGAGCCCACGCCCGACGTGGCGTAGCCACGGCTGGCGACGGTGTACAGGCATTGCGATTGCTCGTCGAGCATCAGCACCATCGCGTGCGCGATGTCCAGCGGTCCGGTGAGGGTGGCAAGCAGCGCTTCCAGCGCGTCGTCCAGCGAGGCACATCGCGACAGCCTCTCGCCGCAAGCCCGCAGCGCGGGCAGCCAGCCCGCGCGTTCCGGCGGCGGGGGCAGCGGCTCGCCCGGCACGGGCTCGATGGCCTCGACTTCGTAGATGTCCGAGCCGCGCAGGCGAAACACGTCGGCCAGGCCGGCATGCGAGGCAATGCCCGCGAGCTGCGCCTTCATGCTCTCGAACACCGGCCCCTCGGACTCGGTGCGCAGGTAGCGGATGTGCAAGCGCCAGTACTCGACCGTGCGCGGATCCAGCAGCAGCACGGTGGCGCGCGGATGGGCCAGGATGTTCTGGCGGGTCTTGTTGAAGAACTGGAACGACAGCGCCACGTGGCGCTCGTCGACGTAGAACACCTGCGAGATGTAGGCCACGTTCGGCACGCCCGCCAGGTCGCAGGTGCACAGCATGGCCGGGATCACGCCATCCAGGCAGGCGCGGAGGTCGGACAGGCGCGGCGCGCTCATCGCGAACCTCCGAGCGCGGAGCCGGCGCGTGGCCCCGGTGTCTGGTCGAAGGCCTGTTCCGGCGTGAAAGAGACGGCCACCAGGTCTTCCAGCCGGCAGGCCAGCATCACCCCCGCCAGCATGCGCGGGTAGCCGGCGCCTTCGAGTTCGAGCTCCATCGCCGCCAGGTAGCGCGCGAGCACGGGACGGTCTTCTTCCGCCGCGGCGCGCTGCGTGGCGGAACGCGCCTTCAGCTGCACGGTGCGGTGCGAGACGGGCGCGCTGAACACCACCGAGAGGTGCCCGGTGCTGGCGATGTCCTGCAGCAGCTGGCGCGACTGGCTGCGTGCCAGGAACACGGTGACGCGGCTGCCGTCCGGCGACACGTCGCTGCCCATGGCGCGCATGATGCTGGGACGCAGCGACGCGTCGTGCGAGCCGACGATGGCCGACATGCCATTGGCCATCATGGCCAGCAGGTCGGGGGGCAGCTGGACGGACGCGGCCATGTCAGCGCGCGAAGCGGCGGCGCGTGAGCACCAGCGCCGACCAGAAAGCCACCACCGTGTACGCCGCCAGCACCAGCGCGTGGCGCAGCGGCTGCGCCGGCCACTGGTCGATGAAGAGCGGCCGCACCAGTTCCACCGCGTTGGTCAACGGCAGCCAGTCGGAAGCGATGCGCAGCGGCTCGGGCAGCTGCTCGCGCGGGAAGAACACGCCGGAGAGGAACATCATGGGCGTGAGGAACAGCGTGAAGTAGTAGGTGAAGAAATCGTAGCCCTTGGCCAGCGCGTTGAAGATGAGCGCGATGCAAGAGAACGTGACGCCCGCACCCAGCAGGATGGGCCAGGCGGCCAGCAGCTTGGGGCTGTGGCTCACGCCCAGCGCCAGCATCACCAGCAGGATGGCGGTGACGGTGAAGATCGACTTGAAGGCGGCCCACAGCATCTCGGCCAGCACCACGTTGTCCAGGTTCACCGGCGCGTTCATGATGCCGTCCCAGGTCTTCTGCACGTGCATGCGCGAGAACGCGGAGTACAGCGCCTCGAACGAAGCCGCGTTCATCGCGCTCATGCAGATGGACCCGCTGGCCAGGAAGACGATGTAGCGCACCGGCTGCCCGTGCAACTGCACGCTGCCCACCAGCGCGCCCATGCCGTAGCCGAAGGCCAGCAGCCACATCAGCGGTTCGGCGATGTTGCCTATGAGGCTGGGCAGCGCCAGCTTGCGCCACACCAGCAGGTTGCGCAGGAACACCGGCCACCAGCGCGGCGACAGGTCGGGAAAGGCGTAAAGGCGCGGCGGCATGTCAGCCTTCCTCCCGGATCTGGCGGCCGGTGAGCTTGAGGAACAGGTCCTCCAGATTGGCCGGGCGGTGCAGGGTGCGCAGGCGCGTCTCGTGCGACAGCGCCTGCAGCAGCGGCCGTGCGTCTTGCGTGTAGAAGAAGACGGTCTCGCCGCTGACTTCCACGCGCGCGGCCATGGAACGCAATTGCGCCGATTCCGCCAGCGCCAGCGCGCCGTTGCCGTACGCCTCGACGACGTCGGGTTCCAGGTGCTGCGCGATCAGCTCGCGCGGCGTGCCTTCGGCGATCTTGCGGCCGTGATCCAGCACCAGCAGGCGCGAGCACAGGCGCTCGGCTTCGTCCATGAAGTGCGTGGTCAGCAGGATGGACTTGCCTTGCTGCAGCAGCAGCTGCAGGCGTTCCCACATCAGGTGGCGCGCCTGCGGGTCCAGGCCGGTGGTGGGCTCGTCCAGCATCAAAAGGCGCGGATCGTTCACCAGCGCCCGCGCCAGCGACAGGCGCCGGCGCATGCCGCCGGACAGCTCCACCGGCCGCGCGTCGGCCTTGTGGGTGAGGGCGGCGAATTCCAGCAGGCGCGGGATGCGCTCTTCGATCACCGGCCGCTTCAGGCCGAAATAGCGGCCGTACACCAGCAGGTTCTCGGCGCAGCTGAAGTCCGGGTCCAGCGTGTCGAACTGGCTGACCACGCCGACCTGCGCTTTCACCGCCAGCGCATCGCGCGGCATGGACAGGCCCAGCGCGCGGATCGTGCCTTCGTCCGGCGCCGTCAGGCCCAGGCACATGCGGATGGTGGTGGTCTTGCCCGCGCCGTTGGGGCCGATCACGCCCAGGCACTCGCCCGGCGCGATGTGGAACGAAAGCCCATCCACGACGGCGCTGCCGCCGTAGCGCTTGCGCAGCTGGTGGGCTTCGAAAAGGGGGGCCTGGTGAGCGTGGGCCATGGGCGGCACATTGTGTCGCACCCCGGGGGTGCCCGCCCCGCTTAAAATTTTTGCCGACTCTCACGCCGCACTTCCCCTTGTTCCCTCCCCTCGCCATCCAGACGCAGTACCTGCTGCCCAAGAAACTGCTCACCGTCCTGATGGGCCGCCTGGCATCCCTGCGCGGCGGCTCGTTCACCCATGCCATCGTGCGCAAGTTCGTCGCGCACTACGGGGTGAACATGGCGGAGGCGGCCGACCCGCGCATCGAGTCGTACCCCACCTTCAACGAGTTCTTCACCCGGCCGTTGAAGCCGGGCGCGCGCCCGATCGCCGACGCGCCGCTGGTGTGCCCGGTGGACGCGGCCATCAGCCAGTTCGGACCGATCGAGCAGGACCAGATCTTCCAGGCCAAGGGACACAGCTATTCGACGACCGCGCTGCTGGCCGGCGACGGGCAGCTGGCGCGCCGCTTCGACCACGGCCACTTCGCCACGCTGTACCTGTCGCCCAAGGACTACCACCGCATCCACATGCCCTGCGACGGGCGGCTGGTGTCCATGACCTACGTGCCGGGCGACCTGTTCTCGGTCAACCCGCTGACCGCGCGCCACGTGCCGGGCCTGTTCGCGCGCAACGAGCGCGTGGTGTGCGTGTTCGACACCGAGTTCGGCCCGTTCGTGAACGTGCTGGTGGGCGCCACCATCGTCGGCAGCATGGCCACCGTGTGGCACGGCGTGGTGAACCCGCCGCGCACCGGCGACGTCCGGCGCTGGGACTACGCCGGCCGGGACATCGTGCTGAAGAAAGGGCAGGAGATGGGCCGCTTCCTGCTCGGCTCCACCATCGTCATGCTGTTCCCCAAGGACATCGTCACCTTCAGCGCCGACTGGGCGCCCGCCAAGGCCGTGCGCCTGGGCGAACCCATGGGCATGATCGCGGGCGCGGCCAGCCCGCTCTGACGCGCCAACCGCGCTACTGGAAAGCCACTTCGTCGAAAGCGCGCAGCTTGCGGCTGTGCAGGCGCTGGCTGCCGCCCGCGCGCAGGATCTCGATGGCGCGCATGCCGATGCGCAGGTGCTGGTCGACCCGCTCGCGGTAGAACTGGTTGGCCATGCCGGGCAGCTTGATCTCGCCGTGCAGCGGCTTGTCGCTCACGCACAGCAGCGTGCCGTAGGGCACCCGGAAGCGGAACCCGTTGGCCGCGATGGTGGCGCTTTCCATGTCCAGCGCCACCGCGCGCGACTGGCTGAAGCGGCGCTGCGGCTCGTTGCCGGGCAGCAGCTCCCAGTTGCGGTTGTCCGTGCTGGCGACGGTACCGGTGCGCATGATGCGTTTCAGGGCCGCGCCTTCGCACCGCGTGACGTCGGCCACCGCCTTTTCCAGCGCCAGCTGGATTTCGGCCAGCGCGGGGATGGGCACCCACACCGGCAGTTCCTCGTCCAGCACATGGTCCTCGCGCACGTACGCGTGGGCCAGCACGTAGTCGCCCAGTTGCTGGCTGCTGCGCAGGCCCGCGCAGTGCCCGAGCATCAGCCACGCGTGCGGCCTGAGCACCGCGATGTGGTCGGTGATGGTCTTGGCGTTGGCCGGGCCCACGCCGATGTTCACCATGGTGATGCCCGTGTGGTTGGGGCGCATGAGGTGGTAGGCCGGCATCTGCGGCAGGCGCGGCGGCGCGTGGCCCCACAGGTCTTCCGGCGGCGTACCCGGCGCGCCCGAGCCCAGGCCCGCGCGGCGCGTGACCACGTTGCCCGGTTCCACGAAGGCGCTGTAGTCGCTGTCGGCCTTCGCCATCTCCTCGTGGCCGAGGCGCACGAATTCGTCGATGTAGAACTGGTAGTTGGTGAACAGGACGAAGTTCTGGAACCAGTCCGGCGCCGTGCCCGTGTAGTGGCGCAGGCGGTGCAGCGAGTAGTCCACGCGCGCCGCGGTGAACAGCGACAGCGGCTGCGGCTCGCCCGGTTGCGCGCGCCAGGTGCCGTTGGCGATGCCGTCGTCCATGCTGCCCAGGTCGGGCAGGTCGAACTGGTCGCGCAGCATGGCGCGCCGCTCCGGCGTCAGCGTGCCTTCGATGTGGTCGTTCTCCGCGAACGAGAAGTGCACGGGGATGGGCTGAGTGGAGGTGCCCACTTCCAGTTCCACGCCATGGCTTTGCCGCAGCAGGCGGAACTGCTCCAGGTAATAGTTGCCGTAAAGGTCGGGGCGGGTCAGCGTCGTTTCGAAGCGGCCCGCGCCGGACACGAAGCCGTAGCTGAGGCCCAGGTTCTCCAGCACTTCCTGCGGGACTGCGGTCTCGGTGTGGATGCGGACGAAGGGGTAGCAGGCCCGCACGTGGCCCGGCAAGGTCTCGCCGGCGACGAAGCGCTGCATGGCATCGCGAAGGTGGTTCACGCCCTGCGCGTAGATCTGTCGCACCTGCGCGAGCGCGCTTTCGGGCTCGGTGTGGCGGGTGGGCGCGATGAACGGCGGCATGTAGGGCATGACGGTGATTGTGCAGCGGCACGCGCGTGCGGCTCGCGCCCGCGCGGTGGTGCGACAGCGTCCTACAAGCTGTAACGAACGAACCTGACGTTACAAATCAGGCCCAGCGGCGACAGTCACTTCCACCCCAGAACAACCCCGATACAGGAGTGCGCCAATGTCGACTGCAGCGTTCGCCGCGAATCCCTTCGCCCTGATGATGGATCCGCAGGCCGTCCGCGAGACGGTGGAAAAGTCCGAGCAGCTCTCGAAACTGAGCCAGCGCCAATGCCACCCGCTGGATCGCGCGGTGATCCGCAGCGCCAGCGCCGAATTGGCTGCCTACGACTCGAAGATCGACCGCACCACGATCTACCTGCCGCCGGAAGAAGAATCTTCCAGGCCCGCGGCGCTGACGCGCAGTTACGGCCGCTCGTACAACTGATCGCCGGTTTTCACCTGGAAACGCCGCCCGGCAACGCCGCGCGGCGTTTTTCCTTGCGCACCTTCAGCGCACGGCTTCGCGCATGGTGACGAACTCCTCGGCCACCGTGGGGTGGATGCCGATGGTGGCGTCGAACACCGCCTTGGTCGCGCCGGCCTTCATCGCCACCGCGAACCCCTGCACGATCTCGCCGGCTTCGGGCCCGACCATGTGCAGGCCCACCACGCGGTCGCTGGCCGCATCGACCACCAGCTTCATCAGGCAGCGCTCGCCGCTGCCGCTCAGCGTGTGGCGCAGCGCCTTGAATTCGCTGCGGAACACGTGGACGCGGGCGAACTTCTCGCGCGCCTGCGCTTCGGTCAGGCCCACGGTGCCGATCGACGGCTGCGTGAACACCGCGGTGGGCACGAGCTCGTAGTCCATGCGCCGGTGGCCTTCACCGAACAGGCGATCGACCACGGCCATGGCCTCGGCCAGCGCCACGGGCGTGAGCTGCAGCCGCGCGGTGACGTCGCCCACCGCATGGACCGAGTGCAGCGAAGTGCGATGGTGGGCATCGACTTCCACCGCGCCCAGCCGGCCCTGCTTCACGCCGGCCGCTTCCAGGCCCAGGCCGTTGACGTTGGGCACGCGCCCGGTGGCGAACAGCACCGTATTCGCATCGAGCGTGCTGCCGTCCTCCAGCGTCGCGCGCACCGTGCCGCCTTCGCGTTCCAGCGATTCCACCTCGGTGCCCAGGCGCAGGTCAATGCCGCGCTTGACCAGCTCGCCGGCGATGAAGTGCCGCACCTCGTCGTCGAAGCCGCGCAGGATCTGCTCGCCGCGGTACAGCAGCGACACCTTCGCGCCCAGGCCGCGGAAGATGGAGGCGAACTCGCAGGCGATGTAGCCGCCGCCCACGACCACCAGCCGCTTCGGGAACGGCTCCAGGTCGAACATGCTGTCGGACGTGACACCCAGTTCCGAGCCCGGGATGGGCGGGTGCGAAGGCGTGCCGCCGGTGGCGATGAGGATGTTCTTCGCCGTGTGCGTCTGCACGCCGGTGGTGGTGCGGATGCGCACGGTGTGGCCGTCCAGCAGTTCGGCCCAGCCGCGCAGCACCTGCACGCCGGCACTGGTCAGCAGCTGGCCGTAGACGCCGTTCAGGCGCGCGATCTCCTTCGCGCGGTTGGCTTTGAGCCGCGCCCAGTCCAGCCGCGGCTCGCCCACGTCCCAGCCGAAGCCCGCGGCGTCCTCGAAATCGGCCGCGTAGTGCGACGCGTACGCGTACAGCTTCTTCGGGATGCAGCCGACATTGACGCAGGTGCCGCCCAAGGCGGCCGCCTCCGCCAGCGCCACGCGGGCACCTCGCTGCGCAGCCATGCGGGCGGCGCGCACGCCGCCGCTGCCGCCGCCGATGACGAACAGGTCGAATTCCGGTGTCGTGGCCATGGTGGGAAACCTCCGTCGAAAGGCGTCAGTCGCGGAAAGCCGTGATCTCCTGGCGCACGAAGTCGATGAACGCACGGGTGCGCGCTGGCAGCAGCCGGGCATGCGGATAGACGATGTTGATCGGCCGCGGCGGCTGCTCGAACTTTGCCAGCAAGATGCGAAGCTTGCCGGCCGCCACCAGCGCATCCACCTGGTACGAGAAGAACATGCCGATGCCGGCCCCGTCGGCGACTGCCTGCACCGCGGGAAAGACGTGGTTGAACTCGAGCGCGCCGCGCACGGGCACGCGCAGCGCGCGGCCGTTCTCCTGGAAGCCCGCCCAGTCGGCCGCCACCACGTTCTTCACGCAGGCAAAGCGCAGCAGGTCGCGCGGGTGCCTGGGCGTGCCGTGCTTCTTCAGGAAGGCCGGGCTGGCCACGACCACGCGGCGGATCGAGCCCAGCGGCTGGGCGACCAGCGACGAATCTTCCAGCCGGCCGATGCGGATGCCGACGTCGATGCCTTCCTCCAGCAGGTTCACCACGCGGTCCAGCAGCAGCACGGTGCAGCGCAACTGCGGGTAGCGGGCCGAGAACTTCGTGACCACGGGCGCGACATGCAGCTGGCCGAAAGGCACGGGCGCGGTGATGGTGAGGTGGCCTTGCGGTTCGGAAGCGCCGCTGGCCAGCGCCTCTTCGGACGCGCGCAGGCGCTCCATCAGTTCGCGGCAGTGCACCAGGTGCAGCCGGCCTTCCTCGGTCAGCGTCACGCGCCGCGTGGTGCGGTTGAACAGGCGCACCTTCAGGCTGGCTTCGTACGCGGCCAGCATGCGCACCACCGAGGGCAGCGAACTGCCCAGCGCGCGGGCCGCGGCGGTCAGGCTGCCGTGCTCGGCGATGGCCAGGAACACCTCGATGGCGCGGAAACGGTCCATGCGGCATTGAACCAGAAATCGCAATAGTCAACTACTAGTGATGGCATTGATCCGTTGAATGCAGCAAACGAAGATGGCATCCGTCACCAGGAGACCCGCATGAACCGACCCGCCGCACCCATCCGCCTGCACCGCCTGGCCTTGTCCGGCCATTGCCACCGCGTCGAGCTCATGCTCTCGCTGCTGCAACTGCCGTACGAGACGGTGGACGTCGACCTGCTCAAGGGCGAGCAGCACATGCCGGCGTTCAAGGCGCTCAACGCCTTCGGGCAGGTGCCCGTGATCCAGGATGGCGGCGTCACGCTGGCCGACTCGAACGCGATCCTGGTGTATCTCGAAAGCCGCTATGCGACCGGACGCTTCCTGCCACGCGATCCGGTCGGCGCCGCGCAAGTGCAGCGGTGGCTCTCCGCCGCCGCGGGCTGGCTCGCGTTCGGGCCTGCCGCCGCGCGGGTGATCAAGCTGTTCGGCCGGTCCGACGATCCAGTGCCGGCGCAGCAGCGGGCCGCGCGCCTGTTCGACGCGATGGAAGTTGAACTCGGGCGCACCGATTGGCTGGCCGGGCGCGAGCCGACGCTCGCCGACATCGCGCTCTACAGCTACACGGTGTCGGCGCCGGAAGGCGGCGTGTCGCTGCAGCCGTACCCGCGCATCCGCGAATGGCTGGCGCGCGTCGAAGCGATGCCGCGCTTCCTGCCCATGCCGCGCTCGCCCGTGGGGCTGGCCGCATGACCACCGAAGCATTCCACGCGGGCGAGCGCGAACTGCAGGTTCGCGCCGGCGTGCGCGAGCGGCTGGCCGCGGCCGGCGAGCGGGTGGTGCGCAACCACATGCCGCAGCAGCACCGCGACTTCTTCGCGCAGCTGCCCTGGCTGCTGGTGGGCGCGCTCGACGCGCAGGGCCAGCCGTGGGCGACGGCGCTGGCGGGGCCCCCAGGCTTCGTGGATTCGCCGGACGAGCGCTTGCTGAGGGTGCGCGCTCAACCGGCGGCAGGTGACCCGCTGGCCGGCGCGCTGGTGGACGGGCGGCCGGTCGGGCTGCTCGGGCTGGAGGCGCACACGCGTCGGCGCAACCGGCTGAACGGCTGGGTGTTCGCGGGGGACGCAACGGGCTTCCACGTGCAGGCGGGCCAGAGTTTCGGCAACTGCCCGAAGTACATCCAGGCCCGGCGCGCGGAGTACGACCCCGGGTGGGGATTGCCCGGGGAGGCCGGGGCGCTCGCGGCACTCGACGAAGAAGCGCGCTCCCTCATCGCGGCCGCCGACACGTTCTTCATCGCCACCGCGCATCCCGATGCGCTGGCGGACGGCGACCCCGCGCACGGCGTGGACTTGTCGCACCGGGGCGGCCGGCCGGGTTTCGTGCACGTGGCCGGCGACGAACTGCTGGTGCCGGATTTCGCCGGCAACCTGTTCTTCAACACCTTCGGCAACCTGCTGCTGCAGCCGCGATGCGGCCTGCTGTTCATCGACTACGCGAGCGGGGACCTGCTGTGGCTGGCCGCGCACGCCGCCATCGACTGGAACCCGCCGGCCGGGTTTTCCGGCGCACAGAGGATGCTGCGGCTGCGCGTCACGGCCGCGCGGCGGGGGCGCCGGCGCCTGCCGTTGCGCTGGAGCACGGCGCAACCGGCGCCGGAACTGGCGCTCACCGGCCACTGGTAGTTCGCGCGCGCAGCCGCGCCGCTATCATCGGCGCGTGACTTCCGCCACCCCCCGTGAGCTCGATGCCGGCCGCCTGGACCAGGCGGCGCTGCGCTGGGTGCTCGGCTGGTGGGGCGCCATCATGTACGCGGCGCTGCTGCTGGTGCTGCCGCTCACGCGCCACGGCTGGAGCGACGAAGGCATGCGGCAGAACCTGGCCCGCCACGCGTACCAGGACACCGCGCCCATCCTGCCCGGCTTTTCCATCCTGGCGGCGCTGCTCACCGTCGTGATCACGCGCATCGTGGTGGTCACCGCCTACAGCTATGGCGTGTCGCAGTACGCGCTGGAAATGGTGATCCGCGTGCTGGTGCTGGAGCTGATCCCGCTGATCGCCGCGCTGTTCGTCGCCCTGCGCTGCACCATCCCCAACGGCGCCGCGGTGGCCGAGATGCGGCGCAACGGCCACTTCCAGTCGCTGCGCCGCGCGGGCGTCGACCCGCTGGTGCGCGAGGTCATGCCGCGCATGCTGGCCGGCGGCTACGCGGTCGTCACGCTGGCGGCGCTGAGCTGCGTGGTCGCGGGCATCGTGGCTTACCTGGCCGTCTACGGCGACACGCTGGCCGGCCTGCCCGCGTACACGCGCATGTTCGGCCACGTGTTCGAACCCACCGTCGCGCTCATCTTCATGCTGAAGACCGTTTTCTTCGCGGTGGCGGTCGCGGTGATCCCGATGGCTTCGGGCGCCAACGACATCGCGGCGCCCAGCCAGCGCGAAAGCGCGGCACTGCAAGGACTGGTGCGCATGTTCGCCGTCCTGCTGCTGCTGGAAGCGGCTTCGCTGGTGGGCAACTACTACTGATCGCATGGCCGAGACCCCCCTACAGGATTCGGAACCCGCGGCCGCACCGCCTGTGCCGCACCTGGCCGCCAAGGCGCGGCTGCTGCTGCTGTTCACCGTGCTGCTGATCGGCGGATCGGTTGTGTACCTGCTGCATGCGCGCGGCTGGTTCGAGGCCACGCAGCCGCTGGTGCTGACCACCGACGATTCGGAGGGCGTCTCGGTTGGCATGGACATGACGTTCTCGGGCTTTCCCATCGGCCGCGTGCGCCAGGTGGAACTGGCGCCCACGGGCGGCGTGCGCATCCTCATCGACGTGGCCAGCAAGGACGCGCACTGGCTGCGCAGCAGCAGCGTGTTCACCATGGTGCGCGGCTTGGTCGGCGGCACCGCCATCAAGGCCTACAGCGGCGTGCTGACCGATCCGGTGCTGCCGCCGGGGGCGGAGCGGCCGGTGCTTCGCGGCGACGCGACCGCGGAACTGCCGCGCGTCATCTCTTCCGCCCGCGAAGTGCTGGAGAACCTCACCGCCATGACGGCCGAAGATGCCGCGCTGCGCAACAGCCTGGCCAACGTGCAGAAGCTGACCGACAAGCTCAACGGCAAGGGCGGCGCGCTCGGCGTGCTCATGGGCAACGACGACGACGCGCGCCGGATTCTCACCACGCTGGAGCGCACCAACGCGCTGCTCTCGCGCCTGGATTCGCTGGCGGGCAACGCCGACCGGCAGGTGTTCGGCCCCGATGGCGTCGTCAAGGATGCGCGCGCCACGGTGCAGCAGCTGAATGGCCTGCTGGCCGATGCGCGCGCGAGCCTGAAGAAGGTGGACGCGGTGCTGGTCGAAGCGCAGGCCGCCAGCGCCAACGTTCGCGGCGCCACGCAGGACCTGGGCACGCTGCGCGGCGAGGTGGAAGCCAACCTGCGCAAGGTCGAAGGGCTGATCAACGAGATCAACCGCAAGTGGCCGTTCGCGCGCGACCAGGAGATACGGGTTCCATGAAGCGCGTGGTTTTCATGGCGATGGCGGTGCTGTTGGCCGGCTGCGGCAACAAGCCGCTCGCGCCCGATTGGCAGGCCAACGCGCATGGCGCGCTGGAGCGCTACGAGAAGGCGTACCTCTCGGGCGCCGCGCGCGCGGCGGACGCCGAGTTCGCGCTGGCGCGGCGCGAGCTGGCGGCCACCGGCGAAGCAGGCCTGGTGGCGCGCGCGGAGCTCACCCGCTGCGCGCTGCAGGTGGCCAGCCTGGCGTTCGAGCCTTGCGCCGGCTTCGAGGCGCTGCGCCAGGACTCGCCCGCGCCGGAGCGCGCGTATGCCGACTACCTTCTGGCGCAGCCTGCGGCCGCGGATCTGCTGCCGGCGCAGCACCGCGCGGTGGCGAATGGCCGCGGCGATGCCGCTGCGCTCAACGCGATCGCGGACCCAATGGCGCGCCTGGTGGCGGCGGGCGTGGTGTTCCGCGCCAATCGCGCCAGTCCCGAGGTGCTGCAGCTGGCCGCCGACACCGCTTCGTCGCAAGGCTGGCGGCGTCCCTTGCTCGCCTGGCTGGGCGCGCAGTTGCGGCTGGCGGAGCAGCGCGGCGCGGCGGAAGAGGCCGCGCGCCTGCGCCGGCGCATCGCCCTGGCGTCTGCCGAAGCCAGCTGAGCGCGATCAGCGCCGGTTCGACGGCGTGCGCAAAGTGATGGAGTAGCGCAGCGCCTTCGTCGGCGAGACCGCGTGCTGCCATTCCCAGCGCGCCGGGCCGCGCAGCAGGTAGATGGAGCGCGGCGCCACCGCCAGCTTCATGACGTCCGCGCGCCTGGGCTCGCGTGGCGGGTAAGGGCGAAAGCGCATCGTCGCGTCCGCCAGCAGCGAGATGCCCACCACGTCCTCGAAGTCCGGCACGTCGCGGTGCCATCCCAGCGGCGTGCCCGGCCGGTATTCCGCGACCAGCGCCTGCGTGAAACGCGCCGGAGCCATGCCCAGCCACGCCGCGGCCTTCTCGCGCAGCGGCTGCAGCCAGGGTGCGATGGGCGGCGCTTCGTTCAGCCGTTGCGCGCTGAAGTCGTACTGGCCGCCGTAGCTCACCACGCGGCGCAGCGCGGTGAAGCCCTGGTACTTCATCGGCCGCAGGGGAAGGGCCTGGATGTCGGCCAGCAGCGCGGCTTCCTCGGCGGCACTCAGGAACTCTTCCTCGTAGCGCATACCCGGGGGCAATGTGGGCGGGGGCGCGCCGAACAGGTCGGGTTGTGGAGCACGTGGCATGGAAATCGGACTCCCTTGCGCAGAGAGCGCGGAGACTTCGCAGAGGACGCAGAGCAAAGAAAATCAAATGTAGTTCTCTGCGAACTCTGCGGGTCCTCCGCGGACTCTGCGTAAGGGCGTCCGCATCCGGCAGCCCCAACGAAAAAGCCCGGCCGGAGCCGGGCTTGAGAGACGCGTACTGCCGTCTCAGGGCTTGGAAGCCGTCGGGAAAGGCCAGGCGGCCTGCGGGTTCAGCGTGGTTTGCGCCGAAGGAGCCGCAGTCGCGGCAGGCGCAGCCGCGGGCTTGGCAGCAGGCGCTTTCGCGGCCTTCTTCGCAGGCGCTTTCTTCGCCGCCTTCTTCGCTGCCTTTTTCGCAGGGGCCTTCTTTTTCGCCGCTTTTTTCGCAGGGGCCTTTTTCGCGGCCTTTTTCGCAGGCGCCTTCTTGGCGGCCTTCTTGGCGCCAGTCTTCTTCGCAGCGGCCTTCTTCGCAGGCGCGCGCTTCGCGGCGGCCTTCTTCGCCGGCGCCTTCTTCGCAGCGGCCTTCTTGGCCGGAGCGCGCTTGGCGGCAGCCTTCTTCGCCGGGGCCTTCTTGGCAGCGGCCTTCTTCGCCGGAGCCTTCTTGGCCGTGGCCTTCTTCGCCGGGGCCTTCTTGGCGGCCGACTTCTTGGCCGCGGGTTTCTTCGCGGCGGCTTTCTTCGCAGTTGCCATTTCCATTCTCCTGTCTAAGTTGACATCAACATCAACCAAAGAAGCACTGGTCGCTTGTTGGTGGCGACCAGCGATCCATGCGGTTGGGCCGGGGCCCAGCCGCATGAACACCGTGGCCCGCAGGGCGCCGGCTCTTGTGGCCGGTCTGCCGTTGCGGGCGATAACTCACAAACCCAAACTTCTCGCAGTTGCCATCAATCCCAGGAAAGCGCGCCACCCGACTGGTATTCGATCACGCGGGTTTCGAAGAAATTGCGCTCTTTCTTCAGGTCAATCATCTCGCTCATCCACGGGAAGGGGTTCTCCTCGTTGGGGAACAGCGCTTCCAGGCCGATCTGCGTGGCGCGCCGGTTGGCGATGTAGCGCAGGTAGCCCTTGAACATGGAGGCATTGAGGCCCAGCACGCCACGCGGCATGGTGTCCTCGGCATAGCGGTATTCGAGCTCGACGGCCTTCTGGAACAGGGCCTTGATCTCGGCCTTGAACTCGGACGTCCAGAGGTGCGGGTTCTCCAGCTTCAGCTGGTTGATCAGGTCGATGCCGAAATTGCAGTGCATCGACTCGTCCCGCAGGATGTACTGGTACTGCTCGGCGGCACCGGTCATCTTGTTCTGCCGGCCCAGCGCCAGGATCTGGGTGAAGCCGACGTAGAAGAACAGGCCTTCCATCAGGCAGGCGAAGACGATCAGGCTCTTGAGCAGCGTCTGGTCGTTCTCCGGCGTGCCGGTGTGGAAGTCGGGGTCCATGATCGCGTCGATGAACGGGATCAGGAAGTTGTCCTTGTCCCGGATCGACTGGACCTCGTGGTACGCGTTGAAGATCTCGGACTCGTCCAGGCCGAGCGATTCCACGATGTACTGGTAGGCGTGCGTGTGGATCGCCTCCTCGAACGCCTGGCGCAGCAGGAACTGGCGGCACTCGGGCGCCGTGATGTGGCGGTAGGTGCCCAGCACGATGTTGTTGGCGGCCAGCGAGTCGGCCGTCACGAAGAAGCCGAGGTTGCGCTTGACGATGCGGCGCTCGTCCTCGGACAGGCCGTTGGGGTCCTTCCACAACGCGATGTCGCGCGTCATGTTCACTTCCTGCGGCATCCAGTGGTTGGCGCAGGTGGCGAGGTACTTCTCCCAGGCCCACTTGTACTTGAACGGCACCAGCTGGTTGACGTCCGTCTGGCCGTTGATGATGCGCTTGTCGGCCGCGTTGACGCGGCGCGTGCTGGCCGCTTCCGCGCCGCGCGAAGCCGTGGGCTGCGACGCGGGGACCTGTGCGCCGTCGTTCAGCGTGCGGATCGCGGGTTGTGCCAGGGGCTGGACGTCGAGCGCCGCTTGCGGCAAGGGAGAGTTCACCTCGCGGTTCGAGAATGAACCGCTGCTCGGGATTGGCGATTGGGGCTTGACTTCGTCGTCCCAGGTCAGCATGTGATGTCCAGTGCTCGGATTATCCGGGCAGTGATGTGTGTTGAAAAGTGTTCGTTCACATCACGCGCGGATTTTGTTGCTTGATTGCATCGGCGTCCTGTCGGAGAACGCCGACACCTCTTCGTTCATTGGCAGGCTTCGCAGCCCGGATCGTCGATCGCGCAGAACTTGATGTCGGTGGCGGGCGACGACGCTTCGATCTGCGATTGCGCCGCGGCGGCCGCGGCTTCGAGTGCGTTCATGCCGCCCGTACCCGCACCCGACGACACCGCGTTCAGCCGGCCCGACTGCACCGTCGACTTCTCGGCGTGCGTCGCGCTGGTGGTGCGCAGGTAGTAGGTGGTCTTCAGGCCGCGCAGCCACGCCAGCTTGTACGTCTCGTCCAGCTTCTTGCCCGACGCGCCGGCCATGTAGATGTTCAGCGACTGGGCCTGGTCGATCCACTTCTGGCGGCGCGCGGCAGCTTCCACCAGCCACACCGGTTCCACCTCGAACGCGGTGGCGTACAGCGCCTTCACGTCCTGCGGCACGCGGTCGATGGGGTGCAGCGAGCCGTCGAAGTGCTTCAGGTCCATGACCATCACGTCGTCCCACAGGCCCAGGCGCTTGAGGTCGCGCACCAGGTAGTGGTTGATGACGGTGAACTCGCCGGACAGGTTGGACTTGACCGACAGGTTGCCGAAGCAGGGCTCGATGGACGCGTCCACGCCGATGATGTTGGAGATGGTGGCCGTCGGCGCGATGGCGATGCAGTTGCTGTTGCGCATGCCGTCGGCGGCGATCTTCTTGCGCAGCGCGTCCCAGTCCAGGGAGGCGGAGCGGTCGACCTCGACGTAGCCGCCGCGCTGGCTGGCCAGCAGCTCCAGCGTGTCCAGCGGCAGCACGCCCTGGTCCCAGAGCGAGCCCTTGTAGCTGGAGTAGCGGCCGCGCTCGCGGGCCAGCTCGGTGGACGCCCAGTAGGCGTGGTAGCAGACCGCTTCCATCGACTTGTCGGCGAATTCCACCGCCTGCTCGGACGCGTAGGGGATGCGCAGCTCGTACAGCGCGTCCTGGAAGCCCATGATGCCCAGGCCCACCGGACGGTGGCGCATGTTGGAGTCGCGCGCCTTCTTCACCGCGTAGTAGTTGATGTCGATCACGTTGTCCAGCATGCGCATGGCGACCTGCACCGTGCGCTTGAGCTTGTCCTGGTCGACGGCGCCATTCTTCAGGTGCTGCACCAGGTTCACCGAACCCAGGTTGCAGACGGCCGTCTCGCTGTCGCTGGTGTTGAGCGTGATCTCGGTGCACAGGTTGGACGAGTGCACCACGCCGGCGTGCTGCTGCGGGCTGCGCACGTTGCAGGCGTCCTTGAACGTGATCCAGGGGTGGCCGGTCTCGAACAGCATGGAGAGCATCTTGCGCCACAGGTCGGTGGCGGGCACCGACTTGCTGGGCTTGATGTCGCCGCGCTTGGCCTTTTCTTCATAGGCGACGTACGCCTTCTCGAACTCGGTGCCGAACTTGTCGTGCAGGTCGGGCACGTTCGACGGCGAGAACAGCGTCCACTCGCCCTTTTCCATCACGCGGCGCATGAACAGGTCCGGGATCCAGTTGGCCGTGTTCATGTCGTGGGTGCGGCGGCGATCGTCGCCGGTGTTCTTGCGCAGCTCCAGGAATTCCTCGATGTCCAGGTGCCAGCTCTCCAGGTACGTGCAGACCGCGCCCTTGCGCTTGCCACCCTGGTTGACCGCCACGGCCGTGTCGTTCACCACCTTCAGGAACGGCACCACGCCCTGCGATTCGCCGTTGGTGCCCTTGATGTGCGAGCCCAGGGCGCGCACGCGCGTCCAGTCGTTGCCCAGGCCGCCCGCGAACTTGGACAGCAGGGCGTTTTCCTTGATCGACTCGTAGATGCCGTCCAGGTCGTCCGGCACCGTGGTGAGGTAGCACGACGACAGCTGGCTGCGCAGCGTGCCGCTGTTGAACAGCGTCGGCGTGGACGACATGAAGTCGAAGCTGGACAGCACTTCGTAGAACTCGATGGCGCGCGTCTCGCGGTCGATCTCGTTGAGCGCCAGGCCCATGGCCACGCGCATGAAGAAGGCCTGCGGCAGCTCGATGCGCGTCTTGCGCACGTGCAGGAAGTAGCGGTCGTACAGGGTCTGCAGGCCCAGGTAGTCGAACTTGGTGTCGCGGTCGGCCTTGAGCGCGGCACCCAGCTTCTTCAGGTCGTACTGCAGCAGCTCGGGGTTCAGCAGCTCGGCTTCGACACCCTTCTTGATGAAGCCGGGGAAGTAGTCGGCGTAGGCCTCGGCCGCGGCGGCCGGCGTGACGTCCTGGCCCAGCACTTCCTTGAAGATGGTGTGCAGCAGCAGGCGGGCCGTGGCGTAGGTGTAGTCGGGATCCTTCTCGATCAGCGTGCGCGCGGCCAGGATGGACGCCTTGTACACCTCGTCGATCGGCACGCCGTCGTACAGGTTGCGCATCGTCTCGGCGACGATGGGCTCGGCCTTTACGTCGGCCGACAGGCCCGTGCAGGCGTTCTCGATCAGCGCCTTCAGCTGGCCCAGGTCCAGCGCGATGCGGCGGCCGCCGTCGATGACGTGCAGCGCGGGCGCTTCGGCCACGGCCGGCTGGCCCTGCTTGGCGCGTTCCTGCGAACGGCGCTCGCGGTACAGCACGTAGGCACGCGCCACTTCGTGGTGGCCGCCGCGCATCAGGCCCAGTTCCACGGCGTCCTGCACGTCCTCGATGTGGAAGGTGCCGCCGCCCGGGCGCGACCGCACCATGGCGCGCATGACGCTCTGCGTGAGCTGGTCGACGGTTTCGCGGACGCTGGCGGAAGCGGCACCCTGGGTGCCGTGCACGGCCAGGAAGGCTTTCATCATCGCGATGGCGATCTTGTCGGGCGCGAAGGGAACGACGGCGCCGTTGCGGCGGATGATCTGGTAGTGGGACAGCGCGCCGGCGGCGGCGGGAGCGGCGGCCGAGACGGCGCCCAGGCCGGCCGAAGGTTGGACAGGGGTGCTGGTGACGCTGGACACAGATTGCATGTCTTCTCCTGCTGCAGTTTGTTCTTGGAAAGGGCGCGAAGTGTAATCGCTCCTTGTCGGCTGGGGCACTATATCTAGCGCCCCGCGTGGGATCAAGCACTATAGGTAGTGGTTCGCCCGGTGGACTGCAAGTGGATGGCCTGTGGACAGCATGTGAGTCCTTTCGTGCCGTCCGCACACGCGCCGCATGCGCGCGTGATGGATCATCCTCCGCCCAGAAATGGCGCGGGCGTGCGGGCCAAATCGCCTCGCAGCCCGCATGGATGCTTGCTGCACGCCCGCGCTTCGAGGCATCGCCGCGCACGAACGCGATTCGCGCGCATGCAACTCAACCACAAAGCCGAAACATGCCGTTACTCAGCGGGTGGGAACGATGATTCGCGCCACCCGAGGCTTCGCTGCAACAGCGGCCAGTCGAAGCCCGCGCCGGGATCCTGCTTGCGCCCCGGCGCGATGTGTTCGTGGCCCGCGATCCAGCGCACCGGGTAGCGCTGCGCGATGGCGGCGCACAGGCCCGACAAGGCCTCGTATTGCGCGGGCTCGAAAGCTTCGCCCTCCAGGCCTTCCAGCTCGATGCCCACCGACCAGTCGTTGCAGTCGTCCCGCCCCTGCCACGACGACCGGCCCGCGTGCCACGCGCGGTGGTCGCAGCTGACGAACTGCCACAGCTCGCCGCCGCGGCGCACGTAGAAGTGCGACGACACCTGCAGGCCGCGGATGGACTGGAAGTACGGATGCGCGTCCCAGTCCAGCGTGTTGGTGAAGAGCGCCTGCACCTCGCCGCCGCCGTAGCGTCCCGGCGGCAGGCTGATGGAGTGCACCACCACCAGCTCGATGGCGGTGGCGGGTGGCCGCGGGCCGAAGTTCGGGGAGTCCAGCCGCCGCGCGAAGCGGTACCAGCCGGCGGACCACAGCGCGCCGTCGTCAGGCGGCAGGTTCATTCGCGTCGTCGCCCGGCGCCGCGATGGCCAGCCGGGCGATGCGGTAGCGGATCTGCCGCAGCGACAGGCCCAGGCGCTGCGCGGCCGCGGTGCGGTTGAAGCCGGTTTCCTGCAGCGCACGCACGAGGATGTCGCGCTCCTGCTCGTCCAGCCAGCCCTGCAGGTCGGCAGGCATGGGCGGCTGCGGCGCCGGCGCCGCGATGGCAGCCGGACCCGGCTCCGCGGGGGCGCCGGATCCGGGCGGCGTCGATGCGGGGGCGGGCACGGCGCTGCAGAAGGCATCGACCTGCAGCGAGTGCCCGTCGGACAGCGCCACCGCGCGGTGCAGCAGGTTTTCCAGTTCGCGCACGTTGCCCGGCAGGGGATGCGAAGCCAGCTGTTCCAGCACCGCAGGCGCGAGCTCCGGCGCCGGCATGCCGGACTCGGTGGCGATGCGCGACAGCAGCGCCTGCGCCAGCGCGGGCAGGTCCTCGCGGCGCTCGCGCAGCGGCGGCACCACGATCTCGATCACGTTCAGGCGGTAGTACAGGTCCTGGCGGAAGCGCCCCGCGGCGACGTCGGCCGCCAGGTCGCGGTGGGTGGCGCTGACGATGCGCACGTCCACCGCATCTTCCTGCGTCGAGCCCAGCGCGCGCACCTGCCTTTCCTGGATGGCGCGCAGCAGCTTGGACTGCATGGCGAGCGGCAGGTCGCCGATCTCGTCGAGGAACAGCGTGCCGCCTTCGGCCGCCTGGAAGTAGCCCACGCGGTCGGCCGTCGCGCCGGTGTAGGAGCCTTTGCGGGCGCCGAAGAATTCCGCTTCCAGCAGCGCTTCCGGGATGGCGCCGCAGTTCACCGCGACGAAGGGGCCGTCGTTGCGGTGGCTGCAGGCGTGCAGCGCGCGCGCGGCCAGCTCCTTGCCGGTGCCCGACTCGCCGTGCACCAGCACGGGCGCCATGCTGCGCGCCACGCGCGCGATGCGGTCCTTGACCTGCTGCATGGGCGCGGAGTTGCCCACCAGGCGCTCCAGCGCCGATTGCCCGCCGGCGCCGGCACGCTCGGGGCGCGCCGCGCCGTTGCCGCGCGCGCGCACCGGCACCTGCTTGTCGTGGATGGCCGAAGCCACCACGCTGCGGAACTGCTTCAGGTCGACCGGCTTGGTGAGGTAGTCGAACGCGCCGGCCTTGAGCGCTTCGACGGCGTTCTCGGCGGAGCCGTACGCCGTCATGACGATGCAGCGCTCGGACCGCTGTTGCGCCAGCATGCGCTGCAGCAGCTCCAGGCCCAGTCCGTCGGGCAGGCGCATGTCGGTGATGACGGCGTCGAAGCGCTTTTCCTCCAGATGCTGCCATGCGTCGGCCAGCGTGCCGGCCGAATCGACGCGGTAGCCCTCGCGCAGCAGCGTCAGCTCATAGAGCGTGCGCAGGTCCGGTTCGTCGTCGACGACCAGGACCTGGGCGATGGGGGTGGATGGCTGCGCGCTCAAGCCGCCATTCTGGCAAACGTGCCGCTGGGGGCCAACGGCGAGGCCGTGCGGAATGCCACGAAAAACACGTTGCCGTCGCGCCGGTCCCCGCTCGGCGCGGGTCCGCGCCGGTAGCCGATGCGCGCGCCGTGCCGCTCGCAAAGCTCGCGGCAGATGTACAGGCCCAGGCCGCTGGAGCGGCTTTCCGAGGAGAAGAACGGCTCGAACAGGTGGCGCTCGACCGCCGGTTCCAGCGCCGGCCCATCGCTCCACACGGTGAGCATCGCGCCGTCGCCGCCCGACGTGGCGACGCGGATCGCGTCGGGCGCGGTGGAGGCGTAGCGCAGCGCGTTGTCCAGCAGGTTCACCAGGATGCGCCGCAGGTGGTCCGGCTCGAAGGCGACGCGCACCGCCGGCGCCCCCATGGCCACTTGTAGGCGCGCGGCCGCGTGGTTCTGTTCGGCCCAGTCGCGGCAATGCGCGCCGACCGCGGCGTCCAGTTCGATGGCGGCGGCGGCCGGGTCCAGCGCCTGGTGCTGAACGCGGGCCACGTCCAGGATCTCTTCCACGATCTGCGCCAGGCGGTTCGCGTTCTGCCGCACCAGCGCGGCGAGCTGCCGCTGCGAAGGCTCGCTCAGCTCCTCTTCCAGCAGTTCGTTGGCCTGCGAAATGGCGGCCAGCGGGTTGCGGATCTCGTGCGCCACCGCGGTGGACATGCGGCCCATGGCGGCGAGCTTTTCGGTGCGCAGCCGCGCTTCCATCTCGCGCAGGTCCTGCAGGAACAGCACGCAAAGCGCATCGCCGTCCTGCTCACCCGCGGCGGCGAGGCGCGTGCGCGCGAACACGCGCCGCACCGGCGCTTCGCCCTGCCGCAGCGACACGTCGGCCAGATGCGGTTGGCCGGTCTGGAAGGTGAGCCGCGCCATTTCCGCCAGCGGCTCCCAGGCGGAATCTTCCGCGAGCTGCAGCAATGCGCCGCCGCGCGCCGGGTCCTGGCAAAGCAGTTCGCGAGCGGCGGGATTGGCGGCCTGCACCTCGCCTTGCGGGTCCACCACCAGGATGCCGTCGCCCAGCGTCTCGATCACCAACTGGTTGACCTGCGCCTGCATATAGGCCGCCTTGCGGCCGCGGCGTGCCGCCTCCTCCTCGCGGGCCAGGCGCAGCGCCAGCTGGTGCGCGAGGAAAGCCAGGGCGAAGAAGCCGGTGCCGGTGAGGCCCGCCTGCAGGAAGCGCTGCGCCACTTCGGCCGGCACCTGCAGCGCCATCACCCACGCTTCGGCCAGCAGCAGCAGCGCCACCGCCGCCGCGGTACCCAGCGCGAGCAGCGTAGTGCCCAGCACCGAAGCCATGAGCACCGGCACGGCGAAGAGAGGCGCGAAATAGATGCCGCCTGCCTGCAGGAACTGAAGGCAGGCGAACACCACCAGGTCGACGCCGATGCTGGACACCCATTGCGGGTCGAACGCGGCGCCGGGATCGGCCGGCCGCATCAGCACCCGCACCGCCAGCGCCGCCACGAAGTACGTGCCGCACATGCCCAGCAACCAGCCGGACACCGCCGGCGATCCCATCAGCCGCAAGCCGAACAGCAGCAGCAGCAGCACGAACGCCACGCCCACGCGCGCGGTGGCGAAGCCCAGCCAGAGCCGGACGAAGGCGGAATGCTCGGGCGCGGGCGCCGCTGGCGTGTCGCCGCCGGCCACGGTCAGTCGCCGCCGCTGCGCCGGTGCTCGGCGCAGCAATAGAGCTTCCCGCTGGTGCCCGCCACCGCGTCTGGACGCGGCAGGTGCAGCGAGCAGACCGGGCAGCGCACCATGTCCTGCGGCAGCGCGGGCGTGCTCTTGGCGGAGGAAGGCGGATCGGGTTCGCGCCGTACGCGGTTGGATCGCCAGACCGACCAGGCGATCCACAGCACCACGGCGAGCAGCAGGAACTTCATCATGCCGCCCGTCCCAGGATCACTTCGAAGACGAAGCGCGAGCCCACGTAGGCCAGTAGCAGCAGCAGCGAGCCCGTGTACAGCACGCGCACGGCGGTGCGGCCGCGCCAGCCGAAGCGCGCGCGGCCGAGCAGCAGCAGCGCGAACGCCACCCAGGCCAGCACCGAGAAGATGGTCTTCTGGTCCCAGCGCCAGGCGCGGCCCCACAGGCGCTCGCCGAAGAGAAGGCCGGCCAGCAGCGTGGCCGACAGCAGCACGAAGCCGGCGCCGGCGAAGCGGAAGGTCAGGCGCTCCAGCGTGAGCAGCGGCAGCCCGGCCTGAATGTCGGCACCCTGGCGCATCGACAGCTCGGCGCGGCGCATCAGCCACGCATGCACCACGGCGGCGGCGAACAAGCCATACGAGGCGATGCCCAGCGCCAGGTGCAGCGGCAGCAGCGGGGAAGTGCTCGGGGGCAGCGGCGTGCCTGGAAACACGAGCGCGAGCAGAACCGCCACCGAGCCCAGCCCGGCCAGCGCCCAGCGCGCCTGCAATTGCGGAAACATCTCGCGCTCCACCGCATACACGGTGAGCACCAGCCAGGCGGTGACGGAGAGCGCGGGCGCGAAGCCGAACCGCGGCGTGTCGCCCAGCAGCATCCAGCCGAGCACCATCGCGTGCAGCAGCCAGGCCACGACGAGGCCCCAGCGCGCGCCGCGCTGGCTCAGGCGTGACGCGGCGGCGGCGGGCACCGCATAGGCGGCCGCCGCGGCCACCGACAGCACGGCGCCCGTGGTGGAACCGCTGGCTAGAATCATGGTTCGCAGTGTAAGGCTGCGTTGAGCGTCCGGCGTTGAGCGTTGAGCGACAAACGCCCACCGCGCGCCGGGCTTTCATCAGCGGGATCGTTCGCCACGCTGAACGCCCAACCCTCAACGCCCCACCTCCCCCAATGGCCACCGCCCTCTCCGACAAACTCTCCCGTCTCGTCAAGGAAATGCGCGGCCAGGCGCGCATCACCGAAGCCAACGTGCAGGACATGCTGCGCGAGGTGCGCATGGCCCTGCTCGAGGCCGACGTGGCCCTGCCGGTGGTGCGCGACTTCGTCGCCCGCGTGAAGGACAAGGCGCTCGGCCAGGAAGTGGTGGGCTCGCTCAACCCCGGCCAGGCGCTGGTGGGCATCGTCAACCGCGAGCTCGTCGCCACCATGGGCGAGGGCGTGTCGGACATCAACCTGGCCGCGCAGCCGCCGGCCGTCATCCTGATGGCGGGCCTGCAGGGCGCCGGCAAGACCACCACCACGGCCAAGCTGGCCAAGCACCTGGTCGACAAGCGCAAGAAGAAGGTGCTCACCGTCTCCGGCGACGTGTACCGCCCGGCCGCCATCGAGCAGC
This sequence comes from Ramlibacter humi, assembly GCF_004681975.1. Lineage (GTDB taxonomy): Bacteria > Pseudomonadota > Gammaproteobacteria > Burkholderiales > Burkholderiaceae_C > Ramlibacter > Ramlibacter humi. The sequence goes on from NZ_SMLK01000002.1 coordinate 161,318, forward strand.
TGAAGACGGTGACGAAGCAGGCGGGCGCCGAATGGTTCCCCAGCACGCCCGACCAGAAGCCGCTGGACATCGCGCGCGCCGCCATCGACTACGCGCGCAAGCAGTATTTCGACGTGCTGCTGGTCGACACGGCAGGCCGCCTGGCCATCGACGAGGCGCTGATGCGCGAGATCCGCGAGCTGCACGCGGCGCTGAACCCGGTGGAAACGCTGTTCGTCGTCGACGCCATGCAGGGCCAGGACGCGGTGAACACCGCCAAGGCCTTCAAGGAAGCGCTGCCGCTCACCGGCATCGTGCTGACCAAGATGGACGGCGACTCGCGCGGCGGCGCGGCGCTGTCGGTGCGGCAGATCACCGGCGCGCCGATCAAGTTCGCCGGCGTGTCCGAGAAGATCGACGGCCTGGAGGTGTTCGACGCCGAGCGCCACGCCGGCCGCATCCTGGGCATGGGCGACATCGTCGCGCTGGTGGAGCAGGTCACCGCCGGCGTCGACCTGCAGGAAGCGCAGAAGCTCGCGGCCAAGGTCAAGAGCGGCGAAGGCTTCGACCTGAACGACTTCCTGTCGCAGATCCGCCAGATGAAGCAGATGGGCGGCCTGTCGACGCTGATGGAGAAGATGCCCAGCCAGCTGCAGGCCAAGGCCGGCCAGGTGGACATGGACAAGGCCGAGCGCGACATCCGCCGCAAGGAAGGCATCATCTGCAGCATGACGGCCGCCGAGCGCCGCAAGCCCGAGATCATCAAGGCGACCCGCAAGCGCCGCATCGCCGCCGGCGCCGGCGTGCAGGTGCAGGAAGTCAACCGCCTGCTCAACGAGTTCGAGCAGATGCAGGGGATGATGAAGAAGATGAAGGGCGGCGGGCTGATGAAGATGATGAAGCGGATGGGCGGCGGCAAAGGTGGCCTGCCGAAGCTTCCTTTCTGAGCGGCGGCGCGGGACTAAACTGCCCGCCCATGAAAATCGTCGACTCTTTCGCGGACGTCTCGCGCTTCGTCGCGCTGCGCCGCGACATCCACGCCCATCCTGAACTCGGCTTCGAGGAGCACCGCACTTCGAAGATCGTCGCCGACCTGCTGCGCGAATGGGGCATCGAAGTGCACACCGGCGTGGCCGGCACGGGCGTGGTGGGCGTCCTGAAATGCGGCGACGGCGCGCGCGCCATCGGCCTGCGCGCCGACCTGGACGCGCTGCCGCTGCAGGAAGAAAACCGTTTCCCGCACCGCTCGCAGCATGACGGCCGCATGCACGCCTGCGGGCACGACGGCCACACCACGATGCTGCTGGCCGCCGCGTGGCACCTGTCGAAGGCGCGCGACTTCAACGGCACGGTGAACTTCATCTTCCAGCCGGCCGAGGAGATGGGCAAGGCGGGGGCCCTGAAGATGATCCAGGACGGCCTGTTCGAGCGCTTCCCCTGCGAGGCGGTGTTCGCGCTGCACAACTTCCCCATCGGCAACGTCGGCGGCTTCGCGCTGAACCACGGCCCGCTGATGGCGTCGAGCAACACGTGGCGCGTCACCGTCACCGGCCGTGGCACGCACGCCTCGATGCCGCACACGGGCATCGACCCCGTCGGCTGCATGATCGACCTGGCGCAGCAGCTGCAAGGCCTGGTGCCGCGTGTCATCGCGTCGACCGAGCGCGCGCTGCTGGCCGTGACGCAGCTGCAAGGCTCCGATGCGCCGAACGTGATCCCCGACCATTGCTGGGTGGGCGGCACGGTGCGCACCTTCTCGGTGGAAGCGACGGACAAGATCGAGGAAGGGCTGCGCCGCCTGGCCAACGGCATCGCGGCGGCGCACGGCTGCATGGCCGACGTCACCTTCCGCCGCGCCTCGCCGCCGGTGGTGAACCACGATGCCGAGGCCGCCTTCGCCGCCAACGTCATGCGCGAAGTCGTGGGCGAGCGCATGGTCGACGAGAACTACCCCGCCGTGATGGGCGCCGAAGACTTCGCCCACATGCTGCGCGCCAAGCCGGGGTGCTATGCCTTCATCGGCAACGGCGACGGCGGCCACCGCCTGCCGGACCACGGGCCCGGTCCTTGCATCATCCACAACACCTCGTTCGACTTCAACGACGAGATCATCCCCATCGGCGCCAGCTATTTCGTGCGGCTGGCGCAACGCTGGCTGGCCCGGCCCTGAACCACCCCAAGAAGGAGCAACGACGATGACCTCCCGCTTCCTGCGCGCGATTGCCGCGCTCACCCTGGCCGCCGCGGCGGCCTCACCGGCGCTGGCGCAGCGCGTGATCCGCATCGTCGTGCCGTTCGGGCCCGGCGCCGTGCAGGACACGGTGGCGCGCACCTTCAACAACGAACTGGGCAAGGAGCTGGGCGCTTCGGTCATCGTCGAGAACCGCGCCGGCGCGGGCGGCACCATCGGCACGTCGGCCGTGGCCAAGTCCACCGACAACAACACGCTGGTGCTGGCGGCGGCCAGCCATACGCTGGCCGGGCACCTGTACAGCAAGCTCGACTACGACCCGATCAAGAGCTTCACCGGCGTCGCCAACATCGGCTACTCCGGCTACGTGATCGCCGCGCCCGGCAACATGCACGTCAACAACCTCGCCGAGTACGTGAAGGCGGTGAAGGCGCAGCAAGGCAAGCTGAACTACGCGTCGGCCGGCAACGGCAGCGCCACGCACCTGGGCATGGCGTACTTCCTGGCCAAGGCCGGCCTGGAGATGCAGCACGTGCCGATGAAGTCCACCGGCGATGCGGTGAACGAAGTGCTGGCCGGCCGCGTGCAGGGCGTCACTTCGTCACTGATCGGCGTGATGGGGTTCAAGAGCGACCCGCGCATCAAGATCCTGGCCTACACCGGCACGCAGCGTTCGAAGTTCATGCCCGAACTGCCGACGGCCGCCGAAGCCGGCGTGCCGGGCTACAAGTTCGATTCGTGGATCGGCGTGCTGGCCCCGTCCACCATGCCCAAGGCCGAAGCCGACAAGCTGAACGCCGCCATCAACAAGGTGCTGCAGGACCCGGCCGTGCAGCAGCGCCTGGCCAACATGGGCGTGGAAGTGGCCGGCAACCAGACGGTCGACCAGTTCCAGAAGGTGCTGAAGGACGACTACGAGCAGGCCGGCGCGCTGGTCAAGGCGTCCGGCGCGCGCATCGAGTGAAGAGGTTGAGCGTTCACCGTCAGGCGTTGAGCGCGGGGTCCGCGTTCTCCCTCAACGCTGAACCTGCAACGCTCAACCTCCCCACGACCTCGCCGCGCAACGAGTGCGGCAGGGCTTGGGTGATGGTGACGTCCACCATCTGCCCCACCAGCCGCTGCGGGCCGGCAAAGTTGACGATGCGGTTGCACTCGGTGCGGCCCATCAGCTCGGTCTTGTCCTTGCGCGAGGGGCCTTCCACCAGGATGCGTTGTACCGTGCCCACGCGGCTGGTGCTGATGCGCGCCGCGTTGTCTTCCAGCACGGCCTGCAGGTGCTGCAGGCGCTTGAGCTTCACCTCGTGCGGCGTGTCGTCGTGCAGCGCGGCGGCCGGCGTGCCGGGGCGCGGGCTGAAGATGAAGCTGAAGCTGGCGTCGTAGCCGACGTCGTCCACCAGCTTCATCAGCTTGGCGAAGTCTTCCTCGGTCTCGCCCGGGAAGCCGACGATGAAGTCGGTGGCCAGCGAGATGCCGGGCCGCACGGCCTTGAGCTTGCGCACCGTGCTCTTGTATTCCATCGCGGTGTAGCCGCGCTTCATCGCCATCAGGATGCGGTCGCTGCCGTGCTGCACCGGCAGGTGCAGGTGGTTCACCAGCTGCGGCACCTTGGCGTAAACGTCGATCAGGCGTTGCGTGAACTCGTTCGGGTGGCTCGTGGTGTAGCGGATGCGCTCGATGCCCGGGATTTCCGCCACGTACTCGATCAGCAGCGCGAAGTCGGCGATCTCCGAGGTGCCGCCCATCGCGCCGCGGAAGGCGTTGACGTTCTGGCCGAGCAGCGTCACTTCCTTCACGCCCTGCGCGGCCAGTTCGGCCACTTCCGCCAGCACATCGTCCAACGGCCGCGAGACTTCCTCGCCCCGCGTGTACGGCACCACGCAGTAGCTGCAGTACTTGCTGCAGCCTTCCATGATGGAGACGAAGGCGCTGGCGCCTTCCACCCGCGCGGGCGGCAGGTGGTCGAACTTCTCGATCTCGGGGAAGCGGATGTCCACCTGCGGGCGCTTCAGCGCCTGGCGGTCGGCCAGCATCTTCGGCAGCCGGTGCAGCGTCTGCGGGCCGAACACCACGTCGACGTAGGGCGCGCGCTCGATGATGGCTTCGCCTTCCTGGCTGGCCACGCAGCCGCCCACGCCGATGAGCACGCCCTTTTCCTTCAGGTGCTTGACGCGGCCCAGGTCGGAGAACACCTTCTCCTGCGCCTTCTCGCGCACCGAGCAGGTGTTGAAGAGGATCAGGTCCGCCTGTTCGGGGTCCTGCGTGGGTTCGTAGCCTTCGGCGGCGCCCAGCACGTCGGCCATCTTGGCCGAGTCGTACTCGTTCATCTGGCAGCCGAAGGTCTTGATGTAAACCTTCTTCATGGCCGTCACTTCCGCGCGCGCCAAAGCATGTTCAGGAGCTCGGCGAAGCGCGCGCCGCCCTGGCCGTCCCCATCGGTGCCGCCGAGTTGCGTGTACTCGTCCTCGGTCAGCAGCCACACCTCGTGCACGTTGCCCATGCCGTCGGGACGGTACACCACGGGCACCGTCTGGCCGGCCAGGCTGCCCGACAGCACCAGCATGTTGTTGGTGTCGCGGATGCGGGCGCCGGGCGACAGCCGCGCGGGCTGGCCGTCGAGCGTGGCTTCGGGCGGCGTGGTGATCGCCAGGCGGCCCGGCTTGACGTCGGCCGGGGCGTTGCGGATGACCGTCTGGGCCTGCGCGGCAAGCGCGGCCGTGGCCAGGAGGAGGGCGGGAATCCAGCGGTTCATGGTGTTGATCCAGAGGCTAGAAGTTGAAAGAAAAAAGGCACTGCCGGGGTGCCGGCAGTGCCTGGAAGATGGTGGCGCTTCACGGACTCGAACCGCGGACCTGTGGATTATGATTCCATCGCTCTAACCGACTGAGCTAAAGCGCCGAGAGCCCAAGATTATAGCGGAACGGGCGCGCGGCCGGGTTGCCGGCTAGCGGTGGCTGAACTGGGCCGGCCGCTTGGCCAGGAAAGCCTCCATCCCCTCTTCCTGGTCCGCCGTCGAGAACAGGGCGTGGAACAGGCGCCGCTCGTACCACACCCCGTCCGACAGGCCTGATTCGAAAGCCCGGTTCACCGATTCCTTGGCCGCCATGGCCGCCAGGCGCGGCATGTCGGCGATGGTGATCGCGGCGGCCAGCGCCTCATCCATCAGCTTGTCCAGCGGCACCACGCGGCTGACCAGGCCCGCGCGCTCGGCCTCTTGCGCATCCATCATGCGGGACGTCAGCACCATGTCCATCGCCTTGGACTTGCCGATGGCGCGCGGCAGCCGCTGCGTGCCGCCGGCGCCGGGGATGATGCCCAGCTTGATCTCGGGCTGGCCGAACTTCGCGTTCTCGGCCGCGATGATGAAGTCGCACATCATCGCCACCTCGCAGCCGCCGCCCAGCGCGAAACCGGCCACCGCGGCGATCACCGGCTTGCGCACGCTGCGCAGGGCTTCCCAGTTGCGGCTGATGTACTCGGTGCGGAAAACGTCCGAGAAGCTGTACTTCGTCATCACCGAGATGTCGGCGCCGGCGGCGAAAGCCTTCTCGCTGCCGGTGACGACGATGCAGCCGATGGCGTCGTCGGCGTCGAAGGCCTTGAGCGCGGCGCCCAGCTCGTCCATGAGCTGGTCGTTCAGCGCGTTCAGCTGCTTGGGGCGGTTCAGGGCGATCACGCCGACCTTGCCGGCTTCGGTGCGCACCTGGAGGGTTTCGTAAGGCATGCTGTCTCTCCTTGCGCGGGCGACTATACCCAAGGGAAAACATTGGCCGACCGCGCGGTCGGGAAATGTTAGATTGATCGCAGGAGACCCCGGAATGAGTGAAGCCAACGTCCTTTTCGAAACCCGAGGCGCCGTCGCGCTCATCACGCTGAACCGGCCGCAGTCGCTGAACAGCTTCACGCGCGCCATGCACCAGGAGCTGTGGTCCGCGCTGGACCGCATCGAAGCGGACAAGTCCATCCGCGCCGCCGTGCTCACCGGCGCGGGCCGCGGCTTCTGCGCCGGCGCCGACCTGGCGGAATTCGATTTCGCCGAAGGTCCCGACCTGGTCAAGCGCGCCGATCCGGGTCCCATCATCGAACAGGCCTTCAATCCCACGGTGCGCAAGCTGATGGCGCTGCGCGTGCCGACGGTGGCTGCGGTCAACGGCGTGGCGGCGGGCGCGGGCGCTTCGCTCGCGATGACGTGCGACCTGGCCGTCGCCGCATCCACGGCCAGCTTCATCCAGGCGTTCAGCAAGATCGGCCTCATCCCCGACGCGGGCGGCACCTGGTTCCTGATCAAGAAGCTGGGCCTGGCGCGCGCGATGGGCTGCGCCATGCTGGGCGACAAGCTCTCCGCGAAGGACGCGAAAGAGTGGGGAATGATCTGGGACGTGGCGCCCGAAGGGCAGGACTGCGTGCAGGCCGCGCTGGCGCTGGCCGAGCGGCTGGCTGCGCTGCCGACCAAGGCCCTGGTGGAAACGCGCCGCGTGCTGCGCGCCGCCGCCGGCAACGACCTGGACAAGCAGCTGAACCTGGAGCGCGACACGCAATCGGCGCTGGGTGCGACGCACGACTACATCGAGGGCGTCACCGCGTTCCTGCAGAAGCGCCCCGCGAAGTTCAAGGGCGAGTGATGACCCCCGAGCAGCGCGCCGCCCGCGTGGGCGAGGTGATGTTCGCGGGCGACCGCGCTTCGCGCGACACCATGGGCATGGAACTCGTCAGCTGCGGCCCCGGCCGCGCGGTGATGCGCATGGCGGTGGACGAGCGCCACCTGAACGGCCACCGCATCTGCCACGGCGGTTTCATCTTCACGCTGGCCGACTCTACGTTCGCTTTCGCCTGCAACAGCCACAACCGCAACGCGGTGGCCGCGGGCTGCAGCATCGAATTCCTCAAGCCGGGCCAGCTGGGCGACGTGCTCACCTGCGAAGGCATGGAGCAGGTGCTGCAGGGACGCCACGGCGTGTACGACATGAAGGTGACCAACCAGCGCGGCGAGGTGGTCGCGGTGTTCCGCGGCAAGAGCGCCGTGATCCAGGGCGCCGTGTTTCCCGAGGAGACCTGAGATGAACAGCTTTCCGCTCGAACCGATCGAGAAGGCCAGCGTCGGCGAACTGCGCGCGCTGCAGCTGAAGCGCCTGCAGGCCACGCTGGACCACGCGTACCGCAACTCGCCGGTGTACCGGCGCAAGTTCGACGAAGCCGGCGTGCACCCGTCCGACTGCCGCAGCCTGGCCGACCTGGCGAAGTTCCCGTTCACCGGCAAGCACGACCTGCGCGACAACTACCCGTTCGGCATGTTCGCGGTACCGCGCGAGAAGTGCGTGCGCATCCACGCGTCCAGCGGCACTACCGGCAAGCCGACGGTGGTGGGCTACACCCAGAACGACATCAACACCTGGGCGCACGTGATGGCGCGCAGCATTCGCGCCAGCGGCGCGCGGCCGGGCGACATGGTGCACGTGAGCTACGGCTACGGCCTGTTCACCGGCGGGCTGGGCGCGCACTACGGCGCCGAGAGGCTGGGGCTCACGGTGGTGCCTTTCGGCGGCGGCCAGACCGAGCGGCAGGTGCAGCTGATCACCGACTTCCGCCCCGACATCATCATGGTGACGCCCAGCTACATGCTGGCCATCGCCGACGAGTTCGAGCGGCAGGGCATCGATCCGCGCGAATCCAGCCTGCGCATCGGCATCTTCGGCGCCGAACCCTGGACCAACGACATGCGCCGTGCCATCGAGCAGCGCATGGGCATCGACGCGGTGGACATCTACGGCCTGTCGGAAGTGATGGGCCCGGGCGTCGCCAACGAGTGCGTGGAAACCAAGGACGGCCCCACCATTTGGGAAGACCACTTCTATCCCGAGATCATCGACCCCGAGACGGGCGAACCGGTGGCGGACGGCGAACTGGGCGAGCTGGTGTTCACCAGCCTCACCAAGGAGGCGCTGCCCATCATCCGCTACCGCACGCGCGACCTCACGCGCCTTTTGCCCGGCACGGCGCGCACCATGCGCCGCATGGAAAAGATCACCGGCCGCAGCGACGACATGATGATCGTGCGCGGCGTGAACGTGTTCCCGACCCAGATCGAGGAGCTGATCTGCAAGCGGCCGGAACTCGCGCCGCACTACCTGTGCATCCTCACCCGCGAAGGCCCGCTGGACTGCCTGACGGTCGCCGTGGAAGCGCGCCAAGGCCTGCCGCATGACAGCGCGGAAGCGCGTGCCGCCGCCGACATGCTGGCGCACGAGATCAAGACCTACATCGGCTCCAGCGCGGTGATCGAACTGCGCGCGGAAGGCGGCGTGGAGCGCAGCGTCGGCAAGGCCAAGCGCGTGCTGGACAAGCGCAGGCTGACGTGAGCAGGCCGGCGCTCGCCGGTCCTTCGCGTCATCCCCGCGCAGGCGGGGATCCAGTCATTCTCAACGCTGGTCGATCGCCTCGACCAGCAGGTCGATCGCCGCTTCTTCCCCCATGCGCACCAGGATGCGCACGGGCAGGTACTGCAGCGCGGGGGCGAACCACATCTCGGCGGTGATGTTGCCGCGCGGGTTGGCGATGGGGCGCGGCCGCAGGTGGAGGGCTTCGATGTCGCCCAGGTCGGTGCGCAGCACCTCGCTGTCGACCACGTCGTAGGTCCACAGGTCGATCGCGCCCGGCCGGGCCATCCACAGGCTCACCGCGCGGCCCACCTCCAGCTTCTCGCGGCCGCTGGCGAAGCGGTGGCTCAGTTCGACGAACTGGCTGGCCGTGTCCTGCACGCCGGCGGGTCGCTGCACCACGGTGCCGTTGGCGAGCACGACTTCGCTCTCGCCCATGCGAAGGCCGCGCGGCTTGCCGTTGCGAAGCTCCTCGTACACCTGGGGCATGAGCGTGGCGCCGACCTCGCCCTGGCTGGTCATGACCAGCGTGGCCATGAAGGTGACGTTCACTTCGACGCGCACCTGGTAACGCGCTTCCTCGCGCTGCCACAGCACGCGTGCGTCGCCGTACAGCTGGCCGCTGCGGAACCGGCCGCCCAGCTTGTAGCGCAGCCGGGTGTCGCTGGGCCAGCTGTCGACGACGGCCGTCGTGGTGCTGGCCGTGGTGGTGCTCGCGGCCACGCTGGGGGAAGGCGTGATGGCGGGCTCGGACGCAGGCGCGGCTGGTGAGGATGCGGCGGCGACGGGCGGTTCCGCCGGCGGCGAAGGTTCGGCGGCCGCGACGGGTGGCGGTTCGGGCGGTGATTCGGGCGCCGGTGGCTCCGGCGCGGCGACCGTGCGCGTGGTGTGTTTCGGCACGCTGGAGACGGCGTGCAGGCGCCCCGTGGGTGGCGCGGGCTGTGCGGCTGGAGCCGCGGAAGATTCTGGCGGTGGCGGCGGCGCGGTGGGCTGCAGCAGCCGCGTGTACATCGGCGCCACCATGGGCTTGAGCAGGCTCAGGTCGGTCTGCCAGCGCGAAAAGAAGTGCAGCGCCACGACGTGCGCCACCAGCACCGCCGCCACCAGCACCAGCAGCCGCCGGCGCGATGACGAGGTCAAGATTGCGGCGACAGCCATGGCTGGGCCAGGGCCGGCTCGCGCAGCACCAGGCGCCAAGTGGTGGCCGCCGCGGGCAACTGCAGTTCCAGGCGCAGCAGGCGCCGGTCGCGCGCGACCAGTGCGATCACCCGGCGGTGGCTGCCGGCGTAGAGCGTCAGGTCATCCAGCTTGGCCAGGCGCCAGCCGGTGCCGCCGACTTCCACGCCCAGCCACTCGTCGCCCGCGGCCATGCCGGCCTGTTCGGCCGCGCCGCCGCGCAGCACGGTCTTGAGCTTCACCGTGCCGCCGTTCTCTTCGCTGCGCACGCCCAGCCGCTGCTGCAGCTGCGCGGGTTCGTCCAGCGCGAAGATGCCCTGCTTCTGCAGCAGGTCGGCCAGCGGCAGTTCCTTGGTGCCGTGCACCCAGGCGGCGATCTCGCGCGCGAAGCTGCGGCCGCCCAGTTCCTTCAGCACGGCGACGAAGTCGGCTTCGGTCATCGGGCCGCCCTTGCAGCGCTGCCACAGCGTGCGCATCACTTCGTCCAGCGTCGTGCGGCCCTCGGCGCGCAGCGTGAGGTCGAAGCACAGCGCCACCAGCGAGCCCTTGGTGTAGTAGCTGACGGTGGCGTTGGGCGTGTTCTCGTCCTGCCGGTAGTACTTCACCCAGGCGTCGAAGCTGGCCTGCGCCACCGACTGCACTTCGCGGCCCGGCGTCTGCAGCACCTGGTTGATGGTCTTGTTCAGCAGGCGCACGTACGTCGCCTCGTCGATCAGCCCGCCGCGGCGCAGCAGCAGGTCGTCGTAGTAGCTGGTGAAGCCTTCGAAGAACCACAGCAGCTGCGTGTAGTTCTCGCCCGCGTAGTCGTAGCGCGCGAACTCGGCCGGCCGCAGCTGCTTGACGTTCCAGGTGTGGAAGTACTCGTGGCTGACCAGCCCCAGCAGCGTGATGTAGCCGTCGGTCATGCGCGCGTCGCCCACGCGGGGCAGGTCGCGGCGCGAGGCGATCAGCGCGGTGGAATTGCGGTGCTCCAGGCCGCCGTAGCCGTCGTCCACCACGTTCAGCATGAAGACGTAGTGCCTGTGCGGCGGCTTCTTGCGGTCGTGCCAGAAGCGGATCTCGGCGTCGCAGATCTTCTGCACGTCGGCGGCGAAGCGCTCGCTGTCGAACGACTCCGGCGCGCCGGCCACCACCAGGCGGTGAGGCACGCCCGCGGCCTTGAATTCGGTGCTCCAGAAGGCGCCCATCTCCACCGGGCAGTCGACCAGCTCGTCGTAGTTGTCCGCCAGGTAGGTGCCGAAGCCGCGCTTGCCGGTCTTCAGCGGCGTGAGGCCGGTGGCCGCTTCCCAGCCCGGGCGCGGCGACAGCAGTTCCAGCGCGTGCGGGTGCGGCTCCTGGCCGTGCACCCGCAGGCACAGGCTGGTGCCGTTGAAGAAACCACGTTCGCCGTCGAGCCACGCGGTGCGCACGGAGTTGTCGAACGCGTACACCTCGTACGTCAGCACCACCGGGCTGCTGGGCACGCAGTCGACCTGCCAGCTGCACTTGTCGACCTGGTGCACGGGCACCGCGCGGCCGTCCTGGCGCGCGGCCAGCTTCTGCAGGTTCTTGGAGAACTCGCGCACCAGGTAGCTGCCCGGGATCCACACGGGCAGCGACACGCGCTGGCCGGCGGACGGCTGCTCGATGGTGAGCGTGACGTGGAACAGGTGGGCGTGGAGGTCGGCCGCCTCGACGCGGTAATGCGCGCGCCAGGCGGGCCCCGAATGGGCGCGCGGGCTCACTGGGCCGCCGCGAGCCGCTGTTCGACCTGCGCGGCCGGAATGGCGCCGGGCGCGCGCGAACCGTCGGTGAACACCAGCGTCGGCGTGCCGGTGATCTGGTGCTTGCGGCCCAGCTCGCGGTTGCGCTCCAGCGCCGTGGTGTCGCAGCCGGGCGCGGGCGCCGGGGGGATGGCCTGTCCGCGCACCATCCAGTCCTGCCAGGCCTTGGCCTTGTCCTTGGCGCACCAGATGTTGCGCGACTTCGCCATCGAATCCGGTCCCAGCACGGGGTAGAGGAACAGGTGGATGGTGACGTTGTCGACCTTCTGCAGGTCGGCCTCGAACTGCTTGCAGTAGCCGCAGTTGGGGTCCTCGAACACCACCAGCTTGCGCTTGCCGTTGCCGCGCACGATGGTGAACGCGTCCTTGAACGGCAGCTCGTCGAACGTCACCGCGGTCAGCTTGTTCATGCGCTCTTCGGTGAGGTTGCGCTTGCCCTTGACGTCGATCAGCTCGCCGTCGATGACGAACCCGCCCTCGGCGTCGGTGTAGAAGATCTTGGTGCCGATGCGCACCTCGTACAGGCCGTTCATCGGCGTCTTGCTCACCTCGTCGATCTTGTCCAGGCGCGGCATGCGCTCGGCCAGGTTCTTGCGGATCGCGGCTTCCTGCGCCGCCGCGGGCGTTGCGAAGGAAGCGGCCAGCAGGAGCGCGGCCAGGGCGGAGAGAAGAGCTTTCATGTCGATCCAGTACTGCCAGGTTGAAGGCATCACAGCCGGCCCGCGGCCTGCCGCACCACCCATTGCTTGATCGGGCCGCTGGCGTCGAAGCCGCGCATGCCCGCGTTGCGGAACATCGCCCAGGCCGGGTGCGCCTGGGCGAACAACTGCTGGAGGCCGTCGGTGGTGGCGCCCATCGCCAGCACGTCGCCCTTGCGGGCCCTTTCGTACCGGCGCAGCAGCCGCGCGTCCCCGGCGGTGCGCCAGTATTCCCGTTCGTGCAAGACCTGCGCCAGCGCCCGGGCATCGGCCAGGCCCAGGTTCAGGCCCTGGCCGGCCAGCGGGTGCACCGCGTGCGCCGCGTCGCCCGCCAGCGCCCAGCCGGGGCCGGACCAGCGGTCGGCGCGCGCCAGCTGCAGCGGCCAGGACGCACGGTCGCTGCGGAGCGTCAGCGCGCCCAAGGCGCCGCCGGTCAGCGTCTTCAGCTGCTGCTGGAACTCTGCGGCCGGCGCCTGGCGCAGGTACGCCGCCCGCGATTCTCCGGCCGACCAGACCAGCGCCACTTCCTGTGCGCCGGCTTCGCCGCCCAAAGGCAGCAGGGCGAGGATTTCGCCGCCCTGGAACCACTGCCGTGCCACGTGCCCATGCGGTTTCTCACAGCCCAGCCGCGCGGCCACCGCGTGCTGCCCGTACGGCTGCACGTCGTACACCACGCCGAACTCGTCGCGGGTGGCGCTCATGCGGCCTTCGCACACCACGGTGAGCGGCGCGCGCGCCGGCTCTTCCAGCGGCGTGACGAGCGCCTGGTAGCGCAGGGCTTCGTTAAGCCGGTCTTCGAGCGCGGGCACGTCCACGATCCAGGCCAGCGCGGCCTGCGCGCCGGCCTCGAAGTTCACCAGGCCGCCCTCGTCCCCGCGCACTTCCATTCCGCGCACGGGCGTGGCGTGCGCGGCGTCGGGCCACGCGCGCACGGATTCGAGCAACTGGCGGGACGCGGCGTTGAGCGCGTAGGCGCGCACGTCGCGCGCCGGCGGGGGAGGGCCCTGCACCAGGCCCACGCGCAGCCGCTCGCGCGCGAGCAGCAGAGCGAGCGTGCGGCCGACGATGCCCGCGCCGCGGATGCAGACGTCAAGGACAGGCGCCATGCGGCGATTGTAGGAGGCGGCACAATCGCGCGCCGACCTCATCGACCCGACCTCCACCCCAGACGCCATGTCCGACGCCCAGCTCTCCGCCCGCATCGCCCGCCTGTTCGTGTACCCGGTGAAGTCCTGCGCCGGCGTGGAGCTCACGGAGGCGGTGCTCACGGACACCGGCCTGGACCTGGACCGCGCCTGGATGGTGGTGGACGCCGAAGGCGCCTTCGTCACCCAGCGCGAGCTGCCCCGCATGGCGCTGGTGAAGGTGCAGCTCAAGCACCATGAGGTGGTGCTGCGGGCGCCCGGCATGCTGGCGCTGCACCTGGCCGTCGACGCGGTGGAAGCGCCCGCCCGCGTCCGCGTCTGGAAGGACGAGGTGCCCGCGTACGACATGGGCGACGTCGCCGCGCAGTGGTTCACCGACTTCCTCGGCCGCCGGCTGCGCCTGGTGCGCTTCGACCCCGACCACAGGCGCCTGTCCAATCTGCAGTGGACCGGCGGCATCGAGGCGCCCAACCAGTTCTCCGACGGCTACCCGGTGCTGGTGACGAGCGAAGCTTCGCTGGCCGGCCTGAATGAACGCCTGGTGCGCGCCGGACATGCCGCGGTGGGCATCGAACGCTTCCGCCCGAACATCGTGCTGGCCGGCGTCGAGGCCCACGACGAGGATCGCGTGGACACGCTGCGCATCGCGTCGGAAGTCCCGGTGGTGCTGAAGCTGGTGAAGCCGTGTGCGCGCTGCCCCATCCCCGACGTGGACCCGCAGACCGCCGAAACCGGCCACGCGGTGCGCGATGCGCTGCAGGGCTACCGGAAGGATCCGCGGCTGGACGGCGCCATCACCTTCGCGATGAACGCCATCGTGCTGGAAGGCGAGGACGCGGTGCTGCGCGCCGGCCTGGCCGTCACAGGGGAGTGGGCGTTCGGCTGAGCGCTGCGGGTACGGGAGCCGGCGCCGCGTCCAGTTCGCTGTCGGCTCCGGGGCCGCCGGCCGATTCCGATTCCAGCGGGGCGGGCATCGTTTCTTCGGGCTTGAGGAAACGGATGGGCCGGCGCGTGCGCGGCGACATCGACGCGAGCAGCGCGCCCAGTTCCAGCGGCAGCTCGTCGGCTTCGACGGCGCGGTCACGCAGCAGCACGGCGCCGATGTGGAATTGCAGCGTCACCTCGGGCTTCAGCCCCTGCAGCGGCATCAGGCCCGCCGCGATGAGGCGCGCGGCGCGGTCGGTGACGACGGCGCGCGAGCCTATGCCTTCCATGATCAGGCCGAAGCGCGACTCGCCCACGCGGGCGACGGTGTCGACGTCGCGCACCAGGCGGCGCAGCTTGATGACGCTGCGCAACAGGCTCTGCTCCGCCACCGTCGGGCCCAGGTGCTGCTTGATGCGGGCGTAGTTCACCAGGTCGATGAACGCGATGGCCGCGTCTTCGCGCTCGCGCTTGTGGCGCGACACGACCTGGCGCAGGCGGTCGTGGAAAAGGTGGGGGGCCAGCAGGCCGGTCAGCGCATCCTGGCTGGACAGCGCCTGCTCGCGGATCTGCGCGCCGTGCCGGTCGCGCGTGCGGATGGACAGCGCGATCAGCAGCATCGGGACTTCGACCACGATGGCCGCGACGATGCCGTAGAGCGTCAGCGTGGACACCGGCAGCCAGCCCAGCAGGCGCAGCATCGCCGCAGTGAGGCCGATGGCCAGCGGCACGTACGCCAGCAGCACCCAGCCGCCCACCACGTCCTGGCGGCGCCACGCGAGCCACGCGGACAGCACGTTGAGCGCCGTCACCAGCGTGAAGTAGACGGCCAGCGCGTCCAGCGCCTGTTGCCGCTCGACGAACAGGTACGCCGGCGCGAGCGCCAGCCCGGCCCAGCCTGCGACCAGCGAGACGCGCGACAGGCGCGGGTGGCGGGTGGGCACGCCCGTGAGGTGGCGCACGAAGAGGATGGCCGCGCCGGCGGCGAGGAAGGCGGTGACGCCGGGCGCCTGGTCGGCCCAGGCGTTGGCCTGCGGCCACAGGAAGTGCGCGGCGACGCCGGTGTACGCCATCACGGACAGCGTGCTGAGCGCGGCATACACCGCGTACCAGGTGTAGCCGCGGTCGCGGTAGGCCCAGCTTTGCGCCGCGCAGGTGGCGATCAGCAGCAGCAGCGCGCCGAACGCGCCGCCCAGGACCATGTATTCGAGCTGTTGCTGCTGGCCGTGCGCGGCGTCGGTGGCCAGGCGCATCGGCACGCTGGTAGCCAGGGCGCTGCGCACCTGCACGTACACGTCGCGCGCCTGGCCCCCGGGCAGTTCCAGGCGGAAGCTGGGGTAGCGGCCGGCTTCGGGCCAGCGCTCCACGGCGATGGTGTCGCCCGCGGTTTGGCGGCGCCAGCCGCCGTTGCCGTCGCTTTGCCAGACGTCGACGCGGTCCACCAGCGGGTTGGCGACCACCAGCAGCCACTGCTGGTGATCGCCTTCGGACCGCAGCAGGCGCAGGCGCAGCCACAGCGCGTTGCCGGGCTTGAGGCGGTGCACGACGTCGGCCTGGACGGGCGCCAGCTTGTCGGGCGAGCGGATCACGTCGTCCAGCGTCGCCGTGCCGGACTCGTCGAGCCAGCCCAGCGCCAGCGGATCGGCGGCGATGGTGGGCGCGCCGTCGGCCAGCACCACGGGCGCGGGGCGGGACGGCGATGCCGCCGCGGCGGCGAACGCGAACAGCAGCCCCAGCAGCCATGCGGCGGCGCGGACGGCCAGGGGCCATCGCATACACTTTCCCGCTTGTGTTTCTGGAACTGCCATGAGCTTGAAGTGCGGCATCGTGGGCCTGCCCAATGTGGGCAAGTCGACCCTGTTCAATGCCCTCACCAAGGCGGGAATCGCCGCCGAGAATTACCCTTTCTGCACGATCGAGCCGAACGTCGGCATCGTCGAACTGCCTGACGCGCGCCTCGCGCAGCTGGCGGCGATCGTCCAGCCGGAGCGCATCGTACCGGCCATTGTCGAGTTCGTCGACATCGCCGGCCTGGTCGCGGGCGCCAGCCAGGGCGAGGGCCTGGGCAACCAGTTCCTCGCGCACATCCGCGAGACCGACGCGGTGGTGAACGTCGTGCGCTGCTTCGAGGACGCCAACGTCATCCACGTGGCCGGCAAGGTGGACCCGATCGCCGACATCGAGGTGATCCAGACCGAGCTGTGCCTGGCCGACCTGGGCACGGTGGACAAGACGCTGGCGCGCTCGGTGAAGGCCGCGAAGTCCGGCAACGACAAGGAAGCCGCCAAGCTCGTCGCGCTGCTCACCAAGGTGCAGGCCACGCTGAACGAAGGCAAGCCGGTGCGCACGATGCAGCTGACCGACGAGGAGCGCGCGCTGGTGAAGCCGCTGTTCCTGATCACGGCCAAGCCCGCGATGTTCGTCGGCAACGTCGACGAGAACGGCTTCAAGGACAACCCGCTGCTCGATCGGCTGCAGGCCTACGCCGATGCGCAGGGCGCGCCCGTGGTCGCCATCTGCGCCAAGATGGAAGCCGAGATGGCCGACATGAGCGACGAGGACAAGCAGATGTTCCTGGCCGAGATCGGCCAGGAGGAGCCCGGCCTCAACCGCCTGATCCGCGCGGCGTTCCGCCTGCTGGGGCTGCAGACGTACTTCACCGCCGGCGAGAAGGAAGTGCGCGCGTGGACCGTGCGCATCGGCGCCACCGCGCCGCAGGCCGCGGGCGTGATCCACACCGACTTCGAGCGCGGTTTCATCCGCGCGCAGACCATCGGCTTCGACGACTACGTGCAGTTCAAGGGCGAACAGGGTGCGAAGGACGCGGGCAAGATGCGCAGCGAAGGCAAGGAATACGTCGTGAAGGATGGCGACGTCATGAACTTTCTTTTCAACGTCTAGCGACGTTGAGCGGGCCCGCGCTCAGCTCGTGATTCCCGGCAGGCCGCCCGGGAACAGCTTCATCAGCACCAGCGTCATCACGATGTAGCGGGCGAGCTTGCCCACCAGCATCCAGGCCGAGCAGGGCCACAGGGGCAGGCGCAGCCAGCCGGCCACCGCGCACAGCGGGTCGCCCACCACCGGCAGGAATGAGAAGAAGCAGGCCTTGGGGCCCAGCCGTTCCAGCCAGTCGATGGCTTTCACGTGCGTGCGCGAGTGCCGCCACTTGTCGACGGCTTGGTGCGCGCCATAACCCATCCACCAGTCCACCATGCCGCCCAGCGTGTTGCCGACCGTGGCCACCGCGATGGCGGGCCAGAACAGTTCGGGGTTGAGCTTGAGCAGGCCGAACAGCGCCGGCTCGGAACCCAGCGGCAGCAGCGTGGCGGAGATGAACGCGACGAGGAAGAGGGTGGTGAGCCCGTAGTGGGGGAGGGCCAGCAGGGCCATCAGGGACTCGAGCCACTCTTGCATGCGCGCGGATGTTAAGCCAGTCAAGTCAGGCGAACCTGTAGGCGCATACGCAGTCGCGCGGCTGGAACCGCGGCCGGCGAAGGAGCCTACAATCCGTGCCTCCTTTTTCAGCAGCTCCTCGCCTTCCTTCCCATGAACATCGGCCCGCACGTCCTGGCGAACAACCTGTTCGTCGCGCCGATGGCGGGCGTCACTGACCGGCCTTTCCGGCAACTGTGCCGGCAGCTGGGTGCCGGTTACGCGGTGAGCGAGATGGTCACCTCGCGCAAGGAGCTGTGGAACAGCCTGAAGACGTCGCGCCGCGCCAACCACGAGGGCGAACCCGGCCCGGTGGCGGTGCAGATCGCCGGCACCGACGCGGCCATGATGGCCGAGGCCGCCGCGTACAACGTGGACCGCGGCGCGCAGATCATCGACATCAACATGGGCTGCCCGGCCAAGAAGGTCTGCAACAAGTGGGCCGGCTCGGCGCTGATGCAGGACGAGCCGCTGGCCATCGCCATCGCGCAGGCGGTGGTCGCCGCCTGCGAGCCGCGCGGCGTGCCGGTCACGCTGAAGATGCGCACCGGCTGGGACGCGGAGCACCGCAATGCCGTGCGCCTGGCGCGTGCCTTCGAGTCGGTGGGTGTGCGCATGCTCACCGTGCACGGCCGCACGCGCGAGCAGGGCTACAAGGGCTTCGCCGAATACGGCACCGTGGCCGCCGTGAAGGCTGCCGTGGGCGTGCCGGTGGTGGCCAACGGCGACATCGATTCGCCGCAGAAGGCGCGCGAGGTGCTGACGCTCACCGGCTGCGACGCGGTGATGGTGGGCCGCGCCGCGCAGGGCCGGCCGTGGATCTTCCGCGAGATCGCGCACTACCTGGCCACCGGCACGCTGCTGGCCGCGCCGCTGGTGGAGGAAGTGCGCCGCCTGCTGCTGGCGCACCTGGAAGACCACTACGGCCTGTACGGCGAATACACCGGCGTGCGCAGCGCGCGCAAGCACATCGCGTGGTACGTGCGGGGCCTGCCGGGCGCCCGGGCGTTCCGCGAGGACATGAACAGGATCGAGGACTGCGCGCAGCAACTGCGCGCGGTGGCGGGGTATTTCGACGCGCTCTCGGCGCTGGGCGACCGGATGCCGGCGGCCCGGCCGGACGAAGACGAAGAAGAAACGGCGCAGGAAACGGCATGAGCAAGAAACAGATCGAGGAGTGCGTCCGCAACAGCCTGGAGGGCTACTTCCGGGACCTGCGCGGGACGGAGCCCGACGGCATGTACGAGATGCTGGTCAAGGTGGTGGAAAAGCCGCTGCTGGAGGTCGTGATGTCCAAGGCCGACCAGAACCAGTCCCGGGCCGCCGATTGGCTGGGCCTGAACCGCAACACGCTTCGCAAGAAGCTGGTGGAACACAAACTGCTGAAAGGCTGAGCGCTCAGCGTTGAGAGTTCGGCGAGGCCGGCCCGCTCAACGCTGAACGCTCAACTCCGAACCTTCCTATGAACGCACTGCTTTCCGTCTCGGACAAGACCGGGATCGTCGACTTCGCCCGCGGCCTGCACGGCCTGGGCATCCGGCTGCTGTCCACCGGCGGCACCGCCAAACTGCTGGCCGATGCCGGCCTGCCGGTCACCGAGGTGGCCGACGTCACCGGCTTTCCGGAGATGCTGGACGGCCGCGTGAAGACGCTGCACCCCAAGGTGCACGGCGGCCTGCTGGCGCGCCGCGACCTGCCGGGCCACATGGCGTCGCTCAAGGCCCACGGCATCGAGACCATCGACCTGCTGGTGGTCAACCTGTACCCGTTCGAGGCCACCGTCGCCAAGCCGGGCTGCACGCTCGACGAGGCGATCGAGAACATCGACATCGGCGGGCCCGCGATGGTGCGCAGCGCCGCCAAGAACTGGAAGGACGTGGGCGTGGTCACCGATGCCGCCCAGTACGAGGCGGTGCTGGGCGAGCTGCGCACGGAAGGCAAGCTGTCGGACAGGACGCGCTTCGCGCTGTCGGTGGCGGCGTTCAACCGCATCAGCAACTACGACGGCGCGATCAGCGACTACCTCTCCAGCCTGCAGTTCGAGGGCTCCGTGCCGGGGCAGGCGCCCACGCGCACGCCGTTCGGCGCGCAGGCCAACGGCCGCTTCGTCAAGCTGCAGGACCTGCGCTACGGCGAGAACCCGCACCAGCAGGCCGCGTTCTACCGCGACCTGCACCCGGCGCCCGGCTCGCTCGTCACCGCGAAGCAGCTGCAGGGCAAGGAGCTCTCGTACAACAACATCGCCGATGCCGACGCGGCCTGGGAATGCGTGAAGAGCTTCGACACGCCGGCCTGCGTGATCGTCAAGCACGCCAACCCGTGCGGCGTGGCGCTGGGCAAGGACCCGCTGGAGG
Source organism: Ramlibacter humi (assembly GCF_004681975.1). Classification (GTDB taxonomy): domain Bacteria; phylum Pseudomonadota; class Gammaproteobacteria; order Burkholderiales; family Burkholderiaceae_C; genus Ramlibacter; species Ramlibacter humi. Next base: position 181,351 of record NZ_SMLK01000002.1, read on the forward strand.
CTTACTCGAAGGCGTTCAAGACCGATCCGACGTCGGCCTTCGGCGGCATCATCGCCTTCAACCGGCCGCTGGACGGCGCGGGCGCGCAGGCGGTGTCGAAGCAGTTCGTCGAAGTGCTGATGGCGCCGGGCTTCTCGCCCGAGGCGCTGGAAGTGTTCAAGGCCAAGGCCAACGTGCGCCTGCTGGAGATCGCGCTGCCGCCGGGCGGCAGGACCGACTGGGACAACGGCCGCAACATGATGGACGTCAAGCGCGTGGGCTCGGGCCTCTTGATGCAGACCGCCGACAACCGCGAGATGACGCTGGGCGAGCTGAAGGTCGTGACGGCGAAGGCGCCGGCGCAGTCCGAGCTGGCCGACCTGCTGTTCGCGTGGAAGGTGGCCAAGTACGTGAAGTCCAACGCCATCGTGTTCTGCAAGGACGGCATGACGCTGGGCGTCGGCGCGGGACAGATGAGCCGCGTGGATTCCGCGCGCATCGCGGGCATCAAGGCGGCCAATGCGGGCCTGTCGCTGCAGGGCAGCGTGGTGGCCAGCGACGCGTTCTTCCCGTTCCGCGACGGGCTGGACGTGGTGGTGGACGCCGGCGCCACCTGCGTGGTGCAGCCGGGCGGCAGCATGCGCGACGACGAGGTGATCTCGGCGGCCAACGAGCGCGGCATCGCGATGGTGCTGACGGGCGTGCGGCACTTCCGGCACTGACGTTCGGACCCGTCCTCGAAAAGGAATGCGTCATCCCCGCGAAGGCGGGGATCCGTGGCTTCCGGATTCGAGGCGCATCGACGCCATGGATTCCCGCCTCCGCGGGAATGACGGCTCTCAGGCCAATGTCTTGAAGATCTCCGCCGCCGCGGCGACGGTTTCCGCGATGTCCTGCTCGCTGTGCGCGGCACTGACGAATCCCGCCTCGTACAGCGCCGGCGCGATGTACACGCCGCGGTCCAGCAGGCCGTGGAACAGGGCATTGAACTTCGCGCCGTCGGTCTTCATCACCTCGCCGTAGTTGCGCGGCAGCTGCGGCAGCAGGAAGAAGCCGAACATGCCGCCTTCGCTGTCGGCGGTGAACGGCACGCCGGCTGCGTTGGCCGCGCCGGCCAGGCCGTCCATCAGCGAACGCGTGCGGGCCGCCAGCGATTCGTAGAAGCCGGGCTTCGCGATCTCCTTCAGCGTCGCCAGGCCGCAGGCGGTGGCCACCGGATTGCCCGACAGCGTGCCCGCCTGGTAGACCGGCCCCAGCGGCGCCAGCTGCTCCATCGTGGCGCGCGGCCCGCCGAAAGCGGCCAGCGGCATGCCGCCGCCGATGACCTTGCCCAGCACCGTGAGGTCGGGGCGGAAGCCCGGGATCAGCTTCGCATAGTGCGCCTGCGCACCATCGAAGCCGACGCGGAAGCCCGTCATCACCTCGTCGAACACCAGCATCGCGCCGTGCCGCGTGCACAGGTCGCGCGCCAGCTTCATGAAGGCGGTGCCGGCGCGCACGAAGTTCATGTTGCCGGCGATGGGTTCGATGACCAGCGCGGCGATGTCGTGCCCGTGCTGGGTGAACGCTTCTTCCAGCTGCGCGGCGTTGTTGTATTCGAGGACGATGGTGTCCTTCACCACGTCGGCGGGCACGCCGGCGCTGGTGGGATGGCCGAACGTCGCGAGGCCGGAGCCGGCCTTCACCAGCAGCGCGTCGGCGTGGCCGTGGTAGCAGCCTTCGAACTTCACCAGCTTGTTGCGGCCCGTGGCACCGCGCGCCAGGCGCAGCGCGCTCATCGCGGCCTCGGTGCCGGAGCTGACGAGACGCACCATCTCCAGGTTGGGCATCGCGGCGCAGATGGCTTCGGCCAGCTCGATCTCGCGCTCGGTCGGCGCGCCGAAGGAGAAGCCGTCGCGCGCCGCGCGCTGCACTGCTTCCAGCACGGCGGGGTGGCCGTGGCCCAGGATCATCGGGCCCCAGGAGCCGATGTAGTCGATGTGGCGGCGCCCCTCGGCGTCCCAGAAGTACGCGCCCTCGGCGCGCTGCACGAAGCGGGGTGTGCCGCCCACCGCGCGGAAGGCGCGCACGGGCGAATTGACGCCGCCGGGGATCACCCGGCGGGCACGGTCGAACAACTGCTGGTTACGGTCCATCTCAATGCTTGGTGTCGGGGGCGGGCATGTCCAGGACCTGCAGGGCCTGCGCCTCCTCCTGCGTGAGCTCGCCGGGGTCGTCGCCCTCGGGCTGGGCCCAGAACAGGCGGTCGGGCACCACGTTGCCCATGCCGGGCCGGAAGCCCGCGTCCAGGCAGCGATCCAGGTAGGAAAGGGCTTCGCTCGTCGCGGCGGCGAGGTCGCTGCCGCTGGCGATGAGCGCGGCCAGCGCGGCGGACAGCGTGTCGCCGGCGCCGGAGAAGACGGCTTCGAAGCGTTCGAACTTCTCGCTGCCCAGCACCGACTGCGGCGTGGCCAGCACGTTGTCCAGGAACTGGTCGGGCAACGGGATGCCGCTGACCAGCGTGTAGGGCACGCCCATGTCGGCGGCGGCCTTGGCGATATCGCGCGCGCCCGGGCTGCGGTCGCTGGACCAGTCGGGCAGCAGCCACCGCCACAACGTGCTGTGGTTGCCCACCAGCACCGTGGTTTGCGGCAGCATCAATTCACGGAAAGCATCGAGGTAGGCGTCGATCTGTGATTCGTCCCACCAAGAAAGGTTGGGCATGTACGACACGACCGGCACTTCCGCATAGTCGGAGCAGATCTCGGCAACGACGGCCACCGTCTCGGGGCTGCCGAGGAAGCCGCACTTGAACACCTGCGCGGGCGTGTCCTCGAGGATGGCGCGCGCCTGCTCGGCGACCGCTTCCTCGTCGAGCGCGAAATGGTCCTGGATTTCCGCGGTGTCGCGGGCGTAGGCGCCGGTGACCACGGGCAATGCGTGTGCGCCAACAGAAGCGACCGCGGTGATGTCGGCAGCCAGGCCACCGGCGCCGCTGGGATCGCTGGCGTTGAACACCATCACGCACGCGGGGCTGGTGTCATCGCCTTCCTCGGCGCCGGCCTCGGGGGTGGGGGTGTTGGGGTTTGTCATAAGCCTGAATCATCCAGGCATCGGCACCGTGACGTTTCTCCGCAGGTGCCCTCGATACAATCGTTGCATTCTATTCGAAGCCCCTTTAAGCTGTGACTGAAGCCAAAACCTGGATGTGCCTGATATGCGGGTGGATCTATGACGAAGCCGCCGGCGCTCCCGACCATGGCATTCCGCCCGGCACGCCCTGGGACCAGGTCCCCATGAACTGGACGTGCCCCGAATGCGGCGCCCGCAAGGAAGATTTCGAGATGGTGCAGATCTAAGGGGGCCGGGGCAGTGGATACATCCGCAGACGATGCAGTCCCGGGGCAGTTACGAAAGAGGAGCAGCGTCAAGTGAGCACGAATGCGTTCAAGGTGCTGGTCATCGACGACAGCAACACCATCCGCCGCAGCGCGGAGATCTTCCTGAAGCAGGGTGGACACGAGGTGATGCTGGCTGAAGATGGCTTCGACGCGCTGTCCAAGGTCAACGACTACCAGCCCAACCTGATCTTCTGCGACATCCTGATGCCGCGGCTGGACGGTTACCAGACCTGCGCCATCATCAAGCGCAACGCGAAGTTCGCGAACACCCCGGTGGTGATGCTGTCGTCCAAGGACGGCGTGTTCGACAAGGCACGGGGACGCATGGTCGGCTCGCAGGACTACCTCACCAAGCCGTTCACCAAGGACCAGCTGCTGCAGACGGTGCAGCAGTTCGGCGCGCTGGCCGCGCAACAGCCGGCGCAATAAAGAAAAAAGTACAGGAGTTTCGCAATGGCGATCCAGAAAGTGCTGGTCGTGGACGATTCCAAGACCGAGCTGATGTTCATGACGGACCTGCTGCAGAAGAACGGCTTCGCCGTGCGCACGGCCGAGAACGCCGACGACGCGTTCCGCCGGCTCGGGGAGGAAAAGCCCGACCTGATCCTGATGGACGTGGTCATGCCGGGCCAGAACGGCTTCCAGCTCACCCGCGCCATCACGCGCGACCCGAAGTTCTCCGACGTGCCGATCATCATGTGCACCAGCAAGAACCAGGAGACCGACCGCGTGTGGGGCATGCGCCAGGGCGCGCGCGACTACATCACCAAGCCGGTCGACGCCGGCGAGCTGATGGCCAAGATCAAGGCGCTGGGCTGACCGCCGGAAGGCGGCAGCAAGCAACATGGCCAACCGCGAAGCCCTGCGCGAGCTCCAGACCCGCCTGGCCAACCGGCTGCAGGCGGCGCGTACCGAAGGACAGCAGGCTTCCTGGCTGGCCGTGGAAGCGGCCGGCACCCGCTACCTGTTCCCGCTCTCGCAATCGGGCGAGATTTTTCCCTTCTCCAGCGCGATGCCGGTGCCCTACACCCAGAAGTGGTTCCTGGGCGTGGCCAACCTGCGCGGCGGCCTGTACGGCGTGGTGGACCTGGCCGGCTTCGTCGGCCTGCGCGCGCCCGTGGCCCGCACGGAAGCCGGCCGCGCGGAATCGCGGCTCGTCGCGCTGAACGGCGCGCTCGAAGTCAACTGCGCTCTCCTCATCGACCGCCTCGCGGGTCTGCGCAACCCCGAGGCCTTCGCCTCGGCCGAGCAGCCGCCCGAAGGCTCGCCCCCCTATTTCGGCACGGGCTACACCGATGCCCAGGGCCAGTTCTGGCAGGAGATCAACCTGCAGGCCCTTTCCCAGCAACCCCAGTTCCTGAGCATCAGCGCTTGATGCATTCCCGGAAGGCCATGCAATGTCCGTCGTCGACCAACTGAAGAATCTGTTCGCCAAGCGCAAGTCGTCCGACGCCGCGGGCGAGACCACCGGTGAGCTGAGCCTGGCCGCGCCGGACGCTTCGCTCGACCCGGGCACCGTGCAGGAGCCGATGCAGGCCCTGGCCAGCACCGACCAGGACAGCGTGGACGCGCCCGACTCGCTGGACGCCGCCGACCATGTGCCGGAAGCCGAGCAGGTTGCCATCCCGTTCCTCGGCAAGCGCAGCATCGTCGCGCACCAGCGCATCCTGTTCACGCTGCTGGCCGTCTCGCTGGTCATCCTCGGCGGCGTGGCCGTGTTCGCGGTGAGCCAGGCCGACAAGGTCGCCCAGCAGGTGCGCAACACCGGTGACTCGCTGACGCAGTCGCAGCGCCTCGCCAAGTCCGTGTCGCAGGCCCTGGTGGGCAGCCCGCAGGCCTTCCCCGAAGTGCGCGACAGCTCGGCCTCGCTGGCCCGCTCGGTGCGCGGCCTGAAGGCCGGCGACGATGCGCTGCGCCTGGACCCGGTGGCCACCGAGTTCCAGGAAGACATGGACAAGATCCTGCCGGTGATGGAACGCGCGGAGAAGAGCGCGGCCGTCGTGATCGGCCAGCAGAAGATCCTGACCCAGGTGGGCGCGGCCCTTCGCACCATCAACCGCCAGTCGTCCGACCTGCTGGAAATCGCCGAGACGGTTTCGTCGCTCAAGCTGCAGCAGAACGCCAGCGCCGCCGAGATTTCCGCCGCCGGCCAGCTGGTGATGCTGACGCAGCGCATCGGCAAGTCGGCCAACGAATTCATGACGCTGAACGAAGGCCTGTCGCCCGAAGCGGTGTTCCTGCTCGGCAAGGACCTGAACTCGTTCAAGGAAATCGCGCAGGGCCTGCTGGAAGGCAGCCCCGAACTGCGCCTGGCCGGCAGCAAGGACCCGCAGATCCGCGAGCGCCTGGAAGCGCTGCTGAAGGTCTATGAGGAAACCCGCACGCAGGCCGGCGCCATCCTGGGCAACCTGCAGGGCCTGGTGTCCGCGCGTGAAGCGCAGGCGTCCATCATCGCGGACTCCGAACCGCTGCGCCGCTCGCTGGAAGACCTGCAAAGCAAGCTGTCCCTGCAGACCGGCCTGGGCGTCGCGTCGTTCGTCGCGCTGGCGCTGGCCGCCATCTTCGCCATCGGCTGCTCCGTCGGCCTCGCGTACGTGCAGCTGCAGGACAGCCGCAAGCGCCAGGAAGTCGCCGAACAGCAGCGGCTGGAAGCCGAGCGCCAGGAGCAGGAAGCCAAGCGCGTCAACGACGCCAACCAGGCCGCCATTCTTCGCCTGATGAACGAACTGCAGACGGTGGCCGAAGGCGACCTGACGCAGGAAGCCACCGTGACCGAGGACATCACCGGCGCCATCGCCGACTCGGTGAACTACACGGTGGAAGAACTTCGCCAGCTGGTGGGCAACGTGCAGAACACGGCCACCAAGGTGGCGCAGACGACGGCGCAGGTGGAAAGCACGTCCACGGAGCTGCTCGCCGCGTCCACCGAGCAGCTGCGCGAGATCCGCGAAACCGGCCAGTCGGTGCTGGACATGGCGTCCCGAATCAACGCGGTGTCCGGGCAGGCGCAGGAATCGGCCCAGGTGGCCAAGCAGTCGCTGCAGGCCGCGGAATCGGGCCTCGCGGCCGTGCAGAACGCCATCGGCGGCATGAACTCCATCCGCGACCAGATCCAGGAAACGTCCAAGCGGATCAAGCGGCTGGGCGAGTCGTCGCAGGAGATCGGTGAAATCACGGAGCTGATCTCGGACATTACCGAACAGACGAACGTGCTGGCCCTGAACGCCGCCATCCAGGCCGCGTCGGCCGGTGAAGCGGGCCGGGGCTTCTCGGTGGTGGCGGAAGAAGTGCAGCGCCTCGCCGAACGCTCCGCGGACGCCACGCGCCAGATCTCGGCGCTGGTGAAGGCCATTCAGACCGACACGCAGGACGCTGTGGCCGCCATGGAACGCTCCACGCAGGGTGTGGTGGAAGGGGCCAAGCTGTCCGACAACGCCGGTACCGCGCTGACCGAGATCGACCAGGTGTCGCGCCGCCTCGCCGAGCTGATCGACCAGATCTCGACCACCGCCGCCAGGGAGGCCGAGTCCGCCAACGTGGTGGCCGGCAACATCCAGCACATCTTCGCCGTGACGGAACAGACCGGCGAGGGCACGCGTTCCACGGCGCAGCAGGTGCGCGAGCTCTCGCGCATGGCCGAGGAGCTTCGCCAGTCCGTGTCGCGATTCAAGATCGCCTGACGCGGCCGGAAAGCACCCGACCGCCCGCCAGAGCCTCAGTATTCCCATGCAAGCCACCGAAACCGATCTCGACCTGGCGACCAACGACCTCGGCCCGCTGGCCTGGGTGCTGGACGAGTTGCGCAAGTCGCTCGAGTCCGCCTCCGCGGCGCTGCGCCGCTTCGTGCGCGACGCCGGCCTGGCGCGCGGCCAGGACATGGCGTCGGTCGACGCCGGCCAGCTGCGCATCGCCCGCCAGCAGTTGCACCAGGCCGTCGGTGCGCTGGAGATGGTGGGCCTGGGCGCGCCGGCGCTGATCCTGCGCGCCATGGAATCGGCGGTGCAGAAATTCGTCGAGCGCCCCGAGCTGTGCAGCGACGCCGCCGCCGCGAAGGTGGAACGGGCGGGCTTCGCCCTCACCGAATACCTGGAAGGCGTGCTGCTGGGCAAGGCCGCTTCGCCGGTGGCGCTGTTCTCGCAATACAAGGACGTGCAGGAACTGGCGGGCAGCGACCGCATCCATCCCGCCGACCTGTGGCCGTACGACTGGCGCTGGATCGAACCGCAGACGCCGGCCGTCGGCCAGACGCTGGTGTACGACCCGGCGCTGCGCTCGCGCATGGACCAGGCGGTGCTGCGCATCGTCAAGACCGGCGACGCCGCCGCCGCGCGCGAACTGGCCGACTCCGCCCTGGGCCTGGCGGCCAGCCAGGAGGTGCGCCAGCCCAAGATCTTCTGGAAGGTTGCCGCCGGCTACTTCGAGGCGCTGGCCAAGGGCCTGCTGCCCGCCGACGTGTACGTCAAGCGCGCCGCCTCGCGCGTGCTGCTGCAGTACGCCACGCTCGCCAAGGGCGACATGGGCGTGTCCGACCGCCTGGCGCAGGACCTGCTGTTCTTCTGCTCGCAAGCCGTCCCGCCGCGCCCGCTGGACGCGCCCGCGCTGGCCAGCGTGCGTGCCGCGTATGCGTTGCAGCGCTTCACGCCGGTGGACTACGCCACCTCGCACTACGGCCGCTTCGACCCAGTTCTGCTGACGCAGGCGCGCAAGCGCATCACGGTGGCCAAGGAAAGCTGGTCGGCCGTCTCCGGCGGCGACGCCAACAAGTTCAAGGCCGTGGGCGAGCAGTTCCACGCCATCGGCGAATCCATCACCAAGCTGCACGCACCCAGCGCGCCGCTGGCGCAGGCGCTGGTCGCCACCGTCGACTACGTGGTGCGCGCCGGCCAGGCGCCGCGCCCGGAAGTGGCGATGGAAGTGGCCACCGCGGTGCTTTATCTCGAAGCCGCGTTCCAGGACCTGGATCCCACCGATTCGCAGCTGGCGCTGCGCACCGGCCGCCTGGCCGACCGCCTGGAGCAGGTGCGCCAGGGCGGGCAGGGCCAGCCGCTGGAACCCTGGATGGAGGAGCTGTACCGCCGCGTCAGCGACCGCCAGACCATGGGCAGCGTCGTCGGCGAACTTCGCGGCACGCTCAGCGAACTGGAGAAGCTGCTCGACGGCTTCTTCCGCAACCCCGACGACAAGGGTCCGCTGAAGGACGCGCCCACGCACCTGCTGCAGATGCGCGGCGTGCTGTCGGTGCTGGGCCTGGACCAGGCCACGCACGCGGTCGCGCGCATGCGCGATTCCGTCGAGCGCATCCTCATCGGCGACTACGACAAGGACCTCGAGCAGCGCCAGGCCGCCTTCGACAAGCTGGGCAACAACCTCGGCGCACTGGGCTTCCTCATCGACATGCTGAATTACCAGCCCGCGCTGGCGAAGAAGCTGTTCGTGTTCGACGAAGCGCAGGGCGAGCTGCGCCCCCTGATGGGCCGCGCGCAGGAAGCCGCACCCGACCTGCCGATGAAAGTGGAGCCGGAGCCCGCCGCTCCGGTTTCCGCGCCCGTGGCAGTTGCGCCGGTGGCTGCGCCGACCGCTGCCCCGGTTGCCGCCGCCCCTGCGCCCGCTGTTCTTTCGGTGTCCGCGCCGGTGGTGGTGGTGGAAGTCAACGAAGAAGACGGCGAGCTGCGCGAGATCTTCCTGGAGGAAGCGCGCGAGGTGGTCGGCAACGGCCGAGCCGCCATCGAGTCGCTCGCCTCCAATCCGGCCGACGTCGCCGAACTCACCACGCTGCGCCGCGCGTTCCACACGCTCAAGGGCAGCTCACGCATGGTGGGGCTGAACGAATTCGGCGAAGCCGGCTGGGCGCTGGAGCAGGTGCTCAACACCTGGCTGGCCGACCAGAAGCCCGCCAGCGACGACCTGCGCGCAGTTTCCGGCCAGGCGCTGGACGGCTTCGAGCGGTGGATCGAGGACATCGCCGCGCGCAACGACGGCGGCTGGAAGTCGGGCATGTTCCGCGGCCCGGCCGACGCGCTGCGCACCGAAGGCCGCGTCGTCGCATTCGCCTTCCCCGGCGGTGCTGCTGCAGCAGCCGCCGAACCCGCGCCCGTTGAAGCGGCGCCGGAATTCGAGGCCCCTGTTTTCGAGGCGCCCGCGCCGTCACTCGATGACCTGGTGCTGGATGCGCCTGTGCCGTCCGTCGCCGCACCCGCGCAGCCCCAGGCACCCGCGTTCGAAATTGCCTTCGATCCCGTGGCAGCCGAACCGGCTCTCACTGAACCGGTGATCGAAGTGATTTCGCTCGACATCGAACCGGTGACGCTGGAACTCCCGCAGGCGCCGGTGCAAGAGCCCGCCGCCGTCCCGCTGGCCGATTTCGAGATCGTCGTCGCGGCCGAGCCCGTCGTGGAACTGCCGTCGGCCGAAGTGGCCGAGGCGTCGTTCGGCACCACCCAGGTGATCCGCAGGGAAACGACCGCGGTGGAGGAGATTTCGCTCGACGAACTCCCGGCGGATTTCGCCGCCGGGCTGGGCGCGCCGACTTCGCCGGAAGCGTTGACGCAGGCGCCGCCGCAGATCGAGTCCATCGACTTCGGCAGTCTGGATGCGCTGTCTTCCTCAGCGCCGGCCGCGGACGCGCCGGAGCCCGAGGCTTCGACCGAGCTGCCCGACTTCACGCCTTCGGCGCAGGCCCAGCTGGAATCGCTGGCCCAGGCCGAGCCCGAGCTCCAACCCGAGCCGGACCTCGCTACCGCCATCGAGCCGGCCATCCAGGCCGACGAGCAGACCAAGGTCATCGGCGGGCTGCGCATCGGCATCCCTCTCTACAACGTCTATCTGAACGAGGCCGACGAGTGGTCGCGCCGCCTGGCGCAGGAACTCGGCGAGTGGGCGCTGGAGCTCACGCAGCCGGTGCCCGACTCGGCCGTCGGCCTGGCGCACGCGCTGGCCGGCAGTTCGGCGACGGTGGGCTTCAATGCGCTGTCGGACATCGCCCGCGCGCTGGAAAGCTCGCTGCAGCATGCGCAGACGCTGGCCTGGGGCACGCCCCAGCACGGCAAGGCTTTCGTCGAAGCCGCCGAGGAAATCCGCCGGCTGCTGCACCAGTTCGCCGCCGGCTTCCTGAAGGATCCGGAACTCAAGGTCACCGAGAACCTGGCTGCGCTGGAACTGCTGCAGTTGCCCAAGCGGCCCGACCTGCGCGACAGCGGCCCGTCGGACCTGGACGACATGGACTTCTCCGCGCCCGTCGCGCAGTCGTTCGCCCAGCCGGAGCCCGAGCCCATCCCCGAAGCCCGGCCCGCGGCGCAATCGGCCGCCACGCAGTTCGTGCCGTTCGAACCTGCCGCCGCCGCGCCCCAGCACGTCACCACCATCCGCGGCGAGCGCGAGCAGGACGACGACATCGACGTCGTGGACGCGATCGACCCCGACCTGTTCCCGATCTTCGAGGAAGAGGCCATCGAGCTGATGCCGCAGCTGGGCGGCGGCCTGCGCCAGTGGGCCGAGCAAGCCTCCGCCGCCGCGCGCGAGCAGGTGCTGCGCGTGCTGCACACGCTCAAGGGCAGTGCACGCCTGGCCGGCGCGCTGCGCCTGGGCGAAATGGCGCACCGCATGGAATCCGAGATCGAGGGCATCGGCCTCGACGCGGGTCCCGTGGTGCTGGAACCCGTGCTGCAACGCTTCGACCAGCTGCAGACACGGTTCGACATCCTTCGTGGCGTCGCCACCGAGGAATCGGTGGATGACATCGTCGCTCCGCAGGTCGACGAGGCGCCCGTACAGGCGCAGCCGGTCGCCGACACGGAAGGCGCGTCGCCTGCCACCGCTCCGCGTGCGCTCATCGTGCCGGCCGCCACGCACGTCGTCGCCCCGCGCGCGGCCGCGGGCCAGGCGGTGCGCGTGCGCTCGACGCTGCTGGACCGCCTGATGAACCAGGCCGGCGAGGTGATGATCACCCGCTCGCGCCTCGAGAACGAATTGCGCAACCTGCGCAGCTCGCTGAACGACCTGACCGGCAACCTCGACCGCCTGCGCACCCAGCTGCGCGACATCGAGCTGCAGGCCGAAACGCAGATGCAGTCGCGCCTGGCGCAGGCCAAGGAAGCGGCCGCCGGCTTCGACCCGCTGGAGTTCGACCGCTTCACCCGCGTGCAGGAACTCACCCGCATGATGGCCGAGTCGGTGAACGACGTGGCCACCGTGCAGCGCAACCTTCAGCGCACGGTGGAAGCCACCGAAGACGACCTCATCGCCCAGGCCCGCCAGACGCGCGAATTGCAGCGCGACCTGCTGCGCACGCGCATGGTGGAATTCGAAGGCATCTCCGACCGTCTGTACCGCGTGGTGCGGCTGGCTTCGAAGGAAAGCAGCAAGCAGGTGAAGCTGGACATCACCGGCGGCTCCATCGAAATGGACCGCGGCGTGCTGGACCGCATGACGCCCGCTTTCGAGCACCTGCTGCGCAACTGCGTGGCGCACGGCATCGAAAACCCCGCCACGCGCACCGCCGCCGGCAAGGAGCCCGCGGGCACCATCCTCATCGACGTGCGCCAGGAAGGCAACGACGTCTCGGTCGAATTCCGCGACGACGGCGCCGGCCTGAACCTGCCGCGCATCCGCGAGAAGGCGCTGCAGAACGGGCTGATCACGCCCGACCAGCAGCTCACCGACGCAGACGCCGCCAACCTGATCTTCACGCCCGGCTTCTCCACCGCGGCCGCCGTCACCGAACTGGCCGGCCGCGGCATCGGCATGGACGTGGTGCGTTCCGAGGTGAACGCGCTGGGCGGCCGCATCGAGACCAGCACGCAAGCGGGCCGCGGCACCAGCTTCCGTCTGGTGCTGCCGCTGACCACCGCGGTGACGCAGGTGGTGATGGTGCGCAGCGGCAACCTGTCCATCGGCGTGCCCGCCAACCTGATCGAGATCGTCCGCCGCGCCAGCACCAAGGAAGTCCAGCAGGCCTACAACAGCGGCAGCTGCGACGTCGGCGGCGAGCAAGTGCCTTTCCACTGGTCGGGTGCCCTGCTGCAGTCTTCGGCCCGCAGCAACGAACCGCAAGGCAAGACGCTGCCCGTGGTCATCTTCCGAAGCGCCGCGCAGCGCGTCGCGGTGCACGTGGACGAAGTGCTGGGCAACCAGGAAGTGGTGGTGAAGAACCTGGGCCCGCAGCTGGCCCGCCTGCCCGGCCTGGCCGGCATGACGGTGCTGGCCTCCGGCGCCGTGGTCCTGATCTACAACCCGGTGGCGCTGTCCGCCGTGTACGGCGAGCAGGCCCGCCTGCTCAGCGCCGACCGCGCGCAGCCGGAAGTGCTGGAGAAGTCAGCGGGCGCGCCCGTCGTGCCCGAGGTCGCGCCCGCCGCGCCGCAGATCCCGCTGGTGCTGGTGGTGGACGACTCCATCACCGTGCGCCGTGTCACGCAGCGCCTGCTCGCGCGCGAAGGTTACCGCGTCGCCCTGGCGGCCGACGGCCTGCACGCGCTGGAGAAGCTGGCCGAGGAGAGGCCCGCAGTCGTGCTGTCGGACATCGAGATGCCGCGCATGGACGGTTTCGACCTGGCGCGCAACATCCGCGCCGACGAGCGCTGGGCCAGCCTGCCCATCGTGATGATCACCTCGCGCATCGCCGAGAAGCACCGCGAACACGCGCGCGAACTGGGCGTCAACCACTACCTGGGCAAGCCGTACTCCGAAGAGGAACTGCTCAGCCTGGTGAAGCACTACTGCACGGCGGCCGTCGCGGCCTGACCACCGGCACGCGGGCTCAAGCGGCGGCTTTGTCCGCCGCTTTGCTTTTGACGACCGAATACCGCTGCAGCGTCGTGCGCCGCGCCTCGTCGTGGTCGACGATGGGCCGCGGATAGTCGCGGCCAAGCGCCAGGCCCGCGGCTTCCAATTCTTCGGGTCTGGCTTCCCACGGTGCGTGCATCGCAGCGGCCGGCAGCTTCGCCAGTTGCGGCAGGTAGCGGGCGATGAACTTGCCGTCAGCGTCGAACTTGCGGCTCTGGCTCACGGGATTGAAGATGCGGAAGTACGGCTGCGCGTCGCAGCCGGACGAGCTGGCCCACTGCCATCCGCCGTTGTTGGCCGACAGGTCGTAGTCGTTCAGGTGGGCCGCGAAGTAGCGCTCGCCCCAGCGCCAGTCCACACCCAGGTCCTTGCACAGGAAGCTGGCCGCCACCATGCGCAGCCGGTTGTGCATGTAGCCGGTCTGGTTGAGCTGGTGCATGGCCGCATCCACGATCGGGTAGCCGGTGCGGCCTTCGCACCAGGCGGCGAACAGCTGCCTGGCCCGCGCGCCTTTCTCCCAGGCGATGGCGTCGTACTCGCGGCGGAAGCTGCGGCCGTTGCCCGCTTCGTCGGCGACGTGCGGGAAGTTGGACAGGATCTGGAAGTAGAAGTCGCGCCAGATGAGCTCGCTGAGCCAGGTGGCCGCGCCTTCGGACTTGCTGGCGCGTACGTGCGCCAGCCGCGCCAGTTCGCGGATGGACACGGTGCCGAAGCGCAGGTGCACGCCCAGGTAGCTGGGGCCCTTCACACCCGGGAAATCGCGCGTGGCGTGGTAACGGTCCAGCCGGGTCAGGAAGTCGTCCAGCAGCGCGCGGCCGCCTTGGGCACCGGGCGGCACGGGCAGCTGCCACAGGTTCGTGGGCTCGAAGCCGATGTCCTCAAGCGTGGACACTTCCTTGCGCAGCGTTGCCGGCCTTTCCGCCAGCGCGGCCGCATGGCGTTCGACCGGATACGACTTCAGATAGAACGCGTCCACCTTCGCCAGCCACGCGCGCTTGTACGGCGTGAACACCGAATACGCCGTGCCCGCCTGGGTCAGCAGTTCCTCGCCTTCGAAGATGGCCTGGTCCTTGGACGTGTGCAGCGCGATGCCCGCGTGCGCCAGCGCGCCGCGCACCCGTGCGTCGCGCGCGGCGGCGCCGGGTTCGTAGTCGTGATTCGCGAACACCGACTGGACACCCAACTCGCGGGCCAGGCGGGGAATCTCCGCCTCCGCCGCCGCGTGCCGCACGATGAGCCCGGCGCCCGGCCGGCCCGCGAGTTGGCGCAATGCCTCGTCCAGCTGAACCAGCGATTCGCGGATGAATTCCACGCGCCTGTCCTGCTGAGGCAGCCCTTGCAGGATGGCCGTGTCGAAGACGAAGGCGCAGTGCACCTGCCGGCAATGGCGCAGGGCGTGGTAGAGGGCGGCGTGGTCGTTCGCGCGCAGGTCCCGGCGAAACCACACCAGCCCGGCGGGATACGGTTTTTCCATGCTGGGGGCTAAAATTCGATCATGCCCGCCGAGTCGTCCACCATCAACCTGACGCATCATTTCCTGATCGCGATGCCGGGGCTGGAGGACGCTTCGTTCCAGCGCAGCGTGGTGTACCTGTGCGAACACAGCGAGCGCGGCGCGCTGGGCCTGGTAATCAACAAGCCCAGCGACATCAAGCTGAAGAACCTGTTCGAAAAAGTCGATCTGCCGCTCGATCGCGCCGACCTGGCCGGCATCCCCGTGTTCCACGGCGGCCCCGTGCAGACAGAGCGCGGCTTCGTGCTCCACGAAGCGGTGCTGGGCGAGGACAAGGACAAGCCCGACGAGCCGGTGTACGCGTCCACCATGACCATCCCCGGCGGCCTGGAGATGACCACGTCCAAGGACGTGCTCGAGGCGCTGTCCACCGGCGCCGGCCCCCGCAAGGTGTTGGTGTCGCTCGGCTACTCCGCGTGGGGCGAAGGCCAGCTCGAATCCGAGCTCGCCGAGAACAGCTGGCTCACCGTGGCCGCCGACCCGCAGGTGATCTTCGACACGCCGGTGGAACAGCGCTACGACAAGGCGCTGTCGCTGCTGGGCCTGCAGTCCTGGATGCTCTCGCCGGAGGCGGGGCACGCATGAGCGTGCCGGCCCGGCCTGACGTCCCTTCCCACTTCACTACCTTTTTGGCCTTCGACTTCGGTGCGAAGCGCACCGGCGTCGCCGTGGGCAACCGCCTGCTGCGCACCGCGACGCCGCAGCCGACCATCGCGGCCGAAGGCCAGAAGCGGCTGGACGCGGCGGCGCAGCGCGTGAAGGAGTGGCAGCCCGACGCCCTGGTCATCGGCGTGCCCTTCCACCCCGACGGCGCGGCGCACGAAAATACCGCTCGCGCGCGCCGCTTCGGCCGCCAGCTGGCGGCGCGCACCCGGCTGCAGGTCTTCGAAGTCGACGAGCGTTACAGCACCACGCAGGCGCTGGCCGAAGGCGCGCGCGATGCCGACGCCGCGTCGGCCTGCATCATCCTGGAGCAGTTCCTGAGGAGCATTGAATGAGCGAATTGAGGCTGGACGCCGAGGCGCTGTACGGCGAACTGCTGCGCGGCGTGCAATCGCTGCTCGGCGGCGAAGGCCGCCTGGTGGGCATCACCTCCGGCGGCGCCTGGCTGGCGCAGCGCCTGCACAAGGACCTGAACCTGCCGGGCGAGGCGGGCGTCATTTCATCTTCGATGCACCGCGACGACTTCGCGCAGCGCGGCCTGTCCGCGTCCAGCGCGCAGACCGAACTGCCGTTCGACGTGGACGGCACGCACGTGGTGCTGCTGGACGACGTGCTGTACACCGGCCGCACCATCCGCGCGGTGCTGAACGAACTGTTCGACTACGGCCGGCCGGCGGGCGTGAGGCTCGCCGTGCTGGTGGACCGCGGCGGCCGCGAGCTGCCGGTGCAGGCCGATTTCGCGGCGGCGCGAGTGGCGCTGCCGGCCACCCAATCGCTGGAACTGGCGCGCGACGCCCAGGGCCGCTTCAGCTTCAAGGTGAACTGACCCCATGCTTTCCCGCCGCAACCCGCAGCTGAATAAGAACGGCGAGCTGATCCACCTGCTCTCCATCGAGGGCCTGCCGCGCGACATCGTCACCCACATCCTCGACACCGCCGCGCGCTTCGTCGGCGTGAGCGACCGCGAAGTGAAGAAGGTGCCGCTGCTGCGAGGCAAGAGCGTGTTCAACCTGTTCTTCGAGAACAGCACGCGCACCCGCACCACCTTCGAGATCGCGGCCACGCGGCTGTCGGCCGACGTGATCAACCTGGACATCGCGCGCTCGTCGGCCAGCAAGGGCGAGTCGCTGCTGGACACCATCGCCAACCTGTCGGCGATGGCGGCCGACCTGTTCGTGGTGCGGCACAGCGAGTCGGGCGCGCCCTACCTGATCGCGCAGCACGTCGCGCCGCACGTGCACGTGATCAACGCCGGCGACGGCCGGCACGCGCATCCCACGCAGGGGCTGCTGGACATGTACACCATCCGCCACTACAAGAAGGACTTCAGCAACCTCACGGTGGCGATCGTGGGCGACGTGCTGCACTCGCGCGTGGCGCGCTCGGACATCCACGGCCTCACCACATTGGGCTGCGCCGAAGTGCGCGTGGTCGGCCCCAAGACGCTGGTGCCGGCCGACATGGCGCAGATGGGCGTGCGCGTGTGCCACACGCTGGAAGAGGGCATCCGCGGCTGCGACGTGATCATCATGCTGCGCCTGCAGAACGAGCGCATGAGCGGCGCGCTGCTGCCGTCGTCGCAGGAGTTCTTCAAGAGCTTCGGCCTCACGCCGGAGAAGCTGCAGCTGGCCAAGCCCGACGCCATCGTCATGCACCCGGGGCCGATCAACCGCGGCGTGGAGATCGACTCCGCCGTGGTGGACGGCAGGCAGAGCGTGATCCTGCCGCAGGTCACCTTCGGCATCGCGGTGCGCATGGCGGTGATGAGCATCGTCACCGGCACCCTTCGGCAGGCCCAGGGCGATCGGGGAGGGGAAGAACAAGCATGAAGATCCTGATCAAGAACGGCCGCGTGATCGACCCGGCCAGCAACCGCGACGAGGTGGCCGACGTCGCGCTGGCCGCCGGCCGCGTGGTCGGCATCGGCGGCGTGCCGGCGGGCTTCACCGCCAGCCGCGTGCTCGACGCCTCGGGCTGCATCGTCGCGCCCGGCCTGGTGGACCTGGCCGCGCGCCTGCGCGAGCCCGGCCACGAACACGAAGGCATGCTGGAGTCGGAGATGGCCGCGGCGGTGGCCGGCGGCGTCACCAGCCTCGTGTGCCCGCCCGACACCGACCCGGTGCTGGACGAGCCCGGCCTCGTCGAGATGCTGAAGATGCGCGCCGAGAAACTGCACCAGGCGCGCGTGTTCCCGCTGGGCGCGCTCACGCGCGGGCTGGCGGGCGAAGTGCTCACCGAGATGGCGGAGCTCACCGAAGCGGGCTGCGTCGGTTTCAGCCAGGCCGAGGTGAGCCTGGCCAACACGCAGGTGCTGCTGCGCGCGCTGCAGTACGCGGCGACGTACGGCTACACCGTGTTCCTGCGCCCGCAGGAGACGTACCTGGGCAAGGGCGTGGCCGCCAGCGGTCCGCTCGCCACCCGCCTGGGCCTGTCCGGCGTGCCCGTCGCGGCCGAGACCATCGCGCTGCACACCATCATCGAGCTGGTGAAGTCCACCGGCGCGCGCGTGCACCTGTGCCGCCTGAGCAGCGCCGCGGGACTGGAACTCGTGCGCCGCGCGCGCGACCAGGACCTGCCGGTGACGTGCGACGTCAGCATCCATTCGCTGCACCTCACTGACGCCGACATCGGCTACTTCGACAGCCGCATGCGCCTGTCGCCGCCGCTGCGCCAGCAGCGCGACCGCGACGCGCTGCGCGAAGGCCTGGCCGACGGCAGCATCGACGCGCTGGTGTCCGACCACACCCCGGTGGACGAGGACGCCAAGACGCTGCCTTTCGCCGAGGCCGAGCCCGGCGCCACCGGCCTGGAGCTGCTGCTGTCGATGGCGCTCAAGTGGGGCCAGGAAAGCGGCGTGGGCCTCACGCGTGCGCTGGCCGTGCTGACCAGCGCGCCGGCCGGCGTGCTCGGCAACGCGCTGGGCACGCTGCAGGCCAGCTGCGGCCAGCTGGTGGACGGCGGCGTCGCCGACCTGTGCGTGTTCGACCCGCTGGCGCACTGGGTGGTGTCGCCGGGCGAGCTGCGCAGCCAGGGCAAGCACACGCCGTTTTCCGGCTACGAGGTGCCGGGCCGCGTGCGCTGGACCATCGCGGCCGGCCAGGTCGCGTACGAAGCATCGGCGCGCGCCTGAGATGGCGGGACTGCGGGCGGCATGGCGGCTGGCGCGGGCTCTCGCGCATGCCATCGCCGGCTACTGCACCATCCTGTTCGTCTTTCCGCGCCTGGACGAAGCGGGGCGGCAGCAGCGCGTGCAGCTGTGGGCCGGGCGCATGCTGCACGTGCTGGGCATCGGGCTGGAAGTGCGGGGCGTGCCGCCCACGCGCGGTCCGGTGCTGCTGGTGTCCAACCACATCTCGTGGCTGGATATCCTGGTGATGCACGCGGCGCGGCACTGCCGCTTCGTGTCGAAGGCGGACGTGAAGCGCTGGCCGCTGATCGGCCCCATGGCCACCGGCGCGGGCACGCTGTATATCGAGCGCGAGTCGCGCCGCGATGCGATGCGCGTGGTGCACCACATGGCCGAGCGCCTGCAGGCCGGCGACATCCTCGCGGCGTTCCCCGAAGGCACCACCAGCGAAGGCCGCGAGCTGCTGCCGTTCCACGCCAACCTCGTGCAGTCGGCCATCTCCGCGCAGGCGCCGGTGCAGCCGGTGGCGCTGACGTTCATCGACGCGCGCACGCGCGAGCTGAGCCTGCTGCCTTGCTACATCGGCGACGACACGCTGGTGGCGTCGCTGTGGCGCACCCTCACCGGGCGTCCCGTCGTGGCGGTGGTCGCGTACGGCGAACCGCAACAGGCGCAAGGGCGCGACCGGCGCGCGTGGGCCGCTGACCTGCGCCGGGCCGTCCAGGGCCTGCGCGAAGCGGTGCTGGCCGGCGACGGCGCGACGGCCCGCTGAAGGATGGGGGAAACCACCCGGCGGGACGCCGGGCGCGTGCTACTCGTCCGTCCACTCCGCGCGGGTCGCGCTCGGTTTGCGGAACACCACTTCGCCGGTGGGCACGTGCACCACGCGGATCTCCGAACCGCCGGGGCGTGTCGTGCTCTTGGCGGCCATGGCGACCGCCAGGGCGCGGTCGCTCACGAAGTACTGCTGGGCACCGCTGGCGGGCAGCCAGGGGCTGCGGATGGGATGGCTGCTTTCGATGCGGAAGTCGGCGGTTGCCATCAGGGACCTCACTCTCGTCTCGCTTTGTGTCTTTGTGCGCCGTCCTCGCGAGGGTGGATTTGCGTAGGGGCGGGGCTGGCCGCATCGAGAGGCCACCTGCGCCCGTCCACCGGGCGGCGCGTGAAGGCAAGGTTAGCGGTGGCATCCGTCGCGTCTGTAGGACGCCGCCTCATCGGGTGGAACTGCACAGTTCCCAGCGGCAGCTGACTGGGAGAGTTGACGGGGTCATCCGGCCCGGCCCCTACAATGGCGCGCCCCGCCGCCGTAGTTCAATGGATAGAACGAGCGCCTCCTAAGCGCTAGATACAGGTTCGATTCCTGTCGGGGGCGCCAGGCTTTCCCACTGGGAACGTGCCTTTTGGCCTAGGTGCAATTCCGCTTGCCTCAGCGGCGGCGACGCCGGCGCAGGCGAGTTGCCTGGCGTCGAGATCACACCGCTTTGTGCGTCGCGAGCCAATCGTGCAGGAGGCCGTCAGCCGCGGTCCGCACAGCGGCAACAGCCTTCTCTCGCTTGGCCGAATTGGCAATCCTGTGCGCAACCTTGGTTAGCTCGGCCACCTCCCTGTGCTTTGCGCTCTTCACGTCGAACTTCGGCAGGCGCATGTGCTTAAAGATGTCGCCCACCTGGATCGATACGTTGTGGGCCTCCACATACTGCGCGACCATAGTGGAATTGAGCAGACCGCACAGAAAGTGCGCCTCGCTCTCATCGTCGAAAGCGACGAAGAAGATCTTGTGGTCCGGTACGCATGGCCGCTTGCCAACCAAGGGGACTTCTCGGCTGCCCGCGACCGCGGCGCGGAAGGTGCTCGACATCTCAGCCCAGATCACCTTCCAAGGCTTGAAGGTGAACTCGCCGACGTTGTAGATGCTTTGGTAAGGCGCGCCCTGCGCGGCCATGCGCGACTTCCACGTCGAGCGCGACTCCAACAGCGGCTTGTAAGCCTTGAAGTAAGCCTTGGTCTTCGGCAGCCCTGCGAGCTCGCTGTCGGCCGCCTCGAAGTGCGCCCTCCGGATTCCGGAGTTCGGAACAAGCGTGTGCAAGCTGCCCTCGGGCGCGAAGTAGCACGCGTCGAAGTCCGAGGCGCCTTTGATCAAGGGGAAGAGCTGGTCAGGCTCGATCCAGAACTTGCGGGCGGCGCCGATGTCCTTCTTGCCCGAGTTCGGTTGGGTCTGGATCTGAATCAATCGATCGTCTTCGTTCACGTCGACGACCGGGACGAAGTAGACCCCGTTGAGATCGACCGTGATGCCCTTGCGCCCCTCGATCCATTCGCTGGGCACGGCGAGCTGCCGAATTTCTTCGAAGCGACCCTTGGGCAGGACCGCCCATGGCGAACCATCGTCCCCGACCGGATTCGCCTCCATCGGCGTGCGCTTTACCTTCGTGAGCACTTCGCTGAGCGTCAGAGCTGGCTTGATGTTTCGCTTTTCGCCGTCGGCCGGGCTCCACACTATGTAGGGAACCGGATAAGAGGGCTTGGAGCTCGCCTTCTGGAAAAGCGCTAGCGCCGTCTTGTTCGCGGCGTCCGCAAACGGCTTCAAGCCCTTGAGGTCCTCCACTTCAAGCGGAATGAGGTTCACCTTCGGCTTGACTCGAAAATTCCGGAAGCCTGACGAGGAAGGATTTTGGAAGAGCGTTTGAGTGACCAGGAAGGCGAGCTTCCCGCCTTGAGCAAGCCATTTGTCGCCCGTCGTGTAGGTGATCATGGCGGAGATGTCGAGCTCGTTGCCGCCGTGGTAGCCGGTCTTCGAGAAGATGTCGTACTGCTCGCAGGTGGGCTTTACCCTTTCCCGGTAAGCCTCCGGCAGCTTCGACCAGCGCACCCAAGGCGGATTGCCCACGATGGCGTCGAACGTGCCGGCTGTGGCCGACCAGAAGAAGTTGCGCACGATGCGAAACCAGATGCCATTCCAGTTCCTGCGATGGAGAGCCAGCACCTGATCGTAGGTCTCCTTGAGAGGCGCGCCCCACTCGGCGGCCTCCTTCGCGCTCAGCACGCTCTGCGAGATCAGCGCCTTGGCGACCCTCCCGTATTCGTGGTCTGATTCGACGTGCTCGCCCATCAGCGCGAACACCTGGTCGAGCCGCGCCCGGTCGAAGGCCAAGGTCGACGGCAGCTTGATCGTCAAGGCGGCGATCTGGCTTCCGATCTTGTATTCGACGACCTTGTCGGCTCCGTCCGGGTTCGGAGCTGGCGAGTAGATGGCGTCCGCGAGCAAGACTGGAAGTTCGATGGGCTTGCCAGGCGCCTCGGCGATCAGGTCGGCGATCTCCATCAGGAAATTCACTCTCGCCGTCTGCACCGCCAGCGGATTCAGATCGAAGCCCCAAACCTCTTCGCAAAGAAGCTTCAACGTCTGCCGCGCGGTCTTTCCGGCCTTTTTCGCCGCCGCCCTCTTCTTACGGAGGACCTCCACCAGAAAGGAGCCCGACCCGCATGTGGGATCGAGAAAGCGGGGTCCAAGCCAGTCGGCCGGCTTGATCTTCGAGACGGTGAGCTCGACGAGCCAGTCAGGCGTGTAGAACTCGCCTAGGCTCTTGCGCATGGTCTCGGGAACCAGGCCTTGGTAGAAGTCACGAAGGGCGTCTCGCTGCCGAGTGAGACGATCCGTTCGGTAGAGCGCGAGCTTGCCGATCAAGGCTTTGAGCGCGGGGACGAGCTGCTCCCCCCCTTTCTTGCTTCGAGCCGCGTCCAAGTGCCAGCTGAATATCGCCTCCTCGACGAAACCGTTGATGCCTGCTCCCGAGAACAGCTCGCCGCGTTCGATCTGGCTTTCGAGTTGCTCGATCAGATCCTCGGGAGAAAGAACCGCGCAGAACGACTCGGCGGGCGACTGCGTGGTCGTCAGCTCGTGGGCTGAGACGATCTCGGCCGCGAGCAGCTTGATGACCAGCGAGTTGTAGGTGTGGATGACAAATAGTCGCCCCGACATGGCGTGCAGCCTGTCGCCACGCCACTTGAACCGAAGTTGCTGGTCGATGCTCTGCACCTGCTCGCTTGAAAGGTCCGCGACTTGCCCATACAAGTCGCGCCACTCCTCGAACAGCATCTTGATCTTGGTCCGCTTCGTGCTCGCCAAGGCTCCCGCGAGGCAATCAGCCAGCGCCTGCATCACGGCGGAAGCGGCCGCCGACGCGTGACCGAAGTCCGCGAGAAGATTTTCGGCGATCACGGCCCGCCGGTAGTTGCTGCGGCAGGCCTCGATGACCATGCCGACGGACTCGGGCGAGAACGGAAGCAGATGGCCGTGCGTGATGGCGCCGTCATCCACCTGCGCGAAGCAGATGTGCTCGCCATCGATCGCGATGCCGATGTGCTCGTCCTCGGGAATGCCAGTCCGAGCCGCCGCCGTCTTGATGTAAGGCAGCAGCCGATTCTGCATCGCCTCTTTGAACTTAGCGCTCTTGTCGCTGCCTTTGAACAGGCCGCGCGCTTTGAATTCGATGATGACGTTGTTGTAGCTCAGATCCTGCTTCGCGCGCTCCGCGTCAATCTCGATGTCCAGAGCCGTCTCAAGGGCAGTGATCCACGTCAGGCGGACTTCTTCCTCGTT
The DNA here is from genome assembly GCF_004681975.1 of Ramlibacter humi. Classification (GTDB taxonomy): domain Bacteria; phylum Pseudomonadota; class Gammaproteobacteria; order Burkholderiales; family Burkholderiaceae_C; genus Ramlibacter; species Ramlibacter humi. The sequence goes on from NZ_SMLK01000002.1 coordinate 204,390, forward strand.
CGTCCACCTGGGCCTGCGCTTGTCGATCTTCTCGTAAGCCTGCTTCGCGATCTTCTCTTCAAACATCCAATGTCTTTCGCCATCACCGAGCTCATCTATTGTGCCGGTGAGAGCGGCGACATCACCTGCGTGAGAGGGGAACGCGTTGGATCGTGGCGCGCGCGCCGCGCCGACGGTGCCGAATCCACGCACGCTCGCTCCCATGCTTCTCGCCAAACTGCTGGATGACAATCGCTCTTGGTCGCTTGAGATCGGCGCGAGCCAGCGGATTGCGGATTCTGCGGGCGTCAGCTGCCGGAGCGATACCTGGCGCCACACTTCGACGGCGGCCTCTTCGAGCTCCGCAGCGAGGACTGTCCGCCAGCGTGCGCCCAGCCGAACTGCGCAGCGCGCGATCCACTGGGTCGGGGTGAGCTCCATGGGCGCGAATATACTGTAATTTCATACAGTTATTCTTAGTCGAGCGTGGACCAGCATCTGCGGCTAGTCGCGCCTTGGGGAAGCCGCCGAGCCGCGTGGCGGTCCCGCCGTGGCTGGCGACGCATGAGCGCTTCATCCAATCGGCTCTACGGGAATGGGCCTAGGGACGCACTACAAGAACTCAGAGCAGCGTCGCCAGGCGCTGCCGCCAGGACGTACTTCTACAACTGGCACCGTCCGCACCACGGCATCGACCTGATGCCGCCAGCGTCGCGTTTCTCAGTTCGTCGAAAGAACCTCTTGACTCTTCACCTCTAGCTCCAATTGGGATCTTGGTTATGCGCGCGACTAGTCGCTCGCTGAGGAACGCGCCTCCACACGAGCGCCTCCTAAGCGCTAGATACAGGTTCGATTCCTGTCGGGGGCGCCACCGGGCGCTCTCTCCCAGGCCGGTCGTGACACTTCGGCCATGCCGACCGTCGGCCGCTTTGCCTACAGTGGACCTTCCGGGAGGTCCATCATGGGAGACAGCACCCTCGCAGGAGGCCGCACGCCGTGCTGAGGCAGGCCCATTCGCTGGCCGCGCGCCTGCGCACGCTGCGGGCCGATCCCGATGCGAGGAACTCGGCCTGCATGGTGATGAGCTATGGATCGCTCACCGTCCTGCAGGGCACGCTGTTCTTCCTTCTGGCCCGTGCACTGGGCGCGCACGAGTTCGGCAAGGTGGCCGGCGTCGTCGCCATCACGTCCGCGCTGCTGCCGTGGTCCGGCCTCGGCCTCGGCGCGGTCGCGACGATGCGCATCGCGCGAAACCAGGTCAGGCCGCGGGAGGCACTGGGCAATGGCCTGGCGGTGACCGCGGTCAGTGCTTCGGCCGGCGTCGGCCTGGCCGTGCTCGTCGGCCACCTGTTCCTGGGGCCCGCGGCGATCCCGCTGCTGGTCCTCTTCGGCATCTCCGAGCTTCTGCTGGCGAAGTTCATCGACATCGCCGCGCAGGTGTTCATGGGCCTGGAGCAGCATGCGGTGTCGGCGCTGCTCCAGAACCTGTTGCTGGCCGCGCGACTGGCGTGCGCAATGCCGATGGTCCTCGGGTGGATCCACCCCACGGCGCTGGCCTGGGCCGAGCTGCACCTGCTGGCCGGCACCTGCGCCGCATCGGCGGTCCTGCTGATTTGCGTGCGCCGCCTGGGCTGGCCGGCGGTGCGGGCCATCTTCGCTTTCCAGGACGCGCGCAAGGGCTTCCACTTCAGCGTCGTCTGGTCCGCGCGAAGCGTGCACACGGACATCGACAAGGTGGTGATGTCCCGCCTGGCCTCCGAGTCGATGGCCGGCGCGTACACGGCCGCGTTCCGCCTTGTTCCGATCGCTTGCCTGCCGTTCCTGGCGGTCCTCAATTCGCTGACGGCACGCCTCTTCCGGCGCGGCGAGCAGCGGGGCGTCGCGGGAACGACGGAAGCGCTTCGCCGGCTGGCCATCGTCGGCGCCGCGGGCTGCCTGCTGCTGGCCCCGGTCATCCACTTCGCGGCGCCGCTGATCCCGTGGCTGCTGGGTCCCTCGTACCGGCTTTCCGCCGACATTCTGCAGGCCCTTTGCCTGCTGCCTTTCTTCATGGTGATGCAGTCGGCGGGCACCGATGCGCTGCTGAGCGCCAACGAGCAGAAGCGGGCCGCCCTGCTGCATGCGCTGACCGCGGCACTGGCGCTGGGCTTGAACCTCCTGCTGGTGCCGCAGTTCGGCTGGCGGGGGGCCGTGGTCGCCGCCTATGCGTCGCAGGGCTTCCTGCTCGCGGCGCTGGCTTTCAGCATCGGCTCCGCCTTGCGCACCCAGCGGCGGGTGGCGCATGGTGCACCTGCCGTGCGGGGAGCGAACGGATGAACCCGCTGCCCGACCTCCCGCTGGTGTCCATCGTCACGCCGTCGTGGAACACGGGGCCTTACATCGGGGACACCTTGCGCAGCGTGCAGGCGCAGGACTACCCGCGCGTGGAACACCTCGTGCTCGATTCCGGATCGACCGACGAAACCGACGCGGTCCTGGCGCGCTTTCCTTCCATCCACCTGGTGCGGCCGGCGCCGGCCGGCCTGGTGCCGAAGGTGAACCTGGGATTCGCCATGGCCCGCGGCGATGTCGTCGGCTGGCTCTGCTCGGATGACTACTACCTGCCGGGCGCGATCGGCAAGGCCGTGGACGTCTTGCGGAACAACCCGGACGTGGGGCTCGTCTACTGCAACGACCTCCTGGTGGACAGCCGTGGCGTGGAGATGCGGCGCGTGCGCAGCCGGCAGGTGACGCACTCGGAACTGGTGCTGGACCGCAACTGGGTGCCGCATGCCACCGTGTTCATGCGCCGCGAAGCGCTCGATCTCGCCGGGCCGCTGGATCCGCGCTACCCGATGGTGTGCGACTGGGACTTGTGGATCCGCATGAGCAAGCGCTTCCCCATCCTTTTCGTCGACGACTGGTGGGGCGCTTTCCGGGTGCGCGACGACCAGCGGTCGAACGTGCACAAGTACGAGAGCTGGAAGGAAGCCTGGAAGATGACCCGCGAGCACGGCGCCGGGTACTTCTCGCCGTACTTCCGCAACTACTGGCGCGCCAAACTCGTGCGGGCGGCCGTCATGGTCGGCCGGGGTGAATTCCAGGTGGCCGGCGCGAAGCTGCGCGACCTGGTGACGGGCTTGACGCGCACGTCGTACTGAGCGTTACGGACGGCGGCTGCCGTTACTTCGACAGCAGGCGCATCGCCTCTTCCAGCCCCTTGATGGTGAGCGGGTACATGCGCTGGTTCATCAACTGCTGCATGACCGAGATCGACTGGCGGTACTGCCACACGCCCTGCGGTTCCGGGTTGATCCACACGAACTTCGGGAAGGCGTTGGTCAGGCGCTGGATCCATTCGGCGCCAGCTTCCTCGTTGTTGTACTCCACACTGCCGCCGGGCTGCAGGATTTCGTAAGGGCTCATGGTGGCGTCGCCCACGAACACCAGCTTGTAGTCCTTGTTGTACTTGCGGATGATGTCCCACGTCGGGAACTTCTCGCTGAAGCGCCGGCGGTTGTTCTTCCACATGAAGTCGTAGACGCAGTTGTGGAAGTAGTAGAACTCCAGGTGCTTGAACTCGGCCTTGGCCGCCGAGAACATCTCCTCGACGCGGTGGATGTGTTCGTCCATCGTGCCGCCCACGTCCATCAGCAGCAGCACCTTCACGTTGTTGTGCCGCTCCGGCACCATCTTGATGTCCAGGTAGCCGGCGTTGGCGGCGGTGGACTTGATGGTGTCGTCCAGGTCCAGTTCCTCGGCCGAGCCTTCGCGCGCGAACTTGCGCAGCCGGCGCAGCGCCACCTTGATGTTGCGCGTGCCCAGCTCCTGCGTGTCGTCGTAATCCTTGTAGGCGCGCTGGTCCCAGACCTTCACCGCGCTCTTGTTGCGGCCCTTGTCCTGCCCGATGCGGATGCCCTGCGGGTTGAAGCCGTAGGCGCCGAACGGGCTGGTGCCGCCGGTGCCGATCATCTTGCTGCCGCCTTCGTGGCGCTCCTTCTGCTCCTCGAAGCGCTTCTTCAGCGTTTCCATGAGCTCGTCCCAGCCCATCTTCTCGATCTTCGCCTTCTCTTCGGGCGAAAGCTCCAGCTCGAGGTTCTTGCGCAGCCACTCCAGCGGGATGTCCTTGGTGAAGTCCGCCAGCATCTCCACGCCCTTGAAGTACGCCGCGAAGGCGCGGTCGAACTTGTCGTAGTGCTTCTCATCCTTCACCAGCGCGGCACGCGACAGGTAGTAGAAGTCGTCGATCGAGTACTGGCCGTCGCTCTCGGGGCCCACCACGCCGGCCTGCACCGCTTCCAGCAGCGACAGGTATTCCTTGACCGAGACCGGCAGCTTGGCGCTGCGCAGCGTATAGAAGAAGTCGATCAGCATGGGGGCAACCTCCGCCGCGCCCGGGTCAGCGCGGCTTGGCCAGTTGGTACTGCAGGTGCGCCTTGACCTCGGGCCATTCGCCCGCGGCGAGGCTGTACATCACCGTATCACGGATGGTGCCGTCGCGCCGCGGCGCATGCCCGCGGATCACGCCGTCCTTCTTCGCGCCCAGGCGCTCAATGGCGTTCTGGGAAGCGAAATTGAAGTTGTCCGTGCGCCAGCCCACGACACGGCAGCCCAGCGTGTCGAAGGCGTGGCCCATCATCAGCAGCTTGCAGGTGGTGTTCACGTGCGTGCGCTGCACGCTCTTGCGGTACCACGTGTAACCGATCTCGACGCGCTTCACCGCGGGCAGGATGTCGTGGTAGCTGGTGCTGCCCAGCACGCGGCCGGTGGCCGCTTCAGTGACGGCGAAGGCGAAGCGGTTGCCTTCCTCGCGCATGCGAAGGGCGTCCTCGATGTACTTGCGGGTGGCGCCGGGTTCGGGCACCGACGTGACCCGCAGGTTCCACAGTTCGCCGTCGGCCGCGGCGTCCGCCAGGCCGGCCTCGTGGTCCAGCGACAGGGGCACCAGCGCGATGCCGCGGTCGCCGAGGGTGGTGGGTTGCACGAAGGCCATGTCGCGATCAGCGGTTGTGACGCTGCATGAAGACCAGCTTCTCGAACAGCGTGACGTCCTGCTCGTTCTTCAGCAGCGCGCCCACCAGCGGCGGCACGGCCACCTTCTCGTCCTGGCTTTGCAGCGCTTCCAGCGGGATGTCCTCGGCCACCAGCAGCTTCAGCCAGTCCAGCAGTTCCGACGTGCTGGGCTTCTTCTTCAGGCCCGGCAAGTTGCGCACGTCGTAGAAGGTCTTCATCGCGGCCGAGAGCAGTTCCTTCTTCAGGCCGGGGAAGTGCACGTCCACGATCTTCTTCATCGTGTCGGCGTCGGGGAACTTGATGTAGTGGAAGAAGCAGCGGCGCAGGAACGCGTCGGGCAGCTCCTTCTCGTTGTTGGACGTGATGAACACCAGCGGGCGGTGCCTGGCCTTCACCAGCTCGCGCGTCTCGTAGACGTAGAACTCCATCCGGTCCAGCTCGCGAAGCAGGTCGTTGGGGAATTCGATGTCGGCCTTGTCGATCTCGTCGATCAGCAGCGCCACCGGCTGGTCGGCCGTGAAGGCCTGCCACAGCACGCCCTTGACGATGTAGTTGTGGATGTCCTTGACCTTCTCGCCACCTTCGACGTCCCGTAGCTGCGAGTCGCGCAGGCGGCTGACGGCGTCGTACTCGTACAGGCCCTGCTGCGCCTTGGTGGTGGACTTGATGTGCCACTGCAGCAGCGGCATGCCCAGGGCCTGCGCCACTTCCTCGGCCAGCATGGTCTTGCCGGTGCCGGGTTCGCCCTTGACCAGCAGCGGGCGCTTCAGCGCGATGGCGGCGTTGACCGCCAGCATCAGGTCCTGCGTGGCGACGTAGTTCTCGGAGCCTTGGAATTTCATCGGGAGAAGGGCAGGGGCCGCGCCGCTGAGGTGGCACCCCTATAATCGTTGGTTGATTCGGAAACGGGGACGCTCGTCCATTGTGCGCGCAAAATGAATAAGTTGTTGACCACGCTCCTGGCCCTGCTTGTCGCTTCTGCGACCGGTTTCGCGCACGCCCAGTCGGCGCCCGCGTCTGCTTCCGCCGCCAGCTCGGCGCCCGCCACCGCGGCGGCTGCCGCCAACCAGCAGGGTGGCAAGGCCGCGGCTTCCACGCCCGCCTCGCTGCAGGCCAAGATCGCCATGTGCCTGGGCTGCCACAACATCATCGGCTACCAGGCCAGCTTCCCCGAAGTGCACAAGGTGCCCAAGATCGCCGGCCAGAGCGCGGGCTACATCGAGGCGGCGCTCAATGCCTACAAGGGCGGCGACCGCAAGCACCCGACGATGCGCAGCATCGCCGATGCCCTGAGCGACCAGGACATCAAGGACATCGCGGCCTACTACTCCAAGCTGGGCCAGGAAGGCGGTTCCGCGGCGCCGGCCAAGCCGAACAACGAACCCAGCCCGCAAGTCGCCAAGCTGCTGAAGGACGCCGCCTGCGTGTCGTGCCACGGCGCCAACTTCTCCACCCCGGTGGCGCCCAACTACCCGAAGGTCGCGGGCCAGTACAAGGACTACCTGTTCGTCGCGCTGAAGGCGTACAAGACCGAGAACAACGCCGCCGTCGGCCGCAACAACGCCATCATGGGCGGCATCGCCAAGCAGTTCAGCAACGACCAGCTGAAGGCGCTGGCCGACTACATCGGCGGCCTGGAAGGCGACCTGAAGACGGTGCCGGAGAGCCGCTTCCACGGCAAGGAACACTGAGCCGCCCGGCTCCATGAAAAAGGCCCGCTGACGCGGGCCTTTTTGTTTTCAGTCTCGGGTGGCGCGCCGCTGCACGCAGTCCACGTACGACGGCCCGTCCGGCGGCCGCCCGGCGCGCTGGCTTTCCCACAGCATCTGCCCCAGGCACTCCATCGCCTCGTGGTGCGCGTCGTGCAGCGAGCCGCGGCGCGCTGCGAGCAACTCCACGGCCTGGCGGATGCCGCGCGGCTGGTCGATGGAGCACTGCTCGCTGATCGACAGGTGCATGGACAGGTGAAGGAATGGGTTCGTGCGCCCGTCCGCGCCGTCGTAGACGCGCGCCACGGCGGCTTCCGCATCGGCCATGTGGGGGTCGTACTCCGGATGCTCCAGCAGCCATTGGCTGGCCAGCGTCTCCAGCGCGTCCAGCGGCTGCGCGGCGCGCGCCTTGGCGTGCACGCCGCAGAAGAAGCGCCGGACGTCTTCCTGAGAGGGATTGAACATGCGCCGAGGCTATCACCGCCGCTGCCCTCGGGTACGCGCGCCACGCCGCGCGGCCCGGCTTCGGCGGTGGTCAAATGGCGGCCCGGCAAGGACACCAGGACATGATCGACAAGCTGGCCCCCACGGTCGCGCAGGCGCTGCAAGGCGTGCGCGACGGCTCCACGGTGCTGATCGGCGGCTTCGGCACGGCGGGCATCCCCAACGCGCTGATCGAAGGATTGATCGAGCAGGGCGCGCGCGACCTCACCGTGGTGAACAACAACGCCGGCAACGGCGACGGCGGCCTCGCCGCGCTGCTGAAGACGGGCCGCGTGCGCAAGATCATCTGCAGCTTCCCGCGCCAGGCCGACAGCTGGGTGTTCGACGAGCTGTACCGCACCGGGAAGATCGAACTGGAACTGGTGCCCCAAGGCAACCTCGCCGAACGCATCCGCGCCGCGGGCGCCGGCATCGGCGGCTTCTTCACGCCCACCGGCCACGGCACCGAACTGGCCAAGGGCAAGGAAGTGCGCGAGATCGACGGCCGCATGCAGGTGTTCGAAACGCCGATCCACGGCGACCTGGCGCTGGTGCAGGCCGAGAAGGGTGACCGCTGGGGCAACCTCACCTACCGCATGGCCGCGCGCAACTTCGGCCCCGTGATGGCGACGGCGGCGAAGACCACCGTGGCCGCGGTGCACGAGATCGTCGAACTCGGCGAGCTGGACCCCGAGGCCATCGTCACGCCGGGCATCTTCGTGACGCACGTGGTGAAGGTGCCGCGCGTCGCGACCCAAGCCGGTGGATTCAGGCAGGCGGCATGACCATGGCCTGCGAAAAACGCACCAAGGACCAGCTTGCCGCCCGCGTGGCGCGAGACATCCACGACGGCGCCTACGTCAACCTGGGCATCGGCATGCCCACGCTGGTGGCCAACCACCTGCCGGCCGGCATCGAGATCGTGCTGCACAGCGAGAACGGCATCCTGGGCATGGGCCCGGCGCCGGCCGCGGGGCAGGAAGACTACGACCTCATCAACGCCGGCAAGCAGCCGGTGACGCTCAGGCAAGGCGGCGCGTTCTTCCACCACGCCGACAGCTTCGGGATGATGCGCGGCGGCCACCTGGACATCTGCGTGCTCGGCGCTTTCCAGGTCTCGGCTACCGGCGACCTGGCGAACTGGAGCACGGGCGAACCCGGTGCCATCCCCGCCGTCGGCGGCGCGATGGACCTGGCCACCGGCGCGCGCCAGACCTGGGTGATGATGGACCTGCTGACCAAGCAGGGCCAGAGCAAGGTCGTCGAGCGCTGCACCTACCCGCTGACCGGCATCGCGTGCGTCAAGCGCGTGTACACCGACCTCGCCACTTTCGAGTGCACGCCGCAAGGCCTGAAACTCATCGATGCCGTCGACGGGTTGTCCCGCGCGGAACTGGAAAATCTCACCGGCCTGCCGATCATGGCGGCCTGACCCCGGAGCATGACTTCATGAGCAAGCAAGCCTTCATCTGCGACGCCCTGCGTACGCCTTTCGGCCGCTACGGCGGCGCGCTGTCTTCCGTGCGCACCGACGACCTGGGCGCCATCCCGATCAAGGCGCTGATGGCGCGCAACCCCAAGGCCGATTGGGCGGCCGTGGACGACGTGCTGTACGGCTGCGCCAACCAGGCCGGCGAAGACAACCGCAACGTGGCGCGCATGGCCGCGCTGCTGGCCGGCCTGCCGATCCAGGTGCCCGGCGCCACCATCAACCGCCTGTGCGGCTCGGGCCTGGACGCCGTGGGCAGCGCCGCGCGCGCCATCAAGGCGGGAGAGGCCAGCCTGCTGATCGCCGGCGGCGTCGAGAGCATGAGCCGCGCGCCCTTCGTCATGCCCAAGGCCGAGAGCGCCTTCTCGCGCAGCAACGCGGTGTACGACACCACCATCGGCTGGCGTTTCGTCAACAAGCTGATGAGGGAGCAGTACGGCGTCGACGCCATGCCCGAGACGGCGGAGAACGTGGCCAACGACTACAGGATCGAGCGCGAAGCGCAGGACCGCATGGCGCTGGCCTCGCAATTGAAGGCCGTGGCCGCGCAGAAGGCCGGCTTCTTCGCGAACGAGATCACGCCCGTGACCATCCCGCAGAAGAAGGGCGAGGCCATCGTCGTCGACAAGGACGAGCATCCGCGCGAAACGTCGATCGAGGCGCTCGCCAAGCTCAAGGGCGTGGTGAAGCCGGACGGCTCCGTCACCGCGGGCAACGCCAGCGGCGTGAACGACGGCGCCTGTGCATTGATCCTGGCCGACGAAGGAGCGGCCGCGCGCCATGGCCTCACGCCGCGCGCGCGCGTGGTGGCGATGGCGACAGCCGGCGTCGCGCCGCGCATCATGGGCATGGGGCCCGCGCCGGCCACGCGCAAGGTGCTGCAGCTGGCGGGCCTGAAGATCGAGCAGATGGACGTCATCGAGCTGAACGAAGCCTTCGCCGCCCAAGGCATCGCGGTGCTTCGCGACCTGGGCTTGAAGGACGACGACGCGCGCGTGAACCCGAACGGCGGCGCCATCGCGCTGGGCCATCCGCTCGGCGCATCGGGTGCGCGCCTGGCGACCACCGCGGTCAACCAGCTGCACCGCAGCGGCGGCCGCTATGCGCTGTGCACCATGTGCATCGGCGTGGGCCAGGGCATCGCCGTCGTGCTCGAGCGCGTCTGACGCTGGACGCCTTCGAGGGCCGGCGCCCCGGCTGGCGGCTCACTCGCACTTCTCCAGCACCTTCACCACGCGGCGCGCGCCGCCGGCCACGTGCTCGGCCAGGTCGAGCCGCGCATAGCGCAGGCCGTCCAGCACCGCGATGACGTCGTCGCCGATGGTGGCGGGCATGCCGCGCAGCATGGACAGGCGGACCGGCTTGTCGTCCCAGACGGCGGTGATGAACTCCGCCACCCAGCGCGCCTGGCGCGAGCGGCCTTCCTCCACCAGCCGCAGCAGGCGGTCGAACGCCGCCAGGCCCTGCTCGGTCGCCTCGTGGGACCGCAGCTCTTCCACCATCAGCCGCGCGCGTTCCAGCAGCGTGCCTTCGTGGTCGACGTGCGCGCGGTCGCCTCGCCCGATCACCAGCTGCACCGCGTTGATGCGTTCCAGGTTGCGCTGGTGGCGCTTTTCGCGTTCGGTCACGTTCATGGCGGTTCTCCTGGAAGCGATCCATTGCGGCCCTTCCTTTGTAGGCGAACGCGACCGTGGGCCCAATGCTTCGTTTCCCGATTGACGGCCCCGCCGGCGCGGACGTAGCCTCGATGCTTCGCCGCCGAAAAAGAACAGCCCCATGCAGACACCTTCCGGCACGCTCGAATTCGACGGCCAGGCCTACCTGGATGGCCGCGCCTCCGACCCCGCGGTCCTCGGCTGGATGGAAGGCACGCCGCCGCCGCCCGGCAAGCGCGTGCAGTTCGGCGTGCAGCCGACACTGGGGTTCCCGCAGATCCGCTGGTCGCTGTGCCACATGCGCGAACTGGTGCCCACGGTGAACGTGTGGCGCGGTGACGGCGGCGCCCGTGAGTTTCCGAAGGCGCTGCGCACTTCCGACGTGGAGGCGCTGCGGTTCCAGGACATGGACGGGCGTGCGCGCGGCTGGGAGGAGTCGCTGCACGACACCTACACCGACGGCATCGTGGTGCTGCACCGCGGGCGCATCGTGTATGAGCGTTACCTGGGCATCCTGCAGCCGCACCTGCCGCACAGCTGCTTCTCCATCACCAAGTCGTACGCGTGCACGCTCGCCGCGGCGCTGGTGCACGAAGGCGTGCTCGACGAGACGCGAACCATCCCGCACTGGCTGCCGGAGATGCGCGGCACCGCGTACGGGAACGCCACGCTGCGCCAGGTGATGGACATGCAGATCGGCGTGAAGTATTCCGAGGCCTATGCCGACAAGAGCGCCGACATCTGGGCCTACTCGCGCGCCGGGAGCCTGTTGCCGCGGCCGGCCGGCTACAGCGGCCCGGGCAACTTCTACGAGTACCTGGTCACGCTGCAGCCCGAAGGCGCGCACGGCGAAGCCTTTGCCTACAAGACCGTCAACACCGAGGTGCTGTGCTGGGTGATGAAGCGCGCCACGGGTGTGCCGTTCGCGCGCATGCTGTCGGAAAGGCTGTGGTCGCCGCTGGGCTGCGAGCAGGACGCGTACATCACCGTCGATTCCATCGGCGTGCCCATGGGCGGCGGTGGCCTCAGCGCCAGCCTGCGCGACCTGGCACGGTTCGGCGAGTTGATGCGCCGCGGCGGCGAGTGGCACGGCCGGCAGCTGCTGCCACAAGCCGTGGTGGACGATGTGCAGCGTGGCAGCGATCCGGCGAAATTCGCCAAGGCGGGGTACTCGCTGCTGGCCGGTTACTCGTACCGTAGCATGTGGTGGGTGTCGCACAACGAGCTGGATGCGTTCGAAGGCCGCGGCATCCACGGCCAGCGGCTGTACGTCGCGCCCGGGGCCGAGATGGTGGTGGCGCGCTTCGGCTCGCATCCCGTCGCGTCCAGCGCCGCCAACGACCCGATCACGTTGCCGCAGCTGCTGGCGCTCGGGCGCATGCTGAAGGGATGACGCGGTGCTGGCGGAGCGCTGAGGCGACAATACCGCCGCCTTGTCGTTCCCGCTCATCACCGATCCCGGCTTCTACGCCGTCGCCATTCCCGCTGTCCTGCTGCTGGGCATCAGCAAGAGCGGCTTCGGCGCGGGCTTCGGCTCGCTGGCCGTGCCGCTGATGGCGCTGGCCGTCAGCGTGCCGCAGGCCGCGGCCATCCTGATGCCCGTGCTGTTCGTGATGGACGTGCTGGGACTGCATGCATGGCGTGGGCACTTCGACTGGAAGCTGATCCGCTTCCTGATCCCATTCGGGTTGCTCGGCACCGTGGTCGGCACCTTGCTGTTCAAGGCGCTGGATTCGCACCTGGTGGCCGGCATCGTTGGCATCTTCACGCTGGTGTTCCTGGCGCAGCGCGTGCTGTTCCCGCCGCGGCCCGACAGCCCCGAGCCGCCCAGGTGGCTGGGCGCGCTGCTCACCACCATATCGGGTTTCACCAGCTTCATCTCGCACGCGGGCGGGCCGCCGGTCAACGCCTACGTGATCCCGCTGCGGCTGGCGCCGACGGTGTTCACCGCCACGATGGCCGTGTTCTTCTTCGTGGTGAACCTGAGCAAATGGATCCCGTACGCCTGGCTGGGGCTGCTGGACATCCGCAACATGGCCACCTCGGTGGCGCTGCTGCCTTTCGCGCCCGTCGGCGTGCTGGTGGGCGTGAGGCTGGCCAAGCGCATCCAGCCGGCGCTGTTCTACCGGCTGGTGTACCTGGGCATGCTGCTGACCGGCGTGAAGCTGGTCTGGGACGGCTTCATCGCCTGAGCGCGATCAGGTGTCGCGCTCGGCGCCTTCCCAGCCGGGCGTGCGGTCCTGGCCCGCGCGGCGGCGCGCGGCCGCTTCCTCGCGTTCGCGCGCCATCTGTTCTTCCAGCTGCTGGCGGCCCTGCTTCACCACCGCGATCAGCTTGCTGCGGTCGCGGTAGTACGGGTGCATGCGCTCGAACAGTTCGATGTTGTGGCGGCGGAAGCGCATGGCCACGCCGCGCGCCTCGGAAGGCGTCTGGCCCAGCAGCTCCAGCACGCTGCGAGCGCTGCGCAGGCTGGCTTCGAACAGCTCGCGCTCCACGTTAGTGACGCCGCGGTCGCGCAGCTGGTTCCAGTGCGTGACGTCGCGCGCCCGCACCACCAATTGCAGGTGCGCGAAGTGCTCGCGCGCCAGGTCGACGATGCGCAGCGACTGCTCGGTGTCGTCCACCGCCACCACCAGCACCTTGGCCGTGCCGGCGCCGGCGATGCGCAGCAGGTCCAGCCGGGTGGCGTCGCCGTAGAAGACCTTGTAGCCGAACGAGCGCGCGGCCTCGATCATGTCGGCGTCGTGGTCCAGCACCGTGGCCGGCACGCCCTGCGCGTTGAGCAGGCGGCCCATGATCTGGCCGTAGCGGCCGAAGCCCGCGATGATGACCGGCGCGTGCTGCTGCTCGCTGATCACCTCCGGCTCGTTGGCGCGCGACCTGGTGAAGCGCGAGAGCACGAAGCGGTCCACCGCCACCAGCAGCAGCGGCGACAGCAGCATCGACACCGCCACCGCGCCGACCAGCAGCGAGGCGATGGCGGGCGAGAACACGTTGTTGCCCGCGGCCGCCTGGAACACGACGAAGGCGAACTCGCCGCCTTGCGCCAGCAGCAGCGTGAACACCGGGCGGTCCTGCCGCTCCAGCCCCATGCCCCTGGCCAGGAACCAGATCACCACCGACTTGAGCAGCAGGAAGCCGATGACGATGGCGGCCATCAGCAGCGGCTGCTTCATCAGCACGCCGAAGTCGATGCTCATGCCCACCGCGATGAAGAACAGGCCGAGCAGCAGGCCCTTGAACGGCTCGATGTCGGTTTCCAGCTCGCGCCGGTACTCGCTTTCCGCCAGCAGCACGCCGGCGAGGAAGGCGCCCAGCGCCATCGACAGGCCCACCAGCTGCATCAGCGCGGCGATGGCCACCACCAGCAGCAGCGAAGCCGCGGTGAAGATCTCCGGCGTGCGGCTGCGCGCGATCCAGCGCAGCGTGGGCCGCAGCAGCAGGCGGCCGCCCAGCACGATGGCGGCGATCACGCCGACGATCTTCGCGCCCTGCAGCCAGGCGCCGTCGCCCGCGTTGGCGTCCGTGGTGCCGCCCAGCAGCGGCAGCAGCGCGAGGATGGGGATGGCCGCGACGTCCTGGAACAGCAGGATGGCGAAGCCGGCCTGGCCGCTGGTGGTGGGCAGCAGGTTGCGCTCGCCCATCACCTGCAGCGCGATGGCGGTGGACGAGAGCGCCAGGCCCAGCGCGGCGACGAGGCTGATGCGCCAGCCCACGCCGGCCAGCACGCCCGCGACGAACAGCACGGCGGTGCACCCGGCGACCTGCGCGCCGCCCCAGCCGAAGATCGGCCGGCGCAGGCTCCACAGCCGCTTGGGCTCCAGCTCCAGGCCGACCAGGAACAGCATCAGCACCACGCCGAACTCGGCGAAGTGCAGCGTCTCCTCCGCGTCGCGCACCAGCCCCAGGCCCCAGGGCCCGATGACGATGCCGGCGGCGAGGTAGCCGATGATCGAGCCGAGCCCCAGCGCGCGCGACAGCGGCACCACGATCACGGCCGCGGCCAGGTAGGTCAGGCTGCCGGTCAGCCAGGCGGGTACCTGCTCCGTCACGCTTGCTCCTTCACGGTCTGCGGGCGGTCCGTCAGCGGCACTTCGCAGGCGGGGCAGCTTTCCAGTTGTTCCATCTCGGGCCAGTCGGGGTAGGTGTTCAGGCGCGCGGCGAAGACTTCGGTGTGCGCGGCGATCTGCTCGCGCTTCGCGCGGTGCGCGCCGTGCATCAGCAGCGGCGGCAGGAAGCGCATGCCGCACAGCGCGGCGGTCTGCTCGTAGGGCGGCAGGAAGGCGTCGAAGAAATAGCGGTTGTAGCCACGCGGGTGGTACGAGTCTTCCGGACCGCCGGTGGAAGCCACCAGCCACAGGTCCTTGCCCGAGAGAGCGGTGCCTTTGTGCCCGTAGGCCCAGCCGTGCGTCAGCACCTCGTCCAGCCACAGCTTCATCAGCGGCGGCATGGAGTACCACTGGATGGGGTGCAGCAGCACGATGAGCTGCGCGGCCGCCGCGTGGGCCTGCTCGGCGGCCACGTCGATGTCGTAGTCGGGGTACTCGCCGTAGAGATCGCGCACCCGGACGCCGGGCGTGCCGCGCGCCGCTTCGACGAGGCGGCGGTTCACCCGGGACTCGCGCCAGTTGGGATGGGCGGCCAGCACATAGATGCTGGATTCGCCGCCGGGGACATGCTCAACCATGCCCGGTAACATAGCGCAAATGGGCCGTAGCGCGGCCCGCTTCCACCTGGAGGTGCTTCATGCCGGTCGTGGTCGTTGCCAATCCGAAAGGCGGCGTCGGGAAATCCACCCTCGCCACCAACGTCGCAGGCTACTACGCCAGCCGCGGGCATGCGGTGATGCTGGGCGATGCCGACCGGCAGCAGTCCAGCCGGCTGTGGCTGAACCTGCGTCCCGCCGGCGCGCCGGCCATCCAGGGCTGGGAGATCGGCGAAGGGCAGGTGGCCAAGCCGCCGAAAGGCGTGACGCACGTGGTGCTGGACACGCCGGCGGGGCTGCACGGCAAGGCGCTGCGCGAACTGCTCAAACCCGCCGACAAGGTGATCGTGCCGCTGGCGCCCAGCGTGTTCGACATCTTCGCCACGCGCGCTTTCCTGGACGAGCTGGCCGAGTACCGCAAGGCAGCCAACCTGAAGGTGGGCATCGTCGGCATGCGGGTGGACAGCCGCACGCTGGCGGCCGACCAGCTGCAGGCCTTCGTCAAGGGCCTCGGCCTGCCGGTGCTCGGCGAGCTGCGGCCGACCCAGAACTACGTGCACCTGGCCGCGCGCGGCCTCACGGTGTTCGACGTGGCGCCCGGCCGGGTGGAACGCGACCTGGCGCAATGGGCGCCGATTTGTCGCTGGCTGGACAGCTGAGCCACACCGCGCGCCACTACAGTGGCGGCATGAAAACCTTCGAGCGCCTGGCCGACCTGGCCGCCCTCACCGGCCAGGAAGTGGCCGTTGGGGACTGGATCACCATCACCCAGGAGCAGGTGAACCTGTTCGCGCAGGCGACCGGCGACCACCAGTGGATCCACGTCGACGTGGAGAAGGCCAAGGCCGGGCCGTTCGGCGCGCCCATCGCGCACGGCTTCCTCACGCTGTCGCTGCTGCCGAGGATCTTCGAGAGCGCCATCGAGGTGCGCGAAGCGAGGATGGGCGTGAACTACGGGCTGAACAAGGTGCGCTTCACCGCGCCCGTGCCGGTGGGCGGCCGCGTGCGCGGCCGCATGACGCTGCTGGCCTGCGAGCCCATCGAGCCCAACGGCATGCAGATGACCTGGAAGGTGGTGGTCGAGCTGGAAGGCTCGGACAAGCCGGCCTGCGTGGCCGAGTCGGTGGGCCGGCGCTACGCCTGACAAAAAAAGCCCGCGCATCGCGCGGGCTGAAAAAGGAGTGTTCGACAGGCCGGCCCCGTTGGGGGCCGGATGGCGCCGAACCTTCTAGATGGCCCACCGCGCGGGGGCTTTCAAGCTGGTCCGCCCGCAACCGCCCATTGCAGTGGTGACCGCGTGCGGCTCAGGCGAAGCCGTTCTGCCGCCAGGCCTCGAACACCGTCACCGCCACGGCGTTCGACAGGTTGAGGCTTCGCTGGCCTTCGCGCATCGGCAGGCGCAGGCGCTGTTCCGCGGGAAAGGTCTCGCGCAACTCCGGCGCCAGGCCGCGCGTCTCGGCGCCGAACACCAGCCAGTCGCCGGCGCGGAAGGCGACGTCGTGCACCCGGCGGCTTCCGTGCGTGGTCAGCGCGAACAGGCGATCCGGTGCGGGCCGCGCGTCGGCCAGGAAGGTGGCCCAGTCGCGGTGCCGCCGCACTTCGGCGTACTCGTGGTAGTCCAGCCCGGCGCGTCGCAGCAGCTTGTCGTCCATGGAGAAGCCGAGAGGCTCCACCAGGTGCAGCGTGCAGCCGGTGTTGGCGGCCAGGCGGATGACGTTGCCGGTGTTCGGCGGGATCTCGGGTTCGACCAGGACGATGTGGAACATGGGTGTCATTGTTCCTCGGTGCGGGCGAACACCGCGGCTTCGACGCGCGCCGCACCGGCCTGGCGCAGCGCGGCGGCCAGCGCGAACAGCGAGGCGCCGCTGGTCATGACGTCGTCGACCAGCAGCAGGTGGGCGCCGCGCGCGCGAGCCGCCTGCAGCGGTTCGGCCGCGAAGGCTCCGCGCAGGTTGGCCAGGCGATCGGCGCGTTCCAGCTGCGCCTGCGCGGGCGTGTCGCGCAAGCGGGTGGCGAGCTGCGCTTGCACTTTCGCGGGGGACAGCCGCCGCGCGATCTCGTGCGCCTGGTTGAAGCCGCGCTGTGCCAGGCGTTCGCGCGACAGCGGCATGGGCACGAGGGCGTCGGCGCGCGAGACGGCTTGCGCCACACCGGGCGCGTCGAGCATCCGGTCCGCGAAGGTGTGGGCCCAGCCCGCCTCGCCGCCGAACTTGAAGCGGCCGACGAGCGCGGCCCACGGGTAGCCGTAGCTCACGGCCGCGAAGCAGGCATCCAGCGGCGGCGGTTCCAGCGTGCAGCGGCCGCATGTCGCCGTGCCGGCGGGTAGCGCGAGCGCACAGCGTGCGCAGCGGTGCATGGGCGCGGCGAAGCGCGCGAGGCACGCTTCGCACACCGGCCGCGCGGGCCAGGCGCGGCACACCTCGCACTGGGCGGGCGTGGCGGCCGAGGCGCGGCGCAGGAGTTCGGCGAGCATCGGCCCAATATACTTTCCTGTGCCTCCCGAGCATCCCCCCACGTTGGACCCCGCCGCGGCCGCTCGCTGGCCGCGCCGCGCCCCGCCGCGCTCCCCCTGGCTGCACGACGAAGTGGCGCGCCGCATGGCCGAGCGCCTGGAATGGATCCGGCTGCAGCCGCAAGCGTGGGCGCACTGGTCGCCGCTGCGCGGTGGCCTGGCGGCGCAGGAACTGCTGGAGAAGCGCTACCCCTCCGCGCGCTGCCTGCTGGTCGAGCCCGACCCGGCGCGCGCGGCCGAAACGCGCCAGCTGCTCGGCCGCGCGTGGTGGCAGCGCTGGTCGGGCCCCGCGCGCGAGGTGGTCGCCATGGTGCCCGACGGCGCGGTGCAGATGCTCTGGGCCAACATGGCGCTGCACTTCGCCGCCGGCCCGCAGCAGCTGATGGCGCAGTGGCACCGCGCGCTGGCCACCGACGGCTTCCTGATGTTCTCCTGCTTCGGGCCCGACACCGCGCGCGAGCTGCGCGCGCTGTATGCCGCGCTGGGCTGGGGGCCCAGCGGCCCGGAATTCACCGACATGCACGACTGGGGCGACATGCTGGTGGCCGGTGGCTTCGCCGAGCCGGTGATGGACATGGAGCGCATCACGCTCACCTGGGACTCGCCCGCGAAGCTGCTGGCGGAGCTGCGCGAGCTGGGCGCCAACCTGCACCCGGGGCGCTTCCCGGCGCTGCGCGGCCGCCGCTGGCGCGACCGGCTGCACGAGGAACTGGCGTCGCGGCTGCGCGGCCCGGACGGCCGGCTGGCGATCACTTTCGAGATCGTTTACGGCCATGCCATCCGTCCGGCGCCGCGCGTGCGCATGCAGGCCAGCACGTCGATCCCGGTGGACGACCTGCGCGGGCTGCTGCGAGGCGGCCCGCGCCCTCCGCGGTAGTCGATTTCCCGGGGGAGGCGTGTTGCGAGCCGCTACAATGCCCGGTTGATTTGAGACCGTACCGTCGATGCCGGTTTTTCGCTTCGCGACCATCCAGGGCCAGGCCATCGTCTGGTTCCTCCAGCGCAACTGCTCGGTGACGCCGGCCCAGCTGGGCTGGTTCTACGCCTCGCTGTGCGTGGTGTCGCTGTCGATCGCCGCGTTCTTCTGGCTCCACGGTGCGACCCTGATCCTGCCTTTCGCCTGGCTGGAGCTCGGCGCGGTCGGGCTGGCCTTCCTGGCGTACGCGCGCCACGCGGCCGACGGCGAGCGCATCTCGCTGCAGGGCCGCCGGCTGGTGGTCGAGCTCGAGAGCGCGGGCCAGCTGCAGCGCACGGAGTTCGACCCCGACTGGGTGCGCGTGGAGCCGCGGGCCGGCGACCGCTCGCTCATCGAGGTGTCGGGGCGGGGCCGCACGGTGCGGGTGGGCCGCTTCCTGCGGCCCGAGCTGCGGCCGCTGCTGGCGCAGGAAATCAGGAGCGCGCTGCGCGAGCGGCAGGTTTGACGAGTACGGGTTTGGATTGAGTAGATCGGAACGGAAAACGATGAAGAGCCTTTCGAACAAGCTGGCGGGCCTGTTGGCAGTTTCGGGCGCGCTGGCGGCGGGCAGTGCCCACGCCGTGAACGACCTGCCCGGCGGGCCGGGCGTGCGGCAGCTGAACCTGCATCCCGCCGCCACGCGCATCGCCACCGAGCAGGCCTGGCTGCACTGGTTCATGCTGATCACCTGCACGGTGATCTTCATCCTGGTCTTCGCGGTGATGTTCTATTCCATCTGGAAGCACCGCAAGTCGGTCGGCCACAAGCCGGCCAACTTCCACGAGTCGGTGACGGTGGAAGTGATCTGGACGCTGATCCCCTTCATCATCGTGATCCTGATGGCGCTGCCGGCCACCAAGGTGCTGGTCGCCTCCAAGGACACCAGCAACGCCGACCTGACCATCAAGGCCACCGGCTACCAGTGGAAGTGGGGCTACGACTACCTGAACGGCGAAGGCTCCGGCCTGTCGTTCCTGTCCACGCTGGACGCCACGCACCGCGAGATCTCCAACGAAGGCGCTAAGGGCGACGTGCCCGACAACTACCTGCTGAAGGTGGACAACCCGCTGGTGGTGCCGGTCAACAAGAAGATCCGCATCGTCACCACGGCCAACGACGTCATCCACGCCTGGGGCATCCCGGCTTTCGGCGTGAAGCAGGACGCCATCCCCGGCTTCGTGCGCGACACCTGGTTCCGCAGCGAGAAGACCGGCGACTTCTACGGCCAGTGCTACGAGCTTTGCGGCAAGGAGCACGCCTACATGCCCATCCACGTGAAGGTGGTGAGCGCGCAGGAATACACCGCCTGGGTGGCCGACCAGCAGAAGAAGATGGCGGCCAAGCAGGACGACCCGAACAAGGTCTGGACGCTGCCCGACATCCAGGCCCGCGGCGAGAAGGTCTACGCGGCCAACTGCGCCGCCTGCCACCAGCCCAACGGCAAGGGCGCCGGCCCGATCAAGCCGCTGGACGGCTCGCCCGTGGTGCTGGACGCCGACAAGGCCAAGCAGATCCAGGTGGTGCTCAACGGCCGCAACGCCATGCCGTCCTGGAAGCAACTGAGCGACACCGACATCGCCGCCGTCATCAGCTTCACCAAGAACAACTGGTCCAACAAGACCGGCCAGCTGGTCCAGCCTTCCGAAGTGCTGGCGCAGCGCGGCAAGTAAAGACAAGCACCGAGGTACCTCCATGAGCGCAGTTCTCGACCCCCACGGCCACGCGGGCGATCACGCCCACGACGACCACCACGGCGCGCCCACCGGCTGGCGGCGCTGGGTCTACGCGACCAACCACAAGGACATCGGCACGCTGTACCTGCTGTTCTCGTTCACCATGCTGATGGTGGGCGGGGTGCTGGCGCTGGGCATCCGCGCCGAGCTGATGTACCCGGGCCTGCAGCTGGTGAACCCCGAGCTGTTCAACCAGTTCACCACCATGCACGGCCTGATCATGGTGTTCGGCGCCATCATGCCGGCGTTCGTGGGCTTCGCGAACTGGATGATCCCGCTGCAGATCGGCGCCAGCGACATGGCGTTCGCGCGCATGAACAACTTCAGCTTCTGGCTGATGATCCCGGCCGCGCTGATGCTGGTGGGCTCGTTCTTCATGCCCGGCGGCGCGCCCGCCGCCGGCTGGACGCTGTACGCGCCCCTGACGCTGCAGATGGGCCCGTCGATGGATGCCGGCATCTTCGCGATGCACATCCTGGGCGCCAGCTCGATCATGGGCTCGATCAACATCATCGTGACCATCCTCAACATGCGCGCCCCCGGCATGACGCTGATGAAGATGCCGATGTTCGCGTGGACCTGGCTGATCACGGCCTACCTGCTGATCGCGGTGATGCCCGTGCTGGCCGGCGCCATCACGATGACGCTGACCGACCGCCACTTCGGCACCACGTTCTTCAACCCCGCGGGCGGCGGCGACCCGGTGATGTACCAGCACATCTTCTGGTTCTTCGGCCACCCCGAGGTCTACATCATGATCCTGCCGGCCTTCGGCATCGTCAGCCAGGTCGTGCCCGCCTTCGCGCGCAAGCGCCTGTTCGGCTACGCCTCCATGGTGTACGCGACGAGCTCGATCGCCATCCTGTCGTTCATCGTGTGGGCGCACCACATGTTCACCACCGGCATGCCGGTGACCGGCCAGCTGTTCTTCATGTACGCGACCATGCTGATCGCGGTGCCCACGGCCGTGAAGATCTTCAATTGGATCGCGACCATGTGGCAGGGCTCGATGACGTTCGAGACCCCCATGCTGTTCGCGGTGGGCTTCATCTTCGTGTTCACGATGGGCGGCTTCACCGGCCTGATCCTGGCCATGGCGCCGATCGACCTGCTGCTGCAGGACACCTACTACGTCGTGGCGCACTTCCACTACGTGCTGGTGGCCGGCTCGCTGTACGCGCTGTTCGCCGGCTTCTACTACTGGTCGCCCAAGTGGACCGGCGTCATGTACAACGAGACGCGCGGCAAGATCCACTTCTGGTCGTCGCTGATCTCCTTCAACGTCACCTTCTTCCCGATGCACTTCCTCGGGCTGGCCGGCATGCCCCGCCGCTACGCCGACTACCCGATGCAGTTCGCCGACTTCAACTGGATCGCCTCCGTCGGCGCCTTCTGGTTCGGCCTGTCGCAGGTGTACTTCTTCTTCTTCGTGGTGCTGCCCGTCATGCGCGGCAAGGGCGAGCCCGCGGGCCAGCGCCCCTGGAACGACGCGGACGGCAAGGGCGCCGAAGGCCTGGAATGGGAAGTGCCGTCGCCGGCCCCGTTCCACACCTTCGAGACGCCGCCCAAGCTGGACGCCAGCGCCACCCGCGTGCTGGACGCGCTGCCGTCCCACGTGAACCCGAACTCCGGCGCCGCCCACTGACGGCTGCGGGAACCCAGGCCCATGCCGACCGAAGAGCAGAAGAAAGCCAACCGCCGCCTGGCCTGGATCCTGGCATCGGTGGTGCTCGTGTTCTTTCTCGGCTTCATCGCCAAGATGGCGCTGCTGAGGGGCTGAGGACATGGGGCTGCGCGCGGAGAACGCCCGCATGGTGCGCAAGCTGGTGGTCGTGGCCGCCGGCATGTTCGCCTTCGGCTATGCGCTGATCCCGCTGTACAAGCACATCTGCGAGATCACCGGCATCAACATCCTGGCGCTGGGCGAGAAGCAGGTGCCGGGCGGCTCCAACGCCGCGGCCAATTCGCAGGTGGACCGCACCCGCACCATCACCGTGGAATTCGACGCCAACGCGCGCGGTCCGTGGCAGTTCAAGCCGGCGGTTTCGCAGCTGAAGGTGCATCCGGGCGAGCTGGCCACCGTGATGTACGAGTTCCAGAACGTGCAGGACCACCGGATGTCCGCGCAGGCCATCCCCAGCTATGCGCCGCGGCAAGCCGCCGCGCACTTCAACAAGCTGGAATGCTTCTGCTTCAACCAGTACACGCTGGAGCCCGGCGAGAAGAAGCAGTGGCCGGTCGCCTTCGTCATCGACCCCAAGCTGTCGAAGGACGTGACCACCATCACGCTGTCCTACACGTTCTTCGAAGTGGGCGGCAAGACGCCCGCCCCGCCGCAGGCCGCGGCAGGCCGGGAAGGCGGGGAGCGTGGATGAAATTCGTGCGTACCGTGCGCGCGGTGGCCTGGTCGTTCCTGGGCATCCGCAAGCGCAGCGGCCTGGAAGAGGACATGCAGCGGCTCAACCCGCTGCACGTCGTGGCCGTGGCGCTGGTGCTGGTGGCGCTGTTCGTGGGCGGGCTGATCGCGCTCGTCCACTGGGTCGTGTAGGCATCTAGAGAAATCACCGAGAGAGTCGAGGAAGCAAAACCATGAGCGCAACCAGCGGCAGCCAGCCCTACTACTTCGTGCCGCATCCCTCGCGGCACCCGGCCTTCGCGGCCTTCGGCCTGTTCTTCGTCATCTTCGGCGCCGCCCAGTGGATCAATGGCCACGATTGGGGCAAGTGGTCGGTGCTGTTCGGCCTGCTGTGGCTGTTCGGCGTGCTGTTCCAGTGGTTCCGCGACGCCATCGGCGAGAGCGAAGGCGGCCAGTACAGCCACAAGATCGACCTCTCGTTCCGCTGGAGCATGAGCTGGTTCATCTTCTCGGAGGTGATGTTCTTCGGCGCGTTCTTCACGGCCCTGTGGTGGATGCGCGCGCACTCGGTGCCCGCCCTGGGCAGCCTGGACAACGCGCTGCTGTGGCCCGACTTCAAGGCCGTGTGGCCCACCGTCGCGCCGGGCGCCACCGCTTCGCCCGCCGGCATCATCGAGCCGTTCCAGACGATGACGCCGTTCTGGCTGCCGACCATCAACACCGCGCTGCTGCTGTCGTCCGGCGTCACGCTGACCATCGCCCACCACCTGCTGCGCGACAACGCGCCGCGCGGCAAGGTCGTCGCCTGGATGTGGGTCACGGTGCTGCTGGGCCTGACCTTCGTGTTCGTGCAGGGCTACGAGTACTTCCACGCCTACCACGAGCTGAACCTGAAGCTCACCTCCGGCGCCTACGGCTCCACCTTCTTCATGCTGACCGGCTTCCACGGCTTCCACGTGATCGTCGGCATGCTGATGCTGCTGTTCATCACCATCCGCCTGATGAAGGGCCACTTCACCGCCGAGCGCCACTTCGGCTTCGAAGGCGCCGCCTGGTACTGGCACTTCGTGGACGTGGTGTGGCTGGGCCTGTACACGCTGGTCTACTGGCTTTGAGCCGCGCGCGCACCGCGAAACGACAAGGGCCGCATCCGCGGCCCTTTGTTCTTGGCGGTGTCGCGGCTCAGGCGCCGGCCGGGATGCCCGTGGGATGGATCCAGCCCAGCTTCCACGCCACCAGGATGCAGATGAACAGCAGGATGGAAAAGCCGACGCGGAAAGCGAGGGCGCGCGCCATGTTGCTGGTCTTGGGCTTGCCGCCTTGCCCGTCGCGCATCATGAACCACAGCGCCGAGCCCAGGCTGCCCAGGATGGCGATGAAAGCCAGCAGCACGAGGTATTTCATGCCGCCGATTATCGGCGCGGCGCCATGAAGGGCCGCCGCTTCTGGCTGCTGACCCTGGCCGCCGTGCTGGGCATGGCGGCGACATTCGCGCTCGGCCTTTGGCAGCTCGGCCGCGCCCACCAGAAGGAAGCGCTGACCGCGGCGGTCGAGGCGCGCAAGCACGACGCGCCGCTGTCGCAGGCCGAGTTCCTGGACGCCAACCGCGTTTCGATGCTCTACCGGCCCGTGGTGCTGCGCGGCCAGTGGGACGCGGCGCACACCGTGTTCCTGGACAACCGCCAGATGGACGGCAGGGTGGGCTTCTACGTGGTCACGCCGCTGAAGCTGGCGGGCAGCGGCCGCGCGGTGCTGGTGCAGCGCGGCTGGGCGCCGCGCAACTTCCAGCATCGCGACCAGCTGCCGCCGGTGGAGACACCCGCCGGCGAAGTGGAGGTGGCGGGCCGCATCGCCCCGCCGCCCGCCAAGCTATACCAGTTCGGTTCGGCCGGCACCGGCCCCATCCGGCAAAATCTCGACTTGGCGCCGTTCGCCGCCGAGACCCGTCTCCCGCTCCTGGCCGACGTCAGCGTGCAGCAGGCCGGCGCCGCCGCCGGGGGCCTGTGGCGCGACTGGCCCGAGTCGTCGGGCGCCCGCGGTCCCGAGACGAACTACGGCTACGCCTTCCAGTGGTGGGCCCTGTGCGCGCTCATCGCCATCCTCTATGCCTGGTTCCAGTTCATCCAACCCCGCCGCCGCCGACAAGCCTGAGCGCTTCGAACAGCCGCTGGACCTCACCGTCCACGCGCTGCCGGGCCCGCGCGAGGTCGAACAGGCCGAGCGCACTTCGCGCGGCCGCTTCAAGATGCTGATGGTCGCGCTGATCTGCGCCGCGCCCGTCGCCGCCTCGTACTTCACCTACTACGTCGTGCGGCCGGAAGGCCGCCGCAACTTCGGCGAACTGATCGAACCGCAGCGCGCCATGCCGGCCATCGAGGCGACGACCCTCGACGGCGCCAAAGTGCCGCTGGCCAGCGTGAAGGACCAGTGGCTGCTGGTCAGCGTGGCCGGGGGCGCATGCGACGCGCAATGCGAGCAGCATCTTTACCTGCAGCGGCAGCTGCGCGAGGCGCTGGGCCGCGACAAGGACCGCGTGGATTGGGTCTGGCTCATTGACGATGCCGTGCCCGTGCGCGACGCGCTGCGTCCCGCGCTGGCGCATGCCACGGTGCTGCGCCTGCCGAAGGAGCAGCTGGCGCAGTGGCTGCAGCCCGCGGCGGGTGCCGCGCTGGAGGACCACCTGTACGTGGTCGATCCCATGGGCCACTGGATG
This sequence comes from Ramlibacter humi, assembly GCF_004681975.1. GTDB lineage: Bacteria > Pseudomonadota > Gammaproteobacteria > Burkholderiales > Burkholderiaceae_C > Ramlibacter > Ramlibacter humi. The sequence goes on from NZ_SMLK01000002.1 coordinate 229,671, forward strand.
ATGCGATTCCCGGTGAAGCTGGATCGCGAAGGCGCGGCGAAAGCCAAGCGCGACCTGGAAAGGCTGATGCGCGCATCGGCCGGCTGGGACCAGGCGGGGCGGGGCAAGTGAACGGCGTCGATCTTTCTCCCGCACTGCACGTCATGCTGATGGGCGCGGTGCTGGCGCTCGGCCCCGTCGGCTGGCTGTGGCTGCGCCACCGCGGCACCACGCCGGCGCGGCGCCTCGCATTGCTCACGGGGCTGACGCTGTTCCTCACGTTCGACCTGATCGTCTTCGGCGCCTTCACGCGCCTGACCGATTCGGGCCTGGGCTGCCCCGACTGGCCGGGCTGCTACGCCAACGCCTCGCCGGCCGGCGCGCATGCCGAGATCAGCGCGGCGCAGGCGCAGATGCCCACCGGGCCGGTGACGCACACCAAGGCCTGGATCGAGATGGTCCACCGCTACCTCGCCACCGGCGTCGGTGCGCTCATCCTGCTGCTGGCCGTGGGCACCTGGGTGCTGCGCAAGCGCGCGGCGCTGCCGGTGCATCCGTGGTGGCCGACGGCCACGCTGGCTTGGGTGTGCCTGCAGGGCGCATTCGGCGCGCTAACGGTGACGATGAAGCTGTTCCCGGCGATCGTCACGATGCACCTGCTGGGCGGCATCGTGCTGCTGGCTTTGCTGGTGCGGCAGGAGTTCGCGTACCGGCACGGCGAGGGCTCGTCGCGCATCACGGCCTTGCCGGCGCCCGCGCGCGCGCTGCTGCTCGCCACGCTGGCCGCGGTGTGGCTGCAAGTCGCGTTGGGCGGCTGGGTCAGCACGAACTACGCGGTCCTCGCGTGCACGCAGTTCCCGACGTGCCAAGGCTCCTTGTGGCCGCCGATGGATTTCGCCCAGGGCTTCGAGCTGTGGCGTCCCCTGGGTCTCACCTCCTCGGGTGAGCACGTGAGTTTCGCGGCGCTCACCGCCATCCACTATGCGCACCGCCTGATGGCGTACGTGGCGCTCGCCCTGCTCGTCACAACGGCGTGGCGCCTGCGGCAGCGCCTGCCCGGCATCGCGCGCCTGCTGGCCGCGCTGGCCGCCTGGCAGCTCGCCAGTGGCTTGTCGAACGTGGTGCTCGGATGGCCGCTGGTCGCCGCCCTGGCCCACACCGGCGGGGCCGCCGCCACCATCGCGGTGCTGACCTGGGGCGTGTGCGCCAGCCGCAGCACGCGCACCGCGGCACGGCATGCCGCGGACCTGCATGCCCAAGGAGCGCGCCCATGAGCCGCTTCCAGCAGTTCTATGCACTGACCAAGCCGCGCGTGGTGCAGCTGATCGTGTTTTGCGCGGTCATCGGCATGGTGCTGGCCGTGCCGGGCGTTCCCACCGGCGACGACCTGCGCATCGCCGCCTTCGCCGCCTTCGGCATCTGGCTGGTGGCGGGCGCGGCCGCGGCGTTCAATTGCCTGATCGAAAAGGGCATCGACGCCAAGATGCGCCGCACCGCATGGCGGCCCACGGCCAAGGGCGAGCTCTCGGACGTGCAGACGCTGGTGTTCTCCATCGTGCTGTGCACCGCCGGCTCCGTGCTGCTGTACGTCACCGTGAACCCGCTGACCATGTGGCTGACCTTCGCCACTTTCGTCGGTTACGCGGTGATCTACACCGTGGTGCTCAAGCCGCGCACGCCGCAGAACATCGTCATCGGCGGCGCTTCGGGCGCGATGCCACCGGTGCTGGGCTGGGCTGCGATGCGCGGCGACGTGGGGCCCGAGGCGCTGGTGCTGTTCCTCATCATCTTCCTGTGGACGCCGCCGCACTTCTGGGCGCTGGCGCTGTACCGCGTGGAGGACTACCGCAAGTCCGGCCTGCCCATGCTGCCGGTCACGCACGGCAGCGAGTTCACGCGGCTGCAGATCCTGCTGTACACGCTGGTGCTGTTCGCCGCCTGCCTGCTGCCTTTCGCCATCGGCATGAGTTCGTGGCTGTACCTGGCCGCGGCGCTGGTGCTCAGCGCCGGCTTCACCTGGTACGGCTTCCGCCTTTGGCGCGACTACTCCGATGCGCTCGCGCGCAAGACTTTCCGGTTCTCGCTGGTCCACCTGAGCGTGCTGTTCGCGGCGCTGCTGGTGGACCATTACCTGCTTTTCTGAGGGGATGCCCATGCAACGCCGCCTCGTGCTCGCCACCTTCGCCGCCGCCGCGCTTGCCGCCTGCGGCGAGAACAAGCCGCAGTTCAACGCCATCGATCTCACCGGCGCCGACTACGCCAAGGACTTCTCGCTGCCCGACACCGACGGCAAGGTGCGCAGCCTGTCCGACTTCCGCGGCAAGGTCCCGGTGGTCTTCTTCGGCTACACGCAGTGCCCCGACGTGTGCCCCACCACGCTGGCCGAGATCGCGCAGGCCAAGCAGATCCTGGGCGCCGACGGCGCGAAGGTGCAGGGCATCTTCATCACGGTGGACCCGGAGCGCGACACGCCGCAGGTGCTGAAGGCCTACATGGCCAACTTCGGCCCCGACTTCATCGCGCTGCGCGGCACGCCCGAGCAGATCGCCACGCTCGCGAAGGACTTCAAGGTCTACTACAAGAAGGTCGAAGGCAAGAGGCCCGGCACCTACACCATGGACCATTCGGCGGCCAGCTTCGTGTACGACACGCAAGGGCGCCTGCGCCTGTACACGCGCTACGGCAGCGGCCCGCAGGCGCTGGCTGGCGACCTGAAGCAGCTGCTCGCGCAAGCCTGAGGGCGGCGTGGTCCAGCACCTGCTTGCAAGGCGTGGGGCGGCCCGCATCGCGCTGATCCCGCCCGAGGTGCTGGAGGCGCTCAACGCGGGGCTGGTGCCCACCGTCAACCTCAACGAGTTCCTCGCGCTGGACCTGCCGCGGCTGGCGTCCAGCGTCGCCGGCCACATCGGGCTGGATGCGCGGTCGGAGCGGCTCGTGGACACGCTGGCGATGCTGGCCGCGTTCAAGCCCCTGAAGCGCCACCACCACATCGCGCTGGCGCTGTACGACCTGGCCGGCGCGCATCCGCGTCCGGACGACGTCGCCGACGCCATCGCGCGCCATCCCAGCGACATCGCGCGTTCCTGGGCCGCGCAGTGGGTCGGCTACTCGGGGCTGGCGCTCCCGCAGAAGCTGGCATCGGTGCGGCGGTTCGCGGCCGACCCGCATTTCGGCGTGCGCGAGATGGCGTGGCTGGCAGTGCGCGACGAGGTGGTGCGCGAACCATCCACGGCGATCACGCTCCTTGACGATTGGGTGCGTGATAGCGATGCCAACATCCGCCGCTTCGCCAGCGAACTCACGCGGCCGCACGGCGTGTGGTGTGCTCCGGTGCCCGCGCTGAAGGCCGAACCCTGGCTCGCGCTTGCATTGCTGGACCCGCTGAAGTCGGACGCGAGTCTCTACGTGCGCAATTCTGTCGCCAACTGGCTGAACGACGCCAGCCGCACGCAGCCGGAATGGGTGCATGAAGTCTGCCGGCGCTGGACGCGCGAGTCGCGCACGCCGGAGACGGCGTACATCGCGCGCCGCGCGCAGCGCACGCTGATGAAGAAAGCGCCGGACTGACCGGCGCTTTTCTTATTCGGCCTTGATGCCGCGGGACTGGATCACTCCGCCCAGCAGCGCGGTGTCGGCCTTGATGCGGTTGGCCAGGCCCTCCGAAGACGTGCCGGCCACCTGCCAGCCTTGCTGGAACAGCTTGGCCCGCACGTCGGGCGTGCGCGAGATTTCGCTGATCAGCGACGACAGCTTGTCCACCAGCGGCTTGGGCATGGACGCGGGCGCGGCCGCGGCGGTCCAGATCTCCAGCTGGAAGCCGCGGGTGACGCCGCTCTCGTCCAGGCTGGGGTATTCGGGCACCAGCGAACTGCGGCTGGCCGACGTGACGCCGATGGCCTTGAGCTTGCCCGCGCGGATCTGCACCGCGGCCAGGCCGGGCGGCAGCAGCGACAGCTGGATCTGGCCGGCGATCATGGCGTTGATCACCTGCGGGTTGCCGGGGTACGGCACGTGCACCGGGTTGATGTTGGCGCGCGCCTTCAGCAGCTCCATGCCGATGTGGCCGACCGTGCCCACGCCCGGCGAGCCGTAGCTCCACTTGTCGCCGGCGTTGCGTGCCGCGGCGAAGAATTCCTGCGCGTTGTGCCCCGGCGCATTGGCAGGCGCGGTCAGCAGCAGCGGCGCGGTGCCGATCAGGCTGATGGGCGCCAGGTCCTTCACCGGGTCGTATGGCGTCGCCGGGTTCAGCAGCTTGGCGATCGTCATGTTGCCGTTGATCATCACGCCGATCGTGTGCAGGTCGGTCGCCTTCACCACCGCGTCGGCGGCGATGTTGCCGCTGGCGCCAGGACGGTTGTCGACGATCACGGGCTGTCCCAAAGCCTTGGACAGCGGCTCCGCGATGGTGCGCGCCACCAGGTCGGGCGTGGACCCGCCCGGGAAGCCGACGAGGATGCGCAGCGGTTTGCTGGGCCAGTTGGCCGGCATCGCGTCGGCGCTGTTGCGCGGAGTCTTCTGCGCGAGCGCGGCGCTGGAGGCGGCGGACAGCGCCAGGGTCAGCGCGGCCCGCCGGTGGAGGGAATACGTCATGGCCAACATGCTACCGTGATCGCGGCGCACCGCCCGCCAGTCAGGTGTTCAGCGCTCGGATCTGCTTGCGTGAGTCGGGCGGGAAGGCCGACAGCGTTTCCGCCACCCATTGCAGGATGGACTCGGCGTCCGGCGGACCGGCCGGCAGCATGGCGATGACGACCTGCAGCTTCAGCGTCAACCCATTGGGCAGCGCCTGCGCCTGCCGCAGTCCGCTGGCCACGAGTTGCTGCGCTCGGCTGGTGGCGACGTCCGGCGTGGTGGGGCCTTCCAGCACCAAGGCGAAGTCGCGTTCGCCCACCCGTGCGGCCATGTCCATGTCGCTGGCGGCGCGGCGCAGGTGCGATGCGGCGACCACCAGCGCGCGGTCCAGCGTCTCGCGGCCGTACTCGGCGGTGATGACGTCGTGGTTGGCGAGCCTCACACCCAGCAGGGCGCAGGCGTGCTTCTGGCTGCGCGCGCGAGCCAGGACGTCTTCCAGCCGCGGCATCAGCGTGCGCAGGTCGGCCAGGCCGGTGAGGGCGTCCGATTTCGGCAGGGCCGAGGCGCGCGCCTGCGCCTCGCGCCGCCGCGACCCGCGCAAGGTCATGGCGTAGAAGAGGATGGGCATCTCCACCGCTGCCCCGATTGCCAGGCCGTAGCGCGTGAAGATGGAATTGGGGATCAGGCCGAAGCCGCGCGCCAGCGGGAACAGCGCCATCACCATCACCGGCACGAAACCCAGCGCGATCAGCCGGATGTCGGGCTGGTCGCCGCGCTGCCACACCAGCCCGATCAGCGCCGACACGACCACCAGCGCCGCCGAGGTGAGCATCAGCCGGGCGACGAAGATCGGCCGGCTGGGCGTCCAGGTGTCGAACAGCACCGCCACCAGCAACGCGAGGATCAGCGCCCAGACGACGAGGTTCAGCACGCGCGAGAAGCGGGCGGGCTCGGTCACGACCTGGACGAACCACAACGCCGCCACGGCCGACAGCCCCGGCAGCAGGAAGGTGGAACTGGCGTTCCAGTCCAGCCAGCGGTCCCACAGGTGCTGGGCGCCGATGCCGAGGTAGGCGACCTGCCCGAGCGTGAAGATGATCAGGTAAACCGCGTAGGCGAGGAAGTTGCGGTCGCGGTACAAGGCCGCGTTGGCCAGCGCCACCACGGCCAGCAGCGCCGCGATGCCGAAGTACGCGCCCATCAGGAGCTGCTCGCGCTCGCGCGCGGCCAGCAGCTCGGCCTGGCTGTACAGCGTGAGCTCGGCGCCGAAATCCACCCGGTCATGCTCGACGCGCACGTAGTACGTCATGGGCGCGCCGGTGTTCGCGAGCTCGAAGGTCGGCAAGCGGCCCGGCACCGGCCAGCGCGATACCGGCACGCTGTCGCCGGCTTCGAGTGCAACCCAGCGGCCGTCGGCGGCGCGGCGGAACAGCTGCACCCGATCGATGCCGGAGGAGCTGAGCGTCACGTACCACGGTTTGCTGTCGCGCATGTCGACGTCGAAGCGCAGCCAGAGCGCCTTGCCGTCCAGGCGGTGCTGCTTGCCCGGCGGCCGGGTGGCCCAAGGCAGCGACGCGGCTTCCGCGACGATCTCTTCCACCTTGTATTCGCGGCCCGGCTCTTCCCAGAACTGCACGAGGCCATCCAGCGGAAGCACGCCGTGCTCGCTGGGCAGGACCACGACGGGGAGACGGGGCTGGGCCGAAGCCAGGCCGCAGGCCAGGACGGCCAGCGCGGCAAGCCAGCGGATGACGATGAGACAGCCTCTCACGGCCGGGATTGTCTCCGGTTTCCCGGCAATGGCCCTCCAGGCTCGGCGTGCCCCGAAAAAAAGCCCGGCAGCTGCCGGGCTTTTTTTCGGGGCACGCCCGTTCAGGCGAACGCGGCCAGCGACTTGCGCATCTTCTTCATGGCCGCCGACTCGATCTGGCGGATGCGCTCGGCCGACACGCCGTATTCGGCGGCCAGCTCGTGCAGCGTCATGCCGCCGGAGCCGTCGTCGTTGACCTTCAGCCAGCGCTCTTCCACGATGCGGCGGCTGCGGGCGTCCAGGCCTTCCAGCGCGGCGGCGATGCCGTCGGTGGCCATCACGTCGCGCTGCTGCGATTCCAGCACCGCCGTGGGTTCCTGCGTGGCGTCGGCCAGGTAGGCGATGGGGCCGAAAGCCTCTTCGCCGTCGTCGGCCGGGCCGGGGTCCAGCACCACGTCGCCGCCGGACATGCGCGTTTCCATCTCGATGACTTCTTCGCGCTTGACGTTCAGCTCGCGCGCCATGACCTCGATCTGCGCGTCGGTCAGCGTGTCGCGGTGCGTGGCCGCGCCTTCGTCGTCCTTGAAGCCCTGCTTCATCGAGCGCAGGTTGAAGAACAGCTTGCGCTGGGCCTTGGTCGTGGCGACCTTGACCATGCGCCAGTTCTTCAGGATGTACTCGTGGATCTCGGCCTTGATCCAGTGCAGCGCGTAGCTGACCAGGCGCACGCCCTGGTCAGGGTCGAAGCGCTTGACCGCCTTCATCAGGCCGATGTTGCCTTCCTGGATCAGGTCGCCGTGGGGCAGGCCGTAGCCCAGGTATTTGCGCGACACCGACACCACCAGCCGCAGGTGCGACAGCACCAGCTTCCCGGCCGCTTCCAGGTCGTTGTCGTCCTTGAGCTTGCGCGCGAATTCGCGCTCCTCGTCCGCGGTGAGCATCGGCAGGCGGTTCACCGCCGAGATGTACGCGTCCAGGTTGCCCAGCGAAGGAACCACGGCCCACGGGCTGGCCACGGCCAGCGCGCGGCCAGGGGCTGCCATAGAGGCTGCTGTCATACCGGGTGCTCCTTTCATGTCCGATTTCTGCATATTAGCACTCGGTTAGAGAGAGTGCTAAAGCGGGAGTTCCCCGCCGAGCCAGGCCGGCAAAGGAACAGAATGGACCCCAATCGGCTGGAGGCGTTCCCGGCAGACCTAGCGGTTATCGCTATGGCGGCGATAGTGTGCGCCAACAACTACCAGCGGATGCCCAGCTTGCGGAAGGCCAGGCTCAGCACGAACATGGGGCCGACCAGCAGGTACTGCAAGTCCTCAAAGAACGAAGGCTTCTTGCCCTCCAGCTTGTGGCCGACGAACTGGGCGATCCAGGCCAGCACGAAGATCACGGCCGAAATCACCAGCACCTGGTCGCCCATGGCGCGCACCAGCAGCAGGCCGATGGCCGAAACCACCGCCATGGCGACCAGGAACACCACCGACAGCCGGGCGTAATAGACGAGGCTGCCGATGACCAGCGCATACGCCACCCACGGGTGGATGGCCCACAGCAGGCCCAGCAGGCTGAGCATGATCAGCGGGATGGCCACGCAGTGGATGGCTTCGTTGGTAGGCTGGCGGTGGCTTTCGCCGTAGTGCGCGAGCAGCGTGTCGACCCGGCGCGGGGCGGCGCCGGCTTCCGGTTCGGTGGCGGTTTGCATGGGAGTCTCCTGATACGTTCTGGACAATCGCAGGATGGACATTCTGAGCCTGACGACGACGGTTGGGAACCTTGAAGACGCCAACCGGCTGGCCCGCGCACTGCTCGCCGAGCGGCTGGCGGCCTGCGTGCAGGTGGAACAGGGCCTGCTGTCGCACTACCGGTGGGAAGGCCGCAGCTGCGAAGACCCGGAGGTGCGGCTCACCGTCAAGACGCTGCCCCGGTTGCGGGCCGCGCTGGAAGCGTTCCTCGCCGGGCACCACCCCTACGACGTGCCGCAACTTCTGTGGCATGTGGACGAAGCCAGCCCCGCGTATGCGGACTGGGTGCGCGGCGAAGTCCGGCCCTAGCGGCCCGCCGCCGCAGCGTGTGCTTACAAGGTTGATGAGAACGGGCCATGCCTCGCGCATGCGCCCTCGGGAGACTGCGGCCTCCCTCTTACGGCGCGTGGCGCGCCCCAGTACTCATCAGCATGAAACGCAGGCATCTCTTGCAGGGCACCGGCGCGTCGGCCCTGTCCGTTCTCGTCTCGGCATGCGGCGGCGGTGGCGCCGGTGGCGGATCGCCGCAGGCGCCGGCCGCCACGCCCGATCACGTCGCGGGCCCGGCGCCGGGCCCAAGTCCGGGACCAGGTCCCGGCCCGCGGCTTCCCTGGGTCACGGCGTACTACGCCGGCTACTTCTGGCAGGTTGGCGAACTGCAGCAGCCGCAGTACGTCGACATGACCGCGATGACGCACTACGTGTTCGCCCGCTGCGCGCCGGGCGGCGGCTCGCTGGGCGGCGCCGGCGGTGACCTGGTGTACGGCGCGGGCACCGCTGCCGAGGCCGACAACCCGTTCGGTCCCGGCTTCATCGCACTGGGCGATCCGGGCAACCGCAGCGTCGAGACCTTCCTGCTGGACCGCGCCCGCGCGGCCGGCACCAAGGCGCTGCTGATGGTCGGCGGCATGGGCGACGGCGCCGGCTGGGAGCTGTCCACCAACGCGGCCAACCGCGCCCGGTTCGTAGGCAACCTGCTGGACTACCTCGATGCGCATGGCTACGACGGCGTCGACATCGACTGGGAAGACAACCTCGACACCACCGCATGCCGCGACCAGCTGCGCCTGCTGCTGCAAGACCTTCGCGCCGCCAGTCCGCTGCGCGCGCGCTGGGCTTCGTCGCCGCTGATCATCACGTTCCCGGGCTACGCGCTGAACATGAACACCGATGCCGTGGAGCCCTGGAAGGTGGAGATCGCGTCCCTGGTGGACCAGTACAACCTGATGAGCTACGGCATGGCGTACGACGCGCCCGGCTGGGCCACCACGTTCTTCTGCGCCATCGGGGGCGAGACGGTGAACACGCCGATGGACCTGGAGACCAGCATCGCCGCCTACGTCGCCGCCGGCGTGCCGGCGGACAAGCTGGGCATCGGCATCGGTTTCTACGGCATCGCCTACCCGCCGCCATTGGATGGCCCACGCCAGCTCATTCCTCCGGGCGTCTTCGTCGAGAGCAACGACCTGGACTGGTGCTACCGCAACATGGTCGCCCGCGGCTACCTTTCCGCGGGCACCGAGGTGTGGGACAGCCAGGCGCAGATGCACTACCGCAGCTACCCCGGCGGTTTCACACCCGCTGGCGGGGGCTACACCGCGGGCATGACCAGCTACGAAGACCCGGCCAGCATCGCCGCCAAGGGCGCATGGGTGCGCTCGCGCGGCCTGGGCGGCGCCATCGTCTGGCTGGTGAACTACGGCACCACCGACGGCGTGGACAACCCGCTGATGGACGCCGTGAAGGCGGCGTTCCGCTGACGGCGCTTACGCGCGCACTTCCAGCACGGGCGCGCCAGCGCGCTCGCCCACTTCGCCGACCACCGCCGCGTGCGCGAAGCCTTCCTGCCGGAACACACGCAGCACTTCGGGCACCGCATCGGGCGTGCAAGACACCAGCAGGCCACCGCTGGTCTGCGGGTCCGACAGCAGCGCGCGCGAGGTGTCCGAAAAGCCCGCGGGCAGCTTCACCTGCTGGCCGTACCCGGCCCAGTTGCGGCCCGATGCGCCGGTGACGAAGCCTTTCGCGGCCAGCGCCTCGACACCCGGCAGCAGCGGCACCGAACCCCAGTCCACGCGGATGTCTGCGCCCGCGCCGCGGGCCAATTCCAGCGCGTGGCCCGCCAGCCCGAAGCCCGTGATGTCGGTCAGCGCGTGCACGCCTTTCACGCCCGCCAGCAGCGGGCCAGGCGTGTTCAGGCGCGTGGTGGTCTCGATCATCTGCGCATAGCCTTCGGCAGACAGCGCTTCCTTCTTCAGCGCCGCCGACAGGATGCCAACGCCCAGCGGCTTGCCCAGCACCAGCTGGTCACCGGGTTGCGCGTCGGCGTTGCGCTTCACGCGGTCCGGATGCACCAACCCCAGCGCGACCAGTCCGTAGATCGGCTCGACCGAATCGATGGTGTGTCCGCCCGCCACGGGGATGCCCGCCGCGCGGCACACAGATTCGCCGCCTTCCAGGATGCGGCCGATGGTGGCCGTGGACAGCACGTTGATCGGCATGCCGACCAGCGCCAGCGCCAGGATGGGCCGCCCGCCCATCGCGTACACGTCGGAGATGGCGTTGGTCGCGGCGATGCGCCCGAAGTCGAACGGATCGTCGACGATGGGCATGAAGAAGTCGGTGGTCGCTATGAGCGCCTGCTCGTCGTTCAGGCGGTAGACCGCGGCGTCGTCGGCGGTTTCGATGCCCACCATCAGCTCGGGCGGCAGCGGCATGCGCGCGGTGTTGCGCAGGATCTCGGACAGCACGCCGGGCGCGATCTTGCAGCCGCAGCCGCCGCCGTGCGAAAGGGAAGTCAGGCGCGGTTCGGCCGCGGCGGGAGAAAGGGGAGCGTTCATGGCGGGGTCAGCAAGTCGTGCACCAGGTTCAGCAACGCACGGCGTTCGGCCTCAGGATCGAACAGCGGCGCTCGGGCGTCGCATTGTGCGCGCAGGCGGGCCAGCAGGCCGCTCGCGGGGGCTTGCTTCTGCTCCGTCCGGCAGCGGATGAGCAAGGCCGCCAGCGCGTGCGGGTCGCCCGCGGGGAAATAGCCGCCGTAGCCGGCTCCCAGCATGCCCACGTTGCCGTCGATGCGCGAGGCGAGCACCGGCGTGCCGCTGCGCACCGCTTCCATCACCACGTGCGCGCCGCCTTCGGCCACGCTGGCGTGCACCAGCACGTGGGCGCGCTGGATGAGATCGCGCGCCCGCGCGTGCGGCAGCGGGCCGAGCCAGCGGTAACGGGGGCACGCTGCCATCACGCCGCGGGCTTGCTGCTCCCATTCACCGGCGGCTTCGCCCACATGCAGCAGCTCGATGTCTTCGCGGTCCGCGAGCAGACCCGCGGCCGCGAACAGCGTCGCCGGGTCTTTCACCGGGCGCAGGTGCCCGACCGCCACGGCGCGCAGCTGGCGCGGGCTTTTGGCCAGCGCACGCCGGGCGGTCGTCGACTGGTAGACCACGGCAGCCTTCGCGCGCAGCGCCGGTGGCAGGGCGGCGAACGCCTGGTCCTGCAGCGTCACCAATCGCGTCGCGAGCGACAGCGAATGCGCGGTCTCGGGCCGGTCCGCGAATTCGCCGTACAGGTCGGTGCCGGTCAGCACCACGGCCAGCCTTTGCGATCCCCGCGCTGCGCTCCAGGCCTGGATGGAGGGCGCCGAGCGGAAAGCGTGCAGCGCCAGCATCGCGTGATCGCGTGGCGCGTGTTCGTCCGGCCATCGCGTGACGATGCGGACGGCGTGTTCACGGCGCAGCAGTTGCGCCCAGCGGCGCGCCGTCTGCCAGTTGCCGTTGTTGGCGTCCGCGAGCGACGGGCTGACAATGACGACGGATGAACGCGGCACCCAAGGTTTATAGCGCGGCCGAGCGCCTTCGCAGCGGCGGGCGCGACGACGTGCGTGCGGCCCTGCAGGCCGTTCGCGAACGCACGCACGCGCTCTCCGGTGCTTACGCGCAGGCCCTCGGGCCGTCGATGGACGTGCGCTACGACCCGGGCCTGAATCCGCCGCGCTGGGAACTGGGCCACATTGCGTGGTTCCAGGAGTGGTGGGTCGCGCGCAACCCGCAGCGCGCGCTGGGTGATCGCGCGGATCCCGACGCATCGCGTCCGCCGCCGACCTTGGCCATGGCCGACGAGTGGTTCGACTCCAGCCGCATTGCCCACACCACGCGGTGGCAGTTGCCGTTGCCGGATCGAGCCGCGGTACACGACTGGCTGTCGTCCACGCTCGAAACCACGCTGGCGTTGCTTGGCCAACTGCCCGCGGATGCCGGCGCGGACGACCTGTACTTCTTCCGCCTGGCCTGCCTGCACGAGGCGATGCACGCCGAGGCGGCCTGCTACATGGCGCGCACCATCGGCTTCGAGCTGCCGGGCATGCTGGAAGAGCGTCCCATCACCGTCGGCGGCGAGCTGCACGTTCCCGCCACGCGCTGGCAGCTCGGCTCACCACCTGACGGCGGCTTCGCTTTCGACAACGAGCTGCCCGCGCACGAAGTGGACTTGCCGGCGTTCGGGATCGACGCCGCGCCGGTGACCTGGGACCGCTGGCAGGCATTCGTGGCGGACGGCGGCTACGCGAACCCGCGCTGGTGGACCGGCGACGGCTGGTCCTGGGCGCAGCGCGTGCGCGGCACCTCGCCATCGTTCCCATCCGGCCGCCATGCCGCCACCCATCTCAGCTGGCACGAAGCGCAGGCCTGGTGCGATTGGGCGGGACGGCGGCTGCCGACCGAAGCCGAATGGGAATGCGCCGCCATGACGCAGCCCGGCTTCGACTGGGGGCACACCTGGGAATGGACCGCGTCGGCTTTCGAGCCTTTCACCGGCTTCCGCGTGCACCCTTACCGCGACTACTCGCAGCCCTGGTTCCGCACGCGGCAGGTGCTGCGGGGCGCGTGCGCGGCCACGTCACCGGAGCTTGCGCACCCGCGCTACCGCAACTTCTTCGAGCCGCGTCGCGCCGATGTCTTCGCCGGCTTGCGCAGCTGCGCAAGCCGCTAACCCAGCAGCGCCTGCGCGAACTCGCGCGCGCTGAACGTTTCCAGGTCTTCGAGCTTCTCGCCGACGCCGATGAAGTAGACCGGCACGGGCTTCTCCTGCGCGATGGCAGCCAGCACGCCGCCCTTGGCGGTGCCGTCGAGCTTGGTGACGACGAGGCCGGTGAGGCCCAGCGCCGCATCGAACGCCTTGACCTGCGCCAGCGCGTTCTGCCCCGTGTTGCCGTCGATCACCAGCAGCACCTCGTGCGGCGCGTCGGCCTGCGCCTTCTGCACCACGCGCTTGATCTTGCGCAGCTCTTCCATCAGGTGCAGCTGCGTGGGCAGGCGGCCGGCGGTGTCGACGATGACCACGTCCTTGCCGCGCGCGCGGCCGGCGTTCACCGCGTCGAAGCTCACCGCCGCCGGGTCGCCGCCTTCCTGGCTGACGATCTCCACCGTGTTGCGGTCGGCCCAGATCGCCAGCTGCTCGCGCGCGGCGGCACGGAAGGTGTCGGCCGCGGCGAGCAGCACGGAAGCTCCTTCGTCGGCGAGATGTTTGGTGAGCTTGCCGATGGACGTGGTCTTGCCCGCGCCATTGACGCCCGCGACCATGATCACCGTGGGCTGCCGCTCGCCGATGACGAGCGCCTTCTCCAGTGGCTTGAGCATCTGCGCCAGCGACTCGTTCAGGATGTTCTTCACCTGCACCGGCCGCGTGGCGCCGCTGGAAGCGACCTTGCGCTTGACCTCTTCCAGCAGGTGCTCCGTCGCCTTCACGCCGGTGTCGGCCAGCAGCAGGGCCGATTCCAGCTCTTCATAAAGCTGGTCGTCGATCTGGCCGCCGGTGAAGACTTCCGACAGGCTGGAGCCGGTCTTGCGCAGGCCCTTGCTCAGCCGTTCCATCCAGCCCTGCCGTTCGGGCGCGACCGGCGGGGCGACGGGGATGTCCATCGCGCGCACCAGCGCACTGCCGATGAGCCCGCCGCCGGCAGGGGCGGGCGACGGGGAGGGCGAGGGTGACGGGGACGAGGACGGGGACGGCGCGGGCGCCGCTTCCGGTGCGGGGGCGAGGGCGGGCGGGGTCTCGGGGAGTGCTGCGGGCGCCGGTGCCGGCGTGGCCGCCGGCTTTTTGCGGAAGAAACTGAACATTCGGGCCGTTTCTAGAATCCACTCGATTCTATGAAACACCCCCTGCGACGCGCGGCAGCCGCCGGCTGTGCCGTGCTGTGTCTGGCGGGAGCCGCGTTGGCGCAAGCGCCGGCGAGCTCCGCTCCCTCCACCTCAACTGCCCGGGCCGACGCGCGCCCGGTGGTCACGACGCTGTCCAACGGCATGACGGTCATCGTCAAGCCCGATCGCCGGGCTCCCACCGCGGTCCACATGCTGTGGGTGCGCGTCGGCGCGATGGACGAGGTCGACGGCACCACCGGCGTGGCGCACGCGCTGGAGCACTTGATGTTCAAGGGCACACCGACGCTGGCCCCCGGCGAGTTCTCGAAGCGCGTGGCCGCCATGGGCGGGCGCGAGAACGCGTTCACCGGCCGCGATTACACCGGCTACCACCAGCAGATTCCTTCCAACCGCCTGGAGGAAGTGATGAAGCTGGAAGCCGACGTGTTCGCGCACAACCGCTGGGCCGACGACGAGTTCAGGCACGAGCTGGAGGTGGTGAAGGAAGAGCGCCGGCTGCGCACCGAAGACTCGCCGAGGGCGCGGCTGTACGAGGTGATCAGCGGCACCACGTTCCTCGCCTCGCCGTACCGCCGCCCGATCTCCGGCTGGCCCAGCGACCTGGATTCCATGACGCCGCAGGACGCGCGCGATTTCTACCGCCGCTGGTACACGCCCAGCAACGCCGCCGTCGTCGTGGCGGGCGACGTCGATCCGAAGGAAGTGGTGCGGCTCGCGCAGAAGTACTACGGCGCCATTCCGTCGCGTGCGCTGCCCGATCGCAAGCCGCGCGGCGAGCCACCGCAGGTGGGCATCCGCCGCGTGGAGCTGAAGGCGCCGGCCGAGCAGTCGTACGTCGCGCTGTCGTTCAAGGTGCCGCAACTGCGCACGTTCGATGCCGACCCGCAGGGTGACGACGCGCTGGCGCTCACGGTGCTGGCGGCGGTGCTCGACGGCTACAGCGGTGCGCGCCTGGACCGCGCGCTGACGCAAGGCCCGGACCGAGTGGCCGACAGCGCCGGCGCGGGCAACGGCCTGTGGGGCCGCGGGCCGCAGCTGTTCACGCTGGACGGTGTGCCTGCTCCAGGGAAGACGCCGGAGCAGGTGGAAGCCGCACTGCGTGCCGAGGTCGCGCGGGTGGCGCGCGACGGCGTGACCGAAGCGGAACTGCAGCGCGTGAAGACGCGCTGGATCGCGGCCGAGGTCTACAAGCTGGACTCGGTGTTTAGCCAGGCGCGCGAGCTGGGCTCGTACTGGGCGCAGGGGCTGCCGCTGGATGCGGGCGAGCGCCTGATCGAGCGGCTCAAGGGCGTGACCGCGCAGCAGGTGCAGTCCGTCGCCACCCGCTACTTCGGCGACGACCAGCTCACGGTGGGCATCCTGCGGCCGCTGCCGCGCGATCCCAATGCGCGCCCCGCCGCGCCCTCCGTCAACCTGCGCCACTGAAGGACCGACCATGAAGAAGAACCTGGCCTTCGCGGCCGTCCTCTGGCTGGCCGGCACGCTGCCGGCCCTCGCCGCATTGCCCATCCAGCACTGGCAGCAAGCCAGCGGCGTGCAGGTGTACCTGGTGGAAAGTCATTCGATCCCGATGGTGGACGTGGAGATCGACGTCGACGGCGGCGACCGCCGCGACCCGCCCAACCAGGCGGGGCTGGCGGGCATCGCGGCCTCGATGACCGGCAAGGGCCTGCTCGCGTCGGGCAGCGAACCGGCGATGGACGAAAACCAGCTGAGCGAGGCGTGGGCCGACCTGGGCGCGGGGTTCGGCGGCGATGCGGGCAGCGACCGCATGAATTTCTCGCTGCGGTCGCTGACCGACAAGGTGCTGCTCGACCGCGCGCTGCTGCTCGCCTCGCGCCAGCTGGGCGAACCGTCCTTCCCGGAAGACGTGTGGCAGCGCGACCGCCAGCGCATCGGCGCGTCCATCCGCGAAGCCGATACGCGGCCGGGCGTGGTGGCGAACAAGGCCTTCGAGACGCGCGTGTATGGCGGCCACCCGTACGGCGCGCAGACCACGGAGGCGTCGCTGGCGGCGATCTCGGTGGACGACATGCGCCGCTTCTACCGCGCCCACATGCTGCCGTGCCGCGCCAAGGTCAGCATCGTCGGCGATGTCGACCGCGCGCAGGCCGACGCCATCGTGGCGAAGATGTTCTCCCGCCTGCCGCAGGACCCCAAGGCGTGCACGCCGTTGCCGCCGGTGCCGGAGGTGCCGCCGCTCACGGCCGCATCGCAGCAGGTGATCCCGTTCCAGTCCGCGCAGGCGCACGTGCTGATCGGCCAGCCGGGCTACAAGCGCAGCGACCCGGACTACTTCCCGCTGCTGGTGGGCAACTACATCCTGGGCGGCGGCGGGCTGGTGTCGCGGCTGTCGACGGAGGTGCGGGAGAAGCGCGGCCTGTCGTACGGCGCGGGCAGCTACTTCTCGCCCGGCCTGCATGCCGGCGCCTTCGCCGTCACGCTCCAGACCCGGCCCGACCAGGCGGCCGAAGCAGTGAAGGTGGCGCGCGAGGTGGTCGCGAAATTCGTGGCCGACGGCCCGTCCGCCGATGAGCTGAAGGCGGCCAAGGAATTCCTGATAGGCGGCTTCCCGCTGCGGCTGGACAGCAACCGCAAGCTGCTGGACAACGTGGCCAACATCGCCTGGAACGACCTGCCGCTGGACTACCTGGACACCTGGACCGCCCAGGTGTCGAAAGTGACGGCCGCCCAGGTGCGGGAAGCGATGGCGCGCAAGCTGCAGCCGGACCGCATGGTCACGGTGATCGTGGGCGGCACGCCCTGATCCAGTGCACTGTCAAACCTGACGGGGGTTGGAGACAGCCGGTAACCACTTTTGCTCAAAATCCGCGCTGACTCGCTGTCACAACGAGGCAATCCCAGCTCCCGCGCAGACCCAGGGGCTGCGGCAGGTAGGAAATCAGGAGAGGATCAAACGCGGCACCCCAAGGGTGCCGCGTTTTTTTTGGGCCCGCGCCGCTCGCGTAAGCTCGCGCGATGCCCCGTCCCCCCGCCGCGCCCGGCCGCCGCCCGAACGAGGTGCGCATCATCGGTGGCGCCTGGAAGCGCACCCGCCTGCCCGTGGCCGACAAGCCCGGCCTGCGCCCCACGCCCGACCGCGTTCGGGAAACCTTGTTCAACTGGCTGGGCCAGGATCTCAACGGCTGGCGCTGCGTGGACGCGTTCGCCGGCACCGGCGCGCTGGGCCTGGAGGCCGCGTCGCGCGGCGCTGCCCAGGTGGTGCTGGTGGAGCAGGATCCGGAGCTGGTGTCGGCCTTGCGTGCCCTGAAAGCGAAGCTCTCCGCCGAGACCGTCGAGGTGCGCCGCGCCAACGGCCTGAGCGTGCTGCTCGAGTTCGGCGGCGCCGGCCTGGACCTGGTGTTCCTGGACCCGCCCTTCGACGCCGACCTCTTCGGCAAGGCGGTGGCGGCCGCAGTGCCCGCGCTGCGGGAAGGCGGCCTGCTCTACCTGGAATCGCCCACCGAATGGAAGGACGCGCAGGCGCAAGCCGCGGGACTGTCCGTCGTGCGCCACCTGAAGGCCGGTGCGGTGCATGCGCACTTGCTGAGGCCGCCTAGCCCATAATGCGCCGACACCGCAGACCCCGTCCATGGCCAGTCACCTCCCCGTCACCGCCGTCTACCCCGGCACCTTCGATCCCATGACCCTAGGGCACGAGGACGTGGTGCGGCGCGCCAATCAGTTGTTCGAGAAGGTGATCGTCGCCGTCGCAGCCGGCCACCACAAGAAGGCGATGTTCACGCTGCCCGAGCGCATCGACATGGCGCGCGAGGTGGTCAAGCAGTACCCGAACGTGGAAGTGGAGAGCTTCTCCGGCCTGCTGCGCGACTTCGTCGTCGCGCGCGGCGGCAAGGCGATGGTGCGGGGCCTGCGCGCGGTCACCGACTTCGACTACGAGTTCCAGCTGGCCGGCATGAACCGCAGCCTGATGCCCGAAGTCGAGACGGTGTTCCTCACGCCCAGCGACAAGTACCAGTTCATCAGCAGCACCTTCGTGCGCGAGATCGCGGTGCTGGGCGGCGAGGTGGACAAGTTCGTCTCGCCCACCGTGCAGAAGCGCCTGCAGGAAAAAGTGAAGAGCCTCGGCGGCTAGGCTTTTTCGACGCGCGCCAGCCAGCGTTCCAGTTCGCGGTTCACCGCCGCCGGCTGCTCCATCGTCAGCATGTGGCCGCAGCGCGGCAGCATCACCAGTTCCGCGCCGGGGACCAGCGAAGCGATCTCGCGCGACAGCTCCGGCGGCGTCAGCTGGTCGCCTTCTCCGCACATCACCAGCGTGGGGCAGCGCACCTGCCCCAGGTGCTTGCGCGCGTCGGGCCGCGCGATGACGGCGCGGTTCTGGCGGACCAGCTGGCTGGCGCCGGCGCGCAGCACGAAGTCCAGGTAGCGAATCGCCAGCGCGGGATCGGGGTCCGCATCGAACGCGAGTGCGACGTTCGGTTCGATCACTTCGCGCGCGCGGCCCTGCGCGAACAGCTCGATCGCCTTTTCGCGCACCGCGCGCATCTCTTCGTTCTCCGGCCGCGCGCTGGTGCCGAGCAGTGCAAGGCCGCGCACGCGGTCCGGCGCCTGCCGCGCCGCTTCCATCGCCACCATGCCGCCCATGGAGGCGCCGCACAGTGCGAGCGGACCGGTGAATCGCGCGAGCATCGCGGCCGCCATCTCCGGGATCGATGCGTGGCGCGTGTGCGTGTCCGAGACGACGGGCCGATGCTTCGCCAACCCGGTGAGCTGGTCGCGCCACATCTCGGTGTCGCCGGCCAGGCCCGGCAGCAGAACCACGGTCACAGGAATTTTTCCTTCACTTGCGAAAGGCCCAAAGCCGTGTAGAGCTGCGCGGCCTGCTTGCGCAGGCGGCGCGACTCGGGCAGGTGGCGCAGCTGCGGCTGCAGCAGGTTCTGCGCGCCACCCAGGTGGCCGCTGCGGATGAGCGCGTCCAGGTGGATCTGCGAGAACAGGTCGCGCTGCGCGTGGCTGCCGCCGATCTCCAGCATGTGGGGCAGGGCCTGGCCCAGCTCGCGCACGGCCGTCGCATGGTCGCCTCGTGCCCAGGCGAGCAAGCCGTGGCCCGCGGGCACGCAGACTTCGCGCCACGCGCCTTGCTCGCTTTGCGGCGCTTGCGCCGCATGCCGCTCGATATTGGCCATCAGCAAGTCCGCTTCGGGACGGCCGGCACGCGCCAGGCCGACCAGGTACTGCAGGTCGAGGAACGGCAGCACCTGGTCCGACGTGCGCGTGGCCAGGTACGTGGCGACGTCCTGCCAGCGGTTGCCGACGTCGATGCCCGCGAGTTCCATGCGCGCCAGCAGCGACACCGCGTTGATCTGGTCCTGCGAGTACTCCTTCGCGACGCCCCAGACCTGACGGTCGTGAATGGCGAGCACCTCCGCCGCGTCGTCCAGCTCCAGCGCGAACAGCGCCTGGTGCCACCAGTTGTGCGTGACCATGAACGAGTTCAGGCCGGTCCAGGTTGTGCTGACGTCTTGCAGGAACTCGTGCCCTTCGCGCACGCGGCCCTGCGTGAGCATCACGTGCGCCAGCGCGTGATGCGCCCACGGCTCCTTGCGTCGCATGGAGATGGCGTGCCGCGCGGCCGCTTCCGCTTCTTCCAGCGCATGGCACTGCTCCCAGCCGAAAGCGAGCATGCCGTGCAGGTACGGCACGTCGCCGGCGGCCGGCAGCGCCAAGAGCGCCGTGCGCAGCATGCCGGCGCAGTCGCCGCGATTGAACAAGTGGTATTGCCCCAGCTTGAGGGAGGCCAGGTCGCGTGGATGTTCGCGCGCCTGCTCTTCGTGGAGCGCGATGGCGCGCGGGATGTCGCCTTCGACCCAGGCGCCCACCGCCTCGATGAAGCGCTGCTCACGCGAAGTGGTCCTGGAGGCGCCCGCCCTGGCGCGTTCAAGAAAAGGCCGCGCGCTGGCGGGCGCTTCCCGCGACTCGGCGAACATGTGCACCGCCGCGATGCAGGCCTGCACGATGGGCGATGGATCTCCGGACGCCTGCAGCACGTTGGCCGCCCGCGCTTCGCTGGCGATGAAGCCTTCGACGAAATCGTTCAGCGCGGGCAGCGACGCGGCGCCGCCTTCCAGCGTGACCGCGTTGCCGAGCGCGTCAGTCCACATGCTCCAGCGCCTCGGAAGGCGGCTGCGGCCACGGGCGGGGTGGCTCGCGCAGCAGCTCGAAGGCGCGCGACACCTGCAGCACGCCCAGGTCGTCGAAGCGCTGGCCCGCGATCTGCAAGCCGATGGGCCAGCCTTCCTTGGTGTAGCCGCACTGGATGGACGCGGCGGGCTGTTCGGACATGTTGTACGGCACGGTGAAGCCGATGTGCTCCAGCGGCCGCAGCGGGTCGTTGGTGGGCGAAGGCAGCTCGGCCGGGAAAGCCGGCACGGGTGACACCGGCGAGAGGACGTAGTCGAAAGCCCGGCACGCGTTGACCGTGGTCACGCGCGTGTTGTGGAATTGGCTGAACGCGCGGAACACGGCTTCGCCGCTCATGCCGGCCGCGCTGTCGGCCCACTCGCGGATGTAGGGCAGCACCTTGGTCTTGCGCTCGGGCGGCAGCGCCTTCAGGTCGATGTGCGAGCGCATGCGCCAGAAGTGATCCATGCCGTCCAGCATGCCTTGCGTCATGAAAGGCGGCATCGTCGTGACGTGCGCGCCGGCGCGCTCGAACACGCGCGCGGCGGCTTCGATGGCCGCGCGCACTTCGGGCAGCACGGCCAGGCCGCAGCCGGCTTCCAGCAGCAGGCCGATGCGCAAGCCCTTCAGCTTCCCGACGCCCGCATCGAAGCGATCCCATGCGATGTCCTGCGCCGGCAGGTTCATGCTGTCGCGCGAGTCGGGCCGCGACAGCACCTGCATGAACAAAGCCGAGTCGCCGACCGTGCGCGTCATGGGGCCCGCGGCGCGGCCCATGTAGGGCGGGTCGATGGGGATGCGGCCCAGGCTGGGCTTGAGCGTGAAGATGCCGCACCAGCCGGCGGGCAGGCGCAGCGAGCCGCCGATGTCGGTGCCCACGTGCAGCGGGCCGTAGCCGGCTGCTGCCGCCGCGCCCGCGCCCGCACTGGAGCCGCCGGGCGTGCGCGTGAGATCCCAGGGGTTGCGCGCCAGCGCGTGAAAGCTGGACGCACCCGAGGACAGCATGCCGTAGTCGGGCATGGTGGTCTTGGCAAACACCACGCCGCCGCTTTCGCGCACGCGCGCGGCGGGCGGCGCATCGGCAGCGGCGGGGATGAGTTCCACCGCCGCCGTGCCAAGCGGCGTGGGATCGCCTTCGGTGGCGATGTTGTCCTTCAGCGTGAGCGGCACGCCGTCGATGGGACCGAGCGGCTCACCGCGCAGCCAGCGCTGCTCGCTGGCGCGTGCCTGTTCCAGCGCGCGCTCGGGGCGAAGCAGGTACAGCGCCTGCAGGTGCTTTTCCCAACGCTCGACGTGGCCGAGCACCGCCTGCGTGACTTCCACCGGCGAGAAGTCGCGCCGGCGGTAACCCTCGATCAGCTGGACGGCGGACAGTTCATGCAGCGCATGGCCCGGGGACTGCTTCGTCATGCGCGTGCGTCTCAGGCCCAGGACATCGCGGACAGGTCGTTCACGAAGATCGGCATGTCTTTCCACAGGCCCTTCACGCCCTTCTTGGCGACCGTGACCCACTGCGGCGTGAACAGGAATTCGTGCACGCAGTCGTCGGCCAGCAGGCGCTGGATGTCGCCCAGCAGCTTCAGGCGGTCCTTGGGGTTCGCGGTGGACTTGTACTTGCTGTACAGCTCGTTGAACTTCGGGTTGTTGTAGCCCCAGTAGTAGTCGGGCTTGGCGAAGTTGCCCAGGTCGAACGGCTCGACGTGCGAAATGATCGTGAGGTCGTAGTTCTTGTTGCCGTAGGTGCCCGACAGCCACTGCGCCCACTCGACGTTCTCGAGCTTGGTCTTGATGCCCACCTTGGACAGCATGGAAGCGATGATCTCGCCGCCCTGGCGCGCGTAGGCGGGCGGCGGCAGCGTCATCGTGAGCTCCAGGTTGGTGACGCCGGCTTCCTTCAGCAGCTGGCGCGCCTTGTCGGGGTTGTAGGGGTTCACGCCGGTGGTATCGACGTAGCCCGGCGCGCTGGGCACGTAGTGGCTGCCGATAGGCACGCCCAGCCCGTCCACCGCGCCCTGGATGACAGCCTTGCGGTCCACCGCTGCCGCGATGGCGCGGCGCACGCGGACATCGTCCAGCGGCTTCTTCTTGTTGTTGATGGCCAGGATGGTCTTGGCGCGCGAGCCCGAAATGATGACCTGCAGATTGGGGTTGGCCTGCAGCGGCGGCACCTGGCGGCCCGTGATGCCGCGGGGCGCGGCATCGATGTCACCCGACAGCAGCGCGGCCACCTGCGCCGACGGGTCGGCGATGAAGCGGAAGGTGGCGCGGCGCAGCTTGATGGCCGCCGCGTTGCGGAAGCCGTCCCATTTCGTCAGCGTGACCGAAGAACCCTTGACCCAGTTCTCCAGCTTGTAGGGCCCGGTGCCGACCGGCTTGGTGGCGTTGTCGTTGACGCTCTTGGGCTCCACGATCACGGCCGTGGCCTGGCCGAGCAGGAAGGGGAAGTCGGGATCGATCTCCTTGGTGAGGATCACCACGGTGTTCTCGTCGACCGCCTGCGTGGTGATGGCGGCGAACGTGCGCTTGTCCTTGTTGGTGCTCTTCTCGCCGCCCGCGCGGTCGAACGAGAACTTCACCGCCTGCGCGTTGAACGGCTCGCCGTTCTGGAACTTCACGCCCTTGCGCAACTTGAAGGTGTAGGTGGTGAGGTCGGGCGAGACTTCCCAGCTTTCGGCCAGCAGCGGCGTGACGCTGCCGTCGGAGTTGATCTTGGTCAGCGTTTCGAAGATGTTGTACTGCGTGATCTCCGCGATGGCCGATGCGGCGCCCGCGGTGGGATCCAGGCCCGGCGGCTCCAGGGTCATGGCGATGACGATCTGGTCCTTGCGACTTTGCGCAAGCGCCAGCTCGGGCACGGCGAGCGGCAGGCCGGCGAGCGCGGCGGAAGTCAGGACGGTCCGTCTTTTCAGCATGGGTGTGGCTCCGGGTGAAAGTTCAGCAGGAAGGATACGACGATTCCGCGCGCGGCACCGCTTCCAGCAGCGCGCGGGTGTAGGGGTGCTCGGCGGCATGGAACAGCCGCTCGGGCGGACCCTGTTCGACGATGCGGCCTTGCCAGAGCACGGCGACGTCGTCGCACAGGTGGTTGACCACTGCCAGGTCGTGGCTGATCAGCATGTAGGTGACGCCGAACTGCTGTTGCAGGTCCTGCATCAGGTTGAGCACTTGCGCCTGCACGGAGACGTCCAACGCGCTCACCGGTTCGTCGGCGACGATCAGCTTCGGCCGCGTGATCAGCGCGCGCGCGATGGCGATGCGCTGGCGCTGGCCGCCGGAGAATTCGTGCGGGTACTTGCCCAGGTCGTTGGTGCGCAGTCCAACCGAGGCGAGCGCCTCGGATGCTCGCTCGCGGCGTTCGGCGGCCGTGGCGCCGCCCTGGGCGGAGAGCGGCTCGGTGACGATGCGCTCCACCGTCTGGCGCGGGTCCAGCGAGCCGTACGGGTCCTGGAACACCATCTGGAAATCGCGCCGCGCTTGGCGCAGCTCGCTGGCTGGCAGCCGGTGCAGGTCGCGGCCTTCCAACTGCACGGCGCCGGAGGTCGGCGTGTCCAGCGCCATCACCAGCCGCGCGAGCGTGGACTTGCCGGATCCCGATTCGCCGACGATGCCCAGGCTGCGGCCGGCGTGGATGTCGAAGCTCACGCCGTTGAGCGCCTGCACCACAGGCGGCGGGCCGCGGAGCTTCTCGCGGGGCATCGTGTAATGCCGCACCAGGTCGCGCACCTGCAGCAGCGGGGCGTTCATGCGGCCACCTTTTTTTCTGCGGCGACGGTGTCCAGGCGGATGCAGCGCGCGTGGTGGCCGGGACTGATCTCGTGCGGTGGCGGCATGGTGACGTGGCACTCGGGGACGGTGAGTCGGCAGCGGCCCGCGAACGGGCAACCTGGCGGCAAGTCCACCAGTTCCGGCACCGTGCCCGCGATGGTGGCCAGGCGCCCGCCGCGCGGGCCGACCAGGCGCGGCCGGGCCGCGAACAGGCCCAGCGTGTAAGGGTGCATGGGGTTGGCGAACACAGGCGCGGTGGGGCCGTCTTCCACCACTTCGCCGCCGTACATCACCATCATCTTCGACACGTTCTGCGCGACCACGCCCAGGTCGTGCGAGATCAGGATCAGCGCCATGCCGCGCTCGGCCACCAGGCCGCGCACCAGTTCCAGGATCTGGCGCTGGATGGTGACGTCGAGCGCGGTGGTGGGTTCGTCGGCGATCAACAGGTCGGGGCCGCACGCGAGCGCCATCGCGATGGTGATGCGCTGGCGCTGGCCGCCGGAGAACTGGTGCGGGTAGGCGTCCACGCGCCGCGCTGCGTCGGGGATGCCCACGCGGTCGAGCAGCGCGATGGCTTCCTTGCGCGCGGCGGAAGCCGACATGCCGCGGTGCAGGCGCAGCGGCTCGGCCACCTGGTGCCCGATGGTGTGCACCGGGTTCAGCGCCGTCATCGGCTCCTGGAAGATCATGCCGATGCGATCGCCGCGCAGCTCGCACAGCTGGCGTTCGGGCAGGCCGACGAGCTCGCGGCCTTCGAGCTGGATGCTGCCGGTGACTTTCGCGTTCTCGGGCAGCAGGCCCATCAGCGACATCGCGGTGATCGACTTGCCGCAGCCGGATTCGCCGACCAGGCCCAGCGTCTCGCCGCGTTCCAGCGTGAAGCTGACGTCGCGCACCGCGCGCGCCGGCCCGCGCTGGGTCTGCAGCACGACGTTGAGGTTCCGGACTTCCAGCAGCGGCATGGCTTCAGCGTTTGCGCGCGAGACGCGGGTCGAACAGGTCGCGCAGCCCGTCGCCCAGCAGGTTGAGGCCCATCACCGCCAGCGCGATGGCCACGCCGGGGTACACGGCGAGCATCGGCGCCTGGAACATCAGCGTCTGCGCCTCGCTGAGCATGCGGCCCCACGAAGGCTGCGGCGGCTGCGTGCCCAGGCCCAGGTAGGAGAGGGCGGCTTCGGCCAGGATGGCGATGGCGAAGCGGATGGTGGCCTGCACGATCAGCACCGACAGGATGTTGGGCAGCACGTGTTCCACCGTGATGCTGAACGCGCCCTTGCCGCACGCGCGCGCGGCCAGCACGAATTCGCGCGACCACACGGCATTGGCCGACGCGCGGGTGATGCGCGCGAAGGTGGGGATGTTGTAGATGCCGATCGCGACGATGGCGTTGACCATGCCCGGGCCGAACACGGCGGTGAGCATGATGGCCGACAGGATAGCCGGGAAGGCGAAGCCGAAGTCGGCGACGCGCATGATGATCTCCTCGGTCCAGCCGCGCCGCGCGGAAGCGAGCAGGCCGAAGGCCGTGCCGACCAACAGGCCGATGCCGACGGCCACCACGCCCACGACGATGGAAGCGCGCGCCCCCACCAGCAGCAGCGACACGATGTCGCGGCCGTACGGGTCGGTGCCCAGCCAATGGGTGGCGCTGGGCGCTTGCAGCCGCTGCGGGATGTCGACGTCGTACGGCGAGTGCGGTGTCCACACCAGCGACAGCGCCGCGGCCGCCGCGAGCAGCAGGCTCAGCACCGCGCCGAGCACGAAGCTGTGATTGCGCAGCGCGCGCCGCCAGAAGCCCGGGGCGGCGGGTGGCGCGGCGGCTGGCACCGGAACCGCGCTCATATGTCGCTGGCCTTCACTCGCGGGTCGATGGCGGCGTACAGCACGTCGACGACGAAGTTGACGATCACGACCATGGCCGCGAGCAGCATCACGCAGTTGCGCACCACGATCAGGTCGCGGTTCTGGATCGACTGGAAGATCAGCCGGCCCATGCCGGGCAGGTAGAACACGCTTTCCACCACGATGGTGCCGGCCAGCAGCTCGGAGAACTGCAGGCCCATCACGGTGATGACCGGGATCATCGCGTTGCGCAGCACGTGGCCCCAGAGCGTGCCGCGGCCGCTGACGCCCTTGGCGCGCGCGGTGCGCACGAAGTCTTCGCGCAAGACTCCCAGCACCGCCGATCGCGTGATGCGCGCCAGGATGGCCGACTGCACCACGGCCAGCGAGAGCGCCGGCAGCAGCAGCGAGCGGATGCCGCCCCAGATGCCGTCTTCGTCGTCCCAGCCCGGGAAGCCGCCGGCGGAGAACCACTTGAGCTGCACCGAGAACAGCAGGATCAGCAGGATGGCGAACCAGAAGTTCGGGATGGCGATGCCGACCTGCGACAGGCCCATCACGCCGACGTCGCCCAGCTTGTTGTGCCGCGAGGCGGCGTAGATGCCGGCGGCCAGCGCGATGGCCGTGGTCATCGCCATGGCCAGCACCGACAGCGGCACCGTGAGGCTCAGCCGTTCAAGGATCAGCTCCGAAACCGGCGTGCTGTACGCATAGCTGTTGCCCATGTCGCCGGTGAGCAGGCCGCCGACCCAGTGGAAGTAGCGCTCCACGGGTGGACGGTCGATGCCCAGCTTGGCGGCCAGCGCCGTCACGGCTTCGGGCGAGGCGTCGGGCCCCATCAGGATCTGCGCCGCGTTGCCGGGCAGGATCTCCAGCACCAGGAACACCACCACCGAAGTGCCCGCCAGTGTCGCGAGCAGGGTGATCAGGCGCTTGAACAGGAAGACGCTCATGAAGGCGGAGATAATGCCAGAACAGCTTCAGGCATCGCTTTCACGGGACGGACTTCGCATGGCCTTGATGATCACCGACGAGTGCATCAACTGCGACGTGTGCGAGCCGGAGTGCCCCAACCAGGCCATCTTCCTCGGCCCGGAGATCTACCAGATCGACCCCGCGAAGTGCACCGAATGCGTCGGCCACTTCGACGAGCCGCAGTGCGTGCAGGTGTGCCCGGTGGCGTGCATCCCGGTGAACCCGGCGCACGTCGAGGACCGCGAGACGCTGTGGCAGAAGTACCGGCGCCTGACCGGTACGCCGCCTACTGGCGCTTGACGGCGCCTGCCGGCATCGCCGCCGGCGGTTGCTTCTCCGCGCCTTCGTCCTTCGCTTTCGATTTGCCCTTCTTGCCCTTGCCTTCGCCCTTGGGCTTTTTGGGCGCGGGCGAACTCGCGGTGAAGACGTCGAGCTTGCGCGTCGCCGCTTTCTCGGGTGACTTGTGCGGCTCGAAGTCCGGGCCGGGCTTGGCCGGCGCGACGTAGACCTGCGCGGGCCGCGCCTCCTGCTTCAGCCTTTCCTTCTCCATCGCATCGGCGAGCTTTGCGTCGCGCTGGGCGGTGCCGGCGGCAGCGCGGTGTTGGGCCGCGTCGGCCGCTGGTGGTGCGGCCGGCAGTTCGCGCCCGCCGGCGCAAGGCTGCGAGCCGTAGCTGTCGCCGCAGCGGTAGATGGTCTGGGCCTGCGCGCAGGCCGCGGATGCGGCGGCGCACGCGAGCAGCGCGTGGATGGCTTTCATTGGCGTTCTCCTCCCTGGTGTGAACCCGAACGCCCGCCGGCTTTTTTGTCTTGTCGTCAGCCGGCTTCGGGCGGGCGCGGCGGCTTGGGCCGCGGCGGCTTGCTGGTGTGGACCAGCTGCGTGGCCTTGGTCATGTCGCCGGCCATGAGCGCCGGCGCCGCTTTCAGCGTGCGGTCGATGCAGGCGTGCATGGCTTCGCGTTGGTCCGGCGCGGGCTTGCGCAGCACCCAGTCGGCGACTTCGGACTTCACGCCCGGGTGGCCGATGCCGATGCGCAGCCGCCAGTAGTCGCCGGTGCCCAGCTGCGCGTGGATGTCGCGCAAGCCGTTGTGGCCCGCGTGGCCGCCGCCCAGCTTGAGCTTGGCTTCGCCGGGCACGACGTCGAGTTCGTCGTGCACCACCAGGATTTCCTGTGGCGCGATCTTGAAGAAGCGGGCCAGCGCGGCGACCGACTTGCCCGAGAGGTTCATGTACGTCTGCGGCTCCAGCAGCCACACGGCCTGGCCGTTGACGTTGCCGCGCGCGGCGAGGCCGTGGTAGGCCCTGTCCATCGACAGGTTCAGTTTCAGCTCGCGAGCGAGCGCGTCCACCCACCAGAAGCCCGCGTTGTGGCGGGTGGCTTCGTACTCGGGGCCGGGATTGCCCAGGCCGACGAACAGCTTGATCATCGCGCGATGGTAAGGGTTGGTTCCGGGGACTCGCCAAGACAAAGGCCCGCCGAAGCGGGCCTTTGTCATTCAGCCGGAGGGGCTTACTTCTTGGCGGGGGCCTTGGCCGGAGCGGCCTTGGCATCGCCGGCCTTCGCGTCCTTGGCGGGCGCGGCCTTCGCATCCGCGGCCGGCGCGGCGGCAGCCGCTTCGGTCGCGGCCGGCTCGTCGCCACCGCCCGTCAGCACCACGGACACCAGCACCGGGTCCTTCTTGCCGTGGGTCACGGCGGTCACGCCCTTGGGCAGCTTGACTTCGGACAGGTGCAGCGACTGGCCCTTCTTCAGGCCGGACAGGTCCACCTCGATGAACTCGGGCAGGTCGCCCGGGAAGCAGGAGATGTCCAGCTCGGACAGCACGTGGTTGACCACGCAGTGGTCGAACTTCACGGCCTGCGATTCCTCGGCCTTCACGTAGTGGAACGGCACCTTCATGTGCAGCTTGGTCTTGGCGTCCACGCGCTGGAAGTCCACGTGCTGGACCTGCGGGCGGAACGGATGGTAGACCACGTCGCGCAGCAGGACCTTGCCGGTCTTGCCGCCCAGTTCCATCTCGAGGATGGTGGAGTGGAAGGCTTCCTTCTTCAGGGCGTGCCACAGGGCGTTGTGGTCCAGTTCGATCAGCTGGGGCTTGCCTTCACCGCCGTAGACGATGCCGGGCGTCTTGCCCGTGTTGCGCAGGCGGCGGCTCGCACCCGTACCTTGCTTGGTGCGCTCGAAAGCGACGAATTTCATGACGATCTCCGATAGGCAGCCATCGCGACCAATGTGCTGCCGTTTCACAAATGCCCCCGGTGAGGGAGGCGGCTAATTGCACGGCTAGCGCCGCGCGGATCTCAGAACAGGTTCTCCTGCTCCGAAAAAAGGCTCATCACCGACTCGCCCTTGGCGATGCGCTGGATCGTCTCGGCGATCAGCGGGGCGACGGTGAGCTGGCGGATCTTGCCGCAGCCACGCGCGGCGTCCGACAGCGGGATGGTGTTGGTCACCACCACTTCGTCCAGGGCCGAGCCCTTGGAAATGCGTTCGATGGCCGGGCCCGAGAAGATGGGGTGCGTGCAGTACGCGTACACCTTCTTCGCGCCGCGCTCCTTCAGCACCTCGGCCGCCTTCACCAGCGTGCCGGCGGTGTCGATCATGTCGTCCATGATCACGCAGTTGCGGCCTTCGATCTCGCCGATGACGTGCATCACTTCCGAGACGTTGGCGCGCGGGCGGCGCTTGTCGATGATGGCCAGGTCGGTGCCCAGCTGCTTGGCCAGCGCGCGGGCGCGCACCACGCCGCCCACATCGGGCGACACGACGATCAGGTTCTCGTAGTTCTTCGAACGCACATCGTGCAGCAGCACCGGCGACGCGTAGATGTTGTCCACCGGGATGTCGAAGAAGCCCTGGATCTGGTCGGCGTGCAGGTCCATGGTCAGCACGCGCGAGACACCCACGGTCTGCAGCAGGTTGGCCACCACCTTGGCCGAGATCGGCACGCGCGAGCTGCGCGGGCGGCGGTCCTGGCGGGCGTAGCCGAAGTACGGGATCACGGCGCTGATGCGTTCGGCCGAGGCGCGCTTGAGCGCGTCGACCATGATCAGCAGTTCCATCAGGTTCTCGTTGGTCGGGGCGCAGGTGGACTGCACCACGAACACGTCACGTGCCCGCACGTTGGTGTTGATCTCGACGGTGACTTCGCCGTCGGAGAAGCGGCCCACGCTGGCCGCGCCGAGCGAGATGCCGAGGTGCCCGGCCATCTCGGCCGCCAGGCCGGGATTGGCGTTGCCGGTGAACACCATGAAGTCGGGATGCGGGAGAGCCTGCATGTGCGGACCAGTCACTGGGCGGGAAAGCCGTCTTGCGTCGTCTTCAGAAAAATGCCTGGCCCGTAAAGGGTTTGGCAGGGGAGGAAGGACTCGAACCCTCGCATGCCGGAATCAAAATCCGGTGCCTTAACCAACTTGGCGACTCCCCTACACGGGTCTGGCGCTGCAAACCAGCGTCAAACCGATGAATCGTCACCGGAAGCCCACCCCACCAGCGGGTGCGCTTCCAGATTGCCGCATTCCCGGACTTTCCAGTCCTGCCAGCCCGAAGGAGGCAACCCTGGCGATCGGCCCGGCGGCAGCGGTGCGAACACCGCACTGCCCGAGCCGGTCATCCGGCCGGCCAAACCCCATGGCTTCACCAGAGAGTCCAGCCATTCCAGCGCCTGGCCCACCTGGGGGCACAGCCGCTGGGCCACCGGTTGCAGATCGTTTCGACCGAACTGCAGCGGGTTTGCAGCAAAGCCCGAGATTATAGCAGGGTCGGTGTCCCTACTGAGGTCGGGCGCGCGGAACACGTCGGCGGTGTCCAGTCCGAGTGGAGGTTTCACGACCAGGAAACGCGACGGCGGCACCGCCACCGGCGTAATGCGCTCGCCAACGCCTTCCACCCACGCGTTGCGGCCGCGCAGGAAAAACGGCACGTCGGCGCCGAGCGCCAGGCCGATGCGCTCCAGTGCGGCCAGCGGCAGATGGGTGGCCCAGAGCCGGTTCAGCGCCAGCAGGCAACTGGCGGCATCTGAAGAGCCGCCGCCCATGCCGGCCTGCGCGGGCAGGCGCTTGTCGAGCACGACGTGCGCGCCATGCGCGGTGCCGGTGGCTTGCTGCAACGCGCGCGCGGCACGCAGCACCAGGTCATCGGCCGGGACGGGCTCGCCGATGTCCTCGCGGCTGAGCGCGCCACCTGTGCGCAGTTCGAAATGCAGCGTGTCGTGCCAGTCCAGCAGCATGAACACCGACTGCAGCAGGTGGTAGCCGTCGGCGCGCCGTCCGGTGACGTGCAGGAAAAGGTTGAGCTTGGCCGGCGCCGGGACGTCGTACAGGGAGCGCATCACTGGCCGTCGAGGACGACGCGCAGGTCCGCCGGCGGGGGCGGGTCGCGGCGCTGGGCGCGCAGGCGGCCTTCGGCCAGTGCGGACAGGTCCGCCTCCCAGCCGGACACCGGCGTGTTCACGCCGGCCAGCCAGTCGAACAGGGCGGCGACAGGCACCGGCGCGCCAGTGGCCTTCTCGACCATGGCGTCAAGCGAGGAAAACGACTGGTCGGGCTGGCCCGGCACCTGCAGCACGGCCTGGCCCGGTTGCCAGCGCAGCTGCGCCGCCGTGCCGCCGATGGGCGTGAACAGCACCAGCAGGCCCGCTTCAGGCTTGCCACGCAGTTCGAAGGCGGCCGAGAACGACTGCTGCGGCTGGTTCGGCACGCTCAGCGCGAGCCGGCCGCTGCGGACGATGCCTCCGGTGATGATCTCGGCCGGCCGCGGCAGCTGCGCGCATGCCGCCAGCAGCGCGGCCGCCAGCAGGATCGAGCCGCGGCGCGCGGCCGCGCCGATCACGCGCGGCGTCATGGCTTGACGCGCAGCCGCTTGAGCGTTTCCTGCAGCGTCTCGTTCTCGGCGTTGAGCAGCAGGCCTTCCTTCCAGACGGACTGCGCCTTGTCGCGCTGGCCCGAGGTCCACAGCACCTCGCCCAGGTGCGCGGCGATCTCGGCGTCGGGGCGCGATTTGTAGGCCGTCTCCAGGATGCGCAGCGCTTCCGTGGTGTTGCCCATGCGGAACTCGACCCAACCGAGGCTGTCGCTGATGAAGGGGTCGCCCGGCGCGTATTCCAGCGCCTTCTGGATCAGTTGCCTGGCTTCGGGCAGGCGCATGTTGCGCTCGGCGAACGAGTAGCCCAGCGCGTTGTACGCGTGGTGGTAGTCGGGCTTGGCCGCGATGACTTGCCGCAGCAGCCTCTCCATGTCGGGCAGGTCGTTGAGCTTCTCGGCCAGCATGGCCTGGTCGTAGACCAGGTCGACGTCACGCGGGTCTTTCGCCGAAGCCTGGGCCAGCAGGTCGTACGCGGCGCGGTACTGCTTCTGTTCGCGCAGCAGGCTGGCTTCGGCCGTGACCTTGGCGCGGGCTTCGGCGGGTGTGCGTTCGGGCAGCGCGCGAATGAGCTTGCGTGCTTCGTTCAGCTTGCCCTGGCTGGCCAGGATGGACGCGCGGCGGACCTGCGCGCCCAGCAGGTCCTGCGTGTTGTCGATGCGGTCCAGCCAGCGGGTAGCGGCCGCGTAATCGCGGCGCTTCTCGGCGATCTGCGCCAAGGCCAGGTAAGCCTGGGAGAGTCCGCGGCTGCGCTCTTCGCCCGCGCGTTGCGCCTGGGCCAGCTCGACGTAGCGCTTCAGCGACTGCTCCGCTTGCGGCAGCTGGTTGTCCTGGGCCTGGATGGTGCCCAGCGCCAGCCACGCCTCGGCCAGGTCGGGCTTCTCGGTCGCGACCAGCTGCAGCTGCTGTCCCGCTTCGGTGTAGCGTTGCGCGTCGATCAGCGCGCGGGCATAGCCCATGCGGATTTCGGGCATGCCTTTGCCGTCGAGGTACTTGCGCACGATGGGCTCGGCCTGCGGCACCTTGGGGTCCATCAGCTCCAGCGCCAGGATGACCGGCAGCTCGGACTGGGGGTTGGCGGCCTGGCCGCGCCGAGCGGCTTCGACGGCGCCGTCCATGTCGCCGGCAGCCATGCGCATGCGGCCCACCGTGGTCCATGCGGCGGCCGCGGTGGCGGGCTGTTGCAAAGGCTCCGCCAGCGCCTGTTCGACGACGGCGGCCGCCTGCTTCTTGTCCGAGGCGCGCGCATACAGGCGCGGGATGGCGGCGATGGCGGCCTCGCGCTCGCGCGGATTGGCCAGCGCCAGCTCGGTCTTCAGCGGCTCGGCGGTTTCCCCGGTGCGGTTGAGTGCCAGCAGGATCTGCAGCACGTAGCGGTTGGGGTCGCGCGAGTCGGGGAACGCCTGCTTCCATGCGCGCGCGGCCTGCAATGCGGCTTCACCGGCGCGGTTCTGGAACGCGATCTCAACGGCGCGCTGGTACAGCGCGGGATCGTTGGTCTTGCGGGCGGCATCGAGGATGAGCGAGAAGCCGGACGAAGACTCTTCGCCGCGGGCGTTGAGTTCGCCCAGGAGCAGCTGGTAGAAAAGTTCGGCGTCGAGGGCGCTTTGCGGGGGCGGTGGGCCGCCTTCCGCGGGGGCGGCCGCGTCTTGAGCGTGCACCGCCTGTGCCAGCGCCAGCAGCAGGACCGCGCCCGAGGCGAGGCGAAGGCTGGGATTCATCCAAACCATCATAATCCAGCCCCTTTTCGCTTTCGTGCCATGCCCGAATTACCCGAAGTGGAGGTCACCCGCCGCAGCTTTGCGGACCGCATCGCGGGCGGCACGATCGAAGGCGTGCGGATGGGCAAGCCCTTGCGTTGGGCGCTGGGCATCGAGCCGCAGACGCTGGTGGGCCGCACCGTGCGCACGGTGCGGCGCCGTGGCAAGTACCTGCTGCTGGACCTGGACGACGGCCTGCTGCTGGTGCACCTGGGCATGTCGGGCAGCCTGAGCTTCGGCGATGCGCATCCGCCGCCCGGCACGCACGACCACTTCGACCTCGTCACTTCGCGCGGCGTGCTGCGGCTGAACGATCCGCGCCGCTTCGGCGCCGTCGTCTACACGTCGCGGGAGAGTTCGCCTGAAGCGGTGAAACTGCTGGGCGGCTTGGGTGTCGAGCCGCTCGGGGAGGCCTTCGACATCGCCGCGTTCCATGCAGCGCTGAAGAAGCGGCGCGCGCCGATCAAGCAGGTGCTGCTGGCCGGCGACGTGGTGGTGGGCGTGGGCAACATCTATGCGTCGGAGGCGCTCTTCCTCGCGGGCATCCGCCCGACGACCAGCGCGTCGCGCATCAGCGTGCCCCGGGCGGCAAAGCTGCATGCCGCCATCCGCGACGTGCTGGCGCGCGCGGTGGAAAAGGGCGGCAGCACGCTGAGGGACTTCTCCAACGCGAACGGCGAGTCCGGCTATTTCCAGCTGGAAGCGATGGTTTACGGGCGCGCCGGCGAGCCTTGCCGTGTTTGCGGCACCACAGTCAAGGCCATCCGGCAGGGCCAAAGAGCGACTTTTTACTGCCCTGCGTGCCAGAAGGGGTGACAGCCCAGGGCGGGCTCCGATGAGTCGGGTGCTATATTCAAGCGCGGGGACTTCAGTGGGCACTTCCTTCAACGAGCAATTCGACCAGCACGGCGCCTGGCGGCGTGAATTCGCCCTGCGCCTCAAGCTGTTGTCCGAGTGGTTGAAGGACCACGAACTGCTGGACGCCGCCGTCCAGGAGCGCCTGCGCCGCCTCGAAAACCAGATGCGTTCCGACAAGGTCATGGTGGCCTTCGTCGCCGAGTTCTCGCGCGGCAAGTCGGAGCTGATCAACGCCGTCTTCTTCGCCGGCTACAAGCGCCGCATCATGCCGGCCAGCGCCGGGCGCACCACGATGTGCCCCACGGAACTTGGCTACGACGCCGAAGTGCCGCCTTGCCTGCGCCTGCTGCCCATCGAAACGCGCCTGCAGCCGCAGCCGCTGATGGAATGGCGCCTGGCGCCCGAGAAGTGGACCCGGCTGGACCTGGACGTCAACGACCCCGCCCAACTGGCGCAGGCTTTCGAGAAAGTCTCCGAGGTCCGCCACGTCACCAGGGAAGAAGCCAAGGCGCTGGGCTTCTGGCACGAAGACTCGCCGGAGGACAACCCGATGGTGGGCTCCGACGGCAAGGTGGAAGTGCCCAAGTGGCGCCACGCGCTGATCAACATCGCCCACCCGCTGCTCAAGCAGGGGCTGGTGATCCTGGACACCCCGGGCCTGAACGCCATCGGCGCCGAGCCCGAATTGACCGTCAACCTGATCCCGCAGGCGCACGCCGTGGTGTTCATCCTGGCAGCTGATACGGGCGTGACCAGGTCCGACCTGGCGATCTGGAAGGAACACCTGATCTCCGAAGGCGACGATGCGGCTTCGCACCTCGTCGTGCTGAACAAGATCGACACCATGTGGGACTCGCTGTCGACGCCCACGCAGGTGCAGGCGCAGATCGACCGCCAGCGCGCGACGACCGCCGAGATCCTGGGCCTGGAACGCGAACAGGTGATCCCCGTGTCCGCGCAGAAGGGCCTGGTCGCCAAGGTCAACGACGACGCCGAACTGCTGGTGGCCAGCCAGCTGCCGGTGCTGGAGAGGGCGCTCAGCCAGGGCATCATGGGCCGGCGCCAGAAGATCCTGCGCACGTCCGTGGCCAGCACCATCGGCGAGCTGCGCACCGAAGCCAGCCGTTCGCTGAACATCCGCCGCCGCGACCTGGCCGAGCAGATGCTCGAGCTCAAGGGGCTGCGCGGCAAGAACACGTCGGTCATCCGCCACATGCGTTCGCGCATCGAGCAGGAACAGCGCGACTTCGACGTCAGCGGCGCCAAGATCCACGCGGTTCGCTCGGTGCACCTGAAGCTGCTGCGCGAAGTGTTCAACCTGCTGGGCACGGCCACGATGAAGGACGAGATGGCCCAGCTGACGCAGTCGCTGCGCGCGCCCGGCATCAAGCTGGGCGTCAAGCGCGCCTACGCGCTGACGTTCGACCGCCTGCGTGAAGGCCTGCGCAAGGCGCAGGCCACCAGCGGCGAGATCCAGTCCATGCTGACCGGCACGTTCCGCCAGCTGAACGCCGAATACGGTTTCTCGCTGCAGCCGCCCAAGGAACCGGATCTGGCGCGCTACGAACGCGACCTCGACCTGGTCGAGCGCAGCCACCAGCAATACCTGGGCGTGAGCAACGCCCTGCGCCTGGCGCAGCCCGAATTCGCCGACCGCCTGGTGCGCGCGCTGGCCACCCGCCTGCGCGCCGTGTACGAATCGGCGCTGGCCGAAGTGGAGCTGTGGAACAAGGCCGCGGCTGCGCAACTGGATGCGCAGCTGCGCGAGCGCCGCCGCAACTTCACCCGCCGCCTGGAAGCCATCGAACGCATCCAGCAGGCCGCCGCCGGCCTGGACGACCGCATCGGCGAAATCGACACGCAGGAGCATGCGGTCGACGAACTCGATGCCAAGCTGGCCGAACTGACCGACCACCTGATCGCCACGCCCGCGGGCGAAGTCGCACCCGACTCCCGGCCCGCGCAGCTGCAGCGCGCATGACCTCCGCCGTCCCCGACATCGCCGGCCGCGTGGTGCGCTGGCAGGCCAGCCATGGGCGCAGCACGCTGCCGTGGCAGAACACGCGCGACCCGTACCGCGTGTGGCTGTCGGAAATCATGCTGCAGCAGACGCAGGTGAAGACGGTGCTCGCGTACTACGACCGCTTCCTGCAGCGCTTCCCCGACGTGCAGGCGCTGGCTGCGGCATCGCTGGACGACGTGCTGGGACACTGGAGCGGCCTGGGCTACTACAGCCGCGCCCGCAACCTGCATCGCTGCGCGCAGGCCGTCGTCCAGCAACACGGCGGCCAGTTCCCCCGCAGCGCGGCGCAGTTGCAGGAATTGCCCGGCATCGGCCGTTCCACCGCCGCCGCCATCGCGTCGTTCTGCTGGGACGAGCGCTCGGCCATCCTCGACGGCAACGTCAAGCGCGTGCTCACGCGCGCGCTGGCTTTCGGCGGCGACCTGGCGCAGTTGGCGGCAGAGCGGGCGCTGTGGGACAAGGCGACGCAGCTGCTGCCGGAAGCCGCCGCCGACATGCCGCGCTACACGCAAGGCCTGATGGACCTGGGCGCGACGGTGTGCCTTTCGCGCCAGCCCAGCTGCCTGCTGTGTCCGCTGGAGCCGGTCTGCGAAGCGCGCAAGCGGCAGGAGGTGGACCGCTACCCGGTGAAGACGCGCAAGCTCAAACGCACCGCGCAGTCGCTGTGGCTGCTGCGTGCGCGGTCGGCGGAAGGCGAGGTCTTCCTCGAAAAGCGGCCCACGCCCGGCGTGTGGGCCGGCCTGTACTGCCTGCCGGTGTTCGACTCGCGCGAATCGCTGGAGCAGGCCATGCCCGCGCGCCTGCGCGAGCGCCTGGACGACGAGCCGGCTTTCGTGCACGTGCTCACGCACAAGGACCTGCACCTGCATCCGGTGGCGTTGACGGTGGAAGCCGCGGCGCTGAAAAAGCTGCAGGGCACGTGGTTCGGCCGCGCCGAGTGGCCCGCGCTGGGCCTGCCCACGCCCGTGCGCAGGCTGCTTTCGGAAGCGGGTTAGCCGCCGGCGCGCGACAGCTCGCGGTGGCGCTTGAGGGTGGTCCAGCGCTGGCCGAATGCCGCGGCCAGTTTTTCCACCAGGTACACCGAACGGTGCTGCCCGCCGGTGCAGCCGATGGCCACCGTCACGTAGCTGCGGTGGTCCAGGGCCAGCGGTTCCAGCCAGCGCTGCAGGAAGCCTTCGATGGAGCGGAACATCTCGTCCACGCCGGGCTGCGCCTGCAGGAAGTCGACCACGGGCTGGTCCAGGCCGGTGAGGTCGCGCAAGCCCGGCTCGTAGTGCGGGTTGGGCAGCATGCGCACGTCGAACATGTAGTCGGCATCGACCGGGATGCCGCGCTTGAACGCGAACGACTCGAACACCAGCGTCAGCTGGCTGGCCGGCGCGGACAGCAGCGCCTTCACCTGGGCCTGCAATTCCGCGGCGCGGATGCTGCTGCTGTCGATGACCAGCGCCTGATCCCGCAGGTCAGCCAGCAGCTCGCGTTCCAGCTCGATGGCGTCGACCAGCGCGCGCTTGCGCAGCAATGGGTCGGTGTGGCCTTCCGTGTCCTGGCTGGACAGCGGATGGCGCCGGCGCGTTTCCGAGAAGCGCCGCACCAGCGTGTCCGTCGTGGAGTCCAGGAACAGTGGCCGGATCTGCACGCCGCGCGAGCGCATCTCGCGCAACTGCTGCGGCACCAGCGGCAGCGCGGTGGCGCTGCGCACGTCCATGGCGATGGCGACGCGGCTGGCGTCGTTCGCCTGCTCCAGCGAAACGAAAGCGCCCAGCAGTTGCGGCGGCAGGTTGTCCACGCAGTAATAGCCCGCGTCTTCCAGCGCGCGCAGCGCCACCGACTTGCCGGAACCCGACATGCCGGTGATGAGGACCAGGTCGAGGCTCATGCCGCCGCGCTTCCCAGCATTTCCTTGGCATGCGCCAGCGTCGTGCCGGACAGTTTTTCGCCGCCCAGCATGCGGGCGATCTCCGCCACCCGCTGTTCGCCATGCACCGGCGCCACGCTGCTGGTGGTGCCGGCCTTGCCGCTTTGCTTGGCGACGACCAGGTGGTGGTCGGCGCACGCGGCCACTTGCGGCAGGTGCGTGACGGCCATCACCTGGCGGTCACGGCCCAGCTGCTTCATCAGGCGTCCGACGGTTTCGGCCACCGCGCCGCCCACGCCCGAATCGACCTCGTCGAAGATGAGCGTCTGCGCCGTGCCCAGCCGGCTGGTGGTGACCGCGATGGCCAGCGCGATGCGCGACAGCTCGCCGCCGGACGCCACTTTGCCCACCGGCCGCGGCGTGGCGCCGGGATGGCCCGCGACGAGAAACGACACCTCGTCCAGCCCCGACGCGGAAGGCTCTCGCAACGGCTGCAGTTCCACTTCGAAGCGACCGCCTTGCATGCCCAGCCCTTGCATGGCTTGCGTGATGGCCTTGGCGAGCTGCGGCGCGGCCTTGGCGCGCGCCTTAGCCAACGCTTGCGCGGCGGACTGGTAGGCCTTGGCCTTGGTGCGCTCGTCGGCTTCCAGTGCCGCCAAATCCGCGGCGGCATCCAGGCGGGAGAGTTCTTCCTTCCACCCGGCCAGCAGCGCTGGCAGTTCGGCGGGCTGGCGCTTGTAGC
The DNA here is from genome assembly GCF_004681975.1 of Ramlibacter humi. Lineage (GTDB taxonomy): Bacteria > Pseudomonadota > Gammaproteobacteria > Burkholderiales > Burkholderiaceae_C > Ramlibacter > Ramlibacter humi. The sequence goes on from NZ_SMLK01000002.1 coordinate 268,689, forward strand.
GGCGCGACAGCGACAGCCAGGAGCCCATGCGCTCGTCCAGCGAGGCCAGCCTTTCCGGGTCCAGGTCGGTCTTGCGCAGGTAGGTGTTCAGCGAGTGCGCGGCATCTTCGACTTGCGCGAGCGCGGAGCCCAGCACCTCGGCCAGCGAATGGAATTCGGGCTCCAGCGACTCTTGGGTCTGCAGCAGGTCCTGCGCCTGCGACAGCCGCGCCGCCGCGCCGCCTTCCTCGCCTTCCAGTGCCTGCAGCGCGCTTTGCGCTGCATCGAGCAGCGCCTGCGCGTGCGACAGGCGCGTGTGCTGGGTGTTCAGCTCGTCCCACTCGTCGTTGCCGGGCGCGAGCTTGTCGACCTCGCCGATCTGCCACGCCAGCCGCTCGCGCTCACGCTGAAGCGTGTCCTGCGATTCGCGCGCCTGGGCCAGCGCCTTCTGCGCCGCACGCCATTGCTGCCAGACGTTGGCGAGCGAGTCGCCGTCCACGCCGGCGTACGCGTCGAGCAAACCACGCACCGCTTCGGCCCGCGTGAGGCTTTGCCAGGCGTGCTGCCCGTGGATATCCACCAGGTGGTCGGCGGCTTCGCGCAGTTGCGTGGCGGTGGCGGGGCTGCCGTTGATCCACGCGCGGCTCTTGCCCTGGCTGTCGACGCTGCGGCGCAGCAGCAAGGTGTCGCCGCCTTCGAAGCCGGCTTCTTCCAGCCAGGGCAGCAAGCCCGCGGGCAGGTCGAATTCGGCACTGATCTCGGCACGGGCCGCGCCTTCGCGCACCACGCCGGCATCCGCCCGCGAGCCCAGCGCCAGTTGCAGCGCATCGACCAGGATGGACTTGCCGGCGCCCGTTTCGCCCGTCAGCACGCTGAAGCCCGAGGCCAGGTCGAGTTCGAGTTCGCGCACGATGACGAAATCGCGCAGCGCGATGCGGCGCAGGCTCACGAGACGCCCCCTTCGTTCCAGTGCAGCTTGCGGCGCAGCGTGTCGTAGTAGGTCCAGCCGCGCGGGTGCAGGAAGCGCACCTGGTGCTGCGAGCGCTTGACCAGGATGCGGTCGCCGTGCAGCAGCGAAGCCAGCGACTGCATGTCGAAATTGGCGCTGGCGTCGCGGCCGGCGACCAGCTCGATGGCGATCTCCACCGAGTCCGGGATGACGATGGGCCGGTTGGAAAGCGTGTGCGGCGCGATGGGCACCAGCGCCCACACCGGATTGCCGGGATGCAGCAGCGGCCCGCCCGACGACAGCGCGTAAGCCGTGGACCCGGTGGGCGTGGCCACGATCAGGCCGTCGGCGCGCTGGCTGGCGACGAAATGCCCATCCACTTCCACCCGCAGTTCCACCATGCCGGAGGTGGCGCCGCGGTTGACCACCACGTCGTTCATGGCCTGGGCCTTGAACACGCACTGGCCGTCGCGCATCACCTGTGCCAGCATCAGGCTGCGGCGGTCTTCCTCGTACTCGCCGCGCAGCATGGGGCCCAGCACCGAGCGGAAGTCTTCCAGCCGGATGTCGGTGATGAAGCCCAGGCGGCCCTGGTTGATGCCGATGAGGGGCACGCCGTGGCGCGCCAGCTGCCGGCCGATGCCCAGCATGGTGCCGTCGCCGCCGACCACCAGGCCCAGGTCGCAGTGGGCGCCGATGCCGGGCACGTCCAGCACGTTGTAGCCCACGATGCCCGAGGTGCTGGCCGTGTCGTGCTCGATGGCCACCTCGCAGCCTTCGGACGACAGGTACTGGGCGATGTCTTCCAGCGCCGCGCGGCTGCCCGCGGCCGCCGCGCCGCCGGCGTGGTACTTGCCGATCAGGGCGACCTGGCGGAAGACTGTTTTCATCGTTGCAAATTACATCATTAAAATTCGGGCGAGGCCCCAGCACCATGCTCGATGACCGTGCCAAGTTGTTGTTGAAAGCGCTGGTCGAGCGCTACATCGCCGAGGGGCAGCCCGTGGGCTCGCGCACCCTCTCGCGCGCGTCCGGCCTCGAGCTTTCGCCGGCCACTATCCGCAACGTGATGTCCGACCTGGAGGAGCTGGGCCTGATCGCCAGCCCGCACACCTCGGCCGGACGCATCCCCACGGCGCGCGGCTACCGGCTCTTCGTCGACACCATGCTCACCGCGCAGCGCGAGCAGATGGCCACGCCCAGCCTGCCGCCCGACCAGCCGCAGCGCGTCATCGCCAACGCCGCGCAGCTGCTGTCCAACCTGTCGCACTTCGTGGGCGTGGTGATGGCGCCGAAGCGCTCGTCGGTGTTCCGCCACATCGAGTTCCTGCGGCTGTCGGACCGGCGCTACCTGGTCATCATGGTGTCGCCCGACGGCGACGTGCAGAACCGCGTGGTCTTCACCGATACCGACTACACGCAGCAGCAGCTGGTGGAGGGAGCCAACTTCCTCAACGCGAACTACGCCGGGCTGGCGATCGAACAGGTGCGCGAACGGCTGAAGACCGAAGTCGAGCAGCTGCGCGGCGAGATCGGCAAGCTGATGAAGACGGCCGTGGACGCCAGCAGCGAGGCCATGGCGCAGGCGCAGGACGAGGTCATCATCTCCGGCGAGCGCAATCTGCTGGCGGTGACCGATTTCTCCAGCGACATGACGCACCTGCGCAAGGCCTTCGAGCTGTTCGAGCAGAAGACGCAGCTGATGCGCCTGCTGGACGTGTCCAGCCAGGCGGCGGGCGTGCGCATCTTCATCGGCGGCGAAAGCCAGGTGGTGCCGTTCGAGGAGCTGTCGATCGTCAGCGCGCCCTACGAGGTGGACGGCCAGGTGGTCGGCACGCTGGGCGTCATCGGCCCCACCCGCATGCCGTACGACCGCATGATCCAGATCGTGGACATCACGTCCAGGCTGGTGAGCAACGCGCTCAGCCATCACAAGGGCTAGGCGCGCGCTCCCTACAATCCGCCGCACGGGCCGTTAGCTCAGTTGGTCAGAGCAGGGGACTCATAATCCCTTGGTCGCTGGTTCAAGTCCAGCACGGCCTACCAACTGCGGAATTCTTCTCGCTTCCGCGCATTCCCCCGCCGAAAGACGCCGCCGCCGGACCGCCCGTCCGCGGGTGAACGGCAAGAAACAACTTGAAACATAGAGTCTCTCCACGCGTTGAAGGTGCGCGTGGGGAGCACGGGCATGGGTTGGTGGGCGAAGTTGCGGGGCCAGGAGCCCCAGCGGCCGGTCAAGCGGAAAGACAGGGCATCGAGCCGGCGTGAAATGGCCGTCATGGCCACGCAGCCCTCGCCCGATCCGCGGCAGGACCTGCTTCGCGCCGCCCTTTTGCAGATGCTGGATCGCCACCAGGTGCCGCCGGGCTGGATCGGCGCCGATGCGATGGCCGTGGTGGGCCGCGCGGGCAGCGGGCTTCACATCCGCCTCGTCGTCCTTCACTGGGAGCCCGTGCTGATGCCGTGCCTGCCCGCGCTGCAGGACGACCTGGAGCAGCGGCTGCTGGCGATGGAGCCCGATGCAGTGGCCTGGCTGCGGGGTTTTTCGTGGCAGTTCCAGTGGCCGCCCGGCCTGCGCCGCCCTCCGGTGCCGCAGCCGGCGCCTTGGGTTGCCGCCGCATCCGGCAAGTAAGGTCCGCGAACCTGCTATACTCGCGGGCTTCGTGCGGCTGTAGCTCAGTTGGATAGAGTACTTGGCTACGAACCAAGGGGTCGTGGGTTCGAATCCTGCCAGCCGCGCCAACTTTCTAGTTGTCATTCAATGGCTTAGACGTTCACGCGTCTAGGCCATTTTTCTTTCGCCGGGGACTTTTCGGGGACTGGCCTTCCACCCAGCGGGCTGGCCTGGTGCTCCAGGCGCAGTTCTCTTCGCTGGCCGAAGCGAACGACTGGCTGCTCGAATAGCGGGCCCACCCCATCGGCCCCGTCCTACAAGCTGAGCGGCGGGCCGCCGACAGGCTAGCTGAGCCGCTGCTCCCTACAGTGGGCGGGCCGGAAATCTTTCCTTACGCGTTTATCGCGCCCCGCCGGGGCGACGGTGGCATGCAAAGACCTCCGGCACACCAGTCTCGGCCGATGGACCTGATGCCTTTCCTGCCGACCAAGGCGATGCAGCGCCTGCCATGGATGGCGGCACCTGCGCGCCGGGGAAGCCCCTTGCCGCCCGAGCGGCTGGCCATGCTGCATGCGCAGCCGCTGCTGCCCGCCGACGAGGCAGACCGTCTCGCGGACCTGCGCGAGTTCGGCGTGTTCGATGGCGAGGCCGATGAAGACTGCGACAGTCTGGTGCACCTGGCCTCCGTGGTGTGCGGCACGCCGATGGCGGCGCTGACCTTTGTCGATGCGCACCGCCAGCGGTTCAAGTCGCGCACCGGCATCCCGGTGGACGACGTGCCGCGCGACGCGGGCTTCTGTTCGCGCACCATCCTCACGGCCGAGCCGCTGCTCGAGGTGCCCGACACCGCTGCGGTGCCGTGGTTCGATCCCCAACCCTTCGGCGCCGACGGGCCCTTCGTCCGCTCTTACGCAGGCGTGCCGCTGCGCACCCGCGACGGCAGCGCCATCGGCGCGCTGTGCGTCATGCACGACGTGCCGCACCGGCTGAGCAACACGCAGCGGCAGGCGTTGGAGCGCCTGGCGCGGGCGGCCAGCACACAGCTGACGCTGCGGAGGCAACTGCGCGTCGCCACCCAGACCGACCGCCTGACCGGCCTGCCCAACTGGCTGCACTTCGAGGCGCAGTTCGACGCCACCCGCCCCGCGCAAGGCGTGGCCTGCTTCGTGCGGCTGAAGGCGCTCAACCAGATCAGCTCCGCGCACGGCTTCCGCGTGGCCGACGCGATGGTCCAGCAGACCGCGCAGCGCCTGCGCGCCATCGCCAGCGGCGGCGCGTTCATCGGCCGCATCAAGCGCGGGTTGTTCGTGCTGTTCTTTCCCGGCATGACGCCGGACCGCTTCACGCGCCTGCATGCGCCCATGGTTTCGGCGCAGCTGCAGGCGCCGTACGAAGTCGGCGAACTCGCGCTGGCCTGCCCGGTGCACCTGGGTTTCGCGGCCTACCCGAACGACGGCGCCACGCTCGACGAGGTCGTCAACGCCGCCAACGCGGCGCTGCAGCTGGCCATCGAGCGGGACGAACCGGTCGCCTTCTTCGACAAGGCGATCGACACGCTCACCGGCACGCACTACCGGCTGGAGCCGCAGCTGCGCACCGCGCTGGCCTGCGACCAGTTCGTCAACCACTACCAGCCCAAGGTGGACGTGGCCACCGGGCGCATCACCGGCGTGGAAGCGCTGATCCGCTGGGTGAACCCTCAGCGCGGCGTGATCCCGCCTTCGGACTTCGTGCCGGCGCTGGAATCCACCGGGCTGATCCGCGAAGTGGGCCGGCGCACCCTGGAACGCGCGGTGGCCGACTGGAAGCGCTGGCATGCCGCCGGACTCCATGCGCCGCGCATCGCGGTGAACGTGGCCGCGGCGCAGCTGCGCGACCCGCGCTTCCTGCCGCACCTGCGCGAGTTGCTGGGCGAGGACTGCGCTGGCCGCGCGGCACTGGCCATCGAGGTCACCGAAACCATCCTCATCAGCAACTTGGCGCAGGCGACGCAAGTGCTGAGCGAAGTGCGGGCGCTGGGCCTGCCCGTCGCCATCGACGACTTCGGCACCGGTTATTCCTCGCTTGCGTACATCGTCAACCTGCCGGTGGACGAGGTGAAGATCGACCAGTCGTTCGTGCGCAAGATCGCCACGGACGCGGCGTACCGCGGCATCGTCGGCACCTGCGTCAGCCTGGCACGCAACCTCAACCTCCGCGTGGTGGCCGAAGGCGTGGAGACGCCGGCGCAGGTGCAGGAGTTGCAGGCGCTCAAGTGCGACCAGGCGCAAGGCTTTCTCTACAGCCCGCCATTACCGGCCGATGAGATGGCCCAGCTGCTGGCGCGCGGCGAAGCGCTGGGCTGAGGTGGGTAGGAATGGGCCTACCGCTGCGGATCGGTTCGCGGCTTAACATGCCCGGGCCCTGCGACCCATGACTGCACCGAGCGAAGAAAGCGTCGTCCGCCTGCTGGAGCGCGCCGCCTCCATCGGCGTGTGGCGGCTGGAGCCCGCCGCCGGCCGGCTGAGCTGGTCTGATCAGCTGGCCCTGCTGCACGGCCAGGCGCCCGGCTACGCGCCGCCCGCCGACGATCCCCTGCGCCACTACGCGGTGGACAGCCGCGAGAAGCTCGAACCCCTGCTGCGTGCCTGCCTGGAAGAAGGCCGCGAATTCGACGAGGAATCCCAGGTCATCCTGCCCGGCGGCAACCGCCGCTGGGTGCGCTCCATCGGCCAGCCATTGCGCGACGGAGCAGGGCAGATCGCCGGTGCCTATGGCGCCGTCCAGGAGATCGCGCCGCGCGGCCTGCAACCGGGCACGCTGCTGCGTATGGGCGCGGCGCTGGAAAGCGGCGAAGCTTTCGCCACCGTCGACCGCAACGGCCAGTACACCTTCCTGAACGAGCCGGCCGAGCGGCTGCTGGCCGCGCCCGCCGTGCAGCTGATCGGCCGCCGGTTCTGGAACTCGTTCCAGAAGACGGTGCGGCTGCGGCTGGAGGAGCAGTTCCGCTCCGCCTGCTCGCGCGGGGTGAACCTCGAATTCGAGGAGCTGGACGCGCGCCTGTCGCACTGGTTCGAGGTGCGCGGCTTCCCGTTCGGCGGCGGCATGGCGGTGCACCTGCGCGACGTCACCAGCCGGCGCCGCGCGCAGGAGCAACTGCGTTTGCTGGAAGGCAGCATCGCGCGCCTGAACGACATCGTGATCATCACCGAGGCCGGGCCGTTCAGCGAGCCGGGCCCGCGCATCGTGTTCGTCAACGAAGCGTTCGAGCGGCGCACCGGCTACTCGCGCGACGAGGTGCTGGGGCGCACGCCGCGCTTGCTGCAGGGACCGAACACGCAGCGCCGCGCACTGGACCATATCCGCGCCGCGCTGGAGGAATGGCGGCCCGCGCGCGTGGACCTGATCAACTACAAGAAGAACGGCGAGCCGTTCTGGGTGGACCTGGACGTCTCGCCGGTGTGGGACAAGCAGCGCAAGCTGACCCACTGGGTCGCCGTGGGCCGCGACGTCACCGAGCGCAAGCTGGCCGAGGAAAAGATCCAGCACCTGGCGTTCTACGACACGCTGACCAAGCTGCCCAACCGCCAGCTGCTGATGGACCGCCTGCACGCCGCGCTGACCGACCCCGGGCGGCCGCGCGAAGGCGCGCTGATGTTCATCGACCTGGACAACTTCAAGGTCCTGAACGACACGCTGGGCCACCAGAAGGGCGACCTGCTGCTGCAACTGGTGGCCGAGCGGCTGCGCTCGTGCGTGGCGAAGGGCGACACGGTCGCGCGATTGGGCGGCGACGAGTTCGTGATCCTGCTGGAGAACCGCGGCGACAAGCCGCTGGACCCGGCGCGCGGCGCTCGCGCGGTGGCTGAACGCATCCTCACCGCGCTGGGCGAGCCGTACGTGCTGCCCGGCTACCTGCACCACAGCACCTGCAGCATCGGCGTGACGCTGTTCACCCGCAGCGACCGCACCGTGAGCGAGCTGCTCAAGCAAGCCGACCTGGCCATGTACCAGGCCAAGAGCGCGGGCCGCAACACCGTGTGCTTCTTCGACCCGGAGATGCAGGCGGTGGTGAGCGCCAACGCCGCGCTGGCTTCGGACCTGCGCCAGGCCTGGCGCGAAAACCAGTTCCAGGTCGACTACCAGCCGCAGGTGGGTGCGGACGGCCGCATGATCGGCGTCGAGGCACTGCTGCGTTGGCAGCACCCCACGCGCGGCACGGTGCCGCCCGACCAGTTCATCCCGGCCGCGGAAGAGACTTCGCTCATCATCCCCATCGGCCGCTGGGTGCTGGACGCCGCCTGCGCGCAGCTGGCCGAATGGTCGCGCCGTCCGGACCGCAAGCACCTGACCATCGCCGTGAACGTCAGCGTGCGCCAGTTCCGGCATCCCGAGTTCGTGGACGAGGTGATGCAGGTGGTCCAGGAATGGGGCGTGCCGCCCGGCAAGCTCAAGCTGGAGCTGACCGAAAGCCTGCTGGCCGACGGCATCGACGTCACCATCGCCAAGATGGGCAGCCTGAAGGACATGGGCGTCGCGCTGTCGCTGGACGACTTCGGCATCGGCTACTCGTCGCTGTCGTACCTGAAGCGCCTGCCGCTGGACCAGCTGAAGATCGACCGCGAGTTCGTCAAGGACATCCTCGTCGACGCCAACGACGCGGCCATCGCGCGCACGGTCATCGGCCTGGCGCACAGCCTGAACCTGGACGTCATCGCCGAAGGCGTGGAGACGGAAGAGCAGCGGGCCTTCCTGGAGCGGCAGGGCTGCGGTTCGTACCAGGGTTATCTCTTCTGCGTGCCGCTGGCCATCGACCAGCTCGAAGCTTTCATGGACCGGTTGCAGGAAGAGGCGCCGGCCTGAGTGCCGGCGAAGCAGCGCGCTTACAGCGGCGCGATCTGCAGCGGCCCGGTGGCCACCATGCGCGGGATGCGCATCACGATCCGATCCTGCGTGCGGAACAGCTCGATGCCTTCGGCCAGCGCGAGTGCCTGCACGTCGTTCCAGTCCAGCGCGCGGTAGTTGGGTTCGGAGGCGATCACGTCGGGCGCGGAGCCGTCCTCTTCCCGGCGCGGCGTGCAGCGGATGGTGAGTACGGCGAAGCCGGAAGAGATTTCGGAGGTGGCCACCAGGTCCGAAGGCTTGCCGGCGGCGTCGGCCAGGCTCAGCAGTGAAGCCGCGACCAGATGGCGAAGGGCCACGCGCGACACCTCGAATTCCGTTTCCGGCACCTCGTTGGCGAGCGTGCAGCCACGGAAGTTGAAGCTGCTGCGAAGCAGCTTCACGCACTCGTCCACGCCGTCGCGCAACCGCACGCCCTCATCTTCCGAGGGCGAGATCCAGGAGGCGACGGTCAGGCAGGTGGTCACCGCTTCGCGCGCGAGCCGGTTCATCCGCGACAGGCCGGCTTCGAACTCGGCGGGCGAAGGCGAGCCTTTTTCCAGGCGGGCATTGAGCACCTCGGCCATCATCGCCACGGCCTGCAGATGCACGACCAAGTCATGCTTGAGCGCCGGCCCGATGCGCCGCAGCACGCCGTAGCGCGCGGCTTCGGCGTTGGTGCGGGGACGGCGGCCGGACGCTTGCGCGGCCGAGGTGGCGGAAGTGTGGGTAGTCACGCTCATCGATGCGCCCACCCGCGCCCCTGGCGCGAAATGCGTACTGCTTGGCTCATGCTGGCCTCGATTGTTCCAGCGGAGCCATCATCCCCCGTCAGGCGAACACAGCGGGGGTTGTAGGACGTGTCTCTCGGTGTGCTATCGGCCCGCTCCCACAGCGGCCCGGCTGCCGGGCGCGGGCTATGCTTGCGGCATGAGCAAGGCTTTCACGCGCGAGAGCGAAACCGAAGAGGACGATGACGAAGCCCTCCCTTCGCTGCCCGCGGGCGGGCGCAACTACATCACGCCGCAAGGCTATGCGCGCCTGCGGTCCGAGCTGCTGCAGCTGATCGACGACGAGCGGCCCAAGGTGGTGGAGGTCGTGCACTGGGCGGCGAGCAACGGCGACCGGTCCGAGAACGGCGACTACCTGTATGGCAAGAAGCGCCTGCGCGAGATCGACCGGCGCATCCGCTTCCTCACCAAGCGGCTGGAGATCGCCGAAGTGGCCGATCCTTCGCTGCACCACGGGCACACGCAGGTGTTCTTCGGCGCGACGGTGACCTACGCGGAGGAATCCGGCGCCGAGCGCACCATCACCATCGTCGGCATCGACGAAGCCGACAGCCTGAAGGGGCAGGTGAGCTGGATCTCGCCGATCGCGCGTTCGCTGCTCAAGTCGCAGGAAGGCGACGTGGTGAAGCTGGCCACGCCGGCGGGCGTGCAGGAGATCGAGGTGCTGGCGGTGAAGTACCCGGCGCCCGGCGATGCGGCCGTCCCGGGCTGAAGGCTCAGGCCGGCTGGCCCGCGCGCAGACGCTGCGCCTTCATCACCGAAGGCGTGCGCTTCAAGGTGCGCATCACGGTGTCCAGGTGGGCGCGGTCGCGCACCGCGATCAGGAAGCGCAGGTCGGTGGCGTCCTGCGCGCGCTCGTCGTCCATGTCCACGTGCGTGATGTCCGCTTCCACGCTGGCCAGGGCCGAAGCCACGCGGGCCAGCACGCCCTTGGTGTTGGCCACGGTCACCAGCACCGTGGTCTCGAACGGCCGCACGGGCTCGTCGGACCATTCCACGCCGATGAAGCGTTCCGCGTCCTTGTGCAGCAGGCGCCGCGCCACCGCGCAATCTTCCTGGTGCACCACCAGGCCTTCGCCGCGGCCCAGGTAACCCACGATGGAATCGCCCGGCACCGGCCGGCAGCAGGCCGCGAACTGCACCGATGCGTTTTCGCTGCCGTCCAGAACCACGGCGCCCTGTGACACGTTCTCGTGGGCGGTGTAGCGCTCGCGCGTGATGAGCAGCGCGTTGGGTTTCTCGCCGCGCTCGGTCATCAGCAGCATCAGGCGTTTGGCCACGATGCTGGCGATGCGCTTGCCCAGGCCCAGGTCGGTCAGCAGCTCGGCCCGGCTCTTGTTGCCGGTGAAGCGCAGCAGCTTTTCCCAGATGGCACGGTGGTCCTCGTCCTCGGCGGGCAGCCTCTCGATGCCCTCGGCGCGCAGTGCCTGCGTCAGCAGCTTCTCGCCCAGTTCCTGCGACTCGGCCTGCGCCAGCGACTTCAAATGGTGGCGGATCTTGGAGCGCGCGCGGCCGGTGCGCACGAAGCCCAGCCAGGCCGGGTTGGGCGTGGACACGGCCGCCGTGACCACCTCGATCACGTCGCCGTTCTTCAGCTCGGTGCGAAGCGGCACCTGCACGCCGTTGATCTTGGCAGCCACGGTGCGGTCGCCGACGTTGCTGTGGATGGAATACGCGAAATCGACCACCGTCGCGCCGCGCGGCATGGCCAGGATCTGGCTCTTGGGCGTGAACACGTACACCGCGTCGGGGAAGAGGTCGATCTTGACGTGGTCCCAGAACTCCGCCGCGTCGCGCGTCTCGTGCTGGATGTCCAGCAGCGACTGCAGCCACTTGGTGCCCAGGCGCTCGGCGCTGTCGGTGTCCGGGTGGCTGGCCTTGTAAAGCCAGTGCGCCGCCACGCCCGATTCGGCCACCACGTGCATGGCCTCGGTGCGCATCTGGAATTCGACGTTCACGCCCGAAGGGCCCACCAGCGTGGTGTGCAGCGACTGGTAGCCGTTGACCTTCGGGATGGCGATGTGGTCCTTGAAGCGGCCCGGCACCGGCTTGTACATCTGGTGCAGGATGCCCAGCGCGGTGTAGCAGTCGGTGACCGTCGGCACGATGACGCGGAAGCCGTAGATGTCCGTCACCTGCGCGAACGACAGGTGCTTCTCGTCCATCTTCTTGTAGATGGAGTACAGCGTCTTCTCGCGCCCCGCGATGCGCACCTTCATGCCGGCCTGCTCGAAGGCCGCCTCCACTTCCTTCTGCACCTTCTGGATCAGGTCGCGCCGGCGGCTGCGCGCCTTGGCCACGGCCTTGTCCAGTATCTTGTGCCGCCACGGCATGAGGTAGCGGAAGGCCAGCTCCTGCAGCTCGCGGTAAGTCTGGTTCAGGCCCAGGCGGTGCGCGATGGGCGCGTAGATGTCCAGCGTCTCGCGGGAGATGCGGCCCCACTTCTCGCGCGGCACGTCTTCCAGCGTGCGCATGTTGTGCGAGCGGTCGGCCAGCTTCACCAGGATGACGCGCACGTCGCGCGCCATCGCCAGCAGCATCTTGCGGAACGACTCGGCCTGGCTTTCCTCGCGCGTGTTGAACTGCAGCTTGTCCAGCTTGGTCAGGCCGTCCACCAGCTCGGCCACCGCGGCGCCGAAGCGCTCGATCAGCTCCGGCTTGGTGACGCCGCAGTCCTCGATGGCGTCGTGCAGCAGCGCGGCCATCAGGGCCTGCGCGTCCAGCTTCCATTCGGCGCATTGCGCCGCGACGGCGATCGGGTGGGTGATGTAGGGCTCGCCGCTGGCGCGGATCTGGCCCAGGTGCGCCTCGTCGGCGAAGCGGTAGGCCAGGCGGACCTGCTCGACGTCGGCCGGGTCCAGGTAGTCCAGCCGTGCCGTGAGCGCGGCAAAACTCGCGGCCGCCGCGTTGGCGGCCGCCGGGCTGGGCAGCGCCGCGGTGGGGCGCTTGGCCTGGCCGGCAGCGTTGGGGAGCACGGCACTCATGCCCTCAAATGTAGCGTGAGCGTGCGCTCGCTGCGACGGGCAAGAAAAAAGCACCGGCCTGCGGTGCTTGTTTTCGTGTGGGATCGTGGATCCCGGCGTTCGCCGGGATGCCCGGCAAACGCATCGCAGGGCGATGCTTAACCGGGCACTTTCTTCAGCATCTCCAGGCCCACCTTGCCGTCGGCGATTTCGCGCAGGGCGGTGACGCCCGGCTTGTTCTTGCTCTCGATCTTGGGCGCGTGGCCCTGGCTGAGCATGCGGGCGCGGTAGGTCGCGGCCAGCACCAGCTGGAAGCGGTTGGGGATCTTTTCGAGGCAGTCTTCGACGGTGATGCGGGCCATGGTGAACTCTCTCGCGGTGGGATTCAGGGGCGAATCGCGGGTGATTCAGGGAATATGCAAGGCCTGGAAGGTGTCGGCCCGGGCCCGGCGCTGGGCGGAATACTTCAGCCGCTGGGCGTGAACGATGGCTTTCAGGTCGAAAAGCGCTCGCTCGAATAACTCGTTGATTATAACGAAATCGAACTGCGGAGCCTGGGCCAGCTCCTCGCGGGCGTTTTCCAGCCGCATCTCGATGATGTCGGGCGAGTCCTCGCCGCGGCGTTCCAGCCGCGAGCGCAACTCCTCCCAGCTGGGCGGCAGGATGAACACCAGCACCGCGTTGGCGAACACCCGCTTGATCTGCAGCGCGCCCTGGTAGTCGATCTCCAGGATGACGTCGGCGCCGCGGGCGATGCGGTCCTCGATCATCTTCTTGGACGTGCCGTAGCGGCGGCTGTGCACGTGCGCCCATTCCACGAAGGCGTCGGCCAGCACCATGCGGTCGAATTCCTCGTCCGACACGAAGAAGTACTCGCGCCCGTGCTTTTCCTGCCCGCGCGGCGGGCGGGTGGTGTGCGACACCGAAGGCAGCACCTGCGAGTCGAGTTCCAGCAGCGCCTTCACCAGGCTGGACTTGCCGGCGCCGCTGGGGGCCGCGACGACGAAGAGATTGCCGGGGTAGTCCATGGGCAGGTCAGGCCTCCGACGAGCCGCCTCTGGGAGGCCGGGGCCCCCTTGGGGGACAGCGAGTGACACGAAGTGAAGGAGCGTGGGGGCTCATGTTCATTCGATGTTCTGGACCTGCTCGCGCATCTGCTCGATCAGGACCTTCATGTCGACGGAGATCTTGGTCAGCTCCAGCGCCGCCGACTTCGAGCCCAGGGTGTTGGCTTCGCGGTGCAGCTCCTGGATGAGGAAGTCCAGCCGCTTGCCGGCTTCGCCGCCCTTCTTCACCAGGCGCTCGATCTCGTCCAGGTGGGCCGCCAGCCGCGTGAGTTCCTCGGCCACGTCGATGCGGATGGCGAAGGCCGTGGCTTCGGTCAGGGCGCGGTCCTGCGCGGCTTCGGGCGACGCGGTGCCTTCGGCCAGGCCCATCGCTTCCTTCCAGCGCTCCAGGAACCGGGTGCGCTGCTGTTCCACCAGCTGGGGCACCAGCGGCCGGGCCTGCTCGGCCAGCGCGCGCAGCTGCTTCAGGTGGCCGAGCAGCATCTGCGCCAGCCGGGCGCCTTCGCGTTCGCGCGAGGCGACCAGTTCGTCCAGCGCCTGCTTGGCCAGGGCCTGCAGCGGCTCGGCGAAGTCGGCCGTGGGCGCTTCCTCGGCCGCGCCCAGGCGCAGGATGTCGGCCACGCTCAGCGGCCGCGCGTCCGGCAGCCAGCCGCGCACCGTGTCCTGCACGGCCGACAGGCGCTGCAGCAGCCGCGCATGCGGCTCGCGCACGGCATCCGAGGGGCCGGATTCCAGTCCGGCGCGGATTTCGACCTTGCCGCGGCGCAGGCGGGCCTGCACCATCTCGCGCAGCGCGGGCTCGTGCTGGCGAAGTTCCTCGGAAAGCCGGAACGAGAGGTCCAGGAAGCGGCTGTTGACCGAGCGGATCTCAAGACCGATGCGGCCGGGCGAGGAGGGCCGGGCGTCCTGACCGGGCGCGGCCTGCGGCACGCTCAGTTGGCCGCTCGCGTAACCGGTCATGCTGTAAACTGGCATCGACTCAGGGGGTAGTGCGGATTAGCGAGGATACCGGGCCACGTAGGCGGCCCCAGACTTGAAATTATGTCAAAGGTCAAGCCGGCGCCCTTGCCCCCGGACACCGTCATCGGTGGCTACCGGGTGGTGCGCAAGCTCTCCGCCGGCGGCTTTGGCGTGGTGTACCTGGCGGTCGACAACGAAGGCCAGCAGGTCGCCATCAAGGAATACCTCCCCGCCTCCCTGGCCACCCGCGCCCCCGGCGAGCTGCTGCCGCAGGTGCAGCCGGAAAAACTCTCCCTCTACCGCCTGGGCCTCAAGAGCTTCTTCGAGGAAGGCCGCTCGCTCGCGCAAATCTCGCACGCTTCCGTGGTCAGCGTGCTCAACTTCTTCCGCGAGAACGAAACCGTCTACATGGTGATGAACTACCTGGAGGGCGCCACGCTCCAGGACTTCATCATCACCGCGCGCGAACTGAAGAAGCAGAAGGTGTTCCGCGAGTCCACCATCCGCTCGCTGTTCGACGAGATCCTGCGCGGCCTGCGCATCGTGCACCAGCACAAGATGCTGCACCTGGACATCAAGCCGGCCAACATCTTCATCACCGACGACAACAAGGCGGTGATGATCGACTTCGGCGCCGCGCGCGAAGTGCTGTCCAAGGAAGGCAACTTCATCCGGCCCATGTACACGCCCGGCTTCGCCGCGCCCGAGATGTACCGCCGCGATTCGTCGATGGGCCCGTGGACCGACATCTACGCCATCGGCTCCTGCATCTACGCCTGCATGCAGGGCTACCCGCCCAACGACGCGCCGCAGCGGCTGGAAAAGGACCGCCTCGCGCTGGCCCTCTCGCGCTTGCGCGGCGTCTACTCCGACAACCTGATCGAGGTGGTGGAGTGGTGCATGTCGCTCGACCCCCTGTCGCGCCCGCAGTCGGTCTTCGCCCTGCAGAAGGAGCTCAGCCGCGAAGGCGAGCGCCGCTACACCAAGCTCACCGTGGGCGAGAAGATGCGCCTGCAGTTCGACAACATGGTGTCCGATTCGCGCAAGGGCCTGCGCCGCGCCACGGGCGGCGCCAAGCTGAAGTAGCCCGCCGGGATCTCCGATGAAGTTCTCCGTCTTCCAGATCAGCCGCAAGGGCTCGCGCGAGAAGAACGAAGACCGCATGGGCTACTGCTACACGCGGGAGTCCGGCCTTTTCGTGCTGGCCGACGGCATGGGCGGCCACCCCGAAGGCGAGGTCGCCGCGCAGCTGGCGCTGCAGACCATCTCCGCGCTGTACCAGAAGGAAGCGCGCCCCACGGTGCGCGACCCGTCCGAATTCCTGACCATGGCGTTGATGGCGGCGCACCACCAGATCATCCGCTACGCCAGCGAGAAGGGCATGCTGGACACGCCGCGCACCACGCTGGTGGCGGCCATCCTGCAGGGCACCTCGGCCACCTGGGTGCACTGCGGCGCTCGCGCCTGTACGTCGTGCGCAACAACGAGCTGCTCACGCGCACGCGCGACCACTCGTACCTGGAACAGCACAGCTCGGGCGTCATCAAGCTCGAGCGCATCAACCGCAACATCCTCTTCACCTGCCTGGGCTCGCCCACCAAGCCGGTGTTCGACGTCACCGGCCCGGTGGTGCTGCAGCAGGGCGACAAGATCCTGCTGTGCTCCGACGGCCTGTGGGGGTCGCTGGACGAATCGGAAATCGTGCAGTACCTGGCCGCGCAGCCGGTGTCCGAAGCCGCTCCCGACCTGGTGGAGCTGGCGCTGCGCAAGGGCGGCCCTACCTGCGACAACGTCACCGTCATCGCGCTGGAGTGGGAAACGCCCGACGCCTTCGAGTCCACGCACGGCGTGTCCACCGACAGCATCTCCGACGGCGTGTTCGCCTCCACCATCCAGGCCGGCGTGATGGACACGCTGATCGACGACCTGGACGACGCCGCCATCGAGCGCTCCATCGCCGAGATCAACGAGGCCATCAAGCGCTCCGCCGCCCGCAAGGGGTGAATGACGAATGACCGCGCCACTGCGCGGCGGCGATGACGGATGACAAAATCCCGCCTTTGTCATTGAAGCGAAGCGACGTCATTCGTCATTTGTCATTTGCCATGAGTTTCCAGAGACCCAACGGCCGCGCCGCCGACCAGCTTCGCTCCGTGCGCATCACGCGCGGCTTCACCATCCACGCCGAAGGCTCGGTGCTCATCGAGTTCGGCCAGACGCGCGTGCTGTGCACCGCGTCGGTGGAAGACAAGGTGCCGCCGCACAAGCGCGGCAGCGGCGAAGGCTGGGTGACGGCCGAGTACGGCATGCTGCCGCGCGCCACGCACACGCGCGGCGACCGCGAGGCCGCGCGCGGCAAGCAGAGCGGCCGCACGCAGGAAATCCAGCGCCTCATCGGCCGCTCGCTGCGCGCGGTGTTCGACCTGAAGGCGCTGGGCGAGCGCACCATCCACCTCGACTGCGACGTGCTGCAGGCCGACGGCGGCACGCGCACCGCCGCCATCACCGGCGCCTTCGTCGCCGCGCAGGACGCGGTGACCAAGCTCATGGCCACCGGCAAGCTCGCCGCGTCGCCCATCACCGGCCCCGTGGCCGCCATCTCCGTCGGCATCGTGGAAGGCACGCCGCTGCTGGACCTGGAATACGTGGAAGACGTGGCCTGCGACACTGACATGAACGTGGTGATGACCGGCGCCGGCCACTACGTGGAAGTGCAGGGCACGGCCGAAGGCGTGGCCTTCACCCGCGCCGAGATGGACCAGCTGCTGCGGCTGGCCGAGAAAGGCATCGCCGAACTGGTGGCGCACCAGGCGGCGGCGCTGAAGCTGGCCCTTTGAGGAGCGGCGCGGTGGTCTCGCGCATCGTCCTGGCGTCCAACAACCGCGGCAAGCTCGCGGAGCTGCAGGCCATGCTCGTGCCGCTGGGCATGGAGCTGGTGCGCCAGGCCGACCTGGGCATCCCTGAAGCCGCAGAGCCTTTCCGCACCTTCGTCGAGAACGCGCTGGCCAAGGCGCGGCACGCGGCCGCGCACAGCAAGCTGCCCGCGCTGGCCGACGACGCGGGCTTGTGCGTCGATGCGTTCGGCGGCCTGCCCGGTGTGGACACCGCGTACTACGCCACCCAGTTCGGCTACGAGAAGGGCGACGACCACAACGTGCGCGCGCTGCTGGAGCAGATGCGCGACGTCGACCATCGCCGCGCCGCGCTGGTGAGCACGCTGGTCGCGGTCCGCTCGCCCGAAGACCCGGAGCCCTTGATCGCGGTGGGCCGCGCCGTCGGCGAGATCGCCCGTGAGCCGGCCGGCGAGCACGGCTTCGGCTTCGACCCGGTGATGTACATCCCTTCGTTCGGCGCCACCTTCGCGCAGCTGCCGCCCGAGGTGAAGAACGCCAACAGCCACCGCGGCCAGGCCGCGCGGCAGATGGTGCAGCTGATGCGGGAGCGCTGGCTGTGAAGATCATCCCCGTGGGCGAGCCCGCCCCGGCGCCCCGGGACGTCTCGCACTACCTGCGCCCCGGGCTCATCCAGCTGCCCGCGCTGCCGCCGCTGTCGGTGTACGTGCACCTGCCGTGGTGCCTGCGCAAGTGCCCCTACTGCGATTTCAACTCGCACGAAGCCAAAGGCGATGTGCCGGAGCAGCGCTACCTGGATGCCGTGTTCGCCGACCTGGACGCCGCGCTGCCCCTGGTCTGGGGCCGCACGGTGCACACGGTGTTCATCGGCGGCGGCACGCCCAGCCTGTTCTCGCCCGCCGCGATCGACTCGCTGGTAGCAGGCCTGCGCGCGCGGCTGAAGCTGGAGCCCGGCTGCGAGGTCACGCTGGAAGCCAACCCCGGCACCTTCGAGAAGGAACGCTTCCGCTCGTACCGCGATGCCGGCGTCACGCGCCTTTCGATCGGCGTACAAAGTTTCGACGACACCCACCTGAAGGCGCTGGGCCGCGTGCACGATCGCGCGCAGGCCATCGCCGCCGCCGAAGAAGCCGCGCTGGCCTTCGAGACGTTCAACCTCGACCTGATGTACGCGCTGCCCGGGCAGGACCTCGCCGGCCTGGAGCGCGACCTGACGCAGACGCTGGCGCTGCTGCCGCCGCACCTGTCGGTCTATCACCTCACGCTGGAGCCGAACACCGTCTTCGCCAAGTACCCGCCGGTGGTGCCCGACGAAGACATGGCTTACGCGATGCTCGACCGGATCACCGAAATGACGTCGGCGTCCGGCCTGGACCGCTACGAAGTCTCGGCGTACGCCAAGCCCGGCCACGCTTGCCGGCACAACCTGAACTACTGGGAGTTCGGCGACTACCTCGGGCTGGGCGCGGGCGCGCACGGCAAGCTGAGCTTCCCGCACCGCGTGGTGCGGCAGGTCCGGTATCGCGACCCGAAGCTGTACATGGACAACGCGCTCGCCGGCCGCGCCATCGCGCAGGAAGAGGAAGTCGGGCGCAAGCAGCTGCCATTCGAGTTCATGCTGAACGCGCTGCGCCTGCGCGGCGGCTTCCCGCTCGCCAACTTCTTCGAGCGCACCGGCCTGCCGCTGTCCGCCATCGAGCCGCAAGTGGCCGAAGGCGAGCGCAAAGGCCTGCTCGCGCGCGAGGACGGCTGGTTGCGGCCCACCGATCGCGGCTTCGATTTCCTCAGCGACTTGCAGGAACTGTTTCTCGCGGCGTGACGGCAGCACCTTGCGCCTGCGCCTGGCGCACCAGGTGCGGCAGCACGCTGGAAGCACCGTGGCCCGACCGGCCGTGCTGGCCGATCGCGCCGTACCACTCGCGATGCGCGGGCGCGGGCAGTACGCCGGAGCGCGGGCCTTTCCAGGCGCGCGATTCGGCGACGATTTCGCGCGCCCGTGCCGCATCGACGCCGATGGCCAGCTGCACGGCCTGCGCGGCTTCCGCCGGCGAGGCGCCGCTGCCGCGCAGGAACTCCAGCGCCTTGCCGACAGGCAGGCCCTGGTCGAGCGATTGGCGCAGCAGCTGCAGGTAGGTCACGGCGCGGATTCTGCACCCAGCGCCACTGGCGCACCAGCTCATCCGTAGCCAGGACGCGGTCTCAGGCCGCCGCGCCGGCCCTCATCGCGCCCTGGCGTGTGGAGGCTAAGATGCGCATGAACTCATCCACAGGTCTTTCCCATGCCGCTCATCCCGAAAACCCTGGCAGTGCTCCTGGCCGCCGGCTTCGCCGCTTTCGCCGCCCCGGCGCAAGCGGCCAACAACACCGGCCGCAGCGCCATGCAGTGCGTCGATGCGCGGCGCGAAGGCGGCGACGTCGCCTTCACCAACCGCTGCAACGTGCAGGTCTTCGTGGTGTGGTGCGGCGACATGAAGTATTCGAAGAAGCGCTGCGGCGACGGCCCCCAGGGCAACAGCTACTACACCCACTCGACCAACGTGAAGCCCGGCGAGAAGTCTTACGCGCGCGCCATCGGCGAGTACCGCTACGCGGCCTGCGAAGGCGGCATCGCGTTCGGCAAGGACGAGATCCGCGACCGTCCCGACGGCAGCTTCACCTGCGTGCCTTCGCGCGGCCACAACTGAGCCCGCCGTCCTAGAATTCCGCACCCGGAGACTTGGGGGAGTGGTTTAACCCAGCGGTCTTGAAAACCGCCGGCGCCTCGCGGCGCCCGTGAGTTCGAATCTCACAGTCTCCGCCAACCTGGAGGGGCGCGCAATGGCATCGAAATGGGCGGGCCGGGTGTTCGCGATGGTGTGCGTGGCGGCTTCCGCCCAGGGCGGCTTCAAGCCCGGCGACAAGGTGAAGGTCTGGGTCTCGGCCGACTACTACGACGGCACCGTCGTCCAGGCCGGCAGCGGTGACCACGCCGGCCAGTACCTCATCCACTTCGACAAGTTCAGCAACGACCAGTGGGCGCTGGCGCGCAACGTCGCGGCGCGCGCCGGTGGTGGCGGCACAACCACCGCTGCGGCGCCTGCAACCGCGGGGCCCGATGCGGCCCCACGCGCAGGCGACTACGCGTGCGTGCTCGGCGGCGGTTCCGCGGGCTCGCAGGCCTGGCGGCTGGAGCTGCAGCCGGGCAAGTACCAGCAGCACAAGCCCGATCTCGCCTCTGGCCAATGGAAGTACGACGCGGCGGGCAAGCGGCTGGAATTCACGAGCGGACCTTATGCGGGCCGCTGGATCGGCCTGTTCTCGGCCGCGGGTCACCGGCACAAGGTGCTGCTGCGGCCGGCGGACCGGCCCGCCAACGCCAAGCCGGGCTACGCCGACGTGCTGTGCGGCAACGGCTGAAGCCGCGCGCTACGCGGCTTGCAGCAGGCCCTTGCTCGCAGTCTCCGCCATCCCGCTCGGTGCCCGACCGCGACCTTTGGTGGCTTGCTGCGCGTCCGCAGCGAAATCCCGCGCAGCTCAGGTCACGTAATCGCCGCTCGCCTCGGGCTGGAACAGCACGGCGGCGATGAACCCGCGACGCGGGCCGGCCGGCGTGTCCCATTGCACCTGCGCGCCGGCGCGGCGGCCGATGAGGCTGCTGCCCAAGGGCGACAGCACCGAAATGAATCCGGTGGACGGCTCCGCGTCCTGCGGGTAGCAGACCGCCAGGACCCGGCGCTTTCGCGTGCCGTCTTCCTCGAACTCGAACTGGCTGTACATCGTGACCACGTCGGGGTCGATGCGCGGGCTGGGGACGATTTCGGCGAGATCCAGCACGTCGGCGAAGAGGCCGGGGTCGCGGCCGTCCACCAGCTTGCGCAGGCGGACGAAGTCCAGTTCTGTGAGTTGCCGGTCGAAGACCTGCGGGGTTGCTTGCATGTTGCGCTCCAGTGATGCGCCGGATGGGCCCGGCGGATCAGGATGGCGCGTCAATGAAAAGCAAGTGGCCGCCGGGCCGGGAAAAGTGCGGCTGCACGCCGCCAGCCGCGCGAAGGCGCGGACACGAAGCGGCAAGGGGTGAATGGCGACGGCATGGCCGCCAGTATGCGGCCGCTGCGACCGGCGCGTTGCATTCTGGCAAGGATCACAGGGGCATTGCGCGTCCCCGCGGCGGCAGCGTCAGGCGGCGAGCAGCCCCTTGCGCTCGATGAAGCGCACCACGTCCTGCAGCCCGCTGTTCGTCTTCAGGTTGGTCATGACGTAGGGTTTGTCCTTGCGCATGCGCCTGGTGTCCGCTTCCATCACCGCCAGGTCGGCGCCCACGTGCGGCGCCAGGTCGGTCTTGTTGATCACGAACAGGTCGCTCTTGGTGATGCCGGGGCCGCCCTTGCGTGGAATCTTCTCGCCGGCCGCGACGTCGATGACGTAGATCGTCAGGTCGCTCAGCTCCGGGCTGAAGGTGGCGGCCAGGTTGTCGCCGCCGCTTTCCACGAACACGATGTCCGCTTCCGGGAACTGCCCCAGCATGCGGTCGATCGCTTCCAGGTTGATCGACGCGTCTTCGCGGATGGCGGTGTGCGGGCAGCCGCCGGTTTCCACGCCCAGGATGCGCTCGGCCGGCAGCGCGCCGCTGACGGTGAGCAGCCGCTGGTCTTCCTTGGTGTAGATGTCGTTGGTGATGGCCACCAGGTCCCAGCGCTCGCGCATGGCCTTGCACAGCATCTCCAGCAGGGTGGTCTTGCCCGAGCCGACGGGCCCGCCGATGCCCACGCGCAGGGGCGGCAGTTTCTTGGTGCGATTCGGGACGTGGTGCAGGGCGGTGGCGGTCATGATCGGAACAGGCGCGAGTACTGGGTTTCGTGGCGGGCCGAGAGGATGGCCAGCATCGGGGTGAAGGCTTGCCGCTGCCCGTCATCGAGAGCGCATGCGTGGTCGGCGGCGGCGGGGATGTCGTTCGCCAATCGAAGCAGGATGCGCTGGCCCGCGCCCTGCCCGAGCGGCACGGCCTTGATCGCGGCCTGCATCATGTTCTCGGCCCAGCCGAACGCGTACGCCATCGCGACATCGCGCGGCGCGGCTTCCGTCGGTGCGGCGGCGTGCGCGAAAGCCACGGGGTAGGTCCAGGCTGCGCGCTCGTCCGGCGCGGGCGCCAGCGAGCGCTCCCACTCGCCCATCGAGCGGCCCATCTGCTCCGACTGCAGCCGCAGTTCCGCCGTCTCGCGCGTGCGGCGCACCCAGGCGTCGAGTTCGCGCACGCGCGCCAGGTCGTCGGTGCGCCAGGCCTGCACGGCGGCGGGCACGATGGAGAGATCGGCTTCGGCTTGCGCCAGGTGCAGCTGCTCGACGAGCCAGTCGCCCGCCGTGGCTTCGTCGCGCACCAGGCCCGCATCCACCGCCGCTTCCAGTCCTTCGGAGTACGAGAACCCGCCGACCGGCAGCGCGGGCGAAGCCAGCCAGATCAGCCGCAGCAGCGCCGCGTCAGTGCGAGTGGCCGTGGTCATGGCCGTGATCGTGATCGTGCGAGTGGTCGTGCGAGTGGTCGTGCGAGTGGTCGTGGCCATGCGCATGCCCGTGCGAAGCGCCCTGCGAACCGTACGCGCCACCTTCCGGCTCGAACGGTTCGCTCACCTCGTTCACGATCAGGTGCATGTTGCGCAGCATGTCCGCCAGCACGTGGTCCGGCTCCAGCTTCAGGTGGTCCGGCTTGAGCTCCAGCGCCACATGGCGGTTGCCCAGGTGATACGCCGCGCGCAGCAGGTCGAACGGCGTGCCGTGTTCGCCGCAGTGCGTGACCTTCAGCACCGGTTGCGGCGCGGCCACCACGCGGACGAGCGATCCATCTTCGGCCACCAGCACGTCGCCGCCGCGCACGGCCGTGCCGCGCGGCAGGAACACGCCGAGCTGCCGGCCCTGCGAATCGGTGGCCTCGAAGCGGCTCTTCTGGCGCACGTCCCAATCGAGCTCGACGGTGGCGGCGCGGCGCACCAGCGCGGGTGCCAGTCCCTGCCCGGCGGGCAGGCATTTGGATACGGTGATCATCAGAAGAGGAAGTATCGCTGCGCCATCGGCAGCACGCGCGCCGGCTCGCAGGTCAGCAGCTGGCCATCGGCGCGCACCGCATAGGTCTGCGGGTCGATCTCCATCTTCGGCACGTGGTCGTTGTGCACGAGGTGGTGCTTGCGCACCTGGCGAATCGACTGCACGGCCGACAGCTGCTTGGCCAAGCCGTACTTGCGGCCCACGTCGTTCTGCCGCGCGGCCCTGCTGACGAACGTGAGCGAGCCTTTGGCGATGGCGCCACCGAACGAACCGAACATCGGCCGGTAGTGCACCGGCTGAGGCGTGGGGATGGAAGCGTTGGGGTCGCCCATCGCCGCCATCGCGATGCTGCCGCCCTTGAGGATGAGGAAGGGCTTGATGCCGAAGAACTGCGGCTTCCAGATCACCAGGTCGGCCCACTTGCCCGGTTCGATGCTGCCCACCTCGTGGCTGATGCCGTGCGCGATGGCGGGGTTGATCGTGTACTTGGCGATGTAGCGCTTCGCCCGATAGTTGTCATTCCTGCTGCTTTCCTGCGCAGCAGGACCGTGCGCTCCCCTCTCCCTCTGGGAGAGGGGTTGGGGGTGAGGGCCGGGAGCCAGCCACCCCCGCTGCACCTTCATCTTGTGCGCCGTCTGCCACGTGCGCAGGATCACCTCGCCCACGCGTCCCATCGCCTGCGAGTCGCTGGACATCATGCTGATGGCGCCCAGGTCGTGCAGGATGTCCTCGGCCGCGATGGTTTCCTTGCGGATGCGGCTCTCGGCGAAAGCCAGGTCTTCGGCGATGGCCGGGTCGAGATGGTGGCAAACCATCAGCATGTCCACGTGTTCGTCCAGCGTGTTCACCGTGTACGGCATCGTCGGGTTGGTCGACGACGGCAGGAAGTTGGCCTCGCCCACCACGCGCAGGATGTCCGGCGCGTGGCCGCCGCCCGCGCCTTCGGTGTGGAAGGCGCACAGGCTGCGGCCCCTGGTCGCCGCGATGGTGTTCTCCACGAAGCCCGACTCGTTGAGCGTGTCGCTGTGGATGGCCACTTGCGTGTCGGTCTCGTCCGCCACGTCCAGGCAGGTGTCGATGGCGCTGGGCGTGGTGCCCCAGTCTTCGTGCAGCTTCAGGCCGATGACGCCGGCGTCGATCTGCTCGCGCAGCGGCGCGTGCTGGCTGGCGTTGCCTTTGCCCAGGAAGCCCAGGTTCATCGGGAAGGCGTCGGCCGCCTGCAGCATGCGCTGGATGTTCCAGGGCCCCGGCGTGCAGGTGGTGGCGAAGGTGCCGGTGGCCGGCCCGGTGCCGCCGCCCAGCATGGTGGTGATGCCCGAGGCCAGCGCTTCCTCGATCTGCTGCGGGCAGATGAAGTGGATGTGGCTGTCGATGCCGCCCGCGGTGACGATGGCGCCTTCGCAGCTGATCACTTCGGTGCCCGGGCCGATGACGATGTCCACGCCCGGTTGCGTGTCGGGGTTGCCGGCCTTGCCGATGGCGGCGATGCGGCCGTCCTTCAGGCCGATGTCGGCCTTGACGATGCCCCAGTGGTCGACGATCAGCGCGTTGGTCAGCACGCAGTCGACGGCGCCTTGCGCATTGGTGCGCTGCGACTGCGCCATGCCGTCGCGGATGGTCTTGCCGCCGCCGAACTTCACTTCCTCGCCGTAGCCGCCGGCGCGCAGCGTGTGGTCGTCCTCGACCTCGATCACCAGGTCGGTGTCGGCCAGGCGCACCCGGTCGCCCGTGGTGGGGCCGAACATCTCCGCGTAGGCCCGGCGGCCGATGGTTGCCATGTCAGAGCTTTCCTTGAACCTGCGCGCGGAAGCCGTACACGGCCCGCTCGCCGGCGAAATCCACCAGTTCCACCGTGCGCTGCTGCCCCGGCTCGAAACGCACCGCGGTGCCCGAAGCGATGTTCAGCCGCATGCCGTGCGCGGCCGCGCGGTCGAAGTCGAGCGCGCCGTTGGTTTCCGCGAAGTGGTAGTGCGATCCCACCTGGATCGGCCGGTCGGCGGTGTTCTTCACCACCACCGTGAGCGTGCGCCGGCCCGGGTTGAGGACATGATCGCCCTCGCCGGTGATCAGTTCGCCGGGCACCAGCGCCATCTCACTCGCCTCCGCGCGAGAACCACACCACCAGCGCGGCCAGGCCCCCGACCAGCAGCAGGCCGAAGGTGTCGGTGGCGTGCCAGTGCGGACCCATCAGGCCGTGCCCTTCGTGGGCCAGGGCGGGCAGGGCGGCCAGCGTGGCGGCCGCGGCGATGACTTTGCGCATGTCGGTCTCCTTGGTGGTGGTCGTTCAGACGATGGGCTGGTGCACGGTCACGAGCTTGGTGCCGTCGGGAAAGGTGGCTTCCACCTGGATGTCGGGCAGCATCTCGGGCACGCCTTCCATCACGTCTTCGCGCGTGAGCACCGCGCGGCCTTCGGACATCAGCTGCGCCACGGTCCTGCCGTCGCGCGCGCCTTCCATCACGGCCGCGGTGATCAGCGCCACCGCCTCGGGGTAGTTGAGCTTCAGCCCGCGGGCCTTGCGGCGCTCGGCCAGCAGGGCAGCGGTGAAGACCAGCAGCTTGTCCTTCTCGCGGGGTGTCAGTTCCATGGTGCGGACCATGTTAGTGCAAGGGCCGTGCCCGGCACGGAAGATGCACTGGTCCGGTGTGAGCGAGGTCATCCCCATCCTGCCGGCCGATCCGCCCCAGCGGGTGGTGAAGGTGCGCCGCGACTACAACGCCTGGGTCGCGCGCGAAACCATGGAAGACTACGCGCTGCGCTACACGCCGCAGCGCTTTCGCAAGTGGTCGCCTTTCCGCGTCGCCAACACCGCTTTCGGCGCGGCCTCGTTCCTGATCCTGGAAGCGGTGGGGGCCACGCTGCTGGTGCAGTACGGCTTCCTCAACGCGTTCTGGGCCATCGTCGCCACCGGCCTGGTCATCTTCCTGGCCGGCCTGCCCGTCAGCATCTACGCGGCGCGCCACGGCGTGGACATGGACCTGCTCACGCGCGGCGCCGGCTTCGGCTACATCGGCTCCACCATCACCTCGCTGATCTACGCGTCGTTCACCTTCATCTTCTTCGCGCTGGAAGCGGCGGTGATGGCGTACGCGCTGGAACTGGCGCTGAACATCCCGCCCACCTGGGGTTACCTGATCTGCGCGCTGGTGGTCATTCCGCTGGTCACGCACGGCGTGTCCGCCATCAGCCGGCTGCAGGCGTGGACGCAACCGGTGTGGCTGGTGATGCTGGTCGTGCCCTTCGTTTACGTGCTCGCGCGCGATCCTGGTGCGTTCTCCGGTGTCGTGCACTACGCGGGTGAAAAGAGCGGCACCGCAGGGTTCGACCTGCACGGTTTCGGTGCGGCGTTGACCGTGGGCGTGGCGCTCATCACGCAGATGGGCGAGCAGGCCGACTACCTGCGCTTCATGCCGCCGCCGCAACCTGGCCGCCGCGCGGTGTGGTGGGTGGGCGTGCTGGCCGGCGGTCCGGGGTGGGTGGGGCTGGGCGTGGTGAAGATGCTGGGCGGCGCGCTGCTCGCTTGGCTGGCCATCAGCCACATGGTGCCGGCCGACCGCGCGGTGGACCCGAACCAGATGTACCTGGCGGCCTACGAGTACGTGTTCCCGAAGTTCGGCTGGGCGGTGGCGGCCACCGCGGTGTTCGTCGTCATCTCGCAGCTGAAGATCAACGTCACCAACGCGTACGCGGGTTCGCTGGCGTGGTCCAACTTCTTCTCGCGCGTCACCCACAGCCACCCGGGCCGCGTGGTGTGGGTGGTGTTCAACACGCTCATCGCCTTCATGCTGATGGAGATGAACGTGTTCCAGGCGCTGGGCGACGTGCTGGGGCTGTACTCCAACATCGCCATCGCCTGGATCATGGCGGTGGTGGCCGACCTGGTGGTGAACAAGCCCCTGGGCCTGTCGCCCAGGGGCATCGAGTTCAAGCGCGCCTACCTGTACGACGTGAACCCGGTGGGCGTGGGTTCGATGGCGCTGGCATCCGTGCTATCCATCGCCGCTTACCTGGGCGCTTTCGGCGCGACGGCGCAGGCGTTTTCCGCGCTGGTGGCGATGGGTGTCGCGTTCATCGCCACGCCGGCCATCGCGTGGCTCACCAAAGGCCGCTACTACCTCGCGCGGCCGCAGGAGCCGGGGCCGGAAGCGTCCGGCGCGCTGCGCCGCTGCGTGGTGTGCGAGCAGGAGTACGAAGCGCCCGACATGGCGCACTGCCCCGCGTACCAAGGCCACATCTGTTCGCTGTGCTGCACGCTGGACGCGCGCTGCGGCGATGCGTGCAAGCCGCAGGCGCGCCTGGCCACGCAGTGGTCATCCGCGCTGCGCGCCGTGCTGCCCCAACGCATCTGGCCTTACCTGGACACGGGCCTCGGCCACTTCCTGCTGCTGATGTCGGTGGTGGTGCCGCTGCTCGCCGCGGTGTTCGCACTGCTGTACCACCAGGAACTGCGCGCGCTGGATGCGATGGCGGATGCGCCCGCACGCATCGCGCGGGACGCGTTGCGCGCGGGTTTCCTGAAGGCCTACTTCGCGCTGCTGGTGGTGGCCGGCATCGTCTGCTGGTGGCTGGTGCTGGCGCACAAGAGCCGGCAGGTGGCGCAGGAAGAATCCAACCGCCAGACCCACCTGCTGATGCACGAGATCGAGTCGCACCGGCAGACCGACCAGGCGCTGCAGGAAGCCAAGCGGTCCGCCGAACAGGCCAACCAGGCCAAGAGCCGCTACATCAGCGCCATCAGCCACGAGCTGCGCACGCCGCTGAACTCCATCCTGGGCTACGCGCAACTGATGGGCGAAGACGCCACGCTGCCGCCGCACCGCAAGCAGGCCGTCAACGTCATCCGGCGCGGCGGCGAGCACCTGCTGTCGCTGATCGAAGGCACGCTGGACATCGCGCGCATCGAGGCGGGCAAGCTCACGCTCAACCTGAAACCCATGCAGTTCGCCGACTGCGTGCACGAGATGGCCGGCCTGTTCGAGCTGCAGGCCGCGGGCAAGGGCCTGGGCTTCCGCTTCGACGTGGAAGGCATCATCCCCGACACCGTGCGCGCGGACGAAAAGCGCGTGCGGCAGATCCTGATCAACCTGCTGGGCAACGCCGTGAAGTTCACCGCGGAAGGCCGCGTGACGCTGCGGGTGCGCTACGCGCGCGAGATGGCGCACCTGGAAGTGGCGGACACCGGGCCCGGCATGTCGCCGCAGGAGATCGCGCAGGTGTTCGAGCCGTTCGCGCGCGGCGAAGGCGCCACGCAAGCCGCGCCCGGCGCCGGCCTGGGCCTGACCATCGCCAAGATGCTCACCAACCTGATGGGCGGTGAGCTGTCCGTGCGGAGCGAACCGGGCGCGGGCTCTGCTTTCCGCGTGCGCCTGTTCCTGCCGCAGGTGCACGCGCCGCGCGCCGCGGCGCAACCGCTGCGCCCGCGCGGCTACGCAGGCGCGCGCCGCCGCCTGCTGGTGGTGGACAACGAAGAGCCCGACCGCGAACTGCTGGTGCAGCTGTTGCAGCCGCTGGGCTTCGAGCTGCGCACCGCCGCCAGCGGCCACGACGCGCTCGACCTGCTGGCCGCCGGCTGCGACCCCGACGCGATGCTGGTGGACCTGGCCATGCCCGGCATCGACGGCTGGGAAACGCTGCGCCGCGCACAGCGCCTGCCGGGGTTCCGTGCGCGCGCGGCCATCGTGTCCGCCAACGCCTTCGACAAGGGCCTGGACAACGGCGTCGGCGTGCGGCCGGAAGACTTCATCGTCAAGCCGGTGCGGCATGCGGAGCTGCTGGATTGGCTGCAGCGGGCATTGGGACTCACGTGGACTTTCGGGGATCAGCCCATGCCGGCACCAGCGCCGGCACCCGCCGCTGCTCCGCTCTCCCGACCGGACGACGCTTCGCTCGCCGCGCTGGCGCAGCTGGTGCAGCTGGGCTACCCGCGCGGCGTGCTGAACAAGCTGGACGAGATCGAGGCGGCGCAGCCGCAGGCCGCCGCTTTCTGCCAGGCTGCGCGCCAGCTGGCGCAGGCCTTCCAGTTCGAGGCACTGGGCCGCCAGCTCGCCGCGGCGGGCGGGGAGGCGCTGCCATGACCGCGGCGCTGCATCCCGCGCTCGACCGCGCCAACAGCGACGTGGTGCTGGTCGTGGACGACGTCCCGGACAACCTGGCCGTGCTGCACGACGCGCTGGACGAGTCGGGCTACACGGTGCTGGTGGCCACCAGCGGCGCCGCCGCGATCGCGCGCGCCGAGCAGGCGCTGCCCGACATCGTGCTGCTCGACGCGATGATGCCCGGCATGGACGGCTTCGAAGTCGCGCGACGGCTGAAAGCCGCGCCGCGCACGGCACACATCCCGATCATCTTCATGACCGGCCTCACCGAGACCGAGCATCTGGTGGCCGCGCTGGACGCGGGCGGCGTGGACTACGTCACCAAGCCCATCAAGCCCAAGGAAGTGCTGGCGCGCATGAACGTGCACATGCAGGGCGCGCGGCAGGCGCGGCAGACCCGCAATGCGCTGGACGCTTTCGGCTACGCCAGCATCGCGGTGCGGGTGGGCGACGGGCGCCTGCTGTGGCAGACGCCGCTGGCGAGGGAGCTGCTGGCGGCGTACTACGGCACCGTGGGCTCGATGGCGCCTGCGTCCATCGTGGAGTGGCTGCGGCGCCACCAGGCCGACGCGATGCAGCGCGTGGAGCCGCCGCGCCTGACCGCGGAACTTGGTGCGCGCCGCCTGTCGTTCCGGCTGCACCAGCAGATCGGGCAGGACGAGGAGGGCGGCGACTGGCTGATCGTGATGCGCGAGGTGTCGGACGCCGCGGTGATCGAATCGATGAGCCTGGCTTTCAAGCTCACCGCGCGCGAAGCCGAGGTGCTCTACTGGGTGGTGAAGGGGAAGATCAACCGCGACATCGCGGACATCCTGGGGGCGAGCCCGGCGACGGTGAAGAAGCACTTGGAGCGCATCCTGGCGAAGCTGGGGGTGGAGACGAGGACGGCGGCCGCCGGCATGGCGATGAACCGGATCCGGCAGTTGCATCCGAGCTTTGGGGAATAGTCCCGCGGCGACCGGCAGCGTCATCCCCGCGCAGGCGGGGATGCAGTGCGACGCACAGGCGACGCGAAAGCGGAAGCCATGGATTCCCGCCTCCGCGGGGATGACGGAATCAGTGCCCCCACTTCGCTGGGTTCACCCACCGCCCGCGTGCATTCGGATGCGACCTGCTCGCCAGCAACAACCCACCCGCCGCCGCCAGCGCACCCGCCGCCGCCAGCACCGTGCCCGTGCTCATCGCGCGCGCCATGCCGCCGGCCAGTTCGCCCGTGCGCGGGCCCACCAGCTGCATGCGGCGCCTGGTCATGTGCGCGCCCATTTCCGACAGCTGGCCGGAGAGCAGCCGCTCCGCCTTCGGCAGCAGCTGCGTCTCTTCGTCGGCCACGTGGTGCAGCACGGCCTGCATCAGCTCGAACAGCGTGTTGTCGAAAGCCGGGTCGGTGGACTGCAGCGCGCGCAGCTGCGCGATGAGCTCGCGCATGCGGTCGTGCTCGGGCTGCGCCTTCTCGGTGAACTCGTCGGGCGACACCTCGCGCAGCGCGGGGTAGAAGATTTCCTCTTCCAGCTGCGCGTGCACTTCCAGCGCCAGGCAGATGTTGTCGGCCAGGCCCTTCTTCACGCGCGGCGGCGTGTCCACCTGGTACTGGTGGAAGGCCGCGACCACGTGCGTGTGGTCCATGCGGATCATGTTGGTGATGCTGGGCGACATCCGGCTGAACATGCTGCTGCGTTCCATGGGTCCTTCCTTCGTTGGGCTGTGCCGATCTTGGCCGGCACGCCCCGCGCGCGCTGTAGGAACAGGGCGGTTTCCCGCCCCGGCCGTACGCCATGCGGCGTATTCACGCTGCCTCGGCCGCTGCCCAGAATGAACTCGTCCATCGGAATCCACCGCGCAGCGGCCCCGGCGGCAACCGTTTCCTTCGTGGTTCTTCCCAATCCTTTTCGGAGCGCAGCAATGCAAAGACGATTCACCCTCAAGGCGCTGACCGCCGCCGTGGCCCTGGCCGGCGCGGCCTCTTCATTCCCCGTGCTGGCGCAGTCCGGCGACACCATCAAGGTGGGCGTACTGCACAGCCTGTCGGGCACGATGGCCATTTCCGAGACCGTGCTGAAGGACACCGTCCTGATGGCCATCGAGGAGATCAACGCCAAGGGCGGCGTGATGGGCAAGAAGCTGGAGCCCGTGGTGGTGGACCCGGCGTCCAACTGGCCGCTGTTCGCCGAGAAGACCAAGCAGCTGCTGACCCAGGACAAGGTCGCGGTCATCTTCGGCTGCTGGACCAGCGTGTCGCGCAAGTCGGTGCTGCCGGTGGTGGAGGAACTCAACGGCCTGCTGTTCTACCCGGTGCAGTACGAAGGCGAGGAGCTGTCCAAGAACGTGTTCTACACGGGCGCCGCGCCCAACCAGCAGGCCATCCCCGCCGTCGAATACCTGATGTCCAAGGAAGGCGGCGGCGCCAAGCGCTTCGTGCTGCTGGGCACCGACTACGTGTACCCCCGCACCACCAACAAGATCCTGCGCGCCTTCCTGAAATCCAAGGGCGTGAAGGACAGCGACATCGACGAGAAGTACACCCCCTTCGGCCACAGCGACTACCAGACCATCGTCGCCGACATCAAGAAGTTCTCGGCCGGCGGCAAGACCGCGGTCATCTCCACCATCAACGGCGACTCCAACGTGCCGTTCTACAAGGAACTGGGCAACGCCGGCCTGAAGGCCAAGGACGTGCCGGTGGTCGCCTTCTCCGTCGGTGAAGAGGAGCTGCGCGGCGTCGATACCAAGCCGCTGGTGGGCCACCTGGCCGCCTGGAACTACTTCATGTCGCTGAAGAACCCGGCCAACGACGAGTTCACCAAGAAGTGGGCCGCGTACGCCAAGGCCAGGAACATCGCCGGCCACAAGGACAAGCCGCTGACCAACGACCCGATGGAAGCCACCTACATCGGCATCCACATGTGGAAGCAGGCGGTCGAGAAGGCCAAGTCCACCGACGTGGACAAGGTCATCGCCGCGATGGGCGGCCAGACCTTCAAGGCGCCGTCCGGCTTCACGGCCAAGATGGACGAGAAGAACCACCACCTGCACAAGCCCGTGTTCATCGGCGAAGTGAAGGCGGATGGCCAGTTCAACGTGGTGTGGAAGACGCCGGGCCCGGTGAAGGCCAAGCCGTGGTCGCCCTACATCGAAGGCAACGACAAGAAGAAGGACGAGCCGGACGGCAAGTCGAAGGTCTGACGCCGCCCCGTTCCTGGCGTCATTCCCGCGAAGGCGGGAATCCATGGCTTCCGTGTTCAACAGTCCGCGAAGGCGGACGCCATGGATCCCCGCCTCCGCGGGGATGACGCTCGGTGACGACACCAGAGGTGTCTGCGCAATGAGCGGCGTGCCGCTCATCCCACAGGTTCCTGCATGAAGAGACTTCTATTCCTCCTGGCCGCGGCGGCCTGCGTCCACGCGCATGCCTTGACCGCCGATGAAGCCAAGGCCATCGCCCTCGGCGAGACCGATGCCCGCATCGAGGCGCTGAACAAGGCGGTGACCACCGCCGACGACAAGACCGCCGCGTTTCTCCAGGCGCTTGGCGACGACGCGGTGAAGGCCGGCGGCGGCAAGGTGTTCATCGTCCAGGACGGCAAGGGCATCGACCCCGTCACCGGCCAGGCCGCCGAACTGCCTACTGATGCAGAAGACGTGGTCACCAACAACCGCATGCGCGGCGAGATCGACAGCGCGCTCGCCTCACTGAAGCTGTTCTCCACCGACGCGAAATTGCGCCGCGAAGCCGTGGCGGCGCTGCAGAAAGAGCCCGATGAGTCCAGGCTGCCGATGATCGAGAAGGCTTTCGCCGGGGAGCAGAACGCCGGCATCAAGGAGCAGCTGGGCCTGGTGCGCGCCGCGGCGCTGCTGGGCAGCAGCGACAAGGCCCGGCGGCTGGAAGCGGCGCAGCTGCTGGCCGGCAGCCGCAACGCCGCCACCAAGACGCTGCTGATCGACCGCCTGGGCAGCGAGCCGGAAGCCGACGTGAAGGCCGCGCTGCAGCTGTCGCTGCGGCAGGTGGAATCGCGCCTGGCCTGGGGCGATCGCCTCGGCGCCATCTTCTCCGGCGTGAGCCTGGGGTCCATCCTGCTGCTCGTGGCGCTGGGCCTGGCCATCACCTACGGGCTGATGGGTGTGATCAACATGGCGCACGGCGAGCTGATGATGATCGGCGCCTACGCCACGTACGTCGTGCAGGGCGTCTTCCGCAAGTACCTGCCCGGCGCGTTCGACTGGTACCTGGTGGCGGCGGTGCCGGTGGCTTTCGCGGCTTCGGCTTTCGTGGGCGCGGTGCTGGAGCGCGGCATCATCCGCTTCCTCTACGGCCGTCCGCTGGAGACGCTGCTGGCCACCTGGGGCATTTCGCTGGCACTGATGCAACTGGTGCGCACGATCTTCGGCGCGCAGAACGTCGGCGTGGAGAACCCCAGCTGGATGAGCGGCGGCGTGGCCGTGCTGGACAACCTGCAACTGCCCTGGAACCGCATCGTCATCGTCGGCTTCGCGTTCGCGGTGCTGGGCGGCATGGCCTTCCTGATCGCGAAGACCCGACTGGGCCTGTTCGTGCGCGGCGTCACGCAGAACCGGCCCATCGCTTCCTGCATGGGCGTGAACACGGCGCGCGTGGACACGTATGCGTTCGCACTCGGTTCCGGCATCGCGGGGCTGGCCGGTTGCGCGCTCAGCCAGATCGGCAACGTCGGGCCCGACCTGGGACAGGCCTACATCGTCGACGCGTTCATGGTGGTGGTGCTGGGCGGCGTGGGCCAGCTGGCCGGCACCGTCTACGCGGCACTGGGGCTGGGCATTCTCAACAAGTTCATCGAAGGCTGGGCCGGCGCCGTGCTGGCCAAGATCGCCGTGCTGGTGCTGATCGTGGTGTTCATCCAGAAAAGGCCGCAAGGGCTGTTCGCGGTCAAGGGAAGGAGTGCGGAGGCATGAGCGCGGTGATGGAAAGTGGCACTGCCGCGGATGGCGCCCTCTCCCGCGAGCGGGAGAAGGCGGGGGGTGAGGGTGGGGCGGGCGCGCAGAGCCCTCACCCCAACCCTCTCCCGCAAGCGGGAGAGGGAGTTCAGCTCCCGGCTTCCAAGCCGCTGCTCACGCTGAAAGGCTGGACCGCCTTCCTCGTCGCCCTGGCCCTCGTCTGCGCCGTCGCGCCGCTGCTCAACCTCGTCGTCCCCGAAGGCAGCGCGCTGCACATAGGCGACTACGCCGTCGCGCTGACGGCGCGCATCATGTGCTACGCCATCTGCGCGCTGGCGATGGACCTGATCTGGGGCTACACCGGCATCCTGTCGCTGGGCCACGGGCTGTTCTTCGCGCTGGGCGGCTACGCGATGGGCATGTACCTCATGCGCCAGATCGGCCGCGACGGCAACTACAAGAGCGACCTGCCGGACTTCATGGTGTTCCTGGACTGGAAGACGCTGCCCTGGCACTGGACCTTCTCGGACAGTTTCGTCGCCACCTGTCTGTTCATCGTCGCGGTGCCGGGCGTGGTCGCTTTCGTTTTTGGCTACTTCGCTTTTCGCTCGCGCATCAAGGGCGTGTACTTCTCCATCATCACCCAGGCCCTGACCTACGCGGCGATGCTGCTGTTCTTCCGCAACGAGACCGGTTTCGGCGGCAACAACGGCTTCACCGACTTCAAGCGCATCCTGGGCATCCCGCTGCAGACGCCGGGCATGCGCATGACGCTGTTCGTCATCACGGGCTGCACGCTGCTGGCGTTCTTCCTGCTGGCGCGCTGGCTGGTGAGCGCCAAGTTCGGCCGCGTGCTGCAGGCCATCCGCGACGCGGAATCGCGCGTGATGTTTTCCGGCTACAACCCCGTGGGCTTCAAGCTCGCGATCTGGACGCTGTCGGCCGTGATGTGCGGCGTGGCGGGCGCGCTGTACGTGCCGCAGGTGGGCATCATCAACCCGGGCGAGATGAGCCCGGCCAATTCCATCGAGATCGCGGTGTGGGCGGCGGTGGGCGGCCGCGGCACGCTGGTCGGTCCCATCGCCGGCGCCTTCCTCGTCAACGGCGCCAAGAGCTGGCTGACGGTGAGCGCGCCGGAGGTCTGGCTGTACTTCCTGGGCGCGCTGTTCATCGTGGTGACGCTGTTCCTGCCCGACGGCATCGCCGGGCTGGCGAAGAGGGTGTGGCAACGGAGGGCCGCGCGATGACGCCCGACCTGATGGAGGCGGGGGCGCGGCGCGCTGAGACCGCTAAGGCGGCAGCGGCCTCCGGCAAGACCGAATCCGGCGGGCGCGCCGCCG
The DNA here is from genome assembly GCF_004681975.1 of Ramlibacter humi. Classification (GTDB taxonomy): domain Bacteria; phylum Pseudomonadota; class Gammaproteobacteria; order Burkholderiales; family Burkholderiaceae_C; genus Ramlibacter; species Ramlibacter humi. Next base: position 304,079 of record NZ_SMLK01000002.1, read on the forward strand.
GTTTCGCCCGCCCGGTGCACGCGGGCGACGTGGACACCAGCCACGGCCGCATCCTGTACCTGGAAGACGTCAGCGTCAGCTTCGACGGCTTCAGAGCGATCAACCGGCTGTCGCTGGACATCGCACCGGGCGAGCTGCGCTGCGTCATCGGCCCCAACGGCGCCGGCAAGACGACGATGATGGACATCATCACCGGCAAGACGCGGCCCGACAGCGGCACCGTGTTCTTCGGCAGCACCATCGACCTGCTGCGCTACAAGGAGGCGCAGATCGCGCAGCTGGGCATCGGGCGCAAGTTCCAGAAGCCCACGGTGTTCGAGCAGCTCACCGTGTTCGAGAACCTGGAGCTGGCGCTCAAGACCGACAAGGGCGTGGGCGCGTCGGTGTTCCACAAGCTGGACTCCGCGCAATCCGACCGGCTGGCGCACGTGCTGCGCACCATCCACCTGCAAGCCGCCGTCAACCGCCTGGCCGGCACGCTGAGCCACGGCCAGAAGCAGTGGCTGGAGATCGGCATGCTGCTGATGCAGGACCCCAAGCTGCTGCTGCTGGACGAACCGGTGGCCGGCATGACCGACGACGAAACCGAACGCACCGCCGAACTGTTCCTGTCGCTGAAGGACCAGCACTCGCTGATGGTGGTGGAACACGACATGGGCTTCATCAAGACCATCTCAGACGGCACCAAGGTCACCGTGCTGCACGAAGGCTCCGTGCTCGCCGAAGGGCCGCTGGACGCCGTGCAGAACGACGAGCGGGTGATCGAGGTGTATCTGGGGCGATGAATGCGGACTCCCTTACGCAGAGGACGCGGAGGTTTCGCAGAGATCGCAGAGGAAATCCGATGATTCCCTTTCTTCTTTTGTCTCCGCGTCCTCTGCGAAACCTCTGCGATCTCTGCGTAAGGGAGTCCGCTCCCGCTTCCAAATGCTGACCGTCAAGAACATCAACCAGTACTACGGCGGCTCGCACATCCTGCGGGACGTCAGCCTCGAAGCTACGGCCGGACAGGTCACTGTGGTCCTGGGCCGCAACGGCGTGGGCAAGACCACGCTGCTGAAGTCGCTGATGGGGCTGGTGCCCGTCAAGTCCGGCAGCATCGAACTGGCCGGCCAGCCGATCCAGTCGTGGACGCCGTACCAGCGCGCGCGCGCCGGCATCGGCTTCGTGCCGCAGGGGCGCGAAATCTTCGCGCGGCTGACGGTGGAAGAGAACCTGCGCATGGGCCTGGCCTACCGGTCCGCCGGCACGGCCATTCCACCGGAGCTGTTCGAGCTGTTCCCGGTGCTCAAGCAGATGCTGAACCGCCGCGGCGGCGACCTTTCCGGCGGCCAGCAGCAACAACTGGCCATCGCGCGCGCGCTGGCGGCCGGCCCGAAGCTGCTGGTGCTGGACGAGCCCACCGAAGGCATTCAGCCCAGCATCATCAAGGACATCGGGCGGGTCATTCGCATGCTGGCCGACCGCGGCGACATGGCCATCGTGCTGGTGGAGCAGTACTACGACTTCGCGCGCGAACTGGCCGACCGCTACGTGGTGATGGAGCGCGGCGAAGTCATCGCGCGCGGTGAAGGCAAGGCCATGGAAGCCGACGGCGTCCGGCAGCTGGTCGCCATCTGACGACAGCCGCGTCGTCCGCCGCTGACCTCGTCTTACGCGCCCGCCCGACCGTGCTGCCCGCGGCAGCGCGTTACCTTGGGGGCATCGAACAACTCTCCAAGGAGATTCAAATGCCTGTCATCCTCTGGCTTCTGGGCGTCCCGCTGACGGTCATCGTTCTGCTGCTGCTCTTTCACGTGATCTGACGCGCAGGCCGCGGTTCGCCGCGGATGAAGCGAAGACCCGGTCCCGGCTCAGGGCCGGGTCTTCGCTTTTTCCAGCTGTTCCAGCGAGTTGCCGGACTGCTCGCCGCGGTTGCCTTCGGGCACTTCGCCGGCCGAGGCGGTGCCGGGCGTTTCCTTCGAGCCCTGGTTGGAATAGGGCTGCCGGCCCGTGACGCGGGCGTGGCCCATCGGCGGCTCGGCCTGCCGGCCGGAGCCGCCTTCCCAGTTCACTTCGTTGCGGTAGCCGTGCCGCGCCTTCGGCTCTTCCTTGTTGCCCGGTTCCGGTACGGGCGCCTGGTCCTTCATGCGAAATCTCCGTGCAGGCCTCTGGGGGCCGCGCACGCGGCAGAAGTGCCGCGCGCAAACGCTCCAAGGCTAGCGAAGGGAGGAGGGGCCGCTGTAGGACGTCGCCTCGACTCGCGCCGTTGCGCGGATCGAGGCGAGCGCGGATGAACTTTCGTTCCCGCCTGGAGCCGTTGCGCTATTGCGCCGGCCGCATCGGCTGCATGGGCTGCAGCTGCGAGGGTTGCGACGGCGACGGCACCAGCAGCACCGGGTCGGACGTCTTGGGCTCGATCGTGACTTCGCTCTGGCCGGGCGGCATGACCACCGTCTCGACCTCGCGCAGCACACCGCCCGAAGCGACGCTGCCGCTCACGGTGCCGTAGCCCATCACGCGGGCCTCGCACGCGGCCTTGTCCTCGCCCGACAGCGGCTGGCAGCGGGCGCGGGCGTTGGCCTGGTACTGCGTGCCGTCCTTGTCGAGGGTGCCGCGCTGCTTGTCGGCGCGGGCGTTGCGCGCCTCGCGCAGGCAGGTGTCGATGCTCTCCTGGGTCTGGCCGCTGCGGCAGGCCTGGACTTCGGACTGGTAGTTGCCGGTGGCATCGATGCCGGTGGAGCCCGGCGAGCCGGTGGCCACCTGGGCAGTGGCGGCGGTCACGGCCAGCAGGGACGCGGCAGCGAAAGACACCAGGCTCCGGCTTTGGCGCGGGGACAGTTTGGCTTTCATGCGGATCTCCTTGCGTTTCTGCAATGCCGTCACTCTAGGTTCCGGCTCGCCCGGGGCCTGCCGGAGGAAGCACCCGATGCGCGGCAGAACGCTGCCGCGCAGGCCGTAGGAGCGCGCTGGCAAGCAGGTGCCTGCGGGCTTACATGGACCACAGCCGGGGCCGCGTGGGGGCCAAGCGCCACAGCAGCGGCCGCCAGGCGGCACGGATGGCTTGCAGCAGGCCCATTGCAGGCTCGACGAGGGGCGCCAGCACGCGCACCACCACCATCTCATCGCAGGGGCAGGTGGCGCCTGACTGTGCCGCGAGCGGATGGGCTTCGATGATCTCTCGTGCGATGGACAAGGCCTGCTCACGCCTGTCGCGCGTCAATGCCGAGCCGGCGGCGAAGAACAGCGTCGCCAGGCAGCGGTGGCCGGCAAGGCCGAGCGGGCCGTCCATCAGGCGCCGGTTCGCGGCCTCGATCAGGCCGCGGTCCAGCCAGCGGTCGTTCAGCGAAAGCTGCTGCAGCAGGCTGCCGCTCGCGAAAGGCTGGCCCGCCGCGGGCAGGCCGAGCGCCGCGACGTCCCATCCCAGGCACTCCGCGCCGGCCGTGAGTTGGAGGTGAAGCCCGTTGCGCGCGTTCGCGCCGCTGTAGCAGATGGCTTCCAGCGGCAGCCATTCGAATCGCGCGCCTTCCGCCAGTTCGATGCGCGTGCGCTGCGTGGCCGCAGGCCCTTCGGAGCGGTAGAAGCGAGATGCGCCCGGCGTGGTGAGCAACCCGTGCGCACCGGCGCCCACGTTCACCTGCACGTCCAGTTCGTCGCCGGCCACCAGCCCGCTGGGCGGATGCACCAGCACGTTGTGGCAGATCGTGTCGCCCTCGGGGTAGAGCGTCTGCAGGATGCGCAGCGGGCCTTCGTGCTCGAAGCGCGCGACGCTGCGCGCGCCTTCGCGGCGCACGTCCAGCCGCAGCCGCGCTTGCCATGCCATCGCCTCAGTGTCCCTGCGAGCCGCGGTGCGCCCATGCGGTGGTGTGGCGCTCGATCCAGCTGAAAGCCTCGTACATCGCCATCGCCATCACGCTGATGGCCACCAGCCCGGCGAAAGCCAGCGGCATGCGCTGCTGGCTGCCCGCGGTCTGGATCAGGTTGCCGATGCCCGAGTCGCCCGCCGTCATCTCGGCCAGCACCGTGCCGACGAAAGCCAGCGTGATGGCGATCTTCAGCGAGCCGTAGAAGTAGGGCATGGCGCGCGGCAGGCCCACCTTCACCAGCACGTCCCAGCGCCTGGCGCCCAGCACGCGCAGCACGTCTTCCAGTTCCGGTTCCAGCGTGGCCAGGCCGGTAGCGATGTTCACCATGATCGGGAAGAACGAGATCAGGAAGGCGGTGAGGATGCCGGGGCCGATGCCGATGCCGAACCACACCACCAGGATCGGCACGATGGCCGCCTTGGGCACGGCGTTGAAGCCCACCATCAGCGGATACACCGCCGCGTACGCCAGGCGCGACGACCCGATCAGGAAACCGAGCAGCACGCCGGCGGCGATGGACAGGGCGAAGCCCACCATCGTCATCCAGAACGTGCTCCACGCCGCCGTGAGCAACGGGCCCTTGAACTCGGCGAACTGCTGCGCGATCTGCCACGGGCTGGGGAAGATGAAGTCCGGCACCTGGAAGGCCGTCACGCCGGCCTGCCAGACGACGACGAACACCGCGGCCAGCAGCACGGGCGCCCAGCGCTCGAAATGCTTGTCCGGTTTCACTGCGCGATCTCCGAACCGGATTTGCGCATGGCGCCGATGTGACCGCGCAGTTCCAGCACGATGTCGGTGAACGCCTTGGTGTAGGTAATCTCCAGCTCGCGCGGGCGCGGCAGGTCGATGTGCTTCTTCACCACGAAGCGGCCGGGGCTGCGGCTCATGACGTACACCGTGTCGGCCAGGAACACCGACTCGCGCAGGTCGTGCGTGACCAGGATGACGTTGAACCGCTGCTCGGTCCACAGGTCGCGCAGGATGCACCACAGCTCTTCGCGCGTGAACGCGTCCAGCGCGCCGAACGGCTCGTCCAGCAGCAGCATCTTGGGTTCGTGGATCAGCGCGCGGCAGATGCTGGCGCGCTGCTGCATGCCGCCCGACAGCTGCCATGGGAACTTGTCTTCGTAGCCCGCCAGGCCCACCTTGCGCAGCAGCGCGCGGGCGCGCTCCTCGAACTCGGCGCGCTTCGCCTTGAACTGGCCGCGGTACGGCTCGACGATCTCCAGCGGCAGCAGAACGTTGTCCACCGTCGTGCGCCAGGGCAGCAGCGAAGGCGCCTGGAAAGCCATGCCCGAGATCTTCAGCGGACCGGTGACCGGCTGGCCGTCGATGCGGATGCGTCCGCGCGAAGGCGGGCGAAGGCCGGTGGCCAGCTTCATGAAGGTGGACTTGCCGCAGCCCGAAGGCCCGACGATGGCGATGAACTCGCCCGTGCCCACCTGCAGGTTGATGGCCTCGACCGCGAACTGCCCGGCGGCGTGCAGTTCATCGTTGTAGGCCAGCCAGACGTCGCTGAAGTCGATGAAGGGTTGGGGTGACATGGCAATGACGGATGACTTCGCCGCTGGCGCGGCGTCAATGACAGATGACGAATGGCCCGGGGTCATCCGTCACTCGTCATTCGTCATTTCTTCGGCGGCAGCACGTTCAGCTCCGCCTTCGCAGGCAGGAAGCTGCCGTTCCACACCGTGTCGGGATTCACGCGCGTCTTGGTCGCGAAAGCGTCGGACACCTGCGACGCCATCAGCGACAGGCGGCCCGGGTTGACGGTGCCGAAGCCTTCGGCGCGCGCGTCGGGGCTGGCGATGACGGCGTCGATGGCCATGCGCAGGCGGCGCTTCTCCAGCGCGGTGTCGATGATGCCGTCGCGCTGCTTGACGTAGTCGATGGCGGCGTCGGGGTTGGCCATCACCTCCTTCGCGCCCTTGGCGAAGGCGGAGAGGAAGGCTTTCACCGCCGCCGGGTTGTCCTTGATCAGCTTGGGCGACGCGATGATGACGTTGCCGTACAGCTTCACGCCGAAGTCGGCGTACGGCAGCGTGACCACGTCCTGCAGCTTCACGCCGCGCGCTTCCAGGTTGAGCAGCGAGGTGAACGAGAAGCCGGTGATGGCGTCCAGGTCGCCGCGCGCCAGCATGGTTTCGCGCAGCGGCGGGTCCATCGACACCCAGGTGACGTTGGCGATGCCGTTGGCTTTCTGGAAGATGGGGAAGCCGCGGCGGCCGGCGTCGAACACGGGCGCGCCCAGCTTCTTGCCGTTGAGGTCGGCCGGCGACTTGATGCCCGACTTCTTCAGCGCCATCACCGCGGCCGGCGTGTTGTTGTAGACCATCATCACCGCCACCGGCTTGTTGGGCGCGTCGGGGTTGTTGGCGTGGAACTCCATCAGCGCCGCCATGTCGGCGAAGCCCATGTCGTACGCGCCGGAAGCCACGCGCTGCACCGCGGCACCGGAGCCGGTGCCGGCGTCCACCGTGACGTCCAGTTTCGCGTCCTTGAAGTAGCCCTTGGCCACCGGCTGCAGGAACAGCGCCGCGGGGCCCTCGAAGCGCCAATCGAGCTGGAACTTGATCGGGGTCACCGGCTGCGCGGCAGCGTGGGGCAGGGCGCCTGCCAGCGAGGCGGCGGCGAGGGCTTGCAGGAACAGTCGTTTCGTCATGGTCGCTTTGTGTCTTCGTGATGCTGTGGAGCAGGGGAAGCAAGAAGGGTGCCGATGAGCATTTCACCGCGTGCATGCGGGTCCGTGGCACCGGGATTTCCCCCGCCTGCGCGGCCGCCCGCAAAGGCCGGGAAGAGGTAGGGGTTGTCTGACGTCCCGTGGCGAAGGGTGCGCACGGTGAGGCTGTGTGCCCGACTACGCCTGCGCTACACAGCCAGAACCATATTGGCTTCTACCCGCTGCCGGTCAGGGTGGCAGGGGGTCGGGAAGCCCACCCGGGCCTCTCCGGCCGGCTATCAACAAAAGGCCGTTCGCGGCCTCAAGGAGTGCATCATGGGCTTTCTCATCTGGTTGATCGTGGGTGGTATCGTGGGCTGGCTGGCCAGCCTGATCATGCGGACCGACGGCCAGCAGGGCATCCTGCTGAACGTCATCGTGGGCATCATCGGCGCCTTCATCGGCGGGTGGGTGATCTCCCCGATGGTGGGCGTCGGCACCATCAACGAGGGCATCAGCATCGGTTCGGTCCTGGTGTCGCTGGTCGGCGCCGTCATCCTGCTGGCCATCGTCAACCTGTTCCGCCGCGGCCGGGTGCGCTAAGGCTCGCGGAGAAATCGCCGCGCGATTTCTCCGTGTTTCATGGCCAGTTGAAAAAGGCCGGGCAAAGCCCGGCCTTTTTCAATGGGTGGTCGCGCTGCATGTTATTCCGCGCGACCGGAGTGCCGCCTGCGGCGGCAAGGTGAAGAGTCGTGACGTCCACGCTCCGCCGTTCCCTGTCATGGCGGGCTTGACCCGCCATCCACCTCCGGGACTCAATCTTTCGCCAGCAGCTCGAACAGCGTGCGCGCGATGACCTTGGTGGCCCTGCGCAGGTCTTCCAGGTCCAGGCGCTCGTCGGCGCGCTTGGCATTCGACTCCAGCACCGTGCGCGGACCCGCTCCGTAGATCACTCCCGGGATGCCCGCTTCGGTGTACAGGCGCACGTCGGTGTACAGCGGCGTGCCGACGGCCGGGATGGCTTCGCCGAACACGGCCTGCCCATGCTTGCGCAGCGCCTGCACCAGCGGCTGGTTGCCGGCCAGCGGCACCATGGCGCGGGCGAGCAGCAGGCGGCGCACGTCGACGCGGATGCCGCTGCCGCCGCGCGGCGGGCGGAAAGTCTTTGCGGCCTCGCCGATCGCCGCGCGGATGGAAGCTTCCACCTGCGCCGGGTCTTCTTCCGGGATCATGCGGCGGTCGAGCTTGAACACCACCTTGCCGGGCACGACGTTGGTGTTGGTGCCGCCGGCGATCCAGCCGACGTTCAGGTAGGGGTGCGTGATGCCCTCGACCTTCGACGTCACCTGCTTGTACTTTTCGTTCAGCGCGTAAAGCGACTGCAGGATGTGAGTGGCGCCCTGCAGCGCGTCGGTGCCACTGTCGGGAATGGCGGCGTGGCTCATGTCGCCGTGCACCGTCACTTCCATCTGCAGGCAGCCGTTGTGCGCCACCACCACCTGGTAGCTGAAGCCGGCGGCGATCAGCAGGTCGGGCCGGGTGATGCCCTGCTTCAGCAGCCAGCCCGGGCCGAGCTCGCCGCCGAACTCCTCGTCGTAGGTGAAGTGCAGTTCCACCGTGCCGGCCAGCGGGGCGCCCAGCGATTCCAGCGCGCGCGTGGCGAAGGTGAAGGTCGCGAAGTCGCTTTTACTGACGGCGGACGCGCGGCCGTAGAGGAAGCCCCCGTCCACTTCGCCGCCGTAGGGGTCGTGCTGCCAGCCTTCCCCGGGCGGCACCACGTCCCCGTGCGCGTTCAGGGCCACGGTGCGGCCCGCACCGAACTTGCGCCGCACCACCAGGTTGGTGATGGATTGCAGGCCCGCCGCCTGCACCTGTGCGGCGGGCACGGCATGTTTCTCCGCTTCATAGCCGAAGGCCTGAAGCAGTTCGGCCGTGCGCTCCGCGTGCGGTGCGTTGTTGCCGGGCGGCGTGTCGGTGGGCACGCGCACCAGCGCCTGCAGGAAGCGCACTTCCTCGTCGAAGTGGGCGTCGATCCAGGCGTCGAGTTTCTCGAAGTCGTTCATGTCAATGCCGCTCCGCGGCCAGTTGGTCCAGCAGCGCGCGGAAAGCGCGCACCGCCAGGTCGATGTCGTCGGCCGCCGTGCTTTCCAGCGGGTTGTGGCTGATGCCCGAGTTCTGCCCGCGAACGAACAGCATGGCCTGCGGCATCACTTCGTGCAGCTTCATCGCGTCGTGGCCGGCGCCGCTGGGCATGCGGTACAGCGGCACGCCGAGAGACTCGACCGCGCGCTCCCAGCGCGCCTGCCATTGCGGGTGGCTGGGCGCGGCCGCGGCCTTCATCGTCAGCTCGGTCGTGAAGCGGAGCCCGCGCCGGTCGCAGATCTCCTTCAGCTTCGCCAGCACGTCGTCGACCATGCGGTCGCGCTGCGGGTCGTTGGGCGCGCGCAGGTCCAGCGTGAACTGGCAGCGGCCGGGGATGACGTTGGTGGAGCCGCCCGGCACGTTCAGGATGCCGATGGTGCCGACCGAGTCACCGTCCTTCGCCGCGCGCTGCTCGACATGGAGCGCCAGCTCGGCCACCGCCACGGCCGCGTCGCGGCGTCGGTCCATCGGCGTGGTGCCCGCATGGCTGGCCATGCCCATCACTTCGCAGGCGTAGCGCACGCCGCCGTTGATGGAGGTGACGATGCCCAGCGGCAGGTGCGATTCGGTGAGCACCGGGCCTTGCTCGATGTGCACCTCGACGAAGCCAAGGTAGCGGGAGGGGTCGCGACGCAGCGCGGCGATGGCTTCCACGGTGCCCGGCAGGCCCGCGTGGTGCATGGCTTCGCGCATGGTGATGCCGTCCGCATCCTTCTGGTCCAGCCACGCGGCGTTGAACTGGCCGATGAGCGCGCCGGAGCCGAGGAAGGTGGCCTTGTAGCGCTGGCCTTCCTCTTCGGAGAAGGCCACGACTTCCAGCGCGAATGGCAACCGCTTGCCGGCGCGGGAGAGTGAGCGCACCGCGGCCATGGGCACGTAGATGCCCAGACGGCCGTCGTACTTGCCGCCGTTGCGCACCGTGTCGTAGTGCGATCCGGTCAGCAGTGCCTTGCCCGCCGCATCGCTGCCGCGGTAGAGGCCGACCACGTTGCCGACGGCGTCGATCGCCACCTCGTCGAAGCCCGCGTCCTTCATGTCCTGCCGGATGCGCGCGGCCGCGCCGCGGTGCGCATCGGTGAGGTAGGTGACGGTGAGCTGGCCTTTTTCCTTGAAGCCCGGGTCGCTGAATTCGGCGAGCTTTTCGAGCTGGTCCCAGACCTGCTCGCCTTCGGACGGCGCCACGGCGAACTTGTCGTTCAGCCGCATCTCGGCGATGCGGTGCACGTTGCGCAGGCACTCGCCGCGCTCGAAGTCCAGCGGGTTGCCCAGGCGCCGCTCGAAGGTGTCGATGATCTCGGCGCGCGACAGCCCCGTGCCGCGCGGCCCGCGCACGGCCAGGATGAAGGGGAAGCCGAACTTGGCGTTGTAGTCCGCGTTCAGCCGCTGGATCTTCTCGAACTCCTGCGGCGTGCAGTCGGTGAGGCCGGCCTTGCCTTGCTCGTGGGTCGATTCGGCGGTGAGCGCATTGCTCACCATCGCCTTGCCCGCCAGTTCCGGGTGGGCGCGCAGCAGCTGCACCTGGTTGTCGACGGCGCTGTCCTCCACGATGCGCGCCATCGCGTGCTTCAGGTGCGCCAGCGAGCGGAAAGGCCGCTGCGCCAGCGCGGCCTGCGCGATCCACGGCGAGTTTTCGTACAGGCCGTCCAGCAGCCGTGCAGCTTCGCCGGGCGGCGCGGTGTTGAGCTGTTCCAGGGTGAGGGGCATGGCTTTCATCCCGAGTAGGGGTGGATCAGTTTCCAGTGGCGGGCCAGGTCGATGCGCCGGCACACCCACACGTGGTCGTGGCGCTCGACGTGGTCCAGGAATTTCTGCAGGGCGACGATGCGCCCGGGCCGGCCGAGCAGGCGGCAATGCATGCCGATGCTCATCATGCGGGGCTGGTCCAGGCCGTTCGGGTCGCCTTCGGCATACAGCGCGTCGAAGGTGTCGCGCAGGTAGATGAAGAAGTCTTCGGCCTGCGAGAAGCCCTGCGGCAGCGAGAAGCGCATGTCGTTGGTGTCCAGCGTGTAGGGCACCACCAGGTGCGGCACCACCAGGCCGTCGCTGCGCTTGACCTTCATCCAGAACGGCAGGTCGTCGCCGTAGTAGTCGCTGTCGTATTCGAAGCCGCCGTGGTCCGCCACCAGGCGGCGCGTGTTGGGGCTGTCGCGGCCGGTGTACCAGCCGGCGCCGTGCACGAAGCCGGGCGTGCCGTGCTTCTGGCCGGTGAGCTGCTCGATGGCGCGCACGGCCAGGCGCATGTGCTCGCGTTCCACCTTGGGTTCCACGCCCTGGTAGTGGATCCAGCGCCAGCCGTGGCTGGCGATCTCGTGGCCGAGTTCGACGAAAGCTGCCGTCACTTCGGGGTGCCGCTGCAGCGCCATGCCGACGCCGAACACGGTGAGCGGCAGCCGTCGCTTCTCGAACTCGCGCAGGATGCGCCACACGCCCACGCGCGAGCCGTATTCGTAGATGCCCTCCATGCTCAGGTGCCGGGCCGGGTAGGCGGCGGGGTTGAACATCTCGGACAGGAACTGCTCGGATGCCGGGTCGCCGTGCAGCACCGCGTTCTCGCCGCCTTCCTCGTAGTTCAGGACGAACTGCACCGCGATGCGGGCCTGGCCCGGCCACCGGGGGTGCGGCGGCAAGCGGCCGTAGCCCACCAGGTCACGCGGGTAGCCGGCGGTGCTGTCGTAGTTGGTGGGCAAGTGAAATCCTCGGTCGGTGTTCAGGCGGCGGCCAGCGCCTGCGCGATGTCGTGCGTGGGCGGCGGCCGGTCGAAAGCCAGGCTGGCCTCGACATGGTCCAGGTGATCCTGCATCAGTTTCACCGCCTTGGCGGCGTCGCGGGCCGCCAGCGCGCGCACGATCTCCACGTGCTCTTCCTGCGAGTGGCGCGCGGCGCCGGCGCGCTGGTACATCAGCGTGATGAGCGAGCTGCGGGAGATCAGGTCGCGCAGAATCTGCGCCAGCACCTCGTTGCCCATCAGCTCGGCCATGCGCACGTGGAAGTCGCCCAGCAGCGCGATGCCTTCGGCGGTGTCCTGCGCGTCGACCGCCGCCTTTTCGCGCGCGACGTGATCGCGCAGCGCCTTGATGCGCGCCGGCGTGGCTTCGCGCGCGAAGCCGCGGGTCATCTCCGCTTCCAGCATGCGGCGCACGGCGAACACCTGGCGCGCTTCTTCCACCGTTGGCGCGGCGACGAAAGCGCCGCGCGCGGGCTCCAGCGTCACCAGCCGGTTCTGCGCCAGCTGGTGCAGCGCCTGGCGCACGATGGTGCGCGAGACGCCGAAGTGGTCGGCCAGCCGCTGCTCCGCCAGCTTGGTCCCCGGCTGCAGCCGGTGGCCGGCGATGGCCTGGGTCAGCTCGCGGACGATGACGGCGGTGGCGGTGGGCTGCACGGTCGGCATGATAGGCGTTGGCGACAAAAGTGTATACACTTCTGTGGACACAACCGCCGCGAGGAGCCGAACATGGGCCTGAGCACCCACGTGCTGGACACGATGCATGGAACGCCCGCCGCCGGCATGGCGGTGGCGCTGTACACGACGCAAGGCGGCCAGGCCACGCTGGTGCGGCGTTTCGAGCTGAACGCCGACGGCCGCGCCGGCGCGGCCTTGTATGGCGACGGTGAGCTGAAGGCCGGCACCTACCGGCTGGTGTTCGACGTGGCGGCGTATTTCAGGAAGCGCGGCGTGGAACTGCCCGACCCGCCCTTTCTGGACCAGGTGGCGCTGGACTTCGGCATCGCAGCGCCCGGGCAGCACTACCACGTGCCGCTGCTGTGCAGCCCGTGGAGCTATTCCACGTACCGCGGGTCATGAATGACGAATGACTTCGTTGCTGTCGCAACTCCATGACGAATGACTTGGCCTGACCGTCATCCGTCATCGAGCCGCGCAGCGGCGGCGTCATCCGTCATGGGCAAGACGTCAGTCCTGCCCCTCCGTCAGCGTGTCCAGCTGGAACTGGCCGCTCTTGTGCCACAGCCAGGTGTCCGTGTAGACCACCTTGCCCATGCGCGCGGGCACGGGGAAGGGCGCCGCGGCGCGCACGGTGCGCTCGATCTCCGCCATGACTTCGGGCGCGTGCTTGGGCGCGCGCATCCACGAAACGTTGCGGACCTGGCCGTCGCGGTCGACCTCGACCTGCAGCACGCCGACGGCGTACAGCAACGGCGGCATGCGGCCCTTCCAGATGCGCTCCTTGTTCAGCCCGTACAGGTGGCTGGCGGCGTCCTGCCGGTAGGCGCGCGGGTTGCTGGCGGACGAAACACGCGTGATGACGACCGGTGCTTCGGCCACGGGCGGTGCGGCCGGGGGCTCCGGCATGGCCACGGGGGGCGCCGGTTCGGCCGGCGGTGGTGTGGAACCGCAGGCGGCCAGCAGGGCGGCAACGGCCGCGGCCAGCCAGCCGGCGGCGCGCGCGGGGAACTTCTTCATCTTCTCGTCTCCTCGGGCGCGGAACGGCCGCCCTGGTCCTGCGGGCGATCATGGCCGCGCGCGCGTGCAACGGCCAGCGTGAAACCCCGGATGACATCGCTTACGGCTGAGTTCGCATGTTGCCGCCCGACACAGACGGTGCGGAGGCTTTCGTGATGGATTGGGCCGCCGGGTTGTCGCGCGCCGCGCGCGGCGTGCTGGTGACCGTCGCCTCGGTGGAAGGCTCGGGGCCGCGCGAGCCGGGCGCGTGGATGCTGGTGCTGCCCGGCGAGGTGCTGGGCACCATCGGCGGCGGGCGGCTGGAACATGACGCGCTGGCCATCGCGAGTGAAATGCTCTCGCAGGCCGGCGCGAAACCCGAACGGCGCCGCTTCGCGCTCGGCCCCAGCCTGGGCCAGTGCTGTGGCGGCGTGGTGCACCTTTCGTTCGAGCCGGTCACGGCCGCCGACGTTCCCGGGCTGCGTGACAGACTGGCGGAGGCGCTCACGCCGGTGGCGCTGTTCGGCGGCGGCCACGTCGGCACGGCCATCGCGCGGCTGTGCGCGGCCTTGCCGTTCGATCTGACATGGATCGACAGCCGCGACGGCATCTTTCCCGCGGACCTCGCGCCGAACATCCATTGCGAGCATTCCGATCCGGTGCAAGGCGCCGTGCCGCAGCTCGCGCCGGGCAGCCTGGTGCTGATCATGAGCTTCAGCCACGCCGAAGACCTGGACGTGCTGGCGGCCTGCCTGCGGCGCCGCCGCGACCGGCACGACCTGCCGTTCGTGGGCCTGATCGGCAGCAAGACCAAGTGGGCCACCTTCCGCCACCGGCTGGAGCACCGCGGCTTCGCGGCGGAAGAACTCGATGCCGTCACCTGCCCCATCGGCGTGCCGGGCATCACCGGCAAGCAGCCCGCGGTGATCGCGGTGGCGGCCGTGGCCCAACTCCTGCAAGCCGCTTGCGCGAACATCACGACCTGAGGGAAGAACGGGACGACATGGAAAGCTACCTCCTCGACTGGGCCAACCTGCTGCTGCGCTGGCTGCACGTGATCACCGCCATCGCGTGGGTGGGCTCGTCGTTCTATTTCGTGTTCCTGGACTCCAGCCTCACGCCGCCGGTGGACGAAGACCTGAAGCGCCAGGGCGTCAGCGGCGAACTGTGGGCCGTGCATGGCGGCGGCTTCTACCACCCGGTGAAGTTCGCAGTCGCGCCCCCGAAGTTGCCGGAGCACCTGCACTGGTTCTACTGGGAGAGCTACACGACCTGGATGTCGGGCTTCGCGCTCTTCGCGGTCACCTACCTTTGGAACGCGAGCACCTGGCTGGTCGATCCTTCGCGCACCAACTGGTCGGGCGGCGTCGCGGGCGCCGTGGCGATCGGCTTCATCGTGGTGTTCTGGTACGGCTACGACATCGTGTGCCGGCTGTTCGGGCAGCGCAAGAACGGCGACGCCATCGTCGGCGCGCTGGTCGCTGTGCTGGTGGCCATCGCCGCTTGGCTGGCCTGCCACTGGTTCCCTGGCCGCGCCGCCTTCCTGCTGGTGGGCGCGATGATCGCCAGCACCATGACGGCCAACGTCGGGTTCTGGATCATCCCGGGCCAGCGCAAGATGGTCGCGGCCATCCGCGAAGGCAAGCCGGTGGATCCCATCCACGGCTGGCGCGGCAAGCAGCGCAGCGTGCACAACACCTACTTCACGCTGCCGGTGCTGCTGGCCATGCTGTCCAACCACTACGGCTTCCTGTGGAACCACCCGCGCAACTGGCTGGTGCTGCTGCTCATGATGTTCGCGGGCGCGGCGATCCGGCAGTTCTTCGTTCTGCGCCATGGCTGGAAGCTGGGCCGCAACAAGCATCCGCTGCCCTACGCACTGGCGGGCATCGTCGCGATCGTCGTCACCGTGGTCTGGCTGGCGCCCGCACCTCAACTGGCGCCAGCCGCGGCGCCCGCGCAGGTGGGCTACGCGCAGGTCCAGCCCATCCTGGAGCAGCGCTGCTACCTGTGCCACGGCGCGCAGGTGCAGATGAAGAACGTGCGGCTGGACAGCGCGCAGTCCCTGAAGGAACACGCCGCCGCCGTCTACCAGCAGGCCGTGGTGCAGAAGACCATGCCGCTGAACAACGCGACGAACATCACGGATGGGGAGCGCGCCGTGCTGGGGCAGTGGTTCCAGCAAGGGGCGAAGGTGGACTGACACAATCGCGCCTGTGCACCACCAGGCCACGCTCACCTTCGGCGACCCCGCCTACCGCCCCGGCACCGAAGGGCCCGACGACATGGCCGCCCACGCGCGCACCGTGCCCACGGGCGGATCGCTCACGGTGCCCGTCGGCAACGGCCGGCTGATGCAGGGCACCTGGCAGGGCCTGTTTCTCTGGGAGCACCGCACCGGGCCGCAGCGGCGGCACCTGGTGGTGACGGTGCTCGGCGAATGATCGGAACTCCCATGAACTCCACGCCCGACGCCCGCAAAGATCCTCGCGGCTTCCTCGAACACCTGTACCGCGTGGCCGTGCAGCGCGCATTGCCCCTGCACACGACGAAAGCATTCCTGCCTTCCCCGCCGAAGGGCCGCACCGTCGTGCTGGGCGCGGGCAAGGCGGGCGGCGCGATGGCGCAGGCGGTGGAAGCGCTGTGGCCGCAGGACGCGCCGCTGTCCGGGCTGGTCGTCACGCGCTACCACCACGTGCCGCCGCGGCCGCAGGGGTTGAAGCAGCGAATCGAGGTGGTCGAGGCCGCGCACCCCGTGCCCGATGCCGCCGGCCTGGCCGCCGCGCAGCGCATCCTGCAGATGGCGCAGGGCCTGACCAAAGACGACCTGGTGCTGTTCCTGATTTCCGGTGGCGGCTCGGCGCTGCTCACGCTGCCCGCCGAAGGCCTGACACTGGAAGACAAGCAGCGCGTCAACCGCGGCCTGCTGGAGAGCGGCGCCAACATCGGCGAGATGAACTGCGTGCGCAAGCACCTGTCGCGCATCAAGGGCGGCCGATTGGCCGCGGCGTGCGCGCCCGCGCGCGTGGTGACGCTGACCATCAGCGACGTGCCCGGCGACGACCCTTCCGTCATTGCCAGCGGCCCCACGGTGCCGGACGTGACGACCTGCGCCGACGCGGTGGCCATCCTGGAGCGCTATGGCATCGAGGTGCCCGGCGCGATCATGAGCCTGCTGGAGCAGGGCGCGCTGGAAACGCCCAAGCCCGGCGACCCGGCGTTCGACGGCCACGAAGTGCACATGATCGCCACGCCGCAGCAGTCGCTGGAAGCGGCCGCGCAGGCGGCGCGCGCGGCGGGCCTTCATGCCTACATCCTCAGCGACGAAATGGAAGGCGAGTCGCGCGAGGTCGGCAAGGTGCAGGCCGCGCTGGCCCGCGCGTCGGCGCGGCGCGGCGAGCCTTTCGAGCGGCCTTGCGTCATCCTGTCGGGCGGCGAGACCACGGTGACGGTGCGCAAGCAGCCCGAGGGCACGCCGCGGGGCCGCGGCGGGCGCGCCGGCGAGTTCTGCCTGGGTCTGGCGCAGGCGCTGCAGGGGCAGCCCGACGTGTGGGGCCTGGCCGCGGACACCGACGGCATCGACGGCGTGGAAGACAATGCGGGCGCCTTCGTCGCGCCCGACACGCTGCAGCGCGCGGCGGCGCAAGGCCTGAAGGTGGACCGCCATCTGGATCGCAACGACGCCTACGGTTACTTCAGCGCCCTGGGCGACCTGGTGGTCACCGGGCCCACGCACACCAACGTCAACGACTTCCGCGCGCTGCTGGTGTTGTGACGCCCTGGCGGTCAGCGCGCTGCACGCGCGGCCGCGGCTTGCGCCACTTCGGGCGGCAGCCGCTGCAGCAGCCAGCGAAGCGCCAGCGGCACCAGTACCAGGTCGTCCACCACCCCGAAGAACGGAATGAAATCGGGCACGAAGTCGAACGGTGAGATCAGGTAAAGCACCGCCAGCGCCACGCCCAGCTTGAACCAGCCGGGCGCCAGCGGGTGGCGCAGGGCGAACCACAGCCGGCGCGCGTCGCCGCGCATCACGGTCCACAAGAGGCTCAGGCGCTTGAACAGCATTGCGACTCCACGCGGGCTCGCTGCCCGCGGTGGACAGTTTGGGATGCCCACGCGCCAGCGCAAGGGCTGGAACGCGGCGTTACACCGGCGGGCGGCACGTGGTGCTGCCCGATTCCTGTGGATGAGGTAGCGCTAGACTTGCCGGCTTCTCGCGCCACCGTTATGCCATGCCGACACAAGGTTCGATGACACCCCTTTCGCCCTCCGCCGGGTCACTGCCCGGCCGCTGGCTCGGGTCGGTGATCTCCAGGTGCACGAAAGCACACTATCCCGAAGTGGCCTGCGACGGGCAGAGCTACCGCCGGCAGGTGTCGTCCTTCAAGATCGTCAAGAAATACCTGCACAAGCGGCTGGCCTTGGCGCTTGGCGGGCAAGGCGCGCTGGTGCGCCAGCACGTGCCGCCCGGCTCCCGCGTCCTCTGGCTGTTCACCGGCAAAAGGAATTTCGGCGATGCGAACCTGGAGCTGTCGGGCCGCGCGCTGCTGAAGGGGCGGGGCGTCCGCATCGATTTGCTGACCTTGCCCAATCTCCATGCCTTGTTCAAGGAAGACGACGTCTTCGAGAACGTCTTCCAGGATGTCCGCGAGGTCCGGCCGGGCGACTACGACTTCATCCTGCTGTCGGAGTACAACCATCGCAGCATCCGGCTGAAGCGGCGGTTCTTCCGCTGCCTGCCCTTTGCGTGCCTGTTCGGCTATTTCGACGGACCCGCCCGGAACCAGAGCTGCTTCAGCCACGCGGCCATCAATGACATCTTCCGCTTGCAGCTCACGTCCGAGCAGGTGCTCGCCGCGGCCAAGCCGTATCTCTGCACCAGCGAAGCCACGAAAGCCTCGGTGGCATCACTGATCCCGCAGGAGCCCTACGTCACGGTCTCCATCGGCGGCATCGATCCCTTCCGCTCCTATCGGCACTGGCCGGAGTTCCTGCGCCTGCTCGACGAGTGCGATTCGGCCGGCGTGCCGAAAACCGTGGTGCTCGTGGGTTCGGACAATGGGCTGGACATGCTGGAGAAAATCCAGGCGGAGCACTACCCGCGCTTGCGGGTCCGGTCGCTCATCGGGCAGCTGTCCATCCTGCAGACGCGCGAAGTCATCGCGCAGGCCAGGGCCTTCGTCGGCTGCGACGGGGGGTTGATGCACGTGGCACATTCCACCGGCACGCGCAGCGTTTCACTGTTTGCCGTCACCGAACCTTGGCAATACTGGCTGACCGAGCGTTGCGGCTCCTTGCCGATCCAGAGCGGCAGCGACGTCAGTGCCATCGAGCCGGTGCGCATCCTGGAATCGCTGCAGGAGATCGGCTCGGCTGCCGTGCCTGCCTGAGCCGGTGGCGACGGGCGCGGACAGCGCTCGTTACTCGCAGAGCGCGCGGATGCCTTCGGGGATGGGCTGCGCGAAGATGCTGCCGTCGTCGCGCCGGCCCGCGAAGATGCGCACTTCCTCGCACTCCAGCAGCAGGTCTTCGCCCTTCATGACGCGGTAACGCTGCGTGAAACTCTTGCCGCGCCATTCGCCGATGCTGGTGACGATGTCCAGCCGGTCGCCGTAGGTGGCGGTCTTGAGGAACCGCGCCTTGGTGTCCACCAGTGGCGTGCCGATGACACCCAGCGTCTTCTCCGTCTCGGCCCACGGCGGCACGCCGCACTCGATGAAGAAGTGCCGCGATGCCGCGTCGATCCAGCGGAAGAAGTTGGGGAACCAGACGATGCGCGCGGGGTCGCAGTCGCCGAACTCGACGCGGACGGTGTACGTGACCTCTTTGGACATCAGCCCATTTTCCCCGGCAGCCACAGCGCGATGACGGGGAACGCGATGAGGATGACGAGCCGGATGATGTCGGTGGCCACGAACGGCAGCACGCCCTTGAAGATGGTGGTGAAGCTGACGTCGTGCACCACGCTCTTGATCACGAACACGTTCATGCCCACGGGCGGGTGGATGAGGCCCAGCTCCACCGTCATCACGATGATGATGCCGAACCAGATGGGGTCGAAGCCCAGCTGCGTGATCACCGGGAAGATGATGGGCACGGTGAGGATGATCATCGCCATCGCGTCCATCAGGCAGCCCAGCACCAGGTACATGACCATGATGAGGGCCAGCACGCCGTAGCTGCCGACGCCCAGGCCGGTGAGGAAGGCGGTGAGCTTCTGCGGCGTCTGCGTGATGGTGAGGAAGTAGCCGAACATCAGCGCGCCGATCAGCACGGTGAACACCGCGGCCGCCGTGCGCGTGGCCGACAGCAGCGCCTGCTTGATCTTGTCGCGGTCGAGCTTGCCCCGGATCAGGCCGAGCAGGAAGGCGCCGCTGGCGCCGACACCCCCTGCTTCCGTCGGCGTGAAGAAGCCGCCGTACAGGCCGCCGACGACGAACAGGAACAGCACCAGCGGCGCCCACACGTTCTTCAGGTCGGCGACGCGCTCGGGCCAGGGCTTGGCCTGCCCGCCGGGCAGCCACTCGGGCTTGACCTTCACGATGATCATGATGGTGATCACGTACAGCAGCATCGCGAACAGGCCGGGGATGATGCCGGCCATGAACAGCTTGCCGATGTCCTGCTGCGTCAGGATGGCGTAGACCGCCAGCACGGTGGAAGGCGGCAGCATCGCGCCCAGCGTGCCGCCCGCGGCGATGACGCCGGTGGAGAACGACTGCGGGTAGCCGAAGCGGCGCATCTCCGGGTAGGCCACGCTGGAGAACGTGGCCGCGGTGGCGACGGACGAACCGCAGATGGCCGCGAAGCCGCCGCACGCCAGCACGGTGGCCACGCCCAGGCCGCCGCGCAGGTGGCCGATCATGGAGTTGGCGGCCTTGAACAGTTCGCGGCTGACGCCCGACACCGACACGAACGCGCCCATCAGCATGAACATGGGGATGACGCCGAACGTGTAGTCGGTCACCGTGCGCATCGAGGTCTGGCCCACGAGCTTGAGCGCCGGGCCGGCGCCGGCGATCCACGCGTAGCCGGAGATGCCCACCAGCCCCATGGCCATGCCCACGGGCACGCGCAGGAGCATGAGGGCGAAGAGGGAGAGGAAGCCGATCAGGGCAACGAGATCTGTTTCAGCCATCACTCGACCGCTTTCTTTTCGAAGTGTTCGTCGTGGAGTGCTTCCGGCTTGAACACGAGGCGCCAGGTGCGGATGGCGATCAGCACCACCGCGCAGACGTCGCCGATCCAGGCCACCGCGTAGAACGGCCAGGTGGGCAGGTTGAGGTCGTACGTGAGCACGTGGTCGACGTAGGTGAGCTTGACCTTGTCGAACAGCATGGCGGTCTGCACGATCACCACGAACAGCAGCACCAGCGTGGCGAAGACGTCGATGGCGCGCTTGGCGCGCTTGCCCACGGCCGTCCACACCAGGTCCACCGTGATGTGGCCGCCGCGGTAGCTGGTGGCGGCGATGCCCCAGAAGATGAGGATGCCCAGCAGCATGCGGCCGAAGTCGTAGTAGTCGGGGATGGACGTGCTGAAGAACTTGCGCAGCAGCACGTTGACGAAGATGTTGAGCGCGACGATCCCCACGAAGATGGCGGCCAGCCACTCGATGGTGTTGATGAACCGGTCGGCGAAGTTCTGTTTCTGCGGCAAGAAGCGGCCCCCTCTTCGAAAATCGGCCCGGCGCGCCTTCCGGCGGGCCGGGCCCATTGCCCTCGGCGCGGGATCAGAGCGCCGACTTGTACTTGCCCAGCGTCTGCTTGAACGAGTCCAGCACCTGCTTGGGATCGCCGCCGGCCTTCTTCACGCCGTCGGCCCACTGGTTCTCCACCGGCGCCACGGCGTCGCGCCAGGCCTTCAGCTGCTCGGGCGTGAGCTTGTAGACCTCGTGGCCCGCTTCGGCGGCGATCTTGGCGCGGCCGGCGATCTCGAAGTCGGCCCAGGCGGAGCCGATCTTCTCGGCCCACTCGCTGGTGCAGTGGTCGTCGATGACCTTCTTCTGGGCGGCCGACATCGCGTTGTACTTGTCGTTGTTCATCACCCAGACGAACGGCGTGACATACAGCGGCACGTCCATGTGGTACTTCACCACCTTGTCGATGCCGAACAGGATGAGCGAGCCCCACGGGAAGGTGATGGCCTCGGCGACGCCGCGCTCCAGCATGTCGCGCGCTTCGGGCGCGGACGACTGCACGTTGGTGCCGCCCAGCGTGGTGACCATCTGGCCGATGGTGCTGGTGGCCGGGCGGATCTTCATGCCCTTGATCTCGGTGGGCAGCACCACCTTCTTGCGCGAATGCAGCGCGCCGGGGTCGTGCGCGAAGGCGAAGCAGAAATGCACGTCCTTCATTTCCTTCGCGGCGTACTGGCGGTACCAGGCGTCGATGGCGGCGGAGCCGGCCTTGGCGTTGCTGACCATGAACGGCAGCGACGACGCGGCGAAGACGGGGAAGCGGCCCGGCTGGTAGCCCGGGTTCACGTACGAGAAGTCGGAGATGCCGTCCCGCGCCATGTCGTAGTGGTCGAACGCCTTGCCCAGCTGCTCGCCCGGGAACAGCGTGTAGCTGATGGTGCCGTTGGACGCCTTCTTGATGCTCTCGGCCCAGGCCTGCAGCGCGGGGTTGAGCGCGTGCTGCGCCGGCACCCAGCTGGACAGCTTCATGGCGACGGGCTTGTCCTGGGCGGCGGCGGTACCGGCAACGAGGGCGAGGGCGGCCAGGGCCGCGGCGGCGAGGGGCTTGCGCATGGGTGTCTCCTGTGGGTCGTTTCTGGTTACGTTATATAAGTGTTCAGGCCCGCCGCTCATCCATGCTTTCCCTCGGAACGGGCCTTCTCATGAAGCGGATCGGCTGCGGCTTGGGCTCGCGTTTGGGCGCGCCATGGCGCACCAGCGTGGCGTCCAGCGCCTGGCCGGCGTCGTCGGCCAGTGCGGCGGCGCGGGCTTCGGCGATGGCGTGCGTCGCGGCTTCCGTCTCCGGCAGCACGGCCAGGTGGTCCAGCACGTGCAGCAGGTTGTCCTTGCCGCGTTCGTTGGTGGCGCCGTAGCCCTTGATGAGCCGGCCGCAGTGCGCGACTTCGTGGCCCAGCGCCCAGCCGCGCTTGGTTCCTTGCACCACGCCGTCGAGCCAGCGCTCGATCATCTTCTGCTCGAATGCGAAGCGGCTGCCGCGGGGGCGCAGCGCCTTCATCGCGGCCAGCGTGCGCAGCGCCAGCATGCCGGCGGCGGTGTGGGTTCCGATCTTCAGCGGCATCGCCCACGGTTCCTTGCCGGCCGCGATGCGCCTGCGGTCCCAGGCCACCAGCTTCTGCGCCAGCGACGACGGCAGCAGCGCCGCGAACTCGGGCACGCCGGGCTTGAAGTGGTCGAAGACCTTCACCAGGTCGTCTTCACCCGCCTTCACTTCGCGCAGCACGCGGTCGTGGCGCGAGGCGCGGCTCTTGAGGTCGGCCACGCGCACGATGTCGTCGAAGGCCATCCACAGCGCCAGCCAGCGCGCGGTCTCGCGGGTGATGGCGTGGCCGTTCGCGGCTTGCGGGTCGGCGGCGGTTTCGGCGTCCAGGACTTGCCGCAGCCGGCGCGTGTAGAGGTCGGCGTAGCTGCGGCCCTGGTAGTCGGCGAGGCGGACGTAGCCCAGCGAAGCGAATTCGCGGACGGGGGGAGGGAAGCCGTGGATTCCCGCCTCCGCGGGAATGACGGAGAGGGCGGTGGCGCGCCCATCATTCCCGTCCGCCCCCGCGTCATTCCCGCGGAGGCGGGAATCCATGGCTTGCGCTTTCAGGACCTGCGAGACGAAGTCCGCTTGCGTCTGTCGCTGCGACACGATCTCGAACGCCTTCGCAAACCCCCGCAGGCTGGCCTGCGCCGACGCGTTCGCCTTCTCGTGCGGCACGCCGCCGCGCACCGCCTCTTCGTAGAAGCGCCGCTCGATCGGGAACAGCCCGCTGCCGGCGATGGCGCCCAGCAGCACGGCGCTGACCACGGTGCCGCACTCGCGCGCCACCGCGTTCATGTCGAACACCTGGTGTTCGCGGCTGAACGCCCGCACCAGCTTTAGCAGTTCCGCCGGGTCGCGCCGGCCGTCCGACATCTGCATGCGCTCCTGCGTGGTGAGCAGGCGCGCGCTGGACGTCAGCACGCGGGTGCGCTCCGGCGACGTCATGCCGTTGCCGATCTGGCGCGCGGTCTCCAGCAGCTCGGACGAGACCAGCGCATCGAGCGCACCGGGCACGGGGCTGAGGCTGAACACGGGCTGGCGGCCACAGAGCTGCGATTGCAGGACGGGGAACAGCTCGATGTAGTAGGTGGTGGCGCCCGTGCGCTGCGCCACGCCGGGGATGGAGGTGGCTTGCGCCGGAAAGCCGGCGAGGCGCGCCGCCTCGACCAGCCATTCGGTGAGAACGCCGCCACCTTCGCCGCCTAGGGCGCACACGAGCAGGGTGATGGGAGTGGCTTTCATGCGGTCAGGCCGGTTGAAGCGCACGCATCACCGCTCCGCGCAGCGAGTGCAGCAGGCGTTCGTGCCACTTCGGGTTCTGCACGACTTCCGCGCGGTAGAAGCTGGGGCACAACGTGGCGGCATGCGCGTTGGCGCCGCACAGGCCGCAGCCCACGCAGCCGTCCACCACCGTGGCGACCGGGTCTACTTTCAGCGGGTCGGGGTTGTCCTTCAGCGTCAGCGTCGGGCAGCCCGACAGGCGGATGCAGGCGTGGTCGCCGGTGCAGACGTCCTCGTCCACGCCGTACTTCACGCGCATCACGCGCTGGCCCTTCTTCAGCAGCGAGGCGATCCACGGCTTGATGCGGCGCTGGCGTTCCAGCTGGCACTCGCCTTCGGCGACGATCACCTTCAGGCCGTTGAAGTCGCTGGTGAAAGCGTCGAGGATGGTGCGGCGCATCTCGTCCACGTGGTACGTGTGCACCGTGCGCATCCATTTCACGCCCAGGCCCTGCAGGGTCGATTCGATGGTGCGGTTGGTGTGCACCACGCTCTGCGACTTGTCGCCGGCGCCGAACTTCGCGTCTTCCGCCGGTGTGGAGATGATCTCCTGCGTGCCGGTGGCCGAGGTGTAGCCGTTCTTGAAGATCAGCAGCACCGCGTCGTCGCCGTTGAACACCGCGCTCTGCACGCCGGTGAGCAGGCCGTTGTGCCAGAAGCCACCGTCGCCCATGATGGCCAGCGTGCGCCGCTGCATCATCGGCGACACGCCCGCGCGGCTGGCCAGGCTCATGCCGTAGCCCAGGATGGAATGACCCATCGAGAAGGGTTCGAAAGTGCCGAAAGCGTGGCAGCCGATGTCGGCCGCCACGTGCACCGGCCCCATCTTTTCCTGCGCCAGCTTCAGCGCCGCGAACACCGGCCTTTCCGGGCAGCCGACGCAGAAGCTCGGCGGACGCGCGGGCAGCGGCTGGTCCAGCAGCGCGGCTGCCGACTGGCGGCGCTGCTGGTTGCCGGCCAGCCAGCGCTTGGCCTCTTCCGGTCCTTCGCCGGGCAGGTAGCTGCTGGCGAAGTGTGCCAGGCCCTGCGACAGCACCTCCACCGTGTACTCGCCGCCCAGCGGCAGCAGGTCCTTGCCGTGCAGCTTCGTCTGCAGGTCGCGCCGGCGCAGGTGGGCGGCGATCTCCTGCTCGATGTAGTCGGGCTGGCCTTCTTCCACCACCAGCACGGCGCGCTTGCCGGCGCAGAACTGCGCCACTTGCTCGGGCACCAGCGGGTAGGTGACGTTCAGCACCAGCAGCGGGATCTTCGATTCGCCGAAGGCGTTGGCCAGGCCGCACTGCTGCAGGCTGCGGATGAGGGCGTTGTACAGGCCGCCCTGAACGATGATGCCCAGGTCGTCGTGCTCGCCCGGCATCAGTTCGTTGAGGCCGTTGTCCACGATGTACTGGCGCGCGGCCGGGATGCGCTCTTCCGACTTCAGCTTCTCGTGGCGGAAGGTCACCGGCGGGTGTGCCAGGCGCATGTAATCGAACTTGGCCGGGTCTTCCATCAGCTGGCGCGTGGACACCGGCGGCGGCCGGTTGTCGGCGGCGACGAAACTGCCGCGCACGTGGCACGCGCGGATGCGCAGCTCCAGGATGGCCGGCATGTTGGAAGCCTCGGACAGCCGGAAGC
Organism: Ramlibacter humi; assembly: GCF_004681975.1. Taxonomy (GTDB): domain Bacteria; phylum Pseudomonadota; class Gammaproteobacteria; order Burkholderiales; family Burkholderiaceae_C; genus Ramlibacter; species Ramlibacter humi. The sequence continues at coordinate 329,246 of NZ_SMLK01000002.1, forward strand.
CGTGCTCGACCATCTTCACCATCTGCGGCAGGTGCGGCCGCGGGTCCAGCAGGCACATCGTCGACTTCAGCGCGTACGCGTGCGTGCGCTCCTGGATGACCGATGCGCCTTCGCCGTAGTCCTCGCCCACGACGATGAGCGCGCCGCCCTTGACACCGGGCGACGACAGGTTGGACAACGCGTCGGAAGCCACGTTGGTGCCGACGATGGACTTCCAGGTGACGGCGCCGCGCAGCGGGTAGTGGATGGAAGCGCCCAGCATGGCGGCGGCAGAAGCCTCGTTGGAGCACGCTTCCACGTGCACGCCCAGCTCATCGAGGTAGGGGCGTGCCTGCACCATGACGTCGAGCAGGTGCGACACCGGCGCGCCCTGGTAGCCGCCGACGTACGCCACGCCGGACTGCAGCAGAGCCTTCGTGATCGCGAGGATGCCCTCGCCGTGGAACACCTCGCCTTCCTTCAGGCGAAGCTGTCCGATCTCCTTGCTGAACGAAACTTCCAAGCCATGTCTCCCGCGGAACGCGGCAGTGTCGTGGAGCGGGCGACATACGGCAATAAAATGAACCGACTAAGCATCATTCGGTGAATGCATATCGTCCCGTGCAGCTGAACGACATCGACCTGAACCTGCTGCGCCTGTTCGACGCGGTCTACCGCGCGCGCAGCGTCAGCCGCGCGGCCGAGCGGCTCGGCCTCACGCAGCCCGCCGCCAGCCAAGGGCTGACGCGGTTGCGCACCCTGATCCACGACCCGCTGTTCATGCGCGCGCCCGGCGGCGTGAAGCCGACGCCGAAGGCCGACCGGCTGGCGCCCGCGGTCGCCAGCGCATTGGGCACGCTGGAACTGGCGCTGGGCGAGACCTCGTCGTTCGAGCCCGCCACCTCGCGCCGCAGCTTCCGCATCCACATGAGCGACATCGGCGAGGGCCGCTTCCTGCCCGACCTGATGGCCGCGCTGCGCGAGCAGGCGCCCGGCGTGCGCATCGAAACGCTGCCGCTGCCGCGCGCGGAGATCATCGACGCGCTGGACACCGGCCGCATCGACTTCGCCTTCGGCTTCCTGCCGATGGTGCGCGACAGCCAGCGCACCGAGCTGCTGCGCGACCGTTATGTGGTGCTGCTGCGCGCGGGCCACCCGTTCACGCGCAAGCGGCGCGCCGGCGCCGCGCTGCTGCAAGGCCTGCGTGAACTGGAGTTCGTCAACGTGCGCACGCACGCCGACACGCTGCGCATCCTGCAGCGGCTGCGTGTGGAGGACCGGCTGCGGCTGACGGCCGAACACTTCATGGCACTGCCCTCCATCGTGCGCGCCACCGACCTGGCGGTGGTGATGCCGCGCAATATCGCGGAAGGGTTCGCGCAGGAGGGCGGCTACGCCATCGTCGAGCCGCCCGTGGCGGGCCGCGACTTCGCCGTGTCGCTGCATTGGAGCCGGCGCTTCGAGGCCGACCCGGGCCACGCCTGGCTGCGGGCGCTGGTGGAATCGCTTTTCCGCGAACCGCGCGGCGGCGTGCGCGCGGTCAGCCCTCGCCGGACGGCGGTGCCGCCGCCTTGAGCTGGCGCATCAGGCGCGCCGCCACCACCGCCAGCACCAGCACGCCCAGCAGCAGCACCGACCACAGCGCGGCCGTCGCCGGCGTGACGCCGCGCGGCAACCAGGAGGGCGCGGCGGCCTCGCCGGCACGCTGTTCGATGCGGCCCAGGCGGGCCAGCGGCAGCGCGTCCGGGCCACCGCCAGGCAGCGCCGCCGCGAACGTGGCCAGCGGCACGTCGGCGGGCGGCGCATCGGCGCGGCCGATCGCCAGCCGCGATGGGCCGGAAGCCAGGTACACCACCTCGACCGGTTCGAACTCCACGCCGGCCGACAGTTCGCCCAGTGGCAGGCCGCGCAGCGCTTCCACCCGCAACCACCGGGGCGTCGCGCCGGCCAGCGTCAGCGGCGGGTTGGTGTTTTCCGCGCCCGCGGGGCCGAGACGGAACACAGTGGCTCGCGCGATGGGCGTCCAGGGCAGCGCCGGGTCGCGGCGGCCGAGCACCTGGACGGGGACCAGCGTGCCGGGTTTCGTGCTGGCCAGCGACAGCGCGGCGATCGGCACCGTGGTGGGCAGCTGCCATTCCAGCCCGCCGTTCACCGGTGTGGGCGCCGGCAGTGCCGCCGCGACGCGCTCGCGCGGCACCTCGCCTGCGGCCAGCACGATGGCTGAATCCACGCGCACGCCAGCCGTTTCCCAGTCCAGGCGCAGGTAGCGGCCCTGCAGCATCTGTGGCGAAGCCAGCGCCAGCGTGCGGTTGTCCAGCTCGGGCGCGCCCTCGAAGCGGAACAGGCTGCCCCGCAGCGGCAGCGGCTGCCAATCGGCCAGGTCGGTGCTGGTGAACGCGGACAGCCGCACGGGCGTGTTCGCCGGCAGTTCCGCCTGCAGCCGCAGCGCGGTGACGGCGCGCTTTTCCTGCCGCACGTCGAAGAGCACGGATTGCAGCGGCTCGCCCGCCGTCGTGCCGCCGCCACCGAATTGCACCCAGGCCGATTCGCCTTGCGCGCCCTTCACCCGCACCTGGATGGATCGGCCGCCGGCGCCGGACGGACCGCGCGTGCGCGTGAGCACGTGCGCCGGCAGCTCGGGGCCGGCCACCGGCGCCGCGGCCGCGGCGCCGGGGCGGCGCATGGCGAAGGGCAGCGGCTCGCCGCGCGTGTCGAACACGCGCAGGTCCGCGAGGCCGGCGCTGCGCGCCTGCATCAGCGCTTCGGCGGGCAGCGGGACGCGGGCGAGCCCGCCGCCGGACGGTGCCTCGATGTCCGCGCGCCAGGCGAAATCGCCGGCGGAGAGCGCGGCGGCCAGCGCGGCGGCGGGCGCGAGCAACAGGATCAGCAATGGGCGGGTCATGCCGTGGCCTCCAGGTTGCGGGGCCGGGCCGGCGGCAAGGGCGCGAACCAGCCCAGCACCAGCATCAGCACGCCCACCGCGATGAACACCACGATGCGCTCGGAGCCGCCGCGGTTGGACAGGTCGATCAGGAACAGCTTGGCGACCGTGACGGCGAGCAGCACCGCGCCGGCCGTCCACGCACCGCGCGAACCGCGCCGGAACGCGGCGACCATCACGCCCAGCGCCAGCACGGTCCAGAGGATGGAATAGCCGGCCTGCACCAGGAAGGAATCGAACAGCCGGCCGGCCGACCAAGGCACATCGGCGTAGTGGTGCGCGACGCGCAGCCAGACCGTGTTGATGCCGACGAACGCAATGGCCGCCAGCACCAGCAGCACGCGCGGGCCTTTCATTTCGGCCGGCACCGCCAGCGTTCCGCGGCGCAGCTGCAGCAGCCACGCGGCACAGGCCGAGAGCGCCAGGGCCACGGCCAGGTCGGTCGGGTTGATGAGCGGGATGTAGGGCAGCGGCCGGGCATTGCCGTCCGAACGCACCGCGACGACCAGCGCGCCGATGGCCAGCGCCGCCGCCAGCGGCGCGGCAGCCACCCAGCCGTACGAGCGCGCGAAACGGTCCAGCGGCCAGCGGGCGGCGGTGCCGCGGTGGAAGGCCGGGTGCGCCAGCACCATCACCGCGGCGGTGGAAGCCACCAGCAGCACCACGGACGCCCAGGCCGTGCGCCACAGCTGCGCCTGTCCGACCGCGAACACCAGCACGTTGCCGGCCAGCAGCACCAGCAGCCACACGCCCGCGGCGTGCACGGCGCGCCACCAGCCTGCAGGTGTGCCGCGGTCCAGCCGGCGCAGCATCCACGCGTGCAGCGCCAGCAGCACGGGCCAGGCCAGCCAGCCTCCGGCGACGAACAGGTGGTCCAGGTTCGCCGCGCCGTAGAGCGCGCCCGCCAGCAGCACGGGCAGCACGGTCATCGCCGGCCATGCGGCTTGCGGCCACGGCCGCGAGCGCGAGGGACCGGCCAGCCACTGCAACGCGAACGCGCTGCCCACCCACGCCAGCAGCGAAAGATTCAGCCGCGCGCCTTCGCCGAAGAGTGCCGCGGGCAGCCCTTGTGGGTCCAGCGGCGCCCGCGTGATTTCCGAATGCAGGGCGAAGTACCACCACAAGAAGCCGGCCCACAGCAGGACCGGCGACAGCACGGCTTCGGCGTCGTGCACGACGGCGTGCAACCCTTGGCCGCCGGTGCGGCGCTCTCGCGTCCACCAGGCGAGCATCAGCGCGGAGGCGGCCAGCATCAGCGCGCCGAGGAAAGCGGGATTGGCGAACGGCCACGGCGATGCGGCGGTGCCGGTGTCCGTGAGGTAGGCGATGGCGGCGAACGCCTGCAGCGCCAGGCCGGCGGCGCATGGCAGCCAGCGGCCTTGCCGGCGTCCCAGCCAGTACACCGCGGCGCCTTCCACGGCCCAGGTGGCGGAAGTCCAGCGCGCGTCCAGCGCCAGCGGCACGGCCAGCGTGACGAAGCCCAGGCCCAGCGCCACGAAACATTCGCCCAGCCAGCGCGCCGCTTCGTCGCCCCGGCGGGCGCGTGCCGCCATCGCGGCGGTCAGGCCCAGGTAGAACGCGCCGGCCGCCAGCGCCGACAGCGCGCTGCCCAGCGGCAGTTCGCGCACCAGCGCGGCCTGCAGCCCGAACGCCACCAGCGGAACGCCGAACACCAGCGTGCCGTCGACCGCGCGTTGCGGCGACAGCGAGTGGCGCGTGGCGTAGAGCACCGCCGCCGCGACGTACAGCAGGAAGAAGGCCACCAGGAAGGGCTCGGTGCTGGCGAAGTCTTCGGCCCGGTAGCGCAGCACGCCCCACGCGGTGGCCACGCCGAAGGTCGCGAAGAAGCCGAGCAGGTTGAGCGGCCGCCAGGCGCGCGCCCAGGCGATGCCCGTGATCGCGAGGCCCAGCACCAGGTAGTAGCTGAACAGCCCGACGTGGCTGCCTTGCCCGGTGGAAACGAGCAGCGGCGCCGCGAACCCGCCCGCGAAGCCGATGACGGCCATCGCCTGCGCGTTCTGCGCGATGGCGATCACCGCGGAGAACGCGCACACCAGCGCCAGCGCGGCGAACGCGGCGCCCGCCGGCAGGAACTGGTACATGCGGAACGACGCGAACACGGTGAGGTACAGCACGCCGACGCCCGCGCCCTGCAGGCTGAGCGCGTAGCCGCGGCGGTCGGCGCGGCCGAGCATGCGCCAGCCGGCGGCGAAGAGGCCGATGCCCGCGGCGCCGATGGCGGCCAGCCGCACCTGCGGCGGCAGCAGCGCGTTCTCCACCGCGTACTTGGCCAGGAAGGCAAGGCCGACGAACAGCACCAGCAGACCCAGCCGGACGATGGTGTTGCCGCCCAGCAGCCAGTCGCGCGCGCGCCCGACCAGCACTTCGGGCAGGCTGGGGGCGGCAGGTGCTCGAGGCGCTGCGGGCGTGCTGGCGGCCGATGGCGGCGGTGCCGGCGACGTGTCGGCGAAGTCGGCTTGCGCAATTGCCGCAGCGGCTGCACTCACCGGCGCCTCCGGCTCCACGACCGGCACGGGCGCCACCGGCGGCGCGGCGGCTTCGCGCGGCATCGCCGCCGCCGGCGCCGTCGCAACCAGCGCGGCCTGCCGCCGGATCTCCGACCGCACGGCGCCGCGCAGCGTCACTCCCCCGATCGCGCCGAGGACCGCGCCGAGCATCCAGCGCCACTCGTCGCCGTAGCCGGGCCACAGCAGGCCCAGCACCGCACCCCAGACTGCTCCCCACAGCACCATGCCACTCTCCTTCGGATGGCGCGCACTGTGCGCGCCGCGGGCCTCGAGCGGGCCCTGATGCCGCCGCAGTATAGGAACCTGCTACCGGCGGGCTCGCGACGCCGCCCGGGACACCGGACAATGCGCCCCATGGCCACCCCGCCCCTGCAACTCGCCGCCATCGACGTCAAGCCCGGCGCCGCGCTGGAAAGCCAGTCCGGCCTGCAGCTGCTGCGCCCGCGCATCTACGGCGCCTGGCGCCAGCCCGCGGGCGCGAAGAAGGCCGCGGCCATCGTGATGCACCCGACCAGCAATTTCATGGGGCACTACCTCATCGAACCGCTGGCCGCGCGCGGCGTGGCGTGCATGGGGCTGAACTCGCGCTACGCCGGCAACGACACGCTGCTGCTGATGGAGCGCGTGATCCAGGACCTGGGCGCGGGCGTGCAGTTCCTGCGCGCGCAGGGGTACGACAAGGTGGTGCTGGTCGGCAACTCGGGCGGCGCTTCGCTCGCGGCGTTCTACCAGGCGCAGGCGGAGGAACTCACCATCGAACGCATGGTCGACGGCGACCCCGCGGGCATGTCGCCGCAGGACCTGCCGCCGGTGCAGGGCCTGGCGCTGTGCGCGGCGCACGAGGGCCGTTCGTTCCTGATGAAGCATTGGCTCGATCCGTCGGTGTTCGACGAGGACGACCCGTTGTCGGCCAACCCCGACCTGGACATGTACGACGCCGCCAACCGGCCGCCGTATGCGCCCGACTTCCTGAAGCGGTTCCGTGCGGCGCAGGCCGCTCGGCTGGCGCGCATCGACCGCTGGGTGGACCAGCGGCTCACCAGGTTGCGCGCGCTGAAGGCGCCCGGCAGCCCGCGCGACCAGGTGTTTGTGGTCCACCGCACCCACGCCGATCCTCGTTTCCTGGATCTGTCGCTGGACACCAACGACCGCGACGTGGGCAGCGTGTGGGGCGCGGGCGCGGAAGGCGCGCGTTCGGTCAACTACGCGGCCAGCCAGATGGGCCGCATCACTTCGCTCACCGGCTTTCTTTCGCAATGGTCACCGCGCAGCCGCGCCGACGGGCCTTCCAACCTGGCGCGCACCAGCGTGCCGGTGCTGCTGCACACGTACACGGCGGACCGCTCGACGTTCCCCAGCACGCGCGAAGCGTGGCTGGCCGCGGCGCCGGGCCGCATCCGCAACGTCGACGTGAAAGGCGGCAACCACTATCTCGCGGGCCAACCCGCGCTGGTCGAGCAGGTGGCGGACGAAATGGCGCAGTGGATGCTGGCGCTCTAGGCGGTGCGCATGCGCGCCCAGCCGCCATGCCGCAGCACGTGGCGCTCCAGGAAGTTCAGTGGCCTGCCCTCGCGCCATGCGTCCAGCGACTGCGCGCCCGGCAGGTTGCCGACCGCGAGCTGGGCGAGGTTGTCGGCCTCGCGCAGCGCGTCCCACGCGTTCGCGCAGGCTCCCGTCCCGCCCTTGAGCACGCACGCCGCTTCCCAGTAGCTGCTGGGCGGTCCGGCGCAAACCTTGTAGTAACCGACCCATCCGCCGGCGGCCGCCGAGGGATAGGCGCAGAGCGCGAGGTAATAACCCTTCACGGGCCCGACGGAGCGCTCCAGCGATTCCCAGTCCGTCCTCACCTCCAGGTTCGTTGCAGGCATCGCGTCACCCCACCACGATGACGCGCGCCTGCGGCAATGGCGCATACGGGTCGTAGCCCATCATCCCGGCGCGGACCATGGCGTCCGCTTCGGCGGCCATGACGTGGCGCCGCGTGATGCTGCATTCGCTGACGGCCTTGACGAAGTCGTGCTCGAAACGCAGCACGACCGCGGTGGACTGGCGCGGGTGGTCCGGCTCGCCGGTCGGCCAGGTGATCGCGAGGGCGTCACCGCGCACGCGGCAGACCACGGCCTGCGGAGGGAACAGCCGCCGCACCCGCATCCACACCAGCTGTTGCACGAGGTACAGGCTGAAATCGCGGCCCATCGCCGGTGGGGATTGCAACTGCGCGTGGCTCATGGCGGCCTCCCTGATGCGGCGCATGGTGCGCCCGCGCACTCAGGGTCAGCTGTAGGACGCCCGGACGAAGCCTCAGCCGTGAAACGCTGACGAGGGCGTCAGCTTGGCACTGTCTCATCCGTGCATCGATGCTGCGGCCCGCGCACGGTTGAGCGCGTTCGTTCGCGCGCCGCCGCGGACAAACGCAAGGACCGGCCCGGGCGCCGCGATGATGAGCCATGCTCGAATCGAACCTCGATCGCGCCGCCCTGCGCCGGCGCGTGCAAGCCGGCCTGTGGGCTTTCTTTGCCGGCACCGTGGCGCTGCTGGCCAGCCTGGTGGGCCTGTTCTTCGATGCGCCCGAACTGATCGACGGTTTTCCCGCGTGGACCACGGCGTGGGTGCCGCAGTCGCCGGCCGGCTACACGGCCGCCACGCTGCTGGTGGCCTGGGGCGTCTGGACGCTCGGCGCCGGGCTGGAGAAAGCGCGCGACCGCTGAGGGTCGGCGCGCGTTGCGGCGCGCGACCCAGTACGTGGCGCCCGCGGGAACCCGTGCGCGGATGTGTTCGAAGCGCGGAAATCGGCGGCCAACACCCGCCTGATTCCTACATGGCCGTCCCGGCGTGCGCCGGAGCATGTGCCCACGCACAGGGAGACCTGACATGGACCGTGACCCCTTCGCCCACCTGATGCCCGCGCCCGCCAGCGGCTGGGGCTCGTGGGCGCCAGAGCTCGCGGAGGCGCCGGACACGCCGTCCGACGAAGCGCCCGTCACCTGGTGGAGCGCCGCCGTACCGCTGCTGATGTGGGGCTGCGCCAGCCTCCTCGCGCTCTCTTACCTCTGAACCTCACCGCGCAGCAGGCGCTGCGCCTGTGCTTCGCTGATGCCCAGGAGATAGCCACGGGCGATGGCGCGCGCGAAATGGCGCAGCCCGGCCGGCTGGTACTTCAGCGAGACGCGGTACGCCTCCACCTCGGCCCACAGCCGGAACGGCCGGCAGGTGAAGTAAAACCACCAGAAGCGCAGCAGCCCGACTTCGCGCATCTGCCGCTCGTGCACGGCTTCGTGCGCCAGCAGGCCGGGGTCCTTGCGCACGCGCGGGTGCACGACCACCAGGCCGGGCGCCACGGTCATGCCGTCGGCCCAGAACAGGAGCGGAGTGGAAACGATGCGCATCGCGGCCATTCTGCCGCTGCCGCGCCACACGTGCGGCGCGGCGACGGCAAACCGCAACTCATCCGAGGGCTTTGAGCACGTTCTCCGCCGTCGCGGGGGCGACGAGCGGCGCTCTTCCGTCGCCGCGCGCCTGCGCCACCGCGTCGCGCAGCGCTTCCCAGGCGCTGATGGCCAGCATGAACGGCGGCTCGCCCACGGCCTTGCTGCCGCCGACGTTGTCTTCGCGGTTGCCTTCGTGCCAGAAGCGCACGTTGAAGTGCTCGGGCACGTCGCCGGTGGCCGGGATCTTGTACGTGCTGGGCGCGTGCGTGGCCAGCCGGCCGTCGGCGTTCCACACCAGCTGCTCGGTGGTGAGCCAGCCCACCCCCTGGATGTAGCCGCCTTCGATCTGGCCGATGTCGATGGCCGGGTTCAGCGACGTGCCCACGTCGTGCAGGATGTCCACCTTCAGCACGCGGCTCTCGCCGGTGAGGGTGTCGATGGCCACCTCGCTGCAGGCCGCGCCGTAGGCGAAGTAGTAGAACGGCCGGCCGGTCAGCGTGACCTTGTCGTAATGGATCTTGGGCGTGCGGTAGAAGCCGTCGCTCCACAGCTGGATGCGGTTGGCGTACGCGGCCTTGACCGCTTCGTCGAAGCCGCGCGTCGACTTGGGCGTGATGACCTGGCCCAGGCGGAAAGTCACCGCCCCGGCACCGCAGCTGTCCAGCCCCGCGACGAACGCGGCGAGGTTGTCGCGCACGTTGCGCGCGGCGAACTGCGCGGCGCGGCCGTTGAGGTCGGTGCCGCTCGAGGCCGCGGTGGCCGAAGCGTTGGGCACCTTGCCGGTTTCCGTCGCGGTGCACTTCACGCGCTCGAACGGCACGCCCAGCTCGTCGGCCACCACCTGCATGATCTTGGTGTTCAGGCCCTGGCCCATCTCGGTGCCGCCGTGGTTGACCTGCACGCTGCCGTCGGTGAACACGTGGACGAGCGCGCCCGCCTGGTTGAACAGCGTGGCGGTGAAGCTGATGCCGAACTTCACCGGCGTGATGGCGATGCCGCGCTTGATGATCGGGCTGGTAGCGTTCCACGCCGCGATGCGCTCGCGCCGCTGCCGGTAGCCGCAATCCCGCGCCAGCTGCGACACCAGCGGCTGCAGGATGTTGTCCTCCACCTTCATGCGGTAGTGGGTCTCGTCCCGTTCCCCAACGCCGTAGAAATTGGCTTGCCGCACCGCCAGCGGATCCAGCTTCAGGTGCCGCGCGATGTCGCCCAGGATCGCCTCGATGAGGATCACGCCCTGCGGGCCACCGAAGCCGCGGAAAGCCGTGTGGCTCTGCACGTTGGTGCGGCAGCGGTACGAGGCGATCTCCACGTCGGAGAGGTAGTAGGCGTTGTCGGTGTGGAAGATCGCGCGGTCGGCCACCGGGCCCGACAGGTCGGCCGAGAAGCCGCAGTTGACCAGCATCGTGACCTTCAGCGCCGTCAGGCGGCCGTCGCCGCCGAAGCCCGCTTCCCAGTCGTAGGCGAACGGGTGGCGCTTGCCGGTCACCATGAAGTCGTCGTCGCGGTCCAGCCGCAGCTTCACCGGCCGGCGCAGCTTGCGCGCGGCCAGCGCGGCCCACACCGCCAGGTGGCCGGCCTGCGTTTCCTTGCCGCCGAAGCCGCCGCCCATGCGCCGGCATTCCACCGTCACCGCGTTGTTCTCCAGCCCCAGCGCGTGCGCCACCCAGTGCTGCACCTCGCCGGGATGCTGGGTGCTGGAGTAGATCCACCACTGGTCCTGTTCCAGCGGCATGGCGTACGCCACCTGGCCTTCCAGGTAGAAGTGTTCCTGGCCGCCGACTTCCAGCTGGCCCGAGAGGCGGTGCTTCGACGAAGCCAGTGCCTTCTCCGGCTCGCCGCGGCGCACGGTGACCGGCGGCAGCACATAGCTTTGCTTCGCATGCGCCTCGCGCACGTCCAGCACCGCGGGCAGGGGCTCGATGTCCAGCTTCACCTGGCGCGCGGCGCGGCGCGCTTCCATCACGGTGTCGGCAACCACCAGGCCGATCACTTGGCCGACGTGGTGGACCGTGGCCCCCGCGAAGATCGGCTCGTCGTGCACGAAGGTCGCCAGCAGCGGGTCACCCGGGATGTCACGCGCCAGCACGACGCCGCGCACGCCCGGCATCGCCTGCGCGGCCGCGGTGTCCACGCCGCGCAGCTTGCCGTGCGCGGCGGTGGACAGGATGGGCGCGGCGTGCAGCGTGCCTTTGACTTCGGGGATGTCGTCGATGTAGGTCGCGCTGCCGGCCACCTGCGCGCGGGCGCTTTCGTGCGGGCGCGGGCGGCCCATGGCGGGCTCAGGCGCGGTGGGCGCGTGCGGTGAATCCGTGCCCGGCGCCAGGTTGCGTTCGCCGGCGGCCGCGCGGCCGGTGGGTCCGCCACCGGTGGCGGTGCCGTAATCGTCGTCGCGTGCGTTCATGCGGACACCTCCTGCAGCCGGAACTGCTCGAGGTTGATGCCGCGCCGGCCCTGGCTTTCCAGCCAGAAGCGGCGCAGCAGGTTGCCCAGCACCTGGCGGCGGTAGGCCGCCGAGGCGCGCATGTCGGAGATGGGCTCGAACTCTTCGCGCAGCAGCTCGCCGGCTTCGAGCGCGGCGGCTTCGGTCCATTCGCGGCCGAGCAGGAAGGCTTCCGTGCGCGCGGCGCGCACCGGCGTGGCTGCGACACCGCCCGCGCCGATGCCGATGTTCGCCACGCGGCCGCCCTGCAGTTCCAGCCGGATGGCCAGGCAGACGGCGGAGATGTCGTCGTCGAACCGCTTGGAGACTTTGTAGGCGCGCAGGAATTCGTTCTGGCGCGGGCGCGGCACCAGGATCCAGGCGACCAGTTCGTCCGGCGCCAGCACGTTGCGGCGGTAGCCCGTGTAGAAGGCGTCGAGCGGCACGTGCCGGTGGCCGCGCTCGTTCATCAGCACCAGCTGCGCGTCCAGCGCGATCAGCAGCGGCATGGAATCGCCGATGGGCGAGCCGTTGGCCACGTTGCCGCCCAGCGTGCCGGCGTTGCGCACCGGCAGGCCGGCGAAGCGGTTGGCGAAAGTCTTCAGCTGCGGGCGCTGGTCGATGAGGGCAGCGTAGGCGTCGGTCAGCGTGGCGGCTGCGCCGATGGCGATGTGGTTGTCGTAGTCCTCGACCTGGCGGATCTCGGCGGCGCGGGTGACGTCCAGCACCTTGGCGAAGCGGCGGTGCTGCTTGGTGACCCACAGGCCGACGTCGGTGCAGCCGGCGACGACTTGCGCATCGGGGTGGCGGGCGCGAGCGGCGAGCAGTCCGGACAAGGTCTCCGGCGCGATGTACTCCGCACCCTCCGGCGTCATTCCCGCCCCCTCCGTCATTCCCGCGAAGGCGGGAATCCATGGCTCCCGCATTTCGGCGGCCACAGAAGGAAGCCATGGCTCCCCGCCTTCGCGGGGATGACGAGGTTGTGGGCGGTGATGACGAAGCTGTTGAAGCTTCCGTGCGATGAGGGCTTCATCCACCTTCACCGCCGGCAATCCGCCCATCTTCTGTGCCGCATCCAATATCGGCCGGTACCCCGTGCACCGGCAAAGATTCCCCGACAGCTCCTCCTGCGCAAGTTCCCGCGTGACGGCCTCACCCTTGCACACGTGGTTCTGGTACATGCCGAACAGGCTCATGACGAACCCCGGCGTGCAGAAGCCGCATTGCGAGCCGTGGCACTGCACCATCGCTTCCTGCGCCGGATGCAACGTGCCGTCTTCGGCGGCCAAATCTTCGACGGTCCACAGCGCGCGGCCGTCCACCGAGTGCGCCAGCTGGATGCAGCTGTTGACGGCGCGGTACTTCAGCCCGCCGCGCTCGTCGGCTTCGGCCAGGACCACGGTGCAGGCGCCGCAGTCGCCTTCGCCGCAACCTTCCTTGGTGCCGGTGGCGCCCAGGTCCTCGCGCAGCACCTCGAGAAGGGTGCGGTCGGGTGGTACATTGCCCAGCGCCACGGGCTCGCCGCGGCGCAGGAATCGGATCGTCTTGGGAGTCATGCGCAAGGTGAGGGGAAACCCGGGTTGGAGCGTAGAGCGGCAGGGTGCCTTTGGCATAAGCCCTGCCATATGAAAACCATGCCGTGGTGGGTATGAGAGATCAAGGCCTTTTCGACAAGATCGACCTCCACCTCATCCGAGTGTTGCACACGGTGCTGACTGAACGCAGTGTCTCCCGCGCCGCCCTGAAGCTGGGCATGTACCAGCCGCAGGTGTCGGCGGCCCTGAAGCGCCTGCGCGAACTGGCCGGCGACCCGCTGCTGGTGCGTTCGGGCGCCACCATGGTGCCCACCGACGCCGCGCTGCGCATGATCGATCCCAGCGCCAGCATCCTGCGCGCCGCCGAGGTGCTGTTCAGCGACGCCCGCGGCTTCGACCCGCGCACCGCCGAGCAGACGTTTCGCGTCGCCGCCAGCGACTACCTGGACCCGCACTTCCTGCCCGGCCTGGTGGCCGATCTCAAGCGCGAAGCGCCGCGCACCCGCGTCGAGATCCACCCGCTGTCTTCCGACGGCCACTATGCCGACCGCCTGGCGCAAGGCGAGCTGGACGTGGTGGTCGGCAACTGGCTGCAGCCGCCCGGCGACCTGCACCGCGGCGAACTGTTCACCGACGAAGTCGTGTGCCTGGTGGCCGCGGATCATCCGGCGGCGCGCCGCGGCTGGAACGCCGACGAATGGCTGGCGGCCGAGCACGTCGCGCCCACGCCGCTGCATCCCGGCGCGCGCGGCGTGATCGACGAGCACCTGGAAAGCCAGGGCCTGGCGCGCAACATCACCGCGCGCTGCGCCCACTTTTCGCTGATCCCGGCGATGGTCGCGTCCACGCTGCTGGTGCTGACCACCGGCCGCTTGTTCTGCGAGCGCTACGCCGCGCACCTGCGGGTGGCGATCCTGAAGCCGCCGGTGGACTTCCCGCCGCTCACCTATTACCAGCTCTGGCACGAGCGCAGCCACGGCTCGGCCGCGGCGCGCTGGCTGCGCGGCCGCGTGAAGGCCGCCGCCGGGGCGCTGAGGACTTCGCAAGCATGACCGCGCCGCCGCGCCTGCAGCTGCAGGGCATCACCAAGCGCTACCCTGCCGTGGTGGCCAACGATGGCGTGGCGCTCACCGTGCTGCCCGGCCAGACGCACGCGGTGCTGGGCGAGAACGGCGCCGGCAAGTCCACGCTGATGAAGATCATCTACGGCTCGGTCAAGCCCGACGCCGGCCAGGTGCTGTGGAACGGCCACCCGGTGAACGTGCGCAATCCGCAGGAAGCGCGCGCGCTGGGCATCAGCATGGTGTTCCAGCACTTCAGCCTGTTCGACACGCTGACCGTGGCCGAGAACGTGTGGCTGGGCCTGGACAAGCGCCTGAAGCTGGCCGAGGTGTCGCGCCGCATCGAAGCCAAGGCGGCCGAGTACGGCCTGCACGTCGATCCGTCGCGGCCGGTGCACACACTGTCGGTCGGCGAGATGCAACGGGTGGAGATCATCCGCGCACTGCTGACCGATCCGCAGCTGCTGATCCTGGACGAACCCACCTCGGTACTGACGCCGCAGGCGGTGGAGAAGCTGTTCATCGTGCTGCGCCAGCTGGCTGCGCAAGGCTGCAGCATCCTGTACATCAGCCACAAGCTGCACGAGATCCGCGAGCTGTGCGACGCGTGCACGGTGTTGCGCGGCGGCAAGGTCACCGGCGAATGCGATCCGCGCAACGAGAGCAACGCGTCGCTCAGCCGCCTGATGATCGGCGCCGAGCCGCCGCAGCTGGAACACCACGACCGCCAGCCGGGAGAACCCGTGCTGCAGGTGCGGCAGCTGTCGCTGGAGCGCGATTCGCCGTTCGGCGTGGACCTGGGCGGCGTGTCGTTCGAGGTGCGCGCGGGCGAAGTCGTCGGCATCGCGGGCGTCTCGGGCAACGGCCAGCGCGAGCTGCTGTACGCGCTGTCGGGCGAGGACACGCGCGCGCCGGCCGATTCGGTGCGCGTCGCCGGCCAGTCCGCCGGCCGCATGGGCCCCGCGCAACGCCGCAAGCTGGGACTGCACTTCGTCCCGGAGGAAAGACTGGGCCGTGGCGCGGTGCCGTCGCTCGGATTGGCGCACAACCTGATGCTCACGCGCGGCGACGCAGTGGGCCGCGCCGGCTGGATCGACGTCAAGGCGCTGCAGTCGCAGGCGTCGCAGATCATCCGCCGCTTCAACGTCAAGGCCGGTGGCCCGGCCGCGGCGGCGCGTTCGCTGTCCGGCGGCAACCTGCAGAAATTCATCGTCGGCCGCGAGATCGACGCCAGGCCGAAGCTGCTGGTGATCTCGCAGCCGACGTGGGGCGTGGACGTGGGCGCCGCGGCGCAGATCCGCGGCGAGATCCTCGCGCTGCGCGACGCGGGCTGCGCGGTGCTGGTGGTGAGCGAGGAACTGGATGAACTGTTCGAAGTGAGCGATCGGCTGCACGTCATCGCGAAGGGCCACCTGTCGCCTTCGCTGCCGCGGCGCGAAGCCACGGTGGAGAAGATCGGGGAGTGGATGAGCGGGCTGTGGGACGCGCCCGCCTCCGTTCGGCCTGAGCCCTTCGACGCTGCTCAGGGCAGGCTTGTCGAAGGCTCGGCCTCGGCTTCGACCGGCTCAGCCCGAACGGGAAGTGGAGGGCACGCAAATGCTTAGGCTCGAAGCGCGTCCCGAATATTCGCGCGTGTGGAGCATCGCCTCGCCGCTGCTGGCGCTGGTGCTCACCGTCGTCATCGGCGTGCTGCTGTTCGCGGCCCTGGGCAAGGACCCGGTGCGCGGCCTGCAGGTGTTCTTCTGGGAGCCGGTCAAGTCGGCCTACGCGATCGGCGAGCTGACCGTGAAGGCCACGCCGCTGCTGCTGATCGCGCTGGGGCTGGCCGTGTGTTTCCGCTCGAACGTCTGGAACATCGGCGCCGAAGGCCAGTTCGTGCTGGGCGCCATCCTGGCGGGCGGCGTGGCGCTGATGGCGGACAAGGGCACCGGCCGCTGGATCGTGCTCGTCATCCTGCTGGCGGGCGTGGCCGGTGGCATGCTGTGGGCGTCGATCACGGCTTTCCTGCGCGACCGCTTCAACGCCAACGAGATCCTGGTCAGCCTGATGCTGGTGTACGTCGCCGAGCAGTTGCTGTTCTGGCTGGTGTTCGGCCCGTGGAAAGACCCGGCCGGCTACAACTTCCCGCAGACCAAGAACTTCGACGCGGTGACGCAGATCCCGCGGCTGATGCAGGGCTCGCGCGTGAGCATCGGCATCGTCATCGCGCTGGTGGGCGCCGTGCTGTTGTGGGTGTTCCTGTTCCGCACGCGCGCGGGCTTCGCGCAGCAGGTGGGCGGACTGGCGCCGGCGGCCGCGCGCTACGCCGGTTTTTCTTCGCGCCGCGCGCTATGGACGGCGCTGCTGGTGTCGGGCGGCTGCGCGGGCCTGGCCGGCGCGCTGGAAGTGGCCGGCCCCATCGGCCAGCTGACGCCTTATGTGCCGGCGGGCTACGGCTTCGCCGCGATCATCGTGGCCTTCGTCGGGCGGCTGCACCCGCTGGGCATGGTGTTCTCGGCCGTCCTCATGAGCATGTTCTACATCGGCGGCGAACTCGCGCAATCGCGCCTGGGCCTGCCCAAGTCGCTGACCGGCGTGTTCCAGGGCCTGTTGCTGTTCACGCTGCTGGCGTGCGACACGCTGATCGCTTATCGCGTGAGGTTCACCCGGAAGGCCGCCGCATGAAGCGCGCACCGGAACTCCCTTACGCGAAGGACGCGAAAGATCCGCAAAAGTCGCGAAAGGCAACCTTGCAGGCCGATCCTTCCTTGACGCTTTCGCGTCCTTCGCGAATCTTTCGCGCCTTCCGCGTACGGGAGTTCTGAGGGCCATGGAAAGCTACGCGCTTCTTTTCGCCGCCACGCTGAATGCCGGCACCGTGCTCGCCATCGCGGCGCTGGGCCTGCTGGTCAACGAGAAAGCCGGCGTGGTCAACCTGGGCGCCGAAGGCATGATGCTGTGCGCCGCGCTGGCCGCCTTCGTCACGGTCGTGCACACGGGCAGCGATGTGCTCGGCTTCATCGCCGGCATCGGCGCGGCCGCGCTGCTGGCCGCCATCTTCGGCGTGCTGGTGATCTGGCTCAACACCAACCAGTACGCCACCGGCCTGGCGCTCAGCCTTTTCGGCGCGGGCTTCTCGGCTTTCGCGGGCATCAGGTACGTGCAGGAAAAGCTGCCCGAACGGCCGCAATTCGCCATTCCCGGCCTGGCCGACATCCCGCTGCTGGGGCCGGCGCTGTTCCGCCACCACCCGATGGTCTACATCACGATGGGCCTGGCCATCGCGCTCATCTGGTTCTTCTACCGCTCGCGCAGCGGCCTGGTGCTGCGCTCCATCGGCGAGTCGCCGGAGTCGGCGCACGCGCTGGGCTATCCGGTGCGGTGGATCCGGCTGGGCGCCGTGGTGGCCGGCGGCGCGCTGTGCGGGCTGGCGGGGGCTTTCCTGATCATCGTCTACACGCCGCTGTGGGTGGAAGGCATGGTGGCGGGCCGCGGCTGGATCGCGCTGGCGCTGACCACTTTCGCCACCTGGCGGCCGGCGCGCGTGCTGCTCGGCGCCTACCTGTTCGGCGGCGTGACCATGCTGCAGTTCCACCTGCAGGGCGCTGGTGTCGAGGTGCCCAGCCAGTTCCTGACCATGCTGCCGTACCTGGCCACGGTGCTGGTGCTGGCGCTGATCTCCCGCAACCCGGCCTGGATCCGGGTGAACATGCCGGCATCGCTTGGGAAACCCTTCCATCCCGGCTCATAATTTGCTCTTCCGGATTTCACCACCCCCTCAGAGGATCCCATGACCGACCTGAAGAAACGTTCGCTGCTGCACGTCGCGGCGCTGGCGGCCGCGGCCGCCACGCTGGCCGGCTGCGGCAAGAAGGAAGAAGCGCCCGCGCCGGCTCCCGTCGCCGCCGCGCCCGCCTCGGAGCCCGCTGCCGCGCCCAAGCCCGCGCCGCTGAAGATCGCGTTCGCCTACGTCGGCCCGGTGGGCGACGGCGGCTGGACCTTCGCCCACGACAACGGCCGCAAGGCGGTGGAGAAGGAATTCGGCGACAAGGTCGTCACCACCTTCGTCGAGAACGTTCCCGAGTCGGCCGACGCCGAGCGCGTGATCCGCGACATGGCGGCCAACGGCAACAAGCTGATTTTCGGCACCACGTTCGGCTACATGGAGCCGATGCTGAAGGTGGCCGGCGAGTTCAAGGACGTGAAGTTCGAGCACGCCACCGGCTACAAGACGGCCGACAACCTGAACGCCTACGACAGCCGCACCTACGAAGGCGCCTACATGGCCGGCGTCGTGGCGGGCAAGATGACCAAGACCAACACGCTGGGCGTGGTGGGCTCGGTGCCCATCCCCGAAGTCGTGCGCAACATCAACAGCTTCACGCTGGGCGCGCAGTCGGTGAACCCGAAGATCAAGACCAAGGTGGTCTGGGTGGGCAAGTGGTTCGATCCGCCCAACGAGACGGCCGCGGCCACCTCGCTGATCAACGGCGGCGCCGACATCCTGATGCAGAACACGGACTCGTCGGCCGTGCTGCAGACCGCCGAGAAGATGAACAAGCGCGCGTTCGGCTGGGACAGCGACATGACGTCGTACGGCCCGAAGGCGCACCTGGGCTCGGCGGTGATCAACTGGGCGCCGTACTACATCAAGACCACGCGCGACGTGCTGGAAGGCAAGTGGAAGGCCAGCCCGGACAAGATCTGGTGGGGCGTGAAGGAAGGCGCCATCGACTTCGTGTCCGTCGCGGCCGACGTGCCGGAAGACGCGAAGAAGAAGCTGGACGAAGTGAAGGCCGGCCTGAAGGATGGCAGCTTCGTGATCTGGAAGGGCCCGATCAAGGACAACGCTGGCAAGGAAGTCCTGGCCAAGGACGCCACCGCCGACGACAAGTTCCTGGGCGGCATCAACTTCTACGTGCAGGGCGTCGAGGGCAAGGTCCCGGGCGGCGACAAGAAGTAAGGTGAGGGGCGCGCTTGGCGCGCCTTTCCCCCAAGAAGAAACGCGGCCTTCGGGCCGCGTTTTTCATTTGCTCTCCGGGCAGACCTTTTGCGAGAGCAGCGCCACCATGCTGCCGGGCCCGATCGGCTCCGTCGATTGCTCGCGGGCGCCGCCGACCACCTTGCCCTGGCCCATCGTCCCCGAGTAATACAGCGTGCGCAGGTAGCGGTAGCTGGCGGCCTTGCAGTCGATCTCCAGCAAGGCTTTGCCCGACTTCACGCCTTCCTTCGCTTCCTTCAGCTCGAACAGGCGCCACACCTTGCGCCCGCTGCCTTCGCTGCGCACGGTGGCGGGATCGAAGTAGTAGGTGCCGGACTCGCTCTCGCCATAGCTCACCCAGTCCGCATGCGCGTGGGCGGCGGCGAGCGACAGGCAGGCAAGGACGCGCGGCAGGCGGCTCATGGCGGGCGTGATCAGGCGGACGGCGGACGGCCCTGGCCGGCATCGCGATCCAGATCGAAGTCCAGGGCGAGCTCGCCGCTGGTGGTGGTGGGCGGCTCCTGCGGCGCGGGCGCGTCGGCCAGTTTCAGTTCATCCAGCTGCAGTGCGTCGAGCAGCGGTGCCTGCTCCGTCGAAGCGGCGTCGGGTTCGGCCCTGGCGGTGGACAGGCCGCCGAGGTCCAGCTCCGGCAGCATGGGGTCGTCCTGCGCGGGCGCGGGCACTTCGGCCGCGGCGGTGGCAGGCGCCGCGGCTTCGGGTTCGGCGGCCGGCGCAGGCTGGGGTGCCGGCGGGGTGGAATCCAGCATGCTGAAGTCCAGGTCGAGGTCGACGGCGGGTTCCGGCACTTCGTCCTTGACGTCCAGCGCCATCAGCGGCACCGGCTGCGTGGTGAGCGCCGGCTCGCCATCTTCGTCCAGCGCGGCCATCGCCGTCCGGTCGTAGGGCGAGCCGTCCTCGCGCGTGGTCTCCACTTCCAGCGCGATGCTGTACAGCAGCAGCAGGTCGCGCGAGGCTTCCAGGTCGAACATGATCGAGCCCGGCTTCGGGTCCTCGAACAGCGACTTCTCGATCTCCTTGAGCACCTTGGACGAAGGCCACAGCAGCTCGATGCGCGACAGCGCCTTGGGGTAACCCTCCAGGCCCGCGGTGTTCAGCTCGGCGTCCTCGAAGCGCGGCAGGCGCGCCGCGAACGCGCGCTGGAACTCCTTGCGCACGCGCTCGTAGTCTTCGCGGCGATCGAGCTTGCGGCACAGGTCCAGCAGGTCCATCCACAGGAACGGGCTGGCGCCCAGGTGCTCGATCAGGCGCGACTCCAGCAGCTCGATCGCCTTTTCCGGCTGGCCGACGGCGAGGAAGAAGTTCGCGTTCTCCTGCACGTCCAGCAGTTCCTCGGCACTGGGCAGGCGGCCGCGGCCGAGCACGCTGTCGCCGAAGTGGGCCTTGCCGGACGCGTTGGCGCCGACCACGGCGGTGCCGGCGGGGCGCAGCGGCGCGGGCGTGGACCATTCGCTGTCCGGCTCGGGCGCCACGCGCACCGGCGCGTCTTCCTCTTCGGGGAAGCTGCTGTCCACCACGCTGTCGGGGCCCGGCGATGCATGCACGGACGCAGGCTGCGTGCGCGACCGCTGCCACCACGGGCCGCCCGCGCCTTCGCGCGAGCGGCGCCACAGCAGCAGGCTGAGCGCCACCGCGATGGCGCCTGCGATGCCCGCGAGGACGTCGCGCATCAGGTCGCGCTCGGAGTTGAGTTTCTGCAACTGCTCGGCCTGCTTCCTCGACTGCTCGCGCAGCGCCTTGATCTCGGCCACCAGTTCCGGCGAGGGCGCGGCTAAGCGCTGCTCCGGCGTGGCGTTGACCTGCTGCCAGGCGGCGCCGGCTTCCTGCCGCGAGAGCACCGGCGCACCGTCGGCGGTGCCGGCCGGTGTCGAAGCGGCGCCGGCAGTCTGCGAGGCTGATCCAGCCGGCGTGCTGCCGCCTGGCGCATTGCCCACCGGCCCGGAAGCCAGCTGGCCGGACATCTTCAGCGCCGGCGCCTGATCGATGGCGAAGTCCAGCAGGTCGACCTGCAGCCGCGGGCGGCCTTCGCCCGTGGGCGCGCGTTCGGTGCGCGGCGTCGGCGCGGGCGCGCGCGCCGATTCCTGGCTGCGTGCGCGGGATGCCGGTGCAGCCGCCGCGGATGGGGCGCGGGGTTGGGGCCGGCTGATGCTCGTGTCCAGCCGCATGCCGCCGGGAGAAGGCGCCGTTGCGGGGGCTCGGCTTTCGCGGCGAGCCGGGGCGGGAGCGGGCGCTGCGGCAGGGGGCGAACTCTCCGCGATGCGCACCGGCGGCAGGTCGCCGCCGCGGTCCAGCACCAGCGGCACCGGCAGGCCTTCGCGCGCCGGCGTGGGCGGCTCGGCCAGCAGCACGAAGCCTTGCGTCAGCTGGTCGGCGCAGCCGACGGCCACGCGCACGGCGACGATGGGTTCCTGCACCAGCTGGTTGGACGACAGCCGCACCAGCACCTGGTCGCCGGCGATGGGCTCGGAGCGCCAGGACAGCGGGATGGGCGGGGTCTCCGGCTGCAGCAGCTCGGCCCGCAGGCACAGCTCCTCGCCGGGGTTGACGGTGACGGGAAGGGAAACCTGGAGCGTGCGGCCTATCAGCGCCGTGCCCTGGATGCGGCCGAGCGAGAGGGCGGCCGCCTGCGTGCCGCACAGCAGCAACACCGCCGCGGACACGGTGGTGCGCCAGCCACCGGCGTGGCGCCGGCCGGCCGATGCGGTGGCCTGTTGCTTGTCCTTTTGGTTCACTGCTGCTTCAAACGGCCCGGAAACCCGCGCGCCTGCTGCCCGCCGGTGCGCTTCGACTGCTTTCCTTGCTGTCCCGACCAGGGGCGATGGTCCGTTCAAATTGCAATATTTGCAAGTAAACGTGTCCGATTGCGCCCACAAGGCCAAAGGAATGAGGGTTGCTACCATGCCCGTCGCCATGGAACGACTGCCCCCCATCCCCGCCGAACGCCTGCCCGAACTGCTGCGCCGCATGCCCAAGGCCGAACTGCACATCCACATCGAAGGCTCGCTGGAGCCCGAGCTGATGTTCGAGATGGCCCAGCGCAACCGGGTGGCGCTGCCCTACGCCAGCGTGGACGACCTGCGCCGCGCCTACGACTTCAGCAACCTCCAGAGCTTCCTGGACATCTACTACGCCGGGGCTGGCGTGCTGATCACGGAGCGCGACTTCTTCGACATGGCCTGGGCCTACCTGCAGAAGGCCAGGGCCGACCACGTGCTGCACACGGAAATCTTCTTCGACCCGCAGACGCACACCGCGCGCGGCGTTTCGATGGAGACCGTGGTGAACGGCCTGCACCGGGCCTGCGAGCAGGCGCGCGCCCAGCTGGGCGTGAACGCTTCGCTGATCCTGTGCTTCCTTCGCCACCTGAGCGAGGAAGACGCGTTCCAGACGCTGGAGCAGGCGATGCCGTTTCGCGACAGGTTCATCGGCGTCGGCCTGGATTCCAGCGAAGTGGGCCACCCGCCGGAGAAGTTCGCCAAGGTGTTCGCCCGCTGCCGCGAGCTGGGCCTGCACCTGGTGGCGCACGCGGGCGAGGAAGGCCCGCCCGCCTACGTGTGGACCGCGCTGGACGTGCTGAAGGTGGAGCGCATCGACCACGGCGTGCAGTCCAGCAAGGATCCGGCGCTGATGAAGCGGCTGGCGCAGGACCGCATCCCGCTGACGGTGTGCCCGCTGTCCAACCTGAAGCTGTGCGTGTTTCCGCGCCTGCAGGACCACAACCTGGGCCAGCTGCTGGACGCCGGCCTGGTGGCCACGGTCAATTCCGACGACCCGGCCTACTTCGGCGGCTACATGAACGACAACTTCCTGCGCACTTTCGAGGCCACCGGCCTGACCGCCGCGCACGCGCACCGGCTGGCGGTGAACAGCTTCGAGGCCAGCTTCATCGGCGCGGCGGAGAAGCGGAAGTACCGCGACCAGGTCGACGCGGTGTTCGCCGAGTTCGCCTGAATCAGGTGGCGGTGAGCCCGTCCACCGCCTGGAACATCGCCTCGCGCGCCTGTTCGACGATGCGCCGGCGCCATTCCGGCGTGTCCGTGTAGAACGCCTCCAGCATCTGCCGCTTGATCTGCGCGGCCAGTTCCTTCGGCGCTTCGGGATGCTGGTCCAGCCAGTGGTCGGCGCGCAGCGCTTCCAGCACCTGCAGCAGCGGCTGCGTGCCGTACTCCATCGCGATGCCGGTGTACTCGGCCCGCGGGCATTCGTCGGCGATGGACGCCCACATCATCCCGGTGAGCTTGGCCGAGGTGGACGAGCCGTCGTAGATCGACGTGACGGGCGTCTTGCCGCCGCCGTCCCACCACCGGCGAGCGCGCGCCACTTTCGCCGCATCGTCCGGGCCCGCGAAGATGCGCTCGCCCTTGCCGCTGGGGCCCAGCCCGGTGTGGAAGTCGATCCAGGCGGCCCGCCCGGCGCGGCGGCCGTGCGCGCGCAGCACTTCGCGCAGCGTGCGGTTGCTCCAGGTGGGGCTGTGCCCGCCGAAGTACATGCCGCGCGGAAAGTCGTACTGCCCCGCGCTGATGGCGGTCTGGTAGGCCATCTGGCCGTTCTTCTCCACCCAGCGCGCCAGCGTGTCGTCGTTCTCTTTCGACGGCGGCCACGTCTGCGGGAACAGCAGGTCGTGCAGTTCGCCGTAGGCCGCGTTCTCCGGCAGCGGCTTGCCGAAGTCGTGGAAGTTGCGGTTCAGGTCCACGTTCTCCTGCGTCGTGCGCCGGATGTGCGAGAACCCGTACGGGTTGAGCGCGTGGATGTACAGCACCGCCACGTTGCGGTCGGCCGCGTACTTGCGCCATTCGCCGTCGTGCAGCGCGCCGACCTGCACGCCGCTGCCGCAGAAGCCCTCCACGCCATGGCAGGCGCTGGACAGGATCAGCAGCGCGGGCGCGTCGGGGTCGCCTTCGCGCGCAACGTCCATGGCGAGTTCCTCGCCATCGCGCCCCGTCTCCGGATGGAGTTTCGACTCCACGGGCAGGCCGGCGCCTTGGGCGCTGTCGATGAACTTGCGGCGCGCTTCGGCGTACGAATGCGAGAAGGAATCTTCCAGGTTCATGGCGGGCCCCGTGGTCATGCGCGGTCCTGGGCGAACCAGGCCTCGGCCAGCCGCACCCAGTACGTGGCGCCCAGCGGGATGAGTTCGTCGTTGAAGTCGTAGCTGGGGTTGTGCAGCATGCAGGGGCCGCCGCCGTGGCCCATCTCGCGGTGCGCGCCGTCGCCGTTGGCGATGAAGCAGTAGGCGCCCGGCTTGGCCTGCAGCATGTACGCGAAGTCCTCGCCGCCCATGGTGGGCTCCTGCACCTTGACGTTCGCCTCGCCGACGATGGACACCATCACCTGGCGGCAGAACTCGGCTTCGGCCGCCGAGTTGACGGTCGGCGGGTAGTTGCGCACGAACTCGAATTCGCACTGCGCCTCATGCGCCGCGCACACGTGCTCGGCCACCTGCTTCATGCGCTTTTCGACCAGGTCCAGCACCTCCATCGTGAAGGTGCGCACCGTGCCCTGCAGTTCGCAGCTGTCGGGAATGACGTTGGTGGCCTCGCCGGCGTGGATCATGGTGACCGAGATCACGCCCGCATCCACCGGCTTCTTGTTGCGGCTGATGATGGACTGGAAGGCCTGCACCATCTGGCAGGCCACCGGCACCGGGTCGACGCTGTTGTGCGGCAGGGCGGCGTGGCCGCCCTTGCCGCGGATGGTGATCTTGAATTCGCTGGTGGATGCCATCACCGGGCCGGCCGAAACGGCGAAGCGCCCGACCTGGTCGCCCGGCCAGTTGTGCATGCCGAACACGGCGTCCATCGGGAACTTCTCGAACAGGCCGTCCTTCATCATCTCGCGCGCGCCGCCGCCGCCTTCCTCGGCCGGCTGGAAGATCAGGTAGACGGTGCCGTCGAAGTTGCGGTTCTTCGCGAAGTGCTGCGCCGCGGCCAGCAGCATGGCGGTGTGGCCGTCGTGGCCGCAGGCATGCATGCGGCCCGCGTGCTTGCTGGCGTGCGCGAAGGTGTTGAATTCCTGCATGGGCAGCGCGTCCATGTCGGCCCGCAGGCCGATGGCGCGGTCGCTGGTGCCATTCTTCACGATGCCCACCACGCCGGTGGTGCCCATGCCGCGGTGGATGGGGATGCCCCAGTCGGTCAGGGCCTTGGCCACCACGTCGGCGGTGCGTTTTTCCTCGAAGCACAGTTCGGGGTGGGCATGCAGGTCGCGGCGGATGGCGCTGATGGCCGCGGCCTGGGTGACGATGGAATCGAGGACTTTCATGGTGGGCGGTCTCGCAAGGTCGAGCCGGCCAGTCTAGCCGGGCGGCACGCGGGGCGCATGAGGGTGACCACCCAAGGGCCGGCCGGGCTCAGGTGAGAATCGCGCCATGCCGCAAGATCTTTCTTCCCGCGCGCTCGAGCTGGCGCGTACTTTGGTGCGCATGAATACCGTGAGCGCCAATTCCAACCTGGCGCTCATCCATTTCGTGCGCGACGAGCTGGCCAAGCTCGGCGTGAAGTCGCGCCTGACCTACGACGGTGGCAAGACCAAAGCCAACCTGTTCGCCACGCTGGGCGAAGGCAAGCCGGCCGGCGTCATCCTCAGCGGCCACACCGACACGGTGCCGTGGGATGGCCAGGCCTGGACTGTCGATCCGTTGTCGGCCGAAGTGAAGGACGGCAAGCTGTACGGCCGCGGCTCGGCCGACATGAAGAGCTTCATCGCCATCGCGCTGTCGCACGCGCAGGCCTTCCTGGCGGAGGACACGCCTTTCGCCGTGCATTTCGCCTTCAGCTACGACGAGGAGGTGGGCTGCTTCGGCGTGCGCGAGCTGATCGCCGACATGCGCGAAGCGGGCGTCAAGCCGGTCGCCTGCATCGTCGGCGAGCCCACCAGCATGGTGCCGGCCATCGCGCACAAGGGCGTGTACCGCTACAAGTGCTGCGTGCGCGGCAAGGAGGCGCATTCGTCCCTCACGCCGCAATCGGTCAACGCCATCGAGATGGCCGCCAGGGTGGTCGGCCACGTGCGCGGCATGGCCGAGCGCTTCGAGCGCGAGGAGACGCGTTACGAAGGCTTCGACGTGCCGTTCTCCACCGCCAGCGTGGGCCAGTTCCACGGCGGCATCGCCGACAACGTGGTGCCGCGCGACGCCGAGTTCCGATACGAGTTCCGCGACCTGCCGACGGCCGACGCGCGCGCGATGCAGCAGGAGGTGCTGGCTTACGCCCGCTCGCTGGAGCCGGCGATGAAAAAGGTGGCGCCGGACGCGGGCTTCCGCTTCGAGACCATCTGCGAAACCCCCAGCTTCCTCGGCAGCGAAGCCGACGCGGTGACGCGGCTGGCGCAGCGCCTGGCGGGCGAGCAGCGTGTCACGCAGGTGGCTTTCGGTACCGAAGCGGGCCTGTTCAAGCAGTCGGGCATCCCGACGGTGGTGTGCGGTCCCGGCAGCATCGTGCAGGCGCACCAGCCGGATGAGTATGTGAGCCTGGAACAGCTGGCGCGCTGCGAGGCGTTCATGAGCGGGCTCGCAGCGACGCGCGAACTCGCTTAGTGTCATGGCGGGCCTGGCCCGCCATCCATCCCCAGAAGGTCATCACCGGACGGGCTTGGCGTTCCGGGGATGGATCCTGGCTTTCGCCAGGATGACGCCTGTACGCCGGGCGTTGCCCGGCTCAAGCGTCACTTCCTGGTGTCGGTCTTCACGTCGGTGCCGGCGTTGCCGCTGATGGACGTGTTGTTCTGCGTCTGGGGCAGCTTGCTGTTGATGGTTTCGCCCAGGTGGCGGGTGGCGTTGGCGCCCTTCTTGGCGGTGTTCGACACGGCGTGGCCGGCGTCGCTGGCGACGTTCTTGGTGGCCTGCACCGGACGGCTTTTTTCCACCTTCTTCACGGTCTCGGGTTTGCCCTTGTCCTGGCCGGCCGTCCTGTCGTTCGGGAACGCCTCGCCGGCTTGCTGGTTGCTCGCCTTTACCGAAGCGTTGGCATTGGCGCCCTGCGCGTGGGCGGGCAGGGTGGCGGTGAAGGCCAGCGCGACGGCGGCGCCGATGATCGAAGCTTTCATTCGTGTGACTCCAAGTCGGTTGGTATGCCGGAAGTATCGCCGGGCTGCCCGCGGCGTTCCTGTCGGAGCACCGCCTTTCCACCCGTCCGACTGCGGCGCACGCGCAACTCGACAGTGGGGCGGCTATTCGCGGACGCGGCCCTGTGAATCGATGAGGCTGAGCTCGACGAGCTTGGAGCCCACGCGTTCGTTGGCGAAGTGCACCCGGAAGCCGCCCAGGCTGAGGTCGTCGAGCCCATCCACGGCCTTGCGCAGCTTGGCGCGCGTGGGGTCCTTGGGGATGCGGCGCACGGCCTCGGCGAACACGCGCGCGGCGATGTAGCCCTCGAGCATGTACACGTTGGGTTTGGACGCCTTGGCGGCCTGCGCGTCGGCCATGAGTTCGCGCACCACGGCCACCTTGGCGCTGTCGCTCTTGGGCACCACGCGCACCACCACCACGCCGGCGCCTTCCGGACCGAGCTCTTCGGCCAGCAGGCTCTCGCCCGTGTTGGAGAAGCCATAGATCGGTCCGCGGAAGCCCTTGGCGCGCAGGTCGCGCACCGCGCTGGCGGCGCCGCTGGCGTCGCCCAGCACCAGCACCGACTCGGGCTTCTTCTCCAGCGACTTGTCCACGCTGGCGGCCACGGCGCCGCTGTTGACGACGTTCTTGGCCAGCAGGTTGGCGCCCATGGCGGCCATGGTGCGCTCGGCCGAATCGAGCGCCGCCTTCGATTCGCTGTCGCCGCCGTAGAGGATGGCGAACTTGCGCGCGCCCAGCATCTCGGCGTGGCGCGTGATGGCGGCGGCTTCCTCGGAATAACCGGGCCGGATGGAATAGACGTTGGGATACAGCGCGCCGCGCAGCTCGTCGGCAGCCGCCATGGGCGCGAACATCAGGACGTCGCTGTCCTTGATGAGCGAATAGGCCGCGGTGACCTCGGGTGAGCCGTAGTAGCCGAACAGCGCGAGCACGCCCTGTCCCAGCAGCTTCTTCGTGTTCTCCACGGTGGTGGCGGGGCTGCCGTGGTCGTCCAGCGTCACCAGTTCGATCTTCCGGCCGTTGATGCCGCCCGTGGCGTTGAGGCGGTCGAAGTAGAGCTTGGCGCCGGCGCGGAACGGCTCCGCCAGCGACGAGCCGGGCCCGGTGAGCGCCAGCGATTGCCCGATGACGATGCGGTCCTTGCCCACGCCGTCGTCCGCCGCGGCGGCCATGCCTGCCGCCGCGAGGACCGCTACCATGGCGGCTCGCGCCCACGTCCCGAACTTGTCCATTTTTGTCTTCTCCCCGGCTGCCTCTGCCGGATGGCGCGCACTATAGGAACGAACTTGAGCGCCGCCATCGGCATTCCCCCTAGCGTCATCGGCCCGCAACGAATCCTTGGTGCGTGCCCCCACGACTGCCCGGACACCTGTGCGCTCGTCACCACCGTCGTCGACGGCGTGGCCACTCGCGTGCAGGGAAACCCTGACCACCAGCCGACCGACGGCGTGCTGTGCGCGAAGGTCTCGCGCTATCCCGAACGCACCTACCACCCCGACCGCCTGCTGCACCCGCTGCGCCGCGTGGGGCCCAAAGGCTCGGGCCGCTTCGAGCGGGTGAGCTGGGACGAGGCCCTCGACGACATCGCGGACCGCCTGAAGCCCATCGCCGCGCGCGACCCGCAAGGCATCCTGCCTTACAGCTACTGCGGCACCATGGGCCTGGTGCAGGGCGAAGGCATGGCCATGCGTTTCTTCCACCGGCTGGGCGCCACGCTCCTGGACCGCACCATCTGCGCCAGCGCGGGTGCCGCGGGCCTGGTGCACACGCTGGGCGCGAAGGTCGGCATGAAGGTGGAGTTCTTCGCCGAAGCGAAGCTGATCCTGATCTGGGGCAGCAACTCCATCACGAGCAACCTGCATTTCTGGCGGCTGGCGCAGGAAGCCAAGCGGCAGGGCGCGAAACTGGTGTGCATCGACCCGCGCCGCACCGAGACCGCGGAGAAGTGCCACGAGCACCTGCAGATCCTGCCCGGCACCGACGCCGCGCTTGCCTTTGCGCTGATGCACGAGCTGGTAGCCAACGACTGGCTGGACCACGACTACCTGGCGCGGCACACGCTGGGGTGGGACGCGCTGCGCGAACGCGCGCTGCGCTGGACCCCCGAGCGCGCGGCGGCCGTTTGCGGCATCGACGCGCAGCGCATCCGCGACCTGGCGCGCGACTACGGCACCATCCGGCCGGCGGCCATCCGCCTCAACTACGGCGTGCAGCGCGTGCGCGGCGGCGGCAACGCCACGCGTGCCGTCGCCAGCCTTCCCGCGCTGGTGGGTGCGTGGCGGCATCGTGCCGGCGGCGTGCTGCTTTCCAGCTCGGGCTGGTCCACCGCCGACCGTGCCGCGACGCAGCGTCCCGACCTACTGGCCGGCCGCTCGCCGCGCGTCATCAACATGAGCACCATCGGCGACGACCTGCTGCGCGAGGCTTCGCCTTCGTTCGGGCCGAAGGTCGAAGCGGTCGTCGTCTACAACAGCAACCCAGTGGCGGTGGCGCCGGACTCGTCGAAAGTCGTGCGCGGCTTCGCGCGCGAAGACCTGTTCACCGTGGTGCTGGAGCAGTTCCACACCGACACCGTGGACTACGCCGACTACGTGCTGCCCGCCACCACGCAGCTGGAACACTGGGACCTGCACACGGCCTATGGCCATACCGACGTGCTGCTCAACCGCCCGGCCATCGCACCAGTGGGCGAGGCGCGCACGAACACGCAGGTGTTCCGCGAGCTGGCCACGCGCATGGGGTTCACCGATCCTTGCTTCGGCGACAGCGACGAAGCGATGTGCCGCCAGGCCTGCGGCGACCGCATCGATTTCCAGCAACTGCTGGACCGCGGCTACACCGCGCTGCCCGTGCCGGACGCGCCTTTCGCGGAAGGACGATTCCCCACCGCTTCGGGCAAGTGCGAGTTCTTCAGCGCCACGCTGGCGAAGCAGGGGCTGGACGGCCTGCCGGACCATCTGCCCAACTACGAGAGCCTGGGCTCGTCGCCGCAATACCCGCTGGCGATGATCTCCCCGCCGGCGCGCAACTTCCTCAATTCCACCTTTGTCAACCTGCAAAGCCTGCGCGACATCGAGCGCGAGCCGGTGCTGGAGATTCACCCCGACGACGCGGCGCCGCGCGGCATCGCCACGGGCGCGGTGGTGCGCGTGTTCAACGAGCGTGGCGAATACCACTGCAAGGCCGAGGTCAGCGCCCGCGCGCGGCCCGGCGTGGTCAACGGGCTGGGCATCTGGTGGCGCAAGTTCGGCCTGGCCGGCACCAACGTCAACGAGCTCACCAGCCAGCGTCTGACGGACATGGGCAACGGCCCGGTGTTCTACGACTGTCTGGTGGACGTGCGGGCGGCGTGAAGAAAGGCGGGTGGGTGGTGGCATCGGGGCTGGGAGCGATCGCGCTGGCGTTGTCGCTCCTGTGCCTGACCGGATGCTCGAACCTGGGCTACTACTGGCAATCGGCCACGGGGCACCTGCGCGTGATGCAGGCCAGCAAGCCGGTGGACGAATGGCTGCAGGACCAGGCCGCGTCGCCCAAGTTGAAGGAAAGGCTGGCGCTCAGCCAGCGCATCCGCGCGTTCGCGTCCAGCGAACTGCACCTGCCCGACAACCCCAGCTACCGCCGCTACGCCGACCTGCACCGCAACGCGGTGATCTGGAACGTGGTGGCCGCGCCCGAGTTCTCGCTCAAGCTCAAGACCTGGTGCTTCCCCGTCACCGGTTGCGTGGGGTACCGCGGCTACTACGACGAGAGCGATGCCAAGGCCGAAGCCGCGGAACTGCGCCAGGAAGGCTACGAAGCCGCCACCTACCCGGTGCCCGCGTACTCCACGCTCGGCTGGATGAACTGGGCCGGCGGCGACCCGCTGCTGAACACCTTCATCGGCTACCCCGAAGGCGAACTCGCGCGCCTGATCTTCCACGAGCTGGCGCACCAGGTGGTGTACGCCAAGGACGACACCGTGTTCAACGAGTCGTTCGCCACCGCGGTGGAAAGGCTGGGCGTGCAGCGCTGGCTGCTCACGCGCGCCAGCGAGGAGGCGCGCATCGACTATGCCAGCTACGACGCGCGGCGCAACCAGTTCCGCGCGCTCACGCGCGGCACGCGCGACCGCCTGCAGGCGGTCTACGAAGACAAGTCGCTCACCGGTGCGCAGCGCCGCGAGCGCAAGGAGCAGGTGCTGGCGCAGTTCCGCGCCGACTACGTGAAGCTGCGCGACAGCTGGGGCATCGACCCGGCGCGCCTGCGCGGCTACAACGAGTGGGTGGCCGGCGCGAACAACGCCTCGTTCGGCGCGCAGGCCGCGTACGACGACCTGGTGCCGGGCTTCGAGGGGCTGTTCGCCTCGCTCGGCGGCGACTGGGTGCGCTTCTATGATGAGGCGAAGCGCCTGGCGAAGCTGCCCAAGGAAGAACGCCACCAGTACCTGAAAGACAAGGAGAAAGCCCGTGCCTGACATCCACATCGAACGTGAGCACCAGCTGGGCCTGCCCAAGGCGCGCGAACTCGCCTTCCGCTGGGCGGAGACCGCCGAACAAAAGCTGGACATGGAGTGCACGTACGAGGAAGGCAAGGCGGAAGACCTGGTCAGCTTCACCCGTTCGGGCGTGAACGGCGAGCTGCGCGTCACCAAGGACCGCTTCGAGCTGCACGCCCGCCTGGGCTTCCTGCTGGGGGCGTTCAAGGACCGCATCGAGACCGAGATCACGAACAACCTGGACGAGCTGCTGGGCCACGGCGACCCGCTGCAGGCTTTCGACGACGGCGTGGCGAAGCACTCGAAGAAGGCGGCGCACAAGCCGGCGAAGGCGCCCGCCAGAGGCGCGGCCAAGGCGCCGGCCAAATCGGCGGCGAAAGCGAAGAAGGCGTGAGCGGGCCTGCCGCGTCCGGGCCGCTGGCCGGCCTGAAGGTCCTGGAACTGGGCCAGCTGATCGCCGGCCCGTTCGCCGCCAAGACGCTGGCCGACTTCGGCGCCGACGTGGTGAAGGTCGAGCCTCCCGGCGTGGGCGACCCGCTGCGCCGCTGGCGGCTGCTGAAGGACGGCACCTCGGTGTGGTGGCAGGTGCAGTCGCGCAACAAGCGTTCCATCGCGCTGGACCTGCGCCAGCCGCAGGCGCAGGACATCGTGCGCAAACTGGCGGCCGAAGCCGACGTGCTGATCGAGAACTTCCGCCCCGGCGCCCTGGAGGGCTGGGGCCTGGGCCCAAAGCAACTGCTGGGATCGAACCCGCGCCTGGTGATGCTGCGCATCAGCGGCTACGGCCAGACCGGCCCCTACCGCGACCGCCCGGGCTTTGGCGTGGTGGCCGAAGCGATGGGCGGCCTGCGCCACCTGACGGCGGAGCCGGGCCGAGTGCCGGTGCGCGTGGGCGTGTCCATCGGCGACACGCTGGCTTCGCTGCACGGCGTCATCGGCATCCTGATGGCGCTCCACGAACGCCAGCGCAGCGGCCAGGGGCAGGTGATCGACGTCGCGCTGTACGAAGCGGTGTTCAACTGCATGGAAAGCCTGCTGCCCGAGTACAGCGCGTTCGGCGCCGTGCGCGAAGCGGCCGGCAGTGCGCTGCCCGGCATCGCGCCGACCAACGCTTACCGCTGCAGCGACGGCGGCTACGTGCTGGTGGCCGGCAACGGCGACAGCATCTTCAAGCGGCTGATGGCCGCCATCGGGCGCGCGGACCTGGCCAACGATCCGGCGCTGGCCTCGAACGAAGGCCGCGTGAAGCGCGTGCAGGAACTGGACGCCGCCATCGGCGGCTGGGCCGCGCAGCGCGCCGTCACCGAAGCTCTCGCCGTGCTGGACACCGCCGAAGTGCCGGCGGGGCGCATCTACACCGTGGCCGACATCGCGGCCGACCCGCACTACCGCGCGCGCGGCATGCTGCAGGAAGTGGCGATGGACGACGGCAGCAGGATCGCCGTGCCGGGCATCGTGCCCAAGCTGTCGCGCACGCCGGGCGGCCAGCACCGCAACGCGCCGGCGCTGGGGCAGGACACGGATGCGGTGCTGAAGGAGATCGGCCTCACGCCGCGGCAGATCGCGGCGCTGAGGGAGAAAGGCGTGATCGCCTAGCGGCGGCTCAACTCAGGGACTTGATCAGGTCCACGTACTGCTGCATGGCGTCGTCGGACGAAGTGCCCTTCATGCCGTTCCACGCGTCCCACTTGGCGCGGCCCACCATGTCGCCGAAGCCGGGTTTCTTCTCGGTGTTGTCACCCGTGGTGGCCTGCTTGTACAGCGCGTAGATCTTCAGCAAGGTGGTGTTGTCCGGGCGCTCGCTCAGTTTCTTGGAGTTGGCGACGGCGGCTTCGAAATCGGCTTTGAGGTCGGACACGGGTGGGCTCCTTGCGGGAAAGTTCGCGGTATCTTAAGCGCGGGCCCGCGCCCACAATAGGGACCTTCGTCCAACCACGGGACTCCCAACGCATGGTCACCCGAATCGTCCGCCAGCTCGATCCCCAGGCCGCCACCGCTGCCGCGAAGCGCGCCACCGGCCGCGTGGTGCGCGACGCCTCGCGCGTGGCCAGCGGCGTGCTGGGCCTGGCCGGCGAGCGCATGACCAAGGTGGACACGGCCTGGCTGCGCATGGACTCCGACGTCAACCAGATGATGATCATCGGCGTCTGGACCCTGCGGCCCCGCGTGTCGTACGAGCAGCTGTGCAAGCGCGTGGACGAAAGGCTCCTGAAGTACCCGCGCTTCCGCCAGCGCGTGTTCGAAGACGCCGCGGGCGCCAACTGGGTGGACGTGCCGGGCCTCGACGTGCACCAGATGGTGGTGCGCGAGACGCTCAAGTCGCGCAAGGGCGGCGAACAGGCCGCGCTGCAGGACCGCGTGGGCGAACTGGCGATGGAACCGCTGGACCGCAAGCGGCCGCTGTGGCAGATCCACCTGGTCGAGGACTACGACGGCGGCAGCGCGCTCATCTTCCGCATCCACCACTGCATCGCCGACGGCATCGCGCTGATCTCGGTGACCATGTCGCTGGTGGACGGCGGCAACCCGCCGCCCGAGCGCAAGCGCCGCGCGGCGCCGCAGGGCGCGGAAGACTGGATCGCCGAGACCTTGGTCAAGCCGCTGACCGACATCACCGTGAAGGCGCTCGACGCCGCTGGTGGCGGCGCCGTGAAGTCGCTGCAGATGCTGCGCGACCCGCAGGCCGGCATGAGCGGCTCGATGGAGATCGCGCGCCTGGCCTACCAGGTGCTCAGCGACGGCGCGGCGATGGCGCTGATGCCGGACGATTCGAAGACCCGGCTGAAAGGCCGGCCGGGTGGCAAGAAGCGAGTGGCCTGGTGCGAGCCGCTGCCGCTGGAGGAAGTGAAGGCGGTGGGCAAGGCGCTCAACTGCTCGGTCAACGACGTGCTGCTGTCCTGCGTGGCGGGCGCCATCGGCGAGTACCTGCGCGCGCAGGGCGACGACGTGAAAGGGCAGGAGATCCGCGCCATGGTGCCGGTGAACCTGCGGCCGCTGGACCAGGCCTGGAAACTGGGCAACCGTTTCGGCCTGGTGCCGCTGGTGCTGCCCATCGGCATCGAAAACCCGATCGAGCGAGTGTACGAAGTGCGCCGGCGCATGGGCCAGCTGAAAGGCAGCACGCAGCCCATCCTGGCCTTCGGCGTGCTCACGCTGGCGGGCCTGCTGGTGAAGCCGGCGCAGGACGCCATCATGGCCATGTTCGGCAACAAGACCACGGCGGTGATGACCAACGTGCCGGGCCCGCGCGAGAAGCTGAAGCTGCTGGGGGCGACGCTGGAGCAGTCGATGTTCTGGGTGCCGCAGTCCGGCAACATCGGCCTGGGCGTGTCCATCCTCAGTTACGGCGGCGGCGTGCAGTTCGGCGTCATCACCGACACCGCGCTGTGCCCGCAACCGCAGGCCATCATCGACGAGTTCGAGCCCGAATTCGCCAAGCTGTCGCTGGTGACGCTGATGCTGCCGTGGGGCGACTGACGAGCTTCAGCCTTCGGCCGAGTTGACCGGCATGTCCCCCAGCCGGAAGTTGGCGAATTCTTCCTCGTAGGCGATCGCCAGCTCGTCCTTCTTCTTTGCCCCGAGCACCTTGCCGGCCAGCTGGAAGATGGCGTGTTCCTCGTCCTCGAGGTGGTGGAACACCTTGTGGTGCAGCTTCCTGAAGTGCGCCAGCCAGCCGGGCGACGACATTTCCAGCTTGGTCAGCTCGTCCACCATCTCGTCCATCTCGTGGTGCTCGGCCATGCCGTGCCGGGCCTGGGCCATCGATTCGTCGTGCTCGATCAGCGGCAGGTAGAAGCAGCGCTCCTCGGCCGCCGCGTGCGCAGCCAGTTCGTGCTTGAGCTGGTTGAAGAGGTTGCGGCGCTCGGTGGATGCGCCCTCGGTCTGCAGGATTTGCGTGGCCAGGGCGCGCTGGGTGTCGTGCGACAGGCGCAGGGCTTCGAAGATGTTCATGCGCGGCAGTCTGGGCGAGCCGCCTCGCGAAAGCTGTAGGCGCAGGCCCCGCCCGCAAGCCCAGCGGTGGCCTACTCCTGCAGTTCCGCCTGGGCCAGCGCCACGTCCAGCCGCTCGGAAGCATCCATCGGCTCGACGGCCGCGGCGCGCTCGTACAGTTCGGTGGCATCGGCGAGCTTGGCCTCGCCTTCCAGCATCACCAGCCCGTTGGCGTACTCGATCAGGCCGATGGCCGACTGCGGGTGCAGCTTCAGCGCTTCCTGGAACAGCTTCAGGCCGGTCTGCTTCCTCGCGCCGTAGGTCATGCCGCCGATCAGCGCGCCGACCTTGTCGATGACCTCGGCATGAAACGAGGCCAGCGCGATGTGCGCATCGGCATGGCGCGGATTGAGCTTGATCGCCTTTTCCAGCGAATCCTTCACCTTGCCGCCCAGCCCCTGCGCCAGCGCCTTGGCCACGCTGATGGCCTGGCTGTAGCGCCCCAGCGCGTAGCCGTGCAGGTGCCAGGCCGCGGCGTTCTGCGGGTCGCGCAGCGCATGGGCTTCCGCCCGCCGGGCGACTTCGACGAACAGCTCCTGCCGCGCCTTTTCCTTCTTCTCGAGGTAGGTGGCGTAGATGCAGACCGCCTTGTTGGCGGCGTTCAGGCCCGCGCCGCCGGCCTGCAGCCCGGCTTCCATCGCCTGCTGGAACTCGCCGCGGTGGAAGTGCGTCCAGGCTTGCAACACCGCCGGATCCTTCGGCAGCGGCTCGGCGTCGCCCGCATGCAGCCGCGCCCAGCGCGCCTGCACGTCGGCCGGCGAGTAGTCGAACTCGCCGGCGTGCGGGAACGGTGCCCACTTGGCCACGTTGTCTTGTCTCCTGTGCTCTACGGCTCTTGCGGTCCCGGCGATGAGTACGCGCTCACCAGTCCGAGCAGGTGCATGCGCTGGCCGTGTTCGAGATAGGGTACCAGCAGATTGAGCACGTGGTGGGCTCCGCGCAGCAAAGCGGCCTGCGCGCTTTCGGGTTCCAGCGCACGCCGCGGGTCGCGCACGTACTCGTAGCTCAACCAATAGGTCAGCACCACCACCATGCTGGTGGCGGTGGGCTCCAGTTCGCGCGAATCGATGCTGACCGAGCCGGCGCGGCTCATGCCATCGAGCAGCGCGCGCACCGCGCGGGTCTTGTTCTTCAACACCCACTGGAAGTGCGTTTCCAGCCGGCGGTTCTTCGACAGCAGGTCGTTCAGGTCGCGGTACAGGAAGCGGTACTGCCAGATCAGCTCGAACAGCGTGTGCATGAAGAACCAGGCGTCCTCCACGTCGCGCACGCCGTCGGCGGCATTCAGCAGTTCGGACAGCGCGCGCTCGTAGCGGTCGAACAGCGCGTTGATCAGTTCGTCCTTGGCCGGGTAGTGGTAATACAGGTTCCCCGGGCTGATGCCCAATTCCGCCGAAATGAGCGTGGTGGACACGTTCGGCTCGCCGAACCGGTTGAACAGGTCCAGCGTGACTTCCAGGATGCGTTCGGCTGTGCGCCGCGGAGCCTTCTTCGCCATGGTGTCAGGCCGCGCGCGGCGGCTCGTTCTTCTTGCTCGTCCTCATGGTGGGCAGTGTAGGTTCGCGCGCGGGGCGCGGCTGCTGCGTTGCAGCAAGGACGCCCATGAAAAAGCCGCCCGAAGGCGGCCCGTTGCGCGGAAGCGCCGCGGCTTCAGCCGGCCGACTTCTTCGCCGGCGCGCGCTTGCGCGCCGGCTTGGGCTGGCCGCCGGCGGGGCTGGCCTTCTTCGCGGGCGCCGCGCGGCCGGCCGCCTTCACCTGCCGCTCCAGTTCGTCGATGCGGGCGACCAGAGCGTCCACGTCGCGGGCCGACGGCACGCCCAGCTTCTTCAGCGCGCGCGAGACGCGTTCCTCGAAGATGCTTTCCAGCTTGTCCCATTGGCCCGATGCGCGCGACGAGACGTCGGCGGCCATGCTGGCCATGCGGTTGGTGGCCTCGGAGAGCTTCTCTTCCGCGGCGGCCTGGGTCTTGCGCTGGATGGTCATGCCTTCCTTGACCAGCGCGTCGAACACCTTGGTGCCTTCCTCCTGCGCCTTGGCGAAGGCGCCCAGGCCCGCCAGCCAGATCTGGCTGGCCGATTCCTTGACCGTGCCGCCCAGGGGAGCGGACGACTTGCTGCCGGCGGCGCTGCCGGTGGACTTCATTTTCGTGACCATGGAAGGCTCCGTGGGTTGCGTGAGTGGCGACGCGCCAAATGTACGTCGCGGGCGTCCCGCGTGTTAGGTGGCGATTCCTAACCTTCTCGATGGGCCTGCCCAGGCCCGCGCGGGTTTTCGCGGGATCATCTCGCCACCGCCCGGGCCCAGAATCGCCGGGCCAACTTCGAACAATCTCCCCGGAGGAATTCCATGCACTACTTCGTCACCGGCGCCACCGGCTTCATCGGCAAGCGGCTGGTCCGCAAGCTCCTGGAGCGCAAAGGCTCGGTCGTGCACTTCCTGATCCGCCGCGAAAGCGAGGGCAAAGTGGCGGCGCTGCGCGAGTACTGGGGCGTGCCGGCCTCGCGCGCGGTGCCCGTGTTCGGCGACCTGACGGCGAAGAAGCTGGGCGTGGCGGCGGACGAACTGAAGGCGCTGAAAGGCCAGGTCGACCACGTCTACCACCTGGCCGCGGTGTACGACCTGGAAGCCGACGAGGAAAGCCAGGTGGCGGTGAACATCGACGGCACGCGCCACGCGGTGGAATTCGCCAAGGCGGTGGACGCCGGGCACTTCCACCACGTGTCTTCCATCGCCG
Organism: Ramlibacter humi; assembly: GCF_004681975.1. Taxonomy (GTDB): domain Bacteria; phylum Pseudomonadota; class Gammaproteobacteria; order Burkholderiales; family Burkholderiaceae_C; genus Ramlibacter; species Ramlibacter humi. The sequence goes on from NZ_SMLK01000002.1 coordinate 367,381, forward strand.
CGGCCGGCCTGTACGAAGGCGTGTTCCGCGAGGACATGTTCGACGAGGCCGAGAACTACGAGCACCCGTACTTCATGACCAAGCACGAGAGCGAGAAGGTCGTTCGCACGGAATGCAAGGTGCCGTGGACCGTGTACCGGCCCGCGATGGTGGTGGGCGACAGCCAGTCGGGCGAGATGGACAAGATCGACGGCCCGTACTACTTCTTCAAGCTGATCCAGCGCATGCGCCAGCTGCTGCCGCCGTGGATGCCCGCGGTGGGCCTGGAAGGCGGCCGCGTGAACATCGTGCCGGTGGACTTCGTGGTCGACGCGCTCGACCACATCAGCCACCTGGAAGGCACGAAGGGCCGCTGCTACCACCTGGTGGACCCGGTGGGCTACCGCGTGGGCGACGTGCTGGACATCTTCTCGCGCGCCGCGCACGCGCCGCGCATGAACCTGTTCATCAACGCGGCGCTGCTGGGGTTCATTCCCAAGAGCGTGAAGAAGGGCCTGATGGCCGTGGCGCCCGTGCGGCGCATCCGCAACGCGGTGATGAAGGACCTGGGCCTGCCCGAGGACATGCTCACCTTCGTCAACTACCCCACGCGCTTCGACTGCCGCGAGACGCTGGCCGCGCTGAAGGGCGCGGGCATAGCATGCCCCAACCTGAAGGACTACGCCTGGCGCCTGTGGGACTACTGGGAGCGCCACCTCGACCCCGACCTGCACATCGACCGCAGCCTGAAGGGCACGGTGGGCGGCAAGGTGGTGCTGGTGACCGGCGGCTCTTCGGGCATCGGCCTGGCGGCGGCACACAAGTTCGCCGAAGCCGGCGCGGTCACCATCATCTGCGGCCGCGACCAGGACAAGCTGGACGAAGCCTGCGCCGAAGCCAAGTCACGCGGCTACGCGTTCGTCGCCTACCCGGCCGACCTGTCGGACATGAACGACGTCGACCGCTTCGTGAAGCTGCTGGAGCAGAACCACGGCGGCGTCGATTTCCTGGTCAACAACGCCGGCCGCTCCATCCGCCGCGCCATCGAGTCCAGCTACGACCGCTTCCACGACTACGAGCGCACCATGCAGCTCAATTACTTCGGCTGCCTGCGCATCACCATGGGCCTGATGCCGGGCATGGTGGCCAAGCGCAAGGGCCACGTGGTGAACATCAGCTCCATCGGCGTGCTGACCAACGCGCCGCGCTTCTCGGCTTACGTGGCCAGCAAGGCCGCGCTCGACGCCTGGACCCGCTGCGCCGCCAGCGAATTCCAGGACCAGGGCATCACTTTCACCACCATCAACATGCCGCTGGTGCGCACGCCCATGATCGCGCCCACCAAGATCTACAACAACGTGCCCACGTTGTCGCCCGAGCAGGCCGCCGACATGATCGCGGAAGCGTGCATCTACAAGCCCGTGCGCGTCGCCACCCGCCTGGGCATCACCGGCCAAGTGCTGCACGCCCTGGTGCCCAAGGTGGCGCAGATCGTCATGAACACCAGCTTCCGCATGTTTCCGGATTCGTCGGCCGCTAAGGGGGACAAGGGGGCGAAGCCGCAGCTGTCGCCGGAGGCGATCGCGATGCAGCAGATGATGCGGGGGATTCACTTCTGAGGCGCAGAGCCGCCTCGGTCAGGCGGCGCCGATCGCGTCCCGCAACGTTTGCACCACGGTCTCCTGCTGTTCCGGCGTCAGGCCGAGCCAGAGGGGCAGACGGACCAGCCGAGATGCGATGGAGTCTGTGACGGCGAGGTCGCCGGCCGTGCGCCCGTATTTGCGCCCGGCAGGCGAGCTGTGCAGCGGGACGTAGTGGAACAATCCGTAGATGCCGGCGTCCTTCATGGCGGCCAGCACACGCGAGCGGTCGATGCGCTCGTCGAGCAGCACGTAGTACATGTGCGCGTTGTGCTGGCAATGCGACGGGACGACCGGGCGCCGAAGCAGTCCTTGCGCCTCCAGCGGCGCGCAGGCGGCGTGGTAACGGTCCCAGGCCTGCAGCCTGGCCCTGGTGATGGATCCGGACTCCTGCAGCTGCGCCCACAGGAAGGCCGCGACCAGCTCACTCGGCAGGTAGGACGACCCGACGTCCTGCCAGGTGTACTTGTCGACTTGCCCGCGGTAGAAGCGGCTGCGGTCGGTGCCCTTCTCGCGGATGATTTCCGCGCGCTCGACCAGCCGGTCGTCGTTCACCAGCAAGGCTCCGCCTTCGCCCGAGATGACGTTCTTGGTCTCATGGAAGCTCAGGGTGCCCAGGGCGCCGATGGTCCCCAGCGGCCGCCCCCGGTAGGACGATTCGCTGCCCTGTGCCGCGTCTTCCACGACCGCCAGGCCGTACCGGCTCGCGATGGCCATCAGTTCATCCATCTCGCAGGACACGCCGGCGTAGTGGACCGGCGCGATGGCTTTGGTCCGGGGGGTGATGGCGGCTTCGACCAGCCGCTCGTCCAGGTTGAGCGTGTCGGGCCGGACGTCCACGAACACCGGCACACCCCCGCGCAGCACGAAGGCGTTTGCCGTCGACACGAAGGTATAGCTGGGCATGATGACTTCGTCGCCCGGACGGATGTCCAGCAGCAGCGCCGCCATCTCGAGCGCGGCTGTGCACGAATGCGTGAGCAGCGCCCGGCGCGTGCCCGTGTGCTGCTCCAGCCATGCGCTGCACTGGCGGGTGAAGGGGCCGTCACCGGCCAGGTGGGCGTTCTGGTGCGCCTGCTGGATGTACTCCAGCTCCCGGCCGGTCATGTAGGGACGGTTGAATCCGATCTTATTGGCCATCTTTCGCCTTTCCCAGACGCGCCTGGCGCCGCGCGCGGTAGTCGTCCGCCGAGTCGGCGGGCCTGTAGGTGGAGCCGCTGCGGCGCACGGCCAGCGGACTCGCGCCTGCCGGAGCATCGAGCGTGACCTGCTGGGCCAGCAAGGGAATGCCGAACAGCGTGTTCACCGCGCGCCGCGGCGCATTGCTGCGGTTGGTGCCGCCGCGATGGAAGGTCATCGCGTCGAACACGACGAGCGAGCCGGCCGGCGCGTCCACCCCGTGCTCCCAGCCGCGGATGAAGGCGTCGCTGGGCAGGTGCGGGAAGCGATGGGACGCCGGCAGGAAGGTGGTGCCGCCGCTCTCGCCATTGAACGGATCCAGAGTGCAGAGGAAACCCAGAGCGATCGGCGCGCTGTTCACCCAGCTCTGGTAGGGCAGGTCGCGGTGCCACCTTTGCTGCTGGTGGCGCTGGCCGGCCGCCGGCATGACCACACCGTTTTGCTGCAGCACGATGGCGGCCGGGCCGAGCAGGCGTTCGACGATGCAGTCCACCACCGGATGCTCGATCAGGCTCCAGAACAGCGAGTCTTCGCAACAAGGCGCGCGCACCTGGCCCGATTCGCCGATGGCCTGCAAGGCGTCGTCGCCGCCCGCGCGGGCGGTTTGTTCCTGCAGCAAGCGATCCAACGCGGAGCCGAGCTGCGTCACCAGGGACGGTTCCAGCGCATCTGGAAGCACCGCGAACCCGACCCGCTCCAGGCTCTCGAGAGCTTCCGAAAGCCACCCGGGGTCGCCGGGGTTCTGCGCTGCGCGCGTGGCGCCATAACTTTGTTCGACCATCAGGTCCTCCTCTCAGGCCGCAACGAGATCATCCCAGGAGAGGCAACGGATGCCCGCGGCCTCGAAGCGCGCGCGCAGCCGAGCCTGCCATCGGGGGTGCGTGGCCAGCAGCAACTGGTGCCGATCCGGCTCGAGCTGGGCGGGGTCGATGACGGGCAAGCCCCAGTCGTCGCCCACCGGGACGTCGGCGCTGATCGCGTGGACACGCGACCACGCCCGCGGGGCGTAAGCCCTGAGCGTCTGTGCCGCCTCGCCGTTGCCGAAGGCCACCAGGTGCTTCTCCGGGAGCGTGCGCTCCAGCAGGTTGGCATCCAGCGCGGCCCAGCGGCCCAGGTAGCCGCCGCGCTGCCTTGCCAGGGCCAGGCTGGGCAGGCGCTGTGTCCGCAAGGAGGTGAGCGCTCCGATCGGGAAGCGTCCGTGTGCCAGTCGCAGTCCCTGGAAGCCCGCCGGCGCGCGGAGAGCCGACTTGGCCTCCAGCCCGCTGCACGCGGCCAGTGTCCGCACGGTCTCCGTGGAAAGGGTGTGCAGGTGGTCGTTGAGCAGGAGCTCGGACGAAGGCGTCCTGTCGTCGGGCCAGACGAGCACGCAGATACCACCCGGCCGCAATGCCCTCGCGATCCCGGAGAGGAACGCCGCGGGCGCCGTTGTGTGCTCCAGGACGTTGATGCTCACCACAAGGTCGGCCACGAGGCCGGGGCCGAGCGTCGGCGCGGTGTCAATACCGCGCTGGGCGGCCTGGGCGCGCGGCAGCGCCGCGGGTTCCACGCCCATCCTGCGCGCAGCCGGCCAGCGGCGACCCAGCAGCGTCAGCAGCGCCCCGTTGCCGCAACCGACGTCGAGGATGGCCGCAGGCGCACTGGGGATGGCGTCGGCGACGACGTCGGCGTAGCCCGAGTGCCGTTGCAGGTCGAAGGCGTTGTCGGCCTTGGCATTCAGCACGTAGGCCGGTTCGGCCGAGCGGGCCTTGTGGAAGGTCCTTTCCGCCGCGCGGAACACCGATGCGCAGGCCACGCAGTGCCACTTGGACAAGGGCTGGCCCACCACCAGGCCGTCGCTGCGCATGGATCGCGTGCCGGGCGAGGGCAGGGCGATGGTGTCCGCGCTGCCGCAGACGGAACAGGGGCGGGCCCGGGTGCGCAGCCTCATGGCGTCGCGGTCGCCTCCATGATGCAATGGGTGTAGGGGATCCAGCGGCGGTGCCGCACCAGCACGCGCACATCGTCGAAACGCCTGCGCATCAGCTGCTCGTAACCCTCCTTCGTCCTTACGTTCTGCCCACGGTCGTTCTCGATCAGGAGCCTGGCGATGCGGCTCTGGCCGTCGGCAAAGACGGGGTCGATCGTGACGAGCCGGCCGCCCGGCTTGAGCGCGGCCCGCGCGGTGCTCAGCAGGCCGGTGGCCACTGCGTCGTCCATGTGGTGGAGCACACCCGTCGCGAGCACGATGTCGAACGGCTCCAGGCCGGCGACGTCGGCTGGCGAGAGTTCCTTGCAGGTGAAGGTGCCGTTCTCGCCGAACCTCCGGCGAGCGCTGTCGATGTAGCCCGGATCGATGTCAAAGCCCCAATACTTCACGGGCGGCAGGTAGCCGAGGATGTCGGCAGGCCCGCAGCCGATGTCCAGGATCGCGTCGCCGGGGCGGGCGCGGATGTGCGTGCGGGCCAGGTAGGTCCAGCCGGAGCGCGCTCCCATCGCGTACTGGAAGGCCGTGTACAGGGCCGGGAGGTTCAGGCACGCGCGGATGCCGGTAGTGATCTGGCTCATGGTGTCAGGCGCCCGCCTTGGTTAGGGTGCATTTCATGACCGGTTGCAGTGCCGCCGGCAGGAAGCGCAGCGCGCGCGACAGGCCGCTGCGCACGATGGCCGAAGCCACCCAGGCGATGGCTTCGCCGCGTCGCGCGGCGAAGCCGGGATCGTGCGCCGCACGTTCGAAGAAGGTCGCCAGCAGCGTGCGGTCGAAGCTGCAGGCGAGGTCGGTGTGCTTGCGGCAAACACGACCCACCTGGAGTACGTTGATCCAGTTGAGCGAATGCCAGGTGCCCTGCGGGTCGGGAACCGCCTTGGACGCCAGGATGCGGCGTCCGAGGACCTTTTCGGTCAGCCGTTTGGAGCCCAGGGTGGGCATGTTGAAGTGAGGCTCGTACGGGAAGAGATAGTTCGGGCAGATGAACAGGTAGCTGGCGCCGGGCCGCAGCGCGCGGCCGACGCAGGCGATCGCCTCCGGCACGCTACCCACATGCTCCATCACGTTCAACGAAAACGCGAAATCGTAGCGCGAGACTTCCTGCAGATCCTCGACGGGGATGGGCAGGACCCGGGGGCCAACGCCGCGGCTGCGAGCAAACGCGAGGACCACGTCCTGCAACTCGGCGAAGCCGGAAAAGCCGTGCCCGATCGGCTCCAGCGCATGGACCTCGTAGCCCAGCGCCCGCAGGTGGCAGCTCATGAGCATCAGCCCGGCGCCGACTTCCAGGATGGCCGCGCCGGGCGGAAGTTCACGCAAGCGGGCGTCGATGGACTGGCGCGCGAACTTCGCTTCTTGCACGAAGACGTCCAGCAGTGGCGTCAACGCGGGCCGGTGCTGCGCGACGTGGTCCGCCACCTCCGCCAGGAAGGCGACGAGGCCGCCGTCGGCGCTATCGGACGCCTCAGGCGCGGCTGACAAGGACGACTCCCAGGATGATGAGAAAGATGCCTGCCAGCTTCATCGCCGGGAGCGGGTCATGAAACAGCAGCGCACTGGCGAGCGTGACGATGGCGATGATCAGCCCGATGTAGAGGGGAAACGCCAGCGAGACATCGAACCTCTCCACTACGAACATCCACGCGACCGCGCCGACCAGCGCCGCGATGTAGGCCGACGCGATCCACGGGTCGGTGAGGTAGAACCAAGCCCGGGTTAGCTTGTCGGGGGGCAAGGTGGCATGGGCCGCCAGGTGGCGGAGCCGCCAGGCGCTCATGAGCTGGCTGTAGGCCACGAGGAGGATCGTGGGCAGCGCATGGAGGATGACGCTCAAGCCGGTGCCTCCCATTCGGCGAGGCCGAACCCCGTGGCCCCGTAACCGTTGCCGTTGTACAGCAGCAGCAGGCGGTCGTCGTGCCGCCAAGCATAGGGGTACTCGATCATCTCGCTGTCCCAGCCTTCCGCTGACGGCTCGATATCCCGCGGCAGCAGGCGCCAGTTCATCAGGTCGTCGCTCGCGGCGGCGCCGATCCAATAAGCCTCGCCGGCGCCGGAGCGGCACGAGAACCACATGCGCCAGGCGCCGTCATCCAGTCGTGCAACGCTTGGTCGCGAGAATGCCTGCGCCTGGCCGATGGCGTAAGGGACGGCTGGTCCCTCCAGGGACCAGCCGTGGCCGTCCTTCGACACGGCGCCGTGCAGGGCGTGGAGCATCTCGCCATTGCCCGCGTCCCATGAGTGCGTCGAGCCGTACCACATCCGGTAACCGCCCTGCGCATCCCGCATGACCCAGGGATAGGAGACGCTGATCGGGTCGGTTGCGCTCAGGCCCAGCCACACGCCGGCGGGATCGAGGTGCAGCATCAGATCGTCGGCAACTCGGAAGCGGCCCAGTTCGCCCCACCAATGCTGGCCGGACGGAGCACGCCAGCCCATGAAGGGCAGGAACATCCCTTCGGGAGTGTCGTAGAGGTTGCCGATGCTGATGCCGTCCGCGTAAAAGCTCCCGTCGGGGCCGTGGACGAATGCGGGTTCATCGCAAGTGCGCAGGATGGCGCCGCTGCCGATGTCCAGGTCGACCCAGCCGACTGATGAGCGATTGCGGTGGTCGCGGCCGTTGAACAGCACCCTGTACCGGTCTCCGCCGAGAGGCACCGGAACCGGATTTGCCGCATGGGTCAGCAACTTGTCGTGAAGCGGCCGAGGCTCGTAGAGCCGGCCGAGTTTGCGCCAGGCCATCTGGGGGTCAGAGACGTCGCAGGCGGGTGCTGGGCACCCGGGAACGCTCGGTGGCCAGGGGGGAGTAGACCCCTTCCGGTTCGCAGTCCGCGAGCACCAATGCGCCTGCACCGAGCACGCATCGTGCCCCGACCTTCACATGGTCGCGGATCGTCACGTTCACGCCGATGAAGGACGATTCGCCGACCTCGACGCCGCCCGACACGACGATGTGCGACGCGAGGAAGCAATGGTCGGAAATGCGGCTGTGGTGGCCGATGTGATTGCCGCTCCACAGCGTCACGTTGTCGCCGATGCTGCAGAACGGCTGGAGGGTGTTGTCCTCGAGGATGAAGGCGTGCTCGCCGATGCGGTGGTCGTTGAGGACCGTCGCACGCGAGCTGACGTAGCTGGCGACTCGATAGCCGAGAGCCTTGCCGGCCAGGTACTTCGTCTTGCGAACCTCGTTCAACTTGCTGTATGACAGCGCCGCGAAGAAGGCGTGCTGCTCCGGAGCGAAAGTGCGTGCAGCCTCCTCGAAGGCGACCACCGGTCTGCCCTGGAAGTTCGGCTCCTTCACATACTCGCCGTCGACGGTGAATGCCGCCACTTCGTACGGCGAATCACGGTCGAAGTAGAAGCTGGCGAGTTCCGCTATGTCGCCCGTTCCAAAAATGACCAGGGGCTGCTTCATCTATGGACATCCTGCCTGACGATGACCGTGAATTCGTACAGGCCGTAGTCATGCAGCAGCGCGACCTGGTGCGAGTACCTTCTCTTGCAATGGTCGAACACGCGCATCGGGTCGGCGTAATAGAGATGCGGCTTCATCAGGGGCCGGTCGGAGTAGGAGGTCAGGCAGTTGAACGCGAACCCACGGAGGCTCGTCGCATGAAGGGAGTCCAGTGCGCCGACGATGACTTCCCACCACGACTCGTCGGACGAATCCAGCCGCACGTTGAAGATGCCACTGGCGACGCCGTAGTCTGCCGGCGCGTCCGGCGCCGCCCCGACGGCGAACCGCGTGCGGGGCCGCGCTCCATGCCGCGCGGTGGCTTCCTGCACCATGGCCGGGACGAGATCGAATCCGGCGTAGGCCTGGCCGGGCGCAATGCGATCGAACTCGTCCAGCAGGGCGCCGTAGCCGCAGCCCAGATCGTTGATGGAGCCGGGACCGTCGCGCTCAAGAACCTTCAGCAGCTGTCGAAAGCGGGTGAACTGGCTCTCGGCACCGTTCCAGTCGACGCCCTGGGGCGTCGCACCGTGTTCCCGCAGCCTGCCGCCGTAGTAGCCGGCGACTTCGTCCAATGGGGATCCGTTCATGCGGACCGCCTGAAGACATCGCGCACGATGCTGTACGGCCTGCGCTTGGCCTCCACGAACACTTTTGAAAGATAGATGCCGATCACACCCATGAAAGAAACCATCAGGCCGCCAAGCAGCCACACCGAAGCGATCAGGGAGGTGTAGCCGCTGACCGGCGTGGCCGCGGTCAGCCGCACGTACACGGCGTAGGCGATGTATGCCAGCGCGAACACCAGGATCGTGACGCCCACATAGAAGATGCCGACCAGCGGCGCACTGCTGAACGAAGTGATCGAATTGACGAGCAGCGACACTTTGTGTCCCAAGGTGTACGTGGTCTCGCTGTGCGACAGCTTCTCCACCGGTTCCGCGCGTTGGTCGAATCCGGTGAGGTGCCACAGTCCGGCGATGAAGAACTCGCGCTCGTCGTGCAGCACCAGGGACTTCATGTAACGGCGCGACATCAGGCGGGCCGTCACGACGTTCCTTGGAAGGGCCACGCCCGTGACGAGCCGGAACAGCCCGTAGAACCACGTGCCCGTGACTTGCTCGAAACGCCCGCCCTTGCGTTCGACCTGCACGCCATAAACCACGTCGCACTTTTCCTCGTGCATGCGCCGCGCGAAAGACTCCAGCCACTCCGGCAGCTCTTCCAGGTCGCTGTCGATCAGGAACACGTACTCGCCCTCGGCATGGGCCAGGCCCGTCATCATGGCCTTGTGGTGCCCGAAATTGCGCGACAGATCGACGATGACCACGTGCGGATCGGCCAGGTGCTCCGAGATGGCCAGCTGCAGGCTGTCATCCGGCGAGCCGTCGTTCACCAGGATGATTTCGTAGTCGTCTCCTGCGAACGCACGCGCCTGCGCCGATACCCGGGCACAGAAATCACGGATGTACGGCGCGGAACGGTAAAGGGTCGAAACGACGGACAGCTTCATTTGCGCGCAAATTTTAGGTGCCGCGCCGCATCCTGGCCGCAATTGAACAAAAGGTCCACGACGCTCACGTTGGGCACGAACTCGCCCCACAGCTGCGGATAGGGCGAGTAGCCGGAATAGTCGAACCACTCGACCGCGATGCCGAGCGCCGCGAAAACGGATTCGTCCAGGTAGCCCTTCGCCGCCGGACCGGAGACGTAGACGTTGGCGCCGGCTTGCTGCGCTATGCGTGCAAGCCGCTCCGACTTGTCTCCCGCCAGTTCGTAGGAACCGCTGTCGCTCAGTCGCGTGGAGATGTGCAGGCGAGCCGCGACCGCCCCCAGGAAGCGGCGGTTCAGCGCCGAAAGCATGTCCGGAGGCGCCTCGTACAGCGTCCGCAGCCATTCCATGGTCTGCCCGAAAAAAGGCGCCCGGCGGTAGTTGAGCGAAAGCGCCTTCACGTGGTCTGCCGCCCAGTCGGCCGACGCTTCGATCTCGGTTTCTCGGATGGCCTGGGAATACTTGCCCTTCACGCGCACCGGGACCGTCAGCCACTGCAGTCCTTGGGGCGTCTTGATCTGGTTGCGATTGCGCCAGTCCCGGCGCGTGTACTGGACGTCGTCGTACAGGACGAATTCGTCGACGGACGCCATGAGGTCGAAATAGCCTCGCCACGGGATGTAGTTGGACTGGACGATTGCAACGCGGCGGCTCATGGCATTCCTGTTCGGGCCCGTTCGCAGGCGGCGAGGGCCTGATCGAGGGGACGGGTGGGACGGAAGAACACCACTTCAGAGGCTTCGGACTGGTGGTTGGGCGGCAGCAAGGCGTGTACCGCCGGGTGGTAGTCGCGAGCAAGGTCAGAACCGCCGGCCGACAACAGGGATGGATCGAGGCGCCTCGATCCTGCCGGTTCGGTGATCACCCAGGCGCGCGCAAACTCGTCGCAGCCGACGCGCTGCAGCGCACGCCTTGCGCTCCGCTCGCTGCCCGGATACCCGCCGATCAGCCAGGCCTGGCCCAGGCTCGTGGCGCCGAGGGCGGCGAGGACGCCCGGCAAACGCCCCGTCAGATCCACGACACGTGTTCCTTGGCCAAGGCCGGCTGCGCGCGCCGCGGGGAGCAGGGAGTTCAGAAAGCCGGCTGTCGCAGCATCCGTTCTCAGCTCGCCCCGGCCCCCGATCTGGACGGGGTCGTTCTGCTTGGCCAGCGCGGCCGATTGGCGATACGGATGTGCCATCGAATAGGCCAAAAAGACCGTGATCAGAGCCAGCCCGAGCGAGGCGACGGCCACACCCCCGGAATCAGGCCGCCCGCCGTCATGTGAATGGCTGCCGCCCGTGGATATGGCACTGGCGAAAGCCGCCATCAGCCAGAAACAGCCGGCGAGGGCTGAAGTCGCCCAGAGATCGCTGCTGGTTCCGAACGCAAACCCGAAGGGGGCGAGCAGCAGCCAGCCAAAGCGTGCGAGGTGTTCGGGCCAGCTGCGGCGGGTATCCGGCTGCGCGCGTATGAAGAGCCAGGCTTGGACGACGGCTCCGCCGCCTGCGACGCCCAACAGCCACAGCCCGCGATAGCCGATGTTGGGGATGCCACGGACGATGCCGGTGAGCGCGCCAAGCGCGTAAACGGGACCCGCGATTGCCAGCAGCACGCCAGCCGCGCGCACGAGCCTTTTCTGGCTCCGCAGAAGGAGGAGAAGGACGGCGGTGAGCGCGAAGACCGCCGCGAGGCCCCTGATTTCGTTGCGGGCCATCTCGGGCCACACGAGCTGGAGCAGGCGCGACGAGCTGTACGCCGGCGAAAGTACCTGCGCGTCTTCGAGCCCCAACGCCACGCGCTGCACGAAGGCCTGCACGGATCCTGCAATCAGCCAGCAGGAAGTGATGGCGAGGCCGGCCAGCCAGGCCGAGAGCCAGGCGATGCGCCGGAGCGTCAGCAGACCGGCTACGGCAAGGTAGGTGGCGGTCAGGAGGAACAGGACGGCCGCGGTGGTCGGTTTCGCCAGGAAGGTCACCCAGCCGCCCGCAGCGACGAGCAGCAAGTTGGCCGCGTCCGCGCGTCCCTCCGTTTTCCGCAGTCCGAATTGCCCCACGCCCGCGAGCAGCAGCCCCTGCAGCGCCAAGGAGTTGTAGCTGGGGGTGGGCAGCCACAGCAGCAGTAGGCAAAGGGAAGACGCCGCGAGGATGAAGGCCCCCCCGTGCCGCAAGGCGGGGTCGGTACGCACTTCGCGTGGGCCCGCCGCCAGTCGGAGGCCGAGCCCCCAAGCCAGCAGTGCGGTGAGCAGCAGGTTCGCACGCCTCAGGCCGGCCAGGTCGCCGTTCAGGATGTCGTGGAGCGGGTGGTAAGCAAATCCGAACTGGGTCACCGACGCCGGGTAAACCCCGGGATGCGCCAACCACTGCAGGTAGAGACCCTCATCACTGAAGTCCAGGCCAACGCCGCAGAGCCATAGCGCCCGCACCAGCAGAACCAGCGCCAGCACGCAACCGGTACCGGATACAAGAAAAAAGCGGGGGGCCGTCATGGATCGGTGTGGATGGGCGAGCGGCCCGGACATCGGGAAGATCTGGGGGCCGTCGCGACCGTCGATTGCGCGCGTGGGTTCGGCGAGCGCGAGATGGTAACAAGTCTGTCTGGATGGACATGTCTCGCACGGTTACCGGGCAAGGTGCGCCGCATCTGGATGCGATAATGATGGGTTGCCAGTAATTGAGCCGCCGATGCGGCATCACCGAGGTATGGATAGAAAAATCGCAGTGGTGGGCCTCGGCTACGTGGGGTTGCCGGTGGCTGTGGCCTTCGGCCAGACTCACCCGGTCGTCGGCTTCGACATCAAGGCCCAGCGCATCGCCGAACTCCAGTCAGGCAAGGACAGCACCGACGAGGTGGCTGAGGCCGAACTGGCCCGGGCGCGAATCCGCTACACCCGGGAGATCGAGGACCTGAAGGCCTGCGATTTCTTCATCGTCGCCGTGCCTACGCCGGTGGACACCGGCAACAAGCCGGACCTTTCCCCGCTGATCAGCGCTTCCCGCTCGGTCGGGCAGGCGTTGAAAAAGGGCGACATCGTGGTGTACGAATCCACGGTTTACCCTGGTGCGACGGAAGAAGACTGCATCCCCGTGCTGGAGCAGGTGTCGGGCCTGAAATACGGTACCGATTTCACCGTGGGCTACAGCCCCGAGCGAATCAACCCGGGCGATCGCGAGCACACCTTTACCAAGATCCGCAAAATTGTCTCGGGTTCCGATGAACGCACGCTGGACGTCGTGGCCGAGGTGTACGGCTCGGTGGTTACCGCCGGCGTGCACCGCGCCAGCAGCCTGAAGGTGGCCGAAGCCGCCAAGGTGATCGAGAACACCCAGCGCGACCTGAACATCGCGCTGATGAACGAGCTGGCCGTGGTGTTCGAGCGCATGGGCATCGACACCCAGGAAGTGCTGGAAGCCGCCGGCAGCAAGTGGAACTTCCTGCCTTTCCGCCCGGGCCTGGTGGGCGGGCACTGCATCGGCGTGGACCCTTACTACCTGACGCACCAGGCCGAAAAGCTGGGGTACATCCCGCAGGTGATCCTGGCCGGCCGGCGCATCAACGACAACATGGGCCGCTACGTGGCACGCAGCGCCGTCAAGCAGATGACGCTGTGCAAGCACGACGTCTCCAAGGCAAAGGTCGGCGTGCTGGGCGTCACGTTCAAGGAAAACTGCCCCGACACCCGCAATTCCAAGGTCGTCGACATCGTGCGGGAACTGCGCAGCTGGGGTATCGAAGTGGTCGTCTGCGACCCGCACGCCGACCCCCACGAGGTGGAGGAGGAATACGGCCTGAAGCTCGGCAAGGTGGACGCCGACCACAAGGTGGACGCGCTGGTGGTGGCCGTGTCGCACAAGGAATTCAAGGCCCTGACCTCGGCCCAGCTGCGCGCCATGGTGCGTCACGAGAAACCGGTGCTGGTCGACGTCAAGTCCATCTTCAAGCGCGCCGACCTGGAAGCCGCCGGCTTCACGGTCTGGCGCCTGTAACCGGAAAGCCAGCCAAATGAGCCAGCCGATCCAGGGCCGCAAGGTCCGCTTCGCCCTTGTGGGCTGCGGCCGCATCTCGAAGAACCACGTCGGGTCCATCCGCCAGCACGGCGACGACGCCGAACTCGTCTCGGTGTGCGACATCGACCCCGCTGCGCTGCAGGCCGCGGTGAAGGAAACGGGCGCCAAGGGCTACGCCGACATCGATTCGATGCTGGCCGAAACCAATGCCGACGTCGTCATCCTCACCACGCCCAGTGGCGTGCACCCGTCGCACGCGGTGAAGTGCGCCAAGGCCGGCTTCCACGTGCTGACCGAGAAGCCCATGGCCACCAAGTGGGAAGACGGCCTGCGCATGGTGCGCGCCTGCGATGAAGCCGGCGTGCGCCTGTTCGTCGTCAAGCAGAACCGTCGCAACGCCACGCTGCAGCTGCTGAAGAAGGCCATGGAGCAGAAGCGCTTCGGCCGCATCTACATGGTGACGCTCAACGTCTTCTGGCAGCGGCCCCAGCAGGGCTACTACGACCAGGCCAAGTGGCGCGGCACCTGGGAGCTGGATGGCGGCGCCTTCATGAACCAGGCCAGCCACTATGTGGATCTGCTGGAATGGCTGATCGGCCCCATCGAAAGCCTGCACGCCTACGCCGGCACGCTGGCGCGCGACATCGAAGCCGAAGACACCGGCGTGCTGTCGGTCAAGTGGCGCAGCGGCGCGCTGGGCTCGCTGAACGTCACCATGCTGACGTACCCGAAGAACCTGGAAGGCAGCATCACCATCCTCGGAGAAAAGGGTACCGTGCGCGTGGGCGGCGTGGCCGTCAACGAGATCCAGCACTGGGAATTCGAGGACCAGCAGCCCGAGGACGAACAGGTCAAGGCGGCCAGCTACGAGACCACCAGCGTTTACGGCTTCGGCCACCCGCTGTACTACCGCAACGTCATCGACGTCATGCGCGGCCAGGCCCAACCCGAAGTGGACGGCCGCGAAGGCCTGAAGTCGCTGGAAGTGCTGGTGGCGGCCTACCGTAGCGCGCGCGACGGCGTGCGCGTCAGCCTGCCGCTGGAGCTTTGATGGGCTACACCGTCCATCCGTCCGCCATCGTCGACGAAGGCGCGCAGATCGGCGAAGACAGCCGCGTGTGGCACTTCGTGCATGTCAGCCCCAAGGCTCGCATCGGCCAGCGCTGCTCGCTGGGCCAGGGCGTGTATGTGGGCAACGACGTGGTCATCGGCGACAACGTGAAGATCCAGAACAACGTGTCGGTCTACGACGCGGTGACGCTAGAAGACGACGTGTTCTGCGGCCCCAGCATGGTGTTCACCAACGTGTACAACCCCCGCTCGGCCGTGGTGCGCAAGGACGAATATCGCCGCACCCTGGTGAAGAAGGGCGCCACGCTGGGCGCCAACTGCACCATCGTGTGCGGCACCACCGTCGGCGAATACGCTTTCGTGGGCGCCGGCGCGGTGATCAACCGTGATGTGCCCGCGTTCGCGCTGATGGTGGGCGTGCCGGCCCGCCAGGCCGGCTGGATGAGCCGTTTCGGCGAACGCCTGCAGCTGCCGCTGCAAGGCGACGGCGAAGCCACCTGCCCGCACACGGGCGACAAGTACCGCCTGCGCGAAGGCAAGGTCACGCTGCTGGCCTGAACCACGAACGAGGGAACGACATGAACGCCATGCTCAAGGAAACGGCGCCGGAAAAGATCCAGTTCATCGACCTGAAGTCGCAGTACCGCGCGCTGAAGGAATCGATCGACGCCCGCATCCAGAAAGTGCTGGACCACGGCCAGTACATCCTGGGCCCCGAGGTCGCCGAGATGGAAGGCCAGCTGGCCGCCTATACCGGTTCCAAGCACGCCATCAGCTGCGCTTCGGGCACGGAGGCGCTGCTCATGTCGCTGATGGCGCTGGGCATCGGCCCTGGCGACGAGGTGATCACCACGCCGTTCACCTTCGCCGCCACGGCCGAGATGATCGTGCTGGCCGGCGCCAAGCCGGTGTACGTCGACATCGACCGCGACACCTGCCTGATCGACGTCACCAAGATCGAAGCCAAGATCACGCCGCGCACCAAGGCCATCATGCCGGTGTCGCTGTACGGCCAGGTGGCCGACATGGACGCCATCAACGCCATCGCCGAAAAGCACAAGCTGGCGGTCATCGAGGACGCGGCCCAGAGCTTCGGCGCCACCTACAAGGGCCGCAAGAGCTGCAACGTGTCCACCCTCGGCTGCACCAGCTTCTTTCCGAGCAAGCCGCTGGGCTGCTATGGCGACGGCGGGGCCATCTTCACGAACGATGATTTGCTGGCCAAGGCCCTGAAGGAAATCCGCACCCACGGCCAGGAGCGCCGCTACTACCACACGCGCATCGGCGTGGGCGGCCGCATGGACACGATCCAGTGCGCCGTGGTGCTGGGCAAGCTGGAGCGCTTCGGCTGGGAAATCGAGCGGCGCCTGGCGCTGGGCGACCTGTACGCGAAGAAGCTGGCCGGGCTGAAGAACGTCAAGCTGCTCACCGTGCGCGGCGACCGCGATTGCGTGTGGGCGCAGTACACGGTGTTCGTCGAGAATCGCGAAGCCGTCGTCAAGGCGCTGGCCGAGCAGGGTGTGCCGACCGCGGTGCACTACCCGTTGTCGCTGAATCGCCAGCCGGCTTACCGCGACGACGCTTCGGCCGCCGAGACCGTGAACAGCCACTGGGCTGCGGATCGGGTGATGAGCCTCCCGATGAGCGCGGATCTGACCGAAGCACAGATGGACCGCGTGGTCGCGGCGCTGGCCGCCTGCTGACCTCACCACTAGGAAACAAGCCTTCCATGTACAGGAATCACAAGGTCAGCGTCGTCGTCCCGGCGTACAACGAGGAAACCCAGATCGCGCGCGTGATCGAGACCATGCCGGCATTCGTCGACATGATCGTGATCATCAACGACTGCAGCCGGGACCGCACGTCCGAGGTGGTTCGCGCCCACCCCGGCCACGCCGCCGGCAAGGTGACGTTGCTGGAGCACGAGATCAACCAAGGCGTGGGTGGTGCGATCGCCACCGGCTACAAGTGGTCGCGCGACAACGGCTACGACATCTCGGTGGTGATGGCCGGCGACGGCCAGATGGACCCGCTGGACCTGCCCGCGATCCTCGACCCGGTGGTGGACGGCGAAGCCGACTACACCAAGGGCAATCGTCTGGTCACCGGCGAGGCGTTCCGCAAGATCCCGAAGGTCCGTTTCTTCGGCAACTCCGCGCTGTCGCTGCTGACCAAGATCGCCTCCGGTTACTGGCACGTGGCCGACTCCCAGACCGGTTATACGGCCATCAATCAGGCGGCGTTGCGCGCCATCGACTGGGACAACATGTACAAGCGCTATGGGCAGCCCAATGACCTGCTGGTCAAGCTGAACGTGGCGAACATGCGGGTTGTCGACGTGCCCATCGAGCCGGTCTACAACGTCGGCGAGAAGTCGGGCATCAAGATTCGCAAGGTGGTGTTCACCATCGGGTCGCTGCTCGTGCGCCTGTTCTTCTGGCGGCTGAAGGAGAAGTACATCATCAGGAACTTCCATCCGCTGGTGTTCTTCTACGCCTTCGGGTTCATGGGCCTGGCGATCAGTGCCTTGTTGTTCGTCCGCCTCATCGCCCTCTGGATCACCCAGGGAAGCGTGCCTGAAATCACCCTCTTCGGCTGCATGTTCTCGTTTTCGCTCAGCTTCAACTCGCTGTTCTTTGCGATGTGGTTCGACTACGACGAGAACAAGCACCTGAACCCGCCGCTGAAGCATCGCGACGTCCGCCAGCGATCCCTCAAGGCGGATTGACGGATGAAGTCCCTGATAGAGCGCGCGGTGCACAGCTTGCGGCACCAGAAGCTGTCGCGTGATATTGCCTTCACGCTGGGCAGCTTCGTGGTGCTGGCGGTCAGCGGCATCGTCATCAACATTGTTGTGACCGCGTTGCGTGACGCGGCGGCGTTGGGCGTCTTCAACCTCGCATACGCCGTCTACATCGTTGCATCGCAATTCGCAGTCTGGGGGTTGCACTACTCGGTGCTGCGCCATGCCGCGTTCTACGAGAAGGATGCGGTCGAGCGCGGTCACATGCTGGTGACGGCTTCAGCCTGCGCGCTGGGCATGGGTGTAGTGGCTGCGGTCGCCGTCGCGCTGGCCGAGCCGCTGTTCCAGCGCGCCTTCTCTAGTGAAGCAACGGGTGCGGCCATCCGCAACGCGTCGATCGGCTTGCTGCTTTTTCCGCTGAACAAGGTACTGCTCGCTTATCTGAATGGCTTGCGGCTGATGAAAGCTTTCTCAGTTCTGCAGGGCCTTCGCTACCTGATCGTGATGATCGCCGTGGCCGCAATCGCGGCCTCGTCGCTGCCGATCGAGATGACGACCTTCTGCTTCGTCGTCGCCGAGCTCGTCACCGCATTGGCGGCGGTCGCTTACCTCGGCGCGCGGGGCTTGCTGCATCACCTGCGGGTGACGCGGGCCTGGGTCAGGCGCCACTATGTATTCGGCACCAAGGGTCTGGCCGCTGGCATGTTCGCCGAGGTGAACTCGCGCGTCGACGTATTGATGATCGGCTTCTTCCTGTCGGACCGCGCGACGGGCATCTACAGCTTCGCCGCGATGCTGGTCGACGGCCTGTATCACGTGCTTGCCATGGTGCGTATCAATTTCAATCCCATGCTCGTGGGCGCGCTCCGCGACCGCGATTGGGCAGCGGCGCTCAAACTCCGGGAGCAATCCCGCGTATTCGTCCTTCCGGTTACGCTGGTGCTGGGTATAGGGCTCCTCGTGGCGTATTGGGTCTTGGCCGGCCTGATCATGCCGGCCGAGAAGGGGTTGATGGAGGGCATGCCTTCGCTGGCGATTCTCCTGGCTGGCCTGATCTGCGTTTCCTTTCTGGTGCCGTTCGACAATCTATTGATGGTCACGGGCCATCCGGGGTACCAGACCGGACAGCAGGTAGCCGCCGTGCTGGCAAACGTAGTAGTCGCATGGTGTCTGCTGCCCATCATGGGAATCGAGGGTGCGGCGCTTGGCACCGCGGCGAGCTACCTCGTGAGCACCGGCCTGCTGGTCTACTTGGCGCGGCGGGTCGTCGGCTGGAACCTGGTCGCAAACACTTTCAAGGGTTAGATATGTGCGGCATCTTCGGCTTGGTGGCAGGCGACGCAGCGGGTTTGGATCGCAACGCGTTCGACCGCATGCTCACCCGGCTATTCCTGCAGTCGGAATCGCGCGGCAAGGAAGCTGCGGGCGCGGCTTTCTGCACCGATGGCGCCATTGAGGTCATCCGGAAGGCGCTTCCAGCATCGGAACTGCTCGTGCAGGACGAATACGGTCGGTTCCGCGATCGGGCGCTGGCAGCGCTCGACGCGTCCCCGCGACGTCCACTGGCCGTCGTGGGCCACGCGCGTCTTGTGACGAACGGCTTGCAGGGCATCGATGCGAACAACCAGCCCGTGGTGAAGGGCGACGTCGTTTGCGTGCACAACGGCATCATCGTCAACGAGCCTCAGCTGTGGGCCGGTAACCCGGACTTGAGGAAGGCCAGCGACGTCGATACCGAGGTCGTGGCTGCGATGCTTGACCGCGAGATCGGTCGCGGCGCCAGCGCTGCCGACGCGGCACGCCGTGTCTTCGACCAGGTCTACGGCGAAGCGTCGCTGGCGGTGCTGTTCGCCGGCGGCGACGCCCTTCTCTTGTTGACCAACACCGGCTCACTGTTCGTGGTGCATAACCCGAGGCTGAAGGCGACCTTCTACTGTTCGGAGCTTGCAATCGCGCAACGCATCGTCAAGGATGCCGGTGAGGCTTGGGTGGGATGTGAGGTCATCCAGTTGCATGCCGGTACGGCCATGCTGGTGGACTTGAAGACTGCCGTGCTGGGCACCGCCTTTCGCGTTGTCGGTCAAACGGGCCCCGAGTCAGGTGACGCTGCGAAGCGGCCTGACGAAAGCCGCGCACCCCGCTCAATCACAACGAGTACGGACCTTACGTACAAGCGTTGGCTGAACCTGCGCCGATGCACTCGCTGCATCCTTCCGGAGACGATGCCGTACATTCGCTTCGACGAGCAAGGCGTATGCAACTACTGCCGCAACCATGCCAGGCACGTGCTCGCCGGTGAGGAGAAGTTGCTGCGATTGCTGGACGGCTATCGGAGCAAGGATGGCAGTGCCGATTGCCTGGTCGGCTTCAGTGGCGGCCGTGACAGCAGCTATGGGTTGCATCTGCTGAAGGCGAAGTACGGCATGAAACCGATCGCCTACACGTATGACTGGGGCATGGTCACCGACTTGGCGCGGCGAAACCAGGCACGGCTTTGCGGGAAGCTGGGCGTCGAGCACATCTGGGTTTCCGCAGACATCAAGGCCAAGCGCAAGAACGTCCGGCGCAACGTGGAGGCGTGGTTTCGCAAGCCTGAGCTCGGCATGGTCCCGCTCTTCATGGCCGGCGACAAACAGTTCATGTGGCACGCGAACCGGCTGATGAACGAGACCGGCCTAAAGCTGATGGTTTACTCGACCAACCACTTCGAGCGCACCGACTTCAAGACTGGCTTTTGTGGCGTAGCGCCGGCGTCTTCCGGGGTACGACTGAACCGGATGTCGGGCGCCGCCAAGGCGAAGCTGCTGGCGTACTACGTGCGCAACTATCTGACCAATCCGGGGTACCTGAACGGGTCGTTCAGCGACACGTTCACGGCGTTCCTGTCGTACTACTTCGTCAAGCAAGACTTCCTTTACTTGTTCGACTATGTGCGCTGGGACGAGCAGGAGATCAACCGGACGCTGGTCGAAGAGTACGACTGGGAACTCGCCAAGGACACGACGACGAGCTGGCGCATCGGGGACGGGACGGCGCCGTTCTACAACTACATCTATCAGACGGTAGCCGGTTTCAGCGAGTACGAGACCTTCCGCAGCAACCAGGTGCGCGAAGGCGTGATGACCCGTGAGGAAGCCATGCACCTTGTACGCGTCGAAAACCGACCTCGCATCGATTCGATCCGCGAGTATTGCGGGCTGATCGGTGTGGACTTCGACATCGCCATGCGTGTCATCGACAACGTCCCGAAGTTGTACTGAACTCATGCGCGACTTCACTCTCGAGCAGTACGCCGTTCTGGTTGACTTCCTGCGCGGCCAGGTCGGTCCGCTCTGCTCGGTGCTCCAGTGGAACCGCAACCGACCCGAGTGCGGCGTGCTCGTGCGCCACGATGTGGACCGGAAACCGGCGAATGCGCTAGCCATGGCGCGCCTCGAGGCCGCCCGTGGCATGTTCACGACCTACTACTTCCGCGTCGTGGGGAGCGCATGGGACGAAGATGTGATTCGCAAGGTGGCCGCGCTTGGCCATGAGGTGGGTTACCACTATGAGGATCTCACGCTTGCCCGTGGCGATTTTGGGCGTGCGCACGAGCTGTTCTCCGGCCATCTCGCGCGTCTGCGACGGCTGGCTCCGGTCTTGACCGTGACGATGCACGGCAGTCCGCTCTCGCCCCACAACAATATCGACATGTGGAATCAGGGTCACCGGGCCGACTACGGCCTTGAGGCGGATGCTTTCCTCGATGTCGACTATGCGGGTATGCCGTACTTCACCGATACCGGCCGCAGCTGGGGCGGCGGAGCGGCGAACCTGCGGGACAAGCCAGCGTCCGCAGGCGCTCCGCCGCAGATACGCACAAGCGCTGAACTGATGGCGTATGTCACTGGCGCCCGTCCGGTGCGGTTGGCGCTCTCCGCCCACCCGGAACGCTGGGCGAACGACCCGATCGACTGGTGTGCGCAGCTTGCCAAGGACACCGGCATCAATGCGGTGAAGCGGGTGCTGCGCGCTGTCCGGTGAGGTGTCGTCGAAGGGCGACTGACTGTGACCTTACGGCGCACACGCATTGAGTTCAGCCAAGGCAAGGAGGCAATTGATGGGAATTCCGTTCGTCCAGATGGTTTTGATCGGCCTACTTCCTTCTTTCCTGAAGGTCGGTTGGTACCGCTTGCGCGGCGCGCGCATCGGCAAGGGCGTCCGCATCGCCCCGCTTGCCGTCCTCGTTTCGGACGATATCGAGATCGGCGACGGGTGCCGCATCGGAATGGTGAGCTTCATCCGTGCTCGCAAGATCCGGCTAGGCAATCGCGTGCGCATCGGCACCATGGTCGCGATCGACACCGGCGAAGTGCATATTGGGCACGACAGTCAGGTCATGGAACAGTGCGTCGTCGGCGGCATGCTCACGCCCCGATCCACGTTGTTCATCGGTAGCCGGGTAAAAGTGTTCCCGTACTGTTTCCTCAATCCCACGGAGCCCATCGTGATCGAGGATGACGTGGGTGTCGGAGGCGACACTTACCTGTTCACGCATGGCTCGTGGCAGTCCGTGCTTGACGGGTTTCCGATCGGCTTTGGTCCCATCACGATCCGCAAGGGCGTATGGCTGCCGTGGCGCGTATTCATCCTGCCGAAGGTCGAGATTGGCGAATACGCCACGATCGGGGCCGGCGCAGTCATCAACCGCTCTGTGCCGCCGCGCGCGCTGGCAGCCGGGACGCCTGCGAAGGTGATCAGTGAAGATGGCAAGCACTTGCGGCTGCTCACGGAGGAACAGCGATGGGACAAGCTCGTTTCGATCATGAGCGAGCTCGCTGAATTCCTGACCTACCTCGGGCAACCTGCGAACGTCTCGGGATCGGGCAATGCGTACCTGCTCGATGCCGCCGCGGGAAACGGTGCTCCTCCAGCGCGGGTTGCCATCGTCAGCGGCGATGTGGCGATGCCTGCACGCGTCGATGTCCTTGTTTCGCTGACGGCACTCGACACCGACCGGAGTGCCGGTCTGGACGCGTTGGGCGTGGCTTGGTTCGATCTGGCCTCCGGCCGCACCAGTTTCGGCGCCAGCCCGATGGTGGAGCACGTCCGCAATTACCTGTCGCGGTACGGCGTTCGCTTCTCGGTTGTCACCGATCCGCCGTTCCTCGTCGCACAGGCTTGAGTCTTCGCCCAGATGATGCTGGTGCGTGCCCATGACTAAAGCGGACCTCGGCCACTGGTTGCAGTGGTTTGCCTTGGCCGCCGTTGCCACTTGCGCCGGCGTCGTGCTGGCTTCGCGCTTGCCCTGGATGGACGACGCACGGCGCGCTCACGTTCCGACCGCCTTCGGAGTCGCGCTCGCTCCGTTCCTGTTCGGGCTGGCCGGCGTGCTGGTCCTTGGGCTTCTGCCCGGCGCTTCAACCACGGTGCACGTGTATGCCGTGGTCGTGCTGCTCTTCGCCGTGGTGATCGGCGCGAGCGTGTTGTCCCGCGTGCCGCAGTCCCTTCCCGATGAGCGCCGGCGCGGTGGTGGCATGGCCTGGACACTGGCCAATATGCTTGTCATCGTATGGGTGCTGTACGTGCTGGTGGAGGCGCTGCTGCTGCCGCTGGTTGCGAACGATGCATTGGAATACGCGACCGTCGGCCGTCTCCTGTTCGAAACGCGTGACCTGCTCGACTACCCAGCGATCGATCCGACGCGGGGTTCGTCGGGGTTATACGCTCCGTGGACCCATCCACCGCTGTACACGGCGTCTATCTACCTGTCTTACGCTGTGCAAGGGCATGCGGAGATGCCCGGCCTTATGAGGGCTATCGCGCCCTGGTACTTTCTGAGCGGTGCGCTGCTGCTGCGCAGCCTCGGTAATACGGTGAGCCCATGGATAGGGCTCCTGGCAATGCTGGTGTACGTGTCCACGCCCTTGGCCGCCTCGGGGGCGGGAACCTCTCTGATCGATGCATTGCCGATGAGTGGGCTCGCGCTAGTGATTGCCGCTGTCGCACTGCTTCGAAGCGAATCGCGAGCCACCGCCGTTGTTCGCGGGGCGACAGTTGGCCTGGCGATGTGGACCCATTCTCAGGCGGTCCTATTCCTTCCGCTGACCCTTGCCGCGCTCGGCGCGGTGGATGGCTGGAAGCCGGCACGTGACCGGATGCGCAATTTGGCCATCGTTTCGGCTACGGCCTGCGCGGTGGCGGCGTGGCCGTATCTTCGCAATCTCGTGCTCTTTGGGTCGATTGTGAGCGACAACCCGGTTGTCTTTGCAATGCCGCAGCTCGCTTGGGACGAGTACTTCGCGCAGGGTCGGGGATTGCAGGGCTGGCCCACGCGAATCCAGTACGGGATTCTCAAGGGCTGGTTCGCGATCGAATCCTTCGGCCCTACGTTCTGGTTCATGCTCGCGGGAATCTGGGTCATGAGGCCGATCAGGCCCTCAGCTGATTGGTTGCGC
This sequence comes from Ramlibacter humi, assembly GCF_004681975.1. Lineage (GTDB taxonomy): Bacteria > Pseudomonadota > Gammaproteobacteria > Burkholderiales > Burkholderiaceae_C > Ramlibacter > Ramlibacter humi. The sequence continues at coordinate 391,382 of NZ_SMLK01000002.1, forward strand.
CCTGGCGCCGTGGGGAGCGATGTGGCGCAAGACCGCCTGTGGAGGACCGCGGTAACGCTCGTCTTCGGCTACCTGGCCGGCGTCCTGCTGTCCACGGTGCTGGGCATGGACCTCATGATCAAGAACGATCGCTACCTGCTGGCCGTCTTGCCAGGCTGTGCGCTGATCTCCGGTCTTGGGTTGGCCCGGATGGTATCCAGTGTTTCGTGGGTCGATGAGTCGGCTCCCAGGTGGCGCGACCGTGGAAGGGAAGTCCTGGTCGTCCTCTTGGCTGGCGTGCTGACTTTGCAGTGCGGCATGGGGGCGATCTACCTGCACCTCAAGCGCACAACCTTGGACCTGAGCTTCGCGCAGCTATTCCAGCAGTCGCAGGATGAGAAGCTGCGGAATTGGCCTGGCTTCCGCGTTGCCCGTTTCATGACGGAGCACCTCCCGGGTGACGCCTTGGTCCTGTCCGAGCGACCGGCCGAGATGTACTACACCCGGCGGCGGATGATGAGCTTTCTCGATCCGCGGTTGGTGCCTGTCTATGGAGAGCGCGATCCGGCTTCAGCGGTCCGTCGCTTGAAAGAGCTGGGCATTACGCACGTGCAGCTGCCCGGTTATTCGCATCCCGCCATCTACAACACGGCTCTGCAGGCCATTGCCACCCGCCCGGACCTGAGCACCCTGGTCTTTTCCGCAGGTATGGAGCAGTTGTATGCGCTCCAGCCCTCTGCGGGCCACCTCGGCTTACCGACTGAGATCGGCCCCAGTGCCCGGCCCTGGGTGCGTTTGCATCGTTATTCATTACCAGGCGTGGGGCTCACCCTCGAAGATGGGGAGCTTCCCGGCAATGCTCGCAGCAACAGTGGTTTTCCGCTTCCCGTGCTGCAACGCGGTGTGTCGGCCATGCTGATGTCCGGCCGCGATGGCTCTGTCCAGAAAGACCAGTTCCCGGACAGCCTTTTGCAGGTGCACGGGGGGCACGAATACCTAGTCGAGATTGAACTCGAGGGCGACGCGTATGCTTACGCGTATGTGTTCCAGTACGACGCGGCCGGCCGGTATCTGGGGCGCGGCAAGCCCAGCTCCGAGTTGATCGCCGAGGTTCCCGTGAGCGCCTCGGGCGGACGCCGGATCATTGCGCGACGCATCACTCCCGGCGGCAGCACCAGCAACATGCGCATCGCGATCGAACATCGCGGCGACACATGGCTGCGCGTCCTGTCTGTGCGCCTCACGCCGATCGAAGCTGGCACTGGCCCGTCGATGCCCAGCCAAGCCCCGCGCCCATGATCGAGACCTCGCCCCTCGCCTGGACTTTGATGGCGCTTCTGTTGATCCTGGCCACCGGCGCTGGCTTGGCACTGTCATCTGCCATGCCATGGAGCAACAGGGCACGCGATTGCGGCCTGCCCCTTGCAGCCGGCGCCGCGGTAGGGCCCTTCCTTACGGGGCTGCTGGCAGTTGCGGCACTCGGGCTGCTCCCCGGCCGCAGCAGCGCATTGCATGCCGGATTGGTCATGGGTGTGCTGGCCGTGATTGCCGTGTGGCGTTCCAGCCCGATCCTGCAGATGCTGCGCCATCCGCGAGGGGCTGCCGCCGGACTGTCTTGGGCCGCGTGGCTCCTTCGGTTGCTCCTCTTCACCTGGATCGGCATGCTGCTGGTGGACAGCATCTTCATGCCACTCACACAGAACGACGCGCTGGAATACACCACGGTCGGGCGGTTGTTGTTCCAGACGCGGGACTTGTCCTCCTATCCGGCCATCGATCCGTCAATCGGCTCCGGGTTTTATGGCCCGTGGACGCACCCGCCGTTGTATGTGGCCATGATCTACCTGTCGCATGCAGTGCAGGCGCATGCCCTCGAGCCGGGTTTGGCTCGACTGGTCGCTCCCTGGTTCCTGCTCACCGCGCTGACGCTGGTGGCCGCGGTGGGACGCATGCATTCGCGTGCGTCGGGCATCGGGGCGGCCCTCGTCTTCATCGGAGCGCCGCTGCTGTACCTAGGCGCCGGATCGGCTCTCATCGACGCCTTGCCGGTTGCCGGATTCGCGCTGGTGCTGGCGGCCATCGTCGGCTTTGCGGGCATCGGCGCGCGGCCTGGCGTGTTCCAGGGCTTACTGCTAGGCGCGGCGCTATGGACGCATTCCCAGGCCATCCTGTTCATCCCCCTGGCGCTGGCTGCGCTTGCCGCGCACCAAGGTCTGCGGATGGACCGCAAGCTACTGGCCAACGCGGCTGTCCTGCTCGCCACCGCGACCGCCGTCGCGGCATGGCCGTATGCCCGCAACGTCGCCATGTTCGGCTCCGCCGTGAGCGACAACCCGGCGGTGTTCGCCATGCCCCAATTGCAGTGGCCGATCTACTTCCAGATGGCGCGCGGTTACGAGAGCTGGGGCGAGAAGCTGCAATACGGCGTGTTCAAGGGCTGGACCATGGTGGAAGCTTACGCCGCTTCGTTCTGGTTGGCCTTGCCGGGACTCTGGCTCTTCGTGCGGCGTGCACGTCCGCTGCGCAGTCTGCTGTGCGCGCAGCCGGGGACGCACGCGCCTGAGGTGCTCTGGCTGCGCGGCGTTGCGGGCGTCTTCGGTTGCTACCTTGCAGGCGTGTTGCTCTCCGTGTTGCTGGGGATCGATTTGATGATCCGCAATGAGCGCTACCAGCTGGTGCTGCTCCCATGCGTCTCTTGGCTGGCCGGGATCTTCATCGCGGAGGCGGCGAACGCTGCCGCGCGCAGCCAGCCGAGGGCCGTCGCGCGCGCCGTAGCCATCCCGTTCTGCGTGTTGCTGGCAGGCACGTTCGGGCAGCAAATCATTGTCGTCGGCGGGCACAAGGCAAGGACGTATGGCGTCCATGTGTCGACGTTCTTCGAACCGCTGTCGCAGAAGATGCGCGACTACCCAGCATACGAGGCTGTCCGCTATCTCGCGCAGGAGACCCCGGCCGACGCGCTCGTGCTTTCGCTCAAGCCCGCCGACATGTACTACGCGGAGCGACGCATGGTCAGCTACCTCGATCCGCGCCTGCTCCCGGTGTATGCCGAAACGGATGCAGCGCGCATGCGCGAGGCGCTGCTCGGCTTAGGCATCCGCTACTTGCATGTACCGGACTACGCGTTGCCCCCACTGTATCGGACACCCCTGGAGCAGCTTATGGCGCGGCCGGATTTGAGCGCGCTGGTGTATTCGGTCGGCGGGCACCAGGTTTATGACCTGAAAGAACCTGGAAACTCCGTTGAGACTCCGGCGACGGACCTGTCACCGGGCGCTCGCGCGTGGACCAGCCGCCAGGCTGCAGTCCTGGGTGGACGCGTCGGCCTCATCCGATTACCGATGCGGCAGCGTGTACTAGCTCCCGGCCAGTGGTCGCGCCCGGAGCACGACTGGCCTCTGTTCCGACGCGAGCTCACTACACTGCTAGCAACCGGTACTGTGGATGGCCGCGCTGCGGTGCCCCCCATCCGAGTGGAAGGTGGCCACGAATACCGGCTGGACCTCGATCTCGAGGGCCATGCATTCGCCGCTGTGTACCTGGTCCAGTATGACGAGGATGGCCGTGCGCTCGACCTGCCACACGGTGGTCGCGTCCAGCTCGCCGACGATCCTGCCGGATGGAGCTTCTTGGCAAAGCAGCGTGTCGGCGAGGCCGCGCTGGTGGACGGTGAGCCGCCCAGACGGTTCGCTCGCCGATTCGTCACCTATGAACAGACACGCTCCGTCGGCATCATTGTGGAGCACCGGGGTGCGACCTCCCTGCGTCTGCTTGGCGCGAGGTTGCGCGCGATCCGGGATCGTTCCGAGAAAGCGGTTGCGCAGTGGACGAACTGAACCTGCCCTTCCGGCTCGAGCCGCTCGCATGGAGCAGCTACGCAGTCGCCAATCTGGCGTTCCTCGCAGTGGCGAGCGGCTGGATCGTCGGGCTGGTTTGGCGTGACCGCCGCAGTGCCGCGCGGCCTGCCTTCATGGTCGCCGGCCTTCTCTCACTGCTGTTTCAGTGGCCAGTGTGGATTTACTCGGGGGTTCTGGAGCGCTCGCTGGCGACGCATTGGCTGTTTGCGTTGCACTTGCATGCGATGACTCTCGGCCTTTTGGCGTGGACGACCTTCACGCCAGCCTTCACTGGCCGGCTCCGTTTGGAGCGCGATGCGCACGGGGAGGGGCTATTCAGCATCGTTGCTACGGTTTGCGTGTTGGTCCTGGGCGGGGTCCTTGTCTTCCTGTACTTGCAACGTGTGGGCATTAGCTGTACCGGCCTCGCTGCTACGGTGCTCGACCCGGAGGTCGCGCTGCTCGCGCGCGAATTGTCGATCAAGATGGCAGGCGGCGGCTGGCCTACTTTCGCACATGCGCTCGTCGTGAGCGTGGTGAGCCCGGTGGCCGTCTTTTTGGCGCTGCAGCACGCCATTGCGGCAATGGAGCAGCGCCGGCTCTGGCCGGTGCTCGGCAATGCAGCTCTCATCACCTTCTTTTTTTTCGCGGTTCTGTTGCCCGGCGCCAAAGGCAACCTGATGCCGACGCTCGTAGCGAGCGCGCTCGGCTTGTGCTTCCATGCTAAAGGCTGGCTCCGTCGCGGCTTGCACGTGGCGCTGGTCGCGGCAGTGGGGATGACGGCCCTCGTGGCCGTGGAACTTGTCAAGGAGAAGCGCTACTTCCAGGACGAGTCGCAGTACCCGTTCGCTCAGTGCGTGGAACGACTTGACATCTGCGTTCCGATGCGTGGGCTGCTGAACTCGATGTCCAGCCGTGACTATGCGCTGGGCATCTCGGCGGCAACCATTGACTGGTTCCAATCCGAACTGGAGCAGCGCTGCATGGGCGCGCTGCCGCCACGCGTGCCATTTTCATTCGAAGTGGCGCCTGAGCAGCAGCGCCTGATCCGACAGCGTCGGCGGATACTGGAGGAGAAGTACGCCGTGGCGATCAGGCATGGCAGGGAGATGGCGCAGGCGCATGCTGGCGCGAGTCGCGCGGGGGCGCCTGCGAGCGCTCCTGCCGCCACAGAAACGCCCGCAGCCTCGGTTCCTGGGCAAGCTCAACCTGTCGCGCGCGCGCAAGCGATCGTTGACGGCACGGATGCAGGTCGTGTAGTCGCCCAGCCCCAGCCGATCGGCGAGACGCTCCCGCAGCGTGCCTGGGCATACGTGGAAGCGATCGCCTACCGCGCCTGGGTCGTGCCGCTGCAGGTCGCCGCCTGGCACTACGACTACGTGACACGGGTCGAAAGACCCGGAGCCGCCGTGCTGCCAACGGCGAGATGGACGCATTCCAAGCGCGTCACCGACATGCCCACGCGAATCCATGATCACTACGCGCCGGGTTATTCCGCAGGCGCGAAAGTGACAACCGGCACGGCGCCCTCGAGCTTTCTGGTGTCCTACTCCGCGCCCATGGGAACGAGGGGCATGTTGCTGGCGCTTGTGTGCGTTATCGCATTCGATGCGCTGGTTTCGTGGGTGATCGGGAGAGCCTTCGCGCCGCTCAAGCCGTTGGGCATCGCGCTGATGGCGGTGGCGGCGTTGAATTTGATGCTGACAGACTTTGAGACAACGATGCTCTCGCACGGCGCGATCGCATCGTTGATGCTCCTGTTCGGCTTGGATGTGGCCTATCGGTTGACGCGTCGCTATCTGGAGGTCCGGCGTGGTGGGCTGCCAGACAGGCGCGGAGCGCAGGCCAACGGATGAAGCCGGCCGACCGATATGAGCAGGTGGCGCGGCTTCATGCCAGGGGGATCGATCAAGGCTTCCTGTCAACGCTCGGAACGCGGTTTCTGTCGCTCCTTTACGAAGCCATCGACGGCAGTTCGCAGAGCGTTTTGCTGACGCACGAAGAGGACGGGCGGATCGTCGGGTTCGTAAGCGGATCGCTGGGACTGGGGACGGTTTATCGATCCCTGCTCAGGCGACCGCTTCGGCTTGCCGCCAGTCTGGCGCCAGTCTTGCTCTCGCCCCGGCGCCTGTGGCGGGTGATTGAAATCCTGCTGCACAGCCGGAAGTCCGGGCGGATAGACCAGAGAGATTTGCCAACGGCCGAACTCCTGAGCATCGTGGTCGAGCCGCAGTGGCGCGGATGCGGTATCGCCGAAAGCCTCTATGGTCGCCTGAAATCTCATTTCCGGCGCACGGGCCAGCTGTCGTTCCAGATCGTCGTTGGCGAAGCACTGGGCCCTGCGCATCGTTTCTACAGGCGGATGGGCGCTGAACCTGCCGGTGGCCTCACTGTGCATGGGCATGCACGCTCCATCGTGTACGTGCAGCGGGTGGCGGCAGCGGATGGGGCGGCAGTCGGAAGCCCTCAATCGAAAGATAATCCCGGCTGCACATCCGGCCGCGTCGGGCAGTAGCGTTTTCTCATCAGGGGACTGAATTGAACCACCTGGCCCAACGAGTGGCGGCCTTCGTCAAGGACACGTTCCAGGAGGACCAAGTCCTGCTGCACCGTCCGGTCTTCGCCGGCCACGAGAAGCAGTACCTCGCCGAGTGCATCGACTCCAACTTCGTGTCGTCGGTCGGCGCGCGCGTCACCGAATTCGAAGAGCGGCTGGCCACCTTCGTCGGCGCACGGTACGCCATCGCGACCATGAACGGCACGGCGGCGCTGCACATCGCGCTGGAACTCGCCGGTGCGAAACCCGGCACCGAGATCATCGGCCAGTCGCTGACCTTCATCGCCACCTGCAATGCGGCGTCCTATACGGGCGCCACGCCGGTGTTCGTGGACGTGGACCGCGATACCCTGGGGATGAGCCCGCAGGCGCTGCGCGCATTTCTCGAAGCCAACGCGCAGCGCCGCGACGGCGGCGCATGGAACCGCGGCACCGGCCGCCAGATCGTCGCCTGCGTGCCGATGCACACCTTCGGACACCCCTGCCGCATCGACGAGATCGCCGCGATCTGCGACGAATGGGGCATCGTCCTGGTGGAGGACGCCGCCGAATCCCTGGGCAGCTGGTACAAGGGCCGCCACACCGGCACCTTCGGCAGGCTGGGCACCTTCAGCTTCAACGGCAACAAGATCATCACCACAGGCGGTGGCGGCATGGTGGTGACGGACGACGAAGCGTTGGCACGCCGCTGCAAGCACCTGACCACCACGGCCAAGATCCCGCACCCGTACGAGTACGTGCACGACGAGGTGGGCTACAACTACCGGTTGCCCAACCTCAATGCCGCGCTGGGCTGTGCGCAGATGGAGCAGCTCGAAGGCTTCCTCGTGCACAAGCGCGCGCTGGCCGCGAGGTACATCGACTTCTTCAAGGACGCCGGCGTCACCTTCGTCCAGGAGCCGGCGAACAGCCGGGCCAACTACTGGCTCAATGCCATCGTGCTGGACTCGCTTGCCGAGCGCGATGAATTCCTGAAAGCGACCAACGAGGCCGGCGTGATGACCCGTCCCATCTGGCGGCTGATGACGCACCTGAAGATGTTCAGCGGCTGCCAGCATGGCGGCCTGGAGAATGCCAACTGGCTGGAAGAACGCGTGGTGAACATCCCCTCCAGCGTGCCGACACCGTGGGTAGGCCGCTGATGGACTACCTCGACCTGATCGGCCGCACCCAACCGCTCTTCGAAGCGGACGTGGCGGCGCATGACGAGGAGCTGCGCTCGCTCGTGGCCGGCGCTCGCTTCCTGGTCATCGGCGCGGCCGGCTCCATCGGCCAGGCCGTCACCCGGGAGATCTTCCGCCGCGGACCACGCGTGCTGCACGCGGTGGACCTGAGCGAGAACAACATGGTGGAGCTGGTGCGCGACCTGCGCAGCACGCTTGGCTACATCGAAGGCGATTTCGCCACGTTCGCCATCGACTGCGGCAGCCTGGAGTACGAGGCGCTGGTGCGTGGGCACGGCCCCTACGACTACGTGCTGAACCTCTCGGCGCTGAAGCACGTGCGCAGCGAAAAGGATCCGTTCACGCTCATGCGGATGGTGGAAGTGAACGTCTTCAACACCATGAAGACGCTGCGCATGGCAGGTGGCGCGCGCAAGTACTTCTGCGTGTCCACGGACAAGGCGGCCAATCCGGTGAACATGATGGGCGCCAGCAAGCGCATCATGGAGATGTTCCTGATGCGCGAGAGCCTTCGGCAGCCGGTCTCCACCGCGCGCTTCGCCAACGTGGCGTTTTCCGACGGCAGCCTGCTGCATGGCTTCAATCAGCGCTTCGCCAAGCGGCAGCCCATCTCGGCGCCCCGCGACGTGCGCCGCTACTTCGTCACACCGCAGGAATCGGGCGAACTGTGCCTCATGTCCTGCCTGCTCGGCGGCAACCGCGACATCTTCTTTCCGAAGCTGTCCGAGCACCTGCACCTCATCACTTTCGCCGACATCGCGCGCAAGTACCTGCACCGCCTCGGCTTCGAGCCCCATGAGTGCGCCAGCGAGGACGAGGCGCGCGACCGCGCGGCCGAGCTCATCGCCTCGCGCCGCTGGCCCTGCTACTTCTTCGACAGCGACACCACGGGCGAGAAGGACTTCGAGGAGTTCTTCACCGACGCGGAGGACGTCGACATGTCCCGCTTCGGCTGCCTGGGCGTCATCCGCAACCAGGCGGCGTTCGACGAGGCGGCCCTGGAGAACTTCTCGCAGGCCATCGCGCGGATGAAGCAGGCCGGCCACTGGAGCCGCGCCGATCTGGTGGACCTGTTCCACGCCACCATTCCCGGGTTCGGCCACAAGGACACCGGCAAGTTCCTCGACGCAAGGATGTAGGCCGTGCAGCGGATGTTCGACATTGTGTTCTCGGTGCTGGCGCTCCTCGTGCTCGCGCCGCTGCTGGTGCCCGTGGTGGTGGTGCTGCGCCTGACGGGTGAAGGCGAGGTGTTCTACCGGCAGCAGCGCGTGGGGCAGGGTGGCCGGCATTTCGGCTTGCTGAAGTTCGCGACCATGCTCAAGAACAGCCCGAGCATCGGGACCGGCACGGTCACCGTCGCCGAAGACCCCCGCATCCTCCCGGTCGGACACTTCCTTCGCAAGACCAAGATCAACGAGTTGCCGCAGCTGCTCAACATCCTGGCGGGGGACATGAGCGTGGTGGGGCCGCGTCCACTCACGCCGAATGAATTTGGGGCCTACAGCCCGGAAGTACAGGCGGCCGTGGCGCGGGTGCCCCCAGGGTTGACGGGCATCGGTTCCGTGGTGTTCCGCGACGAGGAGAACCTGCTGCGCGGCCAGCGGCGGGTGGAGTTCTACGAGCGGGTGATCGCGCCGTACAAGGGGGCGCTGGAGCAGTGGTACGTTGCCCGGCGCAGCCTGGCCGTGTATTTCCAGCTGATCTGCATCACCGCATGGGTGGTGCTGTTCCCGCGCAGCCGTGTGGTGTGGCGAGCGTTTCCAGACCTGCCGCCGCCGCCGCCCGAGCTCGGGCTGGCTTGAACGACCGCCGTGTTCGCCTTCATCGTCGCCCTGTTGATATCGGTGATCACCACCACGGTGGTGCTGCGCTACAACCACGTCCACGAGCGGTGGTCCTCCGACCATTCCGAGGGCGTGCAGAAGTTCCACAAGGACAGCATCCCGCGCATCGGCGGCCTGGGCCTCGGTGTCGCGCTCGTGGGCGTCTCGCTGGTACAGGGAGTGCTCGGTGATCCTTACTCCCAGCCGTTTGTGCTGCTGCTCCTATGCGCATCGCCTGCCTTTCTGGGCGGACTGGCGGAGGACCTCACCAAGAAAGTCGGCGTGCTGCCGCGGCTGTTCCTCACCATGCTGGCGGCGGTCCTGGGCTTCTTCGTGCTGGATGCGCAGCTGACGTCGGTGGACGTCGGCTTCATCGACCGGGCGCTGCGGTGGTGGCCGCTGGCGCTTCTGGTGACCGCCATCGCCGTGGGCGGGGTGGCCAACGCCATCAACATCATCGACGGCTACAACGGCCTCTCCGGCGTGGTCAGCTGCGTGATCCTCGCGGGCCTGGGCTACATCGCATTCCAGATCGGCGACATCCTCGTTTTCCGCGCCTGTCTCGCGATGATCGGCGCCATCATCGGCTTCCTGTTCTGGAACTGGCCCTGGGGCCGCATCTTCCTGGGCGACGGCGGTGCCTACCTGATCGGATTCTGGATCGGCGAGCTGTCGTTGCTGCTCCTGGCGCGCAACCCGCAGGTGTCGCCCTGGTTCCCGCTGCTGCTGGTCGCCTACCCCGTGGTCGAGACGCTGTTCTCCATCTACCGCCGGATGGTCGTGCGGCGCGGGCACCCCGGCCTGCCCGATGCGGTGCACTTGCACCAACTCATCTTCCGCCGGCTGGTGCGCTGGTCGGTGGGGAGCGAACAGGCCCGCCATCTGACGGTCCGCAACTCGATGACGGCGCCATACCTCTGGCTGATCTCATCCCTGTCCGTGTTCCCGGCCGTGCTGCTTTGGCGCAGCACCTTCTGGCTGCAGGTCGTGTTCGTTTGCTTCGCCGCCCTCTACGTCTGGTTCTACGCTTCACTCGTGCGCTTCAAGTCGATGAAGTGGTGGATCACCCGGCGGCACTGACCCCCCCCCTGCTTAGAATGCCCCAGGGCTTCCCCTGGAGGACAGGCAAATGCAGGAATGGAGCGACGGCTACGTGGCCGACCTGGAGTACACGTACGGCTACTACACCGAACTGAACCCGCGCCGCGTGGCGCTTGCCTTCCTCAACGCCGGCCTGGCCGTCCCCGCGCTGGGCACCGCCTGCGAGCTGGGGTTCGGGCAGGGCCTGAGCGTCAACATCCACGCCGCGGCCGGTGGCGGCGCCTGGTGGGGCACCGACTTCAATCCCTCGCAGACCGCCTTCGCGCGGGAGCTGGGCGCCCGCGGCGGCGATCCCAAGCTGTTCGACCAGGCTTTCGACGAGTTCTGCCACCGGCCCGACCTGCCCGAGTTCGACTACATCGGCCTGCACGGCATCTGGAGCTGGGTGTCCGACGAGAGCCGCCGCGTGATCGTCGACTTCATCCGCCGCAAGCTGAAGGTGGGTGGCGTGGTTTACGTCAGCTACAACACCATGCCGGGCTGGGCCGCGATGGCGCCGATGCGCGGCCTGCTCACGGCGCACAGCGAGCTGCTCGGCGCGCCCGGGCAGGGGCGGCTGCCACGCGTCGAGGCGGCGCTGGCCTTCGCCGACAAGCTGATGGCGGCGAACCCCGCCTATGCGCGCGCCAATCCGCAAGTCAGCGAACGCCTGGCGCAGCTGCGGCAGCAGAACGCCAACTACCTCGCGCACGAGTACTTCACCCGGGACTGGGTGCCGATGTCGTTCGAGCAGATGACGCGCTGGATGGAGCCCGCCAAGCTGGGCTTCGCCAGTTCCGCCCACTACCTGGACCTGGTGGACCAGATCAACCTCACGCCGCAGCAGCAGGCGCTGCTGCGCGAGATTCCCGACCCGGGCTTCCGCCAGACGGTGCGCGACTTCTGCGTGAACCAGCAGTTCCGCAAGGACTACTGGGTGCGCGGCGGCCGGCGCCTGAGCCCCGGCGAGCAGGCCGACCAGCTGCGCGCGCAGCGTTTCGTGCTGACGCAGCTGCGCGCCGACGTGCCGCTGAAGGTGGCCGGCGCGCTGGGGTCCGCGCAGATGCAGGAGGCCATCTACGCCCCCGTGCTGGACGCTTTCGGCGACCAGGCGCCGCACACGCTGGGCGAGGTCGAGGCTTCGCTCAAGGGCCGCGGCCTGACGCTGGCGCAGGTCGTGGAAGCGGCCACGCTGCTGGTGGGCAATGGCTCGCTGCAGCCGGTGCAGGACGATGCCACTGCGGCTCGCGCGCGGCCTCAGGCCGAGCGCCTGAACGCCTACCTGTGCGACCGCGCGCGCAACTCACCCGAGGTGCAGTTCCTGGCCAGTCCGGTCACCGGGGGCGGCGTGCTGATGCCGCGCTTCTCGCAGCTGTTCCTGGCGGCCCACCGGCAGGCGCCCGCCAAGCCGGAAAAGCTGGCGCAGCAGGTGTGGACGGTGCTGTCGGCGCAGAACCAGCGCATCGTCAAGGAAGGCAAGACCCTGGAGACGCCCGAGCAGAACCTGGCCGAACTCACCGGGCAGGCCAAGGCGTTCACCGCGCAGTTGCCGGTGCTGAAGTCGCTGGGCCTGGCCTGAGCGTCAGTTGCCGGTGGAAGCGACCGGCGGCTCGGTGCGCAGCTGGTTGCAGCGCAACGCCAGCGCGTTGTGCATGCGCGTGAGGCGCTGCGCGATCTCGTCGTCGTGCCGCGGCGGCAGGCGCGTCATCAGCAGCTCGGCGCAGTTCTCGCGCCGCAGCGGCGGTCCCATCGCCAGCAGGTAACGCTCCATCGCGAGCATGCTGCTGTCGGGCAGGTGGGCCCGCCAGCGGTCCGTTTCGGCCGCCAGCTTCTGCCAGGTTTGCACGTCCGCATCCGCCGACAGCTGGGTGTCGGCGGCGGCGAGGTATTGCGAGGCTTGCCGCGCCAGCGCCTCCACGCGCGCGAACTGCTGCGTCAGCAGCGCCTGCATCGCGGGCTCGTCCGCCGTGCCGAAGGCGCGCATCAGCGGAGCGGGTTCGCCGCGCCACCAGCCGAAGTCGGAAGCGCGCGGCGTGAACAGCGCCAGCGTGCGCAACTCCTGGGTCGAGCGCGCCAGCCGCGCGCCCAGTTCCGCCGCCGGCTGCGATGCCAGGCGCTGCGCCAGGTCCGGCGCGCCCAGCGCCACCAGCAGCGATTGCGCTTGCGCCAGCGGCTGGCGAAGGCCCTGGAAAGCGGCCGGATCGAAAGACCCGTTCGGGTCCGACGGCAGCGCGGCGCGCAGGGCCTGCGCCGCCCCGTCGTGCACCAGCAGCGCCAGCCGGTCGTCCACCACGCGCGCCATGGGTGCGCGCGCGAATTCGGGCAACTGGGGGATCACCTCGCGGCGCACGCGCCGGCGCACGTCGGCCAAGGCCAGCACTTCGTTGAAGGTGGCCGGCGGCGGTTCCGCGGAGCCGTCGGCGCGCAACTGCATGAATGGTTCCTGCAGCAGCCGGCCCAGGCCTTCGCGCAGCGCGACGCGCTCGGGCGAGAGCCGGTAGCCGGGCTGCACGTCGTCCCATACCAGGCCCGCGCGCCCGCGGCCCAGCACGGCATCGAACTGGCGGCGGAACTGCGCGAACGCGGCCTCCGAATGCACGCGGGCCTGCTGCGCCGCGTCCGGGCCCAGCAACCCGAGCTCGCGCGAGCGCGCCAGCAGGTCTTCCCACGCGGGCTGGAAGGGCAGGGCGCCGCCGCGCAGCCAGGCGGTGTTGCCGCGCGCGAGCAGCGCTTCTTCCTGCAGCAGCGTTTCGTGCACCGCGCGCAGCCGCTTCACCGTGGGCACGAAGGGCTCGGGCCGGCGGTTGTCGAACAGGCCCCTGGCGCGTTCCTGCAGCGACTGCTCCAGCGCCAGCAATTCGTTCTGCGACAGCACCCTCTCGTGCAATGCGTCCACGCCGCGCAGGAAAGCGCAGCGGGCGGCAGCCTGCCACTGCGGAACGGCTTCGGCCGCGCCCGGCGCGCGGCTGGCCTGGAACAGCGCCACGGCGTGGGCCGCGCCCGGCGGCAGGTCGGCGTCGAGCGTGTAGCGCACCAGCCCGCGCAGCGCTTGTGTCGCTTCGGGACCGGGCGATTGCTGCAGCGCCATCCACGCGCGCACCGCATCGTCCAGCTCCCGCAGCGAGCCGACGTACGCCTTCAGCGCCGCGAGTTCGGGCAGCTCGCCCGGTGGCGTGCCCGCCGGCAGGCGCGGCGGCGTGCACGCCACCGGCGAGCGGAATTCGCCCGCGGGCGGCGCCACCGGCACGCCGGTCAATTGCGCGGTGCGCAGGAACAGCTCGCGCCGCACGGTCTCCACCACGATGTCGCCGAACTCGCGCTCCATGCGCGCGGCGACGCGTTCTTCCAGGTCGTCGAACGGCCGCCAGGAGCCGGGGATGAAGACGGTCCACCACGCCTCGCGGCGCACCTTGTCCAGTGCCGCGAGCAGCGCGCCGGCCTTGCGCCGGTACCACTGCGGATCGACCTGGTCGCGCTGCGTGACGCGCGCGCGGAACTGCGCATCGGCGTTCAGCTGCAGCAGCGTTCGCGAGAGGTCGGCCTGCCAGCGCTCCAGCTGCACGGCCGCGAACACGAGGCCGACGAACCAGGCCGCGAGCAGCGCCAGCACGATGCTGTGGGGCGCGAAAGCCGCGCGCCAGCGCCTTGGATCGCGCCAGGCCGCGGGGATCATCGCCCGGCCTCCAGCAGCTGGCGCACCGGCCAGGTTTCCCACCACCAGAGGGCCTGCGACAGCGCCAGCAGCGCGAGGGCCGCGACCACCAGCCCGCCCCAGCGCCACAGCAGCATGCGGCGGCGCTCGCGGGATGCGGCCGTCCCGGCGGGATCGTCGTCGTCTTCGCTCACCGTCCGCTCCCCTGATGGACCCGCGCGGGGCCGAACCCCGAGGCTAAAGACGGATGGGCCAGCGCCTGTCGGACAAGATGCCGTGGGGCCGTCGGCTAGATGCCCGCCGGCTTGGCCATGGTGCTCATCCGGTCCACCGGCTTGATCGTGAGGGTGCGCGTGTCCGCGCCTTGCAGCACGGTGAGGCGCACCTCGGTGTCCGGGGCGGCGCGGTCCCAGAGCTTCTTGTAGAACTCTTCCAGCGAGGCCACCCGCACGCCGTCGACCGACAGCACGACGTCGCCGGGTTGCAGCCCCGCGGCTTCCGCGGGGCTGTCGCGGTTCACGCGGACGATCTGCACCTGGCCGCCGCGCTCGCTGGAGGTCAGGCCCAGCCAGGGCCGCCGGCTCTGGCGCGAGCTGCCGGACTTCAGCAGCTCCGGCAGGATGGGCTTGAGCAGGTCGACGGGGACGAACATGTTGCCCGGCAGGGGCCGGCCCAGCCCCGTGGCGTCGGCGACGATGAGGCTGCCGATGCCCACCAGCTCGCCGCGCTGGTTGAACACCGGCGCACCGCTGTGGTTGGCGATGGGCGGGCTGGTGAAGAGCGCGCTGTCGATGTGGTATTCCCAGTAGCCGGAGAACGGCCGCTTGCCCACCACCTGCGTGAGCAGGACGTCGCTGTCCTCGCCGCCGGTGGCGGCCATCAGCGCGTCGCCGGGCTGCAGGTCGGCGATGGAGCCCAGCGTGACGGGCGTGATGCCGCGCAGCGGCAGCAGCGTGCGCACGAGCCCGAAGCCGGTGGCCAGGTCGTAGGCCACGGCGCGGGCCGGCAGCGTGCGCTGGTCCTGCGTGACGACCTGGATGTTCTCGGCTTCCAGCATCAGGTAGCCGATGGTGAGCACGAGCCCGTCCGGGCCGATCACCACGCCGGAGCCGCTGCGTTCGCGGCCCAGCGTGTCCGCCGATCGCGCGCCTTCTGTGGCGTTGACGCTGATGCCGACGACGGCCGCATGCGCGCGTGTCAGGGCCTCCACTGAAGCCTGCTGCGAGCCGCCGGTGGCGCCCCACGCGCAGGCCGCGCACCAGGCGAACAGCAGTGCCCACGCGCGAGACCATGAAAGGATTGGTGCGGCGGGCGTGGCCATGGCGGCTCCTTCGCTTCGAAAGGGGGCGACAAGGATGCGCCTTCGCGATGGCCTTCGCAAGCAAGGGGACGCGGCCGCGTGAAGAGCCCATCCGCGCGCCTAGAATGCCGCGCACGCACGCGGTGCACGACGCGCCGCCACCCTCGCGCAAGGAGCCTTGACGATGACCACCTACCTGGAACTGAAGCAGCAGGCCGAGAAGCTGATGGCCGAGGCCGAGCAGCTGCGGCGCCAGGAGATCGAGCAGGTCATCGCCGAGCTCAAGGCCAAGATCAAGGCTTATGGCCTGACCGCACGCGACCTGGGCCTGGCGCAAGCTGCTTCGCCCAGGGCCGCCGCGCCCGCGCGCAAGAAGGCCGCGGCTTCCGCCAAGCCGGCAACCAAGGGCCGCGGCCGCGCCAAGTCCACCGCGCCGGCGAAGTACCGCGGTCCCAACGGGGAAACCTGGTCGGGCGGCCGCGGGCGCAAGCCGCGCTGGGTGGTGCAGGCGCTGGCCGAAGGCCGCAAGCTCGAAGAGTTCGCGGTGGCCTAGCTCGGCTGGGACATCGGCCTACACCGTCATGCGAAACCGCCGAGCTGCTTCACGCGGCTGAGCCTGACGCAGCCGGCCGGGCTGCCCGGCGATCATTCTTTCCGGGATCGAAGCCTTGGTTGCGATCCCAGCCATGGAGGTTCTTCGCCCGGCCGCGTGCCGGGCGTCTTTCTTTTTTCCTCGGAAGCTGACGTGGACGTCAGCATGGCAACCGCTTCCGGCCTTAGGATGAGCTGGATGGGCACCCTGGGATTCGTCGACACCCTACCGAGCCAGCCGGGCAAGGACAGCCTGGAAGAGGTGTTGGGCCCGATCTGCGGCTACTACCTGGCCTGCTACAGCGTGGAGTCGCTCGAAGGCTTCTACGGTTACGCCAAGGTGTGCGGTCAGCGTCCCGAATCGGTGTGGGGCGCATCGGCCCAGGCCAAGGTCGTCGCCGGCCCGCTGGGCAGCCCGGAAGCCGCCATCACAGCGGTGGTGGACGCCGCCACCCTCAAGCTCGCGCGCCGCATCGAGGAGCGCGAGACGCTGCTCTACTCCTGGCGTTCCACCGAGCCCGGCGCGGCCAGCGCCTGATCCACGCCTGATTCGTGCGGGCGTGCCGGTTGGCGCGCGGCCACGAAATAGAGCACCGCCCCGAAGGCGGCCAGCGGGGCCGCGTTGACGAGGACGGCCAACAGGGAATGCATGGGTGGTGCCGGAGGCCGGAATCGAACCGGCACGTTGTTGCCAACGGCAGATTTTGAGTCTGCTGCGTCTACCGATTTCGCCACTCCGGCAGCGGAAAGGGAGAAAAAAATTATGGCACAGTGCCGCGATGGACCCGCGCACCTACCCGACCATCGAGGACGCCGTCGGCAAAACGCCGCTCGTCGCGCTGCAGCGCATCGGCGCTGAAGACAACCGAAAGCGCGGCAATGTCATCCTCGGCAAGCTCGAGGGCAACAACCCGGCCGGCTCGGTGAAGGACCGGCCGGCGCTGTCGATGATCCGGCGCGCGGAGGAGCGCGGCGAGATCAAGCCCGGCGACACGCTGATCGAGGCCACCTCCGGCAACACCGGCATCGCGCTGGCCATGGCGGCGGCCATCCGGGGCTACCGCATGGTGCTGATCATGCCGGAGGACCTGTCCATCG
This sequence comes from Ramlibacter humi, assembly GCF_004681975.1. Taxonomy (GTDB): domain Bacteria; phylum Pseudomonadota; class Gammaproteobacteria; order Burkholderiales; family Burkholderiaceae_C; genus Ramlibacter; species Ramlibacter humi. The sequence continues at coordinate 408,482 of NZ_SMLK01000002.1, forward strand.
AGCGCGCGCAGACGATGAAGGCTTTCGGCGCCGAGCTGCTGCTCACGCCCAAGAGCGGCGGCATGGAATACGCGCGCGACCTGGCCGAGAACATGCAGCGCGAAGGCAAGGGCCGCGTGCTGGACCAGTTCGCCAACCCCGACAACCCGCGCATCCACTACGAGACCACGGGCCCCGAGCTGTGGGAGCAGACCGGCGGGCGCATCACGCACTTCGTCAGCGCGATGGGCACCACCGGCACCATCACCGGCGTGTCGCGTTTCCTGAAGGAGAAGAATCCGAAGGTGCGCATCGTCGGCGCGCAGCCCAACGAAGGCTCGCGCATCCCCGGCATCCGCAAGTGGCCGCAGGAGTACCTGCCCAAGATCTACGACCCGTCCAACGTCGACGAGACGGTCAACGTGGGCCAGGACGACGCCGAGGAGATGTGCCGGCGCCTCGCGCGCGAGGAAGGCATCTTCGCCGGCATCTCCGCGGCGGGCGCGCTGTGGGCCGCACTGCAAGTTTCGGCCCAGGTGGAGAACGCCACCATCGTGTTCGTGGTCTGCGACCGCGGCGACCGCTACCTGTCCACCGGCGTGTTCCCCGCGTGAGCGCGGCATTCAAGTTCTGCCCGCAGTGCGCCACCGCGCTGCAGCCCATCACGCTGATGGAAGACGGCGGCGCGAAGGAGCGCCTGCGCTGCCCGGCTTGCGGCTGGACGCACTGGAACAACCCGACGCCGGTGCTGGCCGCGGTGGTGCAGTACCAGGACCGCATCCTGCTGGCGCGCAACGCGGCCTGGCCGGCGAAGATGTACGCGCTGATCACCGGCTTCATGGAAGCGGGCGAGACGCCGCAGGAAGGCATCCGGCGCGAGGTGAAGGAAGAGACCAACCTCGACGCGCTGGAAGTCAACCTGATCGGCGTCTACGACTTCCAGCGCATGAACCAGGTGATCATCGCTTACCACGTGCCGGCCGAAGGCGAGGTGAAGCTCTCGCCCGAGCTGGTGGACTGGCGCCTGTACGAGTACGGCCAGGTGAAGTGCTGGCCCGCGGGCACGGGCTATGCGCTGGCCGACTGGCTGCGCACCAAGGGCTACGACCCGGAATTCGTGGAGTGGTCGCGGCGCGCCGAATGAGGCGCGCGCCGCTTCAGTCGTAGAACGCGGCCTCGTCCCAGCGCGGCGCGGCCTGGTCCTTGGCCGAAAGCGCGGGCGTTCCGATCTCTTCTAGCGGCCACTGCACGCCCACGTGCGGGTCGTTCCATGCCAGCGCCTTCTCGTCAGCCGGCTGGTAGAAGTCGGTGGTCTTGTAGAGGAAGTCGGCGCGTTCGGACAGCACGACGAAACCGTGCGCGAAGCCGGGCGGCACCCAGAGCTGGCGATGGTTCTCGGCCGAGAGCTCCACGCCCTCCCACTGCCCGAAGCGCGGCGATGACTTGCGCATGTCCACCGCGACGTCGAACACCCGCCCGCTGGTCACGCGCACCAGCTTGCCCTGCGGCTGGGTCAGCTGGTAGTGCAGGCCGCGCAGCACGCCACGCGCCGAGCGCGAATGGTTGTCCTGCACGAAGGCGACCGGCCGGCCCACCGCTTCGTCGAACGCGCGCTGGTTCCAGCTTTCCAGGAAGAAGCCGCGCTCGTCGCCGAACACGCGCGGCTCGATGACCAGCACCTCGGGAAGACGGGTGGGCGTGACCTTCATGGCGCGCTCAGCCTTTCAGCAGGCCGTGCAAGTAGTTGCCGTAGCTGCTCTTGCCCAGCGGCTCGGCCAGCGTCACCAGCTGCGAGTCGCTGATCCAGCCGCTGCGCCAGGCGATCTCCTCGGGGCAGGCGACCTTCAGGCCCTGGCGCTGCTCCAGCGTGTGGATGAACTGCGTCGCTTCCAGCAGCGATTCGTGCGTGCCGGTGTCCAGCCAGGCGAAGCCGCGGCCCATGGTCTGCACGTGCAGCCGGCCTTGCGCCAGGTAGTGCTGGTTGACGCTGGTGATCTCCAGTTCGCCGCGCGCGGAAGGTTTCACGGCGGCGGCGACGTCGCACACGTCGGCGTCGTAAAAGTACAGGCCCGTGACCGCGCAGCTGCTCTTGGGCTGCGCGGGCTTCTCCTCGATGGAGGTGGCGCGGCCTTGCGCATCGAAGGCGACCACGCCGTAGCGTTCCGGATCACGCACGTGGTAGGCGAACACGGTGGCGCCTTCGGGCTCGTCGTTCGCGTCCCTCAGCAGCTTCACCAGGTCGTGGCCGTAGAAGATGTTGTCGCCCAGCACCAGCGCGCTGGGGGCGCCGCCGATGAACTGCCGGCCGATGATGAACGCCTGCGCCAGGCCTTCGGGGCGAGGCTGCACGGCATACGACAGGTTCATGCCCCACTGCGAGCCGTCGCCCAGCAGCTGCTCGAACCGCGGCGTGTCCTGCGGCGTGCTGATCACCAGCACATCGCGGATGCCCGCCAGCATCAGCGTGGCCAGCGGGTAATAGATCATCGGTTTGTCGAACACCGGCAGCAGCTGCTTGCTGATGGCCAGCGTGGCCGGGTGCAAGCGCGTGCCGGCGCCGCCGGCCAGGATGATGCCCTTGCGGGCGGGGGGGGTCACGGGCATGTCAGGCGGTTGCGGGGAATTGGCGGGCCAGCTCGGCGACGACGGCGCGAACGCCATCCTGCCACGGCGGCAGGGCCAGCTGGAAGGTCTCGCGCAGGCGTTCGGTGTCCAGCCGCGAGTTCTTGGGCCGCGTGGCGCGGACCGGGTAGGCGGAAGAGGGGATGGGCCGCACGTTCTCCGGCGTGCAGCGCAGCGCCAGGCCTTGCGCGCGCGCTTCGCGCACGACGAGCTGCGCGTACTCGTGCCAGTTGGTGAATCCGGTGGGCGCGACGTGGTACAGGCCCGCGAACGCCTGCGGCTCGCCGGCGGAACGGACCGTGCGCAGTGCATGCGCGGTGACGTCAGCCAGCAGCGCGGCGCGCGTGGGCGCGCCCCACTGGTCGGCGACGACGGTGAGCTCGTCGCGCGCCATCGCGGCCTTCAGGATGCTGCGTGCGAAGTTGTTGCCCCAGCTGTCGAACACCCAGCTGGTGCGGAACACCAGGTGCCGCGGATTGCCGTGCTGCACGGCCTGGTCGCCGGCCAGCTTGCTGCGGCCGTACGCGCCGAGCGGGCCGGTGGCATCGGATTCGCGCCAGGGACGCTCGCCCTGGCCGTCGTACACGTAGTCGCTGGAGAAATGCACCAGCCAGGCGCCGTTGCGCGCGCTGGCCGCGGCGAGCGCTTCGCAGGCATGCGCGTTCACCGCGAAGGCGCCGGCTTCGTCGTCCTCGGCCTTGTCGACGGCCGTGTAGGCGGCGGCATTGACCACGGCGTCCGGCGCCACCGCATCGACCGTGGCCTGCAAGCCCCTCGCGTCGCGCAGGTCACCGCAGAGCGCGCCGCCCGCTTTCGCCGGCGCGACGACTTCGCCCAGCAGCGACAGGCTGCGGCGCAACTGCCAGCCGACCTGGCCGTCGCCGCCGAACAGCAGGATCTTCATGCCGCGTGCGCCGTGCCGTACTGCTGCGCCACCCAGTGGCGGTAGGCGCCGCTGGTGACCGATTCCACCCACTCGTCGTTGGCCAGGTACCACTGCACGGTTTCGCGCATCCCTTGCTCGAAACCCATGGCCGGCTTCCAGCCGAGCTGCGTGGCGATCTTCGTGTCGTCGATGGCGTACCGCCGGTCGTGCCCGGGGCGGTCCTTGACGTGCTGGATGAGATCGGCGTGGCGCGTGCCCGGCTGCGCCTCGTCCAGCACGCGGCACAGGGTGTGCACCACCTCCAGGTTGGCTTTCTCGGAGCGTCCGCCGATGTTGTACGTCTCACCCGGCTGGCCGCGATCGAGCACCGCGCGCAGCGCCGAGCAATGGTCGCTCACGTGCAGCCAGTCGCGCACCTGCTGCCCGTCGCCGTACACGGGCAGGGGCTTGCCCGCTCGGGCGTTGTGGATCATCAGGGGGATCAGCTTCTCCGGGAACTGCCGCGGCCCGTAGTTGTTGGAGCAGTTGGTCGTGATGACCGGCAGCTTGAACGTGTGGTGCCAGGCGCGGGCGAAATGGTCGGCCGCCGCCTTCGACGCCGAGTACGGGCTGTTCGGCTGGTACTGGTGCTGCTCGGTGAACGCCGGCTCGCCGGGGGCGAGCGAGCCGAAGACCTCGTCCGTGGAGACGTTCACGAACCGGAAGGCCGCCGCTTCGCCGGGCGGCAGCTGCCGCCAGTATTCATGGGCCGCCTCCAGCAGGCGGGTGGTGCCCACGACGTTGGTCTGGATGAAAGCCTGAGGACCGGCGATGGATCGGTCGACGTGGCTCTCCGCCGCGAAGTGCACGATGGCGCGCGGGCGGTGCGTGCGCAGCAACCCGGCCACCAGCGCACCGTCCCCGATGTCGCCGCGGACGAACACGTAGTGCGGGTTGGATTCCAGTGACCGCAGGTTGCCCGGATGACCGGCATAGGTCAGCAGGTCCAGGTTGACCACGGGGCCGAGGCCAAGCCCCAGCCAATCGAGGATGAAGGCGGATCCGATGAACCCGCAGCCGCCGGTGACGAGAATCATGGCAAGAAGCGCTTTGAGAAAAGTCCCCAACAATAGCAAACCGGCTTGCCCGGCCCGCGTGACATCGTTCCGCCCGGCCTAGAATCGCCCGGACCTTCCGGGACACCCCATGAACATCGACAAGGAAATCGATACCCGCGGCCTGAACTGCCCGCTGCCCATCCTGCGCGCCAAGAAGGCGCTGACGGACATGCAGTCCGGGCAGTTGCTGAAGGTGGTGGCGACCGACCCCGGGTCGGTGCGCGATTTCCAGGCGTTCTCGCGCCAGACCGGCAATGAGCTGGTCGACCAGTCCGAGCAGGGCGAGGAGTTCATCCACGTGCTGCGCCGCCGCTGAACGCCGGCCGCGCGGAAAGACGAAGGCGCCCCGCGGGGCGCCTTTTTCGTGCCGGAACGGCCGGCCTCAGAGCTTCAGGCCCTTGATGTATTCGCGCAGGCCCGGCCCCAGCTGCGGGTGCTTGAGCGCGAAGTCCACGGTGGCTTCCAGGAAGCCGTCCTTGGCGCCGCAGTCGTAGCGGCGGCCTTCGTACAGGAAGGCGTGCACGCCTTCGGCGTCCATCAGCCGCGCGATGCCGTCGGTCAGCTGGATCTCGCCGCCCGCACCCTTGGGGTTGGTGCGGATCATGTCGAACACCCCGGGCGTCAGGATGTAGCGGCCGGCCACGCCCATGCGCGAGGGCGCGGCGTCGGGATCGGGCTTCTCCACCATGCGGTCCACCCTGGTGAGCCGCTCGCCGGCCGGCTGGCCGGCCACGATGCCGTAGCGCTTGACGTGTTCGCGCGGCACTTCCTGCACCGCCAGGATGCAGGTGGGCGTCTTCTCGAACTGCCGCACCATCTGCGTCAGCACGTTCGGCCCGCCGGGGTTGCCGATCATCAGGTCGTCGGGCAGCAGCACGGCGAACGGTTCGTCGCCCACGATGGGCGCGGCGCAGAGCACCGCGTGGCCCAGGCCCAGCGCCCTGGGCTGGCGCACGAACGAGAAGGACATGTCGGCCGGGGTGATCGAGCGCACGACCTGCAGCAGCTCGGTCTTCCTGCCGGCTTCCAGCTCGGTTTCCAGGTCGGGCGACAGGTCGAAGTGGTCCTCGATGGCGCGCTTGGTGCGGCCGGTGACGAACACCATGTGCCGGATGCCGGCCTCGTACGCTTCCTCGACCGCGTACTGGATCAGGGGGCGGTCCACCACCGGCAGCATCTCTTTCGGGATCGCCTTGGTGGCCGGCAGGAAGCGCGTCCCCAGCCCTGCTACGGGGAAGACGGCCTTGTTGATCCTCGTGACATTTTTCATCGACTGGAAAGAGGTTCTTGGTTAAAGTCCGCGAAGTTTTTCACGAGGCAGCCGTACCTCATCTTCCCGCCGGCTGATCTCCCTGTCGGACAAGGGCGCAAATCGGGTGGACATCTTACTGGTCGAACGGCTCGTCCCCGAAGCGCTTTCGTGGCTGCAGGAGCGCCACAGCATCGAGCTGCGGCCCGACTTGGCGGCCGACCCCAGCTCCCTGCGCAAGGCGGTCTACAAGGCCGAGGCCGTCGTGCTGCCGCGCAAGGTGGTGGTCACCCGGGAATTCCTCGACTTCGCGCCGCGCCTGCGGGCCGTCGCCCGCATGCACGTGGGCACCGACAACACCGACCTGGAAGCCTGCCGCGAGCGCGACGTGCGCGTCATCCACGCCAGCACCGCCAACGTCCGCTCCAACGCCGAGTACCTGCTCGCGTCCATCCTGGCGCTGTACCGCCGCGGCATCGGCTCGGCGCTGGCCGGCGACCGCCACGCGGAAGTGCGGCTCGGCCGCGAACTGCACAACAGCGTCGTCGGCATCCTGGGGCTGGCGCCCACCGCGCACACGCTGGCGCTGATGCTGCATGCGCTGGGCGTCCGCCTCATCGGCTACGACCCCGCGGTGCACCACACGGCGCCCATCTGGTCGCGCCTGAACATCCAGCCGGTCGGGCTGCAGGAGCTGATGGCGCAGTCGGACGCGGTGACGGTGCAGGTGATGTACGCGTCGCGCTACCAGAACTTCATCAACGACAAGCTGCTGGCGTATTGCAAGCCCGGGCAGGTGTGGGTGGGCATCAGCCGTTCGCAGCTGTTCGACGTCAATGCCTTCGCGCGTGCGCTGAACGACGGCCGCATCGAGGCCGCCATGCTCGATGGCGCCGAGTCCGGCTTCGCGTCGAAGGGCTCGCCGCTGCACGAGTGCCAGAACCTCTTCCTCACGCCGCGCCTGGGTTCGCACACGCGCGAAGCGCGGCTGCGCGCCAGCTGGTACGTGGTGCACCGCCTGCACGAAACGCTGTCGGCGCCCAGGTCAGGGCACTACGAACAGGTGCCCACGGGGCTGATGGACCTGGAAGGCGGCGGGTCGCCGCGTGCGTCCGCGGACCCCGTCTTCATCATCCGGTGAAGACGCCGGGGCTCAGGTCCCCGGGTCCTTGTGCTTGTCCGCTTCGGTGGTGAACGAGTCGGCGTAGAACTCCTCAGGCGGCAGCTTCGCGTTCGCGCTGTATTCCGACCGCGCCGAGTCCACCACGATGGGCGCGCCGCAGGCGTAGACCTGGTGGCCCGAGAGGTCGGGGAAGTCTTCCATCACGGACTTGTGGACGAAGCCGGTGCGGCCGGTCCAGTTGTCCTCGGGCAGCGCGTTGGAGATCACGGGCACGTACTTCAGGTTGCCCATCTCCGCGCACTTGGCCTTCACCCAATCGTCCATGTACAGGTCCACCGGCCGGCGGCCGCCCCAGTACAGCGTGGCCGGGCGCGTGATGCCCTTGTATTGCAGGTGCTCGATCAACGCCTTGATGGGCGCGAAGCCGGTGCCCGAAGCCAGCAGCACCATGGGCTTGTCCGAGTCCTCGCGCAGGAAGAAGCTGCCATACGGGCCTTCGACGCGCAGGATTTCCTTTTCCTTCATCGCGCCGAACACGTGGTCGGTGAACTTGCCGCCGAGCATGTGGCGCACGTGCAGCTCGATGCCGGGACCGTTGTGCGGCGCGTTGGCCATCGAGTAGCTGCGGCGCGCGCCGTCGCGCAGGATGAATTCGACGTACTGGCCCGCGTGGTAGCGCATCACGTCGTTGGCCGGCAGCTGCAGCTTGAGCACCATCACGTCGTGCGACTTCTTCTCCAGCGTCAGCACGCGCGAAGGCATCTTCCTGATCGGGAAGGCGCTCTCGTCGGTGACCTGGCGCGATTCCAGCACCACGTCGCTCTGCGCCACCGCGCTGCAGGTGAGGATGTAGCCGGCGGCTTCCTCGTCGCCGCTCAGCGCCTTGCTCTGGTGGGCCCGGTGCACGACGTCGCCGGACACCTTCCTGCACTTGCAGGAACCGCAGGCGCCGTCCTTGCAGCCGTAGGGCAGGCCGATGCCCTGGCGGATGGCCGCGGCCAGCAGGGCTTCGTCGGGATTGGCGGAGAAGGTGCGGCCGCTGGGCTGCACGGTGACCTGGAAAGGGCCGGCGGCGGCCTCGGGCGCAGTCATGTTTGTCGGTATCCTCGGGCCGTTTTTCCACTCGGCGTGCCCTATTTTGCCCTCGATCCAAAGCCCGCTCGGCGCGCTGCCCTCGCGCTTCCGCCGCGAGCGCGTCCTCATCGTGGGCTGCGGCGACGTGGGGCTGCGGGTGGCGCGGCAGCTCGGCAGTCGCGTCCGGTTGCTGGCGCTGACTTCGTCGCCGGCGCGTGTCGAAGAGCTGCGCGCCCTGGGCATCGTGCCGTTGGGCGGCAACCTGGACGACGCGCGCACGCTGGCCAAGCTGGCCGGCCTGGCGACGCGCGTGGTGCAGATGGCCCCGCCGCCCGGCGACGGTTGGGGCGATCCGCGCACTCGCGCGCTGCTGGCCGCATTGCAGAGGCGGTCTGCGCCGGCGGCGCTCGTCTACGGCTCCACCACTGGCGTGTACGGCGATTGCGGCGGTGAACGCATCGATGAGACCCGCGGCCTGCGTGCCCGCACCCCGCGCGCGCTGCGCCGCGTGGATGCCGAGAACGCCGTGCGCCACTACGAGCGGCAGTCCGGCGCACGCACGGCCATCCTGCGCATCCCCGGCATCTACGCGCCGGACCGGGCCGGCGGCACGCCGCGCGAGCGCTTGCTGAAGGGCCTGCCGGTGCTGCAGGCGAACGACGACGCGTACACCAACCACATCCACGCCGACGACCTGGCCCGTGCCACGGTGGCGGCGCTGTGGCGCGCGCGGCCGCTGCGCGCGCTGAACGTGGTGGACGACAGCGAACTGAAAATGGGCGACTACTACGACCTGGCCGCGGACCTCTACGGCCTGCCGCGCCCGCGGCGCGTGTCGCGCGAGGAAGCGGCCGCCACCTTGCCCGCTGCCACGCTCAGTTTCATGGGCGAGTCGCGCCGGTTGTCCAACACGCGCCTGAAGCGCGAGCTGCGCGTGCGGCTGCGCTATCCCACGGTCCGCGAAGGACTGGCCGGGTCCTGATGCAGAATTCCGCCCCATGAACGCCCCCCAGATCGAACCGCGCGACAAGGCCGAGATCCTGGCCCAGGCGCTGCCGTACATCCGCAAGTTCCATGGCAAGACCATGGTGATCAAGTACGGCGGCAACGCGATGACTGACCCCGAGCTGCAGGCCGACTTCGCCGAGGACGTGGTGCTGCTCAAGCTGGTGGGCATCAACCCGGTGGTGGTGCACGGCGGCGGCCCGCAGATCGAGAACGCGCTCAACCGACTGGGCAAGAAGGGTGAGTTCATCCAGGGCATGCGCGTGACCGACGCCGAGACGATGGAAGTCGTCGAGTGGGTGCTGGCGGGCGAGGTGCAGCAGGACATCGTGGGCCTGATCAACCAGGCCGGCGGCAAGGCCGTGGGCCTGACCGGCCGCGACGGCGGCCTGATGCGCGCGCGCAAGCTGAAGATGGTGGACGCCAAGGACCCGAACAAGGAACACGACGTGGGCCAGGTCGGCGACATCATCGCCATCGATCCCTCGGTGGTGAAGGCGCTGCAGGACGACCAGTTCATCCCCGTCATCAGCCCCATCGGCTTCGGCGAGCAGAACGAGAGCTACAACATCAACGCCGACGTCGTGGCCGGCAAGCTGGCCACCGTGCTGCAGGCCGAGAAGCTGGTGCTGCTGACCAACACGCCGGGCGTGCTGGACAAGAACGGCAAGCTGCTCACCGAGCTGTCGGCGCGAGAGATCGACGAACTGTTCGAGGATGGCACCATCTCGGGCGGCATGCTGCCCAAGATCTCTGGCGCGCTGGACGCCGCCCGCAGCGGCGTGAACGCGGTGCACATCATCGACGGCCGCGTGCCGCACGCCATGCTGCTGGAGATCCTCACGGACCAGGCCTACGGCACCATGATCCGCTCGAAGTAGCGGACGCTCAGCCCAGCAGCCGCTTCGCCAGCGCCTCCACCTCCGGCGCCAGCGGGTACATGTGGCGGTACTGCAGGATCTGCTGGGACACCAGCTTCAGCCGCAAGGCCAGGTCGGGCACCTCGGTCGGCTGCGTCAGCGGCTGGTTGTAGGGCGGCACGTCGCCGGCCTGGAACTCGAAAGCCACGGAGATGCGCGGCGCCTCGCCGCGCGGGCTGGTGCGCGAGCCCCAGTGCAGCAGCGCCTGCGTCCAGCAGAACACGCTGCCCGCTTCGGCCGGCAACGCGCGGATGTCGGCGGGCTCATGCCGCCAGTCCTTGTCGTCGGGCGTGCCGTAGGTCGGGTCGCGGTGCGCGGGCACCAGGTACATGCAGCCGTTCAGCGGCGTGGTGCGCGTCAGCGGCAGCCAGATGGTGATCGACTTCGGCGAGCGGTCCTCGCGCAGTGACTGCCAGCCTTTGTCCCGGTGGGGCTTCCAGCCCGATTCGTGCCGCTGAGGGTCCACCAGCCAGGTCCAGAAATCCGGCAGCCGCAGGTAGCCGGGCCCGAGCAGGCCCTGGATCATCCCGTGCAGGCGGTAATAGAGGATCCAGAACTCGTCGTACATGAAGCTGAAAGGCAGCGGGATGCCGCGTTCGTCCAGCATGCGGACCAGCTGCGCCATCGCATCGATCGGCAGGTCCCAGGGCTGCGGCGGCAGCTGGAAGTAGCCTTCCTCGCGCAAGAGACCGCGCAAGGATTCGATCAGTTCGGACGGGATGGCCAGCGGGCGCTGCCGCTGCAGCCACTCCTCGTCGTGCAGGTGAAGGCCGGGGGCCAGCGAGCGCCAGAGCGCCGCATCGCCCAGGCCGGCGGCCGCCACTTGCTCCATCGCGCCCATCGCACTCTCCAGCTGCCGGGGAAAGAGGCCACTGTAGCGTGGTGCATACTTGGCCGCGAAGAGAGACGACCCGATCCTGGAAGAAGGCATGCGACTGTTGTTGGTCGAGGACGACGTGATGGTGGCCAGCGGCATCAAGCTGGGACTGTCGGACGCGGGTTACGCGGTGGACTGGGTGGGCAGCGCCGAACGCGCCGAGGAAGTGCTGCGCGGCGAGCTGTTCGACGCCGCCATCGTCGACATCGGCCTGCCGCACATGGACGGCCTGGAACTCACGCGCCGCCTGCGCCGGCCCGAGATGGCCAACCCCAAGATGCCGGTGCTGATCCTTACCGCGCGCGACGCGCTGCAGGACCGCGTGCAGGGCCTGGACCTGGGCGCCGACGACTACATGATCAAGCCGTTCGAGCTGCCCGAGCTGCTGGCGCGCCTGCGCGCGCTGCTGCGGCGCTCGCAGGCGGCCACCAGCGCGGTGCTGAGCTTCGGCCCCATCGAGCTGGACACCGCCAACCGGCGCGCCAGCGCCCGCCGCGGCGGCGGGCCGGGCGCCACCATCGACCTGGGCCCGCGCGAGTGGACGGTGCTGGAGTACCTGATGCTCAACGCGCCCAAGCCGGCCAGCAAGGAAAAGCTGCTGCAGGCGCTGACCGGCTGGGACAAGGAGATCACGCCCAACGCGGTGGAGGTCTACATCTCGCGCCTGCGCGGCAAGCTGGAACCGCACGGCGTGGCGCTGCGGTCCATCCGCGGCTTCGGCTACCGGCTGGAGCTGCAGGGCGAGCCGGCATCGTGATGCGGTTTCGCGCGCCTGCGGCGGCGCGCGGCGAGCGCATGCTCACCGGCCTGCGGCGGCGGCTGCTGGTCATGCTCATCGTGCCGCTGGTGCTGCTGGCGCTGGCCAACGCGTGGTTCGACTACCGCTCCGCCGACAACGTCGCGCTGCAGCAGGACGAGCGCCTGGCAGCGCTGTTGCCGCTGGTGGCCGATTCCGTCATCGGCTCGGGCGTGAAGCCCAGCGACCCGCCGTTGCTGCTGCTGGCGCCGCAGGTCGAAGAGTTCATCCGCCAGGGCAATGCCACCTTCGGCATCAGCGACCCCGACGGCACCGTGCTGCTGGGCGAGCCATGGCTCAACGGCCTGCCACCCACCGACCAGGGCCTGGAGTTCCACAGCGAGGAGCACGCCGGCGTCACCTGGCGCATCGCGCGGCAGCGGCAGCAGACGGCGGTCGGCGAGATCGTCGTCGCGCTGGCCGACGGCACCGACCCGCGGCAGCAGTGGGCGCGCTCCATCTTCTTCCGCGTGCTGCTGCCCAACCTGGTGCTGGTCGCCGCCGCCGCCTTCGCCGTCGGCTGGGCGGTGGAACGGGCGCTGCGGCCGCTGCTGGAATTGAAGAACGCGGTGGAGCGCCGCTCGCCGCGCGACCTCAGCGCGCTGGACGAAGGCGAATCGCCGGAGGAGGTGCGGCCGCTGGTGACGTCGCTCAACCGGCTGTTCGGTCTGGTGAATGCGCAGGCCGAAAGCCAGCGCCGGTTCGTCGCCGATGCCGCCCACCAGCTGCGCACGCCGCTCGCGGGCTTGCAGGCGCAGGTGGAAGCCTGGGCGCAGGCCGCGGAGGCGTCCGGACGGGGAGGGGCGGTCACCTTGCCGGCCGAGCAGGTAAGCAAGCTGCGCGGCGCCACCCGCCGCACCTCGCAGCTGGCGAACCAGCTGCTCGCGCTGTCGCGCGCCGACGCGCGCACGATGGAAGCGCAGCCCATGCAGCGCGTTGACCTGAAGGCCTTGTGCGAGGACTTGCTGCAGGCGCACCTGGACGCCGCCACCGCCAGGCACATCGACCTGGGACTGGACGCGCAGCCGGTGCACGTGATGGGCCACGACTGGCTGCTGCGAGAGCTGGTGGGCAACGTGCTGGACAACGCGGTCAAGTACACGCCAGAGGGCGGCACGGTGACGCTGCGGTGCGGCATGCGTGGCGGCCAGGCTTTCCTGGAAGTGGAAGACGACGGTCCCGGCGTGCCGGAAGCCGAGCGCGCCAAGGTGCTCGAACGCTTCTACCGCGTGCAGGGCACGGGCGGCGAGGGCAACGGGCTGGGGCTGGCCATCGCGCAGGAGATCGCGCGGGTCCACCACGGCCAGCTGGAGCTGCATCCGGGCTTCGGCGGGCGCGGCCTGCGGGTGTCGCTGGCACTGGTGTTGTAAGCGCGCACTTGGCCGCAGAACCGCAAGCGGCCAAGGCGCGCATCGGGGCAGACCCTGCCCATCGGTGTGCGAGAATGCCCCGCAACCCATCCATAGCCAGACCGATGTCCGACGCCGAGCTCAGCCCGCCCGCCAACCCCGCCGCCGAAGCGGCGGCCCCCGCGCGCAAGCGACCGAAACCGGGCGAACGGCGGGTGCAGATCCTGCAGGCGCTGGCGATGATGCTGGAGCAGCCCGGCGCCGAGCGCATCACCACCGCCGCGCTGGCGGCGCGCCTGGAAGTCAGCGAAGCGGCGCTGTACCGCCACTTCGCCAGCAAGGCGCAGATGTTCGAAGGCCTGATCGAGTTCATCGAGCAGAGCGTCTTCACCCTGGTCAACCAGATCCAGGAACGCGACCAGGGCGCCGAAGGCGGCGAGCCCGGCGCCCGCCAGGCGGCCCGCATCGTCACCATGTTGGTCCAGTTCGCCGAGAAGAACCCGGGCATGACCCGCGTGATGGTCGGCGACGCGCTGGTCTTCGAGAACGAGCGCCTGCAGCAGCGCATGAACCAGTTCTTCGACAAGATCGAGTCCACCCTCAAGCAGTGCCTGCGCGGCGCCGAGGACGGCTCGGCCACGCCGACGCTGGACGCGCAGGTGCGCGCCGCCATGCTCACGGCCTTCGTCGTCGGGCGGCTGCAGCGCTTCGCGCGCTCGGGCTTCCGCCGCAGCCCGTCGGAGCACCTCGAGGCCAGCCTCGCCCTGATGCTCTGAATTGCTGAGGATCTCCCTCGCGGGCCAGGATGCGGTCCTGCATCCGGGCGGCTCGCTCTTCCTGCCGGCTTTCCGCGCGCTCCTCGTCGCCGACGCGCATTTCGGCAAGGCCGTCAGCTACCGCAAGCTCGGCGTGCCGGTTCCCGAAGCCACCACGGCGGGCACGCTCGATGCGCTGGACCACGCGCTGGCCGACACCGGCGCGCAGGAGATCGTCTTCCTCGGCGACTTCCTGCATTCGGCGCGCTCGCATGCGAAGGAGCCGCTCGATGCGTTGCACGCCTGGCGCGAGAAGCGCGCCGACCTGCGTTTGACGCTGGTGCGCGGCAACCACGACGCCCGCGCCGGCGACCCGCCGGGCACCTTGCTGGTCCGCGTCGTGGATGAACCCTTCCGGGTCGGACCCTTTGCGCTCTGCCACCACCCCGACCCGGTGCCCGGCGCGTACGTGCTGGCGGGCCACTGGCATCCCTGCGTGCGCGTGAGCGGCCGCGCGTTCGAGCGGCTGCGCCTGCCTTGCTTCTGGCTGGGCGACGACAGCGGCGCGTTGCCGCAGCGCGCGGTCGGCGTGCTGCCGGCTTTCGGCAGCTTCACCGGCATGCACCCCATCGACCCGCAGGCGGGCGACCGAATCTTTCCGGTTGCGGATGGGGTCGTGCGAGCTCTTCCGCCGCTGCCCATCGCCTGAACCGCCGCCGCGTCCATGGTCCGGTCGGGCCATGCGGATGCCCAACGGGGCGGCGCCTTTGCTGTAATGGCGGCAAGGCAAATCAGGGAGAGCAGCCATGAGGTCTTGGCCCACGCGGATCGCAGTCCTCGCGGCGGCGGCCGCCATCGCCGGCTGCGGTGGTGGCGGTGGTAGCGGCGGCGGCCGGCCCGTGGGTTTCTCGTCCGGCACGTCGCAGGATGCGGACACCCTGGCGGTGCTGCTGGTGGTGGAGCTGTTCGACAGCCTGGCCGGCCTGCAACGCATGCTCCTGCTCGAACCGGCGACGGCGCAACTGGTTGCGGGTCCCGCGGGCCTGCCCTCGCAGCACGCCTGCCCGGCGGGCGGCACCATCACGCTGCAGAAGATCAGCAACAACACGGCGAACTTCACCGCCGCCAACTGCCAGCTCAACGCGGCCGATGGGCTGATCTACAGCGGCACCTGGGTGCTGACGCAGACGGCCAGCACCTACCAGGCCAACGGCAGCTGCCCCGTGGCTTTCGCCTGCGCCTGGCAGGGCACGGTGGATGTGTCGGGCGCGCGATTCGGGTATGGCGCCGCTGCGACGCGGCAGGCCATCGGCCGCAACATCGCCGTGACCACGGACGCCATCGGCACGGTGAGCGTGCAGGTCACCGCCAGCGCCGAATCGCTGGTGACGGATGGCGGCACCGGACTGGTGAGCGGCACGCCCGCGCAGGCGTCGCTGGACCTGGGCGCGATCCGCTACACCGTCGGCGGGGTGCCCGCCACGGCGCGCACGGCGCTGGGCGTCACGTCGCCCTTCAGCGCGACCATCACGCTGGACCAGAACGTCACGGCCGCCATCGACCACAGTTTCGACGGCACCGTGGACAAGACGCTGACCCTGCCCTGGTCGGCGTTCCAGAACTAGGCCGCGACGCCCACCTTCGCGCCGGCGGCGCGAATCTCGGCCCAGGTGGTTTCGTCCACGGCCACGCCCGCGCGGCGGCGTGCTTCGCGCGCGGCGCGCTCGGGCTCGCCGGCGATCAGCACGCCTTCCGTCCCCGGCGCGGGCGGGCTGCGCCGCAGCCAGTCGACGAAAGCCAGCGCTTCCTGCTCGAAGGCTTGCGCGGTGCCCAGCTTCGAAGGATCGATCACGACCGCCAGCATGCCGTTGACCACCGTGCGCGCCGCGTCGGGCGTGCGGTGCCAGGTGCCGCTGCCGGTGAGCGCGCCGCCCAGCAGCTCGCACGCGATGGCCATGCCGAAACCCTTGTGCTCGCCGAAAGGCAGCAAAGCGCCGTAGCCGCCCCTGGGCTGCGGCACCACCACCACGCCAGGGTCGGTGGTGGGCGCGCCGTTCTCGTCGATCAGCAGGCCGGGCTCCGCGCTCTTGCCTTCGTTGTGCGCTACGCGCATCTTTCCTTGCGCCACGCGGCTGGTGGCGAAGTCCAGCACGAACGGTTCGCGGCCCGCCAGCGGGATGCCGATGCAGCACGGGTTGGTGCCGAAACGCCCGTCGCCGCCGTGCCAGGGCGCGACCACCGGCCGCGACAGCACGTTGACGAAGTGCATGGACACCAGGCCCTGCGCCACCGCCATCTCGGCGAAGTGGCCGATGCGGCCCAGGTGGTGCGACTGCGACAGCGCCAGCACGCAGGTGCCGAACTGCTTCGCGCGCGCCAGCGCCATCTCCATCGCCTGCTCGCCCACCACCTGGCCGTAGCCGCGGCCGCCGTCGATGGTGAGCAGCGCGCCGCCGTCCATCACCACGTTGATCGACGTGTTGGGCTTGAGCCCGCCCTCCAGCACCGCGTCGACGTAGCGAGGCACCATGCCCACGCCGTGCGAGTCGTGGCCCGACAGGTTGGCCAGCACGAGGTTGGCCGCGACCTTGGCCGCTTCGGTTTCGCTGCTGCCCGCCCCGCGCAGGATGGCGGCGACGCGAGCCTCGAGTTCTTTCGCCTGGATCGTCACGCCGCCCATCACATCACCGCCCCGACCTGCCACGGCACGAACTCGTTCTGCCCGTAGCCGTGTTGCTCGCTCTTGCTGCGCTCGCCCGACGCGGTGGCCAGCACCAGCCGGAAGATGCGCTCGCCCATCTCCTGGATCGACGCCTTGCCGTCGATGATCTCGCCGCAATTGATGTCCATGTCCTCTTCCTGCCGCTGCCAGAGCGCGGTGTTGGTGGCCAGCTTCAGCGAAGGCGAGGGCGCGCAGCCGTAGGCCGAGCCCCGGCCCGTGGTGAAGCAGATCATGTTGGCGCCGCCCGCCACCTGGCCGGTGGCGCTGACCGGGTCGTAGCCCGGCGTGTCCATGTAGACGAAGCCGTGCGCGGTGACGGGTTCGGCGTACTCGTACACCGCCTGCAGGTTGGTGGTGCCGCCCTTGGCCACCGCGCCCAGCGACTTTTCCAGGATGGTGGTGAGGCCGCCCGCCTTGTTGCCCGGCGACGGGTTGTTGTTCATCTCGCCTTCGTTGACTCTGGTGTAGTGCTCCCACCAGCGAATGCGCTCGATGAGCTTCTCGCCCACTTCGCGCTTCACCGCGCGGCGCGTGAGCAGGTGCTCGGCGCCGTAGATCTCGGGCGTCTCCGACAGGATGGCCGTGCCGCCATGCGCCACCAGCAGGTCCACCGCCGCACCCAGCGCGGGGTTGGCGCTGATGCCAGAGTAGCCGTCGGAGCCGCCGCACTGCAGGCCGATGGTGATGTGCTCGGCGCCGCAAGGTTCGCGCTTCACGCGGTTGGCCTGCGGCAGCATCTCCTTGACCAGCGCGATGCCGCGCTCCACCGTCTTGCGCGTGCCGCCGGTGTCCTGGATGTTGAACACGCGCAGCGTCTCGCCTTCGCGCAGGCTGCTGTGCGCCAGCCACGCGTTGATCTGGTTGGCTTCGCAGCCCAGGCCGACGACCAGCACGCCCCAGAAATTGGCGTGCGTGGCGTAGCCGGCCAGCGTGCGTTCCAGGATGCGCATGCCCAGGCCTTCGGTGTCCATGCCGCAGCCGGTGCCGTGCGTGAGGGCGACGACACCGTCCACGTTCGGAAAGTCGGCCAGCGCGCCCGGGTTGGTCTGGCGAGAGAAGTGGTCGGCGATGGCACGCGCTGCCGTCGCGGAGCAATTCACGCTGGAGAGGATGCCGATGTAGTTGCGCGTGGCCACGCGGCCATCGGCGCGGCGGATGCCCTGGAAGGTGGCTTGCCGGCGCGCGGCTTCGGGCTTCGCGTCGGCGCCGAAGGCGTAGTCGCGCTCGAAATCGCCCATCACCAGGTTGTGCGTGTGCACGTGCTCGCCGGGCGCGATGGGCTGGCTGGCGAAGCCGATGATCTGGTTGTAGCGGCGCACCGGCTGGCCGGCGGCGATGGCGCGCGTGGCGACCTTGTGGCCGGGCGGGATGAGGCCGCGTACCTGCACGTTCTCGACGGCGGTGCCGCCCACCAGCTGGGCGCGGGCGATCAGCACGTCGTCTTGCGGATGGAGACGGATGAAGGGCGTCATGGGGCCTCAGGAGGATTGCGCGCGGCGCCAGCTGGCGCTGTAGCGGTTGTAGGCGCGCTTCAGGTGGCGGTGCATGGCTTCGCGCGCGGCGGCGGGGTCGTGCGCGCGGATGGCTTCCAGCACCTGTTCGTGCTCGGCGAGCGCGGCGTTCCAGGAAGCGGGTGTTTCGAAGTGGTCACTCATGCGGTTGAACACGGGACCGGTGCGCGCCTGGTGCCAGTAGCCGACGACCGTGTCGCGCAGCACTTCGTTGCCGCAGGCGTCGGCGATGGCGGCGTGGAAAGCTTCGTCGCCCGCGCGCGGCACCACGCCCGAAGCCGCATCGTCCTGCATGTGGGCCAGCGCCGAAGCGATGGACGCCACCTGCGCCTTGCGCGCGTGCTTCGCGGCCAGCGCGGCGACTTCGCCTTCCACCAGTTCGCGCGCACGCATGAGTTCCAGCGGGCCCCACTCGCCGCCCGCGTTGCCGTGGCCATTGAGGGGGCGCGCGGCGGCAGTTTGAGCCTTCACGTAGATGCCCGAGCCCACGCGCACTTCCACCCAGCCTTCGACTTCCAGCGCGATCAGCGCCTCTCGCACCGAAGGCCGGCTGACCTTCAGCTGCTGCGCCAGGTCGCGCTCCGCCGGCAGGCGGCTGCCGGGCGCGAATTCGCCGCCCGTGATGAGCGCGCGCAACTGGTCGGCGATCTGCCGGTACAGGCGCTGGGACTCGACGGCTTGCAGGGGCATCGGGGCTAGGGGTTACGAGGATTGGCCAAGTGGTCAGGCCAATTATGATGCCTTCGCCGAGCGCGGCCGGACCGGGGCAAACCCGCAATCCGCCGGAGGACGGCGCAACCCGAGGAGCATCCCTTGCGACTGAAGAACAAGACCGCCCTGGTCACCGCCGCCGGCCAGGGCATCGGGTACGCGAGCGCGCTGGCGCTGGCCGCCGAAGGCGCGCAGGTGTGGGCCACCGACGTCAACGCTTCGCTGCTGGAGAAATTCAGGGGCGTCGAGCGCGTGCAGGCCGTGCAGCTGGACGTGCTGGACAAGGACGCCATCCAGAAGGTGGTCGCCGGCATGCCGGCCATCGACGTGCTGTTCAACTGCGCGGGCTACGTGCACAACGGCACCATCCTGCAGGCCACCGACGAAGAATGGAACTTCGCGCTCAACCTGAACGTGCGCGCGCAGTTCTGGGCCATCCAGGCCGCGCTGCCGCGCATGTTGAAGCAGGGCGGCGGCAGCGTCATCAACATGGCCAGCGTGTGCAGCAGCATCAAGGGCCTGCCCAACCGCTTCATCTACGGCACCAGCAAGGCGGCCGTCATCGGACTGACCAAGAGCGTGGCGGCCGACTACGTGGCGGACGGCATCCGCTGCAATGCCATCTGCCCCGGCACGGTGGACACGCCTTCGCTGGCCGATCGCATCAACGCCAACGCCGACCCGCAGGCCGCGCGCAAGGCCTTCATCGCGCGCCAGCCGATGGGACGCCTGGCGCAGGCGCACGAGATCGCGCCCTTGGTGGTGTTCCTCGCCAGCGACGAGTCGGTGTTCGTCACGGGCCAGGCTTACGCGGCCGACGGAGGCATCACGATATGAACCAGCTCGACTTCAACGACCGCCACGCGGTCATCACCGGCGGCGCCACGGGCTTGGGCTATGCCATCGCGGAGCGGCTGATCCAGTCCGGCGGCACCGTGAGCCTGTGGGACCGCGACGAAGCCGGCGCGCGCAAGGCGGCGCAGGCGCTGGGCATGAAGGCGAGCGCGGTCGCGTGCGACGTCGCGGACTTCGCGTCGGTGCAACAGGCGGTGAAGAGCACGCTGCCTTCGTCGCCGCGCATCGACGCGCTGGTGAACTGCGCGGGCATCACCGGCCCCAACACCAAGCTGTGGGACTACCCCGTGGACGCCTGGGCGCAGGTCTTCGCCGTCAACGTCCACGGCACCTTCCATTGCGCGCGCGAGATCGCCACGGTGATGCGCACGCAGGGTTACGGCCGCATCGTCAACATCGCTTCCGTCGCGGGCAAGGATGGCAATCCCAACGCCAGTGCCTACAGCGCCAGCAAGGCTGCGGTGATCGGCCTGACCAAGTCGCTGGGCAAGGAACTCGCGGACGTGGACGTTCGCGTGAACTGCGTGACGCCCGCCGCGGTGAAGACGGCCATCTTCGACCAGATGACGCCCGAGCACATCCAGTTCATGCTGTCCAAGATCCCCATGGGCCGTTTCGGCCTGCCTTCGGAAGTGGCCGCCCTGGTGGCGTGGCTGTGCACCGAGGACTGCTCGTTCTCCACCGGCGCGACGTTCGACCTCTCCGGCGGACGCGCGACGTACTGATCGCTTCGAAACACAAGAAAGGAAAGCACCATGAAACTTGTCCGCTACGGCAATCCCGGAAAAGAAAAGCCCGGCCTTATCGACGCCGAAGGCAAGCTGCGCGACCTGAGCGCCGTGGTCGGCGACATCGGTCCCGCGCAACTGTCGGAAGCCGTGCTGGCCAAGTTGCGCAAGCAGAACCCGGCCAAGCTGCCGCTGGTGCGCGGCAAGCCGCGCATGGGCTGCCCCGTCGCCAACATCGGCAAGTTCATCGCCATCGGCCTGAACTACGCCGACCACGCGGCCGAATCCGGCGTGCCGATCCCCAAGGAGCCGGTGGTGTTCATGAAAGCCACCAGCTGCATCCAGGGGCCGAACGACGACGTCATGCTGCCCAAGGGTTCGGTTAAGACCGATTGGGAAGTGGAACTGGGTGTGGTCATCGGCACCCGCGCGCGCTACGTGTCGAAGAAGGAAGCGCTGAACCACGTCGCCGGCTACGCGGTGGTCAACGACGTCAGCGAGCGCGAGTTCCAGCTGGAGCGCGGCCCGCAGTGGGACAAGGGCAAGGGCTGCGACACCTTCGGCCCCATCGGCCCCTGGCTGGTGACGCGCGACGAGATCGAGAACGTGCAGAAGCTGGAGATGTGGCTGGACGTCAACGGCAAGCGCATGCAGAAGGGCAGCACCAAGACCATGATCTTCGGCGTGGCGCACCTGGTCAGCTACGTCAGCCAGTTCATGACGCTGATGCCCGGCGACGTCATCACCACCGGCACACCGCCCGGCGTGGGCCTGGGCATGAAGCCGCCCCTCTACCTGAAGAAGGGCGACGTCATGGCGCTGGGCATCCAGGGCCTGGGCGAGCAGCAGCAGCGCGTGGTGGCCTTCAAGGCCTGAGCGGAAAGAAAGCCCCATGGACGCCATCAGCCAGCAGCTGGCCCAGTGCTACACCGGCGTCGTGCACGACGTCATGCGCGCCATGGGGCTGCGCGACTTCACCTTCCCCGCGGAGATGCGGCCGCTGATGCCACTGATGCCGGAGAAGCGCCTCGCGGGCCCGGCCTTCACCATCGACGGCAAGGTCGAAGTTTTGAAAGCGGACTCCCTTACGCAGAGGGCGCAGAGGTTGCGCAGAGGACGCGGAGAACTCATTTGATGTCTCTTCTCTGCGCTCTCCGCGAAACCTCTGCGCCCTCTGCGTAAGGGAGTCCGTGTTCTGCTGTGCCATGCCCGCCCGCGGGTTATCCCTGAGCTTACGTTAGACCGCGGCCTCTAAACCCCGGCCGGTCACCTGCCGGGCATCGAATTCCTGCAAAATAGAACGACCGTTCGTTTTGTTTTTGCCGGAATCCTCCATGTCCGTCTCCGAACTCCCCCTCAAGCCGGCCCGGCCTGGCCGGGAGGGCCGCGCCATGCAGAAAGGCCAGCAGACCAAGGCGGCCATCGTCGATGCCGCGCTGGGCCTGGCCACGCAGATCGGGCTGGAAGGCCTGTCGATCGGCGCGCTGGCCGAGGTCACGCAGATGAGCAAGTCGGGCGTCTTCGCCCACTTCGGCTCGCGCGAGGAACTGCAGATCTCGGTCATCCGCGAGTACCACACGCGCTTCGAGGAAGAAGTGTTCTACCCGGCGCTGCGTGCGGAGCGCGGCCTGCCGCGCCTTCGCGCGCTGTTCGCCAACTGGATGAAGCGCACGTCGGTGGAGATCGATTCCGGCTGCATCTACATCAGCGGCGCCGTCGAGTTCGACGACCGGCCCGGCCCCGTGCGCGACGCGCTGGCCAGCTCGGTCATGACCTGGCATGCCGCGATGAAGCGAGCCATCGCCGGCGCGCGCGAGGCAGGCCACCTGCGCGCCGACGTGGACGAGGAGCAGATGCTGTTCGAGATCCACGGCCTGATCCTGGCCCTGCACTACGAAGCCCGTTTCCTGAAGACGCCCGGCGCCATGGACCGCGCCAACGCCGGCTTCGAGAACGTGCTGCGCCGATACGGCGCGGATGGCGCCGTGCGCGCCGTCCGCCCCACCCGAATCACCAAGACCGTCCCCAAGGAGTAACGATGCCCACCTACACCCCGCCGCTGCGCGACATGCAGTTCGTGATGCACGAAGTGCTGAAGGTCACGGACGACTTCAAGCTGATGAAGCAGCACGCCGAGACGGACGTCGACACGATCAATGCGGTGCTCCAGGAAGGCGGCAAGTTTGCCAGCGAGGTGACCTTCCCGCTCAACCGGGTGGGCGACCAGGAAGGCTGCAAGCTCGACACCGCCACGCACGAGGTGAAGACGCCCACCGGCTTCAAGGAGGCCTACCACCAGTACGTGGAAGGCGGCTGGCCCGCTCTGTCGTGCGACCCCGAGTACGGCGGCCAGGGCCTGCCCATCGTGGTGAACCAGGCCTTCTACGAGATGCTGAACTCGGCCAACCAGGCCTGGACCATGTACCCCGGCCTGACGCACGGCGCGTACGAAGCGCTGCATGCGCACGGCACGCCCGAGCAGAAGCGGATGTACCTGCCCAAGCTGACCAGCGGCGAGTGGACCGGCACCATGTGCCTGACCGAGCCGCACTGCGGCACCGACCTGGGCATGCTGCGCACCAAGGCCGAGCCGCAGGCCGACGGCAGCTACAAGCTGACCGGCAACAAGATCTTCATCTCCGCCGGCGAGCACGACTTCGTCTCGAACATCGTGCACCTGGTGCTGGCGCGCCTGCCGGACGCGCCGCAGGGCAGCAAGGGCATCAGCCTGTTCGTGGTGCCCAAGTTCAACGTGAACAAGGACGGCTCCCTGGGCTCGCGCAACGGCATCTGGTGTGGCGGCCTGGAGCACAAGATGGGCATCCACGGCAACGCCACCGCGCAGATCGTGCTGGACGGCGCTATCGGCACCCTGGTGGGCGAACCCAACAAGGGCCTGCAGGCGATGTTCGTGATGATGAACGCCGCGCGCATCGGCGTGGGCATGCAGTCGCTGGGCCTGACCGAAGTGGCCTTCCAGAACGCGCTGGCTTACGCGAAGGACCGCATCCAGATGCGCAGCCTGTCCGGCCCCAAGGCCAAGGACAAGCCGGCCGATCCCATCATTGTGCACCCCGACGTGCGCAAGATGCTGCTGACGGCCAAGGCCTATGCCGAAGGCGGCCGCGCGCTGTCGATGTACTGCGCGTTCCTCATCGACCGTGAGCTGCACCACCCCGACGAGAAGGTGCGCAAGGACTCGGCCGAGATGGTGGCGCTGCTCACGCCCATCGTGAAGGCTTTCATCACGGACAACGGCCACATCGCGACCAACGCCTGCATGCAGGTGTTCGGCGGCCACGGCTTCATCAGCGAATGGGGCATGGAGCAGTTCGTGCGCGACAACCGCATCAACATGATCTACGAAGGCACGAACACCGTGCAGTCGCTGGACCTGCTGGGCCGCAAGGTGCTGGGCAACCAGGGCGCCACGCTGAAGAAGTTCGGCAAGCTGGTCGCGCAGCTGGTGGAAGAAGAGGGCGTGAACGAGAAGATGGCCGAGTTCATCAACCCGATCGCGATGCTGGGCGACCAGATGACCAAGTTCACCACCGAGCTGGGCTTCAAGGCTTTCCAGAACCCCGACGAAGTGGGCGGCGCCTCGGTGGACTACCTGCGCGTGGCGGGCCACCTGGTGTTCGGCTACTTCTGGGCCCGCATGGCGCAAGTCGCCCTGCGCGAGATCGAAGCCGGCAACACCGACCCGTTCTACCAGGCCAAGCTGCAGACGGCGCGCTTCTATTTCGCGCGCCTATTCCCCGAAACGCTGTCGCTGATGCGCACCGCTCGCGCCGGGGTGAAGAACCTGCTGGACACCAACGAGGCGCTGGCGTGAAGCGCGCGATCGCCTTCTGTGCGGCGCTGACGGCCGCAACCGCTTTCGCCCAGATGACTCCCGTCGGCACCTGGCGCAACGTGGACGACAAGACCGGCGAAGCCAAGGCCGAGATCCGCATCACCGAAACGGCCGGGGTGGTGAACGGCAACATCGTCAAGCGCCTGGTGAAGGGCGCCAAGGCCGACGCCGTTTGCGAAGAGTGCAACGACGACCGCAAGGGCAAGCCCATGGAAGGGCTGGAGATCATCCGCGGCGCGAAGAAGGCCGCGGGCAAGGACGTGTGGGAAGACGGGAAGATCCTCGACCCCGAGAGCGGGCGTGAATACACGCTGCGGATGACGCCCATCGAAGGCGGCAAGCGCCTCGAGGTGCGCGGCGCCATCGGCCCGTTCGGCCGCACCCAGACCTGGGTGCGGGTGCAGTGACCAGATTCCAGGAGTGACGGTGTACCAGGACCACGATGCGCGCGCCGCGGGCGCCGCGAACGCAGAAGGGCGCGAAGCCATGAGCCGATTCCAGGTGAAGAAGGTGGCCGTTCTTGGCGCCGGCGTGATGGGCGCGCAGATCGCCGCCCACCTCGTGAACGTGAAGGTGCCGGTCGTGCTGTTCGACCTTCCCGCGAAGGAAGGCCCGAAGAGCGGCATCGTCACCAAGGCGATCGACGGGCTGAAGAAGCTGAAGCCTTCCCCGCTCGGCGTGGCCGACGACGCCGCGCTGATCCAGGCCGCCAACTACGAAGAGCACATGGCGCTGCTGGGCGAATGCGACCTGGTCATCGAGGCCATCGCCGAGCGCATGGACTGGAAGCTCGATCTCTACAAGAAGATCGCGCCTTTCGTGGCGCCGCACGCGATCGTCGCGTCGAACACCTCGGGGCTGTCGATCACCAAGCTGTCGGAAGCGCTGCCGCAGGCCATCAAGCCGCGCTTCTGCGGCATCCACTTCTTCAACCCGCCGCGGTACATGTACCTGGTGGAGCTGATCGCCACGCCGGCGACGCAGCCGCACATCCTGGACGACCTGGAAGCCTTCGTCACCACCGGCCTGGGCAAGGGCGTGGTGCGCGCCAAGGACACGCCCAACTTCATCGCCAACCGCGTGGGCATCGCCGGCATGCTGGCCACCATGCGCGAGGTGGAGAAGTTCGGCCTGACGTACGACGTGGTGGACGACCTCACCGGCAAGAAGCTGGGCCGCGCGTCCAGCGGCACCTTCCGCACCGCGGACGTCGTGGGCCTGGACACGATGGCGCACGTCATCAAGACGCTGCAGGACAACCTCAACGCGGACACCGACCCGTTCTACGGCAGCTTCGGCACGCCCGACGTGCTGAAGAAGCTGCTGGACATGGGCAACCTGGGCCAGAAGACCAAGGCGGGCTTCTACAAGAAGGCGGGCCGCGACGTGCTGCGCTTCGACGCGGCGCGCGGCGACTACGTGCCCGGCGGCGAGAAGGCCGACGAGGTGTACGGCCGCATGCTGAAGAAGCCGGCCGGCGAGCGCCTGAAATTGCTGCGCGACAGCCAGGGGCCGCAGGGCCAGTTCCTGTGGGCGATCCTGCGCAACAGCTTCCACTACGCGGCGGTGCATCTGGCGTCCATCGCGGAGACGGCGCGTGACGTGGACTTCGCCATGCGCTGGGGCTTCGGCATGAAGCAGGGCCCGTTCGAGCTGTGGCAGGAAGCGGGCTGGCTGCAGGTGGCGCAGTGGATCCAGGAAGACATCGATGCCGGCAAGGCGCTGTCGAAGGCGCCGCTGCCCGATTGGGTGTTCAAGGGCCCGGTGGCCGAAGCCGGCGGCGTGCACACGCCCGAAGGTTCGTGGAACCCGGCGGCGAAGAAGTTCGAGCCGCGCCGCCTGCTGCCCGTGCACCGGCGCCAGTACTTCCCCGAGAACGTGCTGGGCAGCGGCGCGCAAGCCTGGGAAACCGCCGGCCGCACGCTGCACGAGGACGCGAACATCCGCCTGTGGACGCTGGACGAGGAAGTGCTCATCGCCAGCATCAAGACCAAGATGCATGCCATCAGCCCCGAGCTGTGCGAAGGCCTGCAGCAGGCGGTGGAAACGGCGGAGAAGCAGTTCCAGGGCCTGGTGGTCTGGTCGGGCGACGAGCCGTTCTCGGTCGGCGCCGACCTGCAGGCGCTGCTGCCCGCGTTCATCGCGGTCGGCGTGGTGGCGGTGGAAGACGCCGAGGCCTTCATGCAGCAGACCATGCTGCGCCTGCGCCATGCGTCGGTGCCGGTGGTCTCCGCCATCCGCGGCATGGCGCTGGGCGGCGGCTGCGAGCTGGCCGTGTATTCGCAGCGCCGCGTGGTGGCGGTGGAAAGCTACATCGGCCTGGTGGAAGTGGGCGTGGGCCTGGTGCCCGGCGCCGGCGGCCTGACCTACATCGCGCGCCGCGCCGCGGAAGCGATGGAAAAGAGCACGCACAAGGACCTGCTGCCTTTCCTCACCGAAGGCTTCACCGCCGCGGCGATGGCGAAGGTGGGCACCAGCGCGCTGGAATCGCGCAAGCTGGGCTACCTGCTGGACAGCGACGTCATCGTGCCGAACAAGGACGAGCTGCTGTACGTGGCCGTCGCCGAAGCGAAGGCGATGGCGAACTCGGGCTGGCGCGCGCCGCTCAAGCGCCAGTTCCCGGTGGCCGGCCGCAGCGGCAAGGCGACCATCCAGGGGCAGCTGGTGAACATGCGCGACGGCGGATTCATCAGCGCGTACGACTTCCACATCGCGAGTCTGATCGCCAATGTCGTTTGCGGCGGTGATGTCGACCCGGGCACGCTGGTGACCGAGGAGTACCTGATGACGCTGGAGCGGCAGGCCTTCTGCGAACTGGTGCAGCACCCGAAGACGCAGGAGCGGATTCTGGGGATGCTGGGGACGGGGAAGCCGGTCCGCAACTGACCTTCCCTGCTCCCTCCCCCTCTGGGGGAGGGCTGGGGTGGGGGCGAGATGCAACACCAATCCACATCAGCGGCACAACGCAACTCCCGCGTCCTCCGGCGCGAGAAGGCGTGCTGACCGTGATCTCGGACCACATCCAAAGGGCGGGGCGTGCCCCCACCCCAACCCTCCCCCAAAGGGGGAGGGAGTAAGAGAAAGACAGGAGTCACCATGAAACAAATCCAGGACGCCTACGTCGTCGCCGCCACCCGCACGCCCATCGGGCGGTCCCACCGCGGCTATTTCCGCCACACGCGCCCCGACGACCTTCTCGCCACCGCGCTGCGGGCCGCGCTCGCGCAAGTCCCGGGGCTGGACCCCAAAGCCATCGAGGACGTCATTTGCGGCTGCGCCATCCCCGAGGCGCAGCAAGGCCTGAACGTCGCGCGCATCGGCGCGGTGCTGGCGGGCCTGCCCAAGAGCGTGGGCGGCGTCACGGTCAACCGCTTCTGCGCTTCCGGCCTGTCCGCCGTGCAGATGGCCGCCGACCGCATCCGCGTGGGCGAAGCCGACGTGATGATCGCCGCCGGTACCGAGAGCATGAGCATGGTGCCGA
The DNA here is from genome assembly GCF_004681975.1 of Ramlibacter humi. Lineage (GTDB taxonomy): Bacteria > Pseudomonadota > Gammaproteobacteria > Burkholderiales > Burkholderiaceae_C > Ramlibacter > Ramlibacter humi. Next base: position 436,078 of record NZ_SMLK01000002.1, read on the forward strand.
TGATGGGCAACTCGCCCTCGCTGTCGCCCACCATCTTCTCCAACCCGGACGACATCGAAAGCTACGGCATCGCCTACGGAATGGGCCTGACGGCCGAGAAGGTGGCGCAGCAGTGGAAGGTCTCGCGCGAAGCGCAGGACCAGTTCGCCTATCAGTCGCACATGAAGGCCATCGCCGCGATGAAGGCGGGCGAGTTCGCGAGCGAGATCACGCCGGTGGAAGTGGCCGACCGCTCGGTGGACCTGGACTCGGCCGAGGTCAGCATCGCGAAGCGCACGGTGAGCCTGGACGAAGGCGCGCGGCCCGACACCACACCCGAAGGCCTGGCCAAGCTGCGCACCGTGTTCGCCGCGCGCGGCTCGGTGACGGCGGGCAACAGCTCGCAGACGTCCGACGGCGCTGGCGCGCTCATCCTGGTGAGCGAAGCCGCGCTCAAGCGCTACAACCTCACGCCGCTGGCGCGCTTCGTCAGCTACGCCAGCCGCGGCGTGCCGCCGCACATCATGGGCATCGGCCCGGTGGAAGCCATCCCCGCCGCGCTGAAGTCGGCCGGGCTGAAGCACGAAGACATCGGCTGGATCGAGCTCAACGAGGCGTTCGCCGCGCAATCGCTGGCGGTGATCAGCACGCTGGGCCTGAACCCCGCGAAGGTCAACCCCATGGGCGGCGCCATCGCGCTGGGCCACCCGCTGGGCGCCACCGGCGCTATCCGATCGGCGACAGTCGTGCACGCGCTGCGGCGCAAGAATCTGAAGTACGGCATGGTGACCATGTGCGTCGGCATGGGCCAGGGGGCCGCCGGCATCTTCGAGCGCGTCTGACGCGCTTCGCGACACAAGGCCACGAAAGCGTGGCCTTTTTCTTTGGCACACCGGCCACCACGACGAGGAGCACGAGCGATGCGACAGCAAACCCTGCGGACGCCCGGCGGCGCGGACGTCGTCCTGCGCTGCTGGGAGCCCGAGCGTGTCATCCACGGCAACGTGGTCATCGGCGGCGCGATGGGCGTGCGCCAGGACTACTACGCGCCTTTCGCGCAGTGGCTGTCGCGGCAAGGCTGGCGCGTCACGACCTTCGACTACCGCGGCAGCGGTGCGTCGATGCCCGCCGGCCGCAGCCTGCGCGAAGTGGACGCCGACCTCTTCGACTGGGCGCGCGATTACGAAGCCGTCATCGACCACGCGCACGCCGCGCTGCCCGACGCGCCGCTGCACCTGGTGGGCCACAGCCTGGGCGCGCAGCTGCCTGGCCTGCTGGGCAACCAGGAGAAGGTCGCCGGCATGCTGAGCGTGGCCGCAGGCAGCGGCTACTGGCGCGAGAACGCGCCGCGCCTGAAGCGCACCATCTGGTACTTCTGGTGGGTGCTGGTGCCGCTGGCCACGCGGCTGTGGGGCTACTTTCCCGGCCGCAAGCTGCGCAAGGTGGGCGACCTGCCCAAGGGCGTGATCCTGCAGTGGCGCAAGTGGTGCCTGAACCCGGAGTACAGCGTCGGCGCGGAAGGCGAAGCCGTGCGCAGGCAATACGCCAGCGTTCGTTTCCCGGTGCTGGCCCTGTCCATCACCGACGACGAACTGATGACGCTGCGCGGCACGCACAGCCTGGTGAACCTGTACGAGAACGCGCAGCGCCACATCGAACGCGTGGCGCCGGCCGACCTGGCGGTGCGCCGCATCGGCCACTTCGGCCCTTTCCGCGCCGAGCATGAAACGCGCATGTGGCCGCGCATGGCCGGCTGGCTGGCTGGCCTCACGCCGGAGGCGGCCTGACATGCACGTGCTCGACGAAGCCATCGCGCTGCAGCCCGCGGGCGAGAACCTGTTGAGCGGCCGCACGCATCCCGAGTACGCCAACTTCATCGGCCCGTACGGCGGCGTCACGGCGGCGCAGATGGTGCAGGCGGTGATGGTGCATCCGCAGCGCCTGGGCGACCCGGTGGCTTTCACGGTGAACTTCGCCGCCGCCGTGGCGGATGGCGAGTTCACCATCGAAGCCATCCCGGCGCGCACCAACCGGTCCACGCAGCACTGGATGCTGCGCATGCTGCAGGGCGGCCAGGCCGTGAGCACCGCCACGGCGATGACGGCCCTGCGACGCCCGACGTGGGGCACCACCGAAGCGGCGATGCCCGCCGTGCCGCGTCCGCACGAGCTGCCCGCCGAACCGATGCGCCCGGTGCGCTGGATCCGCCACTACGACCGCCGCATCGTCGAGGGCGACGCGCCGCACGAGTGGAAGGGCCAGGACGCCGGCGCCAGCCGCACGCGGCTGTGGCTGCGCGACCAGCCCGGGCGCACGCTGGACTTCCCTTCGCTCACCGCCATCGCCGACACCTTCTTCCCGCGCCTCTGGCTGCGCCGCGCGCAGCAAACCCCGCTGGGCACGGTGAGCATGACGGTCTACTACCATGCGGACAGCGCGGTGCTGGCGGCCACGGGTACTGGCTACGTGCTGGCGCAGGCGCAAGGCCAGGGCTTTCGCGACGGCTACCTCGACCACACCGGGCTGCTGTGGAACGAGGCCGGCGAGCTGCTGGCCACGACCCACCAGCTCATGTACTACAAGGAATGATGCGATGAGTGAGAAGGTTGCGCTCGTCATCGGCGCCGGCGACGCCACCGGCGGCGCCATCGCACGCCGCTTCGCGCGCGAAGGCTTCACCGCCTGCGTGGTGCGCCGCAGCGCCGACAAGCTGCAGCCGCTGGTGGATGCCATCACCGCCGCGGGCGGCAAGGCGCGCGGCTTCGGCGTCGACGCGCGCAAGGAAGAGGAAGTCGTTGCGCTGGTCGAGCAGGTGGAAGCCGAGGTGGGACCCATCGACGTGCTGGTGTTCAACATCGGCGCCAACGTGCCCAGCTCCATCCTGGACGAGTCCGCGCGCAGGTACTTCAAGGTCTGGGAGATGGCCTGCTTCAGCGGCTTCCTGTGCGGCCGTGAGGTCGCGAAGCGCATGGTGCAGCGCGGCCGCGGCACGGTCATCTTCACCGGCGCGACGGCCTCGATGCGCGGCGGCGCGAACTTCGCCGCCTTCGCCGGCGCCAAGCATGCGCTGCGCGCGCTGGCGCAAAGCATGGCCCGCGAACTGGGGCCGCGCGGCATTCACGTTGCTCATGTCGTGATCGACGGCGCCATCGATACTGCGTTCATTCGCGACAACTTTCCCGAGCGCCATGCGCTGAAAGACCAGGACGGCATCCTGAACCCAGACCACATCGCCGACCAGTACTGGATGCTGCACACGCAGCCGCGCGACGCCTGGACCCACGAGCTCGACCTGCGCCCCTGGATGGAGAAATTCTGATGGCGAACAAGGAAGTCGATTTCTATTTCGACGTCGGCAGCCCGGCCGCGTACCTGGCGTGGACGCAGGTGCCGCAACTGGCCCGCGACACCGGCGCCAAGGTGAACTACAAGCCCATGCTGCTGGGCGGCGTGTTCCAGGCCACGGGCAACCGCTCGCCGATGGAAGTGCCGGCCAAGAGCGCGTGGATGAACGAAGACCTGTCGCGGTTCGCGCGCCGCTACGGCGTGGCGTACCGCCACAACCCGCACTTCCCGATCAACACGTTGATGCTGATGCGCGGCGCTCTCGGCCTGCACATGCGCCAGCCGGACAAGCTGGTGCCGTACGCCGATGCCATGTTCCGCGCCATCTGGGTGGAAGGCCGCAACATGAATGACCCGGCCGAAGTGGGCAAGGCGCTGCACGAAGCGGGGTTCGACCCGCAGGCGCTGCTGGCGCTGGCGCAGGACCCCGAGGTCAAGGACAACCTGAAGGCCGTCACCCAGGCGGCCGTGGCGCGCGGCGTGTTCGGCGCGCCCACCTTCTTCGTCGGGCAACAGATGTTCTGGGGCCAGGACCGCCTCGATTTCGTCAAGGAAGCACTGCAATGAGCGACATCCTCACCCACACCGAAGGCGGTGTGACCACCATCACCCTCAACCGCGTGGCGCGCAAGAACTCCATCACGTCCGCCATGTACGGCGCGATGGCCGACGCCCTGGCGTCGGCGAAAGACGATGCCGCCGTACGCGTCGTGGTGCTGCAGGGCGACGACGCCATCTTCTCGGCTGGCAACGACATCGACGAGTTCCTCAACGCGCCGCCCGCGGGCGCCGATTCGCCGGTGTTCCGCTTCCTGCGCGGCATCGCGGAATTCCCCAAGCCGCTGATCGCGGCCGTGTGCGGCCCGGCCGTCGGCGTGGGCACCACGCTGCTCTTCCACTGCGACCTGGTGTTCGCCGGCGACAACGCGGCGTTCTCCATGCCTTTCGTCAACCTGGGCCTGTGCCCGGAAGCGGCGTCCAGCCTGCTGGTGCCGCAGATGTTCGGCTACCACCGCGCGGCCGAAGCCCTGCTGCTGGGCGAGCCCTTCATGGCCGAGGCGGCGCTGGAAGCCGGCCTGGTCAACCGCGTGCTGCCGCCCACCGAGACGCGCGGCTACGCGCAGGCGCAGGCGAAGAAGCTGGCGTCCAAGCCGCTGTCCAGCCTGATCGAGACCAAGCGCCTGATGAAGAAGGGCATCACCGGCGCGGTGATGCAGCAGATGCAGGAAGAGGGTGCGAGCTTCGGCCGCATGCTGCGCGAGCCGGCCGCGCGCGAGGCGTTCACCGCCTTCCTGGAAAAGCGCAAACCCGATTTCAGCAAGGTCTGATCGCGCGGGGGACGGCGCCTCGCGGGCGCTCAGAGCACCGTCCGCCGGTGCGCACCCCTGCGCGGGATGCCACGGATCGCCGCGCCGATGTGGCGACCGTCGATGATGCGGAACGCGTCGCCGGTCTCCCACGCCAGGCGCGCAGCCACCTCCTCTTCCCAGTCGCGGTCGTGGTTCCACGCGCGGTCGTGCGCGCAGGTATAGAGCACGACGAAGCGCTGCAGCGGCTCGTCATCGCGCAGATTCCGGACGTCGGCGAAATCCGCGACGTGGCGCAGCATTCCGTTGCGGTGGTGGCGGATGTTGCAGCCCTCGATCTCGAACGCGGCCGCGAGCTTCCAGTAGTCGGGATTCGACGCGTCCTGCACCGGCCCGCGGCGGCGCGGGGTGGCCCACACCAAGTCGATCTTCTTCAGCCGGCCGTCCGGAAGACGGACGTGGAACTCCGGGATGGTGCAGTACCCCCGGCGGACGCCCTCGCAGGTGAGATAGGCGTAAAGGTCGTTCTTCGTCACCATGAAACTCCTCCTGCGCGATTGTCTTCGTGCCCAGCCGGAAATCGGGCGATTCGATTCTTGAGGCCATCATGGCGACTTCCCGGCACCGCCCGGTCGTCGGTCATACTCCGCGCATGCGCAAGGTGGAGCTCTCGTATTCATTCGGCGCCGCGGTGTCGGAGGTGCCGCGCATCCGCAATCCGCTGATGGACCTGCTGGAAGCCGTGCGCTCGGCCGGTTCCATCACCGGCGCCGCCGAGGCGCTGGGCATGTCCTACCGCCACGTCTGGGGCGAGCTCAAGCGCTGGGAAGCCGAGCTGGGCCGCGACCTCATCGTCTGGTGCAAGGGGCAGCGCGCGCAGCTCACGCCTTTCGCCGACCGCCTGCTGTGGGCCGAGCGGCTGGCGCAGGCCCGATTGGCGCCGCAGCTCGAATCGATGCATGCCGAGCTGGAACGTGCGCTGGCCATCGCTTTCGACGATCACGCCCAAGTGCAGACGCTGTTCGCCAGTCATGACGACGCGCTGTCGCTGCTGCGCGGCCACGCGGCCGCCACATCGCGGCTGCACCTGGACATCCAGTTCTGCGGCAGCGTGGACGCCATCTCCGCGCTGAACGAAGGCCGCTGCACGGTCGCCGGTTTCCACGCGCGCGGCCGCGCACCGGCGGGTTCGCCCACGCAGAAGGCTTACCAGCCGCTGCTGACGCCCGGCGAGCACAAGCTCATCGGGTTCGCCGAGCGCACGCAAGGATTGATGGTGCGCGCGGGCAATCCGCTGCGACTGGATTCGCTGGGCGCGCTGGTCGCGCGCGAGGCCCGCTTCGTCAATCGTCCGCTGGGTGCAGGCACGCGCTTGCTGCTGGACGACCTGCTGCTGGAATCCGGCATTCCCGCGGCGGCGATCACCGGCTACCGCAACGAGCAGCCCTCGCACTCGGCGGTGGCCCAGGCCATCGCCTCGGGCGAAGCGGATGCGGGCATGGGCATCGAAGCCGCCGCGCGCCGCCATGGACTGGATTTCGTCCCGCTGGCCAGCGAGCACTACTACCTGGTGTGCCTGCGTTCCGCGCTGGACGAGCGGCCTACGCAGCTGCTGCGCCAGGTGCTGCAGGACGAGAGCTGGCGCGCCATGCTTTCGGCCATCCCGGGCTACAAGCCCTGGCGCAGCGGCGAGGTGCTCAGCCTCAAGCAGTGCCTGCCCTGGTGGAACCTGCCGCCCAAGCGCGCCACGCGCGCCGCCTGAGCGAGCCGTTCAACCGACCATCACGCCCCAGGTGCCTCGCCGACGCTGACGTCGCGCAGTTTCGACATGGCCTTCGTAGTCGATCACCGATACCGAGTTGGAGCGGCCGTTCGTCACGTATGGCTTCGCGCCGTCGAACTGCTGCGGCAACGGACTCTCGAGGAGCATGAAGCGTCGTGCGGCGCGCCAGGCGGTGCCCGGCCTGGGCTCATTCTCCGGCGATGCTTGAGCGCTGACGCGCTCAAGCACTTCGCGTTGGCTGCGGCGGCCCGGGCTCTCGCGGCCGAACTCACAGAGAGACCGCCTGCGGCGCTCTCTCTGTTCAGACAATCGGACCGCGAGTCAGTGGTTCACAACGGACTACGCGGCTCAGCTTGCGCGTAGCCGCTCGCGTCGCCCGGGCCGCCTCGCCCCCGCCGCCTCCGGAAATCGCCCAGGCCGGGCACCGCCTGGCGCGCGGAACCAATGTGCGGGTCCGAAGAGAACACCAACGCCCCCTCCGGCGTCATTCCCGCGGAGGCGCACTGCTGTCCGGGATCGCTGTCATAGCAAGGAGCCCTGAACGCAGGCGATGTGCTCGCGCAGGAGCTGCCGTCGTCGCCAGTAGGAGTTGTCGGTTTGGGGTCGCTGGAACAGCCCGCTCCTGAGCTGGGCCAGCAGCATCCACAGCGTGCCGGTGAAGCCGCTTCGCACCTTGAGCAGCAGCACCAGCATGTAGGCGATCAGGGCCGTGAGCACCTGGATGCGGGCGGCGTTGTCGCCGCGGCCGAGGAAGCGGCGGATCTGCAGGTGCTGCTTGATCCACTTGAACAGCAATTCGATCTGCCAGCGCTGCTTGTACAGCTCGGCGATCTGCTGGGCCGGGCTGCTCAGGTCATTGGTGATCAGTACCAGCTCGGCCGCATCGGGGCGACTGACCCGGATGCGCCGCAGCGGCGTACTGTATGAGTTGCAGTGCCCGCCGCGCGGCTTTCGTAGCGCGAACGCCACGATGCTGTCGCCCACGATGGCGGGCCCGGTGGGCACCAGCTCCTGCAGGGTGGTGACCGCCGCATTGCGGCGCAGCCGCGTGACGAAGCGGGCCTGCCGATCGTGCAGGCTCGCCCACCAGTTGTAATCGCAGTAGCCACGGTCAAACACGTACGTCGCCCCGGCTTGCACAGGCAGCTTGCGCGCCTCGGTCTTGTCATCCACGCGCGAGCCCGTCAGGCGCGCGTGCGCCAAGCCAGCGCTGGCCGCATCCAGCACCACATGCAGTTTCAGCCCCGGCTGGATTCGCGCGTTCACGCGCTCACCCCGGTAGGCCAGCGGCACATTGGTGGCGTCCAGCAGGTAGCGCAGCTCCTCGCGCTGGCTGCGCACGCTGCGCCCGGCCTGGGCCATCAGCAGCTCCAGCAGCTGGGCGAACACCTGCGGCTCGCGCCGCGCGTTCGCATCGGCCAGCGTGGAGCGGCGAACTGCCTTGGCGTGCAGGTGGTAGTGCTGGCCGGGCAACGCGTTGAAGCTCGCCTCCAGCTGGCGCAGGCTGCTGGCACCGCTCACCTGCGCGTACACCATCGCCACCAGGTGCTGCCAGCTGCCGAAGCCTTTGCCATAGCGGTCGGCGCCATGCTGCTGGACGATTCGATCGAACGCCCCGCGCGGGATCGCTTGGAGCACCTGGTGAATCCGGCTTATGCTGAACATGTTGCGGCGATGGTTGTTGAAAGAGTTGGCGCTCGGGGTTTAACCCCCCTCAACCATCTCCGCAACACCTTTTCGCCCCCGCGGCCCCATACACACTGTATGAACCGGCCGAATTCAAGTCTCCCAGCGCCTTCCCCCCATCTCCTCCCAGCGCCAGCCTTCAAACCCGCTTCCCGATTCCGGACAGCAGTGCGCGGAGGCGGGAATCCGTGGTTCCCGTATTTCCTCTCCGAACCCGCACACGCGTGCCAGCGCGGTGGGTGGCGCCTGGCGCGGCCGATTCGGCGGGAAGCCTGTGCGAGCCGAAGGCGAAGCACGGCCGCTGGAGCATGAGGCCGCGCCAGGCGCCACCCGCCGCGCCCGCACTGACTCCAGCACCTGCGACGACGGCGCGTCCACGGATCAACTCCGAAAAAACAAAGAATACGAACTTCCCACCGACATCGCGCTACCATCCGCCGCCATGGCCTACCTGCTGCTGATCATGGAAGAGCCCGGCCAGCGGGCGACGCGCTCCGGTGCCGAAGGGCGCGAGGTGTTCGACCGCATGGCGAAGTGGGGCACGGACCTCAAGCGCCAGGGCAAGCTCAAGGCGATGGAGTCGCTGGCTTCCCCGAACCAGGACTCGGTCCGCGTGCAAGTGCGCGCCGGCAAGCCCAGCCTCGTGGATGGCCCGTTCGCCGAAGCCAAGGAAATGGTCGGCGGCTTCTTCCTGCTCGACGGCGTCACCCGCGAAGAAGCGGTCGCGCTCGCCAAGGAATGCCCGGCTGCTCAGTGGGCCACGGTCGAGGTCCGCCAGCTCGGCCCCTGTTACACGTAGCGCGGGTTCTTCCGGGGGCTGGCGTTGTCGATTCCGGCCCGGCCCGTTCGTCGTGGGAGGACAGGCGCGAAAACGCGCGCATGAAGAAAGGACCCACGACATGCCCAAGACCAGCACCTGCCTCTGGTTCGACCGCGACCCGCTGGAAGCCGCCGAGCTCTACGTCTCCGTCTTCCCCAACTCGCGCATCACGGCCGTCACGCATTACGAGAAGAACTCGCCGATGCCCGAAGGCGCCGTGCTCACGGTCACCTTCGAGATCGACGGCCGCAGCTACACGCTGCTGCACGGCGGGCCGGTCTTCAAGCTGAGCCCCGCGGCTTCCATCGTCGTGCACTGCAAAGACCAGGCCGAGGTCGACCGCTACTGGCAGGCGCTGTCGGCCGTGCCGCAGGCCGAGCAGTGCGGCTGGTTGCAGGACCGCTTCGGCGTGTCGTGGCAGATCGTCCCCGAGCGCCTGTTCGAGATGCTGCTCGACCCCGATGCCGGCAAGCGCCGGCGCACCACCGACGCCTTCATGAAGATGAAGAAGTTCGACCTCGCCGCGCTGGAACGCGCCTACGCGGGCTGAGCCCGCATCATTCCCTTTCGCCCAAGGAGAACGCCATGGATCCTGTCGTCCACTTCGAACTGCCCTGCAAGGACCGCGAGCGCCTCGCCCGCTTCTTCGAGACCGTCTTCGGCTGGAAATGCCAGATGCTCGGCCCCGAGATGGGCGAGTACACCGTCGTCACCACCGCCGAACAGGACGTCAACCCCAAAGGCCTGCGCGGCGCCATCGGGGGCGGCTTCTTCCTGCAGCGCCCCGACATGCCGGCGCAGTTTCCCGGCATCGTGATCTCCGTGGAGAACCTTTCGGCATCGATGGAGAAAGTGACCGACGCCGGCGGCCAGGTGCTGGGCACTGAGCCCTGGGACATCCCCGGCGTGGGGCTGTACATCGCTTTCCTCGACACCGAAGGCAACCGCTCCAGCATGCTGCAGCCCCACCCGGCGATGGCCTGAGGCGGCGGCGATGCGCTACATGATCATGGTCCGCGCCAACGCGGACACCGAAGCCGGGCGCTTCCCGCCCGACGCGGACAGGCTGATGGCCGACATGGCCGCCTACCACGAGGAACTGGCGCGGGCCGGCGTGCTGCTGGACGGCAGCGGCCTCAAGCCTTCCAGCACGGGCTTTCGCGTGCGCTGGGAAGGCGGCAGGCAGCATGTCGTCGACGGCCCCTACGCCGAAAGCAAGGAGCTGGTGGCGGGCTACACGCTGATCCAGGTGCGCAGCCACGAAGAGGCACTGCAATGGGCGCGCCGCTACCCCAACCCGATGGGCGGGGGCCGCGACGCCGAGATCGAAGTGCGGCCGCTGTACGAACTGGAAGACTTCGAGCAGCGCGGCATGAGCGGCACCGCGCGTTTCCGTGAGCTGGGGATGGGCTGATGAACGACGAAGCCGACCGCACGCTGGCCACGGGCCGCCGCATCGATGCGCCGCGTGAACGCATCTGGGAAGCCTTCCGCGACGGCGCCAGCCTGGCGAGATGGTGGGGGCCGGCGGGCTTCACCAGCACCTTCGACGTGTTCGAGTTCCGCCCCGGCGGCCGCTGGCTGTTCACGCTGCACGGACCCGACGGAACGGACTACCCGAACACGTCCGCGTTCACCGAGCTGGCGGAACCTTCGCGCGTGGTGATCGAAGCCATGCACTTCAGGCTGGTGGTGAACCTGCGCGAAGCCGGCGGCGCGACGGACCTGGAGTGGCGCCAGACCTTCCCGACGGTGGAACACCGCCGGCAGGTGGAATCGGTCTGCATCCCTTCCAACGAACAGAATCTCGACCGCCTCGAGGCCGAGCTCGCAAGACATCCCTGAAAGCAAAAGGACAACGCCATGGCCCGCAAGATCTTCGTCAACCTGCCGATCGAGAACATGGCGCAATCGCGCAAGTTCTTCGAATCGCTGGGCTTCGGCTTCAACCCCGCGTTCACCAACGAGCAGGGCGCCTGCATGGTGATCAGCGAGGACATCTACGCGATGCTGCTGGTCAAGCCGTTCTTCCAGACCTTCACGTCCAAGCGCATCGCCGACGCGAAGGAATCGGCCGAGGTGCTGGTCTGCCTGTCGTGCGACAGCCGCGCGGAGGTGGACGACCTGGTGGGCAAGGCTCTGCAGGCGGGCGGCCGCGAGCCGCGCGCGCCGCAGGACCACGGCTTCATGTACGGCCGGTCCTTCGAAGACCTGGACGGGCACGTGTGGGAGCTGATGTGGATGGACCCCGCCGCGGTGCCGCCGCAGGCTTGAACCTCCGCCCTCGACGCCGGGTGCCGGTTGCAGGCACACTGCGGCCCGCATGCACTCGCCCGTCCACGAAACGCTCGCCACCGTGTGGCGCATGGAATCGGCCAAGGTCGTCGCGACCGTGGCGAGGATGGTGCGGGACGTGCCCATCGCCGAGGAACTGGCGCAGGAGGTGCTGGTCACCGCGCTGGAACGCTGGCCGGCCGATGGCCTGCCGGACAAGCCCGCGGCCTGGCTCATGGCCGCGGCGAAGAACCGCGCGCTGGACCACCTGCGCCACCTGCAGATGCAGGCGCGCAAGCACGAGGAGCTGGGCCGCGACCTGGAGGCGCAGGAGGCGCTGATCGTGCCGGACTTCACCGACGCCCTGGACGAAGCCCGGCAGGACGAGATCGGCGACGACCTGCTGCGCCTGGTCTTCACTTCGTGCCACCCGGTGCTGCCCACCGATTCGCGCGTGGCGCTGACGCTGAAGCTGCTGGGCGGCCTGACCACGCACGAGATCGCGCGCGCCTTCCTCGTGCCCGAGCCCACCATCGCGCAGCGCATCGTGCGTGCCAAGCAGAAGTTGCGCGACGCCAAGGTGCCGTTCGAGTCGCCGCGCGGCGAAGACCTGCAGCAGCGCGTGGCTTCGGTGCTGGAAGTGGTGTACCTGGTGTTCAACGAGGGCTACACGGCCACCGCGGGCGACGATTGGATGCGCCCCGCGCTGACGGACGAAGCGCTGCGGCTGGGCCGCATGCTGGCCGGCATCGCGCCGGGCGAGCCCGAGGTGCATGGCCTGGGCGCGCTGATGGAGCTGCAGGCTTCGCGCACCAAGGCGCGTACCGACGCCGAAGGCAAGCCCATCCTGCTGGCCGACCAGGACCGTTCGCGCTGGGACCCGCTGCTGATCCGCCGCGGGCTGGCGGCGCTGGAACGCGCGGAGACTCTGTCGACGCAACGCGGGCCCTATACGCTGCAGGCGGCCATCGCCGCTTGTCACGCACGCGCCAAGCGCGCCGATGCCACCGACTGGAAGCGCATCGCGGCGCTGTACGGCGAACTCGCGCGCGTGGCGCCGTCGCCGGTGGTCGAGCTCAATCGCGCCGTCGCGGTCGGTATGGCCGAAGGTCCGGCCGCCGGGCTGGCGCTGGTCGAGAAGCTGCTGGAAGACAAGGCTTTGCGCCAGTACCACTGGCTGCCCAGCGTGCAGGGCGATCTGCTGGAGAAGCTGGGCCGGCGCGAAGAAGCGCGTGCGGCGTTCGAGCGTGCCGCCGGGCTGGCGGGCAATGCGCGCGAGAAGACGTTCCTGCTCGAGCGCGCGAAGAAGCTGAGCGTTTAGCCCTTCGGCCCGGCCAGCGGGCGCTCGGTGTAGCGCGACTTGCGCTTCTTCTTGGCCGGCGCGGGCGCCGGAACCGCCGCCGGCGTGGCGGACTTCTCGGGACGCCTGCGGAACCCCAGGTCTTCCTCGGTGATGCCCCAGAACTGCATCGCCTCGCGGATGCGGGCGATGACGATCTCCACGTCCTTGCGGCGCTGTGCTTCGGCCTGCTTCTGCAGCAGCTGGATGTCTTCCAGCATCTGGGGATAGCTCTTGCGGGTGGCCATGGAGGCTGTCCTTTCGCTCGGCGGTGTGCGGGCCGAAGTATGGCGCCGCGGCCCGGCCGCGGGCGTCGGACGGGTTCGACGCCCGCGCTGGGCGGGTGCGGGACAATGGCGGCCATGACACGCCAACCCCTGTCGGGCGCGCCGGTGGAATTCGAGCCCGAGTTCGTCGCCGCGCTCAAGGCCATCTTCGAGGACCGCATCACGTTCAACCGGATGCTGGGGCTGAAGGTCACCAGCCTTCGCCCGGACCGCGTGACCGGCCGCATCGAGATGAAGCCCGACTTGGTGGGCCACTATGTGCACAACCGCATGCACGGCGGGGCGGTGGCTTCGGTGCTGGACGCGCTGGGCGGCCTGGCCTGCCTGGCGGCCGTCGGCGCGCGCCACCTGGACGAGCCGCCGGCCGAGCGGCTGCACCGCTTCGGCAAGCTGGGCACCATCGACCTGCGCATCGACTACCTGCGTCCGGCGGTGGGCGACTGGTTCGAGGCGCGCGCGGAAGTGCTGCGGCTGGGCTCGCGTGTCGCCTCCACCCGAATGGAATTCCTCGACCCGCAAGGCAAGCTGCTGTGCACCGGCGCGGCGGCGTACATCGTCTCGTGAGCATGAAGCCGATCGCCTTGCACGGAAAAGCGTTGCCGATGCCGGCGGTGTGCGTCCCGTTTGTGGGCCGCACGGCCGGGGCGCTGCGTGCGGAGGCGGCGCGCGCGGCGCGGCTCAAGCCGGACCTCGTCGAATGGCGGGTCGACTTCTTCGAAGGCATCGCCCGCACGGCGGACGTGGTGGCGCTGGCGCAGGAACTGCGCAACGCCGCCGGCGTGCCGCTGCTGTTCACGCGCCGCTCTTCGCGCGAGGGCGGTCAACCGATCGCTCTCGGCGAACCCGAGGTTGTCGCGCTGTACGAAGCCGTGTGCGCCGCGCGTGCCGCGGACATCGTGGATGCTGAAATGGCGGGCGATCGCGCGCACGTGCAGGCGGTGCGCGAAGCTGCGCGTGCGGCCGGCATCGCGCTGCTGCTGTCGTTCCATGACTTCGCGGGCACCCCGCCCGCCGGCGAACTGCTGGCGCGGTTCCGCCAGGCACAGGACCTGGGCGCGGACATCGGCAAGCTGGCCGTCATGCCGCAATCGAAAGCCGACGTGCTGGCGCTGCTGCAAGCCACGCTGCAGGCCAGCGAGACGCTGGACATCCCGGTGGCCGGCATGGCGATGGGCGCGCTGGGCGCCGCCAGCCGGTTGTGCGGCGGCGAATTCGGCTCCGCGCTGACTTTCGGGATGGGCGAAGCGGCTTCGGCGCCGGGCCAGATGCCGGTGGACGCGCTGCGCGCGGGGCTGGCGGTGCTGCGCGAAGCTTCAGCGCGGCGCTGAGCCGTCCGATTGCCGCCGCACCTCGGTCAGCAGGTTCCAGCTGACCAGGAACATCGCGGCGATTACCGGCCCGATGACGAAGCCGTTCAGCCCGAACAGGCTGATGCCGCCGACCGTGGCCACCAGCACCAGGTAGTCGGGCATGCGCGTGTCGCGGCCCACCAGCACCGGACGCAACACGTTGTCCACCACGCCGATCACGACCGTGCCCCAGACGATCAGGCCGACGCCTTCCCACAGCTGGCCGGCGAACATCATCCACAGCGCGACCGGTCCCCAGACCAGGGCGGCGCCCACCGCGGGCAGCAGCGACAGCAGCGCCATCAGCGCGCCCCACAGCACGGGGCCCGGCACGTCCAGGTACCAGAAGGCGAGCCCGCCCAGCAGGCCCTGCACGAGGGCGATGACCACGTTGCCCTTGACCGTGGCGCGCACCACGGCGACGAACTGCGCCAGCAGCTTGCGCGTCTGGTGCGGCTGCAGCGGCACGGCCTGCTCGATGCGCGCGGCCAGCGCCGCGCCGTCGCGCAGCAGGAAGAACAGCACGTACAGCATCACGAAGAACGAGACCACGAAGTCCAGCGTGACCTTGCCGGCGCCGACCAGGCTGGACGTGATGGCCTGGCTGCTCCTGGACACCATCTCGCCGGCCCGCTGCAGGACGGCCGGCAGGTCCCACAGGTCCAGGCGGTGCAGGATGGATTGCGCCCAGGCCGGCAGCGTGTCCATCGCGTGCTGCAGCGACAGGGCGGGCTGGAACTCGCCGGTCTTGACCTTCTGGTAGAGCACCGAAGCCTGCTGCGCCACCGAGGCGCTCACGAGCGCCAGCGGCACGATGACGATGAGCACGATGGTCAGCAGCGTGAGGAAGGCGGCCAGCGAAGGACGCTTCTTCACCAGCCGCCGCACGCGCAGGTGCATGGGCCAGAACACGAGCGCGAGGAACAGCGCCCACAGCACCGCGCCCGCCAGCGGAGCCAGCACGCCCAGGAAGGCGGCGGTGAAGCCCACCACCAGCCACAGCAGCGTCTTGTGCTCCAGGGCCGGAGAGCGTAGCGGGTCGTTGGGCCGGCGGTCGGTCATGCGGTTGAGGTTAACACCCGATGTGCCGCCGGCTTGTCGGTCAATCGCGCTTCTCGATCGGCCGTGGACGGCCCTGGTCGTCGATCGCCACGTAGGTCAGCGAGGCTTCCGTCACCTTCACGAACCGCCCCTGCGCACGGAAGCGCTCGGCGAACACCTCCACCTGCACGGTGATGGACGTGCGCCCGATGCGCGTGACGCTGCCGTAGAACGACAGGATGTCACCCACCCGCACCGGCTGCTTGAAGATGAACTCGTTGACCGCCACCGTCGCCATGCGGCCGTTGACGTAGCGGGCCGGGATCACCGAGCCGGCCAGGTCCACCTGCGCCATGACCCAGCCGCCGAAGATGTCGCCGTTGCCGTTGGTGTCCGCCGGCATCGGGATGACCTTGAGCACCAGCTCCTTGTCGCTGGGCGGCGTGGCCGGCGCCAGCTGCTGGACGCTTGAATTCGCGGACGTGGGCACAATCTCTCTCCTCGCAGGTACCTTCCGATTGTCCCCGATGCGCCGCCACGGCGAAGCCGCCGCCCCCCTTCCTTCCGCCCCCTCCAGCCCCGCCGCGCAGCCCCGCGACTGGGCCACGCTGCGCCGCCTGCTGCCTTACCTGCTGCAGTACAAGTGGCGTGCCGCCGCCGCGCTGGCGTTCATGATCGGCGCCAAGCTGGCCAACGTGGGCGTGCCCGTGCTGCTCAAGCGGCTGGTCGACACCATGAGCCTGAAGCCCGGCGACGCCGCGGCGGTGCTGGTGGTGCCCATCGGGCTGCTGCTGGCCTACGGGTTGCTGCGGCTGTCGACCTCGCTCTTCACCGAGCTGCGCGAACTGGTGTTCTCCAAGGCCACGCAGGGCGCCACCCGCGCCATCGCGCTGCAGACTTTCGAGCACCTGCATTCGCTGTCGCTGCGCTTCCACCTGGAACGCCAGACCGGCGGCATGACGCGCGACATCGAGCGCGGCGTGCGCGGCATCGAGTCGCTGATCTCGTATTCCCTCTACAGCATCGTGCCCACGCTGGTGGAACTGGTGCTGGTGCTGGGCATCCTGGCGGTCAAGTTCGACGTCTGGTTCGCCTGGATCACCATCGCGGCGCTGGCGGTCTACATCGTCTTCACGGTCACCGTCACCGAGTGGCGCACCAAGTTCCGCAAGGAAGCCAACGAGTTCGATTCCGCGGCCCACACCCGCGCGGTGGATTCGCTGCTGAACTACGAGACCGTCAAGTACTTCAACAACGAGCGGTTCGAGGCGAACCGCTACGACGAGAGCCTGGACCGCTACCGGCGCTCGCGCATCAAGGCGCAGACCACGCTGTCGATGCTGAACACGGGCCAGCAGCTGATCATCGCCGCCAGCCTGGTGGCCATGCTGTGGCGCGCCACCCAGGGCGTGGTGGCCGGGCACATGACGCTGGGCGACCTGGTGATGATCAACGCCTTCATGATCCAGCTGTACATCCCGCTCAACTTCCTGGGCGTGCTGTACCGCGAGATCAAGCAGAGCCTCACCGACCTGGAGAAGATGTTCGTGCTGATGGACCGCGAGCGCGAAGTGGCCGACGCGCCCGGCGCCACCTCGCTGTTGCCGCTGCCCGGCGGCGACGCCACGGTGCGGTTCGAGCACGTCACCTTCGCCTACGAACCGGCGCGCGTGATCCTGCACGACGTCAGCTTCGAGATCCCTTCGGGCAAGACGGTGGCGGTGGTCGGGCCTTCGGGCTCGGGCAAGTCCACGCTGGCGCGGCTGCTGTACCGCTTCTACGACGTGCAGCAAGGGCACATCACCATCGGCGGGCGCGACGTGCGCCAGGTGCAGCAGGCCAGCGTGCGGCGCGCCATCGGCATCGTGCCGCAGGACACGGTGCTGTTCAACGACACGGTGGAATACAACATCGCCTACGGCCGGCCGGGCACCACGCGGGCCGAGGTGGAAGAGGCGGCACGCGCGGCGCGCATCCACGACTTCATCCAGGGCACGCCCAAGGGCTACCAGACCATGGTGGGCGAGCGCGGTCTGAAGCTGTCGGGCGGCGAGAAGCAGCGCGTGGCCATCGCGCGCACGCTGCTGAAGGACCCGCCCATCCTGATCTTCGACGAAGCCACCTCGGCGCTGGACTCGGCCAACGAGCGCGCCATCCAGGCTGAACTGCGCAGCGCGGCGCAGGGCAAGACGACCTTGGTGATCGCGCACCGGCTGTCGACGGTGATCGACGCGCACGAGATCCTGGTGATGGACGCGGGCCGCGTCATCGAGCGCGGCACGCACGCGCAGCTGCTGGCGCGCGGCGGCCGCTATGCGCAGATGTGGCGTCTGCAGCAGGAAAGCGGCGAGGGTGCCGTGGAGGCGCCCTCGGGTGAACTCGCGATGACGAAATGACTTCGCCGCTTCGCAGCGTCAATGGCGAATGACTTGAGCCGCCGCGCCGCCGTCGTCATTCGTCATCGATGCCGAAGGCGAGGTCACGCGAGCGCGGCAAACGGTCATCGCGCCTTCGACAGCTCCTGCACCATCCGCGTCGCCAAATACAGCCGCGGCTGGATGGAATCCACCAGCACGTACTCGGCGTTGTTCGAGTGCGCACCGAAGCCCTGCAGGCCGAAGCGTTCCACCACCGGCGACTTGGTCTCCAGCGCGGCGAAAGCGGCATCGGTGCCGCCGCCTTCCGGCTCCGGGTCGACCATCAGGTCCTTGCCGATCTCCTTGTAGATCTTCTGCCCCAGGGCGCCCATGGCGCGCGAGGCGTCGGTGGCTTCCAGCGGCGGGCGGCGGTTCTCGAACTTCACCTCCACCACCGACTCGGGCAGCAGCTTCTTCTTGATGCGTTCCTGCACCTTGGCTTCGACCGAAGCGAGGTCGCTCACCTTGATCAGGCGGATGTCGGCCCAGGCCTGCGCGCCGGGCGGGATCATGTTGCGCACCACGCCGGCCTTGGCCACGGTCCAGTTCACCTTCAGGCCGCGCTCGGGCACCGACAGGTCGCGCAGTTGCAGCAGCTGGTGCGACAGCTCGTACAGCGCGTTGACGCCGCGCTCGGGCGCGCTGCCCGCGTGCGAGGCGCGGCCGCGCACCGTCATCGCGGCCAGCGCGATGCCGCTGGTGGCCAGCGCCAGCTTGTCCTGGTCGACGCGCGAGCCTTCGAACGACATCACGGCGTCGTGCTCGGCGCCCATCTTCGCGAACAGCTTGCGCGAAGCGGGCGAGCTGATCTCCTCGTCGCCGTTGATGAACACGGTGAGCGTGCCGTAGTCCTTGATGTTCAGCTGCTGCAGCAGGGCCACCGCGTGCAGGATGACGGCCACGCCCTGCTTGTCGTCGGCGATGCCCAGGCCGTAGGCCTTGTTGCCGTCGACGCGGAAAGGCTGGTCCTTGGCCATGCCTTCCGGGTACACCGTGTCCATGTGCGCCATCAGCATGATCTTCTTCGTGCCCGTTCCCTTGAACGTGGCACGCACCATGCGGCCGATGCCCGAAGCTTTCTCCGGCGTGTCTTCCATGCGGTAGACGTCGGCGTCGTTCGGCTCGATGTACTCCACCTGGCCGCCCATGGCCTTCAGGCGGTCGTGGATCAGGGTGGACAGCTTGTCCAGCCCGGCGCGGTTGGTACTGCCGGTCTCGATCTCCACCAGCGACTTCAGCGTGGCCAGCAGCTTGGGCTGCTCGCTGGCGGCCGCCTGCCAGACGTTCTGCACGGGCTGCTGCGCGTAGGCCGAGGCGGCCAGGGCCAGCGAGGAAAGGGTGATCGCAAGTTTTTTCATCTTGGTCTTGTCGTCGTCGTGTTGTCTCAGTCCACCTTGGCGCCGGAGGCCTTGACCACCTTTTCGTATTTGGCGAGTTCGGCGTGCATGAACTTGTCGAACTCTTCCGGCGTGGTGGGCACGGGTTCTGCCATCAGGTTGGCGAAGCGCGCCTTGGTGTCGGGCAGGTTCAGCGCCGCGACGAAGGCGTGGTTCAGGCGGTTGATCGTGTCGCGCGGCGTGCCGGCCGGCGCGACCAGGCCCCACCACGTGTCGATGGCGAAGCCCTTGAGCGTGTCGGCCACGGGCGGCACGTCCGGCAGGCTGGGCGAGCGGTTCAGGGTGGTGACGGCCAGTGGCTTGAGCTTGCCGGCCTTGATGTTGGGCGCGGCGGTGGCCAGGTTGTCGAAGTTGAAGTCGACCTGTCCCGACAGCAGCGCCAGCTGCGCGGGGTTGCCGCCGTTGTAGGGGATGTGCACGGCGTAGATGCCGGCGTCGCGCTTGAACATCTCGCCGGCCAGGTGGCCCGCGCTGCCGTTGCCGCCACTGCCGTAGTTCAGCTTGCCCGGGTTGGCCTTGCCGTAGGCGATGAGGTCGCGCAGCGTGTTGATCTTCAGGCGCGATGCGGTTTCCGCGTTCATCACCAGCACGTTGGGCACGCGCACCATCTGCGTGATGCCGGCGAAGTCCTTGGCCGCGTCGTACGGCATCTTCGCGAACAGCCACGGGTTGATGGCGTGCGTGGCCGTGGCCGAGATGCCGATGGTGTAGCCGTCGGGGGCGGCCTTGGCGACGAGGTCCGCGCCGATGTTGCCGCCGCCGCCCGGCTTGTTGTCGATGATGACCGTGCCGAGGCTGTCCTTCACGCGCTCGGCCAGCAGGCGCGCGGTGGCGTCGATGGGGCCGCCGGCCGCGTAGGGCACCACCAGGCGGATGACGCGCTGCTGCTGCGCGAAGGAAGGGAGCGCCGCGAAGGCGGCGGCGCCGGAGAGGAGGAGGGCTCTGCGTTTCATGGGCGCTATTTTGCAGCGCCCATGGCGGGCCGCCTCGCTGCTTACCCGGACGCGATGAAGAAGCGGACTCCCTTGCGCAGAGTGCGCAGAGGTTTCGCCGAGGACGCAGAGAAACCCCTTGTTGAATGCTCCTCCGCGATCTCTGCGAAACCTCTGCGCACTCTGCGTAAGGGAGTCCGCCTCCGCATTTCCTACCCCAGCCGCTTAAGCTGGTCCTTGATCTTCGCGAGCGTCGCCGAGAAGTCGGCGATGCGCTTCTTCTCCTGCTCGATCACCGCCGGCGGCGCCTTGGCGACGAAGGCCTCGTTCGACAGCTTGCCGTTGGCCTTGGCCAGTTCGCCTTCCAGCCGCGCGGCTTCCTTCGACAGGCGCGCCTTCTCGGCCGCGACGTCGATCTCCATGTACAGGCACAGGTGCGAATCGCCCACCACGGCCACGGGCGCGGCCTTGGCCGCGGCGGCCCAGGAGGCTTCGTCGTCGAACACCTTCACTTCGGACAGGCGGGCCAGCGCCTGCAGCACCGGCGCGGCTTCGCGCAGGAACTCGGCGTCGCCCACGGCGTACATGGGCAGCCTGGTGCCCGGCGACACGTTCATCTCGCCGCGCAGCTGGCGGCTGGCGTCCACCATCGCCTTCAGGCGATCGACGTACGCGATGGCCTTCTCGTCGATCTTCTCGGGCTGCGCCTGCGGGTAGCGGGCGACGCTGACCGATTCACCTTGCAGGCCGGCCACCGGCGCGACCTTCTGCCACAGCTCCTCGGTGATGAACGGGATGACCGGATGCGCCAGGCGCAGGATGGCTTCCAGCGTGCGGATCAGGGTGCGTCGGGTGGCGCGTTGCTGGCTTTCGTCGCCGTTGCGCAGCTGCACCTTGGCGATCTCCAGGTACCAGTCGCAGTACTCGTTCCACACGAAGTCGTAGATCGCGTTGGCGACGTTGTCCAGTCGGTAGTCGGCGAAGCCCTGGGCCACGGCGGCCTCGGTCTTCTGCAGCAGCGAGCTGATCCAGCGGTCGGCCTGCGAGAACGCCATGTAGCCGTGCGCGGGGCCGCCCGGCTGGCACTCTTCCTTGGTGTGCTCCTTCAGCCCGCAATCCTGGCCTTCGCAGTTCATCAGCACGAACAGCGACGCGTTCCAGAGCTTGTTGCAGAAGTTGCGGTAGCCCTCGCAACGCTTGGAATCGAAGTTGATGTTGCGGCCCAGCGTGGCCAGCGCGGCGAAGGTGAAGCGCAGCGCGTCGGCGCCGTAAGCGGGGATGCCTTCGGGAAATTCCTTTTCGGTGTTCTTGCGCACCTGCGGCGCGATCTCGGGCTTGCGCAGGCCCGTGGTGCGCTTTTCCAGCAGCGGCGGCAGCGCGATGCCGTCGATCAGGTCCACCGGGTCCAGCACGTTGCCTTCGGACTTGCTCATCTTCTTGCCGTGCGAGTCGCGCACCAGGCCGTGGATGTACACGTCCCTGAACGGCACCTGGCCGGTGAAGTGGGTGGTCATCATGATCATCCGGGCGACCCAGAAGAAGATGATGTCGTAGCCGGTCACCAGCACCGACGAGGGCAGGTACAGCTGCAGATCCTTCGTCTTGTCGGGCCAGCCCAGCGTGGAGAAGGGCACCAGCGCCGACGAGTACCAGGTGTCCAGCACGTCCTCGTCGCGGCGCAGCCGCTTGCCTGGCGCCTGCTTCTGCGCCTCGGCTTCGTCGCGGGCGACGTACACGTTGCCCTGCTCGTCGTACCAGGCCGGGATCTGGTGGCCCCACCACAGCTGGCGCGAGATGCACCAGTCCTGGATGTTGTCCATCCACTGGTTGTACGTGTTGACCCAGTTCTCCGGCACGAAGCGCACCTGGCCGGAAGTCACCGCGTCGATGGCCTTCTGCGCGATGGACTTGCCGGTGGGGTCCTTCTCGCTGACCTTGGTCATCGCCACGAACCACTGGTCGGTGAGCATGGGCTCCACCACCTGGCCCGTGCGGGCGCAGCGCGGCACCATCAGGCGGTGCTTCTTTGTTTCCACCAGGAAGCCTTGCGCTTCCAGGTCGGCCACCACGCGCTTGCGCGCGTCGAAGCGGTCCAAGCCCTGGTACTTCGCGGGCGCGTTCTCGTTGATCTTCGCGTCCAGCGTCAGCACACCGATCATCGGCAGGCCGTGGCGCTGGCCGACGGCGTAGTCGTTGGGGTCGTGCGCGGGCGTGACCTTCACCACGCCGGTGCCGAATTCACGGTCGACGTATTCGTCGGCGATGACGGGGATGTCGCGGTCGCACAGCGGCAGCTTCACTTGCTTGCCGACCAGGTGCTTGTAGCGCTCGTCCTCGGGGTGGACCATGACGGCGGTGTCGCCCAGCATGGTCTCCGGCCGCGTGGTGGCGACCACCACTTCGCCGCTGCCGTCCGCCAGCGGGTAGCGGATGTGCCAGAGGAAGCCGTCTTCCTCTTCGCTTTCCACTTCCAGGTCGCTGACCGCGGTCTTGAGTTCGGGGTCCCAGTTCACCAGCCGCTTGCCGCGGTAGATGAGGCCCTGCTCGTACAGGCGCACGAAGGTGTCGGTCACGATCTTCGACAGCCTGTCGTCCATCGTGAAGTACTCGTGGTCCCAGCCCACGCTGTCGCCCATGCGGCGCATCTGCATGGTGATGGTGTTGCCCGACTGCTGCTTCCATTCCCACACCTTCTTCACGAAGTCGGGGCGGCCCAGGTCGTGGCGCGACTGGCCCTGCTGCTGCAGCTGGCGTTCCACCACGATCTGGGTGGCGATGCCCGCATGGTCGGTGCCCGGCACCCACAGCGTGTTGAAGCCCCGCATGCGGTGGTAGCGGGTGAGGCTGTCCATGATCGTCTGGTTGAACGCATGGCCCATGTGCAGCGTGCCCGTGACGTTGGGCGGCGGCAGCTGGATGGCGAAGGCCGGCTCGCCGTCCTGCGGCTGGCCCGTGCCGCGGAAGCCGGCCCGGCCGTAGCCGCGCTGCTCCCACAGGGGACCCCAGCGCGCTTCGATGTCGGCGGGCTGGAACGATTTGGACAGGCTGTTCAGCCCGGGCTGGTCGGGGGTGTCGCTCATGGCTTGAAAGCGAAAACGGCACCCGGGGTGCCGTTGAAGGGGGGATGGGGCGATTTTATCGGCCGCAGGAATGCGGGAGCGGACACCCTTACGCAGAGGCCGCAGAGCGAGCGCAGAGTTCGCAGAGAAAATACAAACTGAAGGTTTTCTCCGCGTCCTCTGCGGGCCCTCTGCGTACTCTGCGCAAGGGTGTCCGATCCCGTTTCAAGCAGGCAGCTTCGCTGCCGCATCCACGCACCCGCGAAGGATTTCCGCGTCGCCGACCTGGTTGGCCAGCAGCAGGATGAGCCGGGCGTTGAGGAGTTCGGACTGGTCGCGGTTCAGGCCCTGGTGGGCGTCCAGCAGCTGCTCGTAGAACGCGTCGGCGTCCTGGAAGTTCAGGGTGGTCTTCAGGCTTCCGGGCAGCTTCATGCTTCCTCCTCCGCGGCGCCCAGGGCCTGAGCGACCGCGTGAACGATGTGCGAATCGATGCTTTCGCCGGTGCAGGCCACGTAGGCGTCGGGCCGCACCAGCGCCCAGGCGTGCCCGAACACGTGGCAGGCGCCCTGCAGGTGGCCTTCGGGGTCGCGCACGTGTTCCAGCGCGCCGGGCTTCTGGCCCGCGCCCAGCACCTGCACGCAGCGCAGCGGCGCGGCCTGCACCAGTTGGCGCACGCGCGCCAGGCCCTCGCGCCCCGGATCGCCGAACACCAGCAGCAGCAGGCGGCCGTCGGCCCAGTCCAGCAGGTCGTTCACCACGCCGGGCGTGCCGTCCGACCACTGGAACGACACGTTCTGCACCGACTGCCCGCCGGTGCGGTCGCACACGCTGGACCGCGTGTACGGGTTGGCGATGGCCATTCGGCCGGTGTTGACCAGCTGGCGCGCAAACGGATGCTGCCGCGCCAGGCTGAGCGCGGCGGTGCGGAACAGGCGCTCGGCGCCGTCGGCGGGACGGAGGAAGCGTGCGGTGCGGTTGGTCACCAGCACGTTCTGCACGGCGGCTTCGTGGCGTTCCTCGTGGAAGCTGTCCAGCAGCTTGGCGGGCGCGCGTCCCTTGAGCACCGCGGCCAGCTTCCAGCCCAGGTTGTCGGCGTCGGCGATGCCGGTGTTGCCGCCGCGCGCGCCGAAGGGGCTGACCACCTTGGCCGCGTCGCCGATGAAGAACAGGCGGCCGTGGCGCATGGCGTCCACGCATTCGCTGCGGTACGCGTAAGGGCCCACCCAGACGATCTCGACTTCGCAGTCGGCGCCGAACTGCCGCGCCAGGCGCTCGCGCACCACTTCCTCGCGGCTGACTTCGTGCGGGTCGCAGTCGGGCGCCATCTGGTAGTCGATGCGCCAGACGTCGTCGCCCATCAGGTGCTGCCAGACCGCGCGGTTCTCGTTGAACGGCGCCTCTATCCAGGTGTGGCGCTCCACCGGCGGGTGCTTGGAGAAGCGCACGTCGGCGATGCACCAGCGGTCGTCGCCCTTCTTGGCGGTGACCGCCGCGCCGCACCATTCGCGGAACGGGCTGCGCGAGCCGCTGGCGTCCACCACGTGGTCGGCCCGCAGCGTGTAATCGCCGGCGGGCGTGGTGATCTCCAGCACGGCGCCGTCGTCCTGCTGGCGGAACGACTTCACGCGGTTCTGCCAGCGCAGCTCGACTCCCCCGAGTTCCTGGATGCGCTCGACCAGGTAGCCCTCGATGTAGAACTGCTGGATGTTGATGAAGGGCGGCTGGGTGGACAGGTTGTAGGCGCTCTGCTGTTTCAGGTCGAACGAATACACCTCGTCCGCGCCGGCGAAGGTGCGGCCCACGCTCCACTGGATGCCCTTGCGCGCGATGCGCTCGTAGACGCCCAGCCGGTGGAAGATCTCCAGCGACTTCTGCGTGTAGCAGATGCCGCGCGACGATGCGCCCTTGACGCCGACCGTGTTGTCCTCGTCGAGCACGACCGCGGGCACGCCGTACTTGGCCAGCGCGCAGGCCAGCGTCAGCCCGGCCAGGCCGGCGCCGACGATGACGATGGGATGATGGCCTTCGCCGGTGCGCAGCTCGGCCGGTTCGACGAAGGGGTACTCGGGCAGCTGGTAGCCCGTGCCCTGCGTGAACTCGTAACCGTTGCTGAAGCTCGTGTCGGCGTAGCCGGTGCGCGACTCGTCCATCACTTGCTGAATTCGGGGCGGTCGTTCTGCTGGGGCTTGAGCGGCTGCGCGGCCTTGCCGGCGGCGCGGTCGCGGCGCCACTGTTCCTTGCGCGCGGTCCACTCTTTCAGCCGCTCGTGGGCAGTCTTGCTCTCCTGCAGCATCTGGAACTCGTCGGCCAGCTGGGCGGTGAGCTCCAGCCGCACGCCGTTGGGGTCGAAGAAGTAGATGCTGTGGAAGATGTGGTGGTCGGTGATGCCCAGCACTTCCACACCGTGCGCTTCCAGCCGCTCCTTCATCCGTTTCAGGTCATCGATGGTGTCGACCCGGAAGGAGATGTGGTTGACCCACTTGGGCGTGTTGGGCGAGGGCTCGCACACCTGGTCGTCGCCCAGGTCGAAGAAGGCGATGAACGAGCCGTCCTGCAAGCGGAAGAAGAAGTGCGTGTAGGGGCAGTACTCGCCCGTGCTGGGCACGTGGTCGCTCTGGATGATGTGGTAGAGCGGCAGGCCCAGGATGTCCTCGTAGAAGTGGCGCGTTTCCTCGGCGTCCTTCGCACGGTAGGCGTAATGGTGCAGCTGCTGGATCTTGGCGGGCGCGGGCAGGGCGCCCATGTCCTTCAGAACGGCGGCCATGTGGGTCTCCTGAATTCAACTATGCGTAACGCGTTTACTATAACGTAATCACATGCGGAGCAGACCACCAATGGTGCCCTCGTCAAAGTGTCGTCGTGGCCGGGACATGGAGGCAGGAGGGCTTCCTCATCCTGGCCCGGCAAGACCGCTCCCAAAAAGAGCCTCAGCTCATCCGATGCAACGGCTATCGTGGCATTAGGCAACTTCAATGCCGCGCCCGGGCCACCCCCATGGACGCAGTCACGGACGAGACGTAAATTGCCCTGTCGCCCGCCTGGCCGCACGGCACGGGCGCCACCATCGATCAACCCACCCAGGAGAAGCTCCATGGCCACCCTCAAAGGCAGCAAGACGGAAGAGAACCTGAAGGCGGCGTTCGCCGGCGAATCGCAGGCCAACCGCCGGTACCTGTACTTCGCGAACAAGGCCGACGTGGAAGGCCAGAACGACGTGGCGGCGCTGTTCCGCTCCACGGCCGAAGGCGAGACCGGCCACGCGCACGGCCACCTGGAATGGCTGGAGCAGTGCGGCGACCCGGCCACGGGCCTGCCGATCGGCGCCACGCGCGACAACCTGAAGGCCGCGGTGGCCGGCGAGACGCACGAGTACACCGACATGTACCCGGGCATGGCCAAGACCGCGCGCGACGAAGGCTTCGACGAAGTGGCCGACTGGTTCGAGACGCTGGCCAAGGCCGAGCGCTCGCACGCCAACCGCTACCAGAAGGCGCTGAACGAACTGACTGACTGAGGTTCGGCGTTGAGCGTTGGGCGTTCAGCGTGCTGAGCGCCCCTCGCTGAACGCTCGACCCTCAACGCTCGACCTCCCCATGCCCCCACGCGAAGGCAGCCTGGAAGCGCCCACCCGGCACCCCATCGACTGGCGCAACCCGCAGTTCCACGACGAGGAAGCCGCGTTCCAGGAACTCGAGCGCATCTTCGGC
The DNA here is from genome assembly GCF_004681975.1 of Ramlibacter humi. Taxonomy (GTDB): domain Bacteria; phylum Pseudomonadota; class Gammaproteobacteria; order Burkholderiales; family Burkholderiaceae_C; genus Ramlibacter; species Ramlibacter humi. The sequence goes on from NZ_SMLK01000002.1 coordinate 462,800, forward strand.
ATCTGCCACGGCTGCCGCCGCTGCGTCAGCCTGTGCGGAGCATTCCCCACGCTGTTCGACCTGGTGGACGAAGGCAAGACGGGCGAGGTGGACGCCGTCGACAAGCAGGACTACTGGAAGGTCGTCGAGCAGTGCTACCTGTGCGACCTCTGCTACATGACCAAGTGCCCCTACGTGCCGCCGCACGAGTGGAACCTGGACTTCCCGCACACCATGCTGCGGGCCAAGGCGATCAAGTACCGCAAGGGCATCCCGGCGGGCGAGAAGTTCCTCGCGTCCACCGACGTGCACGGCTCGTTCGCGGGCATCCCCATCGTCGTGCAGGTGGCCAACGCGCTGAACCACACCGATGCCGCGCGCGGCGTGATGGAGAAGGTGCTGAACGTGGACCGCAAGGCCTGGCTGCCCGACCTGGCCACGCGCAAGTTCCGCAGCGGCGCGCCCAAGTCGGCGCAGCACGAGGTGAAGGACGGCGCCAAGACGCCCGGCAAGGTCGCCATCTACGCCACCTGCTACGTCAACTACAACGAACCGGGCATCGGCCATGACCTGCTGAAGGTGCTGGCGCACAACGAGGTGCCGTACGAGCTGGTCGCCAAGGAAAAGTGCTGCGGCATGCCCAAGCTGGAACTGGGCGACCTGGAAGGCGTGGACAAGCTCAAGCAGGTCAACATCCCGGTGCTGGCCCGCTATGCGCGCGAGGGCTACGCCATCCTCAGCGCCGTGCCCAGCTGCACCCTGATGTACAAGCAGGAACTGCCGCTGATGTACCCGGACGACGCCGACGTGCAAGCGGTGAAGCAGGCGATGTGGGACCCGTTCGAGTACCTCTCGGCGCGCAAGCGAGATGGCCTGTTGAAGACCGAGTTCACCCAGCCGCTGGGCAAGATCAGCTACCACACGCCCTGCCACGGCCGCGTGCAGAACATCGGCAAGCGCACCGAGGAGATCCTGAAGATGATCCCGGGCACGCAGGTCGCCACCAACGAGCGCTGCTCCGGCCACGCCGGCACCTACGGCGTGAAGAAGGGCTACCACGACATGGCGATGAAGATCGGCAAGCCGCTGTTCAAGCGCATGGCCGAACACCCCGCGGGCGGCGCGCCGGACTACATCAGTTCCGATTGCCCGCTGGGCGGCCACCACATCGCGCAGGGGTTCGAGGTCAACCAGCTCGGCGAGCCGAAGCTCGCGCACCCGCTCACGCTGGTGCGGCAGGCCTACGGGATCGAATGACCATGCAGCTCACCGGCCAGGTCACCGCCGACAGCCTGATGTCGCTGGAGGCGTATTCGAAGTGGCGCAAGGCGCACCAGGGCGAGGTCATCGCTCACCGCAAGCTGCGCACCGTGCACCTGGGCGAGCACCTGACGGTGCAGTTCGAAAGCGAGCTGTCCATCCGCTACCAGGTGCAGGAGATGCTGCGCATCGAGAAGATCTTCGAGGAAGAGGGCATTGCGCAGGAAGTGGAGGCGTACGCGCCGCTGGTGCCCGATGGCCGCAACTGGAAGGCCACGATGCTGCTGGAGTACCCCGACATCAGCGAACGCAAGCGCGAGCTGGGCCGGCTGATCGGCGTGGAAGACCGCATGTTCGTCGAGGTGGAAGGGCACGAGCGCGTGCACGCGGTGGCCGACGAGGACCTGGACCGCGAGAACGACGAGAAGACGTCAGCCGTGCATTTCCTGCGCTTCGAATTCACGCCGGGCATGGCGCAGGCGGTGAAGGCGGGCGCCGCGGTGAAGCTGGGCTGCGACCACCGCAACTACCCGGCGCACGTGGCCATCGCGCCGGAGACGCTGGCCTCGCTGGCGGGCGACCTCAGGTAGGCGCGAACAGGTCGACGCGGTCGGTGATGATGCCGTCGGTGCCCAGGTCGATGAGGCGCTGCGCGGCCCACTCATCGTTCACCGTATAGCTCAGGCATTTCAGGCCCGCGCTTTTTGCCTGGGTGACGCTGCTCTGGTCCCACAGCGCGTGATTGCACACCACGGCCTGGCATTCCAGCGACAGCGCGGTTTCCAGCCAGCCCTTCCACAAGGTGTCCAGCAGCAGGCCGCGCGGCAGGTGCGGCGCGGTGTCCATCGCCGCCTGCAGCGATTCCGGCTTGAACGAGGTGAGCAGCGGCGGCGTGTGCCCGGCCCACCATTGCGCCGCCTGGCGCGCGACCACTTCGCCGGTGAGCTTCTCGGCGCCCGGTGTGGGCTTGATCTCGATGTTGAAGAAATGGCCGTTGGCGATGCACCAGCGCGCCAGCCCTTGCAGGGTGGCGAGCGGCTCGCCGGCATAGCGGCGCGAATGCCAGCCGCCGGCATCCAGCTGCGCCAGTTCGCCCCAGGGGCGCTCGCCGCCCACGCCGCTGCCGTTGGTGGTGCGGTCCAGCGTGGCGTCGTGCATCAGGAACACCACGCCGTCGGACGACAGCTTGGCGTCGCACTCGAACATGCGGTAACCGTGTTCCGCACCCAGGCGGAACGCCGCCAGGGTGTTCTCCGGCGCGAGCTTGCCGGCGCCGCGATGCGCCACCCAGCGCGGGTACGGCCAGTCGGTCATGCTCAGATTCTCTTGCCGCTGCCCGAGTCGAACCAGTGCAGGCGGTCTTCGCGCGGCTTCACCTGGACGGTGTCGCCGGCCTTCGGCGCGGGCGCGTTCTCTTCGATGCGCACCACCAGCTGCTCGTTGCCGAGGCGGCCGTAGACCAGCCGCTCGGCGCCCAGCAGTTCCACCGTGTCGACGGCGATCTGCCAGCCGCCGGAGGCCACCACGTCCAGGTGCTCCGGGCGGATGCCCGTGATGGCGCCGGCGCGGCCGCCGGGCGCTTCCTTCAGCAGGTTCATCGGCGGCGAGCCGATGAAGCTGGCGACGAAGGTGGAAGCGGGCCGGTGGTATACCTCTTCGGGCGTGCCGAACTGCTCCATGTTGCCGGCGTTCATCACGATCATGCGCTGCGCCAGCGTCATGGCTTCCACCTGGTCGTGCGTGACGAAGAGGGATGTGATGCCCAGTTCGCGGTGCAGCTTCTGGATCTCGATGCGGGTTTGCGCGCGCAGCTTGGCGTCCAGGTTCGAGAGCGGTTCGTCGAACAGGAAGACCTGCGGCTGGCGCACGATGGCGCGGCCCATGGCCACGCGCTGGCGCTGGCCGCCGGACAGCTGGCGCGGCTTGCGCTCCAGCAGGTGGCCCAGCTCCAGGATCTTCGCGGCCTTGTCGACGCGCGCCTTGATCTCGGCTTCCGGCATCTTGCGGATCTTCAGGCCGTACGCCATGTTCTCGAACACGGACATGTGCGGGTACAGCGCGTAGTTCTGGAACACCATCGCGATGTCGCGCTGGGCCGGTTCCAGTTCGTTGACGACGCGGTCGCCGATGGCGATGTCGCCGCCGGAGATTTCTTCCAGCCCGGCCACCATGCGCAGCAGCGTGGACTTGCCGCAGCCCGACGGGCCTACGATCACCACGAACTCGCCCGCGCCGATCTCGGCGTTGACGCCGTGGATGACCTGAACTTCCTGTTTGCCCTTGCCGTAGCGCTTGACGACGTTGCGCAGTGCGATGCCAGACATCACTGACCCCTCTTCATTTTTCGGTATCCACCAGGCCCTTGACGAACCACTTCTGCATCAGCGTGACCACCAGTGCCGGCGGCAGCATCGCCAGGATGGCCGTGGCCATCACCACGTTCCATTCCACTTGCGCATCGCCGCCGGTGGGCATCATCTGCTTGATGCCCAGCACCACCGGGTACATGCTTTCGTTGGTGGTGATGAGCAGCGGCCACAGGTACTGGTTCCAGCCGTAGATGAACTGGATGACGAACAGCGCCGCGGTGCTGGTGGCCGACAGCGGCAGCAGCACGTCCTTGAAGAAGCGCATGGGCCCGGCGCCGTCCATGCGCGCGGCCTCCGCCAGTTCGTCGGGCACCGTCAGGAAGAACTGGCGGTACAGGAACGTGGCGGTGGCCGACGCGATGAGCGGGATGGTGAGGCCGGCATACGAGTTGAGCAGGCCCAGGTCGGACACGACCTTGTAGGTGGGCAGGATGCGCACCTCCACCGGCAGCATCAGCGTGACGAAGATCGCCCAGAAGAACGCCATGCGCATCGGGAAGCGGAAGTACACGATGGCGAACGCCGACAGCAGCGAGATGGCGATCTTGCCGATGGCGATGGACAGCGCCATGACCAGGCTGACGGTCATCATGCGTGCCACCGGCGCGTGCGAGCCGCCGCCGGAGCGCTCGCCCGACAGCGCGGCCTTGTAGTTGTCCAGCAGGTGCGAGCCGGGCGACAGCGGCATGGGCACCTGCACGACTTCCTGCGTCGTGTGCGTGGACGCGACGAAGGTGAGGTACACGGGAAAGGCCACCACCAGCACGCCGAGGATCAGCACGACGTGCGTGAGGATGGAGAGGAAGCGGTTGCGCTCGACCATCAGTAATTGACTTTCTTCTCGACGAAGCGGAACTGCACGACGGTGAGCGCGATGACGATCGCCATCAGCACCGCCGACTGCGCGGCGGAGCCGCCCAGGTCCAGCGCCTTGAAGCCGTCGAAGTAGACCTTGTAGACCAGGATGGACGTGTCCTTGCCCGGGCCGCCGTGGGTGGCGGCGTCGATGATGCCGAAGGTGTCGAAGAACGCGTAGACGACGTTGATCACCAGCAGGAAGAACGTGGTGGGCGACAGCAGCGGGAACTGGATGGTCCAGAACCGGCGCCACGCGCCCGCGCCGTCGATGGCCGCGGCTTCGATCAGCGATTTCGGCACGCTCTGCAGCCCGGCGACGAAGAACAGGAAGTTGTACGACAGCTGCTTCCAAACGGCGGCCATGACCACCAGGGCCATGGCGTGCTTGCCATTGAGCAGCGGGTCCCAGGGCAGGTTCCAGCTGTGCAGCCAGTAGGCGACCACGCCGATGCTGCCCGAGAACAGGAACAGCCAGACCACGCCCGCCACGGCGGGCGCGACGGCGTAGGGCCAGATGAGGAGGGTGCGGTATGCGAGCGCGGTGCGGACGGCGCGGTCGGCGAAGTAGGCCAGCACCAGCGACAGCACGATGCCCAGCACCGCGACCATCAGCGAGAAGTACGCCGTGGTCTGGAACGATTCCAGGTAGCTGTCGTCGTTGAACAGGTTGCGGAAGTTCTCCAGCCCGACCCATTCCACCGAGGTGCCGAAGGCGTCCTGCTGCTGGAACGATTGCACCAGCGCCTGGCCCGCGGGCCAGAAGAAGAACACCGCGATGATGGCGACCTGCGGTGCCAGCAGCAGCCATGGCAACCACGTCGACCTGAATGTGACCTTCTTCTCCATCCTCGTATTCTCCTCGAAGCTCGACAGCACCCTCGAAAAAAAGCCCCGCGTCGCGGGGCTGGACTCGCGCTCCCCAAAAGGGGAGCGGCGAGGCGCGGGTCAGGAGCGCTGCTTGACCTGCTTCTCGAAGCGCTCGAGCAGTTCGTTGCCGCGCTTGACGATGGCGTCCAGGGCGTCCTTCGGCTCCTTCTTGCCGGCCCACACCTGCTCGAGTTCCTCGTCCTCGATGGTGCGGATCTGCACGTAGTTGCCCAGGCGGATGCCGCGCGACTTGTCGGTGGTCTTGCGGATCATCTGGTTGACCGCCGTGTCCGTGCCGGGGTTCTGCTTGTAGAAGCCCGAGTCCTCGGTCAGCTTGAACGAGGCCAGGGTCACCGGCAGGTAGCCGGTGCGCTTGTGGCTGGCCGACTGCACTTCGGGGTTGGACAGGTAGTCGAAGAACGCGGCGATGCCCTTGTACTCCTCGGGCTTCTTGCCGGCCATGACCCACAGGCTGGCGCCGCCGATCACGGTGTTCTGCGGCGCGCCGGGCACGTCGGGGTAGTAGGGCAGGGGCGCGACGGCGTACTTGAACTTGGCGTTCTTGGCCACGTTGCCGTAGAAGCCCGACGACGTGGTGATCATCGCGCACTCGCCGGAGACGAACGTGCCTTCGGCGGTGTTGTTGCGGCCCTTGTAGACGAACAGGCCGGTCTTGGCCATGTTGGCCAGGTTCTCGATGTGGCGCACGTGCAGCGGCGAGTTCACGACCAGGCGCGCGTCGGGGCCGTCCAGGCCGTTGCGCTTGGTGGCCAGCAGCGTGTTGTGCCAGGTGGAGAAGCTCTCCAGCTGGGTCCAGCCCTGCCAGCCCAGGGTCAGCGGGCACTTGTGGCCGCTGGCCTTGAGCTTGGCGGCGGCCAGCGCCACTTCCGGCCAGGTGGACGGCAGCTTGTTGGTGTCCAGGCCGGCCTTCTCGAAGGCGTCCTTGTTGATGTAGAAGACCGTCGTCGAGCTGTTGAACGGGAAGCTCATCATCTGGCCGTTGGGCGCCGTGTAGTAGCTGGCGACGGCCGGGATGTAGGCGGCGGGATCGAACTTCTTGCCGGCGTCCTGCATCACCTTGGTGACCGGCACGATGGCGTTCTTGCTGGCCATCATGGTGGCCGTGCCCACTTCGAACACCTGCAGGATGTGCGGCGCGTTGCCGGCGCGGAACGCGGCGATGGCGGCGGTCATGGACTCGTCGTAGCTGCCCTTGTAGACGGGCACGACCTTGTAGTCCTTCTGCTTGGCGTTGAAATCCTTGGCGAGGTCGTTGACCCACTCGTTGTTCACGGCGGTCATCGAGTGCCACCACTGGATTTCGGTCTGCGCGTGCGCCGCCAGCGAACAGGTCGCGGCGAGAACGAGCGCGGAAAGCTTCATCTTCATTGGATCTCCTGGGGGATGGGAATGCGGTCCCGGGGGCGGGACTCTACAGTCGATTTGTGACAAGCGATTAGACAGGACTGCGGCAGGCCCAACCACGGTGCTTTCCATGATTTCGCGCGCCGGGCCATCTTCTCGCGTCCCCGGCGCCGCAGGGGCTTGTTGCACTGCGGTAACATCCCCCGTCAGCCGCCCTGCAATCGTTCGGCTGACGCCGCGCCCCGGCCGCGCCGGGGCGGAAACCGCAACGATGAACGCACCGACCAAGATCGACCAGCTGCTGGTGGCCGCTTCCGGCGAAGCGCCGCGGCTGCGCGAGATCCCCTACAACTACACCTCGTTCTCCGACCGGGAGATCGTCATCCGCCTGCTGGGCCCGCGCGCCTGGGAACTGCTGGGGCGGCTGCGCGACGAGCGCCACACCGGCCGGTCCGCCCGCATGCTGTACGAGGTGCTGGGCGACATCTGGGTCGTGCAGCGCAACCCGTACCTGCAGGACGACCTGCTGGACAACCCGGGCCGCCGCAAGCTGCTGGTGGAAGCGCTGCACCACCGCCTGACCGAGATCGAGAAGCGCCGCACGCCGCAGGACGACCCCGAGCGCGACGCGCTGGTGGGCGACCTGCTGTCCGACGCGCGCCGCGCCGTCGCCGCCTTCGACCAGGGCTTCCGCGACACGGCCGACCTGCGCAAGCGGGCGCAGCGCGTTCTGCGTCGGCATACCGCGAAAGACAACATCAAGTTCGACGGGCTGTCGCGTGTGTCGCACGTCACCGATGCTACCGACTGGCGCGTGGAATACCCGTTTGTCGTACTAACGCCGGACACGGAGGCCGAGATGGCCGCCCTGGTCCGGGCCTGCATCGAACTGGAACTGACCATCATCCCGCGCGGCGGCGGCACCGGCTACACCGGCGGCGCGATCCCGCTCACCTGGAAGAGCGTGGTCATCAACACCGAGAAGCTCGAGGCGATGAGCGAGGTGGAGCAGGTGGTCATCCCCGGCCACGACGGCCCCATTCCCACGGTGTGGACCGAAGCCGGCGTGGTCACCCAGCGCGTGGCCGACGCGGCCGAGCGCTCGGGTTTCGTGTTCGCGGTCGACCCGACTTCGGCCGAGGCGTCATGCATCGGCGGGAACATCGCGATGAACGCAGGCGGCAAGAAGGCCGTGCTGTGGGGCACCGCGCTGGACAACCTGGTGTCCTGGCGCATGGTCACGCCGCAGGCCGAGTGGCTGGAAGTCACCCGCCTGGACCACAACCTGGGCAAGATCCACGACGCCGAGGTCGCCACCTTCGAGCTGCGCTGGTTCGCCGCCGACGGCCGCACCGAACTGCGCAAGGAAAAGCTCGCCATCCCCGGCCCGGCTTTCCGCAAGGAAGGCCTGGGCAAGGACGTCACCGACAAGTTCCTCTCGGGCCTGCCGGGCATCCAGAAGGAAGGCTGCGACGGCCTGATCACCAGCGCGCGCTGGGTGGTGCACCGCATGCCCAGCCACACGCGCACCGTGTGCCTGGAATTCTTCGGCAACGCCAGGGACGCGGTGCCCAGCATCGTGGAGATCAAGGACTTCATGTTCGCCGAGAAGGAGCGCAGCGGCGTCCTTCTCGCCGGCCTGGAGCACCTGGACGACCGCTACCTGCGCGCGGTGGGCTACACCACCAAGTCGCGCCGCGGCGGCCTGCCCAAGATGGTGCTGGTCGGCGACATCGTCGGCGACGACCCCGACGCGGTGGCGCGCGCCACCTCGGAAGTGGTGCGCATCGCCAACTCGCGCAGTGGCGAGGGCTTCATCGCCATCAGCCCCGAGGCGCGCAAGAAGTTCTGGCTGGACCGCAAGCGCACCGCCGCCATCAGCAAGCACACCAACGCCTTCAAGATCAACGAGGACGTGGTGATCCCGCTGCCGCGGATGGCCGAATACACCGACGGCATCGAGCGCATCAACATCGAGCTGTCGCTGGTCAACAAGATCAAGTTGGCCAACGAACTGGAAGCTTTCTTCCAGCGCGGCAACCTGCCGCTGGGCAAGCTGGACGACGCCAACGAGATCCCGTCGGCGGAGCTGCTGGAAGACCGCGTGCAGCAGGCGCTGGCGCTGATCCGCGACGTGCGCGGCCAGTGGCAGTCGTGGCTGGACGGCGTCGAGACAATGTTCCCGCAACTGCAGGACCATTCGCTGCGCGCCAGCTGGAAGACGCAGATCCGCGCGCCACTGCAGCAGGTCTTCTCGGGCTCGGCGTTCGGGCCGCTGCTGGCGGAAGTGCAGGCCATCCACAAGCGCGTGCTCAAGGGCCGCGTGTGGGTCGCGCTGCACATGCATGCCGGCGACGGCAACGTGCACACCAACATCCCGGTCAACAGCGACGACTACGAGATGCTGCAGGCCGCGCACGGCGCGGTGAAGCGCATCATGGCGCTGGCCCGCTCGCTGGACGGCGTGATCTCGGGCGAGCACGGCATCGGCATCACCAAGCTGGAGTTCCTCACCGACGAGGAGCTCGGCCCGTTCGCCGACTACAAGGCCAGGGTCGATCCCGAAGGGCGTTTCAACCACGGCAAGCTGCTGCGGCCTTCGACCCAGCAGGGCCCGATGTCGCTGTACGCGGACCTGACCAACGCCTACACGCCCAGCTTCGGCCTGATGGGGCACGAGTCGCTGATCATGCAGCAGTCGGACATCGGCGCCATCGCCGATTCCATCAAGGACTGCCTGCGCTGCGGCAAGTGCAAGCCGGTGTGCGCCACGCACGTGCCGCGCGCCAACCTGCTGTACAGCCCGCGCAACAAGATCCTGGCCACCTCGCTGCTGGTGGAGGCTTTCCTGTACGAGGAGCAGACGCGCCGCGGCGTGTCCATCAAGCACTGGCAGGAGTTCGAGGACGTGTCGGACCACTGCACGGTCTGCCACAAGTGCGCGAACCCGTGCCCGGTGAAGATCGACTTCGGCGACGTGTCGATGAACATGCGCAACCTGCTGCGCAAGATGGGGCAGAAGACGTTCCGCCCCGCGCAGGCGGCGGGCATGTTCATGCTCAACGCGACCAACCCGGACACCATCAAGCTGGCCCGCACGGCGCTGGTGGACATCGGCTTCAAGGCGCAGCGGCTGGGCAACGACCTGCTGCGCGGCTTCGCCCGCAAGCAGGTGACGCTGCCGCCGTCGACGCACGAGCGGCCGGCGGTGAAAGAGCAGGTCATCCACTTCATCAACAAGAAGCTGCCGGGCGGGCTGCCGAAGAAGACGGCGCGGGCGCTGCTGGACATCGAGGACAAGGACTACGTCCCCATCATCCGCGACCCCAGGGCCACCACGTCGGAGACGGAGGCGGTGTTCTATTTCCCCGGCTGCGGCTCGGAGCGCCTGTTCTCGCAGGTGGGCCTGGCCACGCAGGCGATGCTGTGGCACGCCGGCGTGCAGACCGTGCTGCCGCCCGGCTACCTGTGCTGCGGCTACCCGCAGCGCGGCGCGGGCCAGTTCGACAAGGCCGAGAAGATCATCACGGACAACCGGGTGCTGTTCCACCGCGTGGCCAACACGCTGAACTACCTGGACATCAAGACCGTGGTGGTCAGCTGCGGCACCTGCTACGACCAGCTGCAGGGCTACGAGTTCGACAAGATCTTTCCCGGCTGCCGCATCGTGGACATCCACGAGTACCTGCTGGAGAAGGGCATCAAGCTCGACCCTTCGGCGGGCTCGGGGGGAACGGCTTATCTGTACCACGACCCCTGCCACACGCCGATGAAGCTGCAGGAGCCGATGAAGACCGTGAAGGCGCTGGTGGGCGACGCGGTGCGCAAGACCGAGCGCTGCTGCGGCGAATCGGGCACCTTCGGCATCACGCGGCCGGACATCTCCACCCAGGTGCGTTTCCGCAAGGAAGAGCAGCTGCGCATGGACGAAGCCGCGCTGCGCGAAGCCGGCGCCGTCGGCCCCAAGGACAACATCAAGGTCCTCACCAGCTGCCCCAGCTGCCTGCAGGGCCTGTCCCGTTACAGCCACGACCTGCAGAACGGCCTGCTGGAAGCCGACTACATCGTGGTGGAGATGGCCAACCGCATCCTGGGCGAGAACTGGATGCCGGAATACGTGCACGCCGCCAACGCGGGCGGCATCGAACGCGTCCTCGTCTGAACGCCGGTGGCTTCCCTCGCGGGAGCCACCGGGCCGTGAATTCCTCACACTCGCGCAGGCCGCCCCGGGCGGCCCGTCACCAGGTCCGAGCTCGACAGCGTGTATAACCCAAGGCTGTAAGTAGGGGTAACTGAGGCCGGAGGGTTCATGGGCGCGCGGACGAATGCGATGAGACGGGCTGGCTGGGCACTGGCGGCGGTGTTGGCCGCCAGTGCCGGCACGGCCTGGGCCCAGGTGGGCGAAGTGGAATTCGCCCGCGGCGTGGGCTTCGCCCAGACGCCGGGGCAGGCGCCGCGCACTTTGGGCAAGGGCCTGCCGCTGAAGGAAGGCGACCGCCTGACCACCGCCGACGGCGCTTCGGCGATCGTGAAGCTGGAGGACGGCACGCGCATGACGGTGCGCCCGAACTCCGAGCTCGTCATCTCCCAGTACCAGTTCAAGGAGAACTCGCCGGACAACAGCATGCTGCTGCAGATGGTCCGCGGGGGCTTCCGCGCCGTCACCGGCCTGATCTCCAAGGCTTCGCCCAACGCCGCCAAGGTGCAGACCAGCACCGCCACCATCGGCATCCGCGGCACCGACTTCGACGCGCGCATCTGCAACCGCGACTGCGCCGCCGAATCACAGAAGGTGGCCGAGGCCGCGCGGCCCAACGCCGTGCTGGCCAGCGCCAAGGTGGTGCAGGCCACGGGCGAGATGTACGCGGTGGACGCGAACAACCAGCGCCGCCGCCTGGTGGAAGGCGGCAGCGTCTACCCCGGCGACGTGATCGAGACCGCGGCCGGCACGCGCGCGGTCATCGCCTTCCGCGACGACACCCGGCTGACGCTGGGCCCGAGCACGCGGTTCCGCGTCGACAACTTCGTCTACGACGAACAGAACGCCGGCGAGGGCCGCTTCTTCGCTTCGCTGCTGCGCGGCTCCGTGCGCGCGCTGACGGGCCTGATCGCCAAGGCCAACAACCGCAACGTCGGCTTTTCCACCGCGACGGCCACCATCGGCATCCGCGGCACCGGCTTCGACATGACCTGCGGCGACACCTGCACGCTGTACACGTGGCTGGGGTCGATCGTGGTCACGCCGCAAGGCCAGACCGCGCTGCAGGTGCTGCAGTCCGGCCAGGGCCTGGCGATCTCGCCCACCGGCGGCATCACCGCGATCTCCGCGCCGCCGGCCATGGACGGCCCGCGACCGGACACCGTCACCGTGCCGCCCAAGCTGTTCTCCAAGGACAGCGTGCCCGAAGGCCAGGACGGCCTGTACGTCTTCGTGCGCGACGGCCACATCGAGGTGGACACCGTCACCGGCGAGAAGCTGCACATGGGCAGGGGCGAAGCGGGCTTCGCCAGCAACAGCGGCGAAGTGGGCCGGCCATCGACCATCCCGCGGTTCCTCTCGGGCGACAGGACGCCAATGCCGGACAGCAGGAACCTGAACCTCAAGACCGTGCTGGACGACATCAACTTCAAGGAAAAGAAGACCTGCAGCTGAAGCCCGTGAGCGGGGCGGCGGCTAACAGTGACAAGACGTAACGCGGCTGAGACAATGCCGCGCACACTGGCATAGAGGGGCGAGAGGACATGGACAAGGGCAATCGCGCGCGCCCGGCGCCGCTGCGAAGCGGGCGTGCTGCGCCCACCGTGCTGGCGTTGGCGCTGGCGGCCGGATTCGGGCCCGCGCTGGCCCAGCAGGCACCCGCGGCTGCGGCGCCGCTGGCGTCCGCACCCGAGCCGAAGTTCGGCATCAAGGGCTTCCAGGTCACCGGCGACAACCCGCTCGACGCGGCCGAGACCGCGCGCATCCTGGCGCCTTTCGTGCGCCCGGACGCCACCATGACCAGCCTGCAGCAGGCCACCGCGGCGCTGGAGAACGCGCTGAAGGCGCGCGGCTACGGGCTGCACCGCGTGTCGCTGCCGCCGCAGGAAGTGGGCGACACCGTGCGCCTGGAGATCGTGCATTTCGCCGTCAGCAAGGTCGGCATTGAAGGCGCGAAGATCTACGGCGCCGACAACATCCGCCGCAGCGTGCCCGAGCTGCAGGAAGGCCGCGCGCCCAACTTCAAGCGCCTGGCCGTCCAGACGGCCATCGCCAACGAGAACCCGAACAAGCAGGTGCAGGTGGGCATCAAGGAAGGCGACGAGCCCGACAAGATCGACGCCACCATCACGGTCAAGGAAGAGAAGCCCTGGAACGTCGGCCTGAGCGCGTCCAACACCGGCTCGCCTTCCACCGGCCGCGACCGCTTCACCGTCGCCGGCACGCACACCAACCTGTTCGACCGCGACCACCAGTTCACGGGCGCGTACACCACGTCGCTGGACCGCATGTCCGACGTCAGGCAGCTGGGCCTGGCCTACCGCGTGCCGCTGTACGAGCTGGGCGGCGTCATCGGCGCCAGCTACACGCGCTCGGACGTGGTCGGCAGCTTCGGCGCCTTCACCAGCACCGGCGCGGGCCACACTTTCGGCGTCAGCTACACGCACTACCTGCCGCCCGAAGGCGGCCGCCGCTCGTACGTGGCCGTGAGCTACGACGACAAGGTCTTCAAGGCGGCGCGCATCAACGACGTCGTCATCCCCGGCGCGCTGGACCGCCGCAGCTCGCCGCTGGCCATCGGCTACACCGCGCGCACCGAGTCCGACAAGGCGGTCTGGGGCTACGACGTCACGCTGGCGATGAACACCGGATCCGGCCGCGCCAACGACCTGCTCAGCTACCAGAGCGAAGACCCGCGCGTCGAGACTGTGCACTGGAAGGCGCTGCGCGGCGGCTTCAACTGGGCCGCGCCGCTGGCCGACAAGTGGCTGGTTTCGTTTCGCGGCAACTGGCAGTACAGCCCCGACGTGCTGATCTCGGGCGAGCAGTTCGGCCTGGGCGGCACCGGCTCCGTGCGCGGGACGGCCATCGAGCGGCCGCTGTCCGCCGACAAGGGCCTGTTCGGCTCGCTGGAAGTGAGCACGCCCGAACTGGCGCCCGGCCTGCGCGCGGTCGGCTTCCTGGATGCCGGCTTCCTCTGGAACAACAACCCCAACGGCCTGACCAAGCCGGGCAGCGACCAGCTCACCAGCATCGGCGCCGGCCTTCGCTACGCGTCGGGCCCGTGGGTGGCATCGATCGAATACGGCCGCCTGCTGAACTCCAGCAAGGTGCCGCTGGCGCTGAACGCCGCCTCGCCCCAGCGCGGCGACGACAAGCTGTACGTGAACGTCGGCGTCCGGTTCTGATCCAATCCTGCTCATGGCAGGACTGAAACCCGGCGCGCCCGCGCCCCAGGCAATCACCGTGCACGGCCAGTCGCGCGTGCTGGAAATCGCGTTCAGCGACGGCGCGGTGTTCCGCATCCCGTTCGAACTCATGCGCGTGTACTCGCCCTCGGCCGAGGTGAAGGGGCACGGCCCCGGCCAGGAGGTGCTGCAGACCGGCAAACGCGAAGTGGGGCTGCTGGGCCTGGACCCGGTCGGCAACTACGCCGTGCAGCCGCGCTTTTCCGACGGCCACGACAGCGGCATCTTTTCCTGGGACTACCTCTACCACCTGGGCTCGCAGCAGGCGCGGCTGTGGGCCGACTACGAACGCCGCCTGGCCGAAGCCGGCGTGGACCGCGACGCGCCGATGGCGGCCGCGGGCGGCGGCGCCTGCGGCCACCACCACTGACGGGTCTCTTGTCCGGCAGCCGGTGAATGCCCCTACCATCGGGGCATGAGCAGCACGCATTTCGGCTACGAAACCGTCGACGAGCGCGACAAGGCGCGGCGCGTGCGCGGTGTGTTCGATTCCGTGGCGCCGCGCTACGACGTGATGAACGATCTGATGTCGTTCGGCCTGCACCGCGCGTGGAAGGCGTACACGGTGCTGGTGGCCAACCCCAAGCCTGGCTGGCAGGTGCTGGACATCGCCGGCGGCACGGGCGACCTGGCCCGTGCTTTCGCGCGCAAGGTCGGCCCCACCGGCCGCGTGGTCCACACCGACATCAACGAAGCCATGCTGCGCACCGGCCGCGACCGGCTGCTGGACGAAGGCGTGGTGCTGCCCACGCTGGTGTGCGACGCCGAGAAGCTGCCGTTCCCCGACAAGCATTTCGACCTGGTCACGGTGGCCTTCGGCTTGCGCAACATGACGCGCAAGGAGGAGGCGCTGGCCGAGATGCACCGCGTGCTCAAGCCCGGCGGCAAACTGCTGGTGCTGGAATTTTCCAAGGTCGCCAAGCCGCTCACGTCCGCCTACGACTGGTACTCGTTCCGCGTGCTGCCGCGGCTGGGCCAGGCGGTGGCCGGCGACTCGGCCAGCTATCGCTACCTGGCCGAGTCCATCCGCATGCACCCGGACCAGGAAACGCTCAAGACCCTGATGCACAAAGCGGGTTTCGGACACGTGGATTACCACAACCTCACCGGTGGGGTGGTGGCGCTCCATGTTGGAATCCGCTGCTGAACCCCCACCTGCGTAGCTGTACGACAACCAAGCCCGGAGACGATCGATGAAGCTGTGGACTGCCTTTCTCGTGGCCGCGATGGCCCTGGCCAGCGTGGATGCCGACGCCGCGCGCCGCCTTGGCGGCGGCAAGTCCATCGGCCGCCAGTCCGGCAACGTCACGCAGCGCGAGCAGGCGCAGCGTCCGCCCGCCACGCCGAACAACGCTGGCGCGCAGAACGAGGCGCAGCAATCGGCCAATCGGCCGGCCACGCCCGCCACGCAACCGGCACAGCCCGCGCCCCGGCGTCCGTGGGGCGCGATGCTCGGCGGCCTGGCCGCCGGCCTGGGCCTCGCGTGGCTGGCCAACTCGCTGGGCTTCGGACCGGCGCTGGCCAACATGATGCTGTTCGGCTTGCTGGCCCTGCTGGTGCTGATGGTGGTCGGCTTCGTCATGCGCTCGCGCCGCCCCGCGGGCGCCGGCGGCATGGCTTACTCCGGCGGCCCCGCGCCGGCCGACGTGGCGCGCGAGCCGCGCCAGTACAGCCCCGACAAGGTGGGCAACGACGCTTCCGCGCGCCCCTGGGAGCGCAGCAGCATGGCATTCGAAGCCGGCAAGTTCGGCCAGCAGGCCGCCGCGCCCCGCGTGCAGATCGGTTCCGCGCTGGCGGGCCCGCAGAACTGGGGCGTGCCCGAAGGCTTCGACATGGCCGGCTTCGTCGCCGCCGCCAAGCGCAACTTCCTGACGCTGCAGGACGCCTGGGACCGCTCGGACATCCCGACGCTGCGCTCGATGATGACCGACGAGATGGTGTCCGAGATCCGGTCCCAGCTGGCCGAACGCGAGCAGCACCTGGACGGCCAGCCGAACAAGACCGACGTCGTGATGCTCGACGCGCAGTTGCTGGGCATCGAGGACCTGGGCGACGCCTACATGGCCAGCGTGGAGTTCTCCGGGATGATCCGCGAGCAGCCCTCGGCCGGCCCCAGCCCCTTCCGCGAAGTCTGGAACATGACCAAGCCGAAGAGCGGCGCCAGCGGTTGGCTGGTGGCGGGCGTGCAGGCGCTCCAATGACGAATGACCGCGGCTGCGCCGCCGATGACAGATGACGGGGGGCCCACGCGGCCCCTTTGTCATTCGTCATCCGCCGCGAAGCGGCACTCGTTTGTCATCAATAATCCGCGGATGGCCACCGGATCCCCCTTTCCCTTCGTGGGCAGCCTGTTCGAAGCCGCCGCGCAGCGGCTGCAGCCGCCGCCGTGGGCGGTGCACGAGGCGCAGCGGCGGCTGGTGCTGCTGCTCAACCACATCCTGCAGCAGGAACCGCAGGCGATGGACCGGCTGCGCCGCCAGGCCGGCCGCGTGGTGGAAGGCCGCTGGCGCATCTTCAACGTGCGGCTGCTCGCCACGCCCGCCGGCCTGCTGGACCTGGCCAGTCCCGCCGCCGCGCCCGATTTGACGCTCACCATCACCGACGAGTCGCCCTGGACGCTGACTCAGGCCGCGCTGCGCGGCGAGAAGCCGCCCGTGCGCGTCGAAGGCGACGTGCAGTTCGCCGCCGAGGTCAACTGGCTGGTCGACCACGTGCGCTGGGACCTGGAAGAAGACGTGGCGCGCATCGTGGGCGACGCGCCCGCGCACGCCATCGGGCAGGCCGCGCGCGCCATGGCCGAGGCGCTGCGCCGCTTCCTGCCCGCGCGCCCGCCCGGCGAGGAAACGCCGTCCGCGCCGCCCGGCCCCGGCGGACACGCATGACGCGGTACCTGCGCGGCGCCTTCATCGTCTGGGTGTTCCTGCGCTACGGGCTCGACGAGCTCGTCCTCAACAGCTTCCAGCGCCCCTGGCTGCACAGCCTGGCGCGCATCCTGTCGTTCGGCCGCCGCCTCGACGCGCCGCGCGGCCAGCGCCTGCGCGAGGCGCTGGAGCGGCTGGGCCCCATCTTCGTCAAGTTCGGCCAGGTGATGTCCACCCGGCGCGACCTGCTGCCGGCCGACGTCGCCGACGAGCTGGCGAAACTGCAGGACCGCGTGCCGCCGTTCGACTCGAAGATCGCCGTGGCCACCATCGAGCGCGCGTTCCGCCGCCCGCTGGACGCCATCTTCGCCAGCTTCGAGCGCGAACCGGTGGCCAGCGCGTCCATCGCCCAGGTGCACTTCGCCACGCTGCGCGACCGGCAGGGCGCCACGCGCGAGGTGGCGGTGAAGGTGCTGCGCCCGGGCATGCTGGGCGTCATCGAGAACGACCTGGCGCTGATGCGCATGATGGCCGGCTGGATGGAGGCCCTGTCGTACGACGCCAAGCGCCTGAAGCCGCGCGAGGTGGTGGCCGAGTTCGACAAGTACCTGCACGACGAGCTGGACCTGCTGCGCGAAGCGTCCAACGCCGCGCAGCTGCGCCGCAACATGACCGGCCTGGACCTGGTGCTGATCCCCGAGATGTTCTGGGACTGGTGTCATCCGGAGGTGATCGTGATGGAGCGCATGTACGGCGTGCCCATCAGCCAGTCCGAGCGCCTGGTGCAGGCCGGCGTCGACCTGCGGCAGCTGGCGCGCGACGGCGTCACCATCTTCTTCACCCAGGTGTTCCGCGACGGCTTCTTCCACGCCGACATGCACCCCGGCAACATCCAGGTGAGCCTGGACCCGGCCACCTTCGGGCGCTACATCTCGCTGGACTTCGGGATCATCGGAACGCTGACCGAGTTCGACAAGGAATACCTGGCGCAGAACTTCAACGCCTTCTTCCGCCGCGACTACAAAAGGGTGGCCGAACTGCACATCGAATCGGGCTGGGTGCCGCCGCACACGCGCGTCGACGAGCTGGAATCGGCCATCCGCGCGGTGTGCGAACCGTACTTCGACCGGCCGCTGAAGGAAATCTCCCTGGGCATGGTGCTGATGCGCCTGTTCCAGACCTCGCGCCGCTTCCACGTGGAGATCCAGCCCCAGCTGGTGCTGCTGCAGAAGACGCTGCTGAACATCGAAGGCCTGGGCCGCGAGCTGGACCCGGACCTGGACCTGTGGGCCACGGCCAAGCCCTTCCTGGAGCGCTGGATGCTGGAGCAGGTGGGCCCGCAGCGGCTGCTGGACGAACTGCGTGACCAGGCGCCGCGCTACGCCAAGCTGCTGCCCGACCTGCCGCGCCTGCTGCACGACTACCTGCGCCGCAAGCCGGACCACGACCGCGGCGAGCTGCAGCAGCTGATCGAGGAACAGCGCCGCACCAACCGGCTTTTGCAAGCTTTTCTCTACGGTGGCGTGGGCTTTGCTCTGGGGCTGCTGGCGATGCAGGTGCTGGTGCGAATCCGACTGTTCTAGCGCGGCCTGCTTCGCTATCATGCGCCCGCGCCGGAGGGGCGCGTCTGCTCAGAGGGGCCGCTGGTGAATTACACGCTGATCACGTTCGTCGTCCTGTACCTGGTCGGCACGCTGGCCATTGGGGCCTGGGCCGGCACCCGCATCAGGAACACTTCCGACTTCGCCGTGGCCGGCCGCAGCCTGCCGCTCATCATGGTGGTGACCACCACCTTCGCCACCTGGTTCGGCGCCGAGACCGTGATGGGCATCCCGGCCAAGTTCGTGCAGGGCGGCCTCAACGCCATCATCGAAGACCCGTTCGGGGCCGGCACCTGCCTGGTGCTGGTGGGCGCGTTCTTCGCCGCCAAGCTTTACAAGCAGAACCTGCTGACCATCGGCGACTTCTACCGCCAGCGCTACGGCAAGGGCGTGGAAGTGTTCTGCTCGGTCGCCATCATCCTCAGCTACCTGGGCTGGGTGGCGGCGCAGATCACCGCGCTGGGCCTGGTGTTCTCCGTGCTTACCAACGGTGCGCTGTCCGAAACCGCCGGCATGATCATCGGCACCCTGGCGGTGCTGGTCTACGTGGTGATCGGCGGCTTCCTGGCCGTGGCCTGGACCGACTTCATCCAGATGATCGTGCTGGTGGTGGGCCTGTCCATCATCGCGGTGTTCTCGGCCGAACTGGCCGGCGGCGCCGGCCACGTCATCGAGCTGGCCAGCAGCAAGGAGCTGTGGAACTTCCTGCCGCCGCCCACCTTCACCGACATCGCCATGTTCGTCGGCGCGGGCCTCACCATGATGCTGGGCAGCATCCCGCAGCAGGACGTGTTCCAGCGCGTGATGTCGGCCAAGGACGCCGCCACCGCCCGCAACGGCGCCATGATCGGCGGCTTCAGCTACATCCTGTTCGCCTTCGTGCCCATGTTCATCGTCACCAGCGCGGTGGTGGTGATGGGCGACCAGGCGGTGGAACTGGTCAAGGGCGAGTACCAGCGCCTCTTGCCCACCTTCGTGCTGACCAAGATGCCGCTGGTGATGCAGATCCTGTTCTTCGGCGCGCTGCTCTCGGCCATCAAGAGCACGTCGTCGGCCACGCTGCTGGCGCCTTCCACCAGCTTCGTCGAGAACATCCTGAAGAACCTGCGCCCGCACATGAGCGACCGCGAGCAGCTGCTGGCCATGCGCGTCACCATCGTCGCCTTCGCCGCCATCGTGCTGGCCTATGCCATCGCGATGAAGGGCACGCCGATCTACGACCTGGTCTCCGCCGCGTACCAGGTGACGCTGGTGGGGGCGTTCGTGCCGCTGGTGTTCGGGCTGTACTGGAAGCGGTCGACCACCCAGGGCGCCATCACGTCCATCGTGGCCGGCATCGCCGTCTGGGTGATCTTTTTCCCGCAGATCAACGAAGAGCTCAGCAAGGCGTTCCCCGGCCAGCTGGCCGGCCTGATCGCCGCCCTGGCGGGCATGGTGGCCGGCTCGCTGATGCCGCAGGTGCTGCGCAATCGCCACGAGCCCCGCGCAGCCCTTCACGCCTGAGGCTGGCCAAGGTGCGGGCCGCCGGGGTTGGTATCCGGCCCGCCGCCTATAATTGAGGGCTTTGCCAACCCGCATCCGCGCTTTCCAGCCATGCCCATCTACGCCTACAAATGCAGCGCCTGCGGCCACGCCAAGGACGTCCTGCAGAAAGTGTCCGATGCGCCGCTGACCACGTGCCCTTCGTGCGGCGCCGAATCGTTCTCCAAGCAGATCACCGCCGCCGGCTTCCAGCTGAAGGGATCCGGCTGGTACGTCACCGATTTCCGCAACGGCGGCGGCGGCAGCGGCAGTTCCACCACCCCCGCCAAGTCGGGCGAGGCTTCTTCGGGCGAAACCAAGTCCGACAAGCCCGCCGACGGCAAGCCGGCCGAGTCTTCGCCCGCCACCAAGACCGACACGCCTTCGGCGTCGGCGGGTGGCTGCGGCGGCTCCTGTGCCTGCCACTGACCGGGACGGCACGAGAAAACCGATGGCCGCCCTGCGCCGATGGCTCTTCGCCGGCCTGCTGGTCATCGCGCCGCTGGCAATCACGCTGTGGGTGCTGCAGTGGATCGTCAACACGCTTGACCAGACGCTGCTGATCCTGCCGGGCGCCTGGCAGCCGGAACACCTGTTCGGCTTCCGCATCCCGGGCCTGGGCGTGCTGCTGGCGCTGGCCATCCTGCTGTTCGTCGGCGCCGTCACCAGCAACTTCATCGGCCGCAAGATCGTGGCGTGGGGCGACGCGGTGCTGAACCGCATCCCCGTGGTGCGGTCCATCTACTCCAGCGTCAAGCAGGTCTCCGACACGCTGTTCTCGCCATCGGGCAACGCCTTCCGCACCGCGGTGCTGGTGGAATGGCCGCGCCCGGGCATGTGGACCATCGCGCTGATCACCGGCTCGCCCGGCGGCGACGTGGTCAACCACCTGCCCGGCGACTTCGTCAGCGTCTACGTGCCGACGACCCCCAACCCCACCGGCGGCTACTTCGTCATCGTGCCCCGCAAGGACTGCGTCGAGCTGCGCATGAGCGTGGACGAAGCGCTGCGCTACGTCATCTCCATGGGCGTGGTCGTTCCGGCCGCGCCCGCGGCGCCCGGCGCCGCGCCGTCGCCGGCGCTGCCCGATCCCGCCGCCATCCGCTGAACCCCGGCGCGCCATGCAGGGCGCGCCCCAAGAACACCTCCGAGGTCCCACATGTCTTCTTCCATCCAGATGCGCACCACGTACAGCGGACTCGTCGACGAGTCGCTGCTTGGCCAGACCGTCCGGCTGTGCGGCTGGGTGAACCGCCGCCGCGACCACGGCGGCGTGATCTTCGTCGACCTGCGCGACCGCGAAGGCTACGTGCAGGTGGTGTGCGACCCCGACCGCCCGGAGATGTTCAAGACCGCCGAAGGCCTGCGCAACGAGTTCTGCATCCAGGTCACGGGCGTGGTGCGCGCGCGCCCGGAAGGCACCACCAACGACGGCCTCAAGAGCGGCAAGATCGAAGTGCTGTGCCATGAGCTGGCGGTGCTCAACGCGTCCGTCACGCCGCCTTTCCAGCTGGACGACGAGAACCTGTCGGAGACCACCCGCCTGATGCACCGCGTGCTGGACCTGCGCCGGCCGTACATGCAGAAGAACATCATGCTGCGCTACAAGGTGGCGATGGAGGTCCGCAAGTTCCTGGACGCCAACGGCTTCATCGACATCGAGACGCCGATGCTGACCAAGTCCACCCCCGAAGGCGCGCGCGACTACCTGGTGCCCAGCCGCGTGCACGACGGCATGTTCTTCGCGCTGCCGCAGTCGCCGCAGCTGTTCAAGCAGCTGCTGATGGTGTCGGGCTTCGACCGTTATTACCAGATCACCAAGTGCTTCCGCGACGAGGACCTGCGCGCCGACCGCCAGCCCGAGTTCACCCAGATCGACGTGGAAACCTCCTTCATGAAGGAGGAAGAGATCCGCACCATGTTCGAAGGCATGATCCGCAGCACCTTCCAGAACGTGCTGGGCATCGACATCGGCGCCTTCCCGGTGATGAAGCACGCCGACGCCATGCGCCTGTACGGCAGCGACAAGCCCGACCTGCGCGTGAAGATGGAATTCACCGAGCTCACCGATGTGATGAAGGACGTGGACTTCAAGGTGTTCTCCGGCCCGGCCAACGCCGAAGACGGCCGCGTGGTGGGCCTGCGCGTTCCCGGCGGCAGCGAGATGCCGCGCAGCGAGATCGACGCGTACACCGAGTTCGTGAAGATCTACGGCGCCAAGGGCCTGGCCTACATCAAGGTCAACGAGAAGGCCAAGGGCCGTGACGGCCTGCAGTCGCCCATCGTGAAGAACCTGCACGACGCCGCCATCAACGCGGTGCTGGAGCGCACCGGCGCGCAGGACGGCGACCTCGTGTTCTTCGGCGCCGACAAGGCCAAGGTCGTGAACGACGCCATCGGCGCGCTGCGCGTGAAGATCGGCCACAGCGAACTGGGCAAGAAGAACGGCCTGCTCGAAGGCGAATGGCGGCCGCTGTGGGTGGTGGACTTCCCGATGTTCGAGTTCGACGAGGAAGG
Source organism: Ramlibacter humi (assembly GCF_004681975.1). Taxonomy (GTDB): domain Bacteria; phylum Pseudomonadota; class Gammaproteobacteria; order Burkholderiales; family Burkholderiaceae_C; genus Ramlibacter; species Ramlibacter humi. The sequence continues at coordinate 485,444 of NZ_SMLK01000002.1, forward strand.
CCAGCGCTGGAACGCCGTGCACCACCCGTTCACCAGCCCCAAGGACGGCCACGAAGACTGGCTGGAAACCGATCCCGGCCGCTGCCTGGCCAAGGCCTATGACGCCGTGCTCAACGGCATCGAACTGGGTGGCGGCTCGGTGCGTATCCACCGCGAGGACGTGCAGAGCAAGGTGTTCCGCGCGCTGAAGATCGGCGCCGAGGAAGCCAAGCTCAAGTTCGGCTTCCTGCTGGACGCGCTGCAGTACGGCGCGCCCCCGCACGGCGGCATCGCCATCGGCCTGGACCGCTTCGTCATGCTGATGACCGGCGCCGAGAGCCTGCGCGACGTCATCGCCTTCCCGAAGACCCAGCGCGCGCAGGACCTGCTGACGCAGGCCCCGGGCCCGGTGGACGAGAAGCAGCTGCGCGAACTGCACATCCGCCTGCGGAATCCGACGCCGGCCTGAGGCGGTTGGCCGACACCCGCCTGGAGCTTCAGCGCGGCAGAATGAAGGGGCACCCTGGTGCCCCTTTTTCATTGCATGGAGCAACCGCGTCCCCACAAGATTCCCCAGTCGGTGCTGGTCGTGATCCACACGCCGGCGCTGGATGTGCTGCTCATCAACAGGGTCGAGCCGGCGCTGTACTGGCAGTCGGTGACGGGCGCGAAGGATTCGGAGGACGAAAGCTTCGAGCAGACGGCGATCCGTGAAGTCTTCGAAGAGACGGGCATCAACTGCGGCGGTGGCACCGCGCTGCATGCCGACCTCATCGACTGGGGCCTGGAGAACGTCTACGAGATCTACCCGCGCTGGCGCTCGCGCTACGCCCCCGGCGTGACGCACAACACCGAACACGTGTTCGGCCTGCGGGTGCCCGAAGGCACGCCGGTCACGCTGAACCCGCGCGAGCACACGGCGTGGCAATGGCTGCCCTGGCGCGCCGCGGCCGATGCCTGCTTCTCGCCTTCCAACGCCGAAGCGATCCTGTTGCTGCCAGAATTCTCGCGATGACGGTGCTCAGGGTCGCCACGTACAACATCCACAAGGGCGTGCAGGGGTTCGGGCCGGCGCGGCGGCTGGAGATCCACAACCTCGGCCATGCGGTTGAGACGCTGGATGCCGACGTCGTGTGCCTGCAGGAAGTGCGCAAGCTGCACCGTCGCGAGGAACGCTACTTCACCCGCTGGCCCGAGCTGCCCCAGGCCGAGTTCCTGTGCCCCGAAGGCTACGCCGCGGTGTACCAGACCAACGCGACCACGCGCCACGGCGAGCACGGCAACGCGCTGCTGTCGCGCTGGCCCATCGTGTCGCACGGGCACGAGGACATGTCGGACCACCGCTTCGAGCAGCGCGGGCTGCTGCACGTGCAGGTGCAGGTGGACGGCCGCGAGATCCACGTGATCGTGCTGCATCTGGGCCTGATCGCGGCCAGCCGCGTGCGGCAGGTGGAGCAGCTGGGGCGCTACGTCACGCGCGAGATCCCGCGCCGCGCGCCGCTGGTGGTGGCGGGCGACCTGAACGACTGGGGCGGCAAGCTGCGTCCCCACATGCACGCGCTGGGCCTGAAAGACCTGGTGGACGAGAGGGCGCGCACCTACCCGTCGCGCCTGCCGCTGACGCAGCTGGACTACGTCTACGCGCGCGGGCTGAAGCCCGTGTCCATCGAGATCCCGCGCGGGCGCGTGTGGGGGCAGATGTCGGACCACCTGCCCCTGATCGCCAAGTTCCGGATCTAGGCGGCATGGCCCACCGAAGCATCCCGCTGCGCGCCGGCCACACGCTGCACCTGCTGGAAGGCAGCCGCGAGTACTTTCCCGCGCTGATCGCCGCCATCGATGCCGCGCGGCAGGAAGTCTGGCTGGAGACCTACATCTTCGACTTCACCGCCAGTGGCGCGGACGTGGCCTACGCGCTGGAGCGCGCGGCGCGCCGCGGCGTGAACGTGCGCGTGGTGGTCGACGGCTTCGGCACCGCCGAGCTGCCGCCCGCGTGGAAGCTGCGCCTCACCGCGGCGGGCGTGGACTGGCGCGTGTTCGCGCCGCCGGGCCGGCTGGGCGTGCTGTGGCCCGGCAACTGGCGGCGGCTGCACCGCAAGCTGGTGCTCATCGACGCGCAGCTGGCGTTCTGCGGCGGCATCAACATCGTCGACGACCTGCACGACCCCAACCACGGCGCGCTGGACGCGCCGCGGCTGGACTTCTCGGTGCAGGTGACGGGCCCGCTGGTGCGCGACGTGCGCGACACCATGCTGCGGCTGTGGCAGCGCCGCACCTTCCGCGAGCTGCGCCACGACATGCTGGCCGGCTCGCTGGTGACGGTGCGCCGCAGGGCGGCGCCGCCGCCCGAAGAACCGGCCTCGGAATCGGCCCGCGCCGCGCTGGTACTGCGCGACAACTTCCGCTTCCGCGCCGACATCGAGCGGGCCTACCTGCGCGCCATCGGCCGCGCGCGCGAAGAGGTGATCATCGGCAACGCCTACTTCGTGCCGGGCCACCGCATGCGGCGCGCGCTGGAGCTGGCGGCGCGCCGCGGCGTAAAGGTGGTGCTGCTGCTGCAGGGCCGGTACGAATACTTCATGCAGTTCTACGCCACGCGGCCGGTGTACGGCTCGCTGCTGCGCGCGGGCGTGAGCATCCACGAGTACGCGCCCAGCTTCCTGCACGCCAAAGTGGCGGTGATCGACGGCCGCTGGGCCACCGTAGGCTCGTCCAACCTCGACCCGCTGAGCCTGCTGCTGGCACGCGAAGCCAACGTGGTGATCGAAGACGAGGCATTCGCGCAGGCCCTGCGCGCGCGCCTGCTGCAGGCCGTGCAGGAAGGGCAGGGCATGGCGGCCGACCAGTACGCGCAGCGACCCTTGCGCCAGCGCGTTCTGGAACGCATCGCCCAGGCGCTGATGCGGCTGGCGCTGGCGGTGCAGGGCAAGCGCACCTACTGGTGAGCGCATGGCGCAGCCCGGCGACCTCGTCATCCAGCGGCCCGAAGGGCTGTACTGCCCGCCGGGTGATTTCTACATCGATCCCTGGCGGCCGGTGGCGCGCGCCGTCATCACGCACGCGCACGCCGACCACGCACGGTACGGCCACGGGCATTACTTGGCCGCCGCGCCTGCCGAAGGCGTTCTGCGCTCGCGGCTTGGTGACATCCACCTGCAGACGCTGCCGTATGGCGAGGCGATCGAGCACCACGGCGTGCGCCTGTCGCTGCACCCGGCGGGCCACGTGCTGGGCTCGGCGCAAGTGCGGCTGGAGCACGCCGGCCGCGTGTGGGTGGCCAGCGGCGACTACAAGGTGGCGCCGGACCGCACGTGCGCGCCGTTCGAGCCGGTGCGCTGCGACGTCTTCATCACCGAATCGACCTTCGGCCTGCCCATCTACCGCTGGCGTCCCGACGACGAGATCTTCGCGGACATCAACGCGTGGTGGTCCGCCAACGTGCTTGCGGGCCGCGCCAGCGTGCTGGCCTGCTACAGCTTCGGCAAGGCGCAGCGCATCCTGAGCGGCGTGGACCCGAGCATCGGGCCCATCGTCGTGCACGGCGCGGTGCGGCCGTTGAACGACGCGTACCGTGCCGCGGGCGTGCCGCTGCCCGAAACGCAGATGGTCACCGAGGTGATGGACCGCGCCGACCTGCGCCGCGCGCTGGTGCTGTGCCCGCCGAGTGCCGTCGCCAGCACCTGGCTGCGCCGCTTCGGCGACACCAGCACCGCCTTCGCCAGTGGCTGGATGCAGCTGCGCGGCGCGCGCCGCCGCGGCGGCTACGACCGCGGCTTCATCCTCTCCGACCACGCCGACTGGCCCGGCCTGCTGGGCGCCATCGGCGCAACTGGTGCGCAGCGCGTGATCGTCACGCACGGCAGCGTGCCGGTGATGGTTCGCTACCTGCAGGAACAGGGGCTGGAGGCGGAAGGGTTCGAGACGGAGTACGGCGACGACGTGGTGGAGGCGGACGCGGCGGCAGCACAGGAACCGGCCGCATGAAGCAGTTCTCCCGCCTCTTCGCCGAACTGGACGCCACCACGTCCACCAACGCCAAGGTGGATGCGCTGCAGCGCTACTTCGCCGCGGCCGCGCCGGCGGATGCGGCGTGGGCGGTGTATTTCCTGGCGGGCGGCAAGCCACGGCAGGTGATGAACATGACCCTCCTCGCGCAGCTGGCGTGCGAGGAAGCGGGCATCGAGCCCTGGCTGTTCGACGAGTGCTACCAGGCCGTGGGCGACTTGGCCGAGACCATCGCCCACGTGCTTCCGCAGGCGGCCGAGACTTCCAACGTGGGCCTGGCCGAGTGGGTGGAGCAACGCCTGCTGCCGCTGCGCGGCCTGCCGCCCGAGGAGATCTCGCAGCGTGTGCGCGCATGGTGGCGCGAGCTGGATGACCAGGGCCGCTTCCTGCTCACCAAGCTGATCGGCGGCGGCTTCCGGGTCGGCGTGAGCAAGCTGCTGGTGCAGCGCGCGCTGGCCGCCCACACCGGCATCGACGCCAAGCGGCTGGCGCAACGCATGATGGGCTACACCGATGGCAAGGTGGTGCCTTCGGCTGAACGCTTCGCCGCGCTGGTGGCGCAGGAAGAAGAGGGCATGGACAGCCTGGTGGACCCGGGCCAGCCGTACCCGTTCTTCCTCGCGCACCAGCTCGATGGCACGCCCGAGACTTTCGCACCGCGCCTCGGTCCGGTGGCGGACTGGCAGGTGGAGTGGAAGTACGACGGCATCCGCGGCCAGGTGGTGAAGCGCCAGGGCCAGGTGTGGGTGTGGTCGCGCGGCGAGGAACTGGTGACGGAGCGCTTCCCCGAGATCGTGGCGCTGGCGCAAGGCCTGCCCGATGGCACGGTGCTGGATGGCGAGATCCTGGTGTGGCAAGAGCCCGCGCCCGACGATCCGGCGCCGTTCCACTCGACGCTGGCCGGCCGTCCTGCGCCGTTCGCGCTGCTGCAGCAACGCATCGGCCGCAAGACGCTGACGAAGAAGGTGCTGGCGGATGCGCCGGTGACGTTCATGGCGTACGACCTGCTGGAGGAAGGCGGCGTGGACTTGCGGGATCGTCCGCAACGCGAGCGGCGCGGGCGTCTCGAATCGCTGCTGGCCGGCACGCGCATCATGCTGTCGCCGGTGGAGTCCGCCGGCAGCTGGCTGGACTTCGCCTGCCTGCGCGCCCGCTCACGCGAACTGGGCGTCGAAGGCTTCATGCTCAAGCGCCTGGACGCCGCCTACGGCACGGGCCGCACCAAGGCCGACGGCCTGTGGTGGAAGTGGAAGATCGATCCCATGACCGTGGACTGCGTGCTGATCTACGCGCAGGCCGGCCACGGCCGCCGCGCCTCGGTCTACACCGACTACACCTTCGCCGTCTGGAACCGCGCGCCGGCCGACGCGGCGGAAGCCGAAGCCGTCCTCGAAGCCATCGCCCGCAAGGAGCCGCCGCAGCCCGGCGCGCTGCAGCTGGTGCCGTTCGCGAAGGCGTACTCCGGTCTCACCGACGAGGAGTTCCGGCAGGTCGACGCCATCATCCGCCGCAGCACCATCGAGAAGTTCGGGCCGGTGCGCAGCGTGAAACCATCGCTCGTGTTCGAGCTGGGGTTCGAAGGGATCAACCGCAGCTCGCGCCATCGCAGCGGGATCGCGGTGCGGTTTCCTCGCATGCTGCGGATCCGGAGCGACAAGCCGGTCCATGAGGCGGATACGTTGCAGTCTCTTGAGGTGCTGCTCGGGTCGTCCTTCTCTTGATGGTCCGTGTCGTGGCCGGGCCAGGGGGTGGCAGGCCTCCTGCCTCCATGTCCCCCGCGCCGCTAATACGCGGCAGCTCCTCCTTGACTTACGGCAGGAGGCCTGCCACCCCCTGACCCTACCGTGCACGGAACTGGAAAGCCGCCACAGCGCTTGGAGGTGCGTGGCCGCTCGGGCGGCCCCAGGCGATCGCGTGACACCCAAAGAATGGGGAATCGCGCGAGCGCCAAGGCCGCCCGAGCGGCCCGGCACCTCCGCCGCTCAAGAGTGCCTTCCAGCATCGCGCGTTGTAGGGACAGGGTGGGGAGGGTCTCCTGCCGTAAGTCAAGGAGGAGCTACGCCGTTCAGGCGGCGGGGGACATGGAGGCAGGAGACCCTCCCCACCCTGTCCCGGTCACGACGGCGCCTCAAACAAGGCAACAAGGCGGAACACAGGGGAAATAGGCCATTTGTTACCATGCCAGTTCCCATGAAAGCCGACCCGACCCACCAGCTGCAGCCGGCCGCCGACGAAGGCACGCCCGTCTCGGTGAAGATCCGCGAACGGCTGCTGGCCGCGCGCAAGCGCTTCCATTCCAACGACAACATCTCCGAGTTCATCCAGCCGGGCGAACTCGAGGCGCTGCTGGACGAAGTGGAAGTGAAGATGCAGGGCGTGCTGGACAGCCTGGTCATCGACACGCAAAGCGACCACAACACCGGCGACACCGCCCGGCGCGTGGCCAAGATGTACCTGAACGAGGTGTTCCGCGGCCGTTATTCCCGCGCGCCCAGCATCACGGAATTCCCCAACGCCGAGCACCTGAACGAGCTGATGATCGTCGGCCCGATCACCGTGCGCTCGGCCTGCAGCCACCACTTCTGCCCCGTCATCGGCAAGCTGTGGATCGGCGTCATGCCCAACGAGCACACCAACGTCATCGGCCTGTCCAAGTACGCGCGGCTGGCCGAGTGGGTGATGGGCCGGCCGCAGATCCAGGAGGAAGCCGTCGTGCAGCTGGCCGACCTCATCATGGAGAAGACCCAGCCGGACGGCCTGGCCATCGTGATGGAAGCCAGCCACTACTGCATGGCCTGGCGCGGCGTGAAGGACATGGACAGCAAGATGATCAATTCGGTCATGCGCGGCGTGTTCCTGAAGGACGCCACGCTGCGGCGCGAATTCCTGGCGCTGATCCCCAAGCGCAACGGGGGCAACTGACATGCTGGTCCGCCTGCTTTACTGCTCGCGCGCCGTGGACGCCGGCCCGGCGGCCATCGAGTCCATCCTGGCGCAGTCGCGCCAGCACAACCCGGTGAGCGGCATCACCGGCATCCTCTGCTACGGCGACGGCATCTTCCTGCAGTGCATCGAAGGCGGCCGCCTGCAGGTGTCCGACCTGTTCGGCACCATCCAGAAGGACGCGCGCCACAAGGACGTGGCGCTGCTGCATTTCGAGGAAATCTCCGAGCGGCGCTTCGGCGGCTGGTCCATGGGCCAGGTCAACCTGGGCAAGCTCAACCACGCCACGCTGCTGAAGTATTCCGAGAAGCCCGAGCTCGACCCCTACGCCGTCTCCGGCAAGGTGTCGTTCGCGCTGCTGGAAGACCTGGCCGCCACCGCCGCCATCTGCGGGCGGAACTGAGCGCGTGCCGCCCGGCGCGCTTGCGCTCGTCGTCCTCGCCGGACTGATCCACGCCAGCTGGAACATCGCCGCCAAGAAGGCGGGCGGCGACGTGCGCTTCGCCACGCTCACCAGCGTCGTGCTCACCATCGGCTGGGCGCCCGTCGGCGTGTGGCTGGTGGTCAAGCACGTGCCGTCGTTCGGCTGGCGGGAGTGGGCGGTCATCGCCGCCAGTGCCGTGCTGCACCTCGTCTACTACCTCACGCTGCTGCGGGGCTACCGCCGCGCCGATCTCACGGTCGTGTACCCGCTCGCGCGCGGCTCCGGCCCGCTGCTGTCTTCGGCGTGCGCCATCGCGCTGTTCGGCGAACACCTCAGCGCCGCGGGCGCCTTCGGCATCGTGGGCGTGGTGACCGGCGTGTTCCTCATCGCGGGCGGGCCGCGGCTGTGGCGCGGGCCGCATGACCGCGAAGCGCGCGCGCGGCTGCGCAAGGGCATCTCGTACGGCCTCGTCACGGGCGCCTTCATCGCTTCGTACACCGTGGTGGACGGCTACGCGGTGAAGGTGATGCTGATGTCGCCGCTGCTGCTGGAGTACGTGGTCAACGCGCTGCGCCTGCTCATCGTCGTGCCGATGACGGCGCACGACCTGCCCGGGCTGGCGGCGGCGTGGCGCAGCCAGCGCAAGTACATCCTGTTCGTCGGCATGGTCAGCCCGGTGTCGTACGTGCTGGTGCTGTATGCGATGCAGTCGGCGCCGCTGTCGCACGTCGCGCCGGCGCGCGAGGTGTCCATGCTGTTCGCGGCCCTCATCGGCGGGCAGCTGCTGGGCGAGGGCGACCGCTGGTTGCGCCTGGCGGGCGCCGCGCTCATCGCGGCTGGCGTGATGGCATTGGCGATGGGATGAACATGGAGCAAGCCACCCTGGTCGGCTGCGACTTCTCCAGCAGCCCGACCCAACGCAAGCCCATCGTGCTGGCTTTCGGGCAGCTCGCGGGCGATCGCATCGTGTTGCAGCGGCTCACGCCGCTGGACGCGCTCGCCAAGTTCGGCCACTGGCTGGGTGAGCCCGGTTGCTGGGTCGGTGGTTTCGATGTCCCTTTTGGCTTGCCACGCGAACTGGTGGAGCACTTGCGGTGGCCGCTCACCTGGCGCGAATGCATCGAGCACTACGCGAAGCTCAGCCGTGCCGAAATCCGCGAGACGTTCGCGGCCTTCACCGCGGCGCGCCCGGCAGGCGGCAAGTTCGCGCACCGCGCTTTCGACAAACTCGCCGGGTCGAGCCCATCGATGAAGTGGGTCAACCCGCCTGTGGCGTACATGCTGCACGCGGCCGTGCCGTTGCTGCTGGCGGCGGGCGTGGACCTGCCGGGACTGCACGCGGGCGATCCGCAACGCGTCGCCCTCGAGGCTTATCCCGGCTTGCTGGCGCGCGAGCTCATCGGCCGGCGCAGCTACAAGAGCGACGACGTTGCCAAGCAGACGCCCGAGAGGCTGATCGCGCGCAAGGACTTGCTCGACGCGCTGGAAGCCGGCCGCACACGGTTGGGCTTGCGGCTGAAGCTCACGCACGCGCAACGCGATGCCCTGGTGGCGGACGCGAGCGGCGATTCACTCGATGCCGTGCTCTGCATGGTGCAAGCCGGCTGGGCCCAGCGCGAAGGCCCGCCGCGCTGGGGACTGCCGCAGACGCTGGACCCGCTGGAAGGCTGGATCGTCTCCGCCTGAGGCTGGGCAAAAGTCCCATCGAGCCCTGGCCCGAAAGGGCTGTGCCATCCGCTGCCCGGCCGTAGCCTCCCTAGCATGGTTTCCGAAGCGGCAGCCCTGCGCGCCGCGAAGGGAGCTTTTGCACATGCTGAACGAACTCGACAGCGCCGACATCGCCGTCATCATCCCTTGCTACAACGAGGAAGTGGCGATCGGCCGCGTGGTCACCGATTTCCGCCGGGCGCTGCCGAACGCGCGCGTCTACGTCTACGACAACGCGTCCACGGACCGCACGGCCGAGGTGGCGGAGCGCGCGGGCGCCATCGTCGGCCACGAGCCGTTCAAGGGCAAGGGCAACGTGATGCGCCGCATGTTCAGCGACGTCGAAGCCGACGTTTACGTGCTCGTGGACGGCGACGACACGTACGACGCCTCGGCCGCGCCGATGCTGGTGCGCGCGCTGCTGGACCAGCAGCTGGACATGGTGAACGGCGCGCGGGTCACGCAGGTCAAGGAGGCCTATCGCTTCGGCCATCGCTTCGGCAACCGGCTGCTCACCGGCCTGGTGCAGAAGATCTTCGGCAACCGCTTCGGCGACATGCTCTCGGGCTACCGCGTGTTCTCGCGCCGCTTCGTCAAGTCGTTCCCCGCGACCTCGGCCGGTTTCGAGATCGAGACCGAGCTCACGGTGCACGCGCTGGAACTGCGCATGAAGACGGCCGAGCTGCCCACCCGTTACAAGGACCGCCCGGAAGGCTCGACCTCCAAGCTGAACACCATCCGCGACGGCCTGCGCATCCTGCGCATGATCGGGCTGCTGGTGAAGGAAGAGCGGCCGCTGATGTTCTTCAGCTGCGCGGCCGTTTTGCTGGCCTTGCTGTCGGTGGGCCTCGCGGGCCCGATCCTCACCGAATTCTTCTTCACCGGGCTCGTGACGAGGCTGCCGACCGCGGTGTTGTCGGTGGGCATCATGCTGGTGGCGGTGCTGTCGATGATGTCCGGCCTGGTGCTGGACACGGTGACGCACTCGCGCCGCGAGATGAAGCGCCTGGCTTACCTGGACATCCCCGCGCCGAGCTGGCGCACGGCCCGCGCCAAGCCCGCCGCGCAACTGCAACGCTACGCGGCGAACCACGACGACGTCACCTTACCCGGCGTGCCGCTGGTCCTGTCCTGACGAACGCATCGCGATGCAGACCGATTCCGATTTCCTGTTCGCCTGGCGCCGCCCCGCGCGGCCGTTCGCCGGCAGCCTGGTACTGAGCGGCTGGCTGCTCGCCGCGCTGATGGGCGCGCTGTTCGCCGCCAACGCCGCGCTGCATTTCCCGGGCGTGATGAACAACGACTCGGTGGCGCAGTACCGGCAGGCGGTGAACGGCCACTACGGCGACTGGCATCCGCCCATCATGGCGTGGCTGTGGTCGTGGCTGCGCTACCTGCACGACGGGCCGGGGCCGTTCCTGCTGCTGCACCTGGCGCTGTACTGGACCGGCTTCGGGCTCTTCGCCGACGGCCTGCGCCGCATCGGCTGGCCCAAACTGGCCTTCGCGGTTGCGCTCGCCGGCGCCTTCCCGCCTTTCCTCTACGTGAACGCGCAGGTGGTGAAGGACGTCGGCATGGCGGTGAGCTGGCTCGCGGCCGCCGGCGCGCTGTACTGGTTCCGAGTGCAGCGGCGCCGCATCCCGGTGGCAGCCGCCATCTGCATGGCCGTGCTGCTGTTCTACGGGACGATGGTGCGGACCAACGCGGTGTTCGGCCTGGGCCCGCTGCTGCTGTTCGCGCTGGCGCCGCGCTCGTGGCTGCACAGCGCGCGCCTGATGGTCGCGGCCGTGGTCGTCGCCGTCATGGCGCTGCCCGCGGGCATGCTCGCCAACCGCGTGCTGTTCCAGCCCAAGCAGGAGAACGCGGTCCAGTCGCTGTTCCTGTTCGACCTGATGGGCATCGCGGTGCACTCGGGCGATCCTTCGCTGATGGAGCCGCGCGCCACTTTTCGCGCGGACGAACTGCGCGCCTGCTACTCGCCCTACTGGTGGGACAGCATCAGCCAATGGGGACGCTGCGCGGCCAAGGTGCACCGGCCCGATGCCGACACGCCCACGCTGCCGGAGGGCCTGGCTGCGCAATGGCTCACGACGATCGCGCACCATCCGCTCGCGTACGCGGAGCATCGCCTGAAGCACTTCAATTCCGCGCTGCTGTTCCTGGTGCCGTCCAAGCACGTGCGCCTGACGCCCGAATACCGCACCGACGATCCCGCGGTCAAGCCGCTGGAAGTGGTGACCGAGCGCGACGTGAAGCTGGACATCGTGCGCAAGAATTTCGCCATCTGGCCGGTCACCTGGCTGGCGTGGGCGGCCTGCCTGCTGTTCCTGCTGCGCCACGAAGCCGCGGTGACCGGCGTCGTGGCGGCGCGCACGCTGGCGGTGTCGGCCCTGGGCTACTCCGGCGCGTACCTGCTGATCGGCGTGGCGACGGACATGCGCTACCACTACTGGTCGCTGCTCGCGGTGCTGGTGGCCAGCACCGTGGTGCTGCCCGCGCTGCTGCGCCAGTGGCGCGAGCGCCGCGGCCCGCTGCTCGCGTGCGCAGCCATCGTCGGTGCCGTGGTGCTTCTGGGCACGCTCGCGCGGCTGGCCGACTTCCGGGGCTTCGTATGACGACGCTGGCACATCGACTGCAAGTGTTGCCGCCGGTGCTGCGCTTCGGCCTGGTGGGCGGCGCCGGCTTCCTGGTGGACGGCGGCCTGCTGCAACTGCTGGTGTGGGCGGGCTGGGGACCGATCACCGCGCGGCTGGTGTCTTTCCCGGCCGCTGTGCTGGCGACCTGGTGGCTCAATCGCGAGATCACTTTCCGCGGCCAGGACCACGGGAGCCTGCTGGGCAGCCTGGCGCGCTACGTGGCCGTGAGCCTGGTGGGCACCAGCATCAACTTCGGCATCTACACCAGTTGCGTGCTGGCTTCATCGGCGATGGCGACGCAGCCGCTGGTGCCCTTCGCCATCGCTTCCATCGTGGCGATGGCGTTCAACTACCTGGGCAGCAAGCACTTCGCCTTCAGGGCATGACCTGCGCCAGCGCCGCCAGCGCTTCCTGGTCGGTGCGGTACATGCGCAGCAGCGGCCCTTCCTGCAGTTCGCCCGCCTTGCGCAGCACGCGTTCCACCGGCAGCTTGATGCCGCTGACGTGCAGCGTGATGCCGCGTGCCTGCAGCATGCGGCGGATGGCGCCGAACACTTCCACGCCGGTGGCGTCCACGCGGTTGATCGGGTGCGTGAACAGGCAGACGTGCTGCGTATCCGGGTGAGCGGCCAGGTGCTCGACGACGGCGCGCTCGAACGAGGTGGCCGAAGCGAAATCCAGCTCCGCGTCCATGCGCAGCGCGTAGGTGTGCGGCGCCAGCGGCGCCAGGGTCCACAGGTGGCGGTCGCGCAGGCTGCCGTCCGGGTGCAGGCCCACCTCGATGATGCGCGGGTGCAGCCGCAGGTACAGGAAGTGCGCCAGGCCCGCCACCACGCCCGCCAGCACGCCCCAGTAGATGCGCGGCGTGGCCACGATGGTGATGATGGACGTGAGGCCCGCCGTCGCGGCTTCGACGCGATCGACCTGCCACAGCGCCGCGAACACGCGCGGCTTCAGCAGGCCCGCCACCGCCGTGACCACCACCGCGGACAGCGCCGACAGCGGTACGTAATACAGCGCGGGCGTGAGGAACAGCAGCACCACCATCACGATCACCGTCGCGGACACCGTCGCCCAGCCGGTCTTCGCGCCCGCGTACAGCGTGATGGCCGAGCGCGAGAACGACGTGCTGGTGGGGAAAGCGCCGCTCAGCGCCGAGGCGAGCTTGCCCACGCCCTGGCCCACCAGGTCCTGGTTGGCGTCCCAGCGCTTGCCGTCCTTCTGGCTCTCGATCTTGGCGCTGGACGCCATCTCCAGCGAACTCACCAGCGCGATGACCACGGCGGGCGCGATCAGGGCGCTGAAGTTCTCCCAGCCGGGGAAGCCCGGCCAGTACGGCATCGGCAGGCCCGCCGGCAGTTCGCCGACCACGCGGCCGCGCGACGCGTAGCCGGTCAGCCAGCTGATGACGCCCGCGCCGATCAGCGCCAGCAGCACGATGGGTACTTTCGGGAACAGCCGCTTGCCCATCTCGAACAGCACCACGCACGCGAAGCCGTACGCCAGCGCTTCCAGGTCGAAGCTGGGGCCGTGCAGCAGCGAAGAAAGCGGGCCTTTCAGCCCGATCAGTGCCGGCAACTGCGAAGCGATGATCAGCACCGCCGCGGCCTGGCTGAAGCCGGTGAGGATGGGCGAGCTCACCAGGTTCAGCACCCACGCGGAACCACTCGCGCCCACCGCGATCTGCATCGCGCCGGCCAGCAGCGCCAGCCACACGGCCATCGCCACCCACTCCGGCGAGCCCTGCGCCGCGCCATGGCCCAACAGGGATGCGCCCACCAGCACGCTGGTCAGCGCCGAGGGACCGACGGAAAGGCGCGTGGAGCTGCTGAACAGCACTGCCGCGAGCATCGGCAGGAAGGTGGCATAGAGGCCCGTCACGAGGGGCATGCCCGCGAGGCTCGAGTACGCGACCGATTGCGGGATCATCACCACCGCCACCGTGAGGGCGGCGACGACCTCGCCGTGCAACAGGGCCGTCGTGGGGCGCGGCCAGCGAAGGAAAGGGAACCGGCGGGAGAAGTCGCGCATGGGCTGAGCTTACGCGAGGAGCAACAATGCGCGGATCCGGCCTTCCGGTGGTGGATGGCGGGTCAAGCCCGCCATGACAAGAGCCATGTCATCCCGGCGAAAGCCGGTATCCGCCTCCTGGACCTTGTCTCACCGCTGCGGCATGTCCTTCGCGCCGTACCCCAGGCTCACCGTCGCGTCTTCCGGGATCGCCGGCATGGTGGTGTTCCACGCCTCCCAGTCGTCACGCATGCGCGCCAGCCGCGCCGGGTCGCGCCCCGCGTGGTTGGCCCGCTCGCGCTCGTCGGCGGGCAGGTTGAACAGGTAGTCGTGGCCGTCCACGCGCAGGTACTTCCAGTCGCCGTCGCGCATGGCGCGCTGGCCGCGGTGGTTCATGCGCCAGTACAACGCCCGCTTGAACGTGCGCGAGGGCTGCTTCAGCACGTCGAGCAGCGACACGCCGTCCAGCGGGTACGCGGGATTCGCGGCCACGCCGGCCGCTTCCAGCATGGTGGCCGACCAGTCCATGGTCATGCACTGCTGGCCGGTCACGCCGCCCGGCGCGATGGCCGCGGGCCAGTGCGCGATCCAGGGCACGCGGATGCCGCCTTCGGTCAAGTCCATCTTGCCGCCCACCAGCGGCCAGTTGTCGGAGAAGCGCTCGCCGCCGTTGTCGCTGGTGAAGACGACGAGCGTGTCGCGGTCCATCCCGTGCTTCTTCAGCGCCGCCATCAGCCAGCCGATGCCTTCGTCCATGTGGTGGATCATGCGGCGGTAGGTGTGGATGTTGCCGCCGTGCAGGTGGAACAGGTTGTCCTTCACCTCCGCGGCCAGGTGCGCGTCGTCGCGCGTTTCCCAGGGCCAGTGCGGCGCGGTGTAGTGCAGGCTCAGGAAGAACGGTGCGTCGCCCTTGGCCATGCGCCCGACGTAGTCCACGGCGCGGTGGGAGATCAGGTCGGTGAGGTAGCCCTCTTCGTGCTTCTCCTCGTCGCCGAAGTACAGGTCGTGCGTGCCGTTGTTGCTGCAGTGGCTGAAGTAGTCCACCCCGCCCGACATGGGGCCGAAGAACTCTTCGTAGCCGGACTTCAGCGGGCTGAACGCCGGCGGGTAGCCCAGGTGCCACTTGCCGATCAGCGCCGTGCGGTAGCCCGCGCCGCGCAGCAGCGAAGGCAGGGTGGGGTGTTCGGGCGGCAGGCCCAGCGTGGTGCTGCCCTTGCTCTTGCTGTTGATCGGCTCTTCCGCCGCGCCGCGCAGGCGGTACTGGTAGCGCGCCGTCATCAGCGCGAATCGCGTGGGCGAGCACACCGGCGAGTTGGAATAGCCTTGCGTGAACTTCAGGCCATCGGCGGCCAGCGAGTCGAGCACCGGCGACACCGGGCCGAAGTCCGCGTCGCGGCCGCCGTAGCAGCCCAGGTCGGCGAAGCCCAGGTCGTCGGCGACGATGAAGATGATGTTGGGTCGTTTCGAGGTCACGGTCATTCCACTTTCATGCCGGTGGCACGGATCACTTTTCCGTAGCGGTCCGACAGGTCCGCCAGCCGCCTGGCCGCCGCGGCACCCGCGTCGCCTTCGTAGTGCATGTCCAGGTTGTCCAGCTGGTTGCGGACCTCGGGCCGCGCCACCGCGGCGGCCACGGCCTTCTGGATGGACTGCGCCAGCGGCTCCGGCGTGGACGCGGGCAGCATGGCGAGGTACAGCACCTCCTGCTCCAGCTGCGGCAAGCCGGCTTCGCGCACGGTGGGCACGTCCGGCGCCAGCTTGGACCGCTGGCGGCTGGTGACGGCCAGTGCCGTGACCTTGCCCGCCTTCACGTGCGGCAGCATGCCGGGCGTGGCCAGCACGCCGCCCGTCACTTCGCCCGACAGCACCGCCGTGACGGCGGGCGCGTTGCCCTTGTAAGGCACATGCGTGACTTTCATGCCGGTGGCTTCGGTGGCCATCTCGGCGGCCAGGTGGCCGGGGCTGCCGCTGCCGGCGCTGCTGAACGTCACGCCCTTGGCCTTGCCGGCCGTGACGAGATCGTTCAGGGTCTTGAACCCGTTCGACGGGTTGACGCCGATCAGCAGGCCCGACGAACTGGCGATGACCAGCGGCCGCAATTCCGGCGGCTTGAAGCCGGCGGCCTTGTAGATGTGCGGGTTGACGCTGACCGTCGAGTCGATGGTCCACAGCACCGTGTAGCCGTCGCCCGGCGCCTTGGCCACGGCGTCGGCGCCGATGTTGCCGCCGGCACCGGCCTTGTTCTCCACCACGAACGGCTGCTTCAGCTCCTTCTGCAGGGCGTCGGCCACCGAGCGGGCCAGCACGTCCAGCGGTCCGCCGGCGGGAAAGTTGACGACGAATTTCACCGGGCGCGAGGGCCAGGCGTCCTGCGCGAACGCGGACCCGGCGGCGACGGCCAGGGCGCAGGCAAGGAGAAGCGGTCGGCGTTGCATGGCGCGGTTCCTCAGTCGGCTTTCAGGCCCAGCCGCTTCACCAGCGGTTCCCAGCGCGCGATCTCGCCGCCCATCACCTTCTGCGCCTGCGCCGAGGTGCTGCCGATGCCCACGAGGTCGTAGGTCTGCAGCTTCGCCTTCACGTCGGGGTCCTGCATGATGGCCGCCGAGAGCTTCTCGATCTGCGCCACCACGGCGGGCGGCGTGCCGGCGGCCGTCTGCAGCACCAGCCGGAAGCTGGCGTCGAGGTCGGGCTGGTTCAGCGCCTTCGCCAGCGTGGGCACGTCGGGCGCCAACGGTGACGGTGTGGAAGACGACACGGCCAGCGCCTTCAGCTTGCCGGCCTTCACGTGCGGCACCACGGTCGGGGTCGCGAGGAAGCCGCAGGCCACTTCCCCGGCCAGCACGGCTTGCGTGGCGGGCGCGGGACCGCGGTAAGGCACGTGCTGCATCTTCGCGCCCGAAGCCTGCAGGAACATCTCCGCGGCCAGGTGGCCCGGCACGCCGGGGCCGCCCGACGCGTAGTTCATCTGCGCCGTCTTCGCCTTGGCGACCAGCTCCGCCGCCGTCGAGACACCTACCGACGGATGGCACACCAGCATCTGCGAGAAGCTGGCGAGCACGGAGATGGACAGCAGGTCCTTGCGCGCGTCGAAGCCTTGCGTGCCGTACACCAGCGGGTTGACGGTGAGCACCGTGTCGGGACTGAGCACCAGCGTGTAGCCGTCGGGGTCGGCCTTGGCGGCCACGCCTGCGGCGAGGTTGTTGCCGGCGCCCGGCCGGTTCTCCACCACCACGGGTTGCCCGGTGCGCTTGGTGATCTGGTCGCCGAAAGTGCGGGCCGTGATGTCGGAGGGGCCGCCCGGGGGCGAACCGACCAGCAGCCTGACGGGCTTCGCCGGCCAGGCCTGTCCTGAGCCCGTCGAAGTGGCCTGTCCTGAGCTTGTCGAAGCAGTGGTCGTCTGTGCGATCGCGGCGGACGCGGCGATGGCGAGGGCGGTGGCGAGGATTCGCTTCATGGTCACTCCGTCGGGTTCAGGGCTGGTAGCCGGACTGGCGGACGATCGGCGTCCATTGCGCGCGGTAGGCCTTCAGCAGCGCTTCGCTCTGGACGCGCGTGCTCACCACGGGCGTGAGCTTGCCGTCCGTGAACTTGCGCTGCGTGTCGGGGTCGCGCATGGCGGCCTGGATGGCTTGCGAGATCTTCTCGATGCGGTCGGCCGGCATCGTGGCGGGCGCGAAGAACGCGTTCCAGCCGGTGGCCACCAGGTCCAGGCCCGACTCCTTGAACGTCGGCACGCCGGGCGACCAGGGGGAGCGCTTCGCGCCCGAGCTGGCCAGCACGCGCAGCTTGCCCGCGTCGTGGTGCGGCAGCTGCGTCTCCAGCGTGTCGAAGGCCACGGGCACCTGCCCGCCGATGAGGTCGCTCACCAGCGGCGCCGAGCCGCGGTAGCCCACCACCTGCGCCTTCACGCCGGCCTTCTCGCCCGTCATCAGCGCGAAGAAGTGCGGCAGGCTGCCCGTGGCCGGCACGCCGAAGTTGGCCTTCTCGGGATTCGCGCGCAGCCACGCGATGAGGTGGTTGAGCTCGCGCACCGGCACGGCCGAAGCGACCGCCAGGCCGAACTCGTAGTCGTTCACCACCGACAGCGGCACGAAGTCCTTCTCCGGGTCGTAGCCCGCGTCCCTGAACACCAGCGGCGCGACGAACATCACGGCCGGGTTGGCGATGAGGATGGCGTTCTGGTTCGCGGGCGAGCCCTTCAACTGCTGCGCTGCCAGGCGGCCGCCGGCGCCGGTGCGGTTGTCCACCACCACCGGCACGCCCAGGCTGGACTGCAGCTTGTCGCCGACGATGCGGGCCACCTTGTCGGTGGCGCCGCCCGGCGGGTACGGCACCACGATGCGCAGCGGTCCGTCCAGGGCCTGCGCGGCGGCGAGGCGAGCGAGGGGCAGGGCGCCGAACCCGAGCGCCAGCGTTCTTCTTTTCATGGACCTGTCTCCGAGGGCCGAAACAGGCCATTCTGGTGGGGCGACAATCGATTGATCAAATCAACCATGCCCCGCGTTAACCCTAGGCCGCCCGCCCGCCTTCGCGCACCGCGGCGGCTGGACGACCTGCTGCTCTACCGGCTGAGCCGGCTGCTGGCCACCGGCGGCCACGCGGTCATCCGCCTGTGCGAAGGCCGCTACGGCATCACGCGGCGCGAATGGCGCGTGCTGTCGCTGCTGGCCGAACAGCCGGGCATGCTGTCGTCGTCCGAACTCGCGCTGCGCGCGCAGTTGGACCGCGCGCGCACCTCGCGCGCCATCACGTCGCTGGTCGCCAAGCGGCTGGTGCGGCGCGAAGCGGGGCCCGGCGATCGCCGGCAGGTGCGCCTGTCGCTCACGCCGGCGGGCCAGTCCCTGCACGACGAACTGTTCCCGCAAGTGGCCGCGGTCAACCGCGACCTGCTGGCCGTCCTGGACGAGGGCGAGGCGGCGGCGCTGCAGGCCGCGCTCGATCGCCTGCAGTCGCGTGCCGATGAATTGCACCAGGCCGCGGCGGCGTTGCCCAAGGCGGATCGCAGGCGGGGGCGCACGCGCCGGGCGCTCGGATGAAGACGGCCCGCGAGTGGTTCGACAGCCGGGGCTGGAAAGCCTTCGCGTTCCAGCGCGAAGTGTGGAAGTCGGTGGCGCAAGGCCGCAGCGGCCTGCTGCACGCCACCACCGGTGCGGGCAAGACGTACGCGGTGTGGCTCGGCATGCTGCAGGCGCTGGTCAAGCGGCACCCGCCCGGGCGCACGGCCGAGCCGCTTCGCGTGCTGTGGCTCACCCCGATGCGCGCGCTGGCGTCGGACACCACGCGCGCGCTCACGTTGCCGCTCACCGCACTGGCGCCCGCGTGGACCATCGGCCAGCGCACCGGCGATACCGGCAGCGCGGAGCGCGCGCGGCAGGACCGGCGCTTTCCCACCGTGCTGGTCACCACGCCCGAGTCCCTCAGCCTGATGCTCACGCGCGAGAACAGCCGCGAAGAGCTGGCCGGCATCGAGTACGTGGTCGTCGATGAATGGCACGAGCTGATCGGCAGCAAGCGCGGCGTGCAGGCGCAGCTGGCGCTGGCGCGGCTGCGGCGGCTGAACCCGGGCCTCGTCACCTGGGGCTTGTCCGCGACGCTGGGCAACCTCGAGGAAGCGATGCACGTGCTGTGCGGCGAAGGCCTGCAGCCCGAGCCCGCGCTGGTGCGCGGCCGCATCGACAAGAAGCTGGTCATCGACACGCTGATCCCCAAGGACCCGGGCCGCTACTCGTGGGCGGGCCACCTGGGCCGGCAGATGCAGCTGCCCGTCGTGGAGGAGATCGACAGGTCGGGCACGACGCTGGTCTTCACCAACGTGCGCTCGCAGGCGGAGATCTGGTACCAGCTGCTGCTGGAAGAGCGGCCCGAGTGGGCGGGCACCATCGCGCTGCACCACGGCTCGCTGGACCGCGGCACGCGCGACTGGGTGGAGCGCGGCCTGAAGGAAGGCACGCTGCGCGCGGTGGTGGCGACCTCTTCGCTGGACCTGGGCGTGGACTTCCTGCCGGTGGAGCGCGTGCTGCAGATCGGCTCGGCCAAGGCGGTCGCGCGCATGCTGCAGCGCGCGGGCCGCAGCGGGCATGCGCCGGGGCGCGACAGCCGCATCACGCTGGTGCCGACCAACACGATGGAACTCATCGAATCGGCGGCTGCGCGCGCCGCCGCGAAAGAGGGCCGGGTCGAGAAGCGCGATCCGCCATCCAAGCCGCTCGACGTGCTGGTGCAGCACCTGGTGACCGTCGCGCTGGGCGGCGGCTTCTTCGCCGACAGCCTGTTCGAAGAAGTGCGCACCGCCTGGTCGTACCGTCAGCTCACCCGCGCCGAGTTCGACTGGTGCGTGGCGTTCTGCGAGCGTGGCGGCGAAAGCCTCTCGGCCTATCCCGACTACCACCGCATCAAGCAGGATGAAGACGGTGCGTGGCGCGTGCCGGACCGCGGCATCGCGCGGCGCCACCGCATGTCGGTGGGCACCATCGTCAGCGACGCGGCGATGCAGGTGAAGTGGATGAGCGGCGGCACGCTGGGCACCATCGAGGAAGGCTTCATCGCGCGGCTGCGCAAGGGCGACTGCTTCTACTTCGCCGGCCGGCTGCTGGAGTTCGTGCGGGTGCAGGAGATGGCCGCGTACGTGCGCAAGGCGGCGAAGAGCAAGGGCATCGTCACCACCTGGGGCGGCAGCAAGATGGCGCTGTCCACCGAGATGGGCGACGCGGTGCTGGAAATGATGCAGGCCGCCGCCGCGGGCCGCTACACGCAGCCCGAGCTGAAGGCCGCGCGGCCGATGCTGGAGACGCAGGCGCGGCTGTCGCGGATTCCCACGCCGGACACGGTGCTGGTGGAGACTTTCCGCTCGCGCGAAGGCTTCCACCTGTACGTGCACCCGTTCGCGGGCCGCCACGTGCACCTGGGGCTGGCCAGCCTGCTGGCGTGGCGGCTGGCGCGCGAGAAGCCGAACACCTTCAGCCTGTCGGTGAACGACTACGGCTTCGAGCTGGTGAGCGCGGACGAGTTCGACCTGGCGTCCGTGCTGGACCTCGGTGTGTTCACCACCGGGAACCTGCTGCACGACGTGCTGGAGTCGCTCAACTCCTCGGAACTGGCGCAGCGGCGTTTCCGCGAAATCGCGCGCGTGGCCGGGCTGGTGTTCACCGGCTACCCCGGCCAGCCCAAGAGCCTGCGGCAGCTGCAGGCGTCCAGCGGGCTGTTCTTCGAGGTGTTCCGCAAGTACGACCGCGGCAACCTGCTGCTGTCGCAGGCCGAACAGGAGGTGCTGAACCAGGAGCTGGAGCTGTCGCGCCTGCGCGCCACGCTGGAGCGCATCAACTCGCGGGAGCTGGTGCACGTGCCGCTGCGTCACCCCAGCCCGATGAGCCTGCCGCTGATGGTGGAGCGCTTCCGCGAGAAGCTGTCGACCGAGCAGCTGTCGCAACGGCTGGATCGCATCCTGCGCGACATGGAGAAGGACGAGCAGCGCGCCGCCCGCTGAGCCGCTGCCCGAGCGGTCCTACAGGCGCTCGCGGCCATGCCGCAGCGCGGTGGCGGGTGCGCTTCCGTAGAGTGGCCCTCATCGGGCCGCGCACGCCGCGAGCCTTCGGAGGACTTGCGATGAAGATGTTCCGGCTCTCCCTGCTGGCCTTGGCCGTCACGGCCGCGCTTGCCGCGTGCGGCGACAACCTGGACCAGCGCACCGAGCGCGTCGAAGACGGCGTGGCGCGTGCCAAGGGCGCCACCGCCGGAGCCCGGCAGGAAGCGCGCGAGGCCACGGCCGCGACCGGCGCCACGCCGGGCGACAGCACGGCCGTCGCCGACGCCAACCCGGGCGGGGCGGCGCCGTCCACTTCCACATCCGAGCCCGCGACGTCGGCGATGGGCTCCGGTCCCGACACGCGCGGCGCGGGCACGCCGGCCGCATCCAGCCGCGCGGCCGATGCGCAGATCACGGCGCGGGTCAACCAGGCTTTGGCGGCCGAGAACGACCTGCGCGGCGTGCGCATCGACGTCGATACCCAGGATGGCGTGGTCACGCTCAGCGGCGCGGTGGCGACAGCCGCCACGCGCGCGCGCATCACCGAAGTGGCCAAGACGGTGAAGGACGTGCGGTCGGTGAACGACCAGCTGACGCTCACCACTGGCTGAGCCGGCGGATCAGGCCGCCGGTGGGCCCTGAGGCCGTGCCGCGGGTTCCGGCTGTTCCATCGCGGACGCCGCCGGCGCTGCCGGGTGCTGCTTGCCCCCGGGGCTGTGGATCACGTCGTGCACGAAGCGCAGCTTCTGCAGCGACTCGCTGGTCAGCGCGAACGGGTAGGCGTCTTCCTGGCCGAGGCTGCGGTTGAGGCTGTTCACCAGCAGCGTGACCGGCACCCACTGGTCCACCAGCCGGTCGAAGTCCACCTCGCTGTGCTCGAACGGGTCTTCCACCTCGTCGCCTTCCTCGCCCGGCACTTCGACGCGGGTGTTGTACGAGGCGGCGGTCTCCAGCAGATCGACCATGTGCAGGTAGTGCGCCCAGGTTTCGGCCCAGTCTTCCCACGGATGCGAGGTCGCATAGGCGCTGACGAAGCGCTGCTGCCAGTCCGCGGGCGCGCCGCCGGCGTAGTGCCGCTGCAGCGACTGCGCGTAGTCGATGGACTCGTCGCCGAAGACCCTGCGGAATTCGTCCACGCGGCCTTCCTCGTCCACCAGCCGGTCCCAGTAGTAGTGGCCCGACTCGTGACGCAGGTGGCCGAGCAGGGTGCGGTAGGGCTCGCGCATCTCCACGCGGCGCTTCACGCGCTCGGCGTCGTCGGCTTCGGCGACGTTCAGCGTGATGAGCCCGTTGGCGTGGCCGGTCGTCACCATCTGGCCCGGCATGTCGGCCAGGAACTCGAAGACGGGGCCGTCCTGCACGCCCGGCGGCGGGCACACGTTCACCAGGCCCAGGCGCGCGAGCGTGTAGAACAGCCGCCGCTTGGCGATCTCGATCCTGTACCAGCGGTCCACGTTGCCCGGCACCGACAGGTCGGGCAGCACGCGCGTCTGCCGGCACGAAGCGCAGTACGGATTCGGGTCGTCCACCGGCACGGCGAAGTTGCAGGCCTGATGGTCGGTGTGGTTGTGGCAGAGGCGGTAGAAGTGCCTGGCTGGCCGGCGCCGCCTGGGCCGCTTTCGCTGCCACGTGCCCCCGGGCTGGCCGGGCGCGGGCTCGATCGCGCACAGCGCCAGGCGGTCCGGCAGGAACGCCAGCGCGCTGCCGCAGCGCAGGCATTGCACGTTCTCGAAAAAGAGCGGCTGCCCGCAGTGGTCGCAGCGGAAGGTTTGCATGGCTCGCCTGGATCTGGAGGCGGACCCGCCGGCGCGAGCGGCGGCGGGTCCCCAGGGGTCTTACGGGCGGACCGCGATGTCGTTCTTCACCGCGCGCACGCCCTTGGTGTTGCGTGCGAGGTATTCGGCCTGGGCCTTCTCCGCGTTCGACTTGGCGAAGCCGGACAGCTGCACCGTGCCGTTCAGGGTCTCGACCTTGATGGAGGCGGCGTCCACCGTCTTGTCTTCCACGAACTTGGTCTTCACCGCGGTGGTGGTGGCCGTGTCGTCGACGTAGGCGCCCGCCGTTTCCTGGCCGCGCATCACGGCGCAGCCCGTGCCGGCCAGCGTGGCGGCGGCCAGGGCGGCGATTGCGAGGGCTCGTGCGTACTTGTTCATCTCTCTGCTCCCGATTCGGTTTCCAGTGCGGGCTCCCTTCGCTCGCCGGCGGGCCGCACCACCCCGCCAGTCCGCGTCTTTTTTCAGTCCAGCGGCGGGTCGTCGCGCGGGTTCTGCGAGGCCGACATCGCCTGCATCACCAGGGCCGCGACCTGCGGCGATTTCAGCAGCGCCACCAGCACGCCGGTGACGGAGATCAGCTTCCACGGCCGGAGCATGAACAACCCCGCGCCGGCCAGCGCCGCGAAGCCCACGTACTGCGCGGGCTGGCGGCGCGCGTACGAGGACAGCAGCGGCCGGGCGACGTCCACGGCCATGTGCGCCGGGTGGTAGCGCCACCAGTCGCTCAGCACGTGCCGCGCGGTTTCCAGCCAGCCGCCCGCCCCGGGGCGGTGCTGGCGCCGGTGCGCGCGCCACGTGCTTTCGCCTTCGTCCGCATGCACGTGGGCGTCGCCGCCGTGGCGGTGCCGCTCCTTGCGGTGGACGTGCTCCAGGATCGCCAGGCGGCTGCGCTCGAGCCGGTCGCCGCCCGCGCTCACGGGCGCCCTCCCAGGGTGCGCAGCACCTGCGCGTCGGCATCCAGTTGCGCGCGCAGTTCGGCGAAAGCCCGGGCCGGCAGCTTCTGCCGCGCGATGCCGAAGGCCGCCAGCGCGGCGGCCAGCGGCACGGCGGGCACCACGACGAGCGTCCAATGGAACGCCTCGTGCACCGCGCCCAGCATCACCGCCATACCGGCGAAGATCAGGAACACCAGCGCGCAGAGCGCGCAGGCGGCCCACGCGATCGCCCGCTTCGCCACCTCGGCGCCGACGGAGGAAGCTTCCTCCTGCGCGAGCGCGGCGTAGCCGGCCACGTGCTCCATGACCAGTTCGGGCCGGCTCACCAGCACCGAGAAGATCGGATGGACGATCGCCATGACGGGCCGGGGATCAGTAGTAGTAGCGGTCGCGGCGGCTGCGCGCCACCATGACGATGGCCGCGATGGCGGCGCCGACGGCGGCGGCGATCAGGGCGGTCTTCACCGGTTCTTCGGTGACGTAGCGGCCGGTGGCGTTGGCGTAGCGGCCGAGGCGGTCGCGCGCGACCTGGGCGCCGTCGCCGACGGCGCTCATGCCGCGGTTGGCGTAGTCCTGCGCGCTGGAGCGCAGATCGCGCACGCGGTCCATCGCGTCGTCGGCAAGGGAGTGGGCGGCCGCGCCTGCGCGCGCCGTGAGGGTGTCTTGGGCCATGTTTGTCCTCTGGTTCGTTTGTGGTGCGCGCGGCGCGCGCGGGCGTTTTTCGAGGCGCGCGGGCAAGCGCGTTTCGAGAAGGCCAGCGTACGCGGCGGCGCGCCGCCTGGCTGATCAGCCGCAGGCGTGACCGCATGTCGGTTGCGGCGGGGCTGGTTTGTAGGAAGCCGCCGACAGCGGCGCGCGGCCTTGTCAGGCGTGGGGCGAGCGCATCGGCAGGATGGCGGCCACCTCGGTGCCGCCGCCGGGACGGGTGCTGATCGAGAACCGCCCGCCCGCCGCCTCGACTCTGTGCCGCATGCCGGCCAGTCCATGGGTGGAGGGCTTCACGCGCGCGGCGTCGAATCCCTGGCCGTCGTCGCGCACGCTGACGGCGACGTCGGCGCCCTGGGGCTGCACGCGGATGCGGGCCTGCCGGGCCTTCGCGTACTTGGCCACGTTGGTCAGCGATTCCTGCACCAGGCGGTAGACGGTGAGCTGGTGCGCTTCGTCCAGCTGCACCGCTTCCAGCTCGGTGGCCACGTGCACGCCGGAGCGTTCGGAGAACTCGCGCGCCAGGATCTCCAGCGAGGCGGTGAGGCCCAGGTTGGCCAGCGAGGAGGGCCGCAGGTCTTCGATGATGCGGCGCTTCAGCGCGATGCCGCTGTTGAGGGTGTCCACCAGGTGCTGCAGGCGCTGGGCGGCTTCCGGCGGCGGCTGCGTGCCCAGGCGCGACTTCAGCCGCGCCACGTCCAGCTTGGCCGCGGTGAGCAGGGCGCCCAGTTCGTCGTGCAGTTCGCGGGCCAGGTGGCCGCGTTCGTCCTCGCGCACTTGCTGCAGGTGGGTGGCCAGTTCCGACAGCGCCGCGGTGCGGTCACGCACCTGGTGTTCCAGCAGGTCCCTTTCCTGCTGCAAGGCGAGCTGCTGCTGCTGGTCGATGGCCTTCAGCGCGGTGGTCTGGCGCAGGTACAGCGCGAACGCCACCAGCGCCGCGACCGCGACGAAAGCGATGCCGGCACGGGCATACGCCAGCGAGCGGCGGACCTGCGCCTGGCCGGCTTCGATGCGTGCCGCCGACGCGGCGATCATGCCGTCCACCTCGGCGCGGACGGCGTCCATGCGCTGCTTGCCCTCGTCGGACATCAGCACGAAACGCCAGGCATCCTCCTTGCCCTCACGGCGCATGCGCACCAGGGACTCCATCTCGGCCAGCTTGGCCTGCACGTCATGGTCGAGCTCGGCCAGTTCCTTGGCGTCCGCCCCCGTGCCGGCATGCGCGTCGTGCAGCCGCGCCAGGGTCGGGCCGATGCGCCGCACGGATGCGTTGTACGGTTCCAGGTACCGGGCGTCGGCGGTCAGCAGGAAGCCGCGCGAACCGCTTTCGGCGTCCAGCACCTGCTGCAGCAGCCTGTTGAGTTCGCCGCGGATGCGCACTTCGCGGCCCATGCCGTCCAGTTCGGCGCTGGCGCGGCCGAATCCCGTCTCGTTGATGCCGATGAGCACGCAGGCTGCCACCAGGGCCAGCAGGAGGCTGATTGCCGAGGTTGGTAGTGCTTTCGAGTGGTTGACTTGCACCGGCAAGCTCACCCAATGTCCGCGAAAACCGGAATAATCATGACTGAAGGGTAGGCCATTTCAGCTGTGGGTTGGGTCACAATGGCCCGTCGGCCATCTACTGGAAGAAGAGAACACACATGATCAAAGTCGGCATTGTGGATGACCATGCCATCGTCCGGTCGGGACTGAAGCAGTTCTTCTCGGAGCAGGTGGACCTGCGCGTCGTCGGCGAAGCCGCCAGCGGACGCGAGGCCATCGACCTGGTACGCACCACCGAGCTGGACGTGCTGGTGATGGACCTGTCCATGCCCGGGCAAAGCGGCATCGACGCGCTGGGCATGATCCGTGCCAAGGCGCCGGACGTGGGCATCCTCATCCTCTCCGGTTATCCGGAAGAGCACTACGCGATGAACCTCATCCGCCAGGGCGCCAGCGGCTACCTGAACAAGGAATGCGAGCCGATGGAGATCGTCAACGCCATCCGCACCATCGCCCTGGGCCGCCGCTATATCTCTCCCGCCGTGGCGGAGCTGCTGGCTTCGCAACTCAACCGCAAGGAAGGCGGCGCGCCGCACGAGCAACTGTCCGAGCGCGAATTCCAGGTGTTCCTGAAGCTCGCCAAGGGCGAAACCGCCGGCGACATCGCCAAGGCGCTGTCGCTGTCGGTGAAGACCGTGAGCACGTACCGCACGCGCCTGATGGAGAAGATGAACCTCGCCTCCAACAGCGACCTGACGTACTACGCGCTGAAGAACAAGCTGATCGACTGATCGCTGCGCGCTCATCGAAACGCCGGGCTTGTCCCGGCGTTTTCAATTCGGACTCCCTTACGCCGAGTACGCAGAGGAACCGCGGAGCTCGCAGAGAAAACCTTGAAGTGATCTTCTTTGCATTCTCTGCGAGCTCTGCGTTTTCTCCGCGTACTCCGCGTAAGGGTGTCCGCTTTCAAGCCCGCGTACCGGTCTGCGCCTGCTGCATGCAGTAGTCGATCAGCGCGTCGATCTCGTTGGACTTGTCGAACACCGCGTCGGCGCCCAGTTGCGAGCAGCGCTTGCGCATGTCGGTCGTCGCGTAGTTGGAGAGCACCACCACGCGTTGCCGCGGCCGGCGGGTGCGGCAGGCTTCCAGCACGCCCAGGCCGCTGCCTTGCTTGAGGAACAGGTCCACGATCACCAGGTCCCAGCCGTCGGCGTGCGCCGAGAGCCACTCGCGCGCCGCGGGCTCGCCGTCGGCCCAGCCCTCGGCGCGGATGCACGCCAACTCCTCGAGGGTCCCGATCAGGTTCTCGCGGATGGTGGCGTTGTCTTCGACGATGAAGGTTCTCAGTTCCACGGCGTGTGTGTGATGCCTGCGTCGTTTGCCACGCGTGCCGCGGCCTCGGCCCATTGTGAGGCTCCCGCGGAAGCTGTGCCGTAGGAGCCCTCCTACCGTCTCCGACACGCGCACCAACCAGTGCGCGATGCGAGCGCGCCTGCTGAAGGAAATTGACGACAGCACGTGAGGCCCGTCACTGACCGGGACGCCCAGTCTCAACAACCACACTGGCCGCAAGCCGCCGCGGTGGGTTGCGCCCATGAAGTTCGTCCTCCTCACCCTCATCATCTTTTTCGGCACGCTCGCCGTCGCCGCTCTCGTGGCGCTGGGCGAGCCGGGCGACTTCCCCGACCTCCTGCCCGTGACGGGCAGCACGCGCTAGACCCGATGAACACCGCCGTTGCCGCACCCCTGAGATCGCGTATCTGGTTCAAGGTGCTGCTGGGCATCGCCATCGTGCTGGCCGTGCTGGTGCTGATGGTCGCGTTCTTTCCCTGGGACCTGCTGCGCGGCCCGGTGAACCGCTACGTGAGCGAGAAGACCGGCCGCCACTTCGAGATCACGCGCCGCCTGGACGTGAAGCTCGGCCGCACGACCCGCGTGCTGATGGACGGCATCCAGTTCGCCAACCCGGACTGGGCGCAGGACCGCGACCTAGTGCGGGCGGAGCGCGCCGAAGTGGAGGTGCGCCTGGTGCCGCTGCTCAAGCGGCAGATCGTGCTGCCGTCCATCTACCTGCTCAAACCCCAGCTGGGCCTGCAGCAGGAGCCGGACGGCCGCCGCACCTGGGCGCTGGGCGGCGACACCAAGGACGAGCGCAACGTGCCTTCCATCGGCGCGCTGGTGATCGACGACGGCACCGTGCACTACGTCGCGCGCGGAAACGGCGCCGACATCACCGCGCACCTCGCGCTGGACGACCGCGCGAGCCGTGGTGCCGCGACCCGCATCGCCAACGCGAACGCGAACGGCAACGCCGCCAACGACATGCCCTTGCGCTTCCGCGCGGAGGGCAAGTGGCAGGACCAGGCCTTCACCGCCAATGGCCGCACCGGCGACGTGCTGTACCTGAGCGCGCCGCTGCAGAAGCCTTTCCCGGCCGAAGTGCAGGCGCGCACCGGCGGCACCAGCCTGCAGGCGCGCGGCGCCGTGGCCAGCCTGGCCACGCTGGACGGCGCGGACGTGCGTTTCCAGCTGCAGGGGCCCAACCTCGCGCAGCTGTACCACCTGGTGGGCGTGGCGTTGCCCGACACGCCGCAGTACTCCGTCGCGGGGCAGTTGTCCAAGAAGGGCGACGTCTTCCACGTGCAGGGCATCAAGGCCACCGTGGGCCACACCGACATGGCGGGTGACCTGTCGTTCGACCGCTCCGGCCAGCGCCCGCTGCTGGCGGGCAAGCTGCAGTCGCGCACGCTGGACTTCGTGGACCTGGCGGCGGTGATCGGCCTGAACGACGACCGCCGCGGCCTGGAAGGCCAGTCGAAGTCGAGGCAGGAAGCGGCCGCGCCGCCGCCCGATGCCAGGGGCAAGAAGCCCAAGGACCCGAACCGCAAGGTGCTGCCCGCGGCGCCGCTGGACGTGAGCAAGCTCAAGAGCATGGATGCCGACGTGCGCATCGACGCCGCGAAGATCGTCAACGCCAAGGGCCTGCCGCTGGACCGCGCCAGCGCCCGCGTGAACCTGAAGAACGGCGTGCTGGTGCTGGACCCGCTGGACATGGGCGTGGCGGGCGGCCAGCTGGCGGGCGTGATGCGCATCGACGCCAATCCCAATCCCGCGATGTTCCAGACGCGGCTGGACGGCCGCGGTCTGGAGCTGAGCAAGCTGGTGCCGAGGTCGAAATTGGCCGCCAACAGCGTGGGCAAGCTGCAGGCGCAGGTGGACCTCAGCGCCCGCGGCAAGACCGTGGCGGAGGTGCTGGCCCACTCCAACGGCAATCTCGCGCTGCTGATGGGCAAGGGCGAGATCAGCAACATCCTGCTGGAGTTCGCGGGGCTGGACGCCGGCGAGATCGTCAAGTTCCTGGTGAAGGGCGACGACCGCGTGAAGCTGCGCTGCGCCGCCACCGCGTTCGAGGTGAAGGACGGCCTGATGACCTCGCGCGCGCTGCTGCTGGACACGGTGGACACCGTCTTCTACGGGGGCGGCACGGTGAACCTGGCCAAGGAAAACATGGACATCGTCGTGCGGCCGTACCCGAAGGACAAGAGCATCCTCGCCCTGCGCGCGCCGCTGCACGTGGCGGGCACGTTCGGTGCGCCGGACATCGGGGTGGAGAAGGGCCCGCTGGCGGGCCGGGCCATCGCCGCGCTGGCGTTGGGTGCCGTGAACCCGCTGCTGGCGCTGGCGGCGACGGTGGAGACCGGCCCGGGCCACGACGCCGATTGCGCGGGCGCGATCCAGCAGGCCGGCGCGCCGCGGGCCGAATCGCGGGTGGCCCGCACGGCGCCGCCTGAAGCCGGGTCGAACGTGGTCAAGGAGAACCCGGCGCAGCGCATGGGCGCCGCGGGTGCGCACCAGCCGCCCGCTGCCCCCAATGCGCCGCCGAACGAGCCGGACCGGCCGGTGAACCGCCCAGCCCCCGCCAAGACGGAGTCGCCCTACAGCTCGGTCGGACCCTGAACCTTCGCGCGGTCGCCGCACACGGGACATGAAGCGCGCCGCGGCGTGCGCAGGGTGGTCCAGTCCATCTCGCGCGCATCCAGCATCAGCAGCTTGCCCGTGGCCGGCCGCCCCGCTTGCGCCAGCAGCTTCAGCGCTTCGGCCGCCTGCATCGAACCGATGATGCCCACGAGTGGCGCGAACACGCCCAGGGTGGCGCAGCGCGTCTCCTCCGGCACGCGGTCGGCGGGGAAGACGCAGGCGTAGCAGGGCGAGGCGGCATCGCGCACGTCGAACACCGCCAGCTGGCCGTCGAAGCGGATGGCCGCGCCGGACACCAGCGGCCTGCCATGACGCACGCAAGCCGCGTTCACCGCCTGCCGGGTGGCGAAGTTGTCGCAGCAGTCCACCACCACGCCGGCTTGCGGCACCAGCCGATCGAGCAGTGAGGCGTCGGCGCGCGCGACCACGGCCTCGACGTGGACGTGCGGATTGAGCGCCGCGATGCCGGTGCGCGCGGACTCCGCCTTCGGCTGCCCCACGCGGTCCATCGCATGCGCCAGCTGTCGCTGCAGGTTGGTGACATCCACGTGGTCCGCGTCCACCAGCGTGATGTGCCCGACGCCGGCGGTGCCCAGGTACAGCGCCACCGGCGAACCCAGCCCGCCGGCGCCGATGACCAGCGCGCGGCCGCGCGCGATGCGCTCCTGGCCTTCCACGCCCACTTCCTCCAGCAGGATGTGGCGCGAGTAGCGAAGCAGCTCTTCGTCGGTCATGGGCAAGATTGTGGAGGAAGCGGAAAAAAGAACCCCCTTGCGCCGAGTTCGCGGAGGCAGCGCAGGGGCCGCGGAGGAAGATCACCTGCCTGTCTTTTCTTCCGCGTTCTCTGCGTTTCCTCTGCGTACTCCGCGTAAGGGTGTTCGCGTCCAGCCAACAAAAAAGCCGGCGGTGCCGGCTTTTTGCATCGGCGCCGAAGCGCGTCAGTTCTCTTTCTTCTCGTTCTTGCTCTCGATGACCTGGGTCTTGCTCACCAGCACCGGGCGGCCCTTCAGCTGGTTGAGCGCCTGCACGAGCTGGAAGTCCTTGTCCGTCACGCCGTACTCGGGCAGCTTGCGCTCGGAAGCGGGCTTCTTGGCTTCTTCCTCGGCGCGCTTGCGGGCTTCCTCGCGCAGCTTGTCGCGGGCGGCATCCTTGACCTCCGGGCCCTGGCCGCTGGAGAGGTGCTTTTCCAGGTCGGCTTCACGCGTGCGCAGCAGCGAGAACAGGTTGCCTTCCTCGCTCTCGTCCACCAGCACGTCGGGCACGATGCCCTTGGCCTGGATGGACTTGCCGCTGGGCGTGTAGTAGCGCGCGGTGGTCAGCTTCAGGCCGGTGTCGGGGCCGAGCGGGCGCACGGTCTGCACCGAGCCCTTGCCGAAGGTCTGGCTGCCCAGGATGGTGGCGCGGTGGTGGTCCTGCAGCGCGCCGGCGACGATCTCGCTGGCGGAGGCGGAACCTTCGTTGACCAGCACCACCAGCGGCACGTTCTTCAGCGCGGCGGGAAGGCGGCGCAGCGGGTCGCTGCCCGAGCGGCGCATGTAGAACTCCGGCGCCGCCTTGTAGACGAACTTGCTCTCGGCCAGCTGGCCGTTGGTGGAGACCACCGTCACGTTCTCCGGCAGGAAGGCCGACGAGATGGCCACCGCGGAGTCCAGCAGGCCGCCGGGGTCGTTGCGCAGGTCCAGCACCATGCCCTTGAGGTTGGGCTCCTGCTTGTAGATCTCCTCGACCTTGCGCACGAAGTCGTCGACCGTGCGTTCCTGGAACTGCGACAGGCGGATCCAGCCGTAGCCCGGCTCCACCACCTTGCCCTTGACCGACTGGGTCTTGATTTCCTCGCGGGTGATCGTGACCGGGAAGCTGCGGTTCTCGTCCTTGCGGAAGATGGTGAGCGTGACCTTGGTGCTGGGTTCGCCGCGCATCTTCTTCACCGCGTCGGACAGCGACAGGCCCTTGACCACGGTGTCATCGATCTTGGTGATCAGGTCGTTGGGCTTCAGGCCGGCGCGGTAGGCGGGCGAGCCTTCGATGGGCGACACCACCTTGACCAGGCCGTCTTCCTGCGAGATTTCGATGCCCACGCCGACGAAGCGGCCGGACGTGCCTTCGCGGAATTCCTTGAACGACTTCTTGTCGAAGTACTGCGAGTGCGGGTCGAGGCTGGACACCATGCCGGAGATGGCGTCGGTGATGAGCTTGTGCTCGTCGACCGGCTCGACGTAGTCGCTCTTCACCATGCCGAACACGGCGGCCAGCTGCTGAAGTTCTTCCAGCGGAAGGGGAGCGAGCGAGCCACGGGCGACGGTCGTCAGCGAAACCGTGGTCAGGGCGCCGGCCAGCGCGCCCACCGAAATCCAGCCGGCGATCTTCAGTTTCTGGCTCATGGGGAAGGGTCCAAGTCCTCTCGAGAACAGCAATTTATACACCTGAGAAGACACTATGACGCCCTCGTTACCCCCGGGTTCCGGAAGAGCGGGGGCGGGCGTGCAAAAAGACCGCGGCTTTACCTGGCGTTTGCAGCCGTGCAGGCGCCCTGGCTCAGCCTTTTCCCTGGCTGGCGACCGCAGCCGCGGCTTTGGCAGCCGCCTCGGCGTCGCCCAGGTAGTAATGGCGGATGGGGCGCAGCTCGGTATCGAGCTCGTACACCAGCGGAATGCCGTTCGGGATGTTCAGCCCGACGATGTCCTGGTCGGAGATGCCGTCGAGGTACTTCACCAGCGCGCGGATGGAATTGCCGTGCGCCGCCACCAGGATGCGCTTGCCCGAGCGGATGGCCGGCGCCATGGCTTCGTTCCAGAACGGCAGCACGCGCGCCACGGTGTCCTTCAGGCACTCGGTCAGCGGCACCTCGCCGGGCGACAGCCGGGCATAGCGCGCATCGCCGCGCTCGCTGCGCGGGTCCGACGATTCCAGCGCCGGCGGCGGGATGTCGTAGCTGCGCCGCCAGACCAGCACCTGGTCGTCGCCGAATTTCTTGGCGGTCTCGGCCTTGTTCAGGCCCTGCAACGCACCATAGTGGCGCTCGTTCAGCCGCCACGACTTCATCACCGGCAGCCACGTGCGGTCCATCTCGTCCAGGCAGTGCCACAGCGTGTGGATGGCGCGCTTGAGCACGCTGGTGTGGCAGACGTCGAACTCGTAGCCGTCGGCGCGCAGCAGCCGGCCCGCTTCCTTGGCCTGCGCGACGCCGGTGGGCGTGAGGTCCACGTCGGTCCAGCCGGTGAAGCGGTTTTCCAGGTTCCAGGTCGATTCGCCGTGGCGGACGAGGACTAGCTTGTGCATGGCTGAGGCGGGTGCGTGGGGCAAAGCCCCGGATTCTAGAATGGCGGGTTTGCGCCTGGGCGCGCACCTGCATCGGAATTCAATGGACTTCGTCATCAACAACTGGATGCTCATCGCCGTGGCCGCGGTCTCGGGTGGATTGCTGCTGTGGCCGGTGATCCGCGGCAGCGCGGCCAGCGGCCTCACGCCCGCCGCGGCCGTGCTGCTCATCAACCGCGAGAAGGCGGTCGTGGTCGACGTCGGCGAGGCGGACGAGTTCGCCGCCGGCCACGTGGGCGGCGCGCGCCACGTGCCGCTGGGCCAGCTGGAAGAGCAACTGCCGCTGACGGTGAAGAACAAGGCGCTGCCGGTGGTGTTCGTGTGCGCCAGCGGCGGCCGCGCTTCGCGCGCCGTGGCCATTGCCAAGAAACTGGGCTACGAGCAGGCCCAAGCCCTGGCCGGCGGGCTGAAGGCGTGGAAAGAGGCTAACCTTCCGGTCGAGAAAGCCTGAAAGCGAAAGTCACGATCCATGCAAGCCGTCACGATGTACACCACCGCCGTCTGTCCCTACTGCATCCGCGCTAAGCAGATCCTGAAGGCCAGGGGCGTGGGGGCCATCAACGAGATCCGCGTGGACATGCAGCCCGACGAGCGCATGAAGATGATGGAGATCACCGGCCGGCGCACCGTGCCGCAGATCTTCATCGGCGACACCCACGTCGGCGGCTGCGACGACCTGATGGCGCTGGACAGCCGCGGCGGGCTGGAGCCTCTGCTCAAGGGCGCCTGATACGGGCCCGCCACGCGGGCCTGAGATAATTCCGGCCGACCCGAATCCGGCCCGCTTCGGTTGACCCAGGCGGGCCGTTCCATTTCACCCAAGCACAGCACCACCATGGCCGAGAACCAGGACCCCGTCTTCCAGATCCAGCGCGTCTACCTCAAGGAGGCTTCGCTGGAGCAGCCCAATTCGCCCGCCATCCTGCTCGAGCAGGAGCAGCCGACGGTGGACATCCAGCTGGGCGTGGAAGCCGGCCAGGTCGCCGAAGGCATCTACGAAGTGGCCGTCACCGCCACCGTCACCACCAAGATCAAGGACCGCACCGTGTTCCTGGTGGAAGCCAAGCAGGCCGGCATCTTCGAGATCCGCAACGTGCCCGAAGACCAGATGAGCCCCATCATGGGCATCGCCTGCCCGCAGATCGTCTACCCGTACCTGCGCGGCAACGTCTCCGACATCGTCACCCGCGCCGGCTTCCCGCCCGTGCACCTGGCCGAGATCAACTTCCAGGCCATGTACGAGCAGCAGCAGGCCGCGCCCCAGCCCTCGCAGATCATCACCACGGCCTGACGGCCGGCGGGGCCGCGCATGAAGCTGCTCGTGCTCGGCGCCGGCGCGTGGGGCACGGCGCTGGCCGCCGCGGCTTCGGCGCGGCACGACACGGCGCTCTGGTCCCGCGACCTGGCTTTCGCGCGGCAACTGCGCGACGAGCGGTCCAATGCCCGCTACCTGGCGGGCGTCGCGCTCCCCGAATCCCTCTCCATCGTTTCCGGCGATCCGGCCGCGCTCGCGGCCGGCTGCGACCTGCTCGTCATCGCGACGCCCATGGCCGGGCTGCGGCCGATGCTCGCTTCGCTGCGCGAAGCGAAGGTGCCCGTGGCCTGGGCCTGCAAGGGCCTGGAAGCGGCGGGCACGGAAGGCCTGCTCGGCCACGAGATCCAGCAGGCGGTCGCGCCTTCCATCTCTGGTGGCGTGCTCACCGGCCCGAGCTTCGCGCTGGAGGTCGCACGCGGCCAGCCCACGGCGCTGGTGGCGGCCAGCGCGCATGCAGCAGTGCGGCAGGCGCTGGTGCAGGCTTTCCACACGCCGCAGCTGCGCGTGTACGAAAACGAGGACTTGCCCGGCGCCGAAGTGGGTGGCGCGGTGAAGAACGTGCTGGCCATCGCCACCGGCCTGTGCGACGGGTTGGGCCTGGGCCTGAACGCACGCGCGGCGCTGGTCACGCGCGGGCTGGCGGAGATGACGCGCTTCGGCGTCGCGCTGGGCGGCCACGCGGAAACGTTCATGGGCCTGTCGGGCCTGGGCGACCTGGTGCTGACGGCCACCGGCGATCTCAGCCGCAACCGGCGCGTCGGCCTGCTGCTGGCGCAGGGCCAGGCGCTGAAGCAGGCACTGGCCTCTCTCGGGCATGTGGCCGAAGGCGTGCCGTGCGCCCGCGCGGTGGCGGCGCGCGCCGCGAGGCTCGGCGTGGAGATGCCCATCACCGAAGCCGTGGTGGCGCTGCTCGACGGTCGCGTGCGACCTGATGAGGCGGTGCGCGGCTTGATGTCGCGCGATCCGGTTTCCGAGAAAAGTTCCTAGGGGTTTGCCAACGGGCGCCGCCCCGGATGCGGCATTAGTCTGCCCGCCTCCCCATCCCTGCAAGGAGCCGACATGTCCCCTTCGATGATGTCTGCGGGCGCAGCCGTGTCTGCCGTCGCCCTGTTGTCCGCGTGCGCCGCCTGGTCGGGCGGCAGTGGCAGCAGCAATCCGATGAGCTACTTCGTTACCAGCGCGAACCCTGGCAAGGGCGGCGACCTCGGGGGACTGGCCGGCGCCGACCAGTATTGCAAGGCGCTGGCCACGTCCGTCGGCGCGGGCAACAAGACCTGGCGCGCCTACCTGAGCGCCGCGCCCGCCGCCGGCGCACCCGCGGTGAACGCGCGCGACCGCATCGGACGCGGTCCGTGGCGCAACGCCAAGGGCGAGGTGGTGGCCACCAGCGTCGACGACCTGCACAGCGCCAACAACAAGCTGTCGAAGGAAACCTCGCTGACCGAGAAGGGCGGGATGGTCAGCGGCGTCGGCGACCCGGTGAACATGCACGACATTCTGACCGGCAGCACGGCCGATGGGCGGCTGGATACCAGCGCGCCGGACACCACGTGCAGGAACTGGACGTCCAGCACGACGGGTTCCGCCATCGTGGGCCATGTCGACCGCAAGGGCTTGCGCGACGACGCGCCTTCGCATTCCTGGAACGCGTCGCATGCCACGCGCGGCTGCGACATGGACTCGCTGAAGGCCACGGGCGGCGCGGGGCTGCTGTACTGTTTCGCGGCGGATTGAGGGGAACGCGGACACCCTTACGCAGAGCACGCCGAGATTTCGCAGAGGACGCAGAGAAGGCAAGAACCAGTTTCAGGTTTTCTCTGCGATTTCCGCGTTGCTCCGCGTCCTCTGCGTAAGGGAGTCCGCTCCCGTATTCAACTGGGGTCGATCTGGCCGAGCGCCTGCGCGATCGCGCTCGTTTCCTGCGGCCGCACCAGCTTCGCCACCTCCTGCCCGTCGCGCAGGAACACCAGCGTGGGCCACAGCTTGACCGCGAAGCTGCGGCCCAGCCGGCGGCCGCTGCCGTCTTCCACCTTCACGTGCCGCACGCCGGGATGCGGGGCCAGCGCCTGCTCGATCTTCGGCTGCGCGCCGCGGCACCAGCCGCACCAGCCGGTGCCGAACTCCAGCAGCGTGGGGCCGGCCCAGGCGTCCACTTCGGCACGGGCGGGCTCCTGGGCGAGGTACTCGGTTTCCATGGCGCCATTGTCGGCCAGCGCCGGGCGTGCCCGCGTCAGCCGCGGCGCCGATGCGGCCTTGGCGATGCCGCTATGCTCGACGGGATGCAAGCATTCGACTTCAGTCCGGCCGCCGTGGCGGGGCTGGCACAACAGGACGCCGCGCGCGCGTTGGCCGAGGACGTGGGCGCCGGCGACCTCACCGCCGCGCTGGTGCCCGAAGGCCGCACCGCCCAGGCGCTGATCGTCGCGCGCGAATCCGCCATCGTCTGCGGCGGCCCGTGGCTCGTCGCCGCCGTGCGCCAGCTGGACCCGGCGGCCACCATCAACTGGGCCGTGGCGGAGGGCCGCCGTTCTGTCCCCAACCAGCCGGTGGTGGAGATCCGCGGCTCGGCCCGCGCGTTGCTCACCGCCGAGCGCACCGCGCTGAACTTCCTGCAACTGCTGAGCGCTGTGGCCACCAAGACCGCGACCTACGTCGAAGCGGTGAAGGGCACCCGCGCGCAGATCGTCGACACGCGCAAGACCGTGCCCGGGCTGCGCCTGGCGCAGAAGTACGCGGTGCGCACCGGCGGCGGCACCAACCACCGCATCGGCCTGTACGACGCGGTGCTGATCAAGGAAAACCACATCGCGGCGGCGGGCGGCGTGACACCCGTGTTGCGCGCCGCGGAGAAGGCGGCCGCCAACGCCACCTTCGTCGAGATCGAGGTCGAGACGCTGGCCCAGCTGGAAGAAGCCCTGGGCGCCGGCGCGCGCATGGTCCTGCTCGACAACATGGACATGCCCACGCTGCGCGAGGCCGTGCGCATCAACGCGGGACGTGCCATCCTCGAAATCTCCGGCGGCGTGACGCTGGACCGCGTGCGCGAACTGGCGGAAACGGGCGTGGACCGCATCTCCATCGGCGCGCTGACCAAGGACGTGCAGGCCACCGACTATTCGATGCGCTTCAAGGAGCTGTGATGGCCGCCGTCATCCCTATCAAGGACGTCGAGTACGAGCAGCCGCAAGGCGATGTCTGCAGCACCAGGCATGCATGGGCACGCGTGCCGGCGGAGCCTTCGCAGGCCGAGCGCGCCGAGCTGAAGGCGCGCATCAGGCGCCTGCTGAAGGAGCGCAACGCGGTGATGGTGTCGCACTACTACGTGCACCCGGACCTGCAGGACCTGGCCGAGGAAACCGGCGGCATCGTCAGCGACTCGCTGGAGATGGCGCGCTTCGGCCGCGACCACCCCGCGCAGACGCTGGTGGTGTCGGGCGTGCGCTTCATGGGCGAGAGCGCCAAGATCCTGTCGCCGGAAAAGCGCGTGCTGATGCCCGACCTGGACGCCACCTGCTCGCTGGACCTGGGCTGCCCCATCGACGAGTTCAGCGCGTTCTGCGACCAGCACCCGGACCGCACCGTGGTCGTGTACGCCAACACCAGCGCCGCGGTGAAGGCGCGCTCGGACTGGCTGGTGACGTCCAGCTGCGCGCTGGACATCGTGCGCGCGCTGAAGGACAAGGGCCACAAGATCCTGTGGGCGCCCGACCGCCACCTGGGCGGCTACATCCAGCGCGAGACCGGCGCCGACATGGTGTTCTGGAGCGGCTCGTGCATCGTGCACGACGAGTTCAAGGCCTTCGAGCTGGAAGACCTGAAGAAGGCGCACCCGCAGGCCAAGGTGCTGGTGCACCCGGAATCACCCGCCGAAGTGGTGGCGCTGGCCGACGCGGTCGGTTCGACGTCCGCCATCCTGAAGGCCGCGAAGGAACTCGACGCGCGCGAGTTCATCGTCGCCACCGACAACGGCATGATGCACAAGCTGCGCACGCTGAACCCGGGCAAGGTGTTCTACGAAGCGCCCACGGCGGGCAACAGCGCCACCTGCAAGAGCTGCGCTCACTGCCCCTGGATGGCGATGAACGGCCTGGCGGGGCTGGCGCACGTGCTGGAGACCGGCGCCAACGAAGTGTTCGTGGACTCCGCCATCCTCGACCGCGCGCGCCTGCCCATCGACCGCATGCTGGCCTTCACCGCCGCGCTGAAGAACGGCCAGCCGGCCGGCGCGCTGGTGCCGAACATCGGCGCGGCGTAGTTGCGCCATCTGACGTTGTCATGGCGGGCTTGACCCGCCATCCACCCCTGCCTCGTCCCGCTGCACGATGCGCTGTTCCAGGCACGCGCGGAGGGTGGATGCCGGGTCAAGCCCGGCATGACGGTGGTCAGCGAAGCGCTCAGCGCGCGGGTGACAGCGTCGTGGGCCGCGGATTCGGCGCGGCTTCGGGGTAGTCGCGGCTGAAATGCAATCCGCGGCTTTCGTGCCGCGACTGCGCCGACCGCACGATGAGGCCGGCCACGGTCACCAGGTTGCGCAGTTCCAGCAGGTCGCGGCTGACGTGGAAGTTGGCGTAGAACTCGTGGATCTCGCCTTGCAGCAGGTTGATGCGGTGCATCGCCCGTTCCAGCCGCTTGTTGGTGCGCACTATCCCCACGTAGTCCCACATGAAGCGGCGCAGCTCGTCCCAGTTGTGCGAGATGACGACCGATTCGTCGGCATCCGTGACGCGGCTTTCGTCCCACGCGGGCAGCGCCGGCACCGCGGGCAGCGGCATGGCCAGGATGTCCTGCGTGGCCGAGCGCGCGAACACCATGCATTCCACCAGCGAGTTGCTGGCCAGGCGGTTGGCGCCATGCAGGCCGGTGTACGCGGTCTCGCCGATGGCATGCAGGCCGGCCAGGTCGGTGCGGCCCGACAGGTCGGTGTGGATGCCGCCGCAGGTGTAGTGCGCCGCCGGCACCACGGGGATGGGCTGCTTCGTGATGTCGATGCCCAGTTCCAGGCAGCGCGCGTGGATGTTGGGGAAGTGCTCGCGAATGAAGTCGGCCGGCTGGTGCGAGATGTCCAGGTACACGCAGTCCAGGCCGTGCTTCTTCATCTCGAAGTCGATGGCGCGCGCCACGATGTCGCGCGGCGCCAGTTCGGCACGCGGGTCGTGCTCCGGCATGAAGCGAGTGCCCCCTGCCGATTGCGGCAGCAGCAGCCGGCCGCCTTCGCCGCGCACCGCCTCGGTGATGAGGAAGCTCTTGACCAGCGGGTGGTACAGGCAGGTCGGGTGGAACTGGATGAACTCCATGTTCGTCACCCGGCAACCCGCGCGCCAGGCGGCTGCGATGCCGTCGCCGGTGGCCGTGTCGGGGTTGGTGGTGTACAGGTACACCTTGCCCGCGCCGCCGGTGGCCAGGATGGTGTGCGGCGCGCGGAAGGTGACCACCTCGTCGGCCAGCTCGTCCAGCGCGTACAGGCCCAGGCAGCGCTCGGGCACTTCGCCGACGCGGCGGCTGGTGACCAGGTCCACCAGCATGTGGTGCTCGAACAGCGTGATGTTGGGCGTGCGTCGCACGTGCTCGATCAGCGTCTTCTGCACCGCCGCGCCGGTGGCGTCGGTGACGTGCACGATGCGCCGCGCGCTGTGGCCGCCTTCGCGCGTGAGGTGCAGCTGGCCGTGCTCCTGCGAGAACGGCACGCCCAGCCGGCGCAGCCACTCGATGCTCTCGGGCGCGTGCTCGACGACGAAGCGCGTGGCCGTCGGGTCGGACAGGCCGGCGCCCGCCACCAGCGTGTCGTCCACGTGCGAGTCGAAGCTGTCGCCGCGGTCCATCACGGCCGCGATGCCGCCCTGCGCCCAGTTGCTGGAGCCATCGGACAGGTCGCGCTTGGTGATGACGGCCACGCGGTGCGTGGGCGCCAGGTGCATCGCCGCCGACAGGCCCGCCAGGCCGCTGCCGACGATGACGACGTCGAAGTCGAGGGAAGTCATGGATCCTGGATGACGAATGACTCGTCCGCTACGCGGACGGAATGACAGATGACTTCAGGCCCGGAGTCATTCGTCATCGAGCCGAAGGCGAGGTCATCCGTCATGCCGGCTGGTACGCCAGCCGGACGTAGATGGGCGCGTAGGCCTCGGCCTGCGTCACCTCGATCAGCGTTTCCTTGGCCAGTTCCAGCATGGCGATGAAGGTGACGATGAGCACCGGCATGCCGCGCGTGGTGTCGAACAGGTGCTCGAATTCCACGAAGCGGCGGCCCTGCAGCTTGCGCAGCACGATGCTCATGTGTTCGCGCACGGACAGTTCCTCGCGGCTGATCTTGTGGTGCTGCACCAGCTTGGCACGGCGCAGGATGTCGCGCCACGCTTCCTGCAGGTCGACCACGTTCACGTCGGGAAAACGCGGCTGCAGCGACTGCTCGATGTACACCTGCGCGCGAAGCACGTCGCGGCCCAGCTGCGGCACCTCGTTCAGGCGCGCGGCCGCCATCTTCATCTGCTCGTATTCGAGCAGGCGGCGCACCAGTTCGGCCCGCGGGTCTTCCGGCTCCTGGCCTTCCGCCGTCTTCTTCGGCGGCAGCAGCATGCGCGACTTGATCTCGATCAGCATGGCCGCCATCAGCAGGTACTCGGCGGCGAGCTCGAGGTTGCGCTCGCGGATCTCGTCGACGTACTGCAGGTACTGGCGGGTGACCGCCGCCATCGGGATGTCGAGGATGTTGAAGTTCTGCTTGCGGATCAGGTACAGCAGCAGGTCCAGCGGGCCTTCGAAGGCCTCGAGGAAGATCTCCAGCGCGTCGGGCGGGATGTACAGGTCCTGCGGCAGCGCGAACAGCGGCTCGCCATACAGGCGCGCCAGCGCCACCTGGTCGACGACGTCCGGCATGCCGGGCACTTGTGCCTCGTCCGGCTCCGGCAGGGTGGTGTCGTCGTGGTCCGCCACGTCAGCGGGTTTCGGTCTCGTCGCCGTAGCTGCCGTACACGTACGGCTTCTGCGCCACGCGGGCCTGCTTGAACTCGCCCAGCGCGTCGCGGTCCAGGTTCTTGTCCCA
The DNA here is from genome assembly GCF_004681975.1 of Ramlibacter humi. Classification (GTDB taxonomy): domain Bacteria; phylum Pseudomonadota; class Gammaproteobacteria; order Burkholderiales; family Burkholderiaceae_C; genus Ramlibacter; species Ramlibacter humi. Next base: position 527,220 of record NZ_SMLK01000002.1, read on the forward strand.
CCAGATGGCGCGGCCGGCGCGCTGCTGCGCCTCGATCTCGGGCCGTTGCTGCTTGAGCCCGTCGATGAACTGGGTCACGTCCGATCGGTAGTCGGGGCGGCGGAAGATGCGAAGCAGGAAGGACATAGACTCGCTCGGGTGAACGGACGATTTTACCCGGGGTGGCGCATGCGGTTCGTCAGTGGCGTGTTGGCGGCGCTGGCCGCCCTGGTCGGCTGTGACCAGCACCGGATCGACAAGCTGGAGGAAGGGGTTTCCACCGAAGCCGACGTGCGCGCGGCCTTCGGCGCGCCGGAGGCGGTCTGGGACGAGCCCAACGGCGGCCGCACCTTCGAATACAACCGCAACCCCGCCGGCCGGCAGAACTACATGATCACCGTCGGGCCGGACGGCAAGATGAGCGCGCTGCGGCAGGTGCTGAACCCGACCACCTTCGCGAAGATCAGGCCCGGCATGCCGATGGAGCAGGTGCGCCGCATGCTGGGCAAGCCCGCCAGGCGCACGCCTTACCCGCTGAAGGGCGAGGAGGAATGGGAGTGGCGCTGGCTGAATGGCCAGGAGGCGATGGTGTTCACCGTGTATTTCGACCGCGACCTGCACGTGCTGCGAAGCGCATCGGCGTCGGATGCCGCGGGTCCGTCGTAGCGCCCGTCACCCGTCAGCCCAGGGCATCGGCCAGTCCCGCCCGTTCGAGCACCGCGCGCGGCTGGGGCTGCAGCCGCTCCAGCCGCAGCGATCCGCCCATGGCGCGCACGGTGTCGGCCAGCTGGCGCAGCGCGTCCAGCCCGGAGGTGTCCAGGTGCACCAGCTGCAGGGCGTCGAGCACCACGTCCTGTCCGGCCGGCCCCGACCGGATGTCCTGCACCAGCGCATCCACCTTGCCGACCGCCCCGAAGAACAGCGAACCGTGCAGGCGGTAGCGCCGGGCGCCGGCTTCGTCCGGCAGCGGTTCGATGCTGAACACGCCGCTCATCTGCTGGATGAAGAAGATGCACGCGGCCAGCAGGCCGGCCTGCATCGCCACCGTGAGGTCGAACACCACCGTCAGCGCGAAAGTGCCCAGCATCAGGACGCGGTAGTGCGGCTTGTACTGCCGCAGGTGCGCGAACGAGCGCCACTCGCCCATGTTCCACGCGACGAACAGCAGGATGCCCGCCAGCACGGCCAGCGGCACGTGCAGCGCGAGCGGCGCCGCGGCCAGGACGATCGCGGCGAGCGTCAACGCATGCACGATGCCCGCAACGGGCGTCGTCGCGCCCGAGCGGACGTTGGTCACTGTGCGCGCGATGGTCCCGGTGGCGGGCATGCCGCCGAAGAACGGCGCCGCGATGTTGGCGAGTCCCTGCGCCATCAGCTCCTGGTTGGGGTCGTGCCGCGGCAGGCCGCTCACCTGGTCGGCGACTCGCGCGCACAGCAGCGATTCCACCGCGCCCAGCAGCGCGATGGTGAGGGTGGGTGTCGCCAGTTCGCGCACGGCCTGCCAGGAGAACGCCGGCAGTGCGAAGGCCGGCAGGCCCTGCGGGATGCCGCCGAAGCGCGTGCCGATGGTTTCCACGGGCAGCCGCAGCCAGGCCGCCAGCGAGGTCAGCGTGACCAGCGCCACCACCGGGCCCGGGACACGCGCCGCCAACGCCGCGGCCCCGCCCAGGAAAGTTCCGCGGGCGCGGATGGGCGAGCGCGGACCCCAGAGCCGGGGCCACGCGGCCAGGCCCAGCAGGCAGGCGGTTCCCAGGGCGAATGCCGCCGGGTTGAAGGAGCCCAGGTGCGACGAGAGCACCTGGAGCTGGCCGAAGAAGTCGGCGGGCATGCGTTCGACGCGCAGCCCGAGCCAGTCCTTCACCTGCGACAGCGCGATCAGCACCGCGATGCCGTTGGTGAACCCGGCCACGATGCTCACCGGCACGTAACGCACCAGCGTGCCCAGCCGCAGCAGGCCCAGCACGAACAGCAGCACGCCGGCGCAGGCGGTGGCGACGAGCAGGTTGGCGACGCCGTGGCGCTCGACGATGCCGTAGACGATGACGATGAAAGCGCCGGCGGGCCCGCCGATCTGCACGTTCGAGCCGCCCAGCAGCGCGATCAGCAGGCCGGCGAGGATGGCCGTCCACAGGCCCGCGCCGGGCGGCAGGCCGGACGCGATGGCGAACGCCATCGCCAGGGGCAGGGCGACGACGCCCACCGTCAGGCCGGCGCCGGCGTCGCGCAGGAAATGGCCGCGGCCGTAGCCGCGAAGCGCTTCCAGCAGGCGGGGCCGGAAGGAGAGGGAAGGGTTCAATCGGTTCTCCGGCAGTGGATCGACCAGGAAGGGGTCAGTCCAGTGCCGGAGGGCCGCAGTGGTGCAGCCGGGTGATGAAGCGCCGCCGCCGCGACAGCGGCAGGATGGGGACGGCGCCGGGGCAGGCCATGCGAAAAGTGTAAGGCCGGTGCGAGCGTCAGAACTCGCGCGGCGCGCGGCGCGGCCGGCCGCGGTGGCTGCCGCTGCAGCGTGAACGCAGCCTTCCGGCGAAGCAGCGGACGGCGCGGGCGGACACTCGATGGCGGCGGGGCAGCATGGCGGGCACTCACGGATGAGTGCCGCCGATTCTATGGATGAGTTGTTACCGCGGCGTAGCGGCTGGTGAGCAACTGTTGGGTCTAGCGCACGCGCATGCCGGGTTGCGCGCCCGCCGTGGGCTCCAGCACGAAGATGCCCGGGTTCGATTTCTCGTCGGCGTGGCTGGCGGCCAGCACCATGCCTTCGCTCACGCCGAACTTCATCTTGCGCGGCGCCAGGTTGGCGACCAGCACGGTGAGCTTGCCCACCAGCTGCTCCGGCTTGTACGCCGAAGCGATGCCGGAGAACACGTTGCGCATGCGGCCTTCGCCCACGTCCAGCGTCAGGCGCAGCAGCTTGGTGGAGCCTTCGACCGCTTCGCAGTTGACGATCTTCGCGATGCGGAGGTCCACCTTCGTGAAGTCGTCGATCTTGATCTCGGGCGCCAGTTCTTCGCCGCCAGGCACGGTGGCCGGCGCTGCGGCTTCGGCCGCCGGCTCGAACAGCGCGTCCATCTGCTTCGGGTCCACGCGCTGCATCAGGTGCTGGTACGCGCCGATGGCGTGGCCGCCGGGCAGCGGCTGCGCCGCGTTGGTCCAGTCCAGCGGCTCGCACTTCAGGAAGGCTTCGGCCTGCGCGGCGAGTTCGGGCAGGATGGGCTTCAGGCACGCGGTCATCACCTTGAAGCCTTGCAGGCATTCGGAGCACACCAGCGCGGCTTCCTCCGCCTTGCCTTCCTTCACCAGCTTCCACGGCGCGGCGCCGTCGAAGCGCAGGTTGATCTCGTCGGCCAGCGCCATGATCTCGCGCACCGCCTTGCCGTACTCGCGGCCTTCGTAGAGGTTGCGCACTTCGTCGCACAGGCGCTCGGCGCGCGACTGCAGCGCCGGGAAGTCGCCCACCAGCTTGCCGCCCGGAATGAACTTGGCCGCGCGGCTGGCGATGTTGACGTACTTGCCGATCAGGTCGGCGTTGACGCGCGCGATGAAGTCGTCGGGGTTGAAGTCGACGTCTTCCACCTTGCCGTTGAGCTTGGCGGCGATGTAGTAGCGCAGCCACTCGGGGTTGAGGCCCAGCGCCAGGTAGCGCAGCGGGTCGATGCCGGTGCCGCGGCTCTTGCTCATCTTCTCGCCGCTGACGGTGATGAAGCCGTGCACGTTCACCTGCGAAGGCGTCTTGCGGCCGCTGAACCGCAGCATCGCGGGCCAGAACAGCGTGTGGAAGTACACGATGTCCTTGCCGATGAAGTGCACCTGCTCCACCGACGGGTCGGCCAGGAACTGGTCGAACGTGGCGTCGGTGCGCGAAGGCGGGTGCCAGTGGTTGCGTGCCTGGCCCTTGTCGAAGTGGTTCTTCAGGCTGGCCAGGTAGCCGATGGGCGCGTCCAGCCAGACGTAGAAGTACTTGCCCGGCGCGCCGGGGATCTCGATGCCGAAGTAGGGCGAGTCGCGGCTGATGTCCCAGTCAACCATGCCGGCCTCGAACCATTCGCTGGCCTTCTTCGCGACTTCGCTCTGCAGCTTGCCGTCCTGCGTCCAGGCCTTGAGGAAGTCGACCACCTGCCCGTCGGACAGCTTGAAGAAGTAGTGGTCCGAGCTGCGCAGCTCGGGCTTGGCGCCGGTGAGGACCGAGTACGGCTCGATCAGCTCGGTGGGCGCGTACACGCTGCTGCACACCTCGCAGCTGTCGCCGTACTGGTCCTTGGCATGGCACACCGGGCACTCGCCCTTGATGTAGCGGTCGGGCAGGAACATGCCCTTCACCGGGTCGTAGAACTGCTCGATGGTCTTGGTCGAGATCAGCTGGCGCGCCTTCAGCGCCTTGTAGATGCCCTGCGCCAGCTCGGTGTTCTCCGGGCTGTCGGTGGAATGCCAGTTGTCGAAGCGGACGTGGAAGCCGTCCAGGTATTCCTTGCGGCCCGCGGCGATGCCGGCCACGAACTGCTGCGGCGTGACGCCGGCCTTCTCGGCCGCGATCATGATGGGCGCGCCGTGCGCGTCGTCCGCGCCCACGAACTGCACCATGTGGCCGCCCATGCGCTGGTGGCGCACCCAGGTGTCGGCCTGGATGTATTCCATGATGTGGCCGATGTGGAACTTGCCGTTGGCGTACGGCAGGGCGGTGGTGACGAATAGCTTGCGCTGGGGCATGGTGGTTTTCCGCGGGGAACCGGCAATTTTAGTTGGCTGGGTACACTGGCCGCTCGCATCCCAAGACCATGGCCACCAACGACCAAGTACTCGCCGCCATCGCGGCCGTGAAGGACCCGAACACGGGCCAGGATTTCGCCTCGACCAAGGCGGTGAAGAACCTGCAGGTGAACGGGGGCGACGTCGTGTTCGACGTCGAGCTGGGGTATCCCGCCAAAAGCCAGGTGCCCGCGCTGCGTCAGGCGCTGATCGCGGCGGTGCGCGCGGTGCCGGGCGTCACCAACGTTTCGGTGAACTTCGCCACCAAGGTCATCGCCCATGCCGTGCAGCGCGGGGTGCAGCTGATGCCCAACGTGAAGAACATCATCGCGGTCGCGTCCGGCAAGGGCGGCGTCGGCAAGAGCACCACGGCCGTCAACCTGGCGCTGGCGCTGGCCGCCGAAGGCGCCACCGTCGGCGTGCTGGATGCCGACATCTACGGCCCCAGCCAGCCCATGATGATGGGCATCGCCCGCCGCCCCGAGAGCGAGGACGGCAAGACCATGGAGCCGCTGGAGAACTACGGCGTGCAGGTCATGTCCATCGGCTTCCTGGTGAACCAGGACGAAGCCATGATCTGGCGCGGCCCCATGGCCACGCAGGCGCTGGAGCAGCTGCTGCGCCAGACCAACTGGAAGGACCTCGATTACCTGGTGGTGGACCTGCCGCCCGGCACCGGCGACATCCAGCTCACGCTGTCGCAGCGCACGCCCATGACCGGCGCCGTGATCGTCACCACGCCGCAGGACATCGCGCTGCTCGATGCGCGCAAGGCCGTCGCCATGTTCGAGAAGGTGGGCGTGCCCATCCTGGGCCTGGTGGAGAACATGGCGGTGCACGTGTGCACGAACTGCGGCCATGCCGAGCACATCTTCGGCGAAGGCGGCGGCAAGCGCTACGCGGCCGAACGCGGCATCCACTACCTGGGCGCGCTGCCGCTGGACATGCAGATCCGCGTGCAGGCCGACGGCGGCAAGCCCACCGTGGTGGCCGATCCGGAAGGCCAGGTCGCCGGCATCTACAAGGACGTCGCGCGGCAGGTGGCGGTGGGCATCGCCGCCAAGGCCAAGGACTTCTCCGCGAAGTTCCCGACCATCACCGTCTCCAAGGACACCTGAGGGGCCAGCCGTGGCGCCGCGTCCCAGCCTCGAGGTCGCCGTCGTGATGCGGCGCGAGCGGCTGGACAACCGCTGGCAGCCGTTCCGCTGGGTGCTGCACGACGTGGTGCCGCAGCAGGCGGCGTTCGGCAGCGAGCCGCGCCGCATCTTCACGGACGAGCGCGAGGAACGCTGGCTGCACCCGGGCTTCACCGTCGAGCTGTTCCGCGACGAGGCCGAGGGCTACTACCTCAACGTCACCACGCCGGCGCCCGCGTGGTTCGTGCTGTGGCGCATGGAAGAGGAAGCCACCGTCGCGCCCGAGCCGATCGCGCGGCCTTTCCTGCTGACACTCAGCTACAACGAGGCGGCACGCTGGCTCGATGCGCAGGAGACGGTGGAGCAGGTGCCCGCGCCGGCCGATGTGGTGGACTGGATGCGGTCCTTCGCCGACGCGCACTACGTGCCCGAGCCGCGCCGGCGCAAGCGCCCGGAGAGCTTCAAGGCGCTGCAGGACCGTTTCGGGAATCCTGCGTCGGTGTCCACGGGGAAGACGCGTGGAGGCGAAGGTGGCTGACGGGTTCCTGGGGCGCTGGTCGAAGCGCAAGCTGGACGTGAAGGAGGGGCGGGCGGTCGAGGCAGAACCTCCACCCTCACCCCAACCCTCTCCCGCCGGCGGGAGAGGGGGCGAAGACGGGCGTGCACCCCCCCAGCGGGGAGAGGGTGGGGATGAGGAGGCTCCGGCCCAGGATCCCCCGCCTACGCTCGAAGATGTGAAGTCGCTCACCCCCGATTCCGACTTCACCCGCTTCACCCGCGCCGGTGTCGCGCCCCAGGTCAAGAACGCCGCGCTGAAGAAGCTCTTCGCCGACCCGCGCTTCAATCTGCAGGACGGGCTGGACGTCTACATCGACGACTACAACAAGCCCGACCCGCTGCCGGAAGCCATGCTGAGGCAGCTCGCGGGCGCGAAGTTCCTGAAGCTCTTCGGTGAAGAGGCGACTGAGCAGGAACAGGGCGCCGGCACAAGGGATGGTGCGGACGCGCAGCCCGGCGCATCCGTGGCACAGTCCTATGCACCGGCGGACATACCACCGCCGACCGCCTTGCCCGACGATGCCCACCCTGATCTGCGACTGCAACAAGACGATGCCGCTGAAGGCGGCGAGCCTGGGCGCGGCGCTGGGTGAAACGCTGCCGCTGCACAGCAGCCTGTGCCGCCGCGAAGCGGCTTCGTTCCAGCAGGCGGTGAAGGGCAGCGAGCCCGTCGTCGTCGCCTGCACCCAGGAAAAGAGGCTCTTCGCCGAGATCGGCACGCAGACCGAAGGCGCCGTCGCGCCTGTCCGCTTCGTCAACATCCGCGAGACCGGCGGCTGGAGCCGCGATGCGGCGCAGGCCATGCCGAAGATCGCGGCGCTGCTCGCGGCGGCGAAGCTGCCTGAACCCGAGCCCGTGCCCACCGTCGGCTACGCCAGCCAGGGGCGCCTGCTGGTGATCGGCCCGCTGCAGCAGGCCGAGCGCGCCGCCGCCCTCGTGCAGGACACGCTGGACGTCACGCTGTTCACCACGGGCGGGCCGGGCGCGCAGGACCGCCGGCAGCTCGTGCTGGGCGGCCGCATCGACGGGCTCACCGGCTGGCTCGGCGCGTTCCGCTTCGACTGGACACCGGTCAACCCCATCGACCTGGACCTGTGCACGCGCTGCAATGCGTGCGTGGCCGCCTGCCCCGAGCAGGCGATCGGGCTGGACTACCAGATCGACCTGGCTCGCTGCACCGGCCACCGCCAGTGCGTGAAGGTGTGCGAAGCCGCGGGCGCCATCGACTTCGACCGGCAGGCGCAGGCGCAGTCGGACACTTTCGACCTGGTGCTGGACCTGCGCGCGCAGCCGGCCTTCGCGCAGCACGCGCCGCCGCAAGGCTATTTCCACCTGCCGGCGGCCGGCGAGGGCGCCTGGGGCGAAGCGGCGCTGCTCACCGTGCTGAAGCTGCGCGAGATGGTGGGCGAGTTCGAGAAGCCGCGCTTCTTCCAATACAAGCAGAAGCTGTGCGCGCACACGCGCAACGGCCAGGTCGGCTGCGACGCGTGCATCGCCATCTGCTCGGCGGCCGCCATCAGCAGCGAGCCTTCGCGCCAGCAAGTCAAGGTCAATCCCAACCTTTGCGTGGGCTGCGGTGCCTGCACCACCGTGTGCCCCACCGGCGCGCTGACGTATGCGTACCCCCGCGCGCCGGAACAAGGCCTGCACCTGCGCACGCTGCTCTCCACCTACGCGCAAGCCGGCGGCCGCGATGCGGTGCTGCTGCTCCACAGCCAGGAAGCCGGCCGCGTGCTGGTGGAAGACCTGGGCCGCGCGGCCCGCCTGGGCCAGGCGCAGGGCATTCCCGCCAACGTCATCCCGGTCGGCCTGTGGCACACGGCCAGCACCGGGCTGGACCTGTGGCTGTCGGCGGTCGCGTTCGGCGCTTCGCAGGTCGTGGTGCTCGTCACCGGCGAGGAAGCGCCGCAATACCTCGACGGCTTGAAGGAGCAGATGGCGGTGGCACAAGCCATCCTGCACGGGCTGGGTTACGCGGGCACGCATTTCGAACTGCTGCAGGCCACGTCGACGCCTACGCTCGACGCCGCCTTGCAATCGCTGCGCAACACGCGACAGCAGGTGCCGCGCGAAGCCGCGAAGTTCGCCGTCGCCGCGGAAAAGCGCGCCACGCTGGAGCTGGCACTCGATCACCTCGCCGCGCACGCGCCGCAGCGGCCGGAAGCCATCGAACTGCCGGCAGCCGGTTCGCCGTTCGGCTCCGTCGCCGTGGACAAGGATCGCTGCACGCTGTGCATGAGCTGCGTCGGCGCGTGCCCCGCCAGCGCGCTGCAGGACAACCCGCAGTCGCCGCAGCTGAAGTTCATCGAGATGAACTGCGTGCAGTGCGGCCTGTGCGCCACCACCTGCCCGGAAGACGCCATCACGCTGCAGCCGCGCCTGCTGCTCACGCCGCAGCGGCGCGAAGCGCGCGTGCTCAACGAAACCCAGCCTTTTGCCTGCGTGCGCTGCGGCAAGCCCTTCGGCACGCTCAAGGCGATCGAGGCCATGCTGGGCAAGCTGTCCGGCCACGCCATGTTCCAGGGTGCCGCGCTGGAGCGGCTGAAGATGTGCGGCGACTGCCGCGTGATCGACCTCTACTCCGCCACCGACGAGGCGAAGATCACCGATGCCTGAACCCATCCCTGCTTCTTCCGCCCTGGACGAGGAGACCGCGCGCGCCGAGGTCTACGGCCTGCTGGCGCTGCTGTACTACGCGCCGCCTTCGGAAGACGTGCTCAGCGCGCTGCAGGTGGCGGTGACCGACGCGCCGGCCGACGGCGCCTTCCTGGAGGAGCCGTGGCGCGCCTTCGTCGGCGTGGCGCGCGAAATGTCGGCGCGGCAGGTGGCCGTCGAATACGACACGCTCTTCGGCGGGGTCGGCAAGCCCGACGTCTACCTCTTCGGTTCGCATTACCTGAGCGGCTTCCTCAACGAGCGCCCGCTGGCCAAGCTGCGCGACGACCTGCGCGCGCTGGGTCTCACGCGCGACGAGGCCATGCCGGAAACCGAGGACCACATCGCCTACCTGTCGGAAGTGATGCGCTACCTGATCGCGGGCGACGACGCGGCGGTGGCCAACCTCAGCCGCCAGCGCGAGTTCTTCGGCGCGCACCTGCAGCCTTGGGCCGGCGAACTTGGCGAAGCCATCCGCGCGCACCCCGCCGCGCGGTTCTACGCCGCGCTGGCCGGCTTCACCCAGGCCTTCTTCCAGGTGGAGCAGCAGGGCTTCGACCTGCTCGCCTGATCGCGCTTCGGGGTTTACCCGGATGATCGGCGTGCACCGATTTGTCCCCCTTTGGTGGCTTCATTTCGCTATGCTCTTGTGTGCATAAGCCAACGATGCGCCCACGAAGGAGCCAGCCCATGGGATCTCCCGCCAGCAAACTCTCGCGCCGCACGCTGTTCGCCGGTGCCGCCGCCACCGGCGCCGTGGCCGCGGCGGCGGGCCTCGCGGCCGCTTCGCGCGAAGCGGCCCCGCAGCAGGCCACCGACCTGCCCAAGCCCCCGCCCGAACGCGGCGGCGGCTACGAGCTCTCCGAGCACGTCCAACGCTACTACCAGACCACCCGGGTGTGACCCGCGGCCGAAGGGAGCTTCCATGTTGCTGACCAAGAAGAGCGGCGCGGCCCCTGCGGGCCGGCGCGAGGATGCCGCGCGTTCGCCATTCATCCACAGCCTGCAGCGCGGCCTCTCGCGCGCGCTGCCCACCATGGACCGGCGCGCGTTCCTGCGCCGCTCGGGCCTGGGCGTCGGCGTGGGCATCGCGGCCGGCAGCCTCACGCTGGTGAAGAGGGCCAAGGCCGCGGGCGGCGATTCCGCCATCACCGGCGCCGGCAAGATCGAAGTCAAGCGCACCGTCTGCTCGCACTGCTCGGTGGGCTGCGCCATCGACGCCGTGGTGGAAAACGGCGTGTGGGTGCGGCAGGAACCGGTGTTCGATTCGCCCATCAACCTGGGCGCGCACTGCGCCAAGGGCGCTTCCATCCGCGAGCACGGCCACGGCGAGTACCGCCTGCGCTACCCGATGAAGCTGGTGGACGGCAAGTACCAGCGCATCTCGTGGGACCAGGCACTCAACGAGATCAGCGCGAAGGTGCTGGAGCTGCGCAAGGCCAGCGGCCCCGAAGCCGTGTACTGGATCGGCTCCTCGAAGCACTCGAACGAGCAGTCGTACCTGATGCGCAAGTTCGTCAGCCTCTGGGGCAGCAACAACTGCGACCACCAGGCGCGCATCTGCCACAGCACCACGGTCGCCGGCGTCGCCAACACCTGGGGCTACGGCGCGATGACCAACTCGTACAACGACATGCAGAACAGCAAGTGCGCGTTGTACATCGGCTCCAACGCCGCCGAGGCGCACCCGGTCAGCCTGCTGCACATGCTGCACTCCAAGGAGAACGGCTGCAGGATGATCGTGGTGGACCCGCGCTTCACGCGCACCGCCGCCAAGGCCGACGACTACGTGCGCATCCGCTCCGGCTCGGACATCCCGTTCCTCTTCGGCGTGCTGTACCACGTGTTCAAGAACGGGTGGGACGACAAGAAGTACGTCAACGACCGCGTCTACGGCATGGACAAGGTGCGCGAGGACGTGATGGCCAAGTGGACGCCCGACAAGGTGGAGGAAGCCTGCGGCGTGCCCGAGGCGACGGTCTACAAGGTCGCCGAGGCGATGGCCAGGAACCGGCCTTCGACCATCGTGTGGTGCATGGGCCAGACGCAGCACACCACCGGCAACGCCATCGTGCGGGCCTCGTGCATCCTGCAGCTGGCGCTGGGCAACATCGGCGTGTCGGGCGGCGGCGCCAACATCTTCCGCGGCCACGACAACGTGCAGGGCGCGACGGACGTCGGCCCCAACCCCGATTCGCTGCCCGGCTACTACGGCATCGTGGAAGGCTCGTGGCGCCACTACGCCAAGGTCTGGGGCGTCGACTACGACTGGCTCAAGGGCCGGTTCGCCAGCCCCACGATGATGACCAAGCCCGGCATCACCGTCTCGCGCTGGATCGACGGCGTGCTGGAGAAGAACGAGCTGATCGACCAGGACCCGAACCTGCGGGCGGTTTTCTACTGGGGGCATGCGCCGAACTCGCAGACGCGCGGGGTCGAGATGAAGCGGGCCATGGACAAGCTGGACCTGCTGGTGGTGGTGGACCCGTACCCGTCGGCGACGGCGGCGATGGCCGCCATGCCGGGCGACCCCAAGGACCTGAACCCGAACCGCGCCGTGTACCTGCTGCCGGCGTCCACGCAGTTCGAGACCAGCGGATCGGTGACCGCTTCCAACCGCTCGCTGCAGTGGCGCGAGAAGGTGATCGAGCCGCTGTGGGAGAGCCGCACCGACCACATGATCATGTACCAGCTGGCCGACAAGCTGGGCTTCGGCAAGGAGCTGGTCAAGAACTACCAGCTGCAGAAGGTCAAGGGCATGGACGAACCCGTGCCCGAGGACATCCTGCGCGAGATCAACAAGTCCAACTGGTCCATCGGCTACACCGGGCAGAGCCCGGAGCGCCTGAAGGCGCACATGAAGCTGATGGCCAGCTTCGACGTCAAGACGCTGCGCGCCAAGGGCAGCGTGAAGGACCCGGCGACGGGCTACGACATCGAGGGCGACTACTTCGGCCTTCCGTGGCCCTGCTTCGGCACGCCCGAACTCAAGCACCCCGGCACGCACGTGCTCTACAACCCTTCGCTGCACGTCATGGACGGCGGCGGCAACTTCCGCGCCAACTTCGGCGTCGAGAAGGACGGCGTCAACCTGCTGGCCGAGGACGGGTCCGCTTCCAAGGGCGCGGACATCCAGACCGGCTACCCCGAGTTCGACCACGTGCTGCTCAAGAAGCTGGGCTGGTGGGACGAGCTCACCGACGCCGAGAAGGCGCTGGCCGAGGGCAAGAACTGGAAGACCGACCTGTCGGGCGGGATCATCCGCGTCGTGATGAAGAACCACGGCTGCCACCCGTTCGGCAACGCCAAGGCGCGGGCGGTGGTGTGGAACTTCCCCGACCCGATCCCGCAGCACCGCGAGCCTCTGTACAGCACTCGGCCCGACCTGGTGGCCAAGTACCCGTCCCACGACGACAAGAAGGCCTTCTGGCGCCTGCCCACGCTGTTCAAGACCGTGCAGCAGAAGAACCTGGAGGACAAGGTCGCGCAGAAATTCCCGCTCATCCTCACCTCGGGCCGGCTGGTGGAGTACGAAGGCGGCGGCGAGGAGACGCGGTCCAACCCGTGGCTGGCGGAACTGCAGCAGGAAGCCTTCGTCGAGATCAACCCCAAGACCGCGGCCGAGCGGCAGATCAGGAACGGCGACCGCGTGTGGCTGAAGTCGCCCACCGGCGCGCGGCTGAACGTGCAGGCGCTGGTGACCGAGCGCGTGGGCCCCGACACGGTGTGGATGCCGTTCCACTTCTCCGGCCGATGGCAGGGCGCGGACCTGCTGGCGTACTACCCGAACGGCGCGGCGCCCATCGTTCGCGGCGAGGCGGTGAACACCGCCACCACGTACGGCTACGACAGCGTCACGATGATGCAGGAAACAAAAACGACCATCTGCCAGGTCGAAAGAGCCTGACGAGAGGAGACCGCCATGGCCCGCATGAAATTCATCTGCGACTCGGAACGCTGCATCGAGTGCAACGGCTGCGTCACCGCGTGCAAGAACGAGCACGAGATCCCCTGGGGCGTGAACCGCCGGCGCGTGGTGACGCTCAACGACGGCGTGCCCGGCGAGAAGTCCATCTCGGTGGCGTGCATGCACTGCTCCGATGCGCCCTGCATGGCGGTGTGCCCGGTCAGCTGCTTCTACCGCACCGAGGACGGCGTGGTGCTGCACGACAAGGACGCCTGCATCGGCTGCGGCTACTGCAGCTATGCGTGCCCGTTCGGTGCGCCGCAATTCCCCGCCGCCGGCAACTTCGGCGTGCGCGGCAAGATGGACAAGTGCACCTTCTGCGCCGGCGGCCCGGAGGAGCACGGCTCGCAGGCCGAGTTCGAGAAATACGGCCGCAACCGCCTGGCCGAAGGCAAGCTGCCCGCGTGCGCCGAGATGTGCTCCACCAAGGCGCTGCTGGCGGGCGACGGCGACGTGGTGGCCGACATCTTCCGCAACCGCGTGGTCAAGCGCGGCAAGGGCGCCGAAGTCTGGGGCTGGGGCACGGCGTACGGTTCGAAGCAGGCCGGCCAACCGAACGGGCAGAAGTCATGATGCGCGCCGCTCTCATCGCCATCGCCGCGTTCGCGCTCGCCGCCTGCGGCGAGAAGCCGCAGACCAACCGCGCCGACCACGACACCGCGCTGTACAAGGGCACCGGCACGCCTTTCGTCGCGCCCGGCTGGAAGCAGGGTGACCGCAACAGCTGGGAGCAGCAGCTCAAGACGCGCGCCCAGATGGGGCAGAACGACTATGTCAAGGTCAACTGAGCTGATCGCGCGGTCGCTGATCGCGCTGGCGGCGCTGGTGGCGGGCCCGGCGATGGCGCAGGCCACGCAACCCGGCCAGTCGCAAGGCAGCGGACAGGCCGCGGCCGCCCAACCCGCCGCGTCGCAACCCACGGCGGCGGTTGGCATCCAGGGCCAGAACATCTTCCAGGTGAAGCCCGAGACGCGGCCGGACGCGTCCAGCGAGCCCGGCTACGCCGAGCAGACCAACGGCCAGCGCAACCGCGTGCAGCCGGGCAACAACGCGCCGATGTGGCGGCAGGTGCAGAACGGCATGGAGGGCTACAGCAGCCTGCCGAAGTCGGAAGCGCCCGAAGCGGGCGTGCTGATCCAGGCGCCGGTGCAATACCCGGGCTCGCGCTTCACCACCGCCGGCGAAGCCTGGCGCCAGGTGCGCAACCGCTGGCTCATCCCGTACGGCGGCTCGCTGATCCTCATCACGCTGGGCGCGCTGGCCATCTTCTATTTCGCCAAGGGGCCGGTCGGCCAGCATGACCCGGACACGGGCCGCAAGATCGAGCGCTTCACGCCTTTCGAGCGCGCCGCGCACTGGGCCAACGCCATCGCGTTCGTCGCGCTGATGATCACGGGCATCGTCATGGCGTTCGGCAAGTTCTTCCTGCTGCCCATCCTCGGCGGCACGCTGTTCGGCTGGCTCACGTGGCTGCTGAAGACGCTGCACAACTTCGCCGGCCCGCTGTTCGCGGTGTCGCTGGTCATCGTGTTCTTCACCTTCCTGCGCGACAACTGGCCGCAGAAGGGCGACCTCCACTGGCTGGCGCGCGCCGGCGGCATGCTCGGCAAGCCCGGGCAAGAGCCGCCTTCGCACCGCTTCAACGCGGGCGAGAAGATCGTGTTCTGGGGCGGCGTGCTGTTCCTCGGTGCCATCGTGGTGGCCTCGGGCCTGGTGCTGGACAAGCTGATCCCGAACCTGGCCTACACGCGCGCCACCATGCAGGTCGCGCACATGGTGCACGCGGTGGCTACCGTGCTGATGATGTGCCTGTTCCTCGGCCACATCTACCTGGGCACCATCGGCATGCGCGGCGCGTACTCCGCCATGCGCAACGGCTACGTCGACGAGGAGTGGGCGCGCGAGCACCACGCCTACTGGTACGAAGACATCCGGGCCGGCCGCATCCCGGCGCAGCGCAGCACGCCGCGCGAAGGCGGCGCGCCCGACCAGGTCCGCCCCGCCTGAACGAACGAGAAAAGGCCTCGCACCATGAACCTGCGCCTCCTCACCGCCCTCGTGCTGGCCGCCTTCGGCCTGGCAGCGCAGGCCAAGCTGCCTCCTCCCGATGACGCCGCCAAGGCCAAGGCTGCGGAAGCCACCGCCAAGGCCGCGTGGCAGGCCAAGGTGGACGCGTTCCAGCTGTGCAAGGCGCAGGACAAGGTCGTGGCCAGGTACAAGGCCGGTGGCGGCAAGAACGGGAAGGCGGCGCCCGCCGCGGCCGCTGCCGCGAAGCCGGCTTCGTCGCCGGTTGCCGCGGCATCGTCGCCCGTCGCTGCCGCATCGGCGCCGGCCGCGGGCGCTTCCGCGCCCGGAACGCCGGTGGCTTACGCGCCGCCCACGCCGTGCGCCGACCCCGGCCCCTTCGCGTACAACCCGCCGGAGCAGAAGCCGCTGGAAACGTCCGGCGCGCATTCGCCCCCGGGCACCGCCGCCAGCCCGCCCAGCGTGCGCAACGAGTCGGCCACCATGACGCCGGCCAAGCCTTCGACGGCGCCCGCCGAAGGCGCGAAGAAGCCCTGACCACCGGGCCCGCGCGCCCCTCGTCTTACACTGCCGCGATGCTGCCGCGGTTGACTCAGGCGCGCGCGCCGCTCACGCGCGAAGTGGCTGTGCTCGACGAGCACGGCCAGCCCCAGCGCATCTCCATCCCCGCGGAACGCGACCTCACCGTCTACGTCGACCGCCGCGAGCTGGTCACGCTGATGACGCTGGGCGCCCATCCGGAATGGCTGGTGCTGGGCTACCTGCGCAACCAGCGCCTGGTGCGCTCGGCCGGCGAGATCGAATCCGTCACCGTGGATTGGGAAGTGTCCAGCGCGGCGGTGAAGACCCGCGCGGGCATCGACCGCATCGAGGAACGCACCGCGAAGCGCGTCGTCACCACGGGCTGCGGCCAGGGCAGCGTGTTCGGCGCGCTGATGGACGAGGTGGAAGCCATCGCGCTGCCCGATGCCGTGCTGGCGCAGGAGACGCTGTACGCCATCCTCGAAGCCATCCGCCAACAGGAGAGCACGTACAAGTCGGCCGGCTCGGTGCACGGCTGCGCGCTCTTCCGCGGCGGCGAGATGCTGCTCTTCGTCGAGGACGTCGGCCGCCACAACGCGATCGACACCATCGCGGGCTGGATGTGGATGCAGGGCCTGGACGCGCGCGCGTCGGCCGGCGATGAACCGTTCGTCTTCTACACGACGGGGCGCCTCACGAGCGAGATGGTGATCAAGTCGGCGCAGATGGGCGTGGCCATCGTGGTGTCGCGCAGCGGCATGACGCAGATGGGGCACGAGGTCGCGCAGCGGCTGGACATGTGCACCCTGGGCCGCGCGCTGAACCGCCGCTTCCTCTGCTACACCGGCGCGCAGCGGCTGCGCTGGCAACCGGAAACGGTGACGCGCTAGGCGCTGGCGCCGGTCGTCCCGGGCGGCTGGTACCAGCGCGAGAGCGGGCTGGTGCGCCGGTTCGGGCGCTGCATGCGCCAGTCCTCGAAGTCGGTGGTCACCTGCGCCAGCTGCAGCGGCAGCTTGTCGTACAGGTGCACCGAGATGCGCGGCAGGCGCATGGGGTCGTCCTCGCCCGGCCGGGCGCGCGAGCTGACGATGGTGGTGCCGTTCGCGTAGCCGGACCGGCGCACCATCTCCGCATGTTCGGCGCGATGCTCGCCGTACGGGTAGCAGAAGCTGCGCACCTCGATGCCCAGCGCCTGTTCCAGGTCGCGCTTGCTGCCCTCGATCTCGGCCTGCGCCGTTTGCGCATCGCACTCGCACAGGTTCACGTGGTTGCGCGTGTGGGCGCCGACCTCCATGCCGGCATCCATCCAGTCCCGCAAGTGCTCCAGGCCCATCAGCGGCACCGTCGGGACGCCCTTGCCATGGTCCCAGGCGTTGCTGCCGCCGATCTGCGCGGTGACGATGTACGCGGTGGCGGTGAAGCCCATCCTGCGCAGGATGGGCAGCGCGTGCTGGTGGTTGTTCAGGTACCCGTCGTCCATGGTGATGCCGAAGACCTTGCCCGCCTTCTCGCCCTGCAGGTAGGGCTCGAGGTCGCGCATGGACAAGCCTTGCCAGCCCAGCAGCTTCAACGCGTGCATCTGGAGAGCGAACCGCCAAGGCGGCAGCACCAGCGCCCGGACCGGCGTTCCGCGCTTGGGCGGCCGCGCGGTCTGGTGATAGGAGAGGATGGCAATCGGTTTGCGGCTGGCTTGTCTCTGTTCGTCGCGCATGTCCTGCCCTGGAAAGTTTGTTCTTAAGTACGTATCGATAATGTGCATACGCCAGAGCCTCCCTGTAGGAGCCGCGCGACTCGGCCTGTAGTCCGGTAGAGCGGTAGTCCGGAAGGGCCACCGGCTCCCCTGAGTAACAGGGGTGCATGCAACCATGATGTGACAGGGCGCCGCACGCGCCCGGCAAGGACACGTCATGCAGTCAGCAGGGGTTGAAGTTTGGACCGCGCGGCCGGCGATGCTGGGATGCGACGCGTGCGCGGCGTTCTCGCGCCTGCTCGATGAGACGGAGCTGGAGCGATCGCAGCGACTGCGCTTCGACGCGGACCGGCGCGCGTTCATCGTCGCGCATGCGATGCGCCGCATGGCGCTGGCGATGGCACTCGCGCTCGACCCGCAGGACCTTCGCTTCGGCACCGGTTCGCACGGCCAGCCGGTGCTGCTGGGCACCGGCGTCATGCGCGCGCCTTCGTTCTCGCTCTCGCGCACACGCGACTTCGTGGCTTGCGCGGTGAGCCGCGACGGCCCCGTCGGCATCGACGTCGAAACCATCCGCGATGGCGTCGATGCTTCGCTGCTCGCGCGGTACATGCAGCCGTGGGACGCGCAGGGCGACGAAGCCTTCTACGTGCAGTGGACCGCGCTGGAAGCGTACTGGAAGGCGCAGGGCCTGGGCCTGTCCGCCTCGCACCCGCACATCGCGCTGCGGGAGTACGGAGAAGACTGTTGGAGCGTGGCGTTCGCGGAACACAACCGTCAGACCGGACTGGTCGCGCTGCGCCTGCCCGCGCCGCCCACGCATGTGCTCAGCCTGGCGTGCACGGAACGAGACAGCGTGCGCATCGTCGAGCTCGACGCGCTGGCGAACGCGCCTCATGCGGCGCCGTCCGACGCCCTTTCAACTTGTAAGGACGGAAACTGCGGCGTCGCAGCGGCTCCCAGGATTTTCAGCGCGTAACCAAAAGGCAAGACAAATGGTGACGACGACGGCGGTACTCGTTGGTGACGGCAGCCTCCTGGTGCAGTGCGCCGAAGCCTGGCGCAAGGCGGGCCACGCGATCGTGGCGGTGGTGTCCGGCAGCGGCGCCAACCTGCAGTGGGCGGAGGCCGAAGGCTTCAGGACCGTGCGCATGGAAGGCGAATGGGCACCGGCGCTCGACGGCCTGGCCTTCGACTACCTTTTCAGCGTGGCGAACCTGCGAATGCTGCCCGAGGCGGTGCTCGCGCGCGCGGGCAAGCTGGCGGTCAATTTCCACGATGCGCCGCTGCCCCGCTATGCGGGCCTGAACGCCACCTGCTGGGCACTGATGGCGCGAGAACCGCGGCACGGCATCACGTGGCATGAGATGACGCCGCGCGCCGACGCGGGCCGCATCGTGCGTCAATCGAGCTTTGACGTGACGCCGCAGGAGACGGCGCTCAGCCTCAACGCCAAGTGCTACGAAGCGGGCCTGGCCGGCTTCATGCAGATCGCCGAAGACCTGGCGCGCGGCGAACTGGCGCTGACCCCGCAAGAGGGCGAGCGCACCTACTTCGGCCGCCATCGCCGTCCCGCGCTGCTGGCCACCCTGGACTTCACGCGCCCGGCCGGGGAAGTGGAAGCGCTGGTGCGTGCGCTGGACTTCGGCCAGTACGCCAATCCGCTCGGCCGCGCCAAGGTGCTGGCTGGCGACCGCGTGCTGCTGGTGCGCGGCGCCAGCGCCATCGCCGCGCCCGCGGGCGCAGGCGCGGCGCCCGGCACGGTGCTGGCCATCGAAGGCGACGTGCTGCGCGTGGCGACCGGCGAAGGCCAGGTCACGCTGACCGGCTGCACCTGTGTGCAAGGCTTCCCGGGCACGCCTGGCGTTCGCGAAGGCGACGTGCTCACCGTGCCTTCCCCCGCCGTGGCCGCGCTGCAGGCAAAGGGCGACGCCATCGCGCGCGGCGAGCAGCACTGGACCGATGCGCTGCATGCACTGGCGCCGGTGGAGCTGCCGTATCCGCGGCGCAACGCGACGGGCGAGTCCACGCAGCCGCTGCGTTTCCCGCTCAACGCGGCGCCGCAGGGCGCCACCACGGCCGCCGCGTTCCACGCTTGGCTGTCGTCACTCACGGGCCAGGAGCGTGTCTCCGTGCTCTACACCGATGCGGCGCTGGGCGAGCAGGCCGCCGGCCTGCAACCCTGGCTGGATGCGTGGGTGCCGCTGACGATCGCCAGCGCGCCTTCGCAGACGACGCTGAACGCGGTGGGCCAGGCGGAATCCGAACTTTCGCGCGCGCGCGCCGCCGGCCCGATGACGCGTGACCTGCCGCTGCGCATGGGCGAGCGGCATGGCGCGCTGCCCGCGGTCGCCAAGGTGGCGCTCGCGCTCACGCCCATCGTGCGGCCCGCGGGTTGCGAACTGCTGGTGACGGTGGACGACACCGGCCGCCAGCTCGAACTGCTGGCCGACCCGCAGGTGTTCAGCGCGGACACCGCGCTGGCGATGGCGGCGCAACTGGCCGCCTGGCTGCAGTCGTTCGCTTCGCAGGACCGTCCGCTGGCCGAGGTGCCGCTGCTGGCGGCCGGCGAGCAGCAGCAGCTGGACACGCTGAATGCCACCCACGTCGCGTTCAACGAAGCGGGCGCCGTGCACCAGGCCATCGTTTCGCAGCTCGCGCGCACACCCGAGGAAGTGGTCGTCACCGGCGGCGCCGAAAGCCTGACCGGCCGCGAGCTGGACGAGCAGTCCACCGCGCTGGCGCGCCGCCTGGCCGCGCGCGGCGTGCGCGCCGGGGACATCGTCGGCCTGTGCCTGCCGCGCACGCCGCAGCTCCTGGTCGCGGTGCTGGGCGTGATGAAGGCCGGTGCCGCCTACCTGCCGCTGGATCCCGAATACCCGCGCGACCGCCTGGAGTTCATGGTCGAAGACTCGCGCGCCCCCGTGGTGCTGGTGAGCGCCGCGACGGCTTCGACGCTGTCGCTGCCCGCGGACAAGGTGATGCGCCTGGACGAAGCCGGCGAAGCCTCCGCCCCCTCCGGCGCGGCGCTGCCCGCCGCGGACCCGCGCCGTGCCGCCTACGTGATCTACACGTCCGGCTCCACCGGCAAGCCCAAGGGCGTGGTGGTCACGCACCGCAACGTGATGAACTTCTTCGCGGGCATGGACGAGCGCGTGCTCCGCGAGGAAGGTTCTCGCTGGCTGGCCGTCACCAGCCTGTCGTTCGACATCTCGGTGCTGGAGCTGTACTGGACGCTGGCGCGCGGCGTCACCGTCGTGCTGCATTCGGACCAGCAGGCCGGCGCGGGCAACGGCCCCGAGTTCAGCCTGTTCTATTTCGCCAGCGACGACTCGCGCGACCCGCGCCGCCACTACGAGCTGCTGATGGAAGGCGCGAAGTTCGCCGACCGCGAGGGCTTCACCGCGGTGTGGACGCCCGAGCGCCACTTCCACGCCTTCGGCGGCCTGTACCCCAACCCGGTGGTGACCAGCGCGGCCATCGCCACCGCCACCACGCGCGTGCAGATCCGCGCGGGCAGCTGCGTGCTGCCGCTGCACCACCCGGTGCGCGTGGCCGAGGACTGGGCTTTCGTCGACAACATCTCCAACGGCCGCGTGGGCATCTCGTTCGCGTCTGGCTGGCAGCCGAACGATTTCATCCTGATGCCCGACGCGTTCGCGAAGCGGCAGGACGAGATGATCGCCCGCATGGACGTCGTGC
The DNA here is from genome assembly GCF_004681975.1 of Ramlibacter humi. Classification (GTDB taxonomy): domain Bacteria; phylum Pseudomonadota; class Gammaproteobacteria; order Burkholderiales; family Burkholderiaceae_C; genus Ramlibacter; species Ramlibacter humi. Next base: position 548,197 of record NZ_SMLK01000002.1, read on the forward strand.
GGCGCCTGTGGCGCGGCGAAGCCATTCCCTTCCCCGGCCCCAACGGCAACCTGGTGGAGACGCGCACGCTGCCGCGCCCGGTGCAGAAAGACATCCCGGTGTGGATCACCGCGGCCGGCAACCCCAAGACCTTCGAGCAGGCCGGCGCCATGGGCTGCCGCCTGCTGACCCACCTGCTGGGCCAGAAGGTGGAAGACGTCGCCGAGAAGATCGCCATCTACCGCGCCGCCTGGTTGAAGGCCGGGCACGCCGGCACCGGCCACGTCACGCTGATGCTGCACACTTTCATCGGCGCGGATGAGGAGGCCACGCGCGAAACCGCGCGCGAGCCGATGAAGAAGTACCTGCGCAGCTCGGTCGACCTGATCAAGAAGGCGGCGTGGTCGTTCCCCACCTTCGTCGAGCGCGGCGCGGCCAGCGGCAAGACGCCGCAGGAAGTGATGGAGTCGGCGCCGCTCTCCGACGCCGAGATGGACGCGCTGCTGGACCACGCGTTCAACCGCTACTACGGCACCAGCGCGCTGATCGGCACGCCTGCGCGCTGCCTGGAACTGGTGGAAAAGGTGCAGGCCGCGGGCGTGGACGAGATCGCCTGCCTGATCGACTTCGGCATCGAGCCGGACACGGTGGTCGAACACCTGCGCGACCTCAAGGCGCTGATGGAAGCCACGCGCGTGCCACGCGCCAGCGGCCGCAAGGCTTCCGTGGCCGAGCAGGTGCTGCAGCACCAGGTGACGCACCTGCAGTGCACGCCCTCGATGGCCGCGATGCTGCTGGCCGACGCGCCCGGCCGCACGGCGCTGTCGCAGCTGAAAGCCTTGATGGTCGGCGGCGAGGCGTTGCCGCTGGAGATGGCGACGCAGCTGCGCGCGCTGGTGTCCGGCGCGCTGCTCAACATGTACGGGCCGACCGAGACGACGGTGTGGTCCACCACCTGCAACCTGGAACGCGTCGACGGCATGGTGCCGCTGGGCCAGCCCATCGCCAACACGCAGCTGTCGGTGCGCACGCCCTGGGGCGCGGAATGCCCGGCCCTCGTGCCCGGTGAGCTGTGCATCGGCGGCGACGGCGTGACCGACGGCTACCTGCACCGGCCCGAGCTGAACGCCGACCGCTTCGTGCCGGATGCGAAAGGCCATCGCTGGTACCGCACCGGCGACCTGGTGCGCCGGCTGGACGGCGGCACGATCGAGTTCCTGGGCCGCATCGACCACCAGGTGAAGATCCGCGGCCACCGCATCGAGCTGGGCGAGATCGAAAGCGTGCTGATGCGCCAGGACGGCGTCAAGCAGGCCGTCGTCGTCGCGCGCACCGACACTGCGGGCCAGAAGTTCCTGGCCGGCTACGTCACCGGCAAGCCCGGTGCGGTGTTGAACGCCACGAAGCTGCGCGAAGCCGTCGGCGAGGCGCTGCCCGAGATCATGGTGCCGCAGGCCATCCTGGTGCTGCCCGCGCTGCCGATGACGCCCAACGGCAAGGTCGACCGCAAGGTGCTGCCTGACCCGCGCCCTTCGACGGAGCTCAGGACAGGCTTGTCGTCCGCGCCGAAGACCGTCGCCGTACCGGAGAACGCGATGGAGAAGACCATCGCCGGCATCTGGCAGGAGGTGCTGGGGCTGGAATCGGTGGGCACCAGCGAGAACTTCTTCGACCTGGGCGGCCACTCGCTGCTGGTGATTCAGGTGCAGCGCCGGCTGCGCGAAGCCACCGGCCAGGAGGTCGCCATCACCGACATGTTCCGGCTGCCGACCATCTCGGCGCTGGCCGCCCACCTCGGCGGTGGCGCGGCTTCCACCGCCGTGTCGCAGGGTCAGAGCAGGGCCCAGGCACGCCGAATGCTGAGGAACCGTCAGCTGGCCCAGCCCACCGCGTGAAGCCATTGGAGTGCAACAAGAACAGCCCATGAGCGACATGAACATCGAGCCCGGGTGCATCGCCATCGTCGGCATGGCAGGGCGCTTCCCGGCCGCGCGCACCCCGGCCGAGTTGTGGAAGCTGCTGGCGGCGGGCCGCGAGGCGACCCAGTGGCTGACCGACGAGGAGCTGCGCGCCGCCGGCGTGGGCGAAGAGGAACTGCAGGACCCGAACTACGTGAAGGCCAGCCTGGTGCTGCCCGACATGGAGATGTTCGACGCCGAGTTCTTCGGCTTCTCGCGCCGCGACGCCGCCATCCTGGACCCGCAGCACCGCCACTTCATCGAAAGCGCCTGGGAGGCGCTGGAAGACGCGGGCCATCCGCCGGAAAAGTTCGAAGGCGCCATCGGCGTGTTCGCCGGCTGCGGCATGCAGGCCTACCTGCCCTACAACCTGCTCACCAATCCCGAGCTGAAGAAGTCGGTCGGACTGTTCCTGCTGCGGCACACGGGCAACGACAAGGACTTCCTGTCCACGCGCGTGTCGTACCTGCTGGACCTGAAGGGCCCCAGCCTGGGCATCCAGACCGCCTGCTCCACTTCGCTGGTGGCGGTGCACGTCGCCGCGCAAAGCCTGCTGGCGGGCGAGTGCGACATGGCGCTGGCCGGCGCTTCGAGCATCGAGTTGCCGCACCGCCACGGCTACCGCTTCGCCGAAGGCGAGATCCTGTCCCCCGACGGCCACTGCCGCGCGTTCGACGAGAACGCCAGCGGCACGCTGTTCGGCAGCGGCGCGGGCGTGGTCGTGCTGCGCCGCCTGGAAGACGCGGTGCGCGACCGCGACAACATCTACGCCATCATCCGCGGCTCGGCGGTGAACAACGACGGCTCGCAGAAGGCCGGCTACCTGGCGCCCAGCGTGGACGGCCAGGCGCGCGCGGCGGTGGAAGCGCTGGGCATCGCCAACGTCGATCCGGGCACCGTGCAGTACATCGAGGCGCACGGCACCGGCACGCCGGTGGGCGACCCGATCGAGATCGCCGCGCTGACGCAGGCCTACGGCGAAGGCGGCAAGGGCTTCTGCGGCATCGGTTCGGTGAAGACCAACATCGGCCACCTGGACACCGCGGCGGGCGTGGCCTCGCTGATGAAGGTGTCGCTGGCGATGAGGAACGAGCTCATCCCGCCGACGCTGAACTTCACGCGCGCGAACAGCCGCTTCGACCTGGACAAGACGCCGTTCCGCGTCGTCAGCCAGGCCAGGCCCTGGCCGCGCGCTTCGCAGCCGCGCCGCGCCGCCGTCAATTCGCTGGGCGTGGGCGGCACCAACGCGCACGTCATCGTGGAAGAGGCGCCGCGCCTGGTGTCGCAGGCGCCGGCCGGCCAGCCGTGGCAGGTGCTCACGCTGTCGGCGCGCACGCCCGCTTCGCTGGAGCGGCTGAAAGCCAAGTGGAGCGATTTCCTCGCGCAGCGGCCGGCGGACTTCAGCCTGTTCGACGCCGCGTTCACCACGCAGGAAGGCCGCCGCGGCTTCCAGCACCGCTGCGCCGTCGTGGCGAAGGATGTGGAAGGCCTCGCCGCCGCGCTGGAAACGCGCCAGCATCCGCGCGTGGCCGGCGGCAAGGCCGGCAACAGCGCGCCGGGCGTCGTGATGATGTTCCCCGGCGGCGGCGCCAGCTATCCCGGCGCGGGCCGCGAGCTGCTGTCGCAACCCGCTTTCCGCGAAGCCGTGGACGAGTGCTTCCGCCGCATGCCGGCCGATGCGCCGGCCGACCTGCGCGCGCTGATGTTCGAGCGCGAGCCCGGCGATGCGCTGGCCGCGAAGACGCTGGAGCGGCCGCGCTACAACATCCCGGCGCTGTTCGTCATCGAGTACGCCGTCGCGAAGCTGTGGCAGAGCTGGGGCGTGCAGCCCGCCGCCGTCATCGGCCACAGCGCGGGCGAGTATGCCGCCGCGGTGATCGCGGGCGTGATGCCGCTGGCCGATGCGCTGAACGTCGTCGTGCTGCGCGGCCAGCTGTTCGAACAGGTGCCCGCGGGCGCGATGCTGTCGGTGGACGCGACGGAAGAAGAACTGCGCGAGCTGATGCAGGACCTTCAGCTCGACGTGGCGGTGATCAACGCGCCCGACCTGTGCATCGCTTCCGGCCCCGCCGCCGCCATCGACGAGCTGCAATCGCGCCTGGCCGCACAAGGCCGCGAAGGCCGCCGGTTGCACATCAGCGTGGCCGCGCACTCGCGGCTGCTGGATGGCATCCTCGACCGCTTCCGCCAGGGCGTGTCGCGCATCCACCTGTCGGCGCCGTCGGTGCCTTTCATCTCCAACCTGAGCGGCGACTGGGCCGACGACGCGCTGCTGTCCGATCCCGAATACTGGGTGCGCCACCTGCGCAACCCGGTGCGCTACGCCGACGGCCTGGCCAAGGTGCTGGCGATGGGCGACGCGGTGCTGCTGGAAGTGGGCCCGGGCCAGGGCATGTGCGCGCTGGCGCGGCAGAACCTGCGTGGCGAACAGCGCACGGTGCTGCCGTCCACCGGCAAGGCGTCGGAGCCGAACGCCGACCTGCCGCTGATGCTGACGTCGCTGGGCGCGCTGTGGGCCCGCGGCATCACGCCCGGCTGGAACGAGGTGCGCGGCGGCGGCTCGCCGCGCCGCATCTCGCTGCCGACCTACGCCTTTGACCACCAGCGTCACTGGATCGAGCCCGGCCAGGTCACCCATTCGGCGTCGGCCGCGCAGGACGCGCTGCCCGTGCCCGGCGTGCGCCGCCTGCCGCAGGTGGACGACTGGTTCGGCGTGCCGCAGTGGAGCCCCGCGCCGCTGCCGCATGCGCCCGCGCCGGCAGCCGGCACGCAGTGGCTGGTGTTCGGCGACCTGGGCGCCGGCACCACCGGCGTGATGCGGCGCATCGCCGAGGAAGGCGGGCGCGCGACGCTGGCGCGGCCCGGGCAGGCTTTCGCCGCCCACGGCGACGGCAGCTTCACGCTGGACCCGCGCGACGAAGCGCAGTTCGGCCAGCTGTTCGACGCGCTGGAACAAGCCAACCGTTTGCCGGCGCAGATCGTGCACCTGTGGGGCCTGTCCTCGCCGGCCGATGCGGCCGGTGACGGCGCGATGCAGGCGCAGGGGCTGGTGTTCGACAGCCTGGTCAACATCGCCAAAGTGCTGCAGACCGCCGACGTCAGCCAGCCGGTGAAGCTGACGGTGGCGACCGCGGGCAGCCAGGCGGTGGATGGCAGCGGCGTGCCGCATCCGCTGCGTAGCCTGGCGCTGGGACCGGTGCGCGTGATCCCGCGCGAGGTGCCGAACGTGGCGACGGTGCTGGTCGACCTGGATCCGGCCGATGCCGCTTCGACGGTGGCGTGCCGCGCGGTCGTGAGCGAAGCGCTGGCACCCGCCGGCGCCGACCTGGTGGCGTGGCGCAACGGCTCGCGCTGGGTCGCGCAGCTGGTCAAGCCTTCCGCGCCGGCCGCCCCGAAGCCGCTGGCGCGCGAAGGCGGCGTGTATCTCATCAGCGGCGGGCTGGGCGACATCGCGCTCGAACTCGCCTCGTTCCTTGCCAGCCGCTACCACGCCAGGCTGGCGCTGGTCGGCCGCCGTGCGATGCCCCCGCGTGAACAGTGGGCCGCGCTGGCCGCGGGCAAGGACGAAACCGCGCGCCTGTTGCGCCGCTTGGTGGAGATCGAAGCCACGGGCGGCCAGGTCGCCACCTTCAGCGCCGACGTCGCGGATGCCGCGGCGATGGCCTCCGTGGTGCAAGCGGTGCGCGAGCGCTTCGGCGCGATCCATGGCGTGTTCCACGCCGCGGGTTCGCTGCAGGACGCGCCCATCGCCGCCAAGAACGCGCAGGCCATCGAACGAGTGCTGTCGCCCAAGGTGGCCGGCGCGCAGGTGCTGCACGGGCTGCTGCCGCCCGGACAGCTGGACGTCTTCGCGGTGTTCTCTTCCACCAGCGTCTACCTGGGCCCGCCCGGGCAGGTGGACTACGTGGCGGCCAACGCCTTCCTCGACGCCATCGCGGCCGCGCGGCCGGACGGCCTGGCCATCCACTGGGGCATCTGGGGCGACCGCGGCATGGCCGCGCGCGCCTATGGCGGCGCGACCGCCGCGCCCGCGCCGCAGGACGCGCACCCGTTGCTGGGCGTGCGCGCTGACGGCGACGACGGCCCGGCTTTCGAGGCGCGCTATTCGGCGAATGACCTGTGGGTGCTGCGCGAGCACGCGGTCGCCGGTCGTCCCGTGTTGCCGGGCACTGCGTACATCGAGATCGCGCGCGCGGCGATGGCGCAGCTGCATCCCGGCGCCGGCGTGGAGATCCGTTCGCTGTCGTTCGAGGAGGCCATGGTCTTCGACGAGCACGGCAAGCGCGACGTGCGCATCGAACTGCACGGCGGCGGCGACAGCTACGAGTTCCTGGTGCGCAGCCGCGCCGATTCGCGCGAGCCCTGGCTGGAGCACGCGCGCGCCAAGGTCGGCCGCTTCAAGGGCACGCTGGCGCCCAATGCGCAGCGTCCCACGGGCGAGTGGCGCGAAGGCGCGCTGCCACAGGGCGGCGTGGCTTTCGGCCCGCGCTGGCACAACATCACGCGCATGCGGCTGGAAGGCCGGCACGGCATCGCCGAGATGGCGCTGCCCGAGCGCTATGCCGCCGATCTGCAGCCGTACGCGCTGCATCCCGCGGTGACCGACATCGCCGCGACGTTCGGCCTGCAGCTGCTGGACGGATCGCAGCGCCAAGGCTCGCTCTTCGTGCCGCTGTCCGTGGACCGTATCCGCATCGTGGCGCCGCTGCCGCTGCGCAGCTTCAGCCGCGTGGAACTGAAGGGCCCGGCGAAGGAGCGCTTCGCCGCCTTCGACATCGCCCTGCATACGCCGGAAGGCGCACCCATCGCCACCTTCGAAGGCTTCAGCCTGCGCGGCGTGGACCCGCAAGCCATGTCGCGCCATGCCGCCACGCATGCGCGCCGCGAGCCCAGCCTGGCCGAAGCCATGCTGGCCTGCGGCCTGCGCACCGAGGAAGCGCCGCAGCTGTTCGAGCGCGTGCTCTCCGGCGTCGCGCGCGACGTGATGGTGTCGTCGATCCCGCTGTCGGCGATCAAGCGCGCGATGAACGATGCCGCGCCGAAGCCGCGCACGCCGTCGGCGGCATCGCGCGCGCCAGCCGCCTCGGCTGTGCAGCTGAACCCGGTCGAATCGGTCATCGCCGACATCTGGCGCGAGCTGCTGGGCGTGGACGAGGTCGGCCGCGACGACGACTTCTTCGCGCTGGGTGGCCACTCGCTGGCAGCGGTGCGGCTGTTCGCGCGCATCCGCAAGCAGTGGCACGTGGACCTGCCGCTGGCGACGCTGTTCCAGGGCTCCACGCTCGCCGGGCTGTCCGCGCTGGTGGCCGAAGCGGGCCACCTGGACACCACCATGCCCGGTGCGCCGGCGCCCGCTGCCACGCCGCCTTCCAACGTGATCCAGCTGCCGCGCGCCTGGTCGCCGCTGGTGCAGATCTGCCGCGGCGCGGCGGGCAAGCGCCCGGTGTTCTGCGTGCACGGCGCGGGCGGCAACGTGCTGAACTTCAAGGTGATCTCCGACCGCCTGGGGCCGCAGCAGCCGTTCTACGGCCTGCAGGCGCAAGGCGTGGACGGCCGCCTGCCGCCGCTGACCAGCATCGACGCGATGGCCGCGCAATACGTCGAGGCCATCCGCGGCGTCGATGCCGACGGGCCGTACCGCCTGGCCGGCTACTCCGGCGGCGGCGTCATCGCGTACGAGATCGCGCAGCAGCTGCGCCGCGCCGGCGCGCAGGTCGAAACGATCCTGATGATCGACACGCTGGCGCCCGCCGCGGCGATGCGCAAGATCCCGCTGCTGCAGAAGATCTGGCTCAAGCGCCACTGGACGCTGGACTTCGCGCTGGACTGGCCCACGCGCCGCAAGCGGTCGCGCGACATGCAGCACAGCTACCAGCTGGCGCTGGAGAAGCTGGCGCGCGGCGAGCCGCTGCCGCCCGAGCTGGTGGACTTCCACCTGTTCCGCAACTTCACCGACGCGCAGACGCAGTACAAGCCGGAGCCCTACGACGGCGAAGTGGTGCTGTTCAAGGCCGCGCTGGCCGAGACGCTGTACCTGTACGCCGGCGAAACGCTGGGTTGGAACGAAGTGGTGAGCGGGCCGATCCGCGTGACCGAGATCGGCGGCTCGCACTTCAGCATGATGGCCGAGCCGGGCGTCAGCGAGGTGATCGAGGCGTTCCGCAAGGAGCTGGCGCGGCTGGATGGCGAAGAGCCCGAAGCGGGGAAATCCCCTGCCGACGGCGCCGGGCTGCGCGGCGTGCGCGGGCTCAGCCCCGTCGCCTGAAGGCCTCGTCCGTTCCGGCCTAAGCGGTTCCTGCTAACGTCCGGCGGATGCAAACCTCCGCCTGGCGCCACGGCTGGCGTACCCTCTGGCGCGACCTGCGCGCCGGCGAACTGCGCCTGCTGCTGGTCGCGGTGACGCTGGCCGTCGCCGCGCTGACGGCCGTGGGCTTCTTCGCCGATCGCCTGAAAGGCGGCCTCGCGCGCGACGCGCGGCAACTGCTGGGCGGCGACGCGGTGGTGGCCAGCGACAACCCGACGCTGCCGGCCTTCACCGATCGCGCGAAGGCGCTGGGGCTGCAGTCGGTCACGACCATCCTCTTTCCCACCATGGCGCGCGCGCCCGACGACAAGGGCGGCGCGGCCAGGCTCGTCGCGCTGAAATCGGTGGAGCCTGGCTACCCGCTGCGCGGCGGCCTGACGACCGCCGGCACGGCGGAAGGCGAGGGTGCCCCCACGCGCGACGTGCCGCGGCGTGGCGAAGCGTGGGTGGATCGCTCGCTGCTGGAGGCACTGGCCCTCGCGCCGGGCGACTCGCTGCTGCTGGGCGATGCCAGTTTCCGCATCGCGCGCGTGCTGGTGCTGGAACCGGACCGCGGCACGGGCTTCTCCGCCTTCGCGCCGCGCGTGATGATCCCCGCGGCCGACCTGCCCGCCACGCACCTGGTGCAGCCGGCCAGCCGCCTGACGTACCGCTTCGCGGTCGCGGGGAACGACCGCGCGGTGAAAGACTTCACGGCGTTCGCGCAGGCGCAGGCCAAGGATCCGCAGGTGCGCGGCGTGCGCGTCGAATCGCTGGAAAGCGGCCGGCCCGAGATGCGGCAGACGCTGGACCGTGCCGAGAAATTCCTCAACCTGGTCGCGTTGCTGTCCGCGCTGCTCAGCGCCGTCGCTGTTGCCTTGGCGGCCCGCGGCTTCGCGTCGTCGCACCTGGACGACTGCGCGATGCTGCGCGTGCTGGGGCGGTCGCAGAAATCCATCGCGCTGGGCTACACGGTGGAATTCGGCCTGGTGGGCCTGGCGGCCAGCGCGCTGGGCGTGCTGCTGGGCTACGCGGTGCACTTCATCTTCGTGGTGCTGCTGTCGGGGCTGGTGGAAGCGTCGCTGCCCGCGCCCAGCTTGTGGCCGGTGGCTTTCGGCATGGGCATGGGCCTGACGCTGCTGTTCGCCTTCGGCCTGCCGCCGGTGCTGCAGCTGGCGCAGGTGCCGCCGCTGCGCGTGATCCGCCGCGACGTGGGCAACCTGAAGCCGGCGTCGCTGCTGGTGCTGGGCGTGGGCATCGTGGGCTTCGCCGCGTTGCTGCTGGCGGCCAGCAGCGACCTGCTGCTTGGCGCGATTGCCGTCGGTGGTTTCGCCGGCGCGGTGCTGGTGTTCGCGGTGCTCAGCTGGGCCGCGCTGCGGCTGTTGCGCGCATCGGTCAACGAAGCGACCGCGCCGCGCTGGCTGGTGCTGGCCACGCGGCAGTTTTCGGCGCGGCCCGTGTATGCGGTGGTGCAGGTGAGCTCGCTCGCCGTGGGCCTGCTCGCGCTGGTGCTGCTGGTGCTGCTGCGCACGGATCTCGTCGCCAGCTGGCGTCAGGCGACGCCGCCCGACGCGCCCAATCGCTTCGTCATCAACGTCATGCCCGAGCAGGGCGACGCCTTCCAGAAGGCGCTGCGCGACGCGGGCGTGCAGCGCTACGACTGGTTCCCCATGATCCGCGGCCGGCTGGTGGCGGTGAACGGCCGCGCGGTCGGGCCCGACGACTACACCGAAGACCGCGCCAAGCGCCTGGTGGACCGCGAGTTCAACCTCTCGCACGCTGCGCAGGCGCCCGCGCACAACGAGGTGGTTGCAGGCCGCTGGACGCCGGAAGAGAAGGGCGCCGTGAGTGTGGAGGAGGGCATCGCCAAGACGCTGGGGCTGAAGCTGGGCGACACGCTGCGCTTCGACATCGGCGGCATCGAGAACGAGGCGCGCATCACCTCGCTGCGCAAGGTGGACTGGGGCTCGATGCGGGCCAACTTCTTCGTCATGTACCCGGTCAGCCGCATGCCCGACGTGCCGGCCACCTACATGAGCGCCTTCCGCGCACCCGACAGGCGCGGCTTCGACAGCGCGCTGGTGCGCCAGTTTCCCAACGTCACCAACGTCGACATGACGACGACGCTGAACCAGGTGCAGGCCGTGCTGGACAAGGTGGTGCGCGCGGTGGAGTTCCTGTTCGGCTTCACGCTGGCTGCGGGCGTGGTCGTGCTGTTCGCCGCGGTGACCGCGACGCGTGAAGAGCGCGCGAGGGAGTTCGCGATCATGCGGGCCGTGGGCGCGCGTGCTTCGCTGCTGCGGCAGGTGCAGCGGGCGGAACTGGCGGGCGTGGGTTTGCTCGCGGGCTTTCTTGCCGGAGCAGTCGCGGCCATCGTCGGCTGGGGACTCGCCCGATTCGTGTTCGAGTTCCAGTGGACGGCGTCGCCCGGCGTGCCCATCGCCGGCGCGCTGGCCGGCGCGGCACTCGCGCTGGCCGCGGGGTGGTGGGGCCTGCGCGAGGTGCTGCAGCGGCCGGTGGTGGAGACGCTGCGGCGCGCGGCGGAATGAGCGCCATCGCCTGCGTCTTCTTCGACTACGACGGAGTCCTGACGACGGACCGCACGGGCTCCCTTACGACGTGCCGGTACCTCAGCCGCGCCGCGGGCATTCCGCTGGATCGGGTGCGCGCGGCTTTCGCTGTCCACAACGAAGCGCTGACCCTCGGCCACATCACGCACGATCAGGTCTGGCCGGACATCTGCGCGGCCCTGGGGCGCGCCATTCCCATCGGCACGCTCGAGGAAGCGTTCGACAGCACGCCTGCGAACGGCGCGATGTTCGAGCTGGCCCGTGCACTGCAATGCCGGGTCGGCATCCTCACCGACAACAAGGCGGACCGGATGCGGCGCTTGCGGGCCACGCAGGGCCTCGACCGGACGTTCGATCCCATCGTGGTGTCCGCGGAGGCCGGCATGTCGAAGTCATCGCCAGGGTTCTTCGAACATGCGCTGAGGCTGGCGGCTGCGGCCGCGCACGAAACCGTCTTCATCGACAACGACCGCGGGAATGTCGACACGGCGGCGGGGCTGGGCATCCACGCGGTCCACTTCGACGACGCAGTGAATGACATCCAAGGCCTTGTCCGGCGGTTGCAGGAAGACTTCGGCCTGGGCCCTGCCCGGTTGCTCAGACGCTGATCACCACCTCGGCGTATTCCGCGGGCACCACCAGGCCGCGGCCGCCGCCGATGTCCAGCTCGTTCAGCAGCGCGGTGATGTCACGGTCCAGCGCGGCCTGGCCTTCGGGCGGCAGCGCGGCGAAGGCCTTGTGCGTGGGGCCGTACAGGTCGCGGAACACTTGCACGAAGTGCGCAGCCGAGAGGTAGCGGAACATGAAGTTCCTGCGCTCGACGTGGATGTCGCGCGCCTGCGGGCCGAACAGCGCCACCAGGTGCGGCTCGCTGCCCCACAGCGCGGGCGAGCGGATGCCGGCGGGCGGCGGCACGTGCGCACCGATGACCTTGAACAGCCGGCCGATGAAGCCTTCGGGCGTCCAGTTGGCCAGGCCGATGCGGCCGCCCGGGCGCACCACGCGCAGCATCTCGCGCGCGGCCGTGGCCTGGTCGGGCGCGAACATCACGCCGTAGGTCGACAGTACCGCGTCGAAGCTGGCGGCGGGGAAGGGCAGCGCTTCGGCGTCGGCCACTTCGAACCGCACCTCCAGGCCCTCGGCTTCGGCGCGGCGGCGGCCTTTCTCCAGCAGGGCGGGCACGTAGTCGGTGGACGTCACGCGGGCGAAGCGGCGCGCCGCGGCCAGCGTCGCGTTGCCGTTGCCCGCGGCAACGTCGAGCACGTTTTCGCCGGCGCGGATGTCGGCGGCTTCGGCCAGCATTTCACCGACAATCTGCAGCGTCGTGCCGATGACGGCGAAGTCGCCGCTGGCCCAGGTGGCCTGCTGGCGCTGCTTGATGGCCGTGTAGTCGGGCGTGGTGGCTGCTTGCGCGGCCGGCGGTTCGATGGCGATCGAGGAGCTCATGATGGATTCCTTTCGGAAGCTCGTTGTGGATCCGCACGCTGGATGGCGGGCGCTGAATGGTCGGCGGCGGCGCATGCGGCCGCTTCACCTTGCGTCTGGCGTTCTTGCCCGAAAGTCCGCCGCCGCGCGGGCGCACGCATGAGCCAGCTCGACCCCCTGTCCGACGTGCTGCGCAGCGTGCGGCTGCGCGGCTCGGTGTTCTTCCACGTCAACTGCCGCGACCAGTGGGCCGCCTACGCGCCGGCCGCGAAGGACCTGGCGCCCGCGGTAATGCCGGGCGCCGAGCACGTCATCGAGTACCACCTGTTCGTCAAGGGCGAAGGCTGGGTGGCCGTCGAAGGCGAGGCGCCGCTGAAGGTGCGCGCCGGCGACATCGTGATGCTGGCGCACGGCGACGCGCACGTGGTGTCCAGCGCGCCCGGCGTGCCGCCCGCGCCGAGCGACGATCCCGAGTGGCTGTTCAAGGTGCGCAACGATCCCAAGCCCATCCCCGTGACCTACCGGGGCGGCATGTTCGAGCAGGGCCTGCTGCCCGACGGCGACGCCAGCACCGAGCTGGTCTGCGGCTTCATCGCCTGCGACCTGAATCCCTTCAACCCGCTGATCGCCGCGCTGCCGCGCATGCTGCACCTGCCGGCCGAAGGCGTAGGCGCGTGGGTGGCGCCCATGCTGGTGCACGCGGCCGCGGAATCCAGCGGGCAGCGCGCGGGCGCCGAAGCCCTGCTGCAGCGCGTGAGCGAGATGGTGTTCGTCGACGGCGCGCGCCGTTACCTGGATTCGCTGCCTGCGGAAACGCGAGGCTGGCTGGGCGCGCTGCGTGACCGCCAGGTGGGCCGCGCGATCTCGCTGATGCACGAGAAGCCGGGCTCGCCGTGGACGCTGGAGGACCTGGGCCACCGCATCGGCCTGTCGCGGTCGGCGCTGCACGACCGTTTCGTCGCGATGACCGGCCTGGCGCCCATGCAGTACCTGGCCAACTGGCGCATGCAGTGCGGCGCGCGGCTGCTGCGCGAGGGGCGCGCCAGCGTCGCTTCGGTGGCGCTGGAGGTGGGCTACGACTCGGAGGCGGCGTTTTCGCGCGCGTTCAAGCGCGCGACGGGCATGCCGCCGGCGGCCTGGCGGCGGGCGCAGATGCAACCGCAGCCGGCGGTGCACCAGGCCTAAAGCAAGCCCCGCTCCGCCATCGACAGCGAATCGCCCGGCGCCACGATGACGTGATCGAGCACGCGGATGTCCACCAGCGCGAGGGCGGACTGCAGCGTGCGCGTCAGCGCTTCGTCGGCGCGCGAAGGCTGCACCGTGCCGCTGGGGTGGTTGTGCGCGAGCACGACGGAAGCGGCCTCGTGGTGCAGCGCGCGGACGACCACTTCGCGCGGGTACACCGACGTCTGCGTCAAGGTGCCACGGAACAGCGTCTCCAGTTCGATGAGGCGGTTCTGCGCGTCCAGGAACATGACGGCGAACACTTCGTGCGGCTGGCGCGCCAGGTGCAGCTGCAGGAAGTGCTTCACGGTGCCGGGTGAGTCGAAGCCCTGCCGCGTGCGAAGCTGCTGGCCCATGGCGCGGCGCGCCAGTTCCAGCACGGCCAGCAGCTCGGCCCGCTTGGCCGGCCCGCCGAGCCCCTTCACGCGGGCCAGTTCGTCCGGCGCCGCCAGCAGCAGGCCGGCCAGGCCGCCGAAGCGGGTGAACAGTTCCTGCGCCAGTGCGTACACGTCCTTGCCCGGCATGCCGGTGCGCAGCAGCAGGGCCAGCAGTTCCGTGTCGGACAGCGCGCCGGGGCCGCGGGTGAGCAGCTTTTCACGCGGACGCGCGTCCAGCGGCAGCGCGAGCAACGTCACGCCGCGCAAGGCCATCCCCAGCCCAGCCGCGGGCCGGGCACGGCCCACCTAAAATCACGGCTGATCTCTCCGCAAACCATGGTTTCCTCCTCGCCCCGCGTGCAGCCGGGCTCATTCCTGACGCTGCACTACCGCCTGGCCGGGCCCGGCGGCGACATCATCAACACCTTCCGCGACAAGCCCGCCACTCTGACACTGGGAACGGGCGAGCTCTCGCCGGCGGTGGAGCAGCGCCTCCTCGGGCTGGAGGAGGGCGCGCGCGCCACGTTCCAGATCCCGGCCGGCGAAGCTTTCGGCGAGCGCAACCCGGACATGCTGCAGTGGGTGGCGCGCAAGCTGCTGCGCGAGCTGGGCGACCCGCACGAGCAGTACCACGTCGGCGATGTGGTGCAGTTCCCCACGCCCGACGGGCTGGGCAGCTACGCCGGCGCCGTGCAGCAGGTGGGGCGCGAAGGGGGTGGCGAGGACGCCGTGCTGTTCGACTTCAACCATCCGCTGGCCGGCCAGCCGGTGACTTTCGAAGTCCACCTGATCGGGGTGCTATGACCGCCAAGCAAGTGCTGCTGGCCGAACCGCGCGGCTTCTGCGCGGGCGTGGACCGCGCCATCGAGATCGTGGAGCGCGCGCTGACCAAGTTCGGCGCGCCCATCTACGTGCGCCACGAGATCGTGCACAACACCTACGTGGTGAACGACCTGAAGTCCAAGGGCGCCATCTTCATCGAAGACCTGGCCGAGGTGCCGCCCGGCGCCACGCTGGTGTTCAGCGCCCACGGCGTGAGCAAGGCGGTGCAGGAAGAAGCCGCGCAGCGCGGCTTCCAGGTGTTCGACGCCACCTGCCCGCTGGTGACCAAGGTGCACGTGGAGGTGGCCAAGCTGGCCAAGGAAGGCTACGAGTTCATCATGATCGGCCACAAGGGTCACCCCGAGGTGGAAGGCACGATGGGCCAGCTGACGTCCGGCATCCACCTCGTCGAGGACATCGACGACGTGCAGAACGTGCACCCTTCGCAGACCGAGAAGCTGGCCGTGGTGACGCAGACCACGCTGTCGGTGGACGACGCGGCCGACATCGCGGCCGCGGTGCGCTGGCGCTTCCCCAACGTGCGCGAACCCAAGCAGCAGGACATCTGCTACGCCACGCAGAACCGGCAAGATGCCATCAAGGTCATGTCGCGTCAGGTCGACGTGGTCATCGTGGTGGGCAGCCCCACCAGCAGCAACAGCAACCGCCTGGCGGAACTGGCGCGCAAGCTGGGCGTGCCCGCGTACATGGTGGACACCGCTTTGGACCTGAAGCCGGAATGGCTTGACCACAAGCTGCGCGTGGGCCTGACCGCGGGCGCGTCGGCGCCCGAGGTGCTGGTCACCGAGGTGATCGACCGCATCCGTGAACTGGGCGCCGTGGCCGTGCAGCGCATGGACGGCGTGGAGGAAACCATGAAGTTCCCGCTGCCCAAGGGGCTGAAGCTTTGAACCGCGCCGCCGTCGAAACCGCGGCGCGGCGCTTTCGCGAAGAGCACGCTTCGTTCATCCGCCGCACGCCGCTGTGGAAGGTGCCCGGCGCCATGCTGGGTGTGCAGGCGGCGCAGGTGTGGCTGAAGCTGGAGCACCTGCAGGTGGGCGGCAGCTTCAAGGCGCGCGGCATGCTCAACCGGCTGCTGTCCAACACCATCCCGGAAACGGGCGTCATCGTCGCCTCCGGCGGCAACGCCGGCATCGCCACCGCCGCGGCCGCGCGCCAGCTGGGCGTGCGCTGCGAAGTGTTCGTGCCCACCGTCAGCAGCCCCGCCAAGCAGGCGAAGCTGCGCGAACTGGGCGCGCAGGTGGTGGTCACCGGCGCGGTGTACGCCGAAGCGCTGGAAGCCTGCCTGGCACGCCAGCGCGAAACGGGCGCGCTGCTCACGCACGCCTACGACCAGCCGGAAGTGGTCACGGGCGCCGGCACGCTGGCGCTGGAGATCGAGGAGCAGGGCGGCGGCGTGCCCGATTCGGTGCTGGTCAGCGTCGGCGGCGGCGGCCTCATCGCCGGCGTGGCCGCGTGGTTCGAGGACCGCAGCCGCGTGATCGCGCTCGAACCCGAACTCGCGCCGACGCTGTATCGCGCGCGTGCCGCGGGCGAGCCGGTGGACGTGCAGGTGAGCGGCATCGCGGCCGATTCGCTGGGCGCCCGCCGCATCGGCGCGTTGGCCTGGGACCTTACGGGGAAGTGGGTGCGCGAAGCCCTGTTGCTGCCCGAGGAAGCCATCCGCGAAACCCAGCTGTGGCTGTGGCGCGAGATGAAGCTGGCGGTGGAACCGGCGGCCGCGCTGCCGCTGGCGGCCCTGCGCGCGGGCCTCTACAAGCCGGCCGCGGATGAGCGGGTGGCGCTGGTGATCTGCGGCGCCAACCTCGATCCGGCCAGCCTGGCCTGAAGCGTCAGTAGCGGTACTGCAGCCCCAGGCTGGTGGCGCGCAGCGACTCGCGTCCGCTGGCGCCGCCGCGCAGGTCGTAGCTGT
The DNA here is from genome assembly GCF_004681975.1 of Ramlibacter humi. GTDB lineage: Bacteria > Pseudomonadota > Gammaproteobacteria > Burkholderiales > Burkholderiaceae_C > Ramlibacter > Ramlibacter humi. The sequence continues at coordinate 564,768 of NZ_SMLK01000002.1, forward strand.
CCCAGCCGAAGGTGGCCGACAGGCGCGGAGAGAAGTCCCAGCTGACGCCGGCGCCGAACGACATGCCGGCGCCGCTGTCCATGCCGCCAGCCAGCACCGGGCCCGTCGAGAGATCCGCCGTCGTGTAGGTGGTCCCCAGCTTGCCGTACACCGAGAAGCCGGCGCCGACGGGGCGCTGGCCCAGCAGGCTGAGGCTCAGCCCTTGCCGGTTGGGGCCGGCTGAAATTCGGCTGGCGGGACCGAAGGTGGGTTGCGCCACCTCCACGCTCCAGCGCAAACTGGAAGGGTTCTGGCGCGCGGCCAGGGTGGCGGACTCGTCCGCGCAGGGCAGCAGCGAGGCGCCGCAGCCGATGTTCACTTGCGCTTTCGCGGGGGCCAGACCCGGGGCGGACGTGGGGGCCTTGGCCCACGGGTCCGTGCGGTTCACCAGCTGCGCGTGGGCCATGCCCGCGAGCGCCAGGGTCAGTGCCGCGCCGGTGGCGGCGGAACGCAGGAAGCGGGTCTGGGCCATGGGTCGCTCCTTCGAGGGCGTGTTCGCTTTTGGAACAATCTAAGCCGGATGTAGCTCAGCCGGTGTAAGCGAAATCGCACAGCTGTGGTAGGACGTTACGGGGCGCCCCTCCCCGCGCCAGGGTCAGCGCCGGGCCGCTTCGATGGCCGCGCGCGCCGCCTTTTCGGCCTGCACGGAGGCCTCCAGCGGCGAGCGGCACAGCCCGGCCGCTTCGTAGTTGAGGTTCTCGTAGAGTTCGGCCAGCTCGGGCACGGCGGCCAGCAGCATCTCCAGCGAGGCGTCGCGCGGGTGCTGCGCCAGCTCGGCCGTGATCTGGGCGACCAGGGTGCGGTACTGCTCCGGGTCCACGGGCACGCGGCTCTTTTCCAGGCGGCGGAGCACCTGCGCCAGCGTGACCAGGTTGCGATGGGTGGTCAACGGGGTGGTCATGCACCACAGCTGGGGTCTCCCCACGGGGATGCAAGAAGCGGGCCGCTGCGACAATGGCATGGATGCAAATCCAGGAAAAGCCCCCGTACGACACGCCGTTCGAATGGATCGGGGGAGAGCAGAAGGTCCGCGCCCTGGTGGACCGTTTCTATGACCTGATGGACCTGGAGCCCGGCTACGCGCAGCTGCGCGCCACGCACGGCAGCACGCTGGACAACGCGCGCGAGCGGCTGTTCTGGTTCCTGTGCGGCTGGCTGGGCGGCCCGTCCTACTACACCGACCGCTTCGGCCACCCGATGCTGCGCGCGCGGCACCTGCCTTTCGCCATCGGCATCCAGGAGCGCGACCAGTGGCTGGCGTGCATGGACCAGGCGATAGGCGAGACGGGCGTCGACGGGAAGCTGCGTGCGCGCCTGAAGCAGTCGTTCTTCCAGACCGCGGACTGGATGCGCAACACGCCATGAAAGGCAAGTCGCTGCAGGACCTGCAGCAGCTGAAGGCCAAGCTCGCCCACGACCGCGAGCGCGCCGCCGCCGAAGCCGCGGCGCGCCAGGCGGCCGAGAAGAAGGCCGCCGCCGAGCGCGACCTGTTCAAGCGCGCGGCGGGTCCCGTGGCGCCGCTGCGGCATCCGGTGCGCGTCCGGCTGGCGGGCGATCCGCCGCCGCCCATTCCCGTGCAGCACCAGCTGGACGAGCAGCGCGTGCTGCTCGAATCCATCAGCGACGATTTCGACGCCACCACGCTGCTGGACGTGGACGACGCGATGAGCTTCCGCCGGCCCGGCGTGGGACTGGACGTCACGCGCAAGCTGCGCAAGGGGCACTGGAGCATCCAGCGCGAGCTGGACCTGCATGGGCTGCGGCGCGAGGACGCGCGCGAGGCGCTGGCCGAATTCATCCGCGAGACGCACCGCCAGGGCATCCGCTGCGTGCGCGTGGTGCACGGCAAGGGCCTGGGGTCGCCCGGCAAGACGCCCGTGCTCAAGGGCAAGGTGCAGGGCTGGCTGGTGCAGAAGAAGGAAGTGCTGGCCTTCGTGCAGGCCCGCGGCGACGAGGGCGGCGCGGGCGCCCTCGTCGTGCTGCTCAAGCCGCTGGGCGGCTAGGGGATCGGTCGCGGATCACGCGCCCTTGCGGGCGCGGCGGCGTTCCAGGAGGGCGAGCAGCTCGCCCACGATGCCCTTGCGGAACGCGAGGACGCACACCACGAAGATGGCGCCGATGATGACGGTGACCCACTCGCCGACCTTGTCGGCCAGGATGTCCTGCAGCGAGATCACCACGCCGGCGCCGAGCACCGGGCCGAAGAAGGTGCCCACGCCGCCCAGCAGCGACATCAGGATGACCTCGCCCGACATGGACCAATGCACGTCGGACAGGGTGGCGAACTTCATCACCAGCGTTTTCAGCGAACCGGCCAGGCCGGCCAGCGAGGCGGACAGCACGAACGCCAGCAGCTTGTAGCGGTCGACCTGGTAGCCCAGCGAGATGGCGCGCGGCTCGTTCTCGCGGATCATCTTCAGCACCTGGCCGAACGGCGAGGTGACGATGCGCAGGATGCCCAGGAAGCAGGCCAGGAAGATGGCCAGCACCACGTAGTACATGACACGGTCGTCTTCCAGCGGCAGCAGCCGGAACAGCGCGCCGCGCGGTACGCCCTGGAGGCCGTCTTCGCCGCCGGTGAACTTCGCCTGCAGGCAGACGAAGAACACCATCTGCGACAGCGCGAGCGTGATCATCGCGAAGTAGATGCCCTGGCGGCGGATGGCGACCAGGCCGAACACCAGGCCGAGCAGCGCGGACGTGACGATGCCGGCGGCGAGGCCGAGTTCGGGCGTCCAGCCCTGTGCCTTGATCACCCAGCCGGTGACGTAGGCCGAAAAGCCGAAGAAGGCCGCGTGGCCGAACGACAGCAGGCCTGTGAAGCCCAGCAGCAGGTTGAACGCGCAGGCGAAGAGGGCGAAGCACAGCAGCTTCATCATGAAGACCGGGTACAGCCCGATGGCCGGCGCGGCCAGGGCCACGGCCAGCAGGGCCAGGTACGTGTAGCGGGCGGTCTTGCCGATGCCTTGGGCAGGCTGGGCGGATGGCGATGCGGGCACGTCGGCGGCGAGGGTGGGGGACTGCGTGGTCATCTCAGGCTTCCTTGCCGAACAGGCCGGCGGGCCGCAGCACGAGGACGATGGCCATGATCACGAAAACGACGATCGCGGATGCCTCGGGGTAGAACACGCGCGTGAACCCTTCGATCACGCCGAGCAGCAGGCCGGTGATGACGGAGCCCAGGATGGAGCCCATGCCGCCGATCACCACGACCGCGAACACCACGATGATCAGGTTGGAGCCCATCAGCGGCGTGACCTGGATCACCGGCGCGGCCAGCACGCCGGCCAGGCCCGCGAGCGCGGCGCCGGCGCCGTAGGTGAGCGTGACCATCACGGGAACGTTGACACCGAAGGCTTGCACGAGCTTCGCGTTCTCGGTGCCGGCGCGCAGGTAGGCGCCCAGCCGCGTGCGCTCGATCACGAACCACGTCAGCAAGCACACGGTGATGGAGGCCACCACCACCCAGGCGCGATAGTTGGGCAGGATCATGAAGCCCAGGTTGGTGGCGCCCGCGAGCTGTTCGGGAACGCTGTAGGCCTGGCCCGAGACGCCGTATTCCGTGCGGAACACGCCTTCGAGGATGAGGGACAGGCCGAATGTCAGGAGCAGGCCGTACAGCGGGTCCAGCCCGTACAGCCGCTTGAGGAACAACCGTTCGATGAGCGCGCCCAGCACGCCCACCGCGAGGGGCGCGAGGACCAGCGCCCACCAGTAGTTCACGCCCCACTTGTCCAGCATGATCCAGGCCGCGAAGGCGCCGACCATGTACAGCGCCCCGTGCGCGAAATTGACGATGTCCAGCAGGCCGAAGATGACGGCCAGGCCGAGGCTGAGCATCGCGTAGAAGGCGCCGTTGACCAGGCCCAGCATCAGCTGGCCGAGGAAGGCCTGGTGGGGTATGCCGAAGATTTCCATGAGGCGTGAGGACTTGTTGTGGCAAGGGGCAGGCGCGCGGCCTGCCCCTTGGCTTTCGGGTCAGGCCCTGCTTACTTCTTCAGCAGCGAGCACTTGGACTCGGCGACCGTGGTGAACGCCTGGTCGGCGGGCACTTTGGCCATGAGCTTGTAGTAGTCCCACGGCGTGGTGGACTCCTTCGGGCTCTTGACCTGGAACAGGTACATGTCGTGCATCATGCGGCCGTCGGCGCGGACGCTGCCGTTCTTCTGGTAGAAGTCGTTGTACTTCATCGACTTCAGCTCGGCCATCACCTTGTCGGCGTCGGTCGTGCCGACCTTCTGCACCGCCTTCAGGTAGTTCATGGTCGCCGAGTAGTCGGCGGCCTGCAGGCTGGAAGGCATGCGCTTGAACTTGTCGAAGAAGCGCTTGGCGAACTTGCGCGACTCGTCGTCCTGGTTCCAGTACCAGCTGTCGGCCAGCTGCAGGCCTTCGGTGCTGTTCAGGCCGATCGAGTGCACGTCGTTGATGAACACCAGCAGGCCGGCCACCTTCATCTGCTTGGTGATGCCGAATTCCTTGGCCGCCTTCATCGCGTTGACGAAGTCGCCGCCGGCGTTGGCCATGGCCAGGATGTCGGCCTTGGAGCCCTGGGCCTGCAGCAGGAAGGACGAGAAGTCCGAGGCGTTCAGCGGGTGCTTGACCGAGCCGACCACCGTGCCGCCGTTTTCCTTGATCACCTTGGTGGCGTCGGCTTCCAGCGACTGGCCGAACGCGTAGTCCGCGGTGAGGAAGAACCACTTCTTGGCGCCGGCCTTGATCAGCGCGCTGCCGGCCACCTTGGCCAGGGCCACCGTGTCATAGGCGTAGTGCACCGTGTAGGGCGAGCAGTCCTCGTTCGTCAGGCGGGCCGAGCCGGCGCCGATGGAAATGAAGGGGCGCTTCTTTTCCTTGGTCACGCCGGCCATCGCCAGGTTGGTGCCCGAGCTGGTGCCGCCGACCAGCATGGCCAGGTTCTGGCTGTCGATCCACTCGCGCGCCTTGGAAGCGGCGACGTCGGCCTTGTTCTGGTGGTCCGCGGACAGCACCTCGATCGGGCGGTTGAGCACCTTGCCGCCGAAGTCTTCCACCGCCCACTTCACCATTTCCACGCCGGCCGGGCCGTCGATGTCGGCGTACAGGCTGGCCATGTCGGTGATCATGCCGATGCGCACGGGGCCGGACTGGGACTGTGCGAGCGCGCCGAAACTGCCGAGGCCGACGGCCAGGGCGGCCACGAGGGTCTTGATCTTCATGGAATGTCTCCTTGGGTCAAAAAGGGAAAGCCGGGGTCAGACCCCCAGGTACTCCTGCAGCATGGACATGTTGTCCTGCAACTGGGATTGCTCGAACTCGCGCACGATCTTGCCGTGCTCCATCACGTAGAAGCGGTCGGCCAGCGGCGCGGCGAAGCGGAAGTTCTGTTCCACCAGCACGATGGTGTAGCCCTTGGCCTTGAGCGCGCGGATCATGTCCGCCAGCTTCTGCACGATGACGGGCGCCAGGCCTTCGGAGATTTCGTCCAGCAGCAGCAGGCGCGCGCCGGTGCGCAGGATGCGCGCGACCGCCAGCATCTGTTGCTCGCCGCCCGAAAGGCGCGTGCCGGGGCTGGATGCGCGTTCCTTCAGGTTCGGGAACATGTCGTAGATCTCGGCGATGCCCATGCCGCCGGGGCCCACCGTGGGCGGCAGCATCAGGTTCTCTTCGGCCGAGAGGCTGGCGAAGATGCCGCGCTCTTCTGGGCAGTAGCCCACGCCGAGGCGCGCCACCTTGTGCGGCGGCAGCTTGATGGCTTCGGTGCCGCGGATGCGGATGGAGCCGGTGCGGCGGCCGGTGAGGCCGACGATGGCACGCATCGTGGTGGTGCGGCCGGCGCCGTTGCGGCCGAGCAGCGAGACCACTTCGCCTTCGTTGACGGTGAGGTTGACGCCGTGCAGCACGTGCGACTCGCCGTACCAGGCGTTGAGGTTCTCGATGCGCAGGAACTCGTTGGCCGGCATGTCAGTGCGCCCCTTGCAGTTCGTTGTCGGCGCTGCCCATGTAGGCCTCGATCACCTGAGGGTTCTTCGACACTTCCGAATAGGGGCCGTCGGCGATGACGGCGCCGCGCTGCAGCACCGTGATGCGGTCGGCGATGGAGGACACGACGTTCATGTTGTGCTCGACCATCAGGATGGTGCGGCCGGCCGACACCTTCTTGATGAGCTGCGTGACGCGGCTGACGTCTTCGTGGCCCATGCCCTGCGTGGGCTCGTCCAGCAGCATCAGGTCGGGTTCCAGCGCCATGGTGGTGGCCAGTTCCAGCGCGCGCTTGCGGCCGTAGGGCAGGTTGACGGTGAGCTCTTCGGCGAAGTCCTGCAGGTCGACCTGCGCCAGCAGTTCGCGCGCCCGCTCGTGCAGGTGGTAGAGCGACTTCTCCGGCTTCCAGAAGTGGAACGAGGTGCCCAGGTTGCGCTGCAGCGCGGCGCGCACGTTCTCCAGCACGGTCATGTGCGGGAACACGGCGGAGATCTGGAACGAGCGCACGATGCCGCGGCGCGCGGTCTGCGCGGGCTTCTCGTGGGTGATGTCCTGGCCAGCGTAAGTGATCGTGCCGCGCGTGGGCGGCAGGAACTTGGTCAGCAGGTTGAAGAAGGTGGTCTTGCCCGCGCCGTTCGGCCCGATGAGGGCATGGATGTCGCCGCGGCGGACCTGAAGGTCGACGTTGTTGACCGCGACGAAGCCCTTGAACTCCTTCGTCAGCCCCTTCGTCTCGAGAATGATCTCACCGGCCAATGCACGTTCCTCCTCTCGCGGACGGGACGTCCCGGACGCGACAAGAGGCGAATGCTAGGCAGCCGTGTTGCACTGCGATAGCGGGGAAAACCTTAAGTAGTTTTGCGTCCGGGGCGACCCGCCGCAAGGCGTGCTAGGAAAAAGCCGGGCTGTCCGCAGGTTGACGGCCGTCCGCCCGGCGTTCCCTCACATGTTGCGGCGGTACTGGCCGCCGACCTCGAACAGCGCGCCGGTGATCTGGCCGAGCGAACACACCCGCACCGCGTCCATCAGCACCTCGAACACGTTGCCGTCGTCGATCACCGCCTGCTGCAGGCGGCGCAGCATGGCGGGCGCTTCGGCCGCGTTGCGCTGGTGGAAGTCGCCCAGGCGCTTCAGCTGGCTCTGCTTCTCTTCTTCCGTGGAGCGGGCCAGTTCCAGCTTCTCGGGGATGGGGTCGCCGTGCGGGTTGCGGAAGGTGTTGACGCCGATGATGGGCAGCTCGCCGGTGTGCTTGAGCATCTCGTAGTGCAGGCTCTCGTCCTGGATGCGGCCGCGCTGGTAGCCGGTCTCCATGGCGCCCAGCACGCCGCCGCGTTCGGCGATGCGCTCGAACTCGGCCAGCACGGCTTCTTCCACCAGCTCGGTCAGCTCCTCGATGATGAAGCTGCCCTGGCTGGGGTTCTCGTTCTTCGCCAGGCCCCACTCGCGGTTGATGATGAGCTGGATGGCCATGGCGCGCCGCACGCTTTCCTCGGTGGGCGTGGTGATGGCCTCGTCGTACGCGTTGGTGTGCAGCGAGTTGCAGTTGTCGTAGATGGCGATCAGCGCCTGCAGCGTGGTGCGGATGTCGTTGAACGCGATCTCCTGCGCGTGCAGCGAGCGGCCCGAAGTCTGGATGTGGTACTTCAACTTCTGGCTGCGCTCGTTGGCGCCGTACTTCTCCTTCATGGCCACTGCCCAGATGCGGCGAGCCACGCGCCCCAGCACCGTGTACTCGGGGTCCATGCCGTTGGAGAAGAAGAACGACAGGTTGGGCGCGAAGTCGTCGATGTGCATGCCGCGCGCGAGGTACGCCTCGACGAACGTGAAGCCGTTCGACAGCGTGAAGGCCAGCTGCGAGATCGGGTTGGCCCCGGCCTCGGCGATGTGGTAGCCCGAGATCGACACCGAATAGAAGTTGCGCACGTTGTGGTGCACGAAGTACTGGGCGATGTCGCCCATCACCTTCAGGCTGAACTCGGTGGAGAAGATGCAGGTGTTCTGGCCCTGGTCTTCCTTCAGGATGTCGGCCTGCACCGTGCCGCGCACGTTGGCCAGCACCCATTCGCGGATCTTGGCCGCCTCCGTCGCGGTGGGTTCGCGCCCGTTCTCCGACTTGAACTTGTCCAGCTGCTGGTCGATGGCGGTGTTCATGAACATCGCCAGGATGCTGGGCGCCGGGCCGTTGATGGTCATCGACACGCTGGTGCCGGGGTTGCACAGGTCGAAGCCCGAGTACAGCACCTTCATGTCGTCCAGCGTCGCGATGCTGACGCCGGAGTTGCCCACTTTGCCGTAGATGTCCGGCCGCAGGTCGGGGTCGTTGCCATACAGCGTGACCGAGTCGAACGCCGTCGACAGGCGCTTGGCCGGCATGCCCTCGGACAGCAGCTTGAAGCGGCGGTTGGTGCGGAAGGCGTCGCCTTCGCCCGCGAACATGCGCGTGGGGTCCTCGTTCTCGCGCTTGAACGCGAAGGTGCCGGCGGTGTACGGGTAGCTGCCGGGCACGTTCTCCAGCATCAGCCACTTCAGGATCTCGCCATGGTCCTCGTACTGCGGCAGCGCCACCTTGCGGATGCTGGTGCCCGACAGCGACTTCGTCGTGAGCGCGGTGCGGATTTCCTTGTCGCGGATCTTCACCACGTACTCCTCGCCGGAGTACGCCTGCACCATGTCGGGCCACTGCTGCAGCAGGTGCAGCGCGTCGCGGTCCATCTTCGACTTGCGCTTGCCGGCCAGGTCCAGCGCGGCTTCGGCCGCCGGCGCACGATCGGGCTTGTCGACCTTGAGCATGCGCGCCGCTTCCTGCAGCTGCTGGATCTCGCGCGCCAGCTTCGCCTGCCCGCGCGAATGCTTCTTGTACGCGCGCACCGTGTCGCCGATCTCGGCCAGGTAGCGCGTGCGCGCCGCGGGCACCACCGGCGTCTGGTTGGTGCTGTGGCGCACCTCGGTCTTCGGCAGGCGGCCTTCCTGCAGCGCAAGGCCCAGCTCCTGCAGGCGCGGCTTCATCGCCTGGTACAGCGCCGTCACGCCGTCGTCGTTGAAGCGCGCGGCCATGGTGCCGAACACCGGCATCTCGTCCGGGCGCTTGCCGAAAGCTTCGCGGTTGCGCTGCACCTGCTTGGCCACGTCGCGCAGCGCGTCCTGCGCGCCCTTGCGGTCGAACTTGTTGATCGCCACGAACTCGGCGAAGTCCAGCATGTCGATCTTCTCGAGCTGGCTGGCGGCGCCGAACTCCGGCGTCATCACGTACATCGGCACGTCGACGAGCGGCACGATGGCCGCGTCGCCCTGGCCGATGCCGGACGTTTCCACGACGACGAGATCGAACCCCGCCGCCTTGCATGCCGCCACCACGTCGGGGAGCGCCGCGGAAATCTCGCTGCCGAAGTCGCGGGTGGCCAGGGAGCGCATGAAGACGCGCGGGCCTTGCTGCCAGGGCCCGATGGCGTTCATGCGGATGCGGTCGCCCAGCAGCGCGCCGCCGCTCTTGCGGCGCGAGGGGTCGATGGAGATGACGGCGATGCGGGCGCGGTCATCCTGGTCCAGGCGCAGCCGGCGGATGAGTTCGTCGGTGAGCGAGGACTTGCCCGCGCCGCCGGTGCCGGTGATGCCGATGACCGGCACGTGCTTCCGGGCGGCCTGCTCGCGCACGGCCTTCACCAGCGCGGCGTCGGCCACGCCGTTTTCCAGCGCGGTGACCAGCTGCGCGAGCGCCCGCCAGCTGGCGTCGGCGTGGCCCTGGATGGCTTTCGCGTCCTTGGGCGCGTACGAGGCGAGGTCCTTGTCGCAGCGCATCACCATCTCGCCGATCATTCCCTGCAGGCCCATGCGCTGGCCGTCCTCGGGGCTGTAGATGCGGGTGACGCCGTAGTCCTGCAGCTCGCGGATCTCGGCCGGCACGATGACGCCGCCGCCGCCGCCGAACACCTGCACGTGCTCGCCGCCGCGCGACTTGAGCAGGTCGACCATGTACTTGAAGTACTCGACGTGGCCGCCCTGGTAGGAGCTGATGGCGATGCCCTGCACGTCTTCCTGCAGGGCGGCGGTGACCACGTCGTCCACGCTGCGGTTGTGGCCGAGGTGGATGACCTCCGCGCCCATGCCCTGCAGGATGCGCCGCATGATGTTGATGGCGGCGTCGTGGCCGTCGAACAGGCTGGCGGCGGTGACGAAGCGCACCTTGTTCGTCGGGCGGTAGTTCGCGAGCGCCTTGAATTCGGCGGACAGGTCGGTCATGGGGTCGTGTCTTTCGAAACGCGGGCCGCGCGCGAAACGCCGGCGGCCCCGAAGTCTGCTCCCGGCAGCTTAATTGACGTTTACGTAAACGTCAAACGAAGAGCCGCCCTGCCCAGGCGAAGAAGGCGCCCGAAGGCGCCTTTCCGGTCGTGGAACCGCGGTGCGGATCAGTTGCCGCCGTACAGGTAGTTCGGCAGCCAGAGCGTCAGGCCCGGCCAGGCGTACATCAGCACCATGCAGACGATGACGATGAGCATGTACGGCATCATCCCCGCGAAGATCTGGTTGATGGTCACGTGCGGCGGCGACACGCCCTTCAGGTAGAAGGCCGACATCGCGACGGGCGGCGAGAGGAAGGCCGCCTGCAGGTTCACGAACACCAGCACGCCCCACAGCATGGGGTCGATCTGGAAGTGCTGCAGCAGCGGCAGGAAGATGGGCACGAAGATCACGATGATCTCGGTCCACTCCAGCGGCCAGCCCAGCACGAAGATGATGGCCTGCGACAGCAGCAGGAACTGCACCGGCGTCAGGTTCATGCCCAGCACCCACTGCTCCACCAGGCTCTGGCCGCCCAGGATGGCGAACACGGCCGAGAAGATGGCCGAGCCGATGAACAGCCAGCACACCATCGCGGTGGTCTTGGCGGTGAGGAACACCGCTTCCTTGGTGCGCTGCCAGTTGAGCGTCTTCGCCTGCCAGGCCATCAGGAACGCGCCCGCCGCGCCGACGGCCGCCGATTCGGTGGCCGTCGTGATGCCGAACAGGATGACCGCCAGCACCACGAACGTCAGGATGCCCAGCGGCATGACCGACGCGACCAGCATGCTGAGGATCTCGTACTGCTCGGCGTCGAAACGCAGGTAGTACCAGATCAGCAGCGCCAAGGCGATGACGCACGTGATGGCGAAGCCGATGTAGAACTCCTGCGGCACGGCGACCGGGGCCGACGATGCCTGCGGCCCGCTGAGGCTTTGCAGCTGGTCGCCGGTATCGGCGGCCGGCTTGGCCGGTTCCGTGCCTGGCGGCTCCTGCAGCGCGCCGCCGGAAGCCGCGGGTTCGGACGGCGGCTCCTTCAGGCCCACTTGCTCGGCCGGCGGTTCCTTCAATGCGCCGCCGTCCGCGGGCGGCTCTTTCAGGCCGGTGCCCGGACTGGCGCCCGGAGGTTCGGCCAGCCCGCCGCCGGCGGGCGCCGCCTTCTGCGTGGCGGCGGGTGCCGCCGGCGCGACGGGTTCGTCGGATTCCTGCGAGTGGATCACCACGTACCACCACACCGTGCCCAGCGTGACGATGGTGGCGGCCGCCGGCACGAGCGCCATGCCCAGCGCGCGCACCAGCTTCGACCAGCGGATGCCCGCTTCCCGGCCGGCGCCGGCCAGCGCGCGGGCCGGCGACAGCGTGGCGGCGAACAGGGCCGGCAGCATGCGGTGCGAATACGAGGCCGAGAGGTGCTGCAGCCACGGCGAGATCGGGACCTTCAGCGCATCGGGCGGCAGCCTGGGCGCGATCTTCGGGTTGATCAACGCCCAGCCGATGATGTAGATCAGGTACAGCAGCGACAGGAAGAAGCCCGGGAACATGGCGGCCGCGTAGAGCTTCACCACCGACTGGCCCGCCACCGCCGCGTACACGATGATCATCACCGACGGCGGGATCAGGATGCCCAGCGTGCCCCCGGCCGTGATCACGCCCGAGGCCAGGCGCACGTCGTAGCCGGCGTTGAGCATGGGCCGCATGGCGATCACGCCCATCAGCACCACCACCGCGCCCACCAGGCCCGAGGCGATGCCCCAGAACGTGCAGATCACGAGCGTGGTGACCGCCAGCGAGGCGGGCATGCCGCGGAAGGCGAACTGCACGCTGCGGAACATCTTGTCCACCAGCGCTCCGCGTTCCATGACGTATCCCATGAGCACGAAGAGCGGGATGGACAGCAGCGTGTCGTTGTTCATCGCGCCGAAGGCGCGCTGCACCATCAGCTCGAAGATCCTGTTGTCCCAGAAGTGGACGGCGGGGTCGTAGAACGCCACGAACCCGAACATGATGCCCAGCCCCATGAGCGTGAACGCCGTGGGGAACCCCAGCATGATCACGACCACGATCAGGCCGAGCATCGAAAGGCCAAGTGCTGCGTCGCTCATCCCTTGAGCCCTTTCGATTTTTCGATGGCGAGTTCGCGCGCTTCGGCGTCGACCGCTTCGCTGCCTTCCAGCTGCTGCGCGACCACGTCGGCTTCCTGCGCGTCGGCCAGGCGCGGCGTCCATTCGCCGGTGCGCAGGCACTCGACGCAGCGGATCATTTCCGAGATGCCCTGGATCAGCACCGTGAGGCCGGCCAGCGGGATGATGAACTTGAACGGCGAGATCGGCAGCGGCGTGGCGTTGAAGGTCGTCTCGTGCATGCGCCACGAGTCGCCGAAGTAGCGCCAGCCCGCCCAGGTGAGGGCGACGATGCCGGGGAGGAAGAACGCCACGAACAGCACCAGGTCCAGGCCGGCCTGCAGGCGGGGCTTCATGCTGCCGTAGAGGAAATCGCCGCGGACGTGGCCGTCCTGCGCCAGCGCGTACGCGCCGCACATCATGAACAGGGTGCCGTACATCATGTTGCTGACGTCGAACACCCAGGCCGTGGGCATGTTGAGGATGTAGCGCTTGAAGACCTCGACCACGACCATGACCATCAGCGCGATGATCAGCCAGGCGAAGGCCTTGCCTATCCAGGTGCTTAGGGCGTCGACCCCGTGCAACAGTTTCTGCATCGATCCGTCTTTCACTGCTTGCTGCGCTCCCGCGCAAAAAACCGGCCAGGCCCGGTTCCCCGTGCCTGGCCGGCGCTACCGCATGGACGGCCTCAGGCCTTCTTGGCGAAGTAACGGTTGTAGGCCATGCCGAAGTCCACCATGTAGTCGCGCTGCCACTGGCCGGCGCGCTGGGCGAATTCCTTCTGCGAGTCCAGCACCTTCCTGAACAGCGGGTTCTCGGACGATTTCTTGGCGATGACCTTGTCCCACGAATCCAGCTGGGCGCGCAGGATGGCGTCGGGCGTCTTGTAGAAGTTGACCTTGTCCTTGGTCTTCAGGTCGATGTAGTCCTTGGAGTTGCGGTCGATGGCCTTCCAGCTGAAGTCGGCCGACGAGGCCTGCACGGCGTAGTCGATGATGGACTTCAGGTCCTGCGGCAGCGCGCTGTACTTGGACCTGTTGAACAGGATCTCGAACTGCTCGCCGCTCTGGTGGAAGCTCTGCAGCATGCAGTTCTTGGCCACGTCGGGGAAGCCCAGCGCCCTGTCGGAGGAGGCGTTGTTGAATTCCGCCGCGTCGATCAGGCCGCGGTCCAGCGCCGGCACGATCTCGCCGCCGGGCAGCGGGTTGACGGCCGCGCCCAGGTCGGCGAACAGGTCCACCGCCAGGCCCACGGTGCGGTACTTCAGGCCCTTCATCTGCGAGATGTTGGACACCGGCTTCTTGAACCAGCCCAGGGGCTGCGTCGGCATGGGGCCGTACAGGTACGACACCACGTCCATGTTGATCGACTTGTAGATCTCTTCGAGCAGCGCCTTGCCGCCGCCGTAGTAGTGCCAGGACAGGACCATGTTGGGGTCCATGCCGTACGCGGGGCCCGAGCCCCACAGGGCGAGCGCGGAGTTCTTGCCGTAGTGGTAGGCGACCACGCCGTGGCCGCCGTCGAGCGTGCCCTTGTTCACCGCTTCGAGCAGCTGGAACGCGGGGACCACCGCGCCGGAAGGCAGCACGTCGATCTTCAGGCGGCCGCCGGCCATGTCGTTCACCTTCTTGGCGAAGTCCAGCGCGAACTCGTGGAAGATGTCCTTCGCGGGCCAGGTGCTCTGGAAGCGGAAGGTGGTGGGCGCGGCTTGCGCCATGACCATCGGCGCGCTCAGGCTCGCGCCTGCGGCGACGGCCGCACCCTTGAGCAGGCTGCGGCGGCGGGGGGTGGTGGGTTGCGTCATGTGCTTGTCTCCTTGTTGCTGTCGGGTTGCTGACAGATCGTTAGCAAGCTATCTTTGGAGGCGGCCCACCGTCGCGGTAAGAGGGTTTTCCCCCACCGCTTCATACTTCCGGGCTAAAGGACTTTCGACAAGGAGACAGGCCATGGATCGACGTCATTTCTTCGGGGGCACGGCCGCTCTCGCCGGCGCCGCCGCCACGGGCTGCGCGGGCGTGAACGGCAACGCGGGCACCGCTTCGGGGCGCACGCCGTTCAGCGTGGCGGGCACGTCGATCCCCATCGTCGGCAGCGACGAGGTGTTCCCCGTTCGCCGCATCTATTGCATCGGCCGCAACTACGCGGCGCATTCGCGCGAGATGGGTTCGGACCCGAACCGCGAACCGCCGTTCTTCTTCCAGAAGCCGACCGACGCCGTCCAATACGTGCCGGCAGGCACGGTTGCCGAGCATCCCTATCCCTCGCTGACGAAGAACTACCACTACGAAGCCGAACTCGTGGCCGCGCTGGGCAAGGGCGGCCGCAACATCCCGGTGGACCGCGCGCTGGAGCTGGTGTACGGCTACACGCTGGGCCTGGACATGACGCGCCGCGACCTGCAGCGCGCGATGGGCGACGAGAAGAAACCCTGGGAGATCGGCAAGAGCTTCGACCGCTCCGCGCCGATCGGCGCCATCCACCGCGTGGCGCAGACCGGGCACTTCAGGCAGGGCGCCATCTGGCTGAAGGTGAACGGGCAGACCAAGCAGAACGCCAACCTGAACCAGATGATCTGGTCGGTGGCCGAGCAGATCAGCAAGCTGTCCGAGGCCAACGAGCTGTTCCCCGGCGACATCATCTATTCCGGCACGCCCGAGAACGTGGGCCCGGTGGTCAAGGGCGACGTGATCGAGATGCACGTCGACGGACTGCCCAACCTCAGTGTGCGCATCGTCTGAGGGCCGCATGCAGCCGATCCAGCTGTTCGACCCCGCGTCCAGCACGTACACCTACGTGCTGGCCGATGCGGGGACGCGCCAGGCGCTGATCATCGACCCGGTCGACGAGCAGCTGGAGCGCGATCTCGCCGTCCTGCGAGAGCACGGCCTCACGCTGGAGTGGACGGTCGAGACGCACGCGCACGCCGACCACATCACCAGCGCGGGCCTGCTGGCCGAGCACGCCGGCGCGCGCACGGCCGCGCCGCAAGGTTGCGGCATTGGCACGGCGGGCACGCAGCTGAGGCACGGCGACCAGCTGCAGTTCGGCGGTGAACACGTCACCGCGCTGCACACGCCCGGGCATACCGCGGGCAGCATGTGCTTCACCTGGCGCGGCCACGTGTTCACCGGCGACACCTTGCTGATCGGCGGCTGCGGGCGCACCGACTTCCAGTCCGGCAGCGCCGAGGACCTGTACCACAGCATCACCCGGGTGCTGTTCGCCTTGCCCGATGAAACCGTGGTGTGGCCAGGCCACGATTACCGCGGCCGCAGCCACACCACCATCGGCGAGGAAAAGCGCACCAACGCCCGGGTGGCCGGGAAGACGCTGGCAGAATTCAAGGCGATCATGGACGACCTGAACCTGCCCAAGCCGCGCCGGCTCGACGAGGCCGTGCCGGCCAACCTCATCTCGGGCCTGCGGCATGACGCCGGCGGCGAAGGACCGCGTCCCGCGCAAGGCTACGCCGGCGACGTGCCGCCGCAGCTGGCGCTGCAGTGGTGGCAGGCCGGCGATGCCGTGCTCATCGACGTGCGTACCGACGCGGAGCGCGAGTGGGTCGGCTTCGTGCCGGGCGCCGTGCCGCTCGCATGGAAGCAGTGGCCCGGCATGGCGATGAACCCCGCTTTCGACGAAGGCCTGAAGGCCGCGGTGCCGGCGGGCAAGAAAGCCGTGCTGCTGTGCCGCAGTGGCGTGCGTTCCATCGCGGCGGCCAAGCGTGCCACCGAACTGGGCATCGAAGCCTGGAACATCCTCGAAGGCTTCGAAGGCGACCCCGACGAGAGCGGCCACCGCGGCCGCAAGGGCGGCTGGCGTCAGCGCGGGCTGCCGTGGCGCCAGAACTGATTTTTTCTTCCTCTCTTCCTCTCCCTCAGACATGGCCGTGAACCTCTCCGCCCCGAACGCGGGCGACCTTCGTCCCGTGCGCGGGCTGACCATCGGCGTGGCCGAAGCCGGCGTGCGCAAAACCGGGCGCAAGGACCTGACGGTGTTCCTGCTCGAGCCGGGTGCCAGCGTGGGCGGCGTGTTCACGAAGAACCGCTTCTGCGCCGCGCCGGTGCAGGTGTGCCGCGAGCACCTCGAAGCGGGCGACATCCGCGCGCTGGTCGTCAACACCGGCAACGCGAACGCGGGCACGGGCGAGGAAGGCCTGGTCCGCGCGCGCGCCACCTGCATCGCGCTGGCGCGCAAGCTGTCCATCGCGCCGCAGCAGGTGCTGCCGTTCTCCACCGGCGTGATCATGGAGCCGCTGCCGGCCGACCGCATCGAGGCGGGGTTGCCCGCGGCGCTGGCCGACGCGAAGCCGGACCATTGGCTGCGCGCCGCCGAGGGCATCATGACCACCGACACGCTGCCCAAGGCGTTCAGCGCGTCGGTGCGCATCGCCGGCAAGGACGTGAACGTCACCGGCATCAGCAAGGGCGCCGGCATGATCCGCCCGAACATGGCCACCATGCTGGGCTTCCTGGCCACCGACGCCTGCGTGGCGCAGCCGCTGATGAAGCAGCTGGCGCTGGAACTGGCGGAAGGCTCGTTCAACCGCGTCACGGTGGACGGCGACACCTCCACCAACGATTCGTTCATCGTCATCGCGACCAACCAGGCCGGGCATGCGCCCATCACGTCGCTCGACAGCGCCGAAGGCCGGGCGCTGAAGGCCGCGATGGTGGAAGTCGCGCGCCAGCTGGCGCAAGCCATCGTGCGCGACGGCGAGGGCGCCACCAAGTTCATCACCGTGCGAGTGGAAGGCGGCAAGACCGCGGCGGAGTGCCGGCAGGTGGCGTACGCCATCGCGCATTCGCCGCTCGTGAAGACCGCGTTCTTCGCCAGCGACCCGAACCTGGGCCGCATCCTCGCGGCAGTCGGCTATGCGGGCATCGACGACCTGGACCAGACCGGCATCGACCTGTGGCTGGACGACGTGCACGTCGCGCTGAAGGGCGGCCGCAACCCGGCGTACCGCGAGGAAGACGGCCAGCGCGTGATGAAGCAGCAGGAGATCACCGTGCGCGTGGGCCTGGGCCGCGGCGCCGCGCAGGACACCGTGTGGACCTGCGACTTCAGCCACGAATACGTGAGCATCAACGCGGACTACCGGTCATGAGCGATCGCCTGGAGCAGGTGCTGGCGCGCGCCCTGCAGGTGCTGGACCGGCTGGAAGCGGTGCTGCCGCAGCCGCTGTCGGCGCCGGACTGGAAAGCATCGGTGGCCTGGCGTTACCGCAAGCGCTCGTCGGGCCACGGCACGCTGGACCCCGTGCGGCATGTCGCGGGCATCACGCTCGGCGACCTGAGGGAGATCGATCCGCAGAAGGAGAAGATCCAGCGCAACACCGAGCAGTTCGTCTCGGGGCAGCCTGCCAACAACGTGCTGCTGACCGGCGCGCGCGGCACGGGCAAATCGTCGCTGATCAAGGCTTGCCTGAACGAGTATTCGCCGCGCGGCCTGCGCCTGATCGAGGTGGACAAGGCCGACCTCAACGACCTGCCCGATATCGTGGAAGTGGTGGCGGGCCGGCCGGAGAAGTTCATGGTGTACTGCGACGACCTGAGCTTCGAGGAAGGCGAGTCGGGCTACAAGGCGCTGAAGTCCATCCTCGATGGCTCGGTGGCCGCGTCCACGCCCAATGTGCTGGTGTACGCCACCAGCAACCGCCGCCACCTGCTGCCCGAGTACATGAAGGAGAACCTCACGTACACGCACACGGAAGACGGCGAAGTGCATCCGGGCGAGGTGGTGGAAGAGAAGATCTCCCTGTCCGAGCGCTTCGGGCTGTGGGTCAGTTTCTATCCCTTCACCCAGGACGAGTACCTGGCCATCTGCGCGCAGTGGCTGTCGTCGCTGGGCGTGTCCGCCGCCGCCATCGAGGCGGCGCGGCCCGAAGCGCTGGTGTGGGCGCTGGAGCGCGGCTCGCGCAGCGGCCGCGTGGCCTACCAGTTCGCGCGCGATTTCGCCGGCCGCCACGCCGCATGACGGGCGTGCTCGTCGCCGACGGCGACCGGCCGCGCGAAGGCGGCCCCGGCCGCAAGGAAGTGGAAGTGGCCGTCGGCGTGCTGGTGCGCGGCGACGGCGCCTTCCTGCTCACCAGCCGGCCCGAAGGCAAGGTGTACGCGGGCTACTGGGAGTTCCCGGGCGGCAAGGTCGAAGCCGGCGAGACGGTGGAGCAGGCGCTGCGGCGCGAGCTGATCGAGGAGATCGGCGTGGAGATCGGCGCCGTGCACCCGTGGCGCGTGGAACGCGTCGACTACCCGCATGCACTGGTGCGCCTGAACTTCTGCAAGGTCTACGAGTGGACCGGCGAGCTGCACATGCACGAAGGGCAGCAGTGTTCGTGGGAAACGCTGCCGGTGAAGGTGCAGCCGGTGCTGCCGGGGACGGTGCCCGTGCTGAAGTGGTTTGCGGAAGAACGCGGGTTCGCCGGCGCCACGCACGCCGGCTGACGATTCACTGGATCTTGGGATCCCCGAAAGGCTGGTCGTCCGGCGGCGTTTCGTCGGGCACGCGGAAGCTTTCGCTGGCCCAGGCGCCCAGGTCGATGTTCTTGCAGCGCTCGCCGCAGAACGGCCGGTACGGATTCGAAGACGCGTAGACGCTTTCGCCGCCGCACTGCGGGCACGTGACGAGGCGGGGCTTGCCCTTTGCTTCCTGCGTGGCCATGGCTTTCAGGCGCAGAGGGTCAGGTCGAACGAAGCGCTTTCGTTGCTGGAATGCAGGCGGTCGCTGCCGTCCTGGCGCATCAGGCGCACCGACACCATCAGCCGGTTGCCGCTGATCTCGGGCACCAGGCCCAGCGAAGGATCGATGCGCAGGCGCAGCAGCTGGAAGGTGCGGCCCTGCGGCAGCGTCTGCTGGAAGTGGCCGTCCACCGCCATCACCTTCTGCGGCGTGCCGGAGTCGCGCAGCAGCTTGACCAGGTGATGGATGGACTCGGCGAACGGGCCCAGCGGCCGCGCCCACCGCGCGAGGTCGGCCTGGCGCGTGGCGGCATCCAGTTGCTGCCACGCGTAGTAGCCGGGCAGGTCGAACTCGCAGGTGCCGCCGGGGATGCCGATGCGGCTGCGGATGCCCATCAGCCACTCGTTGTCGGTGAGCGACTGGCCGGCCTTGCCGGGCAGGTTGTTGAGCGCGGTGAAGCAGGCGTCCAGCTGGCCGATGACTTCGTCGAGCACGCCCTCGGCCACGCCGGGATTGCCGCGGTAGCCGTTGAGGATGGACTTCTGCTTCTCCAGGTCCTTCATCACGTCGGACTTGAGGTCCGCCCGCGCGGCGACGTCCATCACTTCGAAGATGGTGGCCAACGCATAGTGGTGGTCGAGCGGATGCTCGCGGGGGACCAGTTCACCGAGCCGCCGGAACAGGTGCTCCAGGCGCAGGTAGGTGCGGATGCGTTCGTTGAACGGGTATTCGTAGAGGATCACGCCGGACGCTGGATCGTGGGCTGGGCGACCGCGCCATCATAGCCCGAAGGTCCGCGCCGCCTCCCGCACTTCGCGGCTCAGCTGCTCGATCGTCAGGGTGTCGTTGAAGACGACGAGGTCGGCGGCCGCCAGGCGCAGCGGCCGTTGCGCCTGCGCGGCGATGATGGCTTCCACTTCGGCCGCCGTGAGGCCGCTGCGCGCCATCACGCGCGCCACCTGCGTCGCCGGCGTGCAGTCGACCACCATCACGCGGTCCACCTGCTGGCGCCAGCGGCCGGACTCGACCAGCAGCGGAATGTCGAAGACGATGCAACGCGCGCCCGCGTCGAGCGCGGCCTGCACCTGGCGCGCGCTTTCCTGCCCGACCAGCGGGTGGACGATGGCTTCCAGCTCGCGGCGCGCGGCGGGCTGAGCGTAGGCGTGCGCGCGCATGCGTTCGCGGTCGAGCGCGCCTTCCGGCGTGATGAACGCGGGGCCGAACTTCTGCGCGATGGCCGCGATGGCCGCGCCGCCGGCGGCCGTGGTGGCGCGCGAGATGGCATCGGCGTCGATGACCGCCGCGCCCCGCTGGGCGAGCATCGCCAGCACCGTGCTCTTGCCGCTGCCGATGCCGCCGGTGAGGCCGATGCGCACGGCGGTTCCTAGAACGGAAAGGCGAACGAGAAGGCTTCCTGGAACCGCAGCGGCCCCAGCAGGAAAGCGACCAGCCCGGCGCCCGCGAGGAAGGGGCCGAAGGCGATCGGGATGTTCCGGTCAGCCAGGCGGCCGACGATGAGCATCGTCGCTCCGAGCACGGCACCGACCACCGCGGACAGCAGGATGACGGGCAGCAGGTAGGTGGCGCCGAGCCAGGCGCCCAAGGCGGCCAGCAACTTGAAGTCGCCATGGCCCATGCCGTGCTTGCCGGTGGCGAGGCGATAGCCGTGGTAGACCAGCCAGAGGCTCAGGTAGCCAAAGATGGCGCCCCAGACCGCCGACGTCAGCGGGACGCCCGTGACCTTCAGCGCTGCGCCTGCCAGCCCGCCCCAGAGAAGGAGGTAATTCAGGTCGTCGGGCAACAACTGCGTGTCCAGGTCGATGAGGAACTGGCAAACCAGTATCGCGCAGAAGAACGCCCAGAACGCGGCTTGCAGGCTCAGGCCGAAGCGGTGGCCGCACAGCGCGAACAGGCCTGCGGTGACGAGTTCGACGATGGGGTAGCGCGGGCTGATGGCGGCCTTGCAGTTGGCGCAGCGGCCGCGCAGCGCGAGATAGCTCAGCACCGGGATGTTCTGGTACCAGCGGATGGCCGCGCCGCAGTGAGGGCAGCGCGATCGCGGCGTGGCGATGCCCAGCGGGGCGAGCGCCTCGACCTTCTTCAGTGCGGAAGCGCAAGACGCCTCGAGGTCCTTCGGCAGCTCAGCCTTGTCGCCGAAGACCCATTGCCACAAGCCGCGGCCATAGGCCGGCGGCACCGGCTGCAGGTTGTCCAGCGACTCGGCCAGCCAGCCGCGGTGCAGCATGGCCGGCACTCGGTGGATGACGACGTTGAGGAAGCTGCCGACCAGCAGCCCCAGCACGCCCGCGACCGCGGCGGCCAGCGCCTGCGGCAGCATCAGACGACCGCGCCGAGCTTGAAGATGGGCAGGTACATCGAGACCACGATGCCGCCGATCAGGCCGCCCAGGAACACGATGATGATCGGCTCCATCAGGCTGGACAGGCCGGCCACCATGTCGTCGACTTCGGCTTCGTAGAAGTCGGCCGCCTTGCCCAGCATGTGGTCGATGGAACCCGACTCCTCGCCGATGGCGCACATCTGCAGCACCATGGTCGGGAACACGTTCGCGTTGGTCATGGCCGCCGTGAGGCTGGTGCCGGTGGAGACTTCCTGCTGGATCTTCTCGGTGGCGGCCGAGTACACGGAGTTGCCCGAGGCGCCGCCCACGGAGTCCAGCGCTTCCACCAGCGGCACGCCGGCCGCGAACATGGTGGCGAGCGTGCGGGTCCACCGCGCGATGACCGACTTGTAGACCAGGTCGCCGAACACGGGCAACTTGAGCATGACGCGGTCCATGGCCATCTGGACCTTCTCGTTGCGTTTCCACGCCTGCATGAAGAAGTAGATGCCGCCGCCGATGGTGCCGAAGATCAGGTACCAGTACTTCACGAAGTACTCGCTGACGCTCATGACGAACAGCGTAGGGGCGGGCAGGTCGGCGCCGAAGGACGTGAACACCTGCTTGAACGCGGGGATCACGAAGATCATGATCACCGTCACCACGATGAAGGCGACCACCACCACCGAGATGGGGTACATCAGGGCCGACTTGATCTTGGACTTGATGCCCTCGGTCTTCTCCATGTAGACCGCCAGGCGGTCCAGCAGCGCTTCCAGGATACCGGCCGCTTCGCCGGCTTCCACCAGGTTGCAGTACAGGTTGTCGAAGTACAGCGGGAATTTGCGGAAGGCCGCCGACAGCGAGGTGCCGGTTTCGACGTCCATGCGGATGTCGTTGAGCAGCTTGGTGACGCTGGGGTTGGAGTTGCCGCGGCCGACGATGTCGAATGCCTGCAGCAGCGGCACGCCGGCCTTCATCATCGTCGCCAGCTGGCGCGTGAAGATGGCGATGTCCTTGGGCTTGATCTTGGCGCCCGCGCGCATGCGGCGCTTGCGGACCTTGACCGGGGTGACGCCTTGGCGGCGCAGCGCGGCCAGCACCTGGTGCTCGCCGCCCGCGCGGGTCTCGCCGCGCACCGGCTTGCCGTTGCGGTCGCGCCCTTCCCACTCGAAGACGTACTCGGTGACCTTGTTTGCTGTTGCCGTGGCCATGAAGGGCTACTCCTCTTGTCCTGCGACCTGTCTTTTATTCGTTCGTGCAGCCGAGCACCTCTTCCAGCGAGGTGACGCCCAGCTTGACCTTGTGCAGGCCGGATTTGCGCAGGCTCTTCACGCCTTCGCTCTCGGCCTGGGCGGCGATTTCCATCGAGCTGCCGTCGCGCAGGATGATGCGCTGGATCTCATCGCTGACCGGCATCACCTGGTAGATGCCGACGCGGCCTTTGTAACCGTTGTTGCACATGTTGCAGCCCACCGGCCGGTAAGGCGTCCAGCTGCCGTCGACTTCCTCTTCCTTGAAGCCCGCTTCCAGCAGCGTTTCGTGCGGGATGTCCGCCGGCTGCTTGCAGGCCGCGCACAGCCGGCGCGCCAGGCGCTGCGCGGTGATCAGGATCACGCTGGAGGCGATGTTGAACGGCGCGATACCCATGTTGCGCATGCGCGTGAGCGTGGTCGGCGCGTCGTTCGTGTGCAGGGTGGACAGCACCATGTGGCCGGTCTGCGCGGCCTTGATGGCGATGTCGGCCGTTTCCAGGTCGCGGATTTCGCCGACCATGATGACGTCAGGATCCTGGCGCAGGAACGACTTGAGCGCGGCCGCGAAGGTGAGGCCCGCCTTGTCGTTGACGTTCACCTGGTTCACGCCCGGCAGGTTGATTTCCGACGGATCCTCGGCGGTGGAGATGTTCACGCCAGGCTTGTTCAGGATGTTCAGGCAGGTGTACAGCGACACCGTCTTGCCCGAGCCCGTGGGGCCGGTGACAAGCACCATGCCGTAGGGGCGACCCACCGCGTTGAGCAGCCGCTCCTTCTCTTCCGCTTCGTAGCCCAGCGCGTCGATGCCGAGTTTGGCGCTGCTGGGGTCCAGGATACGGATCACGATCTTCTCGCCGAACAGCGTGGGCAGCGTGCTGACGCGGAAGTCGATCACGCGGTCGGGGCCCACCTTCAGCTTCATGCGGCCGTCCTGCGGCACGCGCTTCTCGGAGATGTCCATCCGCGAGATGACCTTGATGCGCGAGGCCAGCTTGTCCTTGATGGCCACCGGCGGCGAGGCGATCTCGCGCAGTTCGCCGTCGATGCGGAAGCGCACGCGGTAGGTGTGCTCGTACGGCTCGAAGTGCAGGTCGGAAGCGCGCTGGCTGAAGGCGTCCAGCAGCATCTTGTGCAGGAACTTGACGACCGGCGCGTCGTCGACGTCGGAGGTCGCGCCGGCGCCCTGGTCCTCGTCGATGACCGAGTCGTCCATCGTCGACTCGTCGAACTCGAAGTCGTCGCCGATGATGCTGTCCATCGCCTGGTTGGCGCTGGCGGAGCTGGCCTCCACCATCTTGGACAGCTTGTCCCATTCGGCGATGACCCAGTCCACGCCCATCTGCGTGGCGAACTTGACCTTGTCGGCGGCGGTCTGGTCGGACGGGTCGGCGGTGGCGACGATCAGGCGGTTGTTCCGCTTGGACAGCACCAGCACCCGGTAGGCCGAGCACAGTTTGGGATCGAGCAGGCCCTTGGGCAGGCGCTGGATGTCCACCGCCTCCAGGTCCAGCAGCGGCGCGCCGAACGCGGTGGACATGGTGTGCGCCAGGTCCGATGCGGAGACGGCGCCCGAGCCGGTCAGCTCGGCGATGAAGCTGTTCTTGTTGGCCTGGGCCTTCTTGTAGATCTCTTCTGCGGACTTCTGTCCCAGCTTGCCGGCGGACACCAGCGCGCGGGCAAGGCCGGGCAGCGCCATCGACGGGGCATCGGAAACGGGATCTACGGCGGCCATGGATGAAGCGAAAGTGTCTGGGACTCCCCTTGCGTGAAGGCAGGGAAGAGCCAGCTGATCATCGCCGAAAGCCCAACCGGTGTAAATCTGCGCTGTGGTATGACACGCGAAGGCCGGGCCTCGCGTCCGCGCAGGAAGTCACGGGCCTGGGGAAATCGGGCCCAGGAAGGAAAAAAGGCCCCGGAGAGGGGCCCTTTTCATCGCGTCATCCTCAGGGCCGGGTGACGGTATAGGACATGAACTGTGCGTTGGCGCGCATGTCCAGGGCGACGGAGATGCCGACGCCCGGAAGCTGCCGGATGATCACGGCGCTATAGGAAATCGCGGTGCCCGTGCTGGTGTCCGTGCCCTGGGGGCGCGACCGCAGGCCGGGGATCGGGCTGTTCAGCGTCAGCGTGTCGACCCGGCCGTTGTCGGTGCCGGCGCTGGTCAGCTTGCGGGTGATCGCGGCATCGGTGCTGGCGGTCACCGTGGTCGAGTTGCGGGCCGGGACGGCCACGCTCAGAACCGGGCTGCCGCTGACCAGCACGGCGTTGCCGCTGCTGTCGATCTGCACGTTCTGGACGACGTCCCAGAACTTCGACACGGTGCCGACCGGCGAGGGCTTGGCCACCTGCGGGCGCGTGAGCACGAAGTTGGTCTTCAACACTTCGGCGTCGAAGCTGCCTACCGGGTTGTTGGTGCCGAACAGCGTCAGGTCGCCGCTGGGTGCCCGGAAGCCGTAGACCTGGCCGCCGACCTGGCCGTACTGCAGCCGGAAGCTGCCGTCGGCCTGGGCCGTGAACGCCGTGGATTCGTGCGTGTCGATGATGCAGCTGCCGAAGCTGGCGCCCATCACGTCGTAGTCGCAGACGCCGGTGCCGCCGTCCGCGGCGATGGTCATCTCGCCGACCCAGTGCCGCGCCCGGTTGGAGAAGGAGGCTTCCTCGATGCCGCTCTCCAGGTAGTCCCACTTGCCCTGCAGCGAGGCGAGCGTGTGCGCCTGCACCGGGAAGATGAAGCCCGCGCGCTCCGCATCTCGCGTGACGCCCGCGCCGGACGGGCTGATCATCACCGTGGTCGGGAACGAGCCCGCCACGTCGAATTCGCAAGCCTGGGAGCCGGCGGTGATGGCATGGTCGCCGTCGGGCGCATGCAGTACGCCGGCACCAAAGTCGATGTTGACCACGTCGGTCGCGCCCACGTAGTCGACGATCCGGTACTTGCCGCTGAGCGCCTGGGGGCAGCCGGCCAGCGTGCCCTTCGACACGTTGGCCACCACCTCGTTCAACGTCACCGGCGCGCTGCCGCCGCCCGCCGTGCTGGCGATCTGGCTCGTCACCTGGGGCAGGGCGGCGGTGTTGACCACGGCACCCAGCCGATCCAGCAGCTTGTCGTAGGTGTTGCCGCCGCTGGGATTGGCGGCGGTTGCCGGCACCAGGGCGGTCTTGAACGGGTCGATGGTGGTCAGGTCCACGCCCGCGGCCGTGCTCAGCGCGGCCAGGACGTCCGTGGTGGCCTGCGTGAGCGAAGCACCCGTCACGGCCCCGCCCGAACCGAAGTTGTTGAACAGGTCGGACGGCAGCGTGCCGGCGGCGCGGGCCAGGATCAATTCGGTCAGCGGCGTGACGTTGGCCGTGGCGGACGTGCCGCTGCCCTGGGCCAGGGAGTGCAGCGTGACTTCCGTGCCGTTGACCGTGCCGGTCACTTTCACGATGCAGGGCAGGGCGCCGTTCGCCACCGTGACGGTGTAGCCGCCGGAATCATTCGTGGTGGCCGTGCCCGTGCCGGATGCGCACTTCACGTCCACCGCGCCGCCCGCCATTGCCAGGCCCGTGGCCGCGACGCCGGAGAGCTGCAGGCTGGATCCGGCGGCGCTGCTGCTCCCGTCACCGCCACCGCAGGCGGCCACCAGCGCCGCAACCGAGACGGTCGCGGCCGTCAAACCCGGAACTTTCAACTTCATCTTGATCCTCGCATTGGTCTTGCACCTGCCGCGCGCGGCAGGTTTGGTTCGGCGGCACGCACGTGCGCCGGGGCGCGAGGATCATGAAAAGCGCGCGTTTGATCCATCACCCGTTTGGGGGTGGGAGCGGCAGGAGGCGCAACGAAGTTGGCGCGCGACAGCCGTCAGCTCTTGTGTGATGGGGCACGGGCGTGTGCCGAGATGGATCCCGTTGAACGGATCCGGTGCCTGAACACTTTGGTCCGCAAGGAAGTTCCTGGTCGGGGTGAGAGGATTCGAACCTCCGGCCTCTACGTCCCGAACGTAGCGCTCTACCAGGCTAAGCTACACCCCGATGGCCGCTCGACGACGACAAGTCTGGCGGGCATCCACGCCGGTCCGCGGGGGACTTCAGTGGCGCCGCTCGAGCAGCTGAGCCGCCAATTGTACCAAACCCTCGGACCATTCATTGCTCGGCAGCAGCTTCGCGCATTCGATCGCGCGCCGAGCCTCGGCTGCCGCGGCCGTGCGGGTGACTTCCAGCGCGCCGGTCTGTCGCACGATGGCCACCACTTCGTCGAGTTCGTCGACCGCGCCGTTCTCGATCGCATGCCGCACCAGCGCGCGCTGCGCCTCGGTGCCGCGCTGCATGGCGGCAATGAGAGGCAGCGTGGCCTTGCCTTCGCGCAGGTCGTCGCCGATGTTCTTGCCCATCTCGTGCGCGTCGCCGTCGTAGTCCAGCACGTCGTCGATCACCTGGAACGCGGTGCCCAGGGCCTGCCCGTAGCCGGCGCAGGCTTCCTCGATCTCGCGCGGTGCCTTGGCCAGCACCGCGCCCAGGCGCGCGCTGGCTTCGAACAGCTTGGCGGTCTTGGAGCGGATGACGCGCAGGTAGCCCGCTTCGTCCAGCGACGCGTCGTGCATGTTCATCAGCTGCAGCACCTCGCCCTCGGCGATGACGTTGGTGGCGTCGGCCAGGATCTCCATCACGCGCATGTCGTTGGCGCCCAGCATCATCTGGAAAGCGCGCGAGTAGAGGAAGTCGCCCACCAGCACGCTGGCGGGATTGCCGAAGCTTTCGTTGGCGGTGGCGCGGCCGCGGCGCAGCGTGGACTCGTCGACCACGTCGTCGTGCAGCAGTGTCGCGGTGTGGATGAATTCCACCACCGCCGCCAGCACGTGGCGTTGCTCGCCGCGGCAGCCCAGCGCGCCGCTCACCAGCAGGAGCAGGGCGGGCCGCAGGCGCTTGCCGCCGGCGGAGATGATGTAGCGGGAGACTTCGCCGACCAGCGGTACGCCGGAATCGAGGCGGCGCGCGATCACCACGTCGACCTCGCGCATGTCTTCGGCGATCAGGGAGAGCACCGAAGTGCTGGCAGGCGAGGCGGTCAAAGGCGGTACGGCAGTTGGGCTTGAAATTATAGGAAGCGTGTCAGGGCCTCAGGGGCGCCCGGCCGGCCTGGTTGGTTAGTGCCCGCAAACTATGCTATAGTCGCGGGCTCTCCGGGAAATCCGTCCCGGGGTACTCCCACTCGAGAGGTCTCACATGTACGCGGTCATAAAAACCGGCGGCAAGCAGTATCGCGTTGCTTCCGGCGAAAAGATCAAGGTAGAACAGATTGCTGCGGACGTAGGCCAGGAAATCGTGCTGGATCAGGTGCTCGCCCTCGGTAGCGGCGACAACCTGAAGCTCGGCACCCCCCTGGTGTCCGGCGCCACCGTCAAGGCCACGGTCGTGGCCCATGGCAAGCACGACAAGGTGCGCATCTTCAAGCTGCGCCGCCGCAAGCACTACGCCAAGCACCAAGGGCATCGCCAGCAATACACCGAGCTGCAGATCGGTGCCATCGCCGGCTAAGGAGCAGTTGAAATGGCACAGAAAAAAGGCGGCGGCTCTACGCGCAACGGGCGGGATTCCCAGCCCAAGATGCTGGGCGTGAAGGCGTTCGGCGGCGAGCTGGTCAGCGCCGGCTCCATCATCGTGCGCCAGCGCGGCACCCGTTTCCACCCCGGCACCAACGTCGGCGTGGGCAAGGACCACACGCTGTTCGCGCTGGTGGACGGCCACGTGTCCTTCGCGGTGAAGGGCTCGCTGAACAGGCACACCGTGAGCATCACCCCGGCTTGAGCCCAGGCTTTCCGGCAAGAAGGCCCTGCGTCCCCGCGCAGGGCTTTTTTGTTTCTACCTTCCTAGAATCCGAGGCACCATGAAGTTCGTCGACGAAGCCTTCATCGACATCGCCGCCGGCGACGGCGGCAACGGCTGCGTGTCGTTCCGCCACGAGAAGTACAAGGAGTTCGGCGGCCCGAACGGCGGCGACGGCGGCCGCGGCGGCCACGTCTACGCGGTGGCCGACGTCAGCCTGAACACGCTGGTGGACTACCGCTTCTCGCGCCGGCACGAGGCCAAGCGCGGCGAGCACGGCATGGGCTCGGACATGTTCGGCGCCGCGGGCGGCGACATCACGCTGAAGATGCCGGTGGGCACCATCATCAGCGACGCCGAAACCGGCGACGTGCTCCACGAGCTGCTGGCGCCGGGCGAAACCATCGTGCTGGCCAAGGGCGGCGACGGCGGCTTCGGCAACATGCGCTTCAAGAGCTCGATCAACCGGGCGCCGCGGCAGAAGACGCCCGGCTGGCCGGGCGAGAAGAAGAGCCTGAAGCTGGAACTCAAGGTGCTGGCCGACGTCGGCCTGCTGGGCATGCCCAACGCCGGCAAGTCCACGCTCATCGCGGCCGTTTCGAACGCGCGGCCGAAGATCGCCGACTACCCTTTCACCACGCTGCATCCCAATCTGGGCGTTGTGCGCGTCGGTCCCGAGCAGAGCTTCGTCGTCGCCGACGTGCCGGGACTCATCGAAGGCGCCGCCGAGGGCGCGGGCCTGGGCCATCAGTTCCTGCGCCACCTGCAGCGCACGCGGCTGCTGCTGCATCTCGTCGACCTGGCGCCGTTCGACGAGAACGTCGATCCCGTCGCGCAGGCCAAGGCCATCGTGCAGGAGCTGAAGAAATACGACCAGGCGCTGTACGAGAAACCGCGCTGGCTGGTGCTGAACAAGATCGACATGATTCCCGCCGAGGAGCGGGAAGCGCGCGTGAAGGACTTCATCAAGCGCATGCGCTACAAGGGTCCGGTGTTTCGCATCTCCGCGCTCACGCGCGAGGGCTGCGAAGAACTCGTGAAGTCCGTGTACCAGCACGTGCGCGCGCGCCAGGAAAGCGAGCAGCCGCCGGTGGAAGTCGATCCCCGCTTCGCCGGTGAAGGAGGGGGCCAGTGAGCGCAGTGCTCATGTCCGCCGGTCCCGAGCACCACGACCTGCTGCGCGGGGCGCGCCGCATCGTGGTGAAGGTGGGGTCCAGCCTGGTCACCAACGAAGGCCGCGGCCTGGACGAGGGCGCCATCGGCGAGTGGTGCCGCCAGCTCGCCGCGCTGGCGCGCGACGGCCGCGAGGTAATCATGGTGTCCAGCGGCGCCATCGCCGAAGGCATGAAGCGCCTCGGCTGGTCCACGCGCCCGCACGAGCTGAACGAGCTGCAGGCCGCAGCCGCAGTAGGGCAGATGGGCCTGGCGCAGATGTACGAAACCAAGCTGCGCGAAAACGGCCTGGGTTCCGCGCAGGTGCTGCTGACGCACGCCGACCTGGCCGACCGCGAGCGTTACCTCAACGCGCGGTCCACGCTGCTGACGCTGCTGGCACTGGGCGTGCTGCCCGTGATCAACGAGAACGACACGGTCGTCAACGACGAGATCAAGTTCGGCGACAACGACACGCTGGGCGCGCTGGTGGCCAACCTGGTGGAAGCCGACGTGCTGGTCATCCTCACCGACCAGCGCGGCCTGTTCACCGCCGACCCGCGCAAGGACCCGCAGGCGAAGTTCGTCGAAGTCGGCCGGGCCGGCGATGCCGGGCTGGAAGCGATGGCGGGTGGCGCCGGCTCCAGCATCGGCAAGGGCGGGATGATCACCAAGATCCTGGCCGCCAAGCGCGCGGCCCGTTCCGGCGCTTCCACGGTCATCGCCTGGGGCCGCGAGCGCGACGCGCTGCTGCGCCTGGCGCAAGGCGAAGTCATCGGCACGCTGCTGGCCGCGCCCACGCAGAAGAGCCAGGCGCGCAAGCGCTGGATGGCCGACCACCTGCAGCTGCGCGGCGCGGTGACCATCGACGAAGGCGCGGTGGTGAAGCTGGCGCGCGAAGGCAAGAGCCTGCTGCCCATCGGCATGACCGGTGTCGATGGCGAGTTCTCGCGCGGCGACGTCATCGCCGTGCGCGATGCGGCCGGGGTGGAGATCGCCCGCGGCTTGGCCAACTACGCCAGCGCGGAAGCACGGCTGCTGTGCCGCAAGGCTTCGTCCGAGATCGAGAAGCTGCTCGGCTACATGGCCGAGCCGGAGATGATCCACCGCACCAACCTGGTCCTCACGCGCTGAGGCGTGCGGGGGGCCGCCTCAGCGCAGTTGTGCGCGCAGGTTGCGTGCGACCTGCTCGGGCGTGCGCGTCCCGCCGCCGATGCAGGCGCCGGAGCGCGCGATCACAAGGCTGTGGATGCGGGCCCTGCTGCTGTCCAGCGGTTTCCAGTCCGCATCCTGCGCTGCCACCCATTTGTCGCCCCCGCTGCGGGCGTACTGCTTGACCTGCCAGGCGGTGCAGCGGATGCCTTCGTAGAACGCATTGACCGCGCCCGTGTCGCTGCGGGCCACGACGACGTAGCGTACGACGTCGTCGGTGTCGATCTGGATCGAGGCCGGGTCTACGCCCCAACGCAGCGTGGACGGCGGAGGCAGCTCCAGCGGCACGAGCTGTTCCGTTCGCAGCGCCGGCGGCGGCGGAGCGGTCGATTCCTTCCAGTCCGGGTCGGCCGTACCCATGCCTCCCCATTGCGCCTGTGCGGCGACGGAGCAAGCGAGCAGCAGGGCTGCGCAGAAAAGGTGCCTACGCTGCACGGTCGCTCCCGGGGGGATGTGCCGGCTTCAAAGCCGATTGCGGGTCGGGCTCGAACGTCGCGCCCGGCGGCAATTCGAACCCGGCCGCCGGCTGCTCGGCCGGGGCATGGTCGTGATGGGGCGCGCCGTCGCGCGAACGCATGCCGCTGCGCAGGTAGCGGTTGCGATGGTCGTGGCGCGGCACGAAGCGCGCCAGCTCGGTCAGCGCCATCTCGTACACGCCGCGCTTGAATTCCACCACCACGTCCAGCGGCACCCAGTAGTCGTTCCAGCGCCAGGCGTCGAACTCCGGGTGGTTGGTGGCGCGCAGGTTCAGGTTGTGGTCCTGCGCCGTCAGCTGCAGCAGGTACCAGATCTGCTTCTGGCCCTTGTAGTGGCCGCGGGCGTCGCGGCGGATGTAACGGTCGGGCACCTCGTAGCGCAACCAGTCGCGCGTGCGGGCGAGGATGCGCACGTGGTCGGGCATGAGCCCGACTTCTTCGTGCAACTCGCGGTACATCGCCTGTTCCGGCGTCTCACCACGATCGATCCCGCCTTGCGGAAACTGCCAGCTGTGGGTGCGGATTCGCTTGCCCCAGAACACCTGGTTTTTCTGGTTGAGCAGGATGATGCCGACGTTGGGCCGGAAGCCGTCCCGGTCAAGCATAATCAGACCCCAAATTTTGAACTGAGACCATTATGCACGCCGCCTTGCGCGTGCGCCAAGAGCTCAGCAGTCCGCGCTCCGCGCCTTCCCGTTTTCCCCGTCTTCCCGCGTTGATTCCCGCCGAATGAAAGCCTCCCAGTTCCTCATTTCCACGCTCAAGGAAGCGCCCGCCGACGCCGAGGTGGTCAGCCACCAGCTCATGATGCGCGCGGGCATGGTCAAGAAGCTGGGCGCCGGCATCTACACCTGGATGCCCATGGGCCTGCGCGTGGTGCGCAAGGTCGAGCAGATCGTGCGCGAAGAGATGAACCGCGCCGGCGCCGTCGAACTGCTGATGCCCGTCGTGCAGCCCGCCGAGTACTGGCAGGAGACGGGCCGCTGGTCGAAGATGGGTCCCGAGCTGATGCGCGTGAAGGACCGGCACGACCGCGACTTCATCATCCAGCCCACCAGCGAGGAAGTGGTCACCGACGTCGCGAGGCAGGAACTGCGCAGCTACAAGCAGCTGCCCAGGAACCTGTACCACATCCAGACCAAGTTCCGTGACGAACGCCGCCCGCGCTTCGGCGTCATGCGCAGCCGCGAATTCATCATGAAGGACGCGTACAGCTTCGACCGCGACGCGGCGTCGGCCAAGGCCAGCTACGAAGTCATGGCCAAGGCGTACCGCGCGGCGTTCGACCGCTTCGGCCTGCGCTACCGCGCCGTGGCCGCGGACAGCGGCGCCATCGGCGGCGACCTGTCGGAGGAATTCCAGGTCATCGCCGCGACGGGCGAGGACGCCGTGGTCTACTGCCCCGACAGCCAGTACGCCGCCAACATCGAGAAGGCCGAAGCGCTGGCGCCCGCGGGCCCGCGTCCCGCCGCCGCGCAGAAGATGGAGAAGACGCCGACGCCGGGCAAGAGCACCTGCGCCGACGTCGCGCAATTCCTCTCGCTGCCGCTGCAGCGCACGGTGAAGTCGCTGGTGCTGGCCACCGACCAGGTGGACGACGAAGGCAACCCGAAGGGCACGCAGGTGTGGCTGCTGCTGCTGCGCGGCGACCACGACATGAACGAGATCAAGGTCGGCAAGGTGCCCGGCCTGGACGTGGGCTTCCGCTTCGCCACCGTCGCCGAGATCGTCGATCACTTCGGCACGCCTCCCGGTTACCTGGGCCCCATCGGCCTGAAGAAGCCGGTGAAGGTCGTCGCCGACCGCGAAGTCGCCGCCATGGCCGACTGGGTGTGCGGCGCCAACGACGAAGGCTTCCACCTCACCGGCGTCAACTGGGGCCGCGACCTGCCCGAGCCCGACGCGGTGGCCGACCTGCGCAACGTCGTCGAAGGCGACCTGTCGCCCGACGGCAAAGGCAGGCTCGCCATCGAGCGCGGCATCGAGATCGGCCACATCTTCTACCTGGGCACCAAGTACAGCGCGCCCATGCAGGCCACGTTCCTCGACGAGACCGGCAAGCCGCAGCTGATGGAGATGGGCTGCTACGGCATCGGCATCACGCGCCTGCCCGCGGCCGCCATCGAGCAGAACAACGATGCGCGCGGCATCATCTGGCCCGACGCCATCGCGCCGTTCACCGTGGTGCTGTGCCCCATCGGCATGGACCGCAGCGAGGAAGTGAAGGCCGCCGCGCAGAAGCTGCACGACGACCTGGCCGCCGCCGGCGTCGACGTGATGCTGGACGACCGCGGCGAGCGCCCAGGCGCGATGTTCGCCGACTGGGAATTGATCGGCGTGCCGCACCGCGTGGTCATCTCCGACCGCGGCCTGAAGGAAGGCCAGCTGGAATACCAGCACCGGCGCGACGCAGCCGCCACCAAGGTGCCCGCGGGCGAGGTGTTCGCCTTCCTGCGCGGGCGCCTGCAGGCGTGATGCGCCGGCGCGCGGCGCTCGCCGGCGCCGCCGCCTGCCTGCTGCCTTTCGCGCCTTCGTTGTCGCGCGCGGGCGCGCAGGTCGAGGAACCGCTCGCCGATTCCGTTCGCACTGCGCTCAGTTCGGCCATCGCCAATTCGGCGCCGCCGGTTCCCGAGTTCGCCAGCACCGATGCGCGCCTGGCCTACCTGCGATGGCTGGGCGAGATGAGCCCGCGCCTCGCGCGCCGCAAGGTCGACTGGCAGGAGCGCAAGGAATTCCTGCAGACGGTCTGGTACGAAGCGCGGCGCGCCGGCCTGGCCCCCGGCCTGGTGCTGGGCCTGATCCAGGTGGAGAGCAACTTCCGCAAGTTCGCGGTCAGCCGCGTGGGCGCGCGCGGCTACATGCAGGTGATGCCGTTCTGGAGCCGCCTGATCGGCGACGGCGATCCCGGCAAGCTGTTCCACATGCAGACCAACCTGCGCTTCGGCTGCGTGATCCTGCGCCACTATGTCGACCGCGAGCGCGGCGACCTGTTCATGTCGCTGGGCCGCTACAACGGCAGCCGCGGGCAGGCGCCGTACCCCAACGCCGTGCTCGGCGCGGGCAGGCAGTGGGAGTTCAAGGACCCCAGTCCGCCGAAGCTCGGCGAGCGCAGCTAGAACGCGGCCACTGCTACTGCAGGAAGCCGATGCGGCCCTTGGCCGTGCCGGCCTTGGGCAGGTCTTCGACCGAGATGGCTTCGCGCTGGTCCAGGCGCGCGTTGCCGAAACCCGTCATCAGCGCGCGCCGCATCTCGCGCGGCGCCAGTTCGGCCAGCACGTCCAGCAGGTCGTCCGCCGGTTCCGGCGAGAAGCGCCCACCCCAGCCGTGATCGCCGCGGATCGAGCGGTACAGGTTGCGCGCGATCTGCCGCGCGGCCTCGAACGAGGGCGGCTCGATCTCGAACACGTTCATGCGGTTGAGGATGGGCTCGGGGATGCAGCGCTCGTCGTTGGCCGTCATGATCCAGATCACCTGGCTGGCGTCGATGGCCACCTCGGCGAACTCGTCCATGAACGAACCCGCGGTGTCGTGTTCCAGCAGGCCATACAGCGCGCCCAGCGGGTCGTACTGCGCATCGGCCGAAGCCTTGTCGATCTCGTCCACCACGATCACCGGGTTGGCGTACTGGCCGTCCACGATGGCTTCGAACACCTTGCCGGGCTTGGCGCCTTTCCACTGCGACGACGCGCCCGACAGCAGCCAGCCCGCCGTCATGGAACTCATGGGCACCAGGCTCATGCCCGTGCCCAGCAGGTCGGCCAGGTGGCGCGCGAAGTGCGTCTTGCCGATGCCCGGCGGGCCCAGCAACAGCATGGGCGTGACCTCCAGCCCGTCGCGGCTGTCCTGCGACAGCGCGACGTGGCGCTTCACGTCGTCAAGGGCTTCGGTGAAATTGGGCAGCGCTTCGTAGAGCGCGGCCATGTCGGGGATGCCGCTGGGCTTGACCTGAAAACGCTCGGGCCCGCGTTCGAGCATGCGCTCGTACGTGGCGCGCAGGTTCTCGTGGTCTTTCTGGGGAAGCTTCGCGAGCTTTCGCTCCACGTCATGAGGGCGGAAGACGTTCCGCCAGTGGGCGATGGGAAGCTTGAACTCGGATGGCTGATGGGGAACCAGACTTCGGTTGTCCATTCACGCAACTCCTTGCACGACTGCTGGGGTTCATTCCAGCATAGGCCGTGCCAGAGTTCAACGGGACGGACCGCCATCGCGACCGGCTGTCAGCCAAACGCGACTGGTCCTGGCAGCCGCGCGGCGCGGCTGCTAGCGGCTTCAGCCCTGCGCCGCGCCGGCGTTGGAGCCCAGCACCTGCTGCAGCTCGCCCGACTGGTACATCTCCATCATGATGTCCGAGCCGCCGATGAACTCGCCGCGCACGTACAGCTGCGGGATGGTGGGCCAGTTGCTGTATTCCTTGATGCCCTGGCGGACCTCGTCGTCCTCCAGCACGTTCACGGTGGCGACGGCCTTCGGGTCGACGCCGCAGGCCTTCAGGATCTGGATCGCGCGGCCGGAAAAGCCGCACATGGGAAAGCTGGCGCTGCCCTTCATGAACAGCAGCACGTCGTTGTTCTTCACCAGCTGGTCGATGCGTTGCTGGACGTCGCTCATCTCGGATCTCCTGTGCGGTGCGGGGCGCTCTGCCCCGCAGATGGGTGCCGATTATCCCGGTTCAAGCCATTTCCCGCCGGAGCAGCGCTCGATGCCCGCCAGGTCGCGGCGGCTTCCGACATCGCGGAATCCGGCCGCCTGCAGCAGGCCGCGCACGGCGGCTGCCTGGTCCCAGCCGTGCTCGAGCAGCAGCCACCCGCCGGCTCGCAGGTGCCCCGGTGCGGTGCGCACGATCTCGCGCAGGTCGTCCAGGCCATCCGCGCCCGCCACCAGCGCGGAAGAAGGCTCATGCGACAGCGCGGGCAAATGCGGGTCGCCGGTGGCGATGTAGGGCGGGTTGCTCACCACCAGGTCGAAGCCGCCGGGCAGGCCGTCGAGCCACCGGGCGGCCCGGAACGCAACGGCCAGGCCCAGCCGCTGCGCATTCGCCGCCGCCACCTGCAGCGCGCCTTCGCTGGCGTCCGTCGCGGTCACGGGCGCATCTCGGCGCGCATGGGCGATCGCCAGGGCGATGGCGCCGCTGCCGGTTCCCAAGTCGACCACCTGGGGCGCTGCACGGTCTTGCAGGACTTCCAGCGACCACTCCACCAGCAGTTCCGTTTCGGGCCGCGGCACGAGCACGCGTGCATCGACGCGCAACGGCAATCCGAAGAATTCGCGCTCCTCGACGAGATAAGCCACCGGCTCACCGGCGATGCGGCGCGAACAAAGCGAGCGGAAGCTCTCCAGCACCGTGCCATCCAGCGGCGCATCGTCGTTCGCCAGCAGCCACGCTCTTTCGCCAGAGCCACGACCCAGCACATGCAGCATCAGCAACTGCGCATCCAGCCGCTGCACGCCCGCAACGGCCGCTTCGCGCAGCGCTTCGTCGATCCTCATGCCGCCGGCGCGCCCAGGCCGATCTCCAGCTCTTCCAGCTGCTCGGCCTTGCGCGCGAGCAGCAGGCCTTCGATCAGTTCGTCCAGTTCGCCTTCCATCACGAACGTCAGCTTGTAGAGGGTGAGGTTGATGCGGTGGTCGGTGACCCGCCCTTGCGGGAAGTTGTAGGTGCGGATGCGGTCGCTGCGGTCGCCGCTGCCGATCAGCCCCTTGCGGGTGGCGGCTTCCTTCGCGGCGCGCTCGCTGCGCTCCTTCTCGCGGATGCGCGCGGCCAGCACCTGCAGCGCCTTGGCCTTGTTGCGGTGCTGCGAGCGGTCGTCCTGGCACTCGGCCACGATGCCGGTCGGGATGTGCGTGATGCGCACCGCCGAATCGGTCTTGTTGATGTGCTGGCCTCCCGCGCCGCTGGCGCGGAAGGTGTCGATGCGCAGGTCGGCCGGGTTGATCTGCACCGCCTGCGCCTCGTCGGGCTCGGGCAGCGCGGCCACCGTGCACGCGCTGGTGTGGATGCGGCCTTGCGCTTCGGTCGTGGGCACGCGCTGCACGCGGTGGCCGCCCGACTCGAACTTCAGCTTGCCGTACACGCCGTCGCCCACCACGCGCAGCACCACTTCCTTGTAGCCGCCGACTTCGCCTTCGCTCTCGCTGACGATCTCCACGCGCCAGCGTTGCCGCTCGGCGTACTTCGTGTACATGCGCAGCAGGTCGCCGGCGAACAGCGCCGATTCGTCGCCGCCTGTGCCCGCGCGGATTTCCAGGAACGTGTTGCGCACGTCGTCCGGGTCCTTGGGCAGCAGCAGTTTCTGCAGATCGTCTTCCAGTCCCGGCAGCTCGCTTTCGAGCGCGGCCACTTCCTCGCGCGCCATCTCCGCCATGTCGGCGTCGTCCAGCAGCTCGCGCGCCTGCGCGAGATCCGCTTCGCGCTGCTTGAACTGCTGGAACGCGCCCGCGACTTCGCTCACTTCCGCGTGCTCGCGCGTGAGCGCGCGGAAGCGCTCCATGTCGTTCACCACTTCCGGCTGCTGCAGGAAGAAGTCGAGCTCCTGCAGCCGCACGGGGTAGCGTTCGAGTTGCTGGCGTAGAAATGGCTTCATGACGGATGGACGGATGACGGATGACTTCGCTTCGCTCAATGACGGCGCTGCGCGCCATGACCGCCGCCTTGATTCGTCATTTGTCATCGACGCGAAGCGAGGTCATGCGCCCGCAGGGCGCGCCGCGTCGCTAACGCTCTTTGCGCAGGAAAAAGTGCTCGATCGCGCTGCTGGCGCGCTCGCGCGATTGCGCGTCGCCGCCGTGCAGCTCGGCCATTGCGCCGTGCAGCATCTTCTGCGTGAGGCCGCGCGACAGGGCTTCCAGCACCGCGTCCACGTCCTCGCCGCGGGCCAGCAGCTTGCGGGCGCGGGCGATCTCCGCGCTGCGCCACTCGTCGGCCTGGGCGTTCAGCTGCTGGATCAGCGGCACCGCGCGGCGCTGGTCCACCCAGTGCAGGAAGCTTTGCACGCCGGCATCGATGATGGCCTCGGCCTGCGCCACCGCCGCCTGGCGCTGTTCCCTGCCGGCCTGCACCACGTGGGCCAGGTCGTCCACCGTGTACAGGTACACGTCTTCCAGCGCCTTGACCTCGGGCTCGATGTCGCGCGGCACGGCCAGGTCGACCATGAACATCGGGCGGTGCTTGCGCGCCTTGATGGCGCGTTCCACCGCGCCCAGCCCGATGATGGGCAGCTGGCTGGCGGTGGAACTGATGACGGCGTCGAACTCGTGCAGCCGCGCGGGCAGGTCGGCCAGACGCATCACCTCGCCGCCGAAGCGCGTGGCCAGCTTCTCGCCGCGTTCCAGCGTGCGGTTGGCGATGGCGATGCGCGCCGGGTTCTTCGCGGCGAAGTGCGTCGCGGCCAGCTCGATCATCTCGCCGGCGCCGACGAACAGCACCTTGATCTTGCCCAGGTCCTCGAACAGCTGGCCGGCCAGGCGCACGGCGGCGGCGGCCATGCTGATGGAATGCGCGCCGATCTCGGTGGCGGTGCGCACTTCCTTGGCCACCGCGAACGAGCGCTGGAACAACTGGTTGAGCGTGGTGCCCAGCGCGCCGGCTTCGTCGGCCACGCGCACCGCGTCTTTCAGCTGGCCCAGGATCTGCGCTTCGCCCAGCACCATGGAATCCAGGCCGCTGGCGACGCGGAAAGCATGCCGTGCGGCCATGCCGTCGCTCAAGGTGTACGCGTGCGAGCGCAAGAGGCCCGGCGGCACGCCGCCGGAATGCGCCAACCACTCGATGGTCGGCTCCAGCCCGTGCTCGGGGCCAGCGCAATAGATCTCGGTGCGATTGCAGGTGGACAGGATGGCCGCCTCGGGCTGGCGGGCCAGCCGGCCCTGCAGGCTTTGCCGCAGGGACCCCAGCGTCGGGGCGATCTGGTCGATGGCGAACGCGAACCGCCCGCGCAGGTCCAGCGGGGCGGTCGTATGGTTGATGCCCAATGCCCAGACTGCCATGGCGGGGATTATAAAATTCCTCGCTATTTCAAGCACTTGGCTTGAATCAAGACCCTGCCGCATGGGCCCCCTCGACCTGCTCGTCCACGTTTGCGGCTTTCTTGCCCCCGCCGCCTTCCTCGCCCTGGTGTTGCCGCCCATGGCGCGCCTGATGCTGCGCCGCCTGAAAGGACCGGCCTGGCCGTGGCAGATGCTGGTGGTGTTCGCGGCCGCCGCACTGGTGCTGGGCGCGGGCCTGTGGTTCTTCAGCCGCGACGGCAAGATGGCCACGTACGCCGCCATGGTGGTGGTGTCGGCCGCGGCGCAGTGGCTGCTGCTGCGCGCCTGGAAATAAGACTCCCGATGCTGTTCCTGATCTCGCCGGCCAAGACGCTGGACTACGAGTCGCCGCTGCCCGCGGACGTCCCGGCCACGATGCCGGACTTCGTCGACCGCTCGGAAAAGCTGATCGCCGTGCTGCGACGCAAGTCGGCCCGGCAGGTTTCGCAGCTGATGGACCTGAGCCCCGCGCTGTCCGAGCTCAACGTGGGGCGTTACCGCGATTGGGCGCCCGACTTCACGGACGGGCAGTCGCGCCAGGCCGTGCTGGCCTTCAACGGCGACGTCTACGACGGGCTGGAGGCGCGCAAGCTGTCCGCCGGCGACCTCGGCTGGGCGCAGCAGCACCTGCGCATCCTCTCGGGCCTGCACGGCGTGCTGCGCCCGCTCGACCGTATCCGCCCCTACCGCCTGGAGATGGGCACCGCGCTGAAAGTCGGCCGCGCCGACAACCTCTACCGTTTCTGGGGTCCCGGCATTGCCGAGCGGCTGAACGAAGACCTGGCGGCCGACGCGTCGCCGGTGATCGTGAACCTGGCCTCCCAGGAGTATTTCCGCGCGGTGGACCTGAAAGCGCTGAAAGCCCGGGTGGTCGAGTGCGTGTTCGAGGACTGGAAAGACGGCTGGAAGGTCATCAGTTTCTTCGCCAAGAAGGCGCGCGGGCGCATGGCCCGGTTCGCCATCACCCGCCGGGTCGGCACGCCGCAGGGCCTGGAAGCTTTCGACCTCGACGGTTACCGTTTCGACGCAACGGCCTCTTCCCCCGGCAAACTGGTGTTCCGAAGGAAAATGCAGCCATGAGCACCCAGACGCACCAGCAGATCACCCCTCAGCTGCGCCAGTGGATCGTGGAACAGGCGCAGGCCGGCCACAGCGCCGAGTCGGTGCTGCAGTCCATGCTGGCGTCGGGCTGGCAGGAGGAAGTCGCCATCGAAGCGATGGAAAGCACGCTGCGCGACCACCTGGAAACCAAGGCGGCGGCGGAAGGCCTGCCGCCTTCGGTGCCGGTGCCGGATCCCAAGCTGGACGACTCGCCCCTGTACGTCGACACGGGCGACCGGCGCGTGCACGTGCTGCAGAACATGTACAACCCGCGCGTCGTCGTGTTCGGCAACCTGCTGTCCGACGAGGAATGCGACGAGCTCATCGCGCTGGCCCGTCCCCGCATGGCGCGCTCGCTCACCGTGGCCACCAAGACCGGCGGCGAGGAAGTGAACGAGGACCGCACCAGCAACGGCATGTTCTTCCAGCGCGGCGAGAACGACCTGGTGCGCCGCATCGAAGCGCGCCTGGCCAGGCTCGTGCACTGGCCCGAGGAAAACGGCGAAGGCCTGCAGGTGCTGCATTACAGGCCGGGCGCCGAGTACAAGCCGCACTACGACTACTTCGACCCGAAGGAGCCGGGTACGCCCACCATCCTCAAGCGCGGCGGCCAGCGCGTGGGCACGCTGATCATGTACCTGGGCGAGCCCGAGAAGGGCGGCGGCACGACGTTCCCCGACGTGCACCTGGAAGTGTTCCCCAAGCGCGGGCACGGCGTGTTCTTCAGCTACGACCGCGCCCACCCGTCCACCAAGACGCTGCACGGCGGCGCGCCCGTCGTGGTGGGCGAGAAGTGGATCGCCACCAAGTGGCTGCGCGAACGGCGCTTCGAGTGAGCGCCGCGCGCCTATGAGGGTCCAGGCCAACGGCCATCCGATCGAAGTCGAGGACACCGGCGAGGCCGGCCGCCCGGCGGTGCTGCTCGTCATGGGCCTGGGCATGCAGCTGGTCGCGTGGCCGGCGCCCTTCGTGGCGGCGCTGCAGGAAGACGGGTTCCGCGTGGTCCGCTTCGACAACCGCGACGTCGGCCTGTCGCAGCACTTCCGCCACCTGGGCGTGCCGAACCTCTTCGTGGAATCGATGCGCCACCGCTTCGGCATGCGCGTGCGCGCGCCCTACACCCTGGCCGACATGGCGGCCGATGCCATCGGCGTGCTGGACGCGCTGGCCA
Source organism: Ramlibacter humi (assembly GCF_004681975.1). Classification (GTDB taxonomy): domain Bacteria; phylum Pseudomonadota; class Gammaproteobacteria; order Burkholderiales; family Burkholderiaceae_C; genus Ramlibacter; species Ramlibacter humi. The sequence goes on from NZ_SMLK01000002.1 coordinate 606,371, forward strand.
TAGCAAAGGCTCACGTGGTCGGCGTCAGCATGGGCGGCATGATCGCGCAGCGCATCGCCATCGCGGCGCCAGAGCGCGTGCTGTCGCTCACCAGCATCATGAGTTCCAGCGGCGCGCGTGGCCTGCCGGGGCCGCAGCCGCACGTGCTCAAGGCCTTGCTCGCGCGGCCGGGCGGCAGGAGCGAGGACGCCATCGTGGACCACACGATGCGCCTGCTGCGTGCCATCGCCAGCCCCGGCTTCCCGCTCGACGAGGCGCAATTGCGCGATCGCGTGCGGCTGGCGCACCGCCGCGCCTACGACCCCGGCGGCACGCTGCGCCAGATGACGGCGGTCGCCGCCGACGACGCGCGCGCCGCGCTGCTGGCCCGCATCCAGGCGCCGACGCTCGTGGTGCATGGCCAGGACGACCCGCTGGTGCCTTTCGCCTGCGGCCACGACACGGCGCGGCGCATCCCGGGCGCGAAGCTGGTGCCGGTACCCGGCATGGGCCATGACCTTCCGCCGGGCGTGGTCGATCGCCTGCTCGAATCCGTGCGGCCGCACCTGCGGCAGACTGCCCCGTGATGGACAACGTCCCCGAAGACTCGCTGCTCGGCAAGCCCGCGCCTTACCGCGACGAGTACGCGCCCGACCTGCTGTACCCCATCCCGCGCGCGCCCAAGCGGCACGAGATCGGCGTCGCCGGCCAGCCGCCGTTCTTCGGCGCCGACCTGTGGACCGCGTACGAGTTGAGCTGGCTCACGCCGCGCGGCAAGCCCGCGGTGGCCATCGCGCATTTCACGGTGCCTTGCGAGACGCCCAACATCGTCGAGAGCAAGTCGTTCAAGCTGTACCTCAACAGCTTCACCAACACGCGCTTCGCCGGCGCCGAAGAGGTGTCGGCCCGGCTGCGCGCCGACGTTTCGGAAGCGGTGTGGCGCGGCGGCGCGGGTTCGGCCTCGGTCGGCGTGCGGCTGGTGTCGCCGGATGCGTTCGACCAGCAGCAGGTGCACGAGATGGATGGTTTGAACGTGGACCGCCTGGACATCGAGTGCACCGAGTACACGCCCAACCCGGAGTTGCTGACGGCCGCCCTCGACGAGAAGCCCGTGGACGAAACGCTGGTCAGCCACCTGCTCAAGAGCAACTGCCTGGTGACGGGCCAGCCCGACTGGGGCTCGGTGCAGGTGCGCTACTCCGGCCCGCAGATCGACCAGGGTGGGCTGCTGCGGTACCTGGTGAGCTTTCGCAACCACCACGAATTCCACGAGCAGTGCGTGGAGCGCATCTTCATGGACATCCGCCGGCGCTGCCGGCCCACCAAGCTGGCCGTGTACGCGCGCTACACGCGCCGCGGCGGGCTGGACATCAACCCGCTGCGCACCAGCCACCCGTTGCCGCTACCCGCGAACGTGCGGACGGCGCGGCAATGAAGCCGCGGGCAGCCAGTCGCAGCGCAGTCGGTTGAGGCGGTGCCAGCGGGCGCGCCACGCCACGTACAGGTCGGGACCGAGCATCGCCACCAGGCACAGCGGAAGCGCCCACAGCGCGTCCAGCGCGTACGCCGGCAGCCAGCCGATCCAGCCCATCACCCACACCGTGAGCAGCACGTCCCACGCGCGGGATTCCAGCGAATGCGTGCGCCGGTGGCGCACCTGCCATTCCTTGATGCAGTGGATCCGCGTCAGGTCCATGGGGGATTCGGGGAGCGCGCGACCGAAGAGGAGATCAGCTTCGCTGGAACAGCACGATCCGCTGCTCGGGCGTGGACTGCGCGCCCTGCGCGGCGGAGAGGTTGACCTCGAACCGCGTGCCGGGCTGCGCGCGCACCGGCCCGAAGTTGAAGCTGAAGTTGCCGTTGGCGTCGGCCTGCACCGTCTGCGGCGGCAGCGTCTGCGCCACGGCGGAACGGCCGACGGCCACGGGTGCGATGGCGTCCACGCGCACGTGCACGCTGGCCCCCGGCGCCGTGCGGCCCTGCACCACGACCTGGCTCGCATCGATGGCGGCGTTGGGCCCGGGGCTGATCACCTGCAGCGGCAGCACTGACATCGGCGCAGCACCCATGGTGTTGCCCGGCACCGCCACGACCAGCGGCCGCGCCAGTTGCGCCGTGACGGTGCGCTCGCCCGCGCGCAGCGTCGCGATCACGGGGCCGTCGCCCACCGCGTCCTGCTGGCGCAGCACGTACTGGCCGGCGTAGTGCCCGGGGCGTTGCTCGCGCAGTTGCACCGGCGTCGGGAGGCCCGGCACTTGCACGGTCGCGTAGGCGCCGGGCGTTCCTTCGATCGCGAAGCGCAATTCAGTACCGGGCACCAGGCGGTCCACCGACGGTGCGCTGAAGCGGTCCAGGTGCAGCGTGGGCACCTGCGTCGTGGGCACCGGCATCAGCGCCGGTTCGGCCGGCGCCTGTGCGAATGAAGGCGGCAGGCGGAAGTCGGAGTTCCGGGTACGCCCGGCGACGGTCAGTTCGCCGCGCACCAGGCTGGTGGGCTTCAGGCGGTCGGTGCGGCGGACGGTGTACTGGCCGGTGTAGATGCCGGGCCGGGTCTCGCGCAGGGCGACGGACACGCCGGCGTCGCGCACTTCGGCGCGCGCGATGCCGTTGGGCGTGCCGCGCATGCTGAATTCCAGCACGGAGCCTGGCTGCAGGCCGGCGTCGGCGTTCACTTCGAGCGCGTCGATGGCGGGGGCGGCGGCAAGGCGCACGGCAGGCGCGGTCTGCGCGGTGGCGGGCAGGGCGCCGAAGGCCGAGGCCACTGCCAGCAGAAAGGCCGCGGCGCCGGCGCGGCGTTGGGGCTTCACGTTCATTTTGTTCTTCCGTAGGACTCGCCTTCCAAGGTAAGCCGTGGTCCCCGCCCGGGCTGTAGGCAACGCGCGGCGACTTTAGTAGGAGCGCTCTCGGCGACTCCCTTGTCCGGCTGAGCCGGCGCGCCTACCATCGCCGCCGATGCGCCGCCGTGATTTCCTTGTTGTGTCCGCCTTCGCCTTCCCGGGAGCTACCGCCATGGCCGATGAACCCCGCGTGCAGTCCCTGGACGGCGCCTTGCGCTGGCTCGACGGCCTGGAGCGGGCACCGGCCGTTCGCGCCACGGGCGCGTGGCCGTTGTCGGCTGTGCTGGACCACCTGGCGCAAAGCGTCGAGATGAGCCTGGACGGCTTCCCGCAACCGAAGAGCGAGCTGTTCCAGCACACCGCGGGGAGTGCCGCCTTCGCGGTGTTCAAGTGGCGCGGCCGGATGAGCCACGGCCTGGCCGAGCCCATCCCGGGCGCGCCAGCGCTGAGCGCCGGCGCGGACTGGAGGCTTTCAGCGCTGCGGTTGCGCCACGCGATCGGCCGCTTCCAGGCCAACCAGGGCGCGCTGAAGCCGCATTTCGCGTACGGCGCGCTGTCCAAAGGCGACTACTCGCTGGCGCACGCCTTCCACATCGCCAACCACCAGGACGAAATCGTCGCCGGCTGAGCTGGCGCGGGTTCAGCCCTGCGTGAACAGGTCGGGGATGGGCTCAGCCACGCAAGGCGCCGCGGCCGCTATCGCCGCCACCTCTTCCGTGCGCGCGAGCTTGCCCACGCGCACGCCCAGCAGGCGCAGCCGCTGGTCCAGCGGCACGCGTTTCAGGCATTGGCCCGCGATGCGGCGGATCTCGCGCGGGTCGTCGGTGAAGTGGCCGATGGTCTGGTCGCGCGTGGCGATGCGGAAATCGTCGTAGCGCAGCTTGATGCCGATGGTCTTGCCGACGTAGCCCTTGCGCCGCAGGTCTTCGGCCACGTGCTCGCAGAGCTGGGTGAAGATGGCGCCCAGCTCCGCGCGGTCGCGCACCGCATGCAGGTCGCGGTCGAACGTGGTCTCGCGGCTCATGGACACCGGTTCGCTCTCGGTGACCACGGGGCGGTCGTCGCGGCCCCAGGCGGCGTGGTGCATCCAGTGGCCGGTGCTGCGGCCGAAGTTCTCCACCAGCCAGGCCACGTCCTTGGCCGCGATCTCGCCGATGGTCTGCACGCCCAGCTTGTGCAGCCTGGCTTCGGCCTTGGGCCCGATGCCGTTGATCTTGCGCACCGCCAGCGGCCACATCTTCGCCTGCACGTCTTCCTCGAAGACGATGGAGATGCCGTTGGGCTTGTTGAACTCGCTGGCCATCTTGGCGATCAGCTTGTTGGGCGCCACGCCGATGCTGCAGGTGAGCCGGGTCGCTTCGAAGATGCCCTTCTGGATCAGGCGCGCCAGCACGCGGCCGCCTTCGCGCTGGCCGCCGGGCACGTCGGTGAAGTCGATGTAGACCTCGTCGATGCCGCGGTCCTCCACCAGCGGCGCGATGTCGCGGATCACCGCCTTGAAGGCGCGCGACACGCGCCGCACCTCGTCGAAGTCGGCGGGCAGCACGATGGCGTCGGGCGCCAGCTTCGCCGCCTTCATCATGCCCATCGCGGAACCCACGCCGAACACGCGCGCGGGGTAAGTCGCGGTGGTGATGACGCCCCGGCCGACGTAGTCCTTCAGCAGCGGAAACGCCTCGGGCGGGATCTCGGACAGCGGCCGCTCCGCGTAGCGCTCGCGGATGATCTCGTCGACCCTGCGCCGGCCGCCGCCGATGACCACCGGCAGCCCCCTGAGCTGCGGATACCGCAGCAGCTCCACGGACGCGAAGAACGCGTCCATGTCCAGGTGGGCGATGCGGCGCAGCTTCTCGGTCACGGCGTCCGGGATTTTCGCCGAGCGCGCGGCGCCGGCCGCACAATGGCCCGGTAACCGGAACCAGGAGACGAGATGAAATACCGGGGAAGCTGCCATTGCGGCAACGTGGCCTACGAAGCCGAAGGCGAGATCAAGAGCGCGATGGCGTGCAACTGCTCGATCTGCCAGCGGAAAGGCTCGCTCCTGTGGTTCATCCCGCGCCCGCAGCTGAAGCTGCAGACGCCGGACGAGAACGCCGCGACCTACGAATTCAACAAGCACCTGATCAAGCACCGCTTCTGCAAGGTCTGCGGCATCCATCCATACGCGGAAGCGGTGGGGCCGGACGGGCAGCCGATGGCGGCCGTGAACGTGCGCTGCCTGGAAGGCATCGACCTGGAGAAGGTGCCCGTCACTCACTACGACGGGCGGTCGCGCTGAAGAAGCGCGTCAGCCGGTGAGCGCCAGCCGCAGCGGTTGCAGCGGCACGCCGGCCGGCACCATGGCCCACGACTGGCCGGGCGACACCGCATAGGCGGCAGTGACGGTGCCCGTGGTCACCACTTCGCCCGGGCGCAGCGCGGCTTCGGCGCCTTGTCCCGTGAGCACCGCGACCAGGTGCCCCAGCGCCGCGAGCGGACTGCCCAGCACGTTGCTGCCTCGGCCCGTCTCCACGTGCTGGCCGTCGCGATGCAGGCCCACCGTCAACGCCGCCAGCACCGCGGCCGGATCGTCGCCCAGCGACGAAAGCGGTACACGCGTGCCGAGTACCAGTCTTCCATGCAGGCCGCTGGCCGCCGTTGTGTCCGCGACCTGGAACTTCCAGCCCGGGAAATGCGACTGCACGATCTCGAACGCGGGCGCGACCCACTCGATGCAATCCAGCAGCGCCTGCACGTCCGCGCCGGCCGGTGGCGTGGCGCGCAGGCCGAACGCGACCTCGGGTTCGATCTTCGGCTCCGCCAGGCCGGCGAGGCTCAATGCCGCTTCGCCGTCCTTCGCGTCGGCCAGCGTGTGCTCGTAGACGTAGCCCCAGATCGGCTGGTGCACGCCGTACTCGGGCCAGATGTTGGCGTTGGTGAAGCCGATCTTGCGGCCGCGCGGGCTGGCGCCCGCCGCCAGGCGCGATTGATGGATGCGCGCCGCGACCGCATAGCCGTCGTCGACGCTGAAATCCGTGTACCGCGAAGTGACCGTGGGGAGGGATTGGCAAGCGTCCTGCGCGGCCCGCATTTCCGCCGCGATGGCGTCCAGCTTGCCTGCCGCCCGCATCGTCAAAGCCCCGCCGGCTTGCCGGTGGGGTAGCTGCCCGGCAGCAGGATGCCGGTGTCCACGGCGTTGATGTCGGTGCGGCCGCAGAAGGCCATCGACAGGTCGAGCTCGTTGCGGATGATCTCCAGCGCCTTCTCCACGCCTTCCTGGCCCATCGCGCCCAGGCCGTACAGCATGGCGCGGCCGATGTAGACGCCGCGCGCGCCCAGCGCCACCGCCTTGAGCACGTGCTGGCCGGAGCGGATGCCGCCGTCCATGTGCACCTCGATGCGCGAGCCCACGGCCTGCGCGATCTCCGGCAGCGCCGAGATGGACGAGGGCGCGCCGTCGAGCTGGCGGCCGCCGTGGTTGGAGACGATCAGCGCATCGGCGCCGCTGTCCACGGCGTGCTGCGCGTCCTCGGCGTCCTGGATGCCCTTGAGGATGAGCTTGCCGCCCCAGCGCTTCTTGATCCACGCCACGTCGTCCCACGACAGGCGCGGGTCGAACTGCTTGGCGGTCCACTCGGACAGCGAGCCCATGTTCTCCACGCCCTTGACGTGGCCGACGATGTTGCCGAACTGCCGCCGCTGCGTGCCCAGCATGGCCATGCACCAGCGCGGCTTGGTCATGAGGTTGAGCATGTTCGGGATCGTGAGCTTGGGCGGCGCCGACAGGCCGTTCTTGATGTCCTTGTGGCGCTGGCCCAGGATCTGCAGGTCCAGCGTCAGCACCAGCGCGGAGCAGTTGGCCGCCTTGGCGCGGTCGATCAGCCTTTCGATGAAGGCGCGGTCGCGCATCACGTACAGCTGGAACCAGAACGGGTGGTTGTCCGTGCCCTGGGCCACGTCCTCGATGGAGCAGATGCTCATGGTCGACAGCGTGAACGGGATGCCGAACTTCTTGGCCGCGCGCGCCGCCAGGATCTCGCCGTCGGCATGCTGCATGCCGGTCAGGCCCGTGGGCGCGATAGCGACCGGCATCGCCACCGGCTGGCCGATCATGGTGGTCCTGGTGCTGCGGCCTTCCATGTTCACCGCCACGCGCTGGCGGAACAGGATGCGGTTGAAGTCGTCCTCGTTGGCGCGGTAGGTGCTCTCGGTCCACGAGCCGGAGTCGGCGTAGTCGTAGAACATGCGCGGCACGCGGCGCTGCGCGAGCACGCGCAGGTCTTCGATGTTGGTGATCTTGGGCAAGGGCGTCTCCTCCAGCGCGCAGCTTAAGCGCGGCCGCGCGCGCCGGTTTGAATCTTCTTGGGCCGGGTTGCAATTTTGCTCACGGCCGCGCCCGGGGCGCTCAGCCCAGGCGCTGGCGGTGGCGCGCGACCTGCGCGCGCACCTGCGCGGGAGCGGTGCCGCCCACCACGTTGCGAGCGTCCAGCGAGCCGCGCAGCGACAGCACCTGGAACACGTCCTGCCCAATGGAGGCATTGAACTCCTGCAGCTTGGCCAGCGGCAGTTCCGACAGGTCCACGCCCATGGCCTGCGCGGTCTTCACCGCGTGGGCGACCACCTCGTGCGCGTCGCGGAAGGGCAGGCCCTTCTTCACCAGGTAGTCGGCCAGGTCGGTGGCGGTGGCGAAGCCCTTGCGCGCGGCGGCTTCCATCGCTTCCTTGTTCACGGTGATGCCGCCCATCATCTCGATGAAGATGCGCAGCGTGTCGCGCAGCGTGTCCACCGTGTCGAAGAGCGGTTCCTTGTCTTCCTGGTTGTCCTTGTTGTAGGCCAGCGGCTGGCCCTTCATCAGGGTGACCAGCGCGACCAGGTGGCCGGCCACGCGGCCGGTCTTGCCGCGCGCGAGTTCCGGCACGTCCGGGTTCTTCTTCTGCGGCATGATCGACGAGCCGGTGGTGAAGCGGTCGGCGATGCGGATGAAGCCGAAGTTCTGGCTCATCCACAGCACCAGCTCTTCGGACAGGCGCGAGACGTGCACCATGGCCAGCGTGGCCGCGGCGGTGAATTCGATGGCGAAGTCGCGGTCGCTCACCGCGTCCAGCGAGTTCTGGCAGACGCCTTCCATGCCCAGCGCCTTTGCCACGGCTTCGCGGTCCAGCGGGTAGCTGGTGCCGGCCAGCGCGGCGGCGCCCAGCGGCAGGCGGTTGACGCGCTTGCGCACGTCGGCCAGGCGCTCGGCGTCGCGCGAGAACATCTCCACGTAGGCCAGCATGTGGTGGCCGAAGCTCACGGGCTGCGCCACCTGCAGGTGCGTGAAGCCGGGCAGGATGACGTCGGCGTTCTGTTCCGCCAGCGCCAGCAGCGACTTCTGCAGCTCGGTGAGCAGGCCGGACAGCACGTCGATCTCGCCGCGCAACCACAGGCGCACGTCGGTGGCGACTTGGTCGTTGCGGCTGCGGCCGGTGTGCAGGCGCTTGCCGGCATCGCCCACCAGCTGCGTCAGGCGAGCCTCGATGTTGAGGTGCACGTCCTCCAGGTCCAGCTTCCATTCGAAGGCGCCGGACTCGATCTCCTGCTTCACCTGCGCCATCCCGCGCTGGATCTCGGCCAGGTCGCCGGCGGGGATGATCCCCTGCGCGGCTAGCATGCCGGCATGGGCCAGCGAGCCCTGGATGTCGGCCTGCCAGAGGCGCTTGTCGAAGTCCACGCTGGCCGTGTAGCGCTTGACCAGGTCGCTCATGGGTTCGGAGAACAGGGCCGACCAGGCCTGGGACTTGTGATCGAGTTGCGACATGACGGAGGGCGGCGGGCGCGGTTGGTGCCGCTTTGGGGTTGGCCCGTGATGGGCTGGCGGAGGATTCACCAATAATTTGGGCCAATCCCGCCTCATCGATGAACGACTCGCAAATTTTATCGGCCTTCCAGGACCTCGCCGGCCGGCCCGAGCCGCCGCCCCCGCCCGAGCGCCAGGTGCTGCTGTTCGACGCCTGCCAGGTGGGCGTGGTGCTGCGCGCCGTGCTGTTCGTCGAGACCGTGATGGCGGTGGGCGCGATGTTCGGCCCCGGCGGGGCGCCCGGCTGGCTGGCGCGGGTGGCCGCCCTCAGCGGCGCCGCACTGCCGGGCACCCTGGCCTGGCTGGTGGTGGGCTGCGCCTTCAAGCGGCTGCTGGCGCGCCTGCCGGCCTGGGTCCAGCAGGGCGTGGGCGTGGCGATGGGAGCGCTGGCCGGCCTGTACGGCTGCGGGCTGCTGGTGCTGATGTCCCTGCCGGCCGACGCGCCCTGGCTGGCCTCGGCCTGCGCCGGCGCGCTGCTGGCCGCCGCGCTGGTGGTGGGCCTGGTGCTGCGCGCCAAGTCCCGCATGCCGGCCGCGACCGCCGCTCGCCTGTCGGAGCTGCAGGCGCGCATCCAGCCGCATTTCCTGTTCAACACCCTCAATTCCGCCATCGCGCTGGTGCGCGAGGACCCGGCCCTCGCCGAGACCGTGCTGGAGGACCTGAGCGACCTGTTCCGCCACGCGCTCACCGAGCGGGGCGAAGCCGTGACGCTGGACGAGGAGGTGGCGTTGGCGCGCCGCTACCTCGCCATCGAGCAGGTGCGCTTCGGCGACCGGCTCCGGGTGGAGTGGGCGATCGACCCGCGGGCCGGCGCGGCCAAGGTGCCGCCGCTGCTGCTGCAGCCGCTGGTGGAGAACGCCGTCAAGCACGGGGTGGAGCCCAGTCCCACCGGGGCGGAAGTGCGCATCAGCACCCAGCTTCGCGGCGGCAGCGTGGTCATCAAGGTCACCAACACCGTTCCCGCGGGCCAGGGGCTTCCCGGCAATGGCGTGGCACAAGACAATGTGCGCGACCGTCTCCGGTTGCTGCACGACGTGCAGGCGCAGTTCCGCACCGTCCTGAAGGACGGCATCTACCAGGTGAGGATGGAGGTCCCGGCATGAACGAGAGCCTGCAGGTTCTGGTGGTGGACGACGAATCCCTGGCGCGATCCCGCCTGCGCTCCTTGCTGGGCGATTGCCGCGCGCCCGCCGCGGTGGCCGCGGGCGAGGCGGCCAATGCGACCGAGGCGATGGAGGCGCTGCGCCGCGGCATCTACGACGCGGTGCTGCTGGACGTGCGCATGCCCGGCGCGGATGGGCTGGCGCTGGCGCATGCCTTGCGCGGCATGCTGCGGCCGCCGGCGGTGGTGTTCGTCACCGCGCACGCGGAACACGCGGTGGCCGCCTTCGACCTGGAAGCCGCCGACTACCTGACCAAGCCGGTGCGGCTGGAACGCCTGCAGATCGCGCTGCAGAAAGTCGAAAGACTGCTTGCCGGCCGGCGTCCCGCGGCCGGCGACACGCCGGACACGCTCGTCATCCAGGACCGGGGTAGGACGGAGCGGGTTCCGCTGTCGGAGGTTCTCTATTTCAAGGCCGAACTCAAATACATCACGGTCCGTACCGCATCCAGAAGCTATATATTGGACGCGTCGCTCAGCGAACTGGAAGAGCGCCACGCCGCGCAGTTCCTGCGCGTCCACCGCAACGCGCTGGTGGCGCGCCGGGCGGTGAGGGCGCTGGAAAAGCACGACGACCCCGAAGAGGGCGAGGGCTGGGCGGTGCGGCTCAACGGCATCGATGAGCTGCTGCAGGTTTCACGGCGGCAGCTGACGGCGGTGCGCGAGGCGCTGGCAAGGTAGGGAGGGCATGGGGGCTCGGTAAAGGTGCCTGGACGTCCCCATGAACGAGGAACAGCAAGTACAGCAGGTCCTGGCGGCGGTGCCCCCGCCGCAGGACATCGATCCCACGGAGCCGCCGCACGTCCTGCTGCACGTGCACGAAAACCCGCGCAGCGTCGCCCTCGTCGTGCTGTGCACGCTGGCCGTGCTGGCGGTGCTGAAGTGGGCCAGCGCTTTCTTCATCCCGCTGATGCTCGGATTCGTCTTCTACTACGCGCTGTCGCCCGTGGTCGAAGCCATGGCCCGCGTGCGCATCCCGCGCGCGGTGGGCGCGGCGGTGCTGATCACCGCCATCCTGGCGGGCGGCGCCGTCGCGATGTATTCGCTGGTGGACGACGCCAACGAGCTGATCGACTCGCTGCCCGCCGCCGCCCAGCGCGTGCGCGACAGGATCGAGCAGCGCACGAGCAAGCGCACGCCGCTGGACCAGGTGCAGCGTGCGGCGGCCGAACTGGAGAAGGCCACCGAGTCGGCCAACACCACCATGCCGGCGCCGGGCGCGCCGCGCGGCGTGCAGCGCGTCGTCGTCGAGAAGAGCCGCTTCGACATCCGCGAGCACCTGTGGACGGGCGGCATCGGCCTGGCCACCGTCGTCGGCCAGGTGACGCTCGTCACCTTCCTCACGTACTTCCTGCTGATGTCGGGCGACACCTTCCGGCGCAAGCTGGTGAAGATCACCGGGCCGAGCCTCACCGAGAAGAAGCTGACCGTGCAGGCGCTCGACGAGATCAACGTGCAGATCCAGCGCTACCTGCTGGTGCAGCTGCTGGCCAGCGTGGGCGTGGGCATCGCCAGCGGCGTGGCCTTCGGCATGCTGGGCCTGAAGCACGCGGCCGTGTGGGGCGTGGTGGCGGGCATCCTGAACCTGGTGCCTTACGTGGGCTCCATCCTCATCACCCTCGCGGCGGGCTTCGCGGCCTTCGTGCAGTCGGGCGACATCGAGCTGCCGATGTGGGTGGTGGGCGTCTCGCTGCTGATCCACACCGTGGAAGGCAACCTGCTGGTGCCGTGGCTCACCAGCAAGGCCAGCCGCATGAACGCCGTGTCCGTGTTCATCGGCGTGCTGTTCTGGGGCTGGCTGTGGGGCGTGTGGGGCCTGCTGCTGGGCATCCCGATCATGATGGTGATCAAGGCAGTCTGCGACCGCGTGGAGCAGCTCAAGCCCGTGGGCGAGCTGCTCGGAACCTAGCCGGTATTGCGCAGCCCCGCCGCGATGCCGTTGATCGAGATGTGGATGCCGCGGCGCACGCGTTCGTCCGCCTGTCCGGCGCGGTAGCGCCGCACCAGTTCCACCTGCAGGTGGTGCAGCGGGTCGATGTACGGAAAGCGGTGCCGGATCGACCGCTGCAGGGCCGCGTTGCCCGCCAGCCGCTGCTTCTCGCCCGTGATCAATGCCAGCGCGTCGACCGTGCGATGCCACTCGGCCTCGATCAGGCCGAACACCTTCTTGCGCAGGCGCGTGTCGCTCACCAGGTCGGCGTAGCGCGAAGCCAGCGCCAGGTCGCTCTTGGCCAGCACCATGTCCATGTTCGACAGCAGCGCGCGGAAGAACGGCCATTGGCGGTACATCTTCTGCAGCAGCGCGACGCGCTCGCGATAGGCCGTTCGGGCCGAGCTTGCCGAAGCCTTGCCCTGGCCTTCGACAGGCTCAGGCCGAACGGCGTGGAGGAACGCCTCCACCGCGGTACCGAAGCCGTACCAGCCATTCAGCGTGGCGCGGCACTGGCCCCAGCTGAAGCTCCAGGGAATGGCGCGCAAGTCCTCGATGCGCTGGCTGGCTTTGCGTGATGCCGGCCGCGAGCCGATGTTCAGTTCGGCGATCTCGCGGATGGGCGTGGCGGCGAAGAAGTAGTCGGTGAAGCCGGGCGTCTCGTACACCAGCGAGCGGTAGGCGCGCATGCCGGCTTGCGACAGCGTCTCGGCGGCTTCGAGGAAAGCCTTGGGCGCGGCCTTGCCGGGCTGCAGCAGCGTGGCTTCCAGCGTGGCGGCCACCAGCGTCTCCAGGTTGCGGCGGCCGATCTCGGGGTTGGCGTACTTGGAGCCGATGACCTCCCCCTGTTCCGTGAGGCGGATCTGGCCGCGCACCGTGCCCGGCGGCTGCGACAGGATGGCCTGGTAGCTGGGGCCGCCGCCGCGGCCGACGGTGCCGCCGCGCCCGTGGAACATGCGCAGGCGGATCGGGTGCGTGGCCGAGAGCTCGTCGAACAGCGCCACCAGCGCGGTGCCGGCGCGGTACAGCTCCCAGTTGCTGGTGAAGATGCCGCCGTCCTTGTTGCTGTCGCTGTAGCCCAGCATGATGTCCTGCTCGGCGCCGGAGCGCTGCACCAGGCGCGCGATGCCGGACAGCGAATAGAACTCGCGCATGATGGGCGCGGCGTTGCGCAGGTCTTCGATGGTTTCGAAGAGCGGCACCACGATCAGGTCCGCGGTGCCGTGGTCGTCCAGCGTGCCGCGCAGCAGGCCCGCTTCCTTCTGCAGCAGCAGCACCTCCAGCAGGTCGCTCACGGCCTCGGTGTGGCTGATGATGTAGTGGCGGATCGCATCGCGGCCGTAGCGCGCGCGCATGCGCAGCGCGGTCTCGAAGATGGCGAGCTCGTGCCGCGCCCATTCGGAGTATTCGGCGCCGACCACGCGCAGCGGGCGCGCGTCGTTCAGCAGGCGCAGCAGCAGCTCGCGGCGCGCCGGCTCTGCCAGTTTCGCGTAGTGCGGCTCGATGCGCGCGGTGGCCAGCAGCTCGGCCACCACCAGTTCGTGCTGGTCGGAGCTCTGGCGCAGGTCCATGGTGGCCAGGTGGAATCCGAACACTTCCACCGCGCGGATCAGCGGCTGCAGGCGGTGCGCGGTGAGCGCGCCGGAGTGGCCGGCCTTCAGCGAGTCGCGGATGGTGCACAGGTCGGCGTGGAACTCCTCCGCCGTGCGGTACGGGTTCTGCGGCGGCAGCAGGTGGCGCGCGGCGTCGCCGCCGGTCAGCTCCTTCAGCGTGGCCGCCAGCCGCGAGTACATGCCGGCCAGTGCGCGGCGGTACGGCTCGTCCTCGCGATGCTCGCTGCGGTCGGGCGAGCGCTCGGCCAGCTTGCGCATCTCCGGCGTGACGTCCACCAGCAGCGCAGAGATCGACAGCTCGCGCCCGAGGAAGTGCACCTCCGTCAGGTAGTGGCGCAGCGCGACTTCGCACTGGCGGCTCAGCGCCTGCTCCAGCGTCTGCGCCGACACGTTGGGGTTGCCGTCGCGGTCGCCGCCGATCCACATGCCCATGCGCAGGAAGCTGGCCACGGGTTGCGAGCCCAGCTCGCGCTCCAGTCCGGCATACAGCTTGGGGATCTCGCGCAGGAAGGTGGCCTCGTAGTACGACAGCGCGTTCTCGATCTCGTCGGCCACGGTGAGCTTGGAGAAGCGCAGCAGCCGCGTCTGCCACAGCTGCATCACGCGGGCGCGGATCTGCGCTTCGTTCGCGGACAGCTCGCGCGGCGCCAGGGCGTCTCGCGGCAGCGCTCGTGCCTTGATCTCGTCGCGCTCGGCCAGCAGGTGCGCGATCTCGCGCTCGGCGTCCAGGATGCTCTGGCGCTGCACTTCGGTCGGGTGCGCGGTGAGCACCGGCGACACGTAGCTGGTGGCCAGCGTCTGCGAAATGGCGCGCGGCTGGATGCCGGCCCAGCGCAGCCGCGCCAGCGCCACATCGATGCTGCCTTCCTGCGTGTCGCCGGCGCGCTCGTGCACGGCGCGGCGGCGGATGTGGTGGCGGTCCTCGGCCAGGTTGGCCAGGTGGCTGAAGTAGGTGAACGCACGGATCACGCTGACGGCCTGGTCGCCGCTGAGCGTCTTCAGCAGCGTCTTCAGCGCCTTGTCGGCGTCGTGATCGGCGTCGCGGCGGAAGGCGACGGAGAGCTTGCGGATGCGCTCGACCAGCTCGTACGCATCGACGCCTTCCTGCTCGCGGATGACGTCGCCCAGGATGCGGCCCAGCAGGCGGATGTCCTCGACCAGCGGCCGCTCGTTGTCCCGTGCGCGGCGCGCCGGCGTGTCCTGCGGGGGTGGGGGCATAGGGGGCTCTCTCCGCCTGCTGAAATTTTGGGCAGCGCAGATGCTAGCATCGGCACCCCCCGAAGGATGACAGGCAGGTTACGGCATTGGGCACGTTCACCATCGCCACCCGCGAAAGCCGCTTGGCGCTCTGGCAGGCCGAGCACGTGAAGGCGCGGCTGGCCGCGCATGGGCACGAGGTGTCGCTGCTGGGCATGACCACCCGCGGCGACCAGATCCTGGACCGCAGCCTCAGCAAGGTCGGCGGCAAGGGCCTGTTCGTCAAGGAACTGGAAGTCGCCCTCGAGGAAGGCCGCGCCGACCTGGCCGTGCACTCGCTCAAGGACGTGCCGATGGACCTGCCCGAGGGCTTCGCGCTCGCTTGCGTGATGGAGCGCGAGGACCCGCGCGACGCCTTCGTCTCGAACCGATACCAGCAGCTGCAGGACCTGCCGCAGGGCGCGCTGGTCGGCACGTCCAGCCTGCGCCGCGTGGTGCTGCTGCAGGCGCTGCGGCCGGACCTGCGCATCGAGCCGCTGCGCGGCAACCTGGACACGCGCCTGCGCAAGCTGGACGAAGGCGGCTACGACGCCATCGTGCTGGCGGCGGCGGGGCTGAAGCGGCTGGGGCTGGAGAGCCGCATCCGCGCAGTGTTCGAACCGTCGGAGATGCTGCCCGCGGCGGGGCAGGGTGCCTTGGGCATCGAAGTGCGCGCCGATCACGCGGCGGTGGCGCAAGCCCTTTCGCCGCTGGCGCACCAGGTGACCTGGCTCGCGGTGGCGGCCGAGCGCGCGGTCAGCCGCGCCATGGGCGGCAGCTGCTCCATGCCGCTGGCCGCGCATGCCACGCTGCGGGGCGAAGTGCTGCAACTGCGCGGCGCATGGGGCGATCCGGACCAGCCGGGCCGGCTGGTGCGCGCCGAAGCCAGCGGTGCGGTGGGCAGCCTGGAAGAAGCCGCCGCGTTGGGCACTCGCCTGGCCGAAGAGCTGCGCGCCGGCGGCGCGCGCTGAAGGCGCCGCATGCGCGTGGTGCTCACCCGGCCGGCGCAGGACGCTGCGGGTTGGGCGCGCGACCTGCGCGCCGCGGGCCATGAGGTCGTTTCGCTGCCGCTGATCGAGATCGGGCCGCCGCCGGATGCGGATGCGTTGGCGCGTGCCCGGCAGGCGCTGGGCGATTTCAACGCAGCGATGTTCGTCAGCGCCAACGCAGTGCGCGGGCTGCTCGGTGAGCGCTGCTCCTGGCCGGCACGCATGCGCGCCTGGGCGACGGGCCCCGGCACTCGCGATGCGTTGCTCGCAGCCGGCATCCCGGCACAAGCGATCGACTCGCCGGACGAGGCCGCTGCGCAATTCGATTCGGAAGCGTTGTGGGCGCTGGTCGAAGGCCAGGCGGTGGCCGGCGCGCGTGTCCTGCTCCTGCGCGGTGCCGACGCCACCGGTGAACCGGCGGGCCGCGACTGGCTGAGGTCGCGCCTGGCGTCCGCCGGCGTGCAGGTTGAAACCGTCGCCACGTACTCGCGCCGCGCGCCGTCGTGGTCGGCGATGCAAGCGGATGAAGCGGCCCGCGCGGCAGGCGGTGGCGCCGTCTGGCTCTTCAGCAGCAGCGAAGCCATCCGCAATCTCGCGCACTTGCTGCCAGCCCAGGACTGGTCGCGCGCCCGTGCCGTGGCGACCCATGAGCGCATCGCGCAGGCCGCGCGGGAAGCGGGCTTCGGTGTTGTTTGCCCGTCACGACCCGGCCGGGCGGCCGTGGCCGCCGCCCTAGAATCATTCGGATGAGTGCCGAGCCCGAACGCGAGCCAGCCGCTCCGAGCTCTCCTTCCACCGACCACCTCCCCGCGACTGCTCCCGCCGCCGATCCGGCCGGGTCCGGCCGCGGAGCGCCGGCGCGCCGGGCCATGGGCCTGCTCGCCGTCCTGGCGCTGGTGTCGCTCGCGCTGAGTGGATTGCTCTGGCAGAAGCTGTCGACCATCCAGGAACAGCTGGCGCGCCAGAGCGCCGACGCCGGCAGCCAGTCCGTGGAGGCGCGCGCCATCGCGAAACAGGCGCAGGAACTCGCGCGCGACGTGGCGGCGCGCCAGGCCGTCGCCGAGACGCGCCTGAACGAGGTGGCGATGCAGCGCGGCCAGCTCGAGGACCTGATGCAGAGCCTGTCGCGCTCGCGTGACGAGAACCTGGTGGTGGACATCGAAGCCGGCCTGCGCCTGGCGCAACAGCAGGCCCAGCTGACGCTCAGCGCCGAGCCGCTGCTGGCCGCGCTGCGTACCGCCGACCAGCGCCTGGCCCGCTCGGGCGAGCCGCGGCTGGCACGCATCCGCGCCGCCATCACGCGCGACATGGACCGCATCAAGACCGCGGCCGTGGCCGACGTGCCCGGCATCCTGCTGCGCATCGACGACATCGCGCGGCAGGTCGACGAACTGCCGCTGGCCAACGCCGTCGGCGCGGCGGCAGGCCGCGCGCCGGCCAAGCCCGCCAGCGCGCCGGCGTCGCGGCCTGCTCCGTGGTGGGAACCTGCCATCGCCGCCGTGCGCGACGAAGCGCGCAGCCTGGTGCGCGTGAGCCGCATCGACCAGCCTGAAGCCGCGCTCGTTGCGCCCGACCAGGCTTTCTTCCTGCGCGAGAACCTGAAGTTGCGGCTGATGAACGCGCGGCTGGCGCTGCTGTCGCGGCAGATCGACGCGGCGCGCGCCGACGTGTCCGCGGCTTCCGTCGCGCTGCAGAAGTACTTCGATCCCGCCGCGCGCCGCACCCAGGCGATGGTCGCGCTGCTGCAGCAGACGCAGCAGCAATTGCGCGTGGTCGACGTGCCGCGCATTGACGAAACGCTGGCCACGCTGGCCACCACGGCGGCGGGGAGATAAGGCGTGCGCGCCGCGCTGTGGCTTCTCGCACTGTTCGGCATCGCGGCCGCGGTGGCGCTGTTCGCGGGCAACAACCAGGGCACGGTGACGGTGTTCTGGCCGCCGTACCGCGTGGACCTGTCGCTCAACCTGGTGCTGCTGCTCCTGCTGGGCGCTTTCCTGTTCCTGCACGCCGCGCTCCGCGCGCTGGCGGCGCTGTTCGACCTGCCGCGGCAGGCGCTGCGCTGGCGCGTGCAACAGCGCGAGCGGGGCATGCACGCTTCGCTGCTCGACGCCGCGTCGCACCTGCTGGCGGGCCGCTTCATTCGCGCGCGCAAGTCGGCGGAGTCGGCGCTGGCGCAGGAAGCATCGCTTTCCGCCGGCGGCGCCGCGCCCGCCAACGGCTCGCAACTGCGCACCATCGCCCACCTGCTGGCCGCCGAAAGCGCGCAGGCGCTGCAGGACCGCCCGGCGCGCGAGGAGCACCTGCGGCAGGCGCTGGAGCAGACCGGCGCGCGCGACGCGCAGGAAACGCACGAAGGCGCCCTGCTGCGCGCGGCACGCTGGTCGCTCGACGACCGCGAGCCGCACGCCGCCATCGGCTGGCTGCGCGAACTGCCGACGGGCGCCGGCCGCCGCACGCTCGCACTGCGGATGAAGCTCAAGGCCGCGCGCCTGGCACGCCACACCGGCGAAGCGCTGGAGACCGCGCGGCTGCTGGCCAAGCACCGCGCGTTCTCTTCGTCCGCGGCGGAAAGCCTGGTGCGCGGATTGGCGACCGACCTGCTGAACACCGCGCACGAGCCCGCGCAACTGCAGCGCGCCTGGCTGTCGCTGGAACCGCAGGAGCGCGCGATGCCCGAGCTGGCGGTCCATGCTGCCACGCGGCTCGTGATGCTGGGCGGCGACGCGGGCCTCGCGCGCGAATGGCTGCTGCCGGTTTGGGAGCGCCTGCCCCAGCTGAGCGACTCGCTGAAGGTGAAGCTGGTGGCCGCGCTGGAGCAGGGCCTGGACAGCCTCGATGGCGTCTGGCTGGCCCACATCGAAGGCGCCCAGCGCGCCAACCCGCGCGACGCCACGCTGCAATACCTGGCTGGCATGGCGTGCATGAAGCGCCAGCTTTGGGGCAAGGCGCAGCAGCTGCTGCGTCAGGCTTCGCTGGGGCTGCAGGATGCGCGGCTGCATCGTGACGCTTGCCGCGCGTTGGCGGTGCTGGCGGAAGAGCGCGGAGATGCGGAGGCGGCCGCTTCGGCGTGGAAAGAGGCGGCGCGGAAGTAGGAGAACCGCCGGCTTACCCAAAAGAAAGCGCGCCTCAAGGGCGCGCTTTCCGTCTGCAAGGGCGAGTAGGCGCCCCGCCGATCAGCGTTTGCCGATTTCGACGTACCCGGGGTGCACGAGGTTGTCGAGCCCGGCGAACACGAAGACCATGTCAGCAGAGCGCATGGCAAAGAAGAGTCCATCGGCGGCCGTGTTGATGCCCAACAAACCCGGCACCAGCGTCGCGACCGCAGGGCCATTGCGTGCCGTCTGGACATTGGTTTCCGTGCGCTGAGTCGAGGTGAGCGCGGCCGTGGTCACATTGGTCGTGGTGCCCTGCGACTCGCTATTGACCCCTGCACCGGCGACGTCGCTGAAAGTGGCCGACTGATTCAAGCCGATCCAGAAGCGGCGAGACGTGCCGGCGGATTGGCTCGCGCGCAGGAAGATCTTCTCGGTGCCCACCTTGGCGATTCGGAAGGTGATCTTCCCGATCGCACCGAAGTCCGCGGTGAAGTCCGGGCCGTCATTGGTCACGACAGCCGTCCTGACGGAGGCTGCGGGACAGGTCGCGATGGTATAGATGGTGAGGTCGTTGCACTGCCTGAATGTGCCCGCGACGATTTCACCGGTGAAGATGTTGTTGTTCGCTGGAGCAGCCGTGTCGACGATGGTCGTCAGGAACTTGTACTGCCCCTCTGCTTCGCCCATGGTGGTGACGAATGACCGAGAAGCAATGAAGGGAACCACCTTGGCCCCGATGCGCAAGCCGCCGGCGACGGTGTCCCCGAACTGGCTGAAGGTCGCGTTGTTCACGGCGGGGGCCGTGCCTGCCGGCGTGAACTGGAAGTTGCTTCCCGAAGCGGAGAAGCTGCCCGTGTCGTCCGTCCCGGCCCCTTTGAGGTGATAGGTCTTCGCGTCGAAGTCGAGGGACAGGGCGTACTGCTGCGTATTGGCCGCGAACACGGTGTAGTCGCCATTTCGGGCGTCCGCGACAGCGGGCGCTGTTCCGCTTTCGCCGCCACCGCCGCCGCATCCGCTGACGGCGGCGGCCAATGCGAGGACGCCCAGCCAAGCCATCGCGCGGCCCGGAAGCTGGTTGATTCGAGTTTTCAAGTATTCCTCCTCTGTGTTTGAGAGGGGTAATACTTTCTGGGACCGAAAGGTGCGAGTAATCCTTCTTATGAAGTATTCGGGGCGACGCCGTCGTCAAGCGCACGGGTTCGTGAAACCATTCCCAATAAAAAAGGAGCCTCTACGGCTCCTTTTTTGGCGAGGTGCTCAACTCACTGCTGGCCCGGCACCAAGTCGCCGGTGGGCGTGGCGGCAGGGCCGTACTGGTTGTCGCCGGCCTGGCTGGGCTGCGCCAGGAACCAGAGGATCACCAGGCCGATGATCGGGATCAGGCCGATCAGCAGCAGCCAGGCGGTCTTGCCGGTGTCGTGCAGGCGGCGCGCACCGGCGGCCAGGGAGGGCACCAGCAGCGCCAAGGCCGCGATGATCGACACCCAGTCGTTGATCATGCCGGTGACCAGGCAGACCACCAGCTGGAACAAGAAGAACCACCAGAACTCCGGCCGGCCGGCGCGGCCGCTGAAGTCGGCGTATTTGCTGAAGCACGTCTTGACGGCTTGTTGGAAATCTTCCACTGGAACCCCTCCGGTATGCGGGCATCTGCCCAGCGCGCGATCCTATCGGCATGCATGAGCTGGACCGCGTGAAGGATTCACGCCAGCGGCACTTTCGAAGCCCGGCCAATGAAAAAGGGAGCCCTCGGGCTCCCTTTCGGTCGACGGCCGTGCGGCTTATTGCAGCGGCTGCGTCTCGAACGGCAGCTTCAGGTCGCGCAGGTCGCGGCGGGTTTCCACCAGCACCAGCGGGCCTTCGTCGAGCACTACGACCGGGGGACGCTCGCGCGGCACGCGGATCGGCTTGGGTTCGGCGGCGATGGCGGCCTGGACGGCGGCGATCTTTTCGGCGTTCGAGTTGACCCACTCGAGGCCGGACTCGGACGCCACGCGGACCAGCTGGTCCACCGGCAGCTCGAACCGCTGCACCTTGGGCAGCCCGGCGGGCGCGGCCGGCGCGGGGGTGGGTGCCGCAGCAGGCGGCTGCACCGCGATGGGCGCGGCGGACGGCGCGGGAGCGGCCTGCTCGCCGGCGGGCGCCTCGTCGGAGACGAAGCCGGTGGGGTAGCGCGGGCGGCGCTCTTCGGCGAACGGCGCTGCTTCACCCGTTTGCTCGGCGGCGGCAGCGGGAGCGCCTTCTTCGCGCTCTTCGCGGCCGTTGCGTTCGCGGCGGTCACGGCCATAGCGGTCGCGTGAGCGGCGCGGCTCGCGGCGGCCTTCGCCTTCCGGCTGCCCGCCTTGCGGCGCGGCGCCGTTCATGGCCGCGAGATCGGCGGCTTCGGCGCTGGCGCCTTCGACCACCGCGTCTTCGCTCAGCGCTTGCGCGCCTTCACGCGGACGGCGGTCGCCACGCTCGCCACGGTCGCGGCGGCCTTCGCCACGCTCACCGCGCTCACCACGCGGGGGGCGATCGCCGCGAGCTTCCGGCACGGCGCTGTTCGGTGCACCGGCTTCCTGGCCCTGGCGCTGCTCGTCGCCACGGCGCTCGTCGCGGCGGTCACGGCGATCGCGTTCGCCGCGGCCTTCGCGTTGCTCGCGCGGTTCCCGCTGTTCACGCGGTTCGCGGTCGGCACGCTGCTCGCCACGTTCACCGCGTTCACCGCGTTCACCGCGCGGGGGGCGGTCACGGCGCTGCTCGCCTTCGGCGCGCTGCTGCTGTGCCTCGCCGCCTTCGGCCGCGACGCGTTCGCGCCGCTGTTCACCGTCGCGGCGCTGCTCGTGATCGCGGCCTCCGCGGCCACCACGGTCGCCCCGGCCCCGGCCACCACGGCGGCCATCGCCACGTTCGCCGCGGCCTCCTTCGCGCCTGGCTTCACCACCGGCCGCGGCAGGTGCGGCTGCGGCGGGCGCCGGCGCAGCGGCCGGTTGCGGGCTGAACAGGTTGCGGATCCAGGAGAAGAAGCTGGGCTCGGGCGTTGCGGCCACAGGCGCGGGCGCCGCGGCGGGCGCGCGTGCAGCGGCTTGCGGTGCGGGCTCGGCCACCTTCTCGGGCTTGGGCGGCGCGACGGGCGCCGGCGCGTCGGGCAGCACGCCCTTGATGACGGGTTCCTGCCGGTTGGTGCGTTCCTGCGAGCGGCGGGTGACGGTGGTCTCCTCGTCGAACTCCTCGGCCATGTGGTAGCTGGCCTTCAGGTTGTCCAGGCGCGGGTCGTCGTGCTTCAGGCGTTCCAGCTTGTAGTGCGGCGTGTCCAGCGACTTGTTGGGCACCAGCAGCACGTTCAGGCGCTGCTTCAGCTCGATCTTGGTGATCTCGGTGCGCTTCTCGTTCAGCAGGAACGAGGCGACTTCCACCGGCACCTGCACGTGCACCGCGGCGGTGGAGTCTTTCATCGACTCTTCCTGGATGATGCGCAGGATCTGCAGCGCGGAGCTTTCCGTGTCGCGGATGTGGCCGTGGCCGCCGCAGCGCGGGCAGGGGATGGAAGCGCCTTCGGACAGCGCCGGGCGCAGGCGCTGGCGGCTCATCTCCATCAGGCCGAACTTGCTGATGGTGCCGAACTGCACGCGCGCGCGGTCCTGGCGCAGC
Organism: Ramlibacter humi; assembly: GCF_004681975.1. Classification (GTDB taxonomy): domain Bacteria; phylum Pseudomonadota; class Gammaproteobacteria; order Burkholderiales; family Burkholderiaceae_C; genus Ramlibacter; species Ramlibacter humi. Next base: position 628,657 of record NZ_SMLK01000002.1, read on the forward strand.
GCATCGCGCAGGCGGTTCTCCACCTCGCGGCGGTTCTTCGACTCCTCCATGTCGATGAAGTCGATGACGATCAGGCCGCCCAGGTCGCGCAGGCGCATCTGGCGCGCCACTTCGTCGGCGGCCTCCAGGTTGGTGCGGGTGGCGGTCTCCTCGATGTCGCCGCCCTTGATCGCGCGCGCCGAGTTGACGTCGATGGAGACCAGCGCTTCGGTGTGGTCGATGACGATGACGCCGCCGGACGGCAGCTTCACCTCGCGGGCGTACGCCGACTCGATCTGGTGCTCGATCTGGAAGCGCGAGAAGAGCGGCGCGTCGTCGCGGTAGCGCTTCACCCGGGCGGCGTGCTCGGGCATGACGTGCGACATGAACTGCTGCGCCTGCTCGTAGATGTCGTCCGTGTCGATCAGGATGTCGCCGATGTCGTTGTTGAAGTAGTCGCGGATCGCACGGATGACCAGCGACGACTCCTGGTAGATCAGGAACGCGCCCTTGCCGCCCTTGGCGGCGCCGTCGATGGCGTTCCACAGCTTGAGCAGGTAGTTCAGGTCCCACTGCAGCTCGGGCGCGCTGCGGCCGATGCCGGCGGTGCGCGCGATGATGGACATGCCGTTGGGGTACTCCAACTGGTCCATGTTCTCCTTGAGTTCCTGCCGGTCCTCGCCCTCGATGCGCCGGCTGACGCCGCCGCCGCGCGGGTTGTTGGGCATCAGCACCACGTAGCGGCCGGCCAGCGAGATGAAGGTGGTGAGCGCCGCCCCCTTGTTGCCGCGCTCTTCCTTCTCCACCTGGACCAGCAGCTCCTGGCCTTCGCGGATCGCCTCGTTGATGCGCGCCTGCGAGGGCGACACGCCCTGCGCGAAGTACTGCTTGGAGATTTCCTTGAACGGCAGGAAGCCGTGGCGGTCCTCGCCGTAGTCGACGAAACAGGCTTCCAGCGAAGGCTCGACGCGCGTGACGACGGCCTTGTAGATGTTGCCCTTGCGCTGCTCGCGCCCTTCGATCTCGATTTCGTAGTCGAGGAGCTTCTGCCCGTCGACGATGGCCAGCCGGCGCTCTTCGGCCTGCGTGGCATTGATCAGCATCCGCTTCATAGCGTCACCTTCTTGTTCTCGTTCACATGCGGCCCGGGGACGGGCCCACGATGCCGGCGCGGACGCGGGGCGAGACGGGAAGCGGAAGGCGCGCGGGGTGCGCGTCGACGTGCCGGGGGCTACGTCAACAATCGCAGGGGTGGCGCGTGGATGGGGGCGAGGAGGGGAGCAGCCCGGCGGCGGGCCGCAGGAACTGCCGCCTGCGGCGATTGCCAGGCCAGCACCGATGGCCCATGGCCGGCGGCGGGCGGCATCAGCCACCGCCAGCAAGCCAGGAAAAGCACCATCAGCACGGGGAGTCTCGCTTATCCGCCGCCAGCTTCGGTCGCTGGCGGCTCGTATTCCGGTTCGGGTTTCGCAAATCGCGTCGGCGGCTCCGGCGCCCGGGCCGCGCGCGGAAGGTGGGACGGGTGGTCCGGTTCCGGGAAGGGCCAGGGCGACGTCGGCATCGACCTGCCAGCGTCGGCCAGTGCAGCGGCGGACTAAACTCCAGCCAAATCAAACACTTACGGCAAAACGCTAGTGAAAGGCATTATACGGGCCGCCGGCCCCGCCGCCAAAGCGGCGGTGAAAACCGTCCAGGTGGGCGAGGAATCGGCGGGGCAGCGGCTGGACAACTTCCTGCTGCGCGAGCTGAAGGGCGTCCCCAAGACCCACGTCTACCGCATCATCCGCAGCGGCGAGGTGCGGGTGAACAAGGGCCGGGCGGCGGCCGACACCCGCGTGGAAGCGGGCGACGTCGTGCGGGTTCCGCCCGTCCGGCTGCCCGAGCGGGTGGCCGAAGGCGAAGCCAAGCCCGCGCCGGCGCGCGAATTCCCGGTGCTGTTCGAGGACGACCACCTGATCGCCATCGACAAGCCCGCCGGCGTGGCCGTGCACGGCGGCAGCGGCGTGAGCTTCGGCGTGATCGAACAGCTGCGGCAATCGCGGCCCACCGCGAAATTCCTGGAACTGGTGCACCGGCTGGACCGCGAAACCAGCGGCGTGCTGCTGATCGCCAAGCGCCGCTCGGCATTGACGAAGCTGCAGGACCAGTTCCGCGGCCGCGAGACCGGCAAGACCTATCTCGCGCTGGCCGTCGGCGCCTGGCCGGCGAACAAGAAAGTCATCGACCTGCCGCTGCACAAGTACCTGGTGGCAGGCGGCGAAGAGGCCGCGGGCGAGCGGCGCGTGCGCGTGGTCGGCAAGGACGACCCCGACGGCATGCGCTCCATCACCCTGGTGAAAGTGGCGCGCCGGCTGGGCGCTTTCACGTTGCTGGAAGTGACCATCAAGACCGGCCGCACGCACCAGATCCGCGTGCACCTGGCGTCGCAGGGCCACCCCATCGCGGGCGACGACAAGTACGGCGACTTCGAGCTGAACAAGGCGCTGCAGCGGCAGGGGCTCAAGCGCATGTTCCTTCACGCGTGGCGATTACAGTTCGCCCATCCCGCCACCGGCGAGGCGCTCGCCTTCGAAGCGCCGCTGCCCCCCGATCTTTCCCAGTTCGCCGATCGCCATGCCCAGCCCACGGCCGCGCCAGTTTGACCTCATCGCCTTCGATTGGGACGGCACCCTCTACGACTCCACCAAGGTCATCGTGCGCTGCATCCAGCGCGCGGTGGTCGACGTGGGCGGCGCCCTGCCCACCGAGCAGGCAGCGGCCTATGTCATCGGCATGAGCCTGGGCCAGGCGCTGGCGCGCGCCGCGCCTGACGTCCCGCCGGAGAAGTATCAGGAGCTGGGGCAGCGCTATCGCCACCACTACGACCAGCACCAGAACGATCTCAGCCTGTTCGACGGCGTGCTGCCGCTGCTTCAAGAGCTGAGGGCGCGCCACCATTGGCTGGCGGTGGCGACGGGCAAGTCGCGCCGCGGGCTGGACGAGGTGCTGCGCACGGAGGAACTGCACGGCGTCTTCGATGGATCGCGCACGGCCGATGAGACCGCCGGCAAGCCGCACCCGCTGATGCTGCAGGAACTGATGCGCGAGTTCGGCGCCGAGCCGGGCCGCACGCTGATGGTCGGGGACACCACGCACGACCTGGAGATGGCGCGCAACGCCGGCTGCGCGAGCGTGGGCGTGACCTACGGCGCGCACGAGCCCGACAGCTTCCACGAACTGGGCCCGCGCCACATCGCGCATTCCGTGCGCGACCTGCGCGACTGGCTGCTGGAACATGCCTGACCAGCAGCTGATCGCGCTGTGCGACAGCCGCGACCTGGTGGACGGCGGCGACGCGGTGCCGTTCGACGTGGTCCATGCCGGCCAGACCTGCCGCGCATTCGCGGTGAGATGGCAGGGCAAGGTTCACGCGTACCTGAACCGGTGCGCGCACGTCGCGATGGAGATGGACTGGCAGCCCAACCGCTTCTTCGACGACAGCGGCCAGTGGCTGCTCTGCTCCACCCACGGCGCCGTCTATCGGCCCGACACGGGCGAGTGCGGCGGCGGACCGTGCCGCGGCGGGCTGGTGCGCATTGACCTCACCGAGCGCGACGGGGTGGTGCACTGGCATACTGCCTGGAACCTGCAACCTGTTGCCTTCTGAGAAGCGAACGCATGTCCGATCCGCTCGATCCCGGTTCCCCGCGGGAACCGTCCGTCCCTCCGCCATCCGCCGCGGGCCTGCCGCCCGGGTGGGAGCGCCAGACCATGGAGCGATTGGTGTTCGCCACGCTCAACGAGCAGCGCGCCGCGCGCCGCTGGCGCATGTTCCGCAGCCTGGCATGGCTGCTGTTCCTGCTGTTCGCCGTCTGGGCACTCGGCTTCCGGGGCCCCGGCAAGGCGAGCGACAAGACCAGCCCGCACACGGCGGTGATCGAGATCAAGGGTGAGATCGCGGCCGGCTCCGACGCCAGCGCGGAAACCGTGGTGGCCGCCATGCGCGCCGCTTTCGAGGACGCCGGCGCGCAAGGCATCGTGCTGCTGATCAACTCTCCCGGGGGAAGCCCCGTGCAGGCCGGCATCATCAACGACGAGATCAAGCGCCTGAAGGCCAAGTACAACAAGCCGGTGTACGCGGTGGTCGAGGAGTCGTGCGCTTCGGCCGCGTACTACATCGCCGCCGGCACCGACAAGATCTTCGTCGACAAGGCCAGCATCGTCGGCAGCATCGGCGTGCTGATGGACGGCTTCGGCTTCGTCGGCCTGATGGACAAGCTGGGCATCGAAAGGCGCCTGATGACCGCCGGCGAGAACAAGGGCTTCCTCGACCCGTTCAGCCCGCAGACCGAGAAGCACCGCCAGCACGCGCAGCAGATGCTGGACCAGATCCACCAGCAGTTCATCTCGGTGGTGAAGGCCGGCCGTGGCAAGCGGCTGAAGGAAACGCCGGAGCTGTTCACCGGCCTGTTCTGGACCGGCCAGCAGGCGGTGGACATGGGCCTGGCCGACCAGATGGCCAACCTGGACTACGTGGCGCGCGAGGTGATCAAGGCCGAGGACCTGGTCGACTACACGCAGCGCGAGAACGTGGCCGAGCGGCTGGCCAAGAAGTTCGGCGCGTCCATCGGCGCAGGCATGGTGCATGCGATGCACGTGATGCCGTCGCTGCGCTAGACACCCATCAGGAAGACCGCAGGAGCGTCGCCGGGCCCCGTGCCCGGCGACGTTTTCCATTGGGCCGCCGTGCGGCTGGCGATGGCGGCGGTGGGCAGCGTCAGGCCGCTGGCGAATGCCAGGCGCGTGTCGCCTTTCAGCGTTTCCAGCAGCGATTGCCACAGCGCCGCGTTGCGGTACGGCGTCTCGATGAACAGCTGCGTCTGGCCGGTGCGCCGTGCCAGTGCTTCCAGCTCGCGGATCGCCTGGGCGCGCGGCGCGGGCTGCTGCGGCAGGTAGCCGACGAAGGCGAAGTTCTGCCCGTTCAATCCGCTGGCGGCCAGCGCGAGCAACAGCGAAACGGGGCCCGTCAGCGGAACGACCGCCATGCCCGCGTCATGCGCGGCACGCACGACGGAGGAACCGGGGTCGGCCACCGCCGGCATGCCGGCTTCGCTGAGCAGGCCGAGGTCGTGGCCCTGCAGCGCGGGCGCGATCAGCGGGCGCGCGTCGAACCCGCCGGCGTGGTCGCCTTTCTTGTGCACCTCGCGTGGCAGCTCGGTCAGCTGCATCTGCTGGATGGGCACCGCGAGCGGTTGCACTTCGTTCACGCGCTTGAGGAAGGCGCGTGCGGACTTGGCGTTCTCGACGACCCAGTGCGTCAGCTTGGCGGCCGTGGCGATGGTGGCGGCGGGCAGCACGTCGGCCAGCGGCGCCTGGGGTTCGCAGCCGAAATCCAGCGGCGCGGGAACGAGGTACAGCTTCCCGGGCATCAGGGCACCTGCAGGCCCGCCATGCGCAGCAGCCGGCAGGTGCGGATCAGTGGCAAGCCGATGAGCGCGGTGGGATCGTCGCTGCGGATCGCATCGAGCAGCGAGATACCCAGCCCTTCGCTCTTCGCGCTGCCCGCGCAGTCGTACGGCTGTTCCTTGCGCAGGTAGTCCTCGATCTCGGCGTCGGTGAGCGAGCGGAACACCACTTCGACCGGCGCGAGGTCCTGGCCTTCGAATCCGCTGTCGAGGCACACCACGGCCAGCGCGGTCTGGAAGACCACCGTGTGGCCTCGCATGCTGCGCAACTGCGCCGTGGCGCGCGCATGGTCGCCGGGCTTTCCCAGCGGCTGCCCGTCGAGGTCCGCGACCTGGTCGGAGCCGATCACGATGGCGCCGGGGTGCTTGCGCGCGACGGCCTGCGCCTTGGCGAGCGCCAGGCGGCGCGCGAGGGCGGCCGGCGTTTCGCCCGGCTCGGGCGCCTCATCGACGTCCGGCGCGACCACGTCGAACGGCAGGCCCAGGCGCCCCATCAGCTCGCGCCGATAGCGCGAAGTCGAGCCGAGGATGAGGGGCCGCGAAGCGTGTGCGCTGACAGGAGGCATCGGGCGATTCTCTTACACTGAACCGCATGACTCGCGTGTTCCAGCCGCAGCGCCTCGACGTCCGCGCATTCGCGGAAGAGGGCGCCGAACTCACCGGTGACGCCCGCATCGCCGACCTCCCGCGCCTGGCGCAGGAAGCGCGCGGCCAGGGCGCCGACCGTCCCGTGCACTGGCACGCCGAAGGTGAGCTGGTGAACCCCAAGCACGTGCAGCCGGAGATCTGGCTGCACCTCGACGCCGATACCGTGCTGCCCATGACCTGCCAGCGCTGCCTGGAACCGCTGGACGTGCCGCTGCGGGTGGAGCGGTCGTTCCGCTTCGTCGCCGACGAGGAAACCGCCGCCGCGCAGGACGACGAGGCCGAGGAAGACCTGCTGGCGCTCAGCCGCGCGTTCGACTTGCCGGCCCTGGTGGAGGACGAACTGCTGATGGAAGTGCCGGTGGTGCCGCGCCACGAGGTCTGCCCGGTCCAGGTGCAGCTGTCGGCCGCCGACGCGGAGTTCGAGGAAGAAGGCCCGGCGGAGAACCCTTTCGCCGTGCTGAAGGGCCTGAAAAACGGCCCGCACTGACCAGCTGGGCACGGCCGGTGGATGCCGTATATAATGGCAGGCTTCGCGCCGGAAGGTCCAAGGAACCCTGCATTGGACCCCGCGCCACTCCACCCACCTTATTGACCCGCTCCCGCGCCTTCGCGGGGGCCAGACCGAAGTCAGGAGCCCGCCATGGCCGTCCAGCAAAACAAGAAGTCGCCCTCCAAGCGGGGCATGCACCGTTCGCACAACGCGCTGACGGTGCCCGGTATCGCCGTCGAGCCCACCACGGGCGAGACGCACCTGCGCCACCACATCAGCCCGAACGGCTTCTACCGTGGCCGCAAGGTGCTCAAGACCAAGAACGACGCCTGACCTCCTCTGGTCGCGCCGTCCCGAAGAGGGCCCGCCGCTGCCTGCGCAGCCCGGGCCTTTTTCTTGCCCGCTGGGCCGCGGCGCATCAAGCCCTACAGTTGAGGACATGACGACGATCCTGGCCGTCGATGCCATGGGCGGCGACCACGGCCCGCGGGTGACGCTGCCTGCCTGCCGCCGGTTCCTCGAGACTCACCCCGAAGCGCGCCTGCTGCTCGTGGGCGGCGACGAAGTCCGCGCTTTCCACCACCCGCGCGCCGAGCACGTGCCCGCGACTGAGGTCGTGGCGATGGACGACCCGGTGGAAGTCGCGCTGCGCCGCAAGAAGGATTCGTCCATGCGGGTGGCCATCCAGCAGGTCAAGGACGGCCGCGCGCAAGCCGCGGTGTCGGCCGGCAACACCGGTGCGCTGATGGCGCTGGCCCGCTACCTTTTGAAGACGGTCGACGGCATCGACCGTCCTGCCATCGCCTCGCCGCTGCCCAACGCCAAGGGCGGCGCCACCACCGTGCTGGACCTGGGCGCCAACGTCGACTGCACCGAGCAGCACCTGCTGCAGTTCGCCGTGCTGGGTTCGGCGCTGGTTTCCGCGCTGAAGGACCAGGACAACCCCAGCGTGGGCCTGCTGAACATCGGCGAAGAGATGATCAAGGGCAACGAAGTGATCAAGCGCGCCGGCGAACTGCTGCGCGCCGCCGCCGCCGCCGGCGACCTGAACTTCCACGGCAACGTGGAAGGCAACGACATCTTCAAGGGCACCACCGACATCGTCGTGTGCGACGGCTTCGTCGGCAACGTGGCGCTCAAGACCAGCGAAGGCCTGGCCAGCATGATCGGCGGCTTCCTGCGCGAGGAGTTCTCGCGCAACCCGCTCACCAAGCTGGCCGCGCTGGTCGGCCTGCCGGTGCTGAACGCCTTCAAGAACCGCGTCGACTACCGCCGCTACAACGGCGCCGCGCTGCTGGGCCTGCGCGGCCTGGTGTTCAAGAGCCACGGCTCGGCGGACGACTTCGCGTTCGGCCAGGCACTGGCCCGCGCGTATGATGCGGCCCGCAACAACTTGCTCGATCGTGTCCAGGCGCGCATCGCCCATGCCAGGCCGTTGCTGACTGGCTCGCCGGCCGATGCGCCGCCCGCCGAGGCGGTCGCTTCCGAATGACGCTTTACTCGCGCATCGCCGGCACCGGCAGCTACCTGCCCCCGCGCCGAGTGACCAACGCCGACCTCGCCGCCGAACTGGCCACCCGCGGGGTCGAAACTTCCGACCAGTGGATCATCGAACGCACGGGCATCCGCTCGCGCCACTTCGCCGGTCCCGACGTCACCTCCAGCGACCTGGCCGCTCCCGCGTGCCGCCAGGCGATGGATGCGGCCGGCTGCACCGCACAGGACATCGACCTGATCGTCTTCGCCACGTCCACGCCGGACATGGTGTTCCCTTCCGCCGCGTGCATCCTGCAGAACAAGCTGGGCATCGCTGGCTGTCCCGCCTTCGACGTGCAGGCCGTGTGCAGCGGCTTCGTCTATGCGCTGACGGTGGCCGACGCGATGATCCGCACCGGCAGCGCGAGGAGGGCGCTGGTGGTCGGCGCGGAAGTGTTCTCGCGCATCCTCGACTTCAACGACCGCACCACCTGCGTGCTGTTCGGCGACGGCGCCGGCGCGGTGGTGCTCGAAGCATCGGAGACGCCCGGCATCCTGGCCACCGACCTGCATGCCGACGGCAAGCACGCGGGCATCCTGTGCGTGCCGGGCAACGTGTCGGGCAACCAGGTGCTCGGCGACGCCTTCCTGAAGATGGACGGCCAGGCCGTCTTTAAGCTCGCCGTCGGCGTGCTGGAAGACGCCGCGCGCGCCACGCTGGCGAAGGCGGGCCGCACCGATGTCGACATCGACTGGCTGGTCCCGCACCAGGCCAACATCCGCATCATGCAGAGCACCGCGAAGAAGCTGAAACTGCCGCTGGAAAAGCTCATCGTCACGGTGGACCAGCACGGCAACACCTCGGCGGCGTCCATCCCCCTGGCGCTCGACACCGCGGTGCGCGAAGGCCGCATCCGCAAGGGCGACACGCTGATGCTGGAAGGCGTCGGCGGCGGCTTCACCTGGGGCGCGGTGCTGGTGGACTTCTGAAGGCGCAGCAACAACCATGAAACCGTTCGCATTCGTCTTTCCCGGCCAGGGCTCGCAGGCCGTCGGCATGCTCGACGGCTGGGGCGGCCACCCGGCCGTCCGCGATGCCGTTGCCGAAGCGTCGCAAGCCCTCGGCGAGGACATCGGCAAGCTGATCAAGGAAGGCCCGAAGGAAGCGCTGGCGCTGACTACCAACACGCAGCCGGTGATGCTGGTGGCGGGCGTGGCCGCGTACCGAGCGTGGGTAGCTGAAGGCGGCGCGCAGCCGTCCGTGGTCGCGGGCCACTCGCTGGGCGAGTACTCGGCGCTGGTCGCCGCGGGCGCGCTGAGCCTGGCCGACGCCGCGCCGCTGGTGCGTTTCCGCGCACAAGCGATGCAGGACGCCGTGCCCGTGGGCACCGGCGCCATGGCCGCCATCCTGGGCCTGGATTCGCAGAAGGTCGTCGAAGGCTGTGCCGAAGCGCAGCGCTCGTTCGGCACCAACACCGACGAGGTGGTCGAGGCCGTCAACTTCAACGATCCCGCGCAGACCGTCATCGCCGGCAGCAAGGCCGCCGTCGACAAGGCCTGCGAAGTGCTCAAGGGCATGGGCGCCAAGCGCGCGCTGCCGCTGCCCGTGTCGGCGCCTTTCCACTCCAGCCTGATGAAGCCGGCCGCCGAACGGCTGCGCGAGAAGCTGGCGCAGGTGAAGATCGCCGTGCCCGCCATTCCGGTGGTCAACAACATCGAAGCCAAGGTCGAGAGCGAGCCGGATCGCATCCGCGCCGCGCTGTACGAGCAGGCCTTCGGCCCCGTGCGCTGGGTGGATTGCATCAAGGCCATCCAGGGCCGTGGTGTCGGCATCGTCATCGAGTGCGGTCCGGGCAAGGTGCTGGCCGGCCTGTGCAAGCGCATCGATCCCGCGATCGTGAGCGGCGCGGTGTACGACCCCGCGACGCTGGCCGAAGCGAAGGGGCTGCTGGCATGAGCACCAACGAATCGATCCAGGGCCAGGTGGCGCTGGTTACCGGTGCGTCGCGCGGCATCGGCGCGTCCATCGCGCAGGAACTGGCCCGCATCGGCATGGTCGTGGTCGGCACCGCCACCACCGACGATGGTGCGCAGAAGGTCAATCAGGCGCTGTCGGCGCAAGGCGGCCGTGGCATCAAGCTGGACGTCAACGACGCGGCCGCGGTGGATGCCGCCATCGACGGCATCGTCAAGCAACATGGCGGCCTGCAGGTGCTGGTGAACAACGCCGGCATCACGCGCGACACGCTGGCCATGCGCATGAAGGACGACGACTGGGACGCGGTGCTGGACACCAACCTGAAGGCCGTGTTCCGGCTCAGCCGCGCGGTGATGCGCACGATGATGAAGCAGCGCTACGGCCGCATCGTCAACATCACGTCCGTGGTCGGTGCGTCCGGCAACCCGGGCCAGGCCAACTACGCCGCCGCCAAGGCCGGCGTTGCGGGCATGACCCGCGCGCTGGCGCGCGAGCTCGGCAGCCGCGGCATCACCGTCAACTGCGTGGCGCCGGGCTTCATCGAAACCGACATGACGTCGGCGCTTCCCGAAGAGCAGCAGAAGGCGCTGCTGGGCCAGATCCCGCTGGGGCACCTGGGCCGGCCGGCCGACGTGGCCCACGCCGTCGCTTTCCTGGCCTCGCCGCAGGCTGGCTACGTGACGGGGCAGGAACTGCACGTCAACGGCGGCATGTTCATGGCCTGAAGCGCTCCCGCCGCCCGCCCGGCGGCAACCCGTCCGGAGGGGGCGTGGACGCTAAAATGCCCGATTCATTCACAAACCCCTAGAGGGAACCCATGAGCGATATCGAAGCCCGCGTCAAGAAGATCATCGCCGAGCAACTCGGCGTGGAGGAGTCCCAGGTGACCAACGAGAAGGCTTTCGTGGCCGACCTGGGCGCTGACTCCCTTGACACGGTCGAGCTGGTGATGGCGCTGGAAGACGAATTCGGCATCGAGATCCCGGACGAGGACGCCGAGAAGATCACCACGGTCCAGAACGCGATCGACTACGCGAACGCGAACCAGAAGGCCTGATAGCGGATGTCGTCCCGTCGCCGAGTCGTCGTCACCGGCCTGGGCTGCGTCAGCCCGGTCGGCAACACGGTTGAAGAATCGTGGGCCAACCTGCTCGCGGGCCGGTCGGGCATCGCCAACATCACGCGGTTCGACGCGTCGGCGTTCGCCTGCAAGTTCGCCGGGGAGGTCAAGGGCTTCAACATCGCCGACTACATCCCGGAGAAGGAAGCGCGCCACATGGACCGCTTCATCCACCTGGGGCTGGCGGCGGCGTGCCAGGCGGTGGCCGACAGCGGCCTGCCCAGCGGTGAAGCGCTGCAGCCGGAGCTGGCCGAACGCATCGGCGTGAACATCGGCGCCGGCATCGGCGGCCTGCCGATGATCGAGGAAACCCATTCGGAGCTGGTCAATCGCGGGCCGCGGCGCGTGTCGCCGTTCTTTGTGCCTGCGTCGATCATCAACATGATCTCGGGCCACGTCTCCATCAAGTACGGCTTCAAGGGCCCGAACATCGCGGTGGTCACGGCCTGCACGACGGGCCTGCACGCGGTGGGCCTGTCGGCGCGCATGATCGAATGCGGCGACGCCGACGTGATGGTCTGCGGCGGCGCCGAGTCGTCCGTGTCACCGCTGGGCATCGGCGGCTTCGCTTCCGCCCGCGCGCTGTCCACCCGCAACGACGATCCGGCCACGGCTTCCCGCCCCTGGGACAAGGACCGCGACGGCTTCGTGCTGGGCGAAGGCGGCGGCGTGCTGGTGCTCGAGGAATACGAGCACGCGAAGGCGCGCGGCGCGAAGATCTACGCCGAGGTGGCGGGCTTCGGCATGTCGGCCGACGCGTACCACATGACCGCGCCCGACGTGGACGGTCCCCGCCGTGCCATGGCCGGCGCGCTGCGCAACGCGGGCGTCAATGCCGACCAGGTGGACTACCTGAACGCGCACGGCACCTCCACGCCGCTGGGCGACCTGAACGAAACCAACGCCATCAAGCTGGCGCTGGGCGATCACGCGAAGAAGGTGGTGGTCAACTCCACCAAGTCCATGACCGGCCACCTGCTGGGCGGCGCGGGCGGTATCGAATCGGTGTTCACCGTGCTGGCGGTGCACCACCAGAAGAGCCCGCCGACCATCAACATCTTCAACCAGGACCCCGAGTGCGACCTGGACTACTGCGCCAACCAGGCGCGGGACCTGAAGATCGACGTCGCGGTCAAGAACAACTTCGGCTTCGGCGGCACCAACGGCACGCTGGTGTTCAAGCGGGTCTGAAGCAGCAGCGCACTCCATGCACGGCGCCCCATCGGTGAGCTATCCGGTGGGGCGTTCGCCTTTTCTGGGCCGGCTCCTGGCCGGGCTGGTCGCGGCGGGTGCGGCCGCCTGCGCGGCTTGGGCGCTGCTCGGCGCTGGGCCCGGCGCGCGGTGGCTCGGCGCAGCGGCATGCGCTGTCAGCGCGGCCTTGGCGTTGGGCTGGTGGTGGCGCGCCCCGGCCGGCCTGCTCGACTGGGACGGCAACGCGTGGCGCTGGTCGCCGCAAAGCGGCATCCAGGCCGACGGCGGCACGGTCGACGTGACGCTCGACTGTCAGCGTGCATTGCTGCTGCGCTGGCGGGGCGAGGGCCGTGCGCACTGGTTCTGGCTCGACCGTTCGCGAGCGCCGGCGCGCTGGGACGCGCTGCGCCGTGCGGTATATTCGCCCGCCCCTCCGGGCGAGCATCCCCGCGCCGGCACGCCGCCGGCCAGACCATGACCCAGAGCCCGCCCGCCCCCGCGCCGTCGCCCCAGGACACCGACCAGGTGCTGGTGGCCCGCGCCGCCGCCGGCGACCAGCGCGCCTACGAACTCCTGGTACTGAAGTACCAGCGCCGCATCGAGCGCCTGATCGGCCGCATGGTGCGCGACCAGGACCTGGTGCAGGACATCGCCCAGGAAACCTTCATCCGTGCCTACCGGGCGCTGGCCCAGTTCCGGGGCGAAGCGCAGTTCTACACGTGGCTGTACCGCATTGCCGTCAACACCGCCAAGAAGGCACTGGTCGATCTGCGGCGCGACCCGGTAGTTTCGGAAAGCGCCCTGCGCGGCGCTGACGACGACGATGAAACTTCCGGGGTGGAGAACGAACTAACCAGCGCGGAAACGCCGGAGACGGTGCTGGCCGCCAAGGAAATCGCCGCCACGGTCAACTCGGCCATGGAAGCCCTGCCCGACGAATTGCGCCAGGCCGTCACGCTGCGCGAGATCGAGGGGCTCACTTACGAGGAGATCGCGGAGGTGATGAACTGCCCGATCGGAACCGTGCGCTCGCGCATCTTCCGGGCGCGCGAGGCGATTTCGGCCAAGGTAAAGCCGTTGCTGGAGAATCAGTCCGGCAAGCGCTGGTAGCCCGCGAGGTGACGCGATGGACAAGGACATGGATACGAACGAAGTGATCTCCGCGCTGGCGGACGGCCAGCTGCGGGACGACGAGCTCGCGCACGCGCTGGAAACCGTGTGCGCGGAACGCTCGGCGCTGCGGACGTGGCACGCGTACCACCTGATCGGCGACGTGCTGCGCTCGCGCGAGCTGGCCGGCGGCTGCGCGCCGCAGGACTTCCTCGCCAAGCTGGCGCCGCGCCTGGCGCAGGAACCGGCGCGTCCGGTTCCCGCCATGTTGCCGCCGCTGGTGCCGCAGGCCGGCCGGCCTGCGGCCAACGATTTCCGCTGGAAGGTGGTGGCCGGGGTGGCTTCGGTGGCCGCTTTCGCCGCCGTGGGTTGGACCATCGTCTCTCCCGGCACCAATGGCGCCGGCATGGGCGGCCAGCCGCAGATCGCGGTGCTGCCGCCGGCGCAGCCGCAGCTGGCCAGCGCCCCGCAGGAAGCCGCGCCCGCCACCGTGCTGGCAGGCGGCGCCGCGGGCCCGATGATCCGCGACCCCAAGCTCGACGAACTGCTCGCCGCCCACCGGCAACTGGGCAGTGCTTCCGCGCTGCAGACGCCCGCGGGTTTCCTGCGCAACGCCACGTTCGAAGGGCCTTCGCGCTGACCATGGGGACCCGGGCCGGCCTCCTTCCCCTTCGCGCCGCCGTCGGCGGTTGCGCGCTGGCGCTGTGGGCGCTGGGCGCGGTCGCGCAGCAGGCGCCCGCGCCGGCCGGCGGGGACCGCGGGGTGAACGAGTGGCTGATGCGCATGCAGGAAGCCTCGCGCGTGCGCAGCTACATCGGCACGTTCGTGGTGACGGCCGGCGGCGGCGCGATGTCCAGCGCGCGCATCTGGCACTCGGGCGACGCCACGCAGCAGGTGGAACGGGTGGAAGTGCTCTCCGGCGCGCCCCGGTCCACGTTCCGCAAGAACGACGAAGTCATCACCTTCCTGCCCGAGCACCGGCTGGTGCGCGCCGAGAAGCGCGAATCCATCGGCCTCTTCCCCAGCCTGCTCAAGTCCAGCGACACCTCCATCCCCGAGTTCTACACGGCGCGCCGCATGGGCGCCGACCGCGTGGCGGGCTTCGACGCCGACGTCGTGCAGCTCGCGCCCAAGGACGGCCTGCGCTACGGCTACCGCGTGTGGAGCGAGAAGCGCTCGGGCCTCGTCATCAAGCTGCAGACGCTGGACGCCGAAGGCAACGTGCTGGAGCAGGCCGCGTTCTCCGAACTGCAGCTCGATGCGCCCGTGCGCGCCGAGAAGTTGTCGCAGATGATGCAGCCGCCGCCAGGCTGGCGCGTGGAGCGCGCGGACGCCATCAAGACCAATCCTGCCAGCGAAGGCTGGGCGTTGAAAGCGGCCGTCGCCGGCTTCAAGCCGATGAGCTGCTACAAGCGGCCCATGCCCCCCGGCGCGCCCGAAGGCAGCATGCATTGGGTCTTCTCCGACGGCCTGGCCGCGGTGTCGCTGTTCGTCGAGCCCTACGACCGGCAGCGCCACGCGCAGGAAGGCCTGTTCGCATCGGGCGCGACCCAGACGCTGACCCGGCGCATCGACGAATGGTGGCTCACGGTGGTGGGCGAGGTGCCTCCGCAGACGCTGCGCGCTTTCGCGCAAAGCCTCGAGCGGCGGCGCTGAGGCGCACACTTCGGCCGTGGCGCCGGCCAGCCGTTGAACCAAACGGCCGGCCGGGATTCCCAGTTTCCAGTTCAGCCAACGATCTCTCGAAAGCAGAGGCACACATGTTCCTTATCGATTGGAAGAAACCGCGCGCGTTCGCCCTGGCCGGCCTGCTGGCCGCGGCCGGCCCGATGGCCCTGATGCCGGCGAGCCCCGCGCTGGCGCAGTCGGCGCCGCAGCCGCGTACCGGCCTGCCCGACTTCACCGACCTGGTGGAGCAGGTCGGCCCGGCGGTGGTCAACATCCGCACCATGGAGCGCGTGCGCGCCAACCCGCAGGGGCAGGGTCCCATGGACGAGGAGATGCAGGAGTTCTTCCGGCGCTTCTTCGGCCAGCCCATGCCCAACGTGCCGCGCTCGCCTTCGCCGCGCGGCGGCCCGCAGCGCCCCGACGGCGGCGAGGAGCAGCCGCGCGGCGTGGGCTCCGGCTTCATCCTCAGCCAGGACGGCTTCGTGATGACCAACGCCCACGTGGTGGAAGGCGCCGACGAAGTGCTGGTCACGCTGCCCGACAAGCGCGAATTCAAGGCCAAGATCATCGGCTCGGACAAGCGCACCGACGTGGCGGTCGTGAAGATCGAGGCCAGCGGCCTGCCGTTCGTGAAGGTGGGCGACGTCAGCAAGCTCAAGGTGGGCGAGTGGGTGATGGCCATCGGCTCGCCGTTCGGGCTGGAAAACACCGTGACGGCCGGCATCGTCAGCGCCAAGGCGCGCGACACCGGCGACTACCTGCCGTTCATCCAGACCGACGTGGCGATCAACCCCGGCAACTCCGGCGGCCCGCTGGTCAACCTGCGCGGCGAGGTGATCGGCATCAACAGCCAGATCTACTCGCGCTCGGGCGGATTCATGGGCATCTCGTTCGCCATCCCGATGGACGAGGCGATGCGCGTGGCCGAGCAGCTGCGTGCCACCGGCCGCGTCTCGCGCGGGCGCATCGGCGTGCAGATCGACCAGGTGACCAAGGACGTGGCCGAGTCCATCGGCCTGGGCAAGCCGCAAGGCGCGCTGGTGCGCAGCGTCGAAGCGGGCTCGCCGGCCGACAAGGCGGGCGTCGAGGCCGGCGACATCATCACGAAGTTCAACGGCCAGCAGATCGACAAGGCGACCGACCTGCCGCGCCTGGTGGGCAACACCAAGCCGGGCAGCAAGGCCAACCTCACCGTGTTCCGCCGGGGCGGGTCCAAGGACCTGGGCGTGCAGGTGGCGGAGTTCGAGGCCGACAAGCCGGCCAAGCGCGCTGAAGCGCCCGCGGAGAAGCCGAAGAACGCATCGCCGGCCGCGCAGTCGCTCGGCCTGGCGGTGAGCGACCTCACCGACGCGCAGAAGAAGGAGCTGAAGGTCAAGGGCGGCGTGAAGGTCGACTCGGTGGCCGAACTGGCGGCGCGCGCGGGCATCCGCGAAGGCGACGTCATCCTGCAGATCGGCAACACCGAGGTCGCGAACGTCAAGGAGTTCGAGGCTGCCGTGACCAAGGCCGACAAGAACAAGCCGATCCCGGTGCTGCTGCGCCGCGGCGAGCTGGCCACCTACCTGCTGATCCGCCCGCAACGCTGACCGGCGGGGTGGTCCAGGAATGCCCCTGAATCCGTACCGCGGTTCAGGGGCATTTCCGCCTTTTTGGGGGTCCTGTGGCGGCGCCGCCAACTTTTTTTGAGACTGCTCCAGGCTGGTTTGGTGTTGGTGCTCGCTAACTTTCGAGGGCTCGTTGCCTAGCTTTGGATAGAATCACGCAGGTGACCCGCCGGTTTCCGGCATAAAGACGGGCCGCCAAACCACCATGCGGGATGCTCCCCAGCCATCCCCTGCTGATCCACAGATCGCCCACAAGTTGTCCGAAACTTTCCCCTCCAAAATTGTGGATAAGCTGTTGATGAATTCCATGTTGCGGTACGGCAACGAGGCTTCGCGGGCAGGGCGCCGTCTGTACTCGGGGGGCTTTTTGCCTACAATGAAGCTCCAACTATCGCAGTTGCCATAGATTGTTGGTTCAGGGCGCGTCGCCACTCGACGCGCCCTTTTTTCTTGGCTACGCCCAGATGAATCAATCACTTAAGCGCTCCTCTGGATGAATCACATCAGAAACTTCTCGATCATTGCCCACATCGATCACGGCAAGTCGACGCTCGCCGACCGCTTGATCCAGCGTTGCGGCGGACTCTCCGATCGGGAGATGGAAGAGCAGGTCCTCGATTCGATGGACCTCGAAAAGGAGCGTGGGATAACCATCAAGGCGCAGACCGCCGCGCTGCAATACACGGCGCGCGATGGACGCGTCTACAACCTCAATCTGATCGACACGCCGGGCCACGTCGACTTCTCGTATGAAGTGAGCCGCTCGCTGTCCGCATGCGAAGGCGCGCTGCTCGTGGTGGACGCCAGCCAGGGCGTCGAAGCGCAGACGGTGGCCAACTGCTACACCGCGCTGGACCTCGGCGTCGAGGTGCTGCCGGTGCTGAACAAGATGGACCTGCCGCAGGCGGATCCGGAAAACGCGAAGGCGGAAGTGGAAGACGTGATCGGCATCGATGCGTCCGACGCCATCCCGTGCTCGGCCAAGACCGGCATGGGCATCGACGACATCCTGGAAGCCGTCGTCGCCAAGGTGCCGGCGCCGCGCGGCAACGCCGACGCGCCGCTGCGCGCGATGATCATCGACAGCTGGTTCGACAGCTACGTTGGCGTCGTGATGCTGGTGCGCGTGGTCGACGGCCGGCTGCTGAAGAACGAGCGCATCAAGCTGATGGCCACCGATGCGGCGTACGAAGCCACGCAGCTGGGCGTGTTCACGCCGGCCAACGAGCCGCGTGCGTCCCTGGAAGCGGGCGAGGTGGGCTACGTCATCGCCGGCATCAAGGAACTGCACGCCGCCAAGGTGGGCGACACCGTCACGCTGGAAAAGAAGCTGCCCAACAACCTGGGCAGCGCCACCGAGCCGCTGCCGGGCTTCAAGGAGATCCAGCCGCAGGTGTTCGCGGGCCTGTACCCGACCGAGGCCAATCAGTACGACGCGCTGCGCGACGCGCTGGAAAAGCTGCAGCTGAACGACTCGTCGCTGCGGTACGAGCCCGAGGTCAGCCAGGCGCTGGGCTTCGGCTTCCGCTGCGGCTTCCTCGGCCTGCTGCACATGGAGATCGTGCAGGAACGCCTGGAGCGCGAGTTCGACCAGGACCTGATCACCACGGCGCCCAGCGTGGTGTACCAGGTGATGAGGGGCGACGGCGAAATCGTCACCGTCGACAACCCGTCCAAGATGCCCGACGTCGCCCGCATCCAGGAGATCCGCGAGCCCATCGTCACCGTGCACCTGTACATGCCGCAGGAATACGTGGGCCCGGTGATGACGCTGGCCAACCAGAAGCGCGGCGTGCAGATGAACATGGCCTACCACGGCCGCCAGGTGATGCTGACGTACGAGCTGCCGCTGGGCGAGATCGTGCTGGACTTCTTCGACAAGCTGAAGTCGGTGTCGCGCGGCTACGCGTCGATGGACTACGAGTTCAAGGAGTACCGCGCCTCCGACGTGGTGAAGGTCGACATCCTGCTCAACGGCGACAAGGTGGACGCGCTGTCCATCATCGTGCACCGCACGCAGGCGCAGTACCGCGGCCGCGCGGTGGTGGCCAAGATGCGCGAGATCATCAGCCGGCAGATGTTCGACGTCGCCATCCAGGCGGCCATCGGCGCCAACATCATCGCCCGCGAGACCGTCAAGGCGCTGCGCAAGAACGTGCTGGCAAAATGCTACGGCGGCGACATCACGCGCAAGCGCAAGCTCCTGGAAAAACAGAAGGCAGGCAAGAAGAGAATGAAGCAGATCGGCTCGGTTGAAGTCCCGCAGGAAGCTTTCCTCGCCATCCTGCAGGTCGAGGAATGATGCCGGCCCTCACTGCCGCCATCCTCGCGGCTTTCGCCGGCTACGCCGGCGCCTGGTACCTCGGCATCGTCGAGGGCAACTTCGCGCTGCTGCTGTTCCTGGCCACGGTGGTCACCGGCGTCTACTGGGTGGCCGAGCGCCTGTACTTCCTGCCGCGCCGCCGTGCCGCGGCCGACGGCATCGCCACCCAGGCCGAGGAGCGCCGCACCCAGCTGGCCGCTCAGGGCATCACGCAGGTGGACACCCCCGACGTCGGCGCCGCGCGCCAGAAGCTGCTGATGCAGCCCTGGTGGCTGGATTGGACCGCCGGCCTCTTCCCCGTGATCATCACGGTGTTCGTGCTGCGCTCGTTCCTGTTCGAGCCGTTCAAGATTCCGTCCGGTTCCATGATGCCCACGCTGCTGGTGGGCGACCTGATCCTGGTGAACAAGTTCACCTACGGCCTGCGCCTGCCGGTGCTGAACACCAAGATCACGGAAGGCACGCCGCCCGCGCGCGGCGACGTCATGGTGTTCCGCTACCCGCCCAAGCCGAGCCTGGACTACATCAAGCGCGTGGTCGGCGTGCCGGGCGACGAGGTCGCCTACCTGAACAAGCGCCTGACCATCAACGGCCAGCTGCTGTCGAAGGACCCGCTGCCCGACTTCCTGGACGAGGACACCATGGGGTACTCGCGCCAGTTCCGCGAAGTCCTGAACGGCCGCACGCACCGCATCCTGAACGACGACCGGCAGCCGGCCTTCATTCCCGGGGCCGACGACTTTCAATTCAAGGAGAATTGCCGCTACAGTGTGGAGGGGGTGGTGTGCAAGGTGCCGCCCGGACACTATTTCATGATGGGGGACAACCGGGATAATTCGCTCGATTCGCGCTACTGGGGCTTCGTCCCGGACCGCAACATCGTGGGCAAGGCCTTTTTCATCTGGATGAATTTTGGCAATCTCGGTCGGGTCGGCTCCTTCGAATAAAGAGTTATCAGAGAAGGTGCGAGGGTGAACATGATGCGCAGTTCCAGTGGCCGCCAGGCCGGCATTTCTTTCATTGGCCTGATCTTCGTCATCGCGGTGCTGGCGAGCGTTGGCGTGCTGGTGGCGCAGGCCATCCCGACGATGCTGGAATACCAGGCCATCGTGAAGGCGATGGAAAACTCCAAGAACGGAAACACGGCGGCGGAGATCCGCACGTCGTTCGAGAAGGCATCCGCGGTGGACGACATCAAGTCCGTCGGCCCGAAGGACCTGGAGATCACCAAGGTCAACGACAGGAACGTGGTGAAGGTCGCCTACAACAAGGAGATCCACATGTTCGGGCCGGCCTTCCTGCTGCTCAAGTACCAGTACCAGACCAAGTGACGTCCGCGTGACTGCCGATGCGTCCACCCTGGCCGCCCTGCAGTCGCGTCTGCAGCACCGTTTCGCGCAGCCGGCCCTGCTGGCCCGCGCGCTGACGCACCGCAGCTTCTCCTCCGAGCACAACGAGCGCCTGGAATTCCTGGGCGACTCCGTCCTCAGCCTCGCCGTCTCCGCCCTGCTGTACGACCGCCTGGGCGCGCAGGACGAAGGCGACCTCTCCCGCATCCGCGCCAACCTCGTCAAGCAGGACACGCTGTACCAGCTGGCGCTGGGGCTGGGCCTGCCCGACCTGCTGCGGCTGGGCGAAGGCGAGGCCAAGTCCGGCGGCCAGCGCCGCCCCTCCATCCTGGCCGATGCGCTGGAAGCGGTGGTCGGCGCGGTCCACCTCGATGCCGGCTATGCCGCGGCCGAGCAGCTGGTGCACCGGCTCTACCGTGACGTGGAGATCAACCCCGGCATGCGGGCGGCGGCCAAGGACCCGAAGACCGAACTGCAGGAATGGCTGCAGGGACGCAAAATGAAGCTGCCCGTCTACCGAGTGGCAGGCACCGTGGGCGCCGCCCACAAGCAGA
Source organism: Ramlibacter humi (assembly GCF_004681975.1). Classification (GTDB taxonomy): domain Bacteria; phylum Pseudomonadota; class Gammaproteobacteria; order Burkholderiales; family Burkholderiaceae_C; genus Ramlibacter; species Ramlibacter humi. The sequence continues at coordinate 649,591 of NZ_SMLK01000002.1, forward strand.
CCTTCGACGTGGAATGCGAGATCCCCGAGCTGGGCGTCAGCGAGCGCGGCATCGGTTCCTCGCGCCGCGCAGGCGAGCAGGCGGCGGCCGCGGCCATGCTGCTCACGCTCAAGTCACGCCAGAAATGAACCCCGAGGAAGAAGTGCAAGACCCCGCCGCCGGCGACGGGGCGCAACCCGAAGCCGCGCAGCACTGCGGCCTGATCGCCATCGTCGGCAAGCCCAACGTGGGCAAGTCCACGCTGCTCAACGCGCTGGTCGGCCAGAAGATCAGCATCACCTCGCGCAAGGCGCAGACCACGCGCCACCGCATCACCGGCATCCGCACGGAAGGGCCCAACCAGTTCGTGTTCGCCGACACGCCGGGCTTCCAGACCCGGCATGGCACGGCGCTGAACCGCTCGCTGAACAAGGCGGTCACCGGCGCCATCAGCGACGTCGACGTGGTTCTCTTCGTGGTGGAAGCGGGTCGCTTCCAGCCTGCCGATGCGCAAGTGCTCAAGTTGCTCAAGCCCGGCATCCCGGTGCTGCTGGTCGCCAACAAGCTCGACACCGTGCACCGCCGCGCCGACATCGCGCCCTGGCTGCAGGAAATGCAGCAGCGCCACCCGTTCGCCGAGATCGTGCCGGTGTCGGCCAAGCAGCCCAAGGACGTGAAGCGGCTGATGGACGTCTGCGCGCGCTATCTGCCGCGGCAGCCGTGGTGGTACGGCGAGGACGAGCTCACCGACCGCAGCGAGAAATTCCTTGCCGGCGAAGTCGTGCGCGAGAAGCTGTTCCGCCTGACCGGCGAAGAACTGCCCTACACGTCCACCGTCGTGATCGACAAGTTCGAGGAAGAGCCCAGCCCGAAGCACGACCGCTTCGTGCGCATCGCGGCCACCATCGTCGTCGAGCGCGACGGCCACAAGGCCATCGTCATCGGCGACAAGGGCGAAAGGCTCAAGCGCATCGGCACCGAGGCCCGCCAGGAACTGGAAAAGCTGATGGGCGCGAAGGTGTTCATCGAGCTCTGGGTGAAGGTGCGCGGTGGCTGGGCCGACGACGAGGCCCGGGTCAAGAGCTTTGGCTACGAGTGAATCAGTGTCCCCACGCTCCCCCACTTCGTGTAGCTCGCTGCCCCCCGAGGGGGCCAAGCCTCCTTGGGGCGGCCCGGCGGAGGCTTAGCGGTGGCCCGTAGGACCTCTGACGAGCCGTCCTTCGTCCTGCACCGCTACGACTGGAGCGAATCCAGCCTCATCCTGGAAGTGTTCAGCCGCCACCACGGGCGCGTGGCGCTGGTGGCCAAGGGGGCCAAGCGCCCCAGTTCCAATTTCCGCCCGGTGCTGCTGCCCCTGCAGCCGCTGCGACTGGCTTTCGGCGGCGACGCCGAGATCCGCACGCTGAAGTCGGCCGAGTGGGTCGGCGGCCAGGTCATGCCCACCGGCGACGCGCTGCTGGCCGGCTACCACCTGAACGAGCTGCTGCTGCGCCTGCTGCCGCGCGACGACCCGCACCCGCGGCTGTTCGACGCGTATGCCACCGCGGTGCAGGTGCTGGCGTCGGAACACGGCGAGGCGCTGGAGCCGGCGCTGCGCGCCTTCGAGCTGCTCCTGCTGCGCGAAGCGGGGCACCTGCCGTCGCTGGACGTGCAGACGCTGGCCATGGCGCCCTTGCAAGCGCAGGAGCGCTACTCGCTCGTGCCGGAAGCCGGACTGGTCGCCGCCGCCCCCGACGCCGAACGCGCCAGCCTGGAAGGCGCGCAGTGGCTGGCGCTGCAGGCCGCGCTGGACGACTCCGCGCCGTTCACAGCCACGCTGCGCGCCGCCGCCGGGCTGCAGGAGCTGAAGCCGCAGCTGCGCCACCTGCTGCACTACCATTGCGGCGTCTCCACCCTGCGCACGCGCCAGCTGATGCTGGACCTGCAAGCCCTATGAACCCGACGAAGACGGCGCTGTCCGTCAACCTCAACAAGGTCGCGCTGGTGCGCAACACGCGCCACCTGGGCATCCCCAGCGTCGTGCGCGCCGCTCAGCTGTGCCTGGAGGCCGGCGCGCAAGGCGTGACCGTGCACCCGCGCCCCGACGCGCGCCACATCCGCGGCGACGACGTGCCCGCGCTGAGCGAACTCGTCGCCCACCACGGCGGCGCCGAGTACAACATCGAAGGCAACCCCTTCCACAACCTCATGGACTTCGTGCGGCGCCTTCGGCCGCACCAGTGCACTTTCGTGCCGGACAGCGAAGACCAGTTCACCAGCGACCACGGCTGGGACTTCCCGAAGGATGCCGGTCGCCTGCGTCCCGTGATCGAGGAGGCGCGCTCGCTGGGCGTGCGCGTCAGCCTCTTCATGGACCCGCGGCCGGAGCTGATGGCCGCCGTCCGCGCGGTGGGCGCCGACCGCATCGAGCTGTACACCGAGAGCTACGCGCGCGCGTGGGGCACGGTGCGGCAGGCCGAAGTGCTGGCGCAATTCGCCGAGGCCGCGCGCGCCGCGCGCGCGGCCGGCCTGGGCATCAACGCCGGCCACGATCTCAACCGCGACAACCTCACCGACTTCCTGCGCGCCGTGCCTGGCGTGCAGGAAGTGTCCATCGGCCACGCTTTCATCGCCGACGCGCTGGAGCTCGGCTACACGGGTGCCGTGCGCGAGTACCTCGCGTGCATAGCCCGCGCATTCCCCTGAAAGCGGAGCGCGCTTGATCTTCGGCATCGGCACCGACGTGTGCGACGTGCGCCGCATCCGCGAATCGCTGGAAAAGCACGGCGACCGCTTCGCGCGCCGCATCCTGGCCGAAGGCGAATTCGCCACCTGGCAGGCGCGCAGCCAGCGCTGGCCCGAACGCGGCGTGCGTTACCTGGCCACGCGCTTCTCGGCCAAGGAAGCCTTCAGCAAGGCGGTGGGCATGGGCATGCGCATGCCCATGACCTGGCGCAATTGCGAAGTGGGCAAGCTGCCCAGCGGCCAGCCCGTGATCGTGCTGCACGGCGAACTCAAGGCCTGGTTCGAAGCCAGGCGCCTGAAGGCGCACGTCAGCGTCACCGACGAAACCGACTACGCGGCCAGCTTCGTGGTCGTCGAACACCTGGATCCAACATGAGCGAACACGCCCCCATCGTCCTGGACATCGCAGGCACCGAACTCACCGGCACCGACCGCCGCCGCCTGGAACATCCGCTGACCGGTGGCCTGATCCTGTTCGGGCGCAACTGGCAGAACCGCGCCCAGCTCTCGCAGCTGTGCGCCGACATCAAGTCGGTGCGGCCCGACGTGCTGATCTGCGTGGACCACGAAGGCGGCCGCGTGCAGCGTTTCCGCACCGACGGTTTCACCCACCTGCCACCCATGCGCGCGCTGGGTGAGATGTGGATGCGCGACGCGCTGGCCGCCACCAACGCCGCCACCGCCGCGGGGTACGTGCTCGGCGCCGAGCTGCGCGCCTGCGGGGTGGACTTCAGCTTCACGCCGGTGCTGGACCTCGACTGGGGCGAGAGCGGCGTGATCGGCGACCGCGCTTTCCACCGTGACGCGCGCGTCGTTGCGATGCTGGCCAAGAGCCTGATGCACGGCCTGCTGCAGGCCGGCGTGGCCAACTGCGGCAAGCATTTCCCCGGCCACGGCTTCGTCAAGGCCGACTCGCACACCGACATCCCGGTCGACAACCGCAGCCTCAAGGCCATCCTGGCCGACGACGCCGCCCCCTACGGTTGGCTGAGCACCACGCTCACCAGCCTGATGCCCGCGCACGTGGTCTATCCCAAGGTCGACCCGCGCCCCGCCGGCTTCTCCAGCCGGTGGCTGCAAGCCATCCTGCGCGGCCGCCTGGGCTTCGCCGGCGCCATCTTCAGCGACGACCTCAGCATGGAAGGCGCGCGGCAGATCGAGGGCCGCACGGTCAGCTACACCGAAGCCGCGGTGGTGGCGCTGCAGGCCGGCTGCGACATGGTGCTGCTGTGCAACCAGTCGGTCGGCGAAGGCCGCGCGGTGGACGAATTGCTCGAGGGCCTGGCCGCTGCGATGAAAAAGGGCCAGTGGCGGCCCGACGCCGCCGCCGAACAGCGCCGCCTGGCGCTGCTGCCCGTCGCGCCCGCGCTGGGCTGGGACGAGCTGATGACCAGCCCGCACTACATGCAGTCGCTGCGGCTGCTGCCGGTCTAACGCGCCAGCGCGCCGGCGTAGGCGAGGCCCGAGGCGACGCCGCCGAACAGGTCGCCTTCCACGATGCGTGTCTGTGGGAAGCTTTCGCGCAGCGCGGCCTGGAAAGGCCGCAACGCCGAGGAGCCGCCGGTCAGGTAGACGGCATCGACGGCGGATTCGGCCACACCACCCAGCTTCACGCACTCGTGCGCGCTGCCCAGCACCTGCTGCAGCAAGGCATCGAGGTGCTGTGCCATTCCGGCAGGCGTGAGTTGCGCCGCCAGCCCCTGCTCGATTTCATCCAGCGCGATCGCCGTGGGCGCGTCGTCGACCGACGCGCGGATCTTGGCGGTTTCCGCCTCGGCGGCGATGCGGTGCCCCAGCCGCTCCGCGAGGACGGTCATCAGGCGCGTGTGCAGGTGCGGGTCGCTGTAGTTCGTGCGCAGGTCCTGCGCCTGCCGCATCGCCTTGGCCGAATACAGCCAGTTGATCAGGTGCCACGTCGACAGGTCGAAGAACACCGGGCTGGGCACCTCACGCCCCTGCGGCCCGAGATGGCGGAAGCCGAGCAGCGGCATCACTTCTTCCAGGCTCAGGCGCCGGTCGTAGTCCGTACCGCCAATGTGCACGCCGGTCGTGGCCAGGATGTCGCCGCGGCGGTCCGCGTGCTTCACGCGCTGCGGCCCCAGCCGCACCAGCGTGAAGTCCGACGTGCCGCCGCCGATGTCCACGATCAGCACCAGCTGCTCGCGGTCGATGCGGCGCTCGTAGTCGAAGGCAGCGGCGATGGGTTCCAGCTCGAAGCCGACTTCGGCGAAGCCTGCCGCCAGCGCGGCCTCCGTCAGACTGGCCTGTGCCTGCCGGTCGCGCTCGGGCGCGTCGTCGACGAAATGCACCGGCCTGCCAATGGTCACGCGCGGCGGCAGCCCGCCCAGCTCCTGCGCGGCCCGCGCACCCAGCTCCCTCAGGAAGCGCGAGATCACGTCCTGGAAGCTGATCACGCCTTCGGGCACGGCGGTCCTCTCCTGCAGCAGGCTGCTGCCCAGCAGGCTCTTGAGCGAGCGCATCAGCCGCCCGTCCACGCCCTGCAGGTACAGCCGCACCGCCTCGCGGCCGAAGTGGATGCTGCGGCTTTCGGCGTTGAAGAACACCGCGGTGGGCAGGTGCGTGGCTTCGCCTTCCAGCCGCACGAGGCGCGCGGCGCCATTGGCGTCCAGCGCGGCAACGGCGGAGTTCGAGGTGCCGAAATCGATGCCGATGCCGCGCCCTGCGGCAGCGGACTTCATCGCGTCACTCCCGGCGCAGGGCGGGGAAGAGGATCACGTCGCGGATGCTGGGGCTGTCGGTCAGCAGCATCATCAGCCGGTCGATGCCGATGCCGCAGCCGCCGGTGGGCGGCATGCCGTATTCCAGCGCGCGCACGAAGTCGTGGTCGAAGTACATCGCCTCGTCGTCGCCGGCGTCCTTGCTGGCCACCTGGGCGTTGAAGCGAGCGGCCTGGTCCTCGGCGTCGTTCAGCTCGGAGAAGCCGTTGCCGAACTCGCGGCCGGTGATGTACAGCTCGAAGCGTTCCGTCACCTCGGGCCTTTCGTCGTTGGCGCGCGCCAGCGGCGAGATCTCGGTCGGGTGCTCCATGATGAAGGTGGGCTCCCAGAGCTTTTCCTCCACCATCTCCTCGAAGTACATGACTTGCAAGCCCGCCAAGCTGCGCTTCTCCAAGTCGGCCCTGGATTTCGCGATCTGCTTGTTGGTTTCGGCATTGGCGTGGACAAGTCGCGCGCCTACCGCGATGGCGATAAGCTGTTCAATGAGCCAGTCGCGGTTGCCGACGTTGTCGCCCGCCTCGGTGTGCTTCACGATGGCTTCGGGAATGGTCAGCCGCGCGAACGGCTGGGCCAGGTCCACCGGCTTGCCGCCGTACGACAGCTGCAGCGTGCCCACGGCCTTTTGCGCGGCGTCGCGCACCAGCGCCTCGGTGAAGTCCATCAGGTCGCGGTAGTTCCAGTACGCCGCGTAGAACTCCATCATCGTGAACTCGGGGTTGTGCCGGACCGAGATGCCTTCGTTGCGGAAGTTGCGGTTGATCTCGAACACGCGCTCGAAGCCGCCGACCACCAGGCGCTTGAGGTACAGCTCCGGCGCGATGCGCAGGAACATCTCCTGGTCCAGCGCGTTGTGGTGCGTGACGAAGGGCTTGGCATTGGCGCCGCCGGGGATGGGGTGGAGCATGGGCGTCTCCACCTCCAGGAAGCCGTGGTCCACCATGAACTGGCGGATGCCGCTGACGGCCTTGCTGCGCGCGACGAAACGCTTGCGCGCTTCCTCGTCGGTCATCAGGTCGACGTAGCGCTGGCGGTACTTCACCTCCTGGTCGGCCACGCCGTGGAACTTGTCCGGCATGGGCCGCAGGCTCTTGGTCAGCAGGCGGATGCCGGTGGCGTGCAGCGACAGCTCGCCGGTACGCGTCTTGAACAGCTTGCCTTCGACGCCGACGATGTCGCCCAGGTCCCAGTGCTTGAACGCGGCGTAGGTCTCTTCGCCAACCGCGTCGCGGGTGACGTAGGCCTGGATGCGGCCGGTCTGGTCCTGCAGGGTGGCGAAGCTGGCCTTGCCCATCACCCGCTTGAGCATCATGCGGCCGGCCACCTTGGCGACGGTGCCTTCGGCTTCCAGCGCCTCGGCGGCTTTCTCCCCGTGCGCCGAGTGCAGCGCCGCCGCATGGTCGGCGGGCTTGAAGTCGTTCGGGAAGGCGATGGGGCCGCCGTTCTTCTGCGCTTCGCGCAGCGCCTTGAGCTTCTCGCGGCGCTCGGCGATCAGCTGGTTCTCGTCGGCGGCGGGGGCCGGCTGGGCGGGCGTGTTCGGCTGGGACATGAAGGAGGGCGGGTCAGGCGCGGGGCAAACCGCCGATTCTAGTTTTTCGGCGGGGCGGCTCCCGTCGTGCTACGGATAATCCGGGGCATGTTCCTCCGCGCCGGTGCCCTGTCCCTGGCCCTGCTGCTGGCCAGCCGGCTGTTGGGCGTCGTGCGCGAATCGACGCTGGCCGCCGCTTTCGGCAACAGCGGGCTGGCCGACCTGGCCGTGCTGGCCATCGCGCTGCCCGATTGGGTGGCCTCGGTGCTGGCCAGCGGGGCGCTGGCTTATGTGCTGTTGCCGGCCTGGGCGGCGGCCACTCCCCAGGCGATTGCAGGGCTGCAGCGCCGGGTGGCGGCCTGGCTGGTCGGCGGCGGGTTGTTGCTGGCCGTGGCGCTGGTGGTCGCGCGCGAGCCGGCCACGCGCTGGCTGGTGGCCGGCGTGCCCGAGACCCTGCGGCCGGTGGCTTCGCACGCGATGGTGTGGAGCGCGCTGGCCGTGCCCGCCGCGCTGCTCGCTTCGCTGTGGGCCACCCGGCTGCAGCACGAGCGCGACTTCGCCGGGCTCTACGGTGCCAACCTGGTCGTCAACGCGGTCCTGATCTGCGGCCTGGCCTGGGCCGGCAGCCACACCGGGGCTTCCGGCGCGGTGACTGCGCTCGGCATCGCGCTGCTGGCCGCCATGCTGCTGCGCCTGGTCTGGCTGTTCTGGCGGCACCCGGCGGGCGAGAGAGGCGCGGCCGAAACCTCCGCGACGCCGCCGTTTCCCGTCTGGCTGTGGGCTTTGCTGGGGGCCGGCCTGCCGCTGGCGCTGCCGTTCGCCGCCCGCTCGGCTGCCTCGCTGGCGGGCGAGGGCGCGCTGGCCACCTTCAACTACGCCTGGAAGCTGGTGGAGCTGCCGCTGGTGCTGGCGATCCAGCTGGTCGCTTCGCTGGCTTTCCCGGCGATCGCGCGTGCGTTCGCGGAGTCGCCGCCGCGGCCCGAAGCGGCGATGCGGCAGGCGTTCGCGCTGGCGTGGTGCCTGGCTTGCGCCGCCATCGCCGGCCTGGTGTTCGGCAGCGACGCCGTCGCCCGCCTGCTGTTCGGATGGGGCCGCATGCCCGCGGAAGCGGTGACGCGGGTGGCGCATTGGGGCCTGGCGGGCAGTTGGGGCCTGCTGCCGCAGGCGGTGACGGCAGTGGCGCTCACCGCGCTGGCAGCGCAACGCCGGATGCGATCCGCCGCCGCGGCGTATGCCGTGGCGCTGCTGCTGGTGCTGGCGGCCGCTTCGGTGGGCGTCACCGACGGCCTGTGGCTGATGCAGGTGCTCAACGCGGGGTACACCCTGGTGGCCGCCGTGTGCCTCTGGTCGCTGGGCCGCGCGGTGGCGGGCTGGCTGCCGTGGGCCGCCATGGCGTGGCCGCTGGCGGGGTTGGTGCTGGTGGGCGCGGCGTCGTGGTCCTGGCCCGCGCTGCGGCCCGAGTCGCCCGTCTTCGGCCTGCTCGCGGCCGCCGCGGCCGGCTCGGCCGTGCTGTTGCTTTCCCTCTGGCGCAGCCCCGAGCTGCGGCACGCCCTGCGGCGATAATTTCGGGTTCCCCATGCTCGACCTGCTGCAGATCACGAACGACCCCGCGTTCGCGCGCCGCTGCGATGCCATCGAAGGCATCCGGCTGTTCGTGGACCTGGAAAGGCTGGGCAAGGCCGAGCGCCAGGCCGGCCGCGACACCTTCATCAGCCGCCACGCGCTGGAAGACGTCGGCCGCGTGCGCGATGCGGCGCGCCGCAGCCGGCTGATGGTGCGCGTGAACCCGCTGAACCCCGGCACGCCGGATGAACTGCAGGCGGTGCTGGCGCAAGGGCCCGACCTGGTGATGCTGCCGATGTTCCGCCAAGCCGCCGAGGTGCGCGAGTTCGCGGCGCTGGTGAACGGCCTCGTGCCCATCGTCGCGCTGCTGGAAACCGGCGAAGCGCTTGACACGCTGCCGCAATGGGTGGACACGCCCGGCCTGCGGGAAGTGTTCGTCGGCCTGAACGACCTGCACCTCTCGCTGGGCCTGCGCTTCATGTTCGAGCCGCTGGCGCGTGGGCTGGTCGAGCGCGCGGCGACGGCCGTCAAGGCGCAGGGCCTGCGTTTCGGTTTCGGCGGCGTCGCGCGGCTGGACGAAGGCCTGCTGCCGGGCCGCGACGTGCTCGCCGAACATGCGCGCCTGGGCTCGCAGGCGGTGATCCTCTCGCGCACCTTCCACCGCGAAGGCGAGGGTGTCTTCGAACGCGAGGTGCAGGCGTTGCGCGAGACCGAAGCGCAACTCGCGCGTCGCACGCCCGCCGAAATGGCGGCCGACCAGCGCCGCATCGCCGCGGCCATCGAAGCCATCGCCGGCTCGCTGCCGCGGCGCGCATGAAGCGGCTGTTCGACATCGTGGTGGCGGCCGTCGCGCTCGTGGTGCTTTCGCCGGTGCTGCTGGCGGCGGCGGTTGCCGTCGCGGCCGACAGCGGCTTGCCGGTGCTGTTCCGGCAAATGCGCGTGGGCCGCGGCGGACAGCCGTTCCGCATGCTCAAGTTCCGCAGCATGGTGGCCGACGCGCCGCAGCGCGGCCCGGCGTGGACGAGCAGCGGCGACCCGCGCATCACGCGCGTGGGCCGGTTCCTGCGCCGCAGCAGCATCGACGAACTGCCGCAACTGGTGAATGTGTTGCGCGGCGACATGAGCCTGGTGGGCCCTCGGCCTGACCTGCCTTCGCAAGAGGCCGACTACCGGCCCGAAGACTGGCAGCAGCGCTGCGCCGTTCGCCCCGGCATCACGGGTCTCGCACAGGCCACGTTGCGCTCCCAGGCCACGCCCGAGCAGCGCTTGGCCGCGGACCTCGCATATGCGCGCGCGCCCGGCTTCATCGCCGACCTGCGCATCCTCTGGATGACGCTGCGCCGCCTGGGCGGCGCGGGAGCCAACTGAATGTGCGGCATCTTCGGCCAGTGGCATCGCGCGCGGCAGGCGCTCGCGCCGGCGCAGGTGGCGGCCATGGCGGCTTCGCTGCGCCATCGCGGGCCTGACGACGAAGGCGTCTGGCAACCGCAAGGCCGCGGCGTGGTGCTGGGCAACCGGCGTCTTTCGATCATCGACATCGCGGGCGGCCACCAGCCTTTCGTCTCCGACGACGGCCGGGTGGCGCTGGTGCAGAACGGCGAGATCTTCAACTACGTCGAGCTCGCCGAAGAACTGCGGCGCGAAGGCGTGCAGCTGCGCACCGGATCGGACACCGAGGTGCTGTTGCGCCTGTACGAGCGCGAAGGCATCGCCTTCCTGCGGCGGCTGAACGGCATGTTCGCCATCGCCATCGACGACGCGCGCGAGGACGCGATGTACCTCGTGCGCGACCGCATCGGCGTCAAGCCGCTGTACTGGTGCGACGACGGCCGGCAGGTGCTGTTCGCTTCCGAGATCAAGGCCATGCTGCCGGTGCTGCGCGAGCAGGGTGTCGCGCCGAAGCTGGACCTGGAGGCGGTGCACCATTACCTGACCTTCAACTACGTGCCGCCGCCGTGGACCGTGTGGCAGGGCGTCCGCCACGTCATGCCGGGCACCTGGATGAAGTTCACCCGCGGCGCCGGCGTGCAGGTGCAGCGCTGGTGGGACCTGTCGGCGCAGCGGGAGCAGGACCATCGCTTCGAGGACTGGTCGGCCGAATTCATGGCGCTGCTGGACGACGCCACGCGCATCCGCCTGCGCGCCGACGTGCCGTGGGGCGCGTTTCTTTCCGGCGGCGTGGACTCGGCCACCATCGTGGGCCTGATGGCGCGCCATGTGCGCGAGCCGGTGAAGACGTTCTGCATCGGTTTCGCCGACCCGCGCTTTGACGAGTCGGTGTTCGCGGCGCAGGCCGCGCAACGCTTCGGCTGCGACCACACCAGCGAAGTCGCCGAACTGAACATGCTGGATCGCTGGCCTTTCGTGCTGCGGCACCTGGACCAGCCGCATGGCGACGCGTCTTTCATGCCCACGCTGCGCGTGAGCGAACTCGCGGCGAAGCATGTCAAGGTGGTGCTCACCGGCGACGGCGGCGACGAACTGTTCGCGGGCTATGAGAAGTACGCCGACTTCTTCGCGCAGCCCGGCGTCGCCGCCTTGCCCGGCGAAGAATTCCGCCGCCGCTATTTCGATTCCATTTCGCTGTTCACCCCGGCGGACAAGACGGCGCTGTACCAGCCGGCGGTGGCGCGCGAACTGGCGTCCATCGACAGCTACGAAGTGGCGGCGCGGCCCTGGTTCGAGCAGGCCGGGCACTACGACCGCGTGAACCAGGCGCTGTATTTGGACATGCAGCTGCTGCTGTCGGGCAACAACCTGGTCAAGCCCGACCGCATGGGCATGGCGGTGTCGATCGAGGCGCGCACGCCCTTCCTGGATTGGCGGGTGATGGAGTTTGCGTTCCGCTCGCGCGGCGCGACCAAGCTCTCCGCTGGCGGCGACAAGAAGCACTGGTACAAGCGCGCCGCCGAGCCGCTGATCGGCCATGACCTGGCGTACCGCAAGAAGCAGATGTTCACCGTGCCGGTGGGCGAATGGTTCCGCCACGAGCTGCACGGCTGGCTGGCGCAGACGCTGCGCGGCAGCGGCCTGCTGCAGCGGCTGTTCCGCCCGGAGATGGTGGAGCACATGCTGCAAGAGCACCGCGACGGCCGTGCCAACCGCACGCGCGAGCTGCGCGCGCTCGCCGCGCTGGCGCTGTGGGAAGGCACCGCGGGAGATTCCGCGTGACGGCGCTGCCCACCTGGCTGTTCGTTTCCTACGGCGGCGGACACGTCAATGCGCTGCTGCCGGTGGCGCAGCGCGTGCGCGCGCTGGGGCTCGCGCGGCCCGTGTATCTGGCGCTGACCACAGCGGCGCCTGCAGTGCGCCAGGCCGGCATCGACATGCTGGGGTTCCGCGACCTGCTGCAGCCCGGCGACGTCCGCGCCCGCGGGCACGGTGAGCGGATGGCCGCGCAGCTGCAGGTGCCCGCGGCGGACCACGAGGAATCGGTGGCCTACCTCGGCTTGTCCTATGCGGACCTGGAGGACCGGTTGGGCGCCGAGCCGGCTGCGCGGGCTTACGCGCAATACGGGCGCCAGGCCTTCCTGCCTCTCTCGGCAATCGAGCGCGTGTTCGATCGCGTGCAACCCGCGCTGGTGGTCGCGACGAATTCACCGCGCGCCGAAGAAGCGGCCATCCTCACGGCCCGCCGCCGCGGCGTGCCATCGGCCTGCCTGCTCGACTTGTTCGGCCAGCACGAGCGCGAGCGATTGGCACGGCCCGATTTCGCCGATGCGCTGTGCGTGCTCAACGAGCCGATTCGGCAAACCTTCATTGCAGCGGGACGGCCGGCGGCGCAGGTGCACGTCACCGGCAATCCCGCTTTCGACACGGTCAATGATCCGGCGATGCGCGAGCAAGGCCGTGCGCTGCGGCACGAAGCAGGCTGGGACCGCTTGCACGTGCTGCTGTATGCCTCGTCACCCGAGCCGGTGCACATCCCGGACATCGCCGGGACGGGCGATCCCGAGCTGCCGCGGCGGCTGGAGCGCGCGCTGATCGATGCGGTGGAACGCGATCCCGGCCTGGCCTTGTGGGTGCGCCGCCATCCCAGCGAGCCCGTGATGGACGATCCCGGCCACGCGCGCATCCGCGTAAGCACGCGGGCCATGCCCTTGCATGCCTGCCTGCACGCCAGCGACGAAGTGTTCGTCACGGTGTCCACGGTGGGTGTCGAAGCTTCGCTGGCCGGCAAGCCCGTCACGCAGTTGCGCGGCTCCATCCTCGATCACCTCAGTCCCTACGCCGCGATGGGCATCGCGCAACGTGAATCGGGCGAGCGGGACATCGCGCAAGCGTTGAAGACGCGACCCGTCGCGGTGGCTGCGCCGCAGGCGCCCGGTGCCGCCACCCAGCGCGTCACCGACGTCCTGCGCCAGCTGCAGGAGGCCACGCGTGGGCATTGAGCGCGTCAGCGCGTCCGAAGCCGAGGCGCTGCTGGGCGGCCTGCCGCTGCCCCTGCTGCCCGCGACCTTGCAGCCGGGGTACATCGAGGCCGAGGCGCGTCGCGTGCCGGACGTGGAAACCGCCTATCTCGTGTTCCGGGACGGTGGCGCCACATGGTTGCATGCCCCGCACCTCGGCCGGGTGCCCGGCACCGAGTGGCGCGACGCGAGCTCGCCCTATGGCTACGGCGGCCCGTTGAGCAGCAGCGACGATGGGGAATTCCTGCGCGCTGCCTGGCAGGCCTACGCCGAGTGGATGCGCGGTCACGGCGTGGTGGTGGAGTACATCCGCTTCCACCCGGTGCTGCGCAACGAGCGCCACTACGGCGGCCACGTCGAGGACAACCGGGAGGTGGTGATGGTGGACCTGTCCACCGACTTTCCGGCCGGCTATGCGCCTCGCGTCCGGCAGGTCCTGAAGAAGGCGGACCGCGCGCCCATCGCCTACCGGGAAGTACCGCTCGCCGATGCCGTTCCCCGTTTCGGGGCCTTCTATCGCGCGGCGATGATCGCGCTGCAAGCCGATCCGTCGTTCCTTTTCGAAGACAGCTACTTCCGGCACCTCGCCGCCATTCCCGGCGCACGGCTGGCGCTGTGCACGGCCGCCGGCCAACCGGACGACTGGCTCGCGGCGGCCCTCGTGCTGGACGGCCGCGGTGTGCGCGAATACCACCTCGCCGGCAGCACGGCCGCGGGAAGACAATGCGGGGCGGCCACTTTCGTGCTGCACCAGGCGGCCTTGTCCGCGCGGGCGTCGGGCCTGCAGTGCCTCTACCTGGGCGGGGGCAGCGACCGGCGGCCCGACAATTCGCTGCTGTACTTCAAAGGGGGCTTCGGCGCCGGCCGTTGGCTCTACCGCACGGGCTGGTGGGTCTTCGACGAGGAGCGCTACTCGCAAGTGAAGAAGCTCTTTCCCGCCGAACTGGCCGCGCACCCGGATCGGCCGATCTTTCACAGGAGGGTCTAGTCGCCATGGCTTGGGATCCCGTCTGGGAACAGGTGTACCGCGAACGCGCCTGGGGACGCTACCCCGGCGAGGACGTGGTCCGCTTCGCCATGGGCCACTACGGCCGCGCGGCGCCGCGCGCCGGCGTGCGAATGCTGGAAGTGGGCTGCGGCACCGGCGCCAACCTGTGGTTCCTGGCGCGCGAAGGCTTTTCCGTCACCGGGCTGGATCGCTCCGACACAGCCGTTCGGCTGTGCGGCGAAAGGCTGGATGCCGAGTGTCCCGGCTGGCGGCAGGCTGGCGGCGAGGTGCGCACCGGCGATCTGCTGCGCTTGCCTGACCCCGATGCCAGCTTCGACGCCGTCATCGACGTGGTCGCCATCTGCTACAGCGGTTTCGACGAAGCGGCGCAGGCTTACCGTGAACTCGCGCGCGTCACCAAGCCTGGCGGCCGCCTCTTCAGCCGCACGTTCGCGCGCGGTTGCTGGGGCGAGGGCACGGGCGAGCCCGCCGGCCGCGGCATGTGGGCGTGCGGCGAGGGGCCGCTGAAAGGCTACGGTGCCACGCGCTTCACGGCGCGCGAAGAAGTCCCCGCGCTCATCGACGGCTGGGACGTGGAACGCATCGAGGAGTCCGCGCACACGGAAGCCGATGGCGCGCACTGGATCCGGCACCTTCTGATCCATGGAGTGAAGCGATGAAGACCATCGCCACCGTCTGCGCGCGCGGCGGCAGCAAGGGACTGCCGCGCAAGAACGTCCTGCCGTTCGACGGCAAGCCGCTGATCGCGCACACCATCGAGCAGGCCCTGGCGTGTCCGCGCATCGAGGCGGTCTACGTTTCCACCGACGACGACGAGACCGCACGGGTGGCCGAACAAGCGGGCGCCATCGTGCCGTACCGCCGTCCGGCCGAACTGGCGAGCGATGCCGCCGGCAAGCTGCCCGTCATCGAGCATCTGTTGCAGCATCTCGAAGCGGGTGGCCTGCGGATCGGCACCGTCGTCGACCTGCAGCCGACGTCGCCGCTGCGCCTGCCCGCCGACATCGAGGCGGCGCTCGACCTGGCGGGCCGCGCGGACCTCGTCGTCTCCGTGTGCGAGCCTTCGCACAACCCGTACTACTCGCTGGCGGAAGCCGGCCCGGACGGCCTGCTGCACCTGAGCAAAGGCGAGGGCGCCGCGCGCCGGCAGGACGTGCCTGCCGTGTGGGGCCTCAATGGCGCCGTGTACGTGTGGCAACGTGCCGCCTTGCCGCGCGCCGTGCGCGATGGGTTCTGGCGCGTTTCCATCCTGCCCAGCGTGATGCCGCGCGAGCGCTCCATCGACATCGACGACGCGCAGGACTTCGCCCTCGCGCAGTGGTTGTTCCAGCAACGCAAGCTACAGTCCCGGCCATGAAAGCGCAGCGTGTCTTCGTCATCGCCGAGGCGGGCGTCAACCACAACGGCGATCCCCAACTGGCCATCGCGCTCGCCGACGCGGCGCGCGCCGCCGGCGCCGACGCGGTGAAGTTCCAGACTTTCCGCGCCGAAGACGTGGTGACGGCGTCCGCGCCCACCGCCGACTACCAGCGCACCAACACCGGCGCCACCAGCCAGTTCGAGATGGTCAAGGCGCTGGAGCTCAGCGACGAAGGCCACCGCCAGGTGGCGGCGCATTGCGCGCGCATCGGCATCGAGTTCTTCTCCACGCCGTTCTCGGTGCACGCGGTCGACCAGCTCGTGGCGCTCGGCGTGCGGCGCATCAAGCTGCCGTCGGGCGAGCTGACGCATCGCCAGCTGCTGGAGAAAGCCGCGTCCACGGGGCTGCCGCTGCTGCTGTCCAGCGGCATGGCCACGCTGGACGAAGTGCGCACCGCGGTCGGCTGGATCCAGGGCGTCTGGGCACGCAGCGGCGCGCCGAAGGCGCAGCCGGCCCTGGCGCTGCTGCATTGCACGTCCGCCTATCCCGCGCCCGCCGAGGCACTGAACCTGCGCGCGATCGGCGCGCTGGCGGCGGCGTTTCCGGGGACGCCCGTCGGCTACTCGGACCACAGCCAGGGCCCGGAGGCCGCGCTGGCTTCCATCGCGCTCGGCGCGACGGTGATCGAGAAGCACCTGACGGTGGACAAGTCGCTGCCGGGCCCCGACCACGTCGCTTCCGCCGATCCCGGGGAGTTCGCGGTGATGGTGCGCGCCATCCGAACGCTGGAGCCCATGCTGGGCGACGGCATCAAGCGCCCGCACCCGGTGGAAGAGAACACGCGCGCCGTCGCGCGCCGCAGCGTGGTGAGCACGCGCGACCTGCCGGCGGGCCACGTGCTGCAGGCGGCCGACCTGGCCTTGCGCCGCCCCGGCACCGGCATCGCGCCCGACGCGCTGGAGCAGTTGCAGGGCCGCAAGCTGCGCGAAGCCGTGCCGGCCGACATGCCGCTGCAATGGCCGATGCTGGAAGGCGGCGCATGAGCGCACCTCGCCGCATCGCCTACGTCAGCGGCACGCGTGCCGACTTCGGCTTGATGGCATCCACGCTGCAGCGCCTGAACGCGACGGCGGGTGTGCAGGTCGGCGTGCTCGTCACCGGCATGCACCTGAGCGCGGCGTTCGGCGGCACGGTGAAGGAAATCGAAGCCTCCGGCCTGCCCGTGTGGGCCCGGGTGCCGGTGGACATCGACGACCGTTCGCCCGCCGCCATGTCGCGCGCCATCGGGCAGGCGCTGCTCGGCTTCACTTCGGCGTTGCAGGAGCAGCGGCCGGACATGGTGCTGCTGTTGGGCGACCGCGGCGAGATGCTGGCCGGCGCCATCGCGGCGTTGCACCTGGGCATCCCGATCGCGCACCTGCACGGCGGCGAGCGCTCGGGCACCGTGGACGAGCCCGTGCGGCACGCCATCACCAAGCTGGCCCACCTGCACCTGGTGGGTACCGAGGAATCGCGCGACCGCGTGGTGCGCATGGGCGAAGTCCCGGCCAACGTGCACGTGGTCGGCGCGCCCAGCCTGGACGACATCGCGTCGCGGCCGGACCGCGCGCGCGCCGACGTCCTCGCAAAACTTGGATTGCCCGCGGACGCCCGCTACGTGCTGGTGCTGTTCCACCCTGTCGTGCAGGAAGCCGCGCAGGCGGGAGAGCAGGCCGATGCGCTGCTGCAAGCCTTGCGCGAAACCGCGGGCGACCGCCATATCGTGTGGCTGGCGCCGAACGCGGATGCGGGGTCCGGCGCCATCCTCGCGAAAGCGGAGGCCGCCGCGGGCGGCAAGCTGCATCTCATCACCCATCTGCCGCGCAACGACTATCTCGATGCGCTCGCGCAAGCCGATGTTCTGGCGGGCAACTCGTCGTCCGGCATCATCGAAGCCGCGTCGTCGGGCACGCCGGTGGTGAACATCGGTTCGCGCCAGCGGCTGCGGCAGCGCAACGCGAACACTCTCGAGTGCGAAGCGGATCGCGCTTCGATCGCCGGCGCGTTGCGCCGGGCGCTGGACCGCGGCCGTTTCGCGCCGGCCAACGTCTATGGCGACGGCCACGCCGGCGAGCGTATCGCGAAGCTGCTGGCCGGCGTGCCGCTGCCGCCCGAACTGCTGGACAAAGCCAATGCCTACTGAACCCGCCATCGCCCGCCTGCTGGTGTCGCTGGCCTTGCGCTGGCGCGACGCCGTGGACCGCATGGACCGCGAAGGCGAGGGCATCCTGCTGGCCGTGGACGAAGCCGGCGTGCTGCGCCGCACGGTCACCGACGGCGACCTGCGCCGCGCGGTGCTGGCCTCGCTCGGCGAGCAGGCCACGCTGGCGCAACTGCCCGCGCGCGAGCCGCTCACGGTGCACGCCAGCGCCGACGCCGCGCAGGCGCGGCAGCTGATGGAGCAGCACCGCATCTCGCACGTGCCGGTGGTGGACGACGCAGGCCGCCCCGTGGACCTGATCCACAGCCGCGAGCTGGCCGCACGCATCTGGCTGTCGTCGCCGCACCTGGGCGAAGAGGAAACCGCCTTTGTCGAGGAGGCGTTCCGAACCAACTGGATCGCGCCGCTGGGTCCGCACGTCGATGCGTTCGAGCAGGAAGTCGCGGCCGCCACCGGCATGGGCCACGCGGCCGCGCTGAGCTCCGGCACCGCGGCCATCCACCTGGGCCTGCTGCTGCTGGGCGTGCAGCCGGGCGATACGGTGTTCTGCTCCGCGCTGACGTTCGTCGGCAGCTGCAACCCCATCCTGTATTGCGGCGCGAAGCCGGTGTTCATCGACTCGGAGCCCGGCAGCTGGAACATGTCGCCCGCGGCCCTGGAGCGCGCGTTCGAATGGGCGAAGCGCGAGAACCGCATGCCGCGCTGCGTGGTGCTGGTGAACCTGTACGGCCAGAGCGCGGACATGGACGCGCTGCTGCCCATCTGCCGGCGGCACGGCGTGAAGGTGCTGGAGGACGCGGCGGAATCGCTCGGTGCCAGCTGGCGCGGGCGGCCCAGCGGGAGCTTCGGCGACGCCGCCATCCTGTCCTTCAACGGCAACAAGATCATCACCACCTCCGGCGGCGGCATGCTGCTGTCGAACGATGCCGCGCTGGTGGCGCGCGCGCGCAAGCTGTCCACGCAGGCGCGCGAGCCGGCGCCGCACTACGAGCACCGCGAGGTCGGCTTCAACTACCGCATGAGCAACGTGCTGGCGGGCATCGGCCGCGGCCAGCTGAAGGTGCTGCCCGATCGCGTGCAGCGGCGGCGCGAGATTTTCGAGGCGTACCGCGATGCGTTGGCGGACCTGCCGGACATCGGATGGATGCCCGAGCCGCAGGGTTCGCATTCGACGCGATGGCTCACCTGCCTGGTACTGCGCGGCGAGGCTGCCGCGCGCCGGCGCGACGAAGTGCTGCGCCGGCTGGAACGCCACGCCATCGAGGCGCGTCCCGTGTGGAAGCCGATGCAGCTGCAGCCGCTCTACGCGGATGCGCCGTTCTTCCCGCATGCGCAAGGCCACGACGTGTCCGCCGCGCTGTTCGACGCGGGCCTGTGCCTGCCTTCCGGTTCCAACATGACGCCCGCGCAGCTCGAACGCGTGATCGTCCACCTGCGCGAAGCCTTGCGCGCCAGCCGTGCGATCGCCTAGGCGCGCGGCGTCCGCCGCGGCCGATCTGGCGCTGGTGCTCCTGGCGCTGGGCATCGCTTTCTGGCTGCGCTTCAACCTCGATGTGCCGGACGAATACCTGCCGCTGCTGTGGCAGTCGGTGCCGTGGTGCGTGGCCGCCTACGCCGCGGCTTTCCTGGTCACCGGCGTCTGGCGGCACGTGTGGATGTACACGGGACTGCCCGAACTGCGCCAGCTCGGGCTGAGCATCGCCCTGGGCGCGGCGGCCACCGCCGCGATCGTGCTCGCGCTGCGGCTGCCGTACTTCCCGCGCTCGGTGCTGCTGATGCAGCCGCTGGTGGCGCTGGTGCTGCTGGGCGGCGCGCGCGCGGTGTGGCGCACGCTGGTCGAGCGGCGCATCGGCGAGGGCACCGGGCGCCGGCTGGTCGTGGTCGGCTCGCTGCAGGACGCGTCGGATGCCCTACGGGCGCTCAAGGGGTCGCAGCAATGGCAGCCGGTCGGCATCGTCAGCCCGCTGCCGAACGAGGCGGGGCGTGCCATCCAGAACGTGCCGGTGCTCGGCGGCCTGGACTCGCTGGCGGACGCGTGCGCCGAAGCCGAGGCGCAGGTGGCGCTGGTCGCCAGCCCTCCCGGTTCGCCCGCGCGGCGCGAAGCGCTGCTCGCCGCCACCGAAGCGGGCATCACGCTGCTCACCATGCCGCGGCCCGACGAATGGCTGAAAGCCGAAGGCACGGGCCCGCGCAAGGTGGAACTGGAGGACCTGCTGGGCCGCGCGCCGGTGCAGCTGGACGTGGCGGGCCTGTCGGACCTGATGTCGGGGCAGACCGTGCTGGTGACCGGTGCGGGCGGCTCCATCGGCTCCGAACTGTGCCGCCAGGTGGCGCGCTTCGGCGCGGCGCGGCTGGTCTGCGTGGACGTCTCGGAGTACGCGGTGTACCAGCTGGAGCAGGAACTGCGCGCCAGCCATCCGCAGATGGAAGCGCTGTACTACACCGCCAACGTGCGCGAACCCGAGCGCCTCTCCGCCATCGCGCGCAAGCACCGCCCCGCGGTGGTGTTCCACGCGGCGGCGTACAAGCACGTGCCGCTGATGGAGCGGCTGAACGAGGTGGAGGCGCTGCGCACCAACGTCGTCGGCACGCTGCACGCGGCGCGCGCGGCCGGCGAGTGCGGCGCCAGGCGATTCGTGATGATCTCCACCGACAAGGCGGTGAACCCGACCAACGTCATGGGCGCGAGCAAGCGCCTGGCGGAACTGGTGGTGCAGGCCACGGCGGCCCGGTACCCGGCGACGCATTTCGTCTCGGTGCGCTTCGGCAACGTGCTGGGCTCCAGCGGTTCGGTCGTGCCGCTGTTCACGACGCAGATCGCGCGCGGCGGGCCGGTGACCGTCACGCACCCGGAGATCGTGCGCTACTTCATGACCATCCCGGAAGCGGCCCAGCTGGTGCTGCAGGCCGGGCTGATGGGAAGCTCGGGCGAGATCTTCGTGCTGGACATGGGCGAACCAGTGCGCATCGTCGAGCTGGCGCGCATGCTCATCCGCCTGTCGGGCCACACCGAGCAGGAAATCCCGATCAGCTACACGGGCCTGCGTCCCGGCGAGAAGCTGTACGAAGAACTGCTCGCCGACGACGAGACCACGGTGCCCACGCCGCATCCCAAGCTGCGCGTGGCCAAGGCGGGCAGCACCTTGCCGGATGTGGCGGTCATCGTGCGCTGGATTGATGCAGCCGGCGCGCTGCCCGAAGACGGGGTGCTGCGCGAGTGGCTTCGCGCGCAGGTGCCGGAGTACCAGCCGCGCGGCTAGCGCATCCTCAGGAAGCGATGCCCGTGCGGTGCAGCACGTCGGCCACGAGCTCCAGCCGCACCAGCGGGTTGTCCAGCTCCATCAGCCGCTGCTTCAGCGCCACCGGCATAGGCAGCAGCTCGCACCAGCGGTTGGCCACCCAGCCGCAATCGTCCAGCTTCATCGGCTCGGCGACGGGCAGCTGCTCGTCGCTGGCGCCCTTCTCGCGCAGGGATTGCACGAGGTTGGCCAGCGCCTGGGCGGTGGGCCGCAGGTCTTCGGGCACGGGCACCGCATGGTCGGGCTCGACCTGTTCCACGTCGGCCACCCACAGCCCGTGCTTGAGCTGGTCGCTGGACTGGATGCGGAAGCGCTGTCCGCCGTGCGCGCGGATCATCATCAAGCCGGCTTGCGGCTGTTCCAGTGAGGCGATGGTGGCCAGGGTGCCGACCTGCGCGAAAGCTTCCGGCCCGGCGCCCGGCTTGCGCACTTCCTGGCCCTGGGTGAGCGCGACAACGCCAAACGGCGCGCCCGCGCGGTGGCAGCGCCCGATCATGTCGAGGTAGCGCACCTCGAAGACGCGCAGCGGCAGCAGGCCGCCGGGGTACAGGACGGTACCCAGCGGGAACAGCGGAAGGGATTGCAGCGTGAGGGCGGCGGCCAAGCAGAGGTACCGGGGATGACGCCGCTATCATCCCACGCGATTCCTCCGGTGGGGCGATGGCCTATCAAATCCTTTCTTTCCTGTTGGACGTGACCGCGGGCCTGCTGGGCGGCGCGTGCCTGCTGCGGCTGTACATGCAGTACCAGCGCGTGCCTTTCGGCAACCCCGTCGGGCGCTTCGTCTTCGCGCTGACCGACTGGCTGGTGCTGCCGCTGCGCAAGGTGCTGCCCCCTGTGGGCAAGACCGATACGGCCAGCCTCGTGGGCGCGTACTTCATCGAGCTGGCGCAGTACCTCATCCTGTGGGCGACGTTCTACCGCGTGACGCCGCTGGGGGCGGTGTTCGTGCTGGCGGTGTTCGGGCTGGCGCGGCTGGCGCTGTCGGCCATGACGGCGCTGGTGATCGCCTACGCCATCCTGTCGTGGGTGCAGGCGGATTCGCCGCTGGTGGACATCATCGACCGGCTGTGCGCGCCGCTGCTGCGGCCCTTCCGCCGCGTGATCCCGCTGGTGGGCGGCATTGACCTGTCGCCGCTGGCGCTGCTGGTCGTGCTGCAGGTGGCGTCGATGGTGCTCGGCGCCGCGATGTCCCAGTTGCTGTAGGGAGCCGCCGCGTTACGCCGCGGGCCGTGAGCGCGGGGCGACTGCGGCATCGGCGAAGATCCGCGCGCACACCGCTTCAATGTCCAGGGCGCATGCTGCTGCGATGCCCTGGTCGATTTCCTCCTGCGTGAAGCCGGCAGCCCGGAGTTCCCTGTCGATGATGGTGTCGTCCGGCGGGCGCAGGGCCTCGTGGCCGCGGGCGAAGACGGTGAACAGGAGCGCGTTGGCCCGATCGTGGGGGATCGACAGCAGCCCGATCAGCCAGATGCAGCGGACCATGTTGGAGACGTTGCGATCCCGGCGGCTCATCTCGAGCACCTGCAGGTACGTTTCCCGTGCCTGCGCCACCTCACCCACGGACTGCTGCGCAAAGCCGATCGAGACGAGGCTGGGGCCGAGCTCATGGTAGTACCCCGCGGACCGGAAGGTGGCCATGGCGCTCTCGGCAGCGGCGGTCTGCGCTTCGAACTCGCCTGCCAGGCCATAGGCGTAACTGAGGCACCGCAGCGCAAACCCCTGGTCGTACGCCGCTTCGGGACGCTGGAAGTGGTCCAGTGACTGCAGCAGGTACCGAACCGCTTGCGCCGGCGATCCGGACGCGGAACACAGGACGCCCAGCGCACACAGCGCACGGCCTTGCCAGGCCTGGTCACGTTGCGCGCGCGCGAGCTGCAGGCTCTCCATCGCCTCCGCGCGCCCCTGCTCGAACTGCCGCAGCGCGTAGCGGGTCATGGCCATGTCCTGCAGCACCATCAGCTTCATGTCGGGGTGGTTTTCCTCGGCCGTTTCGAGCGCGGATTTGGCATGCGCGAAGCTTTGCCGGTAGTCGCCGGCGATCCAGTCCAGGCGACTGAGGCAGATCTCGAGCCAGACTTTCGCCCGCCCCTGCGCCCCCTGCGCCAGCGCGCCCTGCGCGATGCGGCGGGCCTGTTCCAGGCGGCCCAGCGAGAGCAAGGTCATCGCATGCAGCGTGGCCAGGCCGGCGCCGATCGGCACGAACGGCACGCGGCCTTGCGCATGCTGGCAAAGCGCCAGGGCTTCCTCGCGCCGGGATCCGGTGTGCAGCAGCACGGAGAGATTCGCCAGGGCCGGGCCCATCAGGTCGATGCGCTGGGTGTCGACGGCGTGCCGCCATGCCTTCACCAGGTCCTCGGCCTGGACCAGGATTTCCCTCGCGGCTTCCGGCATGTCCCAGCTGGGCCGCAGCGGCGGCATCGACGACAGCCTGCCGAGGAAGTGACTGCAATGGCTTTCCATGCCTTGCGAAATGGCATCCGCAGGCGCGGTGATCCTCACGAATTCGCGCAGCAGGGGATGGAGCCGGAAGCTCGAGCCGTCGATGCGTTGCAGCACGGATTTCTGCACCAGGCGCAGGAGCGTCGCGAGTTCCGTTCCGGCGACTTCGCGCGCTTGCCCCAGCCCGATCGCGCCTTCGAATACGGCCAACCTGCCAAGGGCCTGTTGCTCCTGGGGTACCAGCCGGCGCCAGGCGGTGGCCAGCACCGGGCGCATGGTGTGGCCGCTGCCCACGGGTTCGACGGTCTCGTCCAGGAAGGAAGGATTGTCCTGAAGCTCCCGCAATACCGTGTCCGGCCCGAAGAGAGGCAGCCAGCCGGCGGCCAGTTCGATCGCGAGCGGCAGTCCCTCCAGGAAACCCACCAGGCGGACGACATCGCGCTCGTGCGCAGCGTCCAGCTGGAAGCCCACCCTTTCGGCGTGCAGCGCGAACAGGCGCGCCGCCGGCGAGCGCGGACCATTGAAGTCGAGGCCCGTGACGTGGAAGGAGTACTCCTCGGGCAAATGGAGAACTTCCCTCGACGTGGCCACGATGCGCAGTGCGGGCGCGGCCCGCAGAAGCCGGCTGAGCACCGCGGCGTGCAAGGCGAGCTGCTCGACGTTGTCGAGGAACAGGACCACGCTGCGTTCCGACAACCAGAGCGCCAGGTGGCCTTCGACCGACTGCTCGAGTTTCGAAAGGCCGGCTTCCTGGGCGATGGCGTTCAGCATGGCCTGCTGCGTCTCCGCCGCCGCGAGGTCGACCCAGATGCAGCTGCCGCCCGACTCCCTGGAAAGCCAGGTGAAGAGCGATCTCGCCAGAACGGTCTTGCCCACACCGCCGAAACCGCTGACGGTGATCATTCGCACGCCGTCGCGGCGGACAAGGTCCACCAGCTTCCGGAAGTCGTCCGCCCGGCCCAGGGGGATCGCGTCCCGCACATCGGCTTCGGGCGCCGGCGCGGCCGGCGGGCCGGCCTTCCACACCGCCTCGGTGCCGGCGGGTTCGCCTGCCGGCCTGGCCGCCTCCCGCCGGCGGTCCGCGCGATGAAGCATTTCCTCGTAGAGCCGGACCGTCGATGCGAGCGGTTCCTCTCCGGCGTCCGCCGCGAGACCTCGCTGAAGCGCGCGGAACGCAGTGGCAGCCAGCTGGCGCTCGACCGAGTTGCGCGCCTGGCTGAGGACGAACTGGACGGCATCTTCGTCCAGCGGATCGTCGCCGATCAGGCGGCGCATCAAGTCGTCCGCGCCGCCGCCGGCAGCCTGTCGCTGCAGGATCAAGGCCAGAAGAGATCGGCGCAGCGCCGATCGAAGGTGAACGCGCTCGCGCTCGATCCATTCGTCCAGGAACGGGATGCCCACCGACCCCATGCGGTCGAGCAGTGGCAGCGGCTGCAGGTTGACCGCACGCTGCCAATCCGAACGGGAAACGGCTTGGCGGAATTCGATCACGTCGCTGGTGCCCGCCCACCGGATCCTGCCTTCCTCGATCCTCAGGGCTTCCAGCCCCGGAAGCGCTTGCCGAAGCTTGTGGATGATGCCGCGCAGGTAGTTGCGCGCCGTCGCCGCTTCGGTGTCCGGACGCAAAACCATGGCGAGCTGCTCGCGAGCATGCCAGCCCTGCTCGCAGGCCACATAGGTGAGCAACGCAAGCCCGCGGCTCCATTCGAGGCCTTGCAGTGTGCCGGCAGGCTGGCGAAGCGCGGGTGCCCCAAACAGGCGCAATGCCTCCAGGTCCTCGGGCGCGCCCGGTTGCCCTGTCGAGAAATCCGGTACTTGCGCTTGGTCTTTACCCACTGCTCATTCGATCCTGGCCTTGGGCCATTGTTCCGCCAGAACGGCGGCTGCCTGATTTCCGATCGCACCTTCAGCTCGGAGACAGTCTAGGCGGCCGGAGGATGCGTCGATCGCGCAAAATGACCCAAAAATCCGGTGGTAGCAGGGAGGCAAGATGAGCAGGGAAGTGTACGAATGGCTGGTGGAAGCCGAGGAGCTGCGCAGAAGACTTCAGTCGCTCACCATCCGCGGGAGATCGGTACTCGAGCAAGCCGAGCAAAAGACCGCGGAAGTCCTCGCCGAGAAGTGGGTGCTGCGCAAGGAATTGGCACGCTATGCGCCGGACCACCCGCTGGTGAGGAACCATGGCCTGCAAGAAGCCCGGGCGTACGGCGCGTTCGCGTACACCGTCACCCGCAATCGCGATGACGCCCTCGATGTCCCGCGCGACCTCCTTCCGCCGGCCGCGCCGCCGAACTGAATTGCAGGAGTGCCTGGCCGACCGTCAGGGCAACGGCAGATCGCCAAACCCGGCGCGGTTGCCGATGCTTGCCACGCATCGGGGCAACGTGCGCGCTTCGTTCAGATCACCGCGTCGGCCGGCTGGCGCTGCAGCATGGCCAGCACGTTGGCCATGGTCTTGCGCAGCTCGCGGCGGTCGCAGATGAAGTCGACCGCGCCCTTTTGCTGCAGGAACTCGGCGCGCTGGAAGCCTTCCGGCAGCGTGACGCGCACGGTGGACTCGATGACGCGCGGGCCGGCGAAGCCGATCAGCGCCTTGGGCTCGGCGATCACCACGTCGCCCACGAACGCGAAGCCGGCGCTCACGCCGCCCATCGTCGGGTCGGTCAGCACGCTGACGTAAGGCAGGCCCTTGCGCGCCAGGCGCGTGAGCGCGGCGTTGGTCTTGGCCATCTGCATGAGGGACAGCAGGCCTTCCTGCATGCGTGCGCCGCCGGTGGCGGTGAAGCACACGAACGGCACTTTCTGCTCGATGGCGCTCTCGACGCCGCGCACGAAGCGCTCGCCGACCACGCTGCCCATGCTGCCGCCCATGAAGTCGAATTCGAAGCAGGCGGCCACCAGGCTGATGCCGTGCACCGCGCCGCCCATGACCACCAGGGCGTCGGTCTCGCCGGTGTTTTCCAGCGCTTCCTTCAGGCGCTGCGGGTACTTGCGGCTGTCCTGGAACTTCAGCGCGTCGACCGGCAGCACTTCCTGGCCGATCTCCCAGCGGCCTTCCGCGTCGAGGAAGGCGTTCAGGCGCGGGCGCGCGTTGATGCGGTGGTGGTGCCCGCAGTTGGGGCACACGTTGACGTTCTGCTCCAGGTCGGTCTTGTACAGCACCGTCTCGCAGCTGGGGCACTTCACCCACAGGCCTTCGGGCACGCCGCGGCGTTCCGTCGGGTCGGTCGGTTGGATCTTGGGGGGCAGCAGTTTCTCGAGCCAGCTCATGGGGGGTCGTGCTCCAGGGATGCGCGGATTTTATTCGTCGAGCGCGCGGCGGACGCCGCGCAGGAAAGTGCCCACCTCGGCGGCCACGCGCTCGCGCGGCTGGGCTTCGGCGACCTGGATGACCTTGGTGCCGATGACCACCGCGTCGGCCACGCGGCCGATGGCCTTGGCCGTGGCTGCGTCGCGGATGCCGAAGCCCACGCCGACCGGGATCTTCACGTGCTCGCGGATGCGTGGCAGGGCTTGTTCCACCGCGGCCGTGTCCAGGTGGCCGGCGCCGGTGACGCCCTTGAGCGACACGTAGTAGACGTAGCCGCTGGCGATGCGCGCGACCTGGGCCATGCGCTTCGCGGTGGAAGTGGGTGCCAGCAGGAAGATGAGGTCCATGCCGGCCGCCTTCAGCTCGGCCGCGAACTGCTCGCACTCTTCCGGCGGGTAGTCGACGATGAGCACGCCGTCGACGCCCGCTTGCGATGCATCGCGCACGAAGGCGCCCTTGCCATGCGCCAGGTCGTAGCGCTCCACCGGGTTGGCATAGCCCATCAGCACGACGGGCGTGCGGCTGTCGCATTCGCGGAAGGTGCGCACCATGGCCAGCACCTGCGCCGTGCCGATGCCCAGCGCCAAGGCGCGTTCGCCGGCCTTCTGGATGACGGGGCCGTCGGCCATCGGGTCGGAGAAGGGCACGCCGAGTTCGATGACGTCGGAGCCCGCTTCCACCATGGCGTGCATCAGCTCGGGCGTGACGTCGGCGAAGGGGAAGCCGGCGGTGACGTAGGGGATGAGCGCCTTGCGCTTGTCCTGGGCCAGGCGGTTGAAGGTGTCGGCGATGCGTCCCATCACTTGCCGCCTTTCAGCTTGAGGCCGCGCATGGACGGGCGGTCGTAGAAGTCGACGCCCGCGAGGTCGGCCACCGTGCCGATGTCCTTGTCGCCGCGGCCGGACAGGTTCACCAGGATGTGCTGGTCGGGCTTCATCGTCTTCGCGAGCTTCATCGCGTACGCGACCGCGTGGCTGGATTCCAGCGCGGGGATGATGCCCTCGGTGCGGCACAGGTAGTGGAAGGCTTCCAGCGCTTCGCCGTCGGTGATGCCGACGTATTCGGCGCGGCCGATGTCCTTCAGCCATGCGTGCTCGGGGCCCACGCCCGGATAGTCCAGGCCCGCGCTGACGCTGTGCGTCTCGGTGATCTGGCCGTTGGCGTCCTGCAGGATGTAGGTGCGGTTGCCGTGCAGCACGCCGGGGCTGCCTTTCTGCAGCGACGCGGAATGCTTGCCGGTGTCGAGCCCTTCACCGGCCGCTTCCACGCCGATCAGGCGCGTCTTCTCTTGCGGGATGTAGGGATGGAAGATGCCCATCGCGTTGCTGCCGCCGCCCACGCAAGCGATCACCGCGTCGGGCTGGCGGCCGGCCATCTTCGGCATCTGCTCCAGGCACTCGTTGCCGATGACGCTCTGGAAGTCGCGCACCATCATCGGGTAGGGGTGCGGGCCGGCGACGGTGCCGATGATGTAGAACGTGTTCTCGACGTTGGTGACCCAGTCGCGCATGGCTTCGTTCAG
This sequence comes from Ramlibacter humi, assembly GCF_004681975.1. Classification (GTDB taxonomy): domain Bacteria; phylum Pseudomonadota; class Gammaproteobacteria; order Burkholderiales; family Burkholderiaceae_C; genus Ramlibacter; species Ramlibacter humi. The sequence continues at coordinate 677,671 of NZ_SMLK01000002.1, forward strand.
CGCGTCCTTCAGCGTCCTGCTGCCGGATTCCACCGGCACCACGCGCGCGCCCAGCAGGTTCATGCGGTACACGTTGGGGCTCTGGCGCTTGACGTCCTCGCTGCCCATGTACACCACGCACTCCAGGCCGTAGCGCGCGCAGATGGTGGCGGTGGCCACGCCGTGCTGGCCGGCGCCGGTTTCGGCGATGACGCGCGGCTTGCCCATGCGGCGCGCCAGCATCGCCTGCCCGATCACGTTGTTGATCTTGTGCGCGCCGGTGTGGTTCAGGTCCTCGCGCTTCAGGTAGATCTGCGCGCCGCCCATCTCGCGGCTCATGCGCTGCGCGTGGTAGATGGGCGAGGGCCGGCCGACGAAGTGCGCCAGTTCGTAGCGGAATTCGGCCAGGAAGTCCGCGTCGTTCTGGTAGCGCGCGTAGGCTTCGCGCAGTTCTTCGATCGCGTGGGTCAGCGTTTCGCTGACGAAGCTGCCGCCGTACGGGCCGAAGTGGCCGGCGGCATCAGGTTGCTGATAGGAGGGCATTGGGGGACCTTGCAAGAAGCGCGTCGGCGGCACGCACGGCCGCGACGAACCGATGGATCTTCTCCGGGTCCTTGACGCCTTTGGCGGCTTCGACCCCGGAACTCACATCAACGGCCAGCGACTTGCATCGCGGCCGCACTTGCACGATGCCTTCGGTCACGTTTGCAGGCGTCAGTCCACCAGACAAGACGAGGTGAGCGTTGACGCTTGTTGGAAGCCGTGACCAATTGAATGCCTTGCCGCCACCGCCGTAGCCCTCGACGTGGGCGTCGAGGAGCAGGGCCCGGGCCTGTTCGTGGAGGTTGGCGAATTTTACCAAGTCGAAGGCTTGCGACTCGTCCAGCGGGATGCGCGCGGCGCGCATCCACGGGCGCGCGCCGGCCGCCTGCGCGCACTGCTCAGGCGTCTCGTCGCCATGGAATTGCAGCCAGGCGGCAGGGACCAGATCGCAGGCCGCGCGGATGCCTTCGCTGCTCTCGTTGACGAACAGCAGCACCGGCGAGACGAAGGGCGGCAGGCGACGGGCCAGCTCGGCCGCGCGCGTGGCGCTGACGAAGCGCGGGCTCTTGGGGTACAGCACGAAGCCGACCGCATCGGCGCCTGCCTCGACCGCGGCGTCCACGTCCTGCTCGCGCGTCAGCCCGCAGATCTTGATCCGCGTGCGGTGGCTCATCGGGTTGCTGCTGGTGCCGCTCATGGCAGCCAATCATAGGCAGGCGTGCGATCGGGCAAGCCCCAGTGGGTTTCGTACACCGGGCCGAGGAAGTACAGGCCGTCCGGCGAAAAGGTTCGGCCCGCGGCATCGCGGTCGCGCGCGGCCAGCACCTGGTCCATCCAGTCCGGCGATTGCAGCCCCTGGCCGACCTGCACGAGGCAATCCATGATGTTGCGGATCATGTGGTGCAGGAAGGCGTTGGCTTCGAACTCGAAGCGCCAGTAGGTGCCGCGGCGCGCGATGTCGATGCGGTTCATCGTCTTCACCGGCGACTTCGCCTGGCAACCCGAGGCGCGGAACGACGTGAAGTTGTGCTCGCCCAGCAGGCGCGCGGCGGCATCGCGCATCGCGTCGCCATCCAGCGGCCGGAACACCCAGCCCACGCGGCCGGCGTCGACGCTGGGGCGCACTGGCGATTCGAGGAGTACGTACGCGTAGCGGCGCGCGATGGCGCTGGCGCGCGAGTGGAACTCGTCCGGCACGGCCTGCGCCCACTGCACCGCGATGTCGGGCGGCAGGAAGGTGTTGGTGCCGCGCACCCACGAAAACGGCTCGCGCTCGATCGCGGTGTCGAAATGCACGACCTGGTTGAGGCCATGCACGCCCGCATCGGTGCGGCCGGCGCAGATGGTGTTCACCGGCTGCGCGGCGAAACGGGAGAGGGCGGCTTCCAGCTGGTCCTGCACGGTGCGGCCCGAAGGCTGGCTTTGCCAGCCTTCGTAGCCTTGCCCGTTGTAGCTGATGCCGAGGGCCCACCTCACGGCCGGGCTCCTGGGGGACGCGGGATCAGCCGATCTCCGCGAGGAACTTCTGCGCCTTGCTCTTGAGGGCGCCGGACGCTTCGGCGATCACTTCCTGCGCCAGGCTGCGGGCGCCGTCGGCGTCGCCGATGGCGTTGAACTCCTGGGCCAGGGCCAGCTTGGTGGCGAGCGGGTCTTCACCGTCGCCGCTGCCCAGTTCCAGGCCGGCGGTGCTCATGCCGGAATCGCCGGTTTCCGCTGCTGCGGCGGCGGGCGCGGGCGCAGCGGAGCCGGGCAGGTCCAGCGACAGGCCGCCGAGGTCGAATTCCAGCATGCCGTCGGCGGCCGCCGCAGGCGCGGGCGCCGGAGCGGGCGGAGGCGAGTCGAGCTGGATGGGCTCGGTGCTGAAGTTCAGGCTGTTTTCATTCAGCGTGAGATCGGGCGCGTCCAGGCGCACCGGCTCGGGTTCGCCAGCCGACGCCTTGCCAGGATTGAAGTCCATGTCCAGCGATGCGGACGGCGCGGACGCGGCGGCCGGGAAGGCCAGCGTGGCGTTGGGGTCCTGCATGGCTGCCAGGCTGCCGGGCAGCAGGGTGGCGTCCGGGTCCATGCTGGCCGCGGCAGGGGCGTGGGCCGCGCCGGGCTCGTCGTCGCCAATGGAGAAGTCCAGGTCCAGGTCGACGTCCGAAGCGTCGTCCACGCTGGCGGGTTCGGGCGAATGCGAACGCACCGGCTGCGTGGCCATCGCGGCAGCCATCGCGCCACCGGCGGCGACTGCAGCAGGCGCGGCGGAGCCGGCCGAAGGCTGGCCGCCCGGCTGGTACATCGGGTTGGACGGGTCGAGCTCCAGGCCCAGTTCGCAGATATGCGCCCACTCGGGGCCTTCGCCATGCGTCAGCGAATAAGCCTCGCTGGCGAGCTGCTCGAAGCCCTTGGTGTCGCGGCGCTTGGCGTAGATCTCCAGCAGCTTGGTGTGGATGGCCACACGGCTGGGGTTGATGCGCAGCGCTTCCTTGAGGATTTCCTCGGCCTGCAGGTCGCGGCCGTAAGCCAGGTAAACGTCGGCTTCGGCAACGGGGTCAACGTCACCGGCCGCGTCCAGCTGGCTGGGCGAATAGACCATGGACGAGCCGGTGGGCGCCGCATCGGCGGTGTCCACGCGCTGGCCGCCGCTGGCGCCGAAGAACGAGTCGGGCTGCAGGCGGCTTTCAAGGAACGAGCTGTCCACCTGCGTGGCCTTGCGGCGCTGGCGAACCTTCCAGATGCCCAGGCCGACCAGCAGCGCGAGCACACCGCCGGCGGCGGCGGGGATGATCGGGTTGTCGACCAATTGGTCGACCAGGCTGGGTTCCGGCGGCGGGGGCGGCGGAACGCTGGGGCGCTTGGGTTTCGCCGGAGCGGAAGCGGTGGCCGCGGCGATGGGTGCCGGGGCGGACGCGCCAGCGGACGGAGCGGAAGCACCGGCCGAAGGAACGGATGCGGCGGCTGCCACCGGTGTCGAAGCAGCGCTGGCGGCGGCAGGAGCCGAAGCGGGCGCTTGCGCGGCGGCAACCGCGGGCGCACTGGCCGGTGCGGCGGCCACGGGAGTGGAAGCAGCAGCGACGACGGCAGGGCGCGAAGCGGCGGTGGCGGCCGGCGTGGATGCCGGGGCGGCGGCCGCGGCCACCGGCACCGAGATGGCGGGCGTGGACGCGGGCCTGGCGGCAGTGGTGGCGGCAGCCGCGGGCGCCGAAGCGCCGGCCTTGGGCGCGCTGGCACTCCCCGCGGGCAGCGAGCCGTTGATCTTGTTCAGCTCGCTCAGGTTGCGATTGAGCTCGGCGACGCGCGTATTGGCGTCCTGCTTCTCGCGCGCGGAGGCGACCTGGTCGGCATTGGACTTGCCCTGCACCGCACCCTTGGACAGCTGCAACTTGTCTTGCGCGGACGCGGTGGGACGCTTGTCCTCGACCTGCGCCTGCACCTGGCCGCGCGACTCGCGGCCCGTGCCGCTGGCGGGCGCCGTGGGCACGCCACCTTCGGCGAGACGGCGGCGGAATTCGTTGAAGTCGCGGCTTTGCGCGACCAGCGTCTGCGTGGCTTCGGACGGCGTGACGGCCGAGGCTTGCTCGGCGGTCGGCACGTTCAGCACCGCGCCGGCGCGCAGCCGGTTGACGTTGCCGCCGGCGAACGCATCCGGGTTGGAGCGCAGCAGCGCGACCAGCATCTGGTCGAGCGAAATGGCTTCGGGCTTGTTGGCGGCCGCGATCTTGCCGGCGGTGTCACCCGCCTGGACCGTGACCTGCTTGCCGTCGCCGGCAGGCGCGGGAGCCGGCGAAGGAGCGGCTGCGCGCGGCGCCGCAGGAGCAGCTGCCGTGGCCGGAGCGCCGGCGCGAGGCGCGGCACCGCCACGCTGGCCGCGCGGGGGCACCGGCGTGCCCGTGACCGAGCTGGAAGGTGTCGGCGAGGTGGAAGGCGAAGCCTGTGCCTGCAGCGGCTGCTGCGGCTGGCGCATGGCCGGCGGGTCGAACAGCATCGTGAAGTCGCGCACGATGCGGCCCGAGGACCAGTTGGTTTCCAGGATGAGGTCGACGAACGGGTCGGTCACCGGCCTGTCGCTGGCCAGCCGCAGGAAGTAGCGGCCGTCGCCGCGGCGCTGCAGCGTGATGTTCACGCTCTGGAGCGCGGAGCTGTACTCCATGCCGGCAGCGCGGAAAGCGTCCGGCGCGGCGACGTTGGCGCGCAGGCTGGCCACCTCGTCGGCGGTGATCTCGGGCAGATCGACTTCCGCGCGCAGCGGTTCGCCCAGTGCGGAAAGCACCGTGACACGGCCGAGCGCCAAGGCTTGGGCCGGGGTGGAGGGAAGGCTCAGCAAGGCCGCAGCGGCCAGCGCTACCGCGGTGGCTTGCCACTGCCGTTTCGTCGTCCTTGTCGGGGTCCCCACTGCTCGGTCTACAGGCAGTTCAGTTGTCTTCATGCGGGCATTCGCCTCGAGACGCAATTTGCTAAAAGGACCATAACATCAATGTCTTAGGGTGACAAGCTGAGACAAGGCTTAACGTATGACGCCGTTCTCGGGGGCCCTTGAAGCTGAGTCATCTTGTGGTCCCGCGACAACGAGGTGTAGCGGGGCGTTACAGCGGCTCGCGGGCTCGGCCGCAAGCGCACCGCAACTCAGGTGTCGGACGTCAAGCGTCGAGCAGGATGCGCAGCATGCGGCGGAGCGGCTCGGCCGCGCCCCACAGCAGCTGGTCGCCGATGGTGTACGCGCCAACATATTCCGGGCCCATCGCCATCTTGCGGACGCGGCCGACCGGGATGCCCAGCGTGCCGGTCACGGCCACGGGCGTCAGGTCCTTCATGGTGGCTTCGCGGGTGTTGGGCACCACACGCACCCACTCGTTGTCGGCGGCGATCATGGCTTCGAGGTCCGCCACCGGCACGTCCTTCTTCAGCTTGAAGGTCAGCGCCTGGCTGTGGCAGCGCATCGCGCCCACGCGCACGCAGAAGCCGTCCACCGGCACGGCCGGGGCGCTGAAGCCGGGACCCTGGCCCAGGATCTTGTTGGTCTCGGCGCCGGCCTTCCATTCCTCGCGCGACACGCCGCCGCCCAGGTCCTTGTCGATCCAGGGGATGAGCGAGCCGCCCAGCGGCACGCCGAAGTTCTCGGTCTCGGCGGCGGACATGGCCTGCTGGCGTGCCAGCACCTTGCGGTCGATTTCCAGGATGGCCGACTTCGGATCGTCCAGCAGCGCCTTCACTTCGCTGTTGAGCGTGCCGAACTGGGTGAGCAGCTCGCGCATGTGCTGCGCGCCGCCGCCGGAGGCGGCCTGGTAGGTCATGCTGCTCATCCACTCGACCAGGCCCGCCTTGTAGAGCGCGCCCACGCCCATCAGCATGCAGCTGACCGTGCAGTTGCCGCCGATCCAGTTGCGGCCGCCCTTGGCCAGCGCGTTCTTGATCACCGGCAGGTTGACGGGGTCCAGGACGATGATCGCGTCGTCCTTCATGCGCAGGGTGGACGCGGCGTCGATCCAGTGGCCGTTCCAGCCCGCGGCGCGCAGCTTGGGGAACACCTCGGTGGTGTAGTCGCCGCCCTGCGCCGTGATGACGATGTCGCACTTCTTCAGCGCCTCGATGTCGAACGCGTCCTTCAGAGCGGACTCGTTCTTCGCCATGGCGGGCGCCTTGCCGCCGGCGTTGGAGGTGGAGAAGAAGACCGGCTCGATCAGGCCGAAGTCGCCTTCGGCCTGCATGCGGTCCATCAGGACCGAGCCGACCATGCCGCGCCAGCCGACCAGGCCGACCAGCGGTTGTTGTGCCTTGGAGAGTGCCATCGTCATACGCCTTTCAGAAGAATCCTGGTTCCCCCGGCTCGTCTGAGCCCGGGGGAGGCGCGCGACGAACCGGAGCTTGCTAGCCCTTGGTGGTTTTCTTGGTGGTGATCGCGGCCACGACGGCATCACCCATCTCGCGGGTGCCGACCTTGGTCGTGCCTTCGGACCAGATGTCCGCCGTGCGCAGGCCCTGCGCCAGCACGTGCTGGACCGCGGACTCGATACGGTCAGCGGCCTGGGGCTGGTTGAGGGAGAAGCGGAGCATCATGGCGGAAGACAGGATTGTAGCCAAAGGATTAGCTACCCCCTTGCCCGCGATGTCGGGCGCGCTGCCGTGGCTGGGCTCGTACAGCCCCTGGCTGCTGGCGTTCATGCTGCCCGAGGGCAGCATGCCGATGCTGCCGGTGAGCATCGCGGCTTCGTCCGAGAGGATGTCACCGAACATGTTGCCGGTGACCACCACGTCGAAGAACTTGGGCTGCTTCACCAGCTGCATCGCGGCGTTGTCCACGTACATGTGGTCCAGCTTGACGTCGGGGTAGTCCTTCGCGACCTCGGTGACCACGTCCTTCCACAGCTGGAAGGTTTCCAGCACGTTGGCCTTGTCCACGCTGGTCACGTGCTTGTTGCGCTTGCGCGCGGCCTCGAACGCGACGCGCGCGATGCGCTCGATCTCCGGGCGCGAGTAGCGCATGGTGTCGAAAGCTTCCTCGGCGCCGGGGAAGTGCCCATCCGGCGCGGTGCGGCGGCCGCGCGGCGCGCCGAAGTAGATGTCGCCGGTCAGCTCGCGGATGATGAGGATGTCCAGGCCCGCCACCAGTTCCGGCTTCAGGCTGGAAGCATGGGTCAGCTGCTCATAGCAGATGGCCGGGCGGAAGTTGGCGAACAGGCCCAGGTGCTTGCGCAGGCCCAGGATGGCCTGCTCGGGGCGCAATGCGCGCTCCAGCTTGTCGTACTTCCAGTCGCCCACGGCGCCGAACAGGATGGCGTCGGCGGCCTTGGCCAGCTTCAGCGTCGATTCGGGCAGCGGGTGGCCCGCGGCTTCGTATGCCGCGCCGCCGACGGGCGCGGTTTCCATCTCGAACTTCAGGTCGAGGACGTTCAGGACCTTGAGGGCCTCGGCGACGATTTCCGTGCCGATGCCATCGCCCGGCAGCACTGCGATCTTCATAGTCGTGTTCTTCGTTGAGCGTTAAGCGTTGAGCGTGTGCGCGAGCCAGGGCTTGGTGGCCAGGCGCTGGGCTTCGTAAGCCTTGATCTTGTCGGACTGGCGCAGCGTCAGGCCGATGTCGTCCAGGCCGTTCAGCAGGCAGTAGCGGCGGAACGGCTGCACCTCGAACGGAATGCGCTCGCCCTGCGGCGTGGTGACCACCTGCCGGTCCAGGTCGATGGTGAGCTCGTAGCCGGGGAACGCGTTCACCTCGTCGAACAGCTTTGCGATGGTGGCCTCGGGCAGCACGATGGGCAGCAGGCCGTTCTTGAAGCTGTTGTTGAAGAAGATGTCGGCGAAGCTGGGCGCCAGGATGGCGCGGAACCCGTACTGGTCCAGCGCCCACGGCGCGTGCTCGCGCGAGGACCCGCAGCCGAAGTTCTTGCGCGCCAGCAGGATCGACGCGCCCTGGAAGCGCGGCTGGTTCAGCACGAAGTCGGGGTTGGGTTTGCGGCTGTCCGGGTCCTGGCCGGGATAGCCGGGATCGAGGTAGCGCCACTCGTCGAACAGGTTGGGCCCGAAGCCCGTCTTGCGGATCGACTTGAGGAACTGCTTGGGGATGATCGCGTCGGTGTCGACGTTCTCGCGGTCCATCGGGGCGACCAGGCCCTTGTGCACGGTGAACTTCTTCATGGCGGTCCTCAGGCGAACTGGCGGATGTCGACGAAATGGCCGTGGATGGCCGCGGCGGCGGCCATCGCGGGGCTGACCAGGTGCGTGCGGCCGCCCGCGCCCTGCCGGCCCTCGAAGTTGCGGTTGCTGGTGGAAGCGCAGCGCTCGCCCGGCTCCAGCCGGTCGGCGTTCATCGCCAGGCACATGGAGCAGCCCGGCTCGCGCCATTCGAAGCCCGCGGCCTTGAAGATGTCGTGCAGGCCTTCGCGCTCGGCCTGCGCCTTCACCTGGCCCGAGCCCGGCACCACCATCGCCACCTTGATGTTCCTCGCGACCTTCCGGCCCAGGCGCTTGACCACGGCGGCGGCTTCGCGCATGTCCTCGATGCGGCTGTTGGTGCACGAGCCGATGAACACCTTGTCCACGAAGATGTCGTTCATCGGCTTGCCCGGCTCCAGCGCCATGTAGGTCAGCGCGCGTTCGATGGCGCCGCGCTTGCTGGCGTCCTTTTCCTTGTCCGGATCGGGCACGCGGCCGTCGACGCCCAGCACCATCTCGGGCGACGTGCCCCAGGTGACCTGCGGCACGATCTTCGTCGCGTCGAGTTCCACCACCGTGTCGAACTTCGCGTCCGGGTCGGAGTGCAGCGTGCGCCAGTAAGCCACCGCCTGGTCCCACTCCACGCCTTGCGGCGACAGCGGACGGCCCTGAAGGTACTCGATCGTCTTGTCGTCCACGCCCACCATGCCCGCGCGCGCACCGGCTTCGATGGCCATGTTGCACACCGTCATGCGGCCTTCCATGGTCAGCGCGCGGATCGCCGAGCCGACGAACTCGATGGTGTAGCCGGTGCCGCCCGCGGTGCCGATGCGCCCGATGATGGCCAGCACGATGTCCTTGGCGGTGACGCCGGGGGCGAGCTGGCCCTCGACCTTCACCAGCATGTTCTTCGCCTTCTTGGCCAGCAGCGTCTGCGTGGCCAGCACGTGTTCCACCTCGCTGGTGCCGATGCCGTGCGCCAGCGCGCCGAACGCGCCGTGCGTGGACGTGTGCGAGTCGCCGCACACCACCGTCATGCCCGGCAGCGTGGCGCCGTTCTCCGGCCCGATGACGTGCACGATGCCCTGGCGCTTCGAAAGGAACGGGAAGTAGGCCGCGGCGCCGAACTCCTCGATGTTCCTGTCCAGCGTGGTGATCTGCTCCTTGCTGATCGGGTCCTCGATGCCGTCGTAGCCGCGCTCCCAGCCGGTGGTGGGCGTGTTGTGGTCGGCGGTCGCGACGACCGAGCTGATGCGCCAGACCTTGCGGCCCGCTTCGCGCAGGCCCTCGAACGCCTGCGGGCTGGTGACTTCGTGCACCAGGTGACGGTCGATGTAGAGGATGGCGGTGCCGTCTTCCTCGGTGTGGACGACGTGCTCGTCCCAGATCTTGTCGTAGAGGGTGCGTCCCATGGCGTGCTTCCGGTGAAGGATGAAATTTTATCGGCGGGGTGTTTCCGCAGCCGCCGGCGGGGCCGCTGCGCAAAGGTGGTCCACGAGCAGGCGCGCCGTCACCGGCAGCGCCGCGAAATCGCGTGCCAGCACCTGCAACTCGCGCACGGCCCAGTCGTCCAGCAGCGGCACGGCACGCAGGTCGCCCATGTGGCGCAGCAGTTCGAAAGCGCGGTCCGGCGCCAGGCCCACGCCCAGGCCGTTGTGCACCATGCGGCACATCGCATCCAGGCCCGTGACGCGGAAGCGCAGGCGGATCGACTGCCCGGCTTCGGCGGAGGCGCGCCGCATCGCCAGGTAGATGGCGCTGGTGCCGTGCAGGCCCACGTGGTCCTCGTCCAGCGTCTCGGCGAAGCGGATGCCCTCGCGGCCGGCGAAGCGGTGCGACGCGGGCACCACCAGCACCAGCCGGTCCTGCCGGTAGGCGCGCGCCTGCAGGCCGCGCGCATTCAGTTGCGGATGGCAGATGCCGACATCGGCTTCGCCTTCCTGCACCGCGCGGATCACCTCGGTGCTGACGCGCTCTTCCAGGTCCAGCTTCACCTGGCCGTGGCGCGCCAGGAAGCTGGCCAGGTCCTCGGGCAGGAACTGCACGATGGCCGAGATGTTGGCGTGCACGCGCACGTGGCCCCGCACGCCCTGGGCGTACTCGCTCAGCTCGCCCTGCATCTTGTCCAGGCCAAACAGCATGGCGCGCGCGTGGTGCAGCAGCGTCTCGCCCGCGGGCGTCAGGTCCACGCCGCGCGCGTGGCGGTAGAGCAGGGGCGTTTCCAGCACGCCTTCCAGGTCCGACAGGCGCTTGCTCACGGCGGACGCGGCGATGCCTTCGCGCTCGGCGGCGCGGCCGATGGACCCGGTTTCGCAGACGGCGACGAACAGCTGCAGCGAAGTGAGGTCCAACCGGCGGGCAAGGCTTCGGTCGGCGGCGGACATGAGGGAGAGGCTTCGTATTCGGCGAAGAAGTCTTGGATTATCGAGCCCATGGACGGCGCAGCCATCGTGGATGGCGACGGCTGGGCGCCAAGTCCGCGAGGCCGGAGACCGTCCGTTTCCGCCATTGACGCCGCCGCTGCCGGCGGCAAGATGCGGCCCGCAAGGAGATTCCATGGTCAAGAAGAGCACCGCCGCGCTGCTGGCCGCCCTGGCCCTCGCCGCCGGCGCGCAGGAAAAGCGCAACTGGTTCGACGACCCCTTCGTCCAGGTGACCTCGGCGATGCCGGGCTGCCCCGTGCCCGCGCCGCCGGGCATGACCGAGGAGCAGATGCGCAAGGAAGCGCACGTGCGGGCGCAGCACGGCACCAGTTGCTACCGCGTGGGCCGTTGCCGCCTGCCCAACTCGTACCTGTACGACAAGGAACTGATCCCGCGCGTGGCGCAGTACATCCGCATGGACGGCCGCTTCGACGACAGCAGTGTGTGGGTGCTGGGCGAGCGGCGCCTGGTCACGCTGATGGGGTGCGTGCGGACCCAGGAAGAAGCCGACGCGATGGAGAAGACGGTGCTGCTGGTGGACGACGTGATGGGCGTCATCAACTACCTCAGCGTCGGCACGGCGGCCAAGCCGCGCTACGAAGTCGCGAAGCCCTGAATGAGAAAGGCCCGCCGAAGCGGGCCTTTGTTCGCGGGCAGCGAGCCGATCAGCGCTGGGCGATGGGCTTGACGTCGCGCTTGGTGGCGCCGGTGAACAGCTGGCGCGGACGGCCGATCTTGTACTCGGGGTCGCCCAGCATCTCGTTGAGCTGCGCGATCCAGCCCACGGTGCGGGCCAGCGCGAAGATGCCGGTGAACAGGCTCACCGGGATGCCGATGGCGCGCTGCACGATGCCCGAGTAGAAGTCCACGTTCGGGTACAGCTTGCGCGAGACGAAGTATTCGTCTTCCAGCGCGATCTTCTCCAGCGACATGGCCAGCTTGAACAGCGGGTCGTTCTGCAGGCCCAGTTCCTGCAGCACTTCGTGGCAGGTCTCGCGCATCAGCTTGGCGCGCGGGTCGTAGTTCTTGTACACGCGGTGGCCGAAACCCATCAGCTTGATGCCGGAGTTCTTGTCCTTCACCTGCTTGATGAACTCGCCGATCTTCTCTACGCCGCCGGCCTTCTGGATGTCTTCCAGCATGTTCAGCGCCGCCTCGTTGGCGCCGCCGTGCGCGGGGCCCCACAGGCACGCCACACCGGCCGCGATGGCCGCGAACGGGTTGGTGCCCGAGCTGCCGCACAGGCGCACGGTGGAGGTGGACGCGTTCTGCTCGTGGTCGGCGTGAAGGATGAAGATGCGGTCCATCGCGCGCACCAGCACGTCGTTGGGCTGGTAGTCCTCGCACGGCGTGGCGAACATCATGCGCATGAAGTTCGCCGTGTACGACAGGTCGTTCTTCGGGTACATGTACGGCTGGCCGACGCCGTACTTGTAGGCCATGGCCACCAGCGTGGGCATCTTGGCGATCAGGCGGATCGCCGCGATCTCGCGGTGCTCGGGGTTATTGATGTCGGTGCTGTCGTGATAGAAGGCCGACAGGGCGCCCACCAGGCCGGTCATCACCGCCATCGGGTGCGCGTCGCGGCGGAAGCCCCGCAGGAAGAACTGCATCTGCTCGTTCACCATCGTGTGCATGGTGACGGTGCGCGTGAACTTCTCCTTCTGCTGGGCGTTGGGCAGCTCGCCGTACAGCAGCAGGTGGCAGGTTTCCAGGAAGTCGCACTGGGTGGCCAGCTGCTCGATGGGGTAGCCGCGGTACAGCAGCTCGCCCTTGTCGCCGTCGATGTACGTGATGGTCGACTGGCACGACGCCGTGGACATGAAGCCCGGGTCGTACGTGAACATGCCGGTCTGCGCGTACAGCTTGCGGATGTCGATGACGTCCGGGCCGATGGTGCCCTTGTAGACGGGCAGCTCGACGTTGGGGCTGCCGTTGCTGAACGACAGGGTGGCTTTGTTGTCGGCGAGTTTCATTTCGGGATTTCCTTCACGTCAATCGTTCAGCGCTCGCGCAGGCGGGACAGCAGGTCCTTCACCTCGGGGCGGTCGAGCTCGCCGGCCGGTTCGCGGCGGCGCAGCAGCAGGTCCATCAGGTCGTTGTCCGGCAGCTGCATCATTTCCTCGAGCACCACGCCCTGGCGGGGCGTGATGGCGCCGCCGTGGCGGGCGAAGAAGCGCTCGAGGAACAGGTCGTTCTCCAGCAGGCCGCGGCGGCAGCGCCAGCGCAGCTTGCCCAGCGCATGTTCGTCCAGCACCGCCTCGGCCATGTGCGCGCTCAGACGGCCCGGCGGACCATCAGCTCCTTGATCTTGCCGATGGCCGCCGTGGGGTTCAGGCCCTTGGGACAGACGTCGGTGCAGTTCATGATGGTGTGGCAGCGGAACAGGCGGTACGGGTCCTCGAGGTTGTCGAGGCGCTCGGCGGTCGCCTGGTCGCGGCTGTCGGCGATGAAGCGGTAGGCCTGAAGCAGGCCGGCGGGGCCGACGAACTTGTCCGGGTTCCACCAGAAGCTGGGGCAGCTGGTGGAGCAGCTGGCGCACAGGATGCACTCGTACAGGCCGTTGAGCTCCTCGCGCTCCTCGGGCGACTGCAGCCGCTCCTTCTCGGGCGGGATGGAGTCGTTGACCAGGTACGGCTTGATCGAGTGGTACTGCTTGAAGAAGTCGGTCATGTCCACGATCAGGTCACGGACCACCGGCAGGCCGGGCAGCGGCTTCAGGACGATGGGGTCCTTCAGCGTGCGCATGTTCGTCAGGCAGGCCAGGCCGTTCTTGCCGTTGATGTTCATGGCGTCGGAGCCGCACACGCCTTCGCGGCAGGAGCGCCGGAAGGACAGGCTGGGATCCACGGCCTTGAGTTTCATCAGGGCGTCCAGCAGCATGCGCTCGTTGCCCTCGAGCTCGATCTCCACCGTCTGCATGTACGGCTTCGCGTCCTTGTCGGGGTCGTAGCGGTAGATCTGGAAAGTGCGCTTCTGCATATGTCGGTTCGATCTAATTTAGATGTTCGCGTGCCAGCGTGGAAGTACGTAGGAGAACCTAGTTCTCAGAACGTGCGGACCTTGGGCGGGACAGACTCGACCGTGAGCGGCTGCAGCTTCACCGGCTTGTACGTCAGGCTGTTGCCGGCGCTGTGCCAAAGCGTGTGCTTCATCCAGTTGGCGTCGTCGCGGCCGAGCGGCGCCACCGGGTCGTCCGCGGGCCGCTCGTAGTCGCTGACGGTGTGCGCGCCGCGGCATTCCTTGCGCGCGGCGGCCGACACCATGGTGGCCTGCGCGCATTCGATCAGGTTCTCCACCTCCAGCGCCTCGACGCGGGCGGTGTTGAACACCATCGACTTGTCCTTCAGCGCGATGGACTTCACGCGCTCGCGGATGGCATTGATCTTGGCCACGCCTTCGTCCATGCCGGCCTGCGTGCGGAATACGCCGGCGTGCTTCTGCATGGAAGCGCGGATGTCGTTGGCCACGTCCTGCGCGTACTCGCCGCCGCTGGCGTTGTCCAGGCGGTTCAGGCGTTCCAGCGTCAGGTCGGCCGCGCCCGAGGGCAGGGGCTTGTGCGACTTGGTCTTCGAAGCGAACTCGACGATGTGGTTGCCCGCCGCGCGGCCGAACACCAGCAGGTCCAGCAGCGAGTTGGTGCCCAGGCGGTTGGCGCCGTGCACGCTGACGCAGGAGCATTCGCCCACCGCGTACAGGCCGTTGACCACCGCGTTGTTCTCGGCGCCCTTCTGCACCACGACCTGGCCGTGGATGTTGGTCGGGATGCCGCCCATCTGGTAGTGGATGGTCGGCACCACGGGGATGGGTTCCTTGGTGATGTCGACGTTGGCGAAGTTGATGCCGATCTCGTACACCGAGGGCAGGCGCTTGTGGATGGTGTCGGCGCCCAGGTGGTCCAGCTTCAGCAGGACGTAGTCCTTGTTGGGCCCGCAGCCGCGGCCTTCCTTGATCTCCTGGTCCATGGAGCGCGAGACGAAGTCGCGCGGCGCCAGGTCCTTCAGCGTGGGCGCATAGCGTTCCATGAAGCGCTCGCCGTTGCTGTTGAGCAGGATGGCGCCTTCGCCGCGGCAGCCTTCGGTCAGCAACACGCCCGCGCCGGCCACGCCGGTGGGGTGGAACTGCCAGAACTCCATGTCTTCCAGCGGGATGCCCGCGCGCGCGGCCATGCCCAGGCCGTCGCCGGTGTTGATGAACGCGTTGGTGCTGGCGGCGAAGATGCGGCCGGCGCCGCCGGTGGCCAGCAGCGTGGTCTTGGCTTCCAGGATGTGCAGGTCGCCGGTTTCCATCTCCAGCGCGGTGACGCCCACCACGTCGCCTTCGGCGTCGCGGATCAGGTCCAGCGCCATCCACTCGACGAAGAAGCTGGTCTTGGCGCGCACGTTCTGCTGGTACAGCGTGTGCAGCATGGCGTGGCCGGTGCGGTCGGCCGCGGCGCACGCGCGTTGCACGGGCTTCTCGCCGTAGTTGGCCGTGTGGCCGCCGAACGGGCGCTGGTAGATGGTGCCGTCGGGGTTGCGGTCGAACGGCATGCCCATGTGCTCGAGGTCGTACACGACCTTGGGCGCTTCACGGCACATGTATTCGATGGCGTCCTGGTCGCCGAGCCAGTCGGAGCCCTTGACGGTGTCGTAGAAGTGGTAGTGCCAGTTGTCCTCGGACATGTTGCCCAGCGACGCGCCGATGCCGCCTTGCGCGGCCACCGTGTGCGAGCGGGTGGGGAACACCTTGGACAGCACGGCCACGTTCAGGCCGGCGCGCGCCAGCTGCAGGGATGCGCGCATGCCGGAGCCGCCCGCGCCGACGATGACGACGTCGAAGCGGCGGCGGGTGATGTTCTTGCTGCTGTATGCCATTGCGGTCGGGCCCTCAGATGCGCCAGAGCACTTGAACGGCCCAGCCGGCGCAGCCGGTGAGCCAGACGATCACGAACACCTGCAGCGCGAGCCGCAGGAACACGGGCTTGATGTAGTCCATCAGCACGTCGCGCATGCCCACCCACACGTGCCACAGCAGCGCCGCGATCACGGAGAAGGTGAGCACCTTCATCCACTGGGCGGCGAAGATGCCGGCCCACTTGTCGTAGCCGATCGGGCCGCGCGTGAGCAGCAGCTGGGCCAGCACGATGACGGTGAAGAGGGCCATCAGCACGGCGGTGACGCGCTGGCTGAGCCAGTCGCGCATGCCGTAGTGGGCGCCGACGACGGTGCGGCGCGAGCCGTAGTTCACCGGGCCTTGTGTCTTGGAAACGCTCATCTTGTTGTCCCGGTTCTCAGTACACGCCGAACAGCTTCAGGCCCAGCAGCACGGTGAGCACCAGGCTGATGGCCAGCGTGGCCTTGGCCGACGTGCCGCCGAACTCCTTGCTTACCGCCTTGTGGCTGACGTCCATCCACAGGTGGCGGATGCCGGCGGTGAAGTGGTGCAGGTAGGCCCAGATCAGCGCCAGCACCACCAGCTTGGTGAACCAGCCCGGCACGAAGCCGATGCCCGCGTTGAACGCGGAGCGGAACCGCGCGTAGGAGATCTCGGAGGAGAGGGAGGTGTCGAACATCCAGAGGATGAACGGCAGCAGCGCGAACATGAGCACGCCGCTGACGCGGTGGAGGATCGAGACCCAGCCGGCCGCCGGCAGGCGGTAGGTGGGGAGATCGCGCAGGGCGTTGATGTTCCGGAATTCCGGCCGCTGCTTCTGGGCAACTGTCATGAAGGTGGCTTTCTGGCGTGGTGCGGGATCGCCGTCCTGTTCGACGGACAACCAGAAATTCTATTGCAACGCAACAACCTGACACGGAGGTTGCAAGGTACCTGACAGTGGCGCTGCGCGATGCGCGCGTCAGCTGAGTTCGTTGCGGTAGTGCCGGTCGCCGGTCAGGTACAGACCACGCCGCAGTTCCATGGGCACGTCGTTGTATGTGAACGCGATACGTTCGACTGACAGCAGGGGCGTTCCCGGCGCGACCTTGAGGAGTTTCGCCTGCGTGTCGTCGGCCGCGACGGCGCGCAGCCTTTCTTCCGCGCGCACCATGCGCACGCCGAACTCGAGCTCGAACATCGCGTACGTCGGGCCCTGGTAGTCCGCCATCTGCTCGGCGGTCAGGCCCTTGAACGCGACGCCGGGCAGCCACAGGTCTTCCAGGATGGTGGGCACGCCGTTGAATGCGAGCACGCGGCGCACCTGCACCACCGGATCGGCCGTGCGCAGCCCGAGCGCGCGCGCCACCTCGGCGCTGGCGCGGGTGCGGCGGCACTCCAGGATGCTGCGGTCGGCCGGCGCTTCGGAGCCGCGCTCGCCGGCATCGGGCACCAGCCGCAGGAAGCGGTACTGCACGTGCTGTTCGGCATGCGTGGCGACGAAAGTGCCCTTGCCCTGGCGGCGCACCAGCAGGTTTTCCGAGGCCAGCTCGTCGATGGCCTTGCGCACGGTGCCCTGGCTGACGCGGAAGCGCGCCGCCAGGTCCATCTCGCTGGGGATGGCCTCGCCCGGCTTCCACTCGCCCGCTTCCAGGCTCTGCAGGATCAGGGCCTTGATCTGCTGGTAGAGCGGGCTGAACGACGGCGCGGCCGGGGCCGCCGCGGTTTCCGCGGCGTCGTCCAGGGGGTTGGAGGCGGGCATGAGGCTCATGATATCTTATATAAGACATAAGACAAATTGACCCTGGGGCATGCGAAGGGGTACACTCGCGCCCGTTCCGCCAGGGCTGCAGCCCACCGGTCCCGCCGGCCAACCAGGCGCCCCGCGCGCCACCGCCGCCGGCCCGCGCCGCGGCGCCACGATTTCCGCATCAACCACTTACCGGAGAACTTCCCATGAGCAAGAAGCCCGTCCGCGTCGCCGTCACCGGCGCCGCCGGCCAGATCGGTTACGCCCTCCTGTTCCGCATCGCCTCGGGCGAGATGCTGGGCAAGGACCAGCCGGTGATCCTGCAACTGCTGGAAATCCCGGACGAGAAGGCGCAGAAGGCCCTCAAGGGCGTGATGATGGAACTGGAAGACTGCGCGTTCCCGCTGCTGGCCGGCATGGAAGCGCACAGCGACCCGATGACCGCCTTCAAGGACACCGACTACGCCCTGCTGGTCGGCGCCCGTCCCCGCGGCCCCGGCATGGAGCGCGCCGACCTGCTGGCCGCCAACGCCCAGATCTTCACCGCGCAAGGCAAGGCGCTGGACAAGGTCGCCAGCCGCAACGTCAAGGTGCTGGTGGTCGGCAACCCCGCCAACACCAACGCCTACATCGCGATGAAGAGCGCGCCTTCGCTGCCGCGCGAGAACTTCACCGCCATGCTGCGCCTGGACCACAACCGCGCGCTGTCGCAGCTGGCCGCCAAGGCCGGCGTGAAGGTCGCCGACATCGAGAAGCTGACGGTGTGGGGCAACCACTCGCCCACCATGTACGCCGACTACCGCTTCGCCACCGCCAACGGCAAGGGCCTGAAGGACGTGGTCAACGACCAGGACTGGAACGCCAACGTGTTCCTGCCGACGGTCGGCAAGCGCGGCGCCGCCATCATCGAAGCGCGCGGCCTGTCGTCCGCCGCGTCCGCGGCCAACGCCGCCATCGATCACATGCGCGACTGGGCGCTGGGCACCAACGGCAAGTGGGTGACCATGGGCATCCCGTCCAACGGCGACTACGGCATCCCCAAGGACGTGATGTTCGGCTTCCCCGTCACCACCAAGGACGGCAAGTACGAAGTGGTCAAGGGCCTGGACATCGACGCCTTCAGCCAGGAACGCATCAACAAGACGCTGGGCGAGCTGCAGGAAGAGCAGAAGGGCGTCGCTCACCTCCTGTGACGCACCTGCAGTAAGCGCCCGGCATGAGCGACTGGAACCCCGCCCTGTATGGCCGCTACGAGGACGAGCGCACGCGCCCGGCCCGCGAGCTGCTGGCGCGGGTTCCGCTCGAACAGGCCGCCCGCGTGGCCGACCTGGGCTGCGGCCCGGGCAATTCCACCGAGCTGCTGCTGAACCGCTTCGGCGGCGCGCAGGTCGTCGGCATCGACAACTCGCCGGCCATGCTGGACAGCGCGCGCCAGCGCCTGCCCGGCACGCCGTTCGAGCTGGCCGACATCGGCACTTGGTCGCCGGCCGAGCCATTCGGCCTTCTCTATTCCAACGCCACGCTGCAGTGGGTGCGTGGTCACGAGACGCTGTTCCCGCGCCTGTACTCGCTGCTGGCGCCCGGCGGCGTGCTGGCCGTGCAGATGCCCGACAACCTCGGTGAGCCTTCGCACCGCGCCATGCGCGAAGTGGCCGCGCTGCCTTCCTACACGGCGCACATCGGCGATCCGGAAGCGCTTCGCGCGCCGGTACTGTCCGTCGGCCAGTACTACGACCTGCTGGCCGCGCAGGGCGCGAAGGTGGACGTTTGGCACACCGTCTACCAGCATCCGCTGGCTTCGGCCGCGGCCATCGTCGAATGGGTGCGCGCCACCGGCCTGCGCCCCTTCGTCGACCGCCTGCCGGCCGCCTTGCAGGTCGGTTACCTGGCCGAATACGAGAAGCGCATCGACGAACGTTACCCCGCGCGCGCCGACGGCCAGCGCCTGCTGGCGTTCCCGCGGCTGTTCATCGTCGCGAGGAAGCCGGCGTGAGCGCCACCCATCCGCGCGACATCCTCCTCGGCGCCCAGGCGCGCACCGGCACGCTGCCGGTCTGCGACCACTACAGCGGCGTGGAAGCGCGCATGCGCAAGAGCCTGCAGCTGCAGGCCGAGATGGCGCGCGAGTTCGGCGCCTGCGTGTTCGACGTCACGCTCGATTGCGAGGACGGTGCGCCCGTGGGCGGCGAGAAGCAGCACGCGCAGCTGGTCACCGAGCTCGCGATGGATGCCGCGCCCGAGGCGCGCGTCGCGGTGCGCGTGCATCCGGTCGATCACCCGAGCTTCCATGACGACGTGCGCGCCATCGTCGGCCGCGCCGGCGCGCGGCTGGCGCACGTGATGATCCCCAAGGTGGAGACGCCGCAGGACGTCGCGACCGCCGCCGCCGCGTTCGATGCGGCCGGCGCGCCGCAGTTGCCGTTGCAGGCGCTGATCGAATCGCCCGCCGCGGTGCACCGCGCGTTCGACATCGCGGCGCACCCGCGCATCCAGTCGCTCAGCTTCGGGCTGATGGACTTCGTGTCGGCCCACGGCGGCGCCATTCCCGAGGAAGGCATGGGCGTCGAAGGCCAGTTCACGCACCCGCTGGTGGTGCGCGCCAAGCTGGAGATCGCGTCGGCCTGCCATGCGCACGGCAAGGTGCCGTCGCACTGCGTGGTCACCGAGTTCAAGGACCGCGATGCGATGCGCACGGCCGCCCGCCGTGCCTCGCGCGAGTTCGGCTTCACGCGCATGTGGAGCATCCACCCCGACCAGATCCGGCCCATCCTCGAAGCCCTGCAGCCCAGCGAGGGCGAAGTGGCGCAGGCGGCCGAGATCCTGGGCGCGGCGGAACAAGCCGGCTGGGCGCCGATCAGCTTCCAGGGGAAGCTGCACGACCGCGCCAGCTACCGCTTCCATTGGCAGGTGCTCGAGAGGGCGCACAGCACCGGAAGCACCTTGCCGCAGAAGGCCCGGGGCTGGTTCGCCCCGGCCGGCGGCTGACGATGCAACAGAGGAGATTCATGAGCATTCGAGCACCCTTGACGATCGCACTGATGGCCGCCTTCGCGGCCTTCGCTTTGCCCGCCGCCGCGCAGACCGCGGCCAAGCCGGCCGCCGACAAGAAGCCGGCGACGGCCAAGGCCGC
The DNA here is from genome assembly GCF_004681975.1 of Ramlibacter humi. Classification (GTDB taxonomy): domain Bacteria; phylum Pseudomonadota; class Gammaproteobacteria; order Burkholderiales; family Burkholderiaceae_C; genus Ramlibacter; species Ramlibacter humi. The sequence goes on from NZ_SMLK01000002.1 coordinate 697,979, forward strand.
CGGGCGCAACCCCAAGCTGGCGCGCGGCGCGCAGAAGGCGGTGGAAGAGAACACGCCGATCGACGACGACCCGTCCATCCAGATCGGCGAGAAGGAACTGGCCGTCGCGCGCGAAGTGCAGACCGGCGACATGCCTTGCGAGCTGGGCGCCAGCGTGAAGGTCACGCCGTCGAAGCGCGAAGGCCTGTTCCTCGTCACCACCAAGGGCTACCGCTTCCTGATGCACCCGGTGGACAGCCGCACCGGCGCCATCCGCCTGGAAGACGCCAAGCGCGGCGCCATGTGGCTGCAGCTGGGCAACAAGTCCATGCTGATGTCGCAGAAGCTGGGCCAGCGCCTGGCCGACGAGTGCCAGAGCCCCAGGCAGGCCGCCTTCGCGGAAGAACTCAAGCGCAATCCGCGCCCCAGCATCCTCGACGCACCGGCGCCGGCCGCTTCCGCCCCGGTTGCGGCGGCTTCGGCCGCGGCCGCGGCGGCGTCCGCATCCGCCGCGCCGGCCAGCGCGCCCGCCGCTGGCATGGCCCCTGCATCGAATCCCGCGATCCCCGCTGCGGCCGCTGCGGCGTCCGCACCGCGCGCCAACTGAAGACCGTACGGAGAACAACCATGCTGCAAGCCTATGTCACCCACGTCGCCGAACGCGCGGCGCTCGGCATCCCGCCGTTGCCGCTGTCGGCGCAGCAGACCGCCGACCTGGTGGAGCTGCTGAAGAACCCCTCGAAGGCCGAGGCCGACTTCCTGCTGGACCTGATCACGAACCGCGTGCCCGCCGGCGTGGACGACGCCGCCAAGGTGAAGGCCAGCTACCTGGCCGCCGTGGCGCACGGCACCGAGAAGTGCATGATCATCAGCCGCGCCAAGGCCACCGAGCTGCTGGGCACCATGCTGGGCGGCTACAACATCAGCCCGCTGATCGACCTGCTGGACGACGCCGAAGTGGGCGCCGTCGCGGCCGGTGCGCTGAAGAAGACGCTGCTGATGTTCGACCAGTTCCACGACGTCAAGGAAAAGGCCGACAAGGGCAACGCCAACGCCAAGGCCGTGCTGCAAAGCTGGGCCGACGCCGAGTGGTTCACCTCGCGCCCCGAAGTGCCGCAAAGCATCAAGGTCACCGTGTTCAAGGTGGCCGGCGAGATCAACACCGACGACCTGTCGCCCGCACCTGACGCGTGGAGCCGCCCCGACATCCCGCTGCACGCGCTGGCGATGCACAAGAATCCGCGCCCCGGCATCACGCCGGAAGAAGAGGGCAAGCGCGGCCCGGTGAAGTTCATCGAGGAGCTGCGCGCGCGCGGCAACACGGTGGCCTACGTCGGCGACGTGGTGGGCACCGGCTCCAGCCGCAAGTCGGCCACCAACAGCGTGCTGTGGTTCACCGGCCAGGACATCCCGTTCGTGCCGAACAAGCGGTTCGGCGGCGTGTGCCTGGGCGGCAAGATCGCGCCGATCTTCTACAACACGATGGAAGACGCGGGCGCGCTGCCGATCGAGCTGGACGTCAGCAAGATGGAGATGGGCGACGAGATCGAACTGCGTCCCTACGAAGGCAAGGCGCTGAAGAACGGCGAGGTCATCGCCACGTTCGAAGTGAAGAGCGAAGTGCTGTTCGACGAGGTGCGCGCCGGCGGCCGCATCCCGCTGATCGTCGGCCGCGGCCTGACGGCCAAGGCGCGCGAGGCGCTGGGCCTTGCGCCTTCCACCCTATTCCGCCTGCCCAAGGCGCCCAAGGACACGGGCAAGGGCTTCTCGCTGGCGCAGAAGATGGTCGGGCGCGCCTGCGGCCTGCCGGAAGGCCGGGGCATCCGCCCCGGCACGTACTGCGAGCCGAAGATGACCTCGGTGGGTTCGCAGGACACCACCGGCCCGATGACCCGCGACGAGCTGAAGGACCTGGCCTGCCTGGGCTTCAGCGCCGACCTGGTGATGCAGTCGTTCTGCCACACGGCCGCCTACCCGAAGCCGGTGGACGTGAAGATGCACCACGAGCTGCCCGACTTCATCTCCACGCGCGGCGGCGTGGCGCTGCGCCCGGGCGATGGCGTCATCCACAGCTGGCTGAACCGCTTCCTGCTGCCCGACACGGTGGGCACGGGCGGCGATTCGCACACGCGCTTCCCGATCGGCATCTCGTTCCCCGCCGGCTCGGGCCTGGTGGCCTTCGCCGCTGCCACCGGCGTCATGCCGCTGGACATGCCTGAATCGGTGCTGGTGCGCTTCAAGGGCCAGATGCAGCCGGGCGTCACGCTGCGCGACCTGGTCAACGCCATCCCGCTGTACGCCATCAAGCAGGGCCTGCTGACGGTGGAGAAGAAGGGCAAGAAGAACGTCTTCTCCGGCCGCATCCTGGAGATCGAGGGCCTGCCCGACCTGAAGGTGGAACAGGCTTTCGAGCTGTCCGACGCTTCCGCCGAGCGCTCGGCCGCCGGCTGCACGGTTCACCTGAACAAGGAACCGATCATGGAGTACATCCAGAGCAACATCACCCTGATGCGCTGGATGATCGCCAACGGCTACGCCGACGCCCGCACACTGGCCCGCCGCATCGCCGCTCAGGAAGCGTGGCTGAAGGATCCCAAGCTGCTCAAGGGCGATGCCGACGCCGAGTACGCGGCGGTCATCGAGATCGACCTGGCCGACATCCACGAACCCATCGTGGCGTGCCCGAACGACCCGGACGACGTGAAGACGCTGTCCGACGTGGCCGGCGCCAAGATCGACGAGGTGTTCATCGGCTCGTGCATGACCAACATCGGCCACTTCCGCGCGGCTTCCAAGCTGCTGGAAGGCAAGCGCGACATCCCGGTGAAGCTGTGGGTGGCGCCGCCGACCAAGATGGACCAGCAGCAGCTGACCGAGGAAGGCCACTACGGCGTGCTGGGCGTGGCCGGCGCGCGCATGGAGATGCCCGGCTGCTCGCTGTGCATGGGCAACCAGGCGCAGGTGCGCGAAGGCGCGACGGTGATGTCCACCAGCACCCGCAACTTCCCCAACCGCCTGGGCAAGAACACCAACGTGTACCTGGGTTCCGCCGAACTGGCGGCCATCTGCTCGCGCCTCGGGAAGATCCCGAGCAAGGAGGAGTACATGGCCGACATCGGCGTGATCAACGCCAACGGCGACAAGATCTACAAGTACATGAACTTCGACCAGATCGCCGACTTCAGGAAGGTGGCGGACACGGTGCCGGCGTAAGCGGCGCACCGCGAACGAAACGGCCCTGCGGGGCCGTTTTTTCTTTGTCATCCCGGCGAACGCCGGGATTCACCTCCCGCGCGGAGCCAAGCCACCGGAGCTGGATGCCGGGTCAAGCCCGGCATGACAAGGTTGGAGCCCGGTCCCCGGGTGTGATCCTCAGACGGACACTTCCTTGTGCTCCCCCATCTTCGGCCGCTCGCCGGACACCGCCGCGGCCGCCATCTTGAACAGCTGCGTCGGCTTGCTCTCCTTCACGCTCCAGTACTCGGCGTGCACCACGTGCACCTCGATCAGCTCCAGGTCCGGGTCGTCCACGCCGCCGGGGAACCAGGCCTTGGTCATGGGGTTGAACAGGCGCTCCTTGGCGGAGCGGTCGTTACTGACCACCGCGCGGCCGGTGATGGAGACGTACACGTCCTTGTGCGTGTCCGAGTAGGAGACGTTCACGTTGCCGTCGGCCTGCAGGCGCTGGCCCAGCTCCGTGGCTTTGGAGACGAAGAAGTACAGGATGCCCTGCTCACCCAGCGCCTGGTTCTGCGTGGTGAGCGGGTGGGCGTGCAGGCCGCCGTCGGCATGGCGGTGGGTCAGCATGCCGAAACGGATGTCCTTGATCATGTCCCACAGCTTCTCGTGGGGCGTCTTGTCCTTGCTCATGAAGGTTCCTCGCTGTGTCGGTTGGCGATGACCCATCTTGGTGGGGGCTGGCCGGCGGCACCGTAGTCGCGGTGCGCCGGGGGCTGTGCGCCTGCGCTGACAGCCCGGGGCGGGCGCCGCGCGGTTAGCATGCGCCGGAACGAGAAAGGCCCTCCCGCAATGTTCAAGTCCTTCTTCCTGTCGCGCCGCTGGTTCGCGTGGTCCATCCTGGGCACCGCCGTGATCCTGTTCGCCACCTGGTACCGGGTGCAGCTGGACGTGCGGATCAACGAGTGGTTCGGCTCCTTCTACGACGTGGTGCAGAAGGCGCTGGCCAAGCCCGGCAGCATTTCGCTGGACGAATACTGGAAGCAGCTGGGCACCTTCCTGCATATCGCGATGATCTACGTGCTGGTGGCGGTGGTGCTGGACTTCTTCGTCAAGCACTACATCTTCCGCTGGCGCCAGGCCATGAACGACTACTACATGTCGCACTGGGACCGGCTGCGCCACATCGAAGGCGCGGCGCAGCGCGTGCAGGAAGACACCATGCGCTTCGCCTCCATCATGGAGGGCCTGGGCATCGAGTTCATGCGCAGCCTGATGGTGCTGGCCGCCTTCCTTCCGATCCTGGCGGGCCTGTCGGCCAAGGTCACCGAACTGCCTTACTTCGGGGCGGTGTCGTATTCGCTGGTGTGGGTGGCCATCGCGTTCGCGCTGGGCGGGACGCTGCTGCTCGCGGTCGTCGGCGTGAAGCTGCCGGGCCTGCAGTTCCAGAACCAGCGGGTGGAGGCGGCCTACCGCAAGGAGCTCGTCTACGGCGAGGACGACCCCGCGCGTGCGCAACCGCCGCAAGTGCAGACGCTGTTCGGGGCGGTGCGCCGCAACTACTTCACCCTGTTCTTCCACTACCTGTACTTCGACGTGGCGAAGTGGTCGTACCTGCAGGTGGGCGTGCTGGTGCCGTACGCCGCGCTCGGTCCGACGCTGGTGGGCGGCGTGGTGACGCTGGGCGTGATGCAGCAGATCGTGCGCGCGTTCGGCCGCGTGGAAAGCGCTTTCCAGTTCCTGGTGCTCAGCTGGAGCACCATCGTCGAACTGATGTCGGTCTACAAGCGGCTTCGCGCTTTCGAGCACCAGATCGAAGCCGGCCCGCCACCGGAAGGCGTGCAGCCGGCCTCGGCCTGACGCGCGTCAAGCGGCGGCCATGGCCTGCAGGGCCTGCGCCGTCGCCGCGTCCAGCGGGAAGAACGTCTCCAGCGTCAGTTCCTGCACCGTGACGTCCACCGCGGTGCCGAACACGGTGGTCGTACTGATGAAGTTCAGCAGCGCGCCAGCGGGCGTGCGGAACTGCAGCGGCAGCGCCACGCCGACGTGCTCGCCGTCCAGCACCGTGTCGTGCGCGCCATCCGGCACCGGGTAGCCGCGCAGTTCCTCCAGCAGCGTCGCCAGCACCGCGTCACCGGTCGCGTGGATCTGCTGGCGCAGGCGTTCGAACAGGTGCTCGCGCCACTGCCCCAGGTTGGCGATGCGCGAGGCGATGCCCTTCGGGTGCAGGCTCAGGCGCAGCACGTTCACCTGTCCCTGCACCAGCTCCGCGTCGGCGCCCGCCATCAGGTGCGGGATCATGCGGTTGGCCGCCACCAGGTTCCAGTGGCGATCCACCGCCAGCGCGGGATTCGGCTCGTGCGCTTTCAGGATCAGGTCCACCGCCGCGCGCGCGGGCGCCAGCTGCGGATCGTCCAGCGGCCGCTCGCGGTACATGGGCGCGAAGCCGGCAGCCACCAGCATCGCATTGCGCTCGCGCAGCGGTACGTCCAGCCGCTCGGCCAGGCGCAGCACCATCTCGCGGCTGGGTGACGACTTGCCGGTCTCGACGAAGCTGAGGTGCCGGGTGGAGATGTCCGCCTCGCCCGCCAGGTCCTGCTGCGACAGGCGGCGGCGCGTGCGCCAGTGGCGCAGGTGCTCGCCGAACGGCGTCGGCGCGGCGCGAAGGGGGAGGGCGGCGGTCGAACTCATGCGCGGATGGTAGACGCGGCCCCGCCGCGATCCCATGACCTGCGACGTCATGGACCCCACGCGCGCCGGCCGGGACCATGGGCGCCTCGACAACCAAGGAGCACACCATGTCCCTCTTCGCTTCTCCCCGTTTCCTGCGCGGCGTCCTGTGGGCCGACGCCGTCTCCTGCGTGGCCAGCGGCGCGCTGCAGCTGGCCGCCCTCGATGCGCTGCCGCGGCTGCTGGGGTTGCCGCAGGCGCTGCTGGTTGATACGGGCATCTTCCTGGTCGCGTACGGACTGGTCGTCGCGTGGCTGGCGTCGCGGCGCGAGGTCATTCGCCCGCTGGTGGCGTTGTTTGCCATCGGCAACGTGGGCTGGGCGATCGGCTGCGGGTTCGCGGTCTACGCGCTGCAGCCTACGACGCTGGGCATCGCGTGGATCTCGATGCAGGCTGCGACGGTGCTGGTGCTGGCCGACTTGCAGTGGATGGGGCTGCGTGCGGCGCGTCGCACTGCGGGTGTTGTTACGGCCTGAGTTTGGAGCAGTCGTGCCGCCCCCTGTCCCTACCGCGCGCGGGAGGAACGGCCGCCCTAACGTGCGGAGGTGCGTGGCCGCTCGGGCGGCCTTTGACATCGCGCCGAATCCCCATGGAGAAATTCGCACGACGTTCCCAGGCCGCCCGAGCGGCCCCGCACCTCCGCCGCCGAAGACTGCCTTCCAGCATCGCACGCTGCAGGGACAGGGTAGGGAGGGTCTTCTGCCGTAAGTCAAGGGGGAGCTGCGCCGTACCAGGCGCGCGGAGGACATGGAGGCAGAAGACCCTCCCTGCCCTGTCCCGGCCCCGACGACCTCAAGGGCAGGGCTCATTCTTGTATGCTGTCCCACCCCCATCCCGACAGCAGAACGAGCAATGCCCCGCGTCTTCAATTTCAGCCCCGGTCCCGCCACCCTGCCCGAAGCCGTCCTGCGGCAGGCCGCCGACGAGATGATGGATTGGCACGGCAGCGGCATGTCGGTGATGGAGATGAGCCACCGCGGCAAGGAGTTCATCGCCATCCACGCCGAAGCGGAAGCCACGCTGCGCGAGCTGATGGGCATCCCGTCCGGCTACAAGGTGCTGTTCATGCAGGGCGGCGCCATCGGCGAGAACGCCATCGTCCCGATGAACCTGATCGGCACCAACGGCAAGGCCGATTACGTGGTCACGGGCGACTGGTCGAAGAAGTCCGCGAAGGAAGCGAAGACGTACGGAACCGTGAACATCGCCGCGAACGGCGAGCCTTCGAAATTCACCGCCATCCCCAAGCAATCGGAATGGAAGCTGGATCCCGCCGCTTCGTACGTGCACATCTGCTCCAACGAAACCATCGGCGGCGTGGAATTCCACTGGACGCCCGACACCGGCAGCGTGCCCCTGGTGGCCGACATGTCGTCCAACATCCTGTCGCGCCCCATCGACGTCGGCAAGTACGGCCTGATCTACGCCGGCGCGCAGAAGAACATGGGCCCTTCGGGCGTCACCGTGGTGATCGTGCGCGACGACTTGCTCGGCCACGCGCTGCCGGTCACGCCTTCGGCGTTCAACTACCAGACGCAGGCCGAAGCCGACTCCATGTACAACACGCCGCCGACGTACTCGATCTACATCGCCGGTCTCGTCTACAAGCATGTGAAGGCCAACGGCGGCCTCGCGGCGATGGAGGAGCACAACCAGGCCAAGGCCAGGGTGCTGTACGACTACCTGGACGCCAGCAGCTTCTACAGCAACCCGGTCGCGAAGGAAGACCGCTCGCTGATGAACGTGCCGTTCAAGCTGAAGGACGATTCGCTCGACGAGGCCTTCCTGAAGGGCGCGCAGGCGAAGGGGATGATCCAGCTGAAAGGCCACCGCTCGGTCGGTGGGATGCGAGCTTCCATCTACAACGCGATGTCGATGGAGGGGGTCAAAGCCCTCGTGGCCTACATGCAGGAATTCGAGAAACAACATGCCTAGCAAGCAATTCCAGGTCCTGATCCTCAACCAGATCTCGGACCTGGGATTGCAGCGGCTGCCTGCCGGCCGCTACGAAGTGGGCAAGTCGGTCGCATCGCCCGACGCCATCCTGGTGCGGTCCGCGGACATGCACTCGATGCAGGTCCCCGCCAGCGTGCAGGCCATAGCCCGCGCGGGCGCGGGCACCAACAACATCCCCGTCAAGGCCATGAGCGCGCGCGGCGTGCCGGTGTTCAACGCGCCCGGCGCCAACGCCAACGCGGTGAAGGAGCTGGTGCTGGCCGGCATGCTGATGGCCGCGCGCAACCTGCCCGCCGCGCAGCGGTTCGTCGACGGGCTGGACCCGGCGGCGCACGACCTGGACGAACACGTCGAGAGCGGCAAGAAGCAGTTCGCCGGCTTCGAGCTGGCGGGCCAGACGCTGGGCGTCATCGGCCTGGGCAAGGTGGGCTGCCTGGTGGCGCACGCGGCCATCCAGCTGGGCATGAACGTGCTGGGCTTCGACCCCGAGATCACCATCGACGCCGCGTGGAGCCTGCCCTCGCAGGTGAAGCGCGCGGGCAGCGTGTCCGAGGTGCTGAAGCGTTCGCAGCTGGTCACGCTGCACGTGCCGCTGCTCGATGCCACGCGCCACCTGGTGAACGCCGACAACCTGCCGACGATGAAGCCGGGCGCGGTGCTGCTGAACTTTTCGCGCGAAGGCGTGGTGGACGATGCGGCGGTGCTGCGCGCGCTGGAAGCGGGTCCGCTGGCGCGCTACGTCTGCGATTTCCCGCACGGCCACATCCTTCGTCACCCCAAGGTGATCGCGCTGCCGCACCTGGGCGCTTCGACGCGCGAGGCGGAAGACAACTGCGCCGTGATGGTGGCCGAGCAGCTGCGCGATTTCCTGGAGCACGGGCACATCGCCAACGCGGTGAACTTCCCCAGCGTGGCGATGGCGCGCGAGTCGGCTTTCCGCGTGGCGATCGCCAACGCCAACGTGCCGAACATGGTGGGCCAGATCTCCACCACCATGGCGCAGGCCGGCCTCAACATCCACAACATGGTCAACAAGTCTCGCGGCGAGATGGCCTACACGCTCGTGGATGTGGACAGCGCTGTCGGGGAATCCGTGCTTGCCGCCCTTCGCGACATCGAAGGCGTGCTGGCGGTTCGGTACCTGCCGGTTTGAATTGAGCCGTCGTGGCCGGGCCAGGGGGTGGCAGAAAACCCTCCCCACCCTGACCCGGTGACGACGATCGCGGCGCAGGCAAGGGCAGACAAGAACATCCCTGTCCAGTCACAGGCAACACACATTGCCGTCGCATGCCCGTCACGATCGGCGGCACAATGTTTGCCCGGTGCAGCACGGCTGCACACGCGTCCAGAAGAACTCATCCTGAGAGGACTGTCCCATGCCCCACGCCTTCGCCAACACGCTGAAGAGTTTCAGGTTCGGCCGCAAGACCGGCAGCTTCTACTCGCTGCCGGTGCTGGCCGAACAGTTCCCCAACGTCCGCCGCATGCCGGTGTCCATGCGCGTCGTACTCGAGTCGGTGCTGCGCAACTGCGACGGCCTGAAGGTGACGGCCGAGCACGTCCGCGAAGTGGCCAACTGGCAGGCCAACGCGCCCCGCACGGAAGAGATCCCGTTCGTGGTCGCGCGCGTGGTGCTGCAGGACTTCACCGGCGTGCCGCTGCTGGCCGACCTGGCCGCGATGCGAAGCGCCGCCGCTCGGCTGGGCCGCGAGCCGGGCCGCATCGAGCCGCTGGTGCCGGTGGACCTGGTGGTGGACCACTCGGTGATGGTGGACCACTACGGCACCAAGGACGCGCTCGACCTCAACATGAAGCTCGAATTCCAGCGCAACCGCGAGCGCTACGAGTTCATGAAATGGGGCATGCAGGCGTTCCACACGTTCGGCGTGGTGCCGCCCGGCTTCGGCATCGTGCACCAGGTGAACCTGGAGTACCTGGCGCGGGGCGTGCACAGCACGCCCCAGGGCGTGTACTACCCCGACTCGCTGGTGGGCACGGACAGCCACACGACCATGATCAACGGCGTGGGCGTGGTGGGTTGGGGCGTGGGCGGCATCGAAGCCGAAGCCGCCATGCTGGGCCAGCCGGTGTACATGCTCACGCCCGACGTGGTGGGGTTCGAGCTCACCGGCCGCCTGCGCGAAGGTTGTACCGCCACCGACCTGGTGCTCACCGTCACCGAGCTGCTGCGAAAGCACAAGGTGGTGGGCAAGTTCGTCGAGTTCTTCGGCGAAGGCACGCGCACGCTGTCGGTGCCCGACCGCGCCACCATCGGCAACATGGCGCCCGAGTACGGCGCCACCATGGGCTTCTTCCCGGTGGACGACAAGACCATCGACTACATGCGCGGCACGGGCCGCAGCAAGGAGGAGCTCGATGCGCTCGAGGCGTATTTCCGCGCCCAGGGCCTGTTCGGCATCCCGGCGGCCGGCGACATCGACTACTCGCAGGTCGTGAAGCTGGACCTGGGCGAGGTGACGCCCAGCCTGTCCGGCCCCAAGCGGCCGCAGGACCGCATCGACATCGGCAAGGTCGCCAGCACCTTCACCGAGCTGTTCAGCAAGTCCGCGGCGGAGAACGGCTTCAACAAGCCCAGCGAAACGCTGCTGTCGCGACACCTGCTGCATGCGGGCGGTGAAACGCCTGACCCCAAGGTGCCGGCCAACCCGCCGGTGAAGCCCGCGGCGATGGTGTCCGAAACCGAGATGGAGGCGAACAAGCCGACGCTGGCCGCCGCGCAGTCGGAAGCGCCGTCCGCTCCGGCCGCGCCGCAGCACGTGACCATCGGCAACGGCGACGTGCTGATCGCCGCCATCACCAGCTGCACCAACACGTCCAACCCGGGCGTGATGCTCGCGGCGGGCCTGCTCGCCAAGAAGGCGGTGGAAGCGGGCCTGAAGGTGCAGGCGCACATCAAGACGTCGCTGGCGCCCGGCTCGCGCATGGTGACCGAGTACCTGAAGAAGGCCGGCCTGCTGCCTTACCTGGAGCAGCTGGGCTTCACCGTCGCCGGCTACGGCTGCACCACCTGCATCGGCAACTCGGGCGACCTGGCGCCCGAGATCAACGAGGCCATCACCAAGAGCGACCTGGTGTGCGCGGCGGTGCTCTCGGGCAACCGCAACTTCGAGGCGCGCATCCATCCGAACCTGAAAGCCAACTTCCTGGCCAGCCCGCCGCTGGTGGTGGCTTACGCCATCGCCGGCACGGTGCTGAAGGACCTGATGACGCAGCCCGTGGGCAAGGGCAAGGACGGCCAGGACGTGTGGCTGGGCGACATCTGGCCCTCCAGCGACGAGGTGCACCGCCTGATGAAGTTCGCCATGAACGGTGAGCGCTACGAGGCCAACTACGCGAAGGTGCGCGAGGAACCGGGCGAGCTGTGGAAGGGCATTCGCGGGGTGTCGGGCGAGACGTACGCCTGGCCGCACAGCACCTACATCGCCGAGCCGCCGCTGTTCCCGAACTTCGATCCCAAGCCGCCGGCCAACGATCCGCAGCAGGACGTGTCGGTGCGCGGCGCGCGCATCATGGCGCTGTTCGGCGACTCGATCACCACCGACCACATCTCGCCGGCCGGCTCCATCAAGGAAAGCTCGCCCGCGGGGCAGTGGCTGCTGGCCAACGGCGTGATGAAGCCCGACTTCAACAGCTACGGCGCGCGGCGCGGCAACCACGACGTGATGATGCGCGGCACCTTCGCCAACGTGCGAATCAAGAACCTGATGATCCCGGCGCTGGCCGACGGCTCGCGCGTCGAAGGCGGCCTGACGATCTACCGCGGCGCCAAGGGCAACGCGGAGCAGATGTTCATCTTCGACGCGGCGATGAAGTACATGGCCGAGAACCGGCCCACGGTCATCTTCGCGGGCGAGGAATACGGTACGGGCTCTTCGCGCGACTGGGCGGCCAAGGGCACGCAGCTGCTGGGCATCAAGGCCGTGGTGGCGCGCAGCTTCGAGCGCATCCACCGCAGCAACCTGGTGGGCATGGGCGTGCTGCCGCTGCAGTTCCAGGACACCGACACCTGGCAGTCGCTGCGGCTGGACGGCTCGGAGTTCATCGACGTCGTCCCCGATCCGGAACTGCGCCCGCAAAGCGACGCGAAGGTCATCGTGCACCGCGCCGACGGCAGCACGCAGGAGATCACCGTCACGCTGCGCATCGACACCGCGATCGAGGTGCAGTACTACCGCCACGGCGGCATCCTGCCGTTCGTGCTCAGGCAACTGCTGGCTGCCTGAACTCTCGGCGCAGCCGTCCTGACGAAACGCCGCGGTGCCGCGCACGCGGCACAATCCGGCGCGATGGCACAAGACCTCCTCGTCGCCGGCGGCGGCATCGCGGGCCTGGCGGCCGCGATCGGCGCACGGCGCGCAGGCTGGGAAGCGCGCCTGTTCGAACAGGCGACGGCGTTTTCGGAAGCCGGCGCGGGCCTGCAACTGGGCCCGAACGCCACGCGCGTGCTGCGCGAATGGGGCGTGCTGCAGCGCCCGGAACTGCGGCCGTTCCAGCCCGCGCGGCTGTCCGTGCGCGATGCGGTCGATGGCCGTGAGATCGGCACGCTGCGGCTCGGAGAGACCGCCGCCTCACGCTACGGCGCGCCTTACTTCACCGTGCACCGTGCCGACCTGCAAGCCGCGCTGCTGGCGCAAGCGGCGGAGGACGGCGTCTTCCTGCACGAGGGCACGCGCGTCGAGTCGCTCGAGGTGCGCGGCGACATGGCGCGCGCGCGGCTGCAAGAAGGCGGCTGGGTCGAAGCCGACGCGGCGGCCGTCGCCGACGGCGTGTGGAGCCGCCTGCGCGCGCAGCTGCTCGATGGGTCGCCCGCGCCGGCGACCGGCCACGTCGCCTATCGGGCGTTGCTGCAGAGCGATGCATTGCCCGTGACCATGCAAGGCGACCACGTCGAAGCCTGGCTGGGCCCGCGCATGCACCTGGTGCGCTACCCGGTGCGGGGTGGCGAGGCGATGAACATCGTCGGCTTCATCGAAGGGCGTGCGGGTGAAGACTGGGACCAGGCTGCATCTGTCGCGGCGTTGCGCGAAGCGGCGAAAGGCCTGTGCGCGCCGCTGCGCACCATCGTCGAAGCGGTGCCGGAGTGGCGGCTGTGGCCGGTGCACGATCGCGCGCCGGTGGCGGGCGACCACGAGATGGCCGAAGGCCGCGCGGCGCTGCTGGGCGATGCGGCGCATCCCATGCGCCCATACCTGGCGCAAGGCGCGGGCATGGCGCTGGAAGATGCGGCCGCACTTGAGAGGGTGCTGCGCACCTGCGATGGACGCGTCATCGACGTGCCCACGGCCCTGCGCCGCTACGCGCTCGACCGCTGGCAGCGCTGCGCGCGGGTGCAGGCCAGGTCGCTTCGCAACGGCCGCATCTTCCACGCGGACGGCGCGCTGCGCGTGGCGCGCAACCTGGCGATGAAGACGGTGGGGGAGCCGCTGCTCGACCTGCCGTGGTTGTACGGCGGCCCTTAAAGGTCGGTGCGCAGGCGCCAGATCTCGGGGAAGAGAACGACGTCCAGCATCTTGCGCAGGTAAGAGACGCCGCCCGTGCCGCCGGTGCCGCGCTTGAACCCAATCACGCGTTCGACCGTGGTGACGTGGCGGAAGCGCCAGAGCCGGAAAGCATCTTCCAGGTCGGTGAGCTCCTCGCCCAGCTGGTACAGGTCCCAGTAGTGCTCGGGGTCGCGGTAGACCCGCAGCCAGGCCTGTTCAACCTCGGTGCTCTCGCGGTAAGGCTGGGTCCAGTCGCGGTCCGTGTGCGAGTCCGGCACCGCCAGGCCGCGGCGGGCCAGCAGGCGCAGCGACTCGTCGTACAGCGAAGGCGCTTCGTAGGCGGCCGTCACCTGTGCGAGAAGGTCGGGCCGATGCACGTGCGGCTTGAGCATCGCCGCGTTCTTGTTGCCCAGCGCGAACTCGATGCAACGATACTGCGCGCTCTGGAAGCCGCTGGACTTCGCGAGGTAGGGGCGGATGGCGCTGTACTCCGGCGGCGTCATCGTCGCCAGCACGTCCCAGGCGTGCACCAGCTGTTCCATGATGCGCGAGACGCGCGCCAGCATCTTGAACGCGCTGCCCAGCTGATCCCGCGCCACGCAATCGATGGCCGCGTGCAGCTCGTGCAGCATCAGCTTCATCCACAGCTCGCTGGTCTGGTGCTGGATGATGAACAGCATCTCGTTGTGGTCGGGCGACAGCGGCTTCTGCGCGCCGAGGATGCGGTCCAGCTGCAGGTAGTCGCCATAGCTCATCTCGCGGCTGAAATCCAGCCGCGCGCCTTCCTCGCGCACGATGTCTTCGGGGCGGATCGTCTCGTTCATGTCACGGCGTGCTGGCGGTTGAACTCGGGCCGGCGCCATTCGCCGTCCTGCAGCACTTCGCGCAGATGCTCGGCCGCGTTCCACACGTCCTCGAAGCGCAGGTACAGCGGCGTGAAGCCGAAGCGCAGGATGTCCGGCGCGCGGAAGTCGCCGATCACGCCGCGCGCGATCAGCGCCTGCACGATGGCATACGCACCTTCCGTGCGCGACAGGCAGACTTGCGAGCCGCGGCGCGCGTGATCGCGCGGCGTCACCAGCGACAGGCCATGGCCCGCGCAACGCTCTTCGGCCAGCGCGATGAACAGGTCGGTGAGCGCCAGCGACTTGCGCCGAAGCGCCGCCATGCCGCCGGCTGCGCGCGACGTGTCGATGGCGTCCAGGCCGCAGTCCAGCGCGGTGAGGCTCAGCACCGGCTGCGTGCCGCACAGGTAGCGCACGATGCCCGGCGCGGGCCGGTACTCCGGCGTGAACTCGAAAGGCGCGGCATGGCCCCACCAGCCTGCCAGCGGCTGGCGGAAGCGGTCGGCGTGGCGCGAGTTCACCCACGCGAAGGCCGGCGCGCCCGGGCCGCCGTTCAGGTACTTGTAGCCGCAGCCCACGGCGAAGTCGGCCTGCGCGCCGCGCAGGTCCACGGGCACGGCGCCCACGCTGTGCGCGAGGTCCCACACCGCGAGAGCGCCGTGCCGATGCGCCAGCGCCGTGAGCGCGGCCATGTCGTGCATGGCACCGGTGCGGTAGTTCACGTGCGTGAGCATCAGCACGGCCGCTTCGCCTTTCGCGAGCTCGCCTTCGATCTGCTCCGGCTCCAGCAGCTTCAGCGTGAAGCCGCGGTCTTCGCACAGCGCCTGCGCGATGTACAGGTCGGTGGGGAAGTTGCTGCGCTCGCTGAGCACCACGCGCTTGCCCGGCGCGTCTTCCGCCTGGATGGACAGCGCGGCGCTGAGCACCTTGTACAGGTTGATCGACGTGGTGTCGGTGGCCACCACCTCGCCTTCACCGGCGCCGATCCACGCGGCGATGCGGTCGCCCACGCGGCGCGGCAGCTCGAACCAGCCGGCGCTGTTCCACGAGCGGATCAGGCCTTCGCCCCACTCCGATTCGATGGCCTTGGCCACGCGCGCGGCCGTGGCTCTGGGCAGCGGGCCCAGCGAATTGCCGTCGAGGTAGGTCACGCCTTCGGGCAGCGTGAAAAGATCGCGCAGTTGGCGCAGCGGGTCGTCCGCGTCCATCGCGCGGCAATCGTTCAGGGTCGTCATAAGGTCCGCAGCACGGCGCGCACGGGCGACGCGTCGGCTGTCATCAGCTTCAGGGGCAGGGCGATCAACTCGTAGTCGCCTTCGGGGACTTCGTCCAGCACCAGGTTTTCCAGCACGCGCAGGCCGCGCCTGCGAATCACCTGGTGGCTGTCCAGCGTCTTGCTGTCGGCCGGGTCGATGCTGGCGGTGTCGATGCCGACCAGCTTCACGCCCAGCGAGGCCAGGCGCTCGATGGTGTCGGGCGCGAAGGCCGCGAGTTCACCGTCCCAGCGGTCCACCGGCGCGCGCTGGTAGGTGCGCACGAGCACGCGCGGCGGCAAGTCGTTCGCCGCATGCTCCACGTGTTCCCACCGCACCAGCGGATGCACGCCGATGGCGTGGATGACGCGGCACGCGCCGAGGTAGGGATCGAGGTCCAGCGCGCCGGCGGGCGGGCCTTCGGGGTCGTAGTGCAGCGGCGCATCCGCGTGCGCGCCCACGTGCGGCGAGAGCGTCAGGCTGCTGACGTTGACCGGGCAGCCGGGCGCGATGGCCGCTGCCCATTGCTGCGAGTAAGGCGTGTCGCCGGGGAACACCGGCGAGCCTTCGCGCACGGGCGGCGAGATGTCCCAGAGCTGTCGCATGCGGCGGAGTGTGTGCCGCGTGGAAATCGCGTGGTGTCGGTTAATGCCAACACGACGGCAAAAAAACCGGAGCCGCTCGTCGTGCGTTTCAGGCCGGCGGCTGCAGAGGCGGCAGCCCGTGACGCGCACGCGCGCGATCGCAGCCCTGGCTGCCGGGTTCCAGTTCGCGGCAGGGGTTGGGCCGCCACTCGTAGATGCCGCAGCCGGCGCGCTCGCCGATCTTCCCGGTGAGCGCCGCGCAGCGCACCGGCATGTGGTCGGTGCCGCGCATGCGCCACGTGTTGCCGGTCACTTCGACGGCCAGGCCCACGGGCACGGTGCCGCCGTTCTCGTCGAGTTCATCCGCCGCGAAGTCGACGCGGAACGCGGCGCAGCAGGCGCCACATGCAAGGCAAGGATGGAGATCGGACATGCTGTCAACGGCGCGCGGCGCCGGGGCGTTGCGGCGGTACTGTATGTGGATACAGTGAGTTCACGAAGGGAGAGAAACCATGGAACTGCAAACCGCGCGCGAGATTATCGACACCCTCGCGCAAGGCATCCACCCGGTCACGGGCGAAGTGATGCCGGAAGAAAGCCCGTACAACGCGCCGCCGGTCATCCGCGCGCTGTTCGCGGTGTCGCAGGCGCTGCAGGGCGCCGCGGGGGCCGTCGCGCCGGCCCGCGCGAAGCGCGCCCGCGCCGAGCTTCCGCCCAACACGGGCAAGCCGTGGTCGGCGGAAGACGACGAACAGCTGCGGCTGGGCTTCTCCGCCGGCACGCCGACGAAAGACCTGGCCGCGGCCCTGGGCCGCACGCGCTGGGCGATCGAGTCGCGGCTGGTGAAGCTGGGGCTGATGACGCTGGGCACTGCGCCGGCGGCGCAATCCGCGGCGCATTGAAGCTTGCGAGGGGAGGCGGGCGCGTCAGCCCTTGACGCGCCCGAGCAGCAGGTACTCCATGAGCGCCTTCTGCACGTGCATGCGGTTCTCGGCCTCGTCCCACACCACCGACTGCGGGCCGTCGATGACTTCGGCCTGCACTTCCTCGCCGCGGTGCGCGGGCAGGCAGTGCATGAACAGCGCGTCGGGCTTGGCCACGCGCATCATGTCCTCGTCCACGCACCACTCGGCGAAAGCCTTGCGGCGCTCCTCGTTCTCGGCCTCGAAGCCCATGCTGGTCCACACGTCGGTGGTCACCAGGTCGGCGCCACGGCACGCGTCCATGGGGTCGCGGAAAACGCGGTAGCTGTCGGCGCTGCGCACGCCGGCCACGTCCTGGTCGACCTCGTAACCGCTGGGCGTGGAGACGTGCACCTTGAATCCCAGCAGGTCGGCCGCCTGCAGCCAGGTGTTGGCCATGTTGTTGCCGTCGCCCACCCAGGCCACGGTCTTGCCCTGGATGGAACCGCGGTGCTCGATGTACGTGAAGATGTCCGCCAGGATCTGGCAGGGGTGGAACTCGTTGGTCAGGCCGTTGATCACCGGCACGCGCGAATGCGCGGCGAAGCTTTCGATCTTGTCCTGGCCGAAGGTGCGGATCATCACCAGGTCCACCATGCGGCTGATGACGCGCGCGCTGTCCTCGATGGGCTCGGCGCGGCCCAGCTGGCTGTCGCCGGTGGTCAGGTGCACCACGCTGCCGCCCAGCTGGTACATGCCGGCCTCGAAGCTCACGCGCGTGCGCGTGGAAGCCTTCTCGAAGATCATCGCCAGCGTGCGGTCGGCCAGCGGGTGGTACTTCTCGTACGCCTTGAACTTGCGCTTGATCACCGCCGCGCGCTCGAACAGCCAGGCGTAGTCGTCCGCGGTGAGGTCGGTGAACTGCAGGTAATGCTGGATCTGCGTCATGGGCTCACTCGGCCAGGAAGGCCTTCACCAGCGGCGCGAGGATGCCCACGCATTCGTCGGCGTCCGCCTTCGTGTAGATCAGCGGCGGCAAGAGGCGTACCACGCTGTCGGCGGTGACGCTGATCAGCAGGCCGGCTTCCGCGGCGCGGTTCACCAGCACGCCGCATGGGCGGTCCAGCTCCATGCCCAGCATCAGGCCCTGGCCGCGAATGTCCTTCACCTGCGGCAGGCCGCCCAGCTCGCGCGCCAGCGCGCCCTTCAGGTACGCGCCGACTTCCGCCGCGTTGTCCAGCAGGCGATCCTCTTCCATGATGCGGATGGTCTCCACGCCCGCGCGCATGGCCAGCGGGTTGCCGCCGAAGGTGGTGCCGTGGTTGCCCGGCTGGAAGATGTTGGCCGCCTTGGGGCCGGCGACGACGGCGCCGATGGGCACGCCCGAGCCCAGGCCCTTGGCCAGCGGCATCACGTCCGGCACGATGCCCGCCCACTGATGCGCGAACCACTTGCCGGTGCGGCCCATGCCGCACTGCACCTCGTCGATCATCAGCAGCCAGCCGCGCTGGTCGCACAGCTCGCGCACCTGCTGCAGGTACTCGATGCGCATCGGGTTGATGCCGCCTTCGCCCTGGATGGTCTCGAAGAACACGGCCACCACGTCCTTGTCGCCCTCGGTGGCGGCCTTCAGCGCGGCGATGTCGTTCATCGGCACGCGCACGAAGCCTTCCACCAGCGGGCCGAAGCCCTTCTGCACCTTCTCGTTGCCGGTGGCCGACAGCGTGGCGATGCTGCGGCCATGGAATGCCTTCTCGTACACCACGATCTTCGGGCGCTCGATGCCCTTGTCGTGGCCGTACTTGCGCGCCAGCTTGAGGGCCGCCTCGTTGGCTTCCAGGCCCGTGCAGCAGAAGAACACGTTGGTCATGCCGGACAGCTGCGTCAGCTTGGCCGCCAGCTTCTCCTGGTTGGGCACGTGGTAGTAGTTGCTGCTGTGGATCAGCTTGGCCACCTGGTCCTGGATGGCCGGCACGAACTTGGGGTGGTTGTGGCCCAGCGTGTTGACGGCGATGCCGGCCAGCGCGTCCAGGTATTCCTTGCCGTTGACGTCCCACACTCGCGCGCCCTGCCCATGCGACAGCGCGATCGGCACTCGGCCGTAAGTGTTCATCGTGTGGGGCGAAGCCGCCTCGATCCGGGCCATCGGCACTCTCCAGAAATGAAAATCGGCTCAAGGAGTGAGCCGTTGAGGCCTGATTCTAGGCACATCGCCAGGGCGGCTTGCTTGACGATTGCGCATCACAGTCATGCGGTGCGAAGCTGGCGCGCCGCCCTGCCCCGATCCGTCGCAACTCTTATATAAGATAAAATTCTTGTGCGTTGCAGCATGGGCGATCCCCGTCTGCGCACGCCCCTCCCGCCAGCACCCGAATGGTCCCCAGCACCGCCAAAGTCGTCTTCATCCAGGGCATCACCCGGGATGGGCGCACCTTCAGGCCGAGCGACTGGGCCGAGCGGCTCGCGGGCGTCATGAGCTCCTTCCGCCCGGGCGGCGCCACGCCCGGCAGCCACCTCAGCTATTCGCCCTGGTGCGTGCCGCGCGTCATCGACGGCGTGAAGACCATCGTCGTGCACAGCGACCTGCGCGCGCACGACCCCATGGCCTGGGACTTCGTGATGAACTTCGCGCGCGACAACGACCTGCGCGTGGCGGAACAGCCGGCTGGCTGAACGGCCGCCCGCCCCAGCGCGTCATGCCGGGCTTGACCCGGCATCCATCACCGGACCTCGTCGTCGCGCGGGCAATTCCTCCCGGAGGTGGATCCCGGCGTTCGCCGGGATGACAGCCGGAAACGACAAAACCGCCCGAAGGCGGTTTTGCGTTTGCTGGCAGCGCACCCGTTTCAAACGGCGGGCTTCATGGAAGCCCGGGCTGGTTGCCTGGTGAACCTCAGGCGGCGGCTTGTGCCAGGCCCTTGACCTTGGCAGCCAGGCGGCTCTTGTCGCGAGCGGCCTTGTTCTTGTGGAAGATGCCCTTGTCGGCGACGGTGTCGACGATGCTCTGGGCCTTGGCGAACAGTTCCGTGGCCTTGGCCTTGTCGCCGGCGGCGACGGCCTTTTCCACGTTCTTGACGGCGGTGCGGTAACGCGAACGCAGCGAGGTGTTGGCGGCGTTCAGCTTGACGTCCTGGCGGGCGCGCTTGCGGCCCGACGCCAGGCGCGGGTTCTTCTTCTTGGGTTTGGCGGATGCCATGTGTGTGATTCCTTTACGTGTCTGAGGATGTTGCCAGCAAAGCCCTCCATTGTAAGCGAAGTGCCAACTCTGTCCCAACCCCCTGAAAACAGGCCGGTACACTCGAGCTGGTGAGCCTGTTCAAAGCCGCTTCCACGGTCTCCCTCCTCACGCTGGCGTCGCGGGTCACCGGGCTGGTGCGCGACATGCTGATGGTCTCGGTCTTCGGCGTCAGCGCGCTCACCGACGCCTTCTACGTCGCCTTCCGCATCCCCAACCTGTTCCGCCGCGTGTTCGGCGAAGGCGCCTTCAGCCAGGCTTTCGTCCCGGTGCTCGCCGCTTCCCGGGCCACCGAAGGCGATGGCGGCGCCAAGGCGCTGGTGGACCACGTGTCCACCGTGCTGCTGTGGACGCTGGTGCTGCTGTGCGTGGCGGGCGTGGTGGGGGCACCGCTGCTGGTGTGGGCGCTGGCCAGCGGGCTGCAGGCGCACGACGCCGCGGTGGTGATGACGCGCTGGATGTTCCCCTACATCGGCTTCATGTCGCTGGTGGCGCTGGCGGGCGGCATCCTCAACACCTGGAAGAAGTTCGCGGTGCCGGCGGCGTCGCCCGTGCTGCTGAACGTGACGCTGATCTTCTCCATCGTCGCCATCGTGCCGGTGTTCCAGCGCCTGGGCATCGAGCCGATCTATTCGCAATGCGTGGGCGTCATGCTGGGCGGCGTGCTGCAGCTGCTGATCCAGCTGCCCGCGCTGCGGCGCATCGGCATGCTGCCGCGCATCGGCGTCGCGGTCTCCAGCTTGCGCGCGTCACTGAGCGATCCCGCCACCCGCCGCATCCTCGGGCTGATGCTGCCGGCGATGCTGGGCGTCAGCGTCGCGCAGATCTCGCTGCTGATCAACACGCAGATCGCTTCGCACCTGGCGGCGGGCAGCGTCAGCTGGCTCAACTCGGCCGACCGGCTGATGGAGTTCCCCACCGCGCTGCTCGGCGTCGCGCTGGGCGTGGTGTTGATGCCGCAGCTGGCCGCCGCGCGCGCCAGCGGCGAGGCTGAGAGGTATTCCTCGATGCTGGACTGGGGCCTGCGCGCCGTCGTGCTGCTCGCCATTCCGTGTTCGGTGGCGTTGCTGGTGTTCGCGCGGCCGCTGGTCGCCACGCTGTTCCACTACGGCGCGTTCAAGGCCAGCGACGTCGACCAGGTCGCGATCGCGCTCGCGGGCTACGGCTCCGGCCTGCTCGGGCTGGTGGCCATCAAGGTGCTGGCGCCCGGCTACTACGCCAGCCACGACATGAAGACGCCGATGCGCATCGCCATCGTGGCGCTGGTGGCGACGCAGGCGCTGAACGTCGCGCTGGTGCCGCTGCTCAAGCACGCGGGGCTGGCGCTGTCCATCGGCCTGGGCGCGCTGCTCAACGCGGGCTGGCTGCTCGCCGGCCTGCGGCGCCGCGGCAGCTGGACGCCCGCGCCGGGCTGGCTGCGCTTCCTCGCGCAGGTGATCGCGGGCACGGTGCTGCTGTCGCTGTTCCTGCTGTGGGGCGCGGCGCATTTCGACTGGGTCGCATTGCGTGCGCAGCCGCTGCAGCGCGCGGCGCTGCTGGGCGGCATGGTCGCCGCGTCGGCCGCCATCTACTTCGGCGCGCTCTGGGCCGCCGGATTGAACCTGAGGCAATTTGTCACGCGCTGAACCGCGCGCCTGATGCGGCCCCCGGCCCGCCTTGACGCTGCCGGGCCACTCCATTACAACGAGCGCCACGATGGCGCCTCAATTCGAAGTTCCCACCCCGCTGGAGTACTTCCGTTCGCTGGTCGCCGACGACGACCACTTCCCCCTGCTGGAAGCCGCCGCCAGCATCGCCCAGGACGAATACCCCGACCTCGACGTGCAGCAGGTCCTCGGCGACGTCGACCAGCTGCTCGCGCGCCTGAGGCGCCGGCTGCCCGCCGACGCCGCGCCGCTGCAGCGCCTGCGCGCGCTCAACCAGTTCTTCTTTCGCGACCTCTCGTTCGGCGGCAACGTCAACGACTACTGCGACCCGGACAACAGCTACCTCAACGTCGTGCTGCGCACGCGCCGCGGCATCCAGATCTCGCTGGCCGTGCTGTGGATGGAACTGGCGCAAGGCCTGGGCCTGCACGCGCGCGGCGTGTGCTTCCCCGGCCATTTCATGGTGAAGGTGAACCTGCCCAAGGGGCAGGTGGTGATCGACCCGTTCACCGGCCAGTCGCTGTCACGCGAGGAATTGTCCGAAAGGCTGGAACCGTACAAGCGCCGCAGCGGCCTGGTGGACGAATTCGAAGTGCCGCTGGGCCTGTACCTGCAGGCCGCGCCGCCGCGCGACATCATCGCGCGCATGCTGCGCAACCTGAAGGAGATCCACCGCGCGCAGGAAGACTGGCAGCGGCTCATCGCCGTGCAGGACCGCCTGCTGGTGCTGTTGCCCGACGCGTGGGCCGAGTACCGCGACCGCGGCCTCGCGCACGCGGAGCAGGGCCACGCCGCGCTGGCGGTGCTGGACCTGGAGACCTACCTCATCCACGCCCAGGACTCGCTGGACATCGACGCCATCGCCGACCGCGTGGCCGACCTGCGCCGCGCCAAGTCCTAGGCGATCTCGCGCGCGGCGCCCGAGGGCGTTCCCGGCATCTCGAACACGCGCCACGCGCGGCGCAGCTGCGTGTCGGAGCTGAACCCCGCCAGCTCCGCCGCCTGCGTCACCGTGCGGCCCGATTGCAGCGCGGCCTGCGCCACCGCCAGCCGGATGCGCCGCAGGTAGTCCAGCGGCGGCAGGCCCGCGTGCTGCACGAACAGCCGCGTGAGATGCCGCGTCGACGTGTGCCCCGCGTGCGCCATGCTGGCCACGTCCCAGTCGCGCTGCGGCTCGCTGCTCACCGCGTCCTGCACAAGGTGCAGCGCGGCGTGCATGTGGTTGCGGTGAGAGAGGAAGGGCGACAACTCCGGGTCCTGCGGCCCGCGGCGCAGCGCCACCACCATGGTCTGCGCGACGCGCGCGGCCAGCGGCGCGCCGCACTGTTGCGCGACGAGGTGCAGTGCCAGGTCGATGCCCGTGGTGATGCCCGCGCTGGAAGCCACCGGCCCGTCGAGCACGAACACGCGGTTGTCCACCACCTGGCAGCCCGGCGCGATGGCGCGCAGTTCGTCCAGGTGCTGGTGGTGCGTGGTGGCGCGGCGGCCGTGCAGCAGGCCCGCGTGGCCCGCGAGCAGCGCGCCCGCGCAGATGGTCACCAGCCGCGGCGGCGCGGCCTGCAGCGTGCGCAGCCAGTCCACCGCGGCGCGCACGCCGGGCTTGCGCAGGGCCAGCCGCGGGCCGGGCATGCCGACCAGCACCAGCAGCGCTTCGGGCGGCAGCGATGGCGGCAGCGGCGCGAGTCCGTGCACGTGGACGCCGACCGACGTCGCGGCGTCTTGAGAAGGCCCCGTGAAGCGCAGCTCGTACGCCGGCGGCAGCCCGCCCGCGATGCGCAGCTGGTTGGCGATGCGCAAAGCCTCGGCCGGCCCCGCCCAGTCCAGCAGCAGGCTGTCTTCCAGCAGCAGGAACCAGACGGGCGTCGGCCGCATGCTCAGGCCGCGAGGCGCTGCAGCGCCTGCGGCACCGTGCAGATCGTGGCGAAGCGGTCCTTCAGCACGGTGGCGGTGCGCTGCTTGATGTCGGCCGCGGCGAGCGTGCTGCCATCCTCGTTCTGCATGTCCCACGTCAGCGTGGCGTCGGTGACGTAGTCCACCGCCCAGCCCAGGTCCGAGGCGTGGCGCGTGGTCGCTTCGCAGCACTGTTCGGTGCGGATGCCGCTGACGATCAGGCGGCTGACGCCCTGCTGCGTCAGCCACACGTCCAGGCCGGTGCCCACCAGCGAGCTGTGGCGCGACTTGTGGAAGGTGGCGGCGGGCTGGAAATCGGCCAGCCCCTGCAGCGGCCGCACCTGGCCGGATTCGACGGCGAAAGGATTGGATGCGTCCTTCGGCCCGCCCGCATGCAGCACGCGCACGACCGGCACGCCTTGCGCCTGGCAGCCTTCGATCAGCGCGTTCTGCGCGGCGAGGTAGGGCCCCAGGTCGCGCTCCGTGTAGAACGGGCGGTGGCGAAAGGATTCCTGGACGTCGATGACGAGGAGGGCGGTTTTCATGGCGAGGTTCTCCGTGGCTAGGCGCTCATCTTCCGCCGTCGCCGCGCGCCTGCGCCAGCCGGCCGCGGACGGCGGCCGGTCATTTTGCGCCATGGCGGATCAGGTGCGGGCGACCACGCGCACGGGCACCGTGCGCACGACTTCGAAGCCCAGCTTGCGATAGAGCGCGATCGCGCCGGTGTTGGACGCCATCACGTGCAGGAAGGGCGTCTCGCCGCGCGCGAGCTGCTCGCGCACGATCGCGTTGACCATCTCGCCACCCAGGCCGCGCCCTTGATGCGCGGGATCGGTGCAGACAGCGCTCACTTCGCGCCAGCGTCCGGTGTGCAGGCGTTCGCCCGCCATCGCGACGAGGCGGCCCTCTTCGAACCGGCCCAGGTAGAGGCCCAGGTCCAGGTTGCCGGGACCGAAGGGACCGGGCTTGGTGCGAGCCACCAGGTCGAGGATCGCGGGCATGTGCCCGGTGCCCAGTACGACCACTCCCGGCGAAGTCGCCGCCGGCGCCGCACCACCCGCCCAGGCCATCAGCGTGAGCGGCGCCTCGGCGCGGATCTCCCACCCTGGCGGCGTGGCGCCCGGCCACACCGGGCCATAGAAAGGCTCGCCGGCATCGCAGAACGGCACCAGGTCTTCGAAGGCCGGGTGCTCGTTGTCGTCGAAGGCGATCAGCCCCGCGATGCCCGGCCGGTAGCGCCGCGCACGCGCGGTGCCGACGCTGAGCGCGCGCTGCGGGCCGGAAAAGGCGGCCCAGAAGACGTTGTCCGGGACGCCCACGCCGTTCAGGCGACGACGACCGGCGCGCCGCTGCCGCGCTCGGCGATGACGCCGATCTCGTGCACCTGCTCGCCTTGCGCGCGCAGGGTGGCGGCCGTGGCGGCGGCTTCCGATGCAGCCACCACCACCACCATGCCGATGCCGTTGTTGAAGGTGCGGTTCATCTCGAAGTCGGAGATGCCCGCCGTCGACTGCAGCCAGGCGAACAGCTCGGTGCGCGGCCAGCTGCCGGCCTTCAGGTGCGCCGCCGTGCCATCGGGCAGCACGCGCGGGATGTTCTCCAGCAGGCCGCCGCCGGTGATGTGGGCCAGGGCCTTCACAGGATGCTTCGCCAGCGCGGCGAGCACCGGCTTGACGTACAGCCGCGTCGGTTCCATCACCGCTTCACGGAACGGCTTGCCGTCCAGCTTCGCCGGCAGCGAAGCGCCCGCGCGCTCGATGCACTTGCGCACCAGCGAGAAGCCGTTCGAATGCACGCCGCTGGACGCGAGGCCCAGCACCACGTCGCCCGGCTTCACGTCCCGGCCGGTGAGGATCTTCGACTTCTCGACCGCGCCGACCGCGAAGCCCGCCAGGTCGTACTCGCCCGCCGGGTACATGCCCGGCATTTCGGCCGTCTCGCCGCCGATCAGGGCGCAACCCGACAGCTCGCAGCCTTTGGCGATGCCGGCGACCACGCGGGCCGCCGTGTCCACATCCAGCTTGCCGCAGGCGAAGTAGTCCAGGAAGAAGAGCGGCTCGGCGCCCTGCACCAGCACGTCATTGACGCTCATGGCCACCAGGTCGATGCCCACGCCGTCGTGCATGCCCCATTCGAAGGCCAGCTTCAGCTTGGTGCCCACGCCGTCGGTGCCGGAGACCAGCACCGGTTCCTTGTAGCGCTTGGGCACCTCGAACAGGGCGCCGAAGCCGCCGATGCCGGCCAGCACGCCTTCGCGCATGGTTTTCCTGGCAAAAGGCTTGATGCGCTCGACCAGCGCGTCGCCCGCGTCGATGTCCACGCCGGCGTCTTTGTACGAGAGGGGAGTCTGGCTCATGGGGGGCGGGGCGGCACCGCGAGGGGCGCCCGATAGAATTTGCAGGATTTTACCGGCGGCACCCGCGCCGCACTACGCTTCCGCAGCGCCCCTCCACCCGATGCAATTCACGCCCACGCAGAAACGCGCCGCCGTCTGGACGGCCATCGCGCTGCTGGTGTTGCTGGCCTTGCGCGCCCTGGGGCCCGTGGTCACGCCCTTCGTGGTGGGGGCCGTCCTCGCCTATGCGCTCACGCCGCTGGTCGACCGGCTGGACGAAGCCGGCAGGGGCCGCGTGCCGCGCGTGCTGGCCGTGGTGGTGGTCGAGCTGCTGTTCATCGTGGCCCTGGTGGGCCTGTTCCTGCTGGTGGTGCCCATCCTGGCCAAGGAGATGCCGCTGATGCGCACCCAGGTGCCCAGCCTGTTCGACTGGCTGGACGCCACCGTGCGCCCCTGGCTGGCGCAGTTCGGCATCCACGTGGCGCTGGACATCGAAAGCCTGAAGGCCCAGCTGCTGCGTTACCTGAACACCAACTACGAGGAAGCGATGAGCCAGGTGCTGTCGTCGCTGAAGGTCGGCGGCAGCGTGGTGTTCACGCTGGTGTTCAACGCGGTGCTGATCCCGGTGGCGCTGTTCTACCTGCTGCTGGACTGGGACCGCTTCGTGCACCGCGTGCTGGAACTGGTGCCCCCGCGCATGCGTCCGGCGGTGGACTCGTTCACGCACGAAGCCGACCAGGTGCTGGGCCAGTACTTGCGCGGCCAGCTGCTGGTGATGCTGATCATGGCCACGTTCTATTCGTGCGGGCTGGCCTTGTTCGGGCTGGACCTCGCGCTGCCCATCGGCCTGTTCACCGGGCTGGCGATGTTCGTGCCTTACCTCGGGTTCGGCATCGGCCTGGCGCTGGCCACGCTCGCGGGCCTGCTGCAGTTCGCGTCGGCCAAGGCGCTGGTGATGGTGGCCGTGGTGTACGGCGCCGGCCAGGTGATCGAAGGCTTCTACGTCACCCCGCGCTTCGTCGGCGAACGCATCGGCCTGCACCCGCTGGCGGTGATCTTCGCGCTGCTCGCTTTCGCCCAGCTGTTCGGCTTCGTCGGCGTGCTGGTGGCGCTGCCCGCCAGCGCGGTGCTGCTGGTCGCCATCCGCCGCGTGCGCAGCGGCTACCTGTCCAGCCGGCTGTACCAGGGATGAAGCAGCTCACCCTTCCCATCGCCATGGCGCGCGCGCCGACGCTCGAAGCGTTCTGTGCCGGCGCCAACGAGCCGGCGCTCGCGCACCTGAAGCTGTGGTCCGGCAGCCCCACGCGCTCGCCGGTGCCCACCTACCTGTGGGGCCCCGCCGCCAGCGGCAAGACGCACCTGCTGAAAGCGGTGCAGGAAGTGCTGCGCGGGCAGGGTGCCACCGTGGGCTGGCTGGATGCTTCCGTCACCGAGCCGCCCGAGTTCGACGAGCGCTGGGCCATCGTGCTGATGGACGACGTGCACCTGTACACCGCCGTGCAGCAGCACGCGGCCTTCGCCTGGTTCGTTTCTTCGCAATCGCTGCAGCGCGGCGTGCTGGCCGCCGGTGCGTTGCCGCCCGCCGACCTGAAGCTGCGCGAGGATCTGCGCACGCGCCTGGGTTGGGGCCACGTGTTCCACCTGCAGCCGCTGTCCGAGAGCGAGCGCCGCGCGGTGCTGCGCCAGTCCGCCGACGCCCGCGGCGTGTTCCTGTCCGACGACGTGATGGACTTCATGCTCACGCGCTTCTCGCGCGACCTGGGCAGCCTGATGCTGCTGCTGGAGCAACTGGACGCCTACGCGCTGCAGACCAAGCGCGCCATCACCATCCCGCTGATCAAGTCCATGCTGGAGAACGAGTGAGCGCGCGACGCAAGCTGGCCCTGTTCGACCTCGACCACACGCTGCTGCCGATCGATTCGGACTACAGCTGGGGCGTGTTCACCCAGGCCATCGGCTGGGCCGACCCGGTGGAGTTCAAGCGCCGCAACGAAGAGTTCTTCGAGCAGTACAGGGCCGGCACGCTGGACGTGCATGCCTACGTGCGCTTCGCCACCGACGCCGTCCGCGTCAAGGGACGCGATGCTTCGTTGAAGGCGCGCGAGCGCTTCATGCGCGAAGTCATCGCGCCGGCCATCCGGCCGCAGGCGCTGCAACTCGTGGCTTCCCACCGCGACGCCGGCGACCAGGTCGCCATCGTCACAGCCACCAACGAATTCGTCACCGAACCCATCGCGCGCGCCTTCGGCGTCGAAGAGCTCATCGCGGTGAAGCTGGCGCTGGGCGCCGACGGCTGGCTCACCGGCGAGATCGACGGCATTCCCTCCACGCGCGAAGGCAAGGTCGAACGAGTGGCCCAATGGCTGACCGCGCGCGGCCTGGGCTGGGACGACGTGGAGACCACCTTCTATTCCGACTCGATGAACGACATCGCGCTGCTGGAACGCAGCGACCACCCGGTGGCGGCCAACCCCGACGCGAAGCTGCGGGGCGTCGCCGCGGCGCGCGGCTGGCGCATACTGGACCTGTTCGAACCCCATCCATGATCAAGAAATTCATCGACCGCCTGCTGGGCGGCGGCGGCACGGGCAAGTCCCGCTTCGGCAAGCGCCAGGAGATCGGCCCGCAGGAACACCAGATCGACCCCTCGCTCGTCGACGAGCGCGCGCTGAACGTGGTGCACACGCTGAAGGAAGCGGGCTTCGAGGCCTACATCGTGGGCGGCGCGGTGCGCGACCTGCTGCTGGGCCTGCGTCCCAAGGACTTCGACGTCGCCACCAACGCCACGCCCGAACAGGTCAAGGGCCTGTTCCGCCGCGCCTTCATCATCGGCCGGCGCTTCCGCATCGTGCACGTGGTGTACGGCCGCGGGCGCGAGCACGAGGTGATCGAGGTTTCCACGTTCCGCGCCTACATGGACAACGCGGCGGCGGAAGCCGTGGCGGGCAACGAGAAGACCAGCAAGAACGAGCTCTCGGGCATGAAGCACGCCGTGGACGCCAGCGGCCGCGTGCTGCGCGACAACGTGTGGGGACCGCAGGACGAAGATGCCACGCGCCGCGACTTCACCATCAACGCCATGTACTACGACCCGGAGACGCGCACCCTGGTCGACTACCACGGCGGCATGAAGGACGCCCGCAAGCTGACGCTGCGCATGATCGGCGATCCGGCCACGCGCTACCGCGAAGACCCGGTGCGCATCATCCGCGCGGTGCGCTTCCTGGCGAAGCTCAACGGGCTGGGCTTCAAGCTCGAAGCCAAGACCGCCGCGGCGCTCAAGCCTTCGCTGAAGCTGCTGTCCGACGTGCCGCAAAGCCGCCTGTTCGACGAGATGCTCAAGCTGCTGCAGACGGGGCACGCGGTGGCCACCATCGAGCAACTGCGCGCGCTGGGCCTGGCCACGGGCATCTATCCGCTGCTGGACCTGGTGGTGGAGCGCGCCGGCCTGCCTTTTGTGCGCGCGGCGCTGCAGGACACCGACCGCCGCGTGGCGGAAGGCAAGCCGGTGGCGCCCAGCTTCCTGCTGGCCTGCGTGCTGTGGTCCGACGTGCGCGACGGCTGGGCGCAGCGCCTGGCGAAGAAGGCGCACCCGTTCCCGGCGCTGCAGGACGCGATCGACCATGTGTTCGATTCGCGCATCGGCGACGTGTCGGGCCGCGGCAAGCTGGGAGCCGACATGCGCGAGATCTGGATGATGCAGCCGCGCTTCGAGAAGCGCACCGGCAACACGCCGTTCAGCCTGGTGGAGCAGCCGCGGTTCCGCGCCGGCTTCGACTTCATGCGCCTGCGCGCCGACACCGGTGAACTGGACGTGGTGCTGGCCGACTGGTGGCAGGAATTCAGCCAGGCCAGCGACGCCGTGCGCGAAGACCTGGTGGCGCAGGTGCGCGAGGAGCAGAACAAGGGCGCGCGCCGCGTGCGGGTGGTCAAGCCGCAGGAGAAGGCTTCGCCGGTGGAGCGGCCCGCCGCGGGTCCGGCCAACGCCGAAGATGAAGGCGAGCGCGAAGGCGACGAGCCGCAGGCCGAAGGCGATGCCACCGCCGCGCCCAAGAAGCGCCGCCGCCGGCGCCGCAAGCCTTCGGGCGGCGGTGGCGGCGAAGGCTCCGCGCCGCCCGCACCCCTGGAGTGACCATGAAGACCGTTCCCGCCCTCATTGCGATCGCCTTCGCCTGCGGCGCGTGGGCCCAAGGATCGGACACGGTCTACCGGTCCGTCGGGCCCGACGGGCGCGTGACCTACAGCCAGACGCCGCCCTCGCAAGGCAAGCTGGATCGCAAGCTCGAATTCGAGAAGCTCCCCGCCACGCCGCTGCCCGCGTACCTGCTGCAGTTCCGCCAGGACGTCAGCCGCGAGGCGCAGGCGCCGCAGCCCACGGGCCTGCGCCTCTTCAGCGCCACCTGGTGCGGCTACTGCAAGCAGGCCAAGGCCTGGCTGAACGCGAACGGCATGGCGTACGAGGAGCTGGACATCGACAAGTCCGCGGGCCTGGCCGGCTTCCGGCAGGCGGGCGGCGGTGGCGGCGTGCCGCTGCTGGTCGGCCCGCAGGTGCGCCTGCAGGGCTTCACGGCCGAGGCTTACGCCACCGCGCTCGCCAAGCGCCGGCCCTGAGGCCGTGGTCACCGCCTATGTCGGCCTCGGGGCCAACCTCGGCGACGCGGCCGCGGCGGTGAGCCGGGCGATCGATTCACTGGGCCGGCTGCCGCAAACACGCGTTACGGCGCAGTCGTCGCTGTACCGCAGCGCACCCGTCGATGCATCGGGCCCGGACTTCATCAACGCCGTCGCACGCATCGAGACGGGGCTGATCGCGCCCGACCTCCTGCGCGAACTGCAGCGCATCGAAACCGCGGCCGGCCGCGAGCGGCCGTATCGCAACGCGCCGCGCACGCTGGACCTGGACCTGCTGCTGTACGGCAGCGCGCACATCGACAGCCCCGCACTCACCGTGCCGCACCCGCGCCTGAAGGAGCGGGCCTTCGTGCTGCGCCCGCTGGAGGAGATCGCGCCCGACTTGGTCGGCGATGCGGACCTGCAGCGCATGACGTCGCAGGTCATTGCCCGCATTCCCTGAGTCCGCGACCATGGAGCTGTCCACAACGAAGGAGGTTCACATGACAGACACCGGACTGATCGCACTGGCTTGCGGCCTGATCATCGGCCTGGGCGCCATCGGCGCCTGCCTGGGCATCGGCACCATGGGCGGCCGCTTCATCGACGGCGCGGTGCGCCAGCCGGAGATGATGGAACCGCTGCAGGTCAAGATGTTCCTGCTGGCGGGCCTGATCGACGCCAACTTCCTGATCGGCGTCGGGGTGGCGATGATGTTCGTCTTCGCCAACCCGTTCGCGCACTGAGGCCTAGCGTTCCGCGCCGCCGCGTTGCTGGGCGACGTCCAGCTCCGTCACCGGCGGCGCCTGGTTGCCCCATGACGTGCGGATGTGCGTCAGCACCGCGGCCACGTCGACGTCGTTCAGCTTCATCACGTACGGCGGCATGCCGAAAGGCCGCGGGTTGCCCGCGGTGGCCGGCGGGTAGCCGCCGCCCAGCACCACCTGCACCAGGTTGGCGGTGACGGGCATGGTCACCGCGCGGTTGCCCGCCAGCGGCGGATACGCAGCGGCGACGCCTTCGCCCTTCTCGCCGTGGCACTGCGTGCAGTGCTCGCCGTAAATGCGCGCGCCGCGCAGCGCCACCGCGGAGTCGACCTGCCGCGTGCCGGATGCGGGCGCCGCTTCCACCGGCGGCAGCGATTTCAGGAACACGGCCATCGCTTCCGCGTCCTGCTCCGACAGGTATTGCGTGCTGTACTGGACTACCTCCGCCATCGGTCCCAGCACCGTGGCGCCGCGCGCCGCGCCGTGCCGCAGCAGCCGTGCCGCGTCTTCGGTCGGCCAGTCGGCCACGCCCGCTTCCCTGGCCGACGCGAGCGAGGGCGCGTACCAGTTCTGCATCGGGATGAGGCCGCCCGACAGGTCCATCATGTCGCTGCTGGCGCCCAGCGCGTTGCGCGCCGTGTGGCAGGCGGCGCAGTGGCCCAGGCCGCGCACCAGGTACGCGCCGCGGTTCCATTGCGCGGACCGCTTCGTGTCCTCTTCGTACACGCCGGGGCGGAAATACAGCGCGCGCCACGCGGCCAGCGCGGCCTGCGTGTTGTACGGCCAGCGCAGGTTGTGCGGCGTGTTCTCTTTCGCCACGGCGGGCACGGTGCGCAGGAAGGCGAACAGCGCGTCCGAATCGGCCCGCGTCACTTCCGTGTAGTTGGGATACGGGAACGCGGGATAGAGCAGCCGCCCGTCGGGGGTGCGCCCATGGTGCAGCGCGCGCCAGAAGTCGTCGCTGCTCCAGGAGCCGATGCCGTTCTTCGGATCGGGCGTGAGGTTGCTCGAGAAGACGGTGCCGAACGGCGTGTCGATCGCGCGCCCGCCGGCCCACGCCGCGCCGCCGCGGTCGGTGTGGCAGGTCATGCAGTTGCCGGCACGCGCGAGGTACGCGCCGCGCTCGGCGGAACCCGGTGCGGACGAAGGCGGCATCTCGGTCGAGTAGTTGGCGTGCCAGCCCCAGGCCAGCACGGCGATCACCGCGATCGCGATGGCGAGCAGGACACGCTTCATGGCTGCTGCCTCCCCGCCGGCAGCGAGGCGCTGCCGCAGGCGATGGGCGGCGGTGACGGCAGCTTGTCGGCGGGATGCGTCTGCGCCGGCAGCGGCTGGCCGGCGATCCACGTGGCCACCGCGTTCAGGTCCTCGGGCGACAGCGTGCGCGCCACCTGCGACATGCAATCGGGCGCGTGCGCGCGGCGCTGGCCGGTGCGCCACGCACCCAGCTGCGCATTCAGGTAGTCGCGCGGCAGGCCGAGCAGGCCGGGCGTGTTGGGCAGCACGCCGGTCAGCGCGGCGCCGTGGCAGCCCGCGCAGGCCGGCAGCTTCACGGCCGGGTCGCCTTCCAGCGCGAGCCGGCGGCCGCGCTCCAGCTGCTCGGGCGTGGCGCGCGGCGCGGGCGGCTGCGCGTACGGCAGGTCCAGCGAGGAGAAGTGCTTCGCGATCTCCAGCAGGTAGTCCTCGGACAGCGGGTCCAGCAGGCGCGTCATCGGCGCGTAGTGGCGGCGTCCGTCGCGGAAGTTGAGAAGCTGGTTGTACAGGTAGCCGGCGGGCTTGCCCGCGATGCGAGGGTAGTAGCCATCGGGGCCCGCGCGGCCCTGGGCGCCGTGGCAGGCGGTGCAGGCCAGCGTCCGCTGGGCCATGGTGTCCTCGAACGGCGCGGCTTGCGCGGCCCCCGCGGCCAGCAGCGCGATGAGCAGATGGAAGAGCTTGGTCACAGGGGCGTGATCATGCCGCAGCGCGGTGCACGGCCGTGGCCGACGCGTCCGCGTCCTACAGCCTGGCCACGCGCGGCGCTCCTAGAGTGGCCCCAGGAGCCCTGCCATGAACAAGCCCGCTTCCGCGCCCGACGTCATGCCGCCGCACGAACTGCCGCCGCCCGACCAGGACGAAGTGCCCGAAGGCACGAACGCCACCATCCACCACCCCGACGACCACGCGGCCGAGCATCCGGCGCGCGAGGACCACAAGCCGCGCGCGCCTTACGTCACCGGCAACACCTGACGCATCACTCCAGCACCAGGTCCGAAGCCGGGTGCGCCACGCACGGCAGGATCCAGCCTTCCGACTTCTCCCCGGCCAGCAGGCCGGGCCACTCGATGCGGTAGACCACCGCGCCGGACCGCAGCCTGCGGATGCAGGTGCGGCAGGTGCCGTTGCGGCACGAGCTGGCGAGCGGCCAGCCCGCTTCCTGCGCGGACAGCAGCAGGGGCCGGTCTGCCGGCGCATCGAACGTTGCGTCCTCGGCCAGCAGCCGAACGCGGAACATGACAGGGCTCCCGGCCGGCTCGTCCATGCCGCATCATAGGCAGACGATCCTTCCCATCACGACAACGACATGGCCTCGAGTTTCTTCGCGCTGCTGGACGACATCGCCACCATCCTGGACGACGTCTCGCTGCTCACCAAGGTCGCCGCCAAGAAGACGGCGGGCGTGCTCGGCGACGACCTCGCGCTGAACGCGCAGCAGGTGTCGGGCGTGTCCGCCGATCGCGAGCTGCCGGTCGTGTGGGCGGTGGCCAAGGGCTCGCTGGTCA
Source organism: Ramlibacter humi (assembly GCF_004681975.1). Taxonomy (GTDB): domain Bacteria; phylum Pseudomonadota; class Gammaproteobacteria; order Burkholderiales; family Burkholderiaceae_C; genus Ramlibacter; species Ramlibacter humi. The sequence continues at coordinate 732,149 of NZ_SMLK01000002.1, forward strand.
ACAAGCTCATCCTCGTGCCGGCCGCGTTGGCGATCAGCGCCATCGCGCCCTGGGCGGTGCTGCCGCTGCTGATGGTGGGCGGCGCCTACCTTTGCCTGGAAGGCGCGGAGAAGCTCGCGCACCGCTTCCTGCACGACGGCCGCGACGATGCGCGGGCGCGCGAACTCGAGAAGGCGCTGGCCGACCCGGACGTCGACGTGCGCGCGCTGGAGAAGGACAAGATCCGCGGCGCGGTGCGCACCGACTTCATCCTCTCGGCCGAGATCATCGTCATCGCGCTCGGCTCGGTGGCCGATGCGCCGCTGCCCACGCGCGTGGCGGTGCTCGCGGCCATCGGCGTGGTGATGACCGCCGGGGTGTACGGGCTGGTGGGCGGCATCGTGAAGCTGGACGACCTGGGGCTGTGGCTCACGAGGCGCGCGGGCACGGCCGCGCAGGCCATCGGGCGCGGCATCCTGTGGCTCGCGCCGTGGTTGATGCGCGCGCTGTCGGTCGCGGGCACGGTCGCCATGTTCCTGGTGGGCGGCAGCATCCTCGCGCATGGCGTGCCGGCGCTGGAACACGCGGTGGAGAACGCCGCCGAAGCGTTGCCGGGCGCGCTGGGTGCCGTGGCGGTGTTGCTCGGGCATGGGGTGGTGGGCCTGGTGGCGGGCGCCGTCCTTGTGGCCGTCGTGGAATCCGCGCGCCGCATGCTCGCGCGCCGCGCGCACGCCTGACGCTCCGCGCAAGTCCTACACCGCGCGCCGAGCGGCGCCGTCGCGGACCGTGCACGCGGTGCGCCAGCATCGGTCCCCATGGAGCTTCCGGACTGGATCGGCCTGGTGCAATGGCCCGCGATGGCGGCCAGCCTGTGTGCGGCGTGGTTGATCGCTTCCAGCCACCAGCGCCGCCGCAACATCGGCTTCTGGGTATTCCTGGCCAGCAACGTGCTGTGGGTCCTGTGGGGCTGGCATGACGGCGCCTGGGCGCTCATCGCGCTGCAGGTGGCGCTGGCGGCCCTGAACGTGCGCGGCGTGGCGAAGACCGAGCCCGCCGGCCGACCGCCGCGCAAGTAGTCCCCGTCCTACCAACGGTCGAGCCAGCCGCGCATGCGCGGCCGTTGCTCTGCCGCTGAAGATTCCGCCCATGGCGGTCCTCACCGCCGGGAAGGGAATTCAGCCATGACCCGCCTGCAGCAGCACGCCATCTCCGCCCATGACGCCACGCCGGCGGAAACGCACACCGTCGGCGTTCCGGCCGACGACGACTACGCCATCGGCTTCGAGAGCGCGGATCCTTCGCTGCAGTTCGAAGCGTGGGAGCCGCTGATCGCGCAAATGCCCGCTTCACCGATGGGTTGAACGTGCGACGCCGCTGCAAATCGTGACAGCGGCGGTCCTACAAGCCGTGCCGTTCTCAGCTCACTTCGCGGCTCGGGTGGCCCGACCTAATCTTTGGTCCAGCCGGCGCCTTGCGGTGCCAACGCAAAGCCGGCGCCGTTCCACCCACCATCCCCCTAGTGGGCACTTCATCGAAGGAGTTCGAACATGAGCGCAACCAAGACCACCCTCACCACCCTCGCCACGGCCGCCGCCCTGGCTTTCGGCGGCTACGCCATCGCCCAATCCAGCGGCACGTCCGGCTCGGCCGGCTCCACGGCCTCGGGCTCCTCCGGCGGCAACGGCGCCACGCCTGCGGCGGGCAGCACGCCTTCGTCCACGCAGTCGATGGGCGCTTCGGGTTCGTCGGGCAGCACCACGGCGCCGTCGTCGGCTTCGGGTTCGTCCAGCTCTTCGCCGAGCACGATGGGCGCCAGCGGCTCCTCGTCCACGACCACCCCGTCGTCGTCTTCGGACACCTCCAGCAGCAGCCCCTCGACCTCGGGCAGCAGCGGCACCATGGGCGCCTCGGGCAGCAGCACCGACACGACGACCTCCGGCTCCAGCAGCTCGGACACCTCGTCCAGCAACCGCGCGGCCCGCGCCGACCGCAACTAAGCACCCGCTCGTTGCCTGCAAGGGGGCGGGTCCATCCGGGGCCCGCCCCTTTCTTTTTGCCCAATGCCATGACACAAGACCCGCAACACCCCGCCAACGAAACCGCCGGCGCGCGCGCGCGCCGCGTCCCCGCCTGGATCTGGCGTGCCGCCTTCATCGCGGTGACGGTTTCGCTGGCGACGTGGGCCGGCTATCTCAACCGGCCGAAGCCGCCCGGGCCGCAGCCGGCGGCCGTGGCGCCGCGCGCGGAAGCCGCGCCGCAGCCGGCGCGACCCGCCAGGCAGCGGCTGCCCCATTTCGCCGCCGTCTTCGGCGACGAGCATCCTTCCGCCGACGTGCGCCTCGTCGCCAACTGGGTGGCGGACTCCGGCGACGCCGACGGCCGCGCGTTCGTCGTCATCGACAAGAAGCAGGCGCGCGTGTGGGTGTTCGGCCCGCTCGGCGACCTGATCTCGCAGGCGCCCGCGCTGCTGGGCGCGGCGGTCGGCGACGATCCCGTGCCGGGCATCGGCGAGAAGCCGCTGTCGCAGGTGAAGCCGGAAGAGAAGACCACGCCGGCCGGCCGCTTCGTCGCGGAGCCTGGGGTGAACGCCAACGGCGAGGACATCGTCTGGGTGTCGTACGACCTGGCCGTCTCCATGCACCGCGTGCGGCCGCTGGTGAAGGCCGAGCGCCGCCTGGAGCGCCTGGCTTCGCCCACGCCCGACGACAACCGCATCTCGTTCGGCTGCATCAACCTGCCGACGGCCTTCTACGAGCAGGTGCTGGCGCCCACCGTCAAGCGGCACGGCGCGGTCGTCTACATCCTGCCGGAGACGCGCACCCCGCAGCAGCAGTTCGGCCTCTACGACGTCGACGCCCAGGCTGCCACCGCGCCGCTGGCGCATGCCCGCCTCGCCACCGCGCTCGCGCCGGTGAGCCATGGCGACGGCAACGTGAAATAGCGCACGAGGTTCGCCTCGAACCCATCCGTGACGCCCTTAAAGGAGTGTCCGCGGCACTGCCGCGCTTAGCATCCCCCACTGCTGGGCCGCTCTTGCGCGGCCCGAGAAGAACGGGCCCCGGCGCGGGGCCGGGGGACTCGGATGCGGTGGAAGGTCAGGACGGCGGCGCTGTGCGCCGCCTGGGCGGTCGTGTGCTCGGCCGCCGCGGCCGGGCGGCTGGACCCGGCGATGGAGCGGCAGGACGCGTCGGGCGACGCGCAGATGGTCGCGCGGTGGATCGCCGACAGCGGCGACACCGAAGGCAAGCCTTACCTCATCGTCGACAAGAAGGCGGCGCGTGTGTTCGTGTTCGACGGCCAGGGGCGGCTGGCCGCGTCGGCGCCGGTGCTGCTGGGCTCGGCCCGCGGCGACCACAGCGTGCCCGGCGTGGGCGAGCATGCGCAGCAGGGCGTGGTGCCGGAAGAAGAGCGCACGACGCCCGCCGGCCGCTTCGAGACGCACCCGGGCCGCAACCTCGACGGCGAGAGCATCGTCTGGTTCGACTACGAGGCCGCGCTGGCCATCCATCGTGTGCGGCCGGGCCGTTCGCAAGCCACGCGCAAGGCGCGGCTCGCGTCGGGCACGCCGGACGAGCGCCGCGTTTCCGCGGGCTGCGTGGTGGTGCCGGTCGCGTTCTTCCTCGACGTGATCGAGCCGCTGTTCGGCCGCTCGAAGGGCGTGGTGTACGTGCTGCCGGAAACGCAGGGCGCGCGCGAGCTCTTCACGCAGATCGACGCGCAGGCGGGCGCGGAATGAAAAAGCCGGGCACTGCCCGGCTTTTTTTCTGCGCGTGCGCCGTCAGACCGACTGCCAGTGGTTCTCGGCCACCACGCAGCCGCTGATGCGCCAGGTCTGGTCGGGCTGGCGTTCCAGCGCGAACAGCGCGAGCCACGACTTGTCGTCGCCATCCTTGATCTCGACGAGCTGCAGCACGCTGCCGTCCTCTTCTTCCGGCTTGAGGAAGCTGACGGAAGCGGGACGGTACACCATCGGGTAGGCGGCGCGCACCATCGCCAGGAAGCGGTTGGAGCTGCCGATGGCCGCGCGCACTTCCGGCGTCGCGGTTTCGAATGCCTTGTCGGCGTCGTCGGTGGCCAGCGCCGACAGCTGCGCCACGATGACTTCGCGCACCCTGGACACCTCGGGCTCGTCCAGCGGCACGGCCATGGCGCGGACATGGGCGCCCAGGGCCGCCAGCGCCATGGCGAGCATCGTGAGGAAGCGCAGCGTGGGCCTGGTCATGGTGGCTCCGGTGGAAAGTGGCTGTGGGAGCCAGAGTAGGCAAGCGGCCCCGCCCGCTCTGTAGGCGGAACACGCGGCGCCTCGTGCTGCAAATGCGGGGACGCGCGTGCGCACCCGCCGCGTGGTCGGCAGGCGTCCGGTGCCCGGGAGAAAGCCTCGAAACGCGGCCCCGAAGCAGGGTTCGCAAGCCGGCAATAAAGAAAGCGGCCCACCGGTGCCGCTGGACAATGTTCGTCCGTTTCGCCGCTGGCGGCGGAAGTCCGATACCTGTCTCGTGGCGCGGCGCCCCGGGGGGCACGAAGGGAAGTCTGGTGGCCGGCCCCCGCCGTGGCCGCAAGCGGTGGTCGCGAGCGGCTGTAGGCGGGCGGCCGAAGGGCTGGCCCGCCGCGCGCCTACCGGGCCGTGGTCCCGCGCTCGCGCAGCCGCTGCACGATGGATTCGCGCGTGGCGCGGATCTCGGCGGCGAAGGGGTTGCTGGTGTCGGCCGCGACCTCGTCGATGACCTTCAGCGCCTCCTGCGGGCGGCCCAGGTCGGACAGCACCTGGGCGAGGTTGTTGGTGACGATGGCCGAGCGCGGGTGGCGCCGGCGTGCTTCTTCCAGCACCTGCTGCGCCTGCGCCAGCTGGCCGCGCGCATGCAGCTGGTTGGCCAGCCCCACCGCCGCGGACAGGTTGTCGGGCCAGTGCCGCAGCGCGGTGGCGAAGGCGGTCTGCACCGCTTCGGCGTCGGCCACGCGCGCCATCGCCAGCACGGCGTTCATCCAGGCGTCTTCGGTCGCGGT
>NZ_SMLK01000021.1 GCF_004681975.1 Ramlibacter humi
GGAGCTTGCCTCGTTTTCGTTGACACTCTTACCTAACGGAGAGAGTGGTCAATGGCAAAGAGAAACGGGCCAGCCAAAATCAAGAAGTACAGCCTGGAGTTCAAGCTCAAAGCGGTCCAACTGAGCTCGCAGCCTGGGGTGCTGATCAAGGATGTGGCGGAGTCGCTGTGCATTCATCCTTTCATGCTCTCCAAGTGGCGCAAGCAGGTGCGCGACGGCGAGCTGGTGGGCGACCCACCGGAACTGGAGCCGCAGGAGGCCGCGGAGCTGCAACGGCTGCGCGATGTGGAGAGGCAGTTCAAGCGTCTGCAGATGGAGCATGACCTGCTAAAAAAAGCTATCCGGTTTGCCTCCGAACGAAAGATGAAGTCTTCGCCTTCATCGAGGCAAACCGGCAAGTCTTCCCGATCCAAGTGATGTGCCAAGTGCACGGCGTCACCCGCGGCGGGTATTACGCTTGGTGCAAGCGACAGCCCAGCAATCGCGAGCAGAACGATCGGACGCTGATCGAACGGGTGCAGAAGATCCACGCCGACAGCCGGGGCTTCTACGGCAGCCCGCGCGTCGCGGGCCAGCTGCGCCTGGAAGACCACAGCGTAGGGCGAAGGCGCGTGGCGCGACTGATGCGCGAGGCAGGCCTGCAAGGGCGAAGCGCTCGCCTGTACCGTCACTCCAAGGTGTTGCAGCGCGCCTTCTACGCGGGCGTGCCGTACTTGCCGGAGTCAGCCGCCACCGAGCGGCAAGACCAGGTGTGGGTGGGCGACGTGACCTACCTGCGCGTGGCCGGTCGGTGGCGCTACATGGCCGCCGTGATGGACAAGCACACGCGCAAGATCGTGGGCTGGAGCCTGGGCCCGCGCCGCGACGCAGCGCTGACGCGGGAGGCACTCGTGCAGTCCGCATGGAGCCTGGCGTCGTGTTCCACAGCGACCGCGGCATCGAATTCTCCAACTACGAGTTCCGCAGGCAACTGAGCGAGCTGGGCATGGTGCAGAGCATGAACCGGCCCGGCCGGATGAACGACAACGCGCACATGGAGTCGTTCTTCCACTCGATGAAGTGCGAGGAGCTGTACGGCAAGAAGTTCAACACCGAGCAGCAGCTTCGAGCCACGCTAAGCAGCTACATCCGCTTCTACAACGATCGACGGCTGCACTCATCGCTGCGATACTTGCCCCCAACGGCCTATGAGAGCCGCACGCAGGGAGCGTCCAGTGTCAACTAAACCGAAGCAAGTTCCCACGC
>NZ_SMLK01000022.1 GCF_004681975.1 Ramlibacter humi
GGCGGCGGATTCAACCGATCGACGCAACACATTCGTCGAACATCTCAGCTGGCGTCCTGAAGCCCAGAGTCTTCCTCGGGCGCTCGTTCAATTTTCGTGCGATCGCATCCAGACTGGCCTGCGAGTAGCCTGAGATATCCAAGCCCTTTGGCAGGTACTGCCTGAGCAGGCCGTTGGTGTTCTCGTTGGAGCCGCGCTGCCAAGGGCTCTGAGGATCGCAGAAGTAGACCTGGATGTCCGTGGCCAGCGTGAAGCGCTTGTGGCCTGCCAGCTCCTTGCCGCGGTCCCAGGTGAGCGACTTATAGAGCTCCTGCGGCAGCTTGCGAGCGTGGCGCACAAGCGCGTTCACCACGGTCTGCGTGTCTTTGCCGCCCACCTTCACCAGCATCACGTATCGTGTTTGTCGCTCCACTAGCGTTGCAATCTGGCTGTTGCCGCTGCCGAAGAACAGATCGCCTTCCCAGTGCCCGGGAACTGCACGGTCTTCGACGGACACAGGACGTTCGCTGATGGAGACCGCATCAGAGATCTGGCCGTGCACCTCGGTCTTCTGCGTGTGATGGCGTGATCGGCGCATCCCGCGCGTCCGCCTCAGGTGCTCGAGCAGCTCCTTCTTCAGGGCGCCGCGCGCCTGAATGAAGAGACTTCGGTAAATGGCTTCGTGTGACACCTGCAGGCTCTCGTCGCCTGGGTAAGTATGCTTTAGCCAGCCTGCGATCTGCTCGGGCGACCACTGGGTCTGAAGTTTGTGCGTCACCAGGCGGGCCAACGTGGCACTCTGAGCCAGCTTGCATTGCTTGGGCCGATGTCCCCGCTGCCAGGCGGCTTGATCGGCTTGGGCCGCTCGATAGCAAGAGGCGCCTCCGTTGCGGGCGATCTCCCGGCTGATCGTCGACGGAGCACGTGCGAGCCGGACAGCGACAGCACGGATCGATTCGCCAGCGACCAGGGCACGTGAGATCTCCTCTCGCTCAGCGAGGGTCAGTGCCAGTTTGGAGCGGCGGCGTTCAGGAGGGCGAAACCCACCTGATTCGGCGAGGACCTGCCGGATCGAGGTGTGTGGGCGATCGAACAAGCGAGCGATCTGGTGAAGGGTCTCTCCCTTCTTCCAGCGCTCCCACATCACTGCCTTCTGAGTCTCCGTGTACCTGGTTCTTGGTCTTCTTCTCCGCATCCACACTCCTTCTGCTTACGCAGGGTAGCGTGTTGCATTGACCGGTTGAATCCGCCGCC
>NZ_SMLK01000024.1 GCF_004681975.1 Ramlibacter humi
AACGTTGGCACGATCGGCCACGTGGACCACGGCAAGACGACGCTGACGGCGGCCATCACGACGGTGCTGTCCACCAAGTTCGGCGGCGAAGCCAAGGCCTACGACCAGATCGACGCGGCCCCGGAAGAGAAGGCGCGCGGCATCACGATCAACACGGCGCACGTGGAATACGAGACGGCCAACCGCCACTATGCGCACGTGGACTGCCCGGGCCACGCCGACTACGTCAAGAACATGATCACCGGCGCCGCCCAGATGGACGGCGCCATCCTGGTGGTGTCGGCCGCGGACGGCCCGATGCCCCAGACGCGCGAGCACATCCTGCTGGCCCGCCAGGTGGGCGTGCCCTACATCATCGTGTTCATGAACAAGTGCGACATGGTGGATGACGCCGAGCTGCTGGAGCTCGTCGAGATGGAAGTGCGCGAGCTGCTGTCCAAGTACGACTTCCCCGGCGACGACACCCCCATCGTCAAGGGCTCGGCCAAGCTGGCCATGGAAGGCGACAAGGGCGACCTGGGCGAAGGCGCCATCATGAAGCTGGCCGAAGCGCTGGACAGCTACATCCCCACGCCCGAGCGCGCGGTGGACGGTGCGTTCCTGATGCCGGTGGAAGACGTGTTCTCCATCTCCGGCCGCGGCACGGTGGTGACCGGCCGCGTGGAGCGCGGCATCGTGAAGGTCGGCGAGGAAATCGAGATCGTGGGCATCAAGCCGACGCTCAAGACGACCTGCACGGGCGTGGAGATGTTCCGCAAGCTGCTGGACCAGGGCCAGGCCGGCGACAACGTGGGCATCCTGCTGCGCGGCACGAAGCGCGAGGAAGTCGAGCGCGGCCAGGTGCTGTGCAAGCCCGGCTCGATCAAGCCGCACACGCACTTCACCGCCGAGGTGTACGTGCTGAGCAAGGACGAGGGCGGCCGCCACACGCCGTTCTTCAACAACTACCGTCCCCAGTTCTACTTCCGCACGACGGACGTGACGGGCGCCATCGAGCTGCCCAAGGACAAGGAGATGGTGATGCCCGGCGACAACGTGACGATCACCGTCAAGCTGATCGCCCCGATCGCCATGGAAGAAGGCCTGCGCTTCGCCATCCGCGAAGGCGGCAAGACCGTGGGCGCCGGCGTCGTCGCCAAGATCATGGAATAAGGC
>NZ_SMLK01000003.1 GCF_004681975.1 Ramlibacter humi
TTGGTGGACAGCACCGTCGTGATGGCCGCCGTCAGCGTCGTCTTGCCGTGGTCCACGTGGCCGATCGTGCCAACGTTAACGTGCGGCTTGGTCCGCTCGAACTTACCTTTTGCCATTTTTTCGCCTTCCGAAAAAAGAACATCAACTCGAAACTGGTGCCCTTGGCGGGAATCGGACCCGCGACCTCTCCCTTACCAAGGGAGTGCTCTACCACTGAGCCACAAGGGCGAAATCTTCGCCGCCCCGAAGGCGGCGTCTCAATCTCTGCCGGCGATCGACACGTGGAGCGGGAGACGGGAATCGAACCCGCGTCATTAGCTTGGAAGGCTAAGGTTCTGCCATTGAACTACTCCCGCGTTCGGGGGTGGTTCACAGGACCCCTGCGGAGCCGCCTCATCGGCGGCCTTCCTTCGTCGCTGCCACTCGTCTTTCGCACATTCGCCGAGCTTCTTGCGAAGCCTGGTGGAGGAGGCTGGATTCGAACCAGCGTAGGCGTAAGCCAACAGATTTACAGTCTGCCCCCTTTAGCCACTCGGGCACCCCTCCGGCGAACCTCGAAATATACCATGTTTCCGAGGCATTAGCCCCTTCTCACCATTGCACCGGCGGCGAAAGCAGCCGGCCGAGCTGCGCCAGGTGTCCCGAGGCCTGCGGCGGGAACTCACGTTTGAAGTCCTGCGACGGGTGGCGCGCCCGCAGCACGCGCTCGGCGGGCACCGCCAGCCCATCCGTGGCGGCGTCAAGGAACTGGGCCGCCGGCTTGCCCCACAGCCACGCCACGGGCAGCGATTCGCCGGCCGCCAGACGCCGCTCGTAGAGCGCGCGTAGCACGCCGCCGGTCCATGCCTGCCAGCCCAGCCCGAGGTGCGTACCGGCCATCTTCTTGCCCATGCGCACCGTCAGCGCGGCGTTGAGCAGCAGCACGCCCTGCCGCGCCCACGGCTCGAGGTCGGCGACTGCCGGACGCCTGAAACCCGGCATCGCCTGCTCGAGCGCTGCGTACACATTCCGCATCGAGGCCGGGATGCCGCGCAGGCAGGAGAACGCCAGTCCGGTCGCGTCGCCCGGCAACGGGTACGGGTCCTGGCCGATCAGTACCAGCCGCACTTGATCGGGCGCGAGCAGCTCGAAGGCGCGGAACGGCCGAGCCGGCGCTATGGCGAACAGCGCGCGATCGGCATCGACCGCCTCGGTGATGCGGTGCTGCAGCGGCTCCAGTCCGTGCGCCAGTTCGCGCCACGCCGGGGGAAGGTCGCCGAACGCCTCGCCCAACGAGCGCGAGAGCGGCGCGCAGAAGTCCGGCAGCGGCGCGGCCGCCTTGGCATTCGCGGGCAAGCTCAGCCCCCGAACAGCGCGGCCAGCGCCTCGCCCGGCTCGGGCGCGCGCATGAACGCCTCGCCCACCAGGAAGGCGTGCACGCCGGCATCGCGCATGCGCTTGACGTCGGCGGGCGCGAGGATGCCGGATTCGGTGACCAGCAGGCGATCGGCCGGCACGTCCTTCAGCATCCCGATCGTCGTGTCCAGCGACACCTCGAACGTCCGCAGGTTGCGGTTGTTGATGCCCACCAGAGGCGTCTTCAGCCTCAGCGCGCGCTGCAGCTCGGCCGCGTCGTGCACCTCCACCAGCACCGCCATGTCCAGCGAGAACGCGATGCGTTCCAGCTCGGCCATTTGCGCGTCGTCCAGGCAGGCGGCGATCAGCAGGATGCAATCGGCGCCCATCGCGCGCGACTCGTACACCTGGTACGGATCGACCATGAAGTCCTTGCGCAGCACTGGCAGGTCGCACGAAGCGCGCGCCTGCTTCAGGTAGTCGGGCTGGCCCTGGAAGAACTGGCGGTCGGTCAGCACCGACAGGCATGCCGCGCCATGCTCCGCGTAGCTCTGCGCGATGTCCGCCGGGATGAAGTCCTGGCGCAGCACGCCCTTGCTGGGGCTGGCCTTCTTCACCTCCGCGATCACCGCGCCGCGGCCCGCCGCGATCTTCTTGCGCAATGCGCCGACGAAGTCGCGCGTCAGCACGCGGCTTTCCGCGTCCTGCCGCATCGCCTCGAGCGAAACCTTCTTCTTCGCCGCCGCGATCTCTTCGCGCTTGACGGCAACGATCTTGTCCAGGATATCGCTCATCAGGCCGACAACCTCTTCGAAACGGCCACCAGCTTCTCCAGCCGCGCCTTCGCCGCGCCGCCCGCCAACGCTTCGCGCGCACGGTCGATGCCGGCCTTGATGTCGGCCGTCACGTTGGCCGCGTACAGCGCCACGCCGGCGTTGAACAGCACGATGTCGCGCGCGGCGCCCGGCTGGTTGTCCAGCACGGACATCAGCATCGCCTTCGACTGATCGGGCGTCTCCACCTTCAGCGCGCGGTTGCTGGCCATCGGCAGGCCGAAGTCCTCGGGATGGATCTCGTATTCGGTCACCGAACCATCTTTCAGTTCGCCCACCATGGTGGCGGCGCCCAGGCTCACTTCGTCCATGCCGTCGCGGCCGTAGACCACCAGCGCGTGCTCGGCGCCCAGGCGCTGCAGCGCGCGCACCTGGATGCCGACCAGGTCGGGGTGGAACACGCCCATCAGGATGTTCGGCGCGTCCGCGGGGTTGGTCAGCGGCCCCAGGATGTTGAAGATGGTGCGCACGCCCAGTTCCTTGCGCACCGGCGCGACGTTCTTCATCGCGGGATGGTGGTTGGGCGCGAACATGAAGCCGATGCCGGTTTCCTGCACGCACTTGGCGATGGCTTCGGGCGGCAGGTTGATGTTGACGCCCAGGCTTTCCAGCACGTCGGCGCTGCCGGACTTGCTGCTGACGCTGCGGCCGCCGTGCTTGCTGACCTTGGCGCCCGCGGCCGCGGCCACGAACATCGAGCAGGTGGAGATGTTGAAGGTGTGCGAGCCGTCGCCCCCTGTGCCGACGATGTCCACGAGGTGCGACTTGTCCGCGATGTTCACCTTGGTGGAGAACTCGCGCATGACCTGCGCCGCCGCGGTGATCTCGCCGATGGTTTCCTTCTTCACGCGCAGGCCGGTGATCAGGGCCGCGGTCATCACGGGCGACAGCTCGCCGCTCATGATCAGCCGCACGACGTTCAGCATCTCGTCGTGGAAGATCTCGCGGTGTTCGATGGTGCGCTGCAGCGCTTCCTGGGGGGTGATGGACATGTCCTGTCTCCTCGGGTCAGCGGGACGGATTCTCGGTCAGCGCCAGCTTCACGCCGAACGCGATGAACATGGCGCCGGCGGCGCGGTCGAGCCAGTGCATGCCGCGCTGCACGGCGTCGCGGCGCGCCATCCAGGCGGCGGCCAGCGCCCAGCCGGAATTCACCGGCACGCTGTTCACGTTGAACAGCACGCCCAGCAGCACGAACGCCAGTGCCTTGTCCGGCGTGTCGGGCGCGATGAACTGGGGGACGAACGCCAGGAAGAAGATCGCGACCTTGGGGTTGAGCACGTTGGTCCAGAAACCGCCCATGAACACCGCGCGCAGCGTGTCGGGGGCCTTGGTCCGCGCCAGCGCCTGCAGGTCGGCGGCGGCTTGCGGTGCGCGCGAGAACAGCAGCTTCACGCCCATGAACAGCAGGTAGGCGGCGCCCGCCCACTTCAGCACGGTGAACGCGGTGGCGGAAGTCGCCAGCAGCGCGCTGACGCCCAGCGCCGCGGCGAACACATGGACAAAGCAGCCGGCGGTGATGCCCAGGCCCGCGACCACGCCGGACTTCGCGCCCGAACGCAGCGAGTTGGTGACGATGTAGAGCACGTCCGGCCCCGGCGTGAGGTTGAGCAGCCAGCCGGCGGCGATGAAGACGAGCAGGTGTTGCAGGTCGGGCATGGCTCAGGCCTTGAAGAAGCGGCGGATCGCGGCGATGGCGCGGTCGACGCCCTCCGCATCGACGTCCAGGTGCGTGACGAAGCGCAGCCGGTACAGGCCCGTGGCCAGCACGCCCTCGCCCTTCAGCGCCTCGAGCAGCTGCGGCGATTTGTCGCGCGCGGCGCCGGTCAGGTCGGCGAACACCATGTTGGTCTGCGGCGCCTCGACCTTCAGGCCTTCGATGCCGGCCAGGCCCTCGGCCAGCCGCTTGGCCAGCGCGTGGTCTTGCGCAAGTCGCTCGACATGGTGGTCCAGGCCGTACGACGCAGCCGCGGCCAGCACGCCGGCCTGGCGCAGGGTGCCGCCCGCCATCTTGCGCACACGGCGGGCACGCGCGATGAAGTCTTTCGAGCCGCACAGCGCTGAACCCACCGGCGCGCCCAGGCCCTTGCTGAAGCACACCGACACGGAATCGAAATGGCCGGCGATGCGCCGGGCCGCCGCGTACGCGTCGCCGCCCTGCGCGATGGCCACCGCGGCATTGAACAGGCGCGCGCCATCCAGGTGGTGCGACAAGCCGCGGCGCTTCGCCAGCTCCGCCGCCCGCGCCAGGTAGTCCAGCGCGATCACCTTGCCGCCCAGCGTGTTCTCCAGCGCCAGCAGCCGCGTGCGCGCGCAATGCGGGTCGTCCGGCTTGATCGCCGCTTCGATCGCGTCCAGCGGCAGCGTGCCGTCGGGCGCGTGATCCAGCGGCTGTGGCTGCACGCTGCCGAAGACCGCGGCACCGCCGCCTTCCCAGCGGTAGCAGTGGGCCTGCTGGCCCGCGATGTACTCGTCGCCGCGCTGGCAATGCGCCAGGATGGCGCACAGGTTCGATTGCGTCCCCGTCGGCATGAACAGCGCGGCCTCGAAGCCCAGCAGGCCGGCGATCTTCTCCTGCAGCGCGTTGACGCTGGGGTCGTCGCCGAACACGTCGTCGCCCAGCGGCGCGGCCATCATCGCGGCGCGCATGGCCGCGGTCGGCTGCGTGACGGTATCGCTGCGCAGGTCGACCGGCTTCATGCCTGCTCCAGGAAGTTCTTCAACATCGCGTGGCCGTGCTCGGTGAGGATGGATTCGGGATGGAACTGCACGCCCTGGATGGGCAGCTCGCGGTGGCGCACGCCCATGATCTCGCCGTCGTCCGTCCACGCGGTCCTCTCCAGTTCCGCCGGGCAGGTGGCCTGCTCGATGGCCAGGGAGTGGTAGCGGTTGACCGTGAAGCGTTCCGGCAGGTTGGCGAACACGCCTTGCCGCGTGGTGGTGATCTCGCTGGTCTTGCCGTGCATCAGCTGCGCGGCGCGGATGATCTTTCCGCCGAACGCCGCGCCGATGCTCTGGTGCCCCAGGCACACGCCCAGGATCGGCAGCTTGCCGGCGAAATGCCGGATCGCTTCCACCGAGATGCCGGCTTCGGCGGGCGAGCACGGGCCGGGCGACACCACCAGCCGATCGGGCTTGCGCGACGCGATGCCCGCGACGTCGATCTCGTCGTTGCGGAACACTTCCACGTCGACGCCCAGCTCACCGAAGTACTGCACCAGGTTGTAAGTGAAGCTGTCGTAGTTGTCGATCATCAGGAGTTTCATTCCAGCCCCTCCTCCACCAGCTCCGAAGCGCGCAGCAGCGCGCGCGCCTTCGCCTCTGTTTCCTTCCACTCCAGCTCCGGCACCGAATCGGCCACAACGCCCGCGGCAGCCTGCACGTAGAGCACCTGGTCTTTCACGATGCCGGTGCGGATGGCGATGGCCACGTCCATGTCGCCCGCGTAGCTGAGGTAGCCGCAGGCGCCGCCGTACAACCCGCGCTTGCTCGGCTCCAGCTGGTCGATCAGCTCCATCGCGTGCACCTTGGGCGCGCCGGTCAACGTGCCGGCCGGGAAGGTGGCGCGCAGCACGTCCATGTTGCTCATGCCGTCCTTCAGGATGCCTTCCACGTTGCTCACGATGTGCATCACGTGGCTGTACCGCTCCACCGCGAAAGCTTCGGTCACCTTCACGGTGCCGGTCTTTGCGATGCGGCCGATGTCGTTGCGCGCCAGGTCGATCAGCATGACGTGCTCGGCGCGCTCCTTGGGATCGTTCACCAGTTCCTGCTCCACCGCCTTGTCCTGCGCGGGCGTGGCGCCGCGCGGCCGCGTGCCGGCCAGCGGGCGGATGGTGATCTTCTCGCCTTCGGGGGTCTGCTCCTGCCGCACCAGGATCTCCGGCGAGGCGCCCACCACCTGGAAGCCGCCGAAGTCGTAGTAGTACATGTAGGGGCTGGGATTCAGCGACCGCAGCGCGCGGTACAGCGACAGCGGCGACTCGGTGTAGCGCTTCTTGATCCGCTGGCCGACCTGCACCTGCATGAAGTCGCCCGCGGCGATCAGGTCCTTGGCGCGCTCCACCGCCTTCAGGTAGTCGGCCTTGGCGAACTCGCGCTCGGCGTCGAAAGACTGGGTCTGCTTCACCTGCGGCGCGCTGACCGAATACTTCAGCAGGTCCTTGAGTTCACGCAGGCGCTTCTTCGCGTTGGCGTACGCCTCGGGCTTCGCCGGGTCGGCGTAGACGATCAGGTACAACTTGCCCGAAAGATTGTCGATGACCGCCAGCTCCTCGCATTGCAGCAGCAGGATGTCCGGGCAGCCCAGCGTGTCGGGCGGGCAGGTCTTCTCCAGCTTCTTCTCGATGTGGCGCACCACGTCGTAGCCGAAGTAGCCGGCCAGCCCGCCGCAGAACCGCGGCAGGCCGGGACTCAGCGCCACCTTGAAACGCTTCTGGTAGTCGGCGACGAAATCCAGCGGATTGCCGCGCGCGCGCTCCACCACTTCGCCGTCGGTGACGACTTCCGTCGCCGCATCGGCGCCGAAGCCGCTGGCACGCAGCAGGGTGCGCGCCGGCAGGCCGATGAAGCTGTAGCGGCCGAAGCGCTCGCCGCCGACGACGGACTCCAGCAGGAAGCTGTGCTTGCCGTTGCCGCGGGCGTGCGCCAGCTTCAGGTACAGCGACAGCGGGGTTTCGAGATCGGCGAATGCCTCCGCCATCAAGGGGATGCGGTTGAAGCCTTGAAGCGCAAGGCTCTTGAATTCGAGTTCGGTGATCACGGGTGAGCCTCCACAAGCTCAGGCGGCGAATGCCGCTTATCGACGACTGGGATGTCCCGGTGGGGACGCGGGGCGCACGGGTCGGCCCCGTGCAGGTCAGGAGCGCACGTCGACAGGCTTGCGCCAGGGCCAGGCTCCCCGGTCGCTGCAACCTGTGGTGATGGTGCGGTGGATGAACATCGCGGCGGAGTGTAGCAAAGGGGCCTCGCCGAGCGAAAACCCCGATGCGGCGCATCCGCCCCGTTGCAACAATTCGTTAAATCGTACGGCCGTTCTATTTCTTGCCGAAGGAGTCGATCCGAATGAAAGCCATCCGAAACGCGGTGCTCGCATTGGCCGCCGCAACGTTTGCATGGGGCGCCGCGGCGCAGGCCACCGTGTCGGGCGTGAAGTACGAAGAAACTGCCGACGTGCGCGGCACCAAGCTGCAGCTCAACGGCGCAGGCATCCGCTACAAGGCCGTGTTCAAGGTCTACACGGCGGGCCTGTACCTGCCGAAGAAGGCGTCCACCACCGAAGAAGTGCTGGCCATGCCCGGTGCCAGGCGCATGAGCATCACCATGCTGCGCGAGATCGATTCGTCCGAGCTGGGCAAGTTGTTCTCGCGCGGCATGGAAGACAACATGGACAAGGCCGCTTTCTCCAAGCTGGTGCCCGGCGTCGTGCGCATGAGCCAGATCTTCAGCGAGCACAAGAAGCTCAATCCCGGCGAGAACTTCCAGATCGACTGGATCCCGGGCACCGGCACCGTCGTCACGGTGAAAGGCGTGCCGCAGGGCGAGCCGTTCAAGGAGCCGGAGTTCTACAACGCGCTGCTGCGCATCTGGCTGGGCTCCAGCCCCGCCGACTACAAGCTGAAGGACGCCCTGCTGGGCAAGTCCGCTTCCTAGGCCAGCTCCGCGAGCGAATCGACGAAGCCGTCGGCATCGACGGCGCGCACCGGTTCGCCGTGGTTGTAGCCGTAGGTCACCAGCACCACCGGGCACCCCGCCGCGCGCGCGGCGGCCGCATCGTTGCTGGAATCGCCGATCGCCAGCGTGCGCGCGGTCGCCGTGCCCAGCGCCTCGCAGGTGCGCAGCAAAGGCAAAGGATCGGGCTTCTTTCGCTCGAACGCGTCGCCGCCGAACACCACGTCGAAGAACTCCGCGAGCCCCTTCTCCGCCAGCAGTTCACGCGCGAACCCGGTCGGCTTGTTGGTCAGGCAAGCCAGTCGCAGGCCGCGCCCACGCAGTGACTGCAGCCCTTCGGCCACGCCCGGAAAGACATCCGAGTGCCGCCCGTTGATGCGCCCGTAGTGCCGCTGGTAAGCATCCCAGGCCGGGTCATACAGCGACGCCGCGCCGCCGGCCGCGGCCAGCGCCGAGCGGATCAGGTGCTCCGAGCCTTTGCCGACCATGCGCTCGATCGATGGCGAGTCCAGCACCGGCAGGCCGAGGTCCTGGTGCACCCGCCGCAATGCTTCGGTGAAGTCCCCCAGCGTGTCCACCATCGTCCCATCGAGGTCGACGATGGCGGCTTGAAGATCGAGCGGCGCGAGTGCGAACGGCATCGCCCGAGTGTGCCCGAGGTGCGATGCTGTAACGTTCGTGCTCCGAAGCCCCCTTGGTCATGTTGGAACGTCGAGTGCGAAACCTATTTCCCCCATCGCTCAGGAATCTCGCCCCGATCTTCCTGGTGTACTGCGCATCTGTCCTGCTTCACGCCGGGCAGGCCTTGGCGTTCCCGCTGTGCCCGTTCAGGTCGAAGGGGCCGGAGATCCCGGACCTGCCATGGCGGGGTCCCGCCACGCACGCGACCTTGCAGTACGTCTCCACGTGGAGCTACATGCGCGACTGCACCCGCCATTTCGTCTGGGCCGGCGGGCGCGCGCCGGAGGACATGCCGTCCCGAACGGCCTACGACGGGATCCGCTATCTGTTGCTGGCCGGCTACGGCCGTGATTGGGCAGCGCCTGAGGACGCCGCCAATGTCGGCATGATCGACGATGCAGGAAGGCTCATCGAATTTCGCCGGCCCAAGGCTCCCTACGAGTTTTTCCTCACCTCGATCCGCCCGTCGATCTTCATCCTGGTCCCGGCCGGCGCCGACCAGCCGGGCCGCACGGCGCAGGCCATCGATCTCGATCCGTCGAACTTCGAGGCTGCGCAGATCCAGGCTGCCGCTTCACGCGGCGTGAAAGTCAAGCCGCATCTCGTCGAGAACCCCGTTCAACTGGCCACCAAGGCCCCGGCGGCGGGTGCCCTCTGGTTTTCGCCCGACCTTGGGCAGTTGCCGACCCCGGTGCGATTCAGCCCTGCCGGCGAATTTCGCATCCCATTCGACGGGCAGGCGGTGGTCCTGAAGCTCGCTCGCGACGAGATCGAGGTCAGCCGGGTCAAGGAAAAGTAGGGTCCACGCGCGGCCATCCGCGCTGTGGCGGCTCCCCTCAGGCGATCACCGCGTCCAGCTTCGCGCGGCCCCAGTGCCGGTGCTTCGCGATGGCCGCCAGGAACTCCTGCGCCAGCGGGATGCGCTCGGCCGGGTCGGCCTTGCTCACCAGCACGCCGTCCGCCGAAGGCGTGCGGGCATCGATGCCCAGTGTCGCCAGCAATTCCACGCCGTCGCCGATCACGCACACGGGCTTGCAATGCCGGTACGCCTCCAGCACGAAGTGCACCGCACGGCCATTGGCGACCAGGGACTTCGCGTGCGCCGCGCCGCCGGGCACCAGCACGGCGTCGAACACCAGCGACGAAGTCGTCTGCAGGCAATGGTCCACCGCCAGCTGCTGGCCCGAGGAAGTCGCCACCGAGCCCATCTGCGCCGCGACGATGCGGCAGGCCACCTGCTGCTCGCCCAGCACCTGCTGGATGATCTTCAGTGCGCCGATCTCCACGCCGGGCGCCACCAGCACCGCCACGCGCCGTGTCGTGACAGGGCTGGCCGCGCTCTCCAGGCTGAGCGAAGGCGATGTCTCCACCGGCAGCTTTCCGCGGTGCTCGCGGAACCCCGGCCGGCCCGCGGCCGCCTTCGCGTCGGGCACCAGGCCCAGCGCATCGCCGATCTTGCGCGCCAGCTTGGCGTCCACGTGCGTCAGGTTGTCGATCACGCGCTGGCGGATCGCGGGCGTCTCCACGCGCGCCAGCTCATGCTGGAACGCGCACACCAGGTGGTCCTTCTCGGCCGGGCTCTGGCTGTTCCAAAACAAGGTCGCCTGGCTGAAGTGGTCGTCGAAAGAGGCACTGCGCCGCCGGACCTTCGGCGACTCGAACTCGTCGGCGATGCTCTGGAAACCTTGCTGCCCGCCGTCGGCGCGGAACTCCGAGCCGCTGACCAGCGAGTTCGGCTCATACGCCACCGCGCCGCGTGGGATGCCGTAGCGGTGCGCGCCGTCGCGCCCGTGGTGGTGGAACGGGCACACCGGCTTGTTGATCGGCAGCTCGCTGAAGTTCGGCCCCGACAGGCGCGCGACCTGCGCGTCCAGGTAAGCGAACAGGCGTCCCTGCAGCAGCGGGTCGTGGCTGAAGTCGATGCCCGGCACCAGGTGGCCGGGGTTGAACGCCACCTGCTCGGTCTCGGCGAACACGTTCTCCGGATTGCGGTGCAGCACCAGCTTGCCCACCGGCAGCACCGGCACCACTTCCTCGGGGATCAGCTTGGTCGGGTCCAGCAGGTCGAAGCCGAGCGCATCCGCCTTGCCCTCCTCCACCAGCTGCACGCCCAATTCCCACTCGGGGGCGTGGCCGCGCTGGATGGCTTCCCACAGGTCGCGCCGATGGAAGTCGGGGTCGAGCCCCGCCAGCTTCTGCGCCTCGTCCCACGCCATCGCGTGCCGGCCCAGCTTGGGCTTCCAGTGGAACTTCGCGTAGTGCGCCGCCCCATGCGCATTGACGAAGCGGTAGGTGTGCACGCCGAAGCCTTCCATCATCCGCCAGCTTCGCGGCAGCGCACGGTCGGACATCAGCCACATCGCCGCGTGCGTGCTCTCTGGCATGAGCGAGACGAAGTCCCAGAACGTGTCGTGCGCGCTGGAAGCCTGCGGCATGCCGTGGTGCGGCTCGGGCCGCAGCGCGTGCACCAGGTCCGGGAACTTGATCGCGTCCTGGATGAAGAACACCGGGAAGCTCGCGCCCACCAGGTCGAAGTTGCCTTCGCGCGTGTAGAACTTGACGGCGAACCCGCGCAGGTCACGCACGGTGTCGGCCGAGCCGCGCTCGCCGGTGAAGCCCGAGAAGCGCACAAACACCGGCGTCTTCAGCCCGGCTTCCTGCAGGAAGTCGGCGCGCGTGTACTGGCCCAGCGACTTGTACAGCTCGAACCAGCCGTGCGCGCCCGCGCCGCGCGCGTTCACCACGCGTTCAGGAATGCGCTCGTGGTCGAAGCGCGTGAGCTTCTCGCGCAGCAGGAAGTCTTCCAGGAGCGCCGGGCCGCGCGCGCCGGCGCGCAGCGAGTTGTGGTTGTCGGGGACCACCAGGCCATCGGGGGTGGTCAACTGGGCTTCGGCCGGCTGCAGGTGCGGCTCCAGCTGTTTCTGCTTGGCGGTCGTGGTCTCCCCGGACCGTGTTCTTCGCGCGGCGTCCGGCTTGGACTGGGCCATGGAATCTCCTGGGGGCGTGCGGTCCCCGCTGCGTGGCGCAGCGCACGCCGGGTGTTGTTCGGCTCAGGTCTCGAGGTCCAGCGCGGCTTCGATGATGTTGACCAAGGCGGCGAGCGCGAAGACGCCCGCGGCGGCAGCCGTGCACCACACCAGCCAATCAGGCATCGCGGCGATCAGGTCCATGGCGACTCTCCTTCAACCAAGCGCCCGCTGTTCGAGACGCCTTCACTGTGCCAAGCTCATGGGGATACCCCCGTAGCCGGGCGGCGGGCCGGTTTGTCAGGCGGGGTCGGCGACGCCGGTAGGAAAGCGACTACAGCCCGGCCGTGCCGGCGCTCCTACGGCAAGCGGCCCGCCGGTCCTACCGTTCACCCGCGGCGCCGGCGCCACGATGGCTTCGCAAGGAGACCAGCGATGACCCGTGAACGCAGGAGCAGCCCGCCCGGCGAAGGCCTGGACGCCGACCATGCCGAAGGCCGCCGCGACGACACGCGCATGGTGCAAGGCGAGGACCAGCACGACGTGCCGCGCATGCCGCACGAGCGCGACGAGTCCGGCGACAGCCAGGCGAAGGAGGATGCCTCGCACGGCCGCATGGCGCGCCAGGCGCAGAAGGACACGGAGCGCGGCGTGGCCGACACCAGCAAGGGCGCCGAGCTCGACGCCACCTACGACCGGCTGCGCGAGAGCACGCCGGACGGCGAGAAGAAGTTCAGGCCTTGAGGGCCGTGCGCATGCCGTCGATGACGGCCTTGTAGTCCGGCTTGCCGAAGATCGCGCTGCCGGCGACGAAAGTGTCGGCACCCGCGGCCGCGACGCGGGCGATGTTGTCGCCCTTGATGCCGCCGTCCACTTCCAGGCGGATGTCCTTGCCGCTGGCGTCGATGCGCTTGCGCGCCTCCTCGATCTTGCGCAGCGCCGAATCGATGAAGCCCTGGCCGCCGAAACCGGGGTTGACGCTCATGATCAGGATCAGGTCGATGTCCTCGATCAGCCAGTCCAGCACGTCCAGCGGCGCGCCCGGGTTGAACACCAGGCCGGCCTTGCAGCCCTTGGCCTTGATCGCCTGCACGCTGCGGTGCGCGTGCGTGGACGCGTCGGGATGGAAGCTGATGTAGTCGGCGCCCGCCTGCGCGAAGGCTTCGGCCAGCGCGTCCACCGGCTGGATCATCAGGTGCACGTCGATGGGCACCGCGGCGCCGGCAGCGGTCTTCGCGTGCGGCTTCAGCGCCGAACAGACCATCGGCCCGAAGGTGAGGTTGGGCACGTAGTGGTTGTCCATCACGTCGAAGTGGATCCAGTCGGCGCCCGCCGCGATGACATTGCGCACCTCCTCGCCCAGCCGGGCGAAATCCGCGGAGAGGATGGACGGTGCGATGCGGTAGGTCTTGCTCATGCCGCGATTCTCGCAAATGGCCCCGGAGGTACGATCGCGCGATGGCCCGCTACCAGTTCAAGGTGGAGGTCGAGCCCGCCTACCTGCCCGACCAGTCCTCGCCCGAACAGGGCCAGTACGCTTTCTCGTACACCATCACCGTCACCAACAGCGGCGAGGTGACCGCCCAGCTGATCTCGCGCCACTGGATCATCACGGACGCCGAAGGACGCATCGAAGAGGTCAAGGGCCTGGGCGTCGTCGGCCACCAGCCGTTGCTGCAGCCCGGCCAGTCGTTCCGCTACACCAGCGGCGCCCGGCTGCGCACGCCCAACGGCACGATGCACGGCAGCTACTTCTGCGTGGCCGAGGACGGCGAGAAGTTCGACTGCGAGATCGCGCCTTTCCTGCTGGAGGATGGCTCGCGGCGGGTGCTCCACTAGCCGCGCCAGTCTTGCGCGTGCCGCTACGCAAACCGTAGCAGCCGATCGCCGCCCTTGTCCTACAAGCTGAGCCGTTGCGGCCCCGCAGAATGCGCCGCGAAAGGGAGCGCATGGACGAATTCATGGCCATCTGGGGCCAATGGCTCAAGCCTTCGGCCGGCCTGCCGACCGTGCAGTGGTCCCTGCTGCTGGCTTTCGCCGCCGCCGCCGGCCATCTCGTGCAAAGGTACATCGCGCTGCCCAAGGTGGTCGGCTACTCCGCCGTCGGCGCCGTCGCCGGGCTCGCGGGCTTTCCGGGCGGCGCGTGGCCGCTGCAAGGCATAGGCCTCTTCCTGCTGGAGCTGGGCGTCTCGGTCGTGCTGTTCGAAGCGGGCGGGCGCATCGCGCTGCGCTGGTTCCGCCACAACCCCATGGTGCTGCTGCAGAGCGTGCTCGAGGCCGCGCTGACCTACGCGGCCGTGTACCTGGTCTTGCGCTGGCTGGGCGTCAAGCCATCGGTGGCCGATGCGGTGGCACTGGTGGCCATCGTCGCTTCGCCGGCCGTGCTGGGCCAGGTGACGCAGGACACGCGCGCGGCGGGTCCGGTGACCGAGCGGGCGACGACGCTGACCACCCTGGGCGCGCTGTACGCGCTGACGCTGGTGGCCGCACGCGCGGGCCTGATGAATCGCGAAGAGACGGACCTGCTCGCGCTGTTGTCGCCGGTGGCCGTGGTGCTGGGCCTCTCCGTCGCGGTGGGCGCCGGGCTCGCGCTCGTGCTGCGCGTGGCGCTGCGCGTGATGAACCCCACGAGCGAGAACACCTCGATCCTGCTGATCACCACGATCGCGGCCGTCACCGCGCTGGCGTCGCACCTGGGGGGTTCCGCGCCGCTGGCCGCGCTGCTGGCGGGCCTGCTGCTCAAGCAGGTGAGCCAGCGGCCTTGGGCATGGCCGCGGCAGCTGGGCACCGCGGCTTCGGTGCTGGTGATGCTGAGCTTCGTGCTGGTGTCGGTGGTCGCCGCGCAGGCCGAGTGGAATCCCGGCGTGGTGGGTTTCGTGCTGGCACTCATCGGCGCGCGCGCGTTGGCCAAGGTCCTTGGGCTGCTGTTGGCCAACCCCGGCAGCGGCACCAGCGCGAAACAGGCGATGCTGGTCGGCGTGGCGATGACGCCGCTGTCTTCGCTCGCGCTGCTGCTCACGTCGCAGTTCGCGGCGGCCTCGCCCTCCCTCGGCCCGCGCATTTCCAGCATCGTGCTGCCGGCCATCCTGCTGATGGAGGTGCTGGGCGCGATCCTGGCCACCTTCGTCATCCACCGCGCGCGGGAGAGTTCGCTGCCGGACCCGCGCGGCGGCGCCGCGCCACCGGGAGCCGTTCGTGCCTGAGCCCCTGCTGCCCGACGTCACGCCCGCCGGCGAAGGACCCGGCACGCTGCCCACCCTGGAGCCGTTCAGCGAGTCGCGCCCGCTCACGCTGGGCGTGGAGCTGGAACTGCAGCTGGTCAACACGCACGACTACGACCTGGCGCCCTACTCCGACGAGATGCTGCGGCTGATGGGCAAGCTGTCGCTGCCCGGCTCGGTGGTGCCGGAGATGACGTCCAGCATGATCGAGATCTCCACCGGCGTCTGCGAATCCGCGGCGCACGTGCTGGGCGAACTCACGCAGCTGCGCGACGCGCTGGTGAAGTGCGCCGACAAGCTCAACATCGCGGTGGTGGGCGGCGGCACGCACCCCTTCCAGCAGTGGCACCGCCAGCGCATCTACGACAAGCCGCGCTTTCGCGAGCTGTCCGACCTGTACGGCTACCTCTCCAAGCAGTTCACCGTGTTCGGCCAGCACGTGCACGTGGGCTGCCCTTCCGCCGACGAAGCGCTGGTGATGCTGCACCGCATGTCGCGGTACATCCCGCACTTCATCGCGCTGTCGGCTTCGTCGCCCTACGTGCAGGGGCAGGACACCTCGTTCGATTCGGCGCGGCTGAACTCGGTGTCCGCCTTCCCGATGTCGGGCCGGGCGCCGTTCACGCTGACGTGGGACGGCTTCACCGGGTTCTTCAACAAGACCACCCGCACCGGCGTGGTCAAGAGCATGAAGGACTTCTACTGGGACATCCGGCCCAAGCCCGAATACGGCACGATCGAGATCCGCGTGTTCGACACGCCGCTGACGGTGGAGCGCGCCGCCGCGCTGGCGGGCCTGGTGCAGTCGCTCGCCGCCTGGTTCCTGCACGAGCAGCCTTTCACGCCGGTCGAAGACGACTACATGGTCTACACCTACAACCGCTTCCAGGCCTGCCGCTTCGGGCTGGAGGCGGTCTACGTCGACCCGGAAAGCGGCCGCCACCTGCCGCTGCGCGACCACATCCTGCAGACGCTGCGGCTGCTGGCGCCGCACGCCCAGCGCCTGGGGGCGGGCCCGGCCATCCAGCTGCTGGCCGAAGACGCCGAGCTGGGCGCCAACGACGCGCGCTGGCTGCGGCAGCAGCAGGCCCGCGAGCGGCTGCTGCCCGAAGTCGTACGGCGGGGCGGCCAACGCTTCAAGGGCAGCGGCTAGGAGCTTTCTCCCTGGCGGCGCACCGATGCCCGGCGCCGTCGCCGTCCTACAGTCGGGCCGCCCGCTGCTGCCCAGAATGCCCTGCAGCAGCGCCGCGGGCGGCGCTTGCGGGGAGACACCCATGGGCATCATCGGAACCATCGTCGTCGGCTTCATCGTCGGCCTGCTGGCGCGCGCCATCAAGCCGGGCAACGACCGCATGGGCATCATCATGACCACGCTGCTGGGCATCGCCGGCGCGTTCGTGGCCAAGTACGTGGGCCAGGCCATGGGCTGGTACGCGGAGGGCGATCCCGTCGGCTGGATCGCCTCCATCGTCGGCGCGATCGTGTTGCTGGTGCTGGTGGGTTTGCTGCGCGGCAGCTCGCGCCGGCTCTGAGTTCCCCTCGGGCCGGGGCGGTATGCTCGCCCGGCCCATGGGTGAATTCGAGCTGATCGACCGCTACTTCCGCCGCGACGGCGCGCCTTCGCCGCAGGTGCCGCTGGGCATCGGCGACGACTGCGCGCTGCTCGCGCCCGCGCCCGGCATGCAGCTGGCGGTGTCGTCCGACCTGCTGGTGGAAGGCCGCCACTTCCTCTCTACCGCCGATCCGCGCCGCCTGGGCCACAAGGCGCTGGCCGTGAACCTGAGCGACCTGGCCGCCTGCGGGGCGCGGCCCATGGCATTCACCCTGGCGCTCGCGCTGCCGTCCGCCGATGAAGCGTGGCTGGCCGGATTCGCGCAAGGGATGTTCGCGCTGGCCGACGAGCACGGCTGCGAGCTGGCCGGCGGCGACACCACGCGCGGGCCCCTGGCGATCTGCATCACCGTGTTCGGCGAAGTGCCGGCAGGCGCCACGATCCGCCGCAACGGCGCGCGCGAAGGCGACGACCTGTGGGCCAGCGGAACGCTGGGCGACGCGCGGCTGTCGCTCGAGGCCTTTCGCGGCACCCTGAGCCTGCCGGCGCCGCTGTTCGAGCAGACGCGCCTGCGCATGGAGATGCCGCAGCCGCGCGTCGCGCTCGGCCAGGCGCTGCGCGGCATCGCGACGGCCGCCATCGACGTCAGCGACGGGCTGCTGGGCGACGTCGGCCACGTGCTGCGCGCTTCCGGCGTGGGCGCGACGATCGAAGCGCGCGAAGCCATCGCCCTGCTGGCGGCGCGCGTGAATGCGCGGCCGGGCGACCTGCCGGACGACGCGGCACAGCTGGACTGCGTGCTCGCGGGCGGCGACGACTACGAGCTGGCTTTCACCGCGCCGCCATCGGCCCGCGAAGCGGTGCTCGAGGCGGCGCTGAATTCCGGCACGGCCGTCACGCGCATCGGCCGCATCGAAGCGGCACCCGGCATCCGCGTGCTCGATGCCGACGGCCGGGCCATCACGCGGCGCTTCGCTTCTTTCGACCACTTCGCGTGAGCAGCGGTCGGCGCGCCGCCTGCGCGGCGCGTTGAGGGGCGATGCACCGCCGCGCGATCCTCCTCCTGCTGGCCGCCGTCACCGCATGCGGCGGCGCGCACGCCGCCCGCACCTGGTCCGGCACCGTCACCTACGTCACCGACGGCGACACCGTGTGGGTGCGGCCCGCGCGTGGCGGCGCGCCGCGCAGCATCCGCGTGCAGGGCGTGGACGCGCCGGAGTCTTGCCAGGCTTTCGGCCCGCAGGCGCGCGACGCGCTGGAGCGCATGGCGCTTCACCAGGCGGTACAGGTCGAGCCCCACGGACGTGACAACTACGGCCGCACGCTGGCCAGCCTGCGGCTTGCCGGGCGGGACGTCGGCGGTTGGCTGGTGGCGAATGGGTGGGCCTGGTCGTACCGCTTCAAGCGCGAAGCCGGCCCCTACGAAGCGCAGGAGTCACGGGCCCGCCAGGCAAGGCTTGGGCTGTGGTCGCAGCCGCAGCCGATGGAGCCGCGGCGCTTCCGGCGGCTGCACGGTTCCTGCCGGCCGCCGCCGGGCTGAACGTCCGCCACGGCAGCGCAACGCCACGCGCCCAACCCCGCTCGCTACCATTGCCCCATGCGTGAGCTGGCGTTCGAAGACCTGCAGCTGTTCGTGCGCGTGCTGGAACTGGGCACGCTGTCGGCGGTCGCGCGCGAACGCGACGTGCCGGTCAGCCAGGTCTCGCGCTCGCTGGCCCGCATCGAGAAAGCCTGCGGCGCGCGCCTGATCCACCGCTCCACGCACGGCCTGTCGGCCACGGCCGAAGGCGAGACTTTTCTCGGCTATGGCCGCCGCGTGCTGGGCACGCTGGACGAGCTGGAAGGCGAGTTCGCCGCCAGCTCGCGCGAAGTGAGCGGCGTGGTGCGCGTGGCCGCCAGCACGGTGGTGGCGCACTACCAGGTGGTGCCCAGCCTCGCCGGCCTGTCGCGGCGCCACCCGAAGCTGCGCGTCGAGCTGGAGGTCAACGACCGCCTGGCCGACATGGCACGCGACGGCATCGACCTGGCCATCCGCACCAGCGCCGGCCCGCTGCCCGACACCGTGGTCGCGCGGCAGATCGGCACGCTGGGCCGCGCGCTCTACGCGTCGCCTTCCTACGTGAAGAGGCACGGCCTGCCCAAGCATCCGGACGATCTCGCGAAGCACCCGCTCGTCACGAACAACGCCGTCCCGGTGCTCAACCAGTGGCCGTTCCGCATCAAGGGCAAGGCCGTCGCCGTCGCCGCCGACGGCCACTGGCGCACCAACGACACCAACATGGCCTGCAAGATGGTGCTGGAAGGCCTGGGCATCGGCCGCCTCGCCACGCTGGTGGGCGAACCGCTGGCGCACGAAGGCCGGCTGGTGCCCGTGCTGGCGGCGTACGTCGATCCGCAATCGGTGCCGGTGCACGCCATCACCGCCGGCGCGCGGCACCGCCTGCCGAAGATCCGCGCCTGCATCGACTACTGGGCCGAGTGGTTCGGCGGCGCCCAGCCCGCGAAAGCCGCCAACGCATGAACGCTTCTTCGATGTCGCCCGATTCGCCGCCGCAGCCCGCACCGTCGCGGCCCGGCTGGCGGTTCCTGCTTTCGCATCCGGCGCACCTCATCGCGCTGGGCTTCGGCTCGGGTTTGAGTCCCATCGCGCCCGGCACCGTGGGCACGCTGTGGGCCTGGGTCGCCTACCTGGTGCTGCAGGCCTGGCTGCCGCCGACGGTGCTGGCCGGCGTGGTGGTCGCCTCCATCCCGGTGGGCTGGTGGGCCACGACGCGCTGCCTGAACAACACCCGCGTGCTGGACCCCGGCTGGATCGTCGTCGATGAGATCATGTCGTTCTGGCTGGTGCTGTGGCTGGTGCTGCCGGCCGGCTGGGTCGCGCAGCTGGTGGCTTTCGCGCTCTTCCGCTTTTTCGACGCGGTCAAGCCCGGCCCGGTGGGCTGGGCCGACCGCCTGTTCCACGGCTTCGGCTGGCGCGGCGGCTTCGGCGTGCTGTTCGACGACCTGGTAGCCGCGTTCTGCACCCTGCTCGTCATCGCGGCGTGGAGGCAATTCGCATGAACACCGATCCCTTGTGCACGCAGCTGGCCGAGGCGCTGCAGCAGCGCGGCTGGATGATGGCCACCGCTGAAAGCTGTACCGGCGGCATGATCGCGGCGGCCTGCACCGCGCTGTCGGGCAGCAGCAACTGGTTCGAACGCGGCTACGTCACGTATTCCAACGAGGCGAAGGCGGAATCGCTGGGCGTGGACCCGGCCGCCATCGCATCGCACGGCGCGGTGAGCGAGGTGGTCGCGCGCGCGATGGCTTTCGGCGCGGCACGGCATTCGCGCGCGCAGGCCGCCGTGGCGGTCACGGGCGTCGCCGGGCCCACGGGCGGCACGCCGGACAAGCCGGTGGGCACGGTGTGGTTCGGCTTTTCCGTGGACGGCCGCCTGTCCAGCGAGACGGTGCGGTTCGACGGCGGCCGCGCCGCCGTCCGCGAAGCGACGACGAAACACGCGCTGGAGCGGCTGCTGGCGCTGGTGCGCGCAGCTTGACCGGATCACCCTGGGGCGGCATCGTCATGGCCGCCGCCCAGGGTTCGACAACACCGGCCTGATCACAGGCCCGAGGAGGAGACTGCATGGCACCGCACGACACCATCGAAACGCTGTACGCCGCCTTCGCGCGGCTGGACCCGCAAGGCATGTCGGCCTGCTACGCGGACGACACGACGTTCGACGACGAAGCCTTCTCGCTGCGCGGCAAGCGCGAGGTGATGGGCATGTGGACCATGCTGGCCGAGAACGTGAAGGCGCAGGGCGGCCCGTCCGCCTGGCGGCTGGAGTGGTCCAGCGTGAAGGCCGACGGCGACCGGGGCCGGGCGCACTGGGAAGCCTGGTACCGCTTCAGCGCGACGGGACGCGACGTGCACAACGTCATCGACGCCGAGTTCCGCTTCGACCCGCAAGGCCGCATCGTCACCCACCGCGACCGCTTCCCGTTCTGGCGCTGGTCGCGGCAGGCGCTGGGCACGCCGGGGCTGCTGCTCGGCTGGTCGCCGATGCTGCGCACCAAGGTCCGGCAACGCGCGGCCGGCAACCTGGCGCGCTGGCTGGAAAAGCATCCCGATGGCGTGGTTTGAAGGCTTCGCCGCCGCGCGGCACCGGGTCAACGGTGTCGAGCTGTTCGCGCGCCACGGCGGCCGCCAGGGCGCGCCGGCGCTGCTGCTGTTGCACGGCTTCCCGCAAACGCATGCGTTGTGGCATCGCGTGGCGCAGCAGCTGGCCGGCCACTACTTCATCGTCATGCCCGACCTGCGCGGCTACGGGGATTCACCCGCGCCGGCCGACCAGCCGGAGCATGCCCAGGCCAGCAAGCGCGCGATGGCGCAGGACCTGGTCGAACTCATGTCGTCGCTGGGCGCCAGCACGTTCTACCTGTGCGGCCACGATCGCGGCGGCCGCGTCGCGCATCGCCTGGCGCTGGACCATCCGCAGCGAGTGCGGCGCCTGTGCGTGCTGGACATCGCGCCCACGCTGGACATGTATGCCGCCACGGACTTCGATTTCGCGCGCGGCTACCACCACTGGTTCCACCTGATCCAGCCCGCGCCGCTGCCCGAGAAGATGATCGCGGGCGACGCGCGCGCCTACCTGCACGCCAAGCTGGGCGGCTGGGGCTCGGCCGGCCTCTCGCACCTGGAGCCGCAGGCGGTGGCCGAGTACGAGCGCAGCTTCTGCCGGCCCGAAGCCATCCACGCCGCCTGCGAGGACTACCGCGCCAGCGCGGGCATCGACCTGGAGCACGACCGCGAGAGCCGCGCGCGCGGCGAAAAGATCGCCTGCGACACCATGGTGCTGTGGGGCGACCGCGGACTGGTGAACAGGCTGTTCAAGCCGCTGGACCTCTGGCAGGCGCAGTGCGCGGGCCGCGTCACCGGGCAGGCCGTGCCCAGCGGCCACTTCATCCCCGAGGAGCTTCCGCGCGAAACCGCGGATGCCCTGTGGTCGTTCTTCCGTGAAGGAGACTCATGATGGCAACGCAGGCAGACAAGGCGAAGCGGCTGCAGCAGCTGCACGAAGGCACAGGCTGTTTCGTCATTCCCAATTTCTGGGACGTGGGCTCGGCGCGATTGCTGGAGCAGCTGGGCTTCCAGGCGCTGGCCAGCAGCAGCGCGGGGTTCGCCTTCTCCATCGGCAAGCCCGACATGGGCGTCACGCGCGAAGACAAGATGCGCCACCTGGTCGAGGTTTGCGCGGCCACGTCGCTGCCGGTCAGCGCCGACCTGCAGAACGGCTTCGGCGACCGGCCGGAAGACGCGGCCGAATGCATCCGCCTGGCAGCCAAAGCCGGCGTGGCCGGCGGCTCCATCGAGGATTGCCGCGGTCCCGGCGCCGACCCGATCTATGACTTCGAGCTCGCGCGTGAACGCGTGCAGGCCGCGGTCGAAGCCGCTCGTTCGCTGCCTTTCAAGTTCTCGCTCGTGGCGCGCGCCGAGGCGCAGCTCTGGGGCGTGAACAGCCTGGACGACACCATCCGCCGGCTGGTCGCCTTCGAGGAAGCAGGCGCCGACGTGTTGTTCGCGCCCGGGTTGAAGAACGCGGACGAGATTCGCGCGGTGCTGTCAGCGGTGAAGAAGCCGGTGAACGTCATCCCGCCGGCCGGGATGGATGTGGCCACGCTGCAATCGCTGGGCGTGCGCCGCATCAGCGTGGGCGGTGCCCCGGCCCGCGCGGCGTACGGAACCCTGGTGGCGGCCGGGCAGGAGATGCTGAAAGGCACGTTCGGCTTCGCCGCGCAGGCGCCGAGCACGAAGTGGTTCAACGACGCCTTCGGCCGCTGAGCCGTGGCGTCCGCTTCTCCCCTGCCCGTGCGCTTCACCGCCTTCGCGTTGTGCGGCGGCGGATTGCTCGCCGCGCTCGCCCTGTTCGCGTGGCGTTCCGAGCCCTGGAGCGCAGCCCTCGTCCTCGTGTGCCTGTTCCTGGTGGCCATCGGCGTGCGCGACGTGCGCCAGACGCGGCACGCCATCCTGCGCAACTACCCGGTGATCGGCCACCTGCGCTTCCTGCTGGAATTCATCCGGCCGGAGATGCGCCAGTACTTCATCGAAAGCGACACCGAAGCGGCGCCGTTCTCGCGCGCGCAGCGCTCCATCGTGTACCAACGGGCCAAGGGCGACCCCGACAACCGCCCCTTCGGCACGCAGCTGGACGTGGGGCGGCAAGGCTACGAGTGGATCAACCACTCGGTGCAGCCCACGGTGCTGGCCTCGTCCGACTTCCGCATCACCATCGGCGCCGGCCGCGCGCAGCCGTACGAAGCCAGCATCTTCAACATCTCGGCGATGAGCTACGGCTCGCTGTCCTCGCACGCCATCCTGGCGCTGAACCAGGGCGCGAAGATGGGCCGCTTCGCGCACGACACGGGCGAAGGCTCGATCTCTTCGTTCCACCGCGTGCACGGCGGCGACCTGATCTGGGAGATCGGCTCGGGCTACTTCGGCTGCCGCGACGAACAGGGCCTCTTCAGCGAAGAGCGGTTCGTGCGGAACGCGCGCGACCCGCAGGTGAAGATGGTGGAGATCAAGCTGTCGCAGGGCGCCAAGCCCGGCCACGGCGGCATCCTGCCGGCGGCCAAGGTCACGCCGGCCATCTCGCTGGCGCGCGGCGTGCCCATCGGCGTCGATTGCATCTCGCCGTCCTCGCACAGCGCCTTCTCCACGCCCATCGAACTGCTGCACTTCGTGGAGAAGCTGCGCACGCTGTCGGGCGGCAAGCCCACCGGCTTCAAGCTGTGCATCGGCCACCCGTGGGAGTGGTTCGCCATCGTCAAGGCGATGCTGGACACGGGCATCACGCCCGACTTCATCGTGGTGGACGGCGCGGAGGGCGGCACCGGCGCGGCGCCGGTGGAGTTCAGCGACCACGTCGGCGCACCGCTGCAGGAAGGCCTGCTGCTGGTGCACAACACGCTGGTGGGCACCAACCTGCGCAAGCACATCCGCATCGGCTGCGCGGGCAAGGTGATCACCGCCTTCGACATCGCGCGCATGATGGCCCTGGGCGCCGACTGGTGCAACGCGGCGCGCGGCTTCATGATGGCGCTGGGCTGCATCCAGGCGCAGACCTGCCACACCGGCTTCTGCCCCACGGGCGTGACCACGCAGGACCCGGTGCGCGAGCGCGCGCTGGTCGTGCCCGACAAGGCGCAGCGCGTCTTCAACTTCCACCGCAGCACGCTGCATGCGCTGAAGGACCTGGTGCAGGCCGCGGGACTGAAACACCCTGGCGACATCACGGCGCACCACATCGTGCGGCGTCTCACCGACACCGAGGTGCGGCTGCTCGCCAACCTGATCATGCAGATGAAGCCGGGCGCACTGCTGCAACCCGACCTGTCGGAGCAGCACAACGTGTTCCAGCTGTACTGGCCGCAGGCGCGCGCGGACCAGTTCGCGCCGGCCTGAGCCGCTTCAGGCGGGCAGCACGGTCGCGGCCACGACGCCGTGCAGCGCCAGCCGCTTGCGCATCGAAGTCACCGCGCGGTCCTTCGACAGCAGCAGCGCCCCGTGCGCGACGGCCAGGTCGATGAATTTCTGGTCGTCCGGGTCCTTGCAGGTCACCGGTGCCTTGGGCGCGGTGTCCACGACACTGGTGCGCGAATCGAAGTGAAGCAGCACGTCGGTGGAC
This sequence comes from Ramlibacter humi, assembly GCF_004681975.1. Taxonomy (GTDB): domain Bacteria; phylum Pseudomonadota; class Gammaproteobacteria; order Burkholderiales; family Burkholderiaceae_C; genus Ramlibacter; species Ramlibacter humi. Next base: position 23,932 of record NZ_SMLK01000003.1, read on the forward strand.
TGCAGCCCGTGGAAAGCCAGTCGCGGCGCCAGCTGCGGGTAGTCCAGCACGCGGCGCAGTTCCTCGCGCATCGCGGCCGTCGCCAGCCAGCGCCAGTGGCCCGCGTCCAGCTGCGCGCGCAACGGCCGGGCCGCCTCGTCCGCGAAGACGTAGGCGTCCAGCACGATGTTGGTGTCAAGCACCAGCGGCAGCATCGCGGGTGCGGGCGGAGCCGGAAACCATGTCGAAGCGGAACAGCCGGCATTCGATGGGGCCGTTCCACATCGGCACGCGGCGCGATTCCTTCAGCCGCATGCGCGAAGGCAGCTTCAGGTCGGGCGTCAGCACCCACGAGGTCCAGCCCGCGTAGTGCTTCTTCCAGTGCGCGGCCAGCTGCACGAAGAAGTCTTCCGCGCCATCGGTCTGCGCGCGCTCGCGGCCGCGCTGCGTCTGGCCCGCGACGCCGGCCGTGCCGATGCGCTCGCCGTAGGGCGGGTTGACCAGCATCACGCCGGGGCGGTCGCACGGGGGCATGCGCTGCAGCGCATCGCCGCCGCGCAATTGCACCACGGCGCCTACACCGGCGCGCTCGGCATTGCGCTTGGCGAAGTCGACCATGCGGAAAGCGACGTCGCTGCCGAACACCTCCGCCGTGGATTCGTGTTGCAGTGACTTCGCTTCCTCCAGCAGTTGCTGCCAGACGTGCGACTGGAAGGCCGCCAGCCGCTCGAAGCCGAAGCGCCGCTGCACGCCGGGGGCGATGCCGCAGGCGATCTGCGCGGCTTCGACGGCGATGGTGCCGCTGCCGCAGCAGGGGTCGTAGAGCGGGGTTTTCGCATCCCACCCGCTGGCGGCCAGCATCGCGGCAGCCAGCGTCTCCTTCAGCGGCGCCTCGCCCTTGTCTTCGCGCCAGCCGCGCTTGAAGAGGGGCTCGCCCGAGGTATCGATGTAGATGGTGCAGTGCGTGGAGGTGAGGTGCGCGAACACGCGCACGTCGGGCCGCTGCGTGTCCACATCGGGCCGCACGCCGCCGCGGTCGCGGAAGCGGTCGGCCACCGCGTCCTTGATGCGCAGCGTGGCGAAGTTCAGGCTCTTGAGCGGGCTGTGCTGCGCCGTCACTTCCACCTTGAAGCTCTGGCGCGGCGTGAACCACGCGTCCCAGGCGACGGCACGCGCGGCTTCGTACAGGTCCTGCTCGGCGCGATACGGCGTCTGCGACAGCTGCACCAGCACGCGCTGCGCCAGGCGGCTGTGCAGGTTCAGCTTCAGCGCATCGCGCCACGAAGCGCGCAGCATCACGCCGGCGCGGCCGACCAGCAGGTCGTCGCCCGCCAGCCCGGTGAGCCGGTGCACTTCGTCCGCGAGGAAGCCTTCGACGCCGGCGGCGCAAGGCAGGAACAGTTGTAGGGTGGACAAGTGGTCAGAGCGCCTTGCGCAGGTTGGCTGGTGCGATGCGCAGCGCTTCGCGGTATTTGGCGACGGTGCGGCGCGCGCACTCGATGCCCTGTTCCTTCAGCATCTCGGAGATCTGGCTGTCGGACAGCGGCTTCTTGCCGTCTTCCGCCGAGACGAACTGGCGGATCAGCGCACGCACCGCGGTGGACGAAGCGTTGCCGCCCGTCTCGGTACCGAGCGCCGAGCCGAAGAAGTACTTCAGCTCGAAGGTGCCGAATGGCGTGGACATGTACTTGGCGGTGGTCACGCGCGAGATGGTGGACTCGTGCAGGCCCAGCTCGTCGGCGATCTCGCGCAGCACCAGCGGGCGCATGGCCAGCTCGCCGTGCACGAAGAAGTTCTTCTGCCGCTCGACGATGGCGTTGGACACGCGCAGGATGGTGTCGAAGCGCTGCTGGATGTTCTTGATGAACCAGCGCGCTTCCTGCAGGCGCTGCTGCAGCGCCTGGTGGCCCTCGCCCTTGTGCGCCTTCAGCGCGCCGGCGTAGATGTCGTGCACGCGCAGCCGCGGCATGACGTCGGGGTTCAGCTGCACGCGGAAGCGGAACTGGCCGCCGCGGCCGACCTTGCTGACCAGCACGTCGGGCACGACGATGTTTCGCTCGACGTTCACGAAGCGGCGGCCCGGCTTGGGTTCCAGGCGCGTGATCAGCGCCATCGCGGCGCGGATGCGCGCTTCGGTCCCGGCGCAAAGCTGCGCCAGGCGCTTCACGTCGCGGCGCGCCAGCAGGTCCATCGGGTGGCGGCAGATCGCCAGCGCGGTGGCGCACGCCTCGTCGCCGTCGCCGTCGCAGTCCGACTGGCGTGCGAGCAGCTGCAGCGTCAGGCATTCGGCCAGCGACCGCGCGCCGACGCCCGCGGGCTCCAGGTGGTGCAGCAGGCGCAGCGCCACGGTGAAGCGGTGCACCAGCTCTTCCTGCTGCTCGACATCGTCAGGCGCCAGGCCCGCAGCCAGCGCTTCCGGCGTGTCTTCCAGGTAACCGTCGTCGTTCAGCGACTCGATCAGGAACCGCAGCGCCGCGCGGTCTTCCTCGGTGAGGCGAAGCGCCAGCACCTGGCGATGCAGGTGGTCCTGCAGCGATTCGTGCGGGTGCGCCAGGTCGGCGGCATCGACTTCATCGTCGCCGCCCAGGTTGTTCTTGCGGGGCTGCGCGTCACCGCCCCACTCGCCGTCGTCGGGCACGACTTCTGTGCTGCCGTCGCCTTCCCAGTCGCTGGGTGCTTCCGCGGGCGCGGCCTCGCCTTCGTCGGCACTGGACGACGTGGCCCGCTCACCCGGTTCGAACGAGGAGAACTCCTGCGCTTCCTCGCCCGAGTCGGCCGCAGGTGTGTCGGCCTGCGCGATGCCGAATTCCTCGCGCGGCGCCTCTTCCTGCGCGACTTCGAGAAAGGGGTTGTCGCCGAGCATCTGCTCGACTTCCTGGGACAGTTCCAGCGTGGACAGCTGGAGCAGCCGGATCGACTGCTGCAGCTGCGGCGTCAGCGCCAGGTGCTGCGAGACCCGAAGCGAGAGCCCCTGCTTCATGGGTACAGCTCCGGAACCATCCCTACATCCGGAAGTGCTCGCCGAGGTACACGCGGCGCACGTCGGCGTTGTTCACGATCTCGGCCGGCGTGCCCTGCGCCAGCACGTGGCCGTCGCTGATGATGTAGGCGTGGTCGCAGATGCCCAGCGTTTCGCGCACGTTGTGGTCGGTGATCAGCACGCCGATGCCGCGCGACTTCAGGAAGCCGATGATGCGCTGGATCTCGATCACCGCGATGGGGTCGATGCCGGCGAACGGTTCGTCCAGCAGGATGAAGCGCGGCTGGGTGGCCAGCGCGCGGGCGATCTCCACGCGGCGGCGCTCGCCGCCGGACAGCGCCAGCGCCGGCGAGTCGCGCAGGTGGTCCACCCGCAGGTCCTGCAGCAGCGCGGTGAGGCGCTCCTCGATGGTGTCGCGCGTCAGCGAGCGGCCGTCGGCGTCGCGCTGCAGTTCCAGCACCGCGCGCACGTTGTCGGCCACGTTCAGCTTGCGGAAGATCGAAGCTTCCTGCGGCAGGTACGACAGGCCCAGGCGCGAGCGGCGGTGGATGGGCATGTGTTCCACCGCCCGGCCGTCGATGGAGATCTCGCCGGCGTCGGCGCGCACCAGGCCGACGATCATGTAGAACGAGGTGGTCTTGCCCGCGCCGTTCGGCCCCAGCAGGCCCACCACCTCGCCGTTGTTCACGCCCAGCGAGACGTCCTTGACGACCTTGCGGCTGCCGTAGGTCTTCTGCAGGTGCCGGGCTTCCAGCCGGCTGGTCGCCATGCCGGGGGCGGCGGCCGCAGCGGCCGCCTCGGCGGGATCCACCTTCATTTGCGCTCCCCGCCCAGCGTGGCGCTGGGGCGCAGCGGCGCGGGCGGAGCGGCGCCGGGACGGGGCGCGCCGTTGGCCGGCGCCGACGCCGCGTCCTTGGGCGACAGCACCGCCCGGATGCGCCCACCCGCGTTGGGCGAAGTGGGGCCGCCGTCGACGGTGAACACGTCGGTGGGGTTGTCGTAGGTGATCAGGCTGCCCACCATCTCGTCGGTGAGGTTGGCCCCGCGGTAGCGGCGCATCTCGGCGCGGCGGATGAACTTCACCCGGTCGGCCTTGCCGTCGTATTCGATGACTTCGCCCTCGCCTTCGATGTACTCGTCCACGCCCTCGCGCTTCTGGCGGTAGAACGCGCGCTGGCCCGGCTCGGCCGTGACCACGCCGTACTGGTAGCCCTCGGGATCTTGGCGCACGTCGACACGAGCGCCACGGATGAGGATGGTGCCCTTGGTCAGCACCACGCGGCCGCTGAAGACGCTGGTCTGGCGCAGGTCGTCATAGCGCAGCGCATCCGCCTCCACGTTCATCGGCTGGTTGCGGTCCGCCTTCTCCGCGAATGCGGACAGGACGGATGCCAGCCCGAGGGCAAGCAGGGTGGCGCGAAAGGCTGGTTTCATAGCGGCATGAATCTTGCTGATGCATTGTAGCGATCAGGCTCGCGCCCCCAAAGGAAAAGCCCGCCGAAGCGGGCTCGGAATCCTCGGTATCGCTTGACAGCGGCAGGATGCCACGGGCCCACGCGATGCGTGGGCTGCGGGCGTCACTTGCTCTTGCGCGCTTCCGCGATCAGGTAGTCGGTGACCTGCAGCGCCTTGGGCATGCTGCCGGCCATCGTGCCGTCGGTGTACCAGCGGCCGGCGATGCCCAGCGCGGGCACGCCTTCCACCTTGAACGCATCCTGCAGCTGCGTGGCCTTGCGGGCCTTGGTGGAGACGGCGAACGAGTTGTAGATCTCCTGGAACTTGGCCTTGTCGAAGCCGTTCTTCTCGGCCCAGGCCAGGATCTCGGGTTCCTTCGCGGTCGGCTGCTTGTCGACGTGGATGGCGTTGAACACCTTCAGCTGCATCTGGTCAACCTTGCCCAGCGCTTCCAGCGTGTAGAACAGGCGCTGCTGGGGCACGAAGTCGTCGCGGAAGGCGACGGGCACGCGGCGCAGCACGACGTCGGCCGGCAGCTTCTTCTGCCAGGCTTCCAGCTGCGGCTCGAAGGCGTTGCAGTGCGGGCAGCTGTACCAGAAGAATTCCACGACCTCGATCTTGCCGGCGGGGGCCTCCACGGGAACGCGCTTGTCCAGCGTCTTGTAGTCGCTGCCGTCCTCGGGCTTCTTCTGCGCCCAGGCCAGGTGCGGCAGGCCCAGCCCTGCGGCGGCCACCACGGCGGCCGTGCCCACTGAAAACTCACGTCGGTTCATGTCGGGTTTTTCTCCTTGAGGATGGGTCTGAGCGCATCGGTAGCCGAAGGTTCCGCTCGATTGGCTCAGCGCTGCACGCGCACCAGGGCGGTTTCCAGGCCCACCGACTCGAGCTTTTCCTTGTTCTTCTCGGCCTCGTCCTTTTTCTCGAACGGGCCGACGCGCACGCGGAAGACCTGGCGGCCGGACTGCTCGCGCTCGGTGACCTTGGCTTCCACGCCCATGAGGGACAGCTTGGCGCGCTGCGCTTCGGCGTCCTCGGGGGTGCGGAAAGCACCCACCTGCACGAAGTAGAAGAAGGGATCGGCGCCCGGCGTGGCCGAGCGGGCCGCGGCGAGGTCGCCCAGCGGGTCGGCGCTGGCGGCTGGCGCGCGCGGCGCGGAAGCGGGCCTGTCGGGCGTGGCCGCCACGGGGGCCGAAGCCGCGCCGGAGGCGGCGGAAGCTGCGGGCGCGGGCGGCAGTGGCCTGGCCGGGTTCTTGCCGTACAGCGGCGCGTTGGGGTCCCAGTCCTTGTTCTTGCGCGACTCGGCCGCGTCCTGGTCGGGCGTGCGGGCCGGGTTCTTGGTGACGAAGGGGATGGGCACCTTGGTGACGTACACCGCCACCGCCAGTGCCGCGCCGAGGCCCAGCACCACGCCGATGACGATGCCCACCAGGATGTTGCCGCGCTGCTTGTTCAAGGAATTGCTCACATCTTCTCCGGGGCACCGACGCCAAGCACCGCCAGGCCGTTGCGCAGCACCTGTGCGGTGGCGGCCACCAGGGCCAGCCGCGCATCGCGCACGCGCGGGTCGTCCACCAGGATGCGCTCGGCATCATAGTAGGAGTGGTAGGCGCCGGCGAGTTCGCGCAGGTAGAACGTCACGTCGTGCGGGGCGAAATCGGCGGCGGCGGACGTCAGCATGTCGGGATATTTCGCGAGGGCCAGCATCAGCGACAACGCGGCCGGGCTGTCCAGCGCCGACAGGTCGGCCGATTTCAAGGTGTTCGCGTCGCCACCCCACGCCGCCAGCACGGAGCAGATGCGCGCGTGCGCGTACTGGACGTAGTACACGGGGTTGTCGTTGTTCTGCGCCAGCGCCAGGTCGACGTCGAACACGTACTCGGTGTCCGGCTTGCGCGACAGCAGGAAGAAGCGCACCGCGTCCTTGCTGGTCCACTCCACCAGGTCGCGCAACGTCACGTAGCTGCCGGCGCGCTTGCTGATCTTCACTTCCTGGCCGCCGCGCATCACGCGCACCATGGTGTGCAGCACGTAGTCGGGAAAGCCCTGCGGGATGCCCACGCCCGCGGCCTGCAGGCCCGCGCGCACGCGCGCGATGGTGCCGTGGTGGTCCGTGCCCTGGATGTTCACCGCCTTGGGGAAGCCCCGCTCCCACTTGCCGATGTGGTACGCAACGTCGGGCACGAAGTAGGTGTACGTGCCGTCGGACTTGCGCATCACGCGGTCCTTGTCGTCGCCGTACTCGGTGGACTTCAGCCACAGCGCGCCGTCCTGCTCGTAGGTCTTGCCGGCGGCCACCAGGCGCTTGACGGTGTCGTCCACCTTGCCCGTGGCGTACAGGCTGGACTCGAGGTAGTAGTTGTCGAACTTCACCGCGAAAGCCTGCAGGTCCAGGTCCTGCTCGTGGCGCAGGTAGGCGACGGCGAACTGGCGGATGCCGTCCAGGTCGTTGACGTCACCGGACGCAGTGAACTCGCGGTCGTCGGCCTTCACCGTCTTCTTCGCGAGGAAGTCGTTGGCGATGTCCTGGATGTAGTCGCCGTTGTACGCGGCCTCGGGCCACTGCGCGTCGCCCGGCCTGAAGCCCCTGGCGCGCAGCTGCGTCGACGTGGCCAGCGTGCCGATCTGCACGCCGGCGTCGTTGTAGTAGAACTCGCGGTACACGTCCCAGCCCTGCGACGCGTACAGGTTGCAGATGGCGTCGCCCAGCGCGGCCTGGCGGCCGTGGCCCACGTGCAGCGGGCCGGTGGGGTTGGCGGACACGAATTCCACGATCACGCGCCGGCCGTTGGCGGCGCAGCTGCCGAAACGGGCGCCGTCTTCCAGCACTTCGCGCACCACCTGCTGCTTGGCAGCCGGCTTGAGGCGGATGTTCAGGAAGCCGGGGCCGGCGATCTCGATGGCGTCCACCCAGCGCTGGAAGGCGGGGGACGCCAGCAGGTCGGCCTTGAGCGACTCGGCCAGCTGGCGCGGGTTCAGCTTCAGCGGCTTGGCCAGCTGCATGGCCGCGGTGCATGCCAGGTCGCCATGCGCCGCCGCCTTGGGCGACTCGAACGCGGCTTTCGCGCCCGCGCCCGGCGACAGCTTGTCCAGCCCGGACGCCAGCGCGCCCAGGAGTTCTTCTTTCACGAGGAGCATCGCGGGATTTTAAGGAACGGGCCGGGAATGCTTTTTTCCTCGGTCATCCGGAGGGCGCCCTCCCACCACGAGGGGACGCGTCCGTGCCGGGCAGCGCTCTACAAAGGCGGTCCTTAACGACTCAGGAGGAAACCATGCACAAGCTCACCCTCGCCGCCGCCATCGGTCTGGCTCTCGCGTTCGGCACGGCTCACGCCGCTTCCCATGCGGGCGACAAGCACGACGACGCCAAGCATGAAGAAGGCAAGCACACGCAGGCCAACCGCATGAAGACCTGCAGCGCCGATGCCAAGGCCAAGGGCCTCAAGGGCGACGAGCGCAAGGCCTTCATGAGCGACTGCCTCAGGAAGAAGGCCTGACGCGGCGGCCGCGGGTACGCGCCCGCGGCGTCAGCCCATCGCGCCGAACCCGCGCGCGAGGAACGTCGCCGCCAGCGGGATCAGCGGGATGAGGTGCGCCTGGCGCATCACCTGGCGGCGCACGTTTCGCACTTCCCCGGCGCCGGGCAGGCTGCCGTCCGCGCGCAGGGCCTTGCGCCACGCGACGAAGCGCAGGGTCGGGCCGATCGACATCAGCCCGACGATCGCGAACATGACCAGCTTGGCCCACAGCAGCCAGTTGTGGCCGTACCAGCTGGCGCCCTTGGCACCCAGGAATACGCGCGCCGCGCCCGTGGCCAGCACGGCCATGGCCGCGATGCCGTAGACACGGTCCACCACCACCAGCCTCTCCACCACGGCGGCGTTCAGCCACTCGGTCCGGCACAACGCGGCTTCGCTGGCGACGAACACCACCAGGGTCAGGATGGCCAGCAGGTGGGCGTAGGCGAGCAGGGCTTCGGTGGTCATCCGGTGGCGGGCGTGCGGCGCCAGAACTCGGGCTGGCCGAAGTGTTCCTTCAGGAACTCGATCCACAGGCGCACGCGCACCGGCAGGTGCTTGCGCTGCGGGAACACGGCGTAGATGCCGTTGGGCGGCGCGGCGAAATCGGCCAGCACCTCCACCAGCCGGCCGGCCTGCAGGTCGGTTTCCACTTCCCAGGTGCTGCGCCAGGCGATGCCCCAGCCGCGCAGGCACCAGTCGTGCAGCACCTGGCCGTCGGAGCAGTCCAGCGGACCGCCGGGGCGGAAGTGGAAGACGTCGCGGCCTTCGCCTTTCGGCACGCTGAAGGCCCAGCCGCGCACCTGCGACGCGTCGCTCGACAGGATGAGGCAGTCGAAGCGCGACAGGTCGTTGGGGTGCTCGGGCGTGCCGTGCCGCTCCAGGTAGGCGGGCGTCGCCACGCACAGCCGCCGGTTGTCCGCCAGCCGCACGCTGACGAGCGAAGAGTCGGGCAGGTCGCCCACGCGCACCGCGCAGTCGTAGCCTTCGGCCGCCAGGTCCACCACGCGATCGCTGAGGTTGAGCGACACCGTCACATCCTGGTGCAGTTCGCGGAAACGCGGCACCAGCGGCGCGACATGGCGGCGGCCGAACCCGGCCGGCGCGGTGAGCCGCAGGTGGCCGCTGGCTTTCACGCCTCCGGCCATCACGCTGGCTTCGGCGTTGCTGATGTCCGCCAGCAGGCGCTGGCAGTCTTCCAGGAAGGCACTGCCTTCGTGCGTCAAGGTCAGCCGGCGCGTGGTGCGCACGAGCAGTTTCACGCCCAGCCGTTCCTCCAGCGCATCCAGCCGCCGGCCCATGATGGCCGGCGCCACGCCTTCGGCTTTCGCGGCCGCCGTCAAGCTGCCGCGGGTGGCCACCGAGACGAAAGACTCGAGCTGCTTGAGTTTGTCCATGCCAAGGCGAATTATGCGGACGCAAGTTTGGAATAGGCCAGTTTTCGGCCGAGATTTACTGCTGAGTTATTTTGAAGCGACGGCGGCGCTCACCGCGCGCAATAGGCGCCGCGAGTCGACAGAAGACGGCATTCAACTCACAAAAGTTCAGAATCAAATCACTGCGCGCCGCCTAAACGCAGAGACAGGGTTCGAATACAGTCACGCGCTGACCCGGCCGCATTGGCGGCCGTCTGCCGTTTCGCCGATTCGCAAGGAGCCCGTTCCCATGACCGCCCGCACGTCCGCCCACCGCCTCGAGGTCGCCACCGAGCTGCACCGCTTCATCGAGGACAAAGTGCTGCCCGGCACCGGCGTCGAGGCCGCCGCGTTCTGGAAAGGTTTCGATGCGCTGGTGCACGACCTGGCCCCCAAGAACGCCGCCCTGCTCGCCGAGCGTGACCGCCTGCAGGCGGAACTGGATCGCTGGCACCAGCAGCACCCGGGCCCGATCCAGGACATGAAGGGCTACCGCGCCTTCCTGGAGCAGATCGGCTATCTGGTGCCCGTGCCCGCCGGCGCGAAGGCCACCACGACCAACGTCGATGCGGAACTTGCGATCCAGGCGGGCCCGCAGCTGGTGGTGCCGATCCTGAACGCGCGCTACGCGCTGAATGCGGCGAACGCGCGCTGGGGTTCGCTGTACGACGCGCTGTACGGCACCGACGCCATCCCCGAAACCGGCGGCGCCGAGAAAGGCCCGGGCTACAACGAGGTGCGCGGCGCCAAGGTGATCGAGTACGCACGCAATGTGCTGGACCAGGCCGCTCCGCTGGCGAACGGCTCGCATGCCGATTCGACGGCGTACAGCGTGCAGGATGGCAAGCTGGTGGTCGGCCTGAAAGGCGGCACGAGCACGGGCCTGAAGGACCCGGCGCAGTTCGCGGGCTTCCGCGGCGCCGCGGAAGCGCCCGCGTCGGTGCTGCTCAAGCACAACGGCATCCACCTGGACATCCTCATCGACCGCCAGAAGGCGATCGGCAGCACCGATGCAGCTGGCGTGTACGACGTGGCGATGGAAGCCGCGCTCTCCACCATCCTGGACCTGGAAGACTCGGTCGCCGTCGTCGACGCGCAAGACAAGGTGCTGGCGTACGGTAACTGGCTGGGCATCCTCAAGGGCGACCTCACCGAGCAGGTTTCCAAAGGCGGCCGCACCTTCACGCGCGGCCTGAACCTGGACCGCGAATACACCGCGCCCGCGGGCGGCAAGCTCACGCTGCATGGCCGCTCGCTGCTGTTCGTGCGCAACGTCGGCCACCTGATGACCAACCCGGCCATCCTGTGGGACGGCGGCAAGGAGATCCCCGAGGGCATCCTGGACGCGGTGGTCACGACGGCCATCGCCATCCACGACCTGAAAGGCCAAGGCCGCATCCGCAATTCGCGCACCGGCTCGGTCTACATCGTGAAGCCCAAGATGCACGGCCCGCGCGAAGTCGCGTTCGCGGTGGAGCTGTTCGGCCGCGTGGAGCAGATGCTGGGCCTGCCGGCCAACACGGTGAAGCTGGGCATCATGGACGAGGAACGCCGCACCAGCGTGAACCTGCAGGCGTGCATCGCCGAAGCCGCCTCGCGCGTGGCCTTCATCAACACCGGCTTCCTCGATCGCACCGGCGACGAGATGCACACCGCCATGCTGGCGGGCCCGATGTTCCGCAAGGGCGACATGAAGACCAGCGCCTGGATCCAGGCCTACGAGAAGAACAACGTGCTGGTCGGCCTGGCCTGCGGCCTGCGCGGCCGCGCGCAGATCGGCAAGGGCATGTGGGCCATGCCCGACCTGATGGCGGCGATGCTGGAACAGAAGATCGCGCACCCCAAGGCCGGCGCCAACACCGCCTGGGTGCCCTCGCCCACCGCCGCCACGCTGCACGCGCTGCACTACCACCAGGTGGACGTGGCCGCGGTGCAGAAGGAGCTGGAGAAGACCGATGCGGCGGCCGAACGCGAGAACCTGTTGACGGGCCTGCTCACGGTGCCGGTCGTCGCCGAAGCCAAGTGGACCGCGCAGGAGCGCCAGCAGGAACTGGACAACAACGTGCAGGGCATCCTCGGTTACGTGGTGCGCTGGATCGACCAGGGCGTGGGCTGCTCCAAGGTGCCCGACATCCACAACGTGGGCCTGATGGAAGACCGCGCCACGCTGCGCATCTCCAGCCAGCACATCGCCAACTGGCTGCAGCACGGCGTGGTGACGAAGGAACAGGTGAACGAAACCTTCCAGCGCATGGCGGCGGTGGTGGACAAGCAGAACGCGGGCGACCCGCTGTACCAACCGATGGCGGGGAACTGGGACACGTCGTACGCCTACCGCGCTGCACTGGACCTGGTGTTCAAGGGCAAGGAGCAGCCTTCCGGCTACACCGAGCCGCTGCTGCACGCCTGGCGCCTGAAGGTGAAGGCCGCGCGCAGCTGATGTGTTGCTGGGCTGCATGACATTGCAGCAACACCTGTAACGGACTGAATCAGTCCGTGAAACCGTGCATGGCTGGCACAGCCATTCAGCCCGGCTGTGTTCCGATGCCCGGACCATGGCCGACCTGCCCGCCGTCGTTCGCCCCTGCATCAACGAAGCCGTAGCCCGCGCCGCGCGCATGGCCGAGCGCGCCGCCGAAAAGGCGGCCGAAGCGCTCGACCAGGAAGCCCTGGCGCAGGCGGGCAGCTCCGCCGACTGGCGCGAGCTCCAGGCCGCCGGCCGCGAGCTGCTGCGGCTGAAGAAGCAGTGGCACGACACCTTCCCCCGCCTGCTGCGGCAGGTCCTTGAATCGGCCGCGCCGCCCAAGTCGGACCCGGCCACGCCGCTGCGCCATTCGTCGCTGTCGCTGGTGGACGACGCCGAGATGGCGCAGTCGGTGGACACCTCGCGCCTCGCGCAGTTGCTGCTGCCGCTGGTGGAGCAGCCGCTGGCGGAGCTCGATGCCCTGATGACGGCGGCGCTCGGGCTCGATGGCGTGCAATCCGACCGCAACCCATTGCGCCCCGAAGTCATCGCGGGCGCGATGCGCAAGCTGATGGCGGAATCGGCGCAGCAGTCGCCGGCGTGGATGGCGCTGTGGATGCGCTTCATGGCCGAGCCGCTGGCGCACGACCTGTCGCAGCTGTACCTGGCTTCGAGCAAGCTGCTCACGCGCGCCGGCGTACGCGCGGCGGACTACCGCGTCGTGGCCGCGCCGGAAAGCCGCGCGTCGCGGCCCGCGCCGCTGGAACCCAGCACGTCCAGCGGCTTCGGCCCTGCCGCCAACCAGGACGGCGTCGGTGGCGCCGCGCCCGCTTCGCCCGGCTGGTCAGTCGCGCAGGTTTCGCACTGGCTGCACAACGCGTTCAGCGCGCTGCGCGGGCCGGTGGTGCGCGACTTCCTGCGCGGCGGCGCCGATGCCGCCAGGCGGTTGCCCGTGCACCAGCCACTGGACGCCGGCTACTACCAGCGCGTGCAGGAGGAACTCGCCGCGCTGGAAGCGCGTGCCGACGAACCCGGACCCGCGCCGCAAGACCCGCGCCTGCACGCGCACCTGGCGCCGGAAGACCGCCCTTCCGTCACGCTGGGCACCGAGACCGCGCTGAGTGCCGAACGATGGGGCGCGTTCGCCGCGCCGCGCCAGCGTTCGCTGGTCCGCACGCGCCTGAAGCAGCAGGCCCAGCAGGTCGGCCAGGCCATGGGCCTGGAAGTCGTCCGGCAGCTGGTGGACGAAGTCGCGCAGGACCAGCGGCTGCTGCCCGCCGTGCGCGAAGCCATCGTCGCGCTCGAACCCGCGCTGGCCCGCCTGGCCATGCACGCGCCGCAGTTCTTCGGCAACGCCGAGCACCCGGCCCGCCTGCTGGTGGAGTCGGTGGCGGTGCGCAGCTTCCAGTACAACGACGAAACCGACACCGCGTTCGAGACGTTCTACGAGCCGGTGCGCAAGGCGTTCAACCGGCTGAACCGGCTGGAGTCGATCGAGGATCCCTCGCCGTTCGAGGTGGCGCTGGCCGCGCTGGAAGAGGCCTGGGAACAGCAGGACCGCGCACAGGAAGAAGAATGCGGCCGCGTGATGGAGGCGGTGAAGTTCGCCGAACGCCGCCAGGCCGACGCCGAGCAGATCGCCTGGGACCTGAGCCACCGCACCGACCTGGAAGGCTCGCCCGCGCTGGTGCAGGACTTCCTGTTCTCCACCTGGTCGCTGGTGCTGGCGCACGCGCGGATGTCCAACGCCGCGGGCGCGGTGGACCCCGGCGGTTTCCTCGCCGTGGTGTCGCATCTGCTGTGGAGCAGCAAGCGCGAGCTGCTGCTGCGCGACCCCGCGCATGCATTCGAGGTCATCCCGCGCGTGCTGGTGAAGGTGCGCGAGGGGCTCACGCTGATCGGGCATCCGGAACATGAGAGCGCGTCCTTCTTCTCCGCGCTGGAGAAGCTGCACCGGCCGGTGATGAAGCTGCGCGCGCGCAGCCGCCAGCAGGCCTGGCCTTCGCCGCCCACGCTGGGGCCGGTGGACGACGAACTGGAGCCCGCCGCCGCGCAGAAGCCGCGCGCCGGCGAAGACATGTGGCTGGCGCCGGGCGAACTGCAGGTGTGCGGCTTCAACGACACCGTGCCCAGCGACTACGCGCCGCTGTTCCCGCACGTGGACGACGATGCGCCCGCGCAGCCGTTGCGCGACGAGGACGCCGAAGCCATCGTCGCTGCGCTGCAGGACGGCAGCTGGGTGGACCTGTACTCGCGGCAGAAATGGCGCCGCGCGCAGCTGGTTTGGAGCGGCACGCGCGGCACGCTGTTCATGTTCGTGAGCGAAGGCCGCGCGCCGCATTCGATGACCAAGCGCAGCCTGCTGCGGCTGGTGGCCACGCGCATGCTGCGGCTGGTGGACACCGGCGAGGTGGTGAGGCCCGCGCTGGATGCGCTGGCGCAGCCGGTGCCCGAGGCCATCGCGGCCTGAGGCCGCGGCCGCGGTTCACGCCGGGATGCGGCGCGACAACGCGCTGTTGCGCTCGACCAGGAAGGTGCGCAGCCGCTGCGGGTAGTCCTCCGTCACGGCGTGCCGCACCGAAGGCCGCTGCGCCAATGCCGCACGCCAGGCACGGATGCGCGGGGTGCGTTCGAAGAAGCCCGTTTCCCCGAACGATTCGAAGGTGTCGAAATAGCGGAACACGGGACCGAAGACCGCATCGACCATGCCGAATGTTCCGCCTGCGAACCAGGGCCCCTGCGGATGCAGCGCCTGCTCCAGTTGCGCGAAGCGCGCGACGAGCGCCTCGCGCTGCGACTGCAACGCCGCGTCGTCCGGCGCGGTGTAGAAGCGCCAGATGGTGTCCAGCACGTCCGAGCCGAAAGCCATCCACGCGCGGTGCTTCGCGCGCTGCAGCGCATCTTCCGGATGCAGGCGCGGCGCATGCACCTCGTCCAGGTACTCGCAGATGACGGCCGACTCGAACACCGGCTCGCCGTCGGCCACGAGCACCGGCGTCTTGCCCAGGGGCGAAATGGCGAGGAACCAGTCCGGCTTGTTGCCCAGGTTGACCCAGCGCCGCGCGAACGGCACGCCCTTTTCAGCCAGCACGATGGCCGCGCGCTGCACGTACGGGCAGAGGTGGTGGCTGACGAGCGTGAGTTCCATGGTCAGGCCTTGAGCAAGCCTTCGGCCTGCAGCGCCGCGCGCACCGCGGGACGGGCCTTCACGCGTTCCAGGTGCGCGGCGAGGTTGGGCCAGGCGGCCAGCGACATGCCCAGCATCGGCGCCCAGCTCACGATGGTGAAGCAGTAGGCGTCGGCCACGGTGAACCGGGCGCCCACCAGCCACTCGCGGCCGGCCAGCCGGCGATCGAGGTCGCGGAAGCGGCGGTCGATCTTGTCCTTGCATTCCTTGCGCGTGCTGTCCGCCGTTTCCTTGTGGAACAGCCAGGGGCTGAAAGTCTTGTGCACCTCGCTCGAGATGAACGTCAGCCACTGGAGCACCTCGAAGCGCTCGCGGCTTCCAGGCAGGGGCATGAGCCCGGTGGCGGGGGCGGCGTCGCCCACGTACTGCAGCAGCGCCGCGACTTCGGTGTGCCGGCTGCCGTCGTCCAGCTCCAGCATGGGAACGTAGTTGCGCGGCTGGATCGCCTTCCAGTCGCCGCCGTCTTCGACGGTGCCGGCGATGGTGTCGACCTTGCGCAGGTCGAAGGGCATGCCGCTTTCGCGCAGCGCGATGTGCACGGCCTGCGAGCAGTAGCCAGGGGAGTAATACAGCTTCATGGTCTTTCCTTGGAAGAAACGATGGGTGAGAGGACGGCGATCAGGCCGGCACGAGCA
The DNA here is from genome assembly GCF_004681975.1 of Ramlibacter humi. GTDB lineage: Bacteria > Pseudomonadota > Gammaproteobacteria > Burkholderiales > Burkholderiaceae_C > Ramlibacter > Ramlibacter humi. The sequence goes on from NZ_SMLK01000003.1 coordinate 39,562, forward strand.
GCGGGCTGCGGCGGGCGGCATAGGCGCCGTCGCCCACCAGCCAATGCACGGCCGACATCACCAGCAGGAACATGGGGTATTCCCAGCCGCCGTTGGCGGACGTGAACACCCAGCCGTTGGGCCAGTGCACCCAGGCGGCGACAGCCAGGATGGGCATGAGCAGCAGCGAGACCTGGCGGCCGTAGAAGCCGGCCAGGATGGCCACGCCGCCGAGCAGTTCAGCGGCGACGACGGGGTGCACCAGGATGCCCGGCAGGCCCACCGAGTCGAAGAACTTCGCGGCGCCGGGCAGCGTGAAGACCAGCACCTTCAGCAGCGCGTGCGAGATCCACATGGCGCCCAGGCCGGCGCGCAGCAGCACCGGACCGAGCGGCGAAGCGGGTTGTGGGAAAGCGGGGATGGCGGACATGGCGGGAAATCTCCGGGATGCGAGTTGTGGTGGACGGACTGTAGGATTGCGATATCGCAATGAAAATAAGCGATCATGAAAACGTCCATTGCAAATCCGCAATACGACCTGACGGCCGCCGATCTGCAGGTGGTGCTGGCGCTGGTACGCGGGGGCACGCTGGCGCAGGCCGCGCAGCGCAGTGCCAGCGATCCGTCCACCGTGTTCCGCAACCTGCAGCGGCTGGAGAAGCAACTGGGGCGCCGGCTCTTCGAGCGCACGCGCCAGGGCTACCTGCCCACGGAAGCGGCGAGCGAGGTGGCGCGGCACGCCGAGCGCATCGAGGCCGAACTGGAGGCGGCGCGCGCGGCAGCTTCCGGCTCCAGCGCGCCGGTCTCCGGGCGCGTGCGGCTCACCACCACCGACTCGGTGCTGCGCGGCGTGGTGCTGCCCTGCCTGCCGGCACTGGCACGCGAACATCCGCTGCTGCAGCTGGAGCTGCGCGCCACGAACGAGCTGATGAGCCTGACGCGGCGGGACGCGGACATCGCGTTGCGCGCGACACCCAAGCCGCCGGAGCACCTGGTCGGGCGGCAGGTGGGCACCATCCACTTCGTGGTGTGCGGGCCGAAGGGGCGCGGCACGCGCAAGGCCAGGCCGCTGGCGGAGCTGGACTGGGTCGCGCCGGACGACTCGATGCCCGAGCACCCATCGGTGCGCTGGCGCCGCAGGCACCTGCCCAAGGTCACGCCGCGCCATCTGGTCGACGGCATCAATGGGGTGGTCGACGGCATCCAGGCGGGCTTGGGCGTTGGCATCGTGCCGCTCTTCATGCTGGACGTCGCGCCGCAGCTGCAGCCGCTGTCGGATCCGCTGGAAGGCTGCGAGTCGCTGCTGTGGCTGCTGGCGCATCCCGAGTCGCGCCACCTGCGGCGCATCGCGGCCGTGTACCAGCACCTGGGCGAAGCCATCCGCCTGCCCTGAGCCCGTCGAAGGAACTTCCCGCTGGCTAAACTGCCGGGATGACAGTCGCCACGATCGACGCGACGCGCTGCCCGCTCTGCGGCCAGCCCAACCGCTGCGCCAACGAAATCGAGCGGGAAACAGGCCAGGCCCAGCCGCCCTGCTGGTGCACGCAGGTGGACTTCAGCCGCGAGCTGCTCGAAAGCGTTCCCGAACACCTGCAACGGCAGGCCTGTATCTGCGCCGCATGCGCCGCGAAGGCGCCGGCGCGGTGAGCGAGGCGCCCGTCCTGGACCGCGCCGAAGCGGCCGGCAGCATCGCCGCGCCGAGCGCCCGCTTCGGCCCGCGCTACCGCTGGCTGCTGCTGATGTCGCTGATGGTCGGGACCATCGCATCGGTGATGTCGTCGACCATCGTCAACGTCGCCATCCCCGACATGAGCCACCACTTCGCCCTGGGCCAGGAGCGCGCGCAGTGGGTGAGTTCCGGCTTCATGGTCGCGATGACGGTGGCGATGCTCTCCACGCCCTGGCTGCTGTCGCGCTTCGGCTACCGCCGCACCTATGTCGGCACGATGACGCTGCTGCTGATCGGCGGCATCGCGGGCGGGCTGGCGCCCTGGTACCCGCTGGTGCTGGCCGCGCGCGTGGCGGAGGGCCTGGCCGCCGGCGCCGTGCAGCCCATCCCCGCGATCATCATGCTGCGCGCGTTCGAACCCAGCGAGCAGGGCCGCGCCAGCGGCATGTTCGGCATGGGCGTGGTGCTGGCCCCCGCGCTCGGCCCCAGCGTCGGCGGCCTGCTGGTCGACGCTTTCGGCTGGCGCTCGATCTTCTTCATGGTGGTGCCGTTCTGCATCGCCTCGTTCATCCTGGCCTACCGTTACGTGCCCGACGCGGCACCGGGCGGCGGCGCGGCGCAGCGCGGCGCATCGCTGGACTGGCGCGGGCTGGCGCTGGCCACCGGCGGCACGCTGTGCCTGCTGAACGGACTGGTCGAGCTGCACGGCGCATCGCACCTCTCCGCCTTCGTCCTGCTGGCGTTGGCTGCCGTGGCGCTGGTGGCTTTCATCGCCTGGCAGAAGCGGCAGTCGCGCACCGGCGGTGAGCCACTGATGAACCTGTCGCTGTTCGGCTATCGCACTTACGCGATGGGCACCATCGTCGCGTTCATCTACGGTACGGCCCTGTTCGGTTCCACGTACCTGCTGCCCGTGTACATGCAGGTGGGGCTCAAGCTGCCCGCTTCGCACGTGGGCACCATCCTGCTGCCCGCCGGCCTGGTGCTGGCGTTCACCATCGGCGGCGTCGGCCGCCTCACGCGCCGGCTGCCGACCTACGTGCTGGTGACCACCGGCCTGGTGCTGCTCACAGCCTCGTTCGCGCTGATGCCCACCGTCGGGCTCGGCACGCCGCTGGCCTTGCTGGTCACGTGGGCCATCGTCGGCCGCGTCGGGCTGGGCTTCATCCTGCCGTCGCTCAACCTGGGCGCGATGCGCCCGCTGGGCAAGGAACTCATCCCGCATGGCGCCAGCGCGATCAACTTCCTGCGCATGCTGGGCGGCGCGGCCGGCGTGAGCCTGTGCGCCATCGTGCTGGAGTGGCGCATCGCCGCGCACGGCGATTCGCTGGCCAATCCCGAGACCAGTGCCGCGCGCCTCGCGGCCTTCAACGAATCGTTCTTCCTGCTGGCCGCGGTGTGCGCGCTGGCCGTCGTCGCAGCCTGGCAGCTGCGCGACCCGCCACGGAACGCGGCCCCTCGCGAATAATCGGGACCATGTGCCAGTTGCTCGGGATGAACTGCAACACGCCGACGGACGTGCAGTTCAGCTTCAGCGGTTTCGCCCAGCGCGGCGGCCACACCGACCACCATGCCGACGGCTGGGGCATCGCCTTCTTCGAAGGCCGCGGCCTGCGCCACTTCGTCGATCACCAGCCGGCGGCCAAGTCGCCGGTGGCTGAACTGATCCGCCGCTACCCCATCCGCAGCCGCAACGTCATCGCCCACATCCGCAAGGCCACGCAGGGTGAGGTGACGCTGGAGAACTGCCACCCGTTCGTGCGCGAGATGTGGGGCCGCTACTGGGTGTTCGCGCACAACGGCGACCTGAAGGACTACCAGCCGCGGCTGCATGCGCAGTTCCACCCGGTGGGCACCACCGACAGCGAACGCGCCTTCTCCTGGCTGATGCAGGAGCTGTGGAAGTCGCACGCCGGCGTGCCCAGCGTCGCCGAGCTGACGCTCACGCTGCGCGAACTGGTGCCGCAGATCGCCAGGCACGGGCCATTCAATTTCCTGCTGTCCAACGGCGAGGCGCTGTGGGCGCACTGCGCGACGAACCTGTTCTACGTGGAGCGCAAGCACCCCTTCGCGCACGCGCAGCTGAAGGACGAAGACCTGGCCATCGACTTCGCGCAGCACACCACGCCGCAGGACCGGGTGGCAGTGGTGGTCACCGCGCCGCTGACCACGAACGAGCCGTGGACGCAGATGAAGGCGGGGGAGCTGAAGGTGTTCGTCGACGGCGCGGCCCTGGCTTAGGCCAGCGCCGCTTCCAGCTCGTCGATGAACATCTTCGGCACGTCGAAGCCGGCCTGCTGCGTGATCTCCTGGAAGCAGGTGGGGCTGGTGACATTGATCTCGGTGAGGTAGTCGCCGATCACGTCCAGGCCGACCAGCAGCAGGCCGCGTTTGGCGAGCACGGGGCCCAGCGCCTGCGCGATCTCCAGGTCACGCTTCGACAACGGCTGCGCCACGCCTTTCCCACCGGCGGCGAGGTTGCCGCGCACCTCCGAGCCCTGCGGGATGCGCGCCAGGCTGAAGGGCACCGCCTTGCCGCCGATCACCAGCACGCGCTTGTCGCCCTGGGTGATCTCGGGCACGAACTTCTGCACCATCAGCGTGGTGTCGCCCTGGCCGTTGAGCGTCTCGGTGATGGAGCCCAGGTTCAGGCCGTCGGCGCCGACACGGAAGATGCCCATGCCGCCCATGCCGTCCAGCGGCTTGAGGATGATCTCCCTGTGCTCGGCGTGGAAGCGGCGCACCTCTTCGGGGTCGCGCGTCACCAGCGTGGGGCTGACGAACTGCGGGAACTCCATGATCGCCAGCTTCTCCGGATGGTCGCGCAGCGCCGCCGGCTTGTTGAACACGCGCGTGCCTTCGCGCTCGGCCTGCTCCAGCAGGTGCGTGGCGTAGAAGTACTCGGAATCGAACGGCGGGTCCTTGCGCATGATCACCGCGTCGAATTCCTTCAGCGCGCGCGTGGGCGTGCCGGTCTCCTCGAACCACGCGTCCTCGCTGCCGGTCAGGCGGATCTCGCGCACCTTCGCGTGGACCAGCCCGCCCGAGCGCCAGGTGATGTGGCGCGGCTCGCAGGCCACGACGCGGTGCCCGCGCCGCTGCGCTTCCCGCATCATCGAGAAGGTGGTGTCCTTGTAGACCTTGAAGATTTCCAGCGGGTCGGCGACGAAAAGGATGTTCATCGGTGGGGAGTCGTCGGGGGAACGGGCGGCGGGGGCCGCCGCCACTGTTGCACAAAAAGCGCGGCCGCGCCCGCCACCACGCCCCAGAAGGCGGAGCCGATGCCGGCGATGACGACGCCGCTGAGCGTGACCAGGAAAGTGATGAGCGCGGCTTCGCGGTGGCGCTCGTCCGCCAGCGCGCCCGCGAGGCCGCTGCCGATGGTGCCCAGCAGCGCGATGCCCGCGATGGCGGCCACCAGCTCTTTCGGGAAGGCGGTGAGCAGCCCTGCCACCGCGCCGCCCACCAGGCCGACCAGCGCGTAGAGAACGCCGGACGTCACCGCGGCCGTGTAGCGCCGCGCCGGATCTTCATGCGCTTCCGGCCCCATGCAGATGGCGGCCGTGATGGCCGACAGGCAGAGCGCGAAGGCTCCGAAAGGCGCCAACAGCAGCATCGCGCCGCCGGTGATGGTGACCAGCGCGGAGATCGGCATGCGGTAGCCCGCGGCGCGGATCGCCGCCACGCCGGGCAGGTTCTGCGATGCCATGGTGACGATGAAGAGCGGCAACGCCAGGCTGGTGATGGCGCCGAAGCTGAACTCGGGCATGGTGAACACGGGCCGGGCGAATTCGAACTTCACTTCGCCCCACGCCATGCGGCCCTGTGCGGCGGCCAACACGATGGCCACCAGCAGCGTCGCCAGCACGGCGTACCGCGGCGACAGGCGGCGCGCGACGAGGTACGTCGCGAGCATCGCCAGCACCAGCCACAGCGCCGTCTGCGCCGCCGCGAAAGCCTGCAGGCCGAAGCGGGCCAGCACCCCGGCGAGCAACGCGAACGCGATGGCCATCGGGATGCGGTCCATCAGCCGCTCGAACCAGCCGGTGGCGCCGAACAGCACGACCAGCGCGCCGCAGACGAGGAAGGCGCCCACCGCCTGGTTCATCGTGAAGCCGCCCGCCAGGCCGGCCGTGGCGAGCACCGCCGCGCCGGGCGTGGACCAGGCCACCATCACCGGCTGGCGCAACACCAGCGACGGCACCACGGAAGACAGCGCGATGCCCAGGCCCAGCGCCCACATCCAGGAAGCGATCTGGTCCGGCGTGGCGTGGAATGCCTGCGCGGCCTGGAACACGATGGCCACCGAGCTGGTGAAACCCACCAGCACGGCGACGAAGCCCGCCGTCGCGGCGGACGCGCTGAAGTCGCGGAAGAAACGCATCGGCGGCGATTCTGCCCACGCGGTGTTCGTCACCGCGGCGGGATGTTCAGGCCGCGCTCGACCGCGGGACGCGCGACGAACGCATCGAGCGCTCGCTTGACGTGCCTGAACTCATCGAAGCCCACCAGTTCGCCCGCGCCGTAGAAACCCACGAGGTTGCGGATCCACGGGAAGGTGGCGATGTCGGCGATGGTGTACTCGTCGCCGGCGATCCACTTCGAGTGAGCCAGCTGCCGGTCGACCACGCCGAGCAGGCGTTTCGACTCGGCCACGTAGCGGTCGCGCGGACGCTTGTCCTCGAAGTCCTTGCCGGCGAATTTGTGGAAGAAGCCGACCTGGCCGAACATGGGCCCGATGCCGCCCATCTGGAACATCACCCACTGCAGGGTGTGCCAGCGCGCGGCCTCGCCGGCGGGCAGCAGCTTGCCGGTCTTGTTGGCCAGGTACACCAGGATGGCGCCCGATTCGAACAAGGCCAGCGGCTTGCCGCCGGGACCGTTGGGATCGAGGATGGCCGGGATCTTGTTGTTCGGGTTCAGCGACAGGAACTCCGGCGACGTCTGGTCGTGGCTGCCGAAGTCGACCTTGTGCACCTCGTAGGGCAGGCCGGTCTCCTCCAGCATGATCGACGCCTTCACGCCGTTGGGCGTGGGCAGGGAATACAGCTGGAGACGGTCCGGGTGCCTGGCCGGCCACTTGCGTGTGATGGGGAAGGCGCAGAGGTCCTGGGTCATGGGGCGGCACCGTAGCACGGCGGAGCAGGGCCGTGGCGGCGTATGGGTTTGCGCGGAGGCGGCCGGCACGGAACCTGCCTACACTGGCGCCGCAGCGATGGGCTGCGTCCCACCCATGACTTCGAGGAGCTTCCCCATGAAAACGAAATGCCTGGTCTCCCTGGCCGTGCTGGCGCTGGCCGCCGGCGCCGCCACGGCCGAAGACACGATCAAGAAGGCCGCCGACAACAACCGCATCACCCTGGCCTATCGCGAGGCTTCGCCCCCGCTCAGCTACCTGGCCGGCCCGGACAAGCCGGTGGGCATGATGGTGGAGATCTCCGAAGCCATCGCGGCCGAGGTGAAGAAGGTGACCAACAAGCCGAACATGGAAGTGCGCTGGCAGGCGGTGACGTCGGCCAACCGCATCCCGCTGGTGACCAACGGCACGGTGGACCTGGAGTGCGGCTCCACCACCAACAACACCGCGCGCGGCAAGGAAGTGCAGTTCGCCATCAACCACTACTACACCGGCACCCGCCTGCTGGTGAAGAAGAACAGCGGCATCAAGAACTACGCCGACCTGGCCGGCAAGACCATCGCCACCACCACCGGCACCACCAACATGCTGGTGCTGCGCAAGTACATCGCCGACCACAACCTGAACACCAACATCATCGCGGGCAAGGACCACGACGATTCCAAGCTGCTGGTGGAAACCGGCCGCGCCGTGGCGTTCGGCATGGACGACATCCTGCTGTACGGCCTGAAGGCCAACGACAAGAACCCGGCCGACTGGGACGTGGTGGGCGACTCGCTGCAGGTCGAGCCCTACGCCTGCATGCTGCGCAAGGACGACCCGCAGTTCCAGGCGCTGGTCAACCGCGTGATCGGCGGCATGATGAAGGACGGCACCTTCGAGAAGCTGTACGCCAAGTGGTTCACCTCGCCCATCCCCCCGAAGGGCGTGAACCTGAACATCCCGATGTCGCAGGAACTGAAGGACAACCTGAAGGCGCAGAGCGACAAGCCGGCGATGTGAAGGCGGCGAAGCCGCCGCGCATCGCCGGTCCCCGCGAAGGTGGGGGCCTCGTCGATCAAAAGGGGCGCTTCCGGCGCCCCTTTTTCCTTGGCGCCGCTAACGCGCCTCCTGCTGCACGGCCGCTTCCGTGGGCAGCAGGCCGTCTTGCCAGCCGCCGCCCAGGGCCGCGGCCAGCGAGGCGCTGGCATCCAGGCGGCTGCCGAGGTTGGTGAGCAGGTTCTGTTCGTCGGCCAGGACGGTGGCCTGCGCGGTCACCACGGCGGTGTACGCGACGGTGCCCGCCTGGTACTGGTTGACCGTCACCTCCACGGCGCGGCGCGCCGATGCCAGCGCGCGCTGCTGGATCTCGGCCTGGCCCTCCAGGATGCGCAGCGCCGCCAACTGGTCCTCCACCTGGGCGAAGGCCGCCAGCACCGTCTGGCGGTAGTTGGCTACCGCCGCATCGTAGCTGGCGCGTGCCGCCGTGACCTGCGCCCGGCGCAGCCCGCCATCGAGCAGCGTCATGGCCAATTGCGGGCCCAGCGCCCAGACCGCGTTGGAGGCCTTGACCAGCCCGCCCAATGCCGCGCCCGCGACACCCGCCGAGGCGGACAGCGTGACGTCCGGGTAGTAGGCCGCGACCGCGACGCCGATCTGCGCACTGGCCGCGGCCGCGCCGCGTTCGGCCGCGGCGATGTCCGGCCGGCGTTCCAGCAGCGTCGAGGGCAGGCCCGGCGGCTGCGCGGGCACGCTGCGCACGAGCGGCCTCGCGGCGATGGACAGCTGATCCGGCGTCTTGCCGACCAGCACCGCGATCGCGTGCTCCAGCTGGGCACGCTGCACGCCCACGCCGACGCGCTGCGCCTGCGCGCCTTCGAGCTGCGTTTCGGCCGTGATGACGTCGGCCTCGTTCGCGGTGCCGGCCGCGTTCTGGTTGCGCGTGATCTCCAGCGTCTTCTGGTAGCCCGCCACCGCCTCGTCGTACAGGCGCGCGAGCTCGTCGTCCACGCGCAGCCCGAAGTAGTCGGTCGCCAGCGTGGCCTGCAGCGACAGGCGGGCGCCGGCCAGGTCGGCTGCGCTGGCTTGCGCAGCAGCGGTACTGCTTTCCACGGCACGGCGCACGCGGCCCCACAGGTCGGGCGCCCAGCTTGCATCCAGGCCCACGCTGGCCCGGTTGCCCGGGCTCCCGCTCGCGGCGCGCGAGCGCTGGTCCGCGGCGCTGAGCGACAGCGTGGGGCTGTAGCCGGCGCGGCTTTCCTGCACCAGCGCCAACGCCTGCCGGTAGTTCGACTCGGCGGCCTTGAGCGACTGGTTGGAGACTTCGACCTGCCGCTCCAGCCCGTCGAGCACGGGGTCGCCGTAGATCGCCCACCAGGCCATGTCGCTGGCCGCCAGCTGCGGCGCGATCGGCCGCCAGCCGTCCTGCTCCTTGTACTGCGCCGGGCTCGGTGCCGCGGGGCGCACATAGTCCGGGCCCACCGCGCAGGCGGACAGCCCCGCCGCGGCCAGCAGGGCAACCACGCGAGACAGCAATGGCGAGGCGTGCATGGCGGCTCCTTCAAGCAGTGCCCACGGCGGCCCCGGGCGCGCCGGACCAGCGCCGCCGCCAGCCCGCCAGACGGACGCGGGCACGCTCCAGCAACAGGTAGGTGACGGGCGTGGTGTACAGCGTGAGCAGCTGGCTCAGCAGCAGGCCGCCGATGATGGTGATGCCCAGCGGATGGCGCAGCTCGGCGCCCTCGCCGCGGCTCAGGGCCAGCGGCACCGCACCCAGCATGGCGGCCACGGTCGTCATCATGATGGGCCGGAAGCGCAGCGCGCACGCCTGCAGGATCGCGTCGTGGGCCGCCAGGCCTTCGTGCCGCTGCGCGTGGAGCGCAAAGTCGATCATCATGATGGCGTTCTTCTTCACCAGGCCGATCAGCAGGAACACGCCGATCAGCGCGAACAGGCTGAACTCCATGCGGAACAGCAGCAGCGCCACGATGGCGCCGACGCCGGCGGACGGCAGGGTGGACATGATGGTGATGGGATGCAGGGTGCTCTCGTACAGCACCCCGAGCACGATGTAGATGGCGGCCAGCGCGGCGGCGACCAGGTAAGGCTGGCTGGCCAGCGATTGCTGGAACGCCCGCGCCGTGCCCTGGAAGTCTCCGTGCACCGAGGCCGGAACGCCCAGCTGCGCCATCGCCGTGCGCACGGCGGCGACCGCATCGCTCAACGACGCGCCGGGCACCAAATTGAACGAGATGGTGCTGGCCACGAACGGGCCATGGTGGTTGACGGCCAGCGGTGTCCTGCCGGGCGTGGAGCGCGTCACTGCGGCCAGGGGCACCATCGTTTCGCGCGACACGCTGACGGCCGCGCCGGTGGACACGGCGCCTTTGCCGCTGGCCGTGATCTGGTTGGTGGCCAGGTTGCGCTGCGCGTCCTGCGCGACCGCCGCCCCGGAACCGGGCTGGCCGCGGCTGCTGACCGTCCCCTGGATCGCGTTGGTCGCCTGCGTGCCGCCCACGCTGCCGCCGGCAGTGCTGACGAACAGCTCCTGCAGCATGGCGGGGTCCTGCCAATACTGCGGGGCGACCTCCATCACCACGTGGTACTGGTTCAGCGGGTTGTAGATGGTCGAGACCTGGCGCTGGCCGAAGGCGTCGTACAAGGTGTTGTCGATCTGGCCCGTGGTGACGCCCAGGCGTGCCGCCGTCAGGCGGTCGATGCCGACGTTCACCTGCAGCCCGCCCTGCTGCAGGTCCGAGTTGACCTGCGTGAGCATGGGAATGCGCTGCAGCGCCTGCAGGATGCGAGGCGCCCACGCATAGAGTTCGGCCAGGTCGCTGTCCTGCAGCGTGAACTGGTACTGGGCGTTGCTCTGGCGCCCGCCCATGCGGATGTCCTGCGTGGACTGCAGGAACAGGCTGGCGCCCGGCACCTGCGAAAGCTGGCGGCTCAGCCGCTGGATCACCCGGTCCGCCGGGTCGGCGCGCTGGTCGCGCGGCTTGAGCGACGCGAACATGAAGCCCGAATTGGCCTGCCCGCCGCCGGTGAAGCCCACCACGTGTTCCATCGCCGGGTCCTTCTGCAGGATGGCGCTGAACTGGTGCAGCTTGGTGCGCATCAGCTGGAACGAGATGCTCTGGTCGGCCTGGATGCCGCCCACGATCTGGCCGGTGTCCTCCTGCGGGAAGAAGCCCTTGGGGATCGCCAGGAACAGCGCGACGCCGATGGCGCTGACCGCCACCTGCAACCCGGCCACCAGCACCGGATGGCGCACCACGCCGGCCAGCGAGCGCGCATAGGCCTGTTGCCAGCGGGTGAACCAGCGCTCCATCGCGCCTGGCCAGCGCGACGGCTTCGGTGCGGCGGCGGGCAACCGCGCGCAGATCATCGGGGTCAGCGTGAGCGAGAACACCATCGACATCAGGATGGCGATCGACAGCGTGACCCCGAACTCGCGGAACAGCCGCCCGACGATGCCGCCCATCAGCAGGATGGGCGTGAACACCGCGATGAGCGACAGGCTCATCGACACGACCGTGAAGCCGACTTCGCGCGCGCCGAGCACGGCGGCCTGCATGCGCGGCATGCCGGCCTCGACGTGGCGCGTGATGTTCTCCATCACCACGATCGCGTCGTCCATCACAAAGCCGGCCGCGATGGTCAGGGCCATCAGCGAAAGGTTGTCCAGGCTGTACCCGCACAGGTACATGATCCCGAAGGTTCCGATCAGCGACGCGGGCACCACCACGGCCGGCACCAGGGTGGCCGAGGCCGTGCGCAGGAACAGGAACACCACGCCGACGACCAGCGCGATGGCGAGCAGGGCCGACCGTTCGATCTCCTTCAGCGACGCCCGGATGGTGGTGGAGCGGTCCACCGCCACCTGCAGGTCGATCGCGGGCGGGATCGAGGCACGCAGGAACGGCAGCGCCTGCCGCACCTGGTCGACCGTCGAGATGATGTTGGCGCCCGGCTGGCGGTACAGGATCACGAGCACGGCGGGCTTGCCGTCGGCCAGCCCGTCGTTGCGGATGTTCTCCACCGAGTCGTCGACCTCGGCGACGTCCGACAGGTGCACGGCCGCGTTGTTGCGCCAGGCGACCACCAGCGGCGCGTAGTCGGCGGCATGGCTGGCCTGGTCGTTGTCGTAGATCTGCCAATGGGTGCCGCCGCCCTCCAGCGCGCCCTTGGGCGCGTGGGCATTGGCCGAAGCCAGCGCGGCGCGCACGTCTTCCAGGCTGATGCCGTACTTGCTCAGGGCCCGCGGGTTGAGCTCGACGCGCACGGCCGGCAGGGCCGAGCCGCTCAACGTGACCTGGCCGATGCCGGGCACCTGCGAGAACTTCTGCTGCAGCACCGAGGAAGCCGCGTCGAAGATCTGCCCGCGGCTCAGCGTGGGCGACGTCAGCGAAAGCACCATGATGGGCGCGTCCGCCGGGTTCACCTTGCGATAGACCGGGTTGCTGCGCAGGCTGGCGGGCAGGTCGGCGCGCGCGGCGTTGATGGCGGCCTGCACGTCGCGCGCGGCGCCGTCGATGTCGCGGTCCAGCCCGAACTGCAGCGTGACCCGCGCCGAGCCGACCGTGCTGGACGATGTCATCTCGCTCACGTCGGCGATCACGCCCAGGTGGCGCTCCAGCGGCGTGGCCACGCTGTTGGCCACCACCTCCGGGCTGGCGCCGGGCAGCGTGGCCTGCACCGAGATGGTCGGGAAATCCACCTGCGGCAGCGGCGCCACCGGCAGCAGCATCAGGCCGATGGCGCCGGACAGCACCACGCCCAGCGTCAGCAGCGTGGTCGCCACGGGCCGCTCGATGAAGGTGGTGCTGATGGACATCACGGGCTCCGCGCGGCGGGCGCGGCCAGGGACGCGAGGCGCGAGCGGGCACGCCGGCCCAGCGCATCGAACGCCAGGTAGATGACCGGTGTGGTGTAGAGCGTGAGCAGCTGGCTCAGCACCAGGCCGCCCACGATGGTCAGCCCCAGGGGCCGGCGCAGCTCGGACCCCACGCCCGAGCCCAGCATCAGCGGCAGCGCGCCGAAGATGGCGGCCATGGTCGTCATGAGGATGGGGCGCAGCCTCAGGAGGCTGGCCTGGCGGATCGCGGCCAGCGGGCTCAGCCCCTGCTCGCGCTCGGCTTCCAGCGCGAAGTCGATCATCATGATCGCGTTCTTCTTGACGATCCCGATCAGCAGCACGATGCCGATGATCCCGATGATGTCCAGGTCGTGCCCCGCGAGCATCAGCGCGAGCAGGGCCCCGATGCCGGCCGAAGGCAGGGTCGAGAGGATGGTGAGCGGGTGGATGTAGCTCTCGTACAGCACGCCCAGCACGATGTAGACGGTGACGATCGCGGCCAGCAGCAGGAACACCTCGTTGCCCAGCGCCTGCTGGAAAGCCTGGGCGGCGCCCTGGAACAGCACGAACACGCTGGCCGGCTGGCCGGCCTGCTGCAGCGTGCGCTGGATGGCGCGCACCGCCTCGCCCAGCGAGGCGCCCGGCGCCAGGTTGAACGACACGTGAGCGGCCGGGAACTGGCCCAGGTGGTTGAGCTGCAGCGGCAGCTGGCGCTCCTGCACCGTGGTGATGGCCGTCAACGGCACCTGGCCCGTGCCCGTGGCCGAGGTCGACGAAGGCAGGTAGATCTGCGCCAGGTCGGCCGGCGAGCGCTGCGCCTGCGGCACGGCTTCGAGGATCACGCGGTACTGGTTGGTCTGCGTGAAGATGGTCGAGACGATGCGCTGTCCGTACGCGTCATACAAGGCGTTGTCCACGGTCGCCGGCGTGATGCCGAAGCGCGCCGCTGTCGCGCGGTCGATGTTCACGTAGGCCGCGGGGCCCCGCTCCTGCAGGTCGCTGGCCACGTCTTCCACCTGCGGCAGCTGGCGCAGGCGGTCGACCAGCCCGGGCGTCCAGCGCTCGAGTTCGTCGGTGCTCGCATCCTCCAGCACGAAGCTGTACTGCGTGGCGCTGGGCGTGGTGTCGATCGTCAGGTCCTGCACGGGCTGCATGTACAGGCGGATGCCGGCCACGCCCGCGGTGGCGGCGGTGATGCGCCGGATCACCTCGCTGGCGCTCGCGTCCCGATCGGCCCGGGGCTTGAGCCCGATCAGGAAGCGTCCGCTGTTGAGCGTCGTGTTGGTGCCGTCCACGCCGATGAACGAGGACACGCTGGCGACGGCCGGGTCGCGCAGGATCCGCGCCGCGAGCGAGCGCTGGCGCGCCCCCATCTCGGCGAAGGACACGGACGCCGGCGCCTGCGAGATCCCCTGGATCAAGCCTGTGTCCTGGACGGGGAACAGGCCTTTGGGAACCACCGCGTACAGCACGATGGTCAGCACCAGCGTGCCCAGCGCCACGGCCAGCACCAGGGGCTGGTGGCCAAACACCCAGTCCAGCGACTGGCCGTAGCGCCGCTGCAGGCGCGGGTACCAGCCGCGAGGCGCGGACTCGCCATGCTCGGGCTCGCCCTGGTAGGAAGCCGGCAGCGCCCGCAGCACCTTGGCGCACAGCATGGGCACCAGCGTGAGCGACACCACCGCCGAGATCAGGATGGTGACGGCCAGCGTGATCGCGAATTCCCGGAACAGCCGCCCGACGACGTCCTGCATGAACAGCAGCGGGATCAGCACGGCGATCAGCGACACCGTCAGCGACACGATGGTGAAGCCGATCTGCCTGGCGCCTTGCAGCGCCGCCTGGAGCGGAGGCTCTCCCCGCTCCAGGTAGCGCGAGATGTTCTCGATCATCACGATGGCGTCGTCCACCACGAAGCCGGTGGCGACCGTCAGCGCCATGAGCGTGAGGTTGTTGATGCTGAAGCCCATCAGGTACATCGCGCCGAACGTGCCGACCAGCGACAGCGGCACCGACAGCGCCGGGATCAGCGTCGCCGGCAGGTTGCGCAGGAACAGGAAGATGACCAGCACCACCAGCCCGACGGCCAGGACCAGCTCGAACTCCACGTCGGCCACCGAGGCGCGGATCGTGGTGGTGCGGTCGCTGAGCACCGCCACGTCGATGGCCGGCGGCAGCGAAGCCTGCAGCTGCGGCAGCAGCGCCTTGATGCTGTCCACCACCGCGATGACGTTCGCGCCGGGCTGGCGCTGGATGTTCATCACGACGGCGGGCGTGTCGCCGCTCCACGCGGCGAGCTTGCTGTTCTGCGCGCCGCTCACCACCCGGGCCACGTCGGACAGCAGCACGGGGGCGCCGTTGCGGTAGGCGATCACCAGCTTGCCGTAGTCCTGCGGGTCCTGCAGCTGGTCGTTGGCGTTGACGGTGTAGGCGCGCACCGGGCCGTCGAAGTTGCCCTTGGGCGTGTCGACGTTGGCGTTGGCGATGGTCGTGCGCAGGTCGTCGATGTTGAGCCCGTAGGCGGCCAGCTGCCGGGGATCGGCCTGGACGCGCACGGCCGGCCGCTGGCCGCCGCTGATGCTGACCAGGCCCACGCCCGCCAGCTGCGAGATCTTCTGCGCGAGCCGCGTGTCGGCCAGGTCCTCCACTTCGGGCAGCGGCATCGACCTGGAGGTCAGCGCGAGCGTCATGACCGGCGCGTCGGCCGGGTTGACCTTGGCGTAGATCGGCGGCGCGGGCAGGTCGGCCGGCAGCAGGTTGCCGGCCGCGTTGATGGCCGCCTGCACCTCCTGCTCGGCCACGTCGATGTTCAGCGAAAGCGCGAACTGCAGCGTGATCACCGAGGCCCCGGCCGAACTCGACGACGACATCTGCACCAGGCCCGGCATCTGGCCCAGCTGCACTTCCAGAGGCGCGGTCACCGAGGTGCCCGTCACGTCCGGGCTCGCGCCGGGATAAAAGGTCTGGATCTGGATGGTCGGGTAGTCCACCTCGGGCAGCGCCGACAGCGGCAGGCTGCGGAATGCCAGCGCCCCCACGATGAGGATCGCCAGCATCAGCAGCGAGGTGGCCACGGGCCGCAGGATGAAGGGGCGGGACGGGCTCATCGCGCACCTTCCGGGGCTCAATGCGCGGCGGCGTTGCGCAGGCTCACGCGTGCGCCGTCGCGCAGCTTGTCGGCGCCGTCCACCACCACCTCATCGCCGGGCTGCAGGCCCGAGATCACGGCGGCGCGCTCGCCGTCCACGGGCCCGAGCTGCACCGGCGCCACGGCAACCTTGCCGTCTCCGTCCACGCGGTAGGCGAAGCTGCCGTTGCTGCCGCGCTGGACGGCCGCGGTGGGCACGGCGACGGCGTCCTGCTGCTCGTCGACGCGCAGCACGACGTTGACGAACTGGTTGGGAAACAGGTTGCCCGCCTCGTTCGGGAACTGCGCCTTGAGGTTGACCGTGCCGGTGCTGGTGTTGATCTGGCTGTCGATGGCCTGCAGCGCACCCGTGTCGAGCAGGCGCGTGCCGCTGCGGTCGTAGGCCTGCACCGGCAGCGCCGCGCCCGCGTGCTGCCGCGCGAGCACCACGGCCAGGCTGTCCTCGGGCAGCACGAACACCACGCTCATGGGCTGCATGCGCGTGATGACGGCCAGGCCCGTGGCGCTGGCGCCTGTCTGCACCAGGTTCCCGGGGTCCACCAGCCGCAGGCCGATACGGCCGTCGGTCGGCGCGACGATGCGGCAATAGCCCAGGTTGATGCGCGCGGTTTGCACCTGCGCCTCATCCACCTTCACCACGCCCTCGTCCTGCTGAACGACCCATTTCTGGTCCTCGGCCTGCTGCCGGTTGATCGAGTTCTTCTCGGCCAGTTGCTGGTAGCGCACGAGGTCCATACGCGCCTGGCCCAGCATGGCCTGGTCCTTGAGCAACTGGCCCTGGGCCTGAGCCAGCGCTGCTTCGTAGGGCCGGGGATCGATCTGCGCGAGGAAGTCGCCGCGGCGCACCGTGCGGCCCTCCGTGAAAGCCACCTGGGTCAGCTGGCCGCTGACCTGGGCCTGGACCGTGACCGTGTCCACGGGCGTGACGGTGCCCAGGGCGTTGAGCGTGCTGCGGATCGTCTGCCGGGTGACGGTGGCCGTCGCTACCGGCGTGGGCGCGTTGCTCGCGCGCGCCCGGCGGCCGGCAGCGCCATCGGCCTCATGGGGACGCGCCCAGCCCAGCCAGTAGACCGCCGCACCCACCGCCAGCGCGGCGGCCAGCCAAAGCAGCCAGCGCAAGGGATTGCGCTGTGGCGCTGCCGCCGCCGAAGGTGCGTTCTCGGCCATGTCTTGCTCCAGAGGATGGGCCGCGAACGATTCTGCGCTGCACGTTCGGGCCGATCATGGCGCGTCTGCGAAACCTGAAACCAGGTGCGTGCCGCACGGCGCGGCACCGCGGCTCAGATCTCGATCTTGGAGCCCAGCTCCACCACCGCGTTGTTGGGCAGCTTCAGGAAGTCGGCCGCCGCGCCCGCGTTGTGGTGCATCTGCGCGAACAGCTTCTCGCGCCAGGCGGCCATGCCGCTGCCGATGGTGGGCACCACCACGTCGCGCGAGAGGAAGTAGCTGGTGGTCATGGGCATGATCTCGCAGCCGCGGCCGCGCATGTGGTCCAGCGCGCGCGGCACGTCGAAATCGTTCTTGAAGCCATAGTGCACCACCACCTGCCAGCAGTTGTGGCCCAGCGGCTCCACTTCCAGACGCTTGTTCATGCCGATCCAGGGCACCTCGTGGCTGCGCACAGTGACGAACAGGTTGTGGTCGTGCAGCACCTTGTTGTGCTTCAGGTTGTGCAGCAGCGCGTTGGGCACGGTGCCTGGTTCGGCGGTGAGGAACACCGCCGTGCCTTCCACGCGCGTGGGCGGGCTGACGAACACCGCTTCCAGGAAGCTTTGCAGGTCGATGGCGTCGGCCCGCAGCTTGTCGTTCAGGATGTGGCGGCCCTGCTTCCAGGTCATCATCAGCGTGAACACGAAGCCGCCGATCATCAGCGGGAACCAGCCGCCGTGCAGGAGCTTGAGCATGTTCGACGCGAAGAAGGTGACGTCCACCACGAAGAACCAGCCGGTGGCCGCCACGCATAGCCACAGCGGGTACTTCCAGCCGTAGCGGATGACGAAGAACGTCAGCGTGGTGGTGATCAGCATGTCCAGCGTCACCGCGATGCCGTAGGCCGCGGCCAGGTTACTGGACGAGCGGAACAGCACCACCGCCAGCACGATGGCGATGAACAGTCCCCAGTTGACGAACGGGATGTAGATCTGGCCCGTCTCGCGCACGCTGGTGTGCTCCACGTTCAGGCGCGGCAGGTAGCCCAGTTGCATCGCCTGCTTGGTGACGCTGAAGGCCCCGGTGATCAGCGCCTGCGACGCGATCACCGTGGCGGCCGTGGCCAGCACCACCAGCGGCACCAGGGCCCAGTCCGGCGCCATCATGTAGAACGGGTTCTTCACCGCCTCGGGCTGCTCCAGCAGCAGCGCGCCCTGGCCGAAGTAGTTGAGCGTCAGGGCCGGCATCACCACCGAGAACCAGGCCAGGCGGATCGGCTTCTTGCCGAAGTGGCCCAGGTCGGCGTACAGCGCCTCGGCACCGGTGACGCACAGCACCACCGCGCCCAGGATGATGAAGGTGACCTTGGGGTGGTGCCACATGAACAGCACCGCATGGTGCGGGCTGAGCGCCGACAGGATCTCGGGGTGGCGAAGGATGTTGCCGATGCCCAGAACGGCCAGCACGAAGAACCAGAGCAGGGTCACCGGGCCGAAGAAGCGGCCGACGCCGCCGGTGCCGTTCTTCTGGAAGAAGAAGAGGCCGAACAGGATGACCAGCGTGAGGGGGATCACGCCCTGCGTGAACTGCGGGGACACCACCTCCAGGCCCTCGACCGCCGACAGCACCGAGATGGCCGGCGTGATGACGCCGTCGCCGTAGAACAGGCAGGTGCCGAAGATGCCCACGCCGAGCAGGACCTTGCGCAGTTCCGGCTTGTCCTTCACCGCCTGCGACGCCAGCGCCAGCATCGCGATGAGGCCGCCCTCGCCGTTGTTGTCGGCCCGCAGCACGAGCACGACGTACTTGATCGAGACGATGACCGTCAGCGTCCAGAAGAAGATCGACAGGATCCCGTAGACGTTGGCCGGGGTGAAGGGAACGTGGCCGGAGCCGAAGACTTCCTTGACCGCGTACAGCACGCTGGTGCCGATGTCGCCGTACACGACGCCGATGGCGCCGAGGGTCAGCGCGGCTAGCGATGATTTCGTACTTTGCACTCAGCGGGCCCCGTCTTCTGCCTGCGGCCGGCGGGGTTCCGTTCCTTTGGGGAGCGCTATTGTGCGCTCCCGCCCCAAGCCTTGCCCTAGGGTTTGTTGCGGTGCAGCAACCACCCGGATGGGTTTAGTCGTAGGTCTCGGCTTCCGGATCGGTGGCTTCCAGCTCGTAACTGGCCGCCAGCATGGCCAGCCGGCCGATCACCCCGTACATGTAGAAGCGGTTGGGCGCGCTGGCGCCGGGCTTCTGCCCCGGCTGAGGCAGGCGCGTGCTCTCGGCGAAAGCCAGCGGCACGAAGCCGGCGCCCGGCGCGTTGAGGTTCTCGTCGATGCCGCGCTCGGGGTGCACGCGGTAGAAGCCGCCGACCACGTAGCGGTCCATCAGGTAGACCACCGGCTCGGCCACGGCGTCATGGATGCGTTCGTAGGTCTGCACGCCTTCCTGGATGATGACGTCGTGCACTTCCTGCCCGTCCTTGATGACGGCCATCTTGTTCTTCGTGCGCCGGCTGAGCTCTTCCAGGTCCTTGGTGTCGCGCACGGTCATGATGCCCATGCCGTAGGTGCCGTTGTCGGCCTTCACGATCACGAACGGCTTCTCGTTGATGCCGTATTCCTTGTACTTCTTGCGGATGCGCGTGAGCAGCGCGTCCACGTTGGTGGTCAGGCAGTCCATGCCCGAGCCTTCGGCGAAGTTGATCTCGCCGCAACGGTTGAACATCGGGTTGATGAGCCAGGGGTCGATGCCCAGCATCTTGCCGAACCGCTTGGCCACCTCTTCGTAGCTCTGGAAGTGGCGGCTCTTGCGCCGCACAGACCAGCCCGCGTGCAGCGGCGGCAGCAGGTACTGCTCGTGCAGGTCTTCCAGGATGCCCGGCGGGCCGGCCGACAGGTCGTTGTTCAGCAGGATGGTGCAGGGGTCGAAGTCCTTCAGGCCCAGGCGCGTCTTGCTGCGCACCACCGGCTCCAGCACGATGGATTCGCCCGTGGGCAGCTCGATGGTGGTGGGTTCCTTGATCTCCGGATTGATCGAGCCGACGCGCACGTTCAGCCCGGCCATGTGGAAGATGCGCTTCAACTGCAGCACGTTCGCCAGGTAGAACGTGTTGCGCGTGTGATTCTCGGGAATGACCAGCAGGTTGCGCGCCTCGGGACAGATTTTCTCAATGGCGGCCATGGCGGCCTGCACCGCCAGCGGCAGCATCTCGGGCGTCAGGTTGTTCCAGCCGCCGGGGTACAGGTTGGTGTCCACCGGCGCCAGCTTGAAGCCGGCGTTGCGCACGTCCACGGACGTGTAGAACGGGGGCGTGTGCTCCATCCATTCCAGCCGGAACCACCGCTCGATGGCCGGCATGGAATCGAGGATGCGCTCCTCGAGCTCGTTGATGGGGCCGCTGAGGGCCGTGACGAGATGGGGGACCATGGAGCGCTCAGTCTTTCTGGGAAATCCGACTTGGATTGTAGGAATCTGGCACCGCCGCCGGCCTTTGCAAGCCCGATCACCTCGACCGTGGCGCGGCCGGGCCGGGCGTTACTGCCGGATTTCGCCTTGGCCGAGCACCACCCACTTGAGCGAGGTGAGCCCTTCGATGCCCACCGGTCCGCGCGCGTGGAACTTGTCGGTGCTGATGCCGATCTCCGCGCCCAGGCCGTACTCGAAGCCATCGGCGAAGCGGGTGCTCGCATTGACCATCACGCTGGCCGAATCCACCTCGCGCAGGAAGCGCTGGGCGTGCACGTGGTCGCGCGTGACGATGGCGTCGGTGTGGTGGCTGGAGTAGTGGTTGATGTGCGCGATGGCCTCGTCCACGCCGGCCACCACCTTGATGCTGATGATGGGCGCGAGGTATTCCTCGAACCAGTCCTGCTCGGTGGCGTCCTTCAACAATCCGTTCGGGCTGAGCTTGTCGAAGCCCTTCTCCAGGATCGCCCTGGCTTCCGCGTCGCACCGCATCTCCACGCCCTTGGCCGCGTACACGGCGCCGATGCGCGGCAGGAATCGCGCCGCCACGCCGCGGGCGACCAGCAGCCCTTCGCTGGCGTTGCAGGGGCTGTACTTCTGCGTCTTGGCGTTGTCGGCCAGCGTGACCGCCATGTCGACGTCGCACGGATCGTCGACATACACGTGGCAGTTGCCGTCCAGGTGCTTGATGACGGGCACCTTGGCGTCGCGGCTGATGCGCTCGATCAGGCCCTTGCCGCCGCGCGGGATGATGACGTCCACGTACTGCGGCATCGCGATCAGCTGGCCCACGGCTTCGCGGTCGGTGGTCTGCACCAGCTGCACGGCGTCCTCGGGCAGGCCGGCTTCGGCCAGCGACTCGCGCACCAGGCGCGCCAAAGCCTTGTTGGACTCGATGGCTTCGGAACCGCCGCGAAGGATGCAGGCGTTGCCGCTCTTGATCGACAGGCTGGCCGCTTCGATGGTCACGTTGGGCCGGCTCTCGAACACCATGCCGAACACGCCGAGCGGCACGCGCATGCGGCCGACACGGATGCCGCTAGGCTGCTGCGTCAGGCCGATGACCTCGCCGATGATGTCCGGCATGGCGGCCAGCTGTTCGCAGCCTTGCGCCAGCGTTTCCAGGATCTTCGGTGTGAGCTTGAGGCGGTCGACCATCGGCTCGGCCAGGCCGGCGGCGCGGGCCTTCTCCAGGTCGCGCGCGTTGTCGGAGGCCAGTGCATCGAACGACGCGCGCAGCTTGCCGGCCAGCGTGCGCAGCACGCGGTTCTTCTCGGCCGCGGAAGCCGAGGACATGCGCGCGCTCGCCTGCCGGGCCTGCAGCCCCAGCGATTGCATGTATTCGGCGACGTTCAGCGCATTCACCAGCGGGATTATCCCCCGCCGCGCATGGCCCTGCCGGGAAAGGATTTCAGCGTCGCGCCGGCACGGGCGCGCATTCCCGGCACAGGTCGGTGGCCAGCCGGTGCAGCGCCTGCCAGCCGTCGTTCGGCCAGCCTGGGGCCTTGAGGCCCTTGACGATGCCGTCCACCACGTGCGCGGCCTGCAGCAGGTTTTCCAGCGCCGTGGCGGAAAGGCGCGGCAGCACGCGCTCGAACAGGCGCTCCTTCAGGCCCCAAACGCGCTGCTCGCGCAACGCGATGGGCAGCGGGCGGCCCGCACCCATGGCGTCCTTCACGCGCTTGAGCGCGCGGATGTCCTCGGCCAGCGTGTAGTGCACCAGCACCTCGGCCTCGCCTTCGGCCTGCAGCCCGTCCAGCATGCGCTGCACGCGCGCCAGTTGCCCCGCCAGCACGGCCTCCGACAGCTTGAACACGTCGTAGCGCGCGACATTGAGCACCGCGCTCTCGACCTGCTCGAAGCCCAGCTCGCCCTGCGGGTACAGCAGCGCCAGCTTCTGGATCTCCTGGTGCGCGGCCAGCAGGTTGCCCTCCACGCGGTCGGCGAAGAACTGCAGCGTGCGCTGACCCTCCTCGCCCTGGCGCACGCGCTGGCCCTGCTGCGACAGCCGGTGGGCGATCCACTGCGGCAGCGCGGAACGTTCGATGCCTTCCACCGCCAGCGTCACGCCGAAGTTCTCCAGCGCGCCGAACCAGGCGCCCTGCTTGGTCATGCGGTCCAGCCGCGGCAGCAGCACGATGGTCAGCGTGCTGTCGTTGCCTTGCGCGCTTTCGGCCAGCTGCTGCAGCGCCGCGCTGCCATCCTTGCCCGGCTTGCCGGAAGGGATGCGCACCTCCACGATCTGCCTGTCCGCGAACAGGCTGAGCGAGCCGCCCGCCGCCAGCACCTCGCTCCAGTCGAAGTGCGCGCCGGCGACGGTGTGCACGGTGCGTTCGGTGTAGCCCTGCGCGCGCGCGGCGGCGCGGATGGCATCGGCCGCCTCCTGCACCAGCAGCGGCTCGTCGCCGTGCAGCGTGTAGAGGGAGCGCAGGCCCTTGCCCAGGTGGGCCTGGAGTTGGGCGGGGGCGAGCTGCATGGCCGCGAGTTTAGTCGCGGCGGGTGAGTCCTCCCTAGCGTTGAAGCGCCACCGAACGGAACGCGTCCACGGCACGGTCGATCAGCGCCGGCGTGATGGTCAGCGGCGGCGCGAAACGGATCACGGTCTCGTGCGTTTCCTTCGACAGCACGCCGCGTTCGGCCAGGCGCTCCACCAGCCGGCGCGCGCTGGCGTGGGCGGGATCGACCTCCACGCCCACCCACAAGCCGCGCCCCCGCACGTCCCGGATCAGCGGCGCGGCTTCGCGCTGCACGTCCTGCAGCTTTCGCATCAAGTACGGACCGAGTTGGGCGGCGCGCTCGACCAGCTTCTCTTCTTCCAGCACACGCAAGCCTTCCAGCGCCACCGCCGCGGCCAGCGCGTTGCCGCCGAAAGTGGAGCCGTGGCTGCCGGGGTCGAACACCTGCATCACTTCGTCGTCGGCCAGGAAGGCGCTCACCGGCAGCAGCCCGCCGCCCAGCGCCTTGCCCAGGATCAATGCGTCGGGCCGGATGCCTTCATGCTCGAAGGCGAACCACTTCCCGGTGCGGCCCAGCCCGGCCTGCACTTCGTCGTCGATCAGCAGCACGTGGTTCGCGGTACACCACTGGCGCAACGCGGCGAAGAAGCCGGGCGGTGGCAGCACCACGCCGGCCTCGCCCTGGATCGGTTCGACCAGCACCGCGCAGGTTTGGGGCGTCGCGGTCGCCTCGATGCTGCGCATGTCGCCGAAATCGAAATGCCGGAACCCCGGCGCGAACGGGCCGAAGCCGGCGCGGTATTCGGGTTCGCTGGAGAAGCCGACGATGGTGCTGGTGCGCCCGTGGAAGTTGCCGCGCGCGACCAGAATCTCGGCCTGTCCTTCCGGGATGCCCTTTACCCGATAGCCCCATCGCCGCGCGCACTTGATCGCGGTTTCCACCGCCTCTGCGCCGGTGTTCATCGGCAACGCGCGATCGAAGCCCGCCAGCGAGCACAGCTTCGCGAGGAAGGGGCCGAGCGTGCTGCCGTAATAGGCGCGCGAGGTGACGGCCACCTTCTCCAGCTGCCTCTGCGCCGCCGCCACCAGCCGCGGGTGCAAGTGGCCATGGCTCACCGCCGAGTACGCGCCCATCATGTCGATGTACTCGCGGCCCTCCACGTCCCAGACGAGGCAATCGCGCGCGCGTTCGACGACGACGGGGATGGGATGGTAGTTGCGCGCGCCGTAGCGCGCCTCCAGCGCGACATAGTCGCGGCTGCCGGGTCCGGCCTGGCTGTCCATGACGGCACTCCCTCGGAGGCGAGAGCCCCCGCCGAGCCAGTCTAGGACGAGTTGCCGCCCGCCGGCGTCGGAGAACGCCTTGCCGGCATGGCCCGGCTGGGCCGCTACAGGCTCTTGATGGCGGCCAGGCGCCGCATGATCTGCTGCACCAGGTCGTTCTGCATGTCGCGGTACAGCAGGCCTTCTTCCGCTTCCTTGGAGAGCACGGCCGTTTCGTTGAAGCTGATGTCGCGCTGCAGCGTGAGTTCGGTAGGCGGGATCAGCTCGCGGCCCTGCGGCGTGCGCAAGCGGAACCGGTACATCATGCGAAGCTGGAACTCGCGGACCTGGCCGCTCGCATTGAGGCCCACCACCACTTTGTCGCGTGTTTCAGCGAGCGGCTCGAACACGACGTCGACCTTGCTGGTGTCACCGGAAGTCACAACCTGCAGGGCGTTGTCCGAACCCAGCGTTCGGGCCAAGTCCATCGACACGTTCGATCCGAGCCGCGGCATGGCGATGGACTTGAACGCGAAATCCGGCGCCTTGCGCAGCTCGAACCCGCAGGCGGTGAGCGCGGCGGGCGCGGCCAGGAGCAACAGGCGCCGCCGCATCACACCACCACGTTGACCAGGCGCCCGGGCACCACGATCACCTTCTTCGGCGAAGCGCCGCCCGAGAACTTCGCGAAGTCCTCGCTCGCGACAGCCAGCTTCTCGATCTCGTCCTTGCCCGCGCCGGCCGGCACCGTGACCGAACCGCGCGTCTTGCCGTTCACCTGCAGCACCAGCTGGATCTCGTCCTGCTGCAGCGCCTGTTCGTCCACGCGCGGCCACGGCGCATCCAGCAGTTCGCCATGCAGCGCCACGTAGCCCAGGTCGTGCCAGAGCGCGTGCGTGAGGTGCGGCGTGACGGGGTACAGCACGCGCAGCAGGATGCCGAAGCCCTCGGCGACCACGGCGTCGGCGCCCTGTTCGCCCGCGGCCTTGAAGTCTTCCAGGGCGTTGAGAATCTTCATCGCGCCGGACACCACGGTGTTGTATTGCATGCGGACGTAGTCGTAGTCCACCTGCTTGAGCACCGTGTGCACCTCGTGGCGCAGCGCCTTGGCGGCCTTGCCGAACTGCGCCGTCGCGCCCAGGCGCGAAACGTGGCCCGCGACGGCGGCGGAGCCTTCGAGACGGTGGCCGAACTGCCACACGCGGCGCAGGAACCGGTAGCTGCCTTCCAGCGCGGCGTCGTTCCACTCCAGCGTGGCTTCCGGCGGCGCGGTGAACATGGTGTACAGCCGCGCGGTGTCGGCGCCGTACTTCTCGATCAGCTCCTGCGGGTCGACGCCGTTGTTCTTGGACTTGGACATGGTCGTCCAGCCCTCGTAGGTGACCGGCAGGCCGTCGTCCTTCGCGGTGGCTGAGATGACCTTGGCGTGCTCGTCGCGCTGGATGTCCAGCTCGTGCGTCCAGTAATAGCGCTTGCCGGTCTTCTCGCCGATGCGGTGGAAGGCCTCGTTGAGCACCATGCCCTGCGTCAGCAGCTTGGTGAAAGGCTCGTCGATCTTCACCAGCCCCAGGTCGCGCATCACCTTGGTCCAGAAGCGCGCGTACAGCAGGTGCAGGATGGCGTGCTCGATGCCGCCGATGTACTGGTCCATCGGCATCCAGTACTGAGTGCCCTCGCCCACCATGGCCTGGCCGTTCTTCGGGTCGCAGTAGCGCATGAAGTACCAGGCGCTGTCCACGAAGGTGTCCATCGTGTCCGTCTCGCGCCGGGCGGGCTTGCCGCACACCGGGCAGGCGCAGGCCAGGAAGTCCTCGCGCTTGTTCAGCGGGTTGCCGGTGCCGTCGGGCACGCAGTCCTGCGGCAGCACCACCGGCAGGTCCTTCTCCGGGACGGGCACCGCGCCGTGCTCGGCGCAATGGATGATGGGGATGGGCGTGCCCCAGTAGCGCTGGCGGCTGACGCCCCAGTCGCGCAGGCGCCAGGTGATCTTCTTCTCGCCCAGCCCCAGCTGCTGCAGCGTGTGCGCCACCGCGTCCACCGCCTCGCGGTAGCCGAAGCCGCTGAAGTTGCCGGAGTTGATGGTGACGCCGCGTTCCTTGTCGCCGTACCACTCGTTCCAGTGCTGGTAGTCGTAGTGCTCGCCGTCCACGTGCACGACCTGCACGATGGGCAGGCCGTACTTCAGGGCGAAGGCGAAATCGCGCTCGTCGTGGCCCGGCACGCCCATCACGGCGCCGTCGCCGTAGCCCATGAGCACGTAGTTGCCCACCCACACATCGACCGGCTCGCCGGTGATGGGGTGCACTACCGCCAGCCCGGTGGGCAGGCCTTCCTTTTCCCTCAGCGCCAGTTCGGCTTCCGTCGTGCCGCCCTTCTTGCACTCCTCGATGAAGGCGGCCAGCTTGGGGTTGTCGCGCGCCGCATGCGTGGCCAGCGGGTGTTCCGGCGCCACGGCGCAGAACGTGACGCCCATGATGGTGTCGGCGCGCGTGGTGAAGACCCACATCCTGCCGTCGCCGATCAGGCGGCCATCCGCGCCGCGGATCTCGTGCGTGAAGGCGAAGCGCACGCCCTCGCTCTTGCCGATCCAGTTCTCCTGCATCAGCTTCACGCGCTCGGGCCAGCCGGGCAGCTTGTTCTGCACGTGGTCCAGCAGCTCGCCGGCGTAGTCCGTGATCTTCAGGTAGTAGCCGGGGATCTCGCGCTTTTCCACCGGGGCGCCGGTGCGCCAGCCCTTGCCGTCGATGACCTGCTCGTTGGCCAGCACGGTCTGGTCCACCGGGTCCCAGTTCACCACCTGGGTCTTGCGGTAGGCGATGCCCTTTTCCAGCATCTTCAGGAACAGCCACTGGTTCCACTTGTAGTAATCGGGATCGCAGGTGGCGACCTCGCGCGACCAGTCGATGGCCAGGCCCATCGCCTGCATCTGGCCCTTCATGTACGCGATGTTCTCGTACGTCCACTTCGCCGGCGGCACGCCGTTCTTCAGCGCCGCGTTCTCCGCCGGCAGGCCGAAGGCGTCCCAGCCCATGGGCATGAGCACGTTGTAGCCGTTCATGCGCAGGTAGCGCGTCAACATGTCGTTGATCGTGTAGTTGCGCACGTGGCCCATGTGCAGCTTGCCGCTGGGGTACGGCAGCATCGAGCACGCGTAGAACTTCCTGCGGCGCGCGTCCTCGACGACGCGGTAGGCGTCGCGCGCGGTCCAGTGCGCCTGCGCAGCCTTCTCGACTTCGAGGTGGTTGTACTTGTCTTGCATCCCGGGATTCTAGGAAATGGCCCGGCCACAGGCCGGCCGGGGGCCTTCAGCGCGCGGGTTCGGCCACGAAGCCGATGCGCGACAGGCCCGCCTTCTGGGCGGCGGCCATGACCTCGACCACCTTGCCGTAGGGCACGGCCTGGTCGGCGCGCAGCTGCACTTCGGTGTCCGGCCCCTGGCGGGCGGCCTCGGCCAGCGACTGGGCCAGCTGCGGCATGTCCACCGGCTTGTCGTTGAAAAACACCTTGCCGGACGATTCGAGGCCCACCACCACGGAGCGCGGCGCGTCGGACGCCTTGGCCGTTTCCGCCTTGGGCAGGTCCAGCCGCAGCGAGCTGGCCATCAGCGGCGCGGTGATGATGAGGATGACCACCAGCACCAGCATCACGTCCACCAGCGGCGTGACGTTGATGTCGCTCATGGGGCGCGGCCCCTCGGTGCGTTCCAGGCGGCCGAAAGGCATCAGGCGCCCCCGGCGTGGTGGGCCACCAGCTCGCGCAGGTCGAGCGCGAAGCCTTCCAGGTCGGCCTCGATGCGGCCGATCAGCCGGCCGAAGATGTTGTAGCCCAGCACGGCGGGGATGGCGACGGCCAGGCCCGCGGCCGTCATGATGAGCGACTCGCCCACCGGCCCCGCCACCTTGTCGATGCTGATCGTTCCCGCGGCGGCGATGCCGGTCAGCGCGTGGTAGATGCCCCAGACCGTGCCCAGCAGGCCGACGAAAGGCGCGGTGGAACCCACCGTGGCCAGCAGCACCTGCCCGAACTGCAGCTTGTCCAGCACCGCGTGGAGCGCGTCGCGCAGCATGCGCGTGAGCTGCTGGCTGCGATCGCCGGCGGCGGCCAGCGAGCCGGGGGCCTGCGCCTGCGTCGCCTCGATCAGCGGCAGCACCAGCTTCTCACGGTCGAACGCGGCGACACGCTGCTGCGCTTCGGCCAGCGAAGGGGCCTGCCAGAACGCGACGGTGGAGCGGTCCACGTCACCGCCCGCGCGGCGCAGCAGCCACGCTTTCCACAGGATGACGACCCAGCTGGCCACCGACATGAGCAGCAGCAGCAGCGCCACGGCACGGCCGATGGCGTCGGCCTGGCTGAACAACTGCGAGAAATCCATAGCCTCTCCTGGCGGCCGGCGCCGCGCGCCCGGCTTAACGAAGCCCGAGCACGTCGAACATGTCGAACAGGCCCCGGCGCTGGCCGGCCAGGAAGCGCACCGCGCGCAGGCTGCCCTGGGCGTAGGTGGCGCGGCTGGCCGACTTGTGGGTGATCTCGATACGCTCGCCGGTGCCGGCGAACAGCACGGTGTGGTCGCCCACGATGTCGCCGCCGCGGATGGCCGAGAAGCCGATGGTGGACGGGTCGCGCTCGCCCGTCACGCCTTCGCGCGCGTAGACCGCGCAATGATCCAGGTCGCGGCCCAGCGCCGCGGCGATGACCTCGCCCATTTTCAGCGCGGTGCCCGACGGCGCATCCACCTTGTGGCGGTGGTGCGCCTCGATGATCTCGATGTCGTAGCCGGTGGAAAGCGCCTTCGCGGCCATCTCCAGCAGCTTGAGCGTGACGTTCACGCCCACGCTCATGTTGGGCGCCAGCATGATGGCGACGTCCTGCGCGTACTCGGCGATCTTCGCCTTCTGCTCGCCCGAGAGGCCCGTGGTGCCGACGACCGCGTTGACGCCCAGCTCGCGGCACACGGCCAGGTGGGCCATCGTGCCTTCGGGCCGGGTGAAGTCGATCAGCACCTTGGCCTTCGCCAGGCCCTGGCGGATGTCCGACACCACCGGCACGCCGCTGGCGATGCCGAGGAACGCGGCTGCGTCGTTGCCGATGGCCGGACTGCTGGGAACGTCGAGCGCGCCGGCCAGCTGGCAATCGTCCGAGGCACGGATGGCCTCGATGAGCATGTGGCCCATCCGGCCGGTAGCGCCGGCGACGGCGACCTGATGAAGGGCGGATGCGGCCATCGGCTCAGCGCGCCGGCGGTTCGAGCGGCGGGTAGCTGGTGGCGGGCGCCGCGGCGGGAGCCGGCGCGGAAGCGGCCGCCGCCGGCTTGGGCGGCGCGGCCTTCTGCAGCTGTTCTTCGGTCGCTTCCAGCGGCGGGATCTTGCCGGAGCTGCGCGGCTTGGCGCCGATGGAGGCGACGAACTCGGCTTCGCTGGGCATGGTGTCGCCCTCGAAGCGGTCGAGCGAATCGTCCTTGAAGTACACGGTCAGCCGGCGCGGCTCAGCCTGCACGCCGTCGCGCTTGATCGTGAACACATAGTCCCAGCGGTCGGCATGGAACAGGTCGGTGACCAGCGGCGTGCCCAGCAGGTCGCGCACGGCCTGGCGCGACAGGCCCGGCTTGAGCTGGTCCACCTGCTCGCGCGAGATGAAGTTGCCCTGCACGACTTCCACCTTGTACGGCGTCACGGCCGAGGCGATGCGGTGGCTGACGCTGTCGAAGCTGCCGCAGGCCGCGAGCACCGAGCAGGCCGCGAACACGAGGCCGGGGCGAAGGAGGCTGGAGCGGTGGAAAGGCATGGCGCGGAGGCTGGCGATATGATCGCGGCGATTGTAGCGGGAGCCCTTCCGTGGTCCCCTCCCGTGCACCCATGGCGAACATCGACGAACTGAAGAACACCGGCCTGAAGGCGACGCTGCCGCGGCTCAAGATCCTGGACGTGTTCCAGAAGGGCGAGCAGCGCCACATGACGGCCGAGGACGTGTTCCGCGTGCTGCTGGAAGAGCGCTCGGACATCGGCCTGGCCACGGTGTACCGCGTGCTCACGCAGTTCGAGCAGGCCGGCATCCTGTCGCGCAGCCACTTCGAAAGCGGCAAGGCGGTCTACGAGCTGAACGAAGGCACGCACCACGACCACCTGGTGTGCCTGGACTGCGGCCGCGTGGAGGAGTTCTACGACGCCGAGATCGAGAAGCGCCAGCACTCGGTCGCCAAGGCCAAGGGCTTCGAGATCGCCGAGCACGCGCTGTCGCTGTACGCGCACTGCACCAAGGCGAACTGCCCGCACCGCCCGCCGAAAAGAGGTTGAGGGTTCAGCGCTGAGCGTCCGGCGTGGAAGCCCCCCGCCCGACGCTCAACCTCCCTTTTCCATCGCGCGGCGGTGCCGCTCGACGAATTCCTGGTAAGTGTCCACGCCGCGCAGCTGCAGGATGGTGTTTCGCACCGCCGCTTCCACCAGCACGGCGATGTTGCGGCCGGCCACCACCTGGATCACCGCCTTGCGCACCGGCACGCCCAGCACGTCCTGCACCAGCGGTTCGTAGGGCAGCCGCTCGTACTCGCGCTCCAGGGTCTCGCGGCGCACCAGGTGCACGATCAGGCGCAGGCGCAGCTTCCGCCGCACCGCGGTCTCGCCGAAGATGGCGCGGATGTCCAGCAGGCCGATGCCGCGCACCTCCAGCAGGTTCTGCAGCAGCTCCGGACAGCGGCCCTCGATGGTGGTCTGGTTGACGCGGTACAGGTCCACCGCGTCGTCGGCCACCAGGCCGTTGCCGCGCGTGATCAGCTCCAGCCCCAGCTCGCTCTTGCCCAGGCCGCTTTCGCCCGTGATCAGCACGCCCACGCCCAGGATGTCCATGAACACGCCGTGCATCGAGGTGCGTTCGGCGAAGTGCTTGGACAGGTAGGCGCGCAGCACGTCGATGACGAAGGCGGAAGGCTCCTGCGTGGCGAACATCGGGATCTGCGCCCGCTCGCACATGGACAGCAGCGACTCGGGCGCGGCCTGACCGTCGGTCAGCACCAGCACGGGCGGCTCCAGCGTCACGATGCGCGAGATGCGGCGCGCGCAATCGTCGGCGGTGGCGTTGGTGAGGTACGCCACCTCGCGCTCGCCCAGGATCTGGACGCGGTACGGGTGGATGTAGTTGAGGTAGCCGACCAGGTCGGCGCCCGAACGTGCCGCACGCACGGCCACTTCGTCGAAGCGGCGCTCGGAGGCGCCCAGGCCCGCGACCCACTCCCATTTGAGCTTGGTGCGGTGGTCCTCGAACAGGACGTCGGCGCTGACGACGGTGGGTTTCACGGCACCGGCTTGAGACCCGGGCTCAGGCCGGCTGCGCCGACTGCCAGGTGGCGATGAGCTGGTGCAGCTCGGCCGCGTCGGTGCTGGCCTTGATCTTCTCCCGCAGCGGCGCGTCGGACAGCAGCTCTGCGATCTCCGACAGGATCTCCAAATGCTTCTGCGTCGCGGCTTCGGGCACCAGCAGGAAGATCAGCAGCGCGACCGGCTGCTCGTCCGGAGCGTCGAAGCCGATGGCGTTTTCCAGCCGGAACAGCGCGGCCATCGGCGCCTTCAGCCCCTTGATGCGGCCGTGCGGAATGGCGACGCCGTGGCCGAGGCCCGTGGACCCCAGGCGCTCGCGCGCGAACAGGCTGTCGGTGATCAGCGCGCGCGACAGCCCGTGCAGGTTCTCGAACAGCAGGCCCGCTTCCTCGAACGCGCGCTTCTTGCTGGTGGCGTCGACGCCCACCAGGACCTGGGCGGCGGGCAGGATGGCTGCGAGGCGGTTCATGGGGATGGGGGGCGATTATGCACCCGCACCCCCGCACCTCAACGGGAACGGCCTCCCGCGGGAGGCCGTTCGTGCACGGGGCAACGCCCCCGTGGCAAGCGTCACATCGCGCGGGTCACATCACGCGTTTGGGCGCGGGGTGGTGGTGGTCCTGCATCATGGTTTTGTGCCGGCTCACCTGCCGGTCCAGCTTGTCGACCAGTTCGTCGAGCGCCGCGTACAAATCCTGGTGCGAGCTCTCGGCGAACATGTCGTTGCCCTTGACGTGGATGCGGCATTCCGCCCGCTGTCGTCGTTCCTTTTCCTTCTGCTTTTCCACCGTGAGAAGAACCTTGATGTCCACCACCTGGTCGAAGTGGCGAGTGATCCGATCGAGCTTGGTAGTCACGTAGCTGCGCAGTGCGGGAGTAACGGCGAGGTGGTGACCGCTGATCGTCAAGTTCATGTAAGACCTCCTGGTTTCGCTCGGGTGGATGGCCGCGGTGGGCGGCCGGGGGAACGGGGGGAAGGGGGAAGAAACTTGAGAAAGAAACGTGCGCTTGCGGACCACTATGCCGCGCGCCCGCAGCGAAAGCAATCGCCACGAGTCGGCTGAAACAAAAAAGACTTCGTGCAACGCAAGCGTGGGTGCGAAGGCACCAAAGAAAACGGCCCCGAAGGGCCGTCCGTCGCGTTGGCGGGCACTGGCG
The DNA here is from genome assembly GCF_004681975.1 of Ramlibacter humi. Classification (GTDB taxonomy): domain Bacteria; phylum Pseudomonadota; class Gammaproteobacteria; order Burkholderiales; family Burkholderiaceae_C; genus Ramlibacter; species Ramlibacter humi. The sequence goes on from NZ_SMLK01000003.1 coordinate 72,123, forward strand.
CGCGCCGTGGTGATTCAGTTCCAGCGCCAGGCGGCGGCGCGGTTCGCGTACGCGCTCCAGCCGGCGTTGCGGGCGCGGGGGTGGGCCTGGGCGCCGGGGCGATCCAGATTGGCGTGCTCGACGCGCTCGCCCTGCGGCTTGTCGCGGGGCGCGTCGTTGAACTTGTTCGGGCTCTTGGTCTCGATCGGCATGGTGGGACCTCTTTCGAAGGCAGGAGGTGGTGCGGCTGTCAGCTGCCGCTGTCGTTGCGGGGCTTGGCGCCGTCGGCGGGGGCCTGGCGGCGGGCGTGCGGGCTCAGGAACGGCCAGGCATGGCCGGGACGGCCGCGGCGGAAATCGCTCGCGGAAGCCTTCTCGTCCTGCGCCGGACGCCAGGCATTGCGGCTGGCATTCGGGTCGTTCGCTAGCTGGATCATCGGTACTGCTCCTTGCGGCCCGCGGACGCATGGGCGCCGACGGGACCAGTCCACTGTAGGGACGCGACCTCATCGGGGATGTCGGACAGGTCGGCCCGACCGTGTAGGACGTCTCCTGCGGCCGAGCCTGCCGCCGAACGGCACAGCCAAGGTGGGCCCGCCGCCAGGATCCGCGCCGTGCCGGCACCGCATCGGCAAAACGGGGTTGAACCTCAAGCGTTTACCAAAAAGTCAGCGCGTACTTCTGCTCATCGATTTCATCAGCCGCTGGATTCCCCGGGGCGCCGGGAGCGCGAAGGCCAAGCGCGACGCGTCGGCCTCCATGGGCAACATCCTGAAGTGCGACGCACGGCCTTCCACCGCGTGAGCCCCGGGTAACTGAGCAGTGCCGCCCCTCGACCGGCCGCCTAGGATGGGCCGCAGGAGGCGAAGGCGTGAGCCTGGACACCATCATCCATTCCCTGACACTGCCCAGCCGGCCCAAACATGCGCTGGTCCTGATGGGCGGTGGCGCGCGCACCGCGTACCAGGTCGGCGTGCTGCAGGCGCTGGCATCGATGCTTCGGCTGCAGGCCGGCGCGGGTGCGTCCTTTCCGTTCCAGGTGCTGGTCGGCACGTCGGCCGGCGCCTTGAACGTCGCCTTCCTGGCCAGCGCCGCGTCGCGCGGGCTGCAGGCTTTCGACGAACTCTCCGTGTTCTGGTCGCGGCTGCGCAGCGACAACGTCTACCGGCTCGACGTGCCCGTGTGGGTGCGCTTCAGCCGGCTGGTGACGGCCGTGCGGCTGTGGGGCCAGGCCCGGCACGCGGGCGCCATCCTGGACACCATGCCGCTGGTGGACACGCTGCACCACGCCGTGTCGCTGGGCGGCATCGACGAAGCGCTGGCATCGAAGGCGATCGAGACCGTGGCCATCACCGCGTCCAGCTACACCACCGGCGTGCACTGGACCTTCTGCCACACCGCGCGCGACCACCGGCACACGCCGTGGCAACGCCCGGGGCGGCGGGCCGAGTTCCAGCCGCTGACGATCGAGCACCTGATGGCGTCCAGCGCCATCCCCTTCCTCTTCCCCGCCACGCCCCTGTGGGTGGACGGCCGGCGCGAGTACTTCGGCGACGGCTCCATGCGCCAGGTCTCGCCGCTCTCGCCCGCGCTGCACCTGGGCGCGCACCGCGTGCTGGTGGTCGGCGTGGGCCAGCCCGAACGCGCGGCCTTCGGCGCCGCCGCCGGCACGGGAGCACCGGGCCTGGGCGCCATCGCCGGCCACGCGATGGCCAGCGTGTTCCACGACACGCTGCAGGCCGACGTGGAACAGGCGCAGCGCGTCACCCGGACGCTGCAGCAGCTGCCGCGCGAGATCGCGGCCGTGCTGCCCTACCGCGACGTCGAGGTGCTGGCGATCCAGCCTTCGCAGTCGCTGGACGCCATCGCCCAGGCGCACGCGCACCTGCTGCCCGCCGCCGTGCGCCGCGCCCTGGGTGGACTGGGCGCCGGCAAGGGCGGTGGCGCGCTCGCCAGCTACCTGCTGTTCGAGCCCGCCTTCGTGCGCGCGCTCATCGCGCTGGGCGAGCAGGACGCTTTCGCGCGCAAGGGCGAACTCCTCGCATTCGCGGAAACTCAGACGGCATAATCGCCCGTCTTCATTTCGGGAGAGCACTCCTTGGAAACCTGCCCTAGTCGGTAGCTTCCGGGCGTCCGTGAGCGGCGTCGGAAGCCAGCCCCATGCCGATCCGCCAATCCCTCACGGAGTGAGCCATGCTCAACATCTTCACGCTCGCCAACGGGCGACTCTTCCAGGAAGAGATCGAGTCGCTCGAGGAGCTCTCCCGGTTCCAGCCGATCTGGGTCGACCTCGAGTCGCCCACGATCGAGGAAAAGCGCTGGGTCAAGCAGTACTACGGCCTGTCCATCCCCGAGGACGCGATGGACGAGGACATCGAGGAGTCCGCCCGCTTCTACGAGGAAGACAACGGCGAGCTGCACATCCGCAGCGACTTCCTGATCGACGACGAGGACCCGCGCAGCGTGCGCGTGGCCTTCATCCTGAACCAGACCAACGAGTCCCTGCGCAGCAAGGGCGTGCTGTTCTCCATCCACGACGAGGACATCCCCGTGTTCCGCCTGCTGCGGCTGCGCGCGCGCCGCGCGCCGGGGCTGATCGAGGATGCCAAGGACGTGCTGCTCAAGCTGTTCGACGCCGACGCGGAATATTCCGCCGATGCGCTGGAAGGCATCTACGACGGGCTGGAGAAGGCGTCGAAGAAAGTGCTGGCCGGCCGGGTGAGCGACACGCTGGCCGGCGAGGTGCTGGGCGAGATCGCGCGGCAGGAAGACCTGAACGGCCGCATCCGCCGCAACGTGATGGACACGCGCCGGGCCCTCAGCTTCATGATGCGCAGCCGCATGCTGACGCAGGAGCAGTTCGAGGACGCGCGGCAGATCCTGCGCGACATCGAGTCGCTGGACAACCACACGGCGTTCCTGTTCGACAAGATCAACTTCCTGATGGACGCCACCGTCGGCTTCATCAACATCAACCAGAACAAGATCATCAAGATCTTCTCGGTGGCCAGCGTGGCGCTGCTGCCGCCCACGCTGGTGGCCAGCATCTACGGCATGAACATGAAGTTCCCCGAGCTGGAATGGTTCGGGCCGGTGTTCAGCTACCCGTACGTGGTGGTGCTGATGATCGCCAGCGCCGGCGTGCCGATGTGGTACTTCGGCCGGCGGGGCTGGCTCAGGTAAGTCTCGCCGGCACGCGCGCGCCCACGGCGCGTGCCGCGGCCACGCCCGCCTCGTGGCCCAGCGTGAAGGCCTCTTCGAACACCGAGTAGCCCGCCCAGTCCGAATGGGCGAAGCTCATGGCGCGCCCGTGCAAAGGCACGGCCCGCAGCCGCGCGCGCGTGCCGGGAACGGGCGTCGCCATCGCATGGCCGTAGCGCGCCACCAGCACGCGCTGCAGCTTGCCGGGCAGGTCCGGGTGCGGCGCGGCCAGTTCGGCGGCCGCCAGGTCGCGCCAGTGCGTCCATGGCGCTGAAAGCAGCTGCGCGCGTGCGCTCTCACCTGGCGCCAGGTACCAGGTGAGCACGGTGGGCGCGGGGCGCGGGTCCAGACGCTGGTGACCGGCATCCACATAGCCCAGGCCCGCCGATCCGTAGGGCACGTTGTCCCATGACGGCGCGGCGCCCGGGCGATCGCGGAGCGGCTCACGGATCTGCAGGTTCGCCACGACCCACGGCGCATGCCGCGTGGCACGCGCGGCTTGCATGACGAAATACGGCGGCGAGGCCAGCACACGGGCGGCGACGAACACCGGGAGCGCAACGACCACGTGCAGCGCATCCCAACGCTCGGCAACGCCAGAGAGCGGATCCACGGCATCCACCTGCATGCCGCCGCGCACGGCTTCGATGCGCGTGACCACCCGCGAAGCATGCAGGCGCGCGCCCAGCGGCGCCGCGAGCCCCCGCGCAAGATACGCATTGCCCTGGGGCCAGGTGAGCACCGCGTCGCGCTCGCCTTCCTCGCCGGGCGGGTGGAAGCCATGGCGGCTGGCGAAGTAATGCAGTCCCGCCCAGGCGGAGACGGCAGCGATCCCTGCCCCATAGTCGTCGCGGCAGCAGTAGTCCAGGTACCAGAGCAGGTGCTCGTCGTCGAGCCCCTCCCGCCCGAGCCATTCGGCGAACGGGATGGCGTCCAGCGCGAGATGCGCAGGTGCGGTGGTGGTGCCCGCGGGCATGCTATACCGCGCCTCGCGCGAGGCGCGATCGACCAGGCGCGCGAACTTGACGTACTGCGCCTGCGTCGGCGCACCGATGCCATGCGCCGGCAGCAGCCCTTCCTGCCACTCTCCGCGGAAGTAGAGGCGCTCCTGCGGGCTGTGGCACAGGTGGCGCTCGTCGTAGGTCCAGCGGCCCGAGATGCGCCGGCGCAAGCCCATCTCCTCGAGCAAGTCCTGCACATGATGCGCGCCGTCGCCGGGCACCGGCAGGTAGTGCGCACCCAGCGGGCAGTCCAGCCCCGCCAGGCGGCCGGCGCGGCTGTTGCCGCCGGACTCGTCCTCCAGTTCCAGCAGGACGAAATCGTCGACACCGGCGAGCCGCAGGGCGCGCGCGGCCGCGAGCCCCGCGATGCCGCCGCCCGCGATCACCAAGCGCGCGCGGCGGACCTGCGAAGGCGCGCCGACGCGGGTGGCGCGCAGCAGGTGGCCGCGTTCGGGCGAAGGTCCGGCGAACCCGCCTTCCACCGGTGCCAGCGCCGGCGCGCAGCCGTAAGCCGGCAACGCCGCCGCCGCGGCCAGCCACTCGCGCCGCCTCACGGCAGCACCTTGCCCCACTCGCGCTCGTACGTGGTGACAAGGCCCTGGTTGGAAAGACGGTTCACTTCCGCCGGAACACGCTGCATGTCGCGCGGGAAATCGAACAGCAGGGGCAGCGATTCCGGCGTGAGGAAGCGCAGGCCCGCCGGCAGCCGCTGCGGCATGCGCCACGGCCGGCGGCTGGCGACGACGAAGCCCCATTCGCCGAAGCTCGGCACGTTGGCGTGGTACGGCGTGGCGGTGAGGCCGGCCGATTCGATGGTGGTGACCACGGTCCAGAAGCTCTGGCGCGCCACCAGCGGCGAAGTGGTCTGGATCACCGCGTAGCCGCTCGCGGACAGCCGCCGGTCCAGCAACGCGTAGAACGAGTTGGTGTACAGCTTGCCGATGGCGAAGTTGGTGGGGTCCGGGAAATCGACGATGACGACATCGAACGTCTCCTCCGTGCGCTCCAGCCAGCCGAACGCATCCTCGTTGACGATGCGCAGCTTGGGCGACGACAGCGAACCGCCGTTCAGCCGCACCAGCGCCGGGTCGCTGCCGAACAGGCGCGTCATGTTTGGGTCCAGCTCCACCAGCGTCACGCTTTCGACGGAAGGGTGGCGCAGCACTTCGCGCAAGGCCATGCCGTCGCCGCCGCCGAGGATGGCGACCTTGCGCGGCGCCCCTTGGGCCGACATCGCGGGATGCACCAGCGCCTCGTGGTAGCGGTACTCGTCGCGTTCGGCGAACTGCAGGTTGCCGTTCAGGAACAGCCGCACGCCGGCGCGGCCGCGCGTGACGATGATCCGCTGCCACGGTGAGCTCTCCGCGTGCACCACGGGTTCCTGGTAGAAGCGGTCCTCGGCCAGCGTCGTGAGCTGCCCCGCGCCCGCCAGGCCCGCGGCGAGCGCCGCGGCGCACAGCACGCAGGCGGCCGCGTGCTCGGCCCGCCGGCGCAGCTCGTGCCGGAACAGCCACAGCGCCCAGGCGGCCACGCCGGCATTGAGCAATCCGAAGAAGAAACCGGTGCGCACCAGCCCGAAGTGCGGCACGAACAGCAGCGGAAAGGCCACCGACACCGCCAGCGCGCCGAGGTAGTCGAAGGTCAGGACCTGCGACACCAGCTCGCGCAGCTGCACGTCGCGGCGCAGGATGCGCATCACCAGCGGGATCTCCAGGCCCACCAGCGTGCCGACGGCGAAGACAAGGCCGTAGAGCAGCGGCCGGAAGGCGCCCGGCAGCCAGGCATTGGCCGCGAACAGCACCGCGGGCAGCGAGCCGCCCACGAGTGCCACCAGCAGCTCGATGCGCAGGAAGTGCGCGGGCAGCTGGCGCTCCACGAACTTCGACAGCCACGACCCGACGCCCATGGCGAACAGGTAGGTGCCGATGACGGTGGAGAACTGCAGCACCGAATCGCCCAGCACGTACGAGGCCAGGGCGCCCGCTGCCAGCTCGTACACCAGGCCGCAGGCGGCGACGACGAAGACCGAGGCGAGCAGGGCCACCGCCAGCGGCGAAGGCCCGGCCCGCGCCGGGACTCCGGGAGCGGGCACGGTCAGTGGATGGCCGCGGCCACGATGATGCAGATGCCCAGCGACATCGCGGCCACCACCATGCCGAGCGCCTGGTTGTGCTTCTCGACCAGCTCCTGCCACAGGTCGTAGGGCGTGAGCTTGTCGATGATGACGAAAGCGACCCAGAACACCACCACGCCGATGACGGCGTAGAGGATGGAGCCGAAGACGGCGGCGGGTTTCAACCATTCGAAGTCCATGGGGACCTCCTTTGCGGGTGGAAGGATTGGCGGCGGCTCACTTGTGGCCGCCGCCGCCGGAATAGCCGCCCCAGGACCCGCCGCTGGTGCGCGGGGCGCTGGTGTAGCCGGAACTGCCGTCATCGTTGCGGGCCAGCACCACGACGAGCACCAGCAGCAGGATGACGATGAGGATCACGATCAGGCAGCCGCAGCCCAGCCCGGCGGACTTGCCGCCCGTGGGCCCGGCGTCGCCGCGCCGGAACCTGTCCTGGTCTTTCATGCCGAAAGCCGCCGCCACCGCATCGGACGACAGCCCCGCGCCGCTGGACCAGGTGACTTCGCGCGGCGTCTGCTCCATCGACAGCAACCGCGCGCCCGCGGCGAAGTCGCGGTTGAACGTCTTCTGGCCGCGCACCACCGGCCAGTAGAACTCGCCGGCCACGTAGTTGGTCTCGGCGTTGTAGCTGTACTTCAGCCCATACCGCGTGCCGAGGTAAGTGGCCGAGCGGCTGTCCGGCGCCAGCTGCGGCGCCCCCGTCGTCGGCTTGACCAAGCTCCAGCCTTCTTCCGAATCGACCAGGAACACGAAGCCGCGCTTCGCGTTGTAGAGCAGGTATTCGCTCCAGCCGAACTGCTCGTCCTCGTCGCCGGGCTCCGCGCCCATGCGGTGCTGGAAACCGACCACCTGCCACGGTACGCCCTGCAGTTCCCCCGTGCTGCCCAGCGGGATCAGCGGGCGCACGGGTTCGTCCTGCTGGGCATGCCGCAGCTCGCCGGCGATGCCCTGGGAGACGTCGATCACGCTGTGGCAGCTGGGGCAGGTGACGCTCAAGGTGCCGGCCAGGTTCACCTGCACCGGCGCACCGCAGCTCGGGCACGCGAACCCGCGGCCCTTTTCCTCCTTGGCCGCCTCGGCGCGCAGTCCGGTGAGCTGCAGTTCGTCCAGGCTGACCGCCCGGCCCCGGCTGACCTGCGGCGGCACGGTGGCGTAGTCGATGCCCAGCACCTCACCTTGCGCGCTGCGCAGCTCCACCGAGCGGAACGACTGGCCCAGCGGCGGCAGCTTCGGCAGCTCGCCCTGCGCGGAGACCAGCGCGACTTCGTCGTTCGCGCTGACGGTGAACGACTTGCCGGACACCGCCGTCGTCGCACCCACGCGGAAGCGCTCCGCCGGCGGGACGTCCCGTCCCAGCTCCGCCGGGAAGGTCATGACGTACGAGCCGTTGTCCTCCGACAGCTGGCCCACGCGCCCGTCATCGAACGCCGCCTGCCACTCGGCCCAAGGCCCGCTGCTCCCGCGGTACTGCAGGCGGCCCACCAGCACGAAGGGCCTGCCTTCGTGGCGGCCGGACGCCATCAGCTGCAGCGGGCTGTAGTCCTCGAAGACCTCCGCCATCTTGCCCAGCCGCTGCAGCGTCTCGCCGGAGCGGACGATGGTGCTGTGGCAGTAACTGCAGACGGCGTGCGTGGACTGCGCGCTGCGGAATTCAACGGGCGCGCCGCACCCCGGGCAGGGCGCGCGGTAGATGCGCTGGGGTGCGGCGGACGCCAATCGCTCAGCGAATCAGCGGGCGCGGGCCGCGCGCGGACGATGACAGGCGGCGGAGGCTCACGCCAGCTTCTTGAGCAGTTCCGCCTTCTTGGCGTCGAACTCTTCCTGCGTGAGGATGCCCTTGGCCTTCAGGTCGCCCAGCTTCTCCAGCGTGGCCATGACGTCCTCGGGCTTCACCGTCGCGGCGGCGCCGCTCGCCTGGCCACCGCCTTGCAGCCCCTGCTGGAGGTTGCTCGCCAGCACCTGTCCAAGGGCGACGCCCGCTCCCAGGCCCATCGCATCGCCCGCGATGCCGCCGCCGGAACCCGCACCCTTGGCCATCTCGGGAATGGCCTGCGCGGTCTGGTACTGCATGAAGCGGCCCATGTCGTTGCCGACCATGCCCATGCCGATGCGCTGGTCGAGGATCTTCTGCAGCTCCTCGGGCAGCGACAGGTTCTGCACCGTCATGACTTCGAGCTTCAGCCCGATCGCGGCGAACGCCGGCCCCATCTCGTTGGCCAGCGCCTGCGCGAAGGCATTCTGGTTGGCGGCCAGGTCCAGGAACGGCACGCCGCTGGCCGCGATGGCGTTGGAGATGTGCTGCAGGATCAGCCCGCGCAACTGGCCGTCCAGGTCGGCCACCGTGTAGACGTCGCGCGTGCCGGAAATCGTGGTGTGGAACAGCTTCGGGTCGGCCACGCGGTAGCTGTAGTTGCCGAAGGCGCGCAGGCGCACCGCACCGAAGTCCTTGTCGCGGATGGTGATGGGCTGCGGCGTGCCCCAGCGCTGGTCCACCTGCTGGCGCGTGCTGAAGAAATAGACGTCGCTCTTGAACGGGGATTCGAACAGCTTGTCCCAGTTCTTCAGGTACGTCAGCACCGGGATGGTCTGCGTCGTGAGCTTGTACAGGCCGGGCCCGAAGACGTCGGCCACCTTGCCTTCGTTCACGAACACGGCCATCTGCGACTCGCGCACGGTGAGGGCGGCGCCGTACTGGATCTCCATGTCGGCCATGGGATAGCGCCAGGCGAGCGTGCCGTCGCCGCTCTCGGTCCATTGCAGGACGTCGATGAACTGCTTCTTGATGAAGTCCATGAGGGCCATGCCTTGCTCCTTCCGTGTGCGGGGCATGATACGACGCGGCCGGCCGTCAGCCGCGGCGGACCGAGCGTTCCGTCACGGAGCGCGGGCGGAAATGCGCGATGACCGCGGCCATCAGGCCGCGCGCGCGCTCCGAATGGTCGGCGCCGAAGTTGCACACGTACACGTCAGCCGTCACCGAGCGGCTCTCCGGCCAGGTGTGCAGGCACAGGTGCGACTCGGCCAGCAGCACCGCCGCCGTCACACCGCCGGGGCCGGCTCCGGTCGCGGGGAATGCGTGGAACAGCTGGTTCACCGGCTGCAGGCCGCTTTCGCGCACCGCGGCCACGCACCACTCACCCAGGCGTTGCGCGTCGGCCAGCCAGTGCGGGGCACATCCGCAATCGTGCAGGTCGGCGGTGAGGTGCAGCCCGTCCATCAGGCGGACTCTATCGCGAACGCGCCTGCCGGAGAACGCGGGCTCTAGAAGAACAGCCTCAATCCGACCCGCAAGGTGCGAGGCAGCGACGGGTGCACGTGCAGCGTGGCGGGCGTGCCCGCATCGGCGAATGGCGGCTCGCCCGGCAACCGCGACGCATAGGCGTACTGGATATCGCTGGACTGGCGGTTGAACAGGTTGAAGACGTCCAGCGACAGTTCCGCCGCGCTCGTGACGCGGTAGGCGACACGGGTATTCACGACGGTGCTGCCCGAGCCGCGCAGCGAGCCGTCCTCGATCAGGGGATGGGCGCCGAAGTGGCGCAGCCGGGCGCCGAAGGTCCACGGCCCGCTCAGGTAGGTGATGCCCAGCGAAGCCACGCGCGGCAACGCGCCCGGGATGCGGTCGCCGGCCGGGTCCGCGTCGCTGAAGCGCGCACGCGACAGCGCCAGGTCGGCGTCGATCTCCCAGGCCGGCGCAGGCCGCCAGTTGGCGGACAGTTCAATGCCGCGGCGCGCCGCGGGCCGCGTGGCTTCGGTCGTGCCGGCATCGCCGACGAACAGCAGCTCGGAGTCCAGCTTCAGCACCCACGCAGCCGCGGTCACCACCAGGTTGTCGGCCCACTTCTGCCGCAGGCCCAGCTCGTAGCCGGTGGCCCGCACCAGCGGATCGGCGCGCTGTGCGGGCGTGACGCCGTCCGAAGGATCGACCTTCAGCACCGTGCCGCGCGCATCGTTGCTGTGGAAGCCCCGGCCCCAGTTGGCATAGAGGTCGGTGCGAGGGCCGGGACTCCAGACCAGGGACAGCTTGGGACTGGTGATGGAAGCCGTGGTGGCGCCGCTGTTCGCCGCGATGGAGCTCTGCACATCCAGCGCGCGGTGGTCCCAGCGCAGGCCGCCGATGGCGCGCCATTGCGGCGCCAGCTGCACTTCCAGCTGCGACCAGAAGCCCAGCGCATCGATGCGCGCGCGGTCGCTGCGCACCTGCGCCAGCCGCGCGCGAGCCTGCGTGCCGTACAAGCCGACTTCGGCGATGTCGTCGCGGCGCAGGTCGGTGCCGAATGCCAGCTGCGCATCGAGGCCGCCCAGCCGCAGCGGACGCGACTGCGAAGCCGCCAGGCCGAACACGTGGCGGCGGTCCACCTGCTCGAACTGGTCCAGCGGCGGACCCGAGTCGCAGGCCGCGGGCAGCGGCGCGGTGTCGCAGCCGCGCGTGTAGTACGTGAAATCCGAGAACAGGTCGAACGAATAGCGCAGCGCGTAAGCGTCCACCGTCGTGCGCACCTCGCCGTCGCGGCGCGCCCAGTTGACCTGGGCGGACGTGCGCTTGGTGCGGCCGCCGGACGTGGGGTCCAGCGTGCCGAAGCGGCCGATCAGCCCGTTGTCGATGGCGCGCTGCGGCACCTGGTCGGTGGAGATCCAGGAAGCTTCGTGGTGGTTGACGCCGAAGGTGATGCCGTCGTCCGCCGAGCCCAGCGTGTACTTGCCCACGAGGTTGGTGCGGCCCAGGCCCTGGGGCACATCCCAAGGCCCGTCGTCGCGCCCGCGCTCGGCGGCCAGCAGCAAGTCGCCGCCCTTCACGCTCACCGAGCCGGCCGCCAGCGCGCGGCGGTAGCCGAATCGCCCGGCCTCCAGCATCGCGAACGGCCGGTCCAGCTTGCGCACCGTGCGAATGCGGACGTTGCCGGCGGCGGCGAAGTCGCCCGTGTCGGCGTAGTACGGCCCCTTGCGGTAGGTGATGGTGTCCACCAGTTCCGGCAGCAGGAAGTACAGGTCGGTGTAGCCCTGGCCATGCCCGTGCGTCGGCAGGTTGACCGGTACGCCGTCGACGAAAGTCGCGAAGTCGGTGCCGTGGTCCAGGTTGAAGCCGCGCAGGAAGTACTGGTTGGCCTTGCCCTCGCCCGCATGCTGCGTGGCCACCAGGCCGGGCACCGCTTCCATCACGTCGCCTGCGCGCAGCACCGGGCGCGTGCGCAGCTGCTTGGACGTGACCACGCCTTCGCTGGCGCTGCCCGCCACGCCCTGCAGGTCTTCGCGCGTGCTCTGCACGTCCACGCCGCGCAGCGCGGCGTCCTGCTGCGCGAGCGCCGGTGCCGCGGCCAGCAGGCCCGCGCCCAGCGAGGCGGCCACCCACTTGGCGGATTGCTTCGTGCTCTTCATGTTCAGCGGGGTGCGAGCCACCGGGGCTTCACGGCCCAGGCAAGAGCCACTGCGGCGGCGAGCCACACGACGATGATCACAACCGCCGCCGCCCGGCTGGAAGGCTTGTCGCGGCCCTGCGCCAGCCACTCGTCGGCGCGCGCGCGGGCCCTCTCGATCACCGGCGGCGGCACCAGCCGCAGCGTGAGCCAGATCAGCGCCGGCAACAGGATCGCGTCGTCGACGAAACCCAGGACCGGGATGAAGTCGGGGATCAGGTCGATGGGGCTGAGCGCATAGCCCACGGTGAACAGCGCCAGCGCCTTCGCGGTCCACGGCATCCCGGGATCCTGGCAGGCGAACCACAGCGCCACCGATTCGCGCTTCAGGCCGCGCGCCCAGGTGCGCAGGCGGTCGATCCAGCCGGCCATGCCCTTGCGTCAGCCCAGCAGCGCCTGCACGATGGCGGCTGAGTGCCGGCTGGCCACCTCGCGCACGAAGCGCGCGAAGTCCACGTGGGCGTCGTCATCCGCGCGATCGGAGATGGTGCGCACGGCCGCGAAAGGCACGCCGCAATCGTGGCAAACCTGCGCCACCGCGGCGCCTTCCATCTCCACCGCCAACGCGTTCGGCAGCGCGGCTTGCAGCGCGCGGCTCTCCGGGGTGGTGGACACGAACCGGTCACCGCTGACGATCAGCCCACGATGCAGCTTGGCCTGCGGCAACGCCTGCTGCGCGGCGCGCACCAACCGTTCGGTGAGCGAAGTGTCCGTGGCGAAGGTGCTGGTGCCGTAGAGCGGCACCTCGTACTTCGGAAAGATGGGCGACGCGTCCAGGTCGTGCTGCAGGAAGCTGTCGGCCACCACGACGTCGCCGACCTGCACGCCCGGCGCCAGGCCGCCCGCCACGCCGGTGAAGACGATCTCGCGCGCGCCGAAACGCTCGACCAGCATGGCAGCCGTGGTCGCAGCCGCCACCTTGCCGATGCGCGAAAGCACCGCCACCACCTCGCGGCCGTGCAGCTGCCCCACCCAGAACTCGCGCCCCGCCACCACCTGCCGCGATTCGTGCGGCATCAGCGCCAGCACGGCGGACAACTCCTCGTGCATGGCGGAGACGATGGCGGTGCGCATGGGCGGGTTCTGCGGGTGAAATGGAAAGAGGCCCTCGCGGGCCTCTCTCACAGGATCGGGCGAGTGCCTTATTCCTTGATGTCCACGCCGTAAAAATTGTGGCGGCCGAACGGCGACAGCTTGAAGTCGATGACTTCCTTGCGCACCGGCTTCAGCTGCACCGCGTGGGCGATGGTGAACCAGGGAGCCTGTTCCTTGAAGATCACCTGGGCGCGTTCGTACAGCTTGGCGCGCTCGGCCTGGTTGGACACCGTCTTGGCCTTCAGCACCACGTCCTCGAACGGCTGGTAGCAGAACTTCGCGACGTTGGAGCCGTTGGTCTTGGCCGAATCGCAGCCCAGCAGCGTGTTCAGGAAGTTGTCCGGGTCGCCGTTGTCGCCGGTCCAGCCCAGCATGCCCATCTGGTGCTCGCCGGCCTGCATGCGCTTGCGGTACTCGCCCCACTCGAAGGTCTTGATCTCGGCCTTGATGCCCACCTTGGCCAGGTCGGCCTGCATCAGCTCGGCGATGCGCTTGGCGTTCGGGTTGTACGGGCGCTGCACCGGCATGGCCCACAGGTCGGTCGTGAAGCCGTTCGGGTGGCCGGCCTGCGCCAGCAGCTTCTTGGCGGCTTCGGGATCGTACGGATCGTCCTTGACCGCGTCGTTGTACGACCACATCGTGGGCGGGATCGGGTTCTTCGCCGCCACGCCGGTGGACAGGAACACGCCGTCGATGATGGCCTTCTTGTTGATGGCCATGTTGACGGCCTTGCGCACGCGCACGTCGTCGAACGGCTTCTTGGTGGTGTTGTACGCGAGGTAGCCGATGTTCAGGCCCGGCTGCTCCAGGACGGTGACGTTCGGGTCCTTCTTGATCGCGTCCAGGTCGGCCGGGTTCGGGTACGGCATGACGTGGCACTCGCCCTTCTGCAGCTTGGCCCAGCGCACGCTGGCATCCGGCGTGATGGAGTACACCAGGTCGTCGATCTTGGCCTTGGGGCCCCAGAACTGCGGGAACGCCTTGTAGCGGATGACGGCGTCCTTCTGGTACTGCACCAGGTAGAACGGGCCGGTGCCGATGGGCTCCTGGTCGATCTTCTCGGGCGTGCCGGCCTTGAGCATGGCGTCGGCGTATTCCTTGGACTGGACGGCCGCGTACGGCATCGCCAGGTTGGCCAGGAAAGGCGCCTCGGGCTTGTTCAGCGTGATCTTGACGGTGTAGTCGTCCACCTTCTCGACCGACTTCAGCAGCTTGGGCATGCCCATGTCGTTGAAGTACGAGTGGTTGGAGCTGGTGACCTTGTAGTACGGGTTGTCTTCCTTCCACTGGCGGTCGAAGGCGAACACCACGTCGTCGGCGTTGAAGTCGCGCGTGGGCTTGAACGCGCGTTGGTTGTGCCACTTCACGCCCTTGCGCAGGTGGAAGGTGTAGACCAGACCGTCATTGGAGATGTCCCACTTCTCGGCCAGGCCGGGCACGACCTTGGTGCCGCCGCGCTCGAACTCGACGATGCGGTTGTAGATGGGCTCGTTGCCGTCGAACGACGTGCCGGTGGTGTTGACGCCGGGATAGAAGTTTTCCGGGCTGCCTTCCGAGCAGAACACCAGGGTCTTGGCCGAGACGCCGGTGGCGCAGGCCAGGGCCAGCACGGCCATCGCGACCTGCTTGCGGTTGAAGGACAGTTGCATGGGGGCTCCTTGAAAGGTCACGCCGCTTGGGCGCTGAGGGGGCGATTATCGACAGGACGGGCTTCGGGAAAACCCGACGCGAGGAAGTCCTCGGCGAAGTGGCAGGCCACCAGGCGGCCGTCCACCGGACGCGCGGGCGGACGTTCCACCTTGCAGCGTTCCACCGCGTACGGGCAGCGGGTGGAGAACACGCAGCCTTGCGGCGGGTTCAGCGGCGATGGCAGCTCGCCCTGCAGCACGATGCGGCGCTGCTGCGAGCCCACGCCGGGCGTGGACGCCAGCAGCGCCTGCGTGTACGGGTGCAGCGGGCGCGCGAAGATCCTCTCGCGCGGGCCCTGCTCCATCACCAGGCCCAGGTACATCACCAGCACGTCGTGCGCGATGTGCCGCACCACCGCCAGGTCGTGCGAGATGAACAGGTACGCCAGCTGGTACTTCGCCTGCAGGTCGGCCAGCAGGTTGAGCACCTGCGCCTGGATGGACACGTCCAGCGCCGACACCGGCTCGTCGGCCACCAGCAGCTTCGGCTGCAGCATCAGCGCGCGCGCGATGGCGATGCGCTGGCGCTGGCCGCCGCTGAACATGTGCGGGTAGCGGCTGGCCTGCTCGGGCCGCAGGCCCACCTGCGCCAGCATCTCGCGCGCCTTGTCCGCGCGTTCCTTCGCGCCCAGGTCGGTGTGGATGGCCAGCGGCGCGGCCAGCACGTCGACGATCTTCTTGCGCGGGTTGAGCGAGCCATACGGGTTCTGGAACACCAATTGCACCGAGCGGCGCAGCTGGCGGCGCTGGTCATGGGGCGGATCCACCGCGTCGACGCCGCCCAGCGACAACGTGCCCGCCGCGGGCTTCTCGATCAGCGACACCATGCGCGCGAGCGTGGACTTGCCGCAGCCCGACTCGCCCACCACCGCCAGCGTGCGGCCCGGCTCGATGGTGAACGACACGCCGCCCACGGCCTGCAGCAGAGCGGGGTCCTTGAACAGGCCGCGGCGGATCTTGTAGACCTGCCGCAGGTCCTTGGCTTCAACGACGGGAGTCATGGCGGTGCTCATTGCGAAGCCTCCGCGCCCACCAGGCCGTCTTGCGCGATGGCCTGCTGCCGCTGCGGGTCGCCCAGCGGGTAGTGGCAGCGCACCTGGCCGCCTTGCCATTCACGCAACTCCGGCCGCACGGCGCGCGAGTGTCCGGTGGCGTACGCGCAGCGCGGCGCGAACAGGCAGCCCGTGGGCCGGTCGAACACGCCCGGCACCACGCCGGGGATGGTGGCCAGCTTGCTGCCGACCTCGCCGCGTTCCGGCAAGGCGGACAGCAGCGCCTCGGTGTAGGGGTGCTGCGGGCGGGCGAACAGCGCGTCGACCGGCTGCTGTTCCATCACCTGGCCGGCGTACATCACGGCCACGCGCTGCGCCATCTCGTGCACCACGCCCATGTTGTGCGTGATGAGCACCAGCGTCATGCCCGTTTCCTGCTGCAGGCGGCGCAGCAGGTCCAGGATCTGCGCCTGGATGGTGACGTCCAGCGCGGTGGTGGGTTCGTCGGCGATCAGCAGGCGCGGGTTGCAGGCGATGGCCATCGCGATCATCACGCGCTGGTTCATGCCGCCCGACAGCTGGTGCGGGTAGTCGTTCAGCCGGCTGGCCGCGGCGGGGATGCCCACCTGTTCCAGCAGCTCGATGGCACGGCGCTTGGCGCCCGCCTTGTCCAGCGGCAGGTGCAGCCGCAGCGCTTCCACCAGCTGGTAGCCGATGGTGAAGCAGGGGTTCAGGCTGCTGGTGGGCTCCTGGAAGATCATGGCCATGTCCTTGCCCACCAGCCGCCGGCGCGCGGCCGGCGACAGGCCCAGCAGGTCCTGGCCCAGGAAGCGCAGCTTCTTCGCGCGCACGCGGCCGGGGAAGCCGATGAGGCCCATGACGGCCATCATGGTCACGCTCTTGCCGGAGCCGGACTCGCCGACGATGCCCAGCACCTCGCCCTGGCGCAGCTGGAGGCTGACGCCTTCCACCGCGTGCATGACGCTGCCCTGCGTGGGGAATTCCACGTGCAGGTCTTCGATTTCGAGCAGCAACTCACTCATCTTTTCAGCTTCGGGTCGAGCGCGTCGCGCAGGCCGTCGCCCAGCAGGTTGAAGGCCAGCACGGCCACCAGGATCATCAGGCCGGGGAAAGTCACGACCCACCAGGCGCGCAGCACGAACTCGCGCGCGTCGGCCAGCATGGTTCCCCATTCCGGCGCGGGCGGCTGCGCGCCCAGGCCCAGGAAGCCCAGCGCGGCCGCGTCGAGGATGGCGGTGGAGACGCCCAGCGAAGCCTGCACGATGAGCGGCGCGGCGCAGTTGGGCAGCACCTCGCTGAACATCAGCCGCAGCGTGCCGGCGCCGCTGACGCGCGCGGCCGTCACGTAGTCCTTGGACACTTCCGCGATGACCGCCGCGCGCGTGATGCGCACGTAGTGCGGCAGCAGCACGATGGCCACCGCCAGCATCGCGTTGACCAGGCCCGGGCCGAGGATGGCCACCACCACGATGGCCAGCAGCAGGCTGGGCAGCGTCAGCAGGATGTCCATCATCCGCATGATCGCGATCTCGGTCACGCCGCGCGCGAAGCCGGCGACCAGCCCCAGCGCGACGCCCACCACCAGCGAAAGGGCGACCACGCCCAGGCCGATGGACAGCGACAGGCGCGCGCCGTGGATCAGGCGCGAAAGGATGTCGCGGCCGATGGCGTCGGTGCCCAGCAGGTAGGAAGCGGAACCGCCGGACTGCCACGCGGGCGGCTTGAGGAACACGGCGTTGTTGGTTTCGAAGGGCGCGTGCGGCGCCAGCCAGGGCGCGAACAGCGCCATCAGCAGCATGACGACGACCACGACGAGGCCGATGACGGCCCCGCGGTTGGCGCTGAAGGCCAGCCAGAACTCGCGCAGCGGCCCGGGCGGCGCGGCTTGGATGGTGACGGGTGCGGCGGCGGTGCTCATCGGCGGATGCGGGGGTTGATGAAGCCGTAGGTCACGTCCACCAGCAGGTTGACGAGCATGACCACGCCGCCCAGCAGCAGCATGCCGCCCTGCAGCACGGGGTAGTCGCGGCGGGCGATGGCTTCGATCAGCCACTTGCCCACGCCCGGCCAGGAGAAGATGGTTTCGGTGAGGATGGCGCCGGTGAACAGCACGCCCACCTGCAGGCCGATGACGGTGATCACCGGGATCAGCGCGTTTCGCAGCGCGTGCACGCCCACCACCCGCAGCGGCGGCAGGCCCTTGGCGCGCGCGGTGCGGATGTAGTCCTCGCCCAGCACTTCCAGCATGGCCGAGCGCGTCATGCGCGCCACCACCGCCATCGGGTTGGTGCCCAGCACGATGGCCGGCAGGATGAGGTGCTTCACCGCGGAGCCGAAAGCGCCCTTGTCGTCGGACAGCAGCGAATCGACCAGCAGGAAGCCGGTCTTCGGCTCGATGAAGTACTGCACCGCCAGGCGGCCCGACACCGGCGTCCAGCCCAGTTGCACGGAGAACAGCAGGATCAGCAGCAGGCCCCACCAGAAGATGGGCATGGAGTAGCCGGTGAGCGACGTCGCCATCACGCCATGGTCGAACACGGAATTGCGCTTGACCGCGGCGACGATGCCCGCCGGGATGCCCAGCAGCAGCGCGAACAGGATGGCGCACAGCGCCAGTTCGATGGTGGCCGGGAACAGCGCCGCGAATTCGCGGATCACCGGTTCCTGCGTGATCATGGACTTGCCCAGGTCGCCGTGGAGCACGCGGCCGATGTAGATGCCGTACTGCACCCACACCGGCTGGTCCAGGCCGTATTCCTTCAGCAGTTTTTCGTGGCGGGCGGCGTCGATGCCGCGCTCGCCCGCCATCGTCTCGATGGGGTCGCCCGGCACCAGCCGGATCAGGAAGAACGCCAGCAGCGTCATCCCGAAGAAAGTCGGGATGACCAGCGACAGGCGGGTGAGGATGAAACGGAACATGGAAACGGAAAGGCCGCGGGGGGCGCTATTGTGCCGCCCTCGAGCTTAGGGATTACCCGCCAGCCCGGCGGGAGCCGCAAGCAAGTCCCGCGCCGAGCCCTATTTCTTGTCGCGCAGCTCGCGCCGCAGGATCTTGCCGACCGGCGTCTTGGGCAGGTCGGTGCGGAATTCGATCACCCGCGGCTGCTTGTAGCCCGTGAGGTTGGCGCGGCAGAACTCGCGCACTTTTTCTTCGGTCAGCGCGGGATCCTTCTTCACGACGACCAGCTTCACCGCCTCGCCGGTCTTCTCGTCGGGCACGCCGACCACGGCGCACTCCAGCACGCCGTCGAGCTTGGCGACCACGTCCTCGACCTCGTTCGGGTACACGTTGAAGCCGGACACCAGGACCATGTCCTTCTTGCGGTCGACGATCTTGAAGTAGCCGCGCTCGTCCACCACGCCGATGTCGCCGGTCTTGAAGAAGCCGTCGGGCGTCATGACCTTGGCCGTCTCGTCGGGGCGCTGCCAGTAGCCGGCCATCACCTGCGGGCCGCGGATGGCGATCTCGCCGGGCTGGCCCAGCGGCACCTCGTTGCCGTCGTCGTCCAGGCACTTCATCTCGGTGGACGGCAGCGGCACGCCGATGGTGCCGCTGTACTCGGTGCTGGTCACCGGGTTGCAGCTGGCCGACGGCGAGGTTTCCGACAGGCCATAGCCTTCGCAGATCGGGCAGCCGGTCTTCTGCAGCCACTTCTGCGCCACCGCGCCCTGCACCGCCATGCCGCCGCCGACGGAGATCTTCAGGTTCTTCCAGTTGACCCTGTCGAAGTCCGGGTGGTTGGCCAGGCCGTTGAACAGCGTGTTGACCGCGGGGAAGCTGTGGAAGGTGTGCTTGCTCAGCTCCTGCAGCACCGCGGGCAGGTCGCGCGGGTTGGGGATGAGGATCAGCTTTCCGCCCGTGCGCATGGACAGCATCATCCCCACCGTGAACGCGAAGATGTGGTACAGCGGCAGCGCACACACGCCGGTGGGCTGCTCGCCCGCGGGCACCTTGCCCATCACCGGCTGGTTCCAGGCTTCGGACTGCAGCACGTTGGCGATGACGTTGCGGTGCAGCAGCACCGCGCCCTTGGAAACGCCGGTGGTGCCGCCGGTGTACTGCAGCACCGCCACGTCGTCGGGCCTGGTGTCCACCGGCTTGAACGTGCCGCGCGTGCCTTGCGCGACGGCCTGGTTGAAGCGCACCGCGCCGGGCAGTTCGTAGGCGGGCACCATCTTCTTGACGTTGCGCACCACGTAGTTGACCAGCCCGCCCTTGAGCAGGCCCAGCATGTCGCCCATCGCGGCCATCACCACGTGCTTGACCGGCGTGGCCGCGATGCACTGCTGCAGCGTGTTGGCGAAGTTCTCGATGATGACGATGGCCTTGGCGCCCGAGTCCTTCAGCTGGTGCTCCAGCTCGCGCGGCGTGTACAGCGGGTTGACGTTCACCACCACCAGGCCGGCGCGCAGGATGGCGGCCACGGCCACCGGGTACTGCGGCACGTTGGGCATCATGATCGCGACGCGGTCGCCCTTGGCGAGCCCGATGCCCTGGAAGTAGGTCGCCAGCGCCTGGCTGAGCGAATCGGTCTGGCCGTACGTGACCTCCTTGCCCATGAAGCTGTAGGCGGGCCGGTCGCGGTACTGGGTGAAGCTCTCCTCCATCAGCTGCACCAGCGAGCGGTACTGCGAGGGATCGATCGTCGCCGGCACGCTGGCCGGATAGGCGCCCAGCCAGGGGGGATTGGTCGTCATGCTTGTCTCCGTCTTTTTTCGTTGCGAGGGGGGCTCAGGCTTTCAGCGCCGCCAGCACTTCGTCCAGCATCTTCTTGGCGTCGCCGAACAGCATGCGGTTGTTGTCCTTGTAGAACAACGGGTTGTCCACGCCGGCGTAGCCCGAGGCCATGCTGCGCTTCATCACGATGGAATGGCGCGCCTTCCACACCTCCAGCACCGGCATGCCGGCGATGGGGCTGGACGGGTCGTCCTGCGCCGCGGGGTTCACGATGTCGTTGGCGCCGATGACCATCGCGACGTCGGTGTCGGGGAAGTCCTCGTTGATCTCGTCCATCTCCAGCACGATGTCGTACGGGACCTTGGCTTCGGCCAGCAGCACGTTCATGTGGCCCGGCATGCGGCCGGCCACCGGGTGGATGCCGAAGCGCACGTCGACGCCCTTCTCGCGCAGCAGCTTCGTGATCTCGTAGACCGTGTGCTGCGCCTGCGCCACCGCCATGCCGTAGCCGGGCACGATGACCACGTTCTTGGCCTCGCGCAGCATCTCGGCGGTTTCCGCCGCGCTGATGGGCGTCACTTCGCCGGCCGGCTGCGCGCCGCCGGCCGCCGGTGCCGGCGCGCCGCCGCCGGTGCCGAAACCGCCCGCGATGACGCTGATGAAGTTGCGGTTCATCGCGCGGCACATGATGTACGAGAGGATCGCGCCCGACGAACCCACCAGCGCGCCCACCACGATCAGCAGGTCGTTGGACAGCATGAAGCCGGTGGCCGCGGCGGCCCAGCCCGAATAGCTGTTCAGCATGGACACCACCACCGGCATGTCGGCGCCGCCGATGGCCATCACCATGTGCACGCCGAACAGCAGCGCGATGACGGTCATCACGATGAGCGGCGTCATGCCGGCCGGGATGGATTCGGCATGCAGGAACGCGCGGCCGAACCAGATGACGATCAGCAGGCCCGCCAGGTTGAGCCAGTGGCGCCCCGGCAGCAGCAGCGGCTTGCCGCCGATGCGGCCCGACAGCTTGCCGAAGGCCACGATGGAGCCGGAGAAAGTCACCGCGCCGATCAGGATGCCGACGTAGATTTCCACTTCGTGGATGGCCTTCTCGGCACCTTCGAACGCGATGGAGGTGTCCACGTAGCTGGCGTAGCCCACCAGGCAGGCGGCCAGGCCCACCAGGCTGTGCATCAGCGCGACCAGCTCGGGCATCTGCGTCATCTGCACCTTCTTGGCCGCGACGAGGCCGACGGCCCCGCCGGCGACCAGCGCGCCGACGATCCACGGGATGCCGGCCGGCGTGACGCGCGGACCGAACACGGTGGCCAGCACGGCGACCGCCATGCCGATCATCCCGAACAGGTTGCCGCGGCGCGCGGTTTCGGGATTGGACAACCCACCCAGGCTCAGGATGAACAGGATGGTGGCGCCGATGTAGGAAACGGTGGCGAGGCTCGCAGTCATGTCAGTCTCTTACTTGCGGAACATCGCCAGCATGCGACGCGTGACCGCGAAGCCGCCGAACATGTTGACGGCCGTCAGCGCGAGCCCGAAGACAGCCAGGCCCAGGATCAGCTGCGCCGGACGGCTGGCGTCCGCGCCGGTGACCGGCGGCGCCACCTGGATCAAGGCGCCGATGGCGATGATCGAGGAGATGGCATTGGTCACGCTCATCAGCGGCGTGTGCAGCGACGGCGTCACGTTCCAGATCACCATGTAGCCGATGAAGCAGGCGAGCACGAACACGGTGAAGTGCGCCAGGAACGACGCCGGCGCGAACAACCCCACCAGCGCGAACAGCACCGCGCAGACACCGAAGATGATGGCCAGCGACCGGCCCGGCATCGGCTCGCCCGCGCCATGGCCGTGGCCCTTGGGCGCGGTGGGCGCCGCGGCGGCCGGCTTGGCTTGCGGCGGGGCGGCCGGCAGCTTGGGCGGCGGCGCGGGCCAGGTGATGGCGCCGTCCTTGATGACGGTGAGCCCGCGGATCGCGTCGTCGTCCATGTTGACGTTCACGACGCCGTCCTTGGCCTTGCACAGCTCTTCGGCCAGCCGCAGCAGGTTGGTCGAATAGAGCGTGGACGACTGCTTGGCCAGGCGGCTCGCCAGGTCGGTGTAGCCGACGATGGTGACGCCGTGCCGCACCACGGCCTGGCCGGGCACCGTGAGTTCGCAGTTGCCACCCTGCTCGGCGGCCATGTCCACGATGACGCTGCCCGGCTGCATGGTCTTCACCATGTCGGCCGTGATCAGCTTGGGTGCCGGCTTGCCCGGGATCAGGGCCGTCGTGATGATGATGTCGGCGTCCTTGGCCTGCTGCGCGTACATGGCGCGCTGCGCCTGCTGGAAGCCTTCGCTCATGACCTTGGCGTAGCCGCCGCCGCCCGAGCCTTCCTCCTCGTAGTCGACCTTGACGAACTCGCCGCCCAGCGACTTCACCTGGTCGGCGACTTCCGCGCGCGTGTCGTTGGCGCGCACGATGGCACCCAGGTTGGCCGCGGTGCCGACGGCGGCCAGGCCGGCCACGCCGGCGCCGGCGATGAACACCTTGGCCGGCGGCACCTTGCCCGCGGCGGTGACCTGGCCGTTGAAGAAGCGGCCGAAGGCATTGGCCGCCTCGATGACCGCGCGGTAACCGGTGATGCCCGCCATGGACGTCAGCGCGTCCATCTTCTGCGCGCGCGACAGCTGGCGCGGCAGCGCGTCGATGGCCAGCACGGTGGCCTTCCTCGCGGCCAGCTGCTGCATGAGTTCGGGGTTCTGCGCCGGCCAGACGAAGCCGACGAGCATGCCGCCTTCGCGCATCAGGCCGACTTCCTGCGGGCTGGGCGGCCGCACCTTGAAGACGATGTCGGCGCGGCTCCACAGGGTGGCGGCGTCCGGCACCACTTCGGCGCCGGCGGCGCGGTAGGTGTCGTCGGCGAAGTTCGCGGCGTCGCCGGCGCCGCTTTGCACCGCCACGGAGAACCCGAGCTTGACGAGTTTCTCCACCACCGCGGGCACGGTGGCGACGCGCTTTTCACCCGGCACCGTCTCGGCGGGCACTCCAATGAGCATGGGGTTGTCTCCTCGCTTGCGCGGTGAGGTTGTAAGGTTTCGTTCAAGCTTACCTGAACTCTGCCGCTGCACTGGAATCCTTCGCACGCGTCCCCAACTGGGTGGCGCACCTCCGCGAGCCCTCCGCCTTGGCCCTCTTCATCCTCTCCGCGCTGCTGCACACCCTGATCGGCATGCGCCTGCTGCCCGCGCTCGGCCTGGGCCCGTCCATCGCGCTGGCCGCGTGGCTGGTGTTCTCCGCCGCCCTGGTGCCTATGGGCATGGTGGCGCGCCGCTTCGCCCGGCCGCCGCGATCCGACCAGTTGCAGGCGGCCGGGCTGTTCGCGCTCGGCCTGTTCTCGTCGCTGCTGGTGCTGACCTTGCTGCGCGACGTGGTGCTGATCGCGGCCCTGCTGCTGGACTGGACGCGGCCGGAGCTCTCGCGCTGGACCGCTGAAGGCGTGCCGCTGCTCGCCCTGGCGCTCAGCCTGCTGGGCCTGGCCAACACCCGCCGCACCGCCCGGGTGAAGAGCGTGGACGTGCCCATCGCCAACCTGCCGCCCGGGCTGCACGGCTTCACCATCGCGCAGATCACCGACCTGCACGTCGGGCCCACCATCCGCGGCAGCTACATCCGCCGCATCGTCGAGCGCGTCAACTCGCTGGAAGCCGATGCGGTGGCCATCACCGGCGACATCGTCGACGGCCCGGTGCCCGAGCTGGGCGCGCATGTCGCGCCGCTGGGCGAGCTGCGCTCGCGCCACGGCAGCTTCTTCGTCACCGGCAATCACGAGTACTACGCGGGCCACGCGCCCTGGCTGGCGGAACTGCGCCGGCTGGGCATCCGCGTGCTGCTGAACGAGCACGTGGTCATCGAACGCGCCGGTACCACGCTGGTGCTGGCGGGCGTGCCCGACTGGAGCGCCCACCACTTCGAGCCTTCGCACCGCAGCGACCCGGCCAAGGCGCTGTCCGGCGCGCCAGCAGATGCCGGCGCGAGGATCCTGCTGGCACACCAGCCGCGCACCGCGCCTGCCGCTGAGCTGGCCGGCTTCGACTTGCAGCTGTCGGGCCACACCCACGGCGGCCAGTTCTTCCCCTGGATCTTCTTCGTCCGATTGCAGCAGCCCTTCACGGCCGGGCTGCACCGGCTGGGGCGGCTCTGGGTCTACGTCAGCCGCGGTACAGGCTACTGGGGACCGCCCAAACGCGTGGCGGCACCGTCCGAAATCACCCGGCTGAGGCTGGTACGCGGCTGAGCTGCCGACCAGCTGGGCTGGCGTGAGTCCTACAAGCGGGTAGGGCCGCGTCCCACGCGGATGAGCTGGGGCGGGACGGAAAACTGACCGGATGCCACGTGCCGCATTCCTCTCCTCCCCGCTCACCGGCGCCCGCGCGGGCAACGTTTCCTATCTCGGCGCCGCGCGCGCGCGACGCAAGTTCGAGCTTTACTACCCGGACGGCTTCCAGGACGACACCTACCTGATCGCCGAACGCGCGCACAAGGAACGCGCCCACCTCGAATGGCAGGCCGAGCTCGGTCCCGCCGACTTCCGCAAGCTGCTGGCACGCGGCGAGTTCCGCCAGATCGCCGACGCGGCCATCCGCATCGAGGCGCGCACCAACCTGCTCTTCTCGTTCGAGAAGATGGCGCTGCGCGACGCGCTGAAGACGCCGGCCGGTTCGCGGCTGTTCGCGCACGAGCTGTATGCCTTCCTGTACGGCCGCGGCTCGCCCCAGCGCAAGTTCGATGACTGGATCCAGGCCGTGGCCGACCTGCCGCAGCCGCGGGCGCGAGTGCTGACGTGGCCGGTGGTCACGGTGTTCGGCTTCATTGCGCGGCCCGACAAGCACCTGTTCCTGAAGCCGCGCGTCACGCGCCGGGCGGCGCGCGGCTACGGCTTTGACTTCGGCTACCAGTCCGAGCCGTCCTGGGCGGTTTACCAGGGCCTGCAGACCTTCGGCGCCATCATCCGCCGCGACCTGGACCGCCGGCCGGGCTTTCGTGCCCGCGACATGATCGACGTGCAATCGTTCATCTGGGTGCAGGGCTCCGACGAGTACGACGCCTGACCGCCAGGCCGCCAGGCCGCGCGGCGCGCCCGCACGAACGGGCGCTTTTCGATAATCGCGCGATGAACATCCGCTGGAAACCTAGCGTCACCGTGGCCGCCGTCATCGAGCGCGACGGGCGCTTCCTGCTGGTCGAGGAAGAGACGCGCGACGGCCTCATGCTCAACAACGCCGCCGGCCACCTGGACCCGGGCGAATCGCCCCAGCAGGGCTGCGCACGCGAAACGCTGGAGGAAACGGCGCATCGCTTCACGCCCACGGCGCTGGTCGTGTACCTCTCGCGTTCACGCGAGACGGACACCGGCGCGGACTTCACCTATCTGCGATTCGCGTTCTGCGGCGGACTGGGCGAGCGCGAGCCGGGCCGGACACTGGACACGGGCATCGTGCGCACCCTGTGGATGACGCCCGAGGAAGTGCGCGCCAGCCGCGAAAGGCACCGCAGCCCGCTGCTGCTGCGCTGCATGGAAGACTACCTGGCCGGCGCGCGGCACCCGCTGTCGCTGGTGACCACCGACGAGAGCGTGTACCGCCAGCCCTGAGCCGGCATGCCCGCAGCCCGGCGCGGTGAAAGGGCCGCTTGGGATAATCCACCTCATGAACAGCAAGCGTGTCGTGGTCGGACTCAGCGGAGGCGTGGATTCCGCGGTGAGCGCCTGGCTGCTCAAGCGCCAGGGCTGGGACGTCGTCGGCATCTTCATGAAGAACTGGGAAGACGACGATGACGACGAGTACTGCTCGTCGCGCCAGGACTTCCTGGACGCCGCCGCGGTGGCCGACGTCATCGGCATCGACATCGAGCACGTCAACTTCGCGGCCGAATACAAGGACCGCGTGTTCGCCGAGTTCCTGCGCGAGTACCAGGCCGGCCGCACGCCCAACCCGGACGTGCTGTGCAACGCCGAGATCAAGTTCAAGGCTTTCCTCGATCACGCCATGCGTCTGGGTGCAGCGAAGATCGCCACGGGCCACTACGCCCGCGTACGCGAGAACGCAGGCCGTTTCGAACTGCTCAAGGGCCTGGACGACACCAAGGACCAGAGCTATTTCCTGCACCGCCTGACGCAGGCGCAGCTGTCGCGCTCGCTGTTCCCGGTGGGCGAGCTGCGCAAGACCGAGGTGCGGCGCATCGCGGAAGAGATCGGCCTGCCCAACGCGAAGAAGAAGGACTCCACCGGCATCTGCTTCATCGGCGAGCGGCCGTTCCGTGACTTCCTCAACCGCTACATCTCGCGCGAACCGGGGCCGATCAAGGACGAGCGCGGCCGCGTCATCGGCCAGCACCAGGGGCTGTCGTTCTACACGCTGGGCCAGCGGCAGGGCCTGGGCATCGGCGGCGTGAAAGCCAAGGGCGCGCAGCGCGGCGGCGGGGAGCACGAACCCTGGTTCGTGGCGCGCAAGGACATCGAGCGCAACACGCTCTATGCGGTGCAGGGGCATGACCACCCCTGGCTGCAGTCGCTGGCGTTGGAAGCCGACGACGCCAGCTGGATCGCCGGCGCGGCGCCCGCGTCCGGCGAGTACGGGTCCAAGACGCGCTACCGCCAAGCCGACGCGCCGTGCGTGCTGGCGTCGGGTGCGAATGGCGCGTTCCACCTCGACTTCCCGCAGCCGCAGTGGGCCGTCACGCCGGGGCAGTCGGCGGTGCTGTACGACGGTGAGGTGTGCCTGGGCGGTGGCGTCATCGCGTCAGCCGCGGCCTGACCGGCACCAAACAAAACGCCGGGCTGGACCCGGCGTTTTGTCTGGGAGACCACCCGCTCAGAACGGGATGTCGTCGTCCATGTCGTCGAACCCCGACGAAGGCTTGTTCGCCGCCGGGCTCTTGGCCGCAGGTGCGGGCGCGCGCGAAGGCTGGCTGCGGCCACCGCCACCGCCACCGTAGCCGTCGTCTTCCGGATAACCACCGCCGCCGCCACCGCCCTGGCCGCCGCCCATGCCTTCGCGTTTGCCGAGCATCTTCATTTCGCTGGCGCGGATCTCGGTGGTGTACTTTTCCTGGCCGCTCTGGTCGGTCCACTTGCGGGTGCGCAGGCTGCCTTCCACGTAGACCTGCGAGCCCTTGCGCAGGTACTCGCCCGCGATCTCGGCCAGGCGGTCGTTGAAGACCACGCGGTGCCACTCGGTGAGTTCCTTCATCTCGCCCGACTGCTTGTCCTTCCACTTTTCCGTGGTGGCGATGGTGACGTTGCAAACGCGGCCGCCGCTGGGGAAGGTGCGCATTTCGGGATCGCGGCCCAGGTTGCCGACGATGATGACCTTGTTGACGGATGACATTGAGGGGTTCCTCCTAGATCAGATTATGTGGCCTCGGCCTCATCGGCCAGCACCTGCTCCGGCGAAGGCGAGCGGACCGGCGCCACCATGGGCCACGCCACCACCAGCCACACCAGCGTGGCGCAGGCGCAGGCCGCGAACAGGCCCGTGCTCCCAACGTGCTTGGTCAGCCAACCGCCGACGGCGCCGCCGGCGAAGAAACCCAGCGATTGAAGGGTGTTGTAGACGCCCAGCGCCGCGCCGCGCGCCTGCGGCGGCGCCACGCGCGAGGCCATGCTGGGCTGGCTGGCTTCCAGCACGTTGAAGCCGCAGAAAAAGAGGAACAGCATCACCCCCAGCAGCGCGATGCCGGGACGCGGCGCCAGAGCCAGCCCCACCTGCACGGCGCCGATGACGCCGATGGCCGCCAGGAACACCGCACGCAGGTAGCCGCGCCGTTCCGCCGGGAACAGCGTCATCGACATCACCACGAACGACGCCAGCACGGCCGGCAGGTACACCTGCCAGTGGTGGTCCTTGGCCAGGCCGGCCTGCACCAGCAGCGCCGGGATGGCCACCCACATGGCCAGCTGCACCGCGTGCAGCACGAACACGCCGACGTTCAGCCGCACCAGCGGGCCGTAGCCCAGCACGTCGCGCAGGCGGCCGCGCGGCACGTTCTTGTGCCGCACCGGCTCGGGTGGCGTCCACCACGCCACCACCGCCATGCAGCCCAGCGCCAGGCAGCCGGTGATGGCGAACAGGCCCGACAGGCCGATCCAGCCGGCCAGCGCCGGCGCCGCCACCAGGGACAGCGCGAACATCAGCCCGATGCTGGCACCCACCATCGCCATGGCGATGGTGCGCACTTCGTCACGCGTCTGGTCGGCCAGCAAAGCGGTGACGGCCGCGGAAACGGCGCCGGCGCCCTGCAGGGCGCGGCCGGCGATGAGCCAGTTCAGGCTGGGCGCGGCCGAGGCCAGGAAGCTGCCCGCCGCGAACACCGCCAGGCCCAGCAGGATGACGCGCTTGCGGCCGAACCGGTCGGAGGCCAGGCCGTACGCGAACTGCAGCACGCCCTGGGTCAGGCCGTAGATGCCCATGGCCAGGCCGATCAGCGCCGGGTCGCCGCCGCCGGGGTAGCGCGCGGCTTCCAGCGCGAACACGGGCAGGACCAGGAAAAGGCCCAGCATGCGCGAGGCGAACACGGTGGCGAGCGAGCCGCTGGCGCGGCGCTCCAGCGGCGTCATGCGATGCCGGTCGGGGGAAGCTGTGGTCACGGGAAGGGGAGGAACGGAACGCTGCGGGCCCGTGCGGATGGGCGAACCCCGCATTGTCGGACATGCGCGCCGGGCGGGTCCCGCCGGGCCGGGATGCCGGTCTATGATGCTTGGTTTCCCTCGCGCCAGCCCAGCCTTTTGAACACCTCCGCCGAAGGCAAGTACCTCGCCCGCTCACTGCAGGACCAGCGGATCGCCATCCGCGGGGCGCGCACGCACAACCTCAAGAACGTCGACCTCGACCTGCCGCGCAACCAGCTGGTGGTGATCACGGGGCTGTCGGGCTCGGGCAAGTCGTCGCTCGCCTTCGACACCCTGTACGCCGAGGGCCAGCGCCGCTACGTGGAAAGCCTGTCGGCCTATGCCCGGCAGTTCCTGCAGCTGATGGACAAGCCGGACGTGGACCTGATCGAAGGCCTGTCGCCCGCCATCGCCATCGAGCAGAAGGCCACCAGCCACAACCCGCGGTCCACCGTCGGCACGGTGACCGAGATTCACGACTACCTGCGCCTCTTGTTCGCGCGCGCGGGCACGCCCTACTGCCCCGACCACGACATCCCGCTGACGTCGCAGACGGTCTCGCAAATGGTGGACACGGTGCTGGCGCTGCCGCAGGACACCAAGCTCATGGTGCTGGCGCCCATCGCGCGCGAGCGCAAGGGCGAGTTCGAGGACGTGTTCGCGCAGCTGCAGGCGCAGGGCTACATCCGCTTCCGCATCAACGGCACGCAGTACGAAGCAGAGAGCCTTCCCAAGCTGAAGAAGACCGAGAAGCACGACATCGACGTGGTGATCGACCGGCTGAAGGTGCGCCCCGAAGTGCAGCAGCGGCTGGCCGAAAGCTTCGAGGCCGCGCTGCGCCTGGCCGACGGCCGCGCCATCGCGCTGGAGATGGACGACGGCAAGGAGCACCTGTTCAACGCCAAGTTCTCCTGCCCCATCTGCCACTACTCCATCGCCGAGCTGGAGCCGCGCCTTTTCTCGTTCAACTCGCCCGTGGGCGCCTGCCCGGTGTGCGACGGCCTGGGCTGCCAGGAATTCTTCGACCCGCAGCGCGTGGTGGCCTTCCCTTCGCTGTCGCTGGCGTCCGGCGCCATCAAGGGCTGGGACCGCCGCAACCCGTACTACTTCTCGATGATCGAGAGCCTGGCAAAGCACTACGGCTTCAGCGTCGACGAGCCGTTCGAGAACCTGGAACTGCCGGTGCAGAACGCCGTGCTCAACGGCTCCGGCGAAGAAGAGATCAAGTTCCACTACGTGATGGAATCGGGCGCGTCGGCCGGCAAGAAGGTGACGCGCAAGCACCCGTGGGAAGGCGTCATCCCGAACATGGTGCGGCGCTTCCGCGAAACCGATTCGTCGGCCGTGCGCGAGGAACTGGCGCGCTACCGCAGCCTGCAGCCCTGCCATGAATGTGGTGGCACGCGCCTTCGCACCGAAGCGCGGCACGTGCGCATCGGCGAAGGCGGCGAAAGCCGAACCATCTATGAAGTCAGCGGGGTCACGCTGCGCGAGGCGCTGGCGTACTTCGAATCGCTGCACCTGCAAGGCGCGAAGGCCGAGATCGCCAGCAAGGTGGTGCGCGAGATCGCCAACCGGCTGCGGTTCCTCAACGACGTCGGCCTGAACTACCTGAGCCTGGAGCGCAGCGCCGAGACGCTGTCCGGCGGCGAGGCGCAGCGCATCCGGCTGGCATCGCAGATCGGCAGCGGCCTCACCGGCGTGATGTACGTGCTGGACGAGCCCAGCATCGGCCTGCACCAGCGTGACAACGACCGGCTGATCGGCACGCTGAAGCACCTGCGCGACCTGGGCAACTCGGTCATCGTGGTGGAACACGACGAGGACATGATCCGCGCCGCCGACCACGTCGTGGACATGGGCCCGGGCGCCGGCATCCACGGCGGCCAGGTGATGGCCGAAGGCACGCCCGCCGAAGTCGAGGCCAGCGACGCATCGCTCACGGGCAAGTACCTGTCCGGCAAGCTGGAGATCGCGGTGCCGAAGAAGCGCACACCCTGGCTGCCGCTGGAAGGCGGCAAGGCGGGTGAGGTGCAGCGCATCCGCATCGCGGGCGCGCGCGGGCACAACCTGAAGGACGTGACGGTGGACGTCCCCGTGGGTCTTCTCACCTGCGTCACCGGCGTGTCGGGTTCGGGCAAGTCCACGCTGGTGAACGACACGCTGTACGCCGCGGTGGCGCGCACGCTGTACCGCGCGCACGAAGAGCCTGCGGCGCACGACGAGATCGACGGCATCGAGCACTTCGACAAGGTGATCAACGTCGACCAGTCGCCCATCGGCCGCACGCCGCGCAGCAACCCGGCCACCTACACCGGCCTGTTCACGCCCATCCGCGAACTGATGGCCGAGACCGCCACCGCCAAGGAACGCGGCTACGGCCCGGGCCGCTTCTCGTTCAACGTCGCGGGTGGCCGCTGCGAGGCCTGCCAGGGCGACGGCGTGGTGAAGGTGGAGATGCACTTCCTGCCCGACGTCTACGTGCCGTGCGACGTCTGCAAGGGCGCGCGCTACAACCGCGAGACGCTGGAGGTGCAGTGGAAGGGCCGCAACATCGCCCAGATCCTGGACCTCACCGTCGAGGACGCGCACGAGTTCCTGAAACCCGTGCCCAACATCGCCCGCAAGCTGCAGACGCTGCTGGACGTGGGCCTGTCGTACGTCAAGCTGGGGCAGGCCGCCACCACGCTGTCGGGCGGCGAGGCGCAGCGCGTGAAGCTGGCGCTGGAACTGTCCAAGCGCGACACCGGCCGCACGCTTTACATCCTGGACGAGCCCACCACCGGCCTGCACTTCGCCGACACCGACCTGCTGCTGAAGGTGCTGCACCAGCTGCGCGACGCGGGCAACACCATCGTCATCATCGAGCACAACCTCGACGTGATCAAAACCGCCGACTGGGTGATCGACATGGGCCCCGAAGGCGGCGCGGGCGGCGGCACCGTGGTGGCCGCCGGCACGCCGGAAGACGTGGCGAAGAACCCGGCCAGCTTCACCGGCAAGTACCTCAAGCGCCTGCTGCGCGCCTGAGCGGTCAGGCCCTGGACGAGCCGGCCGAAGGCGGCTACCGGATGGCGCCGGCGGGCCGCCGGGGCGCGGCTGAACCACGCCCTGCGGCCCTCGCCTACAGCCTGCGGCGTCCTTGCGCGCTACCTTGGCCGAAAGGAGCCGCCATGAAAGACCAGACCCCGGGCGTGCAGCCCGAACGCATCGACATGGACAACCCGCAGGCCCGCGTCCACTGGGCCCGCAAGCTGGACGCCAGCGAAGACCAGCTGCGCGAAGCGGTGCGCGCGGTCGGCGACCGCGCCACCGACGTGGAACTGCACCTCAAGGGCGCGCGCAGCACGACCAACTCGGACCGCGTGCACGAACTCGGCGCGAAGTGATCAGGGGCGCGAGGCGGCCAGCAGGTCGCGCGTGCGGCGCGCTTCCGCGCGCGCCGCGTCGGCGAAGTCGTCGCCGGACGACGCGTACAGGATCGCGCGCGACGAATTGACGACGATGGGCGCATCGGCGCGCCAGCCCGCGCGCACCGTGGCGGCCGCGTCGCCGCCCTGAGCGCCCACGCCGGGGATCAGCAGCGGCAGCCTGGGCGCGATGGCGCGCACGCGCTCGATCTCCACGGGATAGGTGGCGCCCACCACCAGCCCCAGCTGGCCGTTCAGGTTCCATGGCCCCTGCGCCAGCTTCGCCACGTGCTCGTACAGCAGCGGGCTGCCTTCGATGGAGCCGAGCCGCTGGTTCTGCAGGTCGTCCCCACCGGGGTTGGACGTGCGGCACAACAGGAACGCGCCCTTGCCTTCGTACTTCAGGTAAGGCTGCACCGAATCGAAGCCCATGAACGGCGACAGCGTCACCGCGTCGGCGCCGTAACGCTCGAAGGCTTCCACCGCGTACTGCTCCGCGGTGGAACCGATGTCGCCGCGCTTGGCGTCCAGGATCACGGGCACGTGCGGCGCGGTGCTGCGCATGTGCGCCACCAGCTTTTCCAGCTGCTGCTCCGCGCGGTGCGCGGCGAAGTAGGCGATCTGCGGCTTGAACGCGATGGCGAGGTCCGCCGTGGCGTCGACGATGCGCGCGCAGAAGTCGTAGATGCGGCCGGCGTCGCCCTTCAGCGCGCCCGGGAAGCGCTTCGGTTCCGGGTCCAGCCCCACGCACAGCATCGAGCCGTTGCGCTCCTGCGCACCCTGCAGCATCTCGAGGAAAGTCATGCCGGCGATTTTAAGGATCGCCCCGCGACTGGCCGCCGTCGTGCTGACGATGGCGGCGATCGCGTCGGTGCTGCGGCCTTTGCGGGCCGCGCGGAAAGCGGTCCAGGCTAGTGCTTCACCGGCGGCGAGTTGGCCACGGCCTGCTGGTAGAGGCCCATCACCTTCGGGATGTTGTCGCGCAGGCGGGCCAGGCGGTCGGCTCCGCTCGGGTGCGTGGACAGGAAGGCGGGTCCCTGGCTGCCGCCGGAAGCCTGGCCCATCTTCTCCCACAGCGTGACCGCGCCCTGCGGGTTGTAGCCCGCGCGCGCGCCCATCTCCAGGCCGACCAGGTCGGCTTCGGTTTCGTCCTCGCGCGAGAAGCGCAGCGTGATCAGCTGGGTGCCGATGTTGGCCGCCACGTCGCCCAGCTGGCCCAGCCCGAACAGCTGCGCGCCCAGCTGCAGCAGCGTGCCCGTGCCCTGCTCCTTGGCGACGCGCGAGCGCGCGTGCTCGCGCACGGCATGCCCGATCTCGTGCCCCACCACCATCGCGCACTCGTCGTCGGTCAGCTTCAGCTGGTCGAGCAGGCCGGTGTACACGGCGATCTTGCCGCCCGGCATGCAGAACGCGTTGATCTCCTTGCTGCCCAGCAGGTTGACTTCCCAGCGCCAGCTCTTGGCACGGTCGTTCCAGCGCAGGCTTTGCGGGATCAGGCGCGAAGCGATGTAGCGAAGCCGCTGCAGCTGCGGGTAGTTGTCCGGCGCCAGCGCGCCCTGCTGCTTGGCCTGCGCCAGCATCTGCGAATACTGCTGCGCGGCGGCGGCCTCGATCTCCTCGGCGGGCACCAGGCTGCGCGCCTTCGAGGGCGGGCCGACGTCCACCTGCGCGAGGGCCGACTGCGTGGCCGCCACACCGGCCAGGGCAAGGAAGCCGCGGCGCGGCATCCACGGGGAGGTGCGGGCGTAGCAGAGCTGGCACATGCGGCAATAATAAACAGGCACACCCCAGCAGATGTCAGACAACGTCCCCCCGCCGCCTCAGACGAGCCGCCCCGCGGGCTGGGCCGCCAGCTTCAAGGTCTATCTCGAACCGCCCACCCTGCGCATGCTCGCGCTCGGGTTCTCGGCCGGCCTGCCGCTGCTCCTGGTCCTGGGCACCCTCAGCTACCGCCTGCGCGAAGCGGGCGTGGACCTCGCCACCATCGGCTACCTGTCGTGGGTCGGCCTCGCGTACGCCTTCAAGTGGGCCTGGGCGCCGCTGGTGGACCGTCTCCCCCTGCCGGTGCTGACGCGCACGCTGGGCCGGCGAAGAAGCTGGCTGCTGCTGTCGCAGCTGGGCATCGTCGCCGGCCTGTGCGGCATGGCCTGGTTCGACCCCAAGATCGACCGCACGGCCGTCGCGCTGTGCGCACTGGCGGTCGCGTTCGCGTCGGCCACCCAGGACATCGCGCTGGATGCGTTCCGCATCGAGTCGGCCGACGTCAACCGGCAAGGCGCGCTGGCCGCGGCGTACCAGACCGGCTACCGGCTGGCGATGATCTGGGCCGGCGCCGGCGTGTTCTGGGTCGCCGCGCGGGCCGAAGTGCCGGGCGTCACCGGCTACCAGCACGAAGCCTGGCGCACCGCGTACTTCGCGATGGCGTCGTCGATGGTGGTCGGCGTGCTCACCGTGCTGCTGTCGCCCGAGCCCATGCGGCGCGAACTGCCGCCCGCGCGCGACGCGGCGCAATGGCTGCGGGATACCGTGGTGGAGCCCTTCGCCGATTTCCTGCGGCGCTACGGCACACAGGCCGTGGTCGTGCTGGCACTCATCGCCATCTACCGCATCAGCGACGTCGTGATGGGCATCATGGCCAACCCGTTCTATGCCGACATGGGCTACACCAAGGATGAGGTCGCGGCGGTGACCAAGGTGTTCGGCGTCATCATGACCCTGGCCGGCACCTTTGTCGGCGGCATCCTCGCGCTGCGGCTGGGCGTCATGCGGGTGATGATGCTGGGCGCCGCGCTCAGCGCCGGCAGCAACCTGCTGTTCGCCTGGCTGGGCACGCGCGGCCACGACGTCGGCGCGCTGGTGGCCGTGATCTCCGCGGACAACCTCTCATCGGGCATCGCCTCCGCCGCGTTCATCGCCTACCTGTCCAGCCTGACGAACGTCAACTACTCGGCCACGCAGTACGCGCTGTTCAGCTCCATCATGCTGCTGCTGCCCAAGTGGCTGGCCGGGTTCTCCGGCCGGTACGTGGAAGCCTTCGGCTACAGCCACTTCTTCCTGGCCACCGCCTGCCTGGGCCTGCCGGTGCTGGTGCTGGTGTGGCTGGCGGGGCGGGTGCGCGCCGCGCCGGCGCAGGTGGCTACCGCTTCGCCCTGAGCAGCGCGGCCAGCTGCGTGCGCTGCACCTTGCCCAGCGCGGTCTTCGGCAACTGCTCCACGCGCACCCAGTGGCGCGGCAGCTTGAACTTCGCGATGCGTTGCGCCAGGTAGGCCCGCAGCTCTTCGTCGGTGACGGACGAACCCTCGCGCAGCACCACCGCGATGGCCGCCGCTTCGCCCCAGTCAGGGTCGGGGACACCGAATGCGGCGCATTCCGCAACATCCGGGTGCTCCGACAGCGGCGCCTCGATTTCGGCCGGATGGATGTTCTCGCCGCCCGAGATGATCAGCTCTTTCGACCGGCCCACGATGGTGTAGCTGCCGTCCGCGGCCTGCCGCGCCAGGTCGCCGGTGTTGAACCAGCCTTCGGCGTCGCAGGCGGCCTGGTCGGGCCAGTAGCGGCGCACGATGTTGGGCCCGCGCAGCCACAGGTCGCCGCCGGACGCGACGGCCAGCCGCGCCTCCACCCCCGGCGCGGGCCAGCCGCAGCTGCCGACGTGGTTCATGGCGTGTTCAGGCTGGAGCGCGATGGAGAACGGTCCCGTTTCGGTGGCGCCGTACACGTTGCAGACCGGCACCCCGCGCGCATGGAAGGCGTGCACCAGCGGCGCGGGCAGCAGGCTGGAACCGGCCCACACCGCGCGCAGGCCGGACAGCGGCGCCCCGGCCCAGCGCGGATGTTCGATGAGTGCTTTCATCGTCGCCGGCACTTGCAGCGTGAGCGTCGGCGCGAAAGTCTCGAGCGAATCGAACACCGCGTCGGGCGCGAAGCGCGCGTGCAACTGCACCTGCGCGCCCGCGTACAGCGCGGGCAGCGTCTGGATGCACAGGCCGCCGACGTGGAACAGCGGCAGCACGGTGAGCACGCGGTCGTCGGGCGTCATGCGCTGCACCAGCGACGCGATGCGCATGTTGGCCAGCAGGTTGCCCTGCGTGTGCACCGCGGCCTTGGGCCGGCTGGTGGTGCCGGACGTGTAGACCAGCAGCACCGCCGCGTCGTCGCCGGAATGGTCCGGTGCGGGCGGGCCGCTGCCTTCCAGCTCGCCAACGGGATGTAGCGCCAGTCCGTATTTGGCAGCGAGCTCTCGCGCGGCGGCTTCGAACGAATCGTCGTGCACCAGGCGCAGCGGCCCGCATTCGGCCAGCTGCGCCGACCACTCCGCCGGCGCCAGCCGGAAATTCAGCGGCAGCAGGATGGCGCCCAGGCGCGCCAGCGCGAACAGCAGTGCCAGTTGCGCCACATGGTTGAGTCCGAGCCAGGCCACGCGGTCGCCGGACCGCACGCCCCACTCGTGCCACAAGCGCCCCGCCAGCGCATCGGACCAGGCCGCCAGCTCGCCGCAGGTGAAGGTGCGGCCCTCGAACCGCAGCGCGGGCGCATCGGCCTGATGCGCCGCGTGGTGCGCCGGCACCGCGGACAGCGAGGTGGGTTCGGAACCGGCAACGGCCATTTACCTAACTTTACCGCTGGGACAAGCCCCTTTGCCGCGGCCCCCGGATGCTCACCGTGGCAGCACCTGTGACTACCATAGCCCCATGCAGCAACTCCTGATGATCGAAGACGATGCCCGCTTGGCGCAGATGGTCGGCGAGTACCTCGAGCGCTCGGGCTTTTCCGTGACCAAGGCGGGCGACGCCAAGGGCGGGCTCGACCTGTTGCAGGAGCCGCCCGGCTCGCTGCCCGACCTGGTGATCCTGGACCTGATGCTGCCGGACCTCGACGGGCTGGAAGTCTGCCGGCGCATCCGCTCGATGCCGGGCGACGCCGCGCGCGTGCCGGTGCTGATGCTCACCGCCAAGGGCGACCCCATGGACCGCATCGTCGGCCTGGAACTGGGCGCCGACGACTACCTGCCCAAGCCTTTCGAGCCGCGCGAGCTGCTGGCGCGCGTGCGCGCCATCCTGC
Organism: Ramlibacter humi; assembly: GCF_004681975.1. Taxonomy (GTDB): domain Bacteria; phylum Pseudomonadota; class Gammaproteobacteria; order Burkholderiales; family Burkholderiaceae_C; genus Ramlibacter; species Ramlibacter humi. The sequence goes on from NZ_SMLK01000003.1 coordinate 109,462, forward strand.
GCCGCCGCGGCGAAGGCGCGCCGCCCACGGCCAAGCGCATGCGCTTCGGCTCGCTGGAGATCGACCGCGACGCGCGCACCGTCACCGTCGGCGGCGAGATGCGCGAGCTCACCTCCTACCAGTTCGACCTGCTGGTCGCGCTGGCCGAACGCGCCGGCCGCGTGCTCACGCGCGACCAGATCATGGAAGCCGTGCGCGGCCGCGAGCTGGAAGCGTTCGACCGCTCCATCGACGTGCACATGGGCCGCATCCGCGCGGCCATCGAAGCCGACGTGAAGAACCCCAAGCGCATCGTCACCGTGCGCGGCGTGGGCTACGTGTTCGCCAAACAGCAAGACTGACGAAGAATGAAGTTGCGCCTGCCGCTGTACCTGCGGGTCTGGCTCGCGGTCATCGCCGCCGTGGCCGTGCTCACCATCGCCTTCGGCGCCCTGTGGCAGGCCTATCGCGAGCAGGTGCGCAGCGAGCAAAGCACGCCGCCGCGCGAGATCATCCTGCGCAACGAAGCCGGCGACGTGCTCGGCCAAGGCACCCTGCAGCGGCCCCGCGTGCCGGGCCAGGGCCTGGTGATCGACGTGCCGATGAAGGACGGGCGCACGATCGTCGTGCAGATCCCGCCGCGGCCGCGCCGCGCGGGCGAAGGGCCTCCGGGCGTCGGGCCGTTCCTGCCGGGCGGCCCCACCGGGTTGTTCTGGTTGCTGGGCATCGTGGCCATCGCCGTCGTCATCGCCACCTATCCGTTCATCCGGCGCCTGACGCACCGGCTGGAGAACCTGCGCACCGGCGTCGAGCGCTGGGGCGAAGGCGACCTGGCCGCGCGCGTCGACCAGAGCGGCACCGACGAGGTCGCCTTCCTCGCCGCCCGCTTCAACCACGCGGCCGAACGCGTGGAGACGCTGGTCAAGAGCCACAAGTCGCTGCTGGCCAACGCGTCGCACGAGCTGCGCTCGCCGCTGGCGCGCATCCGCATGGGCATGGAACTGATGGACGGCCCGCCCACGCCCACGCAGCGGCAGGAGATCCTGCGCAGCATCGCCGAACTCGACCAACTGATCGACGAGATCCTGCTGGCCAGCCGGCTGGACGCGCGCGAAAGCGACGTCGGCACCTTCGAGCCGGTGGACCTCACCGGGCTGGCCGCGGAAGAAAGCGCGCGCTCGGGCGCCGAGCTGGTCATCGACGGCGGCGAGGTGGTGCAGGCCAACGGCGTGGTCAAGCTGCTGCGCCGCGCGGTGCGCAACCTGCTGGAGAACGCGCGGCGCTACACCACCGGTCCGGTGGAGATCGACGTGCGCCGCGAAGGCGGATACGCGGTGGTGCGCGTGGCCGACCGCGGCCCGGGCGTGCCGCCGCCGCAGCGCGAACGCATCTTCGAACCGTTCTACCGCCTGCCCGGCGCCAGTGAGCGCGAAGGCGGCGTGGGCCTGGGTCTGGCGCTGGTGCGGTCCATCGCGCAGCGCCACCACGGCACGGTGCATTGCGAAGACCGCGAAGGCGGCGGTGCGGTGTTCGTGCTGCGGTTGCCGGCGTAATCGCTCAGAGCGGGAACGGGCGCATGGCCTCGCCCGACGAGGCCTGCGCCGGCGTGCGGGCCACGTTCATCACCCAGTTGACCATCGCGAAATAGCCCACCAGCGAGGCCAGCTCCACCACGCCCTGCTCGCCGAACTGCTTCACCGCGCGGCCGTAGGTGAGGTCGCTGACCCCGTTGGTGTTCAGCAGCTCCTGCGTGAAGTCCAGTGCCAGGGCTTCGTCGTCCTTCAGGCCGGACGAGGGCCGCGCGCCCTGGCGCAGCGCGTCGATCGCGCCGGCGTCGACGCCGGCCTTGATGGCCAGCGGCGCATGCATGTGCCATTCGAACTGGTTGCCCACGTGGCGCGCGGTGGCGCAGGTGCACAGCTCGCGCACGCGCGCGTCCAGCACGCTTTCGAAGCGCAGGTACTCGCCCACCTTCGCCACGCGGTCCAGAAGCTTTGGGCTTTGCATTAGCGGCAGAAAGGGACCGAACACGCCCTTGCGCGGGCTGTCGATCAGCGCCTGCGCGGCGGCGCGCTGCTCCGGCGTCATCTTCTCCGCCGGCGGCAGCGGCAGGCGTTCGGTCCAGGGCTGGGTGGAACCTTGGCGCAGCGCGTCGGGGACACTGGATTCAGGCATGTCGCTTCTCCTCTGAAATGGAAACGGTGGGCGCGGTCTCGCGCCACAGCCACACGGCGCTGGCGACCAGCACCACCGCGCCGGCCTGCAGCGCCAGCGTCAAGCCGTGCGCGGGCGACAGCTGCAGCAGCAGCGACGAAGCCACCGGGCCCGCGATCTGGCCCAGCGCGAAAGCGGCGGTCATGCGGCCGACCGCGGCCGTCGCGTTGCCCGGAGTGCGCGCGCGGATCTCCTGGATGCCGGCCAGCGTGACGACCATGAAGGTGCCGCCGACCAGCAGCGCCGACAGCGCGATGGTCACGCTGCCCAGCCACAGGCTGGGCAGCAGCACGCCGGCGGCCATCAGCGCGTGCGACACCGCCCACACCTGCAGACGGGAGTAACGCTGGAGCACGCGCGCGGCGACCAGCGTCGAGATGGCGGCCGTGATGCCGAACACCGGCCACGCCAGGCCGAAGAGTTTGGGGTCCTGCACGATGGAGCGCGCCATCACGGGCAGGAACGTCGCGGGCAGGATGTAGCCGAAGCCCAGCACGGCATAGCAAAGCACCAGGCCGCGATGGCGGCTGGTTGCTTGCGCGGGGCCGGCACTGGCGGTTGCCGCTGCGGCAGGCGGCAGCTTTGCCAGCACAAGGAGCACCGGCACGGAAAGCACCACGGCCAGTGCGCCCAGCTGCAGCCACATCAGCTGAGCCTGCCAGCCGGCCGAGCCAGCCACCAGGCAATACAGCCCCGCCAATGCAATGCCACCGCCCACACCCGAATAGAACGCGCTGCTCCACGCGGCCGCACCACGCGCTGCCAGCGCCGACAAACACCACAGGCTGGTGCCGACAAAAGCCCATGCACTGGCGCCTCCCGCCAGGAAGCGCAGCAGCGCCCACCAGGCCAGCGGGCCCTGCAGCGCCATCGCCGCGGTCAGCGCCGCCGTGGACAGCAACGCGACGACGGCCAGGCGCGCCGCCGGCCAGCCGGTGCGCGCGGCGATCAGCGCGCCCGCCAGGTAGCCCGCGTAGTTGGCCGCGGCCAGCCAGCCGCCGCCGCCCACGTCCAGCTGCCCGGCCTGCACCATGAGCGGCAGCATGGGCGTGAAGGCGAAGCGGCCGATGCCCATCGCGACGGCCAGCGACAGCAGCCCGGCCACGCCCAGGGCCCAGGCGGGAAGCGGTTTCGGTTCGGCGGCGTTTGCCATGGCGGGCCATTACAACCAGAATGACCCTCACGCACAAATGAATTTTTCGGAAAGAACATTCTCGCCATGAGAACGATCGACCTGGACTCGCTGGAGATCTTCCGCGCCGTGGTGCAGGAAGGCGGCATCAACCGCGCGGCCGGCAAGCTGGGCCGCGTTCAATCGAACGTCACCACGCGCATCAAGCAGCTGGAAGAGCGCCTGGGCCTGCCGCTCTTCCGCCGGCAAGGCCGCGGCATCGTGCTGTCGCCCGAAGGCGAAGTGCTGATGTCGTACACGCAGCGCCTGTTCCGCCTGGCCGAGGAAGCGGAGAGCGAGCTGCGCACCGGCCAGCCCATGGGCGCCTTCCGCATCGGTTCGCTGGAGAGCACCGCCGGCAGCCGCCTGGCGCCCATCCTGTCGAAGTACCACCGCCAGTACCCGGCCGTGGTGGTGGAACTGGCCACCGGCACCACCGGCGCACTCATCCAGCGCGTGACCAACTTCGAACTGGAAGCGGCGTTCGTCTCCGAGCCCTTCAGCGCGCCGGGCCTGTCGTCGCGGAAGGTGTTCGAGGAAGAGCTGGTGCTCATCACGCCGCGCGACATCCCGGAAGTGCGGCGCGCCGCCGACCTGCAGGGGCTGACGCTCATCGCTTTCGCCACCGGCTGCTCGTACCGCAAGCGCGTGGAAGAGTGGCTGGGCGCGTCGGCGGTGATGCCCGCTCGCACACTGGAGTTCGCGTCGTACCAGGCCATGATCGCCTGCGTGGCGGCGGGCACCGGCTTCGCCATCGTGCCGAAATCGCTGCTGGCCTCGCTGCGCTCGGGTGCGGAGGTGCGCCAGCACGAACTGCCCGCGCGCTTCCGCCGCAACCACACGCACCTGGTGTGGAACGGCACGCCCTCCACAGCGCTGGAGCGGCTTCAGGCGTTGCTGGCGGCCTGAAGCAGGGCCGACACGCGCGCCGGCGCCAGGTCGCGCAGGCAGCGGTGGTGCCCCAGCGGGCACTCGCGCGCGAAGCACGGCGCGCAATCCAGCGGCGGCTGGTATTGCGGGTCTTCCTTCAGCCACACGATGGTGGCGCGGTCGTTCAGCGGCGGCGTGTGGTGCGGGCTGGACGAACCGAACAGCGCCACCTGCGGCAAACCGAAGGCGGCCGCCACGTGCATCAGGCCCGAGTCGTTGCTGGCCATCGCGCGCGCGCCGGCGATCAGCGCGAACGCTTCCGCCAGCGACGTGCGGCCCGCCAGGTTGCGCGCGTTGGGCGCGGCCTGCGCGATCTCTTCGCACACCGGCGAGTCCTTGCCGGACCCCAGCAGCAGCACCGGCTGCGGCCAGGCCGCGGCGACCTGCGCGTAGTGCTCGGCGGGCCAGCGCTTGGACGGGCCGAACTCCGCGCCCGGCGCGAACACCACGTACCCGCCGCGTTGCAGGCCTTGCGCCGCCAGCGCCGCTTCGATGGCCTCCGGAGGCAGGTGCAGAGCGGGCCGGTCGTGTTCCAGCCCTTCGCGATCGCCGCTCAATGCCGAATAGAACGCCACCATCGGCGGCCGGTTCTTCGGATTCTTGAGCCGGTGCGTGAGCAGCCCCACGCGCGCTTCGCCCAGATAGCCGACGCGGCGCGGGATGCCTGACAGGAAAGGCAGCAGCGCGCTCTTCAGCGAATTGGGCAGCACGTAAGCCGCGTCGAAGCGGCCGTGCAGCTCGCGCCCCAGGCGCCGGCGCGCGGCCCATTGCAGGCCGCCATGCTGGAAAGGAAACTCGATGACCTCGTCGACCTGCGGCATCGCGCGGTAGACCGGCGCCACCCAGGGCACCGCGCCCACCGTCAGCCGCTCACCGTGCGCGTGCAGCCGCCGCAGCAGCGGCTCGGTCATCACGGCATCGCCGATCCATTGCGGGGCGATGACCAGCGACCGGGTCACGGGATCAGTGGTGGCCGCCGACGTGCTCGCCCGGCTTGAGCTTGTAGACGGTGCCGCAGTACGCGCACCTCGCCTCACCGCTGGTGGCGATGTCCAGGAACACGCGCGGATGCGTGTTCCAGAGCTTCATGCCCGCGATGGGGCTGGGGCAGAACACGCCGCCGTTGCCGTTCAGGTCGCTGGCGGCCAGCTCGACCACCGCCTGGTTCTTCGCAGTTGCGTCCATGGTCAGACCTTGGTGAGCCAGTGCGCGTACTTGGGGTTGCGCCCGTTCACGATGTCGAAGAACGCCGACTGGATCTTCTCGGTGACGGGGCCGCGCGAGCCGGCGCCGATCTCCACGCGGTCCAGTTCGCGGATGGGCGTGACTTCGGCGGCGGTGCCGGTGAAGAAAGCCTCGTCGGCGATGTAGATCTCGTCGCGCGTGATGCGCTTTTGCACCAGCTGGATGCCCAGGTCCTGGCAGATGTGGAACACGGTGTTGCGCGTGATGCCGTTCAGCGCGCCGGCCGACAGGTCGGGCGTGTACACCACGCCGTCCTTGACCACGAACACGTTCTCGCCGGCGCCCTCGCTGACGAAGCCCGAGCTGTCCAGCAGCAGCGCCTCGTCGTAGCCGTCGTCCAGCGCTTCCATGTTGGCCAGGATGGAGTTGCTGTAGTTGCTCACCGCCTTGGCCTGCGTCATGGTGATGTTGACGTGGTGGCGGGTGTAGCTGGAGGTCTTCACGCGGATGCCGCGCTTCATGCCTTCTTCGCCCAGGTAGGCGCCCCAGGCCCAGGCCGCCACCATCAGGTGGACCTGGTTGCCCTTGGGGCTGATGCCCAGCTTCTGCGAGCCGATCCAGGTGAGCGGGCGCAGGTAGCAGCTGTCCAGCTTGTTGGCGCGCACGACCTGCTTCTGCGCTTCGTTCACCTGCTCCTTGGAGAAGGGCAGCTGCATGCGCAGGATCTTGGCGCTGTTGAAGAGGCGGTCGGTGTGTTCCTGCAGGCGGAAGATGGCGGTGCCGTTGACGGTGTTGTACGCGCGGACGCCCTCGAAAGCGCCGCAGCCGTAGTGCAGCGTGTGGGTCAGCACGTGGATCTTGGCGTCGCGCCAGTCGACCAGCTCGCCGTCCATCCAGATCTTGCCGTCGCGGTCGGCCATGGAAGGCAGTGCGCTCATGTCTCGTCCTTGGGGGTGGGATGCAAACCGGGGATTTTACTGAGCCGGTGTTTCCGGGGCGGGCGCCTCGGACCGGGGCCGCACCAGCGTCCACTTCGCCAGCTTGCCATTCACGAACTCGCAGCTGACGCTGGACGCGGTGCCGTCGGTCCAGCGGTAGATCTCCGGCTGCTCGTCCTTGGGCGACAGCTGCTCGCCCAGCGCCCGCGCCAGCCCGATGACGTGCAGCAGCGTCAGGCCCGGCTTGAGCTTGGCGTTGAGCATCACCGCGCTGCCCACATAGCCCACGGGCTGGTCGGCGGCGCGCTTCAGCACCCCGGTCATGCGGGTGAAGTTGAGCAACACCCACATCACCATGCCGGCCAGGACCAGGGCCACGCCGCCCCAGCCGTAAGCCGACCAGGCCCAGGCGACCAGGGCCACGCCCAGGATGGGCACGAAGATTCGCTGGAAATTCATGCCGCGATTGTCGCCGGGCAGGCGGGCGGGCTCAGTCCAGGCCGCGGACGGCGTCCAGGGCCTCGTCGATGCGGTCCACGGCGTGGATGGTCAGGCCCTCGATGTCCTTGGAGCCCTTCTTCGGCGCGTTGGCCTTGGGCACGACGGCGACGGAAAAGCCCAGCTTGGCCGCTTCGCGCAGGCGTTCCTGGCCGCGCGGGGCCGGACGCACTTCGCCGGCCAGGCCGACTTCGCCGAACGCGATGAAGCCCTTGGGCAGCGGCTTGCCACGCAGGGAGGACGTGATGGCCAGCATGGCCGCCAGGTCGGCCGCCGGTTCGGTGATGCGCACGCCGCCCACCGCATTGACAAACACGTCCTGGTCCAGGCAGGCCACGCCGGCGTGCCGGTGCAGCACCGCCAGCAGCATGGCCAGGCGGTCGCGCTCCAGGCCGACCGACAGCCGCCGCGGGCTGGGGCCGCCGGTGTCCACCAGCGCCTGCACTTCCACCAGCATGGGGCGCGTGCCTTCCAGCGTCACCAGCACGCAGCTGCCGGGCACCGGCTCGGCGTGCTGCGACAGGAAGATGGCGCTGGGATTGGCCACGCCCTTCAGGCCCTTCTCGGTCATGGCGAACACGCCGATCTCGTTGACCGCGCCGAAGCGGTTCTTGATGGCGCGCACCAGGCGGAAGCTGCTGTGCGTGTCGCCTTCGAAATAGAGCACGGTGTCCACCATGTGCTCCAGCACGCGCGGTCCCGCCAGCGCGCCTTCCTTGGTGACGTGGCCCACCAGCACGATGGACGTGCCGCTGGCCTTGGCCGCGCGCGTGAGGTGCGCCGCGCATTCACGCACCTGCGCGACCGAGCCCGGCGCGGACGTGAGCTGGTCGGAGTACACGGTCTGGATGGAGTCGATCACGCACACGGCCGGATGGGCGTCCGCCATGGTCGACAGAATGCGCTCCAGCTGGATCTCGGCCATCACCCGCACCTGCGACTGGTCCAGCCCCAGGCGGCGCGAACGGAGCGCGACCTGCGCGCCCGATTCCTCGCCCGTCACGTACAGCGTGCTGGTGCCCGCGCGCTGCAGCGCGTCCAGCGCCTGCAGCAGCAGCGTGGACTTGCCGATGCCCGGATCGCCGCCGATCAGCACCACGCCGCCTTCGACGATGCCGCCGCCCAGCACGCGGTCGAGTTCGCCGATGCCGGTGGGCGTGCGCGCCACCTCGGAAGCTTCGATGTCGGCCAGCACCGCGACGGCCGCCGTCGGCGCCAGCGAGGCGAACCGGTGCCGCTGCGCCGCGGGCGTCTCGGCCGCCGTTTCCACCAGTGTGTTCCAGGCGCCGCAGTTGGGGCATTTGCCCTGCCACTTGGGGGTGGTGCCCCCGCATTCGCTGCACGCGTAATTCGTTTTCTCTTTCGCCACGCGGGCAGTGTAGGGCCGCCGCCGCGTGGCTCGCCCGGGTGACGCGATCCGCGCGCCCCCAATCTAGGCTGGACGACGTCCTGGCAAGCAGGGAGACGAGGGTGACCGTGGTGAAGAGGGTGATGCAGATCGGCGGCGCGATCGGCGCGATGGCCTTGCTGGCTTATTGCCAGGCGGCGCTGGGGCCGGGCGGCAGCGTGGTGATGGAGGCCGACACCAACCGGCCGCTGCCGGGTGCCCAGGTCACGCTGGACTGCGAAACCAGCCGCGGACTGGAAGGCTCCGAGGTCCTGCGCAGGGTGACCAGGACGACGGATGCGCAAGGCCGCTACTACTTCGATCGCGGCGACGTCTTCGGCTGCCTGTTCGGCTCGCTGCACGTGGAGAAGGAAGGCTACGTGAACCTGAGCCCGGGAGAAATCGTCTACAAGAACGCAGGCGGTCTGGGCCTGGCCATGATCCGCGCCGAGCGGGCCACGCTGCATCGGCTGTCGCTGAGCGCCAGTTCCATGCAGTGGCACGTGGAAGCCGTGCGCAAGCCCGGCGCCAGGCTGGCGTACGAATATTCACGCGCGCACGAGCAATTCCTCACGGCGCGCGAACTCGCGCAGTCCCCGGAGGAGCGCGCCTACGTCGCGGCCAACATCTGCGGCCCCTTGCTGCAGGTGCAGGCGTCGCTCACACCGCAGGACCTGGCCGCGCTCGCCGGCGAGCCGAAGCAGTGGACCGGCAAAGTCTTCCTGCCGGTCGATCCGCCGGCCGCCGAAGCGTGGTGCCAGGCGGCGCGGCAGAGCCCTTAGGCCTCAGCCCACAGCCGGCACGAAAGGCCGCAGCCGGTGCCCGTCCGGGTCCAGCGCGGTAAAGCAGGTGCCGAAGTCCATCTTCGTCACCGGCTGCGCGATCGCCACACCGTCAGCCGACCAGCGAGCGTGCCAGTCGCGCAGCTGCGTTTCGTCCCGCAGCACCCATGACAGCTCCGCCGCGCCGGGCGTGCCGCGCACGGCGGGCTGCACGCCGTCGCGCTTCCACAGGCCCAGCATCACGCCGGGCGCGAACTCGAGCATGGCGAAGGTCGGCGCACTCTCCACCGGCTCGCGGCCGAGGAGGCGGGCGTAGAAGCGCGCGGACGCGAGAGGGTCTTGCACGTGCAGCAGGATGAAGTGGGTCGGGGGCATGGCGGTCTCCTTTCTGGTGGAGACGCGATGCTAGGAACGGTGTTGCCAAAAAGTGGCAGCAGCAAAGAGCCCTGGATTCCCGCCTGCGCCGGAATGATGCGGGGCGAGGTCAGCCTGCGCAGGCCAGGCTCAGCGCCTGCAGCGGCTTCATGGTCTTCGGGTCGAACACCACCAGGTTGGCCTGCCGCGGGGCCTGGCCGTCGCGCGGCACGGCGCGCAGCTGCAGCGTCTGCGGCCCGCGCTGCGCGGGCACGGGCACGTACTGGCGCACGACGAAATCGTGCTGCAGGAACTCGCCCGCGTTCTCGCCGGCCTTCACCTTGCTGGCGTGGCCGTGCTCGGTCACCGTCCAGTACGCGGCCCACGATTGCGCCGGGTCCGCCGGCGTGACGGTGGCCTCGAAGCGGCCCGGCTCGGGTTCCGCCAGACGGATCGCGGCGCGCGCCGGCTCCGTGCGCACGGCCAGCGCCGACCCGTAGTCGCGCCAGTCCTGGCCGTTGCGCACCAGCTGCGGCGTGTAGATGCCGCTTTCATGGTTGGCGGCGGCGATCTCCTTCTGGCGCGCGGTGTTGGCCGCCAGCGCGAACCGGTCCACCCAACCCATGGAGTCCCAGTAGCCGACGTGGAAAGCCTGCGCCACCACGCGGCCCTGCGCCGCAGCGGACTTCAGCCCGCTCAGCCAGCGGTCGGCCGGCGGGCAGGAGCTGCAGCCTTCCGAGGTGTACAGCTCGATCACCGGCGTGAGCTGCGGGCGCGACACCGCCTCGCAAGTGGCGGCGGCCGCCTGCATCACCGCGCACGTGGCGAGCAGTGCGGCGGCGGCCTTGAACATGGGACGGTCCATGGAAGTCTCCTTCAAAGCGCCGGCGCCTCGATGCCCTCCTGCTGCCGCCACTGCCGCATCAGCGCCTGGCGGCGCTGCGGGTAGCGGTCGGCCTGCAACTCGGCGGACTCGATGCGGTCGGCGCGGAAATGGCGGAACTCGCGGCGCGTCTCGCACCAGGCGGCGAGCATGCGCGTGCGCTCGAAGAAGCCCAGCGCGAAAGGCCACACCAGGCGGCGCGTGGCGCGCCCCTGCCCGTCGCGGTACCGCAGCCGCAGCTTCCTCTCTTCGCGGATCGCCTCGCGCAGCAGCGCCAGGTCGGCGCCGGGCGCGGCGGCCTCCGGCCTGGCCACCAGCAGCGCATTGCTTTCCAGCGACAGCCGCAGTTCCGGCGGCAGCACGGCGCCGATCTTGGCGACAGCGTCGCGCGCCGCGCGGGCCAGCCGCTCGTCGGTGTGGCGCGCGACCCAGCGCGCGCCCAGCACCAGCGCTTCCAGCTCTTCCTCCGTCAGCATCAGCGGCCGCAGCACGTAGCCCACGCCCGCTTCGCCCTCGATGGTGGCGCCATGCGCCTGCAGCGTGGCGATGTCGCGGTACAGCGTGCGCAAGCTGACGCCGATCTCGCGCGCCAGTGCGGCGCCGGCCACCGGCGCCCGGTGGGCGCGCAGCACCTGCATGAGCTGGAGCAACCGCTGGGAACGCGACATGGACACGAGGATACGCCGCAGCCCCTTGGGCGTTCACGGTTGACGCATCCGCCGATTCATTTAACATGTTAAGCATTCACGCCATGGCCGACACCACGACTTTCAAGCACCGCAACCTGCCGCGCCTGCTGCTGCAGGCGCGCGAGGCCGTCATGGCCCACAACCGCCCGCGCCTGCGCCAGCACGGCCTGTCGGACCAGCAATGGCGCGTGCTGCGCGTGCTGGGCGAGCACGGCACGGTGGAAACCGGGCGCGTGGCGCGCGAAGCTTTCATCCTGGGCCCCAGCCTCACCGGCGTGCTGGCCCGCATGGAACGCGACGGCCTGGTCAAGCGGGAGCGCGACCCCGCCGACCAGCGCCGCACCGTGGTCGAAGCCACGGCCAAGGGCCGCAAGATGGTCGACAAGCTCTCGCACGCCGTCGAATCGCACTACCAGTTCATGGAGAAACAACTGGGCAAGCAGAAGCTGGAGCAGCTGTACGCGCTGCTGGACGAACTGATCGAGCTGGAGCAGCCCGAGGTCGCGCACCGCGAGCCGCTGCTGCCCCGCCCCGCCAACGCACGCGCGGAGGCGTCCGCATGAGCTGGCTGCCGAAGGGCACCGTGTACGGCACGCTGCTGAATTTCCGCAGCGAGCGCGACGCGTGGGCGGCAAAGATGAACGAAGCGCCCTACAAGGCGCCGCCGAAAGCGCCGGTGCTGTACGTGAAGACCGCCAACACTTTCAGCGCTTCCGGCGCGGCCATCCCGGTACCCGCGAACGTGCCGGAAGTGGAGATCGGCGCCACCGTGGGCCTGGTGATGCGCAGCGCCACCGAAGCCGGCGCCTGCGTGCTGATGAACGACCTGTCCGTGCCGCACGACAGCTTCTTCCGCCCGCCGGTGAAGTTCAAGTGCCTGGACGGCTTCCTCGGCATCGGCACGCCGGTGGAACGCGTGCAGCCGGAGCAAGTCACGCTGGAGGTGTGGATCAACGGCGAGCGCCGGCAGTCGGTGACCTTCGACGCGCTGGTGCGCTCGCCGAAAGCGCTGGTGCAGGACGTCGGCGAGTTCATGACGCTGCGCGAAGGCGACGTGCTGCTGCTCGGCTGCGACGCGCCACGGCCCCGCGCGCGCGTGGGCGACCGCATCGAGCTGCGCTCGCCGCAACTGGGCACGCTGGCCAACACCTTCGTCGCGGAGGCCGCATGAAGCACGCCCGCATCGTCCACCAGGGCGCCACGCAACGCGCCGTCGAGCGCGACGGCCAGTTGCTGCTGGCGGACGGCAAGCTGGTGGCCTTCGACGCCGTCACCTGGCTGCCGCCCGTCGACCCCGCGCCGCGGCCGCGCACCATCCTCGCGCTGGGCCTGAACTACGCCGACCACGCCAAGGAGCTGGCGTTCAAGGCGCCCGAAGAACCGCTGGTCTTCCTGAAGGGAGAAGGCGCGCTGAACGGCCACCGCCAGTTCACGAAGCGGCCGCCCGAAGTGCAGTTCATGCACTACGAATGCGAGCTGACGGTCGTGATCGGCCGCACCGCGCGCAAGGTGAAGCGCGACGACGCGTACGACTTCATCGCCGGCTACACCGTGGCCAACGACTACGCCATCCGCGACTACCTGGAAAACTGGTACCGCCCCAACCTGCGCGTGAAGAACCGCGACGGCGCCACGCCGCTGGGCCCCTTCCTGGTCGACCGCGACGACGTGCCGGACCCGATGGACCTGAAGCTGCAGACCACCGTCAACGGCAAGGTCACGCAGTCGGGCCACACGAAGGACATGATCTTCGGCGTGCCCTTCCTCATCGAGTACTTCTCCAGCTTCATGACCCTGCAACCCGGCGACCTGATCCTCACCGGCACGCCCGACGGCGTGGTGGACTGCCGCCGGGGCGACGTGGTGGTCACCGAAATCGAGCGCCTGGGCGCACTCGAGAACACGATCCAGTAGGACCTTCTTCATGCGCATCGACCACCTGATCGGCGGCAAGGCCGTCGCCGGCACCGACTACTTCGAGACCGTCAACCCGGCCACGCAGGAAACGCTGGCGGAAGTCGCCAGCGGCGGTGAGGCCGAAGTCAACGCCGCCGTCGCCGCGGCCAAGGAAGCTTTCCCGAAGTGGGCTGCGATGCCCGCCGTGCAGCGCGCCAAGCTCGTGCGCAAGCTGGGCGAGCTGATCGCGGCCCATGTGCCCGAGATCTCGAAGACCGAAACCAACGACACCGGCCAGGTGATCTCGCAAACCGGCAAGCAGCTGGTGCCGCGCGCGGCCGACAACTTCAGCTACTTCGCCGAAATGTGCGTGCGCGTGGACGGGCACACCTATCCCACCGACACGCACCTGAACTACACGCTGTTCCACCCGGTCGGCGTGTGTGCGCTGATCTCGCCATGGAACGTGCCGTTCATGACGGCCACCTGGAAGACCGCGCCCTGCCTGGCCTTCGGCAATACCGCCGTGCTGAAGATGAGCGAGTTGTCGCCGTTGACGGCCGCCCGACTGGGTGAGCTGGCGCTGGAAGCCGGCATCCCGCCCGGCGTGCTGAACATCGTGCACGGCTACGGCAAGCAGGCCGGCGAGCCGCTAGTGCGGCACCCCGACGTGCGCGCCATCTCCTTCACCGGCTCCACTGCCACCGGCAACCGCATCGTGAAGGAAGCGGGGCTGAAGAAGTTCAGCATGGAGCTGGGCGGCAAGTCGCCGTTCGTGATCTTCGACGACGCCGACCTCGACCGCGCGCTGGACGCCGCCGTGTTCATGATCTTCTCCAACAACGGCGAGCGCTGCACCGCCGGCAGCCGCATCCTGGTGCAGAAGTCGATCTATGCCAACTTCGTCGAGAAGTTCGTGGCGCGCGCGAAGAAGATCGCCGTCGGCGACCCGCTCGACGAGAAAACCATCATCGGTCCCATGATCTCGCAGGGCCACCTGGCCAAGGTGCGCAGCTACATCGAGCTGGGTCCCAAGGAAGGCGCCACGCTGCTGTGCGGCGGACTTGACGCGCCGCTGCTGCCCGATCGCGTGAAGAAGGGCAACTACGTCGCGCCCACGGTGTTCGCCGACGTCGACAACCGCATGAAGATCGCGCAGGACGAGATCTTCGGGCCCGTCGCCTGCCTCATCCCCTTCACCGACGAAGCGCAAGCCATCCGCATCGCCAACGACACGCAGTACGGCCTTTCCAGCTACGTGTGGACCGAGAACGCCGGCCGCGCGCTGCGCGTGGCCGCGGCCATCGAGGCCGGGATGTGCTTCGTCAACAGCCAGAACGTGCGCGACCTGCGCCAGCCGTTCGGCGGCACCAAGGCTTCGGGGGTCGGCCGCGAAGGCGGCACCTGGAGCTACGAGGTGTTCCTCGAGCCCAAGAACGTCGCGATGTCGCTCGGCTCGCACCACATCCCGCATTGGGGGGTCTGATGGATCGCCGCACTTTCGTTCTCGCGGCCGCGGCCACCGCCGCGCCCGCGTTCGTCCGCGCGCAAGGCACCCCTTCGACAAGCTCAGGACAGGCGTGGCCGTCCAAGCCGGTGAAACTGGTCGTGCCGTTCACGCCGGGCGGCACCACCGACTACGTCACGCGCCTGGTCGGCGTCGAGCTGGCCAAGACGCTGGGCCAGCCGGTGATCGTCGACAACAAGCCCGGCGCCGGCACGGTGATCGGCGTGGACGTCGTCGCCAAGTCGCCGCCGGACGGTTCCGCCTTCGTCACCGTCGCCAACAGCTTCTGCGTCAACCAGACGCTGGTGAGGAAGCTCCCGTACGACGGCCTCAGGGACTTGCGGCCGGTGACGCTGATGGGCATGTCCGAGCACGTGCTGGCCACGCATCCGGGCAGCGGCCTGAAGACCGTCGCCGACATCGTGGCGCAGGCCAAGGCCAAGCCGGGCAGCCTGAGCTACGCGTCGTTCGGCTCCGGTACGTCGGCGCACCTGGCGGGCGAAATGCTGAAGGCGCAGCTGGGCGTGGACATCACGCACGTGCCGTACAAGGGCCAGGCGCCGGCGCTGAGCGACCTGCTGGGCGGGCAGGTGTCCATGATGTTCGGCAACTGGCCCGAGTTCCGCACCCACGTGCAGGCCGGCAAGCTGGTGGCCATCGGCATGGCGACCGCCAAGCGGTCGGTGTACGCACCGCAGATCCCGACGCTGGCCGAGCAGGGCGTGAAGGTCGAATCGAATTCCTGGAACGGGCTGCTCGCACCTGCGGCCACGCCGGACGCCGTCGTGCAGCGCATGAACGCGGAAGTGAACAAGGCGCTGGCCTCACCCGCGGTGCTGGAAGCTTTCCAGAAAGGCGGCATCGCCTCGCTGTCGGGCACGCCCGCGCAGTTCGCGGAGTTCATCCAGTCCGAGATCGCGCGCTATGCGGACGTCATCCGCCGCGCCAACATCACGGCGGAAGGCTGAAGGAGTCGTCCATGGGCAAGTTAGCGTTGGCGGCCAAGATCACCCACGTGCCTTCGATGTACCTGAGCGAGCTGGACGGCCCGCGCAAGGACACGCGCAAGGACGCGATCGACGGCCACAAGGAGATCGGCCGCCGCTGCCGCGAGCTGGGCGTGGACACCATCGTGGTGTTCGACTCGCACTGGCTGGTCAATGCCAACTACCACTTCAACTGCGCGCCGCATTTCGAGGGCCGCTACACCAGCAACGAGCTGCCGCACTTCATCAGCAACATGCGCTTCGAGATCCCGGGCAACCCGGCGCTCGGCAAGCTGCTGGCGAAGAAGTGCAACGAGATGGGCGTGGAATCGCTGGCGCATGACGCCACCACGCTGCACCCCGAGTACGGCACGCTGGTGCCCATGCGCTACATGAATGAGGACCTGCACTTCAAGGTGGTGTCGGTCTCGGCGCTGTGCATGGCGCATTACCTGAACGACAGCGCGCGCCTGGGCTGGGCCATCCGCCGCGCCATCGAGGACGAGTACGACGGCACGGTGGCGGTGTTCGCCAGCGGCTCGCTGTCGCACCGCTTCGCGCAGAACGGCCTGGCGCCGGAATACGCCTTCAGGATATGGAGCCCCTTCCTCGAGCAGCTGGACCGCGAGGTGGTGCGCATGTGGCAGGCGGGCGACCAGTGGCCCGCCTTCTGCGGCATGCTGCCCGAGTACGCCAGCAAGGGCCACGGCGAAGGCTTCATGCACGACACCGCGATGCTGCTGGGCACGCTGGGCTGGTCCGAGTACACCGGAAAGGCCGAAGTGGTGACGCCCTACTTCGGCGCTTCGGGCACGGGCCAGATCAACGCCGTCTTCCCCGTCACGCCGGTGAAGGGCGACCAGATCCCGCGCCCGGTCGCTTCGGCGGCCGACGGCTACACCTCCATCCAGACCCGCCTCTGAGGCCGCCATGCCGCATTGCGTGATCCTCTACACCCCCAACCTCGAACCCAAGCTCGAGATGGGCGCGCTGTGCCGCAAGCTGGCCGACGCGATGCTCACCCTGCGCGACGAAGCCGGCAAGCAGGTGTTTCCCACCGGGGGCACGCGCGTGCTGGCGTATCCGGCCGCGCACTACGCGGTGGCCGACGGCGCGAAAGACTACGGCTTCATGTACCTGAACGTGCGCATGGCCGCGGGCCGCAGCGCCGCGGTGCAGAAGGAAGCCGGCGACAAGCTGCTGGACGTCGTCAGGCAGCACGTCGCGCCGTGGTTCGAGAAGGAACTGGTGGGGATCACGCTGCAGATCGACGAAAGCCCGGGGCAGGTGTACGACGGGAAACACAGCACGCTGCATCCGCTGTTCAACAGATGAACCTTTCACGCCGATGGTGCGGCGATGACCAAGCAGGAACCATGTTCGACGACCAACTGATCCGGCAACTCGCCGCCGAGCTGCACGCCAGCGAACAATCTCGCGCGCAGGTGGAGCATTTCTCCAGGCGCTTTCCCGGCATGACCATCGAGGACGGTTACGCCGTCTCCCGCGCCTGGGTGAAGATGAAGATCGCCGAAGGCCGGCAGGTGCGCGGCCACAAGATCGGCCTGACCTCGCGCGCCATGCAGATGTCCAGCCAGATCGACGAGCCCGACTACGGCACGCTGCTGGACGACATGTTCTTCGAGCCGGGCGGCATTCCGATGAAGCGTTTCATCGCCCCGCGCGTGGAAGTGGAGCTGGCCTTCGTGCTGAAGAAGAAGCTCGAAGGCGACAGGATCAGCGTCGACGACGTGCTGGACGCCACCGACTACGTCACGCCCGCCATCGAGATCATCGACGCCCGCATCGAGCAGTTCGACCGCCACACCAGGGTGATGCGCAAGGTGCAGGACACCATCAGCGACAACGCGGCCAACGCGGGCATCATCGTGGCAGGCCGGAAGGTGAAGCCGCGCGACGTGGACCTGCCCTGGTGCGGTGCCATCCTGCGGCAGAACGGCGCGGTCGAGGAAACCGGCCTGGCCGCCGGCGTGCAAGGCCATCCCGCCATCGGGGTCGCCTGGCTGGCGATGAAACTCGCGCCCTGGGGCGAATGCCTGGAAGCCGGCGAAGTGGTGCTGGCCGGCTCCTTCACCCGTCCCGTCGGCGCCAAAGCCGGCGACCGCTTCGACGCCGACTACGGCCCGCTGGGCCGCTTCGAATTCACGTTCAACTGAGAAGAAGAGACGAGCCCATGCAGACCCCCGTGAACCCCTTCAAGCAGGCGCTGCGCGAGCGGCGTGCCCAGATCGGCCTGTGGCAGGGCCTGGCCAGCGCGTACACGGCGGAGATCTGCGCCGGCGCCGGCTTCGACTGGCTGCTGGTCGACGGCGAGCATTCGCCCAATGGCCTGGAAAGCATCCTGCAGCAGGCGCAGGCCATCGCGGGCTACCCGCAGACGCATGCCGTCGCGCGCGTGCCCATGGGCCACGGCCACGTGGGCCAGATGCTGATCAAGCAGTACCTGGACCTGGGCATCCAGTCGCTGCTGGTGCCGATGGTCGACACGCCCGAGCAGGCGAAGGAACTCGTGCGCAGCATGCGCTACCCGCCGCAGGGCGTGCGCGGCATGGGCGGGGCGCGCGCTTCGCGCTGGGGCCGTTACCCCAACTACCCGAAGGAAGCCAACGAGCAGGTCTGCCTGCTGGTGCAGGTGGAGACGCGCGAGGCACTGGCCAACCTGGACGCCATCGCCGCCGTCGAGGGCGTGGACGGCGTGTTCATCGGCCCTTCGGACCTGTCGGCTTCCATGGGCCACGTGGGCAACGCGGCGCACCCGGAAGTGCAGGCCGCCATCGAGGACGCCTTCGCGCGCATCAACCGCGCGGGCAAGGCCGCCGGCATCCTGAGCATCGACGAAGCCGCTTCGCGCCGCTACCTGGAGCTGGGCGCGCTGTTCGTCGCCGTCGGCCTGGACAACAACCTGCTGGTCAAGGCCACTTCCGCGCTCGCGGCGAAGTTCAAGGGCACCGCGCCGGCACCCGCCGCCAAGGGCGGCAATCCGTACTGAACACCAGGAGAGGGAACGCCATGAACGCGATCCTCAAGCCGCCTTCCGCGGCCATGCACCCCGACGAGTGGAAAGCCCGCGTGCAGCTGGCCGCCTGCTACCGCATCTTTGACCTGCTGGGCTGGACGGAGATGATCTACAACCACATCACCGTGCGCCTGCCCGACAGCGTGACCGGCGGCCAGAAGCAGTTCCTGATCAACCCTTTCGGGCTGCACTACAGCGAGGTGACGGCCGGCAACCTGCTGAAGATCGACGTGCAGGGCCGCAAGCTGGACGACAACCCGTGGCCGGTGAACCCCGCTGGTTTCACCGTGCACTCCGCCATCCACGAAGGCATCGCCGATGCGCACTGCGTGATGCACACGCACACGACCAACGGCCTGGCCGTCGCGTGCACGCAGGGCGGCCTGGCGCAGAACAATTTCTATTCGGCGCAGCTGCACGGCCTGGTGGCCTACCACGACTTCGAGGGCATCACCATCCACGCCGACGAGGCGCCGCGCCTGCTGAAGAACATGGGCGACAAGCCGGTGGTGATCCTGCGCAACCACGGCCTGTTGTCGTGGGGCAAGACGCTGCCGCTGGCTTTCGTGCGCCTGTGGACGCTGCAGCGCGCCTGCGACATCCAGGTGGCGCAGGCCGCGCTGGGCCCGGCCATCGCGGTGCCCGAAGCGGTGGCGGTGAAGACCACGCACGACTCGTTCCAGTTCGACGCGCAGTTCGGCGCCGGCCAGGACGTGTTCGACGCGCTGGTGCGGCGCATCGACCGCATCGACCCCTCGTACCGGAATTGATCCCATGAAGGTTTGCATCTACGGCGCCGGCGCCATCGGCGGCTGGATCGGCACCAGGCTCGCGCGCGCGGGCCATCAGGTGAGCGTGGTCGCGCGCGGCGCGACGCTGGAAGCCCTGCAACTGCATGGCTTGCGGCTGGAAACCGAAGGCCAGGTGCTGACGGCGCCCGTGCGGTCCAGCGCGTCGCCGGCCGAGCTGGGCCCGCACGACGTGGTGGTGGTCGCGGTGAAGGCGCCGGCGATGGCCGACGTCGCCAAGGCCATCGGCCCGCTGCTCGGCCCCGACACCATCGTGCTCACCGCCATGAACGGCGTGCCGTGGTGGTTCTTCGAGAGTTTCGGCGGCAAGTTGGCCGGCACCCGGCTGAAGGCCGTGGACCACGATGGCTCCATCGCCAGGGCCATCCCGGGCCGGCACGTGGTCGGCTGCGTGGTGCACGCCAGCTATGCGCTCAACGGACCCGGCTTCGTCAAGCACCACTTCGGCAACAAGCTGATCGTCGGCGAGCCTTCCGGCGAGAAAACCGCGCGGATGAAGATGCTGGCCACGGCGCTGGAGCAGGCCGGCCACGAGGTCGTGGTGTCCGAGCAGATCCAGAAAGACACCTGGTACAAGCTGTGGGGCAACATGACCGTCAACCCGGTCAGCGCCATCACCGGCGCCACGGTCGACCGCATCATGAACGACGACCTGGTGCGCGGCTTCATCAGCAACGTGATGCTGGAAGCGCGCGAGATCGGCGCGCGCATCGGCATCCCCATCGAGCAGACGCCGGAAGACCGGCACCAGGTCACGAAGAAGCTGGGCGCCTTCAAGACGTCGATGCTGCAGGACGTGGAGGCCGGCAAGCCGGTCGAGCTGGATGCGCTGGTCACCGTGGTGAAGGAGCTGGGCGAACTCACCGGCGTGCCCACGCCGTACACCGACGTGCTGCTCGGCCTGGCTCGGCTGCACGCGCAGGTGCACGGGCTGTACTGATGGCCGCGGTGCTTCCTTCGCGGCGCGCGCTGTCGGGCGCGGCCTTCGCCACGCTGCTGCTCATCGCGCTGATGATGGGCGCCAACCACGTGGCGGCGCGCGTCGCTTTCAACAACGGCGCCGACGTCGCCACGGCAGTGGTGTTCCGCAGCACGGTGACCGCGCTGGTCATCGTGGCCATCCTCGCGTCGCAAGGCGTGAAGGTGAAGTTCACCGCGCGGCACAAGAAGTTCCTGCCGGCCATCGGGCTCCTGATCGGCATCCAGAGCCTGTGCCTGTATTCGGCGGTCGCGCGGCTGCCGGTGGCATTGGCGCTGCTGGCGTTCAACACCTACCCGATCTGGACCGCCATCTGGTCGGGCCTCGTCTACCGGCACAAGCCAGAGAAGGCGATGCTGTACGCCATGCCGGTCATCCTGTTCGGCCTGGCGCTCGCGCTGGACGTGCTGGGCGCGGCTTCGGGCCTGGGCGCCGCCGGCCAGTGGAGCCGCATCGGCGCGGGTGTGGCTTTCGCGCTGGCGGCGGCCGGCACGTTCGGCCTGGCGCTGGTGCTCACGCAGCACGAAGCAGGCGATGTCGATGGCCGCGTGCGCACCGCCACCACCATGTCGATGGCCGCCATCGTCGCGCTCATCACCGTGGGCCTGCAGGGCGGCTTCCACTTGCCGCAAGCGCCCGCAGGCTGGGGCGGGCTGGCGGCGCTGACGTTCCTATACGGCACCGCGTTCACGATCATGTTCACCGTGCTGCCCAAGCTGGGGGTGGTGGGCAACTCGGCCATCATGAACGTGGAACCGGTGTTCGCGCTGGTGCTGGGATTCCTCATCCTCGGCCAGGCGATCGCGCCGATCCAGGTGGTGGGCGCGCTGATCGTGGTGGGCGCGGTGATGGTGCTGGGAATGCGCAAGCGCTGAGGGCGCGCAGACCAGTTGAAGCCATGGATTCCCGCCTCCGCGAAAATGACGGAACGGCGCCTCAGCCGTCCACAGTCACGGGCACGCGAGGCGCCACCGCGCACATCAGCTCATACCCCAGCGTCCCACCCGCGCGCGCGGGCTCGTCGATGGACAGCACCTGGCCGTTGGAAGCGCGGCCCCACAGCGTGACCTCGCTGCCGAAGCCGGCCTGCGGCACCGGCGTGAGATCCACGGTCAGCATGTCCATGCTCACGCGGCCGACCAGGCGGGTGCGCACGCCGTCCACCAGCACCGGCGTGCCGGTGCTGCAATGGCGCGGGTAGCCGTCGGCGTAGCCGCAGGCCACGACGCCGATGCGCATCGGCTGTTCCGCCGTGTAGCTGGAGCCGTAGCCCACGGTGTCGCCCGGCTGCAGTTGCTGCACGCCGATCAGGCGGCTGGTGAGCGTCATCGCCGGCCGCAGCTGCCAGTGAGCGGCGTCGTTCTCCGGGTAGTCGGGCGCGCTGCCGTACACCGCGATGCCGGGGCGCAGCCAGTCGGCGCGCACGCCGGCGTCCTGCGCATGCCGCAGCGTGGCGGCGCTGTTGGACAGCGTGCGCTCGCCGGGCAGGTCGCGCGTGGCTTCGGCGAACGTCTTCATCTGGTGCGCGATGCCGCGCGGGCCGTCGGAATCGCTGAAGTGCGTCATCAGCGACACCTCGTCCACCTGGGGCAGCGCGTTCAGGCGCGTCCACGCGGCGCGGAATGCGGCTGGCGTGAAGCCCAGCCGGTTCATGCCCGAGTTCATCTTCAGGAACACGCGGTGCGGCTGCTGGGTCTTGTGGGCCGCCAGCCAGTCGATCTGCTGCTCGCAATGCACCACGTGCCACAAGCCCAGCCGGGAACACAGCTCCAGGTCGCGCGGCTCGAAGGTGCCTTCCAGCAGCAGGATGGGGCCGCGCCAGTCCAGCGCGCGCACGCGCTCGGCTTCCTGCAGGTCCAGCAGGGCGAAGCCGTCGGCGCCGCGCAGGCCGTCGAAGGCGCGTTCGATGCCGTGGCCGTACGCGTTGGCCTTGACCACGGCCCACACCCGGGCGTCCGGCGCCGCCGCGCGCATGCGCGAAAGGTTGTGCCGCAGGGCTTCGACGTGGATCGTGGCGAGGATGGGACGGGGCATTCGCGGGGGTCTCTTCGGGGCTGTCTCGGCGATTTTGTCATTACCCCGCGTGATATAAAGCCCGACGCTTGGAGACAGCCGCCTTTCCCACCGCAGCCGCAATGACGGCGACCGCAAAGCCCCACCGATGAAGCGCGGCTTCTACACCATCATGGCGGCGCAGTTCTTCTCGTCGCTGGCGGACAACGCCCTGTTCGTCGCGGCGGTCGAACTGCTGAAGTCCGGCGGCGCCGCCGAATGGCAACGCGCCGCCCTGGTGCCCATGTTCGCCCTGTTCTACGTGGTGCTGGCCCCGTTCGTGGGCGCGTTCGCCGACGCCCAGCCCAAGGGCCGCGTCATGTTCGTCAGCAACGCGATCAAGGTCGTGGGCTGCCTGATGATGCTGTTCGGCACCCACCCGCTGCTGGCGTACGCCATCGTGGGCCTGGGCGCGGCGGCCTACTCGCCCGCCAAGTACGGCATCCTCACCGAGCTGCTGCCGTCCTCGCAGCTGGTCAAGGCCAACGGCTGGATCGAAGGCCTGACCATCGCCTCCATCATCCTGGGCATCCTGCTGGGCGGCCAGCTGGTGGGCCACGTGGTGGCCAGCCGCCTGCTGGCGCTGGACTTCCCGCTGATCGACACCGGCATCAACACGCCGCCCGAAGCCGCCATCACGGTGCTGATCTTCGTCTACGCCATCGCCGCCTGGTTCAACCTGCGCATCCCGCACACCGGCGTGGAGATGCGCCCGATGCCGCGCAACCTGCTGGAACTGGTGCCGGACTTCTGGACCTGCAACTCGCGCCTGTGGCGCGACAAGCTGGGGCAGATCTCGCTGGCCACCACCACGCTGTTCTGGGGCGTGTCGGGCAACCTGCGCTACATCATCCTGGCGTGGAGCGCCGCCGCCCTGGGCTACAGCACCACGCAGGCCTCGTCGCTGTCGGGCGTGGTGGCGCTGGGCACCGCGGTCGGCGCCATCGTCGCTTCGGTGCGCATGCGGCTGGACATGGCCACCAGCGTGATGCCGCTGGGCATCGCCATGGGCCTGCTGGTCATCCTGATGAACTTCATCCACAACGTCTGGGTGGCCGCGCCCTTCCTCATCCTGCTGGGCGGGCTGGGCGGCTTCCTGGTCGTGCCGATGAACGCGCTGCTGCAGCACCGCGGCCACAACCTCATGGGCGCGGGCCGCTCCATCGCCGTGCAGAACTTCAACGAGCAGGCCTGCATCCTGGGCCTGGGCGCGTTCTACAGCCTCTCGGCCGGCATGGGCCTCAGTGCGTTCGGCGCCATCACCGCCTTCGGCCTGGTGGTGTCCGCGATGATGTGGCTGATTCAGCGCTGGCATGGCTGGAACCTGGTGAACCACCGCGAAGAGGTGGAGCACCTGATCTCGATCGCGCGGCACGACAACACGCATGGCGGGGCCTGAGGGCCCGCGCGCGGCGGCCGTGGCCGCCCTCGTCTTCAACGCCTTCGTCTGGGGCGTTTCCTGGTGGCCTTTCCGCGAACTGCAGTCGCAAGGCCTGCACCCGCTGTGGGCCACGTGCGCCGTCTACCTTTTCTCGCTGCTGGTGGTGACGGCGATGCGGCCCGGCCTGCTGCGGGCGGTGCGCAGCCACCCCGCCCTGCTCTGGCTGATGCTGGCATCGGGCTGCACCAACGTCGGCTTCAACTGGGCGGTGACCGTGGGCGACGTGGTGCGCGTGGTGCTGCTTTTCTACCTGATGCCCGCGTGGAGCGTGCTGCTGGCATGGCCGCTGCTGGGTGAGCGGCCCCAGCTGCCCGCATTGGTGCGGTTGGCGCTCGCGCTGGCCGGCGTAGTGGTGATCCTGAAGACGCCCGAAACGCCGTGGCCCGTGCCGCAATCGCTGCCCGACGTGCTGGCGATCCTGGGCGGTTTCAGTTTCGCGCTGGTCAACATCCTGGTGCTGCGGCTGCGCGGTGCGCCCGCCATCGCGCGCGTCACCGCGATGTTCACCGGCGGCACGCTCGCCGCCGCCGCAGCCGGAACCATCGCCGTGACGCAAGGCCTGGCCCCTTCGCCCACCCTGCTGCCCATCGGTGCCGCCGCGTTGGCACTGGTGCTGGGCGTGGGCTTCCTGCTGGGCAATGCGGCGATGCAGTTCGGCGCCTCGCGCCTGCCGGCTCAGACCACCGCGCTGGTGATGCTGTCCGAGGTGCTGTTCGCCAGCGTGTCGTCCGTCGCCGCGGGCGCCGCGACGCTGGGTCCGCGCACGCTGGCGGGCGGCGCGCTGGTGCTGGCGGCGGCCGCGTGGTCGGCGTTGTCGGAGCCGGGCACGAAAAGCGGCAACGGCGCACAATCGCCGGCATGACCACCGCCTACGACTTCCACGCCACGTCCATCGACGGCAAGCCGGTCGACCTGGCGCAATACCGCGGCAAGCCGCTGCTGATCGTCAACACCGCCAGCGCGTGCGGCTTCACGCCGCAGTTCGCGGGCCTGCAGAAGCTGCACGAGCAGTTCGCGCCGCAAGGGCTGGTGGTCCTGGGCTTTCCCTGCAACCAGTTCGGCGCGCAGGACCCCGGCAGCAACGAGGAGATCGGCGCGTTCTGCCAGCGCAACTACGGCGTGGACTTCCCGATGATGTCCAAGATCGACGTCAACGGCGCCAAGGCCGACCCGCTGTACCAGTGGCTGACCGCCGAAGCGCCCGGCCTGCTGGGCAGCAAGGCGATCAAGTGGAACTTCACCAAGTTCCTGGTCGGCAAGGACGGAGAGGTGATCAAGCGGTACCCGCCGCAGGACGCGCCGGAGAAGCTGGCGAAGGACGTGCAGGCCGCGATCGCGGCTTGAGTCCGAACAGGGGCCGCAGCCAGCGGCTGCGCCGGATCACGGCCGTCAGCCCCCAGCAGCCGGCCACCGTGCCGGCCGCCAGCACCACCGGTTCGATCACGGGCCCCAGGTTCCAGGGCGACAGCTGCACCGCCAGCCAGATGATCAGCGTCTGGTGCAGCACGTACCAGGGGTAGACCGATTCGTTGGCCCACGCCAGCCAGGGCCAGGGCCGGTTCAGCGCGTGGTGCGCCCAGCCCAGCACGGCCAGCACCATGGCCCACAGGTACAGGTCGCCCGCCAGCCGGGACGGCAGCCCGCGCGGCAGGACGAAGTGCAGCACCAGCAAGGCGGCGGCGATCGCCAGCGTGCGGTGGCGCAAGCGCTTCAGCTCGGCCCACAGGCCGGCATCCACGCCCATCCACCAGCCGTAGAGAAACAGCGTGGCGTACATCGCATGCAGCCAGCCGTCGTGAATGAGGTCATGGCTCGGCGGGAAGCGCCGCCACAGCAGCAGCGACCAGCCCAGCAGCGGCAGCACGGGCAGCGCCAGTGCCCAGCCGCGCAGCGCGCGGAATCGCTCGCGCAGGCGCAGCCCGGCCGCTGACCCCAGCACCGGCCAGGCCAGCAGGAACACCGCCGTGTACAGCCACAGATAGGGCAGGTACCAGAGGTGGTTCCAGGTGACGCCTGCCTCGGCGCCGTCGAACGCGTCGCGCGGCCAGGGCCCGCCGGTGAAGTAGCGCCGCAGGAAAGCCGCCAGCCCCGGTTCGCTGCTGCCGTTGGCGACCACCTGGGCGTAGACCTGGTACGGCACGACCACCGCCATCGCGAAAGCCAGCGGCAGCAGCAGCCGCCAGCTGCGCTGGCCCAGCAGCGCGCGGCGCGAGCCTTCGCCGCGCCACAGCAACGACATCGCCAGCCCGGACACCAGGAAGACCAGGTCCATCCGCCACAGGTTCAGCGCCCGCATGGGCCACTGCAGCCATTCGGCCTCGTGCGGGCTCTTCACGTGCCAGTGCCAGCCGGCCACGTAGTACATGCCCACGTGGTACAGGATGACGCCCGCGAACGCCAGTGCCCGCAGCGCGTCGATGTCGTGTCTTCGTTCCATGCCTTGCTCCTGTTGGAAGGCGCGGATGGTGCGGGCGGCGCGGCCGCCCGGAGGGGCGTTTGGGACGGCGGCGGCGCCGTTTGTGACGAGCGGCGGCCGGCCGGGACGAAACAGGAACGGCCTGCCGGCCCCGCGCCTACACTCGCCCGCCATGCCCGATACCCTGCCGCGCTGGCTCCAGCTCTACCGCCGCCACGAGCGGGCGGCGGACGCCGGCTTCTGGGCGCTGGTGATGCTGTCGCAGGTCGCCTTCAACAGCCTGGTCGTCTGGATCGACCTGCGCCGCATCGATGCGGCCCATCCGTTCTGGCATCCGCTGCTGCTGGAATCCACCAGCACGGCGGCGGTCGCCGCGCTCATCCCGGCCGTCGTCTGGTGGGAGCGGCGGCACCCGCTGCGCTGGGCCACCTTGCCGGGCGGCCTGGGCTGGCACGTGCTGGGCAGCATCGGCTTCCTGCTCGTGCACGCGGCGGGCATGGTGCTGCTGCGCTACGCCGCGTTCGCTGCGGCCGGCGTGCCCTACCGGCACGAAGCCTGGGGCACAGTGCTAGCCTACGAATACCTGAAGGATGTGCGCAGCTACAGCGCCATCCTGCTGGCCGTGCTGGGCTGGCGCTACCTGCTGCTGCGCACGCAGGGCGAGGCGCGCGTGCTGGACGCGCCCGAGCCGCCGGCCGGCCGGCCCCCCGAACCTTCACCCGCGCGCCCCGAGCGCTTCCTGGTGCGCAAGCTGCGCAAGGAATTCCTCGTGGCCGCGGCGGACATCGACTGGCTGCAGGCCCAGGGCAACTACGTGGGCCTGCGCGTGAACGGGCACGACTACCTGCTGCGCTCAACGCTGGCCGATTTCCTGGAGCAGCTGGACCCGGCGCATTTCGCGCGCGTCCACCGCAGTTGGGCGGTAAACCTGGACCGCGTCGCCGAGATTGAGCCGCTGGAAGCCGGCGACGCGCGCCTGAAGATGAAGGACGGCGGCTTCGTGCCGTGCAGCCGCCGTTACCGCGACGCGCTGGCCGAGCCCGCGCCGCTCAATGCTGCGTCGGCGCGGCTTTCTGGTTGAACGCGAACATCTGCTGGAAGGCTTCGGCCATGGTGGCCGCCGCTTCGCCCGCGCCCTCCATCGGCGTGCCCTCGACACCCGCAGGCCCCGGCGCGCCGCTGCGCATCAACTCGCCGCCCGCCTTCAAGGTCGCCGCCACCAGTTCCTGCCAGTAGCGCATCCCTTCCTGCATCTCGTACATCGCCAGCGTGGACTGGATGCTGACCAGTTCCATGGGCGACGTGGCGTTCCGCAGGTTGTCGGCCGCCTGCCGGTGCAGCAGCGACGCCCGCTGGTCGCGCTGCAATTGAGCGTGGTGGATGGATTCGCCGGCGCGGAACAGCGCCCCCATCGCGTCGGCCATCGCGGCCATCTGCTGCCTTTGCATCACCGCGAAAGTGCCGGTGGCACCCACGAGATTGCGCAGCGGATCGGTCTCGTCCGCTGCATTCTGTTGCGTCCTTCGGTTCTGGCTGGCCATGGTGAGCTCCTTCGGTCGTGCGGGAGCGCGCAATCTACGCCGCGCTGCGCAGGCAGGCGGCTGGGCAATCAATTGTTTCTTTGCGGGCCCGCGCACTCACGCGGGCGCAAGCGACTCGTCGAGGACTTCGATCCAGTGCCGCACCGGCGTGCCGGTGCCTGACTGCAGGTGCGTGATGCAGCCGATGTTGGACGAGATCACCGCGCTGGGCTGCAGCGCGCCCAGGTGGCCCAGCTTGCGGTCACGAAGCGTGTGCGAGATGTCCGGTTGCAGCACGGAGTAAGTGCCGGCCGAGCCGCAGCACAGGTGCGATTCGTTCATCGCCACGCGCACGTCGAAGCCAAGTTGGCGCAAGCCCGCCTCGACGCCGCCGCGCAGCTGCTGCCCGTGCTGCAGCGTGCACGGCGGGTGGTAGGCCAGCACGCCTTCGGGCGCGCGCACGCGGCCTTCGAGCGCGGGGACCAGATCGGGCAGCAGCTCGCTCAGGTCGCGCGTCAATGAACTGACCTTCGCCGCGCGCTCGGCGTACGCGGCGTCGTGCTTCAAGTGATGGCCGTACTCGCACACGGTGACGCCACACCCCGAAGCGTTCATCACCAGCGCTTCCACCTCACCGCGCCCGATCAGCGGCCACCACGCGTCGACGTTGCGGCGCATCTGCGCGAGACCGCCTTCCTGGTCGTTCAGGTGGAACTTCACCGCGCCGCAGCAGCCCGAGCCGGGCGCGACCATGGCCTGGATGCCCGCCGCGTCGAGCACGCGGGCGGTGGCGGCGTCGATGTTGGGCGCCATCGAAGGCTGCACGCAGCCATCCAGCAGCAGCACCTTGCGCGAGTGGGTGCGCGTGGGCCAGGCCTTCGCGGGGCGGCGCTCGGGCACCTTCTCCTTCAGCGCGCCGGGCAGCAGGCCGCGCACGGCCTGGCCGACGCGCATCGCGGGACCGAACGCCGGCGAGGTCAGGCCTTCCTTCAGCGTCCAGCGCAGCGCGCGCGAGGCCGCGTCGCGGGGCACCTTCTCTTCGACGATGCGGCGGCCGATGTCGACCAGGTAGCCGTACTGCACGCCGCTGGGGCAGGTGCTTTCGCAGTTGCGGCAGGTGAGGCACCGGTCCAGGTGCAGCCGCGTCTTTTCCGTCGGCGTCTCGCCTTCGAGCACCTGCTTGATCAGGTAGATGCGCCCGCGCGGCCCGTCCAGCTCGTCGCCCAGCACCTGGTAGGTGGGGCAGGTCGCGGTGCAGAAGCCGCAGTGCACGCACTTGCGCAGGATGGCTTCGGCCTCGGCGCCTTCGGCGGTGCCGGCGAATTCGGGCGACAGGTGGGTCTGCACGTCAGAGGTCCGGGAACAGGCGGCCGCCGTCGAAGACGCCGTGGGGATCGAACTCGCGCCGCAGCTCGCGGTGGATGCGCGCGAGCGCCGGCGTGAGCGGATGGAAGCGGCCGGTGGTGGCAGGCTGCGCGGGACGGAACAGCGTGGCGTGGCCGCCGGCTTGCTCCGCCGCACGGCGCAGATGGGCCGCGTCGCCGGCCGCCGCGGCGACCCAGCGCTGGCCGCCGTGCCACTCGACCAGCGGGTCTTCCGGCAGGTCCAGCACCGGTGCGGTCTGCGGCACGGACAGGCGCCACAGGTCGCGGTCCGCGCGCGCTGTGAACCAGGGCAGCTGCTGCTCGCGGCAGGCGTCCCACTGCGCCGATGCGTCGTCGACACGCTCGCCACCCATCGAGCCGCACGCGGCTTCGATGGCCGCCCGCGCGCCCCGCAGGCGCAGCCACAGCGTGCCCGCTTCCCAGCGGCTGGCGTTCAGCGGCAGCGGCCGGCCGCCCCAGGCGTTCAAGCGCTTCAGCGCCTCGGCTTGAGTGAGTTCGAATCGCAGCGTGGCCTGCGCGGGCGCATGCGGCAGCACCTTCAGGCTCACCTCGACGATCAGCCCCAGCGTGCCCAGCGAGCCCGCCATCAACCGCGACACGTCGTAGCCGGCGACGTTCTTCATCACCTGGCCGCCGAACGTGAGCAGCTCGCCGCGGCCGTTGACCATGGTGAGGCCCAGCACGTAGTCGCGCACGCTGCCGACACTGGCTCGCGCCGGGCCGGAAATGCCCGTGGCGACCATGCCGCCGACCGTGGCACCGCCGAAACGCGGCGGCTCGAAAGGCAGCTCCTGCCCGGCCTGCGCCAGCGCGTCTTCCAGCACCGTGAGCGGCGTGCCCGCGCCCACGGTGACCACCAGCTCGCTGGGCTCATAGCTGCGGATGCCCGACAGCCCGCGCGTGTCCAGCACTTCGCCTTGCGCCGGCTCGCCGTAGAAGTCCTTGCTGCCGCCGCCGCGCAGGCGCAGGCGCGTGCCCGACGCCGCGGCGGCGCGGATGCGGGCGATGGCGTCGGCGAGCGCTGCTTCCATGGGTTGCCGATGGTACGCGCCAGCCGGGCGGTGGCCCCTGCCCCGGCCGTTGAACTTTTTGGGGTCAGTCGATGAAGAAATTGACCGGCAGGCCGGGCACACCGACGCGCGTCCAGACCA
The DNA here is from genome assembly GCF_004681975.1 of Ramlibacter humi. Classification (GTDB taxonomy): domain Bacteria; phylum Pseudomonadota; class Gammaproteobacteria; order Burkholderiales; family Burkholderiaceae_C; genus Ramlibacter; species Ramlibacter humi. Next base: position 139,651 of record NZ_SMLK01000003.1, read on the forward strand.
CGTGGCCGGTCCAGGGGCGCGCGGCTTTCTCCTGCGCATCGCGCTTGCCCGCGCTCGTGACATACAGCGTGCGCAGGTCCGGCCCGCCGAAGCAGGGCATGGTGGGACACAGCACCGGCGTGTCGATGCTCTCGATCAGCTCGCCCTGCGGCGACAACCGCACCACGCGCCCGCCTTCGAACATCGCGCACCAGTAGCAGCCCTCCGCGTCCACCACGGCGCCATCGGGGCGGCCACCGTAGCCGGCATCGCCCGGCTTCCAGCCGGCGGGCTTGGGCTCGAACTGGTGGAACACTCGCTCGTTGCGCAGCTCGTTGAAATCGGCGTCCCAGTCCCAGGCGCGGATGCGGTGCGCCTGCGTGTCGGCCCAGTACACGGTGCGGCCGTCCGGCGACCACGCGAGGCCGTTGGCGGTGATCAAGCCGCCCGCCATGCGCTTCAGGCGCATGCCCTCGTGCGCATCCAGGCACAGCAACTCAGCGGCAGGCGCCGTCTTCGGCTCGAACAGCGAGCCGGCCCAGAAGCGCCCGCGCGGATCGGCCTTGCCGTCGTTGAAGCGGGTGGTCGCGGGATCGTGGTCCGCATGCCGCAGCAGCGCCAGCGGCGCGCCCCACTCGCGCGCGCGGTAGAAGCCGTCGCGCAGCGCGATGACGAATCCGCCTGCGCTCGCGGGCGCGAAGCAACCCGGCTCCTGCGGCATCGCCCAGCTTTGCGGCTCGCCTTTCGCAGGGTCGATGCGCCTCAGCGCGCGAGCGGCGATGTCGGCCCAGTAGAGCCGCCCTTCCCGGGGATGCCAGAACGGCGACTCGCCCAATTCGTCGGGTTGCGAAGTGAGTCTCTGCCAGCGATCCATCGGCCGATTGTGCGGCCGGGGCAAGCGGATGAGCTGGCGCAGCCGCTACCATCGTCCGCGATGAGTGCTTCGACCCCGAGTTCCGCCCAGGCCACGCTGATGCTGGTGGAGTCCGCGCGCTATGCGCTGCTGCGGCGCCTGGCCGCCGCCATCCGCCACCAGATGGTGGCCCACCTGCAGCCCATCGGCATGGTGTCCGAGCTGCTGGAGCGTCGCACGCGCGCGGCTTCGCCCGACCTCGCCGCCATCCACGACGGCGCGGCCAAGATCAACAGCCTGTCCAAGGCCGCGGCCAAGGACGTGCTGGACGTCATCACCTGGATGTCGCCCGAGCCCGGCGCCACCATGCCTTTCGACGCCGCCGTGCGCGACTGCGTCGACCTGCTGCACAGCAACTTCAGCTTTCGCGGCTTCAACCTCGCCGCCGAGGTGAGCGAACTGCCCCAGCCCGTGGGCCGCGCCGCCGCACGCATGCTGCTGCCCGCCGCATTGCTCGCGCTGACCGACACGCAGGAAGGTCCGGCCGACGTCGTGATCAGCGCGCGCACCGGCGAAGACGTGATCCACGTCGAGATCCGCTTCATCCGCACCGAAGGCGACGGCGGCTACGGCAGCAAGCTGAGCTACCGCTCGATGGAGTGGGGCGAGGTGAATGCGATGGCGCGGGCGGAGGATGTGGAGCTCTCGTACACGGAGAGCACGGCCACGCTCGCTTTTCCAGTCCTGGCGTAACGCCCGCTCTTCGTCATTCCCGCCTGCGCGAGGATGACGCCAGAAAACACAGCGCCAGGCAAAAAAAGCGGCCCGCCGAAGCGGGCCGAACATCCAAAGGAGAACTTGCATTCGGAAAGGCCCGCAGGCCTTTCACGGTTCAGCGGTTGTACGCCGTCTCGCCGTGCGACGAGATGTCCAGGCCCTCGCGCTCTTCCTCTTCGCTGACGCGCAGGCCGATCACCAGGTCGACGATCTTGTAGGCGATGAACGCCACGATGGACGACCAGACCAGCGTGGTCAGCACGCCCTGCAACTGGATCCACACCTGGCCGCCGATGGAGTAGTCGGGGCTGACCTTGTTGGCCACGTAGTCGTAGACGCCCGTGCCGCCCAGCGAGGGCGAAGCGAACACGCCGGTCAGCAGGGCGCCCAGGATGCCGCCCACGCCGTGCACGCCGAACACGTCCAGCGAGTCGTCGGCGCCCAGCAGGCGCTTGAGGCCGTTCACGCCCCACAGGCAGACCAGGCCGGCCAGCAGGCCCATGACGATGGAACCCATCGGGCCCACGAAGCCGCAGGCCGGGGTGATGGCCACCAGGCCGGCGACGGCGCCGGAAGCTGCACCCAGCATCGAAGCCTTGCCCTTGGACAGCGCTTCGCCGGCGATCCACGACAGCGCAGCGGCGGCGGTAGCCAGCAGCGTGTTGACGAAAGCCAGGGCGGCGGCGCCGTTGGCTTCCAGGTTGGAGCCGGCGTTGAAGCCGAACCAGCCCACCCACAGCATCGCGGCGCCGACCATGGTCAGGGTCAGGCTGTGCGGCGCCAGGGCTTCCTTGCCGTAGCCCACGCGCTTGCCGATGACGTACGCGCCCACCAGGCCGGCGACGCCGGCGTTGATGTGCACCACGGTGCCGCCCGCGAAGTCGAGCGCGCCCTTGGCCCACAGCCAGCCGGCGGCGGCGGTCACCGCCTCCAGCGACTTGGCGTCGGTGATGGCATCCGGGCCGTCCCAGTACCACACCATGTGGGCGATGGGCAGATAGGCGAACGTGAACCAGATCGCGCAGAACAGCAGCACGGCCGAGAACTTGATGCGCTCGGCGAACGAGCCCACGATCAGCGCGCAGGTGATGGCGGCGAACGTGGCCTGGAAGCCGACGAACGTCAGCTCGGGGATCACCACGCCCTTGCTGAAGGTGGCGGCCACCGAGTCTGGCGTGATGCCCGCGAGGAACACCTTGCTGAACCCGCCGAAGAACGAGCTGCCGCCGGTGAAGGCCACGCTGTAGCCGTACAGCGCCCACAGCACGTAGATCATGCACGTGACCACGAACACCTGCATCAGCACCGACAGCATGTTCTTGCTGCGCACCAGGCCGCCGTAGAAGAGGGCCAGGCCCGGGATGGTCATGAAGATGACCAGCGCGGTGGCGACGGTCATCCACGCGGTGTCGCCCTTGTTCGGGACCGGCGTGGGCGCCGCGGCGGCGGCAGGCGCGGAAGCCGCTGCGGCGGCAGCGGGCACGGCGGCAGCGGCAGCCGCAGGAGCGCTGGCATCCGCCGCTGGCGTGGAAGCGGCAGCAGCAGCGGGCGCCGGCGCGGCCGGGGCCTGCGCCAGCACCGCCGCGCTGCCGGCCAGGAGGCCCAGCCCGAGGGCCAGGGAGGCGAGAAGCTTTCTCATGGTGGTCGTCTCTTTTCGGTGGGATGGGGTACTACAGGGCGTCCTTGCCGGTCTCGCCGGTGCGGATGCGCACGACCTGCTCGAGGTCGTAGACGAAGATCTTTCCGTCGCCGATCTTTCCGGTGCGGGCCGCGCCTTCCACGGCTTCGATGACGCGCTCGACGAGGTCGTCGGCGACGGCGGCTTCGATCTTCACCTTGGGCAGGAAGTCCACGACGTACTCGGCGCCGCGGTACAGCTCCGTGTGGCCCTTCTGGCGGCCGAAGCCCTTGACCTCGGTGACGGTGATGCCCTGCACGCCGATGGCAGAGAGCGCTTCGCGCACCTCGTCCAGCTTGAAGGGCTTGATGATGGCGGTGACGAGTTTCATGGCCTTTCCTTTTGGAGCCCTGCTCAGAAGTTGTATTTCGCGCCGATCACCAGGCTGGTCTTGCCCAGGTCGGTGGTGCCGCTGCCGGGCAGCGTGTACGGCGTGCCGAAGTGGCTCTTCCAGTTGGTGCCGACGAGGGCGGCGCTGACGTTGAAGCCGTTGCCGAAGTCCTTGTTCAGCGTCAGCGCGTGGTCACGGTAGGTGCCGAAACCGCGGATGCGCTGCCAGCCCACATGCGGGGTCAGCGTGAAACCGCTGCCCAGATCGAAGCCGGCCGACAGGTCCAGGTAGCCGCTGCCGCTGCTGTTGGGCGTTCCGAACAGGTCGGTCAGCGCGTGCGAGTACTTGGCGGTGAACATCTTGTAGGTCAGCGCGCCGTAGACCTCGGTGGTGTTGGCGTTGGTGCCGGTGGCCAGCTTGTAGTTGTTGCGCGGGTACCAGTACTGCAGCAGGCCGACGTCATACGAGAAGTCGTCGTTGATCGAGCTCTTGTAGCCGCCGTACAGGTCGACTTCCACCGCGCCGCGGTCCGCCGGCGTCGAGTCCTTGATCCACTGGATGGTCGAAGCCCAGGTGCCCAGGTAGAAGCCGCTCTTGTGCGCGAAGTCGATGCCGCCCTGCAGCGCGGGGTCGCGCGCGCTCTGCGAGATGCCGCGGTAGCGGTAGTCCGACACGACGCCGACGTTGTAGGAAAGCGTGTAGTCCGGCTCCGGCGCCTTCGCCTGCGCGAAAGCCGCGCTGGACAGCACTAGGGTGGACAACAGCAGGGTGGACTTCAGATTCATGGGGGCTCGCTCCGTCTTGGAAAATTCTGTGGAGGCACTTAGCAGGACGCGTGCCACCCGTAACCAGCCCGTCACAACAGGGGAGCACGCCATGGCTGGGCCGCGCGCTTCGCCCGTTAAAGGCACGGATCAGCATGGGATGGCCGCGGGGTTGCACCGCGCCGGTGCGCGCCCGCCTTTCCGGCGCGCACCACGCCCGCCCATGCACCCAAGCAGGGAGGAATGCGGACATGAGCCTGTCTTTGGTGCGCAGCCGCGCGCTGCTGGGCCTGGAAGCGGCGCGCGTGCAGGTCGAAGTGCACCTGGCCAACGGCCTGCCCAGCTTCACGCTGGTGGGCCTGGCCGACGTGGAAGTGAAAGAGGCGCGCGAGCGGGTGCGCGCGGCGCTCATTACCTGCGGACTGGACTTCCCGCACAACAAGCGCATCACGGTGAACCTGGCGCCTGCGGACTTGCCAAAAGACTCGGGCCGCTTCGACCTGCCCATCGCGCTGGGCATCCTGGCGGCCAGCGGGCAAGTGGACGGCGCGCGGCTGGCCGACTACGAGTTCGCGGGCGAGCTGTCCCTGTCAGGCGAGCTGCGGCCCGTGCGCGGCGCGCTGGCGATGAGCCTGGCGCTGCATGCGGCGGGTGCGGGCGCGCAACTCGTGCTGCCGCCCGGCAGCGCGGAAGAAGCGGCGCTGGTGCCCGGTGCGCGCGTGTGGCGGGCGCGGCACCTGATGGACGTGGTGGCGCAATTGCAGACCGAGCCGTCCGGTGAACCCGGCGACGGCTGGCAGCGCGTGCAGACGCAGCCGCCGGTGGGCACGGCAGCGTATCCGGACCTGCTGGACGTCAAGGGCCAAAGCGGCGCCAAGCGGGCGCTGGAGATCGCGGCCGCAGGCGGGCATTCACTGCTGCTGATGGGGCCGCCGGGGTCCGGCAAGTCGATGCTGGCGCACCGCTTCGCCGGCCTGCTGCCGCCGATGCCGGTGGAAGAAGCGCTGGAGAGCGCGGCCATCGCCAGCTTGAGCGGGCGCTTCCGGCTGGCGCAATGGGCCGTGCGGCCCACGTGCAGCCCGCACCACTCCGCCAGTGCGGTGGCGTTGGTGGGCGGCGGGTCGCCGCCGCGGCCCGGCGAGATCTCGCTCGCGCATCGCGGCGTGCTGTTCCTCGATGAGCTGCCGGAGTTTCCGCGCGCCGCGCTCGAAGCATTGCGTGAGCCACTGGAAACGGGTCAGATCACCATCGCGCGCGCCGCGCGCCGGGCCGAGTTCCCCGCGCGCTTTCACTTCATCGCCGCGATGAACCCCTGCCCTTGCGGCTGGCGCGGCGCGCCGCAGCGCAGTTGCCGTTGTTCTCCCGACCAGGTGGGACGCTACCAAGGCAAGCTGTCGGGGCCTCTGCTCGATCGCATCGACCTGCACGTGGAAGTACCGGCGCTGTCGCCGCACGAGTTGCTGGGGGCGCCGCCGGGGGAAGCCACCGCCGCGGTGCGCGCCCGCTGCGTGGCGGCACGCGACCGGGCGTTGGCGCGGCAAGGCCGCCCCAATCACGCGCTGCAAGGTGCGGAAGTAGACGAGTTCGCACGGCTGGACAGCGCCGCCGCGGCTTTCCTCGATCACGCCGCCGCGCGGCTCGCCTGGAGTGCCCGCGCCACGCATCGCGTGCTGAAGGTGGCACGGACCATCGCCGACCTGGCGGCGGAAGACAAGGCGCAGGTGCCGCACGTGGCGGAAGCGGTGCAGTACCGGCGCGGGCTGGCCGGCGTGAACAACGCCTGAAACTCAACCACCAGCCAAGCCGCCGGCGCCGCAGGATCACTGGAACAAAGGCGTGGGAAAGGCAGTCGCTGGCGACTCTGTCGCGGTACTGTCCGCGCAGGATGGCGCGAAGACGGAAGCCATCATAGAACCGCCCCATGGGAGCTGAACGGAAATACCTTGGGGTCGCCGCCGTCATTGACGGCACTGCATCTCGCACACTTCGCTGCGGTGGCCGTCCGCCAGGCGATCGACCGTCCGGATGGACCTCGTTCGCGGTGCTTCTCCTGGGCCTGTCGGCAAGTGTGCCCGTGCACGCACAACCAGCGGCGGGCCGGCGCGACTGCAACGTCAATCAGCTGGCGATGAACGTGTGTGCCGCCGCGCGATTCGAAGAGGTCGACAAGGAACTGAATCGTCTCTACCGGGCCAAGCTGCCGATGCTTCGGCACCCTGCGACGCGAACCAGGTTTCGCGATGCGCAGCGCGCCTGGCTGGCATTTCGGGACGCGGCATGCCTGTATGAAGCCGGACCTCGCGAGGAATCCGGCTCGATCTGGCCCGTCGAACACTACGGATGCCTGGTCAAACACACCGAGCGCCGGATTCAGGACATGCGCGAATAGCTCGCGTGGCGACCTCACCTGCCGGGATTCCATGAACCCCTCCCCTGTGCATCGACGTTCTCTTCTCGCGGGCGCATGCGGCCTGACGTTCGCGCCGGCTCTCGCCCATGGCTGGAGCACTTTCAACACGCCGCCTCCCCGCAACGCCGCGGGGACCGCTGCGCGCCAGGACCTTCCGCCCAGGCCGCAGCCGGCAGAGCCTTTTGTCCGCCAATGCGTCGGCCGCTTCTGCCTGGATGTTCCCGCCTCCATGGCCCGCAAGGCCAGCGCCTTCTCGCTCCAGTACGTTTCCCTGGAAGAGTCCTTCTGGAAGGAGCCCGACGCCGAGGCCCGGCAGCGCGTATGGAGCGAGCGGCTGGCCCGGATCGAGGCACTCAGGAAGAGACGTGAAATCCCCTCGGACCTGCAGGGAGAGATTCGAGCCCGGCGGGAACTGGGCCCTGGCCTGCATGGCGTGCTTTTCCACGAGGACGACAACCCGAAGCTCGTCTCCTGGGGCGCGCTGCTGCGCAGCGGGCCCGTCGACGTGTGGATGCAGATCGACGGGGACCTGGATCGCGAGAGCGAGTGGGCCGCGCGCCTGACCGGGATGGCCCAGGCCTATCGGCCTGCGCAGCCGCAGGAACGGTGGCCGGTGGCGGGCAAAGACTGGTTCTACCTGAACCATGGCCGCGTCGACCTGCCCATGAAGTTCAAGGAGGAGGCTCGGGCTTGCTTCGCGGGACATCCGCTCGGACTCGAGCTGGCGATCACCACCAAGACGTTGAGCCAGCAGCAAAAGAGGCCGAGCCTCATGGATCGGCTCTCTGACTCCCTGGCCCTGGCCGGTGAGGGATTGCGGGGCAGCCTCGTCGCACAGAAATACCGATCCCGCACGGTGGCCGGGCTGAAAGGCGAGGAGCTGATCCTCCGTCATGCCGAGGGAAACAGCCGCCAGCTCTACTTCCTTTGGACGTACGCGGGAATGGCCAGGTCCGCCGACCACCCGAAGATGTCCATCGAGATGGAGAGCGACCTGGCGCAGGACGACGCCAAGAACGCCATCTGGAACGAGGTGCTCGATTCCCTGCGCGTCGCGAGCAGCTGACAACGGATTTCGCCGACGATGTGCTTGCCCCGTCGGATGGACGCCGCAAACTGACTCAGTGGTACCGCGAGTGCCGCGTGCCGCCGACGGCGCGCAGGTGCGGGTAGCCGTTGGGCCGCAAGGGCACCTTGGGTGCGCCCCCGGCGCGCCGCGCTTCTTCGGTCGCCTTCGCGCAAGCCGCGGCGAACAGCAGCACGGCCGAAGAGAAATAGATCCACATCAGCAGCACGACCAGCGACCCTGCCGCGCCGTACGCCGAGACCACCGCCGCCTTCGACAGGTAGATCGACAGCAGCTGCCGTCCCACGCCGAACAGCACCGCGCCCACCACGCCGCCCAGCACCAGGTAGCGCATGCCGGGCTTGTGGCCCGCGGACAGGCGCATCAGCGACACGAACAGCGCCGTGCACAGGCCCAGCGACACCGCCTCGTTCAGCAGCTTGCCCGCCACCGCCAGCAGCGCCCAACCGCCGAGCCAGCCGGAGAACACCGACAGCAGCGTGGACACCACCAGCGACACCAGCAGCAGGAAGCCGAAAGCCAGGATGTACGCCACGCCGCGGAGGCGCAGCGACGCGGTGTGCCGCCAACCCGGTTTGGGCGCGGGACCCCCATCGGCCCACACGCGCGCGAAAGCCTCCTGCAGTTCACCGAACACGCCCGTCGCGCCGAACAGCAGCACGCCGAAGCCGGCCAGCGTGGCGACGATGCCTTCACCGGGCTGCCTGGCACTGTCCAGCGCCTGCTGGATCACCGCGGCGCCCTGGGCGCCCACCAGGCCACCGATCTGCGAGACCAGCGTGTCGGCCAGCATCTGCCGGTCGAGCCACCAGCCCAGCACGGCCACCATCACCAGCAGCAGCGGCGCGAGACTGAGGATGCCGTAGAACGACATCGCGGCGCTCATGCGCATGCCCCCGGCATCGCGCCACAGCATGGCCGCGCGGTACAGCGGCCGCGCCGGCTGTGCCACGCGCTGCAGCCGTTCGGTGACTTGAACCCGGTTTGCCCCTGCCATGGGCGCAGCGTCGCGCACCGCCGCCTGCGCGCTTATCGGTCGCGCATGGCAACCGCGGTGGGACTGCGCCGACGCGGACCCCTACGACAGGTTGGGCGCCAGCAGCCTCTCCAGCTGTGACTCGTCCGCGCCGCGGCGCTGCGCCTGGTCGTGAAGCTGGTCGGTGCCGATGCGCCCGACGTTGAAGTACTTGGCTTGAGGGTGGCTCAGGTAGAAGCCGCTGACGCTGGCCGCGGGCGTCATCGCCAGGCTTTCGGTGAGGTCCATGCCGATCTCCTGCGCCTGCAGCAGCCGGAACAGGTCGCCCTTCACGCTGTGGTCCGGGCAGGCCGGATAGCCGGGCGCGGGGCGGATGCCCTGGTACTTCTCCGCGATCATTTCCTCGTTGGACAGCTGCTCGCCGGCCGCGTAGCCCCACAGGTCGGTGCGCACGCGCTGGTGCAGGCATTCGGCGAAGGCTTCGGCCAGGCGGTCGGCCAGCGCCTTGAGCATGATGGCCGAGTAGTCGTCGTGGTCCTTGAGGAAATACTGCTCCTTCACGTCGGCGCCGATGCCCGCCGTGACCGCGAAGGCGCCCACGTAGTCGTTGCCCGCGCCGCGCGGCGCCACGAAGTCGGCCAGTGAGCGGCTGGGCCGCATGACGCCGTCCACCGCCTGCTTCTCGGTCTGCTGCCGCAGGCCGTACCAGGTCATGGCCACCTGCGAGCGCGACTCGTCGGTGTACAGCTCGATGTCGTCGTCGTTCACCGTGTTGGCCGGCCAGATGCCCATGACCGCGTTGGCGGTGAGCCAGCGGCCTTCCACCAGGCGCTTGAGCATGCGCTGGCCGTCGGACAGCACGCGCACCGCTTCGCTGCCGACGACTTCGTCCTTCAGGATGGCCGGGAACGGGCCGGCCAGGTCCCAGGTCTGGAAGAACGGGCCCCAGTCGATGTACTTCACCAGTTCCGCCAGGTCGAAGTTGCGGAACACGCGGCGGCCGATGAACTTGGGCTTGGGCGGCGTGTACGACGTCCAGTCCAGCGGCGTCTTGTTGGCGCGCGCCTTGGCCAGCGGCCACAGCGGCACCTGCTTCTTGCTGGCGTGAAGCTGGCGCACCTTCTCGTAGTCGGTCTCGACGTCCGAGATGAACTTCGCCGCCTGCTCCGAGAGCAGGTTGGTCGCCACGCCCACGCTGCGCGAAGCGTCTGGTACGTACACCACCGGGCCCTCGTAGTGCGGCGCGATCTTCACCGCCGTGTGCACGCGGCTGGTGGTGGCGCCGCCGATCAAGAGCGGGATCTTCTTCACGCGGAAGTGCTCGTCCTTCTGCATCTCGCTGGCGACGTACTGCATCTCTTCCAGCGAAGGCGTGATCAGTCCGGACAGGCCGACGATGTCCGCGCCTTCGACCTTGGCGCGCGCGAGGATCTCGTGGCACGGGACCATCACGCCCATGTTCACGACCTCGAAGTTGTTGCACTGCAGGACCACCGTGACGATGTTCTTGCCGATGTCGTGCACGTCGCCCTTGACGGTGGCGATGACGATCTTGCCCTTGGCGCGCACGTCCTCGCCCGCCGCTTCCTGCTGCTTCTTCTCTTCCTCGATGTAGGGAATGAGGTGGGCCACGGCCTGCTTCATCACGCGCGCCGACTTCACCACCTGCGGCAGGAACATCTTGCCGGCGCCGAACAGGTCGCCCACGATGTTCATGCCGTCCATCAGCGGGCCTTCGATCACGTGCAGCGGGCGGCCACCCTCCTGCGCGATGATCTTGCGGTACATCTCCTCGGTGTCGGGAACGATGTGGTCGGTGATGCCGTGCACCAGCGCGTGCGCCAGGCGCTGCTCCACCGGCAGCCCGCGCCATTCGTTCTTCTTGCCTTCGTCCTTGGCCGCGCCCTTGGCCTGCTCGGCGATCTCCACCAGGCGCTCGCCGGCGTCGGGGCGGCGGTTGAGCACCACGTCTTCCACGCGCTCGCGCAGCTGCGGCTCGACGTCGTCGTACACGCCCACCATGCCGGCGTTGACGATGCCCATGTCCATGCCGGCCTTGATGGCGTGGTACAGGAACACGGTGTGGATGGCTTCGCGCACGGGGTCGTTGCCGCGGAACGAGAAGCTGACGTTCGAAACGCCGCCCGACACCTTGGCGCCCGGCAGGTTCTGCTTGATCCAGCGCGTGGCTTCGATGAAGTCCACGGCGTAGTTGTTGTGCTCCTCGATGCCCGTCGCGATGGCGAAGATGTTGGGGTCGAAGATGATGTCCTCGGGCGGGAAGCCGACTTCGTCCACCAGGATGCGGTAGGCCCGCTCGCAGATCTCGATCTTGCGTTCGTAGCTGTCGGCCTGGCCCTTCTCGTCGAAAGCCATCACCACCGCGGCGGCGCCATAGCGCCGGACCAGCGTGGCCTGCCGGCGGAACTCGGCTTCGCCTTCCTTCATCGAGATGGAGTTGACGATGCCCTTGCCCTGCAGGCAGCGCAGGCCGGCCTCGATCACGTCCCACTTGGAGCTGTCCACCATCACCGGCACGCGGGCGATGTCCGGCTCGCTGGCGATGAGGTTGAGGAAGCGCACCATCGAAGCCTTGCTGTCCAGCATGGCTTCGTCCATGTTCACGTCAATGACCTGGGCGCCGTTCTCCACCTGCTGGCGCGCGACGGCCAGCGCCTCTTCGAACTGCCCGGCCAGGATCATGCGGGCAAAGGCCTTGGAGCCGGTGACGTTGGTGCGCTCGCCGACGTTGACGAACAGGCTGCCCGGACCGATGGCCGCCGGCTCCAGGCCGGACAGCTTCAGCGGGGGAACTTGGGGGGAGGAAGACATGCGGCTCACCTTCGTTGCGACATCGAGGTGAGCGTCGTTGCGGATCTCGCCAAGCCTGACGGGCGACGGGCCCGCTGCAACGCTCCTTGGCAGGGGCTGATTTTAGCGGGCCTGCCGCCGCAGAGGCGCAGCGACCCCGCTCAGGCCGCTTCCTTGTAGAAGAACTCGCGCTGGCGGCTGCGCGCCGGCAGCGGCGACACCGCCTGGCCGATGGCCGCGATGTGTTCCGGCGTGGTGCCGCAGCAGCCGCCCACGATGTTCACCAGCCCCTCCGCCGCGAACTCGCGCAGCAGGCGCGAGGTGACGTCGGGCGTCTCGTCGAAGCCGGTCTCGGCCATCGGGTTGGGCAGGCCGGCGTTGGGGTAGCAGCTGATGAAGGTGTCCGGCGCGGCCTTGGCCAGTTCCTGGATGTAGGGGCGCATCAGCGCCGCGCCCAGCGCGCAGTTCAGGCCCACGGCCAGCGGCTGCGCGTGGCGCACGCTGTACCAGAACGCGGTGACGGTCTGGCCGCTGAGGATGCGGCCGGAAGCGTCGGTGACCGTGCCGCTGATGACGAGGGGCAGGCGCTGGCCGCTGTCGGCGAAATACTCGTCGATGGCGAACAGTGCCGCCTTGGCGTTGAGCGTGTCGAAGATGGTTTCCACCAGCAGCAGGTCGACGCCGCCCTCCACCAGGCCTTCCACCTGCTCGTAGTAAGCGGCGCGCAGCTGCTCGAAGTCGACGTTGCGCGCGCCGGGGTCGTTGACGTCGGGGCTGATGCTGGCCGTGCGCGGGGTCGGGCCCAGCGCGCCGGCGACGAAGCGCGGCTTGTCGGGCGTGCTGAACTTGTCGGCGCTCTGGCGCGCGATGCGGGCGGCTTCGACGTTCAGCTCGCGCGAGATTTCGGCCAGGCCGTAGTCGTCCTGCGCCAGCGCGTTGGCGCCGAAGGTGTTGGTCTCGATGATGTCGGCGCCCGCCGCGAGAAAGCTCTCGTGGATGTCGCGGATGACCGACGGCCGGGTCAGAACCAGCAGCTCGCCGTTGTTCTTCAGGTCCTTGCCGTGGTCCTTGAACCGCTCGCCGCGGAAATCGGCCTCGGTGAGCTTGAACCGCTGGATCATGGTGCCCATCGCGCCATCCAGCAGGAGGATGCGCTGCTCCAGCAACGCGGGCAGGTTCTGGCCTCGGGTGTACACGGGGGCTTTCATGGTCCCGTGATTGTAGGAAGTACGGGTTAGGCCCGAATGAACGGGGACAATCGGCCCAATCGTGTCCAGCAGCGCGCTTTCCATCCTCCAGCAGGTCTTCGGCTACGAAGCCTTCCGCGGCCACCAGGCCGACATCGTCCAGGCCGTCATCGCCGGCGGCGACGCGCTGGTGCTCATGCCCACCGGCGGCGGCAAGTCGCTGTGCTACCAGATCCCGGCCATCGCGCGGCAGGGCGATGGCAAGGGCGTCACCATCGTCGTCTCGCCCCTCATCGCGCTGATGCACGACCAGGTGGGCGCCCTGCACGAAGCGGGCGTGGCGGCGGCTTTCCTGAATTCGTCGCTCTCGTACGAAGAGGCGCAGGACATCGAGCGCAAGCTGATGCGCGGCGAGCTGACGCTGCTTTACGCCGCGCCGGAACGCGTGACCACGCCGCGGTTCCTCTCGCAGCTGGACCGGCTGCAGGAGAACGGGCGGCTGTCGCTCTTCGCCATCGACGAGGCGCATTGCGTCAGCCAGTGGGGCCACGACTTCCGGCCCGAGTACCGCGAGCTGGCGGTGCTGCACGAGCGCTACCCGAAGGTGCCGCGCATAGCGCTGACCGCCACCGCGGACGCGCTGACGCGCGAAGACATCGTCGAGAGGCTGCAGCTGCAGGAAGCGCGGCAATTCGTCAGCAGCTTCGATCGGCCCAACATCCGTTACCGCATCGCGGAGAAGAAGGACCCGTCGGCGCAGCTGCTGCGCTTCATCGAATCCGAGCACGAAGGCGACGCGGGCATCGTGTATTGCCAGTCGCGCAAGCGCGTGGAGGAAACGGCGCAGATGCTGTGCTCGCACGGGCTGGACGCCCTGCCCTACCACGCGGGGCTGGACGCGGAGATGCGCCAGCGCCACCAGGACCGCTTCCTGCGCGACGACGGCGTGGTGATGGTGGCCACCATCGCCTTCGGCATGGGCATCGACAAGCCGGACGTGCGCTTCGTCGCCCACCTGGACATGCCCAAGAACATCGAGGGCTACTACCAGGAGACCGGCCGCGCCGGCCGCGACGGGCAGCCCTCGCAGGCCTGGATGCTGTACGGCCTGCAGGACGTGGTGAACCAGCGCCGCATGATCGACGAAAGCCCCGCCGGCGAAGAGTTCAAGCAGGTGATGCGCGGCAAGCTGGACGCGCTGCTGACGCTGGCCGAATCCACCGACTGCCGCCGCGTGCGGCTGCTGGCCTACTTCGGCGAGCCGTCGCAGCCGTGCGGCAACTGCGACAACTGCCTGTCGCCACCCAACGTGTGGGACGGCACGGAAGCGGCGCGCAAGCTGCTGTCCACCGTCTACCGCGTGCAGCAGATGAGCGGCATCAGCTTCGGCGCCGGCCACGTGATGGACATCCTGCGCGGGAAAAAGACCGACAAGGTGGCGCAGTTCCGCCACGAGCAGGTGTCCACCTTCGGGCTGGGCGCGGAGTACAGCGAACAACAGCTGCGCGGCGTGATGCGCCAGCTCATCGCCATCGGCGCGCTCTCGGTGGACGCGGAGGCGTTCAACACGCTGCGGCTGACGGAAGGCTCGCGCGCGGTGCTGCGCGGCGAGCAGCCGGTCACGCTGCGCGAGTCGGTGGCGCAGTCGTCGGGCGGGCGCAGGAAGCGCGAGCGTTCCGGCGCGCCGCCGGCGGTGGCCGCGGGGCTCACCGATGCCGGCCAGGCGCGCTTCACGGCGCTGAAGGCCTGGCGCAGCGAAGTGGCGAAGTCGCACAACCTGCCGGCCTATGTGATCTTCCACGACGCAACGCTGGCGGCCATCGCGGCGCTGGCGCCGGGGTCGGTCGAGGACCTTCAGGGCATCAGCGGGATCGGGGCGCGAAAGCTGGAGGCGTACGGCGAGGAAGTGATCCGGGTGCTGGGCACCGTTTGAGGCGCCGCTAGTGCGTGAACCCCATCGGCCGCGCTTCGCGCACTTCCGGCTTGATGCGGTGCTCGGCTTCCAGCTGCTCCAGGAATTCCAAGGGCGCGAAGTCGCCCGCGCCCAGGATGTCCACCTGCCGCTTCACCGCGGCGAAGTCGCCGGGGCACAGCTGGTCCAGCTTCGCCAGCCGTGAACGGATGTCCGGCGTCAGCGCCGGCGCATCGCCGCGCAACGCCTCCGTCGTGAACATGGTCTCGCGTTGGGCCATGGTCAGCGGCTTGAAGCGGATCTTGAAAGTGAAGCGCCGCAGCGCCGCCTGGTCGATGCGGTCCAGCAGGTTGGTGGTGCACACGAAGATGCCGGCGAAGCGCTCCATGCCCTGCAGCATCTCGTTGACTTCGGTCACCTCGTAGGTGCGTTGCGCGCCGCGGCGGTCCTGCAGGAAGCTGTCGGCCTCGTCCAGCAGCAGCACGGCCTTTTCGGTTTCGGCCTCGCGGAACATCGCGGCCATGTTCTGCTCGGTCTCGCCGACGAACTTGCTCATGAGGTCGCTGGCCTGCTTGATCAGCAGCGGCCGGTCCAGGCTGCGCGCGATGTGTTCGGCCAGCGCGGTCTTGCCGGTGCCCGGCGGGCCGTAGAAGCACAGCGTGCCGTGGCCGCGCGCCTGCAGCGCCTGCACGATGCGCGGCACTTCGAAGCGGCTTTCGACGTTGAGCATGCCCAGGTCCCAGGTGGTGACGGGGGGACGCTGCGCGGTCGCAGCCGCGTTGCCCAGCGCAAGGTCGGCATTGCGCAGCTGGCGTTCGATCAGGCTTTCGGCCGAGGCGGTTTCCGTCACGGCCAGTCCGGCGAAGCGCACCGCCGTGCGGATCTGCGCAGGCGTCAGGCCCTTGCGCCCGGTGAGCTTGGCGACGAACTTGTCGGACACCTGCACGCCTTCCAGCGTCTTGCGCACCAGGCCTTCGCGCGCGCCGGGCGGCGGCGACTTCAGCTCCAGGTGGTAGGCGAACCGGCGGCGGAAAGCGGGATCGATCTGCTCGATGCGATTGGTCACCCAGATCGTGGGCACCGGGTTGGATTCCAGAATCTGGTTCACCCAGGCCTTGCCACTGACGCTGCCGCTGGCCGGTGCCGCCACCTGCTCGGCACGCGCAATGATCTGCGCGGCCTCGGAGCTGATGGGCGGGAACACGTCTTCCACTTCGTCGAACAGCAGCGCGGCCTGCGCGCTGCCCTTCAGGAACACCTGCGCGATCTGCAGCGAGCGGTAGCGGTCGCGGCCGCTGAGCGAATTGCCGTCGCGGTCGGCGTACTCCACCTCGAACAGTTCCAGCCCCGCGGCCTGCGCCACCACCTTGGCCAGTTCCGTCTTGCCGGTGCCGGGCGGGCCGTAAAGCAGCACGTTGACGCCAGGCTCCTTGCGCGCGACCGCGTTGCGCAACAGCGCGCGCAGCACCTGGGCGTCTTCTTCCACGAACTCGAAATCGGACACTGAGAGCCCGCTCTTCGCGCACGGGCGGGTGAACACCGCCATCAGCTCGCTCTGGTCGCGGTACTCGCGCATCAGCACCGGCGGCAGTTTCTCGCTGACCTTCATCAGGTCGGCCAGGTCGGTGATGTTGTGCTCGGAGATCAGGTTCTCCACCAGGCCGATGCGCTCCAGCCGCGAGCCCGCGCGAAGCGCCTCGCCCACGTCGGCCGCGTTGACGCCCGCGATATCGGCGATGGCGGCGTACGCTTCCGGCGCGTTGTTGACCTTGAACTCGACGAGGATGCTGCGCAGATCGCGCTGGTAGCGCGCCAACGTGCCGTACAGCAGCAGCGCCCGTTCGGCCTTGTTCAGCTGCAGCAGCCCCGAGAGCGCGTCGATGTTCTTCTCGACCAGCGTCGATTGCTTCTTCAGCGCATGCGTCAGCCACTCGCCGGTGACGGTGAGCACGGACAGCAGGTCCTTGGGCTGGTCCTTGGCGTACTCGTCCAGGTAGAAGAAGAGCGTGCCTTCCTCGTACGGGCCGCGCCACACGCCGTGGCGCTCCAGAAACTCATTCGTGGCGAGCTGCTCGTGGCCGCGCCAGAACTCGTTGTCCTTGCAGCGGCGGCCCAGGAACTCACGCAGCCGGACCAGCGCCGGCGCCGGCCACACGAGGTGGCGGCCGGCCAGCGACAGCAGCCCGTTCAGGTCGCGCCGCACGTTGAACTTGCCGCCCTGCTTGGCCGCGAGCGTCAGCACGAAATGCGAGCACATCAGGTCCAGCACGGGCGCTTCCTTCAGTCCCGGCGAGGGGAGCGCCTGCGCATCGACCGAACGCTTGACCATGGGTGCGGCCTCCTGCCGGGCCCGGTGGTGAGGTGGACCCGCGGCGCAACGATAACCCGGCTTGATGCCCTGTGGTGAGAAGTTATGGCCACTCGGCCCACCTGCACTCGCACGACAATGGGGCCATGCTGCAACTCGCCGACATCCGCGCCGCCGCCGACCGCGTGCAGGGCCAGGTGCTACGCACGCCGTGCGTGGAATCGCAAACCCTCTCACAGCTGACCGGCGCCCGCGTCTTCCTCAAGTTCGAAAACCTCCAGTTCACCGCATCCTTCAAGGAGCGCGGCGCCTGCAACAAGCTGACCCAGCTGAGCGCGGAAGAGCGTGCGCGCGGCGTCGTCGCGATGAGCGCGGGTAACCACGCGCAGGGCGTGGCCTACCACGCGCAGCGGCTGGGCATCCGCGCCGTCATCGTCATGCCGCGCTTCACGCCCGGCGTGAAGGTGGAGCGCACGCGCAGCTTCGGCGCCGAGGTGGTGCTGCACGGCGACACGCTGGACGAGGCGCGTTCGCATGCGCTGGCGCTGGCCGAGCGCGAGAAGCTGGTCTTCGTGCATCCGTACGACGACGAAACCATCGTGGCCGGCCAGGGTACCGCCGCGCTGGAGATGCTGGCCGACGTGCCCGAGCTCGACACGCTGGTGGTGTCGGTGGGCGGCGGTGGCCTCATCGCGGGCATGGCGCTGGCGGCCAAGGCGCTGCGGCCTTCGATGCAGGTGATCGGCGTGCAGACGCTGCGCTTTCCCAACATGTACAACGCCGTCAAGGGCGCGCAGCTGCCGCAGGGCCTGTCGACCATCGCGGAAGGCATCGCGGTGGGCACGCCGGGCCAGGTGCCGCGCGAGATCATCCAGCGCTGCGTCGACGACATCGTGCTGGTGGACGAAGGCGACATCGAGCACGCCATCGTGCTGCTGCTGGAGATCGAGAAGACCCTGGTGGAAGGCGCGGGCGCCGCCGGGCTGGCGGCGATGCTGAAGCACCCGGAGCATTTCAAGGGACGCACCGTCGGGCTGGTGCTGGGCGGCGGCAACATCGACCCGCTGCTGCTGGCGGCCATCATCGAGCGCGGCATGGTGCGCGCGGGGCGCCTGGCGCGCATCCGCGTCAGCGCGCGCGACGTGCCGGGCTCGCTGGCGCGCATCACCGCCACGGTGGCCGAAGCCGGCGCCAACGTGAACGAAGTCCACCACCAGCGCGCCTTCACCATGCTGGCGGCGCAGAACGTGGAGATCGAGCTGGTGATCCAGACCCGCGGGCCGGACCACATTGAGGCGGTG
Organism: Ramlibacter humi; assembly: GCF_004681975.1. Taxonomy (GTDB): domain Bacteria; phylum Pseudomonadota; class Gammaproteobacteria; order Burkholderiales; family Burkholderiaceae_C; genus Ramlibacter; species Ramlibacter humi. Next base: position 158,025 of record NZ_SMLK01000003.1, read on the forward strand.
CTCGCGGCGTTGCGCAATGCGGGCTTCCAGGCGGAGCGGCAGTAGCGCACCTTCGTATGATCGCGGCCCATGACGCTCGACCAGCTGCAAGCCGCCCTTCCCGAGTACTTCGCGCCCTGGGTGCAGGCGCTGAACCTGCGCGCTGAATCCTTCGATGCCGAGAGCGTGACGCTGCGCCTGCCGCAAAGCGACCAGCTGTCGCGCGTGGGCGGCATGCTGTGCGGGCAGGCCATGATGGCCGCGGCCGACACCGCGATGGTGCTGGCGCTGATCAACCACTTCGGCGAGTTCCGGCCCTGCACCACGGTGCAGCTGAACACGGCTTTCCTCAAGCCGCTGTCGGCGCAGGACGGGCTGGTGCAGGCCCGCATCATCCGCGCGGGCAAGGCGCTGGCTTTCGGCGAGATCGACATCCGCGGCGCGCAGGACGGCAAGAGTGTCTGCCGCGCCAGCACCACCTACGCCCTGCTGTAGGAATCGCGCCCCGGCGCGCCCGCTAGAATCGGCGCTTCCCCAGGAACCGACCCATCATGGCCAGCACCGAACCCCGCCACACCCACGGCGAAGCCCACGAGCCGCACGACCCCGTGGAAGGCGTCGTCCCCGTCATCCCCCTCGTCCTGCCCATCGTCGGCGGCGTGCTGATGTTCCTGCTGGCATTCATCGCCGTGTACATGGCCTGAACGGGTCCCCGAACCCATCCAAAACAGCCCGGCTCTGCCGGGCTGTTTGCTTTTGGCTGACTCAGAAATTCGTGCGCATAAGGTCATGCCTGTTTTGCATGGAATCGCCGTGTGCCTGGAGCCCAGATCAGTTCAGGCTCCCTAGAATCTTTTGTTCCAGCCGACCCCCGGCGCGAAAAGCGGACATGCAGCGACCCTGCCGCCCCTGACGGACGCGCCCACGCCGACTGAGCCAAGCCCGGTTTCAAAAAGGCGCGCTCGGCCCCCGCTGCAGAGCTCCTTTCTGAAACCAGGTTTCTTTGTTTCAGGAGCTTTTTCGATGAACTCACCGGTGATGCAGGGGCTGAACGTGAAGGCGCCCCCTTACGTGCGCAACGCCAAGCTGATCGCCTGGGTGGCCGACATGGTCGCCCTGTGCAAGCCCGAATCCGTCTATTGGTGCGACGGCAGCCAGGAGGAATACGACCGCCTGTGCCAGCAGCTGGTGGACGCGGGCACCTTCAAGCGGCTGGATCCCGCCAAGCGTCCCAATTCCTACCTCGCCTGGTCCGACCCCAGCGACGTCGCGCGCGTCGAAGACCGCACCTTCATCTGCTCGGCGAAGAAGGAAGACGCCGGCCCGACCAACAACTGGATGGATCCCGCGCAGATGCGCGCCACGCTGCAGCCGCTGTTCGACGGCTGCATGAAAGGCCGCACCATGTACGTGGTGCCGTTCTCCATGGGCCCGCTGGGCTCGCCCATCGCCCACATCGGCATCGAGCTGTCCGACAGCCCGTACGTGGCGGTGAACATGCGCATCATGACCCGCATGGGCAAGGCCGTCTACGACGTGCTGGGCGTGGAAGGCGAGTTCGTGCCCTGCGTGCACACCGTCGGCGCGCCGCTGCAGCCGGGCGAGAAGGACGAGACGTCCTGGCCCTGCAACAAGACCAAGTACATCGTCCACTACCCCGAAACGCGCGAGATCTGGTCGTACGGCTCCGGTTACGGCGGCAACGCGCTGCTGGGCAAGAAGTGCTTCGCGCTGCGCATCGCTTCCACCATGGGCCGCGACGAAGGCTGGCTGGCCGAGCACATGCTGATCCTGGGCGTGACCAACCCGCAAGGCAAGAAGTACCACGTGGCCGCCGCGTTCCCTTCGGCGTGCGGCAAGACCAACTTCGCGATGCTGATCCCGCCCAAGGGTTTCGAAGGCTGGAAGGTCACCACCATCGGCGACGACATCGCCTGGATCAAGCCGGGCCAGGACGGTCGCCTGTACGCCATCAACCCGGAAGCGGGCTACTTCGGCGTGGCCCCGGGCACCAACCACGACACCAACCCCAACTGCATGGACAGCCTGGACCGCGACGTGATCTTCACGAACGTCGCGCTGACCGACGACGGCGACGTGTGGTGGGAAGGCATGGGACCGGCGCCGAAGCACGCCATCGACTGGCAGGGCAAGGACTGGACGCCGGAACTCGCCAAGGAAAGCGGCGCCAAGGCCGCGCACCCCAACGCGCGCTTCACCGTGGCCGCCACCAACAACCCCGCGCTGGACGAAGCCTGGGACGACCCCAAGGGCGTGGCCATCGACGCGTTCATCTTCGGCGGCCGCCGCTCCACCACCGTGCCGCTGGTGACCGAGGCGCGCAACTGGGTGGAAGGCGTGTACATGGCCGCCACCATGGGCTCCGAGACCACCGCCGCGGCGTTCGGCCAGCAGGGCGTGGTGCGCCGCGACCCGTTCGCCATGCTGCCCTTCACGGGCTACAACATGGCCGACTACTTCCAGCACTGGCTGAAGCTGGGTTCGAGCCTGCAGGCGTCCGGCGCGAAGTTGCCGAAGATCTACACGACCAACTGGTTCCGCAAGGGCGAAGACGGCAAGTTCGTCTGGCCCGGCTACGGCGAGAACATGCGCGTGCTCAAGTGGATGATCGACCGCATCGAAGGCCAGGCCAGGGGCGACGAGCACGTCTTCGGCGTGAGCCCGGCGTATGAGGAACTCAACTGGACGGGCCTGGACTTCTCGCGCGACCAGTTCAAGTCGGTCACCAGCATCGACAAGGCCGCCTGGCAGAAGGAGCTGGAACTGCACGCCGAACTGTTCAAGCAGCTGGCCTACCACCTGCCGCCGGAACTGACGGAGACCAAGGCCACGATCGAGAAGCGGCTGGCCGCCTGAGTTCAACGCCGCACCAAAGAAAGAGCCGCCCGAGGGCGGCTCTTTCTTTGGTGGATCGCGGATTCAGTCCGTGTTGGGGACCGTGATCATGGGCGCAGGCACAGCGTACGGGTGGAGCCCGCCTGCGCCGCGACCTTGGCACCCTTGCGGTCCGCCGCGGCGTTGTCGATGGCGTAGAAGCAGATCGACGCGCCGACGGTCGGGCCCTTCAAGTTCAGTGCCGCGCGCCGGCCAGCAACCGCTGCCGGCGCCTTTCGGCCCGGCGCTCCGCATCCCGCCGCGCCGCGGCGTCGAGCCGGGCGCGCAGCGGCGCTGGCAGCACCGCCAGCAGGTTCCTCAGCGCCGAGAGCAGCAGCATCGCGATCAGTAGTAGGCGCGCAGGTCGCGCGAAGCGTCGGCCGACATGGCGCGGCTCAAGTCGGCCATCACGCGGGCGTCGCTCAGCGCGACTTCCCACAGGCGGCGGTCTTCACGAGCCTGGCGGCGGGCGACGGCGGCTTCGGCCCAGTAGGCGCGCAGCGCGGTGGCGGCACGGCGGGCCGGCGCGGCCAGCAGCGCCAGCGCGGCGAAGGCCAGGGTCCACATCACGATCCAGGCGGCCAGCAGGTGGCCTTCGGACCAGGTGTCGACCACCTGGTTGGCGACCACGAGTAGCGCGGAAACGATGGCAGCCAGCAGCAGGGTGGCGGCGCCGCGGTTGCCGTCGAATTCGCGGCCGATGTCATGCAGGGCAGAGACGGCGCGGCCGATGCGGGCGACGCCGGGGTGCTGGGTGGGCTGTTCGACGTGAACGAAGCTGGTCATGTTTTTCTCTCCTTCTGAAGCCCGGACGCCCGGGCACAGGCGTTAGATTAGGGTTTGACCTGATATTTTCCAAATCAAGAGTGGTGATGACTATCATTCAAGATAAAGATAGTCATGCCGAATTTCCGCACCTTCGACCTGAATTTGTTGCGCGTCTTCGATGCCGTGATGGCCGAGCGCAACCTCACCCGCGCCGCCAGGAACCTGTCCATGACCCAGCCGGCGGTCAGCAATGCGCTGAACCGGCTGCGCGACACCCTGGGCGACCGGCTGGTGGTGCGCAGCGGCTACGGCGTGGAACCGACCCCCCGCGCGCTGGAGCTCTGGCCGTCCGTCAGCGACTCGCTCCGGCAGCTGGAAGCGGCGCTCTCGCCGGGCCAGTTCGTCGCTTCGAAAGCGAACACCACGTTCGTGCTGGCGATGGCGGATGCGACCGCCGCCAAGCTGATGCCTGGCCTGGTGGAGATCATCGAGCGCGACGCGCCGGGCGTCTCCATGCGGGTGCTGCCGCTGACCACCCGCGACCCCCGTCGCCTGCTGGACGAAGGTGCGATCGACCTGGCGGTCGGCTTCTTCCCGGCCGTGCTGGCCGACCTCACGGCGCGCTCGCAGGCCGGCAACGTCGCGCCTTTCGACCACCAGCGGTTGTACGAGGGCTACTACGTGTGCGTGATGCGCAGCGGGCATCCGCTGGCCAACCAGCCGCTCACGCTGGACGCGTTCTGCGCCGCCCATCACCTGCTGGTGAGCTTCTCCGGCCGGCCCTACGGCTTCATCGACGAGTCGCTGGCCGCCCAGGGGCGGCAGCGGCGCATCGTGCTGACCGTCAACCAGTTTTTCACCGCCGGCCGGGTGGTGGCCACTTCGGACCTGCTCACCGTGCTGCCGCGGCACTTCATCAGCGCGACCGGCATGGCCGATGAACTGGTGTTCCGCGACCTGCCCTTCGAGGTGCAGCGGGTGCACGTCGACTCGCTCTGGCATCACCGCCAGGGGCACCGCAGCGAGCATGCGTGGCTGCGGCTGGCGGTTGCGGCCGCCGCGCAGAAGGCCTTTGAGATCGAGCGCTACTGAGCCGTTGGCTCAGCGAACCACGCGCATGTACGCCTGGGCGGCGGCGCGCAGGGCGCGGGCTTCGCTCAGGTCGTGGCCGGCGCGGGCACCGGCGGTTTCGAACAGTTCGCGCACAGGCGCGTCCGCGCCGGGGGCGGCGGGCTGGCTCAGCAGGCGGGCGATGGCATTGATCAGCGAGAACATGGTTGAGGCACCTCGTGGGTGCGTTGTTGGATCGGTTCTTGAAGGATAGGGGTTAACCCTAGGAATTCCACTCTAACCCGGCCATCTCTTCATGCCGGATGTGCATGGGTGCTGTTGCGACCGGCATGAGCCATCCGCCGCAAGGGCCGGACCGACGTGACGCAGCGCCACCTGGCCAAGGCCCGCCTGACAATGGCGGGGTGAAGTTCCAGCTGCTGTCCGACCTGCACCTAGAAACCCAGCCCGAGCAACAGTTCTCGCCCGCACCCGGCGCCGACCTGCTGGTGCTGGCCGGCGACGTCGGCTCGTACCAGCCCGGCAGCAAGTTGCCCGACAGCGATTTCGGCCTGGGAAGGTTTTCGCCCCGGCACGGCTGGCCGGTGCCGGTGCTGTTCGTGCCCGGCAACCACGAGTACGACGGGCTCGACTGGGACGAAGCGCACGCGCGGCTGCGCGAAACCTGCGACCGGCTGGGCATCACCTGGCTGGAACGCGAGACGCTGGTCATCGATGGCGTGCGCTTCGTGGGCACCACGCTGTGGGCCGACTTCGATGCGCTGGCTGTGCAGGCGCCCGATACCACGCGGGCACTGAAGCAGCGCGAGAAGGCTTTCCGCGCCGCCGACTTCTATCTGACGAAGACCGCCGCGACGCGGCGCGGGCAACCGCTGCTGGCCGAACAATGGCGCGAGCTGGGCCTGGAATGCGAAGCGTGGCTGAAGCCGGCTTTGGCACAGCCCTTCGACGGGCCGACGGTCGCGGTGACGCACTTCGCGCCTTCGCTGCGCAGCGCCGACCCGCGCTACGGCCTCACGCCCGGCACCGCGGGTTTCTGCAATTCGCTGGACGAGCTGGTGCCGCTGGCCGATCTGTGGGTGCATGGCCACCTGCACTGCCCGAACGACTACGTGATCGGGTCCACGCGCGTGGTGGCGAATCCCCTGGGCTATGCGAGGAAGGGCGAGCAGGACGTCTTCCTGCCGCACCTGCTGGTGGAAGTGCCGCGCGTCAGCGGGCGCTGAGCCCGTCGAAGCAGGTCGTCAGCACCAGCGCGACGATCTGCTCGTCGGTGTGCTGCCCGGCACCCTTGAGGAATTCGACCACGGGATCGCAGGCGCGCGCATAGAGCGTGTACAGCACGCCCAGCGGCGGCAACGAAGCGTTCAGCGCGCCGGCACGCTGCGCCGCTTCGATCCACTCGCCCAGCCGGTCGCTGACGCGCACCAGCGCGTCGATGTAGCCGCGGTGGCCCATGAGCGCGGAGCGCAGCGAGGAGTTCTGGCTGGGCAGCGAAGGCATCTGGCCGGCCAGCTGCGCCTGCAGCATCCAGCGCACCACGGCCTTGAGCTTGTCGAGCGGCGGCAGCGCGGCGTCGATGCCGTCCAGGAATTCCTGCGCGCGCGTCATCACGCGCACCATGGCCGCGGCGGCCAGGTCCTCCTTGCTCTGGAAATGCTTGTAGAGGCTGGCCTTGGCGATGCCCACCGCTGCCGCGACCTCGTCCACCGTCATGGCGTCGAAGCCTTTTTCGGCCAGCAGCCGGTTGACGTTCTGGATGATGGCCTCTTCGCGCGCGGCCAGCATCTGCTCCTTGAACGAAGGCCGGGCGGCCACGGTGCTGTTCATGCGGAAAATTCTAATGCTGGGCCAGAGCCTGTGAAGCAGTGCTCACCAGCGCCTGCGTCAGCGCGTCCAGCACTTCCGACTGCAGGTTCCAGCAGTGCCAGTACAGCTCGATGGGCAGGCGTTGCCCGGGCAGCGCGTCCACCAGCTGGCCCTGCTCCATCAGGCCGCGCACCAGCAGCTCCGGCACCACGCTGACGCCCCAGCCGGCCAACACCGCGCGCACCTGGCCTTCGGAGCTGGGCACGAACAGCTGCCGCAGCGACACGCGCCGCAGGCCAAAGGCCTTGGCGATGAACTCGCTCTGCATGTCGTCCTTGCGGTTGAACGAGACGAAAGGCACGTCGCGGAAGTTGTGCGCGGTGAGTCCCGTGCCCTGCGCCGGCTTCCATTGGGGACTGGCGACGGCGATGTAGTCCATCGCGCCCAGGCCCACCACCTTGCACCCCCGCAGGGCCTGCTTCAGCGTGGTGACGCAACCCAGCACCTGCCCTTCGCGCAGCCACTCGTGGGTGAAGTCCTGGTCGTCGGTGATGAGCTCCATCGGCAAGCCCTGCTTGGCCAGCGTGCCCAGCGCCGGCAGCGCCCACGTCGCGATGCTGTCGGCGTTCACCGCGATGGCCACGCGCTCGTCCTCACGCATGCCGCCGGTGGAACTGGGCGCCAGGTCGCGCAGGTCGCGCTCCAGGTCGGCGCGCAGCAGCCTCAGCTGCTTGGTGTGCTTGAGCAGCAGCTGGCCCGCGGCCGTGGGCTTGAGCGGCCGGCTGCGAACGATCAGCACCGTGCCCACCTGCGCCTCGAGCGCGCGCAGCCTCTGCGAGACGGCCGACTGCGTGATCGACAACCGCCGCGCCGCCCGCTCGAAGCCGCCCTCCTCGACGATGGCGGCCAGGCATTCCAGCGCGGCGGGGTCGTAGGCGCTCATAAGTTCCTCTGATGGTTTTGCTGTCAGTTTAAGTTTCCTTGATGCAGGCGGCAACTTCTCCCAAACTGGCTGCATGAACGTCCTCGTCCTCGGCGCCGGCATCATCGGCACCAGCACCGCCTGGCACCTCCTCGAACGCGGCCACGACGTGACCGTCGTCGACCGGCAGGACGCGGCGGCCCGCGAAACCAGCTTCGCCAACGCGGCCCAGATCTCGGTCAGCTACTGCGAGCCCTGGGCCAACAAGCACGCGCCCGGCAAGGTGCTCAAGTGGATGTTCCGCAACGACGCACCGCTGCTGTTCCGCCCGCAGCTGGACTGGCAGCAATGGCGCTGGGGCCTGCAGTTCCTGGCCCAGTGCAACGACGCCGCGTTCGAGCGCAACGTGCGCCAGCTGGTGGCGCTGGGCTCGTACAGCCACGCGGCGCTGAAGGACGTGGTGCGCGCCACCGGCATCGAATACCACCGCCTGGAGCGCGGCATCGCCCACTACTACACCGACGAAGCCGCGATGGCCGACGCGGAGGTGGGCGCCCGGCTGATGCAGCAGTACGGCGTCAACCGCCGAGTGGTCTCGCGCGACGAGCTGCTGGCCATCGAGCCGGCCTTCCGCCCCTTCGCGCACCGCATCGTCGGCGGCACCTACACGCCCAGCGACGAAAGCGGCGATGCGCGCGTGTTCACCGAGCAACTGGCCGCCCGTGCCGCCAAGCACGGTGCCCAGTTCCTCTTCGGCCATGACATCGTGCGACTGGAAAAGGTGGGCGGCGAAGTGCGTGCCGCGCAGGTGCGCGACCGGGCCACCGGCGTGGCGCGCCGCATCGAAGCCGACGCGGTGGTGGTGGCATGCGGTTCATACAGCGCGCCGCTGCTGCGCACCGTGGGCGTGGACCTGCCGATCTACCCCGGCAAGGGCTACAGCGCGACCTTCAGAATCCTGAAGCCGGAACTCGCTCCCAGCGTGAGCACCATCGACGACGAGGTGAAGTGCGCCATGTCGCGCCTGGGCGATGAATTGCGCGTGGCCGGCACCATCGAGCTGGGCGGCTACGACCTGCGGCTGGACACGCCGGTGGCGCAGGCGCGCTGCCGCATGCTGGCCGAGCGCATCGAGCAGGTGATGCCCGGCGTGTGCGACACGCGCAGCGAAGCCGAAGGCGGCAACCCGCGCTTCTGGACCGGCCTGCGCCCCGCGACACCGACCAACATCCCCTTCATCGGCCGCACCCGCGTCGGCCGGCTGTGGGTCAACGCCGGCCACGGCACGCTGGGGTGGACGCACGGCGCGGGCTCGGGCAAGGCGATGGCGGCGCTGATCAGCGGCGAGCAGCCTCGCATCGAGTTCGGCTTCCACGGCTTCGGCGAGCAACCGGCCTTGCGACCCTCGGCGGCCTGACGGCGGCGGTGCCGCTAGCATCGCGGCCCATGACCGCCTCTTCCGCGACTTCCCCGCATTTCCTTTTCCTCGCCGCGTCCACGCGCGATCCCGGCATCACCGGCAACACCGAATGGCTGGCGCGCCGCGCCGCGCAGTCGCTGGCCCCCGAGGTCGAACAGACCTGGCTCTCCGTGCCCGCGATGCCGGTGCCGCCCTTCGTGGACCGCCGCCATACGGTGGGCGAGTACCCCATGCCCGAAGGCGACCTGCGCCGCCTGCTCGACGCCATGCTGGCTGCCACCGACATCGTGTTCGTCTCGCCGGTCTACTGGTACAGCATCCCCGCGCCGCTGAAGGCCTTCATCGACCACTGGAGCGCCTTCCTGCGCGTGCCGGGCCTGGACTTCAAGGCGCGCATGGCCGCCAAGAGCCTGCGCCTGGTGACCACCAGCGGCGACCGCCCCAAGGCGCAACCCAGCATCGATTCGATCCGCCTTTGCGCCGAATTCATGGGCATGCGCTGGGGCGGCGAGCTGTGGGGCAAGGGCGGCGCGCCGGGCGCCGTGGCCAACGACGAAGCGGCCTGCGAAGCCGCGCTCAGTTTCCTGGCGAAGTGAGCGGGCGCGGCGTCATGCCGCGCCGTGCATCTGGTTCCACAGCCGCAGCGGCGTCAGCGGCATCTGCAGCTTCGGCGAGACCGCCGCGAAGCCGCCGCGCGCCAGCGCATCGGCCACCGCGTTGACCACGCATGGCGTCGCGCCGATCGTGCCCAGCTCGCCGACGCCCTTCACGCCCAGCGGGTTGTTCTTGCACGGCGTGCTCTCGTCCATCGAAGTCACGAACTCGCAAGCCACCAGGTCGGCGCGCGGCGCCGCGTAGTCCATCAGGCTGCCGGTCAGCAGCTGGCTGCTGCCGCTGTCGTACACCACCTGTTCCAGCAGCGCCTGGCCGATGCCTTGCACCGCGCCGCCATCCAGCTGGCCGCGCACGATGGTGGGGTTCACCACGCGGCCGACGTCGTTGACGCTGCTGTATGCCACCACGCGCACTTCGCCGGTCTGCGGATCGACTTCCACTTCGCTGACGTGGCAGCCGTTGGGCCAGCTGGGGCCGGCGACGGCGGTGCTGCTCTCCAGGAAAATCTGCCGCTGCGGCTGCTTGCCCGCGAGAGCGAACAGGTCCACCGAGAGGTCCGTGCCCCGCACACGGAAGCGGCCCGCCGAGTAGTCGAGGTCTTCCGCGCTGGCTTCGAGTTCCTTGGCCGCGAGCTTCTTCGCTTCCGCCAGCGTTTTCTCGGAGCCTTCTCGCAACGCCGAGCCGCCGGTGAAGATCGAGCGCGAGCCCGCGCTGCCGAAGCCGTCGCCACGGTCGGTGTCGCCCAGGACGACGCGCACCTGGTCCATGGGCACGCCGAACACGTCCACCACCAGCTGCGCCAGCGTGGTGGCGATGCCCTGCCCCATCTGGTTGACGGCGGAGAACACTTCGATGATGCCGTCCGCCAGCACCGAGACCGTCACGCGCTCTTCCAGCGCGTTGCCGCCGGTCCACTCCAGGAACGTCGCCAGCCCCAGCCCGCGCAGCTTGCCTTCGGACTGGCTCTTCGCGCGCCGCGCTTCGAAGCCGTCCCAGCCGGCCTGCTTCAGGCCCTGGTCCATGACGTGCTCGAACCGGCCCACGTCGTAGGTCTGGTTCATCGGATTCCTGTACGGCATCTGCTCGGGCCGGATGAAGTTGCGGCGGCGCAGCTGCACGCGGTCGATGCCGGTCTGGCGCGCGGCTTCGTCCATCAGCCGCTCCATCGTGTAGATGGCCTCCGGCCGGCCGGCGCCGCGGTACGCGCCCGTCGGCGCGGTGTTGGTCATCACCGCCTCGAAGTGGAAGTCCACCAGCGGGATGTCGTACACGCTGGTCTGCACCCAGGGCCCGATCAACAACTGGATGGCGACGCCGGTGCCGGTGGCGTACGCTCCCACGTTGGCACGCGAGTGCAGCCGCAGCGCGAGGATGCGGCCGTCGGCGGCCAGCGCCAGTTCGGCCTGGGTGCTGAGGTCGCGGCCGTGGTGCGACGACAGGAATTCCTCGCTGCGATCGGCGGCCCACTTCAGCGGCCGCTGCAGCTTCCACGCGGCCCAGGCGATGGCCACGTCTTCCGGGTAAGCGCCGGTCTTCATGCCGAAGCCGCCGCCGACGTCGCCCACTGTCACGCGCACCTGTTCCTTCTTCAGGCTCAGCAGGTCGCAGACGGTGTTGCGCACGCCCGAGGGCATCTGCGTGCTCATCTGGAAAGTGAGCCGGCGATCGTCCGAGATCCAGGCCAGCACCGTGCGCGGTTCGATCGACAGCGCGGCAACACGCTGGTTCTCGATCGACAGCGTGACGCGATGCGCCGCTTTCGCGAACGCGGCCCCGGCGCCCGCCGCGTCGCCGTAGCGCGCCTCGGCGGCGATGTTGTCCGGCGCTTCGTCGCAGATGACGGCCGCGCCTTGCACGGCCTGCTCGACGTTGCTGACCGCGGGCAGCTCTTCGTACTCGACCCACACCGCCTCGGCCGCATCGCGTGCCTGCTGCAGCGTCTCGGCCACCACGATGGCCACCGGCTCGCCGACGAAGCGCACGCGCTCGTGCGCCAGCACGCGGCGCTCGGGCGATGCCCCCGCGGCGCCGCCCGCACGCTTGAAGCCCGCGTTCACCGGCAGGGGCTTGACGCCCGCGCCCGCCAGCTCAGCGCCGCTGGCGACCAGCACCACGCCGGGCATGCCCTGCGCGCTGGCGGTGTCGACCGACACGATGCGCGCATGAGCATGCGGCGAGCGCACGAAAGCCACGCGCAGCTGCCCGGTGGGCTGGATGTCATCGGCGTAGCGCCCCACGCCTTTGAGCAAACCTTCGTCCTCGATGCGGGGGACGGCTCGTCCGCTGCCGAAGCGGGCCGCGACGTCGGGGGTGTCCAGGTCTGCGCTCATGGGGCTCCTTCCGGGGGAAGGCGCGATTGTGCCGCCGGCCTGCGTTGCTTGCAGGGCGCTCAGCGCGACGGCGCGCCCGCCGGCGCCAGCCGTTCGCCGATCCAGCGCAACAGGTCCAGCCACATCTGCCGCGTCTCGGCGTCCAGCGGCGTGCGCATCGCGTTGGGCAGCTCGATGGTCACCACCGGCACGCCCTTGTGCACCCCACCCCAGTTGCCCAGCGAACCGGGAAAGATCCCCACCTGGTCGAGGTACAGGCGCCCCAGCCGCGAGGGCGGCACGCTGGGGCCGTCGAAGTCCAGCACGCCATAAGGCGCGTGGATGGACACGATCAGCTGTGGCTGGAACCGCTCCACTTCCTGGAAGAGGAAGCGGCTCTCCGGCTCGGACAGCGGCGCCGGGCCGGGCCAGCGGCGCGGGTCCTTGCGCGTGCGCTTCTCCCAGTAGAACGCCGCGTCGCGCTCCCAGTTGGGCGTCGGGAAATTGCGGTTCAGGTCCACGCCATGCGCATTGGTGCGCTTGGGCGGCCGCGCCAGCACGCCGTCCGGGTTCAGCACGGGGATGAAACGCCAATGCACGGGCTGCGGCAGGTTCGCGTCTTCCTGCGCCAAGCGGATCCAATGGAAGGCGACCGAAGCCGACGACAGCTCATCGCCGTGGATGGCGCCGACCACCAGCACGCGCAGCTTCGCTTGCGCCGCCTGCACGTCGCGCACGTACAGCGGCGTTCCTCCGAACGACTTGGCCGGACCCGGCTGCAGCCCCGCCTGCTCGCACAGCTTGGCCGGCAGGTTGGGCAGGCGGTGCACGAACTCCGCGCAACCCGGCGCGACCGCCTGCGCTGGGTGCGCAGCCGCGCACACCAGTCCGGCCACGGTGACGGCGAGCACGCGCGCGAACCTACACTGCGCCGCATGCTCAGCCGCTGCCCCAAGTGCCAGTACGCATCGTTGCCGCAGAAGCAGGACTTTCCCGCCGAATGCCCCGGCTGCGGCGTGATCCTGGCGAAGATCGGCGCGGTGCCCGCCAGCCTGCCGGTGATCGAGCCGATGGAGGTGCGGGCCGAAGAACCGCCCACGCCCGTCGATCCGCTGCTGCTCGGGATGCGCGCCGTGTTGTGGGCCGGCTTCGCGTACTGGGGCTGGGTGCTGATGCGGCTGGACGTGGCGTACGGCGAGATCGTCCGCAGCTTCATCCACCGCCCGCTGCTGATCTTCCACGAGGCGGGCCACGTCGTCTTCATTCCGCTCGGTGAGTGGATGACCGTGGCCGGCGGCAGCCTCGCCCAGCTGCTGATGCCCGTCGTGATGGGCGTCGCGCTGTGGCGCGCGAACCGCGATGCGTTCGGCGTCTCGCTGGCCTTGTGGCTGTTCGGCGTGTCGCTGCTGGACCTGGCGCCCTACGTCTACGACGCGATGGACCTGCAGCTGATGCTGCTGGGCGGCCGCACCGGCGAAGACAGCTTCCACGACTGGCTGTACCTGCTGCGCACCATGGGCCTGCGCGAACGCGCCTGGGGTATCGGCATGGGCGTGCACAAGGCAGGCTGCGCGATCGTCGTCGCTGCCAACGCCTGGGGCCTGTGGCTGCTGTGGCGGCAGTGGCGGCAGTGGCGCCGCCGCGCGGAATAGCGACAGGCCCGGTCCCCCGCCGGGCATCAGGCCTCGTCCTTCTCGCCGGGCTCGTACAGCGTCTCGCGGCCCATGCGGTCCAGCACCAGCTCGGCGGTCCATGGCAGCATCAGCGAGCCGCAGCGGCTGTCGCGGTAGATGCGCTCCAGCGGCAGGTGCTTCATCATCCCCTGGCCGCCGCAGGTGCGGATGGCCAGCCGCGCCAGGTCGTTGGCGCCTTCCATCACGGTGTACTGCGCCGCGTACAGGCGCATGCGTTCGTCCTTGCCCGGGTTGGGCCGCGCTTCGCGGATGGCGCGCAGGAAGATGCTCTTCAGGTTCTCCAGCTGGATGCGCATCTGCGCCACCGCCACCTGTTTGGTGGGGTACATGCGGCGCTTGACCGGCGGCTCGCCTTCCACTTCGCCGCGCAGGTACTTCACGGTGAAGTCGTACGCCGCGTTCGCGAGGCCCAGGTAGGTGGGCGCCAGCGTAAAGAACATCGCCGGCCAGGTTTGCGCGCCCTTGAAGTACACGCCGCGCGGCATGAGTTGTTCGTCGTCGGAGACGAACACGTCCTGGAAGGTGAGGTTGCGGCTCACGGTGCCGCGCATGCCCAGCGGGTTCCACTCGCCACTGATGGCGAACCCCTTGCTGTCGGCGGGCACGGCCAGGTACAGCGTGTCACGCGGGTCGGGCTTCACGCCTTCGCGGTCTTCGGTGCACAGGATGCCGTAGTAGTTGGCCGCGCCGGACAGCGAAGCGAAAATCTTGCGCCCGTTGACGATCCACCCGCCATCGACCTTGCGTGCGGTGGTGCCGAAAGGCGCGCGGCCCGCGGCGGCGGCGCTGCCTTCGGAGAACGGCTGCGCGTAGATGGCGCCGTCCTGCACCACACGGCGGAAATGCAGTTCTCGCCGGCGCACGTGCTCGGCGCGCTGCTCTTCGGTCATCGGCACGCCGTCGGCCAGCACGCCGGTCCACATGGTGGAGCAGATGTGCATGTTCCACGTCAGCGCCGTCGCGCCGCAGAAGCGGCCGATCTCGGCGGCCACCATCATGTAGGTCGCGTAATCCGAGCCTCCGCCACCGTGGTCCTTGGGCACACACAGCGCCAGCAGGCCGCTGTCGCGCAGGTCTTCGTAGTTGGCGAACGGGAAGGTGGCGGTCTCGTCCCATTGGCGTGCCCGCGGCGCGAACTTCCGCTCGCCCAGTTCGTGCGCCAGCGACAGCAGCGACCGCTGCTGCGCCGTGAGTTCGGTGTCGCCGACGGCGGGCGTGAAGCCCAGGCTCTGCATCGCGTCCATGCTTGCTTGTCTCCTCAATTGCGTTCGGGCCTGCCGCCCAGCGACTGCAGCACGCCGCGCCACAGCGCTTCGCGCTCTTCGTAGGGCTGCGGGTCCTGCCTGCCGCTGGCCTGCTCCCACACCGACGTCAGCACCAGCACGATGCCGGTGCCCGGCTGAACGTAGACCGTCTGGCCGTGCACGCCTTGCAGCGCGAACGTGCGCTCGCGCATCGGCGCCAGCCAGAACTGGTAGCCGTAGCCCCAGTACGGCGTGGCGCGCCCCGGCTGGAATGCAGCGGGCTGGCGTTTCACGTCGGTGGCGTCCATCAGGTAATCGCGCGGCACGACTTGCCGGCCATTCGCCTGGCCGTCATGCGCCAGCAGCAGCCCGAGGCGTGCCCAGTCGCGCAGGGTGGCGTTGAAGTAGCCGTGGTGGCCTTCCTGGCCGTCGCGGCCGATGCGCCAGAACGCCTCGTGCTCCGCGCCCATCGGCTTCCACAGCCAGTCCTGCGTCAGCTCACCGACGCTGCGCCCGGTGGCGCCGGCCACCACGCGGCCCAGCACGTCGGTCTCGGCGCTGGCATAGACGAACTTCTCGCCAGCAGGCGAATGGCGGTCGGAGATGCCGCGCAGCACGTCGATCGAACCACGCGGGTTGTTGGCGAATGCGTAGCTGAGCCGGGCGATGTCGTCGGTGCCGTCGTAGCGTTCGGTGAACGTCAGCCCCGAAGACATGCGCAGCAGCTGCCGGATGGTCGTGGCACCGTAAGCGGTGCCTTCCAGGTCCTTGACGTAGCGTTGCGCCGGGTCATCGAGCGACGCGATGTCGCCGCGCGCGTTGGCGATGCCGACGAGCAGCGACACCACGCTCTTGGCCATGGAGAACGACAGGAAGCGCGCGTCCGGCCGGCGGCCGTAGCGGTAATGCTCCGCGACGACCTGGCCGTCCTTCAGCACGATCAGCCCGGTGGTGCGCTGGCGCTCGAGGTACTCGTCCAGCGAGTAGCCGATGTTGCGGTACCGGTAGCGAATGGCGGGTGGCGACGCCATCGGCGGCAACGGCATCGGCTGCGCGGACGCCGCCACGCGGCGCACCAGGACACCGCGAACCTGGTCCAGCGCCGACCACGACCCCACGCGGTAAGGGTTGGCGTACCAGGTCTCGCGCGTGCCGACCGGATAACCCAGGTCCTTGCCCAGGCGTGCTTCGTCGGGCTCGGCCTGCGCGGCGCAGGCGGCCACGGCCAGGACGGCGGCGAGTGCGGCCTTCATGCGCTCAGTGCAACAGCTGCCGCGGCAGGTTCAGGAAGTTGAGCACCGCGGCGTCGAATTCGTCGGGCGCTTCCAGGTTCTGCAGGTGGCCGATGCCGGCCATCTCGAGATAGGTGCTGCCGACGATGGACTGCCCCATCTTCTTCATGACGGCCGGCGGCGCATTGCGGTCGTGCTCGCCCGCGATCAGCAGCGTGGGCACGTGGATCTGCGGCAGCTGTGCGCGCCGGTCGAAGGTGACCAGCGCCTCCAGCGCGCGGCGGTACGTCGACGGGTTCACCTGCGACATGCAATGGTGCGCCAGGCGCACGCCTTCGGGGAGCGAACCGGGGCCGATCATCTGCGGCACCAGCACTTCGGCCAGCTGCGCCATGGTCTTGCCCGCGTCGAGCGGCGCGGTGCGAGAGGCGATGAACTCGCGCTGCCAGTCGCCATCGGGCTTGCCGAACGAAGGTGAGGTGCCGCACAGCACCAGGCGGCTGACCAATTCCGGCCGGCGCACCAGCACTTCCTGCGCCACCATGCCGCCCATGCTGTGGCCGATCAGCACGACCTGCTTGCAGCGCAGGCCTTCGATCAGCGTGATGCAGCTTTCGGCCAGGCCCTTGAAGGTGTAGGGCTCGATGGGGGCGCTGCGGCCGTAGCCCGGCATGTCCCAGGCCACCGCGCGGTAGCCCGCCGAGGCCAGCGATTCCACCTGCGGCGCGAACGAGAGATGGCCGCCGCCGATGCCGTGCAGCATCAGCACGGTGGGGCCGGAACCCAGGGTCGTGAACGTCGGCAGCACGCTCATGCGAGAAGGCGCCCTTCTTCCACGACCTTCTGGCCATCCAGGGCCACGGTGCAGTTGCGCATCGGCAGGTCGAAGTGGCCGCGGGTGTGCCGCCCCGCCACTTCGTTGGCGCCGGTGCTGTAGAGGAAGTTGCCGGCGAAGGCGCGCAGCTCGGTGCCGTTGAAGTCGCGCTTGTCGTAGAGGGCCATGCTGTCCCAGCGCGCGGCTTCGTTCAGGCCCCAGCCCACGTGGCTGACCGCATACGCCTCGCGGTCGCCCCAGGCTTCGAAGTGGCTGCGCATCAGCTCGGCATCGACGCCGCGGCCGTCGATGCGCGTGACGTGGTCGGCTTCGACGGTGAGCGTCACCGCTTGTTCCAGGTAGCGCTTGAAGGTGAGGTTGACGTCGCCCGGTGCAAGCACCAGCTTGCCGTTGACCGCACCCTTCGCCGGAAACGCGAGCGCCAGCCCGCCGGGCCAATGCGTGATCGTGCCGGGGCGCGTGGTGTAACCCCAGTTGCCACCGGCCACCGCGCCTTCCAGCGAGATGGTGAGCTCGGTGCCGGCCGCCGAAGTGACGCGCATCTGCTTCGCGGCGCGCAACCGCTTGACGTGGTCCTTGACCCTTAGCTCCATCGAGCTATCGTCCGAAGGGGCCAGCCGCGCGAGCGCCTCCGGGTGTTCGTTGCTCACGTAGAGCACGCGCGCGCCGCCTTTCAGGATGGCGGGAAGTTCGGGCGCGTGCATCAAACCTTCGACGGTGCAGTCCACCACCAGTGTGCTGCCGGCCAGCGCGGCGATGGCCGGCGCGATGCCCTGCAACGCTTCCGATGCGCCGGTGGACCGCGCGGGCGGCCCGTTGTGCACGGATGGGGACGGCATCACCACGCCGAACACACGTGCGCCGATGCACGCGGCGGCCAGCTCAGCCAGTTGCACGAGCACCGGCCGGCTCTGGCTTTCGCTGAGCACGGCCACCGTGTCGCCGTGCTGGAGCGCGCAACGCCGCAGCACGTTTTCGAAGGCCTGCAGCCAGTCGGATTCGATTCGCTCCTGCAACATGCGGCCTCCGGTTTGATCCATACTACATGAAATTTCATGCAAAACCGCCGATGAGCCCGCCCCCCAAGGCCCAGCCGCCCGCCTTCTCGCCCAAGGAGTTCCGCTCCGCGCTCGGCATGTTCGCCACCGGGGTGACCATCGTGACGGCCACCACGGCGGAAGGCCAACCCATCGGGCTGACGGCCAACTCGTTCAACTCGGTGTCGCTGGATCCGCCGCTGGTGCTGTGGAGCCTGGCGCGCGCGGCGGCTTCGCTGCCCGCCTTCAGCACCGGTTCGCACTACGCCATCCACATCCTCGCGGCCGACCAGAAGCTGCTGGCCGAGAAGTTCGCCATCAAGGGCGCCGACCGCTGGAGCGGCGTGGACTACGCCACGGGCGTCGGCAATGCGCCGCTGATCACCGGCGCCGCGGCCATCTTCGAATGCTTCAACCGCAGCCGCTACGAGGAAGGCGACCACGTCATCTTCGTCGGCGAGGTGGAGCGCGTGACGTACAAGCCCGGCGCCGCGCCGCTCCTGTTCCACGGCGGCCGCTTCTACACCGAGCTGCCGCTGTAATGGAGCGGTTCGTCGACAACTACCTGGGCTATCTCCTGGGCCAGGCGAATCACGCGCTGTACAAGGACTTCGACGCGCAGGTGCGCGCGCGCGGGCTCAGCTCCATCGAGTGGCGCACGCTCGCGACGCTGCACGACGGCGGCCCGCTCACCGTCAGCCAGCTGGCGCACGAGGTGCTGTCCAAGCAGCCCACCGTCACCAAGCTGGTCCAGCGAATGGCCGACCAGGGCTGGGTCGCGCTGCAGGCCGATCCGGCCGACCAGCGCCGCACGCTGGTGAGCGCCACCGCGGCCGGCCGCCGCCTGGTGAAGCCGCTGGTGGAACAGGCCAAGGCGCACGAGGCGAAGCTGCTGCGCGCGTTGGGCGCCACCGAGAAAAAGGCGCTGCGCTCGCTGCTGGAAAAGCTCGTCGCGCACCAGGCCGAACACCGCGTGTAGCACCATCGTTGTCGGTAGCGGACCCCAAGCGGCATCGCGCCTGCGCCGCTAGCATCGACGGATGAGCGAACGAAAACACCACCTCGACGGGCTGGCCGTCGGGCTTCTCATCGCCTGCTGCCTGTTCTGGGGCTTCCAGCAGATCCTGATCAAGACCACGGTGGGTGAGGTTCCGCCCCTGTGGCAGGCCTCGATCCGGTTCGTCTGCGCCACCGGTCTGCTGTGGGCGTGGTGCGCCATCCGCGGCGTGTCGCTCTTCGGCCGCGACGGCACGCTGCGCGCCGGCCTGCTGGCGGGCGCGTTGTTCGCCGGCGAGTTCTGCTGCATCTACCTGGGCCTGCGCGACACCACGGCATCGCGCCTGACGGTGTTCCTCTACACCTCGCCCTTCGTCGTCGCGCTGCTGATGCCGCGCGTGGTGCCGACGGAGAAGCTGCATGGCGTGCAATGGGCCGGCCTGCTCATCGCCTTCGTCGGCGTGGCGGTCGCTTTCGGCGAGGGCTTCATGGGCCACACCACCGCACGCCAGTTGCGCGGCGACGCGCTGGCCCTGGTGGCCGGCACGTTGTGGGGCCTGACGACGCTGGTGATCCGCGGATCGAAGCTGGGAAGCGCGTCGGCCGAGAAGACGCTGTTCTACCAAGTGGCAGTCACGGCGGCCGTGGTGCCGTTCCTGTCGCTGGCCTGGGGCGAGCCCTGGTCGTTCAGCTATTCCGCGCAAGCGTGGGGTTCGCTGGCGGCGCAGACCATCATCGGCGCCTTCGCCAGCTACCTGGCGTGGATGTGGCTGCTGCGGCACTACCCGGCGACGCAGATGGCTTCGTTCACCTTCCTCACGCCGGTGTTCGCGCTGGTGTTCGGCGTCGTGCTGCTGCACGAGCCGCTGACGGTGCAGCTGATGCTGGCGCTGGCCGGCGTGGCCGCCGGCATCGTGCTGGTGAACCGGAAGCGCAGCTGACGGGTCAGGCCGCCGCGCGTTGCGCCTGCTGGCGCTCGCGCGCCAGCTGCTCGTACCAGCCCAGGCAACCCGGGTTGGCCATCGCGTCGCGGTTCACCACTTTCTCCAGCGGCTGGCCCAGCAGCAGCTTCTTGATCGGTAGTTCCTGCTTCTTGCCCGAGAGCGTGCGCGGGATCTCGGCGACCTGGTAGATCTGGTCGGGCACGAAGCGCGGGCTGAGGGCGCGGCGGATCGCGTCGTTGAGTTTCTGGCGCAGCGCGGTGTCCAGCGCCACGCCGGGACGCAGCACCACGAACAGCGGCATCCAGCTGTCGCGGCCCAGGTATTCCAGGTCGACCACCATGGAGTCCAGCACTTCCGGCAAAGCTTCTACCGCGCTGTAAAGCTCGCTGGTGCCCATGCGCAGGCCGTGGCGGTTGATCGTCGCGTCGCTGCGGCCATAGATGATGCAGCCGCCGTCGGCCGTCACCTTCAACCAGTCGCCATGGCGCCAGACGCTGGGGTAAGTGTCGAAGTACGAGGACAGGTATCGCTTGCGGCCTTCGTCGTTCCACAGGTACAGCGGCATCGAAGGGATGGGCCTGGTGCACACCAGCTCGCCCACTTCGTTGACCACCGGCCGGCCTTGTTCGTCCCACGCTTCCACCGCGCAGCCGAGCAGGCGGCACTGCATCTCGCCCGGCACCAGCGGCAGTTCGCGGTTGCCGCCGATGAAGGCGCCGGCGAAGTCGGTGCCGCCGGAGATGTTGGCCCACCACATGCCGGGCTTGCCCATGGCCGCGAACTGCGCGTTGACCCAGCGCTGCACGTCTTCGGACAACGGCGAGCCGGTGGTGCCCAGCGCGCGCACCGACTTCAATCCGCGGATGGCGGGCAGGTCCACGTTGGCCTTCATGCAGTTGGCGAAGAACGCCGCGCCCGCGCCGAAGAACGTGGTGCCCACCTCGGCGCCGAAGCGCCACAGCGTCGACCAGTCCGGCGCCTCGCGCGGGCCCGCGGGGCTGCCGTCGAACAGGCAGCAGGTGGTGCCGTTCATCAGCGCCGCCATCTGCGCGTTCCACATCACCCAGCCGGTGCTGCTGTACCAGTGGTAGCGCTCGCCCCAGTTGTTGGGCAGGTAGCTGCAGCCGATGTCGCTGTGCAGCACCAGGTGCGCCAGCATCACCAGCATGATGCCGCCGTGCCCGTGCACGATCGGCTTGGGCAGGCCGGTGGTGCCGCTGGAGTACACGATCCAGATCGGGTGCTCGAACGGCACCCACTCGGGTTCGAACGCCCTCGTCGCCTGGTCGTCGCGCGCGACCGCATCGTGGTACCAGGCGTCGGCCTTCAGCGTGCCCGTGCCCAGGTTGCGCAGGCCCACCAGGTGCTTCACGCTCGGCAGTTCCGCGCGCAGCTGCGCCACCACGTCGGCGCGGTCGTAGTCCTTGTGGCCGTACGTCACGCCGTCACAGGCGATCAGCACCTTGGGCTCGATCTGGCGGAAACGGTCCAGCACCGCGTTGGTGCCCATGTCGGGCGCGCAGATGCTCCAGATGCCGCCCAGGCTGACGACGGCGAGGAAGGCGACGATGGCTTCGGGCACGTTGGGCAGGTACGCGGCGACGCGATCACCCTTTCGCAAGCCGTGCGCCTTCAGGTGCAGCGCCAGCGAAGCGACTTGGCGGCGCAGGTCCAGCCATGACAGGTCCCGCTTGTCACCTTTCTCGTTGCGGGCGATCAGTGCCGGGAAGCCGGCGGCATGCGCCGCGTCCACGTGCCGCAGCACCTGCCGCGCGTAGTTCACCTGCGCGCCGGGGAACCACACCGCGCCGGGCATCTTCGCGTCGGCCAGCACGGCCGAGTGCGGCGTCGGCGACTCGATGCGGAAGGCGTCCCAGATGCTCTGCCAGAACTCGTCCAGGTCATCGATGGACCAGCGCCACAGCTCGTCGTAGCTGGCGAACTCCAGGCCGCGGTGCTCGCGCAGCCAATCCTGGTACAGCCGGATCTGGGGAACGAAAGGCGGTCGGGTCATGCGGGGGAGCGTAGCGCGGCGCGGCGGCAGACGCCTCGGCGGCAACCCGGATCACGGTCGGCTTGCGATTTCGCACGATCGTGCTAAAGTGCGCCGCGTGGAAGCCAAGACCCAGCGCAGCGAATTGACCCGTGCCGCCATCGTCGGCGCGGCGCTGGACCTTGCCGCCGCGGAAGGGCTGGAATCCATCACGCTGCAGGCGGTGGCCGACCGCATCGGCCTTTCCAAGAGCGGCGTGTTCTCGCGCGTGGGTTCGCGCGAGACGCTGCAGAAGGCGGTGGTGGAAGAGTTCGGCCGCCGCTTCATCGACGACGTGTTCGTGCCGGCGATGCAGCAGCCCAAGGGCCTGCCGCGGCTGGACACCATCGTGCAGCGCTGGATCGTTCGCATGCGCGACGTCGAGGCCAGGTCCGGCTGCATCTTCAGCGCCGGCGCCTTCGAGCTGGATGATCGCGAGGGCCCGCTGCGCGACCTGCTGCATTCGGAAGTGATGCGCTGGCGCGGCGCGTTGCGGCGCACCGTGCTGCAGGCCATCGAGGCCGGGCACCTGCAGGCCGACACCGATGCCGACCAGCTGGTCGGCGAGATCTATTCGCTCGCGCTGGGCATGGTGCACGACGTGCGCTTCCTGCGCGACCACCGCGCCGCAGAGCGCGCACAAGCCAGCTGGCGCCGCCTGCTGGCGAGCTACCTGCCGCAGTAACCGGGCCACCAGGAGGAGACATGGACCCTGAACGTTCGACCGAATTTCGCACGATTGTGCGAAGAAAGGAGCTGACATGCTGACCCTCCTCGCCCTGGCCGCGATCTATGCCGTTTGGCGCGCCGTCCGCGGCGCCGCCGAAGCCGTGCGCCACCTGCCGCGCCGCAACGACGACATGGTGTTCTTCTGATGACGGCGCGCACCACCCTGCAGGCCGCCTCGGCCTTCTACGACACCAGCCCGGGCGTGCGCGTGTTCCGCCTGGCGCTGGGCGCCTTCCAGCGCCTCTGGCCTTCGCTCGCCGTGCGCGCGGCCTACCGCCTGTTCGGCACGCCGCTGCCGCCCCGCTGGCTGCAACGCGGCGGTACGTGGAGCGCCGGCTGGCGCGTCGAGTCGTGGCCCTTCGAGGACGCCAGCCTCACGTTCTACTCGCCCGCCGCGGCGCCGCATGCACCCACGGTGCTGCTGGTGCACGGCTGGGGCGGGCATGCGCGGCAGATGCTGGCGCTGGCCGATGCCGTCGCCAAGGCGGGACTGCGCCCGGTGCTGGTGGACCTGCCCGCGCATGGCCGCAGCCGCGGCAGCGTGAGCAACCTGCCGCAGTTCGCGCGCGCGATCGACTACGTGGCAGCGCGGCTGGCGCAGCAAGGCCACACGCTGCACGCCGTGATCGCGCACTCGCTCGGCGCCAACGCCGCGGCCTATGCGGCGGCGCGCGGCCTGGCGATGCAACGCCTGGTGCTGCTGGCGCCACCCGCCTCGCCGCGCGAGTTCACGCGCCTCTTCGCCGCGGTGTTCGGCTTGTCCGAAGCCACGCGCGCCCGCATGCAGTCGCGCATCGAAGCGCGTGAAGGCGTGCTGATGGCGCAGTTCGAGCCGCACGCCTCGGGCCCGCGCATCCGCGCTTCGACGCTGGTGGTCCACGACCGCGCTGACAGCATCAACCGCTTCCACGACGGCGAGGCGTTCGTGGCGGCCATTGCCGGTGCGAAACTGCTGCCGACGGAGGGACTGGGCCATCGCAAGCTCTTGAAAGAGCCATCGGTCTTGGAGGCCGTGGCCACCTTCCTGCGCTGAAAGCGCCCTTGCCCCGCGCCGCGCCGCGCGCGTACATTCGCCTCATCGACAACGGAGAGGAGAAACGAATGTTCAACTGGACGGAAAAACCGGCGCAGGTGCTGCAACAAGGCGGCGTCATCGCGCCCGACGAGCGCCTGCCCTGGCCGCAGACCGCGGCCATGGGCGTGCAGCACGTCATCGCCATGTTCGGCGCCACCGTGCTCGCGCCCATCCTCATGGGGTTCGACCCGAACCTGGCCATCCTCATGAGCGGCATCGGTACGCTGATCTTCTTCCTGATCACCGGCGGCAAGGTGCCCAGCTACCTGGGCTCCAGCTTCGCCTTCATCGGCGTGGTGATCGCGGCCACCGCGTACGCGGGCAAGGGCCCAAACGGCAACATCGGCGTGGCGCTGGGCGGCATCATCGCCTGCGGCGTCGTGTACATCGTCATCGGCGCCATCGTGCAGGCCGCGGGCACGGGCTGGATCGAACGCCTGATGCCGCCTGTGGTCACCGGCTCGGTGGTGGCGGTCATCGGCCTGAATCTCGCCAGCATCCCGGTGAAGAACATGGCGTCCAGCACCTTCGATTCGTGGATGCAGGCCGTCACCTTCGTCTGCGTGGCGCTCGTCGCGGTGTTCACGCGTGGCATGGTGCAGCGCCTGCTGATCCTCATGGGCCTGATCGTCGCCAGCATCGTGTACGCGGTGCTCGCCAACGGCCTGGGGCTGGGCAAGCCGATGGACCTGAGCGGCATCGCCGCGGCCGCATGGGCCGGCGCGCCTGCATTCGCGGCGCCGCAGTTCAACAGTTCCGCGATGCTGCTGATCGCGCCGGTGGCCATCATCCTGGTGGCCGAGAACCTGGGCCACATCAAGGCCGTGACCGCGATGACGGGCCGCAACCTTGACGCCTACATGGGCCGCGCGTTCATCGGCGACGGCGTCGCCACGGTCGTCAGCGGCTTCGCGGGCGGCACCGGCGTGACCACGTACGCGGAAAACATCGGCGTGATGGCGGCCACCAAGATCTACTCCACCGCGGTGTTCGTGCTGGCGGCGGCCATCGCCATCGTGCTGGGCTTCTCTCCCAAGTTCGGCGCCGTGATCCAGGCCATCCCGCTGCCGGTGATGGGTGGCGTGTCCATCGTGGTGTTCGGCCTCATCGCCGCCGCGGGCGCCAAGATCTGGGTGGACAACCGCGTGGACTTCTCGGACAACCGCAACCTCATCGTCGCGGCCGTCACGCTGGTGCTGGGCACGGGCGACTTCACGCTGAAGTTCGGCGGCTTCGCGCTGGGCGGCATCGGCACCGCCACCTTCGGCGCCATCCTGCTGTACGCGCTGCTCAGCCGCGGCGGCCAGGCGCGCCCGATGCCGGCGGCCACGCCGGCGCCCGGCTCGCACTAACATCGGCGCGATGCGCATTTGGAAAAAGCCGATCTCCGTCGAACACCTGACCGAGGTGCACGTGGGTACCGCCGTGCAGCACCTCGGCATCGAGTTCCTGGAGGTCGGCGACGACTTCATCCGCGCGCGCGTGCCGGTGGACACGCGCACGCGCCAGCCTTACGGCATCCTGCACGGCGGGGTGTCGGTGGTGCTGGCCGAGACGCTGGGCTCGTGCGGCGCGATGTACGCCAGCGGTGAAGACCAGCGAGCCTTTGGCCTGGACATCAACGCCAACCACCTGAAGGCCGCGCCTTCGGGCTGGGTCACCGGCACCGCGCGGCCGGTGCACATCGGCCGCAGCACGCACGTGTGGGCCATCGAGATGACGAACGAGAAGGGTGAGCTCACCTGCGTCGCGCGCATCACGATGGCGATGCTGCCGGCGCGCTGAAGGGCCGACTCCCTTACGCAGAGCTCGCGGAGGAGACGCAGAGGTCGCAGAGAAATGTCCTGATGGTTTCTTCTCTGTGTGCCCCGCGTGAACTCTGCGAGCTCTGCGTAAGGGAGTCCGCTTTCTTCAGCCTTCGCGAGCCATCCGCTCGCTCTTCCAGTAGACGTCGTCGCCGCCGTCCATGCGGTTGAGCACGCGCGCCAGCACGAACATCAGGTCGGACAGGCGATTGAGGTAGCGCCGCGGCGTTTCGTTCACCGCCTCCACCTGGCCCAGCGCCACCACCGCACGCTCGGCGCGGCGCGCCACGGTGCGGCACACGTGGGATTGGGAAGCCGCGCGATTGCCCGCCGGCAAGATGAATTCCTGCAGCCGCGGCAGCTTGGCGTTGTGCGTGGCCAGCGCGTCGTCCAGCACCGCCAGCGCCTCGGGCTTGAGCAGCTCGTAGCCGGGGATCGACAGCTCGCCGCCCAGGTTGAACAGCTGGTGCTGCACCTCCACCAGCAGCGGCCGCACGTCGCCGGGCAGCTCCTCGCACAGCAGCACGCCGATGTGCGAGTTGAGCTCGTCCACGTCGCCCATCGCCTGCACGCGCAGGCTGCTCTTGGGCACGCGGGTGTTGTCGCCCAGGCCGGTCGTTCCGTCGTCGCCGGTGCGCGTGGCGATCTGCGTCAGGCGGTTGCCCATCGGTTGCTGCTCCTGTGATCTGCCTGAATTCTCCCACCGCGTGGCAAGCCAGGCCGCAGCGCGGTGCGAGGCGCGTCCTACGCGTACTGCCGTGTTCGCGCGACAGGCGATGACCCGGCGCTTGCCGAACATGGCAAGCAACAGGAGATGCGACCATGAAATCCCGCAGCCCTTCCTTCCGGGCTACCGTGCTCGCCGCCACCGTGCTCACGCTCTGCGCCGGCACGGCGTTCGCGCAACTGGCGGTGAACCGCACCGCCCCTGCACGCAGTGCGACCTCGCCCGCACGGGCTCCGCTGACCAGCGGCACGTCCGGCGGCGTCACCACGACAACCACGACCACCACCGGCGCGAGCACCATCGGCGAACTGGGCGGCACCTCCACGTTGCCCGCTGGCTCGCCTTCACCCTCGGGCCTGGCCTCGCCTTCCGCTTTCCCCAACGGGCTTCCCTCGCCGCTGCCCTTCCCCGCCGGCATCCCTTCGACGTCGATCGCCGCCCCCGGCACGTCCGCCGCCGCGACGGGTCCGACCACCACCACCGTCGCACCCAGCACCGCCGGCACGAGCACCGCCGGTGGCGTGGCCAGCAGCACGCGCGGCGTGGTGCAGGTGCCAGGCGCCACGGCGGCGCCCGCCACCAGTGCGGCCGATGCCGGCGCGGCGGGTGCGGCCGGCAACGCGGCTTTCGTGCTCGACCCCAACGGCCCCGCGACCGCGGCCGGTGCGGTGGCGCCATCCGCCGGCGCGGTCGCTCCCATCACGGGCACCCTGCCGTCCACCGGTGCCACCGCGGTCGGCACCGTCGGCCCGCCCGGCAGCTTGAGCAACGGCACGCCCTCGGTGGCCGCCAATGTCGCCGGCCCGATCGGCCCGCTCACCGCGCTGCAGATCGCGCAGATGTTCGCCGTGGCCGACCTGAACCACGACGGCCTGCTCACGCGCGCGGAGGCGCTGCGCCTGCCGCTGGTGACGATGAGCTTCGACGACATGGACACCAACCGCGACGGCGTGGTGTCCCGCTCGGAATACGAGGCCAGCCTGCGGTGATGCGGTGATCCCGGGGGCTCGCCTCGGGTGACGGCACGGGGCGCGCGGCGTACACTGGCCGGTCGCCAGGAGACCCCATGAACGCGCCCACCGCCCTCTCGCACCTCGTTCCTGAATTCCACCCGCGCGCGGTGCCGCAGGCGCTGCTCGACGCATTGGCGGCTCGCTTCGGCGCCCGGTGCTCCACCGCGATGGCGGTGCGCGAACAGCATGGCCGCGACGAGTCTTCGTTCGAGGTGCCGCCGCCCGCCGCGGTGGTGTTCGCCGAGAGCACGCAAGACGTGGCCGACGCGGTGGCGCTGGCGGCGAAACACGACGTGCCGGTCATCCCGTTCGGCGTCGGCTCCTCGCTGGAAGGCCACCTGCTGGCGGTGCAAGGCGGCATCAGCATCGACGTCAGCCGCATGAACAAGGTGCTGTCCGTCAACGCGGACGACCTGACGGTCACGGTGCAGGCCGGCGTGCTGCGCAAGCAGCTGAACGAAGAGGTGAAGAGCACGGGCCTGTTCTTCCCCATCGACCCCGGCGCCGACGCCAGCATCGGCGGCATGACGGCCACCCGCGCCTCGGGCACGAACGCCGTGCGCTACGGCACCATGCGCGAGAACGTGCTGGCGCTGGAGGTGGTCACGGCCAGCGGTGAAGTCATTCGCACCGGCACGCGCGCGAAGAAGTCGTCCGCCGGCTACGACCTCACGCGCCTGATGGTGGGCAGCGAAGGCACGCTGGGCATCGTCACCGAGATCACGCTGCGCCTGTACCCCATCCCCGAAGCCATCTCGGCGGCCATCTGCTCGTTCCCCAGCATCGAAGCCGCGGTGCGAACGGTCATCCAGGTCATCCAGCTGGGCGTGCCGATCGCGCGCGTGGAGCTGATCGACGTCAACACGGTACGCATGGTCAACGCGCACAGCAAGCTGGGCCTGCGCGAAGAGCCCATGCTGCTGATGGAGTTCCACGGCTCGCCCAGCGGCGTGAAGGAACAGGCCGAGGTGGTGCAGGAGATCGCGGCCGAATTCGGCGGCAACGCGTTCGAGTGGGCCACCACCCCGGAAGAGCGCACGCGCCTGTGGACCGCGCGGCACAACGCCTACTTCGCGGCCATCCAGTCGCGCCCCGGCTGCCGCGCCATCAGCACCGACACCTGCGTGCCGATCTCCCGCCTGGCCGACTGCCTGCTGGATTCGGTGGCCGAAGCCGACGAGAGCAAGCTGCCCTACTTCCTGGTCGGCCACGTGGGCGACGGCAACTTCCACTTCGGCTACCTGCTCGATCCCAACGACCCGAAGGAACGCGAGGTCGCCGAGGAGCTGAACCACAAGCTGGTGGCGCGCGCCCTGAGCCTGGGCGGCACCTGCACCGGCGAGCACGGCGTGGGCCTGCACAAGATGGGCTTCCTGGTCGACGAAGCCGGCGCGGGCGCGGTGGACATGATGCGCACGATCAAGCGCGCGCTCGACCCGAAGAACATCCTCAACCCCGGCAAGATCTTCTCGCTTTGAATGCCGGCCGCTCGCGGCCGGCACTCCGTTCGCGCGGAATAACATGCAGCGCGGACACCTCATGAAGAAGGCCGGGCTTTGCCCGGCCTTCTTCATCTGATCAGGGCACCGGCGAAACGCGTAGCGTTTTGCCGGTGAATAGTTACTGCTTGCGCATCATGATCGCTTTGACCCAGCCCGATCCCTTGGGCGTCGCGACCTTCATGAAGCCGTCCTGCTCCTGGCCCTCGGCGATCACTTCGTCGGTCTTGGACAGCGTCATCGCCAGCCCGGCGCTCTCGTTGGCGTCGCGGTACACCTTCACGCCCGCGATCTTCGCGAGGTAGACGTCGCCCGCCACCGCGGCGCCGGCCTTCACGCTGTGTGCGGCATTGGCTTGCGACGCGGGACCGGCCTTGGCCTGGATCAGCGACGGGTTGTTGCGGATGTTCAGCACGATCTTGTTCCAGTTGTCCAGGAACGAGGCCGCCACGATCTTGCCTTCGGCGGTGTTGGTGTAGCCGCCCAGCGCCGCGCCCGCCCCACCGCCGATCAGCGCGCCGCCGATGTTGAAGTCGGTCTTCTGGGCGCTGCCTTCGGCCGCGGCCACCTGGATGCCCGAGCGCGTGTCGGCCATGGTCATGGACGTCTGCGCCTCCTTGAACTTCAGGCCGCCTGCAATGGCGCCCAACACGCGGCCGCCGCCGCCGCCGAACCCGCCCAGCAGGCCGCCGATGCCGCCGCCCACGCCGCCCGCGTTGTTGTTGGAGAAGACGACGCTGGGCGTGACCACGAAGTCGGCCGCCACCAGCTGGCCCTGGCCGACGTTCGCGCCGGCCTGCAGCTGGCCGCCTGCGGCGAGCGCGCGTTCCTGCATGACGTTCTGGAAAGCCGCGCCGCGCTCGACGATCTGGAAGCAGTTGGACTGCTGGATGATCAGCCGGATCATGCTGGTGGGCGAACCCAGCCCCATGGTCTGCAGCGACTGCAGCACCGCGTCCTGCGGCTCCACCACGGCGAGCGTGCCCTTGGGCGCGTCGCACTTTTCCACCTTCTGCGCGTCACCGGCGGGGCCGCTGGCGCCGCCCAGCGTCTGGGCTTGCACGAAGGGGGACAGCACGGCCAGCACGCCGGCGCCAAGCAGGAAGCGGGTACGCATCTTCAGGACTCCTGGGAACGAGCACCCAGCTCATGGGTGCGGTAACGAGACGAATCCCGCGATTGTGCCCAGCAGCCGCCCGTCCGCCTGCTGGTTATTTCACGGATTCAGCCCCGCAGACGATCGATCAAGCCGTTCAACTCGTCCAGCGAGCCGAACTGGATGGCCAGCTCGCCCATCTCCTCGGTGCGGCCCGCGCGCTTCACGCGCTTCTTCACCCGCACTTCGACCTCCGCGGTGAGCAGGTCCGACAGCTCCTCCTCCACCCGCCGCAGGTCGCGCGACTTTTCCTTCTTCGGCTTGGGCGACACCAGGGTGAACTCGGCGCCGATCCTCTTGACCAGCGATTCGGCTTCGCGCACCGACAGCTTCTTCGCGGTGATCTGGTTGGCCGCCGTGATCTGCGCCGCGCGCTCCAGCGCGAGCAGCGCACGAGCGTGGCCCATGTCCAGGTCGCCGGCCATCAGCATGGTCTGCACCGGATCGGCCAGGTTCAACAGGCGCAGCAGGTTGGACGCCGCGCTGCGCGAGCGGCCCACCGCTTGCGCAGCCTGCTCGTGCGTCAGCCCGAAGTCGCGGATCAGGCGCTGCAGGCCCTGCGCTTCTTCCAGCGGGTTGAGATCCTCGCGCTGGATGTTCTCGATCAGCGCCATCGCGGCGGCGGCCTCGTTGGGCACGTCGCGCACCAGCACCGGCACGCTGTCCAGGCCCGCGAGCTTCGCGGCGCGGAAGCGGCGCTCGCCCGCGATGATTTCGAACTTGCCCGTGTCGGGCCCGTCCGCCAGCTTGCGCACCAGGATCGGCTGCATGATGCCCTGCGCCTTGATGCTCTCGGCCAGCTCGTACAGCGCGCCTTCGTCCATGCGCGTGCGCGGCTGGTACATGCCGGGCACCATGTCGGACAGGTGCAGCGAAGCGGGTTGACCCGCGTTCGCGCCCGGCTTGTCGGCGGCCGCGCCCTCGGCCGCGGTCGGCCCCAGCAGCGCTTCCAGCCCGCGGCCCAGGCCCTTGGGTTTCTTGGTCACCATCGTCTTCTCGTTCCTAAAGTGTCATCAGGTCCTGCAGCAGCACATGGCCTTCCGGCCAGCTGGCGAGGCCCGAGTCGGCATTGATGTGGCCGGCGTCGCGGTAGTCCATGAAGCGGCTGCCCCACGCATGCGCGAACAGCCGCGAGCGCTCCTGCGCGCAGTACGGGTCGTTGCGCGCCGCGACCAGCACGCTGGGAAAAGGCAGCCGCTGCAAAGGCACCGGCCACCAGGTGCGCAGCGGCTCGCGCAGTTCTTCGCGTTCCGGGTCGCCCGGGGCGATGAGCAGCGCCGCCTTCACCCGCTGCGGGTTGCGCGTGACCGAAGCCCACGCCGCGGTGAGCATGCAGCCCAGGCTGTGCGCCACCAGCACCGCGGGCTCGTCGCGCGTGAGCAGCACTTCTTCCAGGCGCGTGACCCAGTCGCCGCGCAGCGGCCGCATCCAGTCGTGCTGCTCCACGCGCACGTAGCCATGCCGCTGCTCCCACAGCGACTGCCAGTGCTGCGGGCCGCTGTTCTGCCATCCAGGCAGCAGCAGGACGTTGGAGGGCTTCATTGCTCCTGATCCGATAGCTGAAAAGCTAGATGTGGCGCGGCCTGGCACCACATCACATCTTGCGGATGCGCTCCACCATCTCGCCGGCGAATTCGACGAAAGCCTGGCTGCCGCGGGCCGCGGGATCGAACACCACGCCGGGCAGGCCGTAGCTGGGGGCTTCGGCCAGGCGCACGTTGCGCGGGATGACGGTGTCGAACACCTTGTCCTTGAAGTGGTCCTTGAGCTGCTCGCTCACCTGCTGCTGCAGCGTGATGCGCGGGTCGTACATCACGCGCAGCAGGCCGATGATCTGCAGGTCCTTGTTCAGGTTGGCGTGCACCTGCTTGATGGTGTTCACCAGGTCCGTCAGGCCTTCCAGCGCGAAGTACTCGCACTGCATCGGCACGATGACGCCGTGGGCGGAGCAAAGGCCGTTGAGCGTCAGCATGGACAGCGACGGCGGGCAGTCGATCAGGACGAAGTCGTAGTCCTGCGAGACTTTCCCCAGCGCTTCGCGCAGGCGCCGCTCGCGGCGGTCCACGCCCACGAGCTCCACTTCGGCACCGGCCAGGTCACGGTTGGCGCCCAGCACGTCGTAGCCGCACTTGTCGCTGCGCACGCGCGCTTCGGCCACGCCGGCGGATTCGAGCAGCACGTCGTAGACGGTCAGTTCCAGCTTGCGCTTGTCGATGCCCGACCCCATGGTGGCATTGCCTTGGGGGTCGAGATCCACCATCAGCACGCGCTGGCCAATCTTGGCCAGGCCGGCGGCCAGGTTGACGGTGGTGGTGGTCTTGCCGACGCCGCCCTTCTGGTTGGCGACGCAAAAGATGCGGGCCATGCGGTTACCGGGAGACGGCCAGCTTGACGCCGAAGCCGATCAGGAAAACACCGGCCACCTTCTCCAGCACCCGGCCGATCAGCGGGTTGGCCTTCAGGCGGGCGGCGAGGAAGTGCGTGAGCAGCACGGCGGCCAGGCCGTACAGGAAGGTGAGCGTGGCGATGGTCAGCGCCATCACGCCGAAGGTGGCCATGCCCTGGTGCTGCTTGGGATCGATGAACAGCGGGAAGAAGGCCATGTAGAAGACGATGGCCTTGGGGTTCAGCAGCGTGATGAAGGCGGCCTGCCGGAAGTACTGGCGCGGCTGGATGTTCAGCACCGGCGCCGCGCCGGGCTTGGCCATCAGCATCTTGAAGCCCAGCCACGCCAGGTAGGCGGCGCCCGCCCACTGCACGGCATGGAATGCAGCCGGGTACGCGATCAGCAGCGCGGCCACGCCGGCGACTGCGGCCCACATCAGCACCTGGTCGCCGGCGATGATGCCGAGCGTGGCGGCCAGTCCCGCCCGGATGCCGCCCTTGCCGGTGGAGGAAATCAGCGCCAGGTTGCCCGGTCCGGGGATGGCCAGGAACACGATGATGGCGGCGACGAAGGCGCCGTAGTCCGCTACGCCGAACATGAATCCCCCCGGTAAGGCTGTGCTGTGGAGGGCCGAGTGTAAGTCAGGCCCCTGCGGCGGCTTGGCGCATCCAGACGATGCAGCGTTCAGCCCCCAGTCCCGGCACCCGCAAAGGCTCGATTTCGACCACGGCCACATCGCCCGGAAGCGACGCCAGCTCGGCGTCCGGGTGCTTGCCCTTCATCGCCATCCACAGCCCTTGCGCCTCCAATGTTTCACGTGAAACAGCGACGAAATCCGCCAACGTGGC
The DNA here is from genome assembly GCF_004681975.1 of Ramlibacter humi. GTDB lineage: Bacteria > Pseudomonadota > Gammaproteobacteria > Burkholderiales > Burkholderiaceae_C > Ramlibacter > Ramlibacter humi. The sequence continues at coordinate 191,065 of NZ_SMLK01000003.1, forward strand.
GAAGGCGCGAGAGGTGATGACCTCGTACTGCCCGGCCAGCTTTTCCGCCCGGTCGTGCACGCCACGCAGGTTGGGAAGCTGCAGCTGCACGGCCGCTTGCTGGATGAAAGCCGCCTTCTTGCCGACGGTATCCACGCAGTCAACCTGGAGTTGCGGGCAGCAGATGGCGATGACGACGCCCGGCAACCCGCCCCCGGAACCGACGTCCAGCACCCGGGCGGCCGCCCCACCCGTCCGCCGTCGCAACGGCTCGATCACCGCCAGGCTGTCCAGCAGGTGATGCGTCAGCATCTCGGCCGGGTCACGCACGGCGGTCAGGTTGTAGACCTTGTTCCACTTGGCCAGCAGGTCCAGGTAGGCCAGCAGTTGCTGCTGCCGCGCTTCATCCAACCCCAAGCCGAGCTCACGCAGCCCAGCGGCCAAACCTACGGCCAGGCTCATGCGGCCTGCTTGGCCTGGTTGGCGGCTTCGGCGAAACCCTGGAACTTGTGCTTTTTCAGGTGCACCAGCAGAAGGGAGATCGCCGCCGGGGTGACGCCCGAGATGCGGGACGCCATGCCCAGCGTTTCCGGCCGGTGCTTGCTCAGCTTCTGGCGCACCTCGATCGACAGCGCCGCCACCTGCATGTAGTCCAGCTCGGCCGGCAGCCGCAGGCCCTCGTAGTTGGCAGCCCGCTCCACCTCGTCCTTTTGCCGTTCAATGTAGCCGGCGTACTTGGCGCCAATCTCCAGCTGCTCGACCACGGGGCCGTAGAGCTCGCCGAGTGTTTCACGTGAAACAGCCGGGCTGGCGTGCTTGCCACCTTCCAGGGTCAACAGCTGCTCGTAGCCGATGCCCGGCCGGCGCAGCAGGTCGAACAGGTTGTGCTCGTGCTCGATGGACTTGCCGAGCACCCGCTCAGACTCTTCCGCGGGCAGGCTGCGGGGGTTCACCCAGACCGATCGCAGCCGCTGTGTTTCACGTGAAACAGCGTCGCGCTTGCGGTTGAACGCGTCCCAGCGGTCGTCCGGCACCAGCCCCAGCTGGCGCCCCGCTTCGGTCAGGCGCATGTCCGCGTTGTCTTCCCGCAGCTGCAGCCGGAACTCCGCCCGGCTGGTGAACATGCGGTACGGCTCGGTCACGCCCTTGGTGATCAGGTCGTCCACCAGTACGCCCAGGTACGCCTCATCCCGGCGGGGCAGCCAAGCCTCGCGGCCTTGGCATTGAAGGGCGGCGTTGATGCCGGCGAACAGGCCTTGGGCGGCGGCCTCCTCATACCCGGTCGTCCCGTTGATCTGGCCGGCGAAGAACAGGCCGCCGATCTGGCGCGTTTCGAAGCTGGCCTTGAGCGAACGCGGATCGAAGTAGTCGTATTCGATGGCGTAGCCCGGTCTCAGAATGTGCGCCTTCTCAAGTCCCGGCAGCGTTCGCACCAGCGCGTACTGGATGTCGAACGGCAGGCTGGTCGAAATGCCGTTGGGGTAGATCTCGTGGGTGGTCAGCCCTTCCGGTTCCAGGAAGATCTGGTGGCTGTCCTTGTCCGCGAACCGGTTGATCTTGTCTTCCACGCTCGGGCAGTACCGCGGGCCCACGCCCTCGATCTTCCCGGTGAACATCGGGCTGCGGTCGAAGCCCGAACGGATGATGTCGTGCGTGCGCTCGTTGGTGTGGGTGATCCAGCACGGCACCTGGCGCGGATGCATGTCCGCGCGGCCCATGAAGCTGAATACCGGCACCGGGTCCAGGTCGCCCGGCTGCTCTTCCGTCCTGGAGAAATCGATGGTCCGGCCGTCGATGCGCGGCGGGGTGCCCGTCTTCAGGCGGCCCTGCGGCAGCTTCAGCTCTTTCAGCCGCGCCGAAAGCGACACGGCCGGCGGATCGCCCGCGCGGCCCCCCGCGTAGTTGTTCAGCCCGACGTGGATCTTGCCGTCGAGGAAGGTGCCGGCCGTCAGCACGACGGTGCGCGAGCGGAACCGGATGCCGACCTGCGTGACGGCGCCCACCACGCGGTCGCCCTCCACCATCAGGTCATCGACGGCCTGCTGGAACAGCGTGAGGTTGGGCTGGTTCTCCAGGCGCTGGCGGATCGCCGCCTTGTAGAGGATGCGGTCGGCTTGGGCCCGGGTGGCGCGAACCGCCGGCCCCTTGGAGCTGTTGAGGATGCGGAACTGGATGCCTGCCTCGTCGGTGGCGATAGCCATCGCGCCGCCCAGCGCATCCACTTCGCGCACGAGATGGCCCTTGCCGATGCCGCCGATGGACGGGTTGCAGCTCATCTGGCCCAGCGTCTCGATGTTGTGGGTCAGCAGCAGCGTCTTGCAGCCCATGCGCGCGGCGGCCAGGGCGGCTTCGGTGCCGGCATGGCCGCCACCGACGACGATCACGTCGAATTCTTCGGGATAGAGCATGAGGGGAGCGCCTTTTGCCGGGCGCGGGCGGTCGTGGACCTGCGAGCCCGGCATTTTACGTTCCGGTTGCATTCCCTTGCCAGCAAGCGCTCACTGGCTTCGGGTGGTGCAAGGCCGATGTGTTGCAATCGCGGGATGTCCCTCGCCTGCCGGCCGGGTTGCGGCGCCTGCTGCATCGCGCCGTCCATCACCTCGCCGATCCCCGGCATGCCGAACGGCAAGCCGTCGGGCGTGCGATGCGTGCAGCTCGACGACCAAAACCGCTGCCGCATTTTTGGGCAACCCGAGCGCCCGGCTTTCTGCGGCGGCCTGCAGCCGCAGGCAGAGATGTGCGGCGGCTCGCGCGAGCATGCGCTGCAGTGGCTGGCGACGCTCGAGCGGCTCACGGCCTGAGGTTTTCCCGCGCCTGTCATTTGGCAGACAGCGCGCGCCGCACGAACGGACAGAATGATCGTCCTGCCGCATGCCGCGGCGAGCGACCACAAGGAGACGCCCATGAACATCGCATCCCTGCGCGAAGTCGTCAGCGCCGAGGAATGGCAACTGCGGGTGGACCTCGCGGCCGCGTACCGCCTGGTGGCGGCCTACGGCTGGAGCGACCTGGTCTTCACCCACATCAGCGCCCGCATCCCCGGTCCCGAGCACCACTTCCTGATCAACCCCTACGGGTTGATGTTCGACGAGATCACCGCGTCGTCGCTGGTGAAAGTGGACCAGCACTGCAGCAAGATCATCGACTCGCCCTTCCCGGTCAACCCGGCGGGCTTCGTCATCCACAGCTGCATCCACGATGCGCGCCACGACGTCGGCTGCGTGCTGCACACGCACAGCCGCGCCGGCGTTGCCGTGAGCGCGCAGAAGTGCGGCGTGCTGCCCATCAGCCAGCAAAGCACCTTCGTGCTGGCGTCCCTCGGCTACCACGACTACGAAGGCGTGGCGCTGCGCGACGACGAGAAGCCGCGCCTGGTCGCGGACCTGGGCGAGAAGAACTTCCTCGTGCTGCGCAACCACGGGCTGCTCACCGTGGGCAAGTCGGTGCCCGACGCTTTCCTCGGCATGTACACGTTCGAGAACACCTGCCGCATCCAGATCGACGCACAGGCGGGCGACGAGCTGGTGCAGGTGAACCCGAAAATCTTGGAGGGCATGGCGCAGGTGATGAAGACCGTCACCGCCGGCCAGGGCGCGAACATCGCGTGGCCCGCGCTGCTGCGCAAGCTGGATCGCGAAGACCCCTCCTACAAAACCTGAGCCGGCGCCGCCGGCACGGGCGGCACGGGCGGGGCCACGGGCAGGCGCGCATCGTGCTCCAGCACGTGCACCTGCTTGTTCGTCATCGCGACGTTGCCGAAGATGGTGCTGAAAGCCACGTCCTTCGCGTCGCGCCCTGTGCCGATGCGCACCAACCGGTCCACCGGCGCCATGCCGGTGGCGTCGAACATCACCCAGTACCCGTCCAGCCAGGCCTCAAACACGGCGTGGAAGTCCTGCGGCGGCTCGTCGAACCACACGTAGCCCGCCACCAGCCGCGCCGGGATGTTGAGTGACCGGCACAGCGTGATGCCGACGTGCGCGAAATCGCGGCACACGCCCGCGCGCTGCGACAGCACGTCGTGCGCGGTGGATGTCGGCCCCGTGCTGCCCGGCCTGTAGTCGATGTTGCGGTTCACCCAGTCCACCACGTGCCGCACGCGCGCGATGCCCGGCGGCACCCGGCCGAACTGCTCGCGCGCCCACGCGCCCACCACGTCCGATTCGCAATAGCGCGTGGGCAGCAGGCAATGGAGGATGTCGTCGGGCACCTGGCTCACGGGCACCTCGGGCAGGTGCTCGTCCACCGGCTCGGTGTGCACTTCCACGTCGGCCTTGTAGCGGACCTCCAGCGGCCCGGGCGGCGCGTCGAAGCGGAAGAAGCGGTTGCCGCTGCCGGGGTCCTCGAACGTGCGCAGCGGCACCGGCGGGAACACCGACAAGTTCTCACCCACGATGTCCTGCGTGGGCCAGATCGCGGCCTCGATGTTGAAGCAGAAATGCGAAGGCTGGCGCACGTCGTACGCCAGCACGGTCTCGACGGTCGACAGGTGCATGGAAGGTTCGCGCGGCGCTTTGCCGGGCTCATCCATGGTCGCCGGCGAAACCTTCGGCATCCATCAGCCAGCGGCGCGGGCCGCTGTAGGAACGCTACTTGCCGAACAGGCCCTTGAGGCTGCCCAGGCCCTTGCCGACCTTCTCGCCCACCGACGAAGCGACGCCCGAGCCCGGCAGCGACACGCCCGTCGGCGTGACCGAGGGCGAGTCCAGCGTGCCCGCCACCTGCAGCGGCACGCCCGCCAGCTGCCCGATCGGCCCGGCGGTCAGCGAAGCCTGCACCTTGCCGGCCAGGCTCTTGTCGGCGTTCAGCGTGACGTTGCCCGTGGCGGACAGCAGGCCCGAGCTGGCCACCAGGTTGGTGAGGTGCACGACGCGGCCCTGCGTCGTGACATTGCCGGCCAGCGTGTCCAGCGCCGTCTCGCCGCTGCGGCTGGCACCCAGCGTGCGCACCGCCTGCGCCAGGTCGATGCCGTGCAGCACCGCGTTGCGCACGGTGAACTTCGTCTGCGTGTGCATGGCATCGGCCAGCGCGCCGGGCTCCTTGAAGTCGGATTGCAGCGTGGTGTTCGCGTCCACGCGGCCGGTGAGCGCGCGGCTGGGCGCAGTGAGCGCGGAGACCTCCACGCCCTTGGTGGCGAGCTCGCCCGCCAGGCGCCACTGGCCGTTCTTCTGCTGCTGCAGGCGCAGCGGGCCGGTCACCGTGCCGCCGCCGATCTCGCTGCGCAGCTGCCACGCGTCGGCCGTGCGCTCCAGCCGCGCCTTGGCGCCCTTGAAGCGGCCGTCCACCACGTCCACCCTGGCGGACTGCGGCAGCAGCTCGCCTTCGAAGTCCACGTCGGCATCGACGGTCAGCTTCTGGTTCTTCTCGTCGACCCAGGTCACGCGGTCCAGGACGATGCGCCGCGGCAGTGTGGGCGCGGCGGACGATTCCTTGGGGGGCGACGAGGCCGCACCGGCCGGCTTGCCCGCGGCATCCTGCTTTTGCAGGCGTGTCATCAGCGCCACAATGCCCTGCTGCGGCAGCACCGCGTTGCGCACGACCAGCGAGCCCAGCTCCGGCTTGCCCGCCAGCAGCGAGGTCCAGACGGGCCGCGCCTCCACCCTTTCCAGCGTCAGCGGCGGCTGCGTCTGCACCCGCGCGTCGTAGACCGCCACGGAAGGCGCCGGGAACACGGCGATCTCGATGCGTCCCAGCTGCAGCGGCACGCCCAGCGCCGCGGCCGCCTGCTGCTGCGCCCGCTGCCGGAAATCGTCGCTGGACGCCCAGCGCGAAAGCGCGAACACCGCCGCCGCCAGCAGCACCACCACCGCGGCCACGGCCGCGAGCACCCATTTCATCCACTTGCGCATGAGCCCGATTCTCGCGCCTGCAGGAAATTTGCGGCACGGCTAGCATCCGGGTCCTCATCCCGAGGAAGACAAACCCACCCATGAAGCTCTACTACTCCCCCGGCGCCTGTTCCCTGTCGCCCCACATCGTCCTGCGTGAAGCGGGCCTGGCCTTCGAGCTGGTGCTGGCCAGCACCAAGACGCACAAGCTGCAGGACGGCACGGACTACTACGGCATCAACCCGCTGGGCTACGTGCCGATGCTGGAGCTGGACGACGGCACCCGCCTGCGCGAAGGCCCGGCCATCGTGCAGTACGTCGCCGACCAGGTGCCGACCAAGAACCTGGCGCCGGCCAACGGCACGCTGCCGCGCTACCGCCTGCAGGAGTGGCTGACCTTCATCGGCACCGAGATCCACAAGTCGTTCTCGCCGCTGTTCAACCCGGCCATGCCCGAGGAAGGCAAGCAGATCTACCGCGATCGCCTGGCCAGCCGCATCGAGTGGGTGGACGGCCAGCTCGCCGGCAAGGACTACCTGATGGGCGACCACTTCAGCGTGGCCGACGCCTACCTGTTCGTGGTCACCAACTGGGCCAAGCCGATGAACATCGACCTGTCGGCGCGCAAGAACCTGATGGCCTGGCGCGAACGCATGTCCGCCCGCCCGGCGGTGCAGGAAGCGCTGAAGGCCGAGGGCCTGGCGAAATAAGTCATTGGGACAGCGGCCGCTGGCGCCAAGCCAGCGCCGCCCCCACCCACAGGGCGGCCGCGGAGAACACCAGCCCGCGCGCCAGCCCGCCCTGCCCGTCCGCGATCCAGCCCACCACCGTGGGCCCCACGATCTGCCCGAACGCGAAGACCGTGGTGAACGCGCTGATGCCGGCGGCCCACTGCGACGGCGGCACGTTGTGGCGCACGATGGCGGTGGTGGACGCCACCACGGACAGGAACACCGCGCCGAACACCAGGCCCGAAACCAGCACCAGCGGCCATGAAGCGGTGAGCGCGGGCACGATGGTCGCGCACCCCAGCAAGCCGTTCAGCAACGCCTGCGGCTCCCCGCCGCGATAGCGGTCCAGCAGCCCGGCCCAGATGCGCGACGAAGCGATCACCGCCAATCCCAGCAGCGCGTAGAACAAGGTGATGCGGCCCGCGCCGACGCCCTGCTCGCGCAGCAGCGCGATCACGAACGTCATGTAGCCGATGTACCCGACGCCGAACAGCGCGTAGCCGCCGAGCGTGGGCGCGAAGTCGCGGACGCGGAAGTGCTGCGGCTGCGAGGCACCCGTCGTGCCCGGCAGCTCGCCATCGCCCAGCACGCGCGCGGGCCAGGCCAGCACGGCCGTCGCGGCGATGCACGCCAGCGACAGCGCCCACCAGGCCCACGCCCAGCCGTGCGGCACACCGTGGGCCGCATCCAGCACTACGGGCACCAGCACGGCCGACAAGGTGATGCCCAGGCCCGTGCCGCCGTAGTACAGGCCCAGCAGCAATCCGCTGCGCTTGGGCTGCATCGCACCCAGCCGCGCCGCGAGCAGGCCGCCCGAGATGAAAAGGAAGGCGCTGGCGACACCTGCCAACGTGCGCTGCAGCAACAGCGGCGCCGGCGCGGTGAAGAAGCCCGACAGCCCCATGAACACACTGGCAAGAAGCGCGCCACCGAGCAGCAGGCGTGGCGGGCCGAACCGCCGCATCAGCCGAGGCGTCAGCAGCGCCCCGATGAGGTAACCCAGCGCATTGGCCGTGTTCATCGCCCCGGCCAGCGTGTACGACCACTGCAGGTCCGAACGCATCGGTGGCAACAGCAGTCCGTACGCGAATCTCGTGATGCCCAGCGAGACTACCGCACCCAGCGACAAGGCCAGCGCCAGGCGCAGGAATGGCTGGGGTGCGGTGTCGGCCACGGAGCCGGATTGTCGGGCAAACATGAAACCGCATCGTCTTGCAGGGCACAGGACATCGGTGCTTGCCTTACGCTGCACGCGTCCCCAACTGCGTCCGTCCGAGAAGAAAGCGAAGGAACATGCCCTCCCTGTTCGATCCCGTGCACGCCGGCAAGCTGGCCCTGCGCAACCGCATCGTGATGGCCCCGCTGACGCGCAACCGCGCGCCGGGTGCCGTGCCCACGCCTCTCATGGCCGAGTACTACGCGCAACGCGCCAGCGCCGGCCTGCTCGTCACCGAAGCCACCGCCGTCAGTCACCAGGGCCAGGGCTATGCCGACGTGCCCGGCCTCTACACGTCCGAAGCGCTGCAGGCCTGGAAGCGCGTCACCGACGCCGTGCATGCCAAGGGCGGCCGCATCGTCACCCAGCTGTGGCACGTGGGCCGTGTCTCGCACGATTCGCTGCAGCCCCAAGGCGGCAAGCCGGTGGCGCCGTCCGCCATCGCGGCCAAGACCAAGACCTACCTGATCAAGGACGGCGTCGGCGGCTTCGCCGACACGTCGATGCCGCGCGCGCTGGAAGCGAGCGAGATCCCCGGCATTGTCCACGCCTTCCAGGTGGCGGCGCGCGAAGCCGTGAAGACCGCCGGCTTCGACGGCGTGGAGGTGCACGGTGCCAACGGCTACCTGCTCGACCAGTTCCTGAAGCGCGGCGCCAACCAGCGCACCGACGACTACGGCGGCTCCATCGAGAACCGCGCGCGGCTGCTGCTGGAGGTGGTGCGCGCCCTCGTCGACGAAGTCGGCGGCGGCCTGGTCGGCGTGCGCCTGTCGCCGGTCACCACGGCCAACGACATCCACGACCCCGAGCCGCAGCCGCTGTTCGAGTACGTGGTGAAGCAATTGGCGCCGCTGGGCCTGGCGTACATTCACGTCATCGAAGGCGCCACCGGCGGCGCGCGCGAACTGCCCGAGCGTCCGTTCGACTACGAAGCGCTGCGCCGCGCCTACCGGCAAGCCGGCGGCAAGGGTGCGTGGATGGTGAACAACGGCTACGACCGCCAGCTGGCCGACCACGCGCTGCGCGACGGCGCGGACCTGATCGCCTTCGGCAAGCTGTACATCGCCAACCCCGACCTGGTGGAACGGCTGCGCACCGGCGCGCCGCTGAACGCGCCCGACAAGACCACCTTCTACGGAGGCGGCGCCAGGGGTTACACCGACTACCCCACGCTGGCCTGAAGCGGCGCCGGTGGCGACGCGCGCGCGCCGCCACAATAGGCGCATGCTCAGCAAGCCGCGCATCCTGGTCGTCGAGGACGAGTCGGGCATCGCCGACACGATCCAGTACGTGCTGGCCACCGACGGCTTCGCGCCCGTCTGGTGCGCCACCGCCGATCAGGCGCTGCGCGAGTTTCAGGCCCGGCCGCCCGCGCTCGCCATCCTCGACGTCGGCCTGCCCGACCTGAACGGCTTCGAGCTGTTCAAGCAATTGCAGGCGCTGCCCGGCGCCGCCGGCGTGCCCATGCTGTTCCTCACCGCCCGCAGCGACGAGATTGACCGCGTCGTCGGGCTGGAGCTGGGCGCCGACGACTACATCGCCAAGCCGTTCTCGCCGCGCGAACTGGTGGCGCGCGTGCGCGGCATCCTGCGCCGCAGCAGCCGGCCGGCGGCCAACGGCAGCGCAGCATCGGTACCGGCTGCGCCGCCGCCCGTGCCCTTCGCGCTCGACGAAGACAAGCGCCAGATCCGCTACTACGGCCGCGCGCTGGAACTCTCGCGCTACGAATACGGCGTGCTGCGCCTGCTGGTGCTCAAGCCCGGCCGCGTGTACACCCGCGACGAGCTGCTGGCCAAGGTGTGGGACGACGACAGCGACAGCTTCGACCGCACGGTGGACGCGCACGTGAAGACGCTGCGCGCCAAGCTCAAGGCCGTGGCGCCGTCCCTGGAGCCGATCCGCACCCTGCGCGGCACCGGCTACGCGCTGAGCGAGGACCTGCCGGGCGAGCCTTCGTGAACGCCAAGCGCAACCGCATCTTCATCGGCATTTTGCTGATCTACGCGATCGGCATCGCGTTCCTGCTGTACCGCGTGCTGGCCGACCTGGACCCGCGCTACCGCGAGTCGGCCGAGGAATCGCTGGTGGAAACCGCGCAGCTGATGGCCAGCCTGGTGGAACAGGACGTGCGCGACGGCGCCATCGACACCGCGCGGCTGGATCCGCTGTTCCGCTCGGTCTATGCGCGCCGCTTCGAAGCGCGCATCTTCAGCATGACCAAGGAGCGGGTGGAGCTGCGGATGTACGTCACCGACCGCGGCGGCCGCGTGCTGTACGACTCGCTGGGGCAGGTGGCCGGCGCCGACTTCTCCCAGTGGCGCGACGTGCGGCTGGCGCTGCGCGGCGAGTACGGCGCGCGAACCTCGCCCGACTTGGAGCACGAGCCCGACACCTCGGTGATGTACGTGGGCGCGCCGGTGCGCTGGCGCGACGGGATCGTGGGCGCGGTGAGCGTGGGCAAGCCGGTGCAAAGCTTCGGCCAGTTCGTGCAGGCGGCGCGGCGCAAGACGCTGTACGTCGGCCTGACGTCCGCGGTGGCGGTGCTCATGCTGGCGATCATCGTGTCGGTGTGGCTGGTGCGGCCGTTCGGGCTGATCGCCGACTACGTGCGCTACGTCCGCTCGCAGCGCAAGCTGAGCCTGCCGCGGCTGGGGCGGCGCGCGCTGGGCGTCATCGGCGCGGCGTACGAAGAGATGCGCGACGCGCTGGCGGGCCGCAACTATGTCGCCGACTACGTGCAGACGCTCACGCACGAAGTGAAGAGCCCGCTGTCGGCCATCCGCGGTGCGGCCGAACTGCTGCAGGAGCCGGGCATGCCGCCCGGGCAGCGGCAGCAGTTCCTGGACAACATCACGCGCGAAACACAGCGCATCCAGGAAACGGTGGACCGCATGATGGAGCTCACCGCGCTGGAAACGCGGCGCCGGCTCGACGCGACGCAGCTGGTGGCGATGACGCCCCTGCTCGAGGACGTGGTCGCCTCCGCCAACCCTACCGCCGCCGCGCGCGGCGTGCGCGTGAAGCTGGCCATCGGGGCCGACGCGTCGGTGGACGGCGACCCCTTCCTGCTGCGCCGCGCCTTGGGCAACCTGCTGGACAACGCCATCGACTTTTCGCCCGAAGGCGGCGAGGTGCTGGTCAGCACCCGGCTGCGGCCGCGCTCACTGGTGATCGAAGTGGCCGACCAGGGCCCGGGCATCCCGGAGTACGCGCAGGACAAGGTGTTCGAGAAGTTCTACTCCCTCGCCCGCCCGCATTCGCGCAAGAAGAGCACCGGCCTGGGCCTGCCCTTCGTGCGCGAGATCGCATCGCTGCACCATGGCCGCGTCGAACTGGTGAACGCCGGCGAAGGCGCCGGCGCCGTGGCGCGGTTGCGGCTGCCGGTGGCTTCAGGCTGAAGCCGGCGCGCCTTCCGGCCGCGCCGTGAGCGCGTACCAGTCCACCTTGCGCGTGGCGAGCATCAGCACCGAGAGCATCGCAAAGGCGAGCAACGACCCGAGCAGCAGCGCGTTGTCCTCCGACAGCAGCAGGCCATACAGGGCCGCGTAGAGCAAGCCCACATAGGCGCCCAGCGCCAGCCCGCGCCACGCGCTTCGCAACGCGCCGGCGAAGTACGCCGCCAGCAGCGCCACGCTGCCGGCCGCGGCCGCCGCGTAGGCGATGCCGAAAGCCACCTTCTCCGAGCCGGCCAGCAGCAGCAGGAAGAACAGTGCGATCGACATCCCCACCAGCCCGTACTGGATCGCATGCAGCCGCAGGCGCAGGAACAGCTCGAACATGAACGCGGCCATCAGCACCAGGCCGATGAACAGCACGCCGTAGTGGATGGCGCGGTGGGTCAGCGAATAGGGGCTCACCGGCTGGGCGAGCGCGACGTCGAACGTCTGCATGGACTCGGTCGCGGATCCCGGGTTCGTGACGTTGGCCTGCATCTGCGAACGGGCCGGCGTGACGAGCGAGGTCACTGCCCATTCTGCGCGGAAGCCGCCGCCCGTGACTTCACGATGGGCCGGCAGGAAGTCGCCGCCGAAGCTGGGATGCGGCCACGGGGACGCCATGCGCGCGCGCGTGTCCTCGCCCAGCGGCACGATAGAGAGCCTCTGCTGCCCCAGCAGGCTCAGCTTCAGTTCGAACGGGATCGGCGCGCCGCGTTGCCAGGCCTGGAGGGCGGCACCAGCCAGGGGCGCGTGCACACCACTCGCCAACACGCTGCGCTCCGAAACACCGGGTACGCGAGCCTGCAGCCGGGCCTCCTCGCCCGCCAGCCGCAAGGTGGGCAAGCCCTGGATGCCGCGCGGATCCGTCACGCCGACCGCCAGCATCGGGGCATCGGCCTCGATGACCGAGTCCTTGCGCGTGCGCGGGATCGATGCAGGGCCGGACCCGGCGAAGCCGCCGGTGAGCCTGGCGTTCCAGTTGTAGAACAGCACCGTGAAGATGCCACGGTAGCGTTCCTCCGGCGCCAGCGCGCCTTCGACGTCCAGTTTCTCCGGGAATACCAGGTGAACGCCGCTGATGCTTTGCGGCACGCGCCCCGACACCTTCCCATTCGCATCCAGCTGCGCCTCGGTCCAGCGCTCGACGTAAGGCACCACCAGCACCGGGCCGGCCAGTTGCTGGTGCCCTGCGTGCGTCTGCGCCAGCTCGCGTTCCGCCTGCACCTGTGCCACGCCACGGTCACCGACCAGGCCGCCGATCTGCGCCAGCGGCAAGCACAGCAGCACCAGCAGCAACACCAGCAGCAGTCCCTTGCCCAGCATGGACTGGCCGAATAGGTTCTTCATCTCGCTTCTCCTCGCGAAGTTGTGGAGCCGCGGATGCTCGCCGCCGTCCGCGCGCGCAGCGTGAAGCCGCGACTTCACGCGGACTTCACACAAGCCCTCCCGCGCTTCCCACCGGCTTCTCGCTCGGGCCCGAACCTTCGCTCCGTGCACCGTCGCACGCCCGGGAGATCGAGCCCATGGACACCCCCCTTTCGCCAGCCCCCCAAGGCGCCCTGCGCTGGCTGATGACCGTCACCGCAGGCACCGCCGCCGCCTGCTTCCTCACCTTCGCGCCCGCCCGCGCCGAGGACGCCGCGCCGCCGCAGAAGACCGAAAGCCCGTACTTCTTCGTGCAGGGCGCCGACCCCGCGGTGGACCGCCTGCCGCTCAAGGGCACGCAAGTCGACGTGCGCATCTCCGGGGTGATCGCCGACGTGACCGTCACGCAGACGTACCGCAACGAGGGCCGGCGGCCGATCGAGGCGAAGTACGTGTTCCCCGGCTCGACGCGCGCGGCCGTCAACGGCCTCACCGTGCGCCTGGGCGAGCGCATCGTCACCGCGCGCATCCGTGAGAAGCAGCAGGCCAGGGTCGAATACGAACAGGCGAAGGGCGAAGGCAAGACGGCCGCGCTGCTGGAGCAGCACCGCCCCAACGTGTTCCAGATGAACGTCGCCAACATCCTGCCCGGCGACGACGTGAAGGTGGAGCTGCGCTACACCGAGCTGCTGGTGCCGCAGTCGGGCAACTACCGGTTCGTGTTCCCCACCGTGGTGGGACCGCGCTACAACAGCCCGCAGTCGGCCGACGCCGGCGCGAAGTGGATCGCGCAGCCCACCCTGCCGCCGGGGACGCAGGACCAGCGCGCGCCCACCTTCGACCTGAAGGTCGCTCTCGCCAGCCCCATTGGCCTGAAGGAAATTCACTCCACCACGCACCAGGTGGAAGTGACCGAGGAAGGCGACAAGCGCGCCGGCGTGACGCTGGCGCGCGGCGAAGGCCGCCAGGACAACCGCGATTTCATCCTCGACTACCGCCTGGCCGGCGACCGCATCGAATCGGGCGTCATGCTGTACCGCGGGCAGGACGAGAACTTCTTCCTGGCGATGGTGGAGCCGCCCAAGCACGTGGCGCCGGCCGCCATCAGCCCGCGCGAGTACATCTTCGTGGTCGACATCTCCGGCTCCATGCACGGCTTCCCGCTGGACACCGCCAAGGCCATGCTGCGCGAGCTGGTCGGCGGCCTGAAACCCAGCGACACCTTCAACGTGCTGCTGTTCTCGGGCAGCAGCGAGTTCCTGGCGCCGCGCAGCGTGCCCGCGACGCGCGCCAACATCGACCGCGCCATGGGCACGCTCGCCAACTACCGAGGCGGCGGCAGCACCGAGCTGATCCCCGCGCTGCGCAAGGTCTACGCCGAACCCAAGACGCCCGACGTGGCACGCACGGTGGTGGTGGTGACCGACGGCTACGTGTCGGTGGAACGCGAAGCCTTCGAGCTGGTGCGCCGCCACCTGTCCGAAGCCAACGTGTTCGCCTTCGGCATCGGCAGTTCGGTGAACCGCCACCTGATGGAAGGCCTGGCCCGCGCCGGCATGGGCGAGCCCTTCATCATCACCGACCCCGCGCAGGCGCCGGCCGAAGCCGCGCGCTTCCGCAAGATGATCGAGTCGCCCGTACTCACCAGCGTCAACGCGCGCTTCGAAGGCCTGGAGGTGTACGACGTCGAGCCGCGCGAGCTGCCCGACGTGCTGGGCGAGCGCCCGGTGCTGGTGTTCGGCAAGTGGCGCGGCGATGCGCGCGGCCAGGTCGTCATCGAAGGCCGCAACGCCGCGGGCACCTACCGCGAAGCGCTGCCCGTCGGCGCGCAGGTCGCGCAGGACACCGCCGCGCTGCGCTACCTGTGGGCGCGCCACCGCATCGCGCGCCTGTCCGACCAGGAAGGCCTGGAAGGCGGCGACGGGCTGCGGCAGCAGATCACCGACCTGGGCCTGCGCTACACGCTGCTCACGCAGTACACCAGCTTCCTGGCCGTCGACCAGGTCGTGCGCACGGCCACGCCGGCCACGGCCGTGGACCAGCCGCTGCCCTTGCCGCAAGGCGTGGAAGCCACCGCCGTCGGCGCCGAAGTGCCCGGCACGCCGGAGCCCGCCACCTGGGGCGCGGTCTTCGTCACGCTGTCGGTGCTGGCCATGCTGGCGCGCCGCGCCCGCCGCCAGCGGGCGGAACGCTTCACCGCCTGAGGAAGCCGCCATGCTGCTCGAACGCCTTTACGCGCGGCCGCGGCTGCTGGAAGCCGCCATCGCGCTGGACCGCGCCGCGCCAGCCGTGTGGCTGGGCCTGCTGGCCGCGGCGCTGCTGCCGACGTGGGCCTGGATGGGACGCCGCGTGGCCGACGGCTCCGACGATCCGCTCGGCGTGCTGGCGCTGGCCGCGCTGGCCGTCACCGCGTGGTCGTGCCGCCGGCAGTTGCGCGTCGCGCCGCGTCTGCGGTGGCTGGCCGTGGCATTGCTGCTGGCCGTGGCGTCCAGCGTGGCGCAAGGCTGGTGGCCGCCGCTGCCGGCCGCCCTGCTTGGCCTGGCTTCGCTGGGCGCCGCGTTGGCCGCCTTCCTGCCGGCACGCGTTGCCGCCGCGCCGGTGATGGGCCTGGCGGTGCTGTCGCTGCCCCTGCTGGCGTCGCTGCAGTTCTACGCCGGCTACCCGCTGCGCGTGCTGACGGCCGAAGCGAGCCGCTGGCTGCTGTCGCCCTTCTTCCTCGCCGAACGCATGGGCAGCAGCCTGCGCGTGGACGGCCGGCTGGTCATCGTCGACGCGCCGTGCTCCGGCGTGCAGATGCTGTGGCTCGGCTACTTCACCGCGTGCGTCACCGCGCTGTGGGCGGGGCGTGCGGACAAGTCCTTTCTCGCGCGGCTTCCGGCAGTGAGCGCCATCGTCCTGGCGGGCAACGTGATCCGCAACACCGTGCTGGTCGCGGGCGAGGCGATCGGGCGGCCCATGGTCGGAAACGCGCACGACGTCGTGGGACTGGCCGTGCTGGGCTTCGTTTGCACGGGCATCGCGTGGGTCATGCACGGGAACGGCCGCCATGTTTGACAACACCTTCCTCAACCGCGTGGCCCATAAGCTGGCCTGGGCGGTGCTGTTGCCGCTGTGCCTGGCGTGGAGCGCCTGGGCGGCGTGGGGCCGGCCTGCTGCGCAATACGTTCCGAATGTGCAGCCCGAACTACCGGCCGAGTGGGAAGGCCGGCCCTTGCGCCCGCTGGCGCTGTCCGCGGTGGAAGAGCGGTTTGCCGATCGCTTCCCGGGCAGCATCGCCCGCCTCACCAACGGCCGGCAGGTGCTGGTGCTGCGCACCGTGCTGCAGCCCACGCGCATGCTGCACCCCGCGGCGGATTGCTACCGCGGCCTGGGTTGGCGCGTCGGCACGCAGGTGCTGTGGCGCGACGCGCAGGGTGAGTTGTGGCGCTGCTTCGAAGTGGAGCGCGGCGGCGTGCGCCAGCGCGTGTGCGAACGCATCGTCGACGCGCAAGGGCGCGGCTTCACCGACGCCTCGTCGTGGTACTGGTCCGCGGCGCTGGGCCAGTCGCACGGCCCGTGGCGCGCCGTCACCGTGGCGCAACCGCTATGAAGACGCTGTTCGCCATCCTGGGCGCGCTGCTCGCCGTGCTGGTAGTGATCGCCCTCGCCGTGTTCCTCGTGCTGCGCATCGCGCTGACACCGCTGCCGGGCGAATGGGCGCTGCCGCTGGCCATCGGCCCGCTGAAGCTGCAGGCCGGCGTGCCGTCGGCCTTGCGGCTCGCGACCTCGTGGTGGGGTGCGCCGCTGCTGGACGGCCGCGCGCTGCCCGTCGCTCAAGGCCGGCTTCACATCCAGCACGCAGGCGACGGTGAACTGCAGGTGCGCTGCGCGCCGTGCACGCTGCAACCACCGGGCCTGGGGCAGGAGCCGCTGGTGCTGCCGGAAGTGCAGTTCACCGTGAGCCGCCTGGCCGACCTGCTGTCCGGCGAAGTGCGCAGCGGCGCGGTGCACGGCCGCTGGCAAGGCCAGCTGTCGCCTCAAGGGCTGCGCCTGCAACTGCGGATCCCCTCGACGCCGCTGGCCGACGGATTCGCGCTCTTCGCCGGCGTGATCCCGGAAGTGGGTCGAGCGCGGATCGGCGGAAGCTTCTCGCTGGACGCCACGTGGTCGCTGCCCCAGAGCACCTTGACGGTCACGCCACGCATTGAGGGTTTCGAAGTCGCCGGCCTGGGCACCGAGGCGCTGGTGGGCGCGCGCAGCGCCTGCAGCCGGCGCGCCAGCCGCCTCACCGCCGACAGCTGGCTGGCCCGCGCGGTGGTCGCGGCGGAAGACCAGCGCTTCTGGGACCACACCGGCTACGACCTGGCGGAGTTGACCGCCTCGCTGGTGCGCAACAACGAAGCGCAGCGCATCCAGCGCGGCGCCAGCACGCTGTCGCAACAGGTGGCGCGCCTGCTCGTCACCGGTGACGAACGCAGCCCGGTGCGCAAGCTGCGCGAGCTGCTGTACGCGGTGGAGCTGGATCGCACGCTGGGCAAGCCACGGCTGTTGCACATGTACCTGGACCACGCGCCCTGGGGCGAAGGGCTGTGCGGCGCCGAGTCAGCGTCGCTGCGTTACTTCGGCGTGCGCGCGCACGAGCTCGGCCCCGCGCAGGCGGCCTGGCTGGCCGCGATGCTGCACAACCCCGGCTTCGAGGCGCAGCGGTGGGCCGGGCGCGGCGGCATCGACACCGCCCGCGCGCAATGGGTGCTGCTGGCCATGCGCGGCATGCCGCGCGCCAAGAAACTGGCGCTGGCCGAACAATTGCCGATGCTGGACTGGACGCCGCGCTGGGCCGAACCGGGCACCAGCGACGGCGGCAAGGCGGCGCGTCCTTGATGCGGCGGCCGCTTCGACTGGTTTCAGCGCCCGCCGTCGGGCGGCGGGGCCTCGGCTTCGCGGAGGTCGCTCCAGCTGCGTGAGCGCTCCACGATGCGCGACACGTTGCGGCCGATCGTCGACGTGACGCCGGTGCGGTCGCCCGCGGCCTGGAAGTCGTTGCGTTGCCGCTGCGCGCGCACCTTCGACTGGTCGAGGACGATCGCGCCATGGCTGTCGCGCACTTCCGCGGGCAACGGCTGCACATCGCTCATGACCTGACCCGGCGACGAAGGCGGCGCATCGGAGTCGGCGGGGACCGCCGGCGTGGCCGGCTGCGCCATCGCACCGCCAGCCAGTCCCGCCGTCAGCGCCATCACGGCCAACGGCCGTGCTTGCTGCATCTTCATGGGGTTCTCCTGGTGAGATGGATCAGCCCATGATGGGCGGACCCCCCATCCGCGTCTGTGGCCCGGAACGGTGTCCCCCCGTAGGACGCGCCGCACGGCGCGCGGGCAGCCCAGCTGTGACGAGGCCCGGCCCCGCCTTTACGTTTGCTCTACCTTCCCGGCATGGCCCGTTTGCACGCGGCGCCGAAACTGCCTTCCAACCTGAGGCGGGATCCCGCCGAAGGCCCAACCACCCGGAAGGAAAGCAAGCCATGAAATCGCACATCCGCAAGCACCTCGTCACCTGCGCGCTGCTGGCCGGCGCGGCGTTCGCCGTGCAGGCGCAGCCGGCCCCCGGCACCCCGCCCGCCGGCGGCACGCAAGCCCAGCAGGGCCGCAAGGCGTTCGATCCCGCCAAGCGCGCCGAGCGCGTGAACAAGCGCCTGGCCGACCTGAAGCAGAAGCTGAAGATCGCGCCCAACCAGGAAAGCGCCTGGACCACGTTCGCCAACGCCATGCAGCCGCCCGCGGCCGGCCAGCGCCCCGACCGCGGCGCCCTCGCCAATCTGAGCACGCCGGACCGCATCGACCACATGCGTGCCATGCGTGACCAGCGCAACGCCGAGATGGACCGCCGCGCCGACGCCACCAAGGCCTTCTATGCCCAGCTGAACGCCGACCAGAAGAAGACCTTCGACAACGAGACGGCTCGCATGTTCAACCGCGGCCCCGGCGGCCACCGCCACGGCTGATCCGGACCGTTCGGGCTGAGCTTGCCGAAGCGTTCGACAGGCTCGGGCGGAACAAAAAAGCCTGCCCCGGCTCTCGCCGGGCAGGCTTTTCTTCATGGCCGCGGTGAACGCGGGATCAGAACTTCACCGCGTAGCGCACCGCGTACAGGTTGATCCCGGGGTTGGGCTTGCGCGCCCCGCCGTTGGACGAGTGCTGCCAGCGCAGGCTCACCTCCGACCCCTTGCCGATGTCGTACCCCAGCGCCAGGTTGTCGCTGAAATTCCACTCTGAAGACTGCACGCGGTTCGCCGTGACGTACTGCTTGTCCAGCACGGACAAGCCGATGCCGGCCTCGACGAACCAGGGCGCCTGCGCGGGGCGCCAGCGGAACATGGGCACCAGCCCGAGCTGCGCGTAGGTGCGGTGGCCGCCGCCGGGCGCGTCGGCGCGCCAGCCACTGAGGAACACCTCGGTCGCACCCGTGAACTCGCCGCCGGCGAATTCGCTGCGCCAGACCCAGGGCCACTGCGCCCCGACCGTGACCGCCTTCAGGCCGTCCTTCGGCCCAGGGCCGCCCTGCACGAACACCGTGGCCGGCCGCCAGTCCTGCGCGAAGGCGGCCAACGGCAGGGCGCCGGCGAGAAGCACCGCTGCAAGACAAGGGATTCGGGCGGAACGCGGCATGGGCTCTTTCTGTTTCCGGGAAGTTGAGAAGGACGGTGGACGATTGTGGTGGAACCAGCCCAGCCTGGGAACCACCCCGCTGTCGTGCTGATGGATGGGGATGGAACTCCCGATTGCGCGAGGTTGGGCGCGTGTCGCACGCCCGGTCGCAACCGAGGCGACGGGCCTTGGGGCCTGCCGTCCTACAGGTCACGGTAGAGCGCGCCGGTACAAAACTTCTCCGGGAGAACCACGCGCGAAAATGGACATGGCAGACCATCCGGCCGCCCCGCCGCTGACCGTGATGACGGTCAACATCCACAAGGGCTTCACGACCTTCAACCGCAAGTTCATCTTGCCGGAGCTGCGCGACGCCGTGCGCAAGATCGGCGCCGATGTAGTGTTCTTGCAGGAGGTGCTGGGCTCGCACGAAGGCCACGGCAGGCGCATCCAGGACTGGCCGGACGAGCCGCACTACGAATTCCTGGCTGACAGCATCTGGCCGCAGTACGCGTACGGCCGCAACGTCGTGTACCCCAAGGGCGAGCACGGCAACGCCGTGATGTCCAAGTTCCCCATCGTGCATTTCCAGAACCACGACGTGTCCCTGCCGGGACCGGAGAAGCGCGGCCTGCTGCACTGCGTGCTGCGCGTGCCGGGGCAGCCGGTGGACGTGCACGCCATCTGCGTGCACCTGGGCCTGGCCGAGTCGCACCGCGTGCAGCAGCTGGACCTGCTGTGCGAGATGGTGCGCAGCGAAGTGCCCGACAACGCGCCGCTCGTCGTGGCGGGCGACTTCAACGACTGGCGCCGCCGCGCCAACGCGATCCTGGAGCGTGAGATCGGCCTGCGCGAAGTCTTCGTGCACGCCTACGGCGAGTCGGCCAAGACCTTCCCGGCGCGCTTTCCGCTGCTGTCCCTGGACCGCATCTACGTGCGCAACGCGTCCGTCCACCTGCCGGTGGTGCTGCCGCGCCGCCCGTGGTCCCACCTGTCCGACCACGCACCGCTCGTGGCGGAGATCCACCTGTAGAGACCGAAAGGACAAGAGAGGACACCATGTCCGCCCGCTGGTACGACGGCAACCGCTTCACCCTGCTGGAGAACGGCGAAGAGTTCTTCCCGCGCGTGCTCGCGCGCATCGCCGAGGCCCGCAGGGAAGTGGTCATCGAGAGCTTCATCCTCTTCGAGGACAAGGTCGGCCTGCAGCTGCACGAGGCGCTGGTCGCGGCCGCGCGCCGCGGCGTGCAGGTCGACATCACGGTCGACGGCTGGGGCTCCCCCGACCTGTCGCCCCACTTCATTTCCACGCTGTGCGAAGCCGGCGCGCGGCTGCACGTCTTCGATCCCGGCCCGCGGCCGTTCGGCTTCCGCCCCAAGGTGCTGCGCCGCATGCACCGCAAGATCGTGGTGGTCGACGGCCACATCGCCTTCATCGGCGGCATCAACTACTCGGCCGACCACCTGGGCGACTACGGCCCGGAAGCCAAGCAGGACTACGCGGCCGAAGTGGAAGGGCCCATCGTCGCGGAAATCCACCGCTTCGCCCATGCGGCACTGGCGGCGGGCTCGCGCCACAACGCCTCGCGCCGCTGGTGGCGCTGGCGGCGGCAGGTGCGCAGCGCACCCGGGCAGCTGCCGCGCGCCGGCACCGCGCGCGCGATGCTGGTGACGCGCGACAACGGCTACCACCCCAGCGACATCGAGCACCAGTACCGCATCGCGATCCGCGCGGCCCGCAAGCGCATCGTCATCGCCAACGCCTACTTCTTCCCCGGCTACCGGCTGATCCGCGACCTGCGGCGCGCGGCACGGCGTGGCGTGGACGTGCGGCTGATCCTGCAGGGCACGCCCGACATGGCGATCGTGAAGGTCGGCGCGAGCGCGCTGTACGGCCACCTGGCGAAAGCGGGCGTGCGCATCTTCGAATACTGCGAACGCCCGCTGCACGGCAAGGTGGCGCTGGTCGACGGCGAGTGGGCCACCATCGGCTCGAGCAACCTCGACCCGCTGAGCCTGCAGCTGAACCTGGAAGCCAACGTCATCATCCGCGACCGCGGCTTCAACGAGGAGCTGTCGTCCAACCTGCAGCGGCTGATGCGCAAGAGCTGCCAGGAGATCTTGTACGAAGAGCTGGAGCACAACGCCGGCTGGCTGGGCGTGGTGCGCAGCTTCATCGCGTTCCACCTGGTGCGGCTGTATCCGGCGATGGCGTCGTGGCTGCCGCGCCACCGGCCCAGGCTCGCGCCCGCGATGCCGGAGGAGATGCAGCCGGCGTGCGCGGTGACGGGGGAGGAGGTGCGATGAACACGCACTCGGCCCGTCATGGCGGCTTTGCTCCCTCCCCCCCTGGGGGAGGGCTGGGGTGGGGGCATGCACCGCCTTCGACTCGCCCCCACCCCCACCCTCCCCCAGGGGGGGAGGGAGAGAAAACCCGGCTGAGGGAGCGCCACTGGTGGCCTTGGGCCAAGCGCATCACCTCCTGGGTGTTCTTCATCGCGGTGGCCTGGCTGCTGTTCGAGTACGCCCAGCACATCGACTGGGGCGACGTCCTCGACTCGCTGAAGCACCTTCCCGGGCCCGCGCTGGCCATGGCAGTGGGCCTCGCCATCGCCAGCCACCTGCTCTACGCGACGTTCGACCTGATCGGCCGCCACTACACGGGCCACACGCTGAAGACCGGCATCGTGATGGCGGTGACGTTCGTCAGCTACACGTTCAACCTGTGCATCGGCTCACTGGTGGGCGGCGTGGGCTTCCGCTACCGGCTGTATTCGCGGCTGGGACTGAAGACGGGCGTCATCACGCGCATCGTGTCGATGAGCATGCTGACCAACTGGCTGGGCTACAAGCTGCTGGCCGGCGTCCTGTTCATCACGCACCCGCTGGCGCTGCCGCCTGCATGGCACATGGGCAACCACGGCCTGGAATGGCTGGGCGCGGCGCTGGTCACGATTTCGCTGACCTACATCGTGGCGTGCTGGCGCATGGGCGACCACACCTGGGACTGGCGCGGGCACGAGCTGTACCTGCCGCCCTGGCGCATCGCCATCCTGCAGATGGCCATCTCGTGCGCCAACTGGATGCTGATGGCCGGGATCATCTACGTGCTGCTGCAGCGGCAGATCGACTACACGGACGTGCTCACGGTGTTGCTGGTGGGCGCCATCGCCGGCGTCGTGCTGCACGTGCCCGCCGGCCTGGGCGTGTTCGAAGCCGTGTTCATCGCCCTGCTGGGGCACCGCATTTCCGAAGGGCAGCTGCTGGCCGCGCTGCTCGGCTACCGGGCCGTGTACTACATCGGCCCGCTGGCGATCGCCGCGTTGATGTACCTCGTGATGGAGGTGCGCGCGCGGCGGCTCAAGAAGAGGGCGCACATCGCCCCGGCCGCATGAACTTCCAACGCCAAAAGGACCTTCCACCATGGCTTCCCACCACAAACCTTCCTTCCCGCTGCCTGA
The DNA here is from genome assembly GCF_004681975.1 of Ramlibacter humi. Lineage (GTDB taxonomy): Bacteria > Pseudomonadota > Gammaproteobacteria > Burkholderiales > Burkholderiaceae_C > Ramlibacter > Ramlibacter humi. Next base: position 213,705 of record NZ_SMLK01000003.1, read on the forward strand.
ACAAGCCGCCGCCCTTTTCGACGGCGCGTTGGCCTGGCAGCAGGCGCAAACCGAGTGGCTGGTGCGCTCCTTGCAGCAGTGGCTGAGCGCCACGAGCGGCCTGCAGCCGGTGCCGGTGCGCGCCAAGTCCCCGCAGCACGGTCATGTAACAGGCAAGCTCGGCGGGCCTCGCGGCTGACTACTGTACATTCTTCCAGTGGAACTGAAGACCAAACTCGCGGTCCTGGCGGACGCCGCCAAGTACGACGCTTCGTGCGCGTCCAGCGGCGGCGTCGCGCGCGATTCCGTGGGCGGGCGCGGCATCGGTTCCAACGAAGGCACGGGCATCTGCCACAGCTACGCGCCGGACGGCCGCTGCATCTCGCTGCTGAAGATCCTGCTGACCAACTACTGCCAGTTCGACTGCCTGTACTGCGTCAACCGCGCCACCAGCAACGTGCAGCGCGCGCGCTTCACGGTCGACGAGGTGGTGCACCTCACGCTGGACTTCTACCGCCGCAACTGCATCGAAGGCCTGTTCCTGTCCAGCGGCATCATCCGCAGCCCCGACTACACGATGGAACAGGTGGTCGAAGTCGCGCGCCGCCTGCGCGAAGAGCACGACTTCCGCGGCTACATCCACCTGAAAACGATTCCCGAAGCCGCGCCCGACCTGCTGGCGCGCGCGGGGCTTTACGCGGACCGCTTGTCGATCAACATCGAGCTACCCACGGTGGCCAGCCTGCAATCGCTGGCGCCCGAAAAAGACGTGGGCGCCATCAAGCGGTCGATGGCGCGGCTGCGCGTGCACATCGACGAAGCGAAAGAGGCCAGGCGCGAAGTCGAAGCAAAGCCCATCACCGTGTTCGGCAACGCCAAGCCCAGGCGAGCGGAAGCACCGCATTTCGCCGCGGCGGGCCAGAGCACGCAGATGATCGTCGGCGCCGATGCCACCGACGACGCCACCATCCTGGCCACCAGCGCGCAGCTGTACGGCTCGTACGACCTGAAGCGCGTCTACTACTCCGCGTTCAGCCCCATCCCGCACGCCGCCGGCAACCTGCCGCTGAAGGCGCCGCCGCTGGTGCGCGAGCACCGCCTGTACCAGGCCGACTGGCTGATGCGCTTCTACGGCTTCGAAGCGCGCGAGATCACGCCCGCTGCCGGCGGCGGCATGCTGTCGCTGGACGAAGACCCGAAGATGGCCTGGGCACGCGCGCATCCCGAGCGCTTCCCCATCGACCTGAACCGCGCGCCGCGCGAGCTGCTGCTGCGCGTGCCCGGCCTGGGCGTGAAGGCGGTCGATCGCCTGCTGGCCGCGCGCCGCATCCGCCGCCTGCGCAGCGACGACCTGAAGCGCCTGCACGTGCCGGTGAAGAAGGTGCTGCCTTTCGTCGAGATGGCCGACCACGTCCCGCGCGGCCCCGCGCCCGCGGCCCCCAAACGCGTGCCCCAACAAGGCGCGCTGTTCTGACGCCATGCCACGCCTGGCCAGCGAAACCGACCTGGCGGGCTTCCGCAACGAAGCGCGCGAACTGCTGGCCCACCAGGTGCCGCCCGAGCAGGTGCACTGGGAAACCCTGCACACGCTCAGCGACGACATGTTCGCGCAGCCGGTGGGCGAAGGCGAAGGGCGCACCAGGGGCCTGTCCCGCGCGGCGACGGCGCTGGTGCCCGCATCGTTCTTGGGGCTGTGCGAAGTGGTGGTGCTGCACCACGACCCGCATCGCTTCGCCCTGCTGTACCGCCTGCTGTGGCGGCTGGTGCACGAGCCGACGCTGAGGCACGACCCGCTGGACGCCGACATGCTGCAGGCGCAGCAGATGGCGCAGTCGGTGCGGCGCGACATCCACAAGATGAAGGCGTTCGTGCGCTTCCGCCAGGTGCCCGACGAAGAGCATGCGGGCGAGGTGGTGCACGTGGCGTGGTTCGAGCCGGCGCACCACATCGTCGAGGCGGTGTCGCTCTGGTTCGCGCGGCGTTTCGCCAACATGCGCTGGGCCATCCTCACGCCCGAGCGCTCGGTGCAATGGGACGGCCAGCGGCTGCGGTTCGGCCCCGGCGGCGATCGCGCCGACGCGCCCGGCCCCGATGCCGGCGAGGCGTTGTGGCTCACCTACTACGAGAGCATCTTCAATCCCGCGCGGCTGAAGATGAGGCAGATGCGCAAGGAGATGCCGCGCAAGTACTGGCACAACCTGCCCGAATCGCAGCTGATCGGCGGCCTGTCGGCGCAGGCGGTGGAAAGGAGCGGCAGCATGATCGAACGCCCCGCCGAAGCACCCCGCAAACGCGTGCCCAAGCCCGTGGCACGCAATCCCGTGGTGACGCTGCACGAAGACCGCATCGCTTCGCTGGAAGACCTGAAGGCCGCCACCATGCGTTGCCGCGAATGTCCCCTCGGCGAATTCGCCACGCAGTCGGTCAACGGCGAAGGCCGCGTGCACGCGGCGCTGATGTTCGTGGGCGAGCAGCCCGGCGACCAGGAAGACCTGCAGGGCCACCCCTTCGTCGGCCCCGCCGGCAAACTGCTGGACCGCGCGCTGCAAGCACTGGGCATTCCACGCGACGCCGTGTTCGTGTCCAACGCGGTGAAGCACTTCAAGTTCGAACTGCGCGGCAAGCGGCGCATCCACAAGAGCCCCACGCAGCGCGAAGCGGCCGCGTGCCTGCACTGGCTGGAAGACGAGATCGCGCTGGTGAAACCGAAGGCGCTGGTGGCGCTGGGTGCCACCGCCGCGCGGTCACTGATGGGCCAAGCCGTGCCCGTGATGTCCGAGCGCGGCAAGTGGCTGACGCGCCAAGACGGGCTGAAGGTGCTGGTGACGCTTCACCCCAGCGCGCTGCTGCGCATGCTGCCGGAGGAGAGGGAACAGGCGTTCGAGGATTTCGTGGCGGACCTGCGGAAGGCGAAGTCGGTGCTTTGATTCTTGCTCCCTCCCCCTCTGGAGGAAGGAAAAGACTTCAGTTCGCGCTGTCGACCCCGCTCACCCCGTGCCGCGCGCGCTCCACGTCCCGCTTCACGGCGCGCTTGGCCTTGCTGGTCGACCGCATCTGGTCCTTCGCGCCGGTGGTGTTGCGCTCGCGCTTGACCACGTCGCCGCTGTCGCGGTCTCGTTGCGGCGCCAGGGTGTCGTCGCGCTGCTGCGAGCGGTCCAGGCCCGGGTCACGCGGCAACACCGGCCCCGCGACTTCCACGTCGCGCGGCCTGCGCAGCCCCAGCCCGCCGCCGGGTTCGTCCACGCTCTGCGGGCCGACGCCGCCTTGCGGCGGCCCCGACATCGCGCCCAGGCCCGCCTGCGCGCCGCTCATGGCAGGACGGCCCTGGTACACGGCCGCCGAACCGCTTTGCCCATGCGCGTCGTGCAGCGTGAGCAGCGCGACAGCCAGCACGGCCGCCACGGCGGCCCAGTGCCAAGGTTGGTGTTGGATCTTCATGGCGTGCTCCTGCGAGTTCACGCTGGCAGTGTGGTGCGCGGCCACGCGCGGCACAGGCCGACGGCGGCAACAGAATGTGTAGGACGCAGCCGCCGCGAGCGCTTCCCTACAAGCGAACGCGACCGGTTCCGGCTTGACGAGGCGCGGCCCCGCCGCGATAACCGGAGCATGGCCACCTCCACCATCGTGCGCGTCCAGCGCGCCTACGACTGCACCGCCGAGGCGGTGTACGACGCCTGGCTGGACCCGCAGCTGGCGCGCCGCTTCTGGTTCGCCACGTCCACCGGAGAAGTCATCCGCTGCACCATCGAGCCGAACGTCAATGGCCGCTTCACCATCGTCGACCGCCGCCGGCTGGAAGCCGGCCCGGACACCGAGATGGATGTGGAACACACCGGCCGCTTCCTGCAGCTGGACCGGCCGCGGCGCATCGCCTTCAGCTTCGGGCTGCCGCAGTTCCAGTCGCACGAAACCACGGTGATCGTCGACATCGAGCCCCAGGGCGATGGCTGCCTGCTGACGCTGCGCCACGACCTCGGCCCCGCCGATGAAGAAGCAACGGAGATGCTGGAGCGCGCCGAAGGCGGCTGGACGACGGTCCTGGAGAACCTGGAGAAGACGCTGAAGGGGCAGTGACTGTCATGCCGGGCTTGACCCGGTGGATTGGGGGTCAAGCCCGCAATGACAAGCGCCGCCTCAGCCGTTCACTGCGTGCCTTGCGGCAGCAGGTACACGGCCTCTATCTTGTGGCCGTCCGGGTCGTGGACGAAAGCGGCGTAGTAGCGCGGGGAATACTCCGGACGGATGCCGGGACCGCCGTCGTCATGCGCGCCGAGTTGCAGCGCCTTCGCATGGAAGGCCTGCACCTCTTCCTGCGAGTTGGCGACGAAGCACACGTGCGTGCCGTTGCCCACCGCCGCGCGGCCGCCGTCGTGCGGCAGGCCGATCCAGAAATCGGGGAAGCCCTTGCCGTAGCCGGCCGAAGGGCCGTGCTCCATCAGGCAACGGATGCCCAGCGTGGCGAGCACGGCGTCGTAGAACGCCTTGGCGCGCGGGTAGTCGTTGGTGCCTAGCGAGATGTGCGAGAGAACGGACTCGGGCTGCGGCATGGGCGGCTCCTGGGAAAAGGAGCCGCAAGCGTAGCGTACCCGTCAGCCCGCCCCGCGAGGCGTGCGCCCCGCGCCACCGCCGCCCTTGCGCGAAGACACCTGGTTGTGCGAGCCCGCCAGGTTCTCGCGATCGCTCCGGCTCTCCGGCGTGCGCTCGTGCTGGTTGGTCTGCGTCCTGGCCTGCGCGCCCTGCTTGTTGTGGTCGTTGGCCAACTTGCCCACGCCGGGCTGCTGGTGGTCCGCCACGTTGCCCTTGGCCGTGCCGCGCTCCGCAGCGCTGCCCTTCATCATCTTGCCGGGGTTGCGGGCCCGTCTCTGCTCTTTCGCGAGGAAAGCGCGCTTCTTGCTCATGTTCATCTCTGGTCCCTTCCCTTGACTTCGGTTTCACGGCCCACGGGGTGGACCTCTTCACGCTCGGGGTGGTAGCGCCTGGCCGACCCCGGCTCGGCCAGCTTGCGGTGCATCTCGGCCGTGGCCTGCGCGGGCGTGATGTCCATGGAAGCTCTCCTTTGGGTGCGTGCTCCAGGACATTCTGGGAACACCGCTGCGCGCTGCCTGTCGGACGTGTGCCCTCACGCGTCATGCGTTGTGACGCGCTGCAAGCGGACGCAACAACAGCGCGGGCTGACAGCCGTGACCGCGCATCACGCCGACACTGGCGGCACAGCCAAGCCAAGGAGCAGCCATGGCCCGCACGAGCACCCGCCGCTGGTCGCAGCACGTCACCGACACCAGCGACGCGCTGGACCTGAAGGAAGGCGTCTTCCGGCAGACCGACCCGAAGAAGATCGCACGGTCGCTGAAGGCGTCGGCCGAGCACAGCGAGCGGCGCAAGAGCGACCCTTACCGCTCGGCCATGTCGATGCTGACCTTCTACATCAACCGTGCCGGCCACCAGCTGGAAAGCCGCCAGCGCAAGCACCTGGAAGACGCGAAGGACGAACTGCGCGCGCTGTACGACAAGCCCGCGGCGCGCAAGACGAAGAAGAGCGAGCGGCCACGGTGAAAGGACGACTCGCGGTGAGGCGAGACGAGACTCACAGTGAGGACAAAGGCTGCGGCTGTGCCTGCAGCCAGCCTGGGTCTGCAGCCGGCAACCGATCGGCAGCCCCCCGTTCGGGCTGAGCCTGTCGAAGCCGAGGCACTGCCTCAGCGCCTGCGCGCGACCAGCTCCAGGTAACCCGTCGCGGCATCCGGTTGCCGGCCGAACGACCAATCCGGCAACAGCCCCACCACCACCTCCGCCGTCGTGCGCACGATGCAGCCGGGCATCAGGTGGCCGCCACGCACTTGCCCGCGCGCATCCGACACCGAAGCATGCAGGTGCACGCCGTCCGGACTGAGCGTGCCCGAGAGCGTGAGCAGTTCCAGCGGCTCGGCCCACTGTGTGCCCTGCGGCTCACCCGCGTAGCGCAGCACCGCGCGCGACAGGCTGCCCACCGCCGAGACGATGCACGCAGCTTCCAACCCTTCGCCCTGGTGCCAGCCCGCGAACGCCTGCTGCAAGGCCTGGCGCAAGTCCTGCCCCGGCGCGAGGCGCAGCACCTCGATGCGCATGGTCAGAACCCCAGCGGGCTGACGCCGATGAGAAAGGCGTGTGCCCAGAACACGAACACCGCGTACGCCACCAGCCCGATGACGACGGTGATGGCCGTGCCCTTCGCCGTGCCCGCCGCGTACTGCACATTGCCTGCGCGATCGCGCTGCCGCGCCGCACGGAAGTCCAGCACCGCCCACACCAGGAAGGCGCCGAACAGCACCACGTCGGCCAGGTTGCCGTTGGCCAGCAGGTGCGCGAACGCCCAGACCTTCACCGACAGCACCATCGGGTGGTGCAGCTTCGCCTTGATGGCGTTGCGCGGCACGTACGCCGCCGGCAGCAGGATGAAAGAGAACAGCATCAGCAGCGCGGCCAGGTGATTCATGCCGCGCGGCGGCGACCAGATCACCACGGGATGCTGGCGCGCCATGCCGAAGCCCCAGACGATGAGCGCGAAGCCGATGAGGGAGACGATGGTGTACGCGCCCTTCCAGGGCTTCTCGCCCATGGACGCGATGCGCTGCGCGCGCCAGCTGTCCGCGAAGATGCGCACGGAGTGCGCGCCGAGGAACAGCACCAGACCGATGATCAAAGCAGCCATGCTTCTTCTCCACTCGTGATGCGCGCGATTGTGCAGGGTGCAGGCGAGCGGCGCCACTAAACTCGCCGGCACAGAAGCCGGGGAGGAAGCATGGGACTGATGGACCGGGACAACGCCCGGGAGACGCGGCAATCGCCGGGCACGGACGCACCCTTCAGCCCGCCGGAGTCCACGGCCCATGGCTGGGTCATCGCGGTCACTGCCGTGGTTTGCATCGCCTGCCTTTCGCTGAAGGCTTGTCAGTGGTGGGGGGCACAACTCCCGACACACGGCACGCCTTCCAGAGCGGCACCGCAACGCGCAGCCGACGGCGCCCCAGGGCCATCCATCGAACCACCGCAGGATCTGGAACGATCGAAAGCCGACCGCGGCGTTACCGTCGTCAAGTGTGTTTCCGCCTCGGGCATCACGCTGTCGAACGGCCCGTGCGAAGCAAATACAAAGGCAACCGTCGTCTCGCGGTACACGGAGAGCAGAGCTTCTTCCGAGCCGTCGTCCACCACGGCAAGCTCGATCTATCTTTGCCGGGCCTACAACGGCAGCGCGTTCTGGGCCGAAGCGCACTGCAACCAGCACAACGCCCTGATCGAACAGATCGTGCCCGTGCCCGGCAATCTGCCCTGGGCGCAGAAGGTGCAACTCGCGGAACAGGAGCGCGCGCGTGGCATGGCCGCGCCCGTCGCTGCAGCCCCGCCGCAGCCAGCCGCGATGCGCCATCCCGAATGCTTGCATCTGGATGCCCGGGTGGCGCAGCTCGACGCCTGGGCCAGGGAGCCGCTGGGCCCCGCCGAGCAGGACCGCATCCGCAGCGAACGTCAATTCGCGCGGGACCGGCAGTTCGCGCTGAAGTGCGGCAGCTCGCCGCCGCGCTGACTCAGGCCGCCACGGGTCGCCGCCGCATCCACAGCGCAAGCGCCACCGACCCCGCGGAAGCGATGGCGCCTGCCAGGTACACCGAGTCGACGCCGGCCTGCAGCGCCAGCCACCCGCCCAACGGCCCCGACAGCCCCATCGAGATGTCCTGGAACACCACGTACCCGCCCATCGCCGCGCCGCGGCTTTCGGGCGGCGTGCGCCGCACCGCTTCCACGCCGAAGCCCTGGAACAGCAGCGCGTAGCCGGCGCCGGTCAGCGCCGCGCCGATGCACGCCAACACCGGCCCGGGCGCCAGCCAGATCAGCAGCTGCCCCACGGCCTGCAGCGCCGCGAAACCCGCGCCCACGATGGCGCCGCCGTGGCGGTCGGGCCAGTGCCCCACCAGCAGCCGCGCCACGATGAAGCCCGCGCCCAGCGCGCTGAACGCCAGCGCCGCGCCGCCCCAGCCCTTGCCCACGAACAGCAGCACGATGAAGGCGTTGATGGACGCATAGCCAAACGAACCCAGCGTGAGTGCCAGCCCCGGCAGCTTGATCAGGCCCAGCACGTGCAGGAACGGCGGCCGCTTCAGCCCGCTGGGCGCCGTGCCGGCCATCAGCGTGACCAGCGCCAGCGGTACCACCGGCACCAGCACTGCGGCGGCCGCGACCCCCGCGAAGCCGAACCGCTCGTGCACCCAGCTGCCCACCGGCGCGCCCACGCCGTACGCCGCGAACAACGCCATGCCCACCCAGCCGATCACCTTGCCCGAATGCGCGGCGCCCAGCCGCGCGATGCCCCACGCCAGGGCCGACGTGATGATGAAGCCCTCGGCCACGCCCGTGACCAGGCGCGCGGCGATCAGCAGCGTGACCGCGGCTGCCGGCTGTTCGACGACCGCGAGCGACGCGAAGTAGCCGCCGCCCACCACGCTGATGCCCAGCAGCCCGAGGCGCATCGCCAGCTTCGGCCCGCGGCCGTCCACCGTGCTGCCCGCGAGCCGCCGGCCGAACAGGATGGACGAGACGTACTGGCTGCCCATGACCAGGCCGACGAAGAAGGTGCCGAGGCCCAGCGTGTCGTGGACGTAGCGCGGGACGACGGGGAGCGCCATGCCGGAGGGGAAGAAGCCGGCGAAGACGGCCAGCATGAGCGGGAGAAGCGGCAGGAAAGCGGTAAAGAGCGCTGGCACAGTGTTAGATATGTGAATCAGAGCTAAGCTTAGAAGATGCAGACGTCGAGTAACGATTGGCTAATTCGAGCAGCCGCTTTTAGGCAGCTGCGGAGATTGATGGATTCCAAGCCCGTACTTGATTCGAGCGATATTCGCGCAGGTTTCTTGGCCGAGAACAAAAGAGTTCCCTTCATCAATCCTCAACGCGGGATCTTCAAGCCAAGTGCAATGCAAGCACTACTTTCCATTCGCACCGTCTACCCTAAGAAAGGCGCGAAGGTCTGGTACGACGATCAACGCGAGGTTCATCAGCAAATCATGAATGGCTCCGCCTCCGTTGCGTATGCCTTCATGGGAGACGATCCCCAAGCGCCCGAGAATAGGTGGTTGAAAGAAGCGCTGGAATCTCAAGTCCCGATCATCTATTTCCTTGGCGTCGCGCCTGCTCGATACATTCCTATCTTCCCTTGCTTTGTGGGTGATTGGGACGCAAAGCTATTGAGAGCAGAGATATTTTTTAACGAGCCGTTTTCCAATCCGCTAAGTGCACCTACTCAAGATGTCGCGGAACGAAGATACGCGCTCCGACAAGTCAAGCAGCGGCTTCATCAAGCGTCGTTTAGAGAAGCTGTCGTCGCTGCGTACGGCGGACGATGCGCGCTTTCTGGGCTTCCGGAAGCAGCGCTACTAGATGCGGCTCACATCGTTGCTGATGCGGACGAGAACTTCGGGCAACCCGTGGTACCAAACGGCATTCCACTTTCGAAGATTCACCACGCAGCGTTTGATGCGCATCTCATCGGAATTTCTCCCGACTTCAAAGTTCGCGTAGCAGAGCGCTTGCTAACACAGCGAGATGGCCCAATGCTCGAAGCACTCAAGAGTTTGAACGGTGCGGCACTGAGACTACCGCCACGCGATCGGGACAGGCCAGATCAGGACCGCTTGGCACAGCGGTACGAAGAGTTCCTGCTCACCGAGTAGCGCTGCTCTTGTCCTTCAAATTCAGCAGTCCGGAAGAGCATCGTCTGCGCTGGTCGTGCTCAAACGGGAGACCACGCAGCTGCTGGAATCTAAGAGCACCAACGCAGTGGTGCCAGCCGCTTGCTTTGCAGAGCCTGTAGTCTTCTTCTCACCTGGTAAATAGAGCAGGCAAGCTCTATCGGTGCACGCGACTCGGAATCCAGAAATTCGCGAAACCATCGCTCCAGTTCTTCGAAGCACAGTCGTTCTGGAACCTATACCTTGCTCACTATCTACCGCGAGTTTTCTTGCGCGCTCCATACCGTGCTCTTCGGCAAGACCCAATGCGTACAGGACGCCGTACGCGGCTAATGCAAGGGCGACCGGACTCCAATAGGCGAAGCTCTTAAGGACTGCAGTTCTTCGAGCAGGCGAAAAGTCTGACAAGAACTTCCATGCCATCAAAGAAGCGATGCCGACGTACAGTAGGGGCTGAAGCTGCTCAAGTGCCCCTAGAAAGACCATTTCTTGGTACGACCATGCAAATACACGTCGAGCACCAAAGAAACCATAGAACTCGTTCATCAGAACATAGGTTGTCGTCCAAGCTAGACCGGCGATGGCAGCCCCAAGGAACGCTAAGAGGGCAAGAGCTTCCCCCATAGCAACTTTGTCCTTGACGCTGTTCTGCAGCGATCCCTCGGTTCTTCGACGAATCCGCATCACACGTCAATATTCGCCGCCCTCAACGCATTCGTCTCAATGAAGTCCCGCCGCGGCTCCACCTCATCCCCCATCAGCATCGTGAACACGCGATCCGCCTCGATCGCGTCGTCGATCTGAACCTTCAATAGACGCCGCACGTTCGGGTCCATCGTGGTCTCCCACAGCTGTTCGGGGTTCATCTCGCCCAGGCCCTTGTAGCGCTGGCGCGCGGTGGCGCGTTCGGCTTCGGAGATCAGCCAGCGCATGGCCTGGCGGAAGTCGCCGACCTTTTCTTCCTTCGCGCGCTCGCCTTCGCCGCGCACCACGCGGGCGCCTTCGTGCAGCAGGCCGCGGAAGGTGTCGGCGGCGTCGGCCAGGGCCTTGTAGTCGGCGCCGTGCACGAAGTCCTGCGTCAGCACGCTGCTCTTCACGTTGCCGTGGTGGCGGCGGCTGATGCGCAGGATGGGCTTGTCGGTGCGGGCATCGAACTCGCCCGCCACTTCGGCCGGCGGCGCGTGGTGGGCCTTGTCGATTTCCTGCAGGTGCGCCTGCAGCTGCACGGCGCTGGCCTCGGCTTCGGGCACGGTGTCCAGGTTCAGGCGCACGCCGTCGACGATGGCGCGCAGCGCTTCGCCATCCATGAAGTTCGACAGGCGGCCGATGACCTGCTCCGCCACCATGTGCTTGCGCGCCAGTTCGGCCAGCGTTTCGCCGCTGATGGTGGTGGGGTTGTCGCCGCCGGTGTGGATGGTGGCGCCCTGCAACGCGATGCGCAGCAGGAAGCCGTCCAGCTCGGTGCCGTCCTTCAGGTACAGCTCTTCCTTGCCGGCCTTCACCTTGTACAGCGGCGGCTGCGCGATGTAGATGTGGCCGCGCTCCACCAGCTCGGGCATCTGGCGGTAGAAGAACGTCAGCAGCAGCGTGCGGATGTGCGCGCCGTCCACGTCGGCGTCGGTCATGATGATGATGCGGTGGTAGCGCAGCTTGGCGACGTTGAAGTCGTCGGTGTCGCCCTTGCCGTTGCTGTTGGCGGTGCCCGCCTTGCCGATGCCGGTGCCCAGCGCGGTGATCAGCGTCAGGATTTCGTTGCTGGTCAGCAGCTTCTCGTAGCGCGCCTTCTCCACGTTCAGGATCTTGCCGCGCAGGGGCAGGATGGCCTGGAACTTCCGGTCGCGGCCCTGCTTGGCGCTGCCGCCGGCGGAGTCGCCCTCCACGATGTAGATCTCGCACATCGCGGGGTCTTTCTCCTGGCAGTCGGCCAGCTTGCCGGGCAGGCCCATGCCGTCGAGCACGCCCTTGCGGCGCGTCATCTCGCGCGCCTTGCGGGCGGCTTCACGCGCACGCGCGGCTTCGATGATCTTGCCGACGATGGTCTTGGCGTCGTTGGGGCGCTCTTGCAGGTAGTCGCTCAGCTTGCTGGCCACCACGTCTTCCACCGGGCCGCGCACTTCGCTGGACACCAGCTTGTCCTTGGTCTGGCTGCTGAACTTGGGCTCGGGCACCTTCACGCTCAGCACGCAGGTGAGGCCTTCGCGCATGTCGTCGCCGGTGATCTCCACCTTTGCTTTCTTGGCCAGCTCGTTCTCTTCGATGTACTTGTTGATGACGCGCGTCATCGCCGCGCGCAGGCCCGTGAGGTGCGTGCCACCATCCCGCTGCGGGATGTTGTTGGTGAAGCACAGCACCTGCTCGTTGTAGCCGCTGTTCCACTGCATGGCGACTTCGACGCCGATGTTGGTGCCCTGGTCGCTGGTCTTGTCGCCGATGGCGTGGAAGGCATTGGGGTGCAACACCGATTTGCCTTTGTTCACGTAGTCGACGAAGCCTTTCACGCCGCCGGCGCCGCTGAAGTCGTCGCTCTTGCCGTTGCGTTCGTCCACCAGCTTGATGTTCACGCCGTTGTTCAGGAACGAGAGTTCCCGCAGGCGCTTGCTCAGGATCTCGTAGTGGAAGTCGTTGTTCTCGCGGAAGATTTCCACGTCGGGCAGGAAGTGCACTTCGGTGCCGCGCTTGTCGGTGTCGCCCAGGATGGTCATGGGGCGCACTTCGAAGCCGTCGCGCACCTCGGTAGTGGCGTTCTGCGGAATACCGCGGCTGAACTCCATCACGTGCACCTTGCCTTCACGGCGCACCGTCAGGCGCAGCATGACCGACAGCGCGTTGACGCAGCTGACGCCCACGCCGTGCAGGCCGCCCGAGACCTTGTAGCTGTTCTGGTTGAACTTGCCGCCGGCATGCAGCTCGGTCAGCGCGATCTCGGCGGCACTGCGCTTGGGCTCGTGCTTGTCGTCCATCTTCACGCCGGTGGGAATGCCGCGGCCGTTGTCCACCACGCTGATGCTGTTGTCGGTGTGGATGGTCACCACGATGTCGTCGCAGTGGCCGGCCAGCGCTTCGTCGATGGAGTTGTCCACCACCTCGAACACCAGGTGGTGCAGGCCGGTGCCGTCGGACGTGTCGCCGATGTACATGCCGGGGCGCTTGCGCACCGCTTCCAGGCCTTCCAGGATCTGGATGGCGCCTTCGCCATAGGAATCGCTGGCGTTGGCGGGAGTGTTCGGCTGGTTGTCGGGCAGGTTCTGGTCGGACATGAAACGCTTTTCGTAATCTCTGGAAGCACGGAACCCGCCTGGATCGGCGGGTCCCTTCTCCTCCAACACCGTTCGCCCTGAGCCTGTCGAAGGGCTTGCGCCCCGGCTTCGACAAACTTAGCCCGAACGGCCGTTGGTGTTCAAACGGCCTGGGTCAGATGCGCATCGGCATCACCACGTACTTGAAGTTCGCATCCTCGGGATTGGTGATCAGCGCCGAGCTGTTGGAGTCGGCCAGTTCCATCTTCACCATCTCCTGGCCCATGTTGGCCAGCGCGTCGATCAGGTAGGTGACGTTGAACCCGATCTCGATGGCGTCGCCGCCGTAGTCGATGTCCAGTTCGTCCACCGCCTCTTCCTGCTCGGCGTTGTTGCTGGCCACGCGCAGGGTGCCCGGTTCCACGTTCAGGCGCACGCCCTTGAACTTCTCGCTGGTGAGGATGGCCGTGCGCTGCAGGCTGGCCAGCAGCGGCTGGCGGCCCAGCGTGATGGAGTTCTTGTGGTTCTTGGGAATGACGCGGTTGTAGTCGGGGAACTTGCCCTCCACCAGCTTGGTGACGAATTCCATGCCGCCGAACGAGAACTTGGCCTGGTTGCTGGCGAACTGCATCTCGATGGCACCTTCGGCATCGGACAGCAGGCGCTGCATCTCCAGCACGGTCTTGCGCGGCAGGATGACCTCTTGACGCGGCACTTCGACGTCGAGCGTGGCGCTGGCGAAGGCCAGGCGGTGGCCGTCGGTGGCCACCAGCGACAGCTGCTTGCCTTCGGCCACAAACAGGATGCCGTTCAGGTAGTAGCGGATGTCGTGCACCGCCATGGCGAAGCTCACCTGCGCCAGCAGCGCCTTCAGCGTCTTCTGCGGCACGCTGAACTTGGGGCCGAAGCTGGCGGCTTCCTGCACCAGCGGGAAGTCTTCGGCCGGCAGCGTCTGCAGCGTGAAGCGGCTCTTGCCGCCCTTGAGCACCAGCTTGTTCTGGCTGGATTCCAGGCTGACGGTCTGGTCGCTGGGCATGGTGCGCAGGATGTCGATCAGCTTGCGCGCGCCCACCGTGGTGGTGAAGTTGCCGCTGTCGCCATCCAGTTCGGCGGTGGTGCGGATCTGGATCTCCAGGTCGCTGGTGGTCAGCTGCACCTGTGCCCCCGTCTTGCGGATCAACACGTTGGCCAGGATCGGCAGCGTGTGCCGGCGCTCCACGATGCCGGCGACGGACTGCAGTACCGAGAGCACTTTCTCCTGGGTGGCCTTCAGGACGATCATGTCGACCTCTCCTCTTTCTGTTTTCTCTTTAAAGGTAGTAGTAGCTAGATAAGGGACCGCGCCCGCTGTGGACAAGGCGCATTTTCCCCTTTTTCATCAGGCACTTGCCGCTGCCGCAAGGGTGTGGGCGGCAGCGCTTCCGGGGTGTGCCGCGAACGGGGACAACTCGGCCTTGGCGGCCGCTTCTGTGGACAACCGGGCAGTTGTGCCGGAACGGTCCACAGGGTTGTCAGCTCCCGGCTTCGACAGGCTCGGCCCGGACGGCCAGGGGGTGATCCGCATGGTCTTCAGCCCTTGAGGGTCTGTTCCAGCACGTGCAGCTGCTGGTTCAATTCGGTGACCGTCTGGCGCTCGCCGGCGATCTTGCGCACGGCGTGCAGCACGGTGGTGTGGTCGCGGCCGCCGAAAAGCTCGCCGATCTCGGGCAGGCTTTTCTGGGTCAGCTCCTTGGCCAGGTACATGGCGATCTGCCGCGGGCGCGCGATGGAGGCCGGCCGCTTCTTGCTGTACATGTCGGCGACCTTGATCTTGTAGTAGTCGGCCACCGTCTTCTGGATGTTCTCGACGCTGATCTGGCGGTTCTGGATGGACAGCAGGTCGCGCAGCGCTTCCCGGGCCAGCTGGATGGAGATTTCCTTCTGGTTGAAGCGGCTGTACGCCAGGATCTTGCGCAGGGCGCCTTCCAGCTCGCGCACGTTGCTGCGCACGTTCTTGGCCACGAAGAAGGCCACTTCCTCGGGCATCTCGGCGCCTTCGGCCCGGGCCTTGTTGATCAGGATGGCCACGCGCATCTCCAGCTCGGGCGGCTCGATGGCCACCGTCAGGCCCGAGTCGAAGCGCGAGATCAGGCGCTCGTGGATGTCGGCCAGCCCCTTGGGATAGGTGTCCGACGTCATCACGATGTGGCTTTTCTTGGCCAGCAGCGCCTCGAAGGCGTTGAAGAACTCTTCCTGGGTGCGGTCCTTGTTGGCGAAGAACTGCACGTCGTCGATGAGCAGCAGGTCGAGCGAGTGGTACTTGTCCTTGAACTCGTCGAAGGTCTTGCGCTGGTAGGCCTTAACCACATCGGAGACGAATTGTTCCGCATGGATGTAGAGAACTTTGCTGCCGGGCTTGTCCGCCAGCAGGCGGTTGCCCACCGCATGGACGAGGTGGGTCTTGCCCAGGCCGACGCCGCCGTAGATGAACAGCGGGTTGTACAGCTGGCCCGGCGCGTTGGCCACGTGCATGGCGGCGGCACGGGCCATGCGGTTGGCCGTGCCTTCCACCAGGGTGTCGAATGTCAGTGCCGTGTTGAGCCGGTTCTTGAACGGGCCGGCGGCGATGTCCTCGGCCATATCGGCCGGTTCAGCGGCGGGTGCAACCTCAGCAGCCTGCGGCGCCACGAAAGGCTTGGCGGGGCTTTCACGCTGAGCGAGGGCTAACTCCAGTTGCACCGGCTGGCCATAGAGCTTCTCCAGCGTGGCCGCGATGCGGCCGGCGTACTGGGCACGCACCCAGTCCAGCTTGAAGCGGTTGGCCACGAACAGCGTGACCTTGGAAAAATCGTCGGTGACCTTGGCCACCAGTGGTTTGATCCACGTATTGAACTGCTGCTCGGGCAGTTCCTGGGCCAGCTGGTCGATGCACGCCTGCCAGAGGCCGCCGCCCCCGTTCATGGGCGCGCCTGCCGCCAGGCTGTTGCCAAACCCCTCACTCATTCGGTCGCCGCCTTGTGGATAGTTGTCGTCTGCGGAAACAGCCCATTGTAGATTACAAAGAGGTTATCCACATCGGGTTTCCGCTATTGTCCGGGGCTGGTTTCAGGCATGGTGGCGGGCCCTTTCCTTGCCGGGCTGGCCGTTTTCGCCGATAATCGCGGGTTCCCCGCCAGACAGACACCGAAAGAAGATTCCCATGAAACGCACCTATCAACCGAGCAAAGTGCGCCGCGCCCGCACCCACGGCTTCCTGGTCCGCATGAAGACCCGCGGCGGCCGCGCCGTCATCAACGCGCGCCGCGCCAAGGGCCGCAAGCGCCTGGCCGTCTAAGGAACATCCGTTCGGGCCGAGCCTGTCGAAGCCCCGCGCCCAGCCCTTCGACAAGCTCAGGGCGAACGGGCTGAGGGCATCGTGCAACGGCTGAAGACCCGGGCGCAGTTCCAGGCCGTGATGGACGGCGGCGCCACTGTCGCGCGAACCGAGCACTTCGCGCTGCACCGCGCAGGTTTCGAGCGAACTTCGCCGCCCCCACCCGAGTCATCCACAGGGCCGGGGCCTTCGCGGGCCCAGGCCCTGTTTGCCGTGCAGGGCCAGCCGTGGATCGGCGCCATCCTGCCCAAGCGCTGGGCGCGCCGAGCCGTCACCCGCAACACCCTCAAGCGCCAGATCTACGCCGTGAGCCTGGACTTTGAAGACCGATTGCCAGCCGCCGCGCACGTGGTGCGGCTGCGGTCCGGCTTCGACCGCGCGCAGTTCCGCAGCGCTACCTCCGATGTGCTGAAGGCCGCAGTGCGGTCGGAACTGCAACGCCTCTTCGCGGGAGCCAAGCCGTGATCCGCGCCGCGCTCATCGGCCTGGTCAGGGGCTACCGGCTGCTGCTGTCGCCGTGGCTGGGCTCGGCCTGCCGCTTCACCCCGACCTGTTCGGCCTATTCGCTGCAGGCGCTGGAACGCCACGGCGCGGCGGCCGGCAGCTACCTCACGCTCGCCCGCCTGGCGCGCTGCCATCCGTGGTGCGCCGGCGGCATCGACGAAGTGCCCGCGCATGCGCCGGCACTCTTCACGCGGTTCACCGCCGCGCCCTTCCCCAAGAAGACTCCATGAACGACATTCGCCGCACCATCCTCTGGGTGGTCTTCGGTTTCTCGATGGTCCTGCTGTGGGACCAGTGGCAGGTCCACAACGGCAAGCAGGCCACTTTCTTCCCGCACCCGGCGAAGCCCGCGGCCACGGCTTCCGCGCCGAAGACGCCGGGCAGCGCCGCCACGGCCGGCGTGCCTGCCGCCACGCCTGGCGCCGCCGCGCCGCCTGCCGGGGGCGTGCCTGCGGCCGCGCCCACCACGCCGCGCGAGCGCTTCACCGTCACCACCGACCTGCTGCGCGTCACCTTCGACACCGAAGGCGCGACCCTGGTGCGCACCGAGTTCCTGAAGGTCACCGCCGATTCCGTCGCCGACAGGAACAAGCAGCCCGAAGACTTCGTCCTGCTGGAAGACAACGACCAGCGCAAGTACGTGGCGCAGTCCGGCCTGATCGGCGGCGACTTCCCCAACCACACCACGCCGATGACGCCCAGCGGCGACCGCCAGCTGAAGGATGGCGCCAACGACCTGTCGGTGCGATTCGAATCGCCCGAGAAGAACGGCGTGAAGCTGGTGAAGACCTACACCTTCCACCGCGGCTCGTACGAGATCGCCGTGAAGTACGACGTGATCAACACGGGTTCGCAGCCGGTGTCGCCGCAGGTGTACGTGCAGCTCACGCGCGGCGCGGGCGTTTCGGGCGGTTCGTTCATCACCAACCCCGCCGGCACCTTCACCGGACCCGCGGTCTACACGGCCGAGAAGAAGTACCAGAAGGTCGAGTTCAAGGACATCGACAACAACAAGATCGACATCCAGAAGGAGTCCACCAGCGGCTGGGTGGCGATGGTGCAGCACTACTTCGCCAGCGCCTGGATCCTGCCCGACGGCGTGAAGCGCGACAACTTCGTGCGCAAGGTGGACGGCAGCCTGTACTCCGTGGGCATGATCGCCCCGCTGCCGCCGGTGGCGCCCGGCGCCACGCAGTCGCTGCAGGCCGAGTTCTTCGCCGGCCCGCAGCAGGAGAAGATGCTCGAGCAGGTGGCGCCCGGCCTGGACCTGGTGAAGGACTACGGCATCTTCACCATCATCGCCAAGCCGCTGTACTGGCTGCTGGACAAGCTGCACTCGTTCATCGGCAACTGGGGCTTCTCGATCATGGCGCTGGTGCTGCTGATCAAGATCGCCTTCTTCTGGCTGCAGGCCAAGGGCTACCAGAGCATGGCCAAGATGAAGGCCGTGAACCCGCGCATCACCGCGCTGCGCGAGCGCTACAAGGACAACCCGCAGCAGATGCAGCAGGAGATGATGCGCATCTACCGCGAGGAGAAGATCAACCCGCTGGGCGGCTGCTTCCCCATCATGATCCAGATCCCGGTGTTCATCGCGCTTTACTGGGTGCTGCTGTCCAGCGTGGAGATGCGCAACGCGCCCTGGATCGGCTGGATTCACGACCTGTCGTCCAAGGACCCGTACTTCATCCTGCCGGCGGTGATGACGCTCACCACGCTGCTGCAGACCGCGCTGAACCCCGCGCCGCCCGACCCGATGCAGGCCAAGATGATGTGGATCATGCCGCTGGCGTTCTCGGTGATGTTCTTCTTCTTCCCGGCCGGCCTGGTGCTGTACTGGATCACCAACAACGTGCTGTCCATCGCGCAGCAATGGCTGATCAACAAGCGCATGGGCGTGCCGCCGGAGTTCAACCTGCCGAAGTTCGGCGGCTGATCGGAAGCCAAAAAAAAACGGGGGCCCTTCGGGCCCCCTTCTCTTTGCGCACAATCACCGCATGCTGACCGCGCACCGCGATCCCATCGCCGCCATCGCCACGGCCCCCGGCCGCGGCGCGGTGGGCATCGTGCGCGTATCGGGCCGGTCGGCGCAGCCGATCATCGATGCCGTCTGCGGCCGTTCGCTGAAGCCGCGCGAAGCGACGTACCTGCCTTTCCGTGCCACCGATGGTTCGCCCATCGACCAGGGCATCGCCATCCACTTCCCGGCGCCCCACTCGTACACGGGCGAGGACGTGCTGGAACTGCAGGCGCACGGCGGACCCGTGGTGCTGCAGCTGCTGCTGGCGCGCTGCCTGGAAGCGGGCGCGGCGATGGGTTTGCGCGTGGCGCGGCCCGGCGAGTTCACCGAGCGCGCCTTCCTCAACGACAAGATCGACCTGGCGCAAGCCGAAGCCATCGCCGACCTCATCGACGCCAGCACCGAAGCCGCGGCGCGCAGCGCGGGCCGCTCACTGGCCGGCGAGTTCTCGCGCGAGATCCACACGCTGCGCGACGCGCTGATCCACCTGCGCATGCTGGTGGAAGCGACGCTGGACTTTCCGGAAGAAGAGATCGATTTCCTGCGCCAGTCCGACGCGCAGGGCCAGCTCGATCGCCTGCAGTCCGCGCTGGCCGGCGTGATGCGCCGCGCGCGCCAGGGCGCGCTGCTGCGCGAAGGCATCCAGGTCGTCATCGCGGGGCAGCCGAACGCGGGCAAGAGCTCGTTGCTCAATGCGCTGGCCGGTGCGGAACTGGCCATCGTGACGCCCATTCCCGGTACCACGCGCGACGTGGTGAGCCAGACCATCCAGGTCGAAGGCGTGCCGGTCCACGTGATCGACACCGCGGGCCTGCGCGAAAGCGAAGACGTGGTGGAACGCATCGGCATCGAGCGCGCCTGGGCGCGCATCGAAGCCGCGGACGCGGTGCTGTTCCTGCACGACCTCACCCGAGCCCAGGAAACCGGCTACCACGAAGGTGATGAAGCGCTGCTGCGGGACTTGCGCTCGCGGGTGCCGGAAGCCGTGCCCGTGGTGCAGGTGTGGAACAAGGCGGATGCAGCCGCGAGCTCAACCGTGCACGAGGGCGAGCTGCGCCTGTCCGCGAAGACCGGCGACGGGCTGAACGCCTTGCGAGATCGCTTGCTGCAGATCGCGGGCTGGCAGGCCGCGCCGGAAGGCGTGTACATCGCACGCGAGCGCCACCTGCAAGCCCTGCGCCGTGTCGACGCCCACCTGATGGAGGCCGCGGCGCAACTCGCGGGCGAGGTGCCGGCGCTGGACCTGCTGGCGGAAGAACTGCGCCTGGCGCAGAACGCGCTGAACGAGATCACCGGCGAATTCACGGCGGACGACCTGCTCGGCGTCATCTTCTCCAGCTTCTGTATCGGAAAGTAGGGCCATCCGGCGCGTGACGAAAGCCACAGCCTCGGCCGTTCGGTGAAGCCGCGGTGTCCGCGCGTCGGCGAGGGATGGCGCGCCGCGGGGGGTGCCCGCTACACTGGCCGTCCGCCTCTCCGTGAAAGTGGAGTCCATGTCGTTGCTGCGTTGGTTCACCCGCTCGAAGCGGCCGGCCGAAGCCGGCCACTCCGGCTCGCTGCCCGGTAGCGACACCACGCGTCCACCGCCCCTGGGCAGCCGAAAGGTCGAACGCACGCACCGGCGCGAACTTCTGTACACGATCGTGCGCGAATGCATGGTGCGCGCTGGCGTGCTGACCTCCAGCTACCGGTTCAAGGTGCTGTCGCTCGACGGCCGGGGCCGCCAGTTCATGATCATGGTGGACCTGGTGGATGCGCCGGTGGCCAGCAGCGCAAGCCTCGCGGCGGTGGAGAACATGATCGCGGAGGCCGCCAAGGCGCGCCACCAGATCGCGGTCAAGGGCGTGTACTGGCGCCAGAACAGCGCGTCCGCCAAAGGGGCCGCGGTGAAGCAGCCGGCCGCCAAGGCCGCGCAACCAACGCCAGCGAAGGCGCCTTCCGAGGCTGACCCCATTGATGCCGCCGAGATCGCGGCGTTCCAGAAAGCGCTGGCCGCGGGCCTGGCGAAGCCCGCCGCGCCCGCCGACACGTTGGCGGCGACGCCCACGAACCGCACGCCCAGCTACACGCTGCTCACGGGCTTCGAAGACACCGAGCAGGCCGAAGCCGCCGCCACCGCGCTCAGCGCCACGCAGTACGGCGAGCTGCGCTAGCCCTTCAGGAGTTTCTGTTCCGCGACCGACAGGGCTTCCGGCCGGCCGGAGAGCACCAGCGTGTCGCCATCCGCCAGCGCGGGGTCGCGGTCCACTTCGGCGACCTTGCCGTCGGCCCGCCGCAGGCTCACCACCCGCACGCCCATCGCATGCAGCGCGAACTGCGCCAGCGGCTTGCCGACCGCGCGCGCGCCCAGCGGCAGCGTCAGCGTGGACAGGCGTTCCTGCTGCAGGTCTTCCACCGTGTCGTCGTCGGCGCCGTGGAAGTAGCCGCGCAGGAGGTTGTAGCGCTCGTCGCGCTGGTCCTGCACGATGCGGATCACTCGCCGCATGGGCACGCCCACCAGCGCCAGCGCGTGGCTGGCCAGCATGAGCGAGCCTTCCAGCGCTTCGGGCACCACTTCGGTGGCACCGGCGGCCTGCAGCTTTTCCAGCTCGCGGTCGTCCTGGGTGCGCACGATCACCGGCACCTGCGGCGCGTGCGCGCGCGTGTTGGCCAGCACCTTCAGCGCGCCGGGCACGTCCAGGTAGGTCACCACCACCGCGCTGGCCCGCGCCAGGCCGGCGGCGATCAGCGCCTGCAGGCGCGCGGCGTCGCCGAACACCACCGAGTCGCCCGCGGCGGCGGCCTGGCGCACGCGGTCGGGGTCCAGGTCCAGCGCCATGTAGGGGATGTTCTCGCGCTCCAGCACGCGCGCCAGGTTCTGGCCGCAGCGGCCGTAGCCGCAGATGATCACGTGCTTGTTGGCGTTGATGGATCGCCGCGCGATGGTGGTCATCTGCAGCGATTGCTGCAGCCATTCGTTGGCCACCAGCTTCATCACCAGCCAGTTGCTGTACATGATGATGAAAGGCGTGGCCAGCATGGACAGCACCATGCTGGCCAGCACCGGTGCCAGGAGCGGTGCCGGGATCACCTGGTTCTGTTGCGCCAGCGCCAGCAGCACGAAGCCGAACTCGCCCGCCTGCGCCAGGTACAGCCCGGTGCGCAGCGACACGCCCGGCGTGGCGCCCATCTGCCAGGTGAGGAGGGTCACCAGCACCAGCTTGAACAGCACCGGCACGGTGAGCATCAGCAGCACCAGCGCCCAGCGCTCGCCCACCAGGCGCCAGTCGAGCATCATCCCGATGCTGACGAAGAACAGGCCCAGCAGCACGTCGTGGAACGGCCGGATGTCGGTCTCCACCTGGTGCTTGTATTCGGTCTCGGAGATCAGCATGCCGGCGATGAACGCACCCAGCGCCAGCGACAGGCCGGCGTGCTCGGTCAGCCAGGCCAGGCCCAGTGTGATGAGCAGCAGGTTCAGCACGAACAGCTCTTCGCTCTTGCGCCGTGCCACCAGCGTGAGCCACCAGCGCATCGCGCGCTGGCCGCCGGTGAGCAGCACCGTGACCAGCACGGCGGCCTTGAGCGTGCCGAAGGCCAGCGCCATCAGCAGCGCCTCGGGCTTGCTGCCCAGCGCGGGGATGAGCACCAGCAGCGGCACCACGGCCAGGTCCTGGAACAGCAGCACGCCCATCACGCGCTTGCCGTGCTCGGACTCCAGCTCCAGCCGGTCGGCGACCAGCTTGACGACGATGGCCGTGCTGCTCATCGCCAGCGCGCCCGACAGCACCAGCGCCGTCTGCCAGCTCATGCGCCAGAACTGCGGCAGCACCGTCGACAGCGCCAGGCTGCCGGCGGTGCCGATGACGATGGTCAGCACGACCTGGAACAGCCCCAGCCCGAACACGTGGGCGCGCATGGCGCGCAGCTTGGGCAGGTTGAATTCCAGCCCGATCACGAACATCAGGAAGACGACGCCGAACTCGCCGAGATAGCGCACGGCTTCCGAGTTCTCGCCCAGCGCCAGCGCGTTGGGGCCGATCACCACGCCGACCACCAGGTAGCCCAGCATGGGCGGCAGCTTGAGCGAACGGGAGGCCACCACCCCCAGTACCGCGGCCAGCAGGTACACCAGCGTAAGTTCCAGGGTGGTCATCGGCATGGGCCCGATACTAGCTGGACACCTAAAATCGCCCGCTTATGTCCGCTTTCGACCGCGACCAGGCGCTGCGCCTGGCCCAGGAGACTTTCGACATCGAAGCCGCGGCCGTGCTGGGCCTGAAGGCCCGCACCGGCGATGCTTTCGCGCGTGCCGTGCAAGCCATGCTGGCCGTGCGCGGCCGCGTGGTGGTCATGGGCATGGGCAAGAGCGGCCACATCGGCCGCAAGGTGGCCGCCACGCTGGCTTCCACCGGCACGCCGGCCATGTTTGTCCACCCGGCCGAGGCCAGCCACGGCGACCTGGGGATGATCAAGGCCATCGACCTCGTGCTGGCCATCTCCAACGGCGGCGAAAGCGACGAGATCACGGCCATCCTGCCCATCCTCAAGCGCTTCGGCGTTGCGCTGGTGGCGATGACGGGCAACGCGAACTCCACGCTCGCGCAGCACGCGGACATCGTGCTGGACAGCGGCGTGGAAAAGGAAGCCTGCCCGCTGCAGCTGGCGCCCACCGCCAGCACCACGGCGCAGCTGGCGCTGGGCGATGCGCTGGCCGTCGCGCTGCTGGACGCGCGCGGCTTCCGTTCGGAAGACTTCGCGCGCTCGCATCCGGGCGGCTCGCTGGGCCGCAAGCTGCTGACCCACCTTTCGGACGTCATGCGCAGCGGCGACGCCGTGCCGCGCGTCGGGCCGGACACCGCCTTCCCCGACTTGATGCGCGAGATGAGCGCCAAGGGCCTGGGCGCCTCCGCCATCGTCGACGCCGGCGGCCGCGTGCTGGGCATCTTCACCGACGGCGACTTGCGCCGCCTGATCGAAAAAGGCGCGGACCTGCGCGCGGTGAAGGCGCACGAGGTCATGCACGCGGGTCCACGCACCGTCCGCGACGACGCCCTGGCCGTCGAGGCGGCCGAGCTGATGGAGCAGCACCGCATCACCAGCGTGCTGGTGGTCGACGCGCAAGGGCGCCTGTGCGGGGCCGTGAACAGCAACGACCTGATGCGCGCCAAGGTGATCTGAGCTTGTCCGCGCCCGCCCTCTCCTTTCCGCCCGAACTGCTGCTGGCCGCCCAGGGCGTGCGGGTGGCCTTTTTCGACGTCGACGGCGTGCTGACCGACGGCGGCCTGTACATGGGCGCCGAAGGCGAAAGCCTGAAGCGCTTCAACATCCTGGACGGCCTGGGCCTGAAGCTGCTGCAGCAGGGCGGCATCGCGCCGGTGGTCATCACCGGCCGCGACTCACCGGCGCTGCGCGCGCGGCTGGCCGCGCTGGCCATCACGCACGTGCACTACGGCACCGAAGACAAGGCGCCCGCCGCGCAGAAGACGCTGGAAGCGTTGGGCCTGGCCTGGTCGCAGGCCGCCGCCATCGGCGACGACTGGCCCGACCTGCCGGTGCTGCGCCGCTGTGCCTTCGCCGCCGCGCCGGCCAACGCGCATACGGAGGTCAAGGCCGCGGCGCGCTATGTCACCCAGGCCGCGGGCGGCCACGGCGCGGCACGCGAGTTTTGCGACCTGCTGCTGGTGGCCGGCGGCCGCTATGCGCAGCTGCTGGAACGCTACCGGTGAGTACCGCCGCCCTGCCTTCACCCACCGTGTGGCGCCGCGCGCGGGCCCTCTGGGACCGCGCGGCGGTCTACCTGCCGGTCATCCTGATGGGGGTCATGGCACTGGGCACCTACTGGCTGGCCAGCAACACGCCTTCGTTCATCGGCGGGCCGGAAACGCAGCGGCCGGCGACGCACGACCCCGATTACTTCATGCGCGATTTCTCGGTGAAGACGTTCGAGCCGAATGGCCGGCTGAAGAGCGAGGTCTTCGGCACCGAGGCGCGCCACTTCCCCGACACGGACACGCTGGAGATCGACAACCCGCGCATCCGCAGCTACGACGAGAACGGCTCGCTCACCATCGCCACCGGCCGCCGCGCCATCAGCAACGGCGACGGCTCGGAGGTGCAGCTGATCGGCGATGCGGTGGTGGTGCGCGATGCGCCGCCGGGCACGGAGACGCCGCACATGGAAATCCGCAGCGAGTTCCTGCACGTGTTCGTCAACACCGAGCGCGTGAAGACGCATCTGCCGGTGACGCTGATCCGCGGCAACGACGAGTTCCACGGCGACTCGATGGACTACGACAACCTCGACCGCATCATGGGCCTGCAGGGCCGCGTGCGCGGCCGGCTGGTGCCCACGCCCAAACCCTGAGGAAAAGCAGCATGGCGCGTCCCCTCGTGTTCATCACCGGCGCGTCCAGCGGCATCGGCCAGGCGCTGGCGGCGCGTTACGCGCGGGCAGGCTGGAATCTGGCACTGGCAGCCCGGCGCACGGGCGAGATCCAGGCCTGGGCGGCGCAGCAGGGACTCGATCTGGCGCGGTACGCCGTGTACGCGGCCGACGTCGCCGACACGGAAAGCATCGTGGCCGCGGGGCGGCGCTGCATCGCGGAGCAGGGCCTGCCCGACGCCGTGATCGCCAACGCGGGCATCAGCATCGGCGTGGACACGGCCGTGCGCGAAGACCTGGACGTGATCGCGCGCACGTTCGCGACCAACAACATCGGGCTGGCGGCGACCTTCCATCCGTTCATCGATGCCATGGCCCAGCGCGGCTCCGGGCGGCTGGTGGGCGTCGGCAGCGTCGCCGGCATCCGCGGGCTGCCGGGGCACGGCGCCTATTGCGCGAGCAAGGCGGCCGTCATCAGCTACTGCGAAAGCCTGCGCGGCGAGCTGCGCGCCAGCGGCGTGAAGGTGGTGACCATCTGCCCGGGGTATGTGGACACGCCGCTCACGAGCAGGAACCGGTACTCGATGCCTTTCCTGATGCAGCCGCCGGAGTTCGCGGACCGCGCTTTCCGCGCCATCGAGGCCGGCGCCAGCTACCGTGTCATCCCCTGGCAGATGGGCATTGTGGCCAAGCTGCTGCGGATGCTGCCCAACGCCCTGTTCGACCGCGTGCTGGCCGGGCGGCCACGCAAGCACCGGCAAGGCAGCTGATCCTCCACCGGCCATGAAAAAAGGCCCCCGAAGGAGCCCTTGTTGCCGTGCGAGGCGCGATCAGTAGTTGCCGCCGCCGCCACCACCGCCACGGTTGCCGCCGCCGCGCGGGCCGGAACCGTAGGGGCTGCGGAAGCCACCGTCGTTGCCGCCGCGGCCACCGCCGCCGCCGCCGCCACCGAAGCCGCGGCCACCGCCGCCACCACCACCGTAGCCGCCGCCACCGCCGCCGTAACCACCACCGCCGCCGCCGCCGCCGTAGCCGCCGCCACCACCACCGCCGAAGCCGCGCGGACGCGCTTCCATCGGGCGGGCTTCATTGACGACGACGCTGCGGCCGCCCAGGGGCTGGCCGTTCATGCCGCTGATGGCGGCTTGCGCTTCGGCATCGCTGCCCATCTCGACGAAACCAAAGCCCTTGGAGCGACCCGTGTCGCGTTCCATCATGACTTTGGCGCTGGTGACCGCGCCGAACTGGCCGAAAGCCTGTTCGAGATCGCTGTCGCGGACGCTGTAGGGCAGGTTGCCCACGTACAGTTTGTTGCCCATTGAAAGGGACTCCTGGAAAGAACGGAAAGAGCGCGATGGAGTCCCGAAAACGCATCAACGAAGCGAAAGCGACCTTGTCACCGCAAACCGCGCGGACCCGAAAGTCCACGTCGTCGAATTATGAAGCAGATATCCGTATGGCATGCAAGGGGCCGGACCCGGGAAGCCTTTCGGCACGTGGGGCCGATGCGCCCCAAGGGTGCTGGGCCGTTCGCGAAGCGCACGGACTCGCGCGCCTCCGGCACGGATGAGTGCGAATGAACGGTGAAATGAAACTACCAGTTCACTTCGCGTTCCGGCGTTGAGCCGATCTTGTGGATGGCGAGGTCGGCGCCTTCGAATTCCTCTTCCTGCGTGAGCCGCAGGCCGAGCATCGCCTTCAAGGTGCCGTAGACGACGAAACCCCCCAGCAGCGCCCAAGCCACGCCCATGACGCTGCCCAGGAGCTGCGCGACAAAGCTCACGCCACCCAGGCCTCCCAGCGCCTTGCTGCCGAAAATGCCGGCGGCCAGGCCGCCCCACAGCCCGCACAGCCCGTGCAGCGGCCACACGCCCAGCACGTCGTCGATCTTCCAGCGGTTCTGCGTCAGCGTGAACATGGCGACGAAGATCGCGCCGGCCACCGCGCCCACCGCCAGCGCGCCCACCGGATGCATCAGGTCGGAGCCCGCGCACACCGCGACCAAGCCCGCCAGCGGGCCGTTGTGCACGAAGCCGGGGTCGTTGCGGCCCAGCGCCAGCGCCGCCAGCGTGCCGCCCACCATCGCCATCAGCGAGTTGACCGCCACCAGGCCGGAGATCTTGTCCAGCGTCTGCGCGCTCATCACGTTGAAGCCGAACCAGCCCACCGTGAGGATCCAGGCGCCCAGCGCCAGGAAAGGGATGTTCGAAGGCGGGTGCGCCGAGATCGCGCCATCCTTGCGGTAGCGGTTGCTGCGCGCGCCCAGCAGCAGCACGGCCGGCAGCGCCAGCCAGCCGCCCACCGCGTGCACCACCACCGAGCCGGCGAAGTCGTGGAACTCCTCGCCGGTGACGGACTTGATCCAGTCCTGGATACCGAAGGCGTGGTTCCAGCTGATGCCCTCGAAGAAGGGGTAGACGAGGCCGACGATCACCGCGGTGGCGATCAGCTGCGGCGCGAAGCGGGCGCGCTCGGCGATGCCGCCGGAAATGATGGCGGGGATGGCCGCCGCGAATGTCAGCAGGAAGAAGAACTTCACCAGCTCGTAGCCGTTCTTCGCCGCCAGCTGCTCGGCGCCGACGAAGAAGTGGGTGCCGTACGCCACGCCGTAGCCGACCATGAAATAGGCGACGGTGGACACCGAGAAATCCACCAGGATCTTGACCAGCGCATTGACCTGGTTCTTCTTGCGGACCGTGCCCAGCTCCAGGAACGCGAAGCCGGCGTGCATCGCCAGGACCATCACGCCGCCCAGCAGGATGAACAGGACGTCCGCGCCCTGTTTGAGTGCTTCCATGAACCCCTCTTTGGATGAAACTGCGTCTTTGTGGTGCGTCCCGGCCGTTTCCGGCGATCGCGCACCAAAGCTAAGCAATAACCGCGCCAGAAGGGTGCGAAAGGCGGCTGCGGGTACAATCGCCCGAGTCATTGGGGAGTAGCCGCCCTCCATCGCGAGAGGGGCCTGCGTCAACAGACTTGAACCGCAAGGTTCATGGCGCAGGCGGACACCCTGCCGGCCCGCAACGGGCCGGCGGAGAACTTGGCGAGACCTTTGGCTGTGCCGCCTCCGCTTTCCGGCCGGGGCTGCGGCGCAGTCATCGGTGCTTGCTTGGCCCCGGCCGGAGTTTGTTGTCCCTGATGGAACCCTTCCTGATCTCCACCGCCGTCGTCGCCCTCGCCGAGATGGGCGACAAGACGCAGCTGCTCTCGCTCGTGCTCGCGGCGCGCTTCCGCCGGCCCTGGCCGATCGTCGCCGGCATCTTCGTGTCCACGCTGGTCAACCACGGGCTGGCCGGTGCGCTCGGTGCCTGGGTCACCGCCCACGTGAGCCCCGACGTGTTGCGCTGGGTGCTCGGCGGCTCGTTCATCGCCATGGCCATCTGGATGCTGATTCCGGACAAGCTGGATGAGGAAGAAGCGCAGACCAAGCCCCGCTTCGGCGTGTTCGTGACCACGGTGGTGGCGTTCTTTCTGGCCGAGATGGGCGACAAGACGCAGGTCGCCACGGTGATGCTGGCCGCCCGCTTCGATGCCTGGGCTTCCGTCGTGACCGGCACCACGCTGGGGATGATGCTGGCCAACGCGCCGGTGGTCTGGTTCGGCGACCGGCTCACCCGCCGGGTGCCCATCCGCGCGGTGCACGTGGTGTCGGCGATGATCTTCCTGGGACTGGGCGCGCTGGCGCTGCTCGGGGCCGGTTGACGCGGCGAGCGGGGCCGGTTGCTATACTTCCCCGCTACAGCGCCGATTTGCTTCCGCTTGCGGGCGCTTCAACAAATGCAGCTAAAGACGAAGCCAGCAACCCGGCATCGTGTTTAGCGACGCCGGGTTTTCTTTTTGGCCATGACGCTGATCGCCGAACCGAAGTCCATGCACTTCGCCGAGCCGCTGCCGCTGCGAAGCGGCGCATCGGTGCGCGCGTACGACCTCGCGTACGAGACGTACGGCACGCTCAACGCCGACCGCTCCAACGCCGTGCTGGTGTGCCACGCGCTGAACGCGTCGCACCACGTGGCGGGCGTGTACCCGGGCCAGGAAAAGTCCGAAGGCTGGTGGGACACCATGATCGGCCCCGGCAAGCCGGTGGACACCGACCGCTTCTTCGTCATCGGCGTGAACAACCTTGGCTCGTGCTTCGGCTCCACGGGGCCTATGCACGTGAACCCGGACACGGGCCGCGTCTACGGCGCCGACTTCCCGGTCGTGACGGTGGAAGACTGGGTGAACGCGCAGGCGCGGCTGCTGGACGCACTGGGCATCCAGCGGCTGGCGGCCGTGATGGGCGGCAGCCTGGGCGGCATGCAGGCGCTGTCGTGGACGCTGCAATACCCAGATCGCGTGGGCCATGCCGCCGTGATCGCCAGCGCCCCCAACCTCACGGCCGAGAACATCGCCTTCAACGAAGTCGCGCGCCGCGCCATCGTCACCGACCCCGACTTCCACGGCGGCCACTTCTACGAGCACGGCGTGGTGCCCAAGCGCGGCCTGCGCATCGCGCGCATGGTGGGCCACATCACGTACCTTTCCGACGACGTGATGAACGAGAAGTTCGGGCGGCACCTGCGCGAAGGCCTGGACATCCGCTACACCACGCAAGACATCGAATTCCAGATCGAGAGCTACCTGCGCTACCAGGGCGACAAGTTCAGCGAGTACTTCGACGCCAACACCTACCTGCTGATCACGCGCGCGCTGGACTATTTCGACCCAGCGCTGGCGCACAGCGGCAACCTGGCGAAGGCGCTGGCCGCGGCCACCGCGCGCTTCCTGCTGGTGAGCTTCACCACCGACTGGCGCTTCTCGCCCGCGCGCAGCCGCGAAATCGTGAAGGCGCTGCTGGACAACCGGCGCCGCTGCACCTACGCCGAGATCGACGCGCCGCACGGCCACGACGCCTTCCTGCTGGAAGACCCGCGCTACCTGTCGCTGGTGCGGGCGTGGTTCGACGGCATCCACACGGAGCTGGCGGCATGAGCGACCGTGCCACCATGGACACCATCGCCCGGCTGGTGCCGCCGGGCTCCCGCGTGCTGGACCTGGGCTGCGGCGACGGCGCCTTGCTGGACCTGCTGCAACGCGAGCGCAACTGCACCGGCTACGGCGTGGAGATCGCCGGCGACAACGTGCTGGCCTGCACGCGGCGCGGCGTGGACGTCATCCAGCTGAACCTGGACGAAGGCCTGTCCATGTTCCGCGACGACAGCTTCGACGTGGTGCTGCAGATCGACACGCTGCAGAACCTGCGCAACGCCGAAACCATGCTGCGCGAAACCGCGCGCGTGGGCCGCACGGGCATCGTTGCCTTCCCCAACTTCGCGCACTGGCCCAACCGGCTGTCGATCCTGCGCGGGCGCATGCCCGTCACCAAGCGGCTGCCCTACCAGTGGTACGACACGCCCAACATCCGCGTGGGCACGTTCAAGGACTTCGAGGTGCTGGCCACGCGCAACCGGCTGGCCATCGTCGACGCCTTCGGCCTGCAGGAAGGCCACCAAGTGCGCGTGCTGCCCAACCTGCGCGCCAGCACCGCCGTGTTCCGCTTCGAGCGCGGATGAGCCGGCGTCCGCGTTGACCCCGAGGTGGGCGCGCAGGGCCACGGCTATGCTCCCCGCATGAACATCCTCATCACTGGCGGCGGTGGCTTCCTCGGCGCGCGCCTGGCGCGGACGCTGCTGGCCCGGGACGAACTGGCGCCTGCGGGCAAGCTGGCGCGCCGCATCCGCTCGCTCACGCTCACCGACCGCGTTCCGCCGCCCGATGACCTGGCCGCCGACCCGCGCGTGAGCGTGGTCACCGGTGACCTGAACGAGCTCATCGCCACGAAGCGGCTGCCGGCCGCCGAAACGGACGTGGTGTTCCACCTTTCCGCCGCCGTCAGCGGCGAATGCGAAGCCGATTTCGACCTCGGCATGCGCAGCAATTTCGCGGCGACGCACGCGTTGCTCGAAGCGAGCCGCGGCCTCGGCACTTCGCCGGTGTTCGTGTTCGCGAGTTCCCTGGCGGTGTTCGGCAAGCAGCCCGGCCGGCCGATGCCCACGCCCATCCAGGACGACACGCTGCCCACGCCGCAAAGCAGCTACGGCATCCAGAAGCTCATCGGCGAGCAGCTGGTCGCCGACTACACGCGCAAGAGTTTCGTGCGCGGGCGCAGTGTCCGGCTGATGACCGTGAGCGTGAGGCCGGGCCGTCCCAACGGCGCCGCGTCCGGCTTCCTGTCGGGGATGATCCGCGAGCCGCTCGCCGGCGTGCGCGCGCAAGTGCCCGTGACGCCGGACACGCTGGTCGCACTCGCGTCCCCCGCCCGCACCATCGAAGGCATCGTGCGTGCGGCCGAAGCGTCGTCCGAAGACTGGGGCCAGCTCACGGGGTTGAACCTCCCGTCGTTGCGCACCACTGTCGGCGAAATGGCAGCCGCCTTGGAGAAGGTCGCCGGCGGCGACGCCACGGCATTGCTGGACTGGAAGCCCGACCCCGCGATCGAGAAGCTGGTGAGCACCTGGCCCGGCGACGTGCGCTGGGACCGCGCGCGTGGTCTCGGCCTCGGCGCCGACACCAGCTTCGAGCAGGTCGTTCGCGACTACGTGCGCGAGAACGCGGCCGCCGTGAAGCTGCCGGTGCGCTGACATGCCGCGCTTCGCCGCCAACCTGTCGATGCTCTACCCGGAGCGGCCGTTCCTCGACCGCTTCGAGTCCGCCGCGCGCGACGGTTTCGAGGGCGTGGAGTTCCTCTTCCCCTACGAACACGCGCCCGAGGAAATCGCGGCGCGCCTTCGCGGCAACGGCCTGCAGCAGGTGCTGTTCAACGCGCCACCCGGCGACTTCGCCAACGGCGAGCGCGGCATGGCCTGCCTGCCCGGCCGTGAAGCGCAGTTCCAGGCCGGCCTGCTCCAGGCGATGCGCTACGCGCAGGCGCTGGGCTGCCCGCGGGTGCACGTCATGGCCGGCCTGGTGCCCGCGCACGCCGACCGCGCCGCGCTGCGCGCCACCTACATCGCCAACCTGCGGTGGGCCGCGAAGCAGGCCGAGCGCGAAGGCGTGAACCTGCTCGTCGAACCGATCAACGTGCGCGACATCCCCGGCTACTTCCTCAACCGGCAGGACGACGCGCACGCGGTGCTGGCCGAAGTGGGCGCCGGCAACGTCAAGGTGCAGATGGACCTGTACCACTGCCAGATCGTCGAAGGCGACGTGGCCACCAAGATCCGCCAATACCTGCCTACGGGCCGCGTGGCGCACTTCCAGATCGCGGGCGTGCCGCAGCGGCACGAGCCCGACCTGGGCGAGGTGAACTTCGACTACCTGTTCGGCGTCATCGACGAAGTGTCGGCCACCTGCGGCTGGGAAGGCTGGATCGGCTGCGAGTACCGGCCCGCACGCGGCGCAGCCGAAGGCGGCACCAGCGAAGGCTTGGGCTGGCTGCGCCGCTGGCGCACGCGCACTGGAGCCTGACCACGCTCACGCTGCGCGAGCCGGTCCAAGCCGAGCTCATCATCAAGAAGAGCCGTTTCATCGGCTGCGTGCAGCCGATCGCAGGCCGCGCCGCGGCGGTGCAGGTGGTCGCGGGGTTGCACGCGGAACACCCGGGTGCCGCACATGTGTGCTGGGCCTTGCTGGCCGGCGGCGACTCGGCCGCCAACGACGATGGCGAACCGTCCGGCACCGCGGGCCGGCCGATGCTGGAAGTGCTGCGGCGCCAGCAGCTCGACGGCGTGCTGGCCACGGTCGTGCGCTACTTTGGCGGCGTCAAGCTGGGAGCGGGTGGGCTGGTGCGCGCATACACCGATGCGGTCGCGCAGCCCCTGCTGGGCGCGGCCAAGGTGCCGCTGCGGCGCGAAGTCGTGCTGGCAGTCGAAGCGCCCTACGCGCTGGAAGGCTTGGTGCGCCGCGAACTGGCTGCCCACGGCGCGCAGCTGCGACAGGCCACGCACGGCGAACGCGTGGCGTTCGTGTTTTCGGCGCCGGATGAAGCGGCCGCGCTGATCCGCAGGAACCTGGACGAGTCGGGCCAAGGCCAGCTGCGCTGGCGCGCCGCGCCGTTCACACCGTGAGGATGTTCTCCTGCCCGTCCAGCAGCTGCTCGACCTGGGCGGCGCTGGTGCCGACCTGTTGCACGGCCTCCCGCAGCTGGGACTCGTTGCAGGCGAAGCGTTTGGTCCACCAGCTCACTTCGCGAGGATTGTTCATGTCGATGAGTCCGCGGTTGGCGGGCACGGTGTCGATGGTGAAGGCCATGGCCTGATGCTCCCGATTGCCAAATTCTTGATCGGGGTCCATTGAGCCATCGGCCGGCCCGCCGGGCTTGACCGCTGGTGGCGAATGGCGGTGTCGGCTGCCGCCTACTCTTGCGCTAGGACTCTCTCGCACGCCCGGGAGTCCCCGCGATCCGCTGCAGGAAAGCGGTGGCGGCGGCCGGTGCGCGTTCCTTCGCGCCATTGATGAAAAAGCAGAAGGCGTCGCGCGCTTTGTCGCCGCTGGTCCAGGCTTTCGCGCCGGCGGCCCACGCATCCAGCGCTTCCGGCGCATAGCCGGTGGCCCGGTCGGGTTCGCTGCACATCAGGCGCAGGTACGCGAAAGGCGCCTGGTCGTCGGCGATGTGTGCGTACTTGGGCGAGTCGGTGTGCACGGTCGCGCAGCCGTAGCGGCGCGCGAGCGCCAGGTACTCCGGCACCTCGAAGCTGCGATGCCGCACTTCCAGCACATGCCGCAGCGGCAGCGAGCCCACCTTCGGCGGCAGCAACGCGAGGAAGGCTTCGAAGTCGGCCGCATCGAACTGCTTGGTGGGCATCATCTGCCAGAGGATGGGCCCGAGCTTGGCGCCGAGCTCCTCCACTCCGGAGCCGAGGAAGCGGTCGATTGCCTCGCGCGCCGAGCCGAGTTCGCGGCGGTTGGTGGTGGAGCGGTGCGCCTTGAGCGCGAAAACGTAGCCTTCGGGCGTCTCGTCGCGCCACTTGGCGAAGGTCGGCGCCTTGAACGTGCTGTAGAAGGTGCCGTTGACTTCCACCGCCGTCATGCGCCGGCTGGACCAGGCCAGCTCCTGGCTGTGCGGCAGCCCTTCCGGATAGAAGTTGCCGCCGCGCCAAGGCTCGTACGTCCAGCCGCCTACGCCCGTGTAGATGCGCGCATTGCTCATCGGTGGAATCTCCTTCGCGTTGCCGCACTTTAGCCGCGGGCGTAAAGTCCTGCCCTGCCTTCGAGGAACCGAAAGAGATGAACGCTCCCCTTCACCGCGAGATGCCCGCCACCGTGCTTGACGCCGCCCAGGCGCTGGACCATTCCACCCGCCAGTGGGACGGCGACATCGTGCGGCAGATCACCGACTACATCGCCATCCCGGCCAAGTCGCCGGGCTTCGACAAGGACTGGGCCGCGCACGGCCACCTGGAAACCGTGCTGCGCAACGCCGCCGCGTGGGTCGAGGCGCAGAAGGTCGAAGGCCTGAAGCTGGAGATCGTGCGCCTGCCGGGCCGCACGCCGGTGCTGTTCTTCGACATCCCCGCCACCAAGGCGGGCGCCACGCAGACCGTGCTGATGTACGGCCACCTGGACAAGCAGCCCGAGTTCACCGGCTGGCGCAACGGCCTGGGCCCGTGGACGCCCAAGTACGAGGACGGCAAGCTCTACGGCCGCGGTGGCGCGGACGACGGCTACGCCGTGTACGCCAGCATCGCCGCCGTACAGGCGCTGAAGGCGCAGAAGGCGGCGCACCCGCGCATCGTCGGGCTGATCGAAACCTGCGAGGAATCGGGCTCGTACGACCTGCTGCCCTACGTGGAAGCGCTGCGCCCGCGGATGGGCGATGTCGGCCTGGTGATCTGCCTGGACTCGGGTGCCGGCAACTACGACCAGCTGTGGCTGACCACGTCGCTGCGCGGCATGGCTTCGGGCACGCTGAAGGTCCAGATTCTCACCGAAGGCGTGCACTCGGGCGATGCATCCGGCCTGGTGCCTTCCAGCTTCCGCGTCATGCGGCAGGTGCTGGACCGTCTGGAAGACAGCAAGTCCGGCCGCCTGTTGCCCGGCAGCTTCCACTGCGAAGTGCCGGCCGTGCGGCTGGACCAGGCCAAGGCCACCGCCGCCATCCTGGGTGAAGAGGTCTACAAGCGCTTCCCGTGGGCGCACGCCGATTGCGGCGGCGCCGTGCAGACGGCGCTGCCCACCACCACCGATCCGGTGCAGGCACTGATCAACCGCACCTGGACGCCGACGCTGTCGGTCACCGGCGCCGAGGGGTTTCCGGCGCTGCAGGACGCGGGCAACGTGCTGCGGCCCTACACCGCCTTCAAGCTGTCGCTGCGCCTGCCGCCCCTGATCGATGCTGCCGCCGCGGTGCAGGAACTCAAGACGCTGCTGGAAGACAACGCGCCCTACCAGGCGGTGGTCACGTTCGAGGCCGGCAGCGCCGCCAGCGGCTGGAACGCGCCGGACACGGCGCCGTGGTTCGAGCAGTCGCTGAACGCCGCGTCGATGGCCCATTTCGGTGCGCCCTGCGGCTACATCGGCCAGGGGGGCACCATCCCGCTGATGAACCTGCTCAGTCAGGGCTTCCCGACGTCGCAGATGATGGTCTGCGGCGTGCTGGGGCCGCGCAGCAACGCGCACGGCCCGAACGAGTTCCTGCACGTGCCCTACGCCAAGCGGCTTACCGCTTCGGTGGCCGAGGTCATCGCGCGCATGCCCTGAAGGGCGCCGGCCATCGCTTGGTGCCGATTGGCGCTGGCCCAGCCGTCGGCGATGATCGGGGCTCCATGGCCGCGGAATCCACCTCCACGCTGTCCACCTTCACCGCCAGCGACGGCGACAACCTTGCCGTGCAGGACTGGCCGTTGCCCGAAGGGGCGGCGCTGCGCGGCTTCGTGCTCATCGTCCATGGGCTGGGTGAGCACGCGGGCCGCTACGAACATGTCGCCCGCCGGCTGAACGGCTGGGGCTTCGCGGTACGTGGGTACGACCAGTTCGGCCACGGCGAATCGGGCGGCGCGCGCGGCGCCCTGCCCACGGCCAACCGGTTGCTGGACGATCTGTCGGAGATGGTGGAAAGCACCCGCAGCCGCACGCCCGACGGCAAGCCGCTGATCCTGCTCGGGCACAGCATGGGCGGGCTGGTCGCCGCGCGTTACGCGGCCGAGCACCCGAAGCAGGTGGATGCCCTGGTGCTGTCCTCGCCCGCGCTGGCCACGCACATGTCGCCGTTCCAGAAGTTCCTCTCGCGCCTCATCCCCCAGCTGGCACCCAACTTGCGGCTGGGCAATGGACTGAACACGCGCTATCTGTCGCACGACCCGCATGTCGAACGCGCCTACAAGGCTGACGTGCTGGTGCACGACCGCATCAGCGCGCGGCTGGTGCAGTTCATCGCGGAAGGTGGACCGAAGGTGATCGCGCAGGCGTCGCAGTGGAAAGTGCCCACGCTGCTGATGTATGCCGGCCAGGACCGGCTGGTGAACCCCCAGGGCAGCCGTGAGTTCGAGCAAGCCGCGCCGAACGGTGTGGTGACGGCGTGCGCCTTTCCCGATCTCTACCACGAGATCTTCAACGAGCGCGAGGCGGAGCCGGTCTACGAGTGCCTGCGCGCCTGGCTCGAAGAACGCTTCTAGGCCGGCGCGCGCCGGCGCAGTCCCAGCCAGGCCAACGCGAAGGCCACCAAGGCGACCGGCACCAGCGACCCCCAGTTCAGCAGCGACCAGCCCTGCGTCGTCACCAGCACGCCGGAAGCCAGCGAGGTGCAGGCCAGTGTGGCCATCACGAAGAAATTGAGCGCCGCCTGCGCCATGTCCTTTTCTTCCGGCCGGTAGGTGGACAGCGACAGCGTGGTGCTGCCGGTGAACAGGAAGTTCCAGCCTACGCCCAGCAGCAGCAGCGCGGAGACGAACTGTTCCAGCTGCACGCCCGACAGGGCGATCGCGATGCAGACCGCATTCAGCACGACGCCGGCGCCCATCACGGCCAGCGCGCCGAAGCGCTTGATCAGCGAGCCGGTGAAGAAGCCCGGTGCGAACATGCCGATGACGTGCCACTGCAGCACCACGGCCGCGTCGCTGAACGGCAGGCCGCATTGCTGCATCGCGATGGGCGTGGCGGCCATCAGCAGGTTCATCACGCCGTAGCAGAGCGCGCCCGCGGCGGCGGCGACGATGAACACGGGCTGGCGCATCAACTCGCGCAACGGCCGGCCGGGCGGCAGGCTGGCCTTGGCGGGCGGCGGCGGGAAGCGCAGGAAAGCCATGAGCGCGATCGAGAGCAGCGCCACCACCGCGAGCGAGAGATAGGCGCCGGCGAACGGCACCGCGAAAAGGTCGCGCGTGCGCGCGGCGAGGTTCGGGCCAGCCACCGCGCCGATCAGGCCGCCGGCCATCACCAGCGACACCGCTTTCTCCCGCCGCGGCGCGTCCACCAGTTCCGCCGCCGCGAAACGGTACAGACCCGCGTTGGCGTTGTAGTAGCCGGCGACGACCGTCGCCAGGCACAGCAGCCAGAACTGGCGCGTGAAGGCCGCATACGCACACAGCAGCGCCGACAGCAATGCGACCAGCAAGCCGGCCTGGAACGAGCGCTGCCGGCCCCAATGCGCTTGCGTGCGCGCCACCATGCCGGTGGACAGCGCACCACCCACCACGTAGCCCATGACGGGCAGCGTCGCCATCCACCCGACCGGCGCCAGCGACAAGCCGACCAGCCCGTTGATGGCGATGAAGACGACGTTGTTGGTGAGGTACAGGCCCTGGCAGATCGCCAGCAGCCCCAGCGACCGGTTCATGCGAATGCTTTCACGATGCGGCGAGCACCAGCGCGGAGAGCGCCGCGATGGGCGCGGTTTCCGCGCGCAGCACGCGCGGGCCCAGGGTCACGGGCTCGAATCCGAGCGATCGCGCGCGCTGCGTTTCCGCCGGCGACAACCCGCCCTCGGGGCCGGAGAGCAGCACGATGGGCGCGGCCGGAGCGGGCAGAAGCGGCCGCGCGTCGGCGTCGAAAGAGAGAAAGCGCAGTGCCGCGCCCGCCAGCGGCTGCCACTGCGCGAATTCAGCCAACGCATGGACCACCGGCACGCGGTTGCCGCCGCACTGCTCGCAGGCCGCCGCCGCGATGGACTGCCAGTGCGCCTGGCGGCGCTGGGCGCGTTCGCCCGAGAGGCGCAGCACGCTGCGCTCCGTGGCCAGCGGCTGGATGCTGGCCACGCCCAGCTCGGCGGCCTTTTCCACGAGCCAGTCCATGCGGTCGTTGGCCGGCACGCCCAGCGCCAGGTGCACCTCACGCGCAGGCTGACGGTCGATCGCGCGATACGCGCCGACACGCACGGCCACGTCGGCCCGGCCCATCTTCGCGACCTGCGCCTGCCATTCGCCGCCGGTGCCATCGAACAGCGTGACCTCGTCGCCTGGCTGCAACCGCAGCACCTGGACGTGGCGCGCGGCGGCCGGCGGCAAATCGAAGACGGCGCCTTCCTGGAGCGGCGGCGGACAGTGCAGGCGCGGCGGCATGCGGGCCTAGACGCGGCCGAACGCGTAGCCGGTGGCGGCCTGCGTGCCTTCGATTTCGTCCACCATGCGCAGCAGCGGCGCCAGCTCGCGGTAGCGGCCGGCTGTGGCGCGGATGTAGCCGATGAACCGCGGCGCGTCGGCCAGGTACTTCGGCTTGCCGTCGCGCAGTGTGAGGCGCGCAAAGATGCCGGCGACCTTCAGGTGGCGCTGCAGGCCCATCCATTCCACTGAGCGATAGAACTCGCCGAAGTCCTGGTCCACCGGCAGCCCGGCTTTCTGCGCCTTCTGCCAATAGCGCACCGTGACATCGAGCACGAACTCCTCGTCCCAACTGAGGAAGGCGTCGCGCATCAGGCTGGCGATGTCGTAGGTGATGGGGCCGTGCACCGCATCCTGGAAGTCCAGCACGCCCAGCCGTGGTTCCGCCGCGTCGCGCGGGATCATGAGGTTGCGCGGCATGAAGTCGCGGTGGACGTACACCGCGGGCGAGGCCAGGTTGCGGCGGATGATCAGGTGGAAGGCTTCGTCCAGCGTTTCGCGCAGCTTGCCCTCGACGGCCACGCCGCGGTGCCTGGCCAGGTACCAGTCGGGGAACAGCGACAGCTCGCGCGCGAGCAGCGCCTCGTCATACGGTGGCAGTACGCCGGGGCGTGAAACCAGCTGCCACGCGATCAGCGCATCGACCGCGCGCAGGTACAGCGGCAGGTTGGCGGACGGCTGCTGCGGATCGACCACTTCGATCATGGTCTGCGTGCCCAGGTCGTCCAGCAGCATGAAGCCCTGCGGCTCGTCCCAGGCCAGCACGCGCGGCGCCAGCAGGCCCGCATCGGCCATCAGCTGGGCGATCGTCACGAAAGGACGGCAATCCTCCTTGTCGGGCGGCGCGTCCATCACGATGAAGCTGCGCCCTGCGCCGTCGACGCGGAGGTAGCGGCGGAAACTGGCGTCGGCCGAGGCGGCGCGCACGGTGGAGGGATCAAGGCCGTGGGCGGGGGCGACCGCCGCGAGCCAGCGGCCGAAGGCCTGCTCGCGCGTGGGATCGGCCCATGCCACGGCGCCGCCCGCGCCGGCGCCCGGCGCCGGTGGAGTATGGGAATCGCTCATGGATAATCCATTCTACAAACGCCCTGCGCCGGCCCCGCGGTTGCTGCGCGGTCCCCACGAGACGCCCGACGAGCCTTGAAACCCAACCGCGCACCGCGCCCCCGCTTCGCCTTGACGCCGCTGGCGCTCGCCGCCTTCGGCCTGCTGCATGAGACGGCGGCCTGGGCGCAGGAAGCTTCGTCCGGCGTGGGGCTCAAGCCCTCGCCGATGCTGCGCGAGAACATCCCGGCGACCGCGCGCCCCCAGCTGCCCACGTTCATCTACGGCGACCGCGTGAGCGGCCGCCCCGACCTGGACACCACCGTCGAGGGCAACGCCGAGCTGCGCAAGGGCGACACGGTGATTCGCGCCGACCGGCTGGAGTACTACCAGCCGGACGATCTGGCCAAGGCGCGGGGCAACGTGCGCATCAACCGCGCTGGCAACGTGTTCGAGGGCCCGCTGCTGGAGCTGAAGGTCGATTCCTTCGAAGGCTTCTTCAACGAGCCGCGCTACCGGTTCCTGCGCAACGATGCCTACGGCACGGCCTCCCGCGTGGACTTCATCGACACCGACCGTTTGGTGATCCGCGACGCCACCTACACCACGTGCCAACGCGAGGACTACCCCGGCTGGATGCCGGCCTGGATCCTGCGCGCCGGCGGCATCCGCATCGACCAGGAAGAGGAGACCGGCGTCGCCACCAACGCGGTGCTGAGCTTTTTCAACGTGCCCATCCTGCCGCTGCCGGAGCTGAGTTTTCCGCTGTCGGACAAGCGCAAGTCGGGTTTCCTGCCGCCCCTGATCGGCGTGGACAACATCAACGGCGTGGAGTACCGGCAGCCGTACTACTGGAACATCGCGCCCAACCGCGACGCGACGTTCTACCCCACGCTGATGTCCAAGCGCGGCGTGGACTTCGGCGGCGAGTTCCGCTACCTCGAGCCTCGGTATCAGGGTGAGGTGCACGCCGACCTGATGCCTTCGGACAAGCTGCGCGACCGCACCCGCTGGGGCTTCAATGCGAAGCACGATGGCGTCGTCTCCTCCAGCGCCGCATACGGCACGACCTCGCTCAGCCTGAACCTGAACCGGGTGAGCGACGACAACTACTGGCGCGACTTCTCGCGTGCCAGCGCCTCCCTCACGCAGCGCCTGCTCGCCAACGACGCCATCCTGAGTTGGACCAGCAACGATGGCTATTGGTATGGAACCGCGCGCACCCTGAAGTGGCAGGTGCTGCAGGACGCCACCGCGCCGATCACGCCTCCGTACGACCAGGTGCCGCAGCTGCTGGGACGCTATGCGCGACCGGACCTGCCGCTGGGCCTGGATGGCTCGATCGAGGTGAGCACGACCCGCTTCCAGTCGGACCGCATCCTGACTGGCCAGCCGAACGCGGACCGGACCTACACGCTGGCCCGGCTGGAGCGTCCGTGGAAGGCGCCGGGATGGTTCGTCACGCCGCGGGTGCAGCTGCACAGCACGCAGTACAGCTTCGACGCGCCGCTGGCCAACGGCGCCACCACGGCCACCCGCACGTTGCCGATCTTCAGCCTGGACAGCGGCCTGGTGTTCGAGCGCCAGGCCAGCTACTTCGGCCGCGCGTTCGTGCAGACGCTGGAGCCGCGCGCCTTCTACGTCTACACGCCGTTCCGCGACCAGTCGCTGCTGCCCAACTACGATTCGGGCCTCAACGACTTCAACTTCGCCACTGTCTACACCGAGAACGCGTTCGGCGGGAACGACCGCATCTCGGACAACAACCTGCTGACCGTTGGCGCGACCACACGCCTGATCGACCCCGGCACGGGCGCCGAGGCCGCCAAGTTCAGCGTCGCTCAGCGCCTTCGCTTCAAGGACCAGCTGGTCACCCTGCCCGGCGGCACGCCCATCAGCGAGCGCCTCTCGGACATCCTGTTCGGCGCCACGTTGAACTGGACCCCGAAGTGGACCGTGGACGGCACGGTGCAGTACAACCCGAAGACCGGCCGGTCGGAGCGCACGACGATCGGCGGCCGCTACAACCCGAGCAACTACCGCGTGATCAGCGCTGCCTACCGCCTGCAGCGCGGCCAGTCGGAGCAGATCGACTTTGGCTGGCAGTGGCCGATCAACGACCTGTGGGGCGATCGCGGCCAGGATCTTGGTCCCGGCCGCGGCCAGGGTGGTGGCCGCTGGTACGCCGTGGGCCGGCTGAACTACAGCCTGCAGGACAAGCGCATCGTCGACACCGTGGCCGGCATCGAGTACGACGCCTGCTGCTGGATCGGCCGTGTCGTGCTGGAGCGCCTGCAAAGCAGCACCACCAGCGCCAACAAGCGCATCATGTTCCAGATCGAGTTCGTCGGCTTCAGCCGACTGGGCTCCAACCCGCTTTCCACGCTGCGCCAGAACGTGCCGCGCTACCAGTTGCTGCGCGACCCCGCCCAGCCTGCCCCGAGCCGCTTCTCGAACTACGAATGAAGACCTCCGTCATGAGCCCACGTGCCCTCGCCCTTCTGCTGGCCGGCCTGGCCGCCGCGGCCGACCCCGCTCTTGCCCAGTTGCGCCCGACGGCGCCGTTGACCACCGCGCCGGTACCTTCCAGCCGGCCCACTGGTCCGCGCCAGGCCGACTACATCGTCGCAGTGGTCAATTCCGAGCCGATCACGAACAACGAGGTGCGCACGCGCCTGCTGCGGTTCGAGCAGCAGCTGGCCCAGCAGGGCGCCGCGATGCCGCCGCGCGGCGAACTGGCTCGCGTGGTGCTGGAGAGGCTGATCAGCGAAAAGGCGCAGCTGCAGCTGGCGCGGGAAAACGGATTGAAGGCCAGCGACGCGCAGGTGGACCAGGCCGAGCAGAACTTCGCGCGCCAGAACGACATGGACGTGGCGACGCTGCGCCGCCGGCTGGCGGCCACCGGTGTCGATTCGGCGGCGTTCCGCGAGGACCTTCGCAACCAGATCCTGCTGTCGCGCCTGCGCGAGCGGGAAGTGGACCAGCGCGTGAAGGTCACCGACCTGGACGTCGAGCAGTTCATGCGCGAGCAGGCCTCCCAGAGCGGACCCACCGAGCTGAATCTCGGCCACATCCTGGTGGCGGTGCCCGAGAACGCTTCCGAAGCGCAGGTGCGCGCGGCGCAGGAGAAGGCGCAGCGCGTGGCCGAGAAGGCTCGTGCCGGCGAGGACTTCGGCAAGCTCGCCCGCGAGAACTCCGATGCGCCAGGCGCGGCGAACGGCGGCCAGATGGGCATGCGCGGCGAGGACCGCTACCCCGGGCTGTTCCTGGACGCCGTGCGCTCGCTGCCGGTGGGCGGCGTGAGCCAGGTGGTCCGCTCGGGCGCCGGCTTCCACGTGCTGAAGGTCGTCGAGAAGCGCCAGGGCGGTCTGGCCACCGCGGTGACGCAGACCCATTCGCGGCACATCCTGC
Source organism: Ramlibacter humi (assembly GCF_004681975.1). Taxonomy (GTDB): domain Bacteria; phylum Pseudomonadota; class Gammaproteobacteria; order Burkholderiales; family Burkholderiaceae_C; genus Ramlibacter; species Ramlibacter humi. Next base: position 256,848 of record NZ_SMLK01000003.1, read on the forward strand.
TGCGTCTCAGCGGCAGCCTCACCGAGGCGGCGGCGGTCGCTAGGCTGGCCGATTTCAAGAAGCGCATCCAGTCCGGCCAGGCCACGTTCGAACAGCTGGCCCGTGAGTTCTCGCAGGATGCGAGCGCGCAGCGTGGCGGTGACCTGGGCTGGGTCAATCCCGGCACCTTCGTGCCGGAGTTCGAGGACGTGCTGGACACCCTGGAGCCCGGGCAGATCTCCGATCCGCTCGTCTCGCGCTTCGGCGTGCACCTGGTACAGCTGCTGGGGCACCGCACCGCCGAGCTCAGCCCGCGCGAACAGAGGGACGTCGCGCGCAACGTGCTGCGCGAGAAGAAGCTGGACGAGGCCTACGCTCAGTGGGCGCAGGAAGTGCGCGGCCGTGCGTACGTCGATTTCCGCGAGCCGCCGCAGTAAGTCCCGCGCACAGGCCGCGCCAGCGTGAAACACCAGCCGCGCAAGCGCTTCGGCCAGCATTTCCTGGCCGACGATTCGGTCATCGATGCCATCGTGCGCGAGATCGCGCCAAAGGCCGGCCAGGCGATGGTCGAGATCGGTCCCGGACTGGCGGCGCTGACGCAGCCGCTCGTCGAGCGCCTGGGACGCCTGACCGTCGTCGAGCTCGATCGCGACCTGGCCGCGAAGCTGCGGCAGCATCCGCAGCTCGATGTGGTGGAGTCCGACGTTCTGCGCATCGACTTCACCGCGCTGGCGGCTTCGATGGGGGTGCCGAGCCTTCGGGTGGCCGGCAACCTGCCGTACAACATCTCCACGCCCATCCTGTTCCACCTGCTCGACCACGTCGGCGCGGTGGAGGACCAGCACTTCATGCTGCAGAAGGAAGTGGTGGATCGCATGGTGGCCAGCCCGGCCACCGCCGACTACGGCCGCTTGTCGGTGATGCTGCAGTGGCGCTACGAGATGGAGAACGTGCTGCACGTGCCGCCGGAGGCCTTCGATCCACCACCGAAGGTGGACAGCGCCGTGGTCCGCATGATTCCCCTCGCCGCGACGGAGCAGCTGGATGCTGCCCTGCTTTCCGAGCTGGTGCAGGTGGCCTTCAGCCAGCGCCGCAAGCTGCTGCGCCATTCGCTGGGCAAGTGGCTGGAAGCAAAGGCGTTCGGCGGCACTTTCGACGTGCAGCGGCGGGCCGAGGAAGTGCCGGTCGCCGAGTACGTGTCGCTCGCGCAGTCGCTGCGCTGAAGCGGCAAAAGAAAAGCCCCGCGTCGCGGGGCTTTCGTTTCAGGGCTGCGCGTCAGTTCACGCGGCGTTGAGCCAGTAACCCGAATTGAACGGGCTGCTCATTCGCAGCGCGAGGGGCGAGACGTCCACCAGCTTGTCGGTGGGCATCTTTTCTCCGGTCTCGGTGACGGCAGGGGCGACAGCAGCGGGTTCGCTGGTGCCCTGGGCCTCGTTCGCCCGTTCCGCTTGGCCTGCTTGCGCGGAACGGGCTACAGAAAAGAATAGAAGCACCGGAATGGGATTTTCCGGTCGCCCCAGTAGTCGGCGGTGTCGCGGAAGATGTCCAGCAGCTGCTCGCGTGCTTCCTTGTCGAACTTGGCCGTGGCGGGAATCTGCTCCAGCACCACGATGAAGCCCGGCTGCGGGCCGGACTTGTGGACCGGGTCGGTCATGCAGTCGTACAGCGCATCGAAGTTCTTGCCGAAGTGCGCCGGCAGGATGAACTGCTGGGCGAGCAGGTCCAGGACGTCCTGCTTGCTCTGGGCGTTGGCCAGATTGGCGTACAGGAAGTGCTGGCCGAGGGCGCGGGCGCTGTCCTGCAGGTCCTGCACGCGGAAAGCGCGGATGGACTGCACGATGTTGCTGCGCACGCCTTTCAGGGGCGTTTCTCCGATGTCGGGGCGAAGGGTGGTCTCCATCTCCGCTTCTCTTTCCATGGATGTCAAAAACAGGTCCCGCTTCATTTCAGGGTCACTCCACGATCTTGCGAAAACTGGCGTAGTGGTCAGCGGTGTAGTAACAAGCGTCCGGCCGCCGTAGCGGGCCGCCGCACACGATGCGCCGGGCGCCCCGGTCGCGTGAGCCTGGCGTCCTCACGGTGTATTCGCGCCAATAACCGCGTCGCGCCGCAGGAAGCTGCCGCTCGCGATTGCCGAACACCGCGCCGTCCTTTTCGTACGGGAACGGTCCGCCCAAGCGGATCAGTTCGTAGGTCTCCCGGCCCTGCTGGGGCAGCTCGGCCACGCTGACGGTGGCTTGGCCGCTTCCGGCGGAACCTTCCAGGGGGCCCTTGGCTGCCACCGGAAACCCGGTGAGGGCAGCTGCGAACAAGAGGCTAGTGAGCGCAAACTTGAAAGCAGCGGCGCGCGCCATGGAACAGCTTGGGGACCTCTGGGGTTGACCTTGGGACGCCTTTCCGGAGCCGGTGGGCGCCAGCCTTTCGGCTGTCAGTCCCTCGGGTTAACCCGGAAAATCAAGGGCGCTAGTGTGAACGATCCGGTCACAAAAGGCAAGCGGCTGCCCAATTTTTGGGCAGCCACCAAGGCCTTTCCGGACGGGCTTGACGCCCGACTAAGTTAGTGCCAGCTGTCGTGGGTGGCCCACTCGGCCCGCGTTCGCGTCGGCCACCGTCAAAGCCGTCATGTTGACGATCCGGCGCACGGTGGTGCTGGCCGTCAGGATATGCACCGGTTTCGCCGCGCCCAGCAGGACCGGGCCGATGGCGATGTTGCCGCCGGCCGCCGTCTTCAGCAGGTTGTAGGCGATGTTGGCCGAATCGATGTTCGGGCAGACGAGCAGGTTGGCGTCGCCCGCCAGCGTGCTGTGCGGCATGATCTGCGCCCGCTGCGCGCCATCCAGCGCCACGTCGCCGTGCATCTCGCCGTCCACTTCCAGCCACGGCGCGGCGTCGCGCAGCAGCCCGAGCGTCTCGCGCATCTTCACCGCGCTGGGCTGGTTGCTGGAGCCGAAGTTGGAGTGCGACAGCAGAGCGGCCTTGGGCTTCAGGCCGAACCGCATCATCTCCTCGGCCGCCATCACCGTGATCTCGGCCAGCTGCGCGGCCGTGGGGTCGTAGTTGACGTGCGTGTCCACCAGGAACAGCTGGCGGTTGGGCAGCATCAGCCCGTTCATGGCCGCGTAGGTGCACACGCCTTCGCGCTTGCCGATCACCTGGTCGATGTACTTCAGGTGGATGTCGGTGGTGCCCCAAGTGCCGCAGATCATGCCGTCGACCTGCTCCTTGTGCAGCAGCATCGCGCCGATCAGCGTCAGGCGCCGCCGCATCTCGATCTTGGCCATCTGCATGGTGACGCCCTTGCGGTCCATCATGCGGTGGTAGGTCTGCCAGAAGTCGCGGTAGCGGTCGTCGTGCTCGGTATTGACGATGTCGTAGTCGCGTCCTTCCTGCAGCCGCAGGCCGAACTTCTCGATGCGCTGGGCGATCACCGCGGGGCGGCCGATGATGGTCGGGCGCGCCAGGTTCTCGTCCACCACGATCTGCGCCGCGCGCAGCACGCGCTCTTCCTCGCCTTCGCAGTAGGCCACGCGCTTCTTCGTCGAAGCCTTGGCCGCGGTGAAGATCGGCTTCATCGTCGTGCCCGACGCGTATACGAAGCTCTGCAGCTTCTCGCGGTACGCGTCCATGTCCTTGACCGGCCGCAGCGCCACGCCGCTGTCGACGGCGGCCTGCGCCACCGCGGGCGCGATCTTCATCATCAGCCGCGGGTCGAACGGCTTGGGGATCAGGTAGTCGGGGCCGAACTGCAGCATCTGCCCCGCGTACGCGGCCGCCACCACTTCGCTCTGCTCGGCCTGCGCCAGCTCGGCGATGGCGTGCACCGCCGCGATCTCCATCTCCACCGTGATCGTGGTCGCGCCCGAATCCAGCGCGCCGCGGAAGATGTACGGGAAGCACAGGACGTTGTTCACCTGGTTCGGGTAGTCCGTGCGGCCCGTCGCCAGGATCGCGTCCGGTCGGACCGCCTTGGCGTCCTCCGGCATGATTTCCGGATTGGGGTTGGCCAGCGCCAGGATCAGCGGCGATGCGGCCATCTTCTTCACCATCTCCGGCTTCAGCACGCCGCTGGCCGACAGGCCCAGGAAGATGTCCGCGCCCTCGATCACGTCGGACAGCGTTCGCGCCGAAGTCTTCTGCGCGAACTGCACCTTGTCCTCGTCCATCAGCTCGGTGCGGCCTTCGTACACCACGCCCGCCAGGTCGGTGGCGAAGATGTTCTTTTTCGGCAGGCCCAGCTTCACCAGCAGGTTCAGGCAGGCCAGCGCCGCGGCGCCGGCGCCGGAGGTCACCAGCTTCACCTCGGAGAGGTTCTTGCCCACGACCTTCAGGCCGTTGATGATGGCTGCGCCGACGACGATGGCCGTGCCGTGCTGGTCGTCGTGGAAGACCGGGATCTTCATCCGCTCGCGCAGCTTGCGCTCGACGTAGAAGCAGTCCGGCGCCTTGATGTCCTCGAGGTTGATGCCGCCGAAGGTGGGCTCCAGCGCGGCGATCACGTCGACCAGCTTGTCGAGATCGTTCTTCTCGTTGATCTCGATGTCGAAGACGTCGATGCCGGCGAACTTCTTGAACAGCACGCCCTTGCCTTCCATCACCGGCTTGGACGCCAGCGGGCCGATGTCGCCCAGGCCCAGCACGGCCGTGCCGTTGGTGATGACGGCCACGAGGTTGCCGCGCGCGGTGTAGCGGAAGGCGGCGGCGGGATCCTTGACGATCTCCTCGCACGGCGCGGCCACGCCGGGGGAATAGGCCAGCGCCAGGTCGTGCTGGTTCAGCAGCTGCTTGGTCGCGGCGATCGCCACTTTCCCCGGCGTCGGATGCTCGTGGTATTCGAGGGCGGCCTGGCGCAACTGGGCACGCTTGTCGCCCGCGTTCTGCGAATCGTTGGGGGGCATGGGCAGGGTGTCTCCACGGCCGGCCGCTCGTTGGCGCAGCCGGCTCATTCAGGGGCCGCGATTGTAGATCGCGCCTGACTCGAGGGCGCCATCCGGCGCTCAGCCGAAAGGGCGCGCCGCAACGCGCCCTCATGGCGCACCATGGCGTAAAATGGCGCAATCCCGACATCGGAGGCGCGCCATGTCAGAACCCACTCCCACCTACGTCTCGGTCAAGCTGCCGGCCGACCTGGTGAACCAGGCGCGCGAGGCGGCGCAGACCATGCGCCGCTCGGTCGCCAGCCAGATCGAGTACTGGGCCACCCTGGGCAAGGCCCTGGAACACGCGGGCCTGTCCACCAGCGACAGCCGCGCGCTCATCGCCCGGCAGGAGCGATCTGCCTACGGGCCCGGCACCAGCCCGCCACCGGCCTCGCCCGAGCTGGAAGACCTGCAGGCGCACGTGCTCGCGCTCGCCAAGTCCGGCGCGCTGACGGCGCGGGCGCAGGAAGCCGTCAGCACCGGCCGCTCGCGCGGCCGCGGCAAGGGGCGAAAGTCCGCATGAGACCCAGCCGATGCCGGTCCTGCACCTGATCGCGGGGCCGCACGGCGTGGGCAAGACGGCGCTGTACCACTACTTGGTCGCGCCGCGCTACCCGGCACTGCCGTTCGTCGATCCCCAGGCTTACGCCGCCGCGCACCTGCAGCACCTGCAGGACGACGAGGCACGCGCGTCCGCTGCGCGCGACTGGGCCGACGCGCAGTGGCAGCGGCTGCTGCGCGAGCGCGTCTCGTTCGTCGCCGAGACGGGGCTTTCGCATCCTTCGCGCCTGGCCTTGATCGGGCAGGCGCGAACGCTGGGTTTCGAAGTGGTGCTGTATGCGATGGGCCTGGACGAGCCGCGCAAGCTGCTGCAGCGCGTGAACCAGCGGGTGCGCGAGGGCGGCCACGGCGTGCCGACGCACAAGCTGCTGGCGCGCTACGCCCGCACACTGGACCACCTGCGGCATGCGGTGTTCCTGGCCGACCTCTCGCTGCTGTTCGACGGCAGCGACGCGCACGAAGGCGGCCCGCGGCTGATCGCCACCGTGATGGGCAGCCAGATGCAGCTGCACACGGTGCAGCGCCCGCGCTGGGCGGAGAAGGTGCTGGGGTTCGCGGAAGGCTGATACGCGTCAAGCGCGCAAGAACCCCGAGGACGCGCGTCAAGCGCGCATCAGGGCCTCGATCTCGTCGGCCTTCACCGGCACGCCGCGCGTGATCAGCTCGCAACCCTTGTCCGTGACCACCGCGTCGTCCTCGATGCGGATGCCGATGTGGTGGAACTTCTCGGGCACGCCCTCGGCGGGCCGCACGTAGATGCCGGGTTCGATGGTCAGCACCATGCCGGGCTTCAGGATGCGGCTGGGCCGGTTCTTGATCGTCTCGCCCGAGAGCGGATCGCGCCGCTCGCTGACCTCGCCCACTTCGCTGGGTTCGACATAGCTGCCGCAATCGTGCACGTCCATGCCCAGCCAGTGGCCGGTGCGGTGCATGTAGAACTGGAAGTAGGCGCGCTTCTCGATGACGTCGTCGACGGTGCCGACCTTGTTGCGGTCCAGCAGGCCGACGTCCAGCATGCCTTGCGCCAGCACCTTCACCGTGGCGTCGTGCGGGTCGCTGAAGCGGGCGCCGGCCTTCGTCGCCGCCACCGCGGCGTCTTGGGAGGCGAGCACCAGGTTGTACAGCTCGCGCTGCGGGCCGGTGAACTTGCCGTCGGCCGGGAAAGTTCGGGTGATGTCGCTGGCGTAGCCATCCAGTTCGCAGCCGGCGTCGATCAGCACCAGCTCGCCCTTGCGCACCGGCGTGCCTGCGGCGCGGTAGTGCAGCACGCACGCATTGGCACCCGCCGCGACGATGGAGCCGTAGGCAGGGTACTGCGAGCCGCCCAGGCGGAACTCGTGCAGCAGCTCGGCGTCCAGGTGGTACTCGCGCACGTCCCGGCCTTCGCGCAACATGCGCGCCGACAGCTTCATTGCGCGGACGTGCGCGCGGGCGCTGATCTGCGATGCGCGGCGCATCACGTCCAGCTCGTGCGCGTCCTTCACCAGGCGCATCTCGTCCAGTACGGAGCAAAGGTCACGCTGCTCCTCGGGGCAAAGCGCGCCGTAGCGCACGCGCGCGCGCACCTGATTGAGCCAGTTGCCGACGCGCGCTTCCAGGCCTTCGTGGATCGCGAACGGGTACCAGACCGCGTCGCGGTTTTCCAGCAGGCGCGGCAGGCGCGTGTCCAGTTCGTTGATGGAGAAGGCTTCCTGCACGCCCAGCTTCGCCGGCGCGGCCTCGGGCCCCAGTCGGTAGCCGTCCCAGATCTCGCGCTCCAGGTCCTTGGGTGCGCAGAACAGCGTGCTCTTGCCGTCACCCGCGATGACGAGAAATGCGTTCGGCTCCTCGAAGCCGGTGAGGTAGTAGAAGTAGCTGTCGTGCCGGTAGAGGAAATCGCTGTCGCGGTTTCGCGCGCGCTCGGGCGCGGTGGGCACGAGCGCGATGCCGTTCTTGCCGATCCGGGAAGCGACGCGCGCGCGGCGCTCGGCGTACAGGTGGGTGCTGTTCATGGTGAGTTCAGTTGGGCCAGCCGCTGCGGCGTGCCGACGTCGGTCCAGGGTCCGGTGTGAAGCTGCGCGGTGACCTGCCGATTGTCCATCGCGCGGCGCAGCATGGGGGCGAGCGGGACTTTTTCGCCGCGCGGATTGCCGGCGGGCAGTTCGTCGAAGAAGGCCTTGCGGTACAGGCCGATGGTGGAATACGTGTAGCTCGGTTCGCCGCGGTTCAGCGCGATGCCGTCGGCACGAAGGCCGAAATCACCCTTCGGGTTGTGCTCGGGGTTGGGCACGAAGAACAGGTGCGCCAGCGCGGTGCCGGACGCGAAACGCTGGAGCGCTTCGTGGTCGAAGGCGAAGCCCGGCACGTACACGTCGCCGGCCACCACCCAGAACACCTCGTCCAGCAGCGGCAATGCCCGCGCGATGCCGCCGGCCGTCTCCAGTGCGCCGCCGAAGTCACGGCCTTCGTGCGAGTACGCCAGCCGCATGCCGCCCAGGCGGTGGCCGTAGCGCGACTCGATCTGTTCGCCCAGCCAGGCGGTGTTGATCACCGTTTCGCCGTAGCCGGCATCCGCCAGTGCTTCGAGGTGCCAGCCGATCAGCGGCCGGCCTTGCACTTCCAGCAGCGGCTTGGGGCAGCTGTCGGTCAGCGGCCGCATGCGTTCGCCGCGCCCGGCGGCCAGCACCATCGCCTGTGCCTGCATTACTCGCCGTCCCCGCGGTCGAGCGAGCGCTGCTCCGTCCACTCGGGCTGGAAGCGTTGCACCAGCGCGTACATCAGTCCGCGCGCCTTGGCGGAGAGATCGTCTTCGGCATGCGCCAGGCAGACATCGACGGTGACGCCGCGCTGGTCGGGCCAGGTGTGCAGGCAGACGTGCGAGCCGGGCAGCATCAGCGCAGCGGTGGCGCCGCCGGAAGCCTCCGAGGCGTAGAAGAGCTCGCGCTCGACGGGCAGGCCCACGGCTTCGGCCGCCTGGCGCGACCACTCGCCCAGTTCCCGCGCGTCGGTCAGCCAGCGCGGCTCGCAGCGGCACTGGTAGAGATCGGCGGTGAGATGAAGACCTCGCATTGCGCCACTTTAGACGACCGGACGCGGCGGCGGCGCGACCGGAGGGGCCGCCAGCCCAGCCAGTAAAATTTCGGGTTTCCCCCTAGGCGCCCGCGATGTCCCTCCTCTCCGCTGCTTCCACCCCGGCTTCTTCCACTCCTGCTGCTGCGCGCGCCGACGCCGCGCAGATGGCCAACGCCATCCGGGCGCTGGCCATGGACGCGGTGCAGGCAGCCAACTCCGGCCACCCGGGCGCGCCGATGGGCATGGCCGACATCGCGGTTGCGTTGTGGCACCGCCACCTGAGGCACAACCCGGCCGATCCGAAGTGGTTCGACCGCGACCGCTTCGTGCTGTCCAACGGCCACGGCTCCATGCTGGTCTACGCGCTGCTGCACCTGACCGGTTACGACCTGCCGATGCAGGAGCTGAAGAACTTCCGCCAGCTGCACAGCAAGACCGCCGGCCACCCCGAAGTGGGCGTGACGCCCGGCGTGGAAACCACCACCGGCCCGCTGGGCCAGGGCATCACCAACGCGGTGGGCATGGCGCTGGCCGAGAAGCTGCTGGCCGCGGAATTCAACCGCGATGGCCACACCATCGTCGATCACCACACCTACGTCTTCCTCGGTGACGGCTGCCTGATGGAGGGCATCAGCCACGAAGCCTGCGCGCTGGCCGGCGCCTGGAAGCTGAACAAGCTGGTGGCCGTCTATGACGACAATGGCATCTCCATCGACGGCCAGGTCACGCCCTGGTTCATCGACGACACGCCCGCGCGCTTCCGCGCCTACGGCTGGAACGTCATCGGCCCGATCGACGGCCACGATGTGGACGCGGTGGACCGCGCCATCGCCGACGCGCGCAACAGCGCCGACAAGCCCACGCTGGTCGTCGCCAAGACGCAGATCGGCAAGGGCAGCCCCAACCGCGTGAACACCGCCAAGGCGCACGGCGAGGCGCTGGGCCTGGAAGAAGTGACGCTCACGCGCGAGGCGCTGGGCTGGCCGCACGACCCCTTCGTGGTGCCCAAGGAAATCTACGGCGCATGGGATGCCAAGGCCTCCGGCCGCAAGGCGCAGGCCGAGTGGGAAGCGCGCTTCGCCATGTACAAGGCCGCCTACCCCGAGCTCGCGACCGAATTCGCCCGCCGCATGAAGGGCGAGCTGCCGCGCAACTTCGCGCAAGTGGCCGTCGATGCCGCCGTGGGCGCGCATGCCAAGGCCGAGACCGTCGCCTCGCGCAAGGCTTCGCAGCTGGCGCTGGAAGCCTTCACCGCCGCCCTGCCGGAGATGCTGGGCGGCAGCGCCGACCTCACCGGCTCCAACCTCACCAACACCAAGAGCACCGCGCCGCTGCGCTTCGACCTGGCGGGCGAGGTCAAGCGCGACGAGCAGGGCCGCATCGGCCGCCACATCAACTACGGCGTGCGCGAGTTCGGCATGGCCGCGGTGCTGAACGGCATCGCGCTGCACGGCGGCTACATCCCGTACGCCGGCACCTTCCTCACGTTCAGCGACTACAGCCGCAACGCCATCCGCATGGCGGCGCTGATGAAGCAGCGCGTGATCCACGTGTTCACGCACGACTCCATCGGCCTGGGCGAAGACGGTCCGACCCACCAGTCCATCGAGCATGCTTCCAGCCTGCGCCTGATCCCCAACCTGGACGTCTGGCGCCCGGCTGACACGGCCGAAACCACCGTGGCTTGGGCCGTCGCGCTGCAGAACACGCAGCGCCCGACCGCGCTGCTGCTCTCGCGCCAGAACCTGCCGTACGCGCCCAAGGCCGGCCTGGAAGACATCAGCAAGGGTGGCTACGTGCTGGCCGAGCCGGCGGAAGTCGGCGCCCGCGGCAAGCCGCGCGCGGTGATCATCGCCACCGGCTCCGAAGTGCAGCTGGCGCTGAAGGCGCAGGAGCAGCTGGCGCAGGACGGCATCGCGGTTCGCGTGGTCTCCATGCCCAGCACCACCACGTTCGACCGCCAGAGCGCCGCGTACAAGACGGAAGTGCTGCCCGCGGGCGTGCCGCGCATCGCCGTCGAGGCGGGCGTCACCGACTTCTGGTGGAAGTACGGCTGCGCGGCGGTGGTCGGCATCGACACCTACGGCGAGTCCGCGCCCGCCAACGTGCTGTTCAAGCACTTCGGCTTCACGCCGGAGAACGTGGCCGACACCGTGCGGGTGGCACTGTCGCGCTGAGGCGCCCCACAAGCGCGCGCGGCTGGGCAAGAATTGTCGAATTCGCATTGAAACCACTGGAAGACTGAAGATGACCATCAAGATCGGGATCAACGGCTTCGGCCGAATCGGCCGCATGGTGTTCCGCGCCGCGGTGCAGAACTTCAAGGACATCGAGGTGGTCGGCATCAACGACCTGCTCGAGCCCGACTACCTGGCCTACATGCTTCGCTACGACAGCGTGCACGGCCGGTTCGAAGGCGACGTCTCGGTGGACGGCAACACGCTCATCGTCAACGGCAAGAAGATCCGCCTGACCGCGGTGAAGGATCCGTCCGAGCTCAACTGGAGCGCCGTCGGCGCCGAGGTCGTGGTGGAGTCCACCGGCATCTTCCTCACCAAGGAAGGCGCGCAGAAGCACATCGCCGCCGGGGCCAAGAAGGTCATCATGTCCGCGCCGTCGAAGGACGACACGCCGATGTTCGTGTTCGGCGTCAACGACAAGACGTACAAGGGCGAGGCGATCATCTCCAACGCGTCCTGCACCACCAACTGCCTGGCGCCGCTGGCCAAGGTGGTGAACGACAAGTGGGGCATCAAGCGCGGCCTGATGACCACCGTGCACGCCACCACCGCCACCCAGAAGACCGTGGACGGCCCCAGCAACAAGGACTGGCGCGGCGGCCGCGGCGTCCTGGAAAACATCATCCCGTCGTCCACCGGCGCGGCCAAGGCGGTGGGCGTGGTGATCCCCGAGCTGAACAAGAAGCTCACCGGCATGTCGTTCCGCGTGCCGACCTCCGACGTCTCGGTGGTCGACCTGACGGTGGAGCTGAACAAGTCGGCGACCTACGACGAGATCTGCGCCGAGATGAAGGCGCAGAGCCAGGGCGCGCTGAAGGGCATACTGGGCTACACCGAAGACAAGGTGGTGGCCACGGACTTCCGCGGCGACGCGCGCACGTCCATCTTCGACGCTGACGCCGGCATCGCGCTGGACGGCACCTTCGTCAAGCTGGTGAGCTGGTACGACAACGAGTGGGGCTACTCCAACAAGGTGCTGGAGATGGCCCGGGTGGTCGCGGCGAAGTAAGCGCCCGTCCCCACTCCCGATGAGAAAAGCGCCCGCCGGGCGCTTTTCTTCTTGGAGCGCACGTTGCGCACGGGCGCCGCGCCGCCTTAAGTTGCGCCTCCCCCGCGGCACGCGGGATGGGAGGGACGATGGAAGATGCGGCATTCGTGCAGTGGCTCACGCACAGGAGCTGGACGGTCACCGTGCGGTACAGCAAGGTGGTGGCGGTGGTGCTGCCGCTGGCGTCGCTGGCCACGAACCTGCAGTTGCTGCACGACCCCGCCGCGCCATCCCTGGGCTGGCTCATCGCCTGGCAGGTGGCGACGGAAGCCGTGTTCCTGTCCATGCTGCTGGCCGACCGCTGGCAGGCATCGGCGAGCGAACTGTTGCTCAACGCGTTCTGCGCCGCCTTCATCGGCCTGTGCACCTGGAGCGGCATGGTCGACATTTCGATGCACCGCGACCTGTCGGTCTATGCCGCCGGCATGACCTTCGGCGCCGCGGTGGCGGCCATGCGCCGGCGCATCCGGCAGCCCCTGTACGCCCTCAGCGTGATCGGCCTGGGCTGCGCCTTCTGGCAGCGCGAAGGCGGCGACCTGGAGAGGACGCTGACCGGCCTGCTCAACCCGTTCTGCGTGGTGGTGCTGTGCCTGTGGCTGGACCGCTTCACCTTTGCGCGTGATCTGGCGCTGTACACCGAAACCCAACGCGCGGAGACGGAGCGCAAGCGTGCCGACGAAGTTCTGCACAACGCCTTGCCGCGCGCGGTGGCCGAGGAGATCAAGCGCGATGGACGGGCGCGTGCGCGCAAGTTCGACAACCTGGGCGTGCTGTTCGCCGACATCGTGGGCTTCACGCGCTTTTCCAGCGGGCTGCCGCCCGAGCAGCTGGTGCTGGTGCTCGACGACATCTTTTCGGGCTTCGACCGGCTGGCGGACTGGCACGGCGTGGAGAAGATCAAGACCATCGGCGATGCGTACATGGCGGTGTCGCACGTGCGCGTCGACGCGCTCTGCCGCCTGGCGCTCGACATGCGCTTGGTTCTGGCGCGCTACAACCGCGAGAACGGCACCGAGTTGGCCATGCGCATCGGTGTGCACGCCGGGCCCGCGGTCGGGGGCGTGCTGGGCGTGCGGCGCTTCCTGTACGACGTGTGGGGCGACACGGTCAACGTCGCCAGCCGGCTGGAGTCCAGCGGCCGCGAAGGCGGCATCCAGGTGAGCGAAGCCGTTGTCCGGCAGGCCGGCGCCGCGTTCGACTTCAGCGCGCGCGGTCTGGTCGACCTGCGCGGGCGCGGCCCCTTGCTCGCGTATTGGCTGTTGCGCGAGCGTGTCGCGCCCGTGGCACGCGCGGAACTGCAGGCGGCCTGACGCCGGCTGCGGCATCATCGGCCGCATGCTCATTCGACGCCTGCAACCGGAAGACGCCCTGGCCTACCGCGAGTTGCGGCTGCGCGCGCTGCGCGAGCATCCCGAGGCCTTCACGTCCAGTTGGGAAGAAGACAGTGCCAAGCCGCCGGAAGCTTCGCGGCAGCGTCTCGCTTCAACGAACACCATGTTCTGGGGCGCTTTCGACGACGCGGGCATGCTGGCCGGCATGGTCGGGCTGGAACGGCTGCCGCGGGCGAAGGAGCGCCACAAGGGGCATGTGGTGGGCATGTACGTGGCGCCGGAAGCGGCGGGGCGTGGCGCTGGCCGCGCGTTGCTGCAGGCGCTGCTGGACGAAGCGATCGCGGGCGGCCTGACCGACCTGGTGCTCACCGTCACCGAAGGCAACGGCGCCGCACAGCGGCTGTATGAGAAAGCCGGCTTCCGCGCGTTCGGCACCGAACCGCGCGCCATCGTCGTGGACGGCCGCGCGCACGGCAAGGTGCACATGCACCGCGCGCTGCGCTGATCGCTCAGTCGCGCTTGCGCGGCGCGAACTGGCGCGGGTCGTAGAAGAACTGTTCCTGCGCGATGCGCTCGCCTTCCCAGCGCTGGTAGGCCAGTTCCTCGATGCGGCGCACGCTGCCGTCATGGCCGGTGAACTCGAAGATCCAGCGGATCACCACGCGGTCGCCGCTGACGAATGCCGGCCGCACGCATTCCGAGTACACCGACTTCGCCATCGACAAGGCCCTCTGCTCGTTGGCGACGAGCGCTTCGCGGCCCACGCGGGGCGGGTCGAAGTTCTCCTGCATCGAGGCGCCTTCGGCGTAGAACTCGAGGATCGCCTCGACGTGGGCGTTGCTCTCCACGCGGGCGATGAAGCGTTCGAGGGTGTCGGCGGACGGCATGTCAGCCCAGGTGCTTGCCCAGGATGCCGGCCAGCTCGAACATCGTGACCTGCGGCTTGCCGAACACCTTCTGCAGCTTGGCGTCGGCATTGATGGCGCGCTTGTCCTTCGCGTCCTGCAGGCCGTTGGCCTTGATGTAGTCCCAGATCTTCTTCACGGCCTCGGTGCGCGCGACCGGTTCCGCGCCGATCACGGCGGCGAGGTCGGCGCTGGGCGCGAGACCCGGGCCGGCCTTGCGCGGTGCCTTGGGCGCCGCAGCCTTTTTCGCCGCGGGCGCCTTCTTCGCGGCCGGCGACTTCGCTGCGGCTGTCTTCTTGGCCGGCGGCGCAGCGCGCGCGGCGGCGCCCTTGCGCGGCGGGAACTTGCTTTCGCGCTGCTCGAATTCGAAGTTCACCTTGCCCGCCTCCGCATCCCACGCGAGGAAAGCCTTGAACGGCCGGCGCGTGCGCATCGACACGAACTTGTCCAGCAGGCCGGTCTTGCCGGTGGCCAGCAGCTTGTGCATCTGCTCGCGGTCCACCGGCTGCTGCAGGATGATCTGGCCGGTCTTGAAGTCGCAGCTGGGCGTGGGTTGCGCCGCGGTCGGCACCGACTTTTCGCAGACGTAGTTCTTGCCCCACTCGAAGACGCGCGCACCGCACTTCGGGCACGGCCCCAGCGATTCCTGACCGCTGAAGTCGATCACTTCGCCGGTTTGCGCCGGGTCTTCCTCGTCGCCGAAATCGAACTCCAGCTTCCAGTTCTTCTCTTCCTCGTCGTACTTCAGCGCGATCTCGGCCGTGAACGGCCAGCCCGCCTTGGAGCGGAAGCCTTCCAGCGGCCCGATGCGCTTGTCGCGCAGGAACTGCTCCACCTCGTCCTGCTCGAATGCGCGGCCGGCGGGGATCTTGGTGAACGAGAAGCCGCACGCGTCCTCGCCCGTGCCGCTGCGGCCGGTGCAGGTGTAGCGGCGGTAGTTTTCGCGCACGATGCCGCCGCAGTTGGGGCACGGCGTCTTCAGCGTGGCGTAGTCGCCCGGCACCGTGTCGCGGTCGTACTCCTTGGCCTTGCGGACGATGTGCCTGGTCATCTCAGCGATCTCGAGCATGAACGCGTCGCGCGAGAGCTTGCCGTGCTCCATCTGCGCAAGCTTGTGTTCCCACTCGCCGGTAAGCTCGGGTTTGGTGAGTTCCTCCACGCCCAGGCCGCGCAGCAGCGTCATCAGCTGGAACGCCTTGGCGGTGGGGATCAGCTCGCGGCCGTCGCGCAGCATGTACTTCTCGGCGATGAGGCCTTCGATGGTGGCCGCCCGCGTGGCCGGCGTGCCCAGGCCCTTCTCCTGCATGGCTTCGCGCAGCTCGTCGTCCTCGACGAACTTGCCGGCGCCTTCCATCGCGCCCAGCAGCGTGGCTTCCGAGTAGCGCGCCGGCGGGCGCGTCTTCAAGCCCTTGGGCTCGACGACCTCGGCGCGCGGCATCTCGCCTTCGCGCACCGGCACCAGCGATTTGCCGCTGCCTTCCTCGCCCTCGGGCTTGTCGACTTCGGCTTCCTTGCCCCAGATGGCCAGCCAGCCCGGCTTGACCAGCACCTTGCCGTCGGTGCGGAAGCTGTGGTCCACCACCTGGCTGATGCGCGTGGTGACCAGGTACTCGGCGCTGGGGAAGAACACCGACAGGAAGCGGCGCACCACCAGGTCGTACAGCTTCTGCTCGGCGTCCGACAGGCCGCTGGGCGCCTGCGGCGTCGGGATGATGGCGAAGTGGTCGCTGACCTTGCTGTTGTCGAACACGCGCTTGGTCGGCTTGACGTAGCCTTCCTTCAGCGCCTGCGCCGCGAACGGCGCCAGGTGGCCCATGCCGCTGTCGGCCAGCATGCCCATGGTCTGCTTGACGGTGGCGAGGTAGTCCTCGGGCAGCGCGCGCGAATCGGTCCGCGGGTAGGTCAGCGCCTTGTGGCGCTCGTACAGCGACTGCGCCAGCGCCAGCGTGGTCTTGGCCGAGTAGCCGAAGCGGCCGTTGGCCTCGCGCTGCAGCGAAGTCAGGTCGAACAGCAGGGGCGAAGCCTGCGTGCTGGGCTTGGATTCCTCGGTGACGGTGGCGGCCTTGCCGCGCACCGCGACGGCGATGGCCTGCGCTTCCTTCGCGGACCAGACGCGGTCGGCCTTCTGCTCGGCGTCGTCCGGGTTCTTCTTCCACTTGGGGTCGAACCACTTGCCGGGGTACTCGCCGGCCTCCGCCAGGAAGGTGGCGTGCACCTCCCAGTAGTCGCGGCTGATGAACTTGCGGATCTGCTCTTCGCGCTCGACCACGATGGCCAGCGTCGGCGTCTGCACCCGGCCCACGGTGGTGAGGAAGAAGCCGCCATCGCGCGAGTTGAACGCGGTCATCGCGCGCGTGCCGTTGATGCCCACCAGCCAGTCGGCTTCCGAGCGCGAGCGCGCGGCCGAAGCCAGGCCCTGCATCTGCTGGTCGCTGCGCAGCGCGTCGAAGCCGTCGCGGATGGCCTGCGGCGTCATCGACTGCAGCCACAGGCGACGGACCGGCTTGCGCACGGCGGCCTTCTTCTCGCCGCCTTCCCCGAACGCGTACTGCTCGATCAGCCGGAAGATCAGCTCGCCCTCGCGGCCCGCGTCGCAGGCGTTGACGAGTTCGCTGATGTCCTTGCGCTTGGCGAGCTTGACCACGGCGCTGAGGCGCCCCTTGGTCTTGTCCACCGGCTTCAGGTCGAAGTACGGCGGGATCACCGGCAGGTGGGCGAAGCTCCACTTGCCGCGCTTGACGTCGAATTCCTCCGGCGCCTGGATCTCCACCAGGTGCCCCACGGCGCTGGTGACGACCCACGCGTCGTTCTCGAAGTATTCGTCGTGCTTGTCGAACTTGCCGGCAACGGGCGTGAGCGCGCGGACGATGTCCTGCGCCACGGACGGCTTTTCGGCGATGACCAGTGTCTTTCCCATGTTCCTACAATCCCGTGTCTCTCACGCGCGCGTACGCGCACGCGTGTGTGCATATTCAACTTATCAGAGTTTCAGGAATGGCAACAAACGCAGTATCCGGGGCCGGTCGGAAGATCCAGACCCGCCGCTCCGGCGTCCACGGCAAGGGTGTGTTCGCCGTGCAGGACATCCCCGAGGGCGAGACCATCATCGAATACGTCGGCGAGGTCATCTCCTGGAAAGAGGCCCAGCGCCGCCATCCCCACGACCCGAAGGACCCGAACCATACCTTCTATTTCCACGTGGACGACAAGCGTGTCATCGACGCGCTGTATGGCGGCAATTCCTCCCGCTGGATCAACCATTCCTGCGCCCCGAACTGCGAAGCCGACGAGGTGGGCGGCCGGGTGTTCATCAAGGCCCTGCGCAACATCGCGGCCGGCGAGGAGCTCAACTACGACTACGGCCTGGTGATCGACGGCAAGATCACCAAGGAGCTCAAGGCCGACTACCCCTGCTGGTGCGGGGCCGGCGACTGCCGCGGCACCCTTCTCGCTCCCAAGGACGAGAAGAAGAAAAAAAAGAAGAAAAAGAAGAAGGACTGAAGCCCATGCGCTGGCCGGCCGAAGCCGTGTGGGAGGCGG
This sequence comes from Ramlibacter humi, assembly GCF_004681975.1. GTDB lineage: Bacteria > Pseudomonadota > Gammaproteobacteria > Burkholderiales > Burkholderiaceae_C > Ramlibacter > Ramlibacter humi. The sequence continues at coordinate 274,419 of NZ_SMLK01000003.1, forward strand.
TGGCGCCCCTGCTGCCGGGCTTTACCGTCGAGGTGCTGCCCGAGCTGGACTCTACCAATTCCGAACTGATGCGGCGCGCCCGCGCTGGCCGCACGGAGCCGGTGCTGCTGGTGGCCGAGCACCAGACGGCCGGCCGCGGCCGGCTGGGGCGCAGCTGGGAAAGCGCCGCCGGCGATTCGCTCACCTTCTCGCTGGGGTTGCCGCTGGCGCCGCCCGACTGGTCGGGGCTGTCGCTCGCGGTGGGCGTGGCGGTGGCGGAAGCCCTGCACGCGGACATCCGCCTGAAGTGGCCGAACGACCTTTGGGTCGATGATCGCAAGCTCACGGGCATCCTGATCGAGACGGCGGCACCTGTGGACGGTGGCGCTTCGCGGTACACCATCGTGGGCATCGGCATCAACGTGGCGCCGCGCGCCGCGCCGGCCATCGGCCTGCGGGAGCTGCAGCCCGATGCCACGGCGCCCGGCACCTTGCTTGCGGTGGCCGAGCCGGTCGTGCGCACGTTGCAGGCTTTCGAGCAGTTCGGCTTCTCCCCGTTCCAGGCCCGCTTCGAGCGCCGCGACGCCCTCGCCGACCGCGCGGTGCGCCTGTCCGACGGCATGGCCGGCACGGCCCACGGCGTGGACGAGCGCGGTGCCCTGCTCGTGCATACTGCCGCCGGCATGCGGGCCGTCACCAGCGCGGAAGTCAGCGTGCGGCCCGCCTGAACCCAAATGCTTCGCCTCCTCGTCCTGTTGCTGCTGCTGGCCAACGGCGCCTACTACGCATGGGCCGACGGCCTGCTGCTGTCCTGGGGCTTCGGCCCGCTGCCCGAGCGCGAGCCGCATCGGCTGGCCCAGCAGGTCAAGCCGGAAGCGGTGCGGGTGCTGCCGCCCGAGGAGGCCAGGCGGCTGCAGGCCGAAGCCAGGCCGGCGGAATGCCTGCAGGCCGGCCCCTTCGAAACCGCCGCCATCGACCCGCTGCGGCAGGCGCTGGTGAGCTGGCCCGAGTCGGCCTGGTCGCTGGAACCCGTGAACGAACCCGGGCGCTGGATCGTCTACATGGGCAAGTACCCGAACGCGGAAAACGTCGAGCGCAAGAAGGGCGAGCTGCGCCAGATCGGCGTGACCTACGAAGCGCTGTCCAATCCCGACCTCGAGCCGGGTCTGTCGCTCGGCGGTTTTCCCACGCAGGAAGCCGCGCAGCAGCAGCTGGAGAAGCTGAACACGCGCGGCGTGCGCACCGCGAAGGTGGTGCAGGAACGCCCGGAGGTCCGCGGCCAGCGGCTGGTGCTGCCCGCGCTGGACGATTCGCTGCGCGGGCGCCTGGACGACCTGAAGCCCGCGCTGGGCGGCAAGCCGCTGCGGCCCTGCCGCTGACCCAAGGAGACTGAAATGACCGTGAAGCTGTATTTCGCGCCCGGTGCCTGTTCGTTCGTGCCGCACACGCTGCTGGAAACCATCGGCGAGCCGTTCGAGCCGGTGATGGTGAAGCTGCACAAGAACGAGCAGAAGTCGCCCGAGTACCTGGCGATCAACCCCCACGGCCAGGTGCCCGTGCTGGTGGACGGCGGCGCCACCATCACGCAGATCCTGGCCATCGTCGGCTACCTGGACGCGAAGCATCCGCAGCTGGGTTTCCTGCCGAAGGAACCGCTGGCGCGCGCCAAGGCGATCGAGACGCTGGCGTGGATGAACAACACCGTGCACCCGACCTTCACGCACGTGTTCATGCCGTTCAAGTACAGCGACAAGCCCGAGGTGCAGGCCGAGCTGAAGGCCTACAACGCGCAGCTGTACCGGCCCATGCTGGCCGAGATCGAAGCCATGGCCAAGAGCATGAATTCGCAGGGCCGCGAGTTCCTCGGCGGCGCGCAGTTCGGGCCGATGGACGCGTACGCGCTGACCCTGCTGCGCTGGGGCGGCTTCGCGGGCATCGACCCCGCAAGCTTCCCGGCCTTGTGGGCGCACGTGCAGAAGGTGGCGCAGCTGCCGGCCGTGGCACGCGCCATCGAACGCGAGCGGCTGCAGCTGAACGTCTACAAGCCGGCTTGAGATTTCAGGCGGCCTGCGCCGCCTCGCCCTCTTCCATCTCCACGCGGCTGGTGAACCTCACCACGGCGCGCGTGCCCGGCGGCACCTGTCCCGGGTGGGCGTCTTCCAGGCGCACTTGCGCGCCATGCTGCCGCGCGATCTCCAGCACGATGGGCAAGCCCAGGCCCGAGCCGTCCACCGTCGTGTCCAGCGAACGGTAGAAAGGCTGGAACACCAGCTCACGCTCGGCTTCGGGGATGCCGGGCCCGGAGTCTTCCACCTGCAGCAGCACCACGCCGCCGATCGGGTCGGCCAGCACGCGCGCGGTGATGACGCCGGGCTGCGCGTCGCTGGACGGCGTGTAGTTGATCGCGTTGTCCAGCAGGTTGCGGATCAACTCCTTCAGCAGCGTGGCGTTGCCGGTGACGCCCACACCGGGCGCTCCAGGCTGCGCGCCGTCGTAGCCCAGGTCGATGCGGCGGTCCATCGCGCGGGGCAGCAGGTCGCGCACCGCTTCCTGCGTCAGCGCGGCCACGTCGCAGGCCTGGCGGGGCAGCGCCCGGCCGCTGCTTTCGGCGCGCGCCAGCGCCAGCAGCTGGTTCACCGTGTGCGTGGCGCGCACGCTCGAGCGGCCGATCTGCTTGAGCGACTGCTTCAGCTCGTCGGCATTGGCGCCTTCCCGCTGCGCCAGGTCGGCCTGCATGCGAAGGCCGGCGAGAGGCGTCTTCAGCTGGTGCGCCGCGTCGGCGAGGAAGCGCTTCTGCGTGGCGATGGAATCCTTCAGCCGCAGCAGCAGGTCGTTCACCGACGACACCAGGGGCGCCACCTCCAGCGGCACGGCACGGTCGTCCAGCGGCGACAGGTCGTCCGGCTTGCGCGCGCGGATGCGCTCTTCCAGCTGCGACAGCGGCTTGATGCCGCGCACCAGCGCCAGCCACACCAGCAGCACCGCCAGCGGCAGGATGACGAACTGCGGCAGCATCACGCCCTTGATGATCTCGGTGGCCAGCACGCTGCGCTTCTCGCGCGTTTCGGCCACCTGCACCAGCGCCGGCTGCGCGCCGGGCAAGTCCACGCGCACCCACGTGTACGCCACGCGCACGTCCAGCCCGCGGATCTCGTCGTCGCGCAGGCGCACTTCGCCGAGCAGGGGCTTCTCGTCTTCCGGCGGCGCGGGGAAATCGCGCTCGCCGCTGAGCACCTCGCCCTTGGGGCCCACCACCTGGTAGTAGACGTGGTCGGCGTCGTCGGCGCGCAGCAGCTCGCGAGCGGGCTGCGGCAGGTTGAACACCGCGCGCTGGTTCTGCACCAGGACCAGCTGCGCCAGCGCCTGCACGTTGTATTCGAGCGCACGGTCGAACGGCTTGCCGGCGATGCTTTGCGCCACCAGCCAGGTGAGCGCCAGGCTCACCGGCCACAGCAGCAGCAGCGGCGTGAGCATCCAGTCGAGGATCTCGCCGAAGAGGGAGCGCTGTTCGCGCTGAAAGATCTTCATCGGATGACGAATGACGAATGACTTCGCTGCGGCTCAATGACGAATGGCGGCGTTGTCATTTGTCGTTGAGCCGCAGCGAAGTCATCCGTCATCCGGAGATCTTCTCCAGGCAGTAACCCAGCCCCCGCACCGTGGCAATGCGGATCGGGCCTTTCTCGATCTTCTTGCGCAGGCGGTGGATGTACACCTCGATGGCGTTGTTGCTCACCTCCTCGCCCCACTCGCACAGCCGCTCCACCAGCTGATCCTTGCTGACGAGGCGCCCGGCGCGCTGCAGCAGAACTTCCAGCAAACCCAGTTCGCGCGCGGAGAGCTCGACCATCTTGCCGTCGATGGTGGCGACGCGGCCGGCCTGGTCGTACACCAGCGGGCCGTGCTTGATCGTGCTGCTGGTGGCGCCCATGCCGCGCCGCGTGAGGGCGCGCACGCGCGCCTCCAGTTCCTGCAGCGAGAACGGCTTGGCCATGTAGTCGTCGGCGCCGTGGTCCAGGCCCTTGACGCGTTCCTCGACGCTGTCGGCGGCGGTGAGGATCAGCACCGGCATCGACGAGCCGCGCGATCGCAGCTTCTTCAGCACCTCCAGGCCGTGCATCTTCGGCAGGCCCAGGTCCAGGATCAGCAGGTCGAACTCGTTGTTCGTCATCAGCGCGGTGTCGGCCTCGCTGCCACTGCTGACGTGGTCGACGGCCGCGCCGGAAGCGCGCAGGCTGCGAAGCAGGCCGTCCGCCAGCACCTGGTCGTCTTCGGCGATGAGGATGCGCATGCCGTTGTCTCCTGTCGTCTTCGCGCCGTGGCCGGCGCTGCCGGGCAAATTCTAGGCGCCGGGCTGGCGCGGACCGGACCTGTTACTCGCCCGCGGCGGGCCCTGCATAGGCCTCGAGGCCGAGGGCGACGACGGTGGCGATCTCAGTGCCCACCTCGGCGCGGAATTCGTCCTCGGCCTGCCGCACCGCCTTGCGGAAGGCATCGACCCAGGCCAGCCCGGCTTCGGTAAACCTCACCTGCCGCGCGCGGGCATCCAGCGGGTCGGGCTCCCGCACGACCAGGCCCCAGGCTTCGCACTGCGTGACCAGGTCGCCCATCGCTTGCTTGGTCATGCCGGCGCGCGCCGCCAGGTCGGTGAGACGCGAGCCGCCCATGGCGAGGTGGCGGGTGATGTGGACGTGGGCCGCGCCCACTTGCGCCCTGGCGGCCAGGTTGGACAGCGCCAGCGGCACGTCCACGTTGTGCGCCATCAGGTGCAGCACGCGCTCGTCGAACCGCCGCATGGCGTGGCCGAGCAGGCGTCCCAAGTGGGTCTGCCGCCAGGCGTCATCCGGATGGGGGAGCATTCGTTGATGGTAAGGCAAACTGACCAAAAAACCCGTTTACGGCACGCAACCTGCCGCGTTAGAGTGCTGGTCATGCATCCAGCCTGTGAATCAAAACAGCGGATGTGGACAACCTAACTCATTGATTCACAAGGAGATTGCCATGGATGCGCAAGTCAAGGGGAGCAAGATCGCGGCCGCCGACAACGAGAAGGCCAAGGCCCTCCAGGCCGCCCTGGCCCAGATCGAGAAGCAGTTCGGCAAGGGCACGATCATGAAGCTCGGCGAAGGCGAGGTGATCGAGGACATCCAGGTGGTGTCCACCGGCTCGCTGGGCCTGGACATCGCGCTGGGCGTCGGCGGCCTGCCGCGCGGCCGCGTGATCGAGATCTACGGCCCCGAATCGTCGGGCAAGACCACCCTCACCCTGCAGGTCATTGCCGAGATGCAGCGTCAGGCGGGCACATGCGCCTTCGTCGACGCCGAGCACGCCCTGGATACGCAGTACGCCCAGAAGCTGGGCGTCAACCTGCAGGAGTTGCTGATCAGCCAGCCGGACACCGGCGAGCAGGCGCTGGAGATCGTCGACAGCCTGGTGCGCTCGGGCGCCGTGGACCTGATCGTCATCGACTCGGTCGCCGCGCTGGTGCCCAAGGCCGAAATCGAAGGCGAGATGGGCGATTCGCTGCCCGGCCTGCAGGCCCGACTGATGTCGCAGGCGCTGCGCAAGCTCACGGCCACGATCAAGAAGACCAACTGCATGGTCATCTTCATCAACCAGATTCGCATGAAGATCGGCGTGATGTTCGGCAGCCCCGAGACCACCACCGGCGGCAACGCGCTGAAGTTCTACGCCTCGGTGCGCCTGGACATCCGCCGCACCGGCACCATCAAGAAGGGCGAAGAGGCGATCGGCAACGAGACCAAGGTCAAGGTCGTGAAGAACAAGGTCTCGCCCCCCTTCAAGACCGCGGAGTTCGACATCCTGTTCGGCGAGGGCATCAGCCGCGAGGGCGAGGTCATCGACATGGGCGTCAACGCGCGCATCCTGGAGAAGTCGGGCGCCTGGTATGCCTACCAGGGCGAGAAGATCGGCCAGGGCCGCGACAACGCGCGCGAGTTCCTGCGCGAGAACCCGCAGCTGGCGCGCGAGATCGAGAACAAGATCCGCGAATCGCTCAGCATCGCCCTGCTGCCGGACGTGGAAGACGAGGAAGACGCCGAGTAAGCGCCCGCCGCATGCCGGCCGTCACGAGACAGCTGTCACTCAAGGGGAGGGCCTTGCGCCTGCTCGGCCAGCGGGAACATTCCCGCGCCGAGCTGCTGCGCAAGCTGGCACCGCACGAAGAAGAAGCGGGCCAGCTGCAGCGCGTGCTGGACGAGCTGCAGGCCAAGGGTTTCATCCGCGACGAGCGGGTGGCCGAGTCGGTGCTGCACCGGCGTGCCGCCCGCCTGGGCGCGGGCCGCATCCGGCAGGAACTGCAGGCCAAGGGGCTGGCGGCCGACATCGTCGCGCAGGCGATGGACCAGCTGCGCGGCACCGAAGTGGAAAGGGCGCGCGAAGTGTGGCGCCGCAAGTTCGGTGAACTGCCGCAGGACGCGGCCGCGCGCGGCAAGCAGTCGCGGTTCCTGGCGGCGCGGGGCTTCGGAGGGGAAACGATCCGCCGCGTGCTCGGCGGATCGGGCGACGAAGACTGAAGGCCGGCCTTACAGGCCGAACATCAGCTTCAGGTTCTGCACGGCGGCGCCGCTGGCGCCCTTGCCCAGGTTGTCCAGGCGCGCCACCAGCACGGCCTGCCGCTGTTCTTCGTTGCCGAAAACGCGCAGTTCCATCTTGTTGGTGTCGTTCAGCGCGGTGGCTTCGATGCGGCCGCCTTCGATGGCCGGCTCCACGGTCACCCATTCGCTGCCGGCGTAATGTTTTTTCAGCGCCTGCTCCAGCTCGGCCAGCTTGGGCTTGCCCGGCAGATCGTCCAGGAACAGCGGCAGCTGCACCAGCATGCCCTGCGCGAAGTTGCCGACCGACGGGATGAAGATCGGCCGGCGCGTCAGGCCGGTGTACTTCACGATCTCCGGCAGGTGCTTGTGCTTGAGCGCGAGGCCGTAAAGCTCGAACGGGCCTGACTCGCCCTTCTGGAACGCTTCGATCATCGAGCGGCCGCCGCCCGTGTAGCCGCTGACGGCGGGAATGGCGAGCGGGAAGTCCTTCGGGATGATCCCTGCATCGACCAGCGGCCGGATGAGGGCGATCGCGCCCGTCGAGTAACAGCCGGGGTTGCTCACCCGCCTGGCCTTCTGCACGGCTTCACGCTGGCCGGGCGCCAGTTCCGGGAAGCCGAAGACCCAGCCGTCGGCCACGCGATGCGCCGTCGAGGCATCGATGATGCGCGGGGCCTTGCCCTTCTCTTTCTCGATGGCGTCGACCATGGCCGCCGATTCGCGCGCCGCATCGTCGTGCAGGCACAGGATCACCAGGTCCACGCCGGCCATCAGCTCGCGCTTGGCGGCCGGGTCCTTTCGCCGCTCGGACGCGATGCTCATGAGCTGGACCGACGGCATCTTCTCGAGCCGTTCGCGGATCTGCAGGCCGGTGGTGCCGGCCTCGCCGTCGATGAAGACCTTGGGCATGAAACTGTCCTGTGAATCCGCCCGGCGGGGCTTGCCCCAGCGCCGGGTTTGTGCAACGCACCATGATACAGTCGGCGGCTGCACTTCGCTGGCGAGGCGCCGCAGCCGCGCTCCTGAAGTCGCCGCACCGCCCATCCGTCCCGAAAGAGACCCCATGAAGATTCACGAGTACCAAGGCAAGGAGATCTTGCGCAGCTTCGGCGTGCCCGTGCCGCGCGGCATCCCGGCATTCACGGTCCAGGAGGCGGTGGAAGCCGCCCAGAAGCTCGGCGGCCCGGTGTGGGTCGTGAAGGCGCAGATCCACGCCGGCGGCCGCGGCAAGGGCGGCGGCGTCAAGGTCGCCAAGAGCCTGGACCAAGTCAAGGAACTGGCCGGCCAGATCCTGGGCATGCAGCTCAAGACTCACCAGACCGGCCCCGAAGGCCAGAAGGTGCGCCGCCTGTACATCGAGGACGGCGCCGACATCCAGAAGGAGTACTACCTCTCCGTCGTGACCGATCGCGGCACGCAGAAGGTGGCCTTCATCGCCTCCAGCGAAGGCGGCATGGACATCGAGGAAGTGGCGCACTCCACGCCCGAGAAGATCGTGAAGATCTTCGTCGATCCGCTCATCGGCCTGACCGACGCGCAGGCGCAGGAACTGGGCAAGGGCGTGGGCATGCCGGCCGACTCGCAGGCGCAGTTCGCCGACGTGTGCCGCAAGCTGTACAAGTGCTACATGGACACCGACGCGTCGCTGGTGGAGATCAATCCGCTGAACCGCGACAGCAAGGGCAACGTCGTCGCGCTGGACGCGAAGTTCAACTTCGACTCCAACGCCCTCTTCCGCCATCCGGACATCGTCGCGCTGCGCGACCTGGATGAAGAGGACCCGGCCGAGATCGAGGCTTCGAAGTTCGACCTGGCGTACATCAGCCTGGACGGCAACATCGGCTGCCTGGTGAACGGCGCGGGCCTGGCGATGGCCACCATGGACACCATCAAGCTGTTCGGCGCCGAGCCGGCCAACTTCCTGGACGTCGGCGGCGGCGCCACCCCGGAGAAGGTGACCGAGGCCTTCAAGATCATGCTGAAGAACCCCAAGGTCAAGGCGATCCTGGTGAACATCTTCGGCGGCATCATGAAGTGCGACACCATCGCCACCGGCGTGATCACCGCCAGCAAGGCGGTCCAGCTTTCGGTTCCGCTGGTCGTGCGCATGAAGGGCACGAACGAGGAATTGGGCAAGAAGATGCTGGCCGAGTCCGGCCTGCCGATCATCAGCGCGGACACCATGGCCGAAGCGGCCCAGAAGGTCGTCGCCGCCGTCAAGGCCTGAAGCCCGGAGCAAGCACATGTCGATCTACATCAACAAGGACACCAAGGTCATCACCCAGGGCATCACGGGCAAGACCGGCCAGTTCCACACCCAGAAGTGCCAGGAGTACGCCAACGGCAAGAACTGCTTCGTCGCCGGCGTGAACCCGAAGAAGGCCGGCGAGAAGATCTTCGACATCCCGATCTACGCCTCGGTCAAGGAAGCCAGGCAGCAGACCGGCGCCACGGTGTCGGTGATCTACGTGCCGCCGGCGGGCGCCGCCGACGCCATCTGGGAAGCGGTGGAAGCCGACCTGGACCTGGCCATCTGCATCACCGAGGGCATCCCGGTGCGCGACATGCTGGTCGTGCGCAACAAGATGAAGCAGAAGGAGGCCAAGGGCGGCAAGAAGACGCTGCTGCTGGGCCCCAACTGCCCCGGCCTGATCACGCCGGACGAGATCAAGATCGGCATCATGCCGGGCCACATCCACCGCAAGGGCAGGATCGGCGTGGTCTCGCGCTCGGGCACGCTCACCTATGAAGCGGTGGCGCAGCTCACCGAGATCGGCCTGGGCCAATCCAGTGCCGTGGGCATCGGCGGCGACCCGATCAACGGCCTGAAGCACATCGACGTGATGAAGGCGTTCAACGACGACCCCGAGACCGAAGCCGTCATCATGATCGGCGAGATCGGCGGTCCCGACGAAGCCGAAGCCGCGCGCTGGTGCAAGGACCACATGAAGAAGCCGATCGTCGGCTTCATCGCCGGTGTCACGGCGCCTCCCGGCAAGCGCATGGGCCACGCCGGCGCGCTGATCTCCGGCGGCGCCGACACCGCCGACGCCAAGCTGGCGATCATGGAGGAGTGCGGCTTCAAGGTGACCCGCAACCCGTCCGAGATGGGCAAGCTGCTGAAGTCGCTCTTGTGAAGCGCGCCCGCCACGTGCGGGCATCGATTCCGAAAGCCGGCCCCGTGCCGGCTTTTTCGCGTCTTGTGCATCGCAGCACGACTTGCCGCTTATTTGCAACAAAACGTACTGAGGCCGTGAGCTATTGCCTTGTCCGCTCTGGGGCCCTCTGCTAACGTCCAGCCAGAAGTCCTGCCCCTCGGCGGAGCGGGCGAGGAAGGCTGTCCTTGGCGGCAGAAAAGTCCACCCGAGGCACAAGGGGCAGAAGTGAGTCACTCTTCAACAGGCAAACGCCGCCAGTTCTGGCGCGCGGACTGGTTCATCGGCGCCGCCATCGTCGTCGCGGTGTTCGTCCTGTGGAAAGCCACCGGCCTGTTCGAAGCCCTGGAGCGCCGCTTCTACGACACGGCCAGCAGCCAGAGTTCGCGCCAGCCTTCGGACCGCATCGCGGTCATCGCCATCGACGACCAGAGCATCGCCAACATCGGGCGCTGGCCGTGGCCGCGCGACGTGCACGCCGAGCTGATCGACAAGCTGGCCGCCGCCAAGGCCAAGACCATCGTCTACAACTCGTTCTTCTTCGAGCCGCAGACCGAGCGCGGCCTGGTGATCGTCCGCAAGATCAAGGAAGCCCTGGGCGCCGGCGCGGACAGCAACGAAGCCATCGCCAAGCTGATGGCCGAGGCCGAGCAATCGCTGGACACCGACGCCAAGCTGGCGGCCAGCATGGCCAAGGCGGGCAACGTCATCGTCCCTTCGGTGTTCGTGCTGGGCGAGCCGCAGGGCAAGCCTGACAAGGAACTGCCCGCGGGCGTGGCCAGGAACGCCGTGGCCGACAAGGACAGCTTCTCGCTGCCGGCCGTGCGCGGCCAGTACCCGCTGGACGCCATCGGCAATGCGGCCGCCGGCGTAGGCCACCTGAACGTCACCAACGATCCGGACGGCGCCGTGCGGGCCGATCCGCTGTTGATCAACTACTACGGCCAAGGCGTGCCGTCGATGTCGCTTCTGGCCGCGGCCAAGAGCCTGAACCTCGGCCCCGGCGACATCAAGGTGCTGCCGGGCGAAGGCGTGCAGGTGGGCCGCCTGCGCATCCGCACAGATGACGCCGCGCGCATCCTGCCGCAGTTCTACCGCGCGCGCGACGGCAAGCCGCCGTTCGCCGTCGACTCCTTCTACGACGTGCTGAACGGCAAGATTCCCGCCAGCAAATACGCCGACAAGATCGTCCTCATCGGTCCTACCGCGCAAGGCGTGGGCACCACGTTCCCCGTGCCTGGCTACGCGGCGCTCAGCCCCGCGGAGATGATGGCGCACGTCACCTCCAACATCCTCGGCGAGCATTTCATCGTCGAGCCTTCGTGGGGCGGCTGGGCAGCGTTCGGCGCCTTCCTGCTGGTGGCGGGCTATCTCATCGCGGGACTGCCTCGCCTGTCGGCGGGTGTCGGTGCGGCCACGTCCGGCGCGCTGCTGCTGGCGCTGCTGGTCGCCGAGTACTTCCTGCTTTCCAGCGCCGCGACCTGGCTGCGCTTCGTGTTGCCGGCGGCATTGCTGGTCATCGGCCACGCCGCGCTGACGACCAAGCGCTTCCTGGTCACCGAGGCGGGCAAGGTGAAGTCGGACGAGGAATCGGCCGAGACCAACCGCATGATGGGCCTGGCGCTGCAGGGCCAAGGCCAGCTGGACATGGCGTTCGACCGCTTTCGGCGCGTGCCGCTGAACGACTCGCTGATGGACAACCTGTTCAACCTGGCGCTGGACTTCGAGCGCAAGCGCCAGTTCAACAAGGCCGAAGCCGTGTACATGCACATGGCCACATACAACAAGGACTACAAGGACCTGCAGGCGCGCATCAACCGCGCCAAGAACCTGTCCGAGACCGTGATGCTGGGCGGCGGCGGGGCGCACCCCGGCGGCACCATGCTGCTGGATGGCGGCGCGGTGGAAAAGCCCATGCTGGGCCGCTACCAGGTCGAGAAGGAACTGGGCAAGGGCGCGATGGGCGTCGTCTACATGGGCAAGGACCCGAAGATCGGCCGCGTGGTGGCGATCAAGACGATGGCCCTGTCGCAGGAATTCGAGGGCGAGGAGCTGAACGACGCGCGCGAGCGCTTCTTCCGCGAGGCCGAGACGGCCGGCCGCCTGCAGCACCAGAACATCGTCACCATCTTCGACGCGGGCGAAGAGCACGACCTGGCTTATATCGCCATGGAATTCCTCAGGGGCAAGGACTTGGCCGACTTCTGCAAGGACGGCCACCTGCTGCCCATCCCGCGCGTGCTGTCCATCGTCGCCCGCGTGGCGGAAGCGCTGGCCTACGCGCACCGGCAGAACGTGGTGCACCGCGACATCAAGCCGGCCAATATCATGTACGAGCACGATTCGGACACCGTCAAGGTCACCGACTTCGGCATCGCGCGCATCACCGACTCCAGCAAGACCAAGACCGGCCTGGTGTTGGGCACGCCCAGCTTCATGTCGCCCGAGCAGATCGCGGGCAAGAAGGTGGACGGCCGCTCCGACCTCTATTCGCTTGGTGTGATGCTGTTCCAGATGCTCGGCGGCGTGCTGCCGTTCCGCGGCGATTCGATGGCGGAGCTGATGTACAAGATCGCCAACGAGGAAGCGCCGGACATCCGCGTCGTGCGCAGCGAGATCCCCGAGCGGCTGGCGCAGGTGGTGGCGCTGGCCCTGGCCAAGAAGCCCGAGGCCCGCTACCAGGACGGCGACAGGTTCGCGGCCGACCTGCGGGCCGCCAGCGCGGGGCTGGCTGGCGGCGCACCCGCTTCCGCGGCGGCCGGCGATGACATGAACAAGACCCGTGCCATGAATCTGGGGGCCGCCGCCCAGGCGCAGGCCGTGGCGGAGAAGACCATGGTCATGGCAGCCCATCCGGGCGGCTATGATGCGCCTGCGGCGGCCGGCGGGGAAACCGATGCCTTCGCCAAGACGGCGGTGTTCAACAACAAGCCAGACATTCCCAAGGCCGATCCGGAGGCCTGAGCCGGCCAGCTATGAATTACGAGTTCTGCACGCGTACCGACCCGGGCCTCGCCAGAGAGAACAACGAGGACTCCGTCACCTTTGACGAGCCCAATCGCCTCGGCATCCTGGCCGACGGCATGGGCGGCTACAACGCCGGCGAGATCGCCAGCGGCATGGCCACCACCTTCATCAAGTCCGAGCTCGGGCGCTGGCTGGCCCAGGCCGGCCGGCATGCCAGCGCCAAGGAAGTGCGCCGCGCGATGGAGATCTGCGTGGACAACGCCAACCGCTCCATCTTCAACGCCGCCAACTCCAACCCGCAGTATTCGGGCATGGGCACGACGCTGGTCGTGGGCGTGTTCCAGGACGGGCGCCTGCTCCTGGGCCACATCGGCGACTCGCGCTGCTACCGCCTGCGCGGCGGGGAGCTGGCCCAGATCACCAAGGACCACTCGCTGCTGCAGGAGCAGATGGACGCGGGCCTCATCACGCCGGAGCAGGCGGCTGTCTCCACCAACAAGAACCTGGTCACCCGCGCCCTGGGCGTGGAAGACGCGGTGCTGCTGGAAGTGAACGAGCACAAGGTGGAGCCGGGCGACATCTACGTCATGTGCTCCGACGGCCTGTCGGACATGGTGGACGACGAGGGCATCGCGCGCGTCCTGGCCGGCGAAGCCGCGCTGGAGGAGAAGGCGGTGCAGCTGGTGGACGCGGCCAACGCGAACGGGGGCCGGGACAACATCTCGGTACTGCTTGCGCAGGCGGACAGCGGGGCGAAAAAGAAGGGACTGATCTCCCGATTGCTGGGAAAATAGGCCTTCGGTTTTCGGTATTGAATTTTTAGAAGAGAGATCTGGAACAGGAGTGGGCCATGCCGAAGATGATCGTCTCGATCGACGGTGTCGTCATCAAGGAAGTGCAGCTGACGAAAGACCGCACCACGCTGGGCCGCCGTCCGTACAACGACATCGTGATCGACAACCTCGCGGTGAGCGGCGAGCACGCCGTGCTGCAGATGACCGGCAATGAGGTCTACCTCGAGGACTTGAACAGCACCAACGGCACCTACATCAACGGCAAGGCCGTGAAGAAGCAGCTGTTGCAGAACAACGACACGGTCGAGATCGGCAAGTACAAGATCAAGTATGTGAACGAGGTGCCGGGCGCCACGTTCGAGAAGACCATGATCATGAAGCCGGGCATGGTGCCCCCGGCGGCGCCTGCGGGAGCAACCGCGGGCGCGGCTGCCGCCACCGGCGGGGACCTGGCCGACGTCAAGGGCGCCATCAAGGTGCTCTCCGGCGCCGCCGCCGGCCGCGAAGTGCCACTGGTCAAGGTGGTCACCACCATCGGCAAGCCCGGCGTCGCCGTGGCCGCCATCACCAAGCGCCCCCACGGCTTCGTCGTCGCCCATGTCGAAGGCGGCAACAAGCCCACGCTCAATGGCGCGGCCATCGGCCAGGAGCCGGTCACCCTGAAGAACGGTGACCTGCTGGAGCTCGCCGGCACCCAGATGCAATTCGTCCAGGGCTGATAGCCCCGGGCGTTCGCAAAGCAACACTCGCCAGCTCGGGGCCGGATGGGCGCGCTCGCCAGACACTGGACCCGGATCGCGGTCACCCTCATCCCGCTGCTCATCGCCCTGCTGCACGCCAGCGGGGCGTTGCCGCTGGCGGCGCTCGACCGCTTGGACAACGTTCTTTATGACGCCCGCCTGCGCGCCACCATGCCGCGCACGATGGACGAGCGCATCGTCATCGTCGACATCGACGAGAAAAGCCTGGCCGAAGTCGGCCGCTGGCCCTGGGGCCGCAACCGCATGGCTGAACTCACGGACGAACTGTTCGACCGCCAGCAGGTGGCGCTGGCCGGCTTCGACGTGGTGTTTGCCGAACCCGATGACAGCTCGGGCCTGAAGCGGCTGCGCGCGCTGGCGCAAGGTGAGTTGAAGGACGCGCCTGGTTTCGCGGGGCGCATCGACCAGCTGGCCGGTTCTCTGGACTACGACGCCGTGTTCGCACGCTCGCTGCAGAAGAAGCCGGCGGTGCTGGGCTACTACTTCAGCAGCGACCGCGGCGGCGGCACCAGCGGCGTGCTGACCGAGCCGGTGATGAAGCGCGAGGACCTGCGCGGCCGGCCGATCCGCTTCACGGCCTGGAACGGCTACGGTTCCAACATCGAGCCCATCGCCAAGGCGGCGCCCATGGCGGGGTTCTTCAACCCGATCATCGACGTCGACGGCGTGGTGCGCGCCGTGCCGCTTCTCGCGGAATACGGCGACCAGTACTACGAATCGCTGTCGCTGGCCATGTTCCGCATGTTGGTTGGCCTGCCGACGGTGGAACCCGGCTTCCCGCGCGACCGCTTCCTCGGCCGTGGGTACCAGGGCCTGGAAAGCGTGGTGCTTCGCCTCGGGCAGAAGACCATGGGCATCCCGGTGGACGACCGCGTGTCGGCGCTGGTGCCTTTCCGCGGCCCGGGCGGCGTGAGCGGCGGCTCGTTCCGCTACGTCTCCGCCGGCGACCTGGTGGCCAGGCGCCTGCCGCCCGGCAGCCTGAAAGGCAAGATCGTCCTGGTGGGCACCACGGCGCCCGGCCTGCAAGACCTGCGCTCCACCCCCATGAGCGAGACCTACCCGGGGGTGGAGACGCACGCCAACATGATCTCGGGCCTGCTGGACAACCGCCTGGCCGTGCGGCCCGACTACGCCATTGGCTACGACGTGGTGGTGCTGCTCCTCGCGGGCCTGGTGCTGGCATTTGCGCTGCCGCTGCTCACCGCGCCCAAGGCGGTGGCGGTCAGTCTCGGCGTGCTGGCCGCGGTGGTGGGCCTGAACCTGTGGCTGTTCCTCGGCGCCGGTCTGGTCATGCCGCTGGCCGCAGCGCTGTCGATGGTGCTGACGGCTTTCGCGCTGAACATGAGCTACGGCTACTTCATCGAAAGCCGTTCCAAGCGCGAGCTGGCCAACCTGTTCGGCACCTACGTCCCGCCGGAGCTGGTGGACGAGATGGTCAAGGACCCGGACAGCTACAGCATGACGGCCACCAACAAGGAGCTGACGGTGATGTTCTGCGACATGCGGGGCTTCACCAAGATGTCCGAGAAGATGGAGCCAGTGCAGCTGCAGGAGCTGCTGAACGCGGTGTTCAACCGGCTGACGGACATCATCCGCGACAACCGCGGCACCATCGACAAGTACATGGGCGACTGCGTGATGGCCTTCTGGGGCGCGCCGGTCGAAACTTCCGAGCACGCTCACTTGGCGGTCAAGAGCTCGATGGAGATGGCCGACGCGGTGCGCAAGATCAACGAGGAGCACCGCGAAAAAGGCCTGCCGGAGATCGGCGTGGGCATCGGCCTGAACACCGGGATGATGTGCGTGGGCGACATGGGCTCGCAGGTGCGCCGCAGCTACACGGTGATCGGCGACGCGGTCAACCTGGGCTCCCGGCTCGAGGGCCTGTCCAAGGCCTACGGCGTGGACATCGTGGTCAGCGAAAGCACCCGCCAGCTGGCCAAGGACTTCGCCTGGCAGGAACTGGACCGGGTGCGCGTCAAGGGCAAGGAGCAGGCCGTGGCCATCTTCTGGCCGGTGGCGCCGGCGGACAGGCTGGAAAAGCCGCAGCAGGACGAGCTCAAAACCTGGGCGGCGCTGCTGAAGGCGTACCGGGCGCAGGACTGGGACAACTGCGAAGTGCTGCTGCTCAACCTGCAGCGCATGAACCCCAAAAAATTCCTTTACGAGCTGTACAACGAACGTGTAGCCTCAATGAAGCTGTTGCCGTTCGACCCGGCCTGGGACGGCGCCACCAACTTCGAGACCAAATGAGGACCGCCATGGGCACCCTCTCCCGCCAACTGCCGCGCCTCGCCGGCACCCGCGCCGCCGGGCGCCAGGGGGCCTGACGTGCGCGTGCGGGTGCTGGGCTGCTCGGGCGCCATCGCCAAGGGCTGCCGCACGACCTCGTTCCTGATCGACCGCGACGTGCTGGTCGACGCGGGTACCGGCGTGGGCGACCTCACGCTCGAGGAGATGGCGGGCATCGAGCACGTGCTGCTGACGCATTCGCACCTGGACCACGTCGCGGCGCTGCCGCTGATGATCGATTCCATCGCATCGCAACTCACGCGCCCGGTCATCATCCACGCGCTGCCGGGCACCATCAACGCGTTGAAGAACCACGTGTTCAACAACGTCATCTGGCCCGACTTCAGCCGCATCCCCACGCCCGAGAAGCCCTTCATCACCTTCCGCGAACTTCAGGTCGGCCAGATCCTGGAATTGGGTGGCAAGCGCGTCGAGGTGCTGCCCGCCGTGCACACGGTGCCCGCGGTGGGTTACGCCATCTCGGCGCAGGGTGGCGCATGGGTCTTCACCGGCGACACGGAACGCAACCCCGCGTTCTGGCGCCGCCTGAACGCGATGAGCGTCGCGGCGCTGGTCATCGAGACCGCCTTCTCCAATCGCGAGAAGGAACTGGCCAGGCGCAGCCTGCACCTGTCGCCCAACGCGCTGGCCGAGGAGCTCGATTGCATCGAGAAGGGCCGGCGCTTCCCGATCTTCATCACGCACACCAAGCCGGCCGAGACCGACCTGATCATGGCCGAGATCCAGCGGTTCGACCAGACGCAGCCGTTCGGCGCCGACGTCAGCCACGACATCCGCTACCTGCGCGCCGGCCAGGAGTTCGAGCTGTAACCCCCGGCCGCCGCGCCGGTACGTTCCCAGGAGTTCCCCATGAGCGCAGTCCTCAAGACAGAGCGGGATTCGCAGGCCTTCTTCGATTCCCAGCAGCTGCCGCCGGAAAAGCGCGGCGTCACCTTCGAAGCGCTGTTCTTCCGGCAGCTGCAGCTGGTGACCACGCGCATCCACGAGACGGAGAACGTCGACCAGATCATGCTGGAGTCCAGCCAGGACATCTGCAAGCTGTTCAACGCCGACCGCCTGACGCTGTACGCGGTGAACGAGGACCGCACGGCCATCATCTCCAAGGTGAAGACCGGCCTGAACGCGGCCAAGGACCTGAAGCTGCCGATCAGCCCGCAGTCCATCGCGGGCTTCGTGGCCTACAGCAAGCAGATGGTCAACATCGCCGACGTCTACGACGACGAGGCGTTGAAGCGCATCCACCCGAACCTGGCGTTCCTGAAGGAAGTGGACAAGCGCTCGGGCTACCGCACCAAGCAGATGCTGGTGGTGCCCATCCTGGACGGCGCCGTGCTGCACGGTGTCATCCAGGTGATCAACAACAAGAGCGACAACCCGTTCGGCGAACTCGAGATCGAAGGGGCGACGCAGCTGTCCAAGACGCTGGCCACGGCCATCCGCCAGCGCATGCAGAAGGAGATCGAGAGCGCCCGGCGCCGCGCCACCAAGTACGACGGCCTGCTGGCCGACGGCGTGCTGACGCAGGAGGAGCTCACGAAGTGCATCTCCAAGGCACGCGAGGACGGCAAGCCGGTCGAGCACGTGCTGATGGCCGACTACCAGATCCGCCCCGCGCAGATCGGCCCGTCGCTCTCGCGCTTCTTCGGCGTGCCGTACGAGGCATTCAACGCCGGCCGCATCAAATCCGAGCAGATCCAGGGCATGCTCAAGCGCGAGTTCGTCGAGGAACAGGGCTGGATCCCGCTGGAGGAATCGCCCGACGGCCTGGTCCTCATGTGCATGGACCCCGAAGCCGTGCGCGGCTCGCGCGTGGTGCCCCAGGTGTTCCCGCGGTTCGCGAAGTTCTCGTACCGCGTCACGACGCAGACCGAGTTCGAAGAGACGCTGGCGCAGCTTTACGGCGCGGGCGCCGGCGAATCCATCGACGACCTGCTGGCCGACCTGAACGCGCCGATGGACGACGATGGCGAGGGCGACGGCAACCTGGAGTCCGCCGCCTCGGACAACGAGCTGGTCAAGTTCGTCAACAAGGTCATCATCGACGCCTACAACCAACGCTGCTCGGACATCCATATCGAGCCGCTGCCGGGCAAGGGCAAGACGGGCATCCGCTTTCGCATCGACGGCAGCCTGGTGCCGTACATCGAGGTGCCCGCGCACTTCCGCCAGGCGCTGGTCACGCGCCTGAAGATCATGTGCGACCTCGACATCTCCGAGCGCCGCAAGCCGCAGGACGGCAAGATCAAGTTCAAGAAGTACGGCCCGCTCGACATCGAGCTGCGCGTCGCCACCATCCCCTCGGCCGGCGGCGTCGAGGACGTGGTGATGCGTATCCTGGCCGCCGGCGAGCCCATCCCGCTGGAGAAGCTGGGCCTGACCCCTCACAACAAGGAACGGGTCGAGAAGACCGTGAGCAAGCCGTACGGCCTGTTCTACGTCTGCGGCCCCACGGGTTCCGGCAAGACGACCACCCTGCACTCCATCCTGAAGTTCCTCAACTCGCCCGAGACCAAGATCTGGACGGCCGAGGACCCGGTGGAAATCACGCAGAAGGGCCTGCGCCAGGTGCAGGTGAACAAGAAGGCGGGCATCGACTTCGCGCTGGTGATGCGCGCCTTCCTGCGGGCCGACCCGGACATCATCATGGTGGGCGAGTCGCGCGACAAGGAAACGGTGTCCATGGGCGTGGAAGCCTCGCTCACCGGCCACCTGGTGTTTTCCACGCTGCACACCAACAGCGCGCCCGAATCCATCATCCGCCTGCTGGACATGGGCATGGACCCGTTCAACTTCGCGGACGCCCTGCTCGGCATCCTGGCGCAGCGCCTGGCCAAGCGCCTGTGCGACTGCAAGGAGCCTTATTTCCCCGAGCCGGATGAAATCAAGACCTTCATCGCCGAATACGCCGAGGACCTGCGGCACACCGCGGCCTGGAAGGCCGACTATGCGGGCGAGGCCAAGAAGCTTTACGAGGGCTGGGCCAAGAGCTACGGCGAGAACGGCCGGCTGCGCATGTACCGTGCCGTGGGCTGCGACAAGTGCGGCAAGACTGGCTACAAGGGCCGCGTCGGCCTGCACGAACTCCTGATCGGTGAAGACGACATCAAGAAATTGATCCAGGAGCGAGCCCGTGTCGCCGAACTGTTCGTCTGCGCCGTCGCCGGCGGCATGCGCACACTGAAGATGGACGGGATGGAGAAGATCATGATGGGGCTGACGGACCTGAAGCAGGTTCGATCGGTTTGCATCAAATGACAAGGCCGGGTAACAAATTTGTCACCACCATTCCTGATGCGTGGACGTTTTTGAACTTTATAGGCGCTGTGCTTCTGTGAGCAGACTCACAACCGCCGTGCTTCTGTGAGCAGACTGACAAACGAGGGTGGCACGGCGCTTGCTGAAACTCATCGCTTCTTTCACTCCGGAGGATTTATGAAGCGTCAAGTGCAACAAGGTTTCACCCTCATCGAACTGATGATCGTCGTGGCGATCATCGGCATCCTGGCAGCCGTTGCGCTGCCTGCCTATCAGGACTACACCATCCGCGCCAAGGTTTCCGAGCTGATGCTGGCTGCATCCGGCGCGCGTACCTGCATCACGGAGGCCTATCAGTCGGCTGGCGGAAACATGCCCTCGTCGGTCACCTCCGACTGCTCCATTGTCGCTCAGGGCAAGGTGTCGTCGGCCTCGGTGGACGCCAGCGGCGTCGTGACAGTTATCGGTAACTCGACTGCCATCGGCCAGCCGGTGACCGTCACCCTGACCCCGACTTCGTCGGGCAGCACTGCCGGTACCCTGACCTGGACCTGCTCCGGCAACCCGATCAAGTACCTGCCCGGTACCTGCCGCGGCTGATCTAAGATCAACGATGTCCACGAAAACCCCTCTCGAGGGGTTTTCTTTTTTTCAGGGGAGAAGCATGTTTCAGCTGTTCGGGGGACGCAAGCACCGGGAGTTCGTGCAGGAGCTGGTGCGGCAGCTGGTGCTCGATCTGCCGCCCGACCGGGTGCTGTCCGATCGCAGGTCGATGACCGTGAACAGGATCACCCGGATGCTCGAGAAAACCTACGCGCGTGCCGCCGGCTATGAGCGCCAGCACCGGCTCGGGATGATCCGGCGCGCCGTGTTTGCCAACGACTTCAAGTGGGAGTTGGCCAGCGCGGGCTACCCTGGCGAGTTCATCGACATGGTGACCGAAGGCCTTGTTGTCGAATTGACACGCGCGCGGCGGGCGGCGGCCAAGTGAGCCGGCTGGCACGTCGTTTGCAATCCGACGTACTCCCTATCTCTGGAGGTTACATGAAACGTCAACTTCAACAGGGTTTCACCCTGATCGAACTGATGATCGTCGTGGCGATCATCGGCATCTTGGCGGCCGTCGCCCTGCCGGCCTACCAGGACTACACGATCCGCGCGAAAGTGTCCGAGCTGATGCTGGCTGCCTCTGGCGCCCGTACTTGCATCACCGAGGCCTATCAGTCTGCCGGCGGCAACCTCCCATCCAGCGTGATCTCTGACTGCTCCATTGTTGCCCAGGGCAAGGTGTCGTCGGCTTCCGTGAACGCCAGCGGCGTGGTGACCGTCATCGGCAACTCGACTGCCATCGGCCAGCCGGTGACCGTGACCCTGACCCCGACTTCGTCGGGCAGCACTGCCGGCACCCTGACCTGGACCTGCTCCGGCAGCCCGGTCAAGTACCTGCCCGGCACGTGCCGCGGCTGATCGGCTTCAGCTGCCGCCAACAGACCCCCGTAAGGGGGTTTGTTTTTTTGCGGGCACACTCGTGCCTCTGATCCGCCCCAGTTCGTCCATCCGAAATGCTCCTGCGGTACTTCAACCGGCTGCTCTCCCCCAAAACTGCCGCTGCCGACAAGGCGCCCCAAGAATGGTTCGACGAGGCCGCAGAACTGCGGGGCAAGGGTGACGTCCGCGGGTCGCTGAAGGTCCTGCGCCGCATCCTCGACGTCGAGCCCGCGAATGTCGGCGCTCTGAACGACTACGCGGCGTGTCTCTCGGACATCGGAGACGTCCAGGCCGCAAACGACACGTTCGAGCTCGCGTACGCGCTCGACGACACCTTCCTGCCCGCGATGGCCAACCACGCGCGCGTCCTGGTCGACAACAAGCGCGGCGCGGAAGCGATGCCCTACCTGGTTCGGGCGAAGGTGAGCGCGCCGGACATGCTGCACGTCGACAGCGTCTACGCCGCGTTGTGCATGGCCAACGGTGACGTCGACCGCGCTCTCTCCCACCAGTTGCGCGCGTGGTGCGCCAATTTCGACAGTCTGCGGCACGCCAATGCCTACCTGTTCTGGTCTTGCTATGCGGACTTGCCGGAGGAACGGCTTGCGGCCGAACATCGCTTCTGGGCATCCACCGTCGCCCCCACCCCGGACAGCGCTTCCGCAGCCGAACCGCGCGAGCAGGGCGCCGATGAAACGGCACCCCAGCCGGCACTTTTCGCTGAGGACGGGACGCTCCGGCGCCGCATGCGCATCGGCTATCTCTCACCCGACCTGCGCAGCCATTCGGTCCGCTTCTTCTTCGGACCGCTCCTGAATGGCCACGACCGATCCGCCGTCGAGACATTCGTCTATCACGACTTTCCCGGCAAGGACGTGCAGACGACCAAGCTCGAAGGCATGTCGGAGCATTTCCACGACGTTCATTCCCTGTCCGACGCCGAATTGCGGAACCTGATCCGAAGCCATGGGCTGGACGTGCTGGTGGAACTGGCCGGCCACACCTCGCACAATCGCATGTCGCTGTTGCAGGACCGCCTGGCGGACCTGCAGGTCACCGGCATCGGCTATCCCCCTACGACGGGCCTGCAGAGCGTCGACTTCAAGCTGCTGGATTCGCATGTGCTCACGGACCAGCCGGAGCGCTTCTACGCCGAAGCGCCCCTCGCGCTGCCCACCTCGTTCTGGTGCTTCGACCCGCTGGAGGAAGTGCCCGAGCCTGTCCCTCCTCCTTGCGAACGGAACGGCTACGTCACCTTCGGGTCCGTGGGCAATATCGCCAAGATCACGAACCGTATGCTGCAGTCGTGGAGCGAGATCCTGGACGAGGTCAAGGGCAGCCGGCTGCTGATCCGCTCCATCACCTTCACCGATCCCATGTCCGAGAATGCCATGCGCGAGCGCCTGCGCAACGCCGGCCTTCCGATGGATCGCGTCGACCTGCGCAAGCCCGAATCGGGCGCCGCCCTGTACGAGTCGTATGGGGAAATCGACGTCATGCTGGACACCTTTCCGTTCAACGGCGGCACCACCACCTGCATCTGCACGTACATGGGCGTTCCCGTGGTGAGTCTGGAGGGCGAGTCGCTTCTCAGCCGCATGGGACGCTCGGTCCTGGCCAACCTGGGGGCGGCGGATTTCGTGGTCCAGGACGAGCATTCGTACGTACGACGGGCGATCGATCTGGCGCGGGACCTGCCCTGCCAGCGCCGCTTCCGCGCAGGGGCCCGCGCGCGCTATGCCGGCACCGCATTGGGCAACGGCCGGCTGTTCGCCGCCGAGTTCGAGCAAGCCTGCGAAAGCGCCTTGCGTGCCCGGCCAGCGGACGACCCGCCGGCTTGGCGCTCCGAGATCCCGGTATTGCCCGCACGCGAGATCACGCGCCGGGCGTACTGGGCCGCGCAGCGCGGGCAGCTCAAGGGGGCGGCACGCATCCTGGACCACTGCCTGCGCGAGTACCCCAATGACGGTCCGGCCCACCTGCTGCGCATGCAATTGATGGTGTGGGATCGCCGATACGACGAAGCGCTGGCCTACCTCCGGCGGGAGACGCCTGCGATGGCACCCGCCGACCGGTTCTCAGCGGCGCTCGCCGCCGCGCGGGTTCATGTGCTGCTCGGCCGGCACGCGCAGGCCCGGGAGGAACTGGACGCCGTCGATGCGTCCTGGGCCACGGACCCATTCGACAGGATGCAGGAGCGGCTGTTCCGGTGCGCGCTTGCCGATGACGAACACGCGGCAGCGTCGCTGCCAAGCACGCAAGCGCCCGGCCCGCAGCGGCGTTTCACGGTCGTGGTTCCCTGTGACGAACCGGCGCGGTTTGACGCGGTCGAGCGCCAGGTGCGCGAGGCCTGTGCCGGTGCGAGCGGATGGCGGCTGGACATCCAGCGCTGCGCGCAACACGATCGCGTGCGGGCCTACCAGGATGCCCTGGGTGCCCCAGACGCCGATATCGTGCTGCTGCTGCAGAAGAACGCCAGTCCGCTGGGTCCTGGCTTACCGGGCCGCGTCGCACGGGCGCTCGAAGGTGCCGACCTCGTCAGTTTTGCGGGCGCGCGACGCTGGGTTCGCATGGATTGGCGGCTGGACGACTTCGCGCAGAAAGCCGGTGGGGTCGTGCAACCTTCAACGGAACGCCAGGGGGTTTGGGAGCTGCACCTGGCCGGCCCGGGCCGGACTGCGCAAGCCGATGGCATGGCGCTGCTCGAAGGCGCCTTGCTGGCTTGCCGCGCGCAGGCGGTGCGGGACGTCGAGTTCGATGAGGAACTGCACGGCGCCGCCACCTTGCTGGAGGAAGCCTGGACGCACGAGGTATACCAGCGCGGCGGCCGGTTGCGCGTGCATCGCGCCTTGGGCGTCCTGGTGGATCCCGCTATCGAGCTGGATGCCGGCAACCGCACCGAGGCGCGCGTGCGCTGGGCCACGCTGATGGGGTTCGATCCGTTCGCCGCGCAGACGGATGACGCCACGGCCTTATCGATCCCGATGCCCAGTGCGGAACAGGCGTTGGCGGTGGCGCGACGGTATCTTGATGGAGATGACTGAGCCTGCCGGCCGGATGCCGGCCGGCATCCGGCCGACGATGGACCTGCCCGGCGAGCACCGGTTTTTGCGAGCCGCGACTTTGCTTGCGCTGGCATTGCCCTGGCTGTGGCCGTTCGCGCCAGGCCCCTCGCCCAACGTCGTTCCGGTCCTCGCCGCGTGGTGCTGTTGGAGCGCGGCGCTGGTGTTGTCATCCTGGGGCGGTGTCCCAGCCGCTTGGGCGGCGCCCAGGGCCTGGGTCGCGGCGGCGCTGGCCAGCAGCCTGATTGGGCTGCTGCAGTGGTTTGGCGCCGCGCCCCACACCAGCTGGATCAGTTCCGCGGACATCGGCCAGGCCTACGGCAACCTTCGCCAGCGCAACCAGTTCGCCACCCTGACCGCGATCGGCCTGGCGGCTCTCGTGTGGTGCCGTCCCTTGCGAGGCAGGGCGTGGACGGCCGTTGCCGTGGCGCTGCTAGCCTTCGCCAACGCGGCGTCCGCTTCCCGCACCGGTGCGATCGAGTGGGTGGCCCTGCTTCTGCTGGCTGCCGCCTGGCCGGGGGACCGGCGGCAGCGGGTGCAGTGGTGCGCCGTCGGTCTGATCCTCTACATGGTCGCCACCTTCCTGTTGCCTTTGCTGCTCCTGCAGTGGCGCGGCGTGGACGCCGTGAACGTGCTCGCGCGCGCCACTTCGGAGCTCGGGTGCAGCAGCCGCAAAGTGCTTTGGTCGAACGTCGTCGAGCTGATTCTCGAGCGGCCGTGGACCGGCTGGGGTTGGGGAGAGTTGGACTTTGCGCACTTCTCCACGCTGTATCCCGGCGCCAGGTTCTGCGACATCTTGGACAACGCGCACAACCTGCCCTTGCACTTGGCCGTGGAGCTGGGCATTCCCGCCGCGGCCGTGGCCATCGGGCTGCTGGTGGCGATCGTCTGGCGCGCCGCGCCTTGGCGAGAGGCGGAGTCGGCCCGCCAGCTCGCCTGGTGTGTGCTGCTCGTCGTCGGCCTGCACAGCCTGCTCGAGTACCCGCTCTGGTATGGGCCATTCCAGGTCGCCGCCATCCTGTGCCTGCAACTGCTTCGGCCCGCTACGGCTGTGGTGCTCACCCGTGGCCGCATAGTGATGATCGCGGTGTCGATCATCGCCGCCGCGGGATTTATCTGGGCCGACTACCAGAGCGTCAGCCAGGCCTTCCTGGCGCCGGAGCAGCGCTGGGCGGACTACCGTGCCGACCCGGTGCGCCGGGCGGGTCACTCGGTACTGTTCGAACCGCAGCTGCGGTTCGCCGAACTCTCGGTCACGCCGCTCAGCCGCGCGAACGCGGTGGACGTGCAGCGGCTGGCACGCGAGCTGCTGCACTATTCGCCCGAGCCGATGGTGGCCGAGCGCTTGATCGAAAGTTCGCTGCTGGTCGGCGACCAGGAGACCGCAACCTGGGCCGCGGCGCGATACCGCGCCGCGTTCCCGGATGCTTACCAGGCGTGGCTGCAGCGGCAGGCCGGTCGCGCGGGCTCTTGACTACAAAAAGCACGGAGGAGCATTGGAAACGCAATCGAACATGAACGGCGGACGCGCCGCAACCGGCGGCGCCACGCGTATACAGCCCTGGATAGTGCTGCTGATCCTGCAGGCGGTGGTGGCTTCGCTGGCGCTGTGGCCGTTCATCTCGGGCCAGCGGTACTTCGCCTACCTGGACATTGCCTCGGACACCTACAACAACGCGACGGCGTTCAGCCAGGACCTGGCGCGGTTGTTCGGCCGCGAAGGATGGACGGGCTGGACGTTCCAGATCGGCTTGGGCGCGCCCATCACCTTCAACTTCATCGACACGATCCGGCTGCTGACCCAGGTAGGCGGTGCCGAACACGTGCTGGACCTGCGCATCTGGGTGTACCTGCTCAGAATCGCCTTGGGGGGCGCCTTCTTCCTGCTGTTGGCGCGCCAGTTCGCGGCACGCAAGGAAGCCGCGCTGGTCGCCGCGCTTTGCTACTCCTTTTGCGGGTACATCGTCGTCAATGGCGTGTGGGATTCCGAAGCCAGCGCCTTCGTGTTCTTCCCGCTGGTGTTGTGGTCGCTCGTGCGCTTCCTGCGCCAAGGCGACCAGGTAAGCTTTCCTCTGGCGGTCGGCGCGGCCTTGTTGTCGGGCGTTTTCTTCGTCACGCTGGCGGTGTCGCTCTTCGTCGCTTTCCTCGCCAGCCTTGCACTGGCACAGGAACCGCGAGCGATGCTGCGCCCGTGGCTCACGCGCCTGGCGCCGCTGGCCGTCCTGGGGTTCGTGATCGGGGCGCCCATCGTGCTGCCGCTGGCCTTGCAACTACTGGACAGCCCCCGGGTCGCGGGCGGCGGGGCGGTGCTGCAACGGCTGCAGCAGGCCCTGGAGCCCAGCGACCTGAAGATGCTGTCCCTGCAGGTGGCAGCGTTGTTCCACAAGGACCTGCTCGGATCGGGCAACGACTATTTCGGCTACATGAACTACCTGGAAGGGCCGGGTTTCTATGCCGGGCTGCTCTGGTTGGTGCTGATCCCGCAGCTGTGGCGCGGCGGCGCCCACGACCGGCGTGCATTGGTGGTGGGCCTGGCGGGTTGCGCGCTGTACATGCTACTGCCGGTCTTCCGGCTGGCCGGCTACGGCTTCGCCGTCCCGTACTTTCGCGTGACCACGCTGTGGATTCCCTTGGCCCTGCTGCTGCTGGGCGTGCGTGCGCTCGACCTTGCGCTGGATCGCGTCGATCTGCGGCTGCTGGCCGCAGGCCTGGGTGCGAGCTTTCTGCTGCTGGCTGCCGGCAGCATTCCCAACTGGGGCTTGCTGTGGCCGCCTCACCTGTTGCAGGTGATTGTGGCCCTGTTCGCGTGGGCCGCGGTCTTTGCCATAGCCGGCAAGCGCCGCCTGCCAGCGTCGCGCCTGGCATCGCTGGTCTTGATGTTGGCGCTGGTCGAATCCGTGGCGTTTGCCTGGCCGTCGTACCTGGCCGGCCGCAAGACGGTGAACCCGGCCGCGCAGCCGTTCAACGACGTCACCTTGCCCGCCTTACGGGCCATCCGCGGCGCGGACCCGGGCATCTTTCGCGTGGAAAAGACCTTCGCCAGTGCCACGCAGGACGACTCCGCCGCGCAGGACTACATGGGCGTGCGGTCTTACTACTACCACGGTCGCTCTGTCGTCGAATTCCACCAAGCGCTGGGAATGGTGCCCAACTTCGGGAAATTCCAGCCCCCCAACTACACCAACTGGCTGGAAGGGCCGGGTGACCACATCGTCCTGAACTCGCTGCTGGGCGTGAAGTACGTGATCAGCAAGTCGCCGCTGGACTGGCCGGGCTTCGAGCCGGCGCACCAGGGCCCCGGCTGGTTCGCTTATCGCAACGCCTTTGCGCTGCCGCTCGGGTTCGTACAGTCACGCTGGATGTCGCGCGCGGATTGGGAGTTGCCGGGCGAAACCGGCCCGCGCCGCCAGGCGTTGCGCGAGCTGGCCTTGCTGCACGCAGCGGTGCTCGACGCGCCGCAGGTGGAGGCGGGAGCCCGGTTCGACATCCGCACGCTGTCCTCGCAACCGAACATCGACCTGCGCACCGCTTATGCCGAGCGCGCGCAGGCGCTGCAGCAGTCGGGCCTGCGCATCGAGACGTTCGAGAACGATCGCATCACGGGCACGGTCTCCCCCCGCGAGGCGGGCATCCTGGTGTTCTCCATTCCCGCCTACAGCGGCTGGTCGCTGCGCGTCGATGGCCAACCCGTGCCCTTGATGCGCGCCGATGCCGGCTTGCTGGCGGCGCCGGTGTCCGCCGGGCAGCATCGCATCGAGCTGGAGTACGCCATGCCGGGGCTGCGCAGCGGATTGCTGCTGGGCATCGCAGGCCTTCTGGCAGTGCTAGCGCTGCGGCTGCGCGAAAGGAACTCGCGGCGCCCCTGATTCCGCAAGCTTGTCCACGCTGGCGACCTGGCGATCAGCCGGGAACGAACCCGTGGGCGATGGTGTTGCCGACGTTCACGCCGAGCCGGGATCTGCCGATACCGGTGGCGTCCAGCACTTTCGACAACTGCGCCTTTGGGCCCGAAGGAAGGGGCGCGAGGCGCGTCCAGTACCGCAGGGAGTAGCGGTTCACGAACGGGCGGGCGCCGAACCGCGTGAAGCCGGCCCCCGTGAACAAGTGCTGCAGGCTCGCTTGCGAGAACAGCTGGAGGTGCTCGACGTCGATGATGGGCGAGCGCTTGCCCAGCAGCTTGTTCACCCACGAGTGGTAGTCGTGCGTCACGGTCACGAACGCCCCGCCGGGTCTCAATAGGCGGGAAGCCGAGCGTGCGATCTCCAGCGGATCCCGGACGTGCTCCATGGTCATGAAGCAGCAGATCAGGTCGAAGCTGCGCGGCGCGTAGTCGTCTTCCACGAACATGGCTTCGCGAATCCAGGCGCGGCGGTGCGCCGGTGCCGAAGCGACCGCCGCCGTCGACGGCTCGACGCCGGCCAGGTCGCTGAACCCTTCCTGGCCCAAGTGCTCCAGGAAGATTCCGGTGCCGGTGCCGATCTCCAGCGCGCTTCCTCGTTGCGGCAACTGTGCGAGCACGGGGCGAATGGCGGCGGCATACGAAGCGGCGGCGTCGTTGGCTTCCTCGGAGCTGTCGTAGTCGGCCGTGTGGTACGCCTGCGCCAGCTCACCCTGCGACGGCGGGCGGTCGGCGTAGACGACGTCGCAGCGGGAGCAGCGCACGAGGTGGTGGCACATGTACTCCGGCAGCTTGCGCGAGGCGAAGCTGAACGACGACAGCTTGTCCTGCTGCAGATTCTCTTCCATGAACAGCTTCGCGGCCGCGGCGGGTGCGTTGCAGACCGGGCAGGCCCTCGTCGGGTGTTTGGCGTTGTCGTTCATGTCCAGGCGATCGCAGTGCGCATCCATAATCATGCATCCTTCCCCCGCGCTCCCGCGGCATCTTCACTTCGCATCCCGTCCTCCAGATGATCACGCGGCTTCGACGGCTGCTGCAACGACACCGGTTCGCCAGGTTCATCGCGGCGAGCGCGCTGAACACGTTGTTCGGTTTCACCGTCTACAGCGCGGTCATCCTTATGCATGGTCCCGTTTGGGCGGCGCTGGCCGCGAGCAACCTCGCCGGCATCTGCTTCAACTTCGTGACGACGGGCGGCTATGTTTTCCGCAGCCTCGTGATGGCTCGCTTTCCCCGGTTCGCTTCCGTCTATGCGGTGGTCTACCTGTCCAACTGGTTCTTCATCGGGCGCCTGTCGGATCTGACTGCCGGGCCTATCGTGGCACAGGCCATCCTGACTCCGCCCATGGCGCTGCTGTCGTACTTCCTGCTGAAGAAGCTGGTGTTCGCCGGCGTGCCAGCCGGCGAACCTCCGGCGCGCTCGTAGCCGCGCCCTCAGCGGGCCGCTTCCTTGCCGTCGGGCAGCAGCTCCGTGACCTTGCCGCTGCGCACGAATGCGGCGCGAATCAGCGCCGGCCGCCGCTTGACCTCCGTCATGATCTTGGCGACATACTCGCCGATCAGTCCGACGGCGAACAGGTTGAGCGAGCCGAAAACCAGGATGGCGATGAGAAGCGTAGTGACGCCGCGCGGCGCGATGTCGGGGAACAGCAGGCGAAGGACTGCGGTCACGAACGCGGCCAGAAGTGAGAGCCCCAGCAGCACGATGCCCGCCGCCGTCAGCATCGTCAGCGGCGTGTTGCTGAAGGAAAAGATTCCCTTCTTGGCCCAGTCGATGTTCTTCAGGAAATTGTTGGTCGACACGCCGAACATGCGTTCAGGCCGCACATAGTCCACGCCGGTTTGCCGGAAACCGACATAGGCCCGCAGTCCGCGCATGAACAGGTCCCGCTCAGGGAACTTCAGCAGCCAGGACACCACCCGCTTGTCGATCAGCGAGAAATCGCCTGCATCCAGCGGGATGTTGACGTAGCTGAAGGCGGCGAACACGCGATAGAACGCCTTGTACATCAGCCCCCAGTGCCAGGGCATGTCGCGCTTGACGCGGCGGCCGTAGATGACGTCGTGGCCCGCTATCCATTGCGCGTAGAACTGCTCGATCAGCTCGGGCGGATCCTGCAGGTCGCCGTCGAGCAGGACGACGCCGTCCTTGGTCGACACCTCCATGCCGCTGCGGAAGGCCATTTGCGAACCGAAGTTGCGCGAATGGGTGATGCCCAGCACGTGCGGGTCGCGTTCGCTGATGGCGCGGATCACCTCGGCACTGTCGTCGGGGCTGCCGTCGTTGACGAAGATGATCTCGTAGTCGATGCCCAGCTTGCGGAAGGTGCCGGTCAGCCGCTCGTGCATCACCGGGATCGCCTGCGCGTCCTTGTAGCAGGCGATGATGGCCGACAGCGAACGCCTGGCGCCCGCCGCCGTCTTCTTGGTGGCGACCGCGACTTCGGAATCGCTCAAGGTTCGGATCCACTCGGCCGTCGATCGCAGGCCGTCGGCGAGGGAGATCCGGGTCTTCCAGCCGAGCAGGCGCAACGCCTTGCCCGGGTCGGCATACCAGTCGGCCAGGTCCCAGCTGCGGCCTTCCATGCTGCCGAACTTCGGTTCCTCCTGGACGCCGAACTCTGCACGTACGGTGGCTGCCAGGTCGGCGATGGTCGTGCGAGTGCCCGAGCCGATGTTGAAGTCTTCGCCGTACAACTCGGGGTTCATGCGCACGGCCGCCATCACGAAGGCGGCGCAGGCATCGTCAACGTGCACGAAGTCGCGCGACGTGCGCGGATCCACCAGCGGTGGCAGGCGGCCCTGCTGCGCCATGCGCACGACGTTGGGAATCAGCCGCGACGTGTCTTCCAGCGGGCCGTAGATCGAATACAGCCGGAGGTTCGCGCAGGGGAATGCCTTCTGCTTGCCTACCCAGTGCAGGTAGCTGGCCGCGGCCACTTTCGACACCGCATAGTGGCTGTTGGGTTCGAAGGGGCCCTCCTCGGCGGGCGCGGCGCAGTTCAGGCCGTACTCCGAAGAAGAGCCCGCATGGACGAAAGCCGCCAGGGGACGCTCGCGCAGCAGTTCGACCAGCTGCACCAGCGAGTTGAAGTTGGTGCGGTAGATCAGGTCCGCCTTGTCTTCGAACGAGTACGCACCGTACGCGACACAGTCGAACACCGTTTGCGGTGCGATGGACTGCACCATGTGCTTCGCCGCCACAGGGTCGTTCAGGTCGCAGGCGATGATGCGGTCGTCGTCCACGTCCCGCAGGCGCCAGTTCTTCTCGTCGCGGATGACTGCGTACACGTCGTCGCGCAAGCGGCTGAGATGCCGGAACAGGTTCGCGCCGACGAACCCCGCGGCACCCAGCACCAGGATCGGGCCACGCAGCGCGGTGATCTGCGCTTGCAGGTCGGTCATCGCAGCTCCTGCAAGGATGTCAGCACGCTGTCCGGGTCCAGTCCCGACCGCCGGCGCAGCCAGCTTTGCGAACCGTAGCGCTCGTAGTGGTGGGCCGTGGCGTGAAAGTGGCGCAGCCGCGAAACGCCGACGCCCGCGCCGGCCAGCGCCAGCAGCATCTGCGCGGCCATGCCGCCTTGGGCGACGTGCTCTTCTGCCACGCACAGCGGACGGCCGGACTGGAGAGCCTGCAGCAGCTCGCGCGGAATGTCGGGCAGGCGTACCGGCAATTCGGCGACCGCCCACAGTTCGGGGCGCACCGCCTGGGGCAGGCCAAGCAAGGCCTTGACGTAGGTTCCCGCCAGCGGACCCACGCCGACCAGGACCGGCCCGTCGCCGGCGACCAGCCGCCGCCACGGTGCATAGTCCGGAATCTCCCATCCGGCGGGCGGCTCGCCGCGGCCGATGCGCAGGTAGGCCGGGCCGCGGCTAGCCGCGGCGCGCGTGACCATCGCGGCAACGTCTTCGTCGAACACCGGGGCATACACGCTCATGCCAGGCAAAGTCAGCAGCGTGCCGTAGTCCTCGATGGCATGGTGCGTGGGGCCCATCACTCCATAGCCGTAGCCGCCGCCATTGCCGATCAGGCGGACGGGCAGGCTGTGGAAAGCCACGTCATTGCGCACCTGCTCGAAAGGTCGCGCGTAGATGAAGGGCGCGATGCTGTAGGCCCAGACGTCGAGGCCCTCCCGGGCGAGGCCGGCCGCAACCGAAACCATGTTTTGCTCCGCGACACCCGCGTTGATGAAGCGCGGGCCCATGGCGTCCTGCAGCGGCTCCAGCGCCATGAACCCGAGATCGCCGGTCAGGAACACCATCGAACGATTGGCGGAATGCGCCACCAGCGCATCGCAAAGGTGCTTTCTCATGCGGCGTCCAGTTCCTGCACGGCGCTCTGGTACTTGTCGGCCGTCAGCGGCAGGTAATGCGAGTCCATGCGGCCTTCGAGGAAGCTGACGCCGGCGCCCTTGACGGTCCGCATGAAGACGAGCCTGGGTCCGGTTGCGGCACTGTCCATCGCGCCACGGATGGCATCGAGGTCGTGCCCGTCGATCACGGTGGCCTGCGCATCGAAACCCCGCACCTTCTCCCAAAGCGGCGACATCGATGCGACCTCGCCGGTCGAACCGAAACCCTGCAGCCCGTTGTGGTCCACCAGCACCGTGAGGTTGGCAAGGCGATGGTGGCAGGCGAAGACCAGCGCTTCCCAGGTCGAGCCTTCCTGCCACTCGCCATCCGAGGTCACGCAGTAGACGTGGCCGGTGGACTCCTTCATGCGAAGCGCCAGGGCAGTGCCCGCCGCGAGGGAAAGGCCGTGGCCCAGGCTGCCCGTGGCGAACAGGACGTCGCCGAGGCCTTTGGCGGGCGGATGTCCGGAGAGCAGGGTGCCATCCTGGTGGAAGGTCCTGAGATCGGCGTCCGTGAGCCGCCCGATGCTCCACAGCGCCGTGTACAGCGCTCCCGCGGAGTGTCCCTTGGACAGCACGAAGCGGTCAGCATGGCGGATGCGCTCATGGAAGAGGACCAGCAGCGAATCCAGCGAAGAGAGGTTGCCGCCAATGTGTCCAACCCCGCTCTCGTGATGCATTTGCAGGAGGCGCTTTCGCGCGGCGAGAACTGTGGCGGGCGTGACGGATGCCTTGGTCATAGGGTCCCTAATCTGCTCGACGAGCACGCGTCGCGCCGGGTGCGTGCGCGGCAAGGCTGGCGGCGTGATGCTCATCGGCCGCGTAACTATAGTGGGCGCGGAAGTCCGTTCCGCAGACTTGGGCGAAGGGTCCGTGACGAGATCGCCGTATGGGCGAATTTCTTGCCGTGGGTGGCAACGGAAGGCGGGAAGCGTGGCGCGGATCGGACGTCCGGCGCCCGGATGCCGGACCTACGGAGCCGTCCAGCTGCCCGACTTGCCGCCCTTCTTCTCCAGCAGCTTCACGTCGGTGATGGTCATCCCCCGATCCACCGCCTTGCACATGTCGTAGATCGTCAGCAGCGCCACCTGCACCGCCGTCAGCGCCTCCATCTCCACGCCGGTGGGCCCGACGGTCTCGGCGGTGGCAGTGCACGTCACGGCATTCGCCGCTTCGTTCAGCTCGAATTCCACCGCCACGCGCGTCAGCGCCAGCGGGTGGCACAGCGGGATCAGGTCGCTGGTGCGCTTGGCGCCCTGGATGCCGGCGATGCGCGCGATGCCCAGCACGTCGCCCTTCTTCGCGGTACCCGACTTCACCAGCGCCAGCGTGGCCGGCTGCATGACGATGCGGCCCGCGGCGATGGCCACGCGGTGCGTCGGCGCCTTCGCGGCCACGTCGACCATATGGGCCTGGCCTTGGGAATCGAAGTGGGTGAGGCCGCTCATGCCGCAGGGGTAAGGAGTAATCCGGGGATCGCGGCATCATACGGCGCGTCCCGGGCCTGTTACCTTCCATTTACGGTTCTGGCGCATCATTCCCATCGATGGCGTTCACCTTCCGTCACTATCCCCGCCGGCTCGCGGCCGCGGCCCTCGCCGCCGTGATGGCCTGTGCACCGCTCGCGCGCGCGCAATTGCCCACGCTGGGCGATGAGAGCGAGATGACCAGCTCGGCCGAGCGCCGGCTGGGCGAGAAGATCGCGCGCGAGCTCTATCGCGACCCGGACTACATCGACGATCCGGTGCTGGTGGAATACGTGCAGGGCGTGTGGCAGCCGCTGCTGGCGGCTTCGCGCGCGCGCGGTGACCTGACGGCGGAACTGGACCAGCGATTCGCGTGGCAGGTGCTGCTGGGCAAGGATCGCACCGTCAACGCCTTCGCGCTGCCCGGCGGCTGGATGGGGCTGCACCTGGGCCTGATCAGCGTCACCACCAGCCGCGACGAACTCGCGTCCGTGCTGGCGCACGAGCTGAGCCACGTGACGCAGCGGCACATCTCGCGCCTCACCAGCCAGGAAAAGCGGCAGGCGCCTTGGGTGATCGGCGCCATGATCCTGGGCGCGCTCGCCGGGCGCAAGAGTCCCGACGCGGCCAACGCGATGATCAGCGGCAGCCAGGCCGTGGCCATGCAGGGGCAGCTGAATTTCTCGCGCGACATGGAGCGCGAGGCCGACCGCGTCGGCTACAACGTCCTCACGCAGGCCGGCTTCGACCCGCAAGGCTTCGTCACCATGTTCAACAAGCTGACGCAGGCCGCGCGGCTGAACGACAGCGGCGACTACCCGTACCTCCGCACGCACCCGATGACGACCGAGCGTGCCGCCGACATGCAGGCGCGCCAGCAACTCCTGCCGCGCGAGAAGGCGCCGGCCGCGCCGTCGCTGGAGCACTCGCTGATGGCTGCCCGGGCGCGCGCCCTGTCCGCCGTGGGCGTCGACGCGCTGCGCACGCTGGTGCATGACGCGGCCAGCATGCCCGCCAACGTGGCGCCGGTGCGGCGCGCATCGCTGCTCTACTCGGCCAGCCTCGCCGCCTCGCGCCTGCGCGATACCGGCACGGCGGTCACGCAGGCTCAACGCTTGGCTGACCAGCTGAAGGACGACGCGGTGGGCGCGCGGCTCGCGCGGTTGCTGTTGGCGGAAGTGTCGATCGCGGGCGGCCGCGCCCAGTCGGCGTTGCCGTTGCTGGACGCGAACGCCACGAAGCGGCCCGAGGTGTTGCTGTGGTCGCATGCGCGGCTGGCGACCGGCGGCGCGCCCGAAGTGGCGCAGCGGCTGCAGACATGGGTGGCGCAGCAGCCGCGCGATGCGGAGGCCTGGCACACGCTGTCCGCGGCGTACACCGCGCAGGGACAGCAGCTGCGCGCGATCCGTGCCGATGCCGAAGCGCAGGTGGCGGTGCTGGATTACGCCGCGGCGGTGGACCGGCTCAAGGCTGCGCAGGACCTGGTGCGGCGTGGTGGCGGCGGCGGCGACCACATCGAGGCTTCGATCATCGACAGCCGCACGCGCGAAGTGGAATCACTTCTTCGGGAACAGTCGCTCGAGCGCTGAATCGATGACCACGCCGATCGCCGAGTAGATCAGCGATCCCACCAGCGCCGGCAGGAATCCCTTCACCTGGAAGCCGTCCAGCAGCGTGGCCGCGGCCCAGAACATCAGGGCGTTGATCACGAACAGGAACAGTCCCAGCGTCACCACCGTCACCGGCAGCGTCAGCACGACGAGCACGGGACGCACCACCAGGTTGAGCAGGCCGATGACGAAGGCGGCCAGCAAGGCGGCGGTGAAGTTCTTCACCTCGACGCCCGAATAGACCGCGGCCACGAACAGCAGCGCGACGGCGCTGAGCAGCCATTTGGCGACCAGTTTCATCGCGGGCAGGATAGCATCGCCGCCGCATTCGCCGGGCCCCGCGCGGGCTTGCGCGCTTGGCTATCATCCCTGCCCCGGTCCCCACGCGCCATGGCAGGCATCCACATCACCGACATCGAGTCGGCCATCAACTTCTGGCGCGAGCGCAAGCCGTCGCCGGACGGCGTGACGCTGGCGCCCGAGCTGCGCGCGCTGGCCGAGGTGTACGCGCTGATGGTGTATTACCGCGAGGACGAGGCCGACGAGAAAGGCTTCCCGCCCAAGGCGTACGAAGCCTGGAAGGCCTGGTACGACAGCACGCCGGACACGCCCTGCATCGCCATCTGCTCCACCAGCCAGGGCGATGAAACCTGCAAGGGCTGCGGGCGCACTTTCGAGGAAGTCCAGCTGTGGCCCGAGATGTCGCCCGCCGCCAAGCGCCAGACCTGGCGCCGCATCACGCAGCACGGCGAGGCGTGGCGGTTCAACCGCTACGCGGAGCGGGCGCGCGAAGGCGCGCCGCCAAAACCGGAAGACGAGAGCCGCTGATGCGCCGCCTGGCACGCGCGCCCAACATCGCCATCGCGGCGCTGTGGGCCGACGCGCTGCGGCAGGCCGGTTTCGACGCCAGCGTGCAGCGCTACTACCTGGGCGCCGCCGCCGGCGAGCTGCCGCCCGACCAGTGCCTGCCGGAAGTCTGGATCGCCGACGATTCGCAGGAAGCCGGTGCGCGCGAGATGCTTCAGGCGCTGCGTTCGATCCCGCAGCGTCGCTGGGCCTGCGAGTGCGGCGAGATCGTCGAAGGCGGGTTCGGCAGCTGCTGGAACTGCGGCC
The DNA here is from genome assembly GCF_004681975.1 of Ramlibacter humi. Lineage (GTDB taxonomy): Bacteria > Pseudomonadota > Gammaproteobacteria > Burkholderiales > Burkholderiaceae_C > Ramlibacter > Ramlibacter humi. The sequence goes on from NZ_SMLK01000003.1 coordinate 311,189, forward strand.
GCCCGGCGCCCGCCTGAACGAACTGGATCCGCGCCTGCGCGGGATGAGTTACCGGCTCGCGCGATGCGCCGGGCGTGACGTCACTTCCACCGAACCGGCTCGATGTCCGCGCTGCCCAGCGGCGACGACAGCATCAGCGAGCCTTCCTGGATGGTCGCCTGCAGCTGCATGCTGCGCTCGGCCAGTGCGGCCAGCGCCTGCGACGCTTCGGAGGGAAAGCGCCAGACCTGCAGCTTGTCCAGGCGCGACACCTTGTTCTCCATTCCGCGCCACCACACTTCGGCGGCGTGATGGAACGCGTACACGATCACCTGGTCGGCGCGGGAACACGCGCGCACCAGCGGCTTTTCTTCCGGCTGGCCGACCTCGATCCAGCGCACCACGCGGCCGGTGAAGTCGCGCACCAGCGCGTCGGGATCGTCGGGATCCGACAGGCCCGCGCCGAAGCCGAGGGTGGCGTCGCCGCCGCAGTCGGTCTGCAGCGAGTGCGCGTTCAGCGCCAGCGCGGCCAGCCGCACCATCATGCGTTCGTCGGTCTCGCTGGGGTGCCGCGCCAGCGTCAGCGCGTGGTCGGCGTAGTAGCCGCGGTCGATGTCGGCGACCGCCAGCTGCGCCTTGAAGACGGTGGACTTGAGCGCCACGCGCGTCAGGCGCGGCGCGCCAGGTCAGCCGCGGCGCCGATGTAGCTGGCGGGCGTCATCGCGAGCAGGCGGTCGCGCTCTTCCTGCGGGATGTCCAGCGAGCGGATCAGCCCGTGCAGGTCCTCGGCGCGCACGGTCTTGCCGCGCGTCACTTCCTTGAGCTTCTCGTACGCGCCCTGCACGCCGAAGCGGCGCATGACGGTCTGGATAGGTTCGGCCAGCACTTCCCAGGCCTGGTCCAGGTCGGCGGCCAGCGCTTCCGAGTTGAGTTCCAGCTTCGCGAGGCCGATGCCCAGCGAGTGGTACGCCAGCGTGGCGTAGCCCAGGGCCACGCCCATGTTGCGCAGCACGGTGGAATCGGTGAGGTCGCGCTGCCAGCGCGAGACCGGCAGCTTCTCCGACAGGTGGCGCAGCAGCGCGTTGGCCAGCCCCAGGTTGCCTTCGGCGTTCTCGAAGTCGATGGGGTTGACCTTGTGCGGCATGGTGGACGAGCCGATCTCGCCTTCGCGCAGCTTCTGCTTGAAATAGCCCAGGCTGACGTAGCCCCACACGTCGCGCGCCCAGTCCACCAGGATGGTGTTGGCGCGAGCCACGGCGTCGAACAGCTCGGCCATGTAGTCGTGCGGTTCGATCTGGATGCTGTACGGCTGGAACGTCAGGCCCAGGCCCAGCGGCTCGGGCGTCTCCACTACCTTGCGGCTGAAGGCTTCCCAGTCGAACTCGGGCCAGGCGGCGAGGTGCGCGTTGTAGTTGCCCACCGCGCCGTTCATCTTGCCCATCAGCTGCACGGCGGCGATGCGCTCGCGCGCGCCGGCCAGGCGCACCACCACGTTGGCGATCTCCTTGCCGACGGTCGTGGGACTGGCGGTCTGGCCGTGCGTGCGGCTGAGCATGGGCACCGCCGCATAGGCGTGCGCCATCTCGCGCATGCGCGAGATCACCGCGTCCAGCGCGGGCAGCAGCACCTGTTCGCGCGCGTACTTCAGTTGCAGCGCGTGGCTGGTGTTGTTGATGTCCTCGCTGGTGCAAGCGAAGTGCACGAACTCGCTGGCCGCGCGCAGCTCGGGCCGCGCCTCGAACTTCGACTTGATCCAGTACTCCACCGCCTTGACGTCGTGGTTGGTGGTCTTCTCGATCTCCTTGATGGCCAGCGCGTCGGCTTCGGAGAAGTTCTTCACCAGCCCGAGCAGGTAGGTGCGCGCCCCCGGCGTGAGCGGCTTGAACTCCTTGAAGCCGGCGTCGGACAGCGCGATGAACCAGCACACCTCCACCTGCACGCGGCGGTGCATGTAGCCTTGCTCGCTCATGAGGGGACGCAGGGGCGCCAGGCGCCCGGCGTAGCGGCCGTCCAGCGGCGACAGCGCGGAGATGGTGGAAAGGGTCATGGGAAGCAGGAATTGTAGGCGGGCGCACCCCTGCGGACGGGCCATGCGGCGTGTCGTCCCTCCACCACATCGGTGCACCGGCTTCCCCCTAGAATCGCCGCGTGACCCCCAACAGCAAGAGCCCCATGAAACTGATCGGAGCCGTGACCAGCCCTTACGTGCGCAAGGTGCGCGTGGTGATGGCCGAGAAGAAGCTGGACTATCAGTTCGTGCAGGAAGACGTGTGGTCGGCGGAGACCACCATCGCCGAATCCAACCCGCTGGGCAAGGTGCCCTGCCTGGTGATGGAAGGCGGCGAAGCGCTGTTCGATTCGCGCGTGGTGGTCGAGTACCTGGACACGCTGTCGCCGGTGGGCAAGCTCATTCCCGCGGTGGGCCGCGAGCGTGCCGAGGTCAAGACCTGGGAAGCGCTGGCCGACGGCGTGTGCGATGCCGCCATCCTGGCGCGCCTGGAAGCCAACTGGGCCGGCCGCACCAAGGCGCAGCGCAGCCAGGCCTGGATCGACCGCCAATTGGGCAAGGTCAACGCGAGCGTCAAGGCCATGAACCAGGGCCTGGGCGACAAGCCGTTCTGCGCCGGCATCCATCTCAGCCTGGCCGACATCGCCGTCGGCTGCGCGCTCGGCTACCTCGATTTCCGCTTCCCGGACATCGATTGGCGGACGCCCTACCCGAATCTCGAGAAGCTGTACGCCAAGTTGGAGCAGCGGCAGAGCTTCATCGACACCAAGCCCGCCTGACGCGGGCGTTTCTTCCCGCCTCTGTCCTTCCATCCGCCGGTGAACCGGCGCGCCTTGCCGGCATGCGGAAGTCGTTCTGCGTGCGATGACGTGCAGCGCGCCGACGCGGTTCGCCTGCTGGTGGCGCAGCATCTCGTCCAGCGACCATTCGTTCGCGCGCAATGCGCTGGTGCGCGGCCGCGAAGTCGGAACCGGAACCGACGACGGCGACTTTCATGTCGCCGCCGCCGTGTCCACCGGGCCAGGCCGGAAAGAAAAATGCCGCGAAGCGCCCCGTGACGAAGGAGGGAGGGAGGGAGGAGGAGAAGAGTCGCCCCAGGATTGCAGCCCGGCGGCATGCGCCGGGAAGGCTTCGCGACAGCAATTGGGATCCAGTCCCCCGCTCCGTGCCCTTATCGACCCTGTACTGTCGTCCCCAGTTCCGTCCCGAGTGACACTGTCCGGTAAATGTTTGTGTGCATCGGTGCAGCCGAATGAACTGATCGGTATTGGTGATTACCAGTCAGTTCAAGGCGCGCGAGTCAGGGCTTGCCGAGAAGCTGTTCGATGCGGCCGACCAGTTCCGGGTCTTCCGGCGTGGTGAGGCTGGAGTACTGCGCGACCACCGCGCCGTCGCGCGCGATCAGGTACTTGTGGAAGTTCCACATCGGCTGGCGCCCGGTCTTCGCGGCCAGTTCCTTGAACAGCGGGTTGGCGTCCGCGCCGCGCACGCTGCTCTTGCCGAACATCGGGAATTTCACGCCGTAGGTGTTCTCGCAGAAGTCCGCGATCTCGTGATTGCTGTTCTTCTCCTGCGCGAAGTCGTTGGACGGGAAGCCCAGCACCACCAGCCCGCGGTCGCGGTAGCGCGCGTACAGCGCTTCCAGCCCCTTGTACTGCGGCGTGAACCCGCAGTAGCTGGCGGTGTTCACCACCAGCAGCACCTTGCCGGCGTACTGGCACAGCGCTTGCGGCTTCTCGTCCTGCAGCCGGGGGAACTGGTATCGCAGCACGGCGGGACAGGCGGCCGCGGCCGGCGCCGCCGAGGCAGGACGCGCCGGCGACTGTGCCGCGGCCGGAATGGCAAATGCGAGGGTGATCAGCACCAGGAAAGGGATGCGCAAGGTCATGGCCAGCTCCGCTGCGACTTGGGTTCGTTCCATTCTGATGCACGCGGGCCGGCCATGGCCGCATGCGGCTTTGTCCGATGCCCCCGGGTGCAGGGGCTGCTGTAAGAACACTTTCATTCGCACCCGCTTAAAATCCGGGCGATCTTTCCCACCGCCATGCTTTACCCAGAACTATTCAAGCAGCTCGAGTCCGTCCGCTGGGACATGGACAAGGACATCCCCTGGGACCGCTTCGACGCGTCCATGCTGTCCGACGAGCAGGCCCAGACCATCAAGATGAACGCCATCACGGAATGGGCGGCGCTGCCGGCCACCGAGATGTTCCTGCGCGACAACCGCGACGACAGCGACTTCTCCGCGTTCATGTCCATCTGGTTCTTCGAGGAGCAGAAGCACTCGCTGGTGCTGATGGAATACCTGCGCCGCTTCCGCCCCGACCTGGTGCCCACCGAGCAGGAACTGCACGAGATCCGCTTCGAGTTCGAGCCCGCCCCCGCGCTCGAAACGCTGATGCTGCACTTCTGCGGCGAAATCCGCCTGAACCACTGGTACCGCCGCGCTTCCGAGTGGCACACCGAGCCGGTGATCAAGCACATCTACCAGACGCTCAGCCAGGACGAGGCCCGCCACGGCGGCGCCTACCTGCGCTACATGAAGCGCGCCATCGGCAAGTTCGGCGTCGAGGCCAAGGCCGCATTCGCCAAGGTGGGCGTGCTGATGGCCAGCGCGCGCCGCACGGCGCAGGCGCTGCACCCGACCAACCTGCACGTGAACAAGACCCTGTTCCCGCGCGACACCATCCAGAGCCGCCTGCCCAACCCGGAATGGTTGGAGCACTGGCTGGACAAGCAGATCAACTTCGACGCCGTGTGGGAAACCAAGGTGGTCGAACGCATCCTGCACAACATGAGCCTGCTGATGGACCGCAGCTTCAAGAGCGTGCAGGAGCTCAACCGCTTCCGCAAGGAACTGGGCGCCTCGCTCACCGGCGCGGCCCCGGCCTCCAGCGCGGCCTGATGGAACGGGCCGCCGCGCCCCCGGACTTCCTGCGCAAGATCGTGCCGCGCGAAAGCGCGGCCGCCGCCATGGCCGCCCTGCCGCGGCCGGTGGTCTTCACCAACGGCGTTTTCGACGTGCTGCACCGCGGGCACGCCACTTACCTGGCGCAGGCCCGCGCGCTCGGCGCGTCGCTGGTGGTCGCCGTCAACACCGACGCGTCCGCCCGCCGCCTGGGCAAGGGCCCGGACCGCCCGCTGAACCGCGAGAACGACCGCGCCACGCTGCTCGCCGCGCTGGCGTCGGTGGACCTGGTCACCTTCTTCGACGAAGACACGCCGGTGCAGCTGCTGGGCGAGCTCAGGCCCGGCCTGTACGTCAAGGGCGGCGACTACGACATGGCCAGGCTGGCCGAAACGCGGCTGGTGGAAAGCTGGGGCGGCCGCGCGCTGGCCATCCCGTTCGTGGATGGCTACTCCACCACCAACCTCGTCGACCGCATCCGCTCCGGCAGCTGACGCTGTCACAAGCGGCGGGGCCGGAACGTCTTCGCCGATGGACCAACGCACCGCCCTCTTCCAGCGGCACCGACCGCGCCTCTTCGGCCTGGCCTACCGCATGCTCGGCTCGCGCGCCGACGCCGAAGACGTGCTGCAGGACGCGTGGCTGCGCTGGAACGAGTCCGACACCGACAGCCTCCGCACGCCGGAAGCCTGGCTGGTGACCGTCACCTCGCGCCTGGCCATCGACCGCCTGCGGCACGCCAAGACCGAGCGCGAGCATTACACCGGCCACTGGCTGCCCGAGCCGCTGGTCGAACCGCTGGACGAAGACACGCCGCAGTCGCTGCTGGAGCGGGCCGACGACGTGTCGATGGCGCTGCTGCGCGTGCTGGAGACGCTGGCGCCGGCCGAGCGCGCGGCCTTCGTGCTGCGGCAGGTGTTCGACACCGGCTACGCCGAGATCGCCACCTTGCTGGGCAAGAGCGAGGCCGCCTGCCGCCAGCTGGTGCACCGCGCGCAGGAACGCGTGCAGGCACAGCGCGTGCCGCAGGCGGTGGACTCCGCCGCGCATCGCCGGTTGCTGGAGGCTTTCGCCGATGCGGCCGCGCGCGGCGACTTCCAGGGCCTGCGGCAATTGTTCGCCGACGACGCGGCGCTGGTCAGCGACGGCGGCGGCCGCGTCTCCGCTTTCGCGCACGTGCTGCACGGGTCGCAGCGCCTGGCGCAGCTTTACTACGCGACCTTCCGCCGAGCTGGCGAGTCGGTGCGCTACGTGCCGGTGCGCGTGAACGGCGGGCCTGGCGTAGCGCGCTACTTCGACGGCCGGCTGGAATCGGTACAGGCTTTCGAGCTCACCGCTGACGGCCGCATCGCGGCGGTGTACGTGCAGCGCAACCCGGACAAATTGCGGGCCGTGCAGGCCGCGCTGTCACAAACGGGCTGAGGCCCGCGTCTTGTCTCTGTCATCAACCAGGAAACCGACATGGACCACGCTTCTCCCCGCCTTGAACACACCAGGCTCGCCCCCGACGCTTTCCGCGCCATGCTGGGCGTGAGCGAAACCGTCAAGAAGTCCAGCCTGGGCAAGCAGCTGCTGGCGCTGGTGGATTCGCGCGTGTCGCAGCTGAACGGCTGCGCGTACTGCCTGGACATGCACACGCGCGAACTGGCGGCCGCCGGCGAGACGCTGCAGCGCATCGCCTGCCTGGCGGCTTGGGAAGAGACGTCGCTCTACACGCCGCGCGAGCGCGCCGCGCTGAAGTGGGCCGAGAGCCTGACGCTGCTGCGCGAAACGCAGGCGCCGCAGGAGCGCTTCGACGCGCTGCGCGACCACTTCAGCGACCAGGAGATCGCCGAGCTGTCGTTCGCCATCGCGCAGATCAACGCCTGGAACCGGCTGGGCGTGGGCATGCGCTTGCCGGTGGGGCCGCGCCCCATCGCGCTGAAGGCGGCCTAACCCTTCGCGGGCTCCGAGCTTGCGGCGCTTTCGTGGCGCCGCAGCTTCTTCGCCTGCCGCCGGATGAAGCCTTCCACGTCGTCGAAGATCGTGTAGACCACCGGGATCACCACCAGGCTCAGCACGGTGGACGTGATCAGGCCGCCGATCACCGCGGTGGCCATCGGCGAACGGAAGCTCTGGTCCGCCGCGCCCATGCCCAGCGCGATGGGCAGCATGCCCGCGCCCATGGCGATGGTGGTCATGATGATGGGCCGCGCGCGTTTGTGGCAGGCGTCCATCAGTGCCTCCCAGCGGCTCATGCCGTGCTCCGTGCGGGCCATGATCGCGTATTCCACCAGCAGGATGGAGTTCTTGGTCGCGATGCCCATCAGCATGATCAGCCCGATCAGCGAAGGCATCGACAGCATCGCGTTGCCCACCAGCAGCCCGACGAACGCGCCGCCGATGGACAGCGGCAGCGCGGCCAGGATGGTGAACGGGTGCAGGAAGTCCTTGAACAGCAGCACCAGCACGATGTAGATGCACAGCACGCCGGTCAGCATGGCCAGCCCGAAACTGGCGAACAGCTCGCCCATCACCTCGGCGTCACCCACCTCGCGCACGAAGACGCCCGCCGGCAGGTTGCGCACGGAGGGCAGCTTCTGCACGGCATCGGCCACTTCGCCCAGCGGCTGGCCCGACAGCTCGATCTCGAAGTTGATGTTGCGCGAACGGTCGTAGCGGTCGATCACCGCGGGGCCACCCGTCAACTGCAGCGTGGCCACTTCGCCCAGCATCACCGGCCCGCGCGAGCCCGGCACGGCCAGGCGTTCGAGCAGTTGCAGGTCGCGGCGCGCCTCGTCCTGCAGCTTCACCACGATGGGCACCTGCCGCTGCGACAGGTTCAGCTTGGGCAGCGCCACGTCGTAGTCGCCGGCGGTGGCGATGCGCAGCGTCTCGCCGATGGCGGCGCTGGTGACGCCCAGGTCGGCGGCCCGCGCGAAGTCGGGCCGCACCGCGATCTCGGGCCGGATCAGGCTGGCCGTCGACGCGATCTGTCCCAGTCCGGGGATGGTGCGCAGGTCGCGCTCCACCGCCATCGCGGCCGCCTGCAGCGCCTGCGGATCGTCGCCGCTGAGCACCAGCACGTACTTCTCGCCCGAGCCGCCCAGGCCGACCTTGCTGCGCACGCCGGGCAGCGGCTCCAGCGCCTTGCGGATCTGGTTCTCGATCGGCTGCTTGCGCGGGCGGTCGCCGCGCGGGTCCAGCTCGATGGTGAGCGTGGCCTTGCGCACCTCGGCCGCGCCGGTGTTGGCGAACGGGTCGCCGCCCGCGGCGCCGCCGCCGATGGTGGTGTACACGCTGCGCACGTGCGGCACCTTCGTGATGAGGCCGCGCGCCTGCTCGGCGACGGCCTTGGTCTGTTCCAGCGTGGAGCCGGGCTGCAGTTCCAGGTACACCTGCGTCTGCGAGTTGTCGTCCGGCGGGATGAAGCCCGCCGGCAGCAGCGGCGTCAGCGCCAGCGAGCCGAAGAAGAACAGGCCGGCCAGCACGCTGGTGGCCAGGCGGTGGCGCAGCGCCCACTGCACGCAGCGCAGGTAGGGCGGCATCCAGCGCGGCTCCTGGTGCGGCTTCACGATCGGCCGCAGCATGTACGCGGCCATCATCGGGGTGAGCATGCGCGCCACCACCAGCGAGGCGAACACCGCCAGCGCGGCGGTCCAGCCGAACTGCTTGAAGAACTTGCCGGCGATGCCGCTCATGAACGCGGTGGGCAGGAACACCGCGATCAGCGTGAAGGTGGTGGCGATCACCGCCAGGCCGATCTCGTCGGCCGCCTCCATCGCCGCCTGGTAAGGCGTCTTGCCCATGCGCAGGTGGCGCACGATGTTCTCGACTTCCACGATGGCGTCGTCCACCAGGATGCCGACCACCAGCGACAGCGCCAGCAGCGTCACCACGTTGATCGAGAAGCCCAGCAGGTACATGCCCAGGAAGGCGGGGATGGCCGACATCGGCAGCGCGACGGCCGACACGAAGGTGGCGCGCCAGTCGCGCAGGAACAGCCACACCACCAGCACCGCCAGCGCGGCGCCTTCGTACAGCAGGTGCAGCGAGCCGTCGTATTCCTCCTGCACCGGCGTGACGAAGTCGAACGCCTGCGTCAGCTGGATGTCGGGGCGGCGCGCCTTCAGTTCGTCCAGCGCCTGGTGCACGGCGGCGCCCACGGCCACCTCGCTTTCGCCGCGGCTGCGCGCCACCTCGAAGCCCACCACCGGCTTGCCGTTCAGCAGCGCGGCCGCGCGCGGTTCGGCGATGGTGTCGCTGACGGTCGCGATGTCGGACAGCTTCACACGGCGGCCGGCACCGTTCGCGGCGGCCGGCAGCGCGATGTCGATGCGGCCGATCTCGGCCGCGGTCTTCACCGTGGCCAGCGTGCGCACGGGCTGCTCGCCGCCGCCCAGGTCGGTGCGGCCGCCGGCGCTTTCCACCTGCACCTGGCGCAGCTGCCGCGACACTTCGGCCGCGCTGATGCCCAGGCCCTGCATGCGCAGCGGGTCCAGCGCGACACGCACTTCGCGGCTGACGCCGCCCACGCGGTTGACGGCGCCGACGCCCTTGACGGCCAGCAGCCGGCGCGAGATGTCGTTGTCGACGAACCAGGACAAGGCCTCCTCGTCCATCTGCGGCGAGGCGATGGTGAAGGCCAGCACCGGCTGGCCGGCCAGGTCCATCTTGGTGACGATGGGGTCGCGCAGGTCCGCGGGCAGGTCGCTGCGCACGCGCGAGACCGCCGAGCGCGTGTCGTCCACCGCTTCCTGCACCGGCTTTTCCAGCCGGAATTCCGCGGTGATGGTGACCACGCCGTCCTGCACCTTGGTGTACAGGTGCTTCAGGCCCTGCAGCGTGGCCATCGCGTTCTCGAGCTTGCGCGCGACGTCGGTTTCCAGCTGGCCGGGCGACGCGCCCGGCAGCGATGCGGTGACCACCACGGTGGGCAGGTCGATGTCCGGGAACTGCTGGACCTTCATCGCCTTGAAGCCCAGCAGGCCGCCGAACGTGAGCAACACGAACAGCATCACCGCCGGGATCGGGTTGCGGATGGACCAGGACGAGACGTTGAGCATGGCGTGCGTCCCGTTCAGCGGCTGGCCGCCGGCTTCGCGGCGGAAGCGCGCGAAGCCGCCGCGGCCGGGGCGGGCGCGGTGTCGGCGACGCGCACCAGGTCGCCGTCGTTCAGGAAGCTGCCGCCGCTGGCGACGATGCGCGCGCCGGCCGGCAAGCCTTCGCCGATCTCCACCCGGTCGCCGGCCATGCGGCCCGGCTGCACCTTCACCTGCGACACGCGCTGGTCGTCGTTGACGCGCAGCACGTAACTGAAGCCTTCGCGCAGCACCAGCGCCGACTGCGGGATGGTCAGCGCGGGGGTCGAGCCCAGCTCGAAGTCGCCGCGCGCGAACATGCCGGCGCGCGCGCTGGCATTGGCGGCGCCCGGCAGCGGCGTGAGGTCCACGTACACGATGGCCGTGCGCGTCTGCGGGTCCACGCTGGCGCCGAGCGTGCGCACGCGGCCGGCGAGCCTGGCGCCGCTGGCGGCGGTGACGCTGGCGGTGGTGCCGGGCGCCAGCTTGCCGAGTTCGGCCGACGTCACCTCGGCGCGCCACTCCAGGCGGCCCTGGCGGATCAGGCGGAACAGCTCGGTGCCGTTGGCCACCACCTGGCCGACAGTGGCCGTGCGGGCCGAGATCATGCCGGCGTCGGGTGCGACCACCAGGCTTTGCGTCAGGCGCACCTGCTGCACGTCGAACGCCGCGCGCGCGGCCTGCACGCGGGCCTGCGCGGTCTTCTCGGCCGTGAGGTACTGGTTGATCTGCGAGGCGCTCAGCGCCCCGGTCTGCTGCAGGCTGCGCGCGCGCTCGGCGTTGGCGGCGGCGTCGGCGGCCGCCGCATCGGCTTCGGCCAGCGCCGCCTTCGCCTGGCCCAGGTCGGCCTTGAGCGTATCGGTGGCGAAGGTGGCCAGCACCTGGCCCTTCTCGACGCGGTCGCCCACGTTCACGCGCACTTCGGTGATGCGCAGGCCGCCGGCTTCGGCGCCGATGCTGGCTTCCTGCCACGCGGCGATGTTGCCGTTGGCCGACAGGCGCACCGGCAGCGGCACGCGCTGCGGCACGGTGGTGGCGACGGTCAGCGCGGGCTTGGCGCCGGCGGCCTTCTCGTCCTTCTTCGCGGCATCCTGCTTGCTGCCGCGCAGCGCCACGACGGCGCCGATGACGATCGCCACGGCCAGCGCCACCAGGGCGACGATCTTGGGTCGGGAGAGCTTCATGGTTTCTTCTCGCTTGCGTTTCTTCTTGTCGATCAGCGGGCCGCGACGCCTTCCCCGCGCCGCCACCCGCCGCCTGCCGCCCGGTACAGGCTCACCCACGCGGCCAGTCCTTCGCGCTGCAATCCCACCAGCGCCGTCTCCGCGGCCAGCAGCGTGCGGCGCGCGTCTTCCAGTTCCACCAGGCTGGCCAGGCCGGCGCGGTAGCGCGCCTCGGTGGCGTTGAACGAATGGCGGTAGTCCTCGGCCGCGATGCGCGCGTTCTCGTTGCGCGAGCGCGCGCTGTCCAGGGCGATCAGCGCCTGCTCCACCTCGCGCACCGCGTCGCGCACCTTGGCGCGGTACAGCGCCGCCGCTTCGTCGTAGCGGTCGCGCGCCGCGTCCGAAGCCGCCGCGCGCCGGCCGGCGTCGAACAGCGGCAGCGAGACGGCCAGCGGGCCCACCTGCCACGTGCCGCCGCTGGTGCTGATGCCGTCGGCGCGCACCGAAGTCAGCGCGATGGATCCCGAGATCGACAGGCGCGGGTAGCGGTCCGCATCCGTGGCGCCCACTTCGGCGCTGGCCGCAGTAACTTCCTGTTCGGCGCTGAACACGTCGGGCCGCTGCGCCAGCACTTGCGCTGGCAGCGCGGGCACGGTGGCCAGCACCGTGAGCGGCGGCTCGTTCCAGGCCGCGGCGAGCTTCTCGCGCAGCGCCGGTTCGGGCAAGGCGGTCAGCGCCACCAGCGCCTTCAGCTCGGTTTCGCATGCCGCGCGCTGCTGCGTCTCGCGCGCCGCGCTCTCGGCCGCGCTGGCGCGGGCCAGCGCCGCGGTCGCGGGCGCGGTGAAGCCGGCTTTCATGCTCAGGTCGGTGAGGCGCGAGGTTTCGCCGCGGGACCGCGCGTCGTTGCCCGCGACCACCAGCTGGCGCTGGCACGTGCGCCAGGACAGGTAGCTGTTGGCGGTCTCGGCCGCGACGGCCACGCGCGCGTCGTGCCAGCCCGCCTCGGCGGCGGCCAGGCGCGCCTGCGCCGCGTCGCGCCGCGCGCCGTTGGCGCCGAACAGGTCCAGCTCCCACGTCGACTGCAGACCCACCTGAGAGATGGTGGCCGTGGTGCCCAGGAATTCCGCCTGCTGGCTGCCGCGGCTGGTGGAAGCCTGCGCGTCCAGCGTGGGCCACAACGCGGCGGCCGCGGCCACGCGCGTGGCTCGCGCCTGCCCGATGCGCGAGCGTGCGGAAGCGACATTGGGGTTGGCGGTCTGCGCCGCGGCGACCAGGTCCACCAGCACCGGGTCGCCCAATTGCTGCCACCAGCGCTGCAGGTCCGCCTGGGTGCCGCCGTGCGGCAGCGGCGCATACCAGCGATCGGGGACTTCGGCGGCGGTGCCGGACGGGGGCCGCGGCAACGCGCAGCCTGCCAGCCACGGCAGCAGCGCGGCTGCCGCGATCACACGGAGCTTCTTCATCGGATCCTTCTCTGGTGCGGGCGTTGGCGCCCGGGCGCGCGGGCCTGGTGGCACCCGCGGCTTGAAGCAGCCCGAAAGCCTACCATCCCGCGCCGGCGCCAACTCAACCGAAGACGGCGGACCAGAGGGCGTGGATGGCGTCGCGCTCGGCTTCCAGCGGCGCGGGCGCCACCTGGGTCGAGGCTTCGTCCAGGCGCGCGCGGTGCTGCAGGCGGCGCAGTTCGCGGTACGCCGCGGCGGCGCGCTGGCCCACCTTCGCGGGCAGCAGTCCCGCGGCTTCGGCGCGCTGCAGCAGCGCGATGTTGCCGACGTTGGGCACCAGCTCGGGATGCTTGCCCGAATCGGCGAGCACCAGGAACTGCACGGCGAACTCGGCATCGACCATGCCGCCTTCGCTGTGCTTGATGTCGAACAGGCCGGGCTTCACCGGGTGCGCCTCGCGCACGCGGCTGCGCATGGCCACGATCTCGGTGCGCAGCGCCGCCTCGTCGCGCGGCGCGGTGATGACCGCTTCGCGCACGGCGTCGAAGCGCGCCTGCAGGTCGGCCCCGCCCAGCACGAAGCGGGCGCGCGTCATGGCTTGGTGTTCCCAGGTCCACGCGGTGTTGCTGCCGCGTCCCTGCTGGTATTTCGCGTACGCGTCGAACGTGGTGACCAGCAGGCCGGAGTTGCCGTTGGGCCGCAGCGCCGTGTCGATCTCGTACAGGTCGCCTTCGGCGGTCTTGGTGGTCAGCCAGTTGATCAGCTTGTGCACGAACGCGCCGTACACCTCCTGCGCGCGTTCGTCCTGGTCGTCGAAGACGAACACGATGTCCAGGTCGCTGCCGTAACCCAGCTCTTTGCCGCCCAGCTTGCCGTAGCCGATGATGCCGAAGCAAGGTTCGTCGCGGTGGCGCGACTTCAGCCGCTGCCAGCACCAGCGCGTGGTGACGCGCAGCACCGCGTCGGCCAGCGCGCTCAGGTCGTCGGCCACCTGTTCGACGGTGAGCCGCCCTTCGACGTCTCGCGCCAGCGTGCGGAACACCTCGGCGTGGTGCGCGCGGCGCAGCAGGTTCAGCAGCGACTCGTCGTCGTCCTCGTTCGTGCGGCGCAGCGCGCGCAGGCGCTCTTCCAGCTCCTGCTCGAAGGCTTGCGCGTCGAATCGCTCCGCATAGAGCGCTTCGCTCGCCAGTTCGTCGATCACGCCGGGATGGCGCAGCAGGTAGCGTGCGGGCCAGCGCGCCGCGCCCAGCAGGCGCAGCAATCTTTCGTGCACGCCGGGGCGCTCCAGCAGCAACGCGAGATAGCTCTCGCGCCGCAGCAGCGGTTCCAGCCAGTCGGCCATGCGCACCGCTGCTTCTTCGCTGACGCGCCCTTCCAGCAGCCACTGGCCGGTGCGCGCGATCAGGCGCGAGAGGCGGTTGCGCGCGTCCTCGCGCAGCGCCAGCACGCGCGGGTGGTCGCGCCAGCGGCCGATGCGTTCGCGCAGCTGCCCGGGCAACTGCTCGCAGAGGGCATCGAGATCGGGCGCCGCGGCCTTGCCGCCCTTGGGGCCGCCGCAGGTCTTGCAGCCTTCGTTGGCGCCCAGCAGCTTGTCGAATTCCTGCGCGACGAATTCGCGGTGGCCGTCCAGCTCGTGCAGGAACGGGCAGCATTCGGCGTAGCCCATGGTGCGCGCGATCCAGCCCAGGTCGCCGTCGCCTTCGTCGCAGCCCATGGGCAGCACGTGCGTCTGCTGGTCGTCCAGGTACTGGATGCGGTGCTCGACGCGGCGCAGGAATTCGTAAGCGCGGGCCAGCGATTGCGCCGTGGCCTCGGGCATCAGCCCCGCGGCCGCGACGCGCTGCAGCGCTTCCAGCGTGGGGCGCGTGCGCAGTTCGGGGAACTGGCCGCCGCGCACCACCTGCAGCAGCTGCACGATGAATTCGATCTCGCGGATGCCGCCGCGCGAGAGCTTGACGTCGTTGGCGCGCTCGGGCCGGCCGGCGCTGCGGCGCGCGGCGTGCTCGCGGATCTGCCGGTGCAGCACCCGCAGCGAATCGAACACGCCGTAGTCCAGGTAGCGGCGGAACACGAACGGCAGCACCACGGAACGCAGCGCCTGCGCCGAGCCGTCCTTGATCCAGGCGCGCGGCGCCACCACGCGGCTCTTGAGCCAGGCGAAGCGTTCCCACTCGCGGCCCTGCACCAGGAAATATTCCTCCAGCGCGTCGAGCGAAACGACCGGCGGCCCGGAGTTGCCGTTGGGCCGCAGCGCCAGGTCGACGCGGAAGACGAAGCCGTGCTCGGTGGTCTCGCCCACCAGCGCGTACACATGCCGCACCGCCTTGGCGAAGAATTCCTGGTGGCTGAGGCGGCCGCGGCCGTCGACCCCCGCCGTTTCGCCTTCGTGGTCGTAGACGTAGATCAGGTCGACGTCGCTGGAGACGTTCAGCTCGCGCGCGCCCAGCTTGCCCATGCCGATGATCCACAGGCGCGCCGGCTGGCCGTCGGGGCCCAGCGGCCGGCCGTGCACCGTTTCCAGCTCGGCCAGCGCGTGGCGCAGGGCGGCGTCCAGGGCGAACTCGGCCAGCAGCGTGACGGAAAGGGTGACCGTGGCCAGCGGCGCCTGCTCGTCGCAGTCCAGGCGCGCGAGGCGTTCCAGCACCAGCTGGCGCAGGATGCGCAGCGCCGCGCCGGTGTCGTGGCCGCGCGCCAGCAACGCTTCGTAAGTGGACTGCAGCGTGTCGCGGCTGGGTGCGCCGGGAGGCAGCAGGTCCATTTCCGCGGCGTAACGGCGGCGGATGCGCTGGACGAACCGGGAGAAGGCGGAACCCTGCGCGGCCACCGGCATCTCACCCGCTTGCGCACCGGGGCTCATAATTCCTGCCACCTCGTAGTCTTCATGAACGATTCGCCGCCGCTTCCCTCGGGCCTGCTCAAGGTCTATGCCGCCTGCGCGAAGTGGTTCCTGTGGCTCCTGGCCACCGCCTGGCTGCTGTTGCTGCTCGCCTGGGGCGCGCTGCACGCGTGGATTGTGCCGCGAATCGGCGAATGGCGTCCCCAGCTGGAAATGCAGGCCTCCAGGGCCCTGGGAATCCCCGTGCGCATCGGGTCCGTCAGCGCCACGCGCGACGGCCTCGTGCCCTCGCTGCAGCTGGAATCCGTGGTGCTGCTGGATGCCGGCGGCCGCGAAGCCCTGCGCCTGCCGCGCGTGGAGGCCGCGCTGTCGCTGCGGTCTTTGTGGAACCTGGGCTTCGACCAGCTGTACATCGAAAGGCCGGAGCTGGACGTGCGCCGCGGCAAGGACGGCCACGTCTTCGTCGCCGGCCTGGACCTCGCGCGCGGCGGCCAGGACGACGGCGGCGGCGCCGACTGGTTCTTCCAGCAAGCCGAATTCGTCATCCGCGGCGGCACCGTGCGCTGGACCGACGAGCTGCGCGACGCGCCGCCGCTGCAGCTGGCCAACGTCGACCTGGTGATGCGCAACTCCGCGCGCCGCCATTCGATGCGCCTGGACGCCACCCCGCCGACGGCCTGGGGCGACCGCTTCACCGTCATGGGCATGTTCCGCCAGCCGCTGCTGTCCGGGCGCGCCGGCCGCTGGCAGGACTGGAGCGGCCAGCTGCACGCCGACTTCCACCGCGTCGACCTGGCCGAGCTGCACCGGTACGTCCAGCTGCAGGTGCGCATTGACAGCGGCCGCGGCGCCGTGCGCGCCTGGGCCGACGTCGACCGCGGCCAGGTGGTCGGCGGGGTGGCCGACGTGTCGGCCGCCGACGTGTCCACCACGCTCGGGCCTTCGCTGCAGCCGCTGGCCCTGGCCTCCGTCTCCGGGCGCCTGGGCGGCAAGCGGCTGCCCGGCGGCTGGGAGCTGCAGGCCAGCGAGCTGCAGTTCGTCACCGCCGAAGGCCAGCGCTGGCCCGCCGGCAACGTGTTCGCCTCGTTCGACGAAAGCGGCAAGGAAGGCGGCAGCGGCGAGTTCCGCGCCGACCGGCTGGACCTGGGCGCGCTGGGCCAGCTGGCGGGCCGGCTGCCGCTGGGCGACGCCACCCATGCCGCGCTGGACCGCTACGCGCCGCAGGGCGTGGTGGAGAACGTGCAGGCGCGCTGGCAGGGCCCCTGGCAATCGCCGCGCAAGTACCAGGCCAAGGGCCGCATCAGCGGCCTGTACGTGGCTTCGGCGCCGCACGAACCGGCGGACGGCAAGCACGCCGCCGGCACGCCCGGCGTGCGCAACGCCAGCATCGACTTCGACTTCAGCGAGTCGCGCGGCAAGGCCCGGCTGTCGCTGGCGGGCGGCGCGCTGGAGCTGCCCGGCGTGTTCGAGGACCCGGTCCTGCCCTTCGACCAGCTGTCCACCGACGTGCAGTGGACGCTGGACGGCGACCGCATCTCGGTCAACGCCGCGAACCTGCGCTTCGCCAACGCCGACGCGCAGGGCGAAGGCGAGGCCAGCTGGCGCACCGGGGCCGACCCGCAGCACCGCTTCCCCGGCGTCATCGACCTGAAAGGCACGCTGGCGCGGGCCAACGGCGCGCGGGTGTGGCGCTACCTGCCGCTGGTGGTGCCGCAGGACGCGCGCGAGTACGTCCACCAGGGCGTGGCACAGGCCGACGTGACGGACGGCAAGTTCCGCCTGCAGGGCGAACTGAACCATTTCCCGTTCCGCACCGGCCCGGGCGATTTCCACGTCAGCGGCCACGTGCGCAACGCGACCTTCGCGTTCGCGCCGCGCGGCGTGGTGAAGACGGCGGGCCTGCCCTGGCCCACGCTGCAGCAGCTGTCGGGCCACCTCAGCTTCGACAAGGGCGGCATGACGGTGGACGACGTGGACGGCCGCTTCGCCGGCGCGCCGGGCCTGCGCGTGAAGGCGCGCGCCGAGATCCCGGACCTCGCGCACACCGTCGTCGGCGTCGACGGCGAGGTGCAGGGCCCGCTGGCCGAGGCGCTGGCCATCGTGCAGCGCTCGCCCATTTCCGCCTTGGCGCAGGACGCGCTGGGGCAGGCCAGCGGCAACGGCAACGCCGACGTGAAGCTGGCGCTTTCCCTGCCCATCTCGCAGATGGCCCGCAGCACGGTGCAAGGCACCGTCACGCTGGCGGGCAACGACGTGCAGATCACGCCGGACACGCCGGCGCTGCAGCGCGCCCGCGGCGTGGTGACGTTCAACGACCGCGGCTTCGCGCTGGCGGGCACGCAGGCGCGGGCCTTCGGCGGCGACGTCCGCATCGAAGGCGGCACGCGCACGCCGGCCAACGGCGGCGAGACCACGGTGCAGATCCGCGCGCAAGGCGTGGCCACCGCCGAAGGGTTGCGGCAGGCCCGCGAGCTGGGCTACATCGCCCGCCTGGCGAAGCAGGCCACCGGGTCGGCGCCGTACGCGGTGGCCGTCAACTTCCGCCGCGGCAAGCCGGAGGTGCTGGTCACCAGCAGCCTGCAGGGACTGGCGATCGACCTGCCCGCGCCGCTCACCAAGGCGGCGAACGAAGCCCTGCCCCTGCGCTACGAGAACATGGTGATGCCCGGCACGGCCGGCGGGCCGCTGCAGGACTGGCTGGCGGTGGAAGTGGGCAAGCTGGTGTCGGTGAACTACGTGCGCGACATCTCGGGCGCCGAACCGCGCGTGCTGCGCGGCGCCATCGCGCTGAACCTGCCGCCCGGCGAAACCGCCGTGCTGCCCGAGCAGGGCGTGACGGCCAACGTGCGACTGGGCACGGCCAGCATCGACGCCTGGGAGCAGGTGCTCGACGGCGTGGCCGTCGCGTCCAGCCCGTCGCGTCCGGGCGCCGGCACCGCGGCGCCGCCGTCGAACGCATCGGGCTACCTGCCGAACATGCTGGCGCTGCGCGCACGCCAGATCACGGTGGAGGGCCGCACGCTGCACAACGTGGTGGTCGGCGGCTCGCGCGAAGGCCAGGTCTGGCGCGGCAACGTCGATGCGGACGAACTGGGCGGCTACCTGGAATACCGCCAGCCCAGCGGCGCCGGCGCGGGCCGCGTGTACGCGCGCCTGTCGCGCCTGGCCATCGCCGCCTCGCAGGCGAACGCGGTGGAGACGCTGCTGGACGAGCAGCCCGGCAGCATCCCGGCGCTGGACATCGTGGTGGACGACTTCGAGCTGCGCGGCCGCAAGCTGGGCAAGCTGGAGATCGACGCGGTCAACCGCGGCGGGCGCGAAGGCGGCACGCGCGAATGGCGCCTGAACAAGCTGGCGCTCTCGATGCCCGAGGCGCAGTTCACCGCCACCGGCAACTGGGCCGCGGTGGACGCGCAAGCGGCGGCGCGCCCGGCGCGCGGCAGCGAGCGCCGCCGCACGGTGATGAACTTCCGCTTCGACATCGCCGACGCCGGCCAGCTGCTGGCGCGCCTGGGCATGAAGGACGTCATCCGCCGCGCAGCGGGCCGCATGGAGGGGCAGGTCGCGTGGCTGGGTTCGCCGCTGGGGCTGGATTACCCGTCGATGCAGGGCGCCTTCCACGTCGACGTGGCCAACGGCCAGTTCCTCAAGGCCGACCCCGGGCTGGCCAAGCTGCTGGGCGTGCTGAGCCTGCAGTCCCTGCCGCGCCGGCTGTCGCTCGATTTCCGCGACGTGTTCAGCGAGGGCTTCCAGTTCGATTTCGTGCGCGGCGACGTCACCATCCAGCAGGGCGTGGCCGCCACCAACAACCTGCAGATGAAAGGCGTGAACGCCGCCGTGCTGATGGAGGGCAAGGCCGACATCGCGCGCGAGACGCAGGACATCCGCGTCGTGGTGGTGCCCGAGATCAATGCCGGCACCGCATCGCTGGTGGCCGCGGCCATCAACCCGGCCATCGGCCTGGGCACGTTCCTCGCGCAGCTGTTCCTGCGCCAGCCGCTGGCCCGCGCCGCCACGCAGCAGTTCCAGATCGACGGCAGCTGGGCCGACCCGCGCATCACCCGCGTGCCGCGCCAGGGCGCCGCCGCAAGCACGGCGCCGAACGCGGGCGACAAGCCGACCGAAAAGGAGGCCAGCCGATGAAAGCCGCCGCCATCCAGATGGTGTCCGCCCCGCGCGTGCAGGACAACCTCGAAGCTGCCGCGCGCCTCGTCGCGCAAGCCGCCGCACAGGGCTGCGAGCTGGCCGTGCTGCCCGAGTACTTCTGCCTCATGGGCCGGCAGGACACCGACAAGCTCGTCGTGCGCGAAGCGCCCGGCGAAGGCCCCATCCAGGACTTCCTCGCCCGCACCGCGCGCGAACACGGCCTGTGGCTGGTGGGCGGCACGCTGCCCCTGGCGGCCGGCGACGAGCAGCACGTGCGCAACACCAGCCTCGCCTTCTCGCCGCAGGGCGAGTGCGTGGCGCGCTACGACAAGATCCACCTGTTCCGCTTCGACAACGGGCAAGAGCGCTTCGACGAGGCGCGCGTCATCGAAGCCGGCCGCGGCCCGGCCACGTTCACCTTGCGCGCGCGTGACGGGCGCGACTGGCGCATCGGCATGTCGGTGTGCTACGACCTGCGCTTCCCCGAGCTGTACCGCGAGCTGCGCGCCGACGTGCTGCTGGTGCCCAGCGCCTTCACCTACGTCACCGGCCAGGCGCATTGGGAACCCTTGCTGCGCGCACGCGCCATCGAGAACCTGGCCTGGGTGCTGGCGCCGGCGCAAGGCGGGGTGCACGAGACCGGCCGCCGCACCTGGGGCCACAGCCTGGTGGTGGACCCGTGGGGCGTGGTGGTGTCGCAGCGCGCCGAGCAAGGCGAAGGCGTGGTCGCCGCCGATCTCGACCCCGCCGCGCAAGCGCAGTGGCGCCGCCAGTTGCCGGCGCTGGATCACCGGGTGCTATGACCGAGGCGCAGGAAGAGCGCGAGCCCGCACCGCCGGGCCCGCGCCCGCCGTTGTCGCGGCGCGGCCTGTGGATGCTCCTGATCGCGCTGGTCGCGGCGCTGCTGCTCACCCTGGTGTGGCTGGCCGGGCGCTACGAGGTGAGCCAGGTGCAGTCGCGGCTGGAGCGCGACAACGCCGAAGCCATCGGCGACATCCGCGCGGCGCTCACGCGCAACGTGCAGTCGCTGCAGGCCCTGCAGGCGGGCACGCCCAGCCGGGACAGCTGGACGCAGGACGCGCAGAAGCTGCTGCACGAGAGGCGCGAGCTGGTGCGCATCGAGTGGCGCGACAACCAGCTGGGCGTGATTGCCGCGGTGGACACGCCGTACCGCGCGCCGGCGTTCGCGCGCCTGGGCCGGCAGAACGCGCACGCCGACGTCGTCCTGGCCTGCACCAACGCGCGCCGCAGCAGCGGCCCGGGCTATTCCGTGAGCGCCTTCGTGCCGCAGCCGGACGGGCTGGGCATCGAGGTGATGGAGATGTGCCTGCCGCAGGTCAGCGGCGGCCACCCGGCGGGGTTCGTGGTGGCGACCTACTCGCTGGGCGAGATGCTGGCCAGCCTGCTCGGGCCCCAGCTGGTGCGCAGCCACGAGGTGTCGTTCACCGAGGCCGACGGCACGCGGCTGGCCGTGCACGGCGCGGTGCGCCGCGGCAGCCGCGTGTTCAGCTCGCAGCAGCTGCTGGACCTGCCGGGCAACACGCTGGTGCTGCGCATGGACAGCTGGCGCGCCGCGCCCGACCTGTTCCCCAACGTGCTCACGGCGCTGGTCACCGCGATGTCCATCGCGCTGCTGTCCGTGTTGCTGCTGCTGGCCAAGGACATGCGCCGGCGCCTGCAGGTGGAACGCGACCTGGCCGACGCGCTGGCTTTCCGCAAGGCGATGGAAGACTCGCTGGTGACCGGCCTGCGCGCGCGCGACCTGAGCGGCCGCATCACCTACGTGAACCCGGCTTTCTGCGCCATGGTGGGCTTTTCGCCCGACGAGCTGCTGGGCCACAGCGCGCCCGCGCCCTACTGGCCGCCGGAACTGGTGGGCGAGTACCAGAAGCGGCAGGAGGTGCGGCTGGCGGGCCGGCACGCGCCGCCGCGCGAAGGTTTCGAATCGGTCTTCATGCGCAAGGACGGCTCGCGCTTCCCGGTGCTGATCATCGAGGCGCCCCTGATCAACGCGCAGGGCCTGCAGACCGGCTGGATGAGCGCGTTCCTGGACATCAGCGAACAGCGCCGCGTGGAGGAACTCTCCCGCGCCAGCCAGGAGCGGCTGCAGGCCACCGCGCGCCTGGCCACCGTGGGCGAGATGGCGTCGCTGCTCAGCCACGAGCTGAACCAGCCGCTGGCGGCCATTGCCAGCTACGCCACCGGCTCCATGAACCTGCTGGGCGCCGACCGGGGCGCGCCGGCCGCCGGCGACCTGCATCTGGCGCTGCGCCGCATCGCCGAACAGGCCGAGCGCGCGGGCAAGGTGATCAAGAGCGTGCACGACTTCGTGCGCCGCCGCGACAAGGCGCGCGAACTGGTCGCGCCGCGCGACCTGATGGACGCGGTGATGCCGCTGGTGACGCTGCAGGCGCGCAAGCTGCGCGTGCAGGTGGAAACGCGCATCGCTCCCGACCTGCCTCCGGTGCTGTGCGACCGCACGATGGTGGAGCAGGTGCTGCTCAACCTGGCCCGCAACGCGATGCAGGCGATGGACGAGGCGCGCATCGCGCAGCCCTCGCTGCTGCTGCAGCTGCGCCGCGCGGTGCCGGACGATGGATCGGCGCGCACCGGCTGGCTGGAATTCTCGGTGGCCGACCAGGGCCCCGGCATCCCCGAGGAAGTGCGCGAGCAGCTGTTCACGCCCTTCTTCACCACCAAGGCGGAAGGCATGGGGCTGGGCTTGTCGCTGTGCCGCACGGTGGTCGAGCAGCATGGCGGATTTCTCGCTTTCGAGCCCAACCGTCCGCGGGGTACGATCTTCCGCTTCACGCTGCCCACCGGCAACGCCGCTTCCGTTGCGGCGCCCGCGGCGGCCGCCCTGCCCACCGCCTGATGCAACCCGCGCCCGACGCCACCGTCTTCATCGTCGATGACGACGAGAGCGTGCGCGAAGCGCTGGCGTGGCTGCTGCGCTCGCGCCACCTGGCCAGCGAGCGCTTCGAGGACGCGGAAGCTTTCGAGGCGCTGCTGGAGGGGGGCTTTCGCCCCGCCCACCCGTGCTGCCTGCTGCTGGACGTGCGCATGCCCGGCATGAGCGGCCTGGCGCTTTTCGAGCGCATCGCCGAACGCGGGCTGGTCGAGGCGATGCCGGTGATCTTCCTCACCGGCCATGCCGACGTGCCCACCGCGGTGGACATGGTCAAGCGTGGCGCGTTCGACTTCTGCGAGAAGCCGTTCTCGGACAACGCGCTGGTCGACCGCGTCGAGCAGGCGCTGCGCCGGTCCAGCGAGGTGCTGGCGCAGCGGCGCGAAGCCGAACGGCTGGCGGCGCGGCTGGCGGAACTGACCGAGCGCGAACGCGACGTCATGCGCCTGGTCGCCAAGGGCCTGCCCAACAAGTTGATCGCCGACCAGCTGGCCATCAGCGTGCGCACGGTGGAAGTGCATCGCGCGCGGGTGTTCGACAAGATGGAAGTGAAGTCGGCCGTGGAGCTGGCCAACGTGCTGCGCGGCGTGGACGGCGCTTAGCCTCCCGCGCTAGTCATCCTCGTCGTCGTCCGTCACATCAGAACGGAACTCGGCGCCGTAGTCCTTCAAGGGAATGAAGAGCATCCCGGTGCAGTCGGCGTCGACGATCGCCTGCGCAAGGTCCTGCCGCGCAATGATCAGCGTCCTCAATTCCGCCAACCGGAAGATCTTCTTCCCGTCCGGGATGGCCGGTTCGTCAAGCACCAGGTGCTGGAATCGCCCGACCTGGTCTTTCAGGATGGCGTTCATGGTGAACTTTGATTCTTCCCGGTTCACGCACGCCACGGTACCCAGGACGTTGGCGACGAAATAGGCTTGGGGAATCAGCCGCCCCTCGGGCGTGCGCAGCCGCACGGGCAGGAACTCGATGGAATCTTCCGGGGCATGCCGTTCAAGGAGGTCCTTGAGCTTCTCCGAGACGACGAGGAGTCGATCGGTGTTGGGAATGGCATCCGTCAGCGCGGAGCCACGCTCTTCGGAGAGATCGAACACCATGCCTTCAGTGAACCACTCCTTGCAAGGGTTCCCCTTTCGCAGCAGGTAGTCCGTTTCCATCAACTCCTTCGGTGTGTCCAGAAACCACGCGAAGGAGTCGTCTTCATCGTCCACCAACCAGGTGTAGTAGTTCATTTGAATTCAGCCCCAGACCACCGACCGCATCGAGATCGAGCCGCTCTGGAACCCCAGCGCGAACTGCGCCGCCTTCTCGCCCGGGTCGACCGCGCCCACCGCGTGCAACAGCGGCAGCAGGTGGTCGTGCGAGGGATGCGCCAGCGCCGCCAGCTCGCCCTGTCCCTGGAACGCGGCGAGTGTTCGGCCGTCGGCCTTGTCGATCAGCGGTGCGGCCCAGCGGTCGAACACGGCGGCCCAGTCGTAGGCCTGGTGGGGCGCGGCGCCTCGCTGCGTCGCGCGCAGGTTGTGAACCACGTTGCCGCTGCCGACGACCAGCACGCCGCGTTCGCGCAGCGCCTTCAGCGCGGCGCCGGCCGCCAGGTGTTCGGCGGGTGGGCGGCCATAGTCCAGGCTCAGTTGCAGCACCGGGATGTCGGCTTTGGGGAACATGGGCTTGAGCACCGACCAGGCGCCGTGGTCGAAGCCCCACTCTTTCGTGTCCAGTTGCAGGCGCCGCGGCTTGTTCGCGGCCGACAAGGCGGAAGCGATGGCGGGCGCGCCCGGCGCGGGGTAGCGCTGGTCGAACAGCGCCTGCGGGAAGCCGCCGAAGTCGTGGATGGTCTTGGGGCTGGCCATGCCGGTGACCCACCAGCCTTCGGTGAGCCAGTGGGCCGAGATGCACAGCACCAGGTTCGGCCGCGGGAAGTCGCGGCCGAAGCGCGCGCCCAGCGCTCCCCATTGCGGGCGCCAGGGGTTGTCCTCGATCACGTTCATCGGGCTGCCGTGGCCGATGAAGACCACCGGCATCTTCGGTGTGCGGGGCAGGGCCTCCAGCGCGGCGGGCAGCTGCGCGGCGCGGGCGGCGCCGAACAGCCAGGGGGATGCGGCCAGCAGGGTGCGGCGGGTGAACGAGGAACGTGCGGACATGGATGGGTCGGACCGCGGCGGAGCTCGACAGTTCCCGGGGCCGGGATTTCGGGCCGGCGGCGGACCGGCAACCACCGTCAGTCGCGCGGCGGCGGGTCGTCGTCCTTCGGCGGCTCACCCTTGGGGCGGCCGGAGAACATGGTCCACCACACGATGAGCACGAAGAGCGCCAGCGCGAGCAGCGCTTCCAGCAAAATCAGCAGCATGAGAAGAATGACGAGGCTGGTGGCGATTGTAGGAATGCTCGCGGGATGCGCCTCGGCCCCGCCGCCGGTCGAGGCCCCGTCCGCCCCCGTGGCCGCGGCGCCGCCTGCCGCCACGGCCGAGCCGTCCGTCGCCGGCGCGCCCATCGTGCAAGGCAAGAGCCGCTGGTGGCCGGTGCGCTGGAGCGACCTGCCGGGTTTCGAAGACGACGTGCTGTACGAAGCGTGGAACGCCTGGCTGCGCAGCTGCGAGCGCCCGCCCGCGGCTTTCGCGGCGCTGTGCCCGCAGGTGCGGCAGCTGTCCATCGCGGCGCCGAGCGAGCAGCGCGACTGGATGCGGCGCAACCTGCAGCCTTACCGCATCGAACCGCTGCAGGGGCCGGCCGATGGCCTGCTCACCGCGTACTACGAACCGATGCTCGATGCGTCGCGCCAGCCCACGGCGCGCCACACCGTGCCGCTGTACCGGCCGCCCGCCACGCTGGCGAGCCGCAAGCCCTGGTACACGCGGCAGGAGATCGACACGCTGCCCGAACCGCGCGAGCAGCTGCGCGGCCGCGAGATCGCCTGGCTGGCCGATCCGCTCGACGCGCTGGTGCTGCAGATCCAGGGTTCGGGCCGGTTGCGGGTCGCCGAGGGTGACGGCAGCCAGCGCGTGGTGCGCCTTTCGTTCGCCGGCAGCAACGACCAGCCTTACCGCAGCGTGGGCGGCTGGCTGCTGCAGCAGGGCGCGGTACGCGACGCGTCGTGGCCCGGCATCAAGGCCTGGCTGCGCGACAACCCGCAGCGGCTGAACGAGCTGCTGTGGAGCAATCCGCGCGTGGTGTTCTTTCGCGAGGAACCGTTGCCGGACGCCGAGCTCGGTCCGCGCGGCGCGCAGGGCGTGCCGCTGACCGCGGGCCGCTCCATCGCGGTGGACAAGGACAGCATCCCCTACGGCACGCCGGTGTGGCTGGCTTCCACGGGCCCGACCGTGCAGCTGCAACGCCTGGTGCTGGCGCAGGACACCGGCAGCGCCATCGTCGGCGCCGTGCGCGCCGACTGGTTCGCGGGCGCGGGGCCGGAAGCCGGCGAACTCGCAGGGCGCCTGAAGCAGCCGCTGCGGCTGTGGGCGTTGTGGCCAAGATGAAGAAGCAAAACCGAATCCTCCTGCTGGCGGCTGCCGCGCTGCTGGCCGCCTGCGCGATGCGCGATCCGCCGCCCGCCAGCGAGGCGCCGCCGCCGCGCGAGACCTTGCCCAAGCGCTCGGCGACCTCGCCGCCGCCGGCGGACGAGGCGGGCGTGATCCGGCTGCGCTGCGACGACGGGCTGCAGCTGCGGCTGCGCGTGCTGCAGGACGAAGTGCAAGTCGACGGCCTGCCCGGCGGGCGCGAAGTGCTGCTGCGCGACGCCGGCGGCGTGACGCCGCAGCAAAGCGTCTTCTCCAACGCGCGTGCGCGTGCCGAGTTCGGCCTCGGCGCGCAGGCGAGCGAAGCGGTGGTGCACCTGCTCCAGCCGCAGCCCCGCGACCTCCACTGCCGGCCTGCCTGACCCCATGTCCAAATCCCCGCCGTCTTCCTCCGCCCAAGCCGCGGCCTCCCGCGCGGCGATGGCGTCCCATCCCGAGTTCGCCGGCTGGCTGGCGCACAAGTCCTGGAGCCAGGGCGTGGGCTTCTGCAAGGCGGCCGCGCTGCTGATCCCGGCGGTGGCGCTGTCGGTGGACGTGCCGATGCTGTTCGACCCGGCGCGCCGCCACGACCCCTCCTGGATCGCGATGGCGCTGTGGCACATCGCGGCCGAATTGGTGGTGCTGGGCGCCGTGTGGGTCAACAGCCGGCCGGTGGCGCGCCGCCACACACAGGCCTGCCTGACGGGACTGGCCGCCGCCATCCTGGTGCTGACGACGCTGATCGCCATCATCAACTGGACCATCGTTGGCGACCTGTCGATGTTCGCGCTGGGCGCGGTCTTCGTCGCCACCGTGCTGTGCACGCCGCGCCCCGTGCGGCATGCGATGTACTTCGCGGGCGTGGCGCTGATCTTCGCCTTCATCGTCTTCCACGTGAACACCGGGCAGGACCTGCTGAACGCGATGGTCAACCCGGTGTCCATCGCCATCGTGGCGGTGAACCTGGACCGCTACACCTACTTCCGCAACGTGGAGCTGTTCGCCGAGAAACAGCGCGCGGAACACGAGCGGGCCCGCGCCGACAAGGTGCTCTACAACGTGCTGCCCACGTCCATCGCCGATGAACTGAAGGCGAACGAGCGCGTGAACGCGGTGCGCTTCGACGGCATGGGCGTGATGTTCACCGACCTGGTGGGGTTCACGAACTACTCGAGTTCGCTGCCGCCGCAGTCGGTGGTGAAAGTGCTCGACGACATCTTCTCGCGCTTCGATCACCTGGTGGACCGCCACTCGCTGGAGAAGATCAAGACCATCGGCGACGCGTACATGGCCGTCTCGCAGCGGCGCACGGCCGACCTGGCCGAGCTGGCGCTGGACATGCTCGACGCCATCGATGCGTACAACGCGGAGCACGGCACGGCTTTCCGCCTGCGCATCGGGCTGCACGTCGGCCCCGCGGTGGCGGGCGTGATCGGCGTGAAGCGCTTCCTGTACGACGTGTGGGGCGACACCGTGAACGTGGCCAGCCGCATGGAATCGGGCGGCGAGCCGGGCCGCGTGCACGTGACGGAGGCGGTGCGCGACGAGTTGCTCGGCCAGTTCGCCTTCGAGGAGCGCGGCGGCATCGAGGTCAAGGGCAAGGGCCGCATGACCACGTATTTCCTGGCGCGCCCGGTGGGCCGCGGGGCCGCAGAGGCCGCCGCGGCGCAGGCTGGCCTGAGCGCCTTCAGGTGCCGATCAGCCCGCCGTCGTTGCGGGTGATCATGATGGTCGAGGAACGCGGCCGCGCGTTCGCGCCGCCGGGCCCGTAGGCGGCCACGCCGGCGCCGTTGCCGGGCCAGTGGCTTTCGTAGAGGGCCGGCGTGCCGATGTTGGCGACGGCGGTGTTCTCGCCCGGGTGCTGGATGTTGACGAACAGCGCGCGGCCGTCCGGCGATTCCGTCACGCCCGTCACCTCCGCGCCCTTGGGCGCGGTGAGGAAGCGCTTGAACGTCGTGTCGCTCATCTTGCGGCCCATGCGCGTCGTGACGTCCACGTTGGCCACGACGGCCGCGTTGGGACTGCCGTCCGGCTTGTTCACCACGGTCACGGTGGCGCCGTCGCCGTACTGGCCCGGGATGGCGGCCAGCAGCATGCAGTTGGTGACGTCCGTGTAGGTGTTGTCGTCGGTCTCGATCCACAGGATGCCGGTCGCGCGCGAGAACCAGCAGCCGTCCGGCTTGGACAGGTCGTTGAAGTCCGACAGGCCGGACAGGTTGACGTTGGCCTGCCAGTTCACGTCGTCGATGCCCGCGTCGGCATGCGCCTGCGCCCCGAACAGGAAGATGTCCCAGTCGAAGGTGCTGGACGAGGGATCGTTGCCGGTCTCGCGCAGACGCACGATGTGGCCGTTGACGTTGCCCTTCTGGTTGGCGGCGCCCTTCTTGTCCAGCCAGTAGCGCGGGTTGGCGGCGTCCAGCGGCGGGTTGGGGTTGTTGTTGCTGCTGCTGCCGACGTTGCCGCGGTCGGGGTTCTCGGTCATGGTGACGTACACCTCGCCGTTGCGCGGGTTGACGGCGGCCCACTCGGGGCGGTCCATCTTGGTGGCGCCCGCGGCGTCGGCCGCGATGCGCGCGTTGACCAGCACGTCCGCCAGGTTGGCGAAAGCGTACGGCGCGTAGCCGGTGATCGCCGCGTTGCTCATGTCCAGCTTCAGCCAGGTGCCGGTGCCGTCGGCGTTGAAGCGCGCCGCGTACAGCGTGCCCGTGTCCAGGTACTTGTCGCCAGCCGCCAGCCCGCCCGCGACGTCCGCCGGGTCCCAGGCGGATTGCGAGACGAACTTGTAGACGTACTCGCCGCGCGAATCGTCGCCCATGTAGAAGGCCAGCGGCTTGCCGGCCACGGGCACGCTGCAGCTGGCGCCTTCGTGCGCGAAGCGGCCCAGGGCCGTGCGCTTGCGCGGCACCGAGGCGGGCGCGAACGGGTCGATCTCCACCGCCCAGCCGAACGTGTTGTGCGCGTTGCGGAAGTCGGTGGTCTCGTCGGCGCCGGTGGCCGTCACGTCCCAGCGGCTGAACTCGGTGCTGGTGGGATCGGCGGGCACGACGGTGAACCAGCGGTTGTTGCCGTTGGCGCCGGGCAGCAGGCCCACGCGCCGGAAGGCCGTCGTTTCCTTGGCCGTGCGGCCGGTGTCGCTGGCCGCGCGGCGGAAATAGCCGGCCCAGTTCTCTTCGCAGGTGAGGTAGGTGCCCCACGGCGTCTGGCCCGCGGCGCAGTTGTTGATGGTGCCGCGCGTCTGCGTGCCGGTGGGCGAGAACAGCGTGCGCGCCAGGACGTCCCCGCGCACGGGGCCGTTGATCTCCATGGTCGTGCGCGCGGTGACGCGGCGGTTGAACGCGGAGTTCTTGTTGACCGCGAAGCGCCCGCCCGCCTTCTGGATCTCGACGATGGACACGCCGTGCGCTTCCAGCTCCTTGATCGCCTCGGCTTCGGGCCGCACGCCCGCCGGGTTGGTCTGGCCGTTCGCGTGCATGAACACCACCGTGCCGGCGATGTTCTCGTGGTTCATGGCCAGCAGCGCGCGGTCGGCGTTCAGCGGATCGCGCGCGGTGCCGGCGGCGTTCATGCCGAAGTATTCGATGGCGTCGTGGTGGTCACCCGCGCGGCGGGCGAAGCTGGCATCGGTGCCGTTGTTGGCGTAGTCGGTGACGGCCGGGTCGATCGAATCGCCGGTGGCGTAGATCACCGTGGCCGTGTACCCGTCGGCGACCACCAGGCGGTCGGCCAGGTCCTTGGGCACGGCGTTGAAGCCCAGTTTCAGGCTGGCGGCGGGCAGTTGCTCCGCCGGCGCCGCGGCGGCTGCCGCGGCGCTGCCGCCGCCGCAGGCGCTCAGGGCCAGCGGGCCCAGGCCGGCGACGGCCATGGCGCCGACGCCGCCGCGAAGCAGGTGGCGGCGGTGCAGGCGCGCCTTCAGGAGCGAGTCGAAGTCGGTGTTGGCGCTGTTGTTGTTCTCGCGGTCATCGGGATCGATGCCGATCTGATCGTTGTCGGGCATGAGGCCTCCAGGTGGTGGGGCCTCGCACTTTCGGCAGCGACGATGACTGGGCCGTGAACGCGAGCGCTTCGCTCAAGTGTCACGGCGCTTGAACCTCAGCTTGCTAGGTGCTTCAGCGGCCAGGCGCTGCTGGCCTTCACTTCGCCCAGCGAGAAGCTGGTGTGGATGTCCTTGACGTTCGGCAGGTTGATCAGCACCTGCCGCGCGAACTGCGAGAACGCGTCCAGGTCGCTGCACACCACCTGCAGTTCGAACGTGCCGGCGCCGCTGATGTAGTGGCAGGAGACGATCTCGGGAATCTTGCGGATCGCCTCCTCCATCGCGCGCGTGCGCTCGCCGGTGTTGCGGTCGGCGTCCAGCCGCACGAAGGCCAGCACGCCCAGGCCGATCTTGTGGCGGTCGATCTCGGCGTGGTAGCCCTTGATGTAGCCCGCCTCTTCCAGCGCGCGCACGCGCCGCCAGCAGGGCGCGGCCGACAGGCCCACGCGCTGCGCCAGTTCGGCGTTGGTGAGCCGCGCGTCGTCCTGCAGCTCTTGCAGGATGCGCAGGTCGAACTTGTCGAGTCTTTCCATGGATTGGTCAAACGAGAAAAATCCTTTCTCATCCTAGCCTGTTCACGGCATCAAAAGCAAAGACATATCGCCCCCGCTTGCCTACACTGTGCCGCTTAGCCCGGAGACAAGCACAAAGTGAACGCCCCCCTGCCCGAACACATTCGCAAGGCACTCGAGACCGTCACGCTGGACGACAAGTACTCGCTCGACTACGGGCGCGCCTTCATGAGCGGCGTGCAGGCGCTGGTGAAGCTGCCGATGCTGCAGCGCCAGCGCGACGCGCTGGCGGGCAAGAACACCGCCGGCTTCGTCAGCGGCTACCGCGGTTCGCCGCTGGGCGGCTACGACCAGGCGCTGTGGAAGGCCAGGAAGTACCTGCAGGCGCAGAACGTGGTGTTCCAGCCCGGCGTGAACGAGGAACTCGCCGCCACCGCGCTGTGGGGCACGCAGCAGCTGGGCTTCGCGCCGAAGGAGCCGCAGAAGTTCGACGGCGTGTTCGGCATCTGGTACGGCAAGGGTCCCGGCGTGGACCGCTGCTCCGACGTGTTCAAGCACGCCAACATGGCGGGTACCACGCCGTGGGGCGGCGTCATCGCGGTGGCGGGCGACGACCACGTCGCCAAGAGCTCCACGGCCGCGCACCAGAGCGACCACATCTTCAAGGCCTGCGGCCTGCCGGTGTTCTTCCCGGCCAACGTGCAGGACATCCTGGATCTGGGCGTGCACGCGTTCGCGATGAGCCGCTACGCCGGCGTGTGGACCGGCATGAAGACCATCCAGGAGATCGTCGAGTCCAGCGCTACGGCGATGATCGACCCCGAGCGCGTGCAGGTGAAACTGCCCGAAGACTTCACGATGCCGCCCGGCGGCGTGCACATCCGCTGGCCCGACGCCGCGCTGGAGCAGGAGGCGCGCCTCTTTGACTACAAGTGGTACGCGGCCCTCGCGTACGTGCGCTCCAACCGCCTGAACCACAACGTGATCGAAGGGCCCCATGATCGCTTCGGCATCATCGCCAGCGGCAAGGCCTACAACGACACGCGCCAGGCGCTGGCCGACCTGGGCCTGGACGAAGAGACCTGCCGCCGCATCGGCATCCGCCTGCACAAGGTGGCGGTGGTGTGGCCGCTGGAAGCGCAGGCCACCCGCGAGTTCGCCACCGGCCTGCGCGAGATCCTGGTGGTGGAGGAAAAGCGCCAGGTCATCGAATACCAGCTGAAGGAAGAGCTGTACAACTGGCGCGACGACGTGCGCCCCACCGTGCTGGGCAAGTTCGACGAGGTGGAAGGCAGCGGCGGCGAATGGTCCATGCCCAACCCCACGGGCAACGCGCTGCTGCGCGCCAACGCCGACCTGTCGCCGGCCATCATCGCGCGCGCCATCGCGCGGCGCTTGCGCAAGCTGGGCCTGGACGCCGACACGCAGGTGCGCATCGACGCGCAGCTGGCCATCCTGGAAGCCAAGGAACGGGCCATGCAGGTGCTGGAGGTCAAGGGCGACCGCCTGCCCTGGTTCTGCTCGGGCTGCCCGCACAACACGTCCACCGTCGTGCCCGACGGCTCGCGCGCGATGGCCGGCATCGGCTGCCACTTCATGGCGACCTGGATGGACCGCGCCACCGTCGGCTTCACGCAGATGGGCGGCGAAGGCGTGCCCTGGGTCGGCCAGCAGCCGTTCACGAACGAAAAGCACGTGTTCGCCAACCTGGGCGACGGCACCTACTTCCACAGCGGCCTCCTGGCCGTGCGCCAGTCGATCGCGGCGGGCGTGAACATCACCTACAAGGTCCTCTACAACGACGCGGTCGCCATGACGGGCGGCCAGCAGGTGGGCGAGCGGCCGGAGGGCCACTCGGTGCTGCAGATCTCGCACAGCCTGGTGGCCGAAGGTGTGAGCAAGCTGGTGGTCGTGACCGACCAGCCGGAGAAGTACACGGCCCTTCGACAGGCTCAGGGTGAACGGTCGCTGCCGCCCGGCGTCGAAGTGAAGCACCGCGACGAGCTCGACGCCATCCAGCGCGAGTTCCGCGAGATCCCCGGCACCACGGCCATCGTCTACGACCAGACCTGCGCCACCGAAAAGCGCCGCCGCCGCAAGCGCGGCACCATGGTCGATCCGGCCGTGCGCGTGGTGATCAACGACCTGGTGTGCGAAGGCTGCGGCGACTGCGGCGTGAAGAGCAACTGCCTGTCGGTGGAACCGCTGGAAACCGAGTTCGGCCGCAAGCGCACCATCAACCAGAGCACCTGCAACAAGGACACCAGCTGCCTGAAGGGCTTCTGCCCCAGCTTCGTCACCGTGGAAGGCGGCAGGCTCAAGGCCAAGGAAAAAGCCAAGGCCGTGTCGCCGTACGAACTGGGCGAGCTGCCCGAGCCGACGCTGCCTGCGATCCACGGCGCCTACGGGATCGTGGTGGCGGGCGTGGGCGGCACCGGCGTCATCACCATCGGCCAGCTGCTGGGCATGGCCGCGCACATCGAGGGCAAGGGCATCGTCACGCAGGATGCGGCGGGCCTGGCGCAAAAGGGCGGCGCCACCTGGAGCCACGTGCTGGTGGGTGATTCACCGGAAGCGATCCACACCACGCGCGTCGGCATGGCCGCGGCCGACCTGGTCATCGGCTGCGATCCCATCGTCGCCGCCGGCAAGGAAACGGCGCTGCGCATGCGCCAGGGCCGCACGCACGTCGCGCTGAACGCGCACGCCACGCCGACCGCGGCTTTCGTGCGAAACACCGGCTGGGCCAATCCCGCCGATGCCTGCACGGCGGAGATCGCCAAGGCGGTGGGCGATGGCGCGGTGGGCGCGTTCAACGCGGACGCGGCGGCCACCAAGCTGATGGGCGACAGCATCTACACCAACCCCATGCTGCTGGGCTACGCGTGGCAGAAGGGCTGGGTGCCGATCGGCCGCGAGGCGCTGATGCGCGCCATCGAGCTGAACGCGGTGGCCGTCGACGCGAACAAGGCGGCCTTCGAATGGGGCCGCCAGGCGGCGCACGACCCGGCGCGCGTGGAAAAGCTGCTCACGCCCGCGCAGGTCATCGAGCTGAAGAAGCGCGAGACGCTGGAGACGCTGGTGGCCCGCCGCGTGGAGTTCCTCACCGCGTACCAGAGCGCGGCCTATGCGCGCGAGTACCAGGCGTTCGTCGAGAAGGTGCGCGCGGCCGAGGCGCCGCTGGGCAAGACCTCGCTGGCCGAGACCGTGGCCCGCTACCTGTTCAAGCTGATGGCATACAAGGACGAGTACGAGGTGGCCCGCCTGCACACCGAGACCGGCTTCCAGGAGCGCGTCGCCGCCATGTTCGAAGGCGACTACAAGGTGAACTACCACCTGGCGCCGCCGCTGCTGGCGAAGCGCAACGAGAAGGGCGAGCTGGTCAAGCGCAAGTACGGCCCGGCCATGGCGCTGGGTTTCCGGGCGCTGGCGAAGCTGCGCGGCCTGCGCGGGACGGCGCTGGACGTGTTCGGCTACACCGAGGAGCGCCGCACCGAGCGCGCGCTGATCGGCGAGTACCGCCGCAGCATCGAGGAGGTGCTGGCGAAACTGTCGCCTGCGAACCACGCCCTGGCGCTGGAGATCGCCGCTATCCCCGAGCAGATCCGCGGCTTCGGCCACGTGAAGGAGCGCCACCTGGCGGCGGCCCGCCCCCGCTGGGACGAGCTGATGGCCCGCTGGCGCCAGCCGGCCGAGTCCGTGCGCCAAGCTGCCTGAAGTACCCCTTCAGCTACCCCGGCGCGGCGCGGCGGGGCACGTCCCCCGACTTACAATCCCGCTCTTGTGCGCCCGGTCGCAGCCCTCGGGGCACGGCGGGGCGCCCGCGTTCGACAACCCGAATCCGCTGGAGCCTCCGTGTTCATCTCTTCCGCCTATGCCCAGACCGCGCCGGCCGCCGCCGCCGGGGGCGACATGCAATCCTCCCTCATGAGCATGCTGCCGCTGGTGCTCATGTTCGTGGTGCTGTACTTCGTGATGATCCGCCCGCAAATGAAGCGGCAGAAGGAACATCGCACCATGATCGAGGCGCTGGCCAAGGGCGACGAGGTCGCCACCGCCGGCGGCCTGCTGGGCAAGGTCACCCGTCTGGGTGACAGCTTCGTCACGCTGGAGATCGCCAGCGGCGTGGAAGTGCAGGTCCAGCGCAGCTCCGTGGTCCAGGTCCTTCCCAAGGGCTCGATCAAATAACAGGTTCAGCGTTGAGCGTTGGGCGCTGAGCGGGAACTGTCCCGCCCGCTGGACGCTCAACACCCAACGCTCAACCATGAACAGATATCCCGTCTGGAAATACGCGATCCTGGTGGTCGCGCTGCTGGTGGGGGTGCTCTTCACCCTGCCCAACTTCTTCGGCGAGGCGCCGGCCGTGCAGGTCTCGGCCGCCAAGTCCACCGTCAGGATCGACGCCACCACCCAGGCGAAGGTCGAGCAGGCGCTTTCGGCCGCCGGCATCAAGCCGGAGCTGGTGCTGCTGGACCCCAACTCGGTGAAGGTGCGGCTGGACAGCACGGACACGCAGCTGAAAGCGCGTGACGCCATCCAGAAGTCGCTGGCGCCCAACCAGGACGATGCGCCGTACGTGGTGGCGCTGAATCTGCTGTCCAATTCGCCGCAGTGGCTGGCCGCCATCCACGCGGTCCCCATGTACCTGGGCCTGGACCTGCGCGGCGGCGTGCACTTCATGCTGCAGGTGGACATGCAGGCGGCGCTGACCAAGCGCGCCGAGTCGCTGTCCGGCGACCTGCGCAGCCAGCTGCGCGAAGCCAACGTGCGCCACAGCGGCATCGCCCGCAATGGCCAGCAGGTGGAGATCCGCGCCCGCGACACGCAGACGGTGGCCGCCATCCGCAAGGTGCTGCAGGACCAGTTCGCCGACCTGCAGGCAACCGACAGCCCCGACGGCGCCGAATACAAGATCGTGGCCACGCTCAAGCCGGACGCGGCCCGCCGCATCCAGGAGCAGGCGCTCAAGCAGAACATCGTCACGCTGCACAACCGTATCAATGAGCTGGGCGTGGCCGAGCCGGTGATCCAGCAGCAGGGCGCGGACCGCATCGTGGTGCAGCTGCCCGGCGTGCAGGACACCAGCCGCGCCAAGGCCATCCTGGGCCGCACCGCGACGCTGGAGATGCGCCTGGTGGACGAAAGCAGCGAGGCGCGCGCGGCCGAACTGGGCACGGGCCCGGTACCGTTCGGTTCCGAGCGCTACATCGAACGCGGCGGCCGGCCGGTCATCGTGAAGAAGCAGGTCATCCTGGCGGGCGACAGCCTGACCGACGCCCAACCGGGCTTCGACCAGCAGACCCAGCAGCCCAAGGTGGACCTGACGGTGGACGCCAAGGGCGGCCGCATCATGCGCGAGGTCAGCCGCGAGAACCTGAAGAAGCGCATGGCCATCCTGCTGTTCGAAAAGGGCAAGGGTGAAGTGCTGACGGCGCCCGTCATCCAGGGCGAGCTGGGCACCCGCTTCCAGATCTCGGGCTCCATGAGCGTGAACGAGGCCAACGACCTGGCGCTGCTGCTGCGCGCCGGCGCCCTGGCCGCGCCGATGGAGATCATCGAGGAACTGACCATCGGCCCGAGCCTCGGCGCCGAGAACATCACCAAGGGCTTCCACAGCGTGGCCTGGGGCTTCGCCGCCATCGTGGCGTTCATGGCCGCCTACTACATGCTGTTCGGCCTGTTCTCCGGGCTGGCGCTGGCCGTCAACCTGCTGCTGCTGGTGGCCATCCTGTCCATGCTGCAGGCCACTCTCACGCTGCCGGGCATGGCGGCCATGGCGCTGGCGCTGGGCATGGCCATCGACTCCAACGTCCTGATCAACGAACGGGTGCGGGAGGAGCTGCGCAACGGTGCGTCGCCGCAGGCGGCCATCCACGCGGGCTACGACCGGGCCTGGGCGACGATCCTGGACTCCAACGTCACCACCCTGATCGCCGGCCTGGCGCTGCTGGCTTTCGGCTCCGGACCCGTCCGCGGGTTCGCGGTGGTGCACTGCATCGGCATCCTGACCTCCATGTTCTCCGCCGTGTTCTTCTCGCGCGGCCTGGTGAACCTGTGGTACGGGCGCCAGAAGAAGTTGAAGACGGTCTCCATCGGTACCGTCTGGCGCCCCGGCGCGGACCACGCTATAACCAAGCCGGAGTGAGGCAGGGCCAAGAACATGGAATTCTTCAAGATCCGCCGCGACATCCCGTTCATGGAGAACGCGCTGGTGTTCAACGTGGTTTCCTTCCTCACGTTCGTCGCCGCGGTGTTCTTCCTAGTGACCAGGGGGCTGCACCTGTCGGTGGAATTCACCGGCGGCACCGTGATGCAGGTGGGCTACACCCACGCGGCCGACGTCGAAGGCGTGCGCCGCACGGTGGCGGACCTGGGTTACGCCGACGTGCAGGTGCAGAACTTCGGCACCGCCAGCGACGTGATGATCCGCCTGCCGGCGCAAAAGGGCGTCAGCTCGGCGCAGCAAAGTGAGCGCGTGCTGAGCGCGCTGAAGGCCGCCGACCAGGGCGTGACGCTGCACCGCACCGAGTTCGTCGGCCCGCAGGTCGGCGAGGAGCTGGCCACCGACGGCCTGAAGGCGCTGGCCATGGTGGTCGCCGGCATCGTCATCTACCTGGCCTTCCGCTTCGAGTGGAAGTTCGCGGTGGCGGCCATCATCGCCAACCTGCACGACGTGGTCATCATCCTGGGCTTCTTCGCCTTCTTCCAGTGGGAGTTCTCGCTGGCGGTGCTGGCGGCGGTGCTGGCGGTGCTGGGCTACTCGGTGAACGAGTCGGTGGTCATCTTCGACCGGATCCGGGAGAACTTCCGGCGCTACCGCAAGATGAACACGGTGCAGATCATCGACAACGCGATCACGTCGACGATCAGCCGCACCATCATCACCCACGGCTCCACCCAGATGATGGTGCTGTCCATGCTGCTGTTCGGCGGCCCGACGCTGCACCACTTCGCGCTGGCGCTGACCATCGGCATCCTGTTCGGCATCTATTCGTCGGTGTTCGTCGCCGCCGCCATCGCCATGTGGCTGGGCGTCAAGCGCGAAGACCTGGTCAAGGGGGGCTCCCGCAAGGAGGACCCGAACGACCCCAACGCGGGCGCGGTGGTTTGACGGAACGGACGTGAGCAGCCAGCCTTCCTCCAACCAGGCGGCCGTGGCACGGCAGGCGCGGGAGCATTTCGTCGGCCTGCTCGAAGGCTCGCTGCCCGCGTTGACGGATGGCATCCGTGCCCGCCTGATCGAGCAGGTGGATGCGTCCACCAGCACGCGCGAGGCGCAGGAGCGGCGCGACGCAATGCTGGACTTTGACCGCCAGCGCCGTCCCTGGCAGGAAGGCGTGGCCAAGGCCTGGCGGCGCGCGGTGCTGCCGCCCACCGCCACGGCACGCGTGCGGCTGGAGGCCATCAACCTGTCGCTCATCGGCGACGAGGTGGTCGAGAACAAGATCCTGGCGTCGCGTGTCGCGCTGTCGGTGGCGGAGAAGTCCACCTTCGAGCTGAACGACCTGAAGGCGCGCATGGAGCACCTGGACGGCGAAGAGCTGGCCGGCCACGACGTGCTGCGGCCGGAAGCGGTCGCCCAGCTGATGGTCGAGCAGTGGAACACCGCCGGCCTGCCGCGCCCGACCTGGGTGCTGGTGCAGGACGTGATCCAGAAGCACATGGTGGAAACCATGCTCGCGGCTTACCAGTCGACCAACAAGCTGCTGGTCGATCGCGGCGTGCTGCCGGACATCGACCTGAGCGCGCGCGTCAAGCGCAATGCGTCCTCACCCAAGCGGCGGCCGGCGTCCAGCGCGGCACCCGGTGAGGGTGGCGGGACCCCCGATACGGGCGGTACCGGCGGCACCGGAGCGGGTGGCTTGGCCGGTGGCGGCGGTGGCGGTGGAAGCGGCTATGGCAATTCTTCCGGCTACGGTGGCGGTCCCGGCGGCGGTGGTGGCGGCTCCGGCGGCTCGTCCGGTTACGGCGGCGGTCCTGGCGGCGGCGCGGGTGGCCCTGGTGGCGCAGGCGGCGGCTATGGCGGTTCCGGCGGTTATGGCGGCTCGGGCGCTGGTTCGGGCGCTGGTTCGGGCGGCCATGGTGCCGGCGCTTCCGGCGGCCCGGGTGGGGATGCCGGAGCATCAGCTGCTGGCGCAGGGAGTGGCTACGGCGGCGGTGTCGGCGGAAGCTTTGGTGGTGGCGGCGGCGGCGGGGGCCGCGGCGGCTACGCGGGCGGCGATGCCGGCGCGGCGTCCAGCTACGGCGGCCCGGGCCACACGCGCGGCCTGGGCGGCAGCGCGGCGGAAGAAACCCGGATGATGACCGCCACCACGCCGCTGGCGCGCGCCAAGGCGCGGGCCACCGGCGTGATTGGGCAGCTCAAGCGCCTGCTGACGGAAAAGGCCGGCTTCGATCCCAATCAGGCGGTGGCGCCCTCGCCCGCGCTGGCGGAAGCCATGGGTCGGCACCACACCCAGGTGCAGACCCAGGTGTCCACCGAAGTCGCGCCCGACACGGCCGGCGAGGTGGTGGTCTACGACGACGCCGCGGTCGAACGCGCGGCGGTTGACCTGCGCCAGCGCACCGGCGAGCTGAAGAAGAAGGCCTCCACGCAGAGCGAGAAGGCCACCATCGAGATTGTCGCGCTCATGTTCCAGAGCATCCTGGCCGAGGAGCGCATCCCGCCCGCCGTGCGGGTGTGGTTCGCGCGGCTGCAGATGCCGGTGCTGCGCGTGGCGCTGGCCGAGCCTGAATTCTTCGGCACGCTGCAGCACCCCGCGCGCCAGCTGATCGACCGCATGGGCTCGTGCGTGCTGGGCTTCGATGCCGCGGCCATCGGCGGCAGCGCGCTGGAGATCGAGATCAAGCGCGTGGTGCAGGTCATCGAGCAGTACCCCGAGACCGGCAGGCGCGTGTTCCAGCTGGTGTACGACGAATTCCAGAAGTTCCTGGCCAAGTTCCTCACCGAGAAGGGCGACACCCAGAAGGTGGTGAGCATCGCGCAGCAGGTGGAGCAGAAGGAGACGATGGCGATCCAGTACACCATCGAGCTTCGCAAGATGCTGGCCGACCTGCCGGTGCGCGACGAGATCCGCGAGTTCCTGTTCAAGATCTGGGCCGAGGTGCTGGCCGTGGCCGCCGTCAAGCACGGCCCGCAGCACGAAGAGACGGTGTCGCTGAAGAAATCGGCGGCCGACCTGGTGTGGTCCGCCAGCGCCAAGCCCAACCGGGCCGAGCGCGCCAAGGTGATCCAGGAGCTGCCCGCGCTGCTGCAGCGCCTGCGCAAGGGCATGTCGCTGATGGGCCTGCAGGGCGCCGACCAGGAGAACCACATCAAGGTGATCGGCGACACGCTGGCCGACGCCTTCATGTCCAAGACCGAGTCCATCCCGCAGCAGCAGATCGACGCCATCGGCAAGCGCCTGGCCAACCTCGAGGACTTCATCACCGACGACCCGTCGGTGGACCTGGAGCTGGACCAGGACGCGCTGGAGATGATGCTGGGCATCGACGCTTCGATGATCGAAGTGGTGGCCGACGGCGGCTCCAAGCCCAGCGACGCCATGCTGGCGTGGGCCGCGGAACTGCAGCAGGGCAACTGGTTCACGCTGGACCACAACGGCAAGGTGCACCAGGTGCAGTACGTCTGGCGCAGCGACCGCGGCCAGCTGCACCTGTTCGCGTCCGGTGAAGGCCGCAGTTTCCTGGTGCAGATGAAGCGGCTGGCGGCCTACCTGCAGGCAGGGCTGCTGCTGCCGGCGGAGGAAGAAGCGCTCACCGTGCGTGCCACGCGCGACGCGCTGGCCAAGCTGGACGCCAATCCGGAACGCCTGCTGGCGTGATCCCGCTGCGCCAATGAAAAGGCCCGCGTCAGCGGGCCTTTGTTTTTTGCGGAACCTTGTCCGCCGTCAGTGGGCGACGCGGCCGGTGTGGTCCTCGCAAAGCTCGTCGAGGATCAGCGCGTCGGGCTCCTGTCCCATGCTCCAGTACACCATCAGCACGATGATCTTCAGGTCGTCCAGCGACACCGGGTCCCCGGGCGCGGCCATCGCGCGGTCGACGACGATCTCGCGCATCGCGGGCGGCAGCACGCCGGCGGAGTCGAGGAAGCTGATGAAGCCCAGGCACTGCGCACCCAGGTGATCCTGTTCGGCGACCGAGTACACGCGCAGAGCGCCGGAGGTCTCGGCAAGGGCGTAAGTGGGTTCGGGAACCTGCGCGCTCTGCGCCGCGAAATTCAGGCCATCGAGCCAGGCCAGCGCTTCCTGGATCTCGTCCGGCTCGAAGCCGTGGGCGCTGAGCTTGCGTCCGAGTTGCTGAAGTTCGGGGCAGGCATCCCCGCGCCAGAAGTGTTCATACACAAACACCAGCACATCGAACATGGAAGGCAAATATAGAGCAGAACGCCGGCCGTGCGGGGGGCAATTTTGTCCCGTGTGTTGCGGGCGCGCATCGTGCGCGCGGTGACGTTCAGGCGAGCTGCTGGCGCTGGAAGAGGCCGCCGGGCAAACGCGCGACGAGGCCTTCGAGTTCCAGTTCGAGCAGCTGTGCCTGCAGGTCCGCGGCGGAGATGCCGGTGCGTGCCACCAGCGCATCGAGGCCGACCGGATCGAAGCCCATCGCTTCGAGCAGCGGACGTTCCTCGCGGCTGGGCGATGGCGCGTCCATGGTCTTTGCCGCTGCGGCGCGGGGCGCGAGTTCCTCCAGCACGTCCTGCGCGGTCTCCACCAGCTTCGCGCCCTGGCGCAGCAGCTCGTGGCAGCCGCGCGATTGCGGCGAATGGATGGAACCCGGGATCGCGAACACGTCGCGGCCCTGCTCCGCGGCCTGCCGCGCGGTGATGAGCGAACCCGATTTCAGCGCCGCTTCCACCACCAGAGTGCCCAGCCCCAGCGCCGAGATGATGCGGTTGCGGCGCGGGAAGTTCTCCGGCAGCGGGCCGATGCCCAGCGGGTATTCGGAGACGATGAGGCCGCGTCCGGCGATGCGGTGCGCGAGGTCGTGATGCTGCGGCGGGTAGACACGGTCCAGGCCGGTGCCGACCACGGCGATGGTCGCCAGCTGCCCCTCGGCGGCGCCCTCCAGTGCGCCCTCGTGCGCCGCGCCGTCGATGCCCAGGGCGAGCCCGGAGACCACGGTGAGGCCCGCTTGCGCAAAGCTGTGGCCGAACCGCCGCGCGTTCTCGCGTCCCTGCGGTGTCGGATTGCGGCTGCCGACCACTGCGATGGCGCGTGGCCATTCGGCCACCGGTTGGCCGTGCGCGTAAAGCAGTAGCGGCGGGTCTTCGGTCTGCAGCAGCGCGGGCGGATAGGCAGGGTCGCCCAGCGTCAGGACGCGGCGCCGGCCCGGCTCGGCCTGCAGCCAGGCCCAGGTGGCGTCCAGCAAGGCGGGAAGCCCCTGGGGCTCGGCCAGCAGCGCTTCCAGTTGCCGGTGCGGCAGGACCGTGCCCAGCGCTTCAGGCGCCTGCGCGAAGATTTGCTGGGGAAGCCCGAAAGCCGCGAGGAGCCGCCGTGCGGCCGGCCGGCCGATGTCGGGCGACCAGGCCAGCCGAAGCCAGCCGGCCAGCTCCTCGCGCTGCACGGGGATCAGCGTGGGTTGACGACCCGGTCGCCGACCTGGACGCCGTCGCCGGACTCCAGGATGAGCGCGTACGACAGGTGGTCGAACGGCCGGAACACCATCAGCAGGCCGTTGCGCTCGTTGGGCAGCTTGATGGTGGCACGCTCGCCGTTGGTGGTGCGGTCCACCACGGTGGCGCCGGCACGCTGGATGGCCAGCACGTGGCCGGATTCCAGCCCGTCGGCCGTGCCCTTGTTGATGACGACCACCTGGTTCTGGCCGGCCATGCCCACGGCGTCGCCGTACATGGAGACCACGGAGGCGTCGATGCGGGCTTCGGGAGCGCGCGGCGTGTAGCTGACCAGCTGGCGCGGCGGCTCGGGCAGCAGGCGGTCGCCGATGGCGATCTCGCCGCGGGCCGACACGATGTCCAGCGTCGCCGGGATGGGCATGGCCTTGCCCTTGCCGCCGGCCGGCTCCTCGGTGCCTTCGCCGCGCACCAGGGTGGCCTTGCCCAGGTACTGCGCCTCGTAGCCCAGCACGCTGCGCGTGACGGGGTCACGCAGCGGCACGGCTTCGCGGAAGACGCGGAATTCCTCCAGCGGGCCGCTGGTCTTCACGGCCAGCGGCGTGCCATTGCTGGCGCGGGCATACACGCGGTCACCGCGCGTGATGAGCACCCGGTTTTCCGGCACCGCGACGATGCGAGGCGCCTTTTCCATGGTGCCGGGCTCGACGATGACGGGCTCGGCCAGGAAGGGCTCGATCAGGTTGGGCTGCAGGGTGGGCAGGGCCGTGTCGGCCAGCGTTTCGATGCGCACGCGTGGCGACACGCGCAGCGTCTCGGTCGGCGGCGTGTCGAGGGCGCCTTGCGCCTGCTGCACGCGCAGGCGGGCGCGGTCGCCGCTCTTCTCCAGCACCAGCACCTGGCCCGGATAGATGCGGTGCGGGTTGCGCACTTCCTGCATGTTCATGCCCCACAGCTCGGGCCAACGCCACGGGCTGGTGAGGAAGAGCCGGGAGATGGCCCACAGCGTGTCGCCGCTCTTGACGGTGTAGCTGTCCGGCGCGTTGGGCGCCAGCTCGCTCAAAGGCACGCCGCCCTGGGCCACCTGCTGGGCCGTGGACCGCTGGGCCGGCGAAACCGGCTGGGCCATGGCAGGCAGGGCCACCAGCGCGGCGGCCAGCACGACCGCAGCGCGGCGTGCAAACGGGGGGAGGGCGGCCACGGCCTCGCGTTGCGCCATCATCTGTTCCTCCTCGACTCGACTTGACAAATCACTGCCGATTCTGCGCTTAAGCCCTTGATTTCGGCAACGTTTATGGCTTGTTGACGCGGCAGGGCTCCGGAAAAGTGGCGAAAATAGCGACAGCCCCCACCTGCTTCCCATGGCCCTGCTCCCCATCCTCTGTTATCCCGACCCCCGCCTGACCACCGTGGCCAAGCCCGTGCAGGCCGTCGACGCCCGCATCCGCCAGCTGGTGGCCGACATGCTGGAAACCATGTACGACGCCAATGGCATCGGGCTGGCGGCGACGCAAGTGGACACCCACGAGCGGATCATCGTCATCGACGTATCGGAGGAGCGCAACCGGCCGCTGGTGCTGGTGAATCCCGAGATCGTCTGGGCGAGCGAGGAAAAGCAGCTCAATGACGAAGGCTGCCTTTCCGTGCCGGGCATTTACGACGGCGTGGAGCGCTCCATCGCCGTGAAAGTCAGTGCCCTGGACGAGAATGGCCAGCCGCGCACCCTGGAGGCCGAGGGCATCCTGGCCGTGTGCATCCAGCACGAGATGGACCACCTGCTGGGCAAGGTGTTCGTCGAGTACCTGTCGCCCCTCAAGCGCAACCGCATCAAGACCAAGATGCTCAAGGTGCGCCGCGAGACCGAGCGGGCCTGAGCCCCGGAGTGCCCACCATGCGCGCCCGCATCGCCGCCGTTCTTGCCGCTGCGTCCGTCGCGGCCTGCGCCGTCAACCCGTTCGCCGACGTCGTGCCCGGCACGCCTCGCCAGGATGTGATCGCCCGCCTGGGCCAGCCTACCCGCGTGGTCCCCATCGTGGGCGGTGAGCGCCTGCAGTACTCGTACCAGCCGTTCGGCCGCGCCACGTGGATGGTGGACCTGGATGGAGCGGGACGGGTCGTCAGCGCGCGGCAGGTGCTGAACTCGCGCGAGTTCGCTCGCATCGTGCCGGGCCAGTGGACGCGCGAGGACATGGAACGCGAGTTCGGCCCGCCCGACCACTTCGAGCACGTGAGCAGCTGGGACGGCCCGATCGCCACCTACCAGTGGCGCGACCTGGACGGCAGCTTGATGTTCTATTACGTCTACCTCGACCGGGCTGGCGTGGTGCAGCGGGCACACCCGGGCATCGACTTCATCAACGCCCCCGACGACCGTAA
Organism: Ramlibacter humi; assembly: GCF_004681975.1. GTDB lineage: Bacteria > Pseudomonadota > Gammaproteobacteria > Burkholderiales > Burkholderiaceae_C > Ramlibacter > Ramlibacter humi. Next base: position 355,623 of record NZ_SMLK01000003.1, read on the forward strand.
CCGGTGACGGCGCTGCGCATGCGGGTCGCCTTCGCCGGCACGCCCGAGTTCGCCCGCGTCGCTCTCGAGCGATTGCACGCGGCCGGATTCGACATCCCCCTTGTCCTGACGCAGCCGGACCGGCCGGCCGGCCGTGGCATGAAGCTGCAGCCTTCGCCCGTCAAGCAGTTCGCGCAGGCGCATGGCATCGCCGTCGCGCAGCCCCGGAGCCTGCGCCTGGACGGCAAGTACCCGGACGATGCGCAGGCCGGGCGTGAAGCGCTGCTGGCCGCGCGTGCCGACGTGATGATGGTGGCCGCCTACGGCCTGATCCTGCCGCAATGGGTGCTGGACACGCAGCGCCTGGGCTGCCTCAACATCCACGCTTCGCTGCTGCCGCGCTGGCGTGGCGCGGCGCCCATCCACCGCGCCATCGAGGCCGGCGACGCGGAAACCGGCATCACGCTCATGCAGATGGACGCGGGCCTGGACACCGGCGACATGCTGCTCACCGAGCGCATGGCCATCCGGCCCGACGACACCACCGGTTCGCTGCACGACCGCCTGGCCGTGCTGGGCGGGCGGCTGGCGGTGGAGGCGCTGGAGATGGCCGCATGCGGCGGCCTGGTGCGCACGCCCCAGCCCGCCGAGGGCATCACCTACGCGCACAAGATCGAGAAGGCGCAAGCGCAGGTGGACTGGTCGCAGCCGGCTGCCGTGATCGAGCGCCGGATGCGGGCTTTCGATCCTTTCCCGGGCGCCTCCACGGCGTTCGGCGACGAGGCGATCAAGTTGTGGCGCGCGCAAGCCGTGCGCGCCGATGCAACGCCCGCGCCTGGCACCGTCGTCGCCGTGGGCAACGACGGCATCGATGTCGCCACCGGCGAGGGCGTGCTGCGCCTCGTGGAGCTGCAGCGCGCCGGCGGCAGGCGGCTGCCGGTGGCCGATTTCCTGCGCGGCCTGCCCGTCGCGGCCGGCCAGCGGTTCGGCGCGGCAGCCTGATGTTCCTCTCCGCGGCGCTGCGCCGCCACCCCGGGTTCCGCGCCGGCATGCGCGACATGTGGCCGCAGGCGCCCGGCATCGCGGCGTGGGGCTTGATGACCGGCGTGGCGATGATGCAGTCGGGCCTGTCGTTCGTCGAATCGTCGGCGATGGCGCTGCTGGTCTTCGCGGGCAGCTCGCAACTCGCGGCGCTGCCGCTGATCATCGCGGGCGCGCCGGCGTGGGTGATCCTGGCCACGGGTTTCTGCGTCAACCTGCGCTTCGTCGTCTTCAGCCTGCACCTGCGTCCGTATGTGATGCACCTGCCTTTGTGGCAAAGGCTCACGCACGGCTACCTCACCGCGGACCTGACGTACGCGATCTTCACCCGCCGTTTTCCGCAGCCCGCGCAGGATGACGAAGGCCGTCTCGCGCAGGAGGCTTATCTGGCGGGCAACTGCCTCGTGAACTGGGGCAGCTGGGTGTTCCCCAGCATGGCCGGCATCGTGCTGGCCAACCTGATTCCCACGCGCTGGGGACTGGGCTTCGCCGGCATCCTGTGCCTGCTGGGCATCCTGTGTTCGCTGGCCAGCACGCGCATGCGCTGGGTGGCGGTGGTGGTGGGTGGCGCGGCCGCCATTACGGGCTATGCGCTGCCGCTGAAACTGAACATCGTGATGGCCATCGCGGTGGCGGTGCTCGTGTGCCTGTCGCTCGAGCAGCGGCCGGGCGCCGGAAAGCAGGTCGCATGACCGACCTGTGGACCGTCGGCATCATCCTTGCGCTGGCCGCCGTGACCGTGCTCGCGCGCGGCTTCTTCTTCATCTCCGAGCGCGACTGGTCGCTGCCGCGCTGGGCCGAGCGCGGCCTGCAATACGCGCCCATCGCCGCGCTGGCCGCGGTGGTGATGCCCGAGATCTTCACCGTGCAGGGCAAGCTCATCCAGGCGTGGGACGCCCGCGTGTTCGGCGCCATCGCCGGCGTCGCCGCCTTCTACTGGCGCCGCAGCGTGCTGGCCACCATCGGCGCCGGCATGCTGGTCTATCTGCCGCTGCACCTGGGCCTGGGCTGGTAGCGCGGCCGGGCTGGCAGGGCCCGCAGGTACGGCCCCGCTGCCTAGAATCGCCGGTTCACTTTCCACCGAACCGACGACCACACCCCATGAACGTCCTGCGCTTTTCCGACCTGTGCGCCCAGGGCCGCGCCCGCGGCCAACGCGTGTTCATCCGCGCCGACCTGAACGTGCCGCAGGACGACCAGGGCCGCATCACCGAGGACACGCGCATCCGCGCCTCCATCCCGTGCATCCGCATGGCGCTGGACGCCGGCGCGGCCGTGATGGTCACGTCGCACCTGGGCCGCCCCACCGAAGGCGAATTCAAGCCGGAAGATTCGCTGGCGCCCGTCGCGCAGCGCATGGCCGAGCTGTTGGGCCGCGAAGTGCCGCTGAAGTCGAACTGGGTGGACGGCGTCGATGTCGCGCCGGGCCAGGTCGTGCTGTTGGAGAACTGCCGCCTGAACAAGGGCGAGAAGAAGAACAACCCGGAGCTGGCGAAGAAGCTGGCCGCGCTGTGCGACATCTTCGTGCACGACGCGTTCGGCACCGCCCATCGCGCGGAAGCTTCGACCTACGGCATCGCCGAATACGCCAAGGTCGCCTGCGCCGGCCCGCTGCTGGCGGCGGAGATCGACGCCATCACCAAGGCGCTGGCCAATCCGAAGCGGCCGCTGGCCGCCATCGTCGCCGGCTCCAAAGTGTCGACCAAGCTCACCATCCTGCAGTCGCTGGCGAAGAACGTCGACCAGCTGATCGTCGGCGGCGGCATCGCCAACACGTTCATGCTGGCGGCCGGCCTGCCCATCGGCAAGTCGCTGGCCGAAGCCGACCTGGTGGGTGACGCCAGGACCGTGATGGAAGCGATGAAGGCGCGCGGCGCCGAGGTGCCCATCCCCACCGACGTGGTCACCGCCAAGACGTTCGCCGCCGACGCGCCCGCCACCGTGAAAGCGGCGAAGGACGTGGAAGCCGACGACCTGATCCTGGACATCGGCCCGCAGACCGCGCAGCGCCTGGCGCAGCAGCTGAAGGCCGCGGGCACCATCGTGTGGAACGGCCCGGTGGGCGTGTTCGAGTTCGACGCGTTCTCCAAAGGCACCGAGACCATCGCGCGCGCCATCGCCGAGTCCAGCGCGTTCAGCATCGCCGGCGGCGGCGACACGCTGGCCGCCATCGCCAAGTACGGCATCGAGAAGGACGTGGGCTACATCTCCACCGGCGGCGGCGCCTTCCTGGAAGTGCTGGAAGGCAAGACGCTGCCGGCCTTCGAGATCCTGGCCAAGCGCGCCACGGGCTGATCGGTACGGGGCGGCTCCGTAACCGCCCTGTAACCCACGCCCGCGCAGCGTGTGAGAATGCCGCCCACCGCATTCTCTCCAGGACGCCTTCATGGCCCGACGCGCCACCAAGATCGTTGCCACCCTCGGCCCCGCCTCCAGCGACCCCAAGCTGCTGGAGCAGATGATCCGCGCCGGCGTGAACGTCGTGCGCCTGAACTTCAGCCACGGCAAGGCGCAGGACCACATCGACCGCGCCAACCTTGTTCGTGAAGTTGCGCAGCGCGCCGGCCGCGAGGTGGCCATCATGGCCGACCTGCAGGGTCCCAAGATCCGCGTGGGCAAGTTCGCCGAAGGCAAGGTGCAGCTCGAGCCGGGCCACCAGTTCGTGCTGGACGCGTCGCGCACCGAACTCGGTGACATCAACGGCGTCGGCCTGGACTACAAGGAGCTTCCGCGCGACGTGAAGCCGGGCGACACGCTGCTGCTGAACGACGGCCTCATCGTGCTGACCGTCGACAACGTGGCCGGCGACAAGGTGCACACCACCGTGAAGCTGGGCGGCGAGCTGTCCAACAACAAGGGCATCAACAAGCAGGGCGGTGGCCTGTCGGCGCCCGCGTTGACCGCCAAGGACATGGAAGACATCCGCACCGCGATGAGCTTCCAGGCCGACTACGTCGCCGTGAGCTTTCCCAAGACGGCCACTGACATGGAGATGGCGCGCCAGCTGTGCAACGTGGCGGCCGCCGACTACCGGCACAAGCCGGGGCTCATCGCCAAGATCGAGCGCGCCGAAGCCATCCCCAACCTCGAGTCCATCCTGAAGGCCAGTGACGGCGTGATGGTGGCGCGCGGCGACCTGGCGGTGGAAGTGGGCAACGCGGCCGTGCCGGCGATCCAGAAACGCATGATCCGGCTCGCGCGCAGCTGCGACAAGGTCGTCATCACGGCCACGCAGATGATGGAGTCGATGATCACCAACCCCGTGCCCACGCGCGCCGAGGTGAGCGACGTGGCCAACGCGGTGCTGGACGGCACCGACGCGGTGATGCTCAGCGCCGAAACCGCCGCGGGCAAGTACCCGCTGGAGACGGTGATCGAGATGGCCAACATCTGCGCCGAGGCGGAAATGGCCGAGGACGTGAAGCTGGACGCCGACTTCACCGGCATGGACTTCTCGCGCATCGACCAGTCCATCGCCATGGGCGCGCTCTTCACCGCGCACCACCTCGGCTGCAAGGCCATCGTGGCGCTCACCGACTCGGGCTCGACCGCGCTGTGGATGAGCCGCCACCGCATCCACGTGCCCATCTACGCGCTGACGCCCAAGGTGGCCACGCAGCGCAAGATGGCGCTGTACCGCAACGTGCGGCCGCTGCTCATGGACCAGAGCGCCGAGCGCGACACCGCGCTGGGTGACGCCGAGGCGCACCTGAAGAAGCGCGGCATCGTCGCTTCCGGCGACATCTACGCCATCACGTGCGGCGAGCCCATGGGTGCCCCGGGCGGCACCAACATGCTCAAGATCTGCCGCGTGCAGTGACGCCACGCGCTGCCCGGCAGCGCCGCCGTTGAGGTAAACCGCGCGGTGAGCGCACGCGCGCACCGCGTCCATGACCCGCCCGGGCGAGGCGCCAAGTCCCCCGCGAGGCAACCCCACCGGTAAAATTCCACGCAGTTCCCGCCCTGCGCCGCGCGCGGGCGCCGACGGTTTCACATTCCAAGGACTGCACCATGCCACTCGTTTCCATGCGCGAACTGCTGGACCATGCCGCCGAGAACGGCTATGGCATCCCGGCCTTCAACGTCAACAACCTCGAGCAGGTGCAGGCGGTGATGGAAGCCGCCAAGGAAACCGGCTCGCCGGTCATCCTGCAGGCCAGCGCCGGCGCCCGCAAATACGCCGGCGAGCCTTTCGTGAAGCACCTGATCCAGGCCGCGCTGGAGGCCTACCCCGAGATCCCGCTGGTGATGCACCAGGACCATGGCCAGAGCCCCGACGTGTGCGCGGGCGCCATCAAGCTGGGCTTCTCCTCGGTGATGATGGACGGCTCGCTGGAAGCCGACGGCAAGACCATCGCGAGCTACGACTACAACGTCGACGTGACGAAGAAGGTCGTCGAGATGGCGCACAAGCTGGGCGTCACCGTCGAAGGCGAACTCGGTTGCCTGGGCTCCCTGGAGACGATGAAGGGCGACAAGGAAGACGGCCACGGCACGGATTCCACGATGACGCGCGAGCAGCTGCTGACCGACCCCGAGCAGGCCGCCGATTTCGTGAAGAAGACCCAGCTGGACGCGCTGGCCATCGCCATCGGCACCAGCCACGGCGCGTACAAGTTCTCGCGCAAGCCCACGGGCGACATCCTGGCCATCGACCGCATCAAGGAAATCCACCGCCGCATCCCCAGCACGCACCTGGTGATGCACGGCTCTTCGTCCGTGCCGCAGGAGCTGCTCAAGCAGATCAACCAGTACGGCGGCAAGATGAAGGAAACCTACGGCGTGCCGGTCGAGGAGATCCAGGAAGCCATCAAGCACGGCGTGCGCAAGATCAACATCGACACCGACATCCGCCTGGCCATGACCGGCGCGGTGCGCAAGTTCTTGGCCGAGAACCTGGACAAGTTCGACATGCGCGAATGGATGAAGCCGGCGCGCGAAGCCGCCAAGCAGGTCTGCAGGCAGCGCTACATCGAGTTCGGCTGCGAAGGCCAGGCGCCCAAGATCAAGGGCCACACGCTGCAGGTCGTCGCGCAGAAGTACGAGCGCGGCGAGCTGGCGCAGACGGTGAACTGACTGTCCCCGCGATAATGGAGCGGCCCGCCTGCCAGCGGGCCGTTTTGCTTTTTCCCCCGAGCCGCACAGCCATGACTTCCGCCCTGCACACCTCTTCGCTCACCTCGCTGCCGCTGCTGGCGCGCGGCAAGGTCCGCGACAACTACGCCGTGGGCAGCGACCGCATCCTGATGGTCGCCAGCGACCGCATCTCGGCGTTCGACGTCATCATGGGCGAACCCATCCCCGGCAAGGGCGCGCTGCTGACGCAGATGGCCATGTTCTGGTTCGGCAGGCTCGCGGGCATGTGCCCCAACCACCTCACCGGCGAGACGCCCGAAAGCGTGGTGACCTCGGCCGAGGCGCAGCAGGTGGTAGGCCGCTCGATGCTGGTCAAGCGGCTCAAGCCCATCCCCGTCGAGGCGGTGGTGCGCGGCTACCTGGCGGGCAGCGGCTGGAAGGAATACCAGGAGTCGCGCTCGGTGTGCGGCGTGCAGCTGCCCGAAGGCCTGACCAACGCGGCGCGCCTGCCGCAGCCGATCTACACACCGGCCGCCAAGGCCGAGGCCGGCGAGCACGACGAGAACATCACCTACGAGCGCACCGTGCAGATGGTGGGCGCCGACGTCGCGGCGAAGATCCGCGACATCAGCATCGCGCTGTACGAAGCGGCCGCGAAGATCGCGCTGGCCAAGGGCATGATCATCGCGGACACCAAGTTCGAGTTCGGCCTCGACGAGAAGGGCCAGGTCGTGCTGATGGACGAGGTGCTGACGCCCGACTCTTCCCGCTACTGGCCGGTGGAAGGCTACGAAGAGGCGCTGCGCGAAGGCCGCAACCCGCCCAGCTTCGACAAGCAGTACCTGCGCGACTGGCTGGAGCAGGTGCGCATCAACGGCAAGCCCTGGGACAAGACGCCGCCGGCGCCGCGCCTGTCGCAGGAAGTGGTGGAGCGCACCGCGGCCAAGTACCGCGAGGCGCTGGAGCGGCTGACGGCTTGAGCCGCCCCGCTCGCCCTATCCCCCGCGCCGTTTCCCCGCACCGTTCGCCCTGAGCTTGTCGAAGGGTAGTCCCCAGGCTTCGACAAGCTCAGCCCGAACGGGATGGGCATCGGAACGGTACGGGTGCCCAGCGGTTCGGGATACTCAGGACAGCACGACGCTCGACAACCGGCGGCGGTACGTCGCCACCGTCGGGTCTTCCGCCGGGATCTGCCCTTCCGCGACCTTGGCCTTCGGCGGCTCGATGAGGTCCAGGATCGCGATGTAGGCCTTGCGCGCGGCGTCCTCGTTCCAGGCCTTGTCGCGCATCAGGATTTCCAGCAGCTCGTCCATCGCGTCGGTCCAGCGGCGCTGCGCGGCCAGCACGCGCGCGCGGCCGAAGCGGGCTTCGAAGTCGCGCTTGCCGGCGGCGATCTTCGCGTCGAAGCCGGCGATGGCCTTGGCGGCATCGCCCTGCGACGCGGCGAACTCCATCATGTCGATGGCGAGCTGCAGCGAATCGAGCACGCGCACGCCTGCGACCTTGGACGCCACCGGCGCGAAAGCCGTCTTCGCATCGGCCACGCGGCCCGCCAGCAGCAGCGCCTTCACGTACTCGGCGCGCGCATCGTCGTCGGACGGATTGGTGACCACCGCGTGCTGCAGTTTTTCCAGCTGGCCTTCGGCATCCAGCGGCGCGGCCTCTTCTTCCTCGATGACCTCCTCGTCTTGCTCACCCGCGGGCGGCACGTGCTTGTCGAGGAACTGCCGCAGCTGGCCTTCCGGCACCGCGCCCATGAAGCCGTCGACCGGCTGGCCGTTCATCAGCAGGATGCAGGTGGGGATGCTGCGGATGCCGAAGGCGGCGGCCAGCTGCTGCTCGTCGTCGGAGTTGATCTTCACCAGCTTGAAGCGGCCGGCGTATTCCGTCTCCAGCTTCTCCAGGAGGGGGCCGATGGTCTTGCAGGGGCCGCACCACGGGGCCCAGAAGTCCACCAGCACGGGCTGGGTCATGGAGGCGGCGATGACTTCGGTTTCGAAGTTCTCGATGGTGGCGTCGATCATGGCAAGTGTGGTGTAACCGTAGAATCCGGCCTTTAGGAGCAGCTCAATGCCCCCGGTCCAGGTCGGCGTGGTGATGGGGTCCAGCAGCGACTGGGAGACCCTGCAGCACGCAGTGCAGATTCTCCAGGAATTCGGCATCGCCCATGAGGCGAGGGTCGTCTCGGCCCACCGCATGCCGGACGACATGTTCGCCTACGCCGAACAGGCGGCGGGCCGCGGCCTGAAGGCCATCATTGCCGGCGCCGGCGGCGCGGCTCATCTGCCGGGCATGCTGGCCGCCAAGACCACGGTGCCGGTGCTGGGCGTCCCGGTCCCCAGCCGCCACCTGCAGGGCGTCGATTCGCTGCACAGCATCGTGCAGATGCCCAAGGGCGTCCCGGTGGCCACCTTCGCCATCGGCGCGGCCGGCGCGGCCAATGCGGCGCTGTTCGCGGTCGCCATGCTCGCCACGGACGACGCCCGGCTGCGCACGCAGCTGGAAACCTTCCGCACGCGCCAGACCGAAGCGGCGCGCGCGATGACGCTGCCGCCGGCGGCATGACCTCTTCCGTTCCCGGACATCCGCTCGCGCCCGGCGCCACGCTGGGCGTGATGGGCGGCGGCCAGCTCGGCCGCATGTTCGTGCACGCGGCGCAGCGGCTGGGTTACGCCACGGCCGTGCTCGATCCCGACGAAGCCAGCCCGGCCGGCCTGGTCAGCCACCATCACGTGCAGGCTGGCTACCTCGACGAGGCCGGGCTGCACCGGCTGGCGCAAGTGGCCGACGCCATCACCACCGAGTTCGAGAACGTGCCGGCCGAGGCACTGACCGGGCTGGCGGAACGGCGCTTCGTCGCGCCCGCGGCCGATGCGGTGTCCGTGGCACAGGACCGCACCAAAGAGAAGGCGCACTTCACCCGCTGCGGCGTGCCCTGCGCGCCCAACGCGTTGATCGAAACGCCGGGCCAGCTGGCCGACGTGCCGGATGCGCTGCTGCCCGGCGTGCTGAAGACCGCGCGCCTGGGCTACGACGGCAAGGGCCAGGTGCGCGTGGCCGACCGCGCGGCGCTCGCGAAAGCCTGGGACGAACTCAAGCGCGTGCCTTGCGTGCTGGAAAAACTGCTGCCGCTCGCCTCCGAGATTTCGGTCGTCGTGGCGCGCGGCGCCGACGGCGCGATGGTCCACCTGCCGGTGCAGAAGAACCTGCACCGCGCGGGCATCCTGGCCGTCACCGAGGTGGGCGAAGGCGTGGTGCCAGGCGCACTGGCGCAGCAGGCGATCGAGTCCACGCGCGCCATCGCGCAAGGCTTGGACTACGTCGGCGTGCTGTGCGTGGAATTCTTCGTGCTGCAGGACGGCTCGCTGGTCGTCAACGAGATGGCGCCGCGCCCGCACAACAGCGGCCACTGGAGCATGGACGGCGCCGACGTGTCGCAGTTCGAACTGCAGGTGCGCACGCTGGCGGGCCTGCCGTTGGCGGCCCCGCGCCAGCACAGCCACGCGATCATGCTCAACCTGTTGGGCGACCTTTGGTTCGCCAGCGGCGCGGAACGCACGCCGCCGTGGGCCGACGTGCTCGCGCTGCCCGGTGCGCACCTGCACCTGTACGGCAAGGCCAGCGCGCGGCCCGGCCGCAAGATGGGCCACCTGACGTTCACCGCCGCGGATGCGGCACAGGCGCGCACCACGGCGCTGCGCGCGTGCGGGCTGCTGGGGCTCGAAACGTTCTGAGCCATGGTCCGCGACCCGAGTGACCCCGCGGCGCTGCAGGAGGCGGTGCGCCGCCTGCAGGCGGGCGAGCTGGTCGCCTTCGCCACGGAAACCGTCTACGGCCTCGGCGCCGATGCTTCGCGCGACGAAGCCGTGGCGCGCATCTTCGAGGCCAAGGGCCGGCCCAGCGACCATCCGCTGATCGTGCATGTGCCGGACGCTTCGCGCGTCGGCGACTTCGCCGCGTCCGTGCCGCCGTTCGCGCAGAAGCTGATCGACGCGTTCTGGCCGGGTCCGCTGACGTTGATCCTGCCGCGCCGCCCGGAAGTGGCGCGCGCCGCGGCGGGCGGCCAGTCGTCGATCGGATTGCGCTGTCCCTCGCACCCGGTCGCACACGCGCTCTTGCGCGCTTGCGCGGACGCGCAGCCGCCCGTTCCCGGACTCGCGGCGCCCAGCGCCAACAAGTTCGGCCGCGTCAGCCCCACCAGCGCGCAGCACGTGGCATCGGAGTTCGGCGACGGCCTGCTGGTGCTGGACGGCGGACCGTGCGAGGTCGGCATCGAATCCGCCATCGTCGACTGCACCCGCGGGCGTCCCGTGCTGCTGCGCCCGGGCGTTCTCACGGCGGCGCAGATCGAGTCGGCCTGCGGCGAGCCGCTGGTCCGGCCAGAAGACCTGCCCGGCGCGCCGCGCGCTTCGGGCACGCTGGAAGCGCACTACGCGCCGCGCGCGAAGGTGCGCCTGATGGACGCGCGCGGGCTGCAGACCGCGCTGGATCTGCTGGGCGGCCAGGCGGCCAACATCGCCACGTATTCCCGCGCCATCCTGCAGACGCGATCGGAGCGCGTGCTGCGCCGGCGCATGCCGGACGACGCCGTCGAAGCCGCCCGGCAGCTGTTCGCGGTGCTGCGCGACTTCGACGACCAGGGCGTGCAGTTGATCTGGGTCGAGGCGCCGCCGGAGGACGCCGAATGGGACGGCGTGCGCGACCGCCTGGCCCGCGCGGCCGCCGCCTGAGCGGTCGTTACACTATCCGGGCTTTCGAAGACGGAGATTCCCCCATGCCTTTCCAGCGCTTGCGCCGCGCCTTGTTGCCGGCCGCCTGTGCCGTTTCGCTGCTGCTCGCCGCCTGCGGCGGCGGCAAAGTCGTGTCCCAGTTCGCCCCGGCGCGAGCCGTCGCCCTGGGCGATGCGTTCTCGGACGCGGGCCGGCGCGGCTCGCAGTACTCGATCAACGACAGCACCACCAGCAACTGGACGCAGCGCCTGGCCGCGAACTACAACCTGTCGCTGGCGTCCACGGCTTCCGGCGGCAACTCCTATGCCATCGGCAGCGCCCGGGTTGCCCTGCAGCCGGACGCGCAAGGCAATGCGGCCACTCCCACGGTGACCGACCAGGTGACGGCTTATCTGACCTCTGGCGTCCAAAGCGACGACCTGGTGATCATCGGCGCCGGCACGGCGGACCTCATCGTCGAGGAGCAGGCGGCGATCGCCGGCACGCAAAGCGATGCCCAGGCGAACGCCAATGTCCGCCAGGCCGGCACGCAGCTGGGCGCGCAGATCAAGCGCCTGGTCGATGCGGGCGTCAAGCACATCATCGTCGCGGGCGTGTACAACATCGGCCGCTCGCCGTGGGCGATCGCCACCGGTCGCGCTGTCGCGATGGAGGCTCTGGCCACCAACTTCAACGACGGCCTGAAGATCGCCATCGTCGACCTCGGCGCCAATGTGCTCTACGTGGATGCCGCGCTCCAGTTCAACCTGGTCACCGCGTCGCCCGCCACGTATGGCTACACGGACGTCACCACCGTGACCTGCAATTCCGTCGATCCCGGCGTGGGCATCGGCATCGGCGCGGGCCAGGTCAACTCCGCGCTGTGCACCGGCGCAACGCTGACCACCGGTTCCCCCGGCAGCTTCCTGTTCGCGGACAAGGTGTACCTCACGCCGGCCGGCAATGCCACGCTCGGCGACTATGCTTTCCAGCGTTCGAAGGACCGCTGGTAAGCATCCCGGCGCGCGATACGTAAGGGCCCTGCGGGGCCCTTCTTCATTTCGCCGCCAGCCAGGCCAGCACGGCCTCGATCACCGGGCGCATGCCGCCGGCATTGGGGTGGTTGGCGATGGCCACCAGCACCAAGCGGCGGCCGCCGGGCAGGTGCACGTAGCCGGCCACGCCCTGCACGTCACGCAGGCTGCCGCTTTTCAGGTGCGCGCCGAGGGCCGCCTTCGTGCGCCGCAGCGTGCCGTCGGTGCCGGCCACCGGCAGCGATGCCGCCAGTTCCGGCATCAGCGGCGAGGCCCACGCGTACTGCAGCAGCTGCGCCAGTTGCGCGGCGGTGATGCGCTCGTCGCGCGAAAGTCCAGAGCCGTTGTCGAACTGCGGCGGCTCACCGGCGAAGCGCTCGCGCCACCACGCGCGCAGCAGCTCGCGCGAGCCTTGGCGCGAGCCCATGCCGCGCGCCTTCAGGCTCAGCGTGAGGAACACCTGCTGCGCCATCACGTTGTTGCTGTACTTGTTGATGTCGCGGACCACCTCGGCCAGCGAGGGTGAAACCGATTCGGCGATGGGCCCCAGGCCCGTGGGCGCCCGGCCTTCGCGCACCTGTCCGCCGACGGTGCCGCCCGCCTCCTGCCACATGGACGCCACCAGCCGCGCCGTATAGCCGGCGCCATCGGGCGCGGCGATGGGCCAGGTGCGCTCGCCGCACGCCGCGGCATACGAGCCGCCGAACTGCGCGCGGGTGGGAGCGGGAAAGGCCAGCAGCAGCCCCGTGCGCCAGTCGCCGCAATCGCCCGCGGCCAGCGGCACGGTGGCGGGAAACTCGACGCCGGCCAGGGGCGGTTCCGCAACCACCCGCGCCGTGCCGCCCGGCTGCGGCGTGAACGTCAGCGCCACGGCCTTGAAGTTGAGCAGCAGCGCGTCGGGCAGCGCGTTGTACGGGCGCAGCGGTTCGCCGTCGAAAGCCGCCGGGTCGCCCGCGATCGGCTCGAAAGCGCTGCGGTCCAGCACGATGTCGCCCGCGACGCGGTCGATGCCCAGTGCGTGCAGGCGGCGGATCAGCAGCCACAGCCGCTCGTGCACCAGCTTCGGATCGCCCTGGCCCTTGAGGTAAAGATTGCCTTGCAGGACGCGCCCGACGATGGGCCCGTCCACGTAGACAGGCGTGGACCACGTGAAGGCGGGCCCCAGCAGTTCCAGCGCGGCGAAGGTGGTGGCCAGCTTGGCGATCGACGCCGGGTTCATCGGCGCGTTGACCCGGTGCGCCAGGCGCGGCGGCACGGCAGGGTCCACGTCGGCCACCAGCAGGGTGACGGCGTCGCGCGGCAGGCGGGCGCGGGCCAGCGCGGCGTCCACCTCCGCAGGGAGCGGCTGCGCCGCCGAAACCGAACACCACCAGGCGGCCACGAGCAGGAACAGCAAGCGCATCGGGGCGATTATCCCGGCTCGATAATCGGGGTTTCCCCCGCGCGCGCCCTTGAACCTCCTCGCCTTCGATACCAGCACCGAAACGATGACGCTGGCGGTGCGCGCCGGCAGCGCCGTGCTGCAGCGGCGCGAGGCGGGCGGCGCGCGCGCGTCCGCGACGCTCATCCCGATGGCGATGGCCATGCTGGCGGAAGCCGGCCTCTCGCTGCGGCAACTCGATGCCATCGTGTTCGGGCGGGGCCCGGGATCGTTCACCGGCTTGCGCACCGCGTGCGCCGTGGCGCAGGGCCTCGCGCTGGGCGCCGACCGGCCGGTGCTGCCGGTCGAAACGCTGATGGCCGTGGCCGAGGCCGCGCGCGCGCAGGACGGCGCGGCCAACGTGCTGGCCGTGCTGGATGCGCGGATGGACGAGGTTTACGCCGCCCGCTACCGCCACGACGGGCAAGCCTGGCAACGCGAAGGCGCCATCGAGCTGATCGCGCCCGAAGCCGTGGCCTGTCCGCCCGGCACGCTGCTGGCGGGCAACGCCTTCGCCGCGTACGGCGACCGGCTGCCCGCGGCACGCCGCGTCGAAGCCCTGCCCGAAGCCAAGGCCCTGCTGAGCCTGGCGCCCGCGCTGATCGCGCGCGGCGAATCGGTGCCGGCCGAGCAGGCGCTGCCCCTGTATGTGCGCGACCGTGTCGCGCAGACCACGGCCGAGCGCGAAGCGGCGCGCGCCGCCGCTCCCCAAGCGAAAATGCCGTCATGAGCGCCGTGCTGGACACCCGCGAAGCGGGCTTCGAAGCCATGACCCTCGCCGACCTGGATTCGGTGCTGGTCATCGAGCGCGCCGCCTACGACCACCCGTGGACCGCGGGCAACTTCGCCGATTCGCTGCGCTCGGGCTACCAGGGCCAGGTGCTGCGCGCCGGCAGCGAACTGCTGGGCTATTTCGTCGCCATGAAAGGCGTGGATGAAGTCCATCTGCTCAACCTCACTGTCGCGCCCGCCTGCCAGGGCCAGGGTTGGGGCCGCCTGATGCTGGACGCGCTGGCCCTCTGGTCGCGAGGCCAGGGTGCGCAATGGCTGTGGCTGGAAGTGCGCATGGGCAACGAGCGCGCGCAGAAGGTCTACCTGCGGCACGGCTTCCGCCGCGTGGGCGAACGCCGGGGCTACTACCCGGCGTTGAACGGCCGGCGCGAAGACGCCATCGTGATGAGCCTGAAACTGTGACGCTGGCGATGGACGAACGCCGCGCGGCCATGCTGCGCGAGATGGGCATCCGGCTGCTGCCGGCGTGGGCGCTGCCTGCGCAGGAGCAGGCAGCGATCGATGCCGAAGCGGCCGAAGCGCCCGCGCTGCGCGCCGAGGTACCGGCGGTCGTCGAGGCGCCCATCGCGGTGCCGCCGGCGCGATCGCTCGGCGATCGCCCCGCGGGCGTCCCCACGCTGGACTGGCCCGAACTGGAAGCCGCCGTCGCCGGTTGCCGTGCGTGCGGGCTGTGCGAGTCGCGCCGCAACACCGTGTTCGGCGTCGGTCCCCGCCAGGCCGACTGGATGGTGATCGGCGAAGCGCCCGGCGAGAACGAGGACCTGCGGGGCGAGCCCTTCGTCGGCCAGGCCGGCAAGCTGCTGGACAACATGCTGCGCGCGCTGGGACTTGACCGCGGCCGCAACGTCTACATCGCCAACGTGCTCAAGTGCCGCCCGCCGGGCAACCGCAACCCGGAGCCGCAGGAAGTCGCGCAATGCGAGCCCTTCCTTCGCCGCCAGGTCGAGCTGGTGAAGCCGCGCATGATCCTGGCGATGGGCCGCTTCGCGGTGCAGAGCCTGTTGCAGACGCAGGAACCGGTGGGCCGCCTGCGCGGCCGCGTGCACGACTACCACGGTGTGCCGCTGGTGGTGACCTACCACCCGGCCTACCTGCTGCGCAACCTGCCGGACAAGGCCAAGGCCTGGGCCGATCTGTGCCTGGCCGCGACCACGCTGGACGCCGGTTGATTCAGTCCGCCGGCGGCGGCGGCTCGCTGCGCATTGGCTGGAAGGCCTGCGGCGACAGCGTGCGGGCCGCGTAGTCGATGCCGCACCACTGCGCGTATTGCGCCATCGTGCGCGCTTCGCCCAATCCATACACGCCCAATGGCGCGTCGTCGAACAAGGCGGCCAGCCGCCGGCGCGCCCGGTCTTCCAGTTGCCACCACGGCTGCTTGCGCGCGGCTTCGTGCGCCGCGTCCCAGTGCAGCGGGCGCGGCGGCATGCCCGAGCGGCCGTCGTTGTACAGGTGCGAGATCGGCAGGCCAGGCACGTGGAAGATGTCCCAGCCGTGCGTGAACAGGCGCGCCGCGATGGCCTGTTCCTCGCCGTGGAAGTACAGCTTCGGGTCGTAAGGGAACTGCAGCGCGAAGTGCCCCGGCGCGAAAAGGCAGCCCGCGCCCAGGTGGAAGCCCGGCACGGGCTGGTCGGTGTCCACGGGCTGGGCTTCGAACGACAGCACCGGGTGCCCCTCCTCGAACCCGGTGCCGGGCTTGATCACGTGGGCCAGCACCTTGTCCGTGGTCGGGCGCGGCACGGGGCGGCCGTTCTCGAAGGCGAAGGCGTTGGGGTAGGCCGAGAGCACGACGCCGCGCCGCCCCTGGGCCAGCGCCTTCGCCTGCGAGACCAGGCGCTCGTCCCAGCCGGGCTCGAAATCCATGTGCGAGTCCAGCTGCAGGAACCAGTCCTCGCCGTCGTACAGCGCCATCGCCAGCGCGCGCGCCCAGCACGGGCCGCGGGCGTAGATGGGCTCGATGCGCTGGTAGGTCAGGCGGGCAGGCGCCAGCAAGGCCAGCGCGGAATCGGCCGGCGGCTGCGGGCTCTGGTCCACCACCCCGAAATGCAGGTCCTGCGGCCGGCTGGCCGCAGCCCGGGCGCGCGCCAGGGTAAAGCCCAGGACCGGGTCGCAGTAGGCGGCGATGCTGACGAAGACGCTCATGGCTGGGTTGACTTTCCTGGGCCCCGGCAGATCGGCTCAGATGTGACATTTACCGCATCTAACCAGGTGGCCCTGAGCGCGGAGCGTACCGCTACCTGTAATTCGTTGCCGCTGTCGTAACGGTGTGCTACCGTCAGCTCGACCGTGGCTCTAAGTAGCCACGAAGGCATTGGCTCGTCGAAATGCGGCGGCCGCTTCGAAACCAACGACCTTCAAGAGGGCCGTCCATGACGCGACGCCAGTTCCCCCAACGCCTGCGGGCCGGCCAGGTGCCCGCGCCGGCCCCCGCGGCTGCCGGCCACCGCCCGGTGCTGCTGGCCCTGGCGCTGGCCGCGGGCTTCACCGCCGTCGCCGCGCGCGCGCAGTCGGTGCCGATCGGCGCGATCCACGGCACGGCCCGGTTCGACCAGAACGGCAACAACCTGGTGGTCACCACCACCAACGGCGCCAACAGCAACCATTCGGCCATCAACTGGCAGAGCTTCAACGTCCCGGGCGGTTCGACCACCTACTTCAACCAGCCCAACGCGGCCAGCACCTCGATCAACCGCGTGCTGGGCGCGGACCCCAGCAAAATCTTCGGCACGCTGTCGTCGAACGGCAAGCTGGTGCTGGTGAACCCGAACGGCATCGCCGTGGGCGCCGGCGCGGTGGTGGACACCGCGGGCTTCACCGCTTCGACGCTGCGCATGAGCGACGCCGATGCCATCGCCGGCCGCCTGCGCTTCGGCGACGGCACGGCCGGTGGCCCATTGCGCGTGGACGGCCGCGTGCTGGCGCGCCAGGGCAACGTGGTGCTGATCGGCAGCGACGTGCAGGTGGGCGCCGGTGCCGTGGTCGAAAGCCCCGCGGGCGCGACCGTGCTGGCCGCGGGCCAGAAGGTGGAAGTCACCGGCCGCGGGCTGGAAGGCATCTTCTTCGAGGTGCAGGCGCCGACGGATCAGGCGGTGAACCTGGGCACCTTGCGCGGCGACGCGGTCGGCGTCTTCGCCGGCACGCTGCGCCACAGCGGCCTGGTGCAGGCCACCGGCGTGACGGTGGAAGGCGGGCGCGTGGTGCTCAAGGCGAGCGAGCACGCCGAGACGTCCGGCACGACCTTGGCGCAGGGCATGAATGGCGCGGGCGGCAAGGTGGACGTGCTGGCGCGCACGGTGGGCGTGATGGACGGCGCGGCCATCGACACCTCCAACACCGCGGGCGGCGGACAGATCCGGATCGGCGGCGACTACCGCGGCGCCAGCGCCGGTGCGCCGAACGCGCAGGTGACCTACGTCGCCGAAGGCGCGACGCTGCGCGCGAATGCCACCGACAGCGGCAACGGCGGGCGCGTCATCGTCTGGGCCGACGACACCACGCGCGTGCACGGCACCATCGAGGCCAAGGGCGGTGCGAACGGTGGCAACGGCGGCTTCGTCGAGACGTCGGGCAAGCGGGTGCTGCAGGCGAGCGGCGTGAAGGTGGATGCGTCGGCCGCCAAGGGTGCGAACGGCGCCTGGCTGCTGGATCCGGCGGACATCACGATCGTCGCGGGCGGCGCCGAAGATGCGACGAGCGCGGGCGCTCCGAACGACGTGTTCTCGGCCGGCGCCGCCGGCACGTCGTACCTGCTGGCTTCCACGCTCGATGCCGCGCTGAACGGCGGCGGCACGAACGTGACGATCGAGACGAATTCCGGCACCGGCGGCACCGGCGACATCACCTTCGACACCGCGGCGGGGTCGATGACGTTCAACAAGACGACCGGCGGCACCACGAACCTGAACCTGAACGCCGACGGCGCCATCAAGTTCGTCGGCGCCGGGAGCGTGGATTTCCAGGCCACCGACGGCGGCACCGGCGTGTTGAACGTCAACTTCAACACGGCGGCGAAGTCCGTTTTCACCGACGGTCCCACCACCGTGACGGCCAGCACCGGCGGGCCGGGCAATGCGGTGAAGCTGAACCTCACGTCGGGGACGACGTGGCAGAACAACGGCAGCCTCTACCTGCGCGCCGGCAGCAAGCTGGCGGCCGCCGACGCCACGTTCGCGAACAACGGCTACGTCGAACTGGGCGACGCCAGGTTCCTGGCCGGCACGCTGACCAATGGCGGCAGCGTGATGGCGTACGGCAGCAGTGACCTGGAGACGACCCAGGGCTATGCAAGCGCCGGCAGCGGCTCGCTCGGCTTCTACGGCGGCAATCTCACGCTGGTGCAGCAGACGGGCGCACTCGTCATCAAGAGCTCCGATGACATCTCCGCCTCGGGTGCGGTGTCGCTGACGGCGCGTGGCGGTGACATCCAGGTCAACCGTGACGTCCACGGTGCTTCCATCGGCCTGGACGCGAGCGGCAACATCGCCGCCTCGGGGTCTTCGTTCTACACGGGCGGCAGCACCACGGCCGATGGCCCCGGCGTCAGCCTCAAGGCCGGCGGCAACATCGACTTCAACAGCATCTCCACGCGCTCCAGCAGCGGAAAGATCCACGGCGGCCACGTGGGCGTCGAGGCCGGCAACAACATCACCGGCTATTCGATCGACACCAGCAGCGGCAGCCTGGGCTCCGGCGGCGGCGTGTCGTTGATCGCCCGCGGCACCGGCGCGATCGATGTCGGCTACGTCGACGCGTACGGCTCCAGCTCGTACGCGCGCGGCGGCGACGGCGGCGCGGTGTCCATGACGGCCGGTGGCAACATCCATGCCTACAACATCGGCACGTACGGCGGCGATTCGTACAGCGGCAGCCTGGGCGGCGGCAATGGCGGCCTCGTCTCGCTGACCAGCCAGTTCGGCAACGTCACCGTGGACTATGCGATCGGCACGGAAGGCGGCGGCGGCAGCGGCGCGGGCGGCAACGCGAATGGCGTGTCGATCAACGCGGCCGGCACCGCACAGGTGGGCTCGATCCACGCTTACGGTGGCGACGGCGGCCCGGGCCGGGCCGGCGGCAACGGCGGCAACGTTTCGGTGACTGCGAGCGCAGTCTCGACCAGCTACGTCGATGTGTCGGGTGGCCAGGGCGGCAGTTCCAGCGACGGCACGACGCCGGGAGGCATGGGCGGCAATGGCGGCAGCGTCACCCTCGTCCAGAAGTCCGGTGACCTGGATCTCTCCAGCAAGACCATTTACGCGGCGGGCGGAACGGGCGGTGGCGGCTACAGCGGCAGCGCGGGTGGCAAGGGCGGCGCGGGCGGCGCCATCACCCTGGTCGCGCAAGGCGGTGGCGTGGTCCTCGATCCTTCCAGCAGCTCCGGCGGCTTCATCGCAGCCTTCGGCGGCCAGGGCGGCTACAGCAGCGACACCCGCGGCGGCGACGGCGGGCAAGGCGGTGCCATCGTCATCACGGCGGCGGCGAGCAGCAAGCTCCTGGGTTCGCTGGACGCGAGCGGCGGCGAAGGCGGCGAGGTCGATGCCGGCCGCGGTGGCAACGGCGGCAACGGCGGTTCCATCAACATCAACGTGGCCGGTACCCTGACCCTGGCGGGCGATGTGCTGGCCGGCGCCGGCCACGGAGGCACCGCGTACACCTACGACGCCACCGTGGGCGACTACGTGCCCGATCCTGCCCGTGCGGGCAGCAACGGGTCGACCTGGGGAACGTTCTCCACGTCCGTCTCCGGCGGCATCGTGGTGCCGTCGACGATGACGACCACGACGCGTTCCACGCCCCCGCCGAGCGGCCCGCCGGCGCTGGCGGCCGTCATGCTGGCTGCCGTGACCACGCCCACGTCCACCACCGTGCCGGCGCAGCTCTACGTCGATGCCCAGTGGACCAACAACGACGCTCTCACGCTGCAGTCCGGGTCCACCGTGCTGCTCGGCCGCTACGACCACACCACCGGCGGGCTGTCCGGCAGCGGGCAGGCGCTGGTGAACGGGCCGCAGGGCACCATCCAGGGCACCGGCACCATCGATGGCAGCGTCGCCAACTTCGGCACCGTCGCGCCCGGCGGACAGGGCGGCATCGGCCGCCTGGTGGTCACGGGCGACTATTCGCAAGGCAGCACCGGTTTCCTGCGCATGGACGTGGCCGGCAACACGACCTACGTGCCCGGCCAGACCTACGACCAGCTGGTGGTCGGCGGCACGGCCAACCTGGGTGGACAGCTGGTGGTTTCCTCGCTGCCTGCGGTGCCCACCAGCACGGTGGCGCTGGCGACGGCGCGGCAGATGGTGGCCGTGAGCGATGCGCCCACGAGCTTCTACGAGCTGATCCAGGCTTCGGCCGCGACCGGCCGCTTCTCGCGCATGTCCGGCCCCAGCGCCATCATGGCGCAGATGCGCATGAACATCGGCGGCCAGGTGATCGACATCCCCGGTGGCACCGCCGCGGGCCTGATCGCGGCCCTGCAGCAGCTGTTGCCGAACGCGACACTGGCCGACCTGCAACAGGTGCTGGTGGAGACCACCAACAACTCGTTGGGCAAGAAGGACGACAAGGAAGAGCAGGCGAAGAAGGGCGACGACATCGTCGTGACCGACACGTCCTGCAAGCCGTCCTGAGGCGGGACTCGCGCAAGCAAAAGGGCTGCCGCGGCAGCCCTTTTTTCATGGGTGCGCGCCGCGCGTCAGAAGCGCGGCAGCTCCGGGTGCGGCAGGCGGTTGCCGCGCACCAGCATCTTTCCGTACTCCGCGCAGCGGTGCAGCGTGGGGATCACCTTGCCGGGGTTCAGGCGGCCCGCCGGATCGAACGCGCGCTTGACGCCGAACATCTGCTCGCGCTCCTCGGGGCTGAACTGCACGCACATCGAGTTGAGCTTCTCCACGCCCACGCCGTGCTCGCCCGTCACCGTGCCGCCCATGGCGACGCTGGCTTCCAGGATGTCGGCGCCGAACTTCTCGCAGCGATGCAGCTCGTCGGGGTCGTTGGCATCGAACAGGATCAACGGATGCAGGTTGCCGTCGCCCGCGTGGAACACGTTGACGCAGCGCAGCCGGTACTTCCGCTCCATCTCCTGGATGGCCAGCAGGATGTCCGCCAGCCGCTTGCGCGGGATGGTGGAGTCCATGCACATGTAGTCGGGGCTGATGCGGCCGGACGCGGGGAAGGCGTTCTTGCGCCCGCTCCAGAAGCGCAGCCGCTCGGCCTCGTCGCGGCTCACCGCGATGGCGGTGGCGCCCGCGCCGCGCAGCACCTGCGTCATGCGGGCTATCTCCTCTTCCACCTCTTCCGGCGTGCCGTCGCTTTCGCACAGCAGGATGGCTTCGGCGTCGAGGTCGTACCCCGCTTGGACGAAGTCTTCCACCGCGGCCGTCATGCGCTTGTCCATCATCTCCAGGCCGGCCGGGATGATGCCCGCGGAGATGACCGCCGCCACCGCGTCGCCAGCTTTGCGCAGGTCGTCGAAGCTGGCCATGATGCAGCGCGCCAGTTGCGGCTTGGGCACCAGCTTGACGGTGACTTCCATCGTCACCGCCAGCATGCCCTCGCTGCCGACCACCACACCCAGCAGGTCGTAGCCGGACGCGTCCAGCGCTTCCGAACCGAAGGTGACCGGCTCGCCTTCCGCGGTGAAGCCGCGCACGCGCAGCACGTTGTGCAGCGTCAGGCCGTACTTCAGACAGTGCACGCCGCCGGAGTTCTCCGCCACGTTGCCGCCGATGGTGCAGGCGATCTGGCTGGAAGGATCGGGCGCGTAGTACAGGCCGTAGGTCGCCGCGGCTTCGCTGATCGCGAGGTTGCGCACGCCGCATTGCACGCGCGCGGTGCGGCTGGCCGGGTCCAGCGAGACGATGCGGTTGAACCGGGACAGCGACAGCGTCACGCCTTGCCGGTGCGGCATCGCGCCGCCGGAAAGGCCGGTGCCCGCGCCGCGTGCGACCACCGGCACGCCCAGCGCATGGCAGGCGCGCAGCACGCCCTGCACCTGTTCCTCGGTCTCGGGCAACGCGACGGCGAGCGGCCGCTCGCGGTAGGCGGTGAGGCCGTCGCATTCGTACGGGCGTGTTTCTTCGGCATGCCACAGCAGCGCTTGCGGCGGCAGCACCGCTCGCAGCGCCGGCAGCAGGCGGTCGAGCAGCGCGGCTTCGGAAGCGACGGCGGGATCCAGCGGGGCGTTCATGGCCGCAACCCTAAACCAGTTCCGGCGCGGCAGGCTGAAGATTCTTCATCCGGCACCGCCGCGCGCTGCAATCGGCGCTGGCACCCGGGCGACAGGCTGTCGCGGGCGTGGCTGGCAAAGCCACCACCGAAGCTCACCATGCCTCGCACCACAGGAGAGAACGCCATGGTGAGCTATTCGCCGCCCGAACTGCAGCCCGGCCTGCGCGCCGACCTGGCCGCCGCCATCGAAGCGATGCCATCGTCCCGCCTCATCGGCTTGCGGGTGCGCGGGTTCGCGCCCGGCGGCGTGTCGCTGCTGGAGTTGCCCATGTCGCCGCAGGTCACCTTCGACGGCCGCGTGGTGCAGGGCGGCGTGGTGGGCATGCTGGCCGACTACGCCGGCGTCAGCGCCGCTTCATCCACCTTGCCCGCGGGCTGGGCCGCATCGACGACCGCCTTCGAGGTGCACAACCTCGCACCGGCCGTCGGCGAGCGCCTGCTGGCGGTCGGGCAGGCGGTGCAGGTGGGCAAGTCGCACGCGGTCTCCACGGCGCGCGTCTGGGCCATGCTCGGCGAGGACGCGACGCTGGTGGCCGTGGCCACCACGACCTGCCGACCCTTCGAAGCGCGGCGCTGAGCCGCTCAGGTGGCTTCTGCCGCTGCAGCCGCGGCGCGCTGCTCGCGGTGCGCGATCACGCGCCTGGGATCGTCGGCCAGCTGGTCCAGCGCCTGGTCCATGCGCCGCAGCACCTGGAGTTCGTCGATGCCGCCGTCCAGCGCCGTTTCCAGGTCGCCGTCCGGCACGCTCGCGGTGACGATGCGAAAGCGCAGGTTCAGGTCGGGCGGCAGCGTGTGCACGCGCTCCAGGCCGCGCGCCACCATGTGCTGCGCCATGCGCTTGCGCAGCTCTTCCTCGCACGGCCCTTCCAGCAGCACGGCGAAGCGTGTGTCCGAAACGCGGCACACGGTGTCGACGTCGCGCACCAGCGCCGACAGGCGCGAAGCCGCGACCACCAGCGCGCGATCCGCCGCGTCGCGGCCCTCCGCCTGCGCGATCTGCTGGTGGTTGGACAGCTCCACCATCATCACCGCGCTGCGGTGCGCCAGCCGGCGGCCGCGCCGCAGCGCGTCGCGCAGCCGCAGCCGCAGCACCGGCGCCAGCACCAGGCCGGTGAGCGGGTCGGTGCTTTCCAGCGCGCGCAGGCGGGCGCGGTTCTCGCTGAAGTCGCGCGCGCGCCGGTGCAGCACGTACAGCAGCAGCGGGATCTCGATGGCCGATCCGATCAGCACCGCGTATTGCGTGGCCCAGCTGTCCGGCAGCACGCCCGCCGCGCGCAGGGCCGGGAACGGGTAAGCCAGGTGCACCGGCAGGAAGCCGAAGAACAGCCACAACGAGTACGACTCGCCGCGCCGCCAGGTCCACAGGCACACCGAGATGCTCAGCACCACCGAGCCCAGCGCGTACAGGTTCAGCGCGACGTAGGTCGCGGCGTTGTTCAGGCCCAGGTAAATCGGCACGAGCGCGAGGCCCAGGAACGCGTAGCCCATCACCGCGCGGTCCGCGAAGCGGCCGTGCCGCGGCAGCGCCGTCGCGTTGCGGATGTTCCAGATGCCCGCCGCCGTCATCAGCAGCACGAACATCGACGGCGCCGCATCGGCGAGAAGCGCCCAGTGCGGCCAGAAGAACACGGCGCCCACGCCGGTGAACGCCAGCTGGAACAGCAGCATGCCCAGCACGTAGGCCGTGTACGAATGGAAGGACACGTCGGCGGAGAGCCGGCCGTACATGATGGCGAGAACCGCCACCAGCACGCCGAAGCCCAGGTACGCGCCCACCAGCAGATAGGTCCAGTCGCGCGTGTCCTGCAGTTCCGAAGCCGAGAGCAGGCGCAGGTGCGTGCTGACCGGCGCCGGCTTGTTCTCGATGCGCAGCCACACGGTGCCCCCGCCGGGCGGCAGCTCGAACAGCGGCGCGAAGTTCGGGTGCGACCACTGCGACACGGGCCGGTGGTCGCCCGCGAATTGCTCGCGCCAGCCGCCGACGGATGAAAACAGGGTGGCGTGATCGATGAAGGCCGCGCCGGTGAGCATCAGGTACCAGTGCTCGTCCGCGGGCAGCTCGGGCGTTTCGACGCGCAGCCACAGCGCGCCATTGCCCAGGGTGATTGGGCGCGGGTGCTCCATCGGTTCGAACCTGGCCGCATTTCCCGCCACCTCCTCGATGGTGGCGCCGCCCGATGCATCGACCCATTGCGAGATCCGCGGCGCTTCTGCCGCCGACGCGGCGGGCAGCAGGAGCAGCCAGCACGCCAGGGCCAGCCAGCGGCGCCAGGACGGCGACAGCGCCTGCATCACGCGCCCGCAGTCTTGCGCGTCAGGCGCGTTTCCAGCCGGTTCACCCAGCGCGGCGAGCGGGCGTCCTGGTGCCAGCCGGACACCGTGTGCTTCATCGGGTTGAGCAGCTCCTCCGGCAGGCCCAGCGGCCGCGTCTGGTCGAGCAGGAAGCGCGTGAGCAGGTGGTACCCCACGACTCTGGTGACCATGCGCGTGATCGAGAAATCGGGCACCACCATGCGCACCAGGCGGTCGAATCCCAGCAGGAACAAACGCCCGCCCTGGAACAGCAGCAGCGTCAGCAGGCCCACGCGCTGGTTGACGCCGATGGCGTTGGCGGTGGCGCGCCCCACCAGCCAGCGCGTCATCGGCACCGGCAGGTGCCGCAGCACGGGCACGCCGATGGAATGCGCCATCGCATCCATCAGCGCACGGCCGAGCGGCGGGCGCACGTCGGGGTCGGCGGGCCTGGCGCGCGCCCGCGCCTGCAGGTCACCGAACATCGCGGCGGCGTCTTCCATCGTGTGCGCGAGCAGGTCGTCACGGACGCCCAGCACGTGGCCGACCACGTTCCATGCATGCAGATACGCCCGTTCCTGTTCCTGCGGCAACCCGAGCCCGAGCTTGCGCAAGCCGTTCAGGAACACGTAGCTGAAGGTCAGGAGCGTGTACGCCAGCTCCAGCTGGTTGCAGGGCAGCCCCTGGCGGTCCGTGTCCCAGCCATGCGCCAGCAGCGCTTCGTTCAGGCTCGCACCCGCGCGCCGTTCGCGCTGCGGCACGCAATGCGATTGCGTCGGCGAGCCGTGCAGGATCAGGTGGCGGATGGTGGCGTGGATCAGGCGCACCTTCAGCACCTGCGCGATGCCGGCGCCTTCGGGCCGCGTGAGGCCGCCCTTCATCATCACGGGGAACACCATCGCCGCGGTCTGGCGGATGCGGTGTTCGGTGCGCGCTTCCAGCTGGCCGGCGATGTGCAGCACCTCGGACAACCCGGGCAGCAGGTAGCACTCCGGCAGGCTGGCGCAGAACAGCAGCGTGCACGACAGGGGACCGTAGTCCATGAACACGGTTTCGGCCGTTTCCACTTCCGACGGCCGTATCCAGGCGGGCACGTCGCCGGCTTCGCTGAGGTAGCCGCGCAGGATGGCGACCACGTCCGCGTCGATGCCCGGGCCCGCGGGCGACCAGTTGGCGAGAGCGGCGTTGCTGGTCCAGCCCGCCATCAAGCGCGTGGCTTGCCCCAGGCGCGCAAGGCCCTCCGCGGGAGGCTGCCCGTCCGCATCCCACGCGCCGACCAGCGCGGCGACCGTGCGATCGGCCAGCGGGTCGGCTTCGCGCGTCATCGCATCCCATGCGATCGGGCGCGCGGAGGCCGCGGGCGAAGGCGCCGCATCCACTGACGACGCCACCGGCGCGGCGCGCCACTGCCACCAGCCCAGGGCCGCGGCCAGCGCCGGGATGCCCATCGCGAAGAACGAGACCACGCGCAGCGCGACCGGATCGCCGACCGCGACCTGGTAGGCCATCATGCCGGTGTAGATGAGCACGGGCACGAGCGCGGCGCGGCGCAGCGTCGCGGGCGCCTTCGATGCCGTCGGCACCAGCCGCAGCAGCCACAGGAACAGCGCGGTGATGGTGAAACTCACGAACAGCCAGCCCGCGAAGCCCCACACGGTTTCGCCGAACCAGTCGCCTTCCTTCACCATCACCCAGGCCTTGAGCTGGTAGACGAAGTACGGGTCCGCGCCCAGGTCGAACGCGGTGACCAGCAGCGCGGTGAGCAGCGCCGTGACGGCGCCGCGGCGCCACCCGGACCCGGCGGGCGGCACGGGGTGCCGCCACGCGATCAGGCAGGCCATCGTCAGGCCGACCTGGCAGACGCCGAACCACATGAGCGGGATGACCACCGGCACCGAGCCGAGGCGCGGCCCCAGCACGTCGGTGTAGTGGTAGTCGCCGAAGAACCAGCCGTGGCGCGAGCCCATCTCCTCGGCGAACCAGCCGAGCGCGAAAGCGAGCACGACGAAGGCCCAGGAGGCGCGGCGCCCGAGCAGCGCGCGGCAGGACCAGAGGCTGACCGCGAACCACGCCAGCGAGGCGAGCACCAAGGCGAGCGACACCGGCTTGTAAGCTGCTGCCGTCCACGCCACGAGAGCGGCGGCGGCCGCCGCCGGTAACCACCAGCCGGCGGTCATCCCCAGGCTTTTGTGCTCGGCCAAGATCCCCTCCTTTGCGCGCTCCGTACCGCGTTGATACGGATTCTTACATCCTGGGCCTCGCAGCCCAAGCGATCAGGCGAGGGATTTGCGCAGCCAGTCCGCGAATGCGGCGCACTCCCAACGGTCCATGGTGCCGGTGCGCCAGCACAGGTAGTGCGCATGCGGGCTGGGGACGTTGCGTTCCGACAAGCGAACGAGCGTGCCGTTTTCCAGCCAGGGCGCCCCGAGCTTCAGGCGCACGAGGGCGACGCCCAGGCCTTGCGCCGCGGCATCGCACATCAGGCCGATGTCGTTGAAGGTGGACCCGTCGGTGGGCTCGCCGGCGTCCACGCCATGGGCCAGGAACCAGGTTCGCCATGGTTCCAGGGGGCTGCGGATCAGGCGCGCGGCCAGCAGCTCCTGCGGCGTGTCGAACGGGCCGTACTCGCGCACGAACGCCGGTGAAGCGAGCGGCGTGACTTCGTCCGTCATCAGGCACAGGTGCTCCACGTCGGCGTAGCGGCCGCTGCCGAAGCGGATCATCAGGTCGGCGTCCTCGGCCACCACGTCCAGCAGCGGGATGGACACCTGCAGCGTGAGGTCGATCTCGGGATAGGCGTCGGTGAAGGCGCGCAGGCGCGGCATCAGCATGGAGCGCGCGAAGGTCGGCGTGACCGCGACGCGCAGCTTGCGCTTGCCCTGCGCGGCGTTCCGGCCGGGGAAGCGCTCCAGGATGGACAGGCCCTCGCGCACGTGGGCGAGGTACTCGCTGCCTTCGGTGGTGAGCGAGAAGTCCGAGCGACCGAACAGTTTCGTCCCCAGGATCTGTTCCAGCTGCCGCACGCGGTGGCTCACCGCGCTGGGCGTGACGCACAGCTCCTCGGCGGCTTGCGTGACCGACCGCAGGCGCGCCAGGGCCTCGAACGTCAGCAGGCACTGGATGGGCGGGATGCGGGCGGTCATGGGTGGGCACCGCTAGCGCGGTGCGCTCTGGATCCCCGCCTGCGCGGGGATGACGTTGCTCACTCCGTTGCGCAACGTCACTTGAAGATCACCGTCTTGTGCCCGTTGAGCAGCACGCGGTGCTCGCTGTGCCACTTCACCGCGCGGGCGAGAACCTGGCTTTCGGTGTCGCGGCCGACGGCGGTGAGGTCTTCCACCGTGTGGGCGTGGTCCACGCGCGCGACGTCCTGCTCGATGATGGGGCCTTCGTCCAGGTCGGCCGTCACGTAGTGCGCGGTGGCGCCGATCAGCTTCACGCCGCGGTCGTGCGCCTGGTAGTACGGCTTGGCGCCCTTGAAGCTGGGCAGGAAGCTGTGGTGGATGTTGATCGCGCGGCCGGCCAGCTTGCGGCACAGGTCGTCGGACAGGATCTGCATGTAGCGGGCCAGCACCACGAGTTCGGCACGCTCGGCTTCCACCACTTCGTAAAGGCGCGCTTCCGCTTGCGCCTTGGTGGCCGCGGTCACCGGGACGTGGTGGAACGGCACGTTGTAGCTGGCCGCCAGCTGGTAGAAGTCGCGGTGGTTGGACACGATGGCCGCGATGTCCAGCCGGAGCAGCCCGCTCTTCCAGCGGAACAGCAGGTCGTTCAGGCAGTGGCCTTCCTTGCTGACGCAGATGACCGTGCGCATGGGCTCGCGCGCCGCCTGAAGCTGCCAGTCCATGCTGAAGGTGTCGGCGAACAGTTTCAGCTGCAGCTTCAGGTCTTCGTGGGTCAGCTGGTCGCAGCCGAACTGCACGCGCATGAAGAACAGGCCCGTGTCCGGGTCGTTGTACTGCGCCGCTTCCTCGATGTTGCCGCCACGCTCGAGCAGGAACCCGGAAACGGCGTGGACGATGCCCGTGCGGTCGGGGCAGGACAGGGTGAGGATGTAGGCGTGCTGCATGGGAGCCGCGATTGTCGCAAAGCACGGCTGTCATTGCCGGGTTGGGGCCGCGGCGGCATGATGGGCGCTTCCCTCGTTTTCCGACCCATGCCATGGACCGCCGACAACTGACCATCGCCCTGACCGCCGCCCCCCTGACGCTCCCGTTTCCCGCACGCGCCGCGGGCCTGGCTTCCATCACCGACGCCGACGCCACCAAGGGCCTGAAGACCGCGCTGGAAACCGGCGCGCTGAACGCCGTGAAGCTGCTGGGCGTGAACGACGGCTTCCTCGCCAATCCCAAGGTGCACATCCCACTGCCCAGCGCGCTGCAGGACGCGTCCAAGCTGCTCAAGGCCATGGGCCAGAAGAAACAGGTGGAAGACCTGGAGATCGCCCTCAACCGCGCCGCGGAAGCGGCGGTGCCCATGGCGAAGAACCTGCTGGTGAACGCGGTGCGCGGCATGTCGGTCACCGACGCCAAGAACATCCTCACGGGCGGCGACACCTCGGTCACGCACTTCTTCGAAGGCAAGACGCGCGAGCCGCTCTCCGGCCAGTTCCTGCCGGTGGTGCAGCAGGCCGTGTCCAAGGTCGGGCTGGCGGCCAAGTACGACAAAGTGGCCGGCAAGGCCGCCGGCATGGGGCTGCTCAAGCAGGAAGACGCCAGCATCAACCATTACGTCACGCGCAAGGCGCTGGACGGCCTGTACCTCGTGATCGGGGACGAGGAAAAGAAGATCCGCCAGAACCCGGTCGCGGCGGGCAGCGACATCCTGCGCAAGGTGTTCGGCGCCCTGAAGTGAAATGACGAATGACGAATGACGAATGACGAATGACGAGGACGGTGTGTCATCCGTCATGGAGCGCGCAGCGCGAAGTCATTCGTCATCGGTAGCAAAATGATTACCTGATTCGAAGGAGCCCCGAGCATGGCCTACCAAGACTTCAAGATGGACAACCAGTGGTTGCCCTTCACCCCCAACCGCAGCTTCCGCAAGGACCCCCGCATCTTCGTGGCCGCGGACGGCATGAACTTCACCACGCACGACGGCCGCCAGGTCATCGACGGCATCTCCAGCCTGTGGTGCGTGGCAGCCGGCCACAACCGCAAGCCCATCAACGAGGCGATCAAGAAGCAGCTGGACACGCTGGACTACGCCACCGCGTTCCAGGCGTCCAACGACAAGGCCTTCCGCGCGGCCGAGATGATCGCGGCGATGGCGCCCGGCGACCTCAACAAGGTGCTGTTCTGCAACTCCGGCTCGGAGGCGGCGGACACCTCGATGAAGGTGGCGCTGGCCTACCACCGCGCGCGCGGCGAAGGCCACCGCAACGTCTTCATCGGCCGCGAGCGCGGCTACCACGGCGTGGGCTTCGGCGGCATGAGCGTGGGCGGCATCCCGGCCAACCGCAAGGTGTTCGGCTCCGCGCTGCTGCCGCGCGTGGACCACATGCGCTTCATCCACGACCCGGTGAACAACGCGTACATCCACAACCAGGAACCGGTGTGGAAGGAAGACCCGCTGCTGGAGCTGGAGCAGCGCATCCTGCCGCTGCACGATCCCAGCAACGTGGCCGCCATCGTCGTGGAGCCGGTGGCGGGCTCGGCGGGCTGGTACCTGCCGCCCAAGGGCTACCTGCAGCGCCTGCGCGAGATCTGCGACAAGCACGGCATCCTGCTGATTTTCGACGAGGTGATCACCGGGTTCGGCCGCATGGGCACCAACTTCGGCGCCGACTTCTACGGCGTGGTGCCGGACATGCTGAACTTCGCCAAGTGCGTCACCAACGGCGTCATCCCGCTGGGCGGCGTGATCTGCCGCGACAAGCTGTACGACACGATGATGAAGACCGACGCGCCCGAGCACGTGGTCGAGTTCTTCCACGGCTACACCTACTCCGGCCACCCGGTGGCGTGCGCCGCGGCCATCGCCACGCTGGAACTCTTCCAGCAGGAAAACCTGTTCCAGCGCGCGGGCGAGATGGGCAAGGTGCTGGGCGACGCGTTCCATTCCACGCTGAGGGGCCTGCCCAACGTCGTCGGCATCCGCAGCCTGGGGCTGGCCGCCGCGGTGGAGCTCGCGCCCATCGCCGGTTCGCCCGGCAAGCGCGCCTACGACATCTTCGTGGACTGCTTCAAGAAGGGTGCGCTGGTGCGCCCGGCCGGCGACGTGCTGGTCATCGCGCCGCCGTACATCGTCGAGAAGTCGCACATCGACCAGCTGGTGAACACGCTGGCCGATTCCATCCGCGCGCACGCCTGACGCGATGGCGCGGCCGCAGGTCGGCGTGCTGGTCCCCACCGCGGGCCGCCCCGACCTGCTGCGTTCCTGCGTGCTGCAGCTGGCCGCGCAATCGCGGCTGCCCGACGTCGTTGCCGTCCACCAGAACGGGGAAGGCCCGCGTTACGACTGGGCTGTGGCCGACCTGCGCCTGCCCTTCCGCCTCGACTGGCTGTACACGCCGCAGCGCCTGCGCCAGCACGACTGGTACGCCGTCCCTCTCGCGCACCTGCTGGGCGCGGGCTGCACGCACTTCTTCTGGACCGACCACGACGATCTGTACCTGCGCGACCACGTCGCCGCGGGCCTGGCCGAGCTGGACGGCTGGGATTTCTCCATCTCGCGGCGCGCCGGCGTGCTGTACACGCAGCCGCGCGACTGGCGCCTGGATGGGGACGTGGAATTCAACTCGCACGCGCCCGGCGGCATGAGCTCGACGATGTGCTTCAACCGCGGGTTCGCCCAGGCGCTGCTGGAAGACTTGCGCGCCGACGCGGCGCACCACTACGCGGACAACGTCGTGGCCCGCGTCACGATGCCGAAGTTCCGCTGCTTCCTGTCGGAGCGGCGCACCTGCATCTACCACTCGCACGAAGGCTCCGTGAGCTCAGGGCACTGGCCGGCGGAAGCGTTCGGCTTGCGCCGTTGAGCGGTAGGCCGCGGGCGTTCAGCGTTGGCGCTGGAGCTGCTCGCGCAGTCCGGCGCAGTGGTCTTTCGCTGATGCTGCGGAATCGCGAGGCAGCGCGATGGTGCGCACGGCCATCGCGGGCGGAAGATGCCGCGGCACGCCCAGCTGGGGATCGACGTGGCCCGCGCCCGCCAGCAACAGCACGGTGCGGCCCGGCGCCCACGCGTCCATGATCGTCCGCGCCATCGCGCGGTCGCGCGCGACCTGCACCCGCGCCATGGGCGCGAGCTGCTGCTCCGGCATCAGGCCGCAATGGCCTTCACGCACCGCCTCTCGTTGGGCTGCCATGCTGCGCTCGTCCAGCGCTGCATCGAGTACGGTGTCATTCATTGCCGCGCGCGTCGAGGCGCGTGGCAAGTTGGCACCCAGCACGGGAACACCCGCGCGCACGGCCGCCATCACCGCGGGCCCGTACGCGGACCAGGGCCAGGCTTCGGCGACCCAATGCAACGCGGCGCGTACCTGCGCTTCGCTGGCGTCGCGCGGCAAGCCCGCGGTGCTGCCGCCCTGGTCGGCCATCTCCAGCGCCAGCGCCGCGAGCCTTCCATCGGCCGCGAGCCGCCGCACCGCTTCCACGTGCGTGCGCTGGTGCGACGGGTCGTCATGCTGCTCGCCGAGCAGCACCGCGTCCGCACCGCGCCAGTCCGCCGG
Source organism: Ramlibacter humi (assembly GCF_004681975.1). Lineage (GTDB taxonomy): Bacteria > Pseudomonadota > Gammaproteobacteria > Burkholderiales > Burkholderiaceae_C > Ramlibacter > Ramlibacter humi. The sequence goes on from NZ_SMLK01000003.1 coordinate 387,861, forward strand.
GTCCAGCGGCGCGGCGCAGCCGGCGAGCAGCAACACGAGCGTCGTCAGGAAGGCGGCAGGGGACCAGTGGGGCATGCGGCGATACTAAGCGCGGCCGCACCGCCTGCGGCCCGTGCACCGCTCTCCCATGGATTCCCGTTTCCACTTGCGCGCCGCGGCGACCCTGGCCCTCGCGGTGGCCACCGCTTCGCTGTGTGTCTGGCTGCACACGCCGCTGCCCTGGATGCTGGGCCCGCTGATCGCCACCGCCCTCGCCTCGGTGCTGGGCGCGCCCACGCAAAGCTGGACGCCGCTGCGCAACGTGGCGCAATGGGCGATTGGCGGCGCGCTGGGCCTGTACTTCACGCCGCAGGTGTCGGCGCTCGTGCTCAAGCTCTGGTGGGCCATCCTGCTGGCCATCGGCTGGGCGCTGCTGCTGGGCTGGGGGTTCGGGCGCTGGCTGCAGAACGTGGTGCGCGGCCGGATGCCCGGCACTGAGGCCGAGCAGCGTGCCACGACCTATTTCGCGGGCGCGATCGGCGGCGCTTCCGAAATGACGCTGCTGGCCGAGCGGGCCGGCGCGCGCACGGACCTGGTCGCCGCGGCACACAGCCTGCGGCTGCTGGTCGTCACCATCCTGCTGCCCGTCGGCATGACGTGGTCGGGCATGCACGGCGTGGATGCCACGCTGCCGGGCCCGCGCGCCGTGGACTGGGGTGCCTTGCCGGTGCTGCTGGCGATCACGGGCGTCGGTTCGTTCCTGATGTCCCGCACCGGCCGCGCCAACCCGTGGTTCATCGGCGCGCTGCTGGCGTCGATGGGCTTGACCGTGGCCGGCATCGAGCTGTCGGCGATGCCGCAGCCGCTGACCAACGCGGCGCAGCTCATCATCGGCATCAGCCTGGGCGTGCGTTTTCGCGCCGAGTTCGTGCACACGGCGCCGCGCTGGCTGGCGGCCGTCGCTTTCGGCACCGTGGCGATGATCGGCGTGTGCATCCTGTTCGCGCTGCTGCTGGCCTGGACCACGGGACTGCATCCCGCCACGCTCATCCTGGGCACTTCGCCCGGCGGCATCGCCGAGATGGCCATCACGGCCAAGGTGCTTCAGCTGGGGGTGCCGGTGGTGACCGCTTTCCAGGTCTGCCGGCTGGTGGCGGTGCTGGTGCTGGTGGAACCGCTGCACCGCCACGGCTGGCTGCGCTGACCCGGCAGCCGGGGGCGCCGGCCCGCGCGCGGCGGGCCGGCCGCGGGGTCAATGCATGACCAGCGGGTTCTGCGCCAGCTCGGCGTAGCCGTCGAGCGTTTCCTCGACCTCTTCCTGGGTGGGCGTGTTCAGCTGCCAGGCGTTGATCTGCTTCTGGAAAGCCTCGGCCCAGGTGCCGTCGAGGTAAACCTCCTTGTTGGTCCGCTTGTCCACGATCTCGAAACCGTGACGGACGCTGCGCGGCGGCGGCTCGCCTTCGGCGGGTTCGTTCGCCTGCATGTGCACGACGACGAACGAATCGGAGTCATAGAGCATCTGCATGGTGTATTCCTTCGATCTCCCAGATGGCTGCGCCGAGTCGGCTTTCAAGACACCCATTCGCCGCGATATGGGTCACAGCGTAGGGACGGGCTGCCTCAGCCTTTGTCGGTGCCGGACCACTGCATGTCCTGCCAATCACCATTCGGGTATGTCAGACGCAGGCGCACCGGACCGTAGTCCGCGCCGGGCGCGAACCACGCCTCGATGCGCAGGTCGTAAAGCCGCGCCGGCGGCCGCGTGAGCTTGAGCGCACGCACCGTACCGCCGGGCAACGCGAGCTCTTCTTCCCCCTCGACGGTGAACCGCCAGGCCCCGGCTTCGCGGGTGGTTGCGGTCTGCACCTCGATGGCCGTGCCGGGCGCATAGCGCGCCGGGTCGGCAGCCAGCAGGCCGGCCAGCTGCACCAGCACGCTCAGCCGGTCCTGCGCACCGGCCTGCAGTTCCACCGGCGCGCGGTTGGCGCTGAAGACGATGCGGGCGCCGTCCTTGTCGAAGTGCGCCGCTTCCTCGCTGCGCAGCTTGTCCGAGAAGCGTTCGGGCGCGAGGCCGGCCGCAACGACGGCGCCCGTGCTGGACTGCGCACGCACGGGACACGGCGGCACGTCGACGCGCAGCGAAGCTTCGAAGGTGTCGCCGTCGCGGCGCCAGGAGAGTTCCGCGTGTCCCGATGCGGACCGGCCGCGAGCGCGTGCGGTGACGTCGTAGCGCCAGCGGGCGGAGGCGGGCAGCAGCACGGCGGGCTGTGGCGGGGCCGCCGTCTCGACGGGCGCTGCCGCAGGCGTGGACCGCGCAGCCTTTGCCGGCGACGTGCGTTTCGGTTCCGCACGCACCGCCACTTTGTCGGCGATCGGCTGCGGAGCCGGGGCAGGATCGACCACGTGCGCCTGCACGGGCTGCGCCGCCCACTTGGGCCATGCGATGCGCTCCGGCACGCCGCGCAAGGCAAGCCAATGCACGGCCAGCACGGCGGCCGTGAGCGCCAGCAGGGGCCGCGGCGCGACGCGCGGCCCCGCGTTCATCCCCGCCAGCCCAGGTCGCTGGACAGCTGCGCCGCCGCGTCGCGCAGCGGCGCGTGCACGGCGCCTTCCCACTCGGCGTCGAAACTGCCGGTGGGCCCGAGCGCCACGATGCCCAGTGCCATGTGGCCGTCGGCATCGAACACGGGCACGCAGAAACCGACGATGCCCGGCAGCAGCACGTCCACCACGCGGGCGGCGCCGCGCTGCTTCACCTCGTCGAGCATGGCCCGCGCCTGCGCCAGGGTGGCCGGCACGTCGGCGCGCGCCTGCTTCTGCGCGCGGGCTATCTCCTCGCGCAGCATGGGCGTGATGGCCTCCTTCGACGCGTAGGCGGCGAAGCAGCGGCCGGTGGCGGAGGACAGCAGCGGCATCACGTCACCCAAACGCAGGTTCACCGTCACGGCTGACGGCGACTCCTCCCAATGGACGATGGTCGGCCCGTGGTTGCCCCACACCGCGAGGGCGAGCGTGTGGCCGATGCTCTCCATCAGCAGTTCGATGCGCTCGCGGGCCAGCTTCACCGCGTCCAGCCGCGACAGCGACGCCAGCCCCAGCTTCAGCGCCGCGGGGCCGAGGTCGTAGCGCGTGCTGTGCGCGTCCTGCGACACCAGTTGCAGCCGCTGGAAGCTCACGAGGTAGCGGTGCGCTTTGGCGGCGCTCATGCCGGCCGCCGCCGCCAGGTCGCGCAGCATCATCGGCCCGCGCGACTGGCCCAGGGCTTCGAGCAACGCGAAGCCCACCTCCACCGACTGGATCCCGACCCTTTCCTTCATGCCGGGAGGCTTCCGGTAGAATTTCGATTAGTTAAATTCATTTCACCATGCGTAACGCTAGCGCCGGCCGCGACTCTAGCGCAACACGCGAAACGAAGGCAAATCCGCAATGAAGCTTGCGACGTACAAGGACGGTTCGCGCGACGGCCAGCTGGTGGTGGTGTCGCGCGACCTGGCGACGGCTCATTATGCGACCGGCATCGCCGCGCGCCTGCAGCAGGCGCTGGACGACTGGGGCTTCGCCGCGCCGCAGCTGCAGGACCTGTACGAGTCGCTGAACGGCGGCAAGGCGCGCCACGCCTTCCCGTTCGAGCCGCGGCGCTGCATGGCGCCGCTGCCGCGCGCCTACCAGTGGGCCGACGGCTCCGCGTACATCAACCACGTGGAGCTGGTGCGCCGCGCGCGCAACGCCGAAGTGCCCGAGAGCTTCTACACCGACCCGCTCATGTACCAGGGCGGCAGCGACGACTTCCTGGGCCCGTGCGACGACGTGGTCGTGCCGAAAGAGGACTACGGCATCGACTTCGAAGCCGAGGTCGCGGTCATCACCGGCGACGTGCCGATGCAGGCCACGCCCGACCAGGCGCTGGACGGCATCCGCCTGCTGCTGCTGGCCAACGACGTCAGCCTGCGCAACCTCATCCCGCCGGAGCTGGCCAAGGGCTTTGGCTTCTTCCAGAGCAAGCCGGCCACCGCGTTCAGCCCGGTGGCGGTGACGCCCGACGAACTGGGCGACGCGTGGCAAGGCGGCCGCCTGCACCTCACGCTGCAATCCACCTGGAACGGCCGCCGCGTGGGCATGTGCGAAGCGGGTCCGGAGATGACCTTCCACTTCGGCCAGCTGATCGCGCACATCTGCAAGACGCGCAACGTGCGCGCCGGCAGCATCGTGGGCTCGGGCACCGTGAGCAACAAGGGCGTGGAGAAGGACGGCCGCACCGACTGGCCCAAGGGCTACAGCTGCATCGCCGAGAAGCGCGCCATCGAGACCATCCAGGACGGCAAACCCTCCACCGGGTTCATGCGGTTCGGCGACACCATCCGCATCGAGATGAAAGGCAAGGACGGGCAGTCGATCTTCGGGGCGATCGAGCAGAAGATCGCGCAGCCCGGCTGAGATTCTTGACCTTCCCCTCTGAGGGAGGCACCCCTTGCGCGCCGCCGCACGCGGGCGGATTCGCCGGAGTGGCGCGCGGGGGCTTTCGGCGGCCGCAGCCCGGCCGTAAGATGAGCGTCCATGCACCGCATCACCGGCCCCTACCGCGGCTACTTCGTCGCCGCCTACACGGTTGAAGCCAAGGGCGGCTTCGTGGGTTACGGCGCCGCGTGCGCCAAGCGCCCCAGCGCCGCGTGGCGCGCGAAGGGCCAGGCCGACGTGATCAGCAGCATCTATCCCAACGAGCTGCAGGCCCTGGTGGCCGCGGAACACAAGGTGCGGCTGGAGATCGACCAGCTGCCCCCCAGCTGGGACCCGTTCACCGCGCCGGGCCACCTGGTGCGCGATTCGGTCAACGACTCGCGCTGACGGCGCGCCGCGGGCGCGTCCCGCTCACAGCCGCAGCCAGGGCGTCCCGCTTTCTTCCGCCTCGGCCTGGCCGAGCAGGTCCAGGAACGAGTCGCACCACCAGTGCACGTCGGTGCGGCGGATGGTCGCCAGCAGGGCCTTGTGCCGCTCGCGGCGTTCCTCCAGCGGCATCTGCAGCGCCAGGTGGATGGCGGCCGCGGTGCCTTCGCTGTCGTACGGGTTGACCAGCAACGCCTCCTTCAGCTGCTCCGCCGCGCCGGCGAAACGCGAGAGCACCAGCACGCCGGGGTCTTCGGGGTTCTGCGCCGCGATGAATTCCTTGCAGACCAGGTTCATCCCATCGCGCAGCGGGGTCACCAGCGCCACGCGGCTGGCGCGGTACAGGCCCGGCAGTCGCGCGCGCGCCACCGTGCGGTGCATGTAGCGCACCGGCATCCAGTCGAGTTCGCCGTAGTTGCCGTTGATGGAGCCGCACAGGCTTTCCAGCTCGTGCAGGATGTCCGTGTACGCGCTGACGTCCTCGCGGCTGGGCGAGGCGATCTGGATCAGCGTGGCGCTCTGGCGCGTCTCCGGATAGCGCGCCAGCAGCTCGCGGAAGGCGCGCATGCGCTGCGGCAAACCCTTGGAGTAGTCGAGCCGGTCCACGCCCACCAGCAGCTTGCGGCGCGAATACTCGCGGCTCATGCGCTGGTACATCTCCTGCGCTTCCGGCGCCGCGGTGAGCGCCCGGAATTCGCCGACGTCGATGCCGATGGGGAAGGCCGCGGCGTGGATGAAGCGGTTGAACACGCGCCAGCGGCCCTCGCCGGCCGGCTGGGCGTGCGCCTCGTCCTGGATGTAGCGGCAGAAGTGGTCGAGGTCCGCGTTGCTCTGGAAGCCCACGAGGTCGTACGCGCACAGGCCTTTCATCAGCCAGTCGTGGCCGGGGATGGCGGCCAGGATCAGCGGTGGCGGCAGCGGGATGTGCAGGAAGTAGCCGATGCGCTGCGTGCAGCCGAGCGAGCGCAGTTCCGCCGCCAGCGGGATGAGGTGGTAGTCCTGCACCCAGATCACGTCGTCGGGCTGCAGCATCGCCAGCAGGCGCCGCGCGAACATCTGGTTCACGCGCCGGTAGCCTTCGATGTAGCCGGCGTCGAAGTCGGCCAGGTCCAGCCGGTAATGGAACACCGGCCACAGCACGCCGTTGCTGTAGCCCACGTAGTACGCGTCGTAGTCCTCGCGCGTGAGGTCCACCGTGGCCAGCGTCACCGGCCCTGCGTGGTGCACGTGCATCTGCGTCTCGGTGCCGACGGGTTCTTCCACCAGCTTGCCGCTCCAGCCGAACCACAGGCCGCCGCTGTCGTTCAGCACCTCGCCCAGCGCGACGGCCAGGCCGCCCGCCGCCGTCTTGCGGGGGTCCGCTACCCGGTTCGATACGACGACGAGGCGTCCCATGCCGTCAGATCACCGTGTCCCACGACGACGACAGGCGCACCGCGGCGTTGATCAGGCCGACCATGGAATAGGTCTGCGGGAAGTTGCCCCACATCTCCCCGGTGGTCTCGTGCGTGTCCTCGGACAGCAGCCCCAACGGGTTGCGGCACTCGAGCATCCGCTCGAAGATCTCGCGCGCCTGTTGCTTGCGCCCGATGCGCGCCAGCGCATCGATGCGCCAGAACGTGCAGATGTTGAAGGCCACCTCGGGCGCGCCGAAATCGTCGGCGGCCTCGTAGCGCCGCATGTAGGGGCCGTTGCACAGCGACTTCTCCAGCGCATCCACGGTCTTCACGAAGCGCGGGTCCTTGGGATCGATGAAGTTCACCTCGGCCATCAGCAGCGCGCTGGCGTCCAGGTCGCGGCCGCCGAAGCTTTCGGCGAAAGCCTGGCGCTCCTCGCTCCACGATTCGTTGAGGATGCGGTCGCGGATGGTGGTGGCGCGTTCGGACCAGTAGTTGGCGCGATCCCTCAGGCTCAGCGTCTGCGCCACCTTGGCCAGCCGGTCGCAGGCGGCCCAGCTCATGAGGGCCGACGAGGTGTGGATGCGCGCGCGCGTGCGCAGCTCCCACATGCCGGCATCGGGCTCGCTGTACACGCGGAAAGCCTGCTCGGCCACCGCTTCCAGCGAAGCGAACTCCGCGCGCCCCGCGCGCCGCAGCAGGCGGTGGTCGTGGAAGGCCTGTGCCGTCGCCAGCACGATGTTGCCGTACACGTCGTGCTGGAAGTGCTCGGCGGCCTGGTTGCCCAGGCGCACCGGACCCATGCCGCGGTAGCCGGGCAGGTGGTCCAGGATCGATTCCGGCAGCTTCTCCTCCTGCCCCACGCCGAACAGCGGCTGGATGTGCCCGCCGCGCGAGCGCACCACCACGTTGGTGAGCCAGCGCAGGTACTCCTCCATCGTCGCGACTTCGGAGATGCTGTTGAGCGCGCGCACGACGAAGAACGCGTCGCGCAGCCAGCAGTACCGGTAGTCCCAGTTGCGGCCGCTGTGGGGCGCCTCCGGGATGCTGGTGGTCATGGCCGCGATGATGGCGCCGGTGTCCTCGAACAGCGACATCTTCAGCGTGATGGCCGCGCGGATCACCGCGTCCTGCCATTCCAGCGGCAATGCGAGCGCGCGCGACCAGTTGCGCCAGTACGCCGCCGTGTCCTGCTCGAACGAGCGCGCCGTGTCCTCGATGCCGCCCGTGAGCGTCTCGTCCGGGCCCATGATGAAGTTCAGCGGCCGGTCGGCGACGAAGTACGTCTCGGAGAGGATGTAGTCGATGGGCGCGTCGGTGTTCACGCGCAGGGTCTGCGCGGGCCCGACGAAGCGGATGTGGGTGCTGCCGCGCGTCACCTGCGGCTGGAAGCGGCCGTAGTCGAAGCGCGGGCGCAGCAGCACGCGCATGCGCGGCGTGCCGCCCAGCACGCGCACGCGGCGGATCAGCGTCAGCGGCCGGAACGTGCGGCCGCGGTTCCAGAAGCGCGGCGCGAAGTCGGTGATCTCGATGCCCTGCCCCTGCCGGTCGTACAGGCGCGTGCGCAGGATGGCGGTGTTGGGCTCGTACGCGTGTTCGCTGCGCTCGAAGTCTTCCAGCTCGAAGGCCCACACGCTGCCGTTGTCGCTGGGGTCCAGCAGCGCGTTGAACACCGGATCGCCGTCGAAGCGCGGCAGGCAGCACCAGACGATGCTGCCGCGCTCGTCCACCAGCGCGCTGTAGGCGCAGTTGCCGATGACGCCGAGGTTCAGGTTCGGCACCGCGGGGTTGGGATTCATGCGGTTTCTCCTCTGCGGGCGACCTTCATGGCCACCGCGTTCTCGAATTCGGTTCGCAGCGCGCCGGGGTCGGCCAGCCGCTGCCACGCCACGGTGGGGCCTTCGCCCACCTTCACGCCCAGGCCGCCCGCGCGCTGCACGGCCGCGAAGCCGGCTTCGTCGGTGACGTCGTCGCCGACGAACACCGGCACGCGGCCCTGGAACGGGGCCTCGCGCAGGAAAGCCTCGATGGCGTTGCCCTTGCTGGCGGCGCCGGGCTTGGCTTCCACCACCATCTTCCCGCGCAGCAGCGTCAGGCCGGGCGACAGCGCCACCGCGCGTTCCATCGCTTCCAGGCACAGCGCTTCCAGGTGCGGCGCCTGCCGGTAGTGCACGGCCAGCGAGCGCTCCTTGTGCTCGACCATCAGCTGCGAGTGCACCGCCGCCAGTTCCCTGGCCGCGCGCTCCACGGTGTGCATGGGATGCGCCGGCAGCCGGTCGACGGCGCCGTGCGCGCTGCGGCGTTCCGCGCCGTGCACGCCGGCCACGGCCAGCTGCAGCGGGCGCAGGAAGCGGTCGATCTCGCGGATGGGCCGGCCGCTGACGACCGCCATGGCGCCGCCGAGGTAGCCGTGCAACGCCGACAGCGTGGGAACGAGTCCCGAGGGGACGACCACGGCGCCCGGCTCGGGCGCGATGTCCACCAGCGTGCCGTCGAAGTCCAGGAACAACGCGCAGGCCGGACTCAGGATGTCCACGAAACTCATGGATCGTGAACCTACCATCGCCGGGTTGCCGCCGTCAGGCCTGCCCAGCGCCTGAGTGTGTAGGAATGAGCCTACGTGCCGACGCGCTTCGGCGGAAGGGGCATGGGCGCGCCGAGTCCACTCGTCCGAAGGCTGCGCGGACGCGTCGGGTGGCGCCTGTGAGCTCTACCTCGCGTACAGCCCTTCAAGCGATTCGAACCCCTTCACCTCGATCGGATTGCCGAACGGATCGCAGAAGAACATGGTCCATTGCTCGCCCGGCTGGCCGGGGTAGCGCAGTTGCGGTTCCAGCACGAATTCGGTGCCCGCCGCTTTCAGCCGGTCGGCCATCGCCTGCCATTGCGCCCGCTGCAGCACCAGGCCGAAGTGCGGCATGGGCACCAGCTGGCCGCCGACCTTGCCGGTGCGCGTGGTCTTGAAGGGCTCGCCCAGGTGCAGCGAGATCTGGTGGTCGAAGAAATCGAAGTCCACCCAGGTGTCGGTGCTGCGCCCTTCCACGCAGCCGAGCACGCCGCCGTAGAAGCGGCGCGCCTCGTCGAGGTCGGTCACGTGGAAGGCGAGGTGGAATAAGCTTCGCATCCCCCCAAGACTAACGCAGCACCAGATGGACTACTCGCGCTACCGCACGCTCGCGATCACCCGCCGCGGCCCTTCGGATTCCGTGCTGGACATCCAGATGCGCGCCACCAATGGCAAGCTGCCGACCGCCGGCCACGAGGGCCACCGCGAGCTCACCGAAGTCTGGCGCGACGTGTCCGCCGACGACAGCGTGCGCGTGGCGGTGCTGCGCGGCGAAGGCCAGGGCTTTTCCGGCGGCGGCGACCTGTCGCTGGTGCAGGACATGACGCAGGACTTCGAGGTGCGCAGCCGTGTGTGGCGCGAAGCGCGCGACCTGGTCTACAACGTCATCAACTGCGACAAGCCCATCGTCAGCGCGATGCACGGGCCCGCGGTGGGCGCGGGGCTCGTTGCGGGCCTGCTGGCCGACATCCCGATCGCGGCGAAGACTGCGCGCATCGTCGATGGCCACACGCGCCTGGGCGTGGCGGCGGGCGACCACGCGGCCATCGTGTGGCCGCTGCTGTGCGGCCTGGCCAAGGCCAAGTACTACCTGATGCTGTGCGAGCCGGTCAGCGGCGAGGAAGCCGAGCGCATCGGCCTGGTGGCGCTGGCGGTGGACGACGACAAGCTGCTGGACAAGGCCTACGAGGTCGCGGACAAGCTGGCGCAAGGCAGCCAGAGCGCGATCCGCTGGACCAAGTACTCGCTGAACAACTGGCTGCGCCAGGCCGGTCCGGCTTTCGACACTTCGCTCGCGCTGGAATTCATGGGCTTCGCGGGCCCCGACGTGCGCGAGGGCGTGGCTTCGCTTCGCGACCGCCGCGCGCCCAAGTTCGGCGGCTGAACGGGCCTTGCGCATGGCCGCGCTGCGGCCTCCCGCGCGAACCCGGATAATCCGGCCCATGCAGCGCCTGCGCCACGCCCGCTTCCTCGCCCGCCTCGTGCTGGCGTGGTTCGCGCTGTCGCTGGGCGTGGCGATCGCGTCGCCGCTGGTGCAGCCCAAGGCGATGCAGCTGGTGTGCAGTGGCGCCGCCATGAAAGTGGTCTTCCAGGACGGCGGCGACGACGGCCAGGCGCCCACGACGCACAAGTTGGACTGCCCGCTTTGCGCCGCCGCTTCCGCGCCCCCGCCGGTCATGGAGCCGGCGCCCGTGGTCCAGCCCCTGGGCCGCGCGGTTCAATCCATCCCGGCCGCCGAGACCGCGGCGCTCACCGCGGCGCCGTTGCCGGCGCGCGGACCACCTTCTTTCTCCTGACGCACTGACCTGTCCACGCGCGGCGAGGCCGCGGCGTGGCCCGTGTTCCATCCAGGAGATTCCGTGCATCGCACACCCCTTGCCATGGCCTTGGCCGTGGTTGTCCCTGCCGGCTTCGTCCCGGCGTCGCAGGCGCAGGAAGCGCCGCGCAAGTCGCTGGGCGTCGTCACCATCACCGGCGGCCAGTCGACGTCGCTGCCCACGCAGGTGCCCGCCACCATGGAAGGCGTGGACCGCGAGCAGATCGAGCGATCGGTCAACGCCACCGACAGCGAAGACGCGCTGCGCTACCTGCCCAGCCTGCTGGTGCGCAAGCGCTACGTCGGCGACTACAACCACGCCATCCTGTCCAGTCGCGCGTCCGGCACGGGCAACAGCGCCCGCTCGCTGGTCTATGCGGACGGCATCCTGCTGTCCAACCTGCTGGGCAACGGCGTGGGCGGACTTTCGTTCCCGCCGCGATGGGGCCTGGTCACGCCGGAGGAGATCGACCGCGTCGACGTGATGTACGGCCCGTTCTCGGCGGCGTATCCCGGCAACTCGGCCGGCGCCGTGGTGGACTACGTGACGCGCATGCCCACGAAACTGGAAGCGCACGCGAAGGCCGGCTACGTCGTGCAGCCGTTCGAGCTGTACGGCACGGATGCCACCTACCGTGCGTGGCAGACCAGCGCGTCGATCGGCAACAAAAGCGGCGACCTGTCGTGGTGGGTGAGTGTCAACCGCACGGACAGTGAGGGGCAGCCGCTCACCTTCGCTACGCGCCTTGCGAGCGCGGGCACGCCCGGCGGCGCCGGTGTTCCGGTCACCGGCGCCGCGCTGGTGAACAACAGCGCCGGCGCGCCCTGGTACGTGATCGGCAGCGCGACGCAATACGCCACGCGGCAGGACCACTTCAAGGTGAAGCTCGCGTACGACTTCAGCGGCACGCTGCGCGCGACGTACACGCTGGGCTGGTGGCGCAACGAGTCCGCCGGCAATCCGGCGTCGTACCTGCGCAATGCGGCTGGCGCGCCGGTGACGTCGGGTGCCGTCAGCCTGGGCGGCGCCACGTTCGCGCCGCTCACGGGCGCGGACTTCCCGCTCACGCGAGAGTCGCTCACGCACGTGATGCACGGCGTCGGCGTGAAGAGCCGCACGGGCGGCGAGTTCGACTGGGAGGCGAATGCCAGCCTCTACGACTACCAGCGCGACACCAAGCGGCAGAACGCCGGCGCCAACGTTCCGCCCGCCGCCTTCACCGGCGGGCCGGGCACCGTCGCCGACGGCAGCGGCACCGGCTGGATCGCGTTCGCGTGGCGCGGCACGTGGCGGCCGCAGGGCGAGAAGGGGCCGCACATCGTCGACTTCGGCGTGCAGCAGGACAGCTACCGCCTCGCGTACCTGACGTCCGCCGTGCCGGGCAACTGGCTGGTGGATGCCGCCGGCCCGGTGGCCAGCGATACCGGCGGCCGCACGCGGCTGCGCAGCCTGTGGGCGCAGGACGTGTGGTCGTTCGCGCCGGGCTGGAAGTTCGTGCCGGGCGCGCGCGTGGAGCAGTGGACCGCGTACTCTGGCTTCACGCGCATCCCCGGCGCGGCGCCCGCGGTGAACACCGATTGGCCCCAGCGACGCGAAAGCGCGTTGTCACCGAAAGCGGCGCTGTCCTGGCAGTGGAAGCCCGACGTGGTGCTCAAGGGCGCGGTCGGCCGCGCGGTGCGTTTTCCCACCGTGGCGGAGTTGTACGGGGCGACTTCCACCGTCAACGCGCAGTTCATCAACGACCCCAACCTGCGGCCGGAGCGGTCCTGGACCGGCGAGCTCAGCGCCGAAAAAGACCTGGGCAACGGCACCGCGCGCCTGACCTTCTTCACCGAGGACACGCGCGACGCGCTCTACAACCAGACGCTGTTCGATCCCGTGGCGAACCGGAACGTGAGCCGCGTGCAGAACGTCGGCCGCATCGGCACGCAGGGGCTGGAGGCGGCGTGGAGCGGCAACGACGTCTGGGCCAGGGGCCTGGACCTGAACGCGAGCGCGACGTACGCCAACTCCGTGATCAAGGAGAACGCCGGCTTCGTCACCACGCCCGGCGACACCATCGGCAAGCGCCAGCCCAACATCCCGCGCTGGCGCGCGTCGATGCTGGCTTCGTTCCGCTGGAACGAGCGCTGGTCCACGTCCATCGGCGCGCGCTACAGCAGCCGCCAGTTCCGCACGCTGGACAACAGCGACGTCAACGGCTTCGCCTACATGGGCGTGAGCCGGTTCTTCGTCGTGGACCTGCGCGCGCAGGTCAAACTGGACCGGCACTTGACGGCCGCGTTCGGCATCGACAACGTCAACAACGACAAATACTGGAACTTCCACCCTTATCCCCAGCGAAGCTACTTCGCAGAATTGAAGGCAGACCTATGAGCAAGAAACACCTCCTCTTTGTCGCCGCCGCCTGCGCGGCCGGCGCCGCCGGCGCGCACGTCGTGCTCGAGTACCAGGTCGCGCCCGCGGCCAGCAGCTACAAGGCGACCTTCAAGGTCGGCCACGGCTGCGCCGACGCTTCGCCCACGAGGCAGATCAGCGTGCGCATCCCGGCGGGCGTGCAGGGCGCGCGGCCCATGCCCAAGCCGGGCTGGCAGCTGGACATCCGCCGCGAAAAGCTGGCTGCGCCGTACACCTCGCACGGGCGCACCATCGCCGAAGACGTCGCGGTCATCACCTGGACTGCGCGCACGCCGGCCGACGCGCTGCCCAACGACCAGTACGATGAGTTCGTGCTGGCCGCCACCATGCCCGACAAGGCGGGCACGATCTACTGGCCGGTCAGCCAGGTGTGCGACCAGGGCCGCGCCGACTGGACCGAGGTGCCCAAGCCGGGGCAGAAGCTGTCGGACCTGAAGAGCCCGGCCGCCGCGCTGGAGATCCTGCCCGCCGAAGGCGGCGGGCATTCGCATTGAAGTTTGCAGGAGGACTGGATGAAGAAGATGAAGACTCTGCTGGCCGGCGCGATGCTGCTGGCCGCCGCCGGCGCTTTCGCGCAGGCCTCGGCGCCCGTGACGGTGACGGCCCCCTGGGCCCGCGCCACCGTGCAGGGCCAGCGCGCTTCGGGCGCGTTCATGACGCTGGTGCCCGCCGAAGCGCTGACCCTGGTCGGCGTGTCCACGCCTGTCGCGGGCGTGGCCGAGGTGCACGAGATGAAGATGGAAGGCGACGTCATGCGCATGCGCGCCGTGCAGTCGGTGCCGCTGCCGGCCAACCAGCCGTTCCAGCTCAAGCCCGGCGGCTACCACCTGATGCTGCAGGAGCTGAAGGCGCCGCTCGCGCCCAATACCAGCATCCCGGTCACCCTGAGCTTCCGCACCGCCAAGGGCGAAGCGCGCCAGCTGACCGTGCAGGTGCCCGTGTCAACCCTGCCGCCCAAGGAAGCGGGCGTGGTAGGTGCGGAGCCGCACAAGCATTGACACCAGCCGTTGCCAAGGCGCCGCACGCGCTCCGGCGCGTGCGCCTTGCGCCTGCTAAGCTGGCGCCAACCACCCGGAGGCGCCCCCATGAGCGACAACCCCAACCTCGGCTTCGCGAAGTTCGTTCCCGGGTTCGATTTCTTGCAGAGCTTGGCCAAGGGCGCCACGCAGACGATCCCGCAGCTGCCCAATCTCTCCAACTGGGTTGCGCCCACGCTCAACGTCGAAGAACTCGAGAAGCGCATCGAAGAGCTGAAGGCGGTGCACTTCTGGCTGGACCAGAACTCCAAGGCGCTGTCGGCCACCATCCAGGCACTCGAGGTGCAGAAGATGACGCTGGCCACGCTGAAGGGCATGAACTTCAACATGGGTGATCTCGCCAATGCGATGAAGCTGAAGGCGGGCGAAACCATGATGGGCGGCATGCAGAAGGCCGCCGAGACTGCCGCCAGCGCGGCGAAGAAGGTGTCTTCCACGTCGCGCGGCTCGGGCGCGAAAGCCAAGGCTGCCGGCAGCGGCGTGGTCGACCCGATGCAGTGGTGGGGCTCGCTCACGCAGCAGTTCCAGCAGATCGCCGCCGACGCGATGAAGGACGCGGCGCGCAACACCGCCATCGACACCGCTCGCAACATGGCCACCGGCGTCGCGAAGGAGGCGGTGAAGTCCGTCACCCGCAAGACGCCCGCGAAGAAGGCCCGCAAGACCACTGGCCGCAAGACGGGCTGACCCCCCGATGAAACTGTTCCCGTTCGCGCACGCGACGCACCCGCAATGGCCGATGGCGGCCGGTCTGGTGCTGGCGCAACTGCGCGCCCAGCTGGCGCTGCCCGGGTACGCGGCGTCGCCCACGCTGGGCCTGCTGTACATCACCGACCACTACGCGCCGTACGCGCAGGACATCCTGGACCACGTCAGCGCCGAGCTGCCCGAGGTCACCGACTGGTGCGGGACCGTCGGCGTGGGCATCGCTTCCAGCAACGTCGAGTACTTCGACGAGCCCGCGCTGGCCGTCATGCTGTGCGCCGTGCCGCCGCATCAGTACCGGGTGTTCTCCGGCGTCGCGCCGCTGGGCGCGGGCGAAGGCATGGGGTTCGAGCCGCACACGGCGCTGGTGCACGCGGACGCGGCCACGCCCGACCTGGGCGAGCTGATCGCCGAGATGGCCGACCGCACCGCCACCGGCTACCTGTTCGGCGGGCTGGCCGCCAGCCGCCAGCAGGCCGTGCAGTTCGCCGTCGGCGGCAACGGCAACATCAAGGGCCAGGGCAAGGCCGGCGGCGTGTTCCGCGGCGGCCTGTCGGGCGTGGCTTTCGGCGAAGGCGTGAAGCTGGTGTCGCGCGTCACGCAAGGCTGCCAGCCGACCGGCCGCGAACGCGAAGTGACGTCCGCCGAAGGCAACGTGCTGCTCACGCTGGACGGCGAGCCCGCGCTGGACGTGCTGCTGGATGAAGCGGGCATCTCGCTCGACCGCCCGCAGGCCGCGATGTCCGCGCTGCGCGCCACGCTGGTGGGCCTGAGCGCGCCCGGCGACGACGTGATGGCGCGCGCCGGCACCTTCGGCACCGACGTCGAGGTGCGCCACATCATCGGCCTGGACCCCGGCCGCCGCGGCGTGGCCGTGGCCAGCCAGGTGGAGAAGGGCATGCGCATGGCTTTCTGCCACCGCAACGCGCAGGCCGCACGGGCCGACCTGATGCGCATCTGCGCCGAGATCCGCGAGGAATTCGAGCCCGAGGAAATGTCGCTGCACGCGGCGGCCGCGATGGCAGCGCCCGATGCGCTGTCGTCCCCGTCGCCGGACCGCCGCATCGCGGGCGCCATCTACGTCAGCTGCGCGGGCCGCGGCGGCCCGCATTTCGGCGGTCCCAGCGCGGAACTGCAGATCGTGCGCCGCGCGCTGGGCGACGTGCCGCTGGTGGGCTTCTTCGCCGGCGGCGAGATCGCGCGCCACCACGTGTACGGCTATACGGGCGTGCTCACCGTCTTCGGGTGAACGATGGCCAAGGGATCGACTTCCAGCAATGGGGCCGTGTGGCGCGGCGTGGCGTGGGCCTGGGGCGAGCAACGCGGCCGCGCGGCGCTGGGCGCGCGCGCGGTGCTGGCGGCGTTGCGCCACGGCAAGCCGCTGCGCCGCTGGCTGGCCGCGGTGAGCGACCTGCGCTCGCGCGGGCTCATCGACGACGAGCGCCGCGAGTACCTGCGCGCGCTGCGTCCCTTCGTGCACCGCCAGACCGACGTCGGCGCGCGCGTCGCGCAACTGATCGACCACCTGGACTGGATGGAGACCGCGTTCCAGCCCGATGCCTACGAGGGGCTGGTGCGCGGCCAGCCGCTGGTCCTGGCCGAACTGCCGCCGCCGCGCGGCTACGACGCGGTGCAGCTGCGCCTGCAGCGCAACGTTCGCCAGAGCCCGGAAGGCGAGCTGCTGTTGACGTTGTCGGTGCGGCGTTCCGCGCAGGTGCAGCCCGCGGCGCCTTCGCTCGACGTCGCGGTGCTGGCCTTCACCCGCATCCGCCTGGACACGGTGCCCACGCTGGCCATCGGCGGCGTGCGCGGGCAGCGCGATGCCTCGCGCATGTCGGCCACCGAAGTGACGCAGGTGCTGCAGGGCTGGAAGGCACCGGTGCTGATGGTGCGCGTGGCGCAGGAACTGGCCCGGTACTGGGGCCTGCAGCTCGCGGGGCTGGACCCCTCGTGGCACCGGCTGCGGGCGTGGCCGTACAACTGGCGGCGCAGCCACCGCGAAGCGGCGAAGCGCATCTTCACCAGCTACGAAGCGCTGTGGGACCACTTCGGCGGCCGCTGGGGGATGCCGGGCTGGGTGATGCTGCCGCTGAACTCCGACGAGAAGCTGGAGGCCACCGCGCTGTCGGACGAGAAGCGCTCGCGGCAGACGCGCCGCGCCGACTACTGGATCCGCACCCGCACCCTGCTGCGCGACGAGTTCGGCCGCCGCCTGGTGCTGCTGGCGCCCGGCAGGGGCGGGGTGACGCAGAACCTGGGCCCGCGCACCGTCGCGCAAAACGACTGGGAGCTGCGTGATTTCCGGAACAGTTCGGAAGTGGTGCCTTCGCGCTCCATGGACACCGGTCCCGGCGCGCTGGAGTGAGTTTCAGCGGCGCAGCCGCGTGAACGCCTCGAATTCCCAGTTGCGCATCGCCAGCACCAGCGTGTAGCCCTCGCGCTCCTTCTCGGCCAGCTTCTGGTCGGCCTGGTGCTGCTGGGCGAAGTCCTGCGCCAGGCGCTGCATGCGTTCCACGAAGGAAGGCGCGATGGCGCGGCTGACGTTGCCGTGCACCAGCAGCAGGCCCTCGGCATGGGCGTCGAAGCCGCCCGCGAAGTAGTCCAGCACCACGTGGTCGCGGAAGAAGTTCATCACCGGGCCGTGCGGGCGCCAGCGGAAGGTCTTGGCCAGCTTCAGCCGGTAGCGGTTGAGCGGCCGCAACTCGATGATGCCGATGCGGTCCAGTTGAACGAGCGCCTTCACCGCCTCGGCTTCGCTGATGCGGTACGCGGCGACGATCTGCTCCAGCGTCCACTGCGACAGCACGCAGATGGCGGCGAGCAGCAATCTCTTGTCGGCGACCACGGCGCGCTCCTGCTCCTGCGTCAGCTCGGTCAGCAGCGGCTGCGCGTCCGCCACGCGGCGCGCCAGATCGGCGAAATCGAGCTTGAGCGCGCGGCACACCGCGTCCACGCGCGAGAGCGACATGTCGCCTTTGGCGAGCATGCGCTTGACGCTGGACTCCGCCATGCCCAGCCGCTTGGCGAGATCGGCGTAAGTGAGTTGCGCGGCCTTGAGTTCCTTCTTGAGGGCGGTGACCAGGTCGGCGGTGGTGCTCATGGCGGTATCGGGTATTGATACTTGAGGTGCTCTGCGGCGGCAATGTAGCCTGAATTTCGAGACCGGCTGTCACCCCGATCGCACATTGCGGTCCGTTCCCACTCCAAGAAGGAATTCAGGACATGAACCGCATCACCGATCGGGAAAGCTGGCTGCTCGCCGCCGTACTGGCCTTGGTCGCCGTGGCTGCTTTCGGCCCCGCCGTCGCGCAGCACGCGCACTACCACGACTTCGCGGACCAGCAGGCCCGCTGGGGCGTGCCGCACGCGGCGGACGTGCTGTCGAACCTGGCGTTCGCTGCGACGGGGCTGGCCGGCGCATGGCGGCTTGCGGTTGCGCAGCTGGACCGCGTGCAGCGGGCGCTGGGCGCACTGGCCTGCGCCGGATTGCTGCTGACGGCCGCTTGTTCGTCCTGGTACCACCTGCAGCCGGGTGATGCCGGGTTGGTGATCGATCGCCTGGGCATGACCGTCGCGTTCGCGGGCCTGCTCGGACTGGCGGCTTGCCACGTCAGCCGCCGCGCGGGCATCGCCACTGCCGTGCTGGTGCTGGTGGGTGCGCCGCTGACGCTGCTGGTGTTCGCGGCCAGCGGCAACCTGCTGCCGTGGGCGGTGCTGCAAGGCGGCGGCATGGCGCTGCTGCTGGCATGCGCACTACTGCGCGGGCACGACGCGCTGCCCATCCGTTGGGAGCTGGTGATCGCCGCCTACGCGCTGGCCAAGCTGTTCGAGCTGGGCGATCACGCGATCTGGGAAGCGACGGGCCAGTGGATCTCGGGCCACAGCCTCAAGCACCTGGTCGCTGCGGCCGCGGTGTGGCCGGTACTGGCCACATGGACGCCACGGCCCGCCGGGCAGAATGCCGCCCAACAGCCGCTGAAGGCGGCCTGACCCGAGGAGGAGAACAACGATGACCACCATCGCGCAAGGCGCGCCGGCGACGGCCGCGCACGAGCATCCCAACCAGTTCGCGCTGCTCGGCCAGCGGCGCTTCGCGCCGTTCTTCTGGACGCAGTTCGCGGGCGCGGCCAACGACAACCTGTTCAAGTTCGCGTTCACCGTCATGGTGACCTACCAGCTGCAGGTGGGCTGGCTGCCGCCCGCTCTCGCGGGGCTGGCGATCGGCGCTCTCTTCATCCTGCCGTTCCTGCTGCTGTCGGCCACCAGCGGCCAGCTGGCGGACAAGTACGACAAGCGCGTGCTGATCCGCTTCGTGAAGTGGCTGGAGATCGTGATCATGCTGATCGCGGCCTGGGGCTTCTTCGCCGCCAACGTGCCCGCGCTGCTGCTGTGCACCTTCCTCATGGGCGTGCACTCCACGCTGTTCGGCCCGGTGAAGTACGCCTACCTGCCGCAGCACCTGGCCGAGCGCGAACTCACGGGCGGCAACGGCATGGTGGAGATGGGCACCTTCGTCGCCATCCTGCTGGGCAACGTGGCGGGCGGCCTGCTGGTCGCGGTGCCGGACGTCGGCCCGCACTGGGTGGGCTGGGCGTGCATCGCCATGGCGGTGGCCGGCCGCGCCGCCGCGCAGTTCATCCCGCCCTCGCCTTCCACCGATCCGCAGCTGCGCATCAACTGGAACCCGTTCACGGAGACGTGGCGCAACCTGAAGCTGGCGAACGGCAACGTGGTGGTGTTCCGCTCGCTGCTGGGCATCAGCTGGATGTGGTTCTTCGGCGCGGTGTTCCTCAGCCAGTTCCCCAGCTTCGCCAAGGAGGTGCTGCACGGCAACGAGCAGGTCGCGTCGCTGCTGCTGGTGGTGTTCTCGGTGGGCATCGGCATCGGTTCGCTGCTGTGCGAGGTGCTGTCGCGCCGCCACGTGGAGATCGGCCTGGTGCCGCTGGGCGCCATCGGCATGAGCGTGTTCGCGGTGGACCTGTACTTCGCCTCGCGCGGGCTGCCCGCGGTGCCGGTGCAGGCGCTGGGCGTGTTCGTCGCCAAGGCCGCGCACTGGCGCGTGATGGCCGACCTGGCGCTGCTGTCGCTGTTCGCGGGGCTGTACAGCGTGCCGATGTACGCGCTGATCCAGCTGCGCTGCCAGCCCACGCACCGCGCCCGCATCATCGCGGCCAACAACATCCTGAACGCGCTGTTCATGATCGCCAGCGCGGTGATCGCCGGCGCGCTGCTGAAGTCCGGCTTCGGCATCCCGCAGATCTTCCTGTTCACCGGCATCGCCAACGCGGTGGTGGCGGCGTACATCTTCCTGCTGGTGCCGGAATACCTGCTGCGCTTCGTGGCCTGGTTCTCGTCGCGCTTCATCTACCGCTTCCGCGTGCGCGGCGACGAGCACATCCCGGTGGAAGGCGCCGCCGTGCTGGCCTGCAACCACGTGAGCTTCGTCGACGCGGTGCTGCTGATGGCGGCCAGCCCGCGGCCGATCTACTTCGTGATGGACCACCGCATCTTCCGCATCCCGGTGCTGGGCTGGCTGTTCCGGCTGGCGCGCGCGATCCCCATCGCGCCGCAGAAGGAAGATCCAGCCGTCTACGAAGCGGCTTTCGAACGCGCGGCGCAGGTGCTGCGCGAAGGTGACCTGCTGGCGATCTTTCCCGAGGGCGCGATCACGCGCGACGGGCAGCTGCAGGAATTCAAGGGCGGGATCATGAAGGTACTGGACCGCGCCCGCGCCGACGGCGTGCAGCCCCCGGTGGTGCCGATGGCGCTGACCAACCTGTGGGGCTCGTTCTTCAGCCGCGTGGAGGAAGGGCGCGCGATGGTGCGGCCGTTCCGGCGCGGGATGTTCAGCCGTGTCGGGCTGAACGTGGGCGAGCCGCTGCCGGCGGCGCAAGTGCAGCCGGCGGTGCTGCGGGCCCGCGTGTCGCAGCTGCTGGTGGGCTGAAAGTATCGAAAAGCGATACCAGGCAGCGCGGACCGCGCCATTCGGCCGAAAGCCTGCCTCCGCCGCGGGAACCGGCCCGACACTGCGTCCGCCCGGATGACCGGGTCCACGAAGAAGGAAGAAGAAGCCATGAACAACGCCAAGCGACTCGCCGTGCTGTTGTCCGCCGCGATGCTGCTGTCCGGAACCGCGCGCGCTGCCAACGACGCTGTCCACGCCTCCGCCGCGGTATCGGTCGCACCGGTAGCGTCGGTGGTCGTGGGATCCGCGGCGCTCTCGGCCGCTGCGGTTGCCGTGCCGGTGACGTTGTCGGCCGCGGGCGCGACGCTGGTGGTCAAGGGCGTCGAGGCCAGCGCAAAAGGCACGGTGTACGTGCTCGAGCGGGTCTCGGATGGCGCGCGCATCAGCGTGGAAGTGGCCGGCCGCGTGGCGGACGGCGCATCCCGGATGGTCGACAAGACCGTGGTCAGCACCGTGGTGGCCAGCGGCATCGTGTTGTCGGCCGCCGGCGAAGTCATCGCCTTCATCCCCAACGAGCTGGGCAAGGCGCTGATGCACAACGAACGCGTGACGAACTGAGATGAAGGCCCGCGACTCTTTCGCACCGGCCTGGCTGCTGGTATTGGCCCTGGCGGCCGGCCATGCCCACGCGGGCCGGTCCTGCGAGGACCGCCCGATGACGGCTGACATGCTGCGCAACGGGCTGGCCACGGCCCAGCGCGCTCAGGAGGCGCTGGAAGCCGAACACGCCCGCAACGGCACGCAGGTGGTGGTGCTGGCGCGGGCCGGCCAGGACCTTTCGAAGTACGGGCTGCGGTACTCGCACTTCGGCTACGCGTACCGCGACGAGTCGGGCGGCGCCGCCACCTGGCGCGTGGTGCACAAGCTCAATCAGTGCGGCACCGCCACCAGCGCCCTCTACCGGCAGGGACTGGGTGAGTTCTTCCTCGACGACCTGTGGCGGCAGGAAGCCGCCTGGGTGGTGCTCAAGCCCGAGCTGCAGCAGCGCCTGTTGCCGCTGCTGCGCGACAACGTTGCCGTCGCGAAGCTGCACCAGCCCGCGTACAGCATGGTCGCGTACTCGTGGGCCACGAAGTACCAGCAGTCCAACCAGTGGGTGATCGAGACCCTGGCCCTGGCACAGACACCGCCGGCCGCCGACCGCGCGCAGGCGCAGGCCTGGCTGCAATGGCAGGGCTACCAGCCCACCACGCTGCACCTGGGCCCGCTCACACGCCTGGGCGGCCGCGTCACGCGCGCCAACATCGCTTTCGACGACCACCCGAACGAGAAGCGCTTCTCGGACCGCATCGAGACCGTGACGGTGGACTCGGCGTTCGCCTGGCTGGCGAAGTCAGGCCTGGGGTCGGCGCCGCAGGCCGTGCGCCTGGACGCGCTGCCCTGAGAGTTCAGGCCGCGCGCAGGCGGTACCACCAGCGCGCCGTGCGCCGGCGGACCAGGCGCGACCAGCGCCAGGCGTACGACGAGCGCACGCGCGCCAGCAGTGCATCTTTCCACGCGACCCAGCGCGGGTACAGCCTGGCGAACCACGCCAGCCGCATCAGCGCCGGCTGCGTCAGCGAGAACAGGCGCGCGACGATGGCCGTGCCCGCCAGTTTCGCGACGATGATGACGGTGGCCCCCAGCGCCACGTGTCCCTGGCCGACCAGCCACAGCGCGAGCAGCTTCACCGGCAGCAGCAGCAACGTGGGGACGACGAACAGCGCCAGCGCTGCGTAGGGCGGCAAGGCACGGATGCGCGGCTCCAGCCAGCGCAGGTGCAGGCGCGCGCTGAGCCACACCAGCCCGTGCTGCAGCGGCTCCCAGCCCCATTCCTCGAACAGGATCAGCAGCGCGATCGGCCAGCTGGCCAGCCGGCCGAGGAAGGAAAGGAAGCGGCGCCCCATGTGGCGCGATGGTAGCGGCGCGGTCAGACGCCGCGCGCGCGATCTTCCCGGAACACCGTGCGGAACTGCGCGAAGCGGCCGGCTTCCAGCGATTCGCGGATCTCGCGCATCAGGTTCAGGTAGTAGTGCAGGTTGTGGATGCTGGCCAGCATCGGCGCCAGCATCTCGCCGCAGCGCTCCAGGTGGTGCAGGTACGCGCGCGAGAAGCCGCCGCTCACCGTGCCGTCCGGCGCGGTGTGGCCCTTGCACGCGTAGCAGGTGCAGCTTTCGTCCAGCGGGCGCTCGTCGGTGCGGTGGCGCGAGTTGCGCAGCTTCAGGTCGCCGAAGCGGGTGAACAGGTGGCCGTTGCGCGCGTTGCGGGTGGGCATAACGCAATCGAACATGTCCACGCCCTGCGCCACGCCTTCCACCAGGTCTTCGGGCGTGCCCACGCCCATCAGGTAGCGCGGCTTGTTTTCCGGCAGCCGGTGCGGCGTGTGCGCGGTGATGCGCAGCATGTCTTCCTTGGGCTCGCCCACGCTCACGCCGCCGACGGCGTAGCCGGGGAAATCCATCTCCACCAGGGTCGCCAGCGACTCTTCGCGCAGGTGCTCGAACATGCCGCCCTGCACGATGCCGAACAGCGCGTTGGGGTTGTTCAACCGCGCGAACTCGGTCTTGCAGCGCTGCGCCCAGCGCAGGCTCAGCTCCATCGAGAAGCGCGCTTCCGCCTCGGTGGTGAGGTGGCCCTTGGTTTCGTACGGCGTGCACTCGTCGAACTGCATGACGATGTCGCTGTTCAGCGCCGTCTGGATCTGCATCGAGATCTCGGGCGTGAGGAACAGCCTGTCGCCGTTCACCGGCGAAGCGAACTTCACGCCTTCCTCGGTGATCTTGCGCATCTCGCCCAGGCTCCAGACCTGGAAGCCGCCCGAGTCGGTGAGGATGGGCCGGTGCCACTGCTCGAAGCGGTGCAGGCCGCCGAACTGCGCCAGCACGTCCAGGCCGGGGCGCATCCACAGGTGGAAGGTGTTGCCCAGGATGATCTGCGCGCCCATGTCGTCCAGCGAGCGGGGCGTGACGCCTTTCACCGTGCCGTAGGTGCCCACGGGCATGAAGATGGGGGTCTGCACCACGCCGTGGTTCAGGGTCAGGCGCCCGCGGCGCGCGAGGCCTTCCGTGGCCAGCAGTTCGAATTTCAGCATCTCAGGTGCGCCGCTCCAGCAGCATCGCGTCGCCGTAGCTGAAAAAGCGGTAGCGCTGCGCCACGGCGTGGCGGTACAGCGCCATCACGTGCTCGTAGCCCGCGAAGGCGGACACCAGCATCATCAGCGTGGACTTGGGCAGGTGGAAATTGGTGATCATCAGGTCGACCACGCGGAAGCGGAAGCCCGGCGTGATGAAGATGTCGGTGTCGCCTTGCGCGCGGCCGGTCGCGGCCCAGGTTTCCAGCGTGCGCACGGTCGTCGTGCCGACCGCGATGATCCGGCCGCCCTCGCGGCGCGTGCGCGTGATGGCGTCCTGGGTGGCCGCGGGAATCTCGTACCACTCGCTGTGCATGCGGTGCCGGGCGATGTCCTCGGTCTTCACCGGCTGGAAGGTGCCCGCGCCCACGTGCAGCGTGATCGCCGCGCGGCGCACGCCGCAGGCGTCCAGGCTGGCGAGCACGGAGTCGTCGAAGTGCAGCGCCGCCGTCGGCGCCGCCACCGCGCCGGGCGAGCGCGCGAACACGGTCTGGTAGCGGTCGACGTCCTGCGCGGTGTCCTCGTGCTCGATGTAGGGCGGCAGCGGCACGTGGCCGTGGCGTTCCATCAGGCCGAACGGGTCTTCGCTGAAGCGCAGGTGGAATAGCGCGCCTTCCGGGTCGGGCCAGCGCCCGAGCAGCGTGGCGGTGAAGCCGCCGTCCATGGCCAGCACCGTGCCCACCGGCGGCTTCTTGCTCACCTTCATGTGGGCGACGACCTCGCCGTTGGCCAGCACGCGCTCCACCAGCAGTTCGAGCTTGCCGCCGGTGGGCTTCCCGCCGAACAGGCGCGCCTTCACCACCTGCGTGTCGTTGCAGATCATCAGGTCGCCGGGCGACAGCAAGGCGGGCAGCTCGCGGAAGACGCGGTCGGCAGGCCGTGAATGGCGCCCATCCAGCAGGCGCGAAGCGCTGCGCTCCGGCGCGGGATGCTGGGCGATCAGTTCGGGGGGCAGGGCGAAGTCGAAATCGCCCAGGGAGAAGGTGCGCATGTTCTGGAGGGCCGGACGGACCCGTTCCCGACAAGGAGGACAGGCAGAATTGTCCCATGCCCGCCAACGTGCCCCTGACGGCGCCCCAGAAAGCCCTGCACAAGATGGGCCTGGCGCGGGACATCGACCTGGCCCTGCACCTGCCGCTGCGCTACGAGGACGAGACCCGCATCACGAAGCTGCGCGACGCGCGCGATGGCGAGACGGTGCAGATCGAGGGCGTGGTCACCGACAGCCACATCGCCTTCCGCCCGCGCCGCCAGCTGGTGGTGACCATCGACGACGGCAGCGACACCTGCGCGCTGCGCTTCTTCACCTTCTACCCATCGCACCAGAAGGCGATGGCGGTGGGCAACCGCATCGTCGCGCGCGGCGAGATCAAGGGCGGCTTCCTCGGGCGGCAGATGGTGCACCCGGGCTTTCGCGCGGCGGGTGGCGAGTTGCCGCAGGCGCTGACGCCGGTGTATTCGACGGTCGCCAGCCTGCCGCAAACGTACCTGCGCAAGGCGGTGCAGTCGGGCGTGGCACGCGCCGACCTGGCCGACACCATCCCGCCGCAACTGTCGCCCCAGCTGGGGCTGCAAACCGGCTGGAGCCTGCGTGAAGCCTTGCAGTTCCTGCATCATCCGACGCCGGACACATCGCTCGCCGCGCTGGAAGACCGCAGCCACCCGGCGTGGCAACGGCTGAAGGCCGAGGAATTGCTCGCGCAGCAGCTGTCGCAACTGCAGAGCAAGCGCGAGCGCGATGCGTTGCGCGCGCCGGCGCTGGCCACGAACGCCGGCGGGCTGCACGAGCAGCTGCTCGCGGCGCTGCCGTTCCAGCTGACCGCGGCGCAGCGGCGCGTCGGCGAGGAGATCGCGCGCGACCTGGCGCGCGAGGTGCCGATGCACCGCCTGCTGCAGGGCGACGTCGGATCCGGCAAGACCGTGGTCGCCGCGCTGGCGGCGGCCATCGCCATCGATTCGGGCTGGCAGTGCGCGCTGATGGCGCCGACCGAAATCCTGGCCGAGCAGCATTTCCGCAAGCTCATCGGCTGGCTGGAACCACTGCTCTCGCCCAAGGGGCTCACCGTTGCGTGGCTCACCGGCGGGCAGCGCAAGAAGGAACGAGAACCCATGCTGGCCGCGGTGGCCGGCGGGCAGGCCGCGCTGGTGGTGGGCACGCACGCGGTCATCCAGGAGCAGGTGCAGTTCCAGCGGCTGGCGCTGGCCATCATCGACGAACAGCACCGCTTCGGCGTCGCGCAGCGGCTGGCGTTGCGGGAGAAGATGAGCGATGAAGGCCGCGAGCCTCACCTGCTCATGATGTCCGCGACGCCGATCCCGCGAACTTTGGCGATGAGCTATTACGCCGACCTGGATGTCTCGACGATCGACGAACTGCCGCCGGGCCGCACGCCCATCGTCACCAAGGTCGTGGCGGACAGCCGGCGCGAGGAAGTCATCGAGCGCATCCGCTCGCAGCTGGCGCAAGGCCGGCAGGTGTACTGGGTCTGTCCTCTGATTGAAGAGAGCGAGGCGCTGGACCTCACGAACGCGACCGCCACTCACGAAGAGTTATCGGCCGCTTTGCCCGGCGTGATGGTCGGCCTGCTGCATTCGCGCATGCCGCCCGCCGAAAAGAAGGCGGTGATGGCGCTGTTCTCCGGCGGCCAGATGGGCGTGCTGGTGTCCACCACCGTCATCGAAGTGGGCGTGGACGTGCCCAATGCTTCGCTGATGGTGATCGAACATGCCGAGCGTTTCGGCCTGTCGCAGTTGCACCAGCTGCGCGGCCGCGTGGGCCGCGGCGCGGCGGCTTCCGCCTGCGTGCTGCTGTACTCGGCCGGTGACAACGGCCGCCTGGGCGAAACAGCGCGGGCGCGATTGAAGGCGATGGCGGAGACCGCCGACGGCTTCGAAATCGCGCGCCGAGACCTGGACATCCGCGGCCCGGGCGAGTTCCTGGGCGCACGCCAATCGGGTGCCCCACTGTTGCGCTTCGCCGACCTGGCCACCGACACCCACCTGCTGCAAGCCGCACGCGAGCTGGCGCCGCTGATGCTGGACCGGTTCCCCGAAAACGCCCGCCGCCACGTGGACCGCTGGTTGGGTGGAAAATCGGATTACCTGAAGGCATAGACCGGGACAATGGGCGCAGGCGGATGACCCTCACCGAACTCAAGTACATCGTCGCGGTGGCGCGCGAGAAGCACTTCGGCAAGGCCGCCGAAGCGTGCTTCGTCTCGCAGCCCACCTTGTCGGTGGCGATCAAGAAGCTCGAGGACGAGCTGGAGATCAAGCTGTTCGAGCGCAGCGCCAACGAGGTGAGCGTCACGCCGCTGGGCGAAGAGATCGTGCGCCAGGCGCAAAGCGTGCTGGAGCAGGCCGCCGCGATCAAGGAGATCGCCAAGCGCGGCAAGGACCCGCTGGCCGGTCCGCTGAAGCTGGGGATCATCTACACCATCGGCCCCTACCTGCTGCCCGACCTGGTGCGCCAGGCCATCGACCGCACGCCGCAGATGCCGCTGATGCTGCAGGAGAACTTCACGGTGAAGCTGCTGGAGATGTTGCGCACCGGCGAGATCGACTGCGCCATCATGGCCGAGCCCTTCCCCGACACCGGCCTGGCGCTGGCGCCGCTGTACGACGAGCCGTTCTATGCGGCCGTGCCCACCGGCCATCCGCTGGCCGAACGCAAGGCGGTCACCGCGCAGGAACTCAAGGCCGAGACCATGCTGCTGCTGGGCAACGGCCACTGCTTCCGCGACCACGTGCTGGAGGTGTGCCCGGAGTTCGCGCGCTTTTCCAGCGACGCGGAAGGCATCCGCAAGAGCTTCGAGGGGTCGTCGCTGGAAACCATCAAGCACATGGTCGCCGCGGGCATGGGCATCACGCTGGTGCCGCGCCTGTCCGTGCCCAAGGAAGCTTTCGACAGCAAGCCCAGGCGCCGCCGGGACGACCAGGCCTTCGTGCGCTACATCCCTTTCGAAGGCGACCCGCCCTCGCGCCGCGTGGTGCTGGCGTGGCGCCGCAGCTTCACCCGCTACGAAGCCATCGCCGCGCTGCGCAACGCCATCTACGCCTGCGAGCTGCCGGGCGTGAAGCGGCTGTCGTGAGCGGCGGCGAAATGATCTTCAACTGAACATGGCCGACGATTCCCAGCTGTACCAACCCGGCATCCTCGAAGGCGTTCCGCGCGTCGCGCGTTACGTGCAATTCACGCTTGCGGGCGAGCGGCAGCCCGCGCGCGCATTGAAAGACGCGATGACCCGCATCTCGCCGCTGGTGAACGGGCGCGACGTGGTGATCGGCCTGGCGCCCGCATTGGTGAAGGCGCTGGGCGGCGAGGTGCCGGGCCTGCACGAGTTCCCGGAACTCGGCGGCTCGGTGAAGGTGCCCGTGACGCCCGGCACGCTGTGGTGCTGGGTGCGCGGCGACGACCTGGGCGACCTGCTGCACGTCACGCGCAAGCTGCAGAAGGCGCTGGCGCCGGTGTTCACGCTGCGACATGTCACCGATGCTTTCCGGCATCGCCATGACGGCGTCACCGGCTTCGGACGCGACCTCACCGGCTTCGAAGACGGCACGGAGAACCCGAAGGACGGCGAGGCGATCGAAGCTGCATTTGCGCATGGCCAGGGCGAAGGCCTGGACGGCGCCAGCTTCGTGGCCGTGCAGCAGTGGGTGCACGACCTGGATGCCTTCGACGCCATGCCCGAAGAGCACCAGAACCACGCCATCGGCCGGCGCCTGTCGGACAACGAAGAGATCGAGGACGCGCCCGAATCCGCGCACGTCAAGCGCACGGCGCAGGAAAGCTTCGATCCCGAAGCCTTCGTGCTGCGCCGCTCCATGCCTTGGCTGGCCAGCACGCAGGCCGGCCTGATGTTCGTGGCCTTCGGCAAGTCGTTCGACGCCTTCGAAGCGCAGATGCGCCGCATGGCCGGCCTGGACGACGGCATCGTCGACGGCGTGTTCAAGCTCTCGCGCCCGGTCAGCGGCTCGTACTACTGGTGCCCGCCGATGCGCGGCGGCCAGCTGGACTTGCGCCGGCTGGGCTTTCGCTGAAGCGCGATGCACGCGCGTGTGGCGCTCTGGCTGGACCTGATCCGCTGGAACCGGCCGGCGGGCTGGCTGCTGCTGCTGTGGCCCACGCTGTCGGCGCTGTGGGTGGCCGCGCACGGGTTTCCCGGCTGGCACC
The DNA here is from genome assembly GCF_004681975.1 of Ramlibacter humi. Taxonomy (GTDB): domain Bacteria; phylum Pseudomonadota; class Gammaproteobacteria; order Burkholderiales; family Burkholderiaceae_C; genus Ramlibacter; species Ramlibacter humi. The sequence goes on from NZ_SMLK01000003.1 coordinate 416,911, forward strand.
TGGTGGCGGTGTTCACGCTCGGCACGGTGCTGATGCGCAGCGCGGGCTGCTGCGTCAACGACGTCGCCGACCGCGAGTTCGACCGCCACGTGAAACGGACCGCGCAGCGGCCTGTGACGGCGGGGCGCATTTCCGTGAAGGAAGCTTTGGCGCTGGGCGCCGTACTGGCGCTGCTGGCGTTCGGGCTGGTGCTGACGACGAATCGCGCGACGGTGCTGTGGTCGTTCGCGGCGCTCGCCATCGCGTTGGTCTACCCGTACGCCAAGCGCTACGTCGCCATGCCGCAGGCGGTGCTGGGCATCGCGTTCAGCTTCGGCATCCCGATGGCTTTCGCGGCGGTGCAGTCGCGTGTGCCGCTGCTGGCGTGGGTGCTGCTGCTGGGCAACCTGTTCTGGGTGCTGGCCTATGACACCGAGTACGCGATGGTCGACCGCGACGACGACCTGAAGATCGGCATCCGCACGTCCGCCATCACGCTGGGCCGCGCCGATGTCGCGGTGGTGATGGCTTGCTATGGCGCCTTCCTGGCGATCTGGCTGGCGGCGCTGGGCGAGCGCGAGCTGGGCTGGCCGTTCAACCTGGGTGTGCTGGCCGCCGCGGCGCAGGCGCTGTGGCACTGGCGCATGATCCGCGACCGCACGCGCGAAGGCTGCTTCCGCGCCTTCCGCCTCAATCACTGGGTGGGGTTCGCGGTGTTCGCCGGGGTGGCGGCCGGCTACGCGCTGAAGTAGCGCCTCAGGCGCGGCCGAATTCGTCGCCCAGTTCGGCCGCGCGCTTGCATGCGGCGTGCATGGCGGCGATGAAGTGGTCGGCCACCGCGTCCTTCTGCATCGACGTGAGCGCGGCGTAGGTCGTGCCGCCCTTGGACGTGACGCGCTCGCGCAGCACCGAAGGCGGCTCATTCGAGGAGGCCGCGAGTTCGCTGGCGCCGGTGAAGGTGCCTTTGGCGAGCTGCAGCGCCTTGTCGGCCGGCAGGCCCAGCTGCTCGCCGGCCTTGGCCATCGCTTCGATGAAATAGAAGACGTACGCCGGGCCGGAGCCGGACAGCGCCGTCACCGCATCGAGCTGCTTCTCTTCGTCCACCCACAGCGTCGCGCCGGTGGGCGACAGCACCTGCTCGACCTGCGCGCGGTCGGCCGCGGAGACGGCGGGGCGTGCCACCAGCGCCGTCATGCCTTTGCCCACCAGCGCGGGCGTGTTGGGCATGCAACGAACGATGCGATCGGTGCCCAGCCATTGCGCGATGCTGTCCGAGCGGATGCCGGCGGCCACGCTCAGGTGCAGCGCGCCGCGCGCGTGCGGCGCGACGGCCGCTGCGGCATCGCGGAAGGTTTGGGGCTTGACGGCCCACACCACCAGCGATGCATTTGCCAGTGAGGCGCCGGCCTGGGCGTCCGCCCGCACGCCGAAGTCGCGTTGCAGGCGCTCGCGCGCTTCGTTCCAGGGTTCGACGATCTGGACGGCGGAGGGCGCCAGCCCCTGCTTGAGCAGCCCGCCGAGGATGGCCGAAGCCATGTTGCCGCCGCCGATGAATGCGATGTTCATTCCTCCAGTCTAGTGGGGCCGGCGTCGAACATTCTTCAGCTTTTGCGCGGCGGCGCAGTGCTTCCGAGCTGCACCGGCTCCCGCCCTTCAAGGTGCGCCGGCAAGCCGTCGCGGCTTTCGGGTGGCGGGCAGTCAGGGCGCGTGAAGGACAATCGGGGCAATGACTCGACAGGAATTGCTGGGCGAACTGGCCCGGCCGGCCACGTGGGACGTGGCGATCATTGGGGGTGGGGCCACCGGCCTGGGCGTGGCGCTGGACGCCGCGGCCCGCGGTTTTTCCGTGGTGCTGCTGGAATCGCACGACTTCGGCGGCGGCACTTCGTCGCGCGCGACCAAGCTGGTGCATGGCGGCGTGCGCTACCTGGCGCAGGGCAACGTGGCGCTGGTGCGGGAGGCGCTGCACGAGCGCACCGTGCTGCTGAAGAACGCGCCGCACCTGGCGCAGCCGCTGCCCTTCGTCATGCCTTCGTACAAGCTGTGGGAGACGCCGTTCTACGGCACCGGTCTCAAGCTGTACGACGCGCTGGCCGGCGCGGCCGGGCTGGCGCCGACGCGGTTCCTCTCGAAGACCGGCACGCTGCGCGCAGTGCCCACGGCGCGGCCGGACGGCCTGAAGGGCGGCGTGGAGTACTGGGACGGCCAGTTCGATGACGCGCGGCTGGCGCTGGCGCTGGCGCGCACGGCGCAAGCCCAGGGCGCGCTGGTGATGAACTACATGCCGGTGACGGGCCTGCTGCACGAGCAGGGCCGTGTTGCCGGCGTGAAGGCGCAGGACGCGGAGACCGGCCAGGCCTTCGAGGTCCGGGCCAAGTGCGTGATCAATGCCGCCGGCGTCTGGGTGGACCAGCTGCGCCAGCAGGACGGCGAAGCGATGGGCCGGCCGGTTCGGCCGATGGTGGCGCCCAGCCAGGGCGTGCACGTGGTGGTGGACCGCCACTTCCTGCCCGGCCGCCACGCCATCCTGGTGCCCAAGACCGCGGATGGCCGCGTCCTGTTCGCCGTGCCCTGGCTCGGCAAGGTGATCCTGGGCACGACCGATACGCCGCGCACCGACCTGCCGCGCGAGCCGCGGCCTTTCCAGGCAGAACTGGATTTCATCCTCGGCGAGGCGGGGCGCTACCTGGTCAAGGCGCCGAAGCTGGCGGATGCGCGCAGCATCTGGGTCGGCCTGCGTCCCCTGGTGAAGCCGCAGGACGATGACGGCGGCAACACCAAGGCGCTGAGCCGCGAGCACACCGTGCTGGTCAGCCGTTCCGGCCTGGTGACGGTGACCGGCGGCAAATGGACGACCTACCGCGCGATGGCGGAAGACGTGCTGGATCGCTGCTTCCAGGCGCAGCTTCTCCAGAGGGTTGCGGCTGGAGTGACCACCAACTTGACGCTGGTCGGCGGTGATCTCGGCGGGGCGCAGCCCGTGCCGGTGAGCGAGGCGCCCGGCCTGCATCTGTATGGATCGGAAGCCGCCAAGGTCCAGGCACTGCCGGGTGCCGGCGCCGAGCTGGGCGGCGGCCTGACGGAAGCCATGGTGCGCTTCGCCGCCCGCCACGAATACGCGCGCAAGGTGGAAGACGTGCTGGCCCGGCGCTCGCGGCTGCTGTTCCTGGACGCCGCGCTGGCCGCCCGGCTGGCGCCCGTGGTGGCGCGGCTGCTGCGCGAGGAAACCGGCGCGGAGCCGGGCGAGACCGCCTTCCAGGCGCTGGCGGCCAGCTACCTGCCCGCGCGGGCCTGAAGCCCGGGCTTTCGGGCCCGGTTGACAGAACCTGTGGATAAGGCATAATCGCGGGCTCGCCTGTTTTTGGGCGAGCTATCTGCCTTTCCGGAGGCGCCGATCCAGCGGCAACCCGCCCTCGGCGCCGACGACAGGCCCAAGACTGTCCTCGATAGACCTGCCGGCGTGGTGCCAGGCGGCTTCGGGAACAAGTTGGGAAGACACAAATGATCCAGACTGAATCCCGGCTCGAAGTCGCCGACAACACCGGCGCGAAGTCCGTCCTGTGCATCAAGGTGCTGGGCGGCTCGAAGCGCCGCTACGCCAGCGTGGGCGACATCATCAAGGTGTCCATCAAGGAAGCCGCCCCGCGTGGCCGCGTCAAGAAGGGCGAGGTGTACAGCGCCGTCGTCGTCCGTACGGCCAAGGGCATCCGCCGTGGCGACGGCTCGCTCGTCAAGTTCGACGGCAACGCCGCCGTTCTGCTCAACAACAAGCTGGAGCCCATCGGCACCCGCATCTTCGGACCGGTCACGCGCGAGCTGCGCACCGAGAAGTTCATGAAGATCGTGTCGCTGGCGCCCGAAGTCCTCTAACCCCAAGGCGAGAAGACAGACATGAACAAGATTCGCAAAGGCGACGAAGTCATCGTCCTGGCCGGGCGTGACAAGGGCAAGCGCGGCAAGGTGGTCCTGCGCAAGGACGACGAGCGCGTCGTGGTCGAGGGCATCAACCTGGTGAAGAAGCACACCAAGCCCAACCCGCTCAAGGGCACCACCGGCGGCATCGTGGAGAAGGCCATGCCCATCCACCAGTCCAACGTGGCGATCTTCAACCCGGCGACCGGCAAGGCCGACCGCGTGGGCATCAAGGCCGACGGCGACAAGCGCATCCGCGTCTTCAAGTCCAGCGGCGAAGAAATCAAGGTGGCGTGAACATGGCAACCGCACGACTGCAACAGGTTTACCGCGACAAGATCGCTCCCGAACTGACCCAGAAGTTCGGCTACAAGTCGCCGATGGAGGTGCCGCGCCTCTCCAAGATCACGCTGAACATGGGCGTGAGCGAGGCCGTCGCCGACAAGAAGGTCATGGACAACGCCGTGGGCGACCTGACCAAGATCGCCGGCCAGAAGCCCGTGGTGACCAAGGCCAAGAAGGCCATCGCCGGCTTCAAGATCCGCGAAGGCCAGGCCATCGGCTGCATGGTCACGCTGCGCGGCGAGAAGATGTACGAGTTCCTGGACCGCTTCGTCACCATCGCGCTGCCGCGCGTGCGCGACTTCCGCGGCATCTCGGGCCGTGCCTTCGACGGCCGCGGCAACTACAACATCGGGGTCAAGGAACAGATCATCTTCCCCGAGATCGAATACGACAAGGTCGACGCCCTGCGCGGCCTGAACATCAGCATCACCACCACGGCCAAGACCGACGACGAAGCGAAGGCGCTTCTCCAGGGCTTCCGTTTCCCGTTCAAGAACTGAAGGTGCATCGTGGCTAAAACTGCTTTGATCCAGCGCGAACTCAAGCGCGACAAGCTGGTCGCCCAGTACGCGAAGAAGCACGCGGAACTGAAGGCCATCGCCGGCGATGCCAAGAAGAGCGACGAGGAGCGCGCGGCCGCCCGCCTGGCGCTGCAGAAGCTCCCGCGCAACGCCAACCCGACCCGCCAGCGCAACCGCTGCGAGATCACGGGCCGCCCGCGCGGCACGTTCCGCCAGTTCGGCCTGGCCCGCAACAAGATCCGCGAGATGGCCTTCACCGGCGACATCCCGGGCGTGATCAAGGCCAGCTGGTAAGGCGAGGAGAGAACAATGAGCATGAGTGATCCCATCGCCGACCTGCTGACCCGCATCCGCAATGCGCAGATGGTGGCCAAGCCGTCGGTGAGCGTGCCGGCGTCGAACCTGAAGGTCGCGATCGCCCAGGTCCTGAAGGACGAGGGCTACATCGACGGTTTCGAGGTCAAGAAGGACGGCAACAAGAGCGAGCTCGAGATCTCGCTGAAGTACTACGCCGGCCGCCCCGTCATCGAGCGCATCGAGCGCGTGTCCCGCCCCGGCCTGCGCGTCTACAAGGGCCGCGACGCCATCCCGCAGGTCATGAACGGCCTGGGTGTCGCGATCGTCACCACGCCCAAGGGCGTGATGACCGACCGCAAGGCGCGCGCCACCGGTGTCGGCGGCGAAGTGCTCTGCTACGTCGCGTAAGAGGGAGGAACGAGCAATGTCCCGAGTAGGAAAGATGCCGGTCGCCGTCCCCCAGGGCGTCGACGTGCAGATCAAGGAAGACCAGATCAGCGTCAAGGGCGCGGGCGGCACGCTGTCGCTGGCGAACAATGCGCTGGTCAAGGTGACCAGCAAGGACGGCAAGCTGTCCTTTGAGCCGGCCAACGAATCGCGTGAAGCCAACGCCATGAGCGGCACCCTGCGCCAGCTGGTGAACAACATGGTCGTGGGCGTGACCAAGGGCTTCGAGAAGCGCCTGACCCTGGTGGGCGTGGGCTACAAGGCCGCCGTCCAGGGCGGAAAGCTCAACCTGTCGGTGGGCTATTCGCACCCGGTGAACATCGAGATGCCCCAAGGCATCAAGTTCGAGACCCCGACCCCGACCGAAATCGTGGTGAAGGGCGCCGACCGCCAGCGCGTCGGCCAGCTCGCCGCCGAGATCCGTGCCGTTCGCGCCCCCGAGCCCTACAAAGGCAAGGGCATCCGTTATTCGGATGAGAAGGTCGTGATCAAGGAAACCAAGAAGAAGTAAGGAGCGGACGATGTTGAACAAGAAAGAGCAGCGCCTCCGCCGTGCCCGCCAGACGCGCATCCGCATCGCCACGCAAGGCGTGGCGCGCCTGACGGTCAACCGCACCAACCTGCACATCTACGCCTCGGTGATCTCCGAGGACGGCAGCAAGGTCCTGGCTTCGGCGTCCACCGCGCATAAAGACCTGCGCACCGAACTCGGCGGCGCCGGCAAGGGCGGCAATGCCGCTGCGGCCGCCCGCGTGGGCAAGCTGATCGCCGAGCGTGCCAAGGCCGCCGGTGTCGAGAAGGTCGCCTTCGACCGCTCGGGTTTCGCGTACCACGGCCGCGTCAAGGCGCTGGCCGACGCCGCCCGTGAAGCGGGCCTGCAGTTCTAACGGACACGGATAGCAACATGGCAAAGATTCAAGCGAACAGGCAGGCCGACGGTCCGGAAGACGGCCTCAAGGAAAAGATGATCGCGGTCAACCGCGTCACCAAGGTGGTGAAGGGCGGCCGCATCCTCGGCTTCGCCGCGCTGACCGTGGTGGGCGACGGCGACGGCCGCGTCGGCATGGGCAAGGGCAAGTCCAAGGAAGTGCCGCTGGCCGTGCAGAAGGCGATGGAAGAAGCCCGCCGCAACATGACCAAGGTGTCGCTGAAGAACGGCACCCTGCACCACAGCGTGCACGGCCACCACGGCGCCGCGCGCGTGATGATGGCGCCCGCCCCCAAGGGCACGGGCATCATCGCCGGCGGCCCGATGCGCGCCGTCTTCGAAGTGATGGGCATCACCGACATCGTGGCCAAGAGCCACGGTTCGACCAACCCATACAACATGGTCCGCGCCACTTTCGACGCGCTGAAGAACTCAACCACTCCTTCGGAAGTGGCGGCCAAGCGCGGCAAGTCGGTCGAAGACCTGTTCGCCGCCTGAAGCCAAGGACGAACGACATGGCCACCCAACAAAACACGGTCAAGGTGCAGCTGGTGCGCAGCCCCATCGGCACCAAGGAATCGCACCGCGCCACGGTGCGCGGCCTGGGCCTGCGCAAGCTGAACTCGGTTTCCGAGCTGCAGGACACGCCTGCTGTGCGCGGGATGATCAACAAGATCAGCTACCTGGTGAAGGTGCTCTGACATGGAACTGAACAACCTCAAGCCGGCCGCCGGCTCGCGCAAGGCGCGCCGCCGCGTCGGCCGCGGCATCGGCTCGGGCCTGGGCAAGACCGCGGGCCGCGGCCACAAAGGCCAGAAGTCGCGTTCGGGCGGCTACCACAAGGTGGGCTTCGAAGGCGGCCAGATGCCGCTGCAGCGCCGCCTGCCCAAGCGTGGCTTCAAGTCGCAGACGCTGAAGTTCAACGGCGAGGTCACGCTGACCGCGCTGGAAAAGCTCGGCGCGGCGGAAGTCGACCTGCTGGCCCTGAAGCAGGCCGGCCTGGTCGGCGAGCTGATCAAGAACGTGAAGGTCATCAAGTCCGGCGAGCTCAAGCGCGCCGTGAAGCTGACCGGCATCGGCGCGACCGCCGGCGCGAAGGCTGCCATCGAGGCGGCCGGCGGCAGCCTGGCGTAAGCGGCCGGAAGGACGAAGGAAGAAGTTGGCCACGAACGCCGCACAACTCGCGAAGACCGGCAAGTTCGGCGACCTGCGCCGGCGGCTGGTGTTCCTGCTGCTCGCGCTGGTGGTTTACCGCGTCGGCGCGCACATCCCCGTGCCCGGCATCGACCCCGGGCAGCTGCAGTCCCTGTTCAAGGGGCAGCAGGGCGGCATCCTGAGCCTGTTCAACATGTTCTCGGGTGGCGCGCTGTCGCGGTTCACGGTGTTCGCGCTGGGCATCATGCCGTACATCTCGGCCTCCATCATCATGCAGCTGCTGACGTATGTGCTCCCCACGTTCGAGCAGCTGAAGAAGGAGGGCGAGGCCGGCCGCCGCAAGATCACGCAGTACACGCGCTACGGCACGCTGGGGCTGGCGCTGTTCCAGTCGCTGGGCATCGCGATGGCGCTGGAAGGTTCGCCGGGCCTGGTGATCACGCCGGGCTTCGGCTTCCGCATGACCGCGGTGGTCAGCCTGACGGCCGGCACCATGTTCCTGATGTGGCTGGGCGAGCAGATCACCGAGCGCGGGCTGGGCAACGGCATCTCGATCCTGATCTTCGCCGGCATCGCCGCGGGCCTGCCCAACGCGATCGGCGGCTTGCTGGAGCTGGTGCGCACGGGTGCCATGAGCATCCTGGCGTCCATCTTCATCGTCGCCGTGGTGGCGGGCGTGACCTACCTGGTGGTGTTCATCGAACGCGGCCAGCGCAAGATCCTGGTGAACTACGCGCGGCGGCAAGTCGGCAACAAGGTCTACGGAGGCCAGTCGTCGCACCTGCCGCTGAAGCTGAACATGGCCGGTGTGATCCCGCCGATCTTCGCGTCGTCGATCATCCTGCTGCCCGCCACGGTGGTCAGCTGGTTCTCCACCGGCGACTCCATGCGCTGGCTGAAGGACATCGCCGCCACGCTGGCACCGGGACAGCCGATCTACACCCTGCTGTATGCGGGCGCAATCGTGTTCTTCTGCTTCTTCTACACGGCGCTGGTGTTCAACAGCCGCGAGACCGCCGACAACCTGAAGAAGAGCGGCGCCTTCGTGCCGGGCATCCGTCCGGGCGACCAGACGGCGCGCTACATCGACAAGATCCTGGCCCGGCTGACGCTGGCGGGGGCGGTGTACATCACCTTCGTCTGCCTGCTGCCGGAGTTCCTGATCCTGAAATACAACGTGCCGTTCTACTTCGGCGGCACCTCGCTCCTGATCATCGTGGTGGTCACGATGGACTTCATGGCGCAGGTGCAGAACTACCTGATGAGCCAGCAGTATGAATCGCTGCTGAAGAAAGCGAACTTCAAGACATCACTCGGCGGGTGAGGAAGGATGGCCAAGGATGACGTGATCCAGATGCAGGGAGAGGTGGTTGAAAACCTTCCCAACGCGACTTTTCGCGTGAAGCTGGAAAACGGTCATGTCGTGCTGGGCCACATCTCCGGAAAGATGCGGATGCACTACATCCGCATCCTGCCGGGTGACAGGGTCACCGTGGAATTGACGCCCTACGACTTGTCCAGGGCACGTATCGTGTTCCGGGCCAAGTAAAGGCTGGAAGAGATTTAGGAGAGAAAGAATGAGAGTTTCGGCTTCCGTCAAGAAGATCTGCCGCAACTGCAAGATCATCCGCCGCAAGGGCGTCGTCCGCGTGATCTGCACCGATCCGCGCCACAAGCAGCGCCAAGGCTAAAGGTTTAGGGGAAAGAACATGGCACGTATCGCCGGCATCAACATTCCGCCGCACCAGCACGCTGAGATCGGCCTCACCGCCATCTTCGGCATCGGCCGCACGCGCGCCCGCAAGATCTGCGAGGCCTGCGGCATCGCCTACTCGAAGAAGGTCAAGGACCTGAGCGACGCCGAGCTCGAGAAGGTCCGCGACGCCGTCGGCCAGTTCACGATCGAGGGCGACCTGCGCCGCGAAACCACGATGAACATCAAGCGCCTGATGGACATCGGCTGCTACCGCGGCTTCCGCCATCGCCGCGGCCTGCCCATGCGCGGCCAGCGCACGCGCACCAACGCACGCACCCGCAAGGGTCCGCGCAAGGCCGCGCAAGCGCTCAAGAAATAAACCGGGAAAGAGATAGACCATGGCCAAGGCCCCCGTCAACAACGCCGCGCAGCGTGTGCGCAAGAAGGTCCGCAAGAACGTGAGCGACGGCGTCGCGCACGTGCACGCTTCCTTCAACAACACCATCATCACGATCACCGACCGCCAGGGCAACGCGCTCTCCTGGGCCTCGTCCGGCGGCCAGGGCTTCAAGGGTTCGCGCAAGTCCACGCCGTTCGCGGCGCAGGTGGCCAGCGAAGTCGCCGGCCGTGCCGCGATCGAGCAGGGCATCAAGAACCTGGAAGTCGAGATCAAGGGCCCCGGTCCCGGCCGTGAATCCTCGGTGCGTGCGCTGGCTGCGCTGGGCATCCGCATCACGTCGATCTCCGACGTGACGCCGGTCCCGCACAACGGCTGCCGCCCGCAAAAGCGCCGTCGCATCTAAGGCTGCGACCGCAACCGGCGTGCGCCGTTGGGGCGCGCGCCGTTTTCATTGAAGCCCACCGCCGGCGTCGCATGCGATGCCGGCTCCCGCGGTGAACGGCCGCGGCAGTCAACGAAGGAAAGCAAGTGGCACGTTACCTCGGCCCGAAGGCCAAACTCTCCCGCCGCGAAGGCACGGACCTGTTCCTCAAGAGCGCCCGCCGCTCGATCAGCGACAAGGCCAAGTTCGACAGCAAGCCCGGCCAGCACGGCCGCACCTCCGGCCAGCGCACCAGCGACTTCGGCCTGCAGCTGCGCGAAAAGCAGAAGGTCAAGCGCATGTACGGCGTGCTGGAAAAGCAGTTCCGCCGCTACTTCGAGGAAGCTTCCCGCCGCAAGGGCAACTCCGGCGCCAACCTGCTGTTCCTGCTGGAATCGCGCCTGGACAACGTCGTGTACCGCATGGGCTTCGGCTCCACCCGCGCCGAAGCGCGCCAGCTGGTGAGCCACAAGGCCATCACGGTGAACGGCCAGCCGGTGAACATCCCGTCGTACCTGGTCAAGGCCGGTGACGTGGTCGCCGTGCGCGAGAAATCCAAGAAGCAGAACCGCATCGTCGAAGCCTTGCAGCTGGCCCAGCAGGTGGGCATCCCCGGCTGGGTGGAAGTGAACGCCGACAAGGCGGAAGGCACGTTCAAGAAGGTGCCCGACCGCGACGAATTCGGCTCCGACATCAACGAGTCGCTGATCGTCGAACTGTATTCCCGCTAAGCGGCTGGCGCGGGGCCCAAGGTCCCGCCCGACAAGTATTTCGTTCCCTGTTGCGGGGCACCGTGACCGGGCACTTCACCAGCCTTACCGGTGTAACGAGCCGGGGGTATTGAGAGGAAGTCCTGCATGCAAACCAACCTGCTGAAACCCAAGTCCATCAACGTGGAACAGCTTGGCACCAACCGTGCCAAGGTGACGCTGGAGCCGTTCGAGCGCGGCTACGGCCACACGCTGGGCAACGCCTTGCGCCGCGTGCTGCTCTCCTCGATGGTCGGGTATGCGGCAACCGAAGTGACGATCGCCGGCGTGCTGCACGAGTACAGCTCGATCGACGGCGTCCAGGAAGACGTGGTCAGCATCCTGCTGAACCTCAAGGGCGTGGTCTTCAAGCTGCACAACCGCGACGAAGTCACCCTGTCGCTGCGCAAGGACGGCGAAGGCGTGGTCACCGCCGCCGACATCCAGACGCCGCACGACGTCGAGATCATCAACCCCGACCATGTCATCGCCCACCTGTCGCAGGGCGGCAAGATCGACATGCAGATCAAGGTCGAGAAGGGCCGCGGCTACGTGCCCGGCACGATGCGCCGTTATGCCGACGAGCCGACCAAGTCCATCGGCCGCATCGTGCTGGACGCTTCGTTCTCGCCGGTCAAGCGCGTGAGCTACACCGTCGAAAGCGCCCGCGTCGAGCAGCGCACCGACCTGGACAAGCTGGTGGTCGAGATCGAGACCAACGGCGCCATCACGGCCGAAGACGCCGTGCGCGCTTCGGCCAAGATCCTGGTCGAGCAGCTGGCCGTGTTCGCGCAGCTGGAAGGCAGCGAGCTGGCCGCGTTCGACCAGCCGGTGCAGCGCAGCTCGCAGCAGTTCGACCCGATCCTGCTGCGTCCGGTGGACGAGCTGGAACTCACGGTCCGCTCGGCCAACTGCCTGAAGGCCGAAAACATCTATTACATCGGCGACCTGATCCAGCGTACCGAGAACGAGCTGCTGAAGACCCCGAACCTGGGCCGCAAGTCGCTCAACGAAATCAAGGAAGTGCTGGCTTCGCGCGGGCTCACGCTCGGCATGAAGCTGGAATCCTGGCCGCCTGCCGGCCTGGACAAGCGTTAATCCATCAACACGGTGAACCGCCCAGTACCTGACACGGCTGGGCGCAGATAAGGAAAGGAAATCACCATGCGTCACGGTCACGGCCTCCGCAAACTCAATCGCACCAGCGAGCACCGCCTCGCGATGCTGCGCAACATGATGAACTCGCTGATCGAGCACGAGGTGATCAAGACCACCGTGCCGAAGGCGAAGGAACTGCGCCGCGTCGTCGAGCCGATGATCACGCTCGGCAAGGAGCCCACGCTCGCGAACAAGCGCCTGGCGTTCGACCGCCTGCGCAACCGCGACAACGTGAGCAAGCTGTTCGACGATCTGGGCCCTCGCTACAAGGCTCGTCCGGGCGGCTACACGCGCATCCTGAAGATGGGCTTCCGCGTCGGCGACAACGCGCCGATGGCGCTGGTCGAACTGGTCGATCGTCCCGAGCCCGTCGAAGGCGGCGAGCAATCGGCCTCCGAATAACCTATAATCTCTCCCTCTGACGCGCGGTGGAGCAGCCTGGTAGCTCGTTGGGCTCATAACCCAAAGGTCGCAAGTTCAAATCTTGCCCGCGCAACCACAGATAGAAGCGTAGAGCCGGCCAGCGCCACCCGCTGAGCCGGCTCTTCCATTTCTGCCCAGTCGCCGACGTCGTCACGACGCAGGATCACCGGCCCGAGGATCTCGGCCAGCAGCGCGCGAGTGCGATCGCGGTCGGTGGTGTCCTTCTGCAGGGCAGCAGCTAGATCCAGCATGCGGCGCTTGTACGCGGCGATCGCTTGCTGCGCTAGGCGGTCGGCGTCGATCGGGGTCTCGGTCTGTTCCGGAAGGCTCGCGAGCTCGGCCTCCGCGGCCGCCAGGCGCGCGCGCAGTGCCGGGCTCATGCCGATGTCCGCGATCGCATCCACAAGACGCCCGATCTCGGCCTGAAGGGCGGCCCGCCGGCCAGGCGCGGCCTGCGTCTTCGCTTGGCGCTCCGCTTCCGCGGCCCGCACTGCGGCCTGCACGGTCGCTATTACCGTCGAAAGCACCTCGGGCGCCATGAGGTCCTCGCGGACGACCGACAGCAGTGCTTGATCGACGTCCGTCCGCAGGAAGGCACCGCCGCCCGGGCAGGCCGCAGGGCCGCGGTCCTTGCGCACGTTGCAGCCGTAGCGGCGCGCGTCGATCGCGATGATCGGGCCGCCGCACGCGGAACACCGCATCAGGCCGGCAAAGAGGGTGCGCATCTTCGCGCCACCCTTCGACGGCGTGCGGTGCTGATCACGCGCCCGAGCGGCGTCCCATGTCGCGGCGTCGATGATGCGCAGGTGCGGCACATCGCGGATCTGCCACTCCTCCCGGGGCCGATCGATGCAGCACCGCTTTCCGGTCTCGGGATCCTTCAACCACTGCCGGCGGTTCCAGATCAGGCGACCGATGTAGATCTCGGAGTTCAGAAGCCCAGCGCCACGAGCGCGATCGCCGACCAGGGCGGAGACAGCCCAGGTGCCGCCGCGCGGGCTCTTGATCCCTTCCGCGTTGAGGCGGTGAACGATGGTCCGTATGCCGCTGCCATCGGCGTATTCGTTGAAGATCCGCCGCACGACCGACGTCTGCTCCTCGTCGATCACCAGCTCGCGGCCGCGCCCGTCAGCCGTGGGCTGGCTGCGGTAGCCGTAGCAGACGCCGCCGACGTGGTAGCCGCGGTCGAACTGGCCGGCGAGCCCGCGGTGCGTCTTCTCGCGCAGGTCATCGAGGTACAGCTCGTTCACCAGCCCGCGAGCAACGCGCATCACCTTGCGGCCGCGCGCCTGCGTGTCGTAGCCGTCTGCGGTGCCCACCAGGCGCAGTCCGCGGAACTCCAGCCGCTTCACCACCTGGTCCTGCTCGCCGACGTCCCGGCTCAGGCGATCAAGGCCTTCCACGACGAGCAGATCGAAGCGGCCGGCCAGCGCGTCTGCCAACACGGCCTTGCCGCCTTTGCGCAAGGCAACGGGCACGCTGCCGCTGATCCCTTCGTCGGCGTACTCCGCGACTATCACCCAGCCTTCGGCAGCAGCACGCGCACGAGCCGCGCGCAGCTGGTCATCGATCGAGGTTTCGCGCTGCCGGTCGGTGCTGTACCGCGCGTAGAGCACCGCGCGGAGCGGTGCAGGGCTGCTGGCCGAGAGAGTCATCGTCCTTGATTCCATCATCGTGTGACGCTTCCTCGACGAGCTGCTGCACGATGTTCAGCACCAGAAGCTGGGCCAGTTCGCGCGCGGCTGCGAGACGGGAGGCCGCGTTCCTGATCAAACGTCACTCCCCTGCGCTTCCAGCTTCAGGGTGCGACGGCGGCGCCGTGCCTGCACCTTGATTTTGCGCAGCGCGAGGTCCCAGTAGAGACGGTGGCGCAGCTTCTCGACGTGTTTTTTGAAGCGCACGACGTTGATGCCGGCGGCGTACTCCAGCGCTTCCTCACGCGTGCGCGTGCCGTCCATTCCGATCCGCAGCAGCAGGCGGAACTCGCCGGGCTTCCGCTTCTCGACTCGCTTCAGGCGGCGCATGCGTTCCTCCCGGTGTCGTCAGAGTCCGAAGAGGCCTCCGGCCCGCGCCTAGGGCGCTCCTCCGCGGCGGGGCGTGCCGCCCCCCGGCCCCCCGGGGCTGCGCCCCCTTGCGCCCTTCGGCGCAGGGCCCCCGCTGCCTGCTCACCAGGAGGAAGGGGCGCAGAGCGCTCGTCGACGTCCGCGCCTGATGACATGCCCTCGGCCGTCTCGGCAGGCTGATGGCGTGCCTGCACGTTCGGCAGCGGATCGTTCGCAGAGCCGAAGTCGGCGATCCGTTCGACCAGGCGCAGGTTGTCGCGCAGCTTCTCGGCCTCCAGCTCGTGGAGCCGTGCGATGCGCTCGCTGTTGATCGCGTCGTTCTGCGCGTTGACTTCGACGGTGGAAATGCCCCATCGCGTCATCCAGAACAGGGCGAGCTTGATGGCGTGCGGCGCATCGCCGTCACGCAGCCAGCGCCGCACGGTGGTCGGGTGCACCTGAAGGCCGGCGCCGATTGCCTCCGCGTCGGGCTGACCGAGATCCTCGAGGATCGCCTGGAAGGAGGGCAGGCCGGAGGGCAGCCACCGATTCAGTACTGACGTGCGCAGCTTCCCGCGTGCCCGCTTCTCTGCCTTCGCGCGTTCCCGTTCGCGTGCGATCACCTCGGGTGGCCGCCTGGGCGCGCGCATCACGGGTTTCATCGGCAGCGGTGCCGGTGCCAGCTCGCCGCGGTGCTCGCCGACTCCCAGCGTGTTCCGCGCGTCAGGGTTGGCGGTGCCGGCGGCATCAAGCTCGCGGAATCGCGCGCTCGCACGCGCCGGGCCCACGATCTGCTCGAAGGTGCCATCGAGCTTCGCCGCGACGATCTTGTCCAGGACGCGATAGTTCCGGATGTAGTCGGCGGCCCGGAAGCTCTCCGGGTCCATCTGCACGACGGCCATCAGCCAGGCATACACGTCCTGCCGGGTGACGGGCACCTCGCCGAACATGTCGAGTTGGGCCAGCGCCACCTGGCGCGCGGTGAGCGGCTTGCGGACGCGGCGGGGTGCGTTCACGCCTCGATCTCCACCGGCTTGTAGAAGTAGCGGTTCCCGTGCTCCGGGACAACTAGGGCGTCGACCAGGATGTTCCCCCGCCGTCGTCGCCCACCGGCGCAGTTCGCGATCCAGTCGTCAATGAGCTGCTGGCTGTCGTCCTGGTGGCCATGCTCGGCCACGAAGGCGAGGAAGTCGCCCAGGCGGCCCCACTTCGTGAGCACCTGCAGCTGCTCCTGCACGATCTCGCCCACCTGGTGCTCGTCGTTCAGCGCGAGCGCCTGCTCGGCGGCCGCATCCTCATCGCTCAACTCGGCGATGCCGAAGTGATCCTTCAGCCCGGGCGACCAGGTCAGCATGCGTTTCCCGTCGAAGGCCTTCACGAACTCGCGGAAGGCGCACAGCGCGCGCATGTCGCCCGCGTCCGCCATGGCCAGGAGCTGGAACGGGGTGTAGTGGTCGTTCGCGCCCCACTGCGCGCGCTTGCCCACCTTCGCGTGGCTGCTCGTCAGCTCCGACGACATGCCCCACTTCTCGTCATGGCCCCACTTCGCGATGTACTCCGCGGCTTTCTCGCCGCCGCGCACGTCGAGCCCGTACTGGCTGGCGTGGGTCCGATTCTGCGCATCGACCAGGCCGTTCCGTTCCAGCTTCGACACCCACACGCCGCGGAAGTAGTCGATCGCGGCGCTGGAGAGGCGGCCCTGCTCGTCGGGCTCCCCTTCCTGGAACGCGCCAGGTGCGCAGAACACCAGCATGTGCAGGTGCGGGTGCCAGCCGTTGCCGTCGCCGTAGGTCACCTCGAGCGAGGTGACGCCACCGACGCGGCCTGCGGTGCCTTCCTTTCCCATCACCTTCTTCCAGCCCTTCGAGTTCTGGAACTGCTGGCGGGCCTTGTCGAACGGCTTCATCAGGTCCGCCAGTGCCTCGCCCTTGTAGTGCGGGAAGGTGAACGTGAGCAGGTAGGCGTGGCCACCGGCTGCCGTGTGCTTGACCATGGCGTCTGCCAGTTCCTGGCGGCGCTTCTCGGCCACCTTCGCCGCACACACCGGGCAGGCCCACACGCTGCCGCAGGTCTTGACGCTGCCCAGGCGGGACCGGGAGCCATCCAGTTGGCGCAGGACCGGCATCGCGCCTTCCGTCCGCACGTGCCGGTGGCACCAGACCACCCGGTGCTGCGCCTTCGCTTCCTTGGCCGGGTCGAACATGATCGTCTGCGCCTGGCGGAGCAGCCGGTGGCGCTTCTGGAGCATGGAACGACGGTCGTCGGCGGCTCCGCCCCCCGTTCCCGGTGTATCGATTTCGCGTGTATACCGAGACATAGTCAGACGGGGGCGGAGACGAAGGCAGCGCGCCCTGGAGACGGCCAGGCGGCGGCAGCGGCGGCGGCGTGGCGGAGGAGGGACGGGCTGCAGGCCGGGTAGCGGCAGGCCTGGGCCGGATCGAAGGTCACGGCCATCCGACCGTCTCGGGCGAGGCGGCGCACGAACAGCGGAAGCCGCCCTGGCTGGTCGATCTGGAGGAGGTGAGTCACCGGGTACCCCTGGCTGCGTTGCGCGGCTCCAGGGCCCGCGCAGGGTCCTCGCCGGCTGGGTTTCGGACGGTCTGCCGGCGCACTGGCAGACGCTCTGACGACCCGGCCATGTCCGTGTCGATCAACCCTCGAAGGGCCATCAGAACGCCTGCCGGGACGCCGGCAGCGTGGAAGTCAATCGGGCTGGAGGCCGCGTCAGAACTGGGTTTCGACGCATCAGAACGGGCGCGGAGCACGCTGGCCAGAACATCCGGCAGGAGCGCGGACATGGGTCGGAGACCGGGCGTGCGCCAGGTGCTCACCGCGCTCACCGGCCATCCCCCGGGAGGTCCCAGTCGAAGAAGCGGTCGTCGTCATCGACGGGCGCCGGCTCCAGGTCGGCGAAGGTCCGCCCCAGCATCTCGCAGCCGCACCGGGTGCACGTGTAGAGGCACCAGGAGCGGATGACGGGCGTGTCGAAGTTGCAGCCCGTCGCGATGCACCAGGGGCGGCGCACCGCATCGAGGGTCCAGCTCCAGAGGGACCGCAGGCGCTCGGCCGGCGTGCCGTTGAACGGTTTGGCGCTCAGCCCGAGGATGTCCGCCAGGCTGTACCCCAGACGGCCGCGGCCAACGATGCCGAGGCCGAGGCGGGAGAAGAGCGGCTCCCCTGTCATGACCCGCTCTCTTCCCGATCGAGCGCTTCCTCGGCTTCGCGGGTGGCCTGGGCGAGTGCTGCGACGTACTCATCGCCCGATGCAGCCTGGCGCGCCTCGAGCAGCGCGTCGGCGACCATGTACGCGCCGCCCGCGATGCCGTGCCAGCCGAAGGGGTGCCCGTTCTGGAAGTGGGCGAGGATGGCCGGAAGGGCCTGAAGCGCGAAGTGGTCACGCAGGCTCATCGGCGCGTCTGCGGACGTAGGTGTGGCTTGGAAACCCGCGTCAGAAGCGGGTTTCGAGGCGTCGGAACGCATGGTGGCCTACCGGCGGTTCTGCGCGGTCGCTGCCGTGGGATCGCGCTGCGCAGCGAGGGCGAGGACGATCAGCAGGCCGATGACGCCGGCCACGATCGCGCCGCTGCCACCCTTGGCAGCCAGCATGGAGACGGGAGCGCTGAAGCCGTTCATTCCTCGTCCCCCTCAGCCAGGGCCGGTTCCTTCTCGGCCGGTTTCACCGGTTCGGCGGGCAGGAGCCCGGCGAGGTCCGAGTTCTGGGTGACGTAGCGGGAGAGCCAGTCACCCAGGGTCTTGACGTCGATGTCCGGCGGCACGGCGCGCACGACGTTGCGGCCCTGCAGGATCGTGATCGCCAGGTAGTTCAGGGCGAGCAGGCCGAAGATGTCGCGGATCTTCTGCTCGGTGTCGGGCGAGATCTCGTCGCCACTGGTGAAGAGGATCCCACCTTGCGTCTTGAACTCACTGGCCAGGAGCTCGCCGACCTTCAGCCGGTTCGACTCGATTAGGTCCAGGAGCTTCTCGGCCTGCGCCTTCGGGATGTCTTCGGACAACAGGATGGCCGGCCGCGTGATGCGCTGGATCATCCCGCCGAGGCCCTTCACCAGTTGCTCACCGGCTGCGTCGGACGCCTCGTCCTCCGGGAAGTCGATCCCCGTCTCCTCGCACTTCTGGTCGAGGAAGGCCCGCAGCTGCGCGATCTGGGACGCGGACAGGTTGCGGGTCTCGTTCCGGAACTCGCTGATGTAGGCCTTGGATAGGCCCGTGCCTTCAGCGATCGCGGCGACGGTGAGGTTCAGCTCCTTCGAGAGCTGCCGGAGCTGTTCGGGGCTCACCCCCTTTTTCGGCTGGGCCATGTGGACCTTTTCATGTCGTCAAAATTGACATGAAAAAGTTTAGATGGCCGACATCAGCCTGTCAAATGTTGAGACTTGATAGAGTCAGGATTTGCGACTTTTCCCAACAGTCGGGCCGGGATAGACGGCGGTTTCGGGGTTCAGAATCTCGCCCTCTTCACCCAGGCGGAACCGGTTTCCCATGTTCGTGGTGGTCCCCTCGTCGGCCATGTGCGCGGCGAGCTGCTCGAGGGTGAGGTCCTTCACCTCGTCAGGGAATGAGGACTTGATCGCGTTCAGGAATTGATCCTGGAGCAGCCAGCCCCAGGACATCAGCGAGGAGAGCCGAACGTCACCGAGCTCGCGCCCAGCAAGGGAAAGTGCCAGGGTCAGCAGCGAGTCGCGCTCATGCCCTTTCAGCGACAGGATCGCCAGCGAGAGCGTCAGCACGTCCCGCAGATCCGCCGGGCGGCCGCCGTTGAAGAACTCCAGGCTGGGGAGCGCCGCCTTCGCTGCGGAGTCCGTTCCGTAGATCAGCCAGTTCGGCGTGACGTGCAGCACCTCGCAGAGCATCCGCAGCTCCCGGATGCCGGGCTTCGTCGTGCCCTGCTCGTACGCGATGATGGCCGTGCGCGATACCCCCTTCTGCGCGGGGTCGATCATCCTGGATCGGTTTGCAACGGCTGCCTGAGTGAAGTTGCGCTCTTCGCGGGCCGCCTTCAGCCGTGCCGCGAAAGCGGCATCGTCCGCCGGCAGATCTGGGGGAGGCGGCGGAAGCTCGCCCCGCGCGCGCTTGAGTCGCTCCGCCGCAGCCAAAGCCAGCTCGTCGGGGACCTTGTCGGGGTCACCGGGCGGCGGCGTGGGAGTGGGAGCGCTCATCAGGGAGACATTGTGCCCGCAGCGGGGGCGGGCACCGGCCTCCGGCCCGCGCCACGCGGCGCTCCTCCGCGTGGGGATTGCATCCCCCGGCCCCCTGGAGCTGCGCTCCCCTGTGCCGCCTTCGCGCCGCGGGCCCCCGCTTCCTGCCTACCAGGAGGAAGGGGTCTAGCTCGCTGCCCGAATCAGCTTCCGACGTACGTTGCAGGCCCGCGCAACCAAATCCAGACGCCCACCTTGGTGGGCGTCTTTCTTTTTGCACGGCCCACTTCGGTGGGCGTTTTCTTTTCCGCGCGGCCTTGCCACGGGTCCGCACGCGCGACAGACTCGCGGCGGGGCATGGCTGTCCCGCAGGAGTGAAGATGTCGGACGGTGCGCAGGACTGGCGGGCGTGGATCGGGCGCAGCGAGAAGGTCGAGGACGTCGCGTATCCCACCCCGGTGATGGCGCTGCAAGCGACGCTGGACCGTGAGCCCTCGGCGCCGCAGGACATGCCGTTGCCTCCACTGTGGCATTGGCTGTACTTCCTGCCGCGGCACCGCCAATCGGAGATCGGACCTGACGGCCACGCCCGGCGCGGCGGCTTCCTGCCACCGGTGCCGCTGCCGCGGCGCATGTGGGCCGGCGGGCAGTTCGACTTCCGTTCGCCGCTGCGCGTGGGCGACCGTGTCGAGCGAAGATCGTTCATCGAGGACGTCACGTCCAAGTCGGGCCGCACGGGGCCGCTGGTGTTCGTGCGCGTGCGGCATGAAGTGCGCGCGAACGATGCGGCGCAGCCGGCGCTGGTGGAGCATCACGACATCGTCTACCGTGAAGCGCGCAAACCCGGCGACGCCGAGCCGCCGCCGCAGAAAGCAACGCATGGCGCACCCACATGGCGGCGCGAATGGCTGCCGGACGATGTGCTGCTGTTCCGCTATTCCGCGCTGACCTTCAATGGCCACCGAATCCACTACGACCGCCGCTACGTGACCGAAGTGGAAGGCTATCCCGGGCTGATCGTGCACGGTCCGCTGATCGCCACCCTGCTCGTCGATCTGCTGGGACGCGAGATGCCGCAAGCGCAACTCGCCACCTTCGCATTCCGCGCGGTTCGGCCCACGTTCGATGGCAAACCCTTGAGCGTGAATGGCCGCCCGGAAGCCGACGGACGCACAGTGCGGCTCTGGGCCGAGGACCACGAAGGCTGGCTCACGATGGACGCCACCGCCACCCTGTGCTGACGGCGAAGGACAACCATGCAGCCTCTCAAGGGCGTGACGGTGGTCACGCTGGAACATGCGATCGCGGCACCCTATTGCACGCGCCATCTCGCCGACCTGGGCGCGCGCGTCATCAAGGTCGAAAGACCGGGCAGCGGCGATTTCGCGCGCGGCTACGACCAGCGCGTGCGAGGCCTCGCTTCGCATTTCGTCTGGACCAACCGTTCGAAGGAAAGCCTCACGCTGGACGTGAAGCATCCGGGGGCGGCAGCGCTGCTGGAAAGGCTGGTACTGGAGAAGGCCGACGTGCTGGTGCAGAACCTGGCGCCGGGCGCGGCCGCGCGCCTGGGCCTGGGCCATGACCGCCTTTCCGGGCTCAAGCCTTCGCTCATCGTGTGCGACATCTCCGGCTACGGCAGCGATGGGCCGTACCGCGACAAGAAGGCGTACGACCTGCTGATCCAGGGCGAAGCAGGCTTCCTGTCCGTCACCGGCACGCTGGAAACGCCAAGCAAGGCCGGCATCTCCATCGCCGACATCGCCGCGGGCATGTACGCGTACAGCAACGTCCTGGCGGCCCTGATCGAACGCCAGCGCACGGGCGCCGGCCGTCGCATCGACATCTCGATGCTGGAAGCGCTGGCGGAATGGACGGGATTCCCCCTGTACTACGCGTTCGACGGCGCGCCGCAGCCGCAGCGCACGGGCGCTTCGCACGCGACGATCTTTCCTTACGGCCCGTTCCCGACGGGTGCCGACGGCGGCAGCGTCATGTTCGGCCTGCAGAACGAGCGAGAGTGGGTGAGCTTCTGTGAAAAGGTGCTGTTGCGCGCGGAGCTGGCGACCGATGCGCGATTCACCGGCAATGCCAATCGGGTGGCGAACCAGGTGCAACTGCGCGGCCTGATCGAGGATGCGTTCCGTCCCTTGACCGCGCCGCAGCTGGTGGAAAGGCTCGAGGCCGCGCAGATCGCGAATGCGCGTGTGAACACCATGCAGCAACTGTGGGACCACGAGCAGCTCCACAGCCGCGACCGCTGGTCTGAAGTCCCCTCGCCTTCGGGCGTGCTCCCCGCGTTGGTACCGCCCGGCTTGCAGCCCGGCGAGCCGCGGATGGACGCTATCCCCGCTCTGGGCCAGCACACCGATGCCATCCTTGCTGAACTCGGCCTGGCATCGGCCGACATTGCCGCGCTGCGCGACGCCGGCGCCATCTAGCTTCGCGCCTAAGCGCTGGCGAGCACCTCGGCCGGGACAGGTGCTGGATTGAAGCGCTGCATCAACTGTCCGCGCACCCGTTGCAGCACATCCTCCCAGCCCTCGTTGAGGCGGTGCTGCCGGAACAGGCGCATCGACGGGTACCAGGGCGAATCTTCCCGATCCAGCAACCAGCGCCAGTCGGGGGCAAACGACAGCAGCAGCCATGTCGGCACGCCCAGCGCGCCGGCCAGGTGGGCGACGCTGGTGTCCACCGCGATCACGAGGTCCATCTGGGCGCACAGCGCGGCGGTGTCGGAGAAGTCCTGGATCTGCTCGCCGAAATAGAGAACGCGGCCATGCTGTTGCAGGCTTCGCGCGTCACTTTCCCGCAGTTCGCGCTGCAGCACGACGACCTGCGCGGCTTCCGGCAGCGTGCTGAGAAGGCTGGCCAGCGGCACGCTGCGCAAGGCGTCTCTTGCATGATCCGTGTTGCCACTGCACACGATACCGATGCGCGGGCCTTTGCGCGGACCGAGACGCTCGCGCCACTGCTGTGCCTTTGCGGGACTGGCGCGCAGGTACGACGCCGGCCCCGGGATGTTCTTCAATGTGGTGTTGGTGGCCATCGGTACCGACAGCAGTGGGCAGTACACATCGAAGTCCGGTGGGGCTTCGCCGGCTGCGACGACCTGGTGTGCGCCCGGGATGGTGGCGAGAAGCGGCACCAGCGGCGGCTGGACGTAGAGAATGACCTTGGCACCCTGGTTCGCGAGCACGGTGGCGTAGCGCGAAAACTGGATGACGTCGCCGTAGCCTTGCTCGAGGTGCAGCAGGATGGTGCGGTCCTGCAGCGGTTCCTGCCCCAGCCACATCTTCCTGCCGGCCGTGAACTCCGGCTTGAGCGCGCCGTTGCCCCAGCGCCATTCGTACAGAGGCCAGCCTTGGACGAAGTCTCCCTTGAGCAGGTGGACGAGCGCTTCGTCCAGGCGGCCCAGCCCGTTGAGCGGCTCCAGCACGACGGCCTGATGGAAGTCCTGCAAGGCGGCGTCGTAGCGGCCGGCTTCGAAGTTCGAGTGCCCGCGCACCAGCAGCATCTCGGCGTCCAGCGGGCCGAGCCGCTCGGCGGTTTCCATTGCGGCGACGGCTTCATCGAACCGAAGCAAGGCATTGAGCAGGCTGGCACGCATGACGTGGAGCTTTGCGCCGGGCTCATGCGCGAGGACTTTCTCCACGCACGTCAATGCCTGCTGGATGCCTTGCCGGTCGTTGCGGCGCCGCTGCGCGCACGCAGCCAGGCCGAACGCGAACGCCGCATCCAGAGGGGCGGCCGCCGCGCCCCGCAGGAAATCGGTGCGTGCTTCATCGAAACGCCCGGCTGCCAACAGCAGTCTTCCCCGGGCGTGCAAGGCCGGCAGGCATGCGGGATCGGCAGCCATCGCCGCCGCGTATTCCTGCAGCGCTTCGTCGGGCCGCTTCATGGATTCCAGCAGGTCGCCGGCTTCCATCCGCGCACCCGTGAGCCCTGGTTCCACTTGCGCCGCCGCCCGGAAACTCGCCAGCGCTTCGAGTGGGCGATTCATCCGGCGCAGCACTTTTGCCTTGCCGAAGTGGTACATGCCCGACATGGGCCGCAGCGAGATGGCACGGCCGTAGCTTTCCAGGGCTTCGGCATGCTCGCCGAGCTCATTCAACACGAAGCCGCGGTTGCCGTGCGCCTCCGGGAAGTCGAACTTCGCGGCAATGGCGGCGTCGTACTTCGCCAGCGCCGCCTCCGGTCGGCCAGCCTCTTGGTGGATGAGGCCGCAGCTGTAGATCGCTCTCGCGTGGCGGCCATCGAGACGGCAGGCCTGCTCGTGGCTGCGAAGGGCCTCGGCCGCGCGGCCCAACCGGTTGAGGGCGAGGCCGCGGTTGTAGAGCGCCTCCGGCTGTGCGGGGGAAAGGGCCAGACTCCGATCGAAAGCCTCGAGGGCTTGCGCATGCTTGCCCTGCAGCAGGCAAGCCGTGCCCAGGTCGAACAGAAGCTGGGGGTCTTGTGGCTGCACCGCGCTGGCTTGCGCCAGATGGGTCTCGGCGCGGGCGTGTTCGCCGGCGAGATTGGCGGCGGTGCCGAGGAAGTGAAGTGCCTTCACATGGGACGGCTGCAGCTGCAGGACGGCCTGGCACAGTTGTTCTGCCGCCGGCCGGTTGCCGGCCGCGTACAGCGCCGAAGCCTGGGTCAGCATCGCACTCACGTCCGCAACTTCCTTCATCGTCCTGCCTATCCCTTGGGGCAGGCGATGTTCACGCGCGAAGGAACTGGACTCTTCACCCGTTGGAGCCACCGGCGGTTCGACGCAAGCAATCAGCTTTCGCGCGGTGCCATGGCTTCGGTGTCCGCGAAAGCGCGCTCGAACTCCGGTCCGCTGAAGTCTTCCACGTCGACATCGTGGTGCAACGAGTGCGGATAGCTGCTGCGAAGGGAGCCTGACCGCTGTTCGGACAAGCCGGAATGTTCAGGGAGCGACGCCGCCCCGAGTGGATCAGGTGATCGCGTCGACCGCCGCAAGCCAAGGAGATCGAGCAGCGTCATGCGCGGCTCACGCAGCGATCAGTTCTTCGACAGGCTGTTCGACCAGCCGCGCTTCCATGATCGGCAGCACCATGCGGTGCAGATCCTTGGGGCAGTTGGACCAACCCGTGCGTGCGGCCGTCAGCGAGATGTGGACACCGCGAGTGGTGCCTTGCATCGTGACCAGGGCCTCCAGGCCGGGATGAGCCGGACTGAAGGACGACCAGGCTTGCGCCAGCGTTTCGAGGAACGCGATCGCGTGCGACCAGTGGTCGGCCTGCACATAGTCGTCCGTGTGCAGGGAGTTGACGGCTGCCTCCAGGATCGTGGCGTGGGCCTCCTGCGAAGCGGACGGCAGGGCCTGCTGCTTGGCGCGAAGCAGCAGGAACTCGCCGCGCCGGCAGAAGCCCTGGCGCGCGACGGTCAGCAATGCCGCGTCGGTGTTGACCACCGGCGAGCCCAATGCGATCGCGCGCATCGGCTGGTTCATGCGAAAGGTGGCTACGGGGCGAAAATTGGACATGGCGTACTGCTTTCGAAGGTGAACTCAACTGTCGAGTTCGCCTTCCGGAGCGCCATCCGCACTAGGAGCCAAGGTGCGCATGGCTCCGGGCTCGCTTCGATCAGGGAGGTGCCGGTTGCGAGTGCCGGAAGGCGGCAGCCGCTTCGATGCGGCCGCCTACACCGAGCTTGCCGGTGATGTTCGCCAGGTGGCGCTTGACCGTGTGCACGCTCAGGAGCAGCTTGCGCGCGATGATCTTGTTGCTGGCGCCGCTGGCCACCAGCTGCAGAACTTCGAGTTCGCGTGCCGACAGCTGCACTTCGCGCCGCGCCGCGGCCTGGGTGGCTTGCTGCAACCCGCCGTGGGCCCGGCGTACGGCGAGCTGCAGGCGCTGCGCAGCATGATGGGGTTGCGATGCGGAGGGAAGAACGCGAAACAACGCGTCCACGATGTCGCGGCGTTCCACGATCAGCAGGCCCAGGCTGCTGTCGGCGTCGACTCGATCGAGCACGTCCGAGAAGAGCGTGGCGGCTTGCTCCTGTTCGCCGGCGAGAAGGTGGACGTACGCCCTGACGAGGGTGGCATCGCCGTAGAAGGCGGCCACTGGCATGCGTGCCTGGATGCGCGTCGCCGCCGCCAGTTCCTTGGTCGCTGTCGCAAGATCACCTCGGGCCACGGCGCAGTAGGCCTGGGTGAGATGCAATGCGCCTTCGAAATACGGCGGCGTATTGGAGAAGTCCGCCGTGAAAGCCTGCCGGCAGGCTTCTTCCATCTCGGTGAACCGCCCCAGGATCCAGCAGGCGCGGGCCTGGAGGAGCAGGTACACCGGCGTGAAGGCCTCGCGGATCCCGCGGCAGGATTCGATCAGCGCGAGCATCGAGCGGCCGGAGGCTTCACTGCCGGCGGCATCCCCCGCCACGGCACGCAGCAGCATGTCCGCATGGCTCAGGTCGACAGCCGTGCCGCGAGAGCTGCCCGTGCGGCGCTGTGTCTCTTCCGCGAAGTCGATCGCGGCTCGGGCTTCCAGCAGGTCACCGGTCCACAGCAGGCGCCACGCCCGCAGGGTGAGCGTCATCGTCCGCACGGGGTGAGATTCCAGTTCGGCGATGGGGCCCGACATGACGGCGTCTTCGAACTCGTAGAAGAACGAGTGCCAGCCCCGGAACCCGACGATGCTGCCCCGCAAGCCACCGCCGGAGCGGCTGAGCCAGGCGAACAGCAGGTCCGCGTCTTCCGAGCGGACCAGGTTCG
This sequence comes from Ramlibacter humi, assembly GCF_004681975.1. Classification (GTDB taxonomy): domain Bacteria; phylum Pseudomonadota; class Gammaproteobacteria; order Burkholderiales; family Burkholderiaceae_C; genus Ramlibacter; species Ramlibacter humi. Next base: position 443,258 of record NZ_SMLK01000003.1, read on the forward strand.
CCAGCGCTTCGAAGTTGCGGGACATGCTCGCTGCGTCGCCCGTGGTCAGGTCGTGCCACATGCGGGCAAGCGGCAGCAGTTTGCGTTGCCGCGCATCGGTGGGAACTCGGCTCTCGCACCACTCGAGGACCCGCTCGGCCGAGGTCAGGTCGCCGAGCATCACGAGCGGCGGAAGCATCAGCAGGTTGATGCGGCTCTCTCCGTCGACGTCCTCGCGGCCGCGGCACAGCGCGGCGGCCCGGCGCAGGCAGTGACGCACTTCGATCATGTCGCCATTGGACCAGGCTGAAGAGGCGAGCATGAGCCACAACTCGGGATCGCGGTCCAGCACTTCGCGTGGCAGCCGGGTGATGCTGCGGACCAGTGCGCGCCAAGCGCCTTGGCTGATCAGCGCTTGCCCATTGGCCACGATGTCGGCGGCTGCCTGCTCCCACTGTTCGGCATCCAGGCGATGGCCGATGGCGCGGATGGGGTTGGGCTCGGCCTGGGCGGC
>NZ_SMLK01000004.1 GCF_004681975.1 Ramlibacter humi
CTGGGCCGCCCGCAGGAGGCGCTGAAGGTCATCGACGAGGTCGCGGCCGACACCAGCAACCCCTTCGCCGCCGAGATGCGTGCCACGCGAGAGTCCATCGTGCAGCGGCTGCGCGAGCGTGGACCCCGGGATGGAGAGCCGAAGTAGCGATGCAACTGCACGGTGCGCCTGCGCACACCGTGTGCTGCTTCCAATATCGGGGTGGCATCTTCACCCACTAAAGTTCGGCGCGTGCTCGTAGCCCTTGCAGACGACAACGCCGATCTCCTGACCACGCTTTCGATGCTCATCCAAAGCGACGGCCACCAGGTGCTGACCGCGGGACATGGCCTGGAGCTGCCGGAGATCGTCCAGCTTCTCCGGCCGCAGGCCGTGGTCCTGGATCTGCGCCTGAAAAACATGGATGGCCTGGAAGCGTGCCGGCGGATACGGCGGGACTCCCCCGATACCGTTTGCATCGCATTCACCGGGTTGCCACGCCACCTCTGTTACGAGCAGGCCATCGAGGCGGGTGTCGAGCACTTCGTCGCCAAGCCCCATGCCCAGCGCGTGCTGTCCATCCTGGCCAGCCTCGGCCGCGAAAGGGACTGTCCGCTCTAGGCCATCCGCCTCCTCTGAGCAGTGTGTGTTCCGGATCAACGCCTCATGCGGAACCAGTTGAGCATCGAGCCTTACGGAGGATGACGTGACTTCCCGACGCCTGACTTCGACCGCACTCGCCATCGCCTGGGTCATGCTTGTGGCCACCTTTCCGGTGCACGCGCTGGAATGCGAGCGACGCAGCACGCAGGAACAGTTCGAGGCGGCCGACGTCGTCCTGGTCGGGAAAGTCATGCACCGGGAAAGCCGCGCCGCGCCTGGCACGTTCTCGAACTTGAAGAGGACGACGCAAATAGCTGTGCTGCGTGTTCTCAAGGGCTCAGCCGGCCCCGTCGTATCGATCGAGTCGGGAAGGTATAGCGGCTTGCATGGACCGGATGGCGACGCCGCAGCCGGGGACGAGGGCGCCGTGCTGGTTTTCGCGAAACGCCGCGACCGCTCGCTGTTCGAACTTTTTTGCAGCGACACGTCAAAGGTCGAACGTGAAGATGCGCGTCTGCACGCCCTCGGTTTCCATCAGCAGGACTTCGACGCGCTGGGCCTGCCCTCCGACGACGGCCTGATGCGCCACCTCGCCGCCGATTGGGAGCGCTATCGGCTGGCCGTGCTCGCCTGCCGGGATGCTGCCTGCTACCAGCGGCTGCGGGGCGATCCAACGAGCGAGCCGTCCGTCGTCGACGCCTATCGTCGAGAATTCGAACGCGAGCGGCGCTTCTATGAATGGCTGCATGCCATTGATGGCTGGCGCCTGCTCGGCGGTGGCGTAGGCGCGAACAGCGCTTATCTGACCTACCGGATCACGACGCCCTATCAACTGCCCGGCGAACTGTCTTACGACAGCTTCGCTGTCGACTTTCGCCGGACCGGGGGAGCCGCGGATCTCTGGCGCATCCAGGGCGCGCGCGTGCAGCGCCTTTCAGAAACCGGCGGCACCCGGCTGGATCACCGCGTCTGGATGCCTCGCTAGCGCCACCTCGATCCCGTTGCGCAAGATGACCCGAACGGAATGGTGCCCGTTCGGCTGTCGGACGTGATCGAATCGACCATGGCGCCGGGAATCCGGGATCGGATGGCAAACGCCACCGCCTCGAGAAGTTGCCTGCGCGAGGCAACAGCCGGCTCGCCGGTCAGGCCGCGGCAACCTCCTCCTTCGGCCGGTACTGCGCGACCAGAGTCGATTGCACGGCAGGCGGCACCGGCTCGTAGTGGCTGGGCGCCAGCGTGTACGTGCCCTGCCCACCCGTGAGCGAATCCAGCCGCGTCTGGTAGCTGGACAGCTCGGACAGCGGCGCCAGCGCCAGGATGCCCAGGCGCCCCTGCGCCGCGGAGAGCGTGCCGGTGACCTGCGCGCGGCGCGACGCCAGGTCGCCGGTGACGTCGCCCAGGTTCTGCTCGGGCACGCTCACCTCCACCTCGACGAAGGGCTCCAGCACCAGGGGCTGCGCCGCCTGCACGGCCGCCACCAGCGCCTTGCGCCCGGCCGTCACGAACGCGATCTCCTTGCTGTCGACCGGGTGGTGCTTGCCGTCGTACACGATCACCTTCAGGTCCACGACGGGATGGCCGGCGATCACGCCCTGGTCCATCGCCTGGCGCACGCCCTTCTCCACCGCGGGCATGAAGTTGCCCGGGATCGCGCCGCCGCGCACCGCGTCGACGAACTCGAAACCGGTCCCGCGCGGCAGCGGCTCTATGCGCAGGAACACCTCGCCGAACTGCCCGGCGCCGCCGGTCTGCTTCTTGTGCCGGTGATGGCCTTCCGCGGCGGTGGTCACCGTCTCGCGGTAGGCGATGCGAGGCGGGCGGGTGTCGACCTGGCACCCGTGCACATCGACGATGCGGGTGAGGAGCGTGCGCAAGTGCTGCTCCCCCAGGCCGTACACCACCGTCTCGTGGGTGCCGGTCGCCTGCCCGATGCGCAGGCACGGGTCTTCGCTCACCAGCTTCTGCAGGAGGTCGTGCAGTCGCTGCTCGTCGCCGCGCCGCCTTGGCTCCAGCGCCAGCCCGTGCACGGGCACCGGGAACTGCCGCGGTTTCATGGACACGTCCTCGGCGGCATCGTGCAGCACCGCGTCGAAGTGCAGCTCCTCCACCTTCCCGATGGCGCACAGGTCGCCCGGCACCGCCCTGGACACCTCCGCCAGCTTGTTGCCCTGCAACCGGAAGAGGTGGCCCACCTTGAAAGGGCGGCGGCCATCCCCCACGAACAGCTGGCTGTCGCGCGTGACGGTGCCCTGGTGGATTCGCACGATCCCCAGCTTGCCCACGTACGGGTCCTGCGTCACCTTGAACACATGCCCGAGCACGTGCGCCTGCGGGTCAGGCGCTGTCCCGATGGGCCGCGCGTCCTCGCCCTTGCCGTCCAGGAACACCGGCGGGTTCGACTCGGTGGCGTCCGGCAGCAGCCGCTCGATGACGGCCAGCAACTCGTCCACCCCCGCGCCCGTGCGCGCGGAGACGAAGCAGACGGGGACCAGGTGCCCCTCGCGCAGCGCCTGCTCCAGCGGCGCATGCAGCTCGGCAGGATCGACGTCGCCGTCGTTGAGGTAGCGCTCGACGAAAGCCGCATCGACCTCGACCACCTGCTCGACCAGCGCGCGATGCGCGCTGTCCACCGACCCGAAGTCCGGCGGCGGCCCGCTGCCCTCGCGCGACCAGAAGCAGTCGGCCACGGCCGCGCCGCCCTGCACCGGCAGGTTGACGGGCAGGCACTCCTTGCCGAACGTGGCCTGGATCTGCTCCAGCAGTGCCGGCAGGTCCGCGCCCGGTGTGTCGATGCGGTTGACCACCACCAGCCGGTCGCGATCGCGGTCCTTGGCCCACTGCATCATGCGCACCGCCATCGGCTCGATGCCGGCGGTGGCGTTGATGACCACCGCGACCGACTCCACGGCGTCCAGCGCCGGCAGCGACTGGCCCAGGCCATCGGGCGCGCCGGGCGTGTCGATCAGGTAGGTGGTGATGCCGCCGTGCTCGAAGTGCAACAGGCTGGCGTTGAGCGAGCGCAGCGCCCGTTTCTCCAGCGGGTCCCAGTCCGAGACGGTGCTGCCCTTTTCCACGCTGCCGGGCGAACCCAGCACCCCCGCCTTCCACAGCAGGGCTTCGGCCAGGCTGGTCTTGCCTGCACCGCTGGGCCCCACCAGGGCCAGGGTACGCCGGGAACTCACGTCACGATGGGCAGCCATCAGGCACTCCTTTCGCGGAACGTCCGGCGCATTGTCGTCCGGAGTCGCCGCGCCGTGGCCCTTGCCCTTGCTCTCGACGCCGAGCAGCCGCCACCGTCCCGGTGGAGCGCAGTCCGTCAGTCCTTGCTGTGGCGCTGCCGGTGTGCTCCGGGGGCGTGGCGATCGGCCGCGTGGAGCAAGTCCGCGCTTTCCCGTCCTGCCGACGCGACTCGCTGCACCGCCTCGCCCGAACCAGGCTCATCGGGCCCGTCATCCAGGTCGAGTTCGCGGGCCATTCCCACCGCGAAGCAGGCCAGCGCAGCGAGTGTTCCCAGCGCATACGCGCCGGCCGCCCAGCGCAGTGACCCGCGCACCGCCGCCAGCAGCGGCACGGCGGCCAGCACGACGAGCGCGATGCCCGCGAGCAGCACGACATCGCGCGCATCGGAGCCAAAGTCGAGCGCCATCCAGGCCGCAAAGGCCAGCGTGGCCAGCAGCAGCGTCGACGCGGCAAGGGAAAGTGCTTGGCGCCCGCCGTGGGGCACGGTGTCAGTCATGCGAATGGATGCGTGTTGGGGGGCGCGAGCTTAGCAGCGTTCTCACGACACGACGCCCTCATCCTTCATTGCGCACCTCCAGCCACTCCCGGCGGCTCCGATACGAGGCGACCGGGGGGCCCATGATGGTCCACGAAGAACGCCAACGGACGAGCCCTGCAGTGCAAGGGGATCGCGCGCACCGGCCTACTTGATGATCTGGCGCCACGAGTCGCGCTTGAGGCCGCCGGGCGCCTTGCCCGGCGAAGCCGGCTGCTCCATGAACGTGCTGTCCGACCGCGTGCCGAGGATGATGCGCCTCCCGGGCTTGCCGTCGCCCGGCGACTGCAGCTGCAGCGCGGCTATGCCCATCAGCATGTAGTTGCCGTTGGAGATGCCGGCGGGGCCGCTGGACGAGCCGGTGGCGATGTCGAACGTGTAGAGGAACGACGACCCGCCGGCCACGCACGCGTCCTTGCTCGGGATGTTCGTGGCCACGTAGATGGAGTTCAGCAGGATGATCGGATTGGTGAACACCCGCTCGCCCGGCGTGATGAAATCGATGCGCCAGCCATCCGCCTTGGTCCAGTCCACCGGCTTGTTGGTGACCAGCTTCACCGCCACCTTGCTCGCCGGGTCGATGCCGTCGGTCAGCACCTGCTCGACGAAGCGCGAGTTCTTGCGGACTTCGCCGTGGGGCAGGTCCGCCAGCGGGTCGCGGATCGCGTAGAGCGACTGCACCGCCGTGGTGGAGAGGTCGTCCACCCCGAGGTATTGGCCCGTGCCGAAATAAGCGACCGGGTACAGCGCGCCGGCCGATCGGACTTCGGCCAGCACCGGCTTGGTGGTGACCGGTTGCGGCGCGCCGCCCGGCGACGTGAGCACGGCCATGCGCAGGGCCGCCTTCTTGGGCTCCACCAGGCCGTCGGTGTCGAAGCGCCAGACGTTGCCGTTCAGGTCGCCGCCGTAGAAGCGCAGCGCGTGGTTGTCGTATTCCGTGTCCACCCAGGCGCTCAGGCGCGCCAGCCCGCTGGGGGTGGTCGGGTTGCCCGCGCCGACACCAGTGGCGGTGTAGGTCTGGATGTCCTGCAGCAGCGTGCCGTCGTTGGCATCGACGATGAACAGGTGGCCGTTGCCGTCGCCGGGGCTGACGTTGTTGTAGCCTGAGCTGAAGGCGACGACCCAGCGGCCGTCGGCCTGCTTGGTGATGATCGGGTTGCCGAAACTCAGGCCCAGGTTGGGGTTGGTGAATTCCCACAGCAGCTGCGGGTTCTCCGGGTCGGTGACGTCCAGCGCGTAGTAGCTGCGGCCGCCCGCGTTGAGGCCGCCCACGACGATGGTCTTCCAGCCGGGCTTGGCCCCGCCGCTCGCGTAGATGTCGCCCATCGCCGGCGAGCCGTCGACGAAGTACTTGTGGTTGGAGCTGTAGCCGTTGTCGGCCAGCATGTACAGCTTGCCGAGCACCTCGGTCGGGATGAACGCCCACAGCTCCGATCCGTTGCCGCGATCGAAGGCATGCAGCATGCCGTCGTTCGCGGCGGCGAGAACGACCGCGGTGCGGGCCGCCGCCGCAAACTTCTTGTACGAAGCGTCGGGGTACTTGAAAGGCGGCTGGCCGATGAACAGCGGCGAGGCATCGACGATGTCCCCCAGGATCTTCTTGCGGGAGCGGTAGTACGGCTTGGTCTGGTCGCCGCGCAGGTACGCGATGAGGTTGGCCGGGTCGTTGGCGAGCGTCTGGTCGGAAGCGCTCATGCCCAGGCACTGCTCCGGCGACGGCGCGCCGCTGGCGGCCTTCTTGTCGCCCCCGGCACAGAAATCCGAGAACTTGTCCAGCAGGCCGTCGCTGTTGAGCTGCCCACGCTGGAAGGGCTTGAGCGCCTTCGACTTTGGCGAGGCAAAGTAGATGTTGCGCGAGGACGGCGCCTTGGCCTCCAGCTGCGCCTGGGCCGACCAGGTGGGCGCCGCGTCGATCTCGCCGGTGACCGGATCGATCTTGTAGGAGAGGACGTCACCGGTCCAGGTGCCCGAGGTGAACTGGCCGACGAAGATGTCGTTGTTGCCCACCACCGGCTGCAGCGAACTGGTGGCCGCGCTCGCGCCCGCGCCGGTGGTGACGGCCTTCACCGTGTCCAGCGCGGTGCGCAGGCTGGTCACCAGCGCGGCCGGGTCGCCCGCGCTGAAGTACTTGCCGCGGCCGTTGATGGCGGTGTGCCAGAGGTCGTCGACCTGCTCGGGACGGTTGTCGCTGGTGATGGCCGGCCAGCTGGCCTTGCCGCTCAGGATGTCGGCGAAGTCGCCCGTGGTGCTGGTCTCGTAGGCGCGGTTGTATTTCAGCCGGCCGTTCACGCCGAGGCCGAGCGTGAACGTGGTCATGTGCTGCGTGACGATCGTGTCGCCGTAGGCGCCACCCCACTTCTTGGGATCGGTGGGGACCTTCTCCGGCGGAACGTTGTTCTTGCAGACGTCCACGCCGGCAATGGCGCCGGTGCAGTTGTTCCAGGAACTGTCGCGCAAGTCGGTCTTGTAATAGTAGCCCGCGATGTCCGCCAGCGTGTCCGCGCTCTTGCTGGCGTCCGTCATGGGCCTCGGGAACATCACCGGATCGCTGCCGTCCACGTCTCCCACGTTCTTGCCGTCGAGGCCATACGGGCCGTACTTGGGTGTGCCCCGCTGGTTCTCGCCGCCGTAAGTCCAGTAGCCGTCGGTGGACAGGATCGTGTAGTTGCGCTGGCACGAGTACTGCACCGGGTCGCTGGTCTGGCCATAGGCCTTGTTGGCGTAGTACTGGCCCGCCTTGGACAGCGCGCCGCGCAGCGGCGTGTCGCCCATCGGCACCGCGCCGTTGAAGGCGTTGAAGAACTTCTTCTTCTGGGCCACGTCGAAGTCGCGGATGTCGACGAAGTTCTTGCCTTCCACCGCGCGGTCGCTGCTGATGGTGCTGTAGCCGACGCGGTAGCTGTCGTTCATGGAGACGAACGCCTGGCTCAGCGCCGACTTCATCATCGACATGCGATTGCGGTAGTACTGGTACCAGTTGGCGTAGTTCTGCGCCTGGGTGTCGCCGGGCTTGACCTGCACCGTCGTGAACACCGACTTGCCCGGCTCCGTGCCGAGGTAGGCGGAACACTGGTACGTGAACGAGTTCGGCCAGTCGCCGTACTGCGGGTTGCCCCAGGCGTCGTAGATGAAGCTCAGCGGATCGAAGTAGTTGCTGCTGCCCGGGGTGGCCGTGTAGACGTTGTACGTGTCGTAGGCGGGCTCGCCCAGCGCCACGACGGCGGGATTGAGGGAACCGGTGCCCACGATCGTCGCCTCGGTGAGGTTCATCGTCAGCTTGCCGGTGCCGGCGTCCCACGACTGGACGTCACCGGCGATGAAGCGGCTGGAATCGCCGGTCTGGTACACCGTCACACGGGTACCGGTGGTGTACCAGCCGACGCTGCCCATCGCCCCCGGCGCGCCGGGCACCGTGACCACCATCGTGCCCGGGCCGGGCCCCGGCGAGGAAGTGGGAATGGCCCCCACCGGATTGATGGCGCGCGGCGTGGTCGTCTGCGTGAGCGGGTTGGGCACGAAGACGCTCGTGGAAGCCGCCGGAGCCTGGGTGCCGTCGGCGTTGTACGGCTGAACGTACTTGATGGTCGGGTTGTAGGCCACCCCGTTGCACTGCGAAGCGCGCCGCCCGTAGCGGCGATGCCCGAAGATGACCGACGCCTCGGGCATCCACTCCCATGACATGCTGTACGAATCGTCCAGGATGAACATCAGGTTCGGCTTGGCGCCGGCCGAGCCCGTGAACAGCGGCTCGGTCGCCACGTTCACGGCCAAAGCTGGTGACTGCGCGGTGGCCGCCAGCATCACGCCGCAGGCCAGCGCCACGCGATTGGGTCCGGTCAATACCATCTGCGCGCCTCCCCCTTGTTGGAAACGCAGTGGAGTCTAGGAATCCTGTCGAGTTAGGTCCGTTGCCTTTGAGACCGTTGCATTGAAAGCAACGACCAAATCTCGACCTGTTTGAAATATCCAGAGCGCCATCGGCATCCAAGACCTGCGACAGCAATGATCCTGAACGCGACATCAGCAATCCATGGTGGTCCGCCGTCACTGTCCAGCAGAAGCCGTGTCCGCCATCCCCTTCTGCCGATGCAAGGGTTCCTCCTAGCCCTGCCGAGCTAGAACTCCCCGGCAAGCCGCGCTATCCAAAGCACTGACCGACAAGGAGGTGCGTATGGCCACCCTCACCGCCGGGCAGGCAGCCGTCCTGTCCGCCAACGACGAGCGCACGCAGCTGCGCCGCGCCGTGATCGCAAGCACCGTCGGCACCACCATCGAGTGGTACGACTTCTTCCTGTACAGCATCGTCACCGGGCTGGTGTTCGCCAGGTTGTACTTCCCCACCGCCGACCCGCTCACGGGCACGCTGCAGGCTTTCCTGGTCTACGCGGTGGGCTTCATCGCCCGGCCGGTGGGCGCGGCGATCTTCGGCCACTACGGCGACCGCATCGGCCGCAAGTCCACGTTGATCGCCACGCTGCTGCTGATGGGCATCGCGACCTTCCTGGTCGCCTTCGTCCCCACCTATGCGCAGATCGGCATCTGGGGTGCGGTGCTGCTGACGCTGCTGCGCTTCATCCAGGGGATCGGCGTGGGCGGCGAATGGGGCGGCTCGGTGCTGCTGGCGATGGAGTGGACGCGCAACGACCATCACCGCGGGTTCACCACCTCCTGGCCGCAGTTCGGCGTGCCGGCCGGCCTGTTCCTCGCCAACCTGGTGGTGTTCGCCTCGAGCGCGCTGTCCGGGCCGGCGTTCACCACCTGGGGCTGGCGCATCCCGTTCGCGCTGAGCATCGTGCTGGTCGCCGTGGGGCTGTACATCCGGCTGCAGATCCTGGAGACGCCGGTGTTCTCGCGCCTGCTGCGGGAAAAGCGCATCGAGAAGCAGCCCATGGTGGAAGTGATCCGCCGCCAGCCGCGGGTGATCCTGCTCGCGGCGCTGGCCCGCATGGGCGAGCAGGCCCCCTTCTACGTCTTCACGGCCTTCGTGTTCGCCTATGGCACCACGCGCCTGCACCTCTCGCGCGACTTCCTGCTGGCCGCGGTGATGTGCGCATCGCTGCTGTCGTTCCTCACCATCCCGGCCTTCGGCCACTTCTCCGACCTGTGGGGCCGCAAGCGCGTGTACCTGCTGGGCGCGCTCGTCACGGCGGTGTACGGCTTCGTCTATTTCGGCCTGCTGGACAGCGGCAGCGCGGGGCTGGTGTTCCTGGCCATCGTGCTGTCCCTGGTGCCGCACGACATGATGTACGGCCCGCAGGCCGCGCTGATCGCCGAGAGCTTCACCCCTCGCCTGCGTTACAGCGGGGCATCCCTGGGCTACCAGCTCGCGTCCATCATCGCCGGCGGGCCGGCGCCGCTGATCGCGACGGCCCTGCTGGCCCGCTACGGCACGGGCTGGGCAGTGGCGGCCTACATCTTCGTCTGCGCCGCGATCAGCATCGCGGCCACGCTCGCGCTGCAGGACTACACGCACAAGGACATCTCGCAGGAATTCGCCTGATGGCGTGTGGTGGCGTGCACCGCCGCAGCAGCAAGGAGCAGCCATGGACCGCGCGAACGAGAGACTTGCCTGGTATGTGTTCCTCGCCATCCTGCTCGCCTGTGCCGCCGCCGCCGGGCTCTTTCTCTCGGGCCGCGCAGGCACGGTCACCTATGAGCTGCGCACCGGCGAGCCGGTGTCGGGCCTGATCACGGGCGCGCCCGTCGAATTCCATGGCGTCGAGGTCGGCCAGGTCCATGACGTGCGCCTGCTGGATCCCCGGACCGTGCAGGTGCTGCTGCGCGTCCGTCGCGACGCACCGGTGACGACAGCCACCGTCGCGACGATCACGGGGCGCGGCATCGCCGCACGCGGCTTCACCGGCTACGTCTACGTCAGCCTCGAGGACGCCGCGGCCGGCGGCGCCGCTCTGCCGATCCCGCCGGGCGAGCCCTACCCACGCATCGCGACAGCGCCGGTGCGATCCGCCAGCCTCGACTACTCGGTGAACCAGCTCAACGCCAGCATGCAATCGATGATGGCGTTGCTGCAGCAGACGCTGGACGCGCGGACGGTGGCGGCGCTCAAGGCCACCGCCGGCCACGTGGAGCAGGTGAGCGGCAGCCTGGCCTCGAACGACGCCCGGCTGCGCGCGATCATCGCGAACACCGAGAAGGCCAGCGGCAGGCTGGGCCCGCTGCTGCAGTCCGGCGACCGCGCGCTCGGCACGCTCCAGGACCGCGTCCTGCCGCAGGCGCAGGAAACCCTGCTGCGTTTCGACGGCGTGGCGGGCACGGCGAATCTCGCGCTGCACAACGTAGAGACAGCAAGCGCGGGCCTCGGGCCCCTGGTCGAATCGGGCGACCGCGTGATGCGCTCAATGGAAACGCAGGTGCTGCCGCAAACCATGCAGGAATTGCGGCAGGCCGACGACCTGCTGCTGACGATGAACGTCGCCGCCGCGAACATCCGCGACAACCCGTCCAGCCTGATCTGGGGCCGCCGCGCGACACGCACGGTCGCGGGCACCTGCCACTGAGGTGCTCAGGGCAGCATCTTGCGCAAGGTGTCGTCGCGCCTGGCGAAGTGATGCCAAAGGGCGGCGCCCGCGTGCAGGGCCAGCAGCACCACGAGCGCATAGGCCAGCCAGCGGTGCAGGGCGATCAGCGCGCGGAACAGGTGCTCGTCGGTGGCGATCAGGTCCGGCGCGTTGAACCACTCGAAGACCGGAACCGGGTAACCGCCCGCGGACGACATCAGCCAGCCGGTCAGCGGCAGCGCCAGCATCAGTGCGTAGAAGCACAAGTGGACGACACGCGCGGCGACCTGCTGCCAGCCCGGCAGCCCGGCCGCGAATGCGGGGAGCGGGTTCGCGGTGCGCCACGCGGCGCGCACCAGCACCAAGCCCAGCGCCAGCATGCCCACGGCCTTGTGCACGAGGATGAGCGTGATCTTGCGGCGGTCGTAGCCCGCATCCGGCAGCGCCACCATGTAGAGGCCGAGGATCAGGAGGCCGGCGAGCAGGATCGCCATTCCCCAATGCAGGAGCATGGCGACCGCCCCGTATCGCCGGATGTCGTTCGTCCAGGGCACCATCGCGACCGTTCCCGCCGGCTCATCTCGGTGCGCGGCCATACGCAATGGACTGCACGATACCGTTGCGCACGTGGACCGTCGCGAGAAGCTGGCCCGGCCCGCGGTCGTAGACGAACTGCTCCACGACCTGGCAGGGAACCGCCAGCGACGCCCAGGGGTCGGGGACGATGAAGCCCGTGCCTTCGTAGTAGACCGGTGCGCAGAAGGTGTCGGCCGCGTCGGGCTGCCCGCACTTGTAGACCAGCGACAGCCGCGAATCGCCTTCGGCGACACTGCCGCCGGCGCATCGAAGCGACTCGGCACGCCCCATCAGGGGCGCCGCCCCGAGAAGAGCGAGCACGAGTGCATGGCGGCAGAGCATGGGAGGCGGCTGCGACGTGTGTGCCATTGGACGCGGCGCGGCGGGCAAACGTTCCGCCCGGGTCGGCCGCGGCGAAACGCACTCGGCAATGCGCGCAGCGCCAGGAAAGCGATGCGCGACGTACCATGCGGGACACGTTTGTCGAAGGACGTCCCATGGCCTCCACCGTTGCAGACACCCGCCGCAAGCCGTTGTACCGCTCGCTGTACGTCCAGGTCCTGACCGCGGTGGTCGTCGGAATCCTGCTCGGGCACTTCCGGCCGGACCTCGGCGAAGCGATGAAGCCCCTGGGAGACGGCTTCATCAAGCTGATCAAGATGATGATCGCGCCGATCATCTTCTGCACCGTGGTGACCGGCATCGCGGGCATGGACGACATGAAGAAGGTGGGCAAGACTGGCGGCCTGGCGCTGCTCTACTTCGAAGTGGTCAGCACCATTTCGCTGATCATCGGACTGGTGCTGGTCAACGCCGTCGGTCCCGGCAACGGCATGAACGTCGATCCGGCGACGCTGGACACCAAGGGCATCGCGGCCTACACCGCGCCCGGGAAGCTGGGCACCACCACCGAGTTCCTGCTTCACATCATTCCCGAAACGCTCGTCGACGCCTTCGCGAAGGGCGAGATCCTGCAGGTGCTGCTGATCGCCGTGCTGTTCGGCTTCGCCCTGCATCGCTTCGGCGGCCGCGGCAGCCTGGTCTTCGACTGGGTGGAGAAGAGCTCGCACGTGCTGTTCACGATGGTGGGCTTCATCATGAAGCTCGCCCCGCTCGGTGCGTTCGGCGCGATGGCCTTCACGATCGGCAAGTACGGCCTGGGCTCGCTGTTCTCGCTGGGCAAGCTGATGGCCACCTTCTACGCGACCTGCCTCCTGTTCGTCTTCGTGGTTCTCGGCCTCATCGCGCGCGCCCACGGGTTCTCGGTCTGGAAGCTGGTCAAGTACATCAAGGAAGAACTGCTGGTCGTGCTGGGAACGTCCTCGTCCGAGTCCGTGCTGCCCCGCATGATGGAAAAGATGGAAAACCTCGGAGCGCGCCGCACGACGGTGGGCCTCGTGATCCCGACGGGCTATTCGTTCAACCTCGACGGGACCAGCATCTACCTGACCATGGCGGCGGTCTTCATCGCGCAGGCCACCAACACGCACATGACCCTGACGCAGGAGCTCACCCTGCTCGCGGTCCTGCTGCTGACGTCCAAGGGCGCGGCCGGCGTGACCGGCAGCGGGTTCATCGTGCTGGCGGCGACCTTGTCCGCGGTGGGGCATGTGCCCGTGGCGGGCCTGGCGCTGATCCTGGGCATCGATCGCTTCATGTCGGAAGCGCGCGCCCTCACCAACCTGGTCGGCAACGCCGTGGCGACGCTCGTCGTCGCCAAATGGACAGGTGACCTCGACATGGAGCGCCTGCGGTCCCGCCTGGACCACCCCGCTCCCGGCGAGACCGACGAGCCGGAGGAAGTGAACGCCGCGCTCGACGCGCGCATGGCGAAGTAGCGTCCGCCGTCACAGGCGGGAAGACGCGTCCCACACGGCTTGCGCGACGCGCCCGATGCCGTCGCGCTGCCTGTAGAGGCGGATGTCCAGGCCGACGATCCAGTCGCTGCCCGCCGCTTCGACCAGCCTTCCGTCGTCGAGGTCGCCCTTCACCAGCGTGCGCGGCAGCCAGGCGACCCCGCGGCCATCGAGCGCCATCGACCGCAGGACGGAAGCCAGGTGCGCGGTGAACACGACGTTGCAGCGAACGGCGTCCAGCCTTCGCCCGAGGACCGCGCGGACGACCCTGCCCATGCCCGACTCCTCGGTGTACGCGAGCATGGGGACGTCCCCCTTCGCTGCTTTGCGCAGGCGATGGAGCGCCTGGCCACCGGCGCCGGGCTTTGACACCGGGACCAGCTCATCTCCCCCGATGACCGCGGAGCGGTAGGCATCGCCGTCGAGCGAGCCCGGCACCCGCGGGTGCGCATGTGCGAGGACGAAGTGGACCTTGCCCTCCTGCATCTGCGCCTCGCAGCGCGCCAGCACGTCCGAGGTCAGGGCGACAGGTCCCAGCGGCAGCTGCGCCTCGAGGGCACGGAGCCAGTGCGGAACGAACGTGAACGACAAGGCGTGCGTGCTGGCGATGCGCAGCGTGGCGGAACTCGCCTCCTCGATCTGCCTGGCCTCGCCCGGGAGGCGCGCGATCCTGGCCACCAGGTCTTGCGCGACGCCGCCGAACCATCGGCCGGCCTCCGTCAGCCGGGCCGGCTGCGTGCTGCGGTCCACCAGCGGTGCGCCGATCCATTCTTCCAGCGCCCGCACCCGGCGGCTGAACGCCGGTTGCGAGCTGTGCCGCTCTTGCGCCGCACGGGTGAAATTGCCCGTGCCGGCCAAGGCCAGGAAATCTTCCAGCCAGGTGAACTCGAATTTCATGGTTCCGGTTCGTCCAATGCATCAAATCAGTCGAAACGAGCATTGGGCAGCCTGCCGCCGGACGACGAACATCGCAGGTCGTCCCAACCGACTCCTCCACTCCATGAAGATCGTCGAAATCCGTGAAAAGACCGTTCCCATCAGCTCGCCGATCCGCAACGCGTACATCGACTTTAGCAAGATGACGCTGAGCCTCGTCGCCGTGATCACCGACGTGGTCCGCGACGGCAAGCCGGTGGTGGGCTACGGCTTCAACTCCAACGGCCGCTACGGCCAGGGCCAGCTGATGCGCGAGCGCTTCCTGCCCCGCATCATGGAAGCCAAGCCCGACACGCTGCTCGGCGCCAACGGCGTCATCGACCCGCACAAGGTGTGGGACACCCTGTTCAGGAACGAGAAGCCCGGCGGCCACGGCGAGCGCTCGGTCGCGATGGGCACCATCGACATGGCCGTTTGGGACGCCGTCGCCAAGATCGAGAACAAGCCGCTGTTCCAGCTGCTGGCCGACCGCCATGGCGACGGCACCGTGAAGCGCAAGGTCTTCGTCTATGCGGCCGGCGGCTACTACTACCCCGGGAAAGACGACGAGCAGCTGAAGAACGAGATGCGCGGCTACCTCGATCGCGGCTACTCGGTGGTGAAGATGAAGATCGGCGGCGCCTCGCTGGCCGAGGACCGGCGCCGCATCGAATCGGTGCTGTCCATCCTCGGTGACGGCCAGCGCCTGTGCGTGGACGCCAACGGCCGCTTCGACATGGACACCGCCATCGCCTATGCGAAGGCGCTGCAGCAGTACGGCCTGTTCTGGTACGAGGAAGCCGGCGACCCGCTCGACTACGAGCTGCAGTCCATCCTGCGCAGCTACTACACCAATCCCATGGCCACGGGAGAGAACCTGTTCTCCATGCAGGACGCGCGCAACCTCATCCGCTATGGCGGCATGCGTCCCGACCGCGACTGGCTCCAGTTCGACTGCGCCCTGTCGTACGGCCTGGTCGAATACCTGCGCACGCTGGACATGCTGAAACAGCACGGCTGGTCGGCGTCGCGCTGCGTGCCCCATGGGGGTCACCAGATGTCGCTGAACATCGCCGCGGGCCTTGGCCTGGGCGGCAACGAGTCCTATCCGGACCTGTTCCAGCCGTATGGCGGCTTCCCCGACGGCGTGAAGGTGGACAACAGCTTCGTCACCATGCCCGATCTGCCCGGCATCGGCTTCGAGGGCAAGGCCGACCTGATCCGCGAGATGCGTGCGCTCGCCTCCTGAGACTTCCGCGACGAATCACGCGAGCCTGTACATGCCCGCGGCGACGCCCGCCCCGGTCGTCACCCAGGTCAACGCCGCGGTGAACCAGTTGCTGGCGATCAAGGTCGATCGAGCTCGACTGGGCCTGTTTGCGCCGCCTCCGCCGCCAGGCTGCGCGCCAGGCCCGCGGCCAGTTGCAGCCGCCGCGCCAGCCACGGCGTCAGGTCCTGCTCGAAAGGGTCCGGCAGGGCCATGGGCGTCTCGGGCTGCTCTTCCACGGCGCGTCCGGGCTCGCCGGGTTCACGGCCGCCGAGGGCGAGCGAGATGTGGTCCGCCGCCTGGCCGAGCGAATCGCGGATGTCCTCGATGCGCAGGCGGTCGCGGCGCTGCAGCAGCATCGTCTTCACCGCCGTGAGCTGCGCCAGCAGCTGGTAGCTCAGGGCCAGCACGCGTTCCAGCGATTCCAGCGGCGGCCGCACGGCACGCGGCTCGGACACCGCGCGCTGGGTGGCCTGCGCCAGCGCGGACAGGCTGTCGTACACCTCGCGCCGGGCCAGGCGCCACGCCGCCTCGGTGTGGTTGTCCACCGCCGTGAGCTGGCCCAGAGCCAGCGCCTCACGCGCGTGACGCGCCTGGGCGCCCAGCGCGCGTGAAACCAGCGCGGGGATCTGGGTGCGTTCCCACGACGGCAGCACGTAACTGAAGAGCCACGCGATGGCGACGCCGATCAGCGTGTCGCCGATGCGCTCGCCGATCTCGAACACCGGCGAGACCGTGGCGTTCAGCTGGTGCGCCTGCAGCAGCGCCAGCACGGTCGCCGCGACCGCCGTGACCAGGTAGCGCCGGACGGCGAACGCGTGCGCCAGCGCCTGCGCGAGGGTGACGGTGCCCAGCAGCACGGACGCGGGCGTGTTGGCATACAGCAGTGCCGCGGCGATGACGCAGCCGAGGAAGGTGCCCGCCACGCGGCTGTTGCGGCGCTCGATCGTCTGAGCGAAGCTGCCGCGCAGCACGACGGTGATGGTGAGCAGGATCCAGTAGTCGTGCGTGCCCCACGGCAGCATCAGCGCGACGGCCTGGCCCACGCCGATGGCCAGCGCGGCGCGGATGGCGTGGCGCAGCGGCGGCGCGTCCCGCTGCCACAGCTGCGTGAAAGGCTTCCACGACCACGCCGCCGGGCTCACGAAAAGCTGCCACGCGGTGCGCACGAAAGCGACGTCGGGCTCGCGCTCGCGGCGCGCCAGGCCCACCAGCCGCTCGACTTCCTCGTGGATGTGGCGCACGCGTCCCGCCACCGACCGCGCCAGCAGGCTGCTGCCTTCCGGCGGCGTGGCCGGCGAGCGCTCGAAAGGCTCCGGCAGCCGGCGAAGCAGCAGCGCGTCGGCCAGCGCCTCGACCTCGTGCGCCAGCGAATCGATCTCCGCGCCCAGCGATTGCAGGAACGGCCGCTGCGACTCGTCGCGCTTGAGCGTGTCGAGGTCCAGGATGCAGGCGGCCAGGTGGTCGCGCATGTCCAGGATCTGCAGCAGCATCGCGGCGCGCTGCTGGCGCTCGCGCGTGCCCGGCGATTCCAGCAGCACGTTGCGCGCGACCTGCAGCTGGTCGGCCAGGCCCGCCTGCAGCTTGATCAGGCCGGCCAGGAACGCCGCGTCGCCGCCCTGCGCCTTGAACTGGCGCGCCTGCATCCGCATGAGGCGCGAGGTCAGCAACAGCGAATCGACGAGCACCAGCCTGCGGTAGGTGCCGTTCAATGCCGCGTTGACGGCCACCGCGTACACCAGGTAGATGGCGATGCCCAGCGCGAAATGGAAAGTGGACATCGCCTCGGCGTGCAGGCCCGGCTGCGCCGGCACCGCCAGCGAGAACACCATCGCGAGCATGAGGGCGATGGAGATCGGCAAGCCCCGCCGGCCCCAGGCCCCGCCGAGAAACGAAACGAACGTGACGGCGACCAGCACGACGGTGAGGAACACGGCGTCCGCGCGCACGGCCTGCACGGCGAAGAAGACGGGGATGGACAGCAGGGCTGCCGGCAACAGCTGCGCGAGCTTGCCGCGCCGGGGCGCGACCTGGTCCGGCGGCGTGGCGACGATGACGGCGACCGTCGCCGTGGCGGCCGCCTGCGGACCGAACAGCGCGTGCACCACGGCCGCCGCGAACGGGATGCCGAGCGCCGTCGCCAGGCCGTTGGTGAAATACGAGCTCAGTAGGACCCGCGCGGCCCGGCGCAATGCCGAAGGGGCGTCGTGCAATCGCATCGAAGCGCATTGTGCAACGCGCACACGGCGCGTGCGGCTTGTCTCGCTGACGCCCCGATCAGGCCGTGGGCGCCGGACCTACGGGCTTCCGGTACAGCGCATTGCGCTTGGCGATCCGGAATCCGCAGGCTTCGTACAGCCGCGCGGCGTTGAACGCGCTTTCGCCGTCCACGCCCAGGGCCGACTCGTCCATGCCCGCGGCTTTCTGCGCGTGAAGCGCCCGTGACACCAGGGCGCGCGCCAATCCCTGCCGGCGCCACGGCTTGCCCACACTGATGAATTCGGTGAAGCCGCGCCTGCGACCCAGGGTCGCGTTCTGCTCCGCGTCGATCCAGGGCTTCACCTGGCCGGCGACCTGGTTGCTGGCCGCGTGCCACGCCACTTGCCAGAGGTGCGGTTGGCAGGTGCGGGCAGCCTTCCAGTGCTCGAAGTCCCCGGGGTCCGGTGGCGCGAAACCCC
Source organism: Ramlibacter humi (assembly GCF_004681975.1). Lineage (GTDB taxonomy): Bacteria > Pseudomonadota > Gammaproteobacteria > Burkholderiales > Burkholderiaceae_C > Ramlibacter > Ramlibacter humi. The sequence goes on from NZ_SMLK01000004.1 coordinate 18,171, forward strand.
AGTGGTCGCGCAAAGCTTCCATGTGCGCGTCGAAGATCGCGCGGAGGTGTGCGGGCTCCACGGGCCTCGCTTCGAAACCGGGCGGCAGCGCGAAATCGGGGATGTCCTCGAGCGTGGGCCGCTCCATCTCGAGGAAATGCCGCACGACCCGGTAGCCCGAGCTCTCCAGCAGGTGCGCACGATCGCGCTCGCCTTCGGTCACCATCGCCTGGTGCAGCCACGCTGTCGCCCGCGGGTGCGCGGCGGCCACCTGCCGTGCATGGTCTTCCATGCAGCGCAGCAGCGCCGTTCCAACGCCCCGCCGGCGGAAATCCGGGTGGACGAACGCCACCTGCGGCTGCACCAGGAAGCCTTCGCTCGTGGTGAACGGCCAGGTTCTCGCGTAGCCCACCAGCCGGTCCCCGATCTGCGCCATGACGATGCTGCGAACGGGATCGAACGACGACATCGCCGCGTAGTCCGCGCGCATGACGCCGGCGGTGCGCACCATCGCGATGCCGTCCGCCGCGAAGCTGGCATTCGCAACTTCCGCCATCCGCGGGAAGTCGGGCTCGCCGGCGAAGGGCCGCAGCTGCACATCGGAAGCACGGTGGGTCATGCGCGCAGGTCCAGCGCCTTCCAGGCCGCGAACACTTCCGGCTGCTTGCGCAGCCAATCCACGGGGAACATGTTCGTGCCCCAGTGATGCAGGCGCCCGAGCCCCTCGCCGATGTTCCACAGGTGCCGCAACTGCAGGAAGAGCGGCAAGGCCGCCAGGTCGCGTTCCGTGACCTCTCCCCCTTCTTCGCGGTACGCGGCGAGGTAATGCGTCCAGCGCTCGCGCAGGACGTCGTCGGCCTCTTTCAGCCCCTTGCGAAACAGGTAGGACCACGGAAGCACGCCGAGGTCGTAGGCGAGGAAGCCGGGGCCGGCATCGTCGAAATCGAAGAACGCGGTCTTGCGGATGCCGGCCGATTCGCCGTGCACGTGGTTGTTGAACCCGTGCGTGTCGCCGTGGCAGACCGCGCGGGTGAGCCCGGCCTCGGCCGCGGCCAGTTCGTCGAGCAGGCCATGCACCAGGCCGCGGTACGTTGCCAGCAGTTCCGCGTCCAGCTCCGGATGCGCCTCGAGATAGCCCAGGGTCCTGCCCGCCAGGTGCTGGCCGTCCAGCACGTAGCGGCTTGGCGGGCCGGCGTAGTCACGCGCTGCCTGGTGGATGCGTGCCAGCCCCTGGCCGGTCAGCCCAAAATCCTCCAGGGTCTCGGGCACCGCGCCTTCGACATGGCGGAAGAGCGCCAGCAGGCGCGGCCCTTCGGGGAACCGCAGGGTGACGTGAGGGCGGCCGTCCATGCCCGGCACGGGCGCTGCCACTGCCGCGCCCCTGGCTTCCAGGTGCGCCAGCAGCGCGGCTTCGAAGTCGGCGTTGAACGCGCCGCGTGGGCGGATCGAGTACAGGCGCGCCACGTAGCGGTCGCCGCCGGTGGACCGAACCGAGTAGTTGTCGTTGAGACCGCGGCGAATGAGGTGGCACCGCTGCACCGCGAAGCCATGGTGCCGCTCCACCCACCGCGCGACGGAAGACGCCGCGGCGGTGGTGTGGGTGGGAACGAGGTCGGCGTCGGGCTGCTCGGCGGTGGGCATGGCGCATTGTCCATGCGCCGCCGCGCCCCGCGAAGCGACCCCGCGCGTTACGGCCTGCGGCCGCCGAAGACGAAGGCGACGACGGCCAGGACGATGAAGACGAAGAAGAGGATCTTCGCGATTCCCACCGCCCCGGCGGCAATGCCGCCGAAGCCGAAGAAAGCGGCGATCAGCGCGATGACGAAAAACACGACGGCGTAGTGCAGCATGTTCGACTCCTTTTCGATGGGCGCACCCGGCGGGTGCCGGCACTGGGGCCACCTTAAGACCGGCTTAACCCGCGGCCGATCAGCGGCGGGCGGTTCCGCCTGTCCGTGCCCTCGCGCTCGGCTGTAGGACGCCACCGGGCCGGGGCGAAGACAATCGCCTGGTGACTTCCCTTCCCTTTCGCGCCGCCGTCATCGGCGGCGGACCGGCCGGCCTGATGGCCGCCGAAATGCTGGCCCGCGAAGGCGTGCCGGTCGACCTCTTCGATGCCATGCCGTCCGTGGGCCGCAAGTTCCTGCTGGCCGGGCGCGGCGGCCTGAACCTCACCCACTCGGAACCGCCCGCCGCCTTCATCACCCGCTACGGTGATCGCGGCGATGCGCTGCGCGACGCGCTTTCCTCTTTCGGCGGCGACGAAGTCCGGCGCTGGGCGGCCGGCCTGGGCATCGAGACTTTCGTCGGCACGTCGGGGCGCGTGTTCCCCGCCGACATGAAGGCCGCGCCGCTGTTGCGCGCATGGCTGCACCGCCTGCGCGCGGCCGGCGTGCGGCTGCACACCCGTCACCGCTGGAAGGGCTGGGATCCCGCGACGGGCAATCTGCTCTTCGATGCGCCGGCAGGACCTGTCGTCCACGCCGCGGATGCGACCGTCCTGGCGTTGGGCGGTGCGAGCTGGCCGCGCCTGGGTTCCGACGGTGCGTGGGCGCCGCTGCTGGCCGCGCGCGGCGTCCCCGTCGAGCCGCTGCAACCCGCCAACTGCGGATTCGACGTGGCGCCCACGCGTCCAGGTGTTGCGGGCTGGAGCGATCACCTTCGCCGGAAGTTCGCGGGCCAGCCCATCAAGCCCGTGGCCGCGCGCCTGGCGACGCAGCCGCCCGAAGAAAGCCAGCAAGGCGAGTTCGTCCTGACGGAGACGGGCATCGAAGGCAGCCTGGTGTACGCCTTTTCGGCTCGGCTGCGCGACGAGATCGCGGCGAATGGCCGCGCCACCTGGCTCATCGACCTGCTGCCGCAACACAGCCCCGCGCAGGTGCTGGCGGAAACCCGCCGCCCGCGCGGGCCGCGAAGCCTGTCCACGCACCTCAAGAGCCGGCTGGGCATCGCCGGCCTGAAGATGGCTTTGCTGCACGAGGTGCTGTCGGTGGAGCAGCTCAACGATCCCGGCCAGCTTGCTGCCGCGCTGAAAGCGCTGCCGCTGACGCTGGCGCGGCCCCGGCCCGTCGAAGAAGCGATCAGCACCGCGGGTGGCGTGCGCCTGGACGCGCTGGATGCCAACGGCATGCTGCGCGAGCTGCCCGGCGTGTTCTGCGCGGGCGAGATGCTCGACTGGGAAGCGCCGACCGGCGGCTACCTGCTGACGGCCTGCTTCGCCACAGGCCGCGTCGCCGGGCAAGGCGTGGCGCGGTGGTTGCGGGAGCGGCCCGCGCCGACGCCCGGCTGACGACGGGTGTGAAGGCGCAAAGCCGTCATCCGGCAACCGATGCGGCCAGCAGCCTGCCCACCCAGGCGATGGCGATCACCACCTGGATGCAGAAGAACGTGAACCGCACGTTCACCGCCGGGACGCTGGTCGACGCAACGTGGACGGAGGACTGGAGCACGCGCGCGACGACGAGCCACGGCGCCAGCGGGTCCGTGAGTTCGTGGCGGCCGGAAACCGTTGCCACCAGCAGCAGGCCGCCGAAGACCGGCAGGCCTTCGATGCAATTGGCGTGGGCGCGCGCCAGCCGCTGCATCAGCGGCGAGAGGTTGGCGTTGTCCGGAGTGAACCGGTTGGAAGGCATGCGCCCGGCCAGCACCAGCCAGGAACGCATCGCTTCCATGGCCACCAGCAAGGCCAGCGTCCACGCGATGAAGACGATGAGTGCGATCGCCGAGGCCGTCACGGGAGTTCTCCTGAAGCCGCTGTGAACGGCAGAGTCTGCCCCTGTGGGGCCGCAACGGGCAAGTCGGCCATGCGCGCCGCGCCGTCGCGTCGAGCAGCGCGCACAAATTCACGCGATTCTTTCGACGGCCGAGTGCACGCCCTTCGCGGCCGCCACGCACGATCACCGGATCACGAACAGGAGGTTCCCGTGCGCAGCAACCGTCGCGTCTTTCTCCTCCAGGTCATCGCCGGCACCGGCGCGGTCGCGGCGACGTCCGGCGCCACCGCCCAGCAGAAGGTCGACCCCAAGGACCCGCAAGCCACCGCCCTCGGCTATGTGGACGACACCACCAAGGCCGACACCAAGCGGTTCCCCAAGCACGCCAACGACCAGAAGTGCAACGGCTGCCAGTTCTACACGGCAGCCGCGAACACCAAGGAAGGGCCGTGCACGATCTTCGGCGGCAAGCAGGTCGCGGCCGGAGGCTGGTGCAGTTCCTGGGTGAAGAAGGCCTGAGGCCGCGCCGCGGCCTTCAATCGGCTGCCATCTGTCTCGCGAGCTGCGCCAGTTCCTCCCGGTTCAGGTCGGAGATCAGCCAGTGCGCCATGCGGTGGCGCGTCCAGTGCGCGACGTTGAAGCCGCGGCTCGAGGTCATGACGGGCGGATGGTCTGCCGTCGCGCTGGGCCAGGTGAAATCGTCCGCGACGTGCGGGCCGGCGCGCCACACCAGCACGGCCACGGGGCGTCCGTCCACGTAGTCGACACGGCCGCCGAGCAGAGTGCCACGGCCGGCCTGGGGCTCGGGCACATCGGGCGAGAAATCCAGCCGCGAGGACAGCCAGGGTTTGAGCACGTGGTGCTCCGACGACGCGACGTCCACCGACCGTGCGCCCAGCGTCGCGCGCACGTGGCTCGCGACCACGTCGTCCTCGATCCGCTGCCCGGCCTGCAGCGGCAGCAGCGCCAGGTTCACCGCCAGCGCGGCCGCAGCCACCGCGATCGCAGCGCCGGCCCACCAGCGCAACGGATGCCGGCCGCGTTCCGGTCGCGGCCACGGCCTCGGCTTCGGCACGACGAGCGCCTGCACCCGGGCCCTGAGCTCCGGCGGCGCCTCGTGGTAGTCGGCCTGCCCGCGCAGCGCTTCGCGAAGGCGCTGCATGCCCTGGACCCGCGAGCGAAGCTCCGGATCGCCCGCGAGCCGCTCTTCCATCGCGAGTTGCGCCGCGAGCTCCAGTTCGCCGTCGACATACGCGTCGAGCTGCCAGCGGGATTCGGGATGGTTCATGCCTTCTCCCAACGTCTTGCGGGGACCGAGCGCAGCGCGGGCCGCGCATCCGGCGCCAGGGCTTCGCGCAGCAGGCTGCGGCCGCGCGCCAGCCGCGACATCACGGTGCCGATGGGGATATCGGCGATCGCGGCGATCTCGCGATACGACAGGTCCTCAATCTCGCGCAGCACCAGCACCTCCCGGTACGGGAACGGCAGGCCCGCCAGCGCACGGTTGACCTGCGCGCGCTCGTCCTCGCGCGAGAGCACGTTCACCGGCTCTTCGGCGATCGCGCCGCGCTCCGGCAAGCCCTGCTCGTCTTCGTCGTCCAGCGCCACCAGCTCGGCCGGATGGTTGCTCCTCATCCAGGCGAAGCACGTGTGCCGCACGATCTGCAGCAGCCACGGACGCGCATCGCCGCCCCGGAAGCTGCCGAAGTAGCACAGCGCGCGAAGGAAGGCCTCCTGCGCGACGTCCTTCGCGTCGTCGCTGTTGCCCGTCATCCAGCGCGCGAGGTTGTACGCCGCGTCCAGGTGCGGCAGTGCCGCCTGCTCGAAACGGTGAAGAAGCGCGGGGTCGGTCACCAGGGGCCTCGTGGTGCAGGGTTCTACCCGCGCGGGGCACGGTTTATTCCCGATGGCCGCGCCGGCGGCAGGGTCGGGGAATGCGCGGCCCGCAAGGCCGGTATTGCACGCATCGCCACCTCTTTTTTCAGGAGCTCGACATGGACCTGGTGCGACGGCAACTCCTGCGCTCGGCCTGCGGCGGACTGGTTTACGCCTCGGCCCTCTTCCCCGCCTCGCGAGCGCTCGCGCGCGGTGCGGCGGGTGATTTCAACTTCGTGCAGCTCTCGGACCTGCACTGGGGCTATCCGGGCCCGGAAAACCCCGACGCGCGCGGCACCCTGCCCAAGGCCATCGCCGAGGTGAACGCGCTCGATCCGGCGCCGGACTTCATCGTGTTCACCGGCGACCTGACGCACACCACGGACGACCCTGTCGAGCGCCGCAAGCGGTTGCGCGAGGTGCAGGCCATGACGAAGGACCTGAAGGTGAAGGACCTGCGATTCATGCCCGGCGAACACGACGCATCGCTGGACAAGGGCCGCGCGTTCGGCGAATTCTTCGGGCCGGCGCACTACGCCTTCGACCACGAAGGCGTGCACTTCGTGACGCTGGACAACGTGAGCGACCCAGCGGCCCGGCTGGGCGAGGCCCAGCTCGGCTGGCTGGCCGACGACCTGCATGCACAACCGGCGGGCACGCCCATCGTCGTCTTCACCCACCGGCCGCTGTTCGACCTGTACCCCCAATGGGACTGGGCCACGCGCGATGGACAGCAGGCCATCGACCTGCTGGCGACGCGCCCGGACGTCGTCGTCTTCTACGGGCACATCCACCAGGAACACCACCGCATGACGGGCGCCATCGCCCACCACTCGGCGAAGTCGCTGATGTTCGCGCTGCCCGCACCGGCGTCGCAGCCCAAGCGAACGCCGCTGCCCTGGGATCCCGCGCAGCCGTACAAGGGCCTCGGCTGGCGCGAGATCGAGGCGCTGCCGGCGCAGGCCCGCTATGCAATCACCGAAGTGCCGGTGCAGAAGGGGGCCGGGACATGAACCGCATCGCACACCGGCGCGCATTCCTCGCGTACACCGGCGCGTTGGCATTCGCGGGGCTCGCGGCGTGGACGTCCGCGGCGCCCGCGCGGCGTGTCGTACCCATGGTCGCGAGGAAATGGACTTTCGTGCCCGGCACGGTGCAAGCCCGCAAGGGCGAGGTCCTGCTGTTCCAGCTCACGGCGCCGGAAGTGCCGATGGGATTCAGCCTGCCCGACTTCAAGGTGCGCACCGACGTCGTGCCCGGCCAGCCCGCGACGCTGGAACTGGTGGCCGACAAGGCCGGCTCGTTCACCTACCTGTGCGACGTCTTCTGCGGCGAGGGACATGAGACGATGAACGGGACGCTGGTCGTGAGCGAATGAGATCCCGGCGATCGCCCTGCGTGCAGGCCCGCTCGATGATTTCACTTGAATCGATGCTCGCCGCGCAACGCCGCGGGATGGAATGGACGGCTCCAGGAGGTGCTGCCTAGACTGCATCCGTGCTCGATCAAGGCCGATGGAGGCATGGAAGATGACCAGCTTCGCTGTGCGACGCATGGCAGCCCTCGCCCTGGTCCTGTCCGCGTGCGCCTTGCTCGCCTCCTGCGGCGTCAAGCCGGGCCCGCTGCACAACGCGGCGATCGCAGGGGACATCGAATTCGTGCGCAGCTGGATCCGGTCCGGCCGGCCCGTCGACGTCGACTCTTCCGAATATCGACACCACATCGAACACGGCTTCTCCTACATGGTGGGAGTCCGTCCGTTGATGCTGGCGAGCGGGATGGGCCACCTGGACGTGATGAAGGCGCTGGTCGATGCGGGTGCCGACATCTACGCGGAAAGCGTGATGAATCCCGGCGACTGCGACGGCTGCAGGTCCAACGCCTTCGACTACGCCGTTTACGCCGGCCAGGTCGAGGCCGCCCGCTACCTGTGGAGCATCTCCGACGGAAAGCGCCTGGGCAAACGGCTGGAACAACAGCTGGCCCTCGCGTGCATGGAGAAGTGCAGGGATGGGGCCGCCCAGGATGAGACGACCAACCTCGCCCTCTTCCTTGCCAGCATCGCCTCCGACCAGGCGTTGGGCCGCGCGATCGGCCAGGTCGGTGCGCGGGACGGCGGTAGCGCCCAACTGGAGTTCCTGCGCGCCCACCGCGTCAGGTTCCCGCCCAATACCCTGCACCCCATCGCGACCGAGCCGACGTTCCGCATGTCACCCGCCCAGTTCAAGGATCACCTGCAACGGGCGGAACTGCTGTTGCGGCTGGGGGGCGATCCCAACAACCCCTACGGCGCCCGGCAAACCACGCCATTGATGCTGGCGGCAGGCGAGCAGAACCTCGATCTCGTGAAGCTCTTCGTCAGCCACGGCGCGAACGTCGACCAGCGCGGCCCCGGGGGCGAGAGTGCCGTCAGCTGGGCCGTGTCCTCGTGTCCTTCCAACCGCCGGGACCAGAAGGAGGAACTGGACATGGTCAACTTCCTGGTCAACGCGGGCGCCCGGCCCACGGTGCCTGCGCGAACGGAACGGTTCCTGCGCGAAACCTGCTGCGCGCCGGAGCAGAGGAACTCGGAGTACCTGGGCGAGATTTGCCGCAAGCTCGGGGTGAACTGAACCCCGTGCCCCTCAGCCGCGTGCGCATAGTCATCCGTCGCATCGTCGTGTCGGAATGGCCGACGTCGGATGGGGACTACGTGCCTGGGCGATCATCGCCACCAACCATGACCATCGTACTTTCCGTTCTCGACCTCGCCCCCATCACCGCGGGCGGCGACGCCGCGGCTTCGTTCCGCAACTCGCTGGCCCTGGCGCAGCGGGCCGAACGGCTGGGCTACCACCGCTACTGGCTGGCCGAGCACCACGGCATGCCCGGCATCGCCAGCGCCGCGACGGCGGTGCTCATCGGGCACATCGCCGGCGGCACGAGCACGATCCGTGTCGGCGCGGGCGGCATCATGCTGCCCAACCATTCACCGCTCGTGATCGCCGAGCAGTTCGGCACGCTGCAGGCGCTGTACCCCGGGCGCATCGACCTGGGGCTGGGCCGTGCACCGGGGTCCGACCAGGCCACGGCCCGCGCGTTGCGGCGCGACCTGGCCAGCGACCCCGACGCGTTTCCGCAGGACGTGGTGGAGCTGATGGACTTCATGTCCGACGAGCCGCGCCAGACGGTGCGCGCCGTTCCCGGCAAGGGCGCCAAGGTGCCGGTGTGGATCCTCGGGTCCAGCCTGTTCGGCGCGCAGCTCGCGGCGATGCTGGGCCTGCCCTATGCCTTCGCCTCGCACTTCGCGCCGGCGCAGATGATGCAGGCCATCGAGATCTACCGCGCCACGTTCAAGCCTTCGGCGCAGCTGGCCGAGCCGTACGTGATGCTGGGGTTCAACGTGTTCGCCGCGCCCACCGACGAGGAAGCGCGCGTGCTGGCGACGTCGATGCAGCAGGCTTTCGTCAATCTGCGCACGGGGCGGCCTTCGCAACTGCAACCGCCATTTCCCGGTTACCTGGAGGCGCTGCCCCCGCAAGCTCGCGCGATGCTGGACGACGTGCTGTCCTGCAGCGCCATCGGCTCGCCGGCCACCGTGCGCGATGCGCTGCACGCGTTCGTCGAACGCACGGGCGCGGACGAACTGATGATCACCTCGCAGATCTTCGACCACCAGGCCCGCATGCGGTCGTACGAGATCGCGGCGCAGGCGGCCTGAGACGCTGTCTCAAGGCAGGCCCGTGACCGATCCTTCCTTCGGGTATTCCAGCTCATAGGCCACGTCGATGGCGGCGGTCTCCTGCGGGGCGAGCATGCGGACCCAGGCGACCACGCCGCGTCTCTGCTCCCACGTGTCCTGGGTCGGCTGGGGCGAGAACACGGTCTGCACCTTGACCTCGTCCGAGGTGCTCACGGGCGCGGCCTCCAGGACGAGCACCTCCACGGGCGTCGCATGGCTGCTGCGAAGCGTGATGCGGTCGGAGATGCGCCGCACGTTGCGCTTGTCGAAGAGGCCCGTGCTGCCTGAGTCGCCCTTTACCGGGCTCAGGCGCACCTGCAGCAGTTCATCCCGCCCGAACGACAGGGCCCACTTCGCTCCCGCGTCCGGCAACCACGGCAAGGCGCCCACGTAGCTGCCGTCACGGTACAGCTGCAGGCTGCCGCCGGGCCACACGCCGGCAGGCTTGTCGACCACGGCCATCACCATGGCCGTGGTCGACAGGCGCGGACTGACCTGCACGCGCTGCCGGGCCGCGAGTGTCTCGCGCGCGAGCGGCAACAGGACCTCGCGGCCGTCCGCCGGCAGCGTCACGGGAGTGCTCACCACGAACTCGGTGGCAAACGTGCCGTCCGCCTGGAAGGTGGGCGGCTCGTACTCCGCTTCCCGGCCACGATCCTTCATCGGCGCGGACTGCATGGCGGCGGACTTGGCGAGAGCGTTCGGCGGCGCGAGTTCGCCAGACGGCCGGGGCGGGTCGTAGCCGACCAGCCAGGGTTGCGGTGTCGCCGCGGAGAGGGATTGCCGCGGCTGCGCCGTGGACAAGGCCAGGCGGACGCCTCGCCAGTCCTCGCCGGTCTTCTGCGAGACCTGCGCCAGGCGGTCGATCGAAACGGTCGAATGGGCCGAGTCGAGTTCCGCGCGGTACGCCGGCCGCCAGCCGGCGCTGTTCAGCTGGTAGGAGATGCGGACGTCGCCTGCCCGCTCCGCGGTGAGCTGGATGGTGACCGTGCGCAGGTCGCGCGACTGGCTTTGCACGCGGGCCAGGTCACGCTGCAGCGCCTGGATCTTCTTGCCGATCTCGCGCTTTTGCAACGCGACCTGGTGCTTCCGGGTGAGCGCGTCGGCAGCCGCCTGCGAGAGGGCGGTCACGGTGGAGGCGAGACTCTTGCCGTCCATCGGCATGCGCGCGTGCTCCTTGCCGTTGTCGCTGGTGGCGCGCTCCAGGTAGCCCTTGACGATGTCGGCCGCGCCAGCCTGCGCGTCCAGCGCCGCCGACTGGTCCCGCAGCGCCTGGATGCTCGCCTCCAAGGCCGCCTGCGTGGCGTTGGCCGACTCCGTGCGGGATGCGTCCTGGGTGACGATCTGGCCGATGCGGATGCCTGGATCGCCCTCGACCCGCAGGGTCTGCACCGGGAACTGCGTCGTGAGTTCGGCCACCACCAGCCGCGTGGCGCCGGCTTCCACGCGTGCGGAGCGGACGACGGTGGCGCTGCCGGGGTACAGCGTGACCGCGGTGACTGGCGCGGACTGCGCGGTCGCGAAAGCCGGCACCAGCATCGCGGACAACAGCGGCAGGTACAAGAAGATTCTGTGCATCACTTTTCCTTGCAGGACGAGGTGCGACTGGCAGCACCGGGTTCGTGTGTCGGATGCGACTTTGCGGCGTCAATGCGCGTCTACGCGATCGGCTACTGCATGCGCATGACAGCGCGCCGGCGAACACGCGGCCCGAGTGTGCGCGCGACCACACACCCGCAACGCGTCGCCACAATCTTCACGCTTGCCTGCACCTGCGCCTTCGGCCGGCAGCAGCCTGAGCCAGGGCCTTGGCAGCGGAGTGGGCGCTTCCGCGCCTGCGGCCGGCGGCTCGAGTCCCTCGGCGCCGAAGGCCGCCGCGTTCGCCGCCTTCGATCAGGTCCTGGTCGGCGCCAACCCGATCACGTTCAGCCCGGGAGCCGTTGCCAGGCTCGCGGGCGGCGGCAACGTCGCGCTGTGGATCGCCCATGGTTCGACCACGCGCAACAGCCGCGTGATGGCGCAGCTCACCGATGCGGCCGGCAACCTGGTGGGCTCGCCCATCGTCGTCCAGGACGAAGTGCAGCTGGTCACCCAGGTGGCCGCGGCGGCCGCGCCGGATGGCGGGTTCCTCGTCGCGTGGGCCGGGGCCGACACCGAATCGACGACGCCCGGCGCGGTCATCCACAACGTGCAGGTGCGGCGATATTCCGCCGATGGCGTTGTGCGCGCCCGAGGCGTTCTTCCATGTGCAGGACCTGGTGATCGAACCCGCCGCCGGCGGCTACGTGGTCGGCTGGTCGTCGCAGACCGTCGCCCAGGCGCCGTTCTGGGGCCACCTGCAGCGCTTGGGCTCGGCCGGCGAACTGGCCGGCGCCCGGGCCGACCTGGTGCCGGGCGGCGGCGGCGAGGCACAGCGCAGGATCTCCATCGTGCCGCTGCCGGACGGCACCCTCAGCGCCGTGTGGAACCAGCGCAGCCCCTACTACCCGTTCACTTACTCGATCTACACGCGGCACTTCGATGCCGGCCTGCATGGGCTCACGGCACCGACGCAGCTGGCCGACACGCTGCAGGCTTCGGACTTCGCCGTGTCAGCTGCGCCGATCGGCGCCAACATCGGCCTGTCGTGGGCGGGCACGACGCAAAGCGGGCAGTCCGAGGTCCGCACCGCGGTCATCGCGCCGGAGGCTTCCGTGGCCGGCCCGTTCGACACGGCCGCTGCCACGTACCAGGTGTCCGACGTGCGCGTGCTGCCGTCCGGTGCCGGCCCGTTCGGCGTGCTGTGGCAGGAGGTCCGCGGCTACTCGCGCGGCACCAACGCCTACCTTCACCTGCAGCATCACTCAGCCACGGGCGCGGCGACCGACGCGCAGACGGAACTGAACGGCCGCGCCGTGTACTGGGTCAGCGAGCTCACTGGCGAGTACGTGCAGGCCGGCCAGGGCATCGCGGTCGCCGGACCCGACGGTCACCTGGTGGTCACGTACCAAAGCGCGGACCAGACCCAGCCGAACCAGTACCTGTTCGGGCGGTGACCCGGGCCTCGGGGGCTTGGCAGCGCCCCGCCGCGCCGGTGCTATGCGCAACCGGCGGGCACAGCGGGCCAGGCCTTCTTGGTCACGAGCATCAGCCAGGTGCGCAGCCAGCGGGGGGATGCATACGCGGCCCTCGCCTCCATCAGCAGGCGCACGGCTTGGTGGCGCTCACCACGAGCCAGTGAGGATCTTGCCGAGCTGACCAGGAACTGCGCGAGGAGCCCGCGGACGGCCTTCCTCTTGGCCGGGGGCACCAGGCCGCTGGCCAGTCTCGCCTGCATGCGGCGCAGGAACGGCGGAAGATCGGCATGAAGCGGATCGGTGTCCGACAAGCTGCCCCCCACCCACCTGTAGCCGGCCAAGGGCGCCTTCACCAGCACGAGCGGGGTGCGCTCCGCCACCCTGAACCAGACGTCGAGGTCCTCGCCCCAGCTTTCTCCAACGGGGAACCGCGGACGCAACCCGCGCAGGCATTCCGCCTCGATGGCCACGCTGCTGGTGGCGAACGTCTCGCCGCGCATCCAGCGGGTGTGCAGGTGCTCGACGAACTCGAAGCTGAAGCGATCCGGCAGGCGCGGCCAGCTTGCAATCACCTCATGCTCGCTTTCTCCGATGCGCAGGAATCCGGCGCCAAGCATCCTGACCGAAGGGTACGCCGCGTGCGCCTGCGCGTAGGCGGAGAGCAGGCGCGGATGCATCCAGTCGTCCGCGTCCAGGAAAGCGATCCAGCGGCCGGTGGCAAGCTCGATCCCGGTGTTGCGCGCCGCGGAGACCCCCTGGTTGCGCTGCCGCACGACGCGCAGGCGTGCATCACGGATGCCGAGGACCGCCTCGGCGCCGCCGTCAGTGGAACCGTCATCGACGACGATGACTTCCTTGGGCGCGAAAGTCTGCGAGAGCGCAGACTGGACGGCCCCGCGCACGAAAGCCGCCTTGTTGTACAGCGGCACGATGACAGAGAAATCCGGCTGCATCGGTCAGATGTAGAAATCCTTGACCAATGTGCTGCGGACGGCGCTCATTGGCGGTCGCCTGGCCTGGATGAACCCGCGCACCAGGCCGGCAGCGTGGAAGCACCAGGAGGTCACGGTCACGAACGCGTCCAGAACCGATCTGCGCAGCAAGGCCGCCAGCGCGAAAGGGGCGGCCAGGACACCGGCGAAGAGCTCCGTCGCCGCCCAGGGCCGAACTGGCAGGAAGGGGATCGCGACCAGCAAGGCCCACCACATCAGGACCGCCAGGTAGAGCCTCAATTCGGAGACGGACGACAGCACGATGCGCATGTGCGGCTCACCGACGCTGGCGCGAAGCAGCTGGCCGATGCCGCACAGGTACCCGTTGCGCCAGCGGCGCAGCAGCAGCGCGAGCGTGCCGTCGGCGTGGCCGTGGTGGATCACCGAAGGGCAGTCGAGCCGCCAAAGGCGCCAACCCCGGGCCCGCAGGCGCATGCCCAGGTCAAGTTCCTCGTAGCTGCGCAGGTTGCGGTCGGAGAAGTAGCCGACCTGGTCGATCGCACGGCACCGGTAGAGCCCGCCCATCTCAAGACGGTCCGTCTCGCCCGGGCGCATGTTCACCTTGGCGCGGCGGGCGCGCCTCGCGTATTCGAGACTGGTCGTCACGCGCTCTTCCACCTGGCCGCCCACTCCGGCGACGCCGGGATGGCGCATGAGGAACTCGAGGCCGGCCTTCAGGAAATCCTCGTCCAGTTCCATGTCGCCGTCGAGGATGTAGACGAAATCTCCCGTGGTGTACTGGTACCCGAGCTGCGGGCCGATGCCGCAACTGCGTTCGTCGGGGTTGGCCAGCGTGACGACGCGGATGGGGTAGTTGGCGGCGATGCGGAGGGTTTCGTCGGTGGAACACGAGTCCGCGAGGATCACCTCGCCCAGGCAGGGCAGCTTGCGCAGCGCCGAGAGCGCGCTCTGGATGGCAGCAGCGATGCGGGCTTCCTCGTTCAGCGCCTTGATGATGACGGACACCCTGATCGCGCCAACGGTGGGTCGTGTAGCCAACGTATATCTCCTGATTGCAATGTGAGCAGGAGGGTAGTGGCCGGGGTGCACCGGCGCCGGCGGAAGTAGCTCGGCAGGGTCATCGTTCAATTGCAGTACGAGAGCCCGCAGAAAGCCCCGACGGTACCCGGGGGGCGGCATGTTGATGCTCGCCATCGTGGCCGGCCACGATCCGCAGGCGTTCTCATAGGCTGCATGCGAACCGATGGAGTTGGACGGCGCCCCGAATGCCGAGCTTGCGCATCACATGGTGCTTGTGCACACGGACCGTGGGCTCCGCGATCGCCAGCTGCCGGGCAATCTGCTGGTTGGACAGGCCTTTTGCGACCAGCCGAAGTATTGCCTCCTCCTTGGCAGTGAGATCGAAGGAGGACCTGGGTGGGCTCGGAAGCGAGGCCCCGGTCCGCGCACGATCCAGTTCCAGTTCAATCAGTTCGAGCAACTGGACCGCATCAGAAGAACTGGAGACGTAGATCACACCGGTCTGGCCGACCAGGTCCGCCCCGCAACTGGCAGGCGGGACCATGCAGATGGTGCTTGTTGCTGCAGGCTGGTGGCTTAGTTGAGAGTGCAACCAAGGCAGGTGAGCAGGGTCGCTGAGATCAAGAATGACAAGGTCATAGGGAGCGACGGCCGGCAGTCTTGCCCTGCTATCCCAGGCAGCCGTCGTGATCTCATGCCCCGTCGAGGCCATCAGTATCAGGTGCAGGCACGTGCGGACAAACCTGTTTCCACTCAGCACAAGGATTTTCCCGTTGCGCATTTCTTCACTCCATGGGGGGACGAAAAGGAATGGACAAAAAAGAAGGGACTGGACAGACATGCTGTCCAGCCCCTTCCGACAGAGATAGCTTTGAACCTATGGGGTCGTCCGCTATCCCTGCCCCTGCGCTGTGTTACTTACTTCCAGCGTCCGTCGAACTTGACAGACGCTCCAATCGCCAACGTGAACGCCTTGCGAGGGCCGAGGTCAAAGGCACCGAAGAAGGGCCCTATCTGGATGTGGGCAGTGAGATGCCCCGCGACCGGCATATCCCGCAGCGGGATATTCAGCTTCGTGGAGAGCATGACATTGACGACGCCCATGTTCGCCTCCACTACGCTCGCGACCGTCACGGTGCTCGCAAAGCCACCCCCCTCAACCAGCAGTCGATCGCCCTCAGCGGCAAGCTGCAGCGTCAGGATGTCTTCGGTGTTGTCCCCCAGCTGACCGAGCTTGATGCGATCGGGCATGAGGCGGATGAACCCCTCTCCCGGTCGCGCCAGGCTCGACTCATTCAGGGCGACACCCGTCAACCAGACCAGACGACGACCGACTTCGCCGTGGAACATCACGCCGGACAACGATCCCACGCCATGGACAATCACACTTGCGCTGGCGGAGGCCTCGTCGACCCAGCCGCGCAACTTGAGCTTCCCGACCCTGAGATCCACGCCACCGCCCGGGTCATAAGCGTCCATGGACGGAGTGCGCATATCAGGGCCGCGGACGTCCGCGACGGTGGCAATGGTCGGCAGCCGGTACAAAGCCCCGTCAAAGCCCTTGTCGGTTCCGACGCGGAAGCGGAAGTAACCGTCTTCCATCTCCACAAGGGCCCAGCTCAGGTCAATGACCGCCCGCACTTGGAGCTGATGGTTCAGTCCAAGCACGATCGTGCCGACATCCGCCATGATCGGTCTGCCGAATGGACCATCGAGCAAAGCTCCCTTCGCGCGCACGTCGATCTCCGTGTACTCCTCCAGGCACGACTTGGTGCCCAGCAAGCAGCGGAATTCGGTCGCGGCCTGGATACTCATGCTCGCAGCCGGCTCCGGTTCCTTCACCTCCGTTTCAGCGTTGGACAACCCCGGGTTGATGAGACCCAGGCACAGCAACAGCACCAGCGAGCGCACAAAGTGCATATCGCCTCCTGTCTACACCTCTCGAATGAGAGGGCCGGTTTTTCTTTCACGGGCTCTCCGGAAACCCACTTAGCCACTCAAACGCTTGTAAGTGGCTAAGTGGGGTTTCCGAAAGATCCGCTTCCGAAAAGACCGGGTTGACAAAGAGCAACCCACCGATGTCGCTACAGGAGCCATCAGAAACAGCGCCTGCAACGGAAGAAAGGATAGCTCAATACAAAAGTTTTTCTTTCCCTTTGCATGCTTGCTACTGCATACGTTTATTCGAACGACGTCTTATCCGTCAATTCAATCGCCTCTTCACAACGTAATCCGATACTTCATATTGATAGAAACATAGTCGCTTTATCAGAATCGCCTTGGAGTTTCTTTTTACTCGGGCGCTGATGGCCATGGGAATCACGGTCTCGGGGCCTGCTCATAGGGAGCGCGGCGGAGACGTTCACCGTTGGGGCGCTTCCCGCGATGAGGCGCCGTCGATCGCGCCTGTCAGGCGTGCCGCGGTTTGCGGGTCGAGCTGACGGTAGATCTTCGACGCGTACAGCGACCTCTTTCCGGGCGAAGCCGCGTTGTAGGCGCCCACCGCAGTCCAGCTGTGGCCCATCCGTTGGAAATTGCCGGCCAACAGCCACGCCGCGACATGAATGGACACGCAAGGGTCATAGAGCTGTTCCTCGCCGATGCCATAGCGAGCCAGCAACGGCAGATGCGACGAGTTGATCTGCATCAGGCCGACGTCGCGGCTGCCATCGCGGTTGCGCCCCAAGGCTCGCGGATTCAGGCCACTTTCCAATTGGGCAATGGCGTACAGAAGGCCAGGATCGATCCGGTACCGTGCGCCAGCCTCGATCCAGCAATTGCGTTCCGCATGGGCGGGCGCTGCTTCCAACAGTGCAGCCAGGCACAGAAGAAGCCCCCACCGGCCCAGCATGCGGCAAGCCGCCTCAGGATGCGACGGCGGGGGACGGCGCCGCGGCTTCCCGCACCGGCTGGGCTTCGGCCTTTCCGGGCGCCGGGACAGGCTGAGTCTGTCCCTTCCCTCCCACATCGCGGGCGGCGGCGTCGGGATGCTCCGCCAACAGATCGGTGCCTTTGCTCACCCGAACGGGAGAGGTGTAGATCACGCGCGCCAGCTGGTTCGGGGTGAAGACAACCCCCACCCTTGGCGGAAGGCTCAGGAGCACGTTCTCCGGGATCAGCGCCTCTTCCTCATTCGCCACCATGTGGTCATCGTTGTAGACCTGCCCGCCAGCCGCGTTGGTGTGGACTTTCTCGGTGCGCATCACCTTCATCTGCCGGGTGCCACTGAGCTTGGCGCCCCATTCGGCGGTGTCGGGGTCGCAGCGGTAAAGCACCTTGAGCTGGCAGTTGGTCAGCACGCCCTGCTCGAGCGCGGCCGCGTCCAAAGTCTTGTCTTCCGGCCCACGCAGATCGCCGATGGACTGGTGGCAGATGACGATGTTGACGTTGTGCCCCAGCGACGTGGCCAGCGCGTCGGACAACTCCTGGCTGATGAGGAACTTGAGTTCGTCCACCGCCAAGGTCAACTGGCGACCCGCCCGCTCCTCCTTCATGCGCTTGGCCGCCTGGATCACTTCCATGATGAAGATGCGGGTGGCCGCCAGCACCGTGCGATCGTCCATGGCGCCGCGGAAATAGCACACCCACCCGTTGCGCAGCACGTCGTCCACCGTCAGCCCCTTTTTATCGGGGTTGAGCGCGGGCACCAGCGACCACTCGCGCAGGCTCTCGTACAGGCGGGCCGCGTTCTCCTTCAGCGGCTTGCCGTCGGGGCCCTTGGCCTCCAGCGCAGCGAGCATCGAACCGATGGAGCCCGAAGGGCACTTGGGCAGGATCGCATCGAGGATGCCGCGCTCGGCTCGCTTGTAGAAGTCGCCGTCCGAGCCGGTGTCGGCCAGGCCGCAGGCCACGATGATGCGGGCGCGGCGCTCGCGCACCGTGCCGCCGGCGAAGGGATGCCAGCGCTGCTTGCCGCTGCCGTTCAGGTCCATCGTCACCAGCCGGCGGTTGGCGCCGGCGGCGTGGTACATCACCCAGGGCAGCCATTCGTCGTCCTTGGGATCGACATAGATCACCACGTGGTCGTTCCGGATGGCCTGGTCCATCAATCCGCCCAGCAGCACGCCTTTGCCGAAACGGGTGGGACCGATGACCTGGCAGTTGGCCTTGCGGAAGGTTTCCAGGTCCACGTAGATCGGCGCGCCGTGTTCGTTCAGGCCGAAGAACACCTCGCCTTCCTTGTAGTACTCCACCGGCGAGAAGTCCTTGGCCTGCAGCTTGCCGGCGGTCACGCGGATATCCGACTTCGCGTCCAGGCCGAGCGTATTGCGCCGCTCGTGGAACCAGTGCGAAAGCACTGGCGCGATGTTGCGCAGATAGATGGCCTTGACCACCATCGCGACCAGCGTGCCCGCGACCACCCGCCACAGGTTGGCCTTGGCAGCGCCCCACAGCCAGGCCCGGGCCCATCGGGCGGAGTCCGCGCCGAGATCGGCAACGCGCACCGCATCGACCAGCAGGCAAAGGTAGATCGGGACGATGACGGCGAGGATGGGGATGGCCGTCACGATGATGCGCCGCGTCCACAGCAGCACCGCTTCCTTGGTGGAATCGTCTTTCTCGGTGGCGTTCAGCGGCAGCGGGTTGATCCACACCAGCACCATGATCATCAGCATGATCGTGTTGAAGTAGGCAGGACCAAACCATTGAATGGCGAATTGGTATTGCGGAATGAGAAGCTGGTCGAGCAAGGCGTTCATTGATAGGTCTGTGCGGCTCTCAAGAACCTTTAATCCCACTGATGACAAATCCCCTGAGGGCAGTCACTTGTAGCGAGGAGCAGGCTGGTGCAGCGGCGATGGATCCCGGATCACAGGAATACAGGCACGGGCAGTCGCACCTTGGCAACAGGGTTGCCGGCTCACTTAGTGCCGCCGCTTATTGGCGATGTCGATTGGGTTCGGGCCCTGTTGCGCCTGCTCCGTCACCACTTTGACCTGGGTAGCCATCGACTCCGCACTACGAAGCTCTCCAGGCACGGATTCGGTAGGTTGGTCAATTGCCTCTCCGGTGGCGTTGCCAACTGCGGCGACCTTGCCGCGCAGTTGCTCCTGCTGCGATGGCATCGCTTTTCCGAACGTTTCGAGGGCTTCGCCCACCTGGACTTTCGCCGCACCAGGGGCTGGCTGGTCGTCGGGCCTCGGTCCGTATCCATATATCTTCGCTTGGTCCTTCTCGTTGGGGCCGGCTCTCGGGCCGTAAAGACGCTCCCCGGTCAGCGAATGCTGATCATTGAGGTATTCAGAAGTTGCCGCCGGATTCTGCGGAGCGTGCAGGTTCTCGCTGGCATAGGACTCACGGGACCCGTCCAACAACTGTTGGGCCTGCTTTTCCGTCAAACCAAGCTTGTCCTGGATGATGTGAACGCCTTCCTGCCTGAGCTGCTCACGCTTTTCCTCGTCGCTCAGATTCTCGAAATAGGTCTGTCCCATGCGGTCGTTCAGGTTCTTGGCCGCCTGGTGGACCAGATCCTGTTCGACTGAGGCAGCGTTCTGCGACACATGCGACAGCGATGCCAAGGCCTGTTCTGACTGCTGGATTTGCTTGGTCAGGTTGTTCAGCCGCTGACGCGCCTCGGAGAAGTTCATCGACTTGGTATCCGCCGCCGCATCGGTATGCTGCTCCGACTCGTTGTGTGTCTGCTGCTTCTGATACTTCTCCAGAAGCTGGGCCTTGGTCTCGGCACTGATCTGGTCCTGGACGGTCGTTTGCTGGCCAGTGGACGTATTGGCCGACTTTGAGCCTTTGTGCTCGACACCGCCGCCCGCACTAACGATGAACTCCACCGCAACGCCAGCCTTCGTCGACACCGATTGCGCTGATGTACGTTCTTTTGTCTCCGACGTACCCGAGGACTGGCCCATCGTTTGCGAGCTTCCCACTCCTTGCGTGATGGTTCCGGACGTGTCCACCTTCAACCCCGTGGACTCCTGGACCAGTTTCTGGAACTGCTCGTTCTTGGAGATCAGGTGAGTGAACTGATCGTTGATGCTGTTGGAGATCGACTGCTGCTCGCTCTTGGATGCCACCAAGCTCTTGCTGATGTCCTCCCGCATCGATGCAGCATTCTGCTGATTGATCGTCATCTTCAGGCCGTCGACCTGAGTCGAATTCGACTTTCCGGCCAGGTATTCGCCCGTTTCGGCGTTGTGGGTGTACGAACCGTGGGTCGATGTCCTCTGGAAGACGTCCGCATCCACTCGCGAGGGGCCAAGGTGCTGCTGGCCCAGCGACACGTTGCCCATCTGCACATTGCCGCTCCCGGCTGCTTCCCCTGCCCTGCCACCAGAGCCGATCAAGCCGCTGCCGCCGATGGCGCCCACCGCCGAATTCATGCCGTAGACAATGGCCGATGCGATGGCCGGCACGGCAATGACGAGGTAGCCGACCACGGCCTGATCGGAGAGCTGGCCGTTGTAGATGTCGTTGTAGTTCGAAAACGCCACGCCCACGTCCGCCCCGGTGGTTTGCGTGATGGCTCGCATGGCTGCGAGGGAGCGCACTTGGCCGATGTAGTTCACCAAGGCGTAGAGAGGGGGCCACAGCTGGATCCAGATCAGCGCGAACACATACCCCTTGACGGCCGTCGCCGTTGCAGGACCTTGCTGCACCAGCAACAGCAGGACGACGATGGGGAAAATGCCGTAGAGAATCGCCTCGACGGAGTTCCGGATCATCGGCAGCGCCTCTTCCGCCAGGCGGGCCTGCACGATAAAACTCGCATTCGTCGACGCGAAGCTCGCCGCCTCGGCGGTTCCCAGCATGACGCCGGAGGCGCTGCCGGCATCCATTCCCGTGCGGCCGATGCCGCGCTTGAACTGGTTGATCGTGGCGTTCTGCAGCAGGAACTCTTTTGCCTGCCACGCAGCATCGCCCACCTGCGTCGCAAGATTCACCTGCCGGAACGCCGCGTTGACGCCCTCCAGGGCATTCGCCTCCGACATGTTGGGGAACATCTCCTTGGCGACCCGTTTCTTGAGCTCCTCTCCCTGAGCGTCGCGCCTGCTTTTCAGATTCGCATAGGCGTCTTGGCAAGAGCCGAAAGTCTCCTTGGTGGGCGTTACGTGATAGGTGACATACCTCGCAGGCGATGTGTTCTCGATGGCTTTCCACAGGTCTTTCGCATTGCTGACCTGGTAGTAGTCCAGCCGGCCCGAACTCAGATCCAAACTTGTGCATTGGCTGAAGAACTCGTTGGTATCCTTTTCCAACGCCGGATCGACGACCGCGAAACCTCGCTGGGCCGCCTGCTGTACCTTCGCCATGAATTTGTTGCCACCCATCATGCCGCCTTCGGAGAATTTGAAGATGCAAATGGCCCCTGTGTCGCAGTTGTCGGCAACCTTGGTGACGTCTTCGAATATCTGCGTGAGCTTGTAGCCGACGGTGCTGCTGACGCTGGCAACGGCTGCAAGCGCAACCGGAACACCCTCCACCCTGTCGACCGGCGTGCCGGGCCTGCCCTTGTCGAAGATGACGACCGTCGTCGTGGTCAGCGGCCCGAACAGCAGCAGGTAGATCAGGACGAATCCGCCCGACCATGTCAGCGCGGCCATCCGGGTCGGGTTCACGAAGAAGCCGATCAGCGCGGCGATGAAGCCGAGCATCCCCATCACTTTGACCATGTCCTTGTAGCCGGACTCGCCGCTGCTCATGATCATCGGGACAGCCCTCATGACCGCCGCGACCGCCTCGAGATTGTCGTAGGTGTAGATATTCATGCTGGTCCGTTCTGGCCGGCGCGCGCAGGCGCTCGCGGCTACCGTTCAGGGAAGACGAAGACAACGCTGCCGGCTTCCGCCGACGGCGTCATCTGGCCATGGCGAGGCGGCGCACGTTCTCCGGAACCTGGCCGTACAGCGTCCTCTGCAACCGCTCCATCTCACCCATGAATTCACTCCGGCTCTTGATCTTGTCCGCGTACTTCCTTTGCTCCGCCTGCGCCCCCTCCTTGAACTGGGCCGCAATCGTGGAGATCCCATTGAGCAGCTGCAATTCCGCCGAGGACGCATCCACCTTCGAGGTTTGCAGGATGGCGCTGCCTTGCGCCACGATCTTGTCGATGTAAGCCTGCGCGATTTCGATCGCGATGATGTCTTTGTAGTTGTCGATCAAGGAGTTGGCCACAGTCGCATCGCCGTTGGCCGTTGCCAGCACCAGCATGCGAAAGACCGGGAACGACGTGGAGTTGATGAAGCCGATGTCGGCATCCTTCTGGGGTTTGCCATCCACCAAGTTGGCGACGATGTTCCGCAGTCGTTCTTCGACCATCGTAGGGAAGGTCTTGACCGAAACGTCCGTCGGCGTCGGATTCATGCAGGCATCATCCTCGCCACAGTCGTACATCTTCAGCATCGTTGGGCTTCCCCACCACCCCTCGGCTTCACCGTTATAGAACTGCGAGAAGGTAAAAATGGTGGGGCCGAAGGGATCGACCCGCTTGATGCCCTCTCGATCACTCTCTGTTTCTTTGGTGCGCGGGTGAATGACGACGGTTCCAACGAGGCTCATGAAAAGCTGCTTTTCGAGCTTTGACAGGCCGGTGAGCTTCTTGCTCATCGCATTCCAAACCAGATTGCCTTCCAAAGGGCGCGTCGGCGCGGTATCCGCCTCACCTGATGCCGGAATCGCCATCGCCTGCCGGCAAAGCTGCCGCGCCCTTGCCGGGCCGACCCCTTCGAGCAGTTGCTTGCGTTGCATGCAACTCGACTCATCCTTGCCGGCGATGAGGCCCACGGTGCCGTCCACCAGCGCCTTGGCTGCTTCGCAGGAGTTGATGCTCAAGTTGTTGATTTTGTTGACCACCTCCTCGATCTTGTCGAAGGCATCGGCCAGGGTCGGCGAAATCGCATTCAGGCCGACCTTCAGCGCATAGCCGCCCGCCGCGGCAGGCAAAGCCTTGAAGAAGTTCAGGTACTCCTCGCCACTGGCAAAACTGATCGATCCAAGATGCAGGTCGATGCCGCCGCAACCCGCGTCGAACCTCGGCAGTTGGATGTTCACGGGGGTCAGCGTCGCCGATTTCGTGCGAACCGTCAGGCTTCCGCCCGTTGCATAGCCCCGGCCCTGGGCCGTGAAGGCGCTGGGCCCATCGACGTGCCCATAGACGCGGCCGGCGTCGAACGCACCTTGCATGGCTGCGTTGAGATCCAGGCTGAGATCCGCGCTGCCGGCCGGCTGCAGTGCCGCAAAACACAGGAATGCGCACAGGACCAGCTTCTTCACTGCCTTCATCTCCGCTCCTTTCAGTTGACCGCGAGGCGGCCCGCGGCCGGTGCGTTGGAGGCCCGCCGCTCGTTCAGCAGGGAATAGATACGGTCAACAATTTCTTCTTTGGTGATCATCCCGAAGCTCAACACCTGAAATTCGCGCGCGTTTGGCTGCGAAAGCACCAGGGCCGGAGTCGTCTTGATTCCCAACCGGGAGGCAAATCCGTTGTCCAGCACCGGATTGGGATATTCCTTGTTGCCTCGGCCGTCCAGGCTGACCGGGAAGACGGTCATGCCAGTCTCGTCGCTGAATCTCCTGAGGACGGGCGCCAAGGCGTGGCAATAGGGGCAGTCACCGCGAATGACGAAGTACAGACCGTGCGTCTTGGAAACGCGGGAGACGAACTCTTTCTTCGTGAGGCCGCGCTGATAGTCCCAGATGCCCATGGCTACCGTATTGGCCGGCCGGACGTCGGCCGCGTCCTCCGCAAAGACGGGATCGATCCAGTTGATGCTCTGGTGCATCTGTCCGAACAGCGCCGCCTGCTTGAAGGCCATGCGTTCGTAGACCATGTAGGCCCGGACGTTCTCCTGCGTGGGATTGATGATGGCGGCCTTGCGCAGGCTCTCCAGTTTCCTCTGGAAGTCCTCGAACTCCTGGATGTCCTTGTTCTTGACCGATGGGGCCGGCGCTGCTGGCGCGGGCTTTGGCAGGGGCTGGGCCAGCGGGAGCGGATCCTGCCGATACCAAAACCATCCATCGCGGCGGCGCTTCCAGAACTCCGCGCCAGGTTCGGCGATCGTTGCGACCGCTGCCGCCCCCACGGATGGCACCTCTCCCGCCACGGAATCCGCAGCGGCCGGCTGGGCACCAACCGCAGTCCCTGCCAGGCAGGCAGCGAATACCAGGCAGGCGAAGCACCGAGACCATCGGCTTGTTCTTCCAGCGAGCTTCATCGACGTGTCTCCCCTGTCGGCCAGGCCGCGCGCCTGGCAAAGAATTCGGCCGCAGGGCGCAGGTCGGGCCGGGCCCGGCCGATGGCCTCCATGGCATAGGACACCGAAACGTCGCCTGTAGCGACCGCGAAATCGCCGTAGCCTGGGCAGGCGGGCGTGCGGCAGTCGTCCTGGGCGCCCCGCGGCGGTACCAGCACGAATGCAGGCACCTCGCGGATGCCGAAACGCTCGAAGGACTTGGGGGAGGCTCGCAAGCTCATACCGCCGCCGGGCTGCGGCCGTCCACCTGCCTTGACGCCTTGCGGGGGCGCCAGTAGCTGGGCGAACCGCTCCTGGGTCGCCTTGCCGGAGTTGCGATGCAATCCCCGCAGGATCACGGTCGCTCCGGCCGCCCTGGCTTGCGCGAAGAGCCGCCGCAGAGACTCCTCCGGCATGGAAAATGAAATCGCGACGTAGAGCTTGCCGTGCAAGACCGGCGTGGGCAGCTCCTGCTTGACGCCATATTGCTTCAGCATGGCGGCCAACTTCGCGCCCTGCGCGGCGGGGTCCGGCGCGCCTTGCGGCGCAGCGCGCGGCGGCACGCCCGGAAGTGTTCCGGCGCTGGGCGCCGGCGCAGTGGCGGCGGTTCGCGACGCCGGATTCGGCACAGGTTTCGACGCGGGATTCGCGGGATCGACAGGTCGTCCCAGCTTCCGCTCCGCCGCCCGGAGCACCTCCTCGATGGCCGGGAATTGGCCTGCTCCATCGGCTTGCGCGCTGGCCGCCAGCAACCCCAGCATCGCGGCACAGGTCGCCATCTTCGTCCGGCGACAAAGGCGCATGCGATCAATCACGGCAGGCATCGGCATCTTGCGAAGCGCAAACAAGACAAGGCACGTCAGGAGTACGGAAGGGGAATCGGGACGCACGGCCTGAGCGTCGCGCAACACTTGCGCCGCTTCCAAAGCTGAAAGACGTAGTCCTGCTTGAGCAGCCCCCCCTGTTTTCCGAATTCGTCGAGAACCGGCACGTGGATCGCGCCGAACTTGCGCATCGCCTTGCTCTTGTCCTCCGGATAGATCAGCTGCAGGCGGAAGTCATTCTTGGGAAACAGCACGCCCCCCGGCATAGGAACCGCTCCCGCGCATTGCACGACCGTCGTGCTCTGCCAGAGCAATCGATTCACCTGCAGCTTGATGACCCGATTTGCCATCAGCTCGGCGGCACGCCGGCCGCCTACCGCGGTTGCGTCGCCGGTGTAGGGCGTCAGCAGGCCATTGCAACCCGAACAATTGTCAAATGGCGGGAAGCTGAAGGGCTCAAACCCTGCCGTGATCGCCAAGCACTCGGCGACGCATGCAAGACTCTCTCCGGCCTGGTATGCCCCAAACAGGTCGGGACCCAAGGCATATCCGAGCTTCTTTGTGAAGATCACAGGGTCGAACGAAAGGATGTCCTTCCAGGTGAAGGTTGCCAGGCTGTCCGCGAATCCCTTCGTGTAAGGGGCGTCCTTCACGTCCGGCAACTGCATCTCCGGATTCCAGCTTGGATCGAGTTCCGAGTAGTAGAGCGGGATGGCGTCGGCGAAAGCTTGCCAGTGACAGAGCAGTTCCATGCCTTCCGCCATGGCGAGAAGGATGGGGCTGGGGATGATGTGGACGTGATAGAAACCATTGCGGCCTCCTGAGCTGTCCGAGGCTTCCTTCGGGATCGGGATGGGGATCTCGCCGGAAATTGGAGAGCAGCCGGGCTCGCGAACCACCTCGATCATGGTCTCGCCTTGCCAGAACTGCATCGAAGTGCCGGGTGCGGGCGTGAGTACGTCGATGCACATCATCTGGCATTGGCAGAATTCTTCGAACCATTCCCATTCCTCGTCGAAGTTGTCGAGCCCTGCCGTGATGAGCTTGCCGTAGTCCAGCGTCGAACCTTTCCAGGCGCTGCACTTCGCCGGTTCCTTGCCCGCCTCCGCATCCGCCGCCACCCCCAGCACCGCCGCCACGGCCCCCGCAGCCTGCCCCAGCGCGCTATCGCTATCCGCTTCCAACTTCGCACCGGGAACATATTTCTTGAGGTCGCCGATGACCTCGAAGACCTTGCTCCAGTCGGCCGGTGCCGCTGCATGCACGTGCGTCACTGCGCAACAGCACACCAGCGCCGCGGCGACCCTCAGCCGTCTGATCCATGCATCGGCACAAGACGCGCGCAGGCTTCTCACGGTTTGATCTCCTCGATCCGCAGGCGGTTGCCGTCCTGTCCCACCAGCGCGGGAACGCGGGTGACGGTCAGCTTTCTCGAGATCGCCCCGCCATAGTCGTAGTAGAAGGGGCGGCGGAACCGCTTCACCAGCTGGGTGTATGAACCTGCCACCAGGATCGGCTGCACCTTCAGTTTGGCGTTCCAAAGGCGCTCGAGCAGGGCGACCTGCCGCGGGTCGCCCCCATCGAACAGATACAGCAAGCCATCGAACCTGGCGCGATGGCCGTAGTTCACCGAGGTGCCGGCTTTCAGCACCACCCTTCCCTGGCTGTCCTGCACGTCCTGCGGCACGACATGAACCAGGTCGACGAAGCGCCGCTGGCTCCTCTCGACCCTTGCCATGTCTTTGATCGGCGGAAGCCGATCCAGAAATTGCCTGGATCCCTCACGGGCCTTGACCTCGAATTCGTGAGACCGGGCCGCCATCCTGGCTTTCTGGGCATCCGCAGCCACCCTGCCGTCGACCTCCTGGATGGCATAGGTGGGCCCCAGCCGCCCGATCTCGCCAGCCTGTGCTGCGCCGATGGCCGCCAGCATGACTGCCAGCGCGGCGCGGACCAAGCAGGCCACCCCCAGGCTAGAACAGCACATAGGCCCTCCCGACGATGTCGTCCTGCCGGATCAAGCCCACCACGCGGTAGCGCGAATCGAAGCTGTCCTCCGACTGGCCGGCCACGAACAGGTGCCCGGCGGGAATGCGGCCCGCATCGATGGGTTCCAGCGGCACCCCTTTGGACGACACGGGCTTGGCCCGCCCCACCACGGCGCCGGACACGCTCACCAAGCGGTCCGGGCCGACTTCGACCGCATCGCCGGGCAAGCCCGCCACGATCTTCACGAGCTGGCTCCCGCGCCGGACAATCCCGCCGCGGCCGTCCCAGCGAAACGCCACGTACTGCCCGCGCGCATCCGGCTGCAGGCCGCGAACGACGAGCAGCACACGCGCCTTGATGCTCGGACTCTCGTTGATGCCGACGCGCAAGTACTGGCGCGCGAAAAAGGCCGTGGCGCCGCAAATGGCCGCGAGCAGCAACCACTGGCGCGGCGTCAGGCTGCCTCGACGCGTGAAGAAATGTCGCAGCGCCATCACCGTCCGAGTTCCGCCCGCAGTTGATCGAGCACTTCCGCGGTGTAGTCGTCGATGCCGGCGCCGGCAACCACCAGGCTCCTGGCCACCAGCACGCACCGGCAGCGTGCCCTCACCGCCTCCACCGCCTGGTCGACCTTGGCGGGATAACCGGCCGCCGACTCCACGGCGGCCTTGCGTTCTTCGTCGGAGATGTCCTTCTTGACAAGAAGTTCGCTCACCTGCCTGTGCTTGGCCTGCAGCACGGCGCGGGCATCGACGGTCGCGATGCGCTGTGCCTGCGTGCGCTGGTACCAGGCGTTGACTCCCACGAGCGCGCTGCACACCAGGCTGGCGACAGCCACCACGATCCATTCGCGCAACGTCAGCCTCATTCCTTGCCCCTCGCGCGCAGCACGTCGACCAGCGCTTCGTGCAGGCTCATGCCCGCTTCGCGGCGCCGCCTGACTTCGGTGAAGTCGGCCGGGTTGGAACTGGAGCGCAGCAGGTTGTAGGGATCCATGTAGCAGCGCGCCACGGCCTTGCCGCTGGGCCCGCTGATCAGCACCTCGGAGAACACGTCCTTCTCGGTGCGCAGGCTTTGCAGCATCTTGAAAAAGCCCGGGTCGTCCTTGAACTGGCCGTTGGCCTTCATGGCTTCCAGCGATTCCGACTTCTGGCGCAGATAGCAACGCCAGTCGCTGTTCTTGAGCGCCGAGCTGGCGGCGGTGCTCATCTCGTAGTCCGACATGTTCTGGGTCGCGGTGATGAACGAGCCGCCGTACTTGCGGGCGCGCCGGTAGCCGGCGTCGATGAACTTGGCGGAGGCGGCCGAGTCGCTGCCGCCCTGCGCGCCCAGAAGGTCCCAGGCCTCGTCGATGATCACGATCTTGCGCTGGGCCCGGTCGCTCAGGTACATGTCGTGCGTGATCCGGAACATCATGATGTACAGGATCACGGTGCGCAGGTCCTTCTTGGTGTTGAGCTCCTCCATCTCGAGCACCGTGAACCTGTTCTTGAAGCCAATGTTGGCCGGCCCGTCGAAGTAGCGGCCGTAGGCGCCGTGCCGGGTGAAGGGATGCAGCAGCGAAGCCAGGTCCTTCACGCGCTGGTCGTACTGCTCGTCGTCGTCGATCTTTCCCGTCTTGACCAGATCGTGGATGTCGGTCATGCAGGCTTCGTTGCCGCGCTGCTCCCAGACCCTGGCCACGGCCCTGGCGATGAGGGAGTAGGTGAAGTTGTCCAGTTCCTGCTTGGGCGACACCATCAGGGCGATGAGCGGCTGCAGCAGCTCCATCTCCTCGTCGATGTCGGCGACATAGGTGAACGGGTTGACGCACATGTGGCGCTCGGGGGTGAACTCGATGAAGTCGCCGTCGAAGGCCTCGCACAGGTTCACGTAAGAGCGGCCGACGTCGATGATCCACACCTTGCCGCCGACGCTGGCGTAGGAAGACGCGATGTCGTTGACGAACACCGACTTGCCCGAGCCCGAGGCGCCGGCGATGGCGACGTTGTAGTTGCCCTGGTTGTTGTCGAACAGGTCGAAAGAGATCAGCTGCCCGCGGCGGCCGGCCAGCATCATCACCGGCGTGGGCGTGCCCTTCCACTCCCCGATGAACGGCGCCAGGTGCACCGCGTTGTGCGTGGTCTTGGTCGCATACAGCTTGAGCACGTTGATGTCCTTGAACATCTGCCGCGACAGCGTCATGGGCAGGCTCATGAGAAGCCCCGGCAGCTGGATCATCTCCATCGAACTCTGGTCGAAGCCCTTGGCCGCCCAGATCGACCGCACCACCTGGTCCTCTCTTGCCAGCGTTTCGTTGTTGGCGAAGAGGGTGACGGTGTGGTACAGGTCGATCAGCTGGCCGCCCTGGTCCAGCGAGCGGAGCGCGGCGTCCCAGTCGCGCTTTTGCCGGGCGAAGGCCGGCATGAACTTGGCGATCGGCGATTCGGCGTTCTGCGTCGCCCGGGCCTGCTTGAGCTGCACCCTGTTCTTCATCGCGTCGCGGTTCGGCACGCGGGCTCCGATGCAGACGATGAAGGGGCAGCCGTACTGCAACGCGCTCTGGAACACGTCGCCGATCAGGAAGTTCATGCCCCACAGGGCGAAGCTCTCCGGATAGTTCCGCACCGTGAGCGTGCGGATGGCCACGTGGTCGTCGGTGTCGGCACTCCAAAGAACGACCTTGTCCTTGCGCACCGAGGTGCGGGTGTCCAGGGCCACCAGCTGATGGCGGATCTCCTTGTAGGGGTCGTAGCGAAGCTTGGCACTCGGCCCATAGAGACGGCGCGGATTGAGCAGGTCGGCGCACCAGTTGACCAGGTCGGTCGCGGACCACCGGCGCGTCGGCAGATTCGCGGCCTTCAGCGTGGACTCCACGCCGGAGCGCAGCATTTCCAGGTTGTCCAGAAAGACCCGGTCTTCCGGATCCCCGTCCATGGTCACGCTGAGCACGCAACGGAAGTTGCGCACCAGACTGCCCACGGACGGAGCGAAGCTCTTCTTGCGAGCCTGGCCCAGGTACGCGGCGCGGCGCCGGGCCATTTCGCGGTAGGGGTTGCCGCCTTGGGCATCGCGTCCCTGCAGGTAGTCGCCCAGCTGCTCGTCGGGAATGCGCTGCTCGATGTAAGCCTCGAACATGTCCTCCAGCCGGGGCGAACCCAGCAGCTGGATCTGGATGCCGGTGTCCGCCGGCGCGTTGTTGAACAGGCCGGCCAGGATCTGTCCCATCTCCTGGTCCGCGCCGGTCTGCGGATGGACTTCCAGTGCGAACGCGACGCCGTCGTCGTTGACGAAGACGCTGCGCTCGTCGATGTACGCCGAGTACTTGAGCCATGACCCCAGCATCGCGGTCGCGCGCTCGTTGGCGTCGACGGTGGGATGGCCCCCGGCAGGGCGCCGCAGCGCTTCCAGCAGGTCGCGCAACCCGCCGAACAGCGGCGGCGGCCGATCGGCCCCGGGCATCGCAGCCTCGGCCATTTCACTGGGCTCCTGCGCTGTCGGCCGGGGCAAGCTTGTCCAATTCCCTGGCGAACGTGCTCTTGCCGGACTGGCTGTCCACGCTTGACTGGCCGGACACGGCGTCGCCCTGCAGCAGCGAGGTGCCCGCCGTGGCGGTTGGCTGGCTGCGGTCGCGCGCGCGTTCCAGCAGCCAGCGGCCGGAATCCAGGGTGATGTAGAGGTAGGCCTGGTCGTGCAGGTCGCCGTCGCTGTCCTCCCAGGGTGCGACCCAGATCCGCATCATCCGCGGCACGGCGCGCACACCGCCGCCGGGCGCCACGTCCCCGGCGCGCTTGCCGACCGCGGCGGTGGACCGCGCGGTCGGCGCGGACCCCGCCACGGCGGCCGGGACCTTGTCCTCGATCACGAGCCGCGTCTGTCCGTTGGGCGCTCCGCCTCCTTGCGAACCTTCGCCGCGCCCGGGCGTGCGCAGTGCCGGCAGGTTGTTGGCCAGGGAGTTGTAGTACACGCCGGCCGTCGTCATGCATTGGACGCCTTCGGGCGCCTGGCAAGCAAAATCAGGGCGGCTGTCGATGCCGGTGACGGCGCAACCGCCCAGGGCAACGGCAGCCGCGAGGGCAAATACCGATCTCATCGTGTGACCTCTTGGAATTGCTTGGTCAGGGTTTCCGCGGACTGGTAGCCCACCAGCATCTGCCCGTCCGCGCGAAGCAAGGTGGGGGTGCCGCGGATGCCCAAGGCACGAGCCATGCGGACGTTGTCTTCGATCGGCGTGCTGCAGGCGGTTTCGGGAGCAGCCAACCTGCGGCCCGCCAGCGCCTGCTTCCAGGCGGCAGCTCTGTCGGCCGAGCACCAGACGGTGCGGGCGATCTCGCGCGAGTCGGGCGACAGCACCGGAAAGAGGAAGGTGTAGATCGTCACGTCTTTCAGCCTGGCGAGTTCCGGCTCCAGCGACCGGCAATGGGGGCACTGCGGATCGCTGAAGACATAGAGCTTGTTTGCGCCGCTGCCGTGTACCGTCTTGATGGCGCTGGCCTCGGCCGAGTCGATCAGCTCACGCAGCACGGCGGCCGGTGCCTTGCCGGCTTGCGGACTTGGCGCCGCGGCATCAGGAGCCGACGCCGCCTGCATGTCATGCAGGCGGCCAAAGATCACATAGCGTCCGGAGGCATCGGCATACAACACTTCGCTGCCTGCCTTGACCTCGTAGAGCGATGCGATGGGCGACCGATGCGCGGATTCGATCGCCGCGCCCGGATAGGCGGCTTGCAGCCTGGCCAGCACCGCCTGGTCCGTCTCTGTCGTCGTGCCTTGGCAGGCAGCACAGGTGAGCGCTGCCGCCGCGCCAAGGGCGGTCCATCGGTATGCCACGGCTACTGCTCCTGCGGCACTTTGGCCGTCTTGCGCAACGCGAGTTGCCGGCGGCTCAACGCGCTGGCGTCGCCCGGCTGGGCCGGGTCGCCGGCGTCGGCCTTGTACAGGCCCTTCATGCTCATGCCCTTGTTCAGCGCGATATCGACCACCCGTCCTGCATCGACCTCGATCACGGGGAAGATGCGTTCCGCCAGCTTGATGTAGTACTCCGTCAGGCGGTCCAGGCCTTTGGTGACGCCTTCGCCGACCCCCGCCCGGAATTCCTTGCCCGGCCTGGGCACCTGCACGACGGACGTGCCTCCAAATCCTCCGGTATAGGTGTCGACGGAGGACTCCTTGATGGCCGAGCCCAGGCCGGCCATCACGCCCGACAGGATGGCGTTGGCGATCGCCTGGCCCTGCTTGCTGACCACCCGGCCGCGGATGCCCGCCTTGCCGTCGTCGCCTATGGCCCAGCCGGCGATGGGCACGTCGATGACCTGGCCCTTGCGATTCACGCAGGACAAGGATTCGGTGCGCAGATAGGCCCGCTCGCTGCTCATGTCGCCATAGCCGGCGGCGACCACGAAGCATTCCTTCACCTGCGCCCGGAAACGATTGGGCAGGATGGCGTTGTCGAGCAGCCGCAGCAGCACCGGGTGCGGATTGGCCTGAACCTGGCCGCCGGTGGGCGCGTCCAGGCCGCTGAGCATGACCGCCTGGAAGAACGAGCCGGCGGGAATGTAGTCTTCGCGGGTCAAGTCGACGGCCTTCGCCGCCGGGACTGGGGCCGCGGCGGCAGCCGGGACCGCAGGGGTGGCCGGCACTGCCGCCGTTCCACCCGTAGTCGATGGCTGGCCCGTTTCGCCTCCCCGGGGCCGGGAGTCCGCGGCACTGCCCATGACCATCGTGGTGGCGATCTTGTTGGACGCGCCCTCCGGCTCCGCGGGAACGCCTTGCGCCGAAGTTCCGATGGCCGAAGCCGCCCGCGAAGGCTGGGCCGCGGCGGGCATGGGCGGCGGGGCGCCCAGCGGCGGCATGAAGGCGTCCGCGGGCACGCCAGGCTTGTTGTCCCTCGCCTTCTCCTTTTCTTCCAGACGCTGGAGACGATCCTCCAGCGCTCGCTTGTCCTTTTCCAGCGATGCGATCTGGTCGCCGGCCGCGCCGATCCAGGCTTCCTTCGGATCGACGCGCGCGCCGGGTGCGGCGATGCTGGTCTTGCGCGCGGGTTCCTTCTTGGCGGACTTGGGCTCCTCCTTGGAGCCGCTGAAGATCGTCGTGAAGAAAGTGGCGAGCATCACCACGATGACGATGATCGTGATCAGGAACAGCTGCTTCTTCTTCACGTCCGAAGGCGTTTCCAGGGTGCCGGCGGGGCCGGCTTTGCTGTCCGTCACGTCACTCCCCCGAAGAATGAACCACCACCGCCACCGTCGCACCGCCCGGCGGCAGCTCCACCTCTTCGACCGCGACCGCCAGCGCATCCGGAGTGCGCAGCTTTCGCTCGTCGAGCACGATGGTCCTGTCGGTGGGATTCGTGATGACGTAGCGGCGTCCGCTCAGGCCACGCGCCGAGGTGACGGTGAGCTGATGGAAGACCTGCAGCGAATCCACGGGCGGCAATGCCTTGCCGGCGTGGCTGACCTCGTAGACGGACTCGTCCACGGCTTGCCCCGCGGCGGCAATCACGATGTCCTTGATGGACCGCACTTGCTCCTGTGCAGGTGCGTGCGGATCCTGTGCCTTGCGTTTGGGCGCCGGCGCGGGAGGCGGCGCGGGCGTCCTGAGCACGATGGTCCTCGCGCCGCGCCCCTTCTCGATCCTGACGTTGACCGGGATGGTGAGCGTTTCAGTGACGAGAAAGAGGGCCGTGACGCCCGACGTTTTCAAAGGCTGGATCGTCACCTCGCTCTTGTCGGGGTCGGCTTCGGCCGCCAGTTCGCGCTGCAGGTGGCGCACCTTCAGCAGCTTCGCGCCTTCCGTCCTGAACAGGGTGAGGCCGTCGGCAGGCACGTCCACCGTGATGGTCCGCTCCGCCTCCACCTCCAGAACCTGTTGTGCCGACGCCGGGCGGACGCTAGCCAGAAGCGCCAGCGCGCACAGCACCAGCATCGCCGTCACCCGCGGGCGCCTGGTCCCGATTGACTTCCTTGATGGACTTGACATACAGCTTTCCATGAACAACTTCGAACGCGATCTCGAGAAATGCCTCGCGGGTCCCGATGGGTTTTTCATTGACGTACGTCGTCAGCTTGCCTTGGACGACCACCGACTGCCGCTTCTCGTCGACTTCGTATCCCCGCGGCACATAGGTCTGGGAGACGTTCTCGCGCCGCAACTTCTCCGCGGCATAGCTCATGTCCTGCTTGAGCTGGCCGTGGCTGGCCGGGCTCACGTACTCCAGCAATTGCCTGGACTGGTATTCCACGGTCGACGGTGAAACCTGCAAGGAGAGATAGGCGACATAGCCGGCCATCTGCTCCAGGTAGCTCGCGCTGGCATGGCTCTTCTCGACCCAGAATGACTTTTCCACGCTGGGCGGCACCACCACCGTTCGGCCGCTGCCGGCCAACGCGATCACTGCCCAGGCCAATGCCACATTGGCCAGCACGGACAGGCCGAGAAGCAGCATCTGCAGTGCGATCGTGGTTTGCGATGCCTCCAGCGACTTCTTGCGCAGATCGAACTTCAACCGTTCATCTCCCGGATGTGGGAG
Source organism: Ramlibacter humi (assembly GCF_004681975.1). Classification (GTDB taxonomy): domain Bacteria; phylum Pseudomonadota; class Gammaproteobacteria; order Burkholderiales; family Burkholderiaceae_C; genus Ramlibacter; species Ramlibacter humi. The sequence goes on from NZ_SMLK01000004.1 coordinate 52,992, forward strand.
GGCGGCATCGCGTCCATCCCAGAGGTCATCGGCAGGTACCAGTAGGCCAGGTGGATCGTGTAGGCCGGGTGCCGTCCCGACTTGGCCTTGCCGAACCAGTAGCCGCCGCAGCCTGCCGCGAGAAATCCAAGCGTCGTCGATCCCACCAGCAGGCCAAGCATGAGAAACGCCAGGAAGATGCAGGCCACATCCATGTCCCAGAAGAACAGGCGCGGCACATCGTTGAGCCGGCGTGGGATGTAGTAGTCCTGGTCATCCATGGACGATCCACGGTTCTCAGATGACGGCGCCGATGACGGTATCCAGCAGGTTCGGCATCACGGCGATCATGATCGCGATGCCGACGCCGCCGAGAGCCATCATGAAGTTCTGCTTGATGGCGCCATAGAAGAGACCGATCACGAACGCAAACAAGGCGATCAGCTTTCCGAGATAGCCGCTGACCCACGCCTGGAGGTCCGTATAAAGCTTCTCGAACTCCTTCGCCCCACCGGTTCCCGCCGCGTTCGCTGCGCCGACGAGCAAGAGGTATGCCGCGGCGATCAGAAGAACGACCATGGCAATGTGCTCGAGCCGCCCATGCTTATGGCCGTCTCGCTGGTTCATTGGTGAACCGCAGATATACATCTCCACCCCTTCTTAACTAAAGATTGAATTTTCAGCTCTTCAATTCCTCCTGTCTGTAGGAATGGACTAAACGTATGCATGAGCAAACGCATCATTCGCGCGACAGCGGTCGGGCGGCCTTCTTCTGTTTATGCTTGTTCTTGTCCTGCCCCTGTGTTTGCATGATTCGCGTTGCCATCCCCGATCTCTAAAGTGGCGCCCAGGCCACCGAGTAAGTTCCTGACGGAATTGGCGGCTCACAGCCATCAGGCGAAGACTCATGCGTCTTTTCCAGTGGAGGGTTTGGTGCCGGTTCCCCTCTTAGCCACTTGCTTCGGTTGAAGCAGGTGTTTAAGAGGGTCACCGGCACCGACGAGACCCCCCACAACGGACTGCAGGTAGAGCTGCAGAGGTGCCATGGAGAAGTACAGATGCGTACTAACCTGAAGCTGGTTGCGTTCCTCTTCGCCGGTTTGCTCGCTGGCTGCGTCACCCCGCATCCGCAGGGCCTGACGCAGGAGCAGGAGCTCACCGTGCAGTCGCTGTGCGCCGAGACGGTGGTTGCGCTCCGCAACAAGCAGTACGGCAACGAGTACGAGAGGGATGGCGCGATCGAGTGGCTGGGCAAGCTCAGCAAGCTCGTCGCGGAGCTGTCGCCCCCCGAGCAGCAGAGGTACAACCTCTGCGTGCTGGAGGGGATGAAGACCAGCAATCAGCAGTAGTGCTGTAGGCGCTGGCGGCGTCAGATGACCAGTTGATCTGACGCCGCCGTCACCGGAAGGGATCGAACCTCACCCGAGGTTCGGTTCCTTTTTTTTGGACGGACCCCGAACTTCAGATTCGCGACCAACAGTCACACTGAGCTATCAACCCGCGCAGGCACGATTCGGTGGACTTTTCAGATCTTCCCGAATTAGCGGAAGCCCCAAAAAAAGAAAAGGTACGGATGTCAGAATCGACACCCGTACCTTCCCAGCTTGTGTGGACCTCGGCGATTTACCTCAGCTCACACATGCCACTCGAAAGCGTTACTGCCGCTCGTACTTCGGCTGCTCGGCCTGCAAGATGCCGAGCATGTTGAACATGTGCTGACGCTCATAGTTCAACGCGAAGTCGTTGTCCACGATGAAGTTGTCCTTCATCTGATCCCCCTCACCCGGACGATGCGAGGCCTTCAGTTCCTCACGGAACGCCCTTTCCTTCTGGTAGTACTCCCAGGTGGCGACGTAAGCGGTCCAGACACGGTCGGCCTTCGGAGCGTCGGTCCAGCACGCGGCCTGGATTTCTTCGCGACCGAAGAGTTCACCATACGCGAGCATCTTGTCCTTCTGTTCCATGGCCAACCTCCAAACCACCCTTGCGCACCCCTGGGGTTCCGAAGGGCGATGCACGAGGATCGAAGAAGAACCACAACCACCGCACAACAGCAACGCTGCCGCGAACATCGCCAACAGCACGTGATACAAACGCATCGCGTACCTGCCTTTACGAAGCAAGAACGAAAACTCGTTCCTGGAGTAACCCCGGTATGGAGCACTCCCTGAAAGGGGCAAAGTAGCCCGCGCTCAGGGAGTGCCCCGTACCGAGTCCGCGCCTCGCAAACGCCGCCGGCTCCGTTCTATCGCAAGCTCAATTGAGCTAACGACTGCACTCAGTCTACGCACCGGTTCCGAGCCGACAAATACCGCAATGGCAGGAGCTTCGAAGTTCGCTCACAACCGCCGTACGACGTCGGCCTTGAACTGACCAGCAGGGTTCCGTTGTCACCATTTTTGCGGGCAAACCGTTGCCATTTGTCGCTGTGAGGACCTATAGAACGGCCAGAAAGTTATCGCGGAATACCGGACAGGTGCTCGCGGTCGATCGCGAAGTCAGGTGCTCATCGCATTGGTTCAAAGGGTTTCATCCCGATAAACAGATGCAGTACCAGCCATGCGAAACGCAAGACAACGTTTTGCATTCACCGCACCTCCCAGAGAACTCGCATACAGGCGAGCACACTCACGAGAAAGAGCGTGCCGATGGCGGTGAGCGCCAGAAAGTACAACGATCGCCCTGGAACCTGATGGTTCAGGACGACGAACAGGGCCAAAGGGACCGCAAGAGGCACTGCTCCGGCATAAGCCAGCTTCTGAACCAGGGTCAGATGCCGGCGGACAAGAACCAGCAAGAACAGCGGCAACGGTGCGAGCACTGCGGATGCGGCAAGTTCAGGTGCACCCAGCCAGACGGCGAAGCAGAAGAGGACCGCCACGAATCCAAGGCAGACTCCGGCTTCGACAAGCACGCGACGCATCGTGAGGTCCAGCGTCATGTAGCCACAGACCTGCGGAACAGAAAACGTCACCGCGTCGCGGCCGTAGTCGGCAGCGCAGTGCCGGCCAGGCTGCCCAGCAGCGCCGCGACTTGCTCGAAGCCCCAGCCTTCGCATCGCCGGCGCGCCGCATGCAGTTCTTCTTCTGTCGCATCCAGCGCATCCAGCCGCCGGCCCCACTCCTGCGACGCGGACCAGGCCAGCTCGGGCCGGCCCAGCGCGAAGACCAGTATCGCCAGGCCCAGCGGCCGATCGCTCGAACAGAGATGCACGCCCAACGCGGCGACGCACGCTGCCGCGGCGGGCCAGCTGGTGGACGCCACGGACTCGCGCATGCCTTCACTGAACGCCTCGGCCGCGCTGGTGGGCTCGCCCGAGGCCAATGCCGCCAGGCCCAGCGTGTACAGGCTTTCGCCGGCTTCGAAATCGAACCCGGCTTCGCGGAAGCCTTGCAGCGAATCGCGGGCGCAGGCGAACTGCTCGTTGACGGCGTGCAGGCGGCCGTGGAGGCGGCTCATGGCCCTTTGCCAATAGGCTGTCGTGTAGTCGTCCGACAGCGCGCCGCTTTCCTGCAATCGCGACAGCAGCTGCAGGCCTTCGCCCGGGCGGTCCTGCTCGCCGCGCAGCGTCCCCAGCAGGATGAGCGCCCGCGCATGGAGTTCCTGCGCCTCATGGTCCCGCGCTGCGTCGATGACGGCCTCGAGCGAAGCCTCGGCGTCGGCGAGGCGGCCTATCGCCATGGCGCACCGGCCGAGCAGTTCCACCGCCATCATGCGGACGGGCGAGTCCTGGCCGGGGACGAGCGCCGCCGCGGCCTCGCAGCTTTGGAACGCGGCGGGATAGTGCCCCCGGAACAGGTGCACCCGCGCCAGGGCCACCTCCAGCCGCGCGCGTGCCGCGGGTTCGGCCACCCAGCCGAGCGCGCCCGATGCAACGGCCTGCGCTTCGTCCAGCCGGCCGAGGCGGCAACACTGCAGCGCCCGGAACGAAACCAGTTCCGCCGCCAGGTGGCTTTCGCGCGGCAGCACTCCCCCGGCTTGCGCCAGGAGGTCGATGGCATCCGGGTGCCTGCCGGCCAGGTGGAAGAGGATCGCCAGCTTCAGGCCGGCCTGTTCGAGCAGGTCGATGCGCGCGCGGGCGCACGCCCAGCGCCACGCGAGCGCGAACTCGTCGGCCAGGCCCAGCCACGGCTTCGCGGCGTCAGGCAGCACGGCGCCGAGCCGCAGGACGGGCCCCGCCGCGGCGAGACTGAAGAAGTAGGTGGCGTGCCTGTCACGCGCTTCCTCGAGATCCGCTTCCGGTGAGGAGGCCAGCACGTATTGCTTCCAGAGCGGATGCAGGCGCAGGCGCTGGTCGGCCGCGCGATGCACGACGGCCTTGAACAGCAGTTGCAGCATCTGTCCCGGGTCGATGCCAGAGATGGAGCACGCAGCCGCAAGGTCCAGCGGGCCGCTGGCGACCGCCAGTCCGCCCAGTGCGCGGCGCTCCGCACCGTTCAGCCGCGCCCATGTGGCCTCGAAAACGGCCCGCATGCGCGGGGTGCCGCCGCCCGGGCCGGAGGCTGCCGCGTCGATCAGCCGCGTATCCCTGCGCAACTCCTCGAGGATCTCCCCGGCCATCATCAGCGGCGTCCACTGGGCCGCCAGTTCGATGGCGAGCGGGACGCCTTCCAGGTACGAGACGAGTTCGAGCGCGGCGGCGTTCTCCGACGGCTCCAGCGCCCGGCCGAGGCGGTAGGTGTGCTCGCGGAAAAGCTGCAGCGCGGGCGATTCATCGCCCGCGGTCGCCAGCCCCGCGAGTGGAACCAGCCGCTCCCAGGGAGTGCGCAGCGCTTCGCGCGAAGTGACGACCAGCTTGAGGAGTGGATTCGAGCGCAGCAGGCTGCCCAACAGCTGGGCTTGCCCGGCCAGTTGCTCGAAGTTGTCCAGGAACAGCGTCACCGCGCGGCGTGCCAGGTGGCGCTGCACCTGGTGAAGGACGTTGTTGTGTCCGTTGTTCGGCTGCAGGGTGCCGGCAAGCAGCGCAAGGAAGGCATCTTCCGACTTCGCCGAACCTGCATCCACCCATTGGACGTCCGTCCCGTTGCGGGCTTCCTGTTCGAACACGGCCCTGGCCAGGGTGGACTTGCCGATGCCGCCCTGCCCGAAGATCGTCACCAGCTGCACCGCCGGGTCCCGCAGCAGCTTCGCCACCAGGTCCGCTTCGGCGCGGCGTCCCAGCAGGGCGGTCCCGGTGGCTTGATCGCTGGAGCCCTGCGATCGCACCGGCGGCGCGGACTGCGCGACCCTGGTGCGGGACAGCAGCTCGCCGAACAACCGCCTCGTCGCCTGGCTGACCTCCTCCCCGATCTGGGCCGGCAGCGTTCGCTCCAGCGAGCGGAAGGCCGCGACCGCGACGCTTCGCTCCTGGCTGGTCCTCGCGAGGCGCATGACTTCCTGCACGGCGTGCTCGTCGAGCGGGTCCAGCTGCACCAGCGACTGCATCAGCGCGGAATGATCCTCATCGGTCCGCTGGGCAAGCTGCGCGAGGTACGCGGCGCGCAGTGTCGCCAGGAACCTTCCGCGCTCCATGGAGAACGTTTCGTCCAGCAGCGGGTCGCCGGTCGCGGCCGTTCCTTCCAGCAAGGGTGCCGCGTGAAGGGAGGCGGCCGCCTCCCAGTCGCTCCTGGCGATGGCGTCCAGGAACCGCGCGGTGTCCGACGAACCTTCCCACCGGATCCGCTCGCCTTCCATCTGCAGGCCGGACAACCGCGGGAGCAGGTCCCGCACGCGATGGATCAATCCCCGCAGGTAGGCGCGCGCGGCCCGCGACTCCGCGTCGGGCCGCAGGACCGAGGCAAGCTGCTCCCGCGCGTGCCACCCGGGGCGAAGGTTCAGGTACGCCAGCAGCGCGATGGGCCGTGTCCAGGGCAGCGGCTGGGGTTCACTGTCCCCCGCGTACTGGATGCGCGGCGGCCCGAAGAGGAACAGGGTGTCGCTGGCTGGCGTATTCACAGGCGCATCGATTGGCATCGGACTTTCCGGCTGGCCGGCGGGTCCCGCCGCGGCCGCGGCGTTCTCACCACTCGCCGATCTCGCGCACGCGGGCATCGGGATCCAGGCGATCGAGGTCTACCGCGCGGCGCTCCCTGGAAGGCGCATGCCGCTTGCCGACGCTTCGTGCGAGATAAACCAGCGCACGCACGACCGGATTGCGCGGCCTGGTGGCCGCCAGCTGGATACCGCTGGGTCGAGGCATGGCGTCCTCCGGTGGCTGATGACGAAGGACGTGTCTCAATAGCGAAGCCGGCCATCGCGCCCGATCACGCCGATGTCCACGAACCGCGATCCGACGTTGCCGCCGGCGAAGTCGAGGGCGTATCCGCCCAGGTCCGTCCTCACCTTCATCAGCGCCGCCTGCAGCGCCTGTGGATCCGCTTTGCCGCGCACTGCACGAAGGCCCGCGACCAGCGTCCGGCATCCCAGGTAGCCGATCAGGTGCAGTTGCGTCTGCTCCGCGCCGGGGACGAACTTGCCCATCGCCGCCTTGAAGTCCCGCACCAGGCCGGAAGCCGGGGAGTCGGCGTTCGGCGTGACCTGCGCAAGCGCCAGCCCCGCCGACTGCGACGCGCCCGCCTTGTCCAGGACCAGCTTCGCGGGCACGTACGACATGCTGTAGATCGGCGTGTTGTCTTCGGAGGCGCGCACGTCGCGGACCATGGCGGCGCCGCTGTTCGGCACCAGGACCATGACGTACGCCTGCGCGCGCGACGCCTTCAGGGTGGCCGCGACATCCTTGAGGTCTTCTCCGGCGGACGGCACGGCGACCTTCTGCACGATCTCGACCTTCAGCCGCGGCGCCAGGTCCTCCATGGCCTTCAGGCCCGCGGCGCCGAACGGAATGCCCTGGTAGGCCACGGCGATGCGCTGGATACCGATGCTGGAGAGGTGTTCCAGGATCCGGGCGATCTGCGCGCTGTCGCCGGCATGCGTGTGGAAGATCCAGCGGCTGCCGGGCGTTCGCAGGATCTCCGCGCCGGGGGTGACGCCCACGGCGGGCACCTTCAGCCTTTCCAGCACGCCGTCCTTGATCACCGCGGCGACGTTCGCGGATCCAAGCAGGTTGATGAAGGCGACCGGCTTGTTCCTTTGCGCGACCTCTTGCAGGAGGCGGACCGTCGTGGCGGGATCGTAGCGGTCGTCTTCCTTCACGAGCTTCAGCCGTTCACCCGCGACGCCGCCGGAAGCGTTCACCTCGCCCACGCAGGCCGTCGCCCCGGCGAAGTTCGCTTCCCCGTTCACGCCGAGGGGACCGCTGAAGGGAGCGACCGTCGCCACGACGATTTCGCCATGGGCGGACAAGGCCAGCAGCGCGGCAAGGAGCAAGGGCCAGCGGCGCATGAAGACTCCACGAAGGGGGTGGAACAAGCTTGCGGCTAGCACGGTGCGGCGGCCGTTTCCGTGACGGCCTGGTATGCGCCGAGCAGTTCGAGGACTGCCTGCGGGGTCAGCGAATCGGTGACCCCGCAGCCATCCTCGTACACGCCTTCGAAGGGCAGCCTGAACGGCATCTCCTCCGACGCGCGCATGACGAAGAAGCAGGTGTCCGAGCGGTCGGTGTAGTCCGCCAGCGCCAGATCGATCCCGTTGCGCAGGATGACCGACACCGAATAGATGCCGGTGTCGTTGTCGTGCGCGACCGGATCGACGCGCGCGTCCGGGAATCGCGATCGGATGGCGAGAGCCACCGCTTCGAAAAGCCGCTTGCGCAGGACAACGTTGCCAACCATTTTTTTTGTCTCCGTCGTTGATCGAACACGGATGAACTCTAGAAAGCCGTCCTGCCGGGGTCCATTTCGTTCTTAAGCGTTGCTCCGGAAGCATCGTCGGATGGACGGACCGCTCCGCAAAATCGGCGCTCCCACCCGCATCGGGTGTCGAGAGAGGCGAATCTGCATGTTCGGCAAACTGCGACGGCTGGTTTCGAAGCAACCCACCCGGAGTGAACTGCTTTCCCCGGTGGTTCAACTGGATTTCGCGTCGGCCCGGCCCAGGCTGCTGCCCGTGCTGCGGCATCTCGCGCGCATCGACCTGGCCCGGATCGAGTCGGGGGACCCATCCAGGCGCATGCAGGACCTCATGGCGTGGCGGCCCTTCTCCGAAGCACTCGGGGTCGCCGTCGCCATCGACGGCGAGGCAGCCTCCGCCCGGATCGGCCAGGCCGACCTGGACCGTTGGAGGATCAGCTTCGACGCGGCGCTGGAGATCGCCGCCGGCAACTTGCGCGAGAAGGCAGCGCCGTCCTTCATGCGGACCGGGTCTGGGCTGTTCATCTCCCAGTACAGGGACTACTACGACGCTCCGCGCATCCTGCTGAAGGAACTGGCGCGGCAACTGCCGCTGGTTGGCGCGCCCGTCGCGATGGTCCCGAACAAGGCTTGCCTGCTGCTTTGCGGCGCGGACGACGAGCGCGCGCTCGCCGAAATGGTCTCGGCGGCGGGCCAGGTGCTGACGGAGCAATCCCGGCCGCTCAGCAGCGAGATGTTCCGGCTCGAAGGCGATGCCTGGTCAGCCTGGCGGCCGCCGGCGGCCGCGGGGCAGGAGCTGGCCTGGCTGCAGCGGGCCATCAGGAACCGCGACTACCACGACCAGCAAAAGGCACTGGAAGCGGCGCATGCGAAAACGGGCGAAGACGTGTTCGTCGCCCCGTACAAGCTGGTCAAGCGCAACCGCGACGGCGCGCTGTTGAGCTTCTCGGTGCTGGCCGACGGCGAGCCGACCTGGCTGCCCGAGACGGACCTGGTGGCGCTCGACTGGAATCCCCGCGGCATTCCCCTGATGGTGGGCTGGGCCGATTTCTCGAAGCACGCGGCGCACTTGCTGGAGAAGCTTTCCTATGTGCTGCCGCGTTACCGCGTGCTGGCGTTTCCCGGCGGCGACTGCTTCGAAGCCTTGCGCAATGCCGCCACGACGATTGATGCGGCCGAGGCCTGACGCGGCGCCAGCCTTGCTTACGGTGCAACGATGGAGAAGGAAATAGCCGGCCCGCGGTGGCCTGCCTAGACTCATCTGCATCCCCCGCATGTGGCCGGGGGCTTGTTTCTTTTCACCTGGAGGCAGGCAGATGACGGAGGTTTGCGAAGAGCAGCACTGCGCCGCGGGCAACAGTTTCCTGGACAGCCTTCCTGCGGATTCGCAGATGCTGCTTCGGCAGGCGCTCGAACCGGTGAACCTTCCCACCGGCAGCATCATCGCCATCGCAGGCCGTCCGGTGCGCGACGTCTACTTCCCCGAGAAGGCGGTGGTGAGCCTGCTGCACAGCGACCGGGAAGGCGCCGGCACGAGAGTCGGCATCGTCGGCTCGGAAGGCGCGCTCGGCCTGGGCGTCTGCTTCGGCGAGCCGCACCCTTTCACCGCGCTGGTGCTGGTGGGTGGGCGGGCATTGCGGATGGATGCGCAGTGGCTGCCCAAGGTTTTCGCCCACCGGGAATCCCTGTGCCGCACCGTCATTCCGTACGCGGCCGACCTGATGGGCCAAGCCTGGCAGATCGCCGTGTGCAACCGCTACCACGCGCCCGCGCAGCAACTGTGCTCCCTGTTGCTGCAGGTGATGGACCGCGGTGGAAGCGGCAACCTTCCGCTGACGCACAACCTGATCGCGCGCCTGCTCGGCGTGCGGCGCGAGACCGTCACCCAGGCCGCCACCAGGATCCAGGCGCTCGGCTACGTGCAATATGCGCGCGGGTACATCCGTGTCCTGGATCGCGTGGGACTCGAAACGATGTCGTGCGGCTGCTGGCGCCCGCCATTGGCCAGGGCTGCCGATGATTAGGAAAAGTCCCGTCATGTTCTCGCCGCAAGAAAGCCGGATGTGAAGAGCAGCATCAGCGAGCCTCATGCTCCGAAGACGCTGCAGGTTCATGACTGACTCGACGACAGCGGCGTCCCCGGGAGAGATCGATTCCTTGGCGACAGCGGCGGGCTTCACAAGTGCCCGCGCACCCTCAGGGGAGCACGACGTCCGGGGCCAGCGCCAGGGTCAGCGCCTGCCTCAATGGCTCGAACTTTTCCTTCCCGACGACGTAGCGGATCTTGCGGGCGACCTCCACCAGCTCGCGGAACGTGGTGGCGCGTTCGATCGCCAGGTTCAACGCGATGCCGCCCAGCCCGAGTTCGCTGGTCAGCGCCACGGCCACCGGATACGCCACTTCGAAGCGCTGCTTCAACTCGTCGCTGGTGATCACCCTGTCGTCGCGGCGGGCGGAGGCGGGCTGCCTCTCCGGCACCGGCTCGATCAATCCCTCCTCCAGCAGGAACGCGAAGTCGCGTGCGCTGCCCCCATCCCCGCAAACCCAGCCGAGGATCTCCCCGGCGGTGCGCTCTCCGTCCACCAGGATGAAGACCAGCCGCTGCAGGGGGGTCATCGGGACGGACCGGTTCTTCATCACTTTCAGCCCGAAATGCGTCTTCCGGAAGGTCATGCTTGTCTCCACCCTCGCGCGTGATCCGCGCGGACGATTGCCAGGAAATTGCCGGCCGGAAAACTGCGCCATCGGCCGGCGGTTCGATCAACGGCCAATCGTGCGCGAAGTGGCGCATGGGCCGCCACTGCGGATGAAGCGCATGGGTGCGCGGCCACACCTTCTGCGCCCCTCGCATCGAGGCGCGCGCATGCGGCTCGCGCATCAAACCAAAAGCAATTGCCGTGGCGCCCATCACGCCCGTAGATTCGCCTCCCAATGTCTGGAGGAGCTCCTGCTGCAAGGAGGAAACGGACGGGAGACACCAGTGCCAACGAAGCCGACAGGGGACGAGGACGCCCTTCACTGCAACCGCCTGCTGCAAGGGCTGCCTTCCGCATTGCATGCGGCGCTGCGCTCCGTCACCGAGCTCGTCGTGCTTTCGGCCGGCAGCATGCTCGGTGCCGGAGCGCGTGAGGCGAATTCGGTCTACTTCCCCCTGCGAGCCCTGGCGGTCCTGCTCCACACCGACGATCAGGGATCGAGTTCGCAGACGGGCATCGTCGGAAGCGACGGGATGATCGGCCTGACCGGGTGGTTCGGCAGGCAGCACAGTGAGAAGGCGCTGGTGCTCGCGGGCGGCCTGGCGCTGCGGTTCGACGCCGACCAGTTGCAGCGGCTCTTCGACGAGTCCGCGCCGCTGCGCCGGGTGCTCATGGGCTATTCAGCCGAACTGACGATGCAAGCCGCGCAGATGGCCTTGTGCGGCAGACATCACTCACCCGAGCGGCAGCTTTGCTCGCTGCTGCTTCTGTTGTTCGAGCGCGGCGCGGGGGAAGACCTGTCGATGACGCACGAACTGGCGGCACGGATGATCGGCGTGCGGCGCGAGACGATCAGCCAGGCCGCCATGCGCCTGCAGCAGCAGGGGTACATCCGGTGTTCGCGCGGCCACTTCCGCATCCTGGACCGGGACGGCCTGGAGAAAGTGTCGTGCGGCTGCCATCGAAGCGCGCCGCTCAGGCCCCACGGCCTTTTCACGGGTTGACGTTCTGGCGCCGGGAAGCCGGCCTCTCGGCACCGGCATGCGCCGAACGCGCGCCTTGCTGCCCCGAAAGCGCATCCTTCAGCGGCTGGAAGCGCTGCGGCCCCACCACCTTTCGCAACCGCTTCGACACCTCGACCAGATCGTGGAAGGTCGTCGCGCGCTCGACGGCCAGGTTCAGCTTGAAGCCCGCCAGGCCGAGGCTGCCCGTGAGGGACACGGCCACGGGATACGCCGCGCGGAATCGCCGCTGGAGTTCGACGGGATCATCCGCGGCTTCCTGGACCGGCTCCCGCGCCTCGGTGTCCCCGCACACCGCGATCAGGCCGAAATACGCCAGGTGATCGAAGTCCCTGGTTCCCGCCTCGCTGTCCTCGGTCATCGCCAGGATGTCACCGACGGTCCTCTTGCCGTTGATGATGATCAGGATGAGCCGCTGCTGGTGGGACAGCGCCATCGACCTGTTCTTGAACTCCATGACGCCCGACATGGTCTTGCGGAAGATCAGTGAGGTTTTCATTTCGCGTCAGCACCAGTGGCCAAGGACAGGGTGAGGCGAATCTAGGTGCCGGCAGCGCTGGCGACAATTGCTTTCGGGTCAATGCCGCGCAAGCAAGAGCGCCGCAGCGTTACGTTCGACGCATCGCTCGAAATGGGATTGGACGCGTGGCGGGCGCCATTCCTAGACTTCGCGGATGACGAACGCTATCGATACGGTGGAACTCAGGCACCTGAGGACGTTCATAGCGGTCGCCGAGGAGCTCAACTTCCATTCCGCCGCCGCCCGGCTGCACGTCACCCAGGCACCGGTGACCCGCACGATCAGGCAGCTGGAAGAGATCCTCGGCACGAGGCTTCTCGACCGCAGCACCCGCAAATGCGAGTTGACGCCCGCGGGCGAGAAGCTGCTGCAGACCGCGCAACGCTTCATGCGCCGGCTCTCCGCAGACCTGGGCCAGATCGGGGTGGCGTCCCCGCCTTCCGTTCTCCGGCTCGGCGTGTGCTTCGCGCTGGACGCCGTCCGCCTGCCGGAGCTGCGGGAGAACCTGCGCCGGCGCTGCGGCGTGAGGGTTCATCTCGAGCTGCGCGGAAGCCACGAACTGGCCCGCATGCTTGCTTTCGGCGAGCTCGATGCCGCCATCGTCCTGCTGCCGGTGGCCGGCGAAGGCCTCAAGGTCACGCGCGTCGCGAAAGCCGAAATGATGGCCGCCTTGCCTGCCTCGCACGAACTCGCCAGGCAGCGCCTGGTCGCCGTCAGCGATCTCAACGCGTTCGACCGGTTCATACTTCCCGGCCGCCGGGACAACCCGGCGATGTTCGGGTACCTGCAGCAGGCCCTGGAGCGAAGGGGCCTCCAATCCGGGCGCTATGCGCGATCCCGCGAGGCTTTCGAAGGTCTCGCGCACATCGCGGCGGGGTTCGCGTGCAGCCTGCTCGCCGAGACCTTGCAGGGAACCACCGGCAAGCAGGTGGTGCTGCGCCTGCTCCGCAAGGAGGACCGGATCACGGTCGACATCGGCGTGGCCGCGGCGGCCGCGGCGGAGGAGCAGACGGTTGCCGAGACGGCGTCCTGCGTCCGCGACTTCCTCGTGGCCAGCTTCGGTGTCCAGGCGCTGGCCTAGGACATCGGCGCCCGCACGAAACCCGCTCAGGCGAACCGGGGCTTGCGGCGCGGGCCCGGCACCTCGTAGCGCTTGCGGTGCTGCGGGGTTTCCCGGATCGCGCGCTCCAGCATCAGGTACGTGGCGTCGTCCACGCGCAGCCGCTCATCGCGGGGCGCGGGAGCCACCTGCGGCCGCAAGCCGCCGTCGGCGACGGACCAGTAGACCTCGGTCACGCTCACCCTGTGGCGGTCGAAGCACCGTGCCTTGATCTCCGCCGCGAGCTTCGCGAGGGATGCCAGCTTGGCGGCCTGGGCGCGCAGGCGGCCCGATGCCAGCTGGATGAGCACGATGCAGGTTCCGGGCGCCACGCCGCACGCGGTGACGGTGGCGCTGAATGCGCCCGAGGGCACGCCCCCCGGGGGCAGAACCTCGAAGAGTACCTGGAGCACGGCCCGCGCCAGAACCGCCTGTGTGTCCGGGAACTCCTGGTCCCCGGGCGGCGCAATGTCCCGGACGTCGCCCCGCTCCTCGAGTTGCAAACCCGCCGACATGATCCCCTCCCTGAAGACCATGCGATTTCAACTGGATGGGCCGCGCACGGCCATCCTGTCTTTGCATTGCGCCTCGCAGGAAGCGAGCTAGGACGGCAGGCGATCCCGATCCAGGTCCGAAGCAGCCGCGATGGACCTGGCGCGTTCAAAGCAGCGCCGGGCGGCCGCCTGTGTGAGTGGGTCCCCCACCGACGCAATCTCGTGCATCAGTTCCATGAGCAGGCCGGCGCGCAGGCCCACCGGGTAGGCCGGGATGGCCAGCTGACGGCGCAGGTACGAATAGGCGTGCGCGGACGCTGGGAAATCCAGCTGCAGCGCCAGTCGCGGCACGCGGGACAGGATGACCCGCAGCCCGCGCGCGAGCGCCTGGTAGTCGGCAGCGTAGGGAGGAGCACCGGCCTGCAGCCGCGGAACGGCGGGCATGGAAGCCCGGCGGATGAAGGCGCGTGTAGCGCCTGCGAACGCACTGACGCCGTAATTCATGGCGATCAGATGGTCGCCCGGGATCCTTGCGCGCGCCTGAATTTCTTGTAGTGCCCATGCAGTAGTTCCCGTGACAGCCTGGACGCCGTCCCCGGAAGCTGCCTACCATAACTTCCGGGCCGAACGACTCACAGCCGGCGTGGAGAAGCTTGTGGAAAAGGCCTTGGCAAACCCGCGCGCGCCACGGCCTGCGCGGCTTCCAGCGGATTGCTGAATCCGTGAGCAGCGAAGCCGGCGCACGGCAACTTCATGAAAAGTCGTGGCGCGGGCGATACGCCGCCCGTGACGAATCCAGCCCCGGCAGCCCCTGCCTCAGAGCGGCTGGATCTGCAGCTTGCGGAACCTGACCACGCCGCCGGCGTACTGCAGCCCGATCACGCCGCGGACGTCGCGCGACTCGTCGGTCTGCGCGGTCTTCACGCCATTGAGCGTCACCTCCATGTGAGTGCCCTTGGCCAGGATGTCCATCGTGTTCCACTGCCCGCCGGTCTTCGGCACCGGCACGGGCGCCTTCACCAGCCACGTGAGCGCGCCCGTCGCGTAGCTCGGGTCGGGGCGCTTGTCGAAGATGTTGGCCTCCAGGCAGGTGCGGTCCGTCATCGGCCGCACTTCGGAGCAGCGCATGTAGATGCCGGTGTTGGCGTCGTCGCTCACCCAGAACTCCGCGTGGAGGCGAAAGTCCTTGTACGTGCTCCTGGTCGCGAGGTAGTAGGTCGGCTCGTTGCCAGGCCGGCTGTCGGCGACGATGGCATCGCCTTCGGCATGCCAGTTCGCGCCGCCCATGTTCACGAAGTTGTCCATGCCCCGCGAGCCGTCGATGAGCGTCTGCACCGGGTCACTCGGCGGAGACGAAGCACAGCCGCCCAAAGCCACGGTGCAGGCAGCCGCGAGGGCAGCGATTGGCCGGAAGAGCGCCATGCGGGTCTCCTGGACGAAGAAGACCATTGAACCGGCGGCCCGGCACGGACGTCAAGCTGTTCAGGAAGCGGGCGGCGTCTCCCGGATGCACTTCTTCACGTTGCTGGCTTTCGCCGCGCCGGCCAGCTTCTTGTCGTCGGCCGCCGCTTCGCACTTCGCCTTCGCATCGGTTTCGCACTTCTTGACGAACGATTTCTGGGCCGCGCCGGCCAGCTTCTTGTCCTTGGCAGCGGTCATGCAGGCGGAGTCGGCTGCATGCGAGAGGGACGCGAATGCGATCAGCGAAAAAAGGGCGGCGAGCTTCTTCATGGCGGCTCCTGCAAAAAAAAACGTGGAACATTCTTGCACGGCCGCGTGCTGCGGATGCCAACCGGATGCAACTGTCCACGGCTCAGTACCGCAGCACGGGGCGGCGGGCGGCGCAGGGACGAGTGCTCGACAGCTGGATCGACGGGCAGTACCCGTGTCGCCCTCCCGCGCCGCCCGCCTGACGGGTTCAGCTTCTGGCTTGCACCAGCGCGTGAGCCGCCTGCGCGCGCGCCAGCAACTTCGGCGCGCCGATGCGTTCGGTCCACGCGGCGAAAGATGCCGCCGGGCCTTTCCAGCGCAGTGACGCCACGCGGGAGAACAGCTTCGCGTCGGTCCTCAAGGTCGCCAGCTTCTTGAACAGCATCGCCGTCCGGTGCTGGTCGCCCAGGACATCCGGCGGGAACAATTCCAGCGGGCCGTCCATGTTCAGCAACCGCGCGGCGCCGACGGCACCGATGCCCTTGATGCCGGGGTAGCCGTCGGCCGCGTCGCCCACCAGCGCCAGGAAATCGGGAATGAGTGGCGGCGCGACGCCGAACTTCTGCCGGATGTCGTCGGCCGTGCGGACCTTGTTGGCCCGCCGGTCCACCTGCACCACGCGATCACCGCGCACACACTGGGCCAGGTCCTTGTCGGGCGTCCACAGCAGGACCTTCTGCACCGCCGCGTCCTGGCTCGCGAGATGGGCGGCGCTCGCCAGCGCGTCATCGGCTTCGAGGTCCGTCATCGGCCACACCACGACCCCCATCGCCGCGAGGCCGTCTTCCAGCGGCTGGAACTGCGCGCGCAACGCCGGCTCGATGCCCTCGCCCGTCTTGTAGCCCGGCCACAGCCGGTTGCGGAAGGACTCGATCACGTGGTCGGTCGCCACGCCGACGTGCGTCGCCCGGTTCTCCAACAGCTGCAGCGTGCCGTTCAGGACGCCGATGACGGCGCCGTGCGACGGGTCCTCTCCCTTCGTGAAGCGGCGCAGGCCATGGAAGTGGCGGAACAGCTCGTAGGTGCCGTCGATGAGGTCGATGATCACCAGCTGAGCATAGGAGCAAGGTCCCATGCCGCCGCTCTCTCGCGGCGGCAATATGTCGCGCAGAGTGCGTCAGCCCGTAACTTGATGCGCAACGCTTTTCCGCTTCAACGGCAGAGCTGCGACCCCAGGTCGTCGGCCGTAACGTTTCCAATCGTGTGTGGCACGGAAGCTCGACAGTTCGTGCCTACAGTTCGCGCCTTCTGCTGAGCTGCGGATGGCGGCCGGCGAACGATCCACACACCTGTCGAGAGCATGAAAGAACGTTTGATCTGCACCTCCGCATTCCTGGCCACCATGGCCTTCCTCGCCAGCTGCGGTGGTGGCGGCGGCGGTGATGCGGCCGCGACGGCCGCCGGCAGCGAGTCGGCCTCGGGCACGGTGGTGACCGTGGCCGGTGGGACGGGCAGCACGGGCACCGGCCGCGGGACCGGCAATTCCGGCGGCACGGGCACGGGCACGGGCACGGGCACCGGCTCTGGCACCGGCAGCACGGGTGTCCCCGCGGGCTCAGCCGGCGGCATCGACATCGGCGTGAACATCCACACCGGCGGCGGCTCGACATCGGCCAACGGCCAGATCGCTTCGATCATGGCCAGCCGCGGCCTCAGGCAGGCGCGGCTCGACTACGTGGTCAACGGCGACACGACGCTGCTGCGCGACCAGGTCACCAGGATCAACCAGAACGGCGGCAAGGCGCAGCTGGTGCTGCAGAACAGCTACCAGTGGGACTACACGTGCAGCCAGAGCCTGTCGACGGTCGAACAGAACTCGTACAACCAGGCGCTGCAGATGGTGGGCGCGATGAAGGACATCGCGCATGACTACGAGATCCTGAACGAGATCCAGCTGCGCCAGGACGTGGGCGGCCAGGTCGCGTGGAACAGCCAGAATGCGAACACCGGCGCCTACACCAACAGCCCTTGCGCGATGACGCTGGCGGCGGTGGCGCGCGGCATCTCGCGCGCCGTGCACGACCAGGGCCAGCGCGTGATCCTGGGCGCCGTCGGGCGCGACTGGGGCTTCCTCACGTTCATGAAGCAGCAGGGCGTGACGTGGGACGTGACGGGCTACCACATCTATCCGCACTACGGTGATGCGAGCCTGTTGAGCGACACCTGGTACGGCGCCGGCGGACCTCTCGCGCAGCTGGCCGCTTTCGGCAAGCCGGTGACCATCAACGAGTTCAACTGCGGCGAGACCTACGACTCGAACTTCGAGAACCAGGCGGGCGCATCGGTCACGGAGACGTGCCTGAAGTCCATCGCCAGGCACCTGACCGACCTGCGCAACCAGAAGGTCGTGAACCTGGAGTCCGTCATCGCCTACGAGCTGCTGGACGAGCCTTCCAAGAGCGCGCCCGAGAACCGCTTCGGCCTGATGTACACGCTGGGCAATCCCAAGCCGGCGCTGTACCTCATGGGCGCCTTCGCCGGCGGCACGCTGACCGCGACGGAGCAGCAGGCCCTCACGAGCCGCGGCCTGCTGACCGACGCGCAGATCGCGGCGATGAAGTAGCGCGGGCCGCCCGGGTCAGGCGGCGCGCGACTGCACTTCCTTGCGCAGCCGCTCCTCCTGCTCGCGCAGCTCGGGCGTCAGCGCGTCGCCGAAGTCCTCGGCCGAGTAGATCTGCCGGATCTCGATCTCGGAATCGGTGCGCATCGGGTTGGGGCACTTCCTCACCCACTCGATCGCTTCCTGCAGCGAAGCGCACTTCCAGATCCAGAAGCCGGCGACGAGCTCCTTGGTTTCGGCGAACGGGCCGTCGATCACCCGCCGGTCCTTGCCCGAGAAAGCCACCCTCGCGCCGCGTGAACTGGGGTGCAGGCCCTCGCCCGCTTCCATCACGCCGGCGCGCACCAGCTGTTCGTTGAAGGCGCCCATCGCGGCGAACTCTTCCTGCGTGGGCAACACGCCGGCTTCGCTGTCGGCGGTCGCTTTCACCATCACCATGAATCGCATGGCGGCCTCCTCTGTCAGGGGATGAAGTTGGTCACTTCCGGCAACGGACCCGCGATGGGGGCTTCGAAGAACGGCTGGGCGCCGTCCGGGTCGATGAACACCATGCCGTTGCTCGCGAAGAACGTCGCGATCTGCATTTGCGCGGCGATGGCGAATGGCGCGCCGGCGCCCGTCACGTTGGTCAGGAAGGTGTGGGGGTTCTTGCTCACGGCGGGGTTCGCCGCGAAGGCCAGGTCGTTGCGGAAATAAGTGGTGCGGTCCGTCAGGTCGCCGGCACGCACGATGGCGCTGGCGGTCGGGTTGGGCACCGTCTGGTCGCCCTTGGCGAACTGGATGATCACCGGCTTGGCCGCGACGCCCGGCAGCGGCTGCTTGCGGATCTGGGCCGCGTACGACACCGGGTTGCCGGGCTGCTGCACCCACTGCTGCCAGTCGAACCACTTCTGGATGTCCATCGCGCCGGCCACGGTGTTGACCAGCGGCGGCTGGTCGCGCAGCGGGATGTTCTCGTTGAACTGGATGCCGCCCACGTTGATGAGCGAAGGGATGCGGCCGGCCAGAGCGATGCCACCCAGCGGGCGGAACACCGGGCTCAGGCGCACGATCTCGGGGATGGAGCCGCCCGGCACGTTGGGCACGCCGGCCTTGATCGACGGCTCGGTGCCCAGGAACATCACGCCGTAGATGCCGCCGAACGACTGGCCGGCGTAGTAGATGCGCTGCGCATCGAGGTCGACCGTGCCGTCGCCATCCACGTCGACACCCGCTTCGATCTGCCGCACCAGCTGCATCAGGTCGACCACCGTCTGGCGCAGGG
This sequence comes from Ramlibacter humi, assembly GCF_004681975.1. Lineage (GTDB taxonomy): Bacteria > Pseudomonadota > Gammaproteobacteria > Burkholderiales > Burkholderiaceae_C > Ramlibacter > Ramlibacter humi. The sequence continues at coordinate 72,063 of NZ_SMLK01000004.1, forward strand.
CGTCGCGGCTGCTGATCACGCTGCGAGGCGGCGCCGCGCTGCTGCCCTCCGTGGCGTCGATGGTGCCGTTGCCGTCCTGGTCGATGCCGCGGCCGCCGGCGGGGACGGCCACGGTGGCGTCGGGACTCGGGCGCAGCACGATCAGCCGCCCCAGCGGCCCGCCGCCATGGCCGACGACGTTGATGGAAGCGGTGGCGATGCCCTGTGAAGCCAGCGTCGAGGCCACCACCCAGGGTGCGCCGTACATGCTGTCGCCGAAACCGTGGCCGAAGATGGCGACCGGCCAGCCCTGCGCCGGCTTCGGGCCGGCGGGCAGGAAGATCTGCACGACGATGCTGCCGGTGCCCTGCGGCTGCGGCTCGCCGGTGAGCGTCGACGTGGCGGGCATGTACTTGCCGGGCGTCAGGTAGTCGGGCGAGTTGAAGGTGCCGTACGCGATGGCCGCCACCGCGCCCGGAACGATGTTCAGCGCCGGCGTCGGCAGCAGGCTGGTCGTGAACACCGGTGCCGTGCCGGTCTGCCGCTGGAACTGCACGCCGATCAGCGACGCCGTCGCGAACAGGGCCTGCACCGTGCCCTGGTCCGTCGTGCCGATGTTGAAGTTCACCGGCGCCGGGGTGGACTGCCTGATGCGGCGGCCGATCCTGGCCAGCTCCGTGGTGGCGCTCTGCGTGCTGAACAGGCTGGCCGCGACGATCTTGCGGTCGCCCGAGCGCACCCCGCGCACGGCGTCGCGCAGCTCGCGCCGGTAGTCGGCGCCCGCGGCGCCACGTCCCACCGCGATGCCGAACTCGTCGCCGTTGCCGCCGCTCTGGACCTTCTTGCCCGCCGCGTCGCGCACGCCGTCGGTGACGACCAGCAGGTAGCGCGAATGCTGCTGCAGCAGCTGGTCGCTCTGGAACACCAGCGTCCTGGTGGCCGGGTCCCAGACCACCTGGTTGATGCCGACCTTGTCGCCCAGTCCGCCCAGGGTCAACGTGTCGCCCAGGTTCACCAGGAAGACGGTGTCGCTGTTGACCGTGGCCGGATCGATGTCGCCGGTGAAAGGCACCGTGATGCGCGGCTGCGTGGAGAAGCCGTCGAGCGTGTTGATGACGTCGATGTCCTGGCAATCGCTCACCCGCACGCTGCAATCGGGTTTGGGCAGGTTCACGCGGCGCAAGGTGTTCTGCGTGCCGTCGAACACCGTGAAGCGGTTGCTCGGGAACGGCGCGGTGGACGGATCGGCGTCGTCCATCCGCACGCTGACGCCGGCGGCCAGCGCGGCGAACGAGAACAGGGAAAACGTTGCGCCTGCCAGCAACAGGCGCGCGCGGACTCTCACCATGGTTGCCTCCCTTTTTTGCGTCGGACCCGGTTGGCCCACGTGCCTTATACGTTCAATGCGGACGCATCGCCAACGGGACCGCACTCGCGAAAAACAACTGAAACACCACTGATCAGTTCAACCTGACCGGACGCCTCATGCTTGGTATTTCCCCGATTGCCGGACGGAACCCCCGGGGATTCGAATGCCTTGCCGGTGAATCCGGGTTCGCGACCCCAGCTGCAAGGACACGATGGCTTCCGTTCAGATCAGGCGAGTCGAAAAGTATTTCGGTGCGGCCCACATCATCCGGGGCGTCGACATCGACATCCAGGATGGGCAGTTCACCGTGCTGGTGGGCCCCTCGGGCTGCGGCAAGTCCACGCTGCTGCGCATGATCGCGGGACTGGAGGAGATCAGCAGCGGCGAAGTGCTGATCGGCGGGCGCGTCGTCAACGCCATGCTGCCCAAGGAAAGGGACATCGCCATGGTGTTCCAGAACTACGCGCTGTACCCGCACATGACGGTGCGCGACAACATGGCCTTCAGCCTGATGCTGGCCAGGCAGTCGAAGGCGGAAGTCCAGCAGCGCGTGGGCAAGGCCGCATCCATCCTGGGATTGGAGCCGCTGCTCGACCGTTACCCGCGGCAGCTGTCGGGCGGCCAGCGCCAGCGCGTGGCCATGGGGCGCTGCATCGTGCGCGACCCGCAGGTGTTCCTGTTCGACGAGCCGCTGTCCAACCTGGACGCCAAGCTGCGCGTGCAGATGCGCACCGAGATCAAGGCGCTGCACCAGCGGCTGGGCACCACGTCCGTGTACGTCACGCACGACCAGATCGAGGCGATGACGATGGCCGACAACATCGTCGTCATGCGCGACGGCGTGGTCGAGCAGACCGGCTCGCCGCTGGAGCTGTACGACCGGCCGGCCAACCAGTTCGTTGCCGGCTTCATCGGCTCGCCGGCGATGAACTTCCTGCCCGGCGTGGTGCGCCGCGCCGCCGGCGCCGCGCGCATCGAGTTCGGCGACGGCTCGTCACTGCCCATGCCGGCCAACGCGGCCGCGGCAGAGGACGGCCGCAGCGTCGTCTACGGCACGCGGCCCGAACACATGGAGCTGGCCGGCGAAGGCGACGGCGTGCCCACCGAGGTCATCGTGGTCGAGCCCACAGGCGCCGACACCCAGGTGTTCACCAAGCTCGCGGGCGTGGACGTCACCAGCGTGTTCCGCGAGCGCCACGAGTTCCATCCCGGCCAGGTGATCCGCCTGCGTCCCAACGCGGCGCGGGCCCACCTGTTCGACGCGTCCACCGGCGCGCGCCTGGCCGCCTGAGCTTTCCGGTTTTCCCTTGCGCCATCCAACCACGAAGGAGACACCATGTCCGACAACCGTCGCAAGTTCCTGAAGAAAGCTTCCGCGGGCGCCGCCGCCGTCTCGCTGCCCATGCTCTGGCCGGGCGTGGCCCAGGCGCAATGGGCCAACCAGCCGGAGAAAGGCGCCAAGCTGCGCGTGCTGCGCTGGAAGCGCTTCGTGCAGGGCGACGAAGACCAGTACATGGCCAACGTCAAGAAGTTCACCGAGAAGTACGGCATCGACGTGCGGGTGGACAACGAGGGCTGGGAAGACGTGCGTCCCAAGGCCGCGGTGGCGGCCAACACCGGCGGCGGCCCGGACATCATCCTGTCCACCAACGACGACGCCAACCTGTACCCGGACAAGCTGCTGGACGTGACCGACCTGTCCGAGTACCTGGGCAAGAAGTACGGCGGCTGGTTCCCGGGCGCGCAGGCCTACTGCCGCCCCGACGGCAGGAAGTGGATCGCCGTGCCGCTGGGTTGCGCGGGTTCGATGATGGTGTACCGACAGAGCATGGTGAAGGCCGCCGGCTTCGACGCTTTCCCGAAGACCACCGACGACTTCCTCAAGCTGTTCAAGGCCCTGAAGGACAAGGGCACGCCCGGCGGCATGGCGCTGGGCAACGCCACCGGCGACGGCCTGTGGTGCAACTGGCTGGTGTGGGCCTTCGGCGGCATGCTGGTCGACAAGAACAACAAGGTGATCATCGACAGCGCCGAGACCGCCAAGGCGCTGGACTACGGCAAGGAGCTGTACGCCAACTTCATCCCCGGCACGCTGTCGTGGCTGGACCCGAACAACAACAAGGCATTCCTGGACGGCCAGATCTCCGTCACCAACAACGGCATCTCCATCTACTACGCCGCCAAGAACTCGCCGGATCCCAAGATGAAGGAGATCGCGCAGGACATCCAGCACGCGACGTTCCCGGTCGGCCCGGTGGGCCAGCCCACCGAGTCGCACCTGTTCTTCAACCAGATGATCTTCAAGTACAGCAAGTACCCGAAGGCCGCCAAGGAGTTCCTGCGCTTCATGATGGAGCAGGAGCAGTTCGAGCCCTGGCTCGCCGCGTCGGGCGGCTACACGGCCCCGCCGCTGGAGGCGTACACCAAGATCCCGCTGTGGACGGCCGACCCCAAGGTCACGCCGTACCGAGACGCCGTGAAGAACATGCGGCCGGCCGGCTACGCCGGCAAGCTGGGCTACGCCTCGGCCGGCGCGGGCGCCGACTTCATCGTCGTCAACATGGTGGCCGAAGCCGTCAGCGGCTCCAAGACGCCGAAGGAAGCGATGCAACGGGCCCAGCAGCGTGCCGAGCGCTACTACAAGGTCTGACGCCGCCGCGGCGGACGCGCCGGGCACGCCCGGCGCGCTGCATCGCCTGCAGAACAGCCGCAACCTGCTCGGGCTGGCTTTCATGCTGCCCGCGGCGGTGTTGCTGCTGCTGTTCCTCACCTACCCGCTCGGGCTGGGCGTGTGGCTCGGGTTCACCGACACCAAGATCGGCCGCGGCGGCGAATGGATCGGCCTGGAGAACTACCGCTTCCTGTGGGACGACCAGGTCACGCGGCTCGCGCTGTTCAACACCCTCTTCTACACGGCGGTGGCCAGCGTCATCAAGTTCGCGCTCGGCCTGTGGCTGGCGCTTCTTTTGAACGAGAACCTTCCGCTCAAGACCTTCTTCCGCAGCGTGATCCTGCTGCCGTACATCGTGCCCACGGCGCTGTCGGCCATCGCCTTCTGGTGGATCTACGACGCGCAGTTCTCCATCGTCAGCTGGGCGCTGGTGAAGATGGGCCTGATCGACCGCTACATCGATTTCCTGGGCGACCCGATCAACGCCCGCCTGTCCACCATCGCGGCCAACATCTGGCGCGGCGTGCCGTTCGTGGCCATCACGCTGCTGGCGGGCCTGCAGACCATCTCGCCTTCGCTGTACGAAGCCGGCGCCATCGACGGCACCACCGGGTGGCAGCGGTTCCGCTACATCACGCTGCCGCTGCTGACGCCCATCATCGCGGTGGTGATGACCTTCTCGGTGCTGTTCACCTTCACCGACTTCCAGCTGATCTACGTGCTCACGCGCGGCGGCCCGCTGAACGCAACCCACCTGATGGCCACGCTGTCGTTCCAGCGCGCCATCTCCGGCGGCGCGCTCGGCGAGGGGGCGGCCATCGCGGTGGCGATGGTGCCCTTCCTGCTGGCGGCCATCCTCTTCAGTTACTTCGGGCTGCAGCGGCGCGCGTGGCAGCAAGGCGCGGACAACGAATGAAAGCCGGCGACACCGACACCCAGGGCATGGCCTACCTCTCGTCGCTGCCGCGGCGGGTGGTGACGGTCTACCTCCCGCTGGCCATCTTCGTCTTCGTGCTGCTGTTCCCGTTCTACTGGATGGTCGTCACGTCCATCAAGCCGGACAACGAACTGCTCTCGCGCGGCGGCAACCCGTTCTGGGTGGTCGGTCCGACGCTGGCTCACTTCGAGAAGCTGCTGTTCCACACGTCCTATCCCGAGTGGATGTGGAACACGGTGTTCGTCTCGGTGGTCGCCACCTTCGTGTCGCTGCTGTGCTCGGTGCTCGCGGCCTACGCCATCGAGCGCCTGCGCTTCCGCGGCTCGCGCCAGATGGGGCTGTCGATCTTCCTGGCCTACCTGGTGCCGCCGTCCATCCTGTTCATCCCGCTGTCGGCCATCGTGTTCAAGCTGGGGCTGTTCGACACCACCTGGGCGCTGATCCTCACCTACCCCACCTTCCTCATTCCGTTCTCCACCTGGCTGCTCATGGGGTATTTCCGCTCCATCCCGTTCGAGCTGGAGGAATGCGCGCTGATCGACGGCGCCAGCCGCCTGCAGATCCTGTGGAAGATCGTCCTGCCGCTGTCGGTGCCGGGCCTGATCTCCGCCGGCATCTTCGCGTTCACGCTGTCCTGGAACGAGTTCATCTACGCCCTCACCTTCGTGTCCTCGTCCGAGGTCAAGACGGTGCCGGTGGGCGTGGTGACGGAACTGGTGGAAGGCGACGTCTACCACTGGGGCGCGCTGATGGCCGGCGCGCTGCTGGGCTCGCTGCCCGTGGCCGTCATCTACTCGTTCTTCGTCGAGTACTACGTCTCCGGACTGACGGGCGCGGTGAAGGAATAGCCGCGCGGCGCTTCCGGCAGCTCATTCGGGCGGTGCGAGGGGGAGCGACACTTCGAAGGTGGCGCCTTCCCCGGCGCCGCGGCTCAGCGCCTTGATGGTGCCGCCGTGCAGTTCGAGCAGCCTGCGCACCAGCGACAGCCCCAGGCCCAGCCCGTCGCCGCCCGTCTTCACCTGCGCATAGCAGTCGAACACCCATTCGAGTTTCTCGTTCGGGATGCCCACGCCTTCGTCGATCACCTTGATGCAGACCTGCTTGCCCAGGGTCTCCACCGTGACCCGGATGCCCGTGCCGTCGGGCGAATACTTCGAAGCGTTGTGCAGGACGTTGGCGAACACCTGGACGATGCGGGCGCTGTCCACTTTCACCACCTGGTCGGCGCACTCCAACACCAGGCGCTGCCGGCGCCGCTGCAGCGACGGCTCCACGAGTTCGCTCGCCCGGTTCAGCAGCTCGGACACCCGGTGCGGCGCCGTGAACAGGGACATCTTCCCGTTGTGGATGCGCGAAGCGTCGGTCAGGTCTTCCACCAGCCGGGTGACATGCGCCAGCTGGCGGTTGATCACGGCGACCGCTTTCTCCCGCACTTCGGGCCGGTCGTCCATCTCGACGCGGTCGGCCGCCAGTTGCATCGCAGAAACGGGATTGCGCAGCTCGTGGGCGATGGTCGCCAGCAGTTCGGTCTTGGCTTCGTCGGCATGGCGCAGGCGAAGCACCAGCGAGCCGAGGGCGCGATGGGCCCGCACGGCGACATTCGTGACCAGGAGCAGTACCAGCGCCATCAGGTAGAAGGTCGCCGCCTGCGCTGCGTCCTCCGGGGACGTCGAGAACGTCCCGCGAGGCTCGACGAACAGCACGTTGCTGCTCAGTTGCGCCAGCAGCGCGCACACCACGCCCGCGCGCCAGCCCGCGACGAGCGCGGCCACCGCCGTGGCGGCGAAGGCGATGGTGTAGACGTGCTGCTGGGCAAGCCAGGGATCGAGCAGGAACCGGATGCCGATCGCCACGGCCGCGCACGCGATCGCGACGCCGAGCTCGCCGGAGAACGACAACGGCATCGCGATCACCCGTGTCGCCCATGAAGGCGACTCCCGCGATGCGATGCCGCGTACCGGCTCTCGCGCGCCGGTGTGTGCGACGTGATGGCCTGTTTGCATGTTGACCTCCGCGCCCGGTGCATCCCGGTCCCAGGCGAATTGGGATACTGATACATCGCGGAAGTTCCGTCACGCGGCGCGTCAGGCACCGGTCAGCGGGGTGCGGCCGCCGGGCGTGAAAAAGGCCTTAAGGGCCCGTTTCCTTCTCGACCTTCAAGGCGAGCGTGACGCAGGCGCCGCCTGCGGGCGACGGCTCGATGCGCAGGTGCGCCCCGATGGCGGCCGCGCGCGACCGCATGTTGTCCAGCCCCCGGCCGCCGCGCCGCCGGCCCGCACCTTCCGGCTGCGCATCGCCGCGGAAGCCGGCGCCGTTGTCGGCGATCTGCAGGATGACGGCCGTCCCCTCGCCATCCAGGTAGCCCCGCACCGCGATGTGCGTCGCGCGCGCGTGCTTCAGCACGTTGGTGAAGGCTTCGAGCAGGATGCGCTGCACGTGCATCACGACGTGCGGCGACAGCTCGCGCCGCTCGGGAAGCTCCGCCACCTCCCACGCGACCGCGATGCCCGCCGCTTCCAGGCGCGGCTGCAGCCGGTAGCGCAGGGTCGCCAGCACCGTGGCGAGGTCGTCGTTGGCGGGCTGCAGCGAATCGACCGCCATGCGCATCTCGTCCAGCGCGAGCTGCACGTGCTCGCGCAACTCGCGCGAGTCCGCCTGCGGACGCTCCACCATGTTCAGCAGCGCCACCAGCTGCGAGCCCACGCCGTCGTGGATCTCGCGCATGATGCGCTGACGCTCGTCGGCGACCGACTGGTGGTGCTGCTGCTCGCGCATGGCGTCGAAGGCGGCCTTCAGCTGCCGTTCGCGCTCGCCCACCCGGCGCGAGAGGTCCTGGTTCAGCGCCTCGAAGCCGGCCACCGTGCGGCTGTAGCGCTCGGCGATCAGCCAGCCCATGACGGGCGCGAATCCGAACATGGCGTGCTGCAGGTAGGTGGCGTGCAGTCCGTTGGCCCCGGACAGCCGCACGAACACGAGATCGTGCGCGCCCGCGGCGATCGAAGCACCGAGGACGGCCGCCAGCACCCAGGCCTTGCGGTCGCCGCTGGTCCACGCGCGGCGGCCCACGGTCCACATGCAGACATAGGACACGGCGGCGGTGGCGCAGAGCCCGAGCGTCAGCAGCCAGGGCCAGTGCAGCCCATAGGCCAGCATCGCGGTCGCGGCGCTGAACAGCGTCCCCAGGTCGAGGATGCGGTCGGTCGCCCGCGGCGCCGGCCCGGTCGCGAGCACGGAGAAGCGGCACATCAGCACCATGTGGAACAGGTAGCAGATGGCCCCCAGCGCGCCGATCCAGGGCCAGGGGACCGGCACCGCGGGAGCGGCGCGCTCGACGATCCGCAGCACGCCGAAGAGCGCGCCCAGGCTGTACCAGCCATACAGGGGCACCCGCTGCCGCAGCCACAGGGCGCCGGTGAACGCACTCATACCCGCCAGGCCCACCGCGAACACCAGGAAGGCGATCTCCCGCCAGCGGCGGTGGTTGTCGTAGATCCGCTCGATGGCATCGTGCGGGCCGTAGTGGAACACCGACAGGCCGCCCAGGCGCATCGGCTGGAGGGTGACGTCCACGCGCAGTTCGTTCGGCCGGCCGGCGTGCAGCAGCGCGGCCGGCACCAGGGCCATCACCGGGAATTTCGCCGCGTCGTAGGCAGGATCGCCGAGGGTTCCCCAGACATGGACGGTGGCGCCGTTCACCCGCACTTCGACCTGGCTGCCGACGCGAGAGAACAGCAGCGCCATGGGCTCGGTGCCGGCGTGGGGCGGCAACGCGACCTCGTAGCGGGCGCGGCCGCCACGCCCGGGGAACTCGGTGTCCCAGCGCCGATTGAGGTCCACGGGACCGTCGTAAGCCGGCAATCCATCGGGCTGAAGCTGCGCCTGCGCGTGGTCGATCGTCAGGATGTCGCCGCCGGGAAGCACGACCGGCCGCAACGACACCCAGAAGCCCAGCGCCAGCGCGGCAAGCGCCGCGAGCAACAGCCACCAGCGCCACCGGTGCGGCAGGGCGTTGGGAGACTCGCCGGGCATGCCCTTCGCCGGCCTCAGCGCAGGATGCCCAGCTGGCGCGCCTCGAACAGGGCTTCGGCCTTGTTGTGCACGTCCAGTTTGCCGTAGATGTTGCGCACGTGGCTTTGCACCGTCGAGAGCAGGACGCCCATGCGCGCCGCCACCTCGGCATACGTGAAGCCGCGGGCGATGAGGCTGAGGACCTCCGTCTCGCGCGGCGAAAGCGAATCGGCGCCGGGCGCGGCATCGGCCGGGGCGGGGCCTTGCCCGCGCCAGCGCACCAGCAGCTGCCGGGCGATGGTGGGCGACATGGGCGAGCCGCCGGCATGCAGGCTCAGGATGTGGGTGGCCAGGTCGCTCTCGGTGCCGTCCTTCAGCAGGTAGCCGCTGGCGCCGGCCTCGAACGCGCCGAGCATGTTCACCTCGTCGCCGAAGATCGTCAGCACCATCGATGCGCAGGCGGGCCGCAGTTCGCGGCAGCGCCGGATGACGTCCAGGCCCGGCCGGTCCGGCAGCCCCAGGTCCACCAGCAGCACGTCCACCTCGTTGCGCTCGAACCAGGCCAGGAGTTCGGCCGCCGTGGAGGCGCCGAAGGCGAAGCGCAGGCTGGGCTCCGCGCGGATCACCCGCTCCAGCATCCCGCGCATGGCGGGATCGTCTTCGACGAGTGCGACGCTGATGGGGGCGGTGTTCGGCATGTCGGCGGCGGCGCCGCGGTGGTTGGACGCAGTCCGGATGTTCTCACGTCCGGGCCGGCGCTTCATGCGGCCCCGACCCCATGAACAAGGGATGGTGCGATCCGCTGGCATCGGTAGCCTCCACCGTCGGACAAACAGTCAACGACGGACGGAAAGGCACTTTCATGCGATCGACAAGAACCTGGGCCCTGCGCGGCGCCACCCTGGTCCTGGCGGCTTCACTGGCCGCTTGCGGCGGCTCCGGCGGAGGTTCCTCCTCCCCGGGCGATGGCGCGGCCGGAAGCCAGATCACCGGCGTCGCGGCCGTCGGCGCGCCCCTGGTGGGCACCGTGACGGTGAAGGACGCCCTGGGCGCCATCCGCTCCGCGGAGATCGGCGTCAACGGCAGCTACTCCATCGACGTGTCGGGCATGACCGCGCCCTTCGTGTTCCGCGCCGACGGGTCGGCCAACGGCATCCACGCGACCGTCCACTCCATCGCCACGGCGGCCGACGTCAACGGGCGGATCAACATCACCCAGCTGACCGACCTGGTGGTGTCCAACATCGCCGGCCAGCTGGCGCTGAACTACTTCGACAAGTTCGAGCAGGCCGGCAACAGCGGGCTGGCGAGCAAGGCCCAGATCGACGCGGAAGTGGCCAAGCTGAAGGAAAAGCTGCTGCCGGTGCTGGCCGCGCTGGGCGTCGACGCGGCCATCGACCTGCTGCACACGTCCTTCACGCCGAAGTCCGACGCCATCGACAAGGCGCTGGACGTCATCCGCGTGAGCTACGACACGACCGCCAACGTCGCGACGATCTCCAACGTGGTCAACGCCGTCACGGTCACCGACGACCTGGCGGTGAAGGCGGCGGCCGAGACCTCGCCCGCGACGCTCAGCGCCACCAACGTCGCCAGCAGCGCGAGCGACCAGGACCTGGTGCGCCAGGCGCTGCAGGCGTTCATCGGCAAGTTCGCGACGGGGCTGCCGGCGTCCGGCGACATCACGCCGCTGATGACCACCAACTTCCTGTGGGCCGACATGAACCGAGCGACTTCGGTCGCGGAGTTCACGGGCATGAGCAGCCTGGTCGGCGCCACCTTCTCCGACGTGCAGTTCCGCCAGATCGACTACGCCAACCCCTCCGGCGTGACCGCGCACGTGTCGTTCTCGATCAAGACCGCGCAGGGCGTCGAGCTGGGCCGCCTGGACAACTGGAAGGTGCGCAAGAGCCCCACCGACGGCATCTGGCGCCTGCACGGCGACCAGCGCACGCTGAACCTGGAGTGGTTCGCCGTCACGTCGCAGCACCATGGCCTGTCCGGCGGCACCTGCGTGCAGACCGGCCTGGAGTTCAACATCGAGAACCCGAACACCGCCAATGACGGCGGCACCGTCGCCTACGCCATCGTGACGGGCCCGGGCCTTCCGCCCAGCGGCTTGCGCTACGACCAGCCCGTGCTGGGCGGCCGCTGGATGATCGCCGGCGGCGGCACCGAGACGTACCTGCTGGCCACGAACTGCGCGGGCGTCACCGCGGCCGGCCTCACCGACGCGCAGATCGCCGCCATCCCCGACAACGCGCAGTACACCGTGACCACCTACGACGGCAGCGGCACCAAATTGACGCCGGCCAGCACGCCCACCGACGGCGTGTACCGCTTCAAGATCGAGCGCCGCCCGCTCACGCTGGCCGAAGCCGGCGCCGCCGGCGTGTTCCCCACGATCGACCCCACCACCGTCGGCGCGTTCACGGCCTTCGGCACGGGCGGCGGCACGATCTCCTTCGCGGCGAGCAACGCCTACCCGTGGTCCCAGGGCTACGTGCAGATGCGCCGCACCCGCTCGGACTTCACGCTGGTCGACGCGGTGGAAGAAAGCGTCCTGCCCACCACCACCGGCACGGTGTCCACCTCGCTGAGCTTCGGCTCGGATGCGTCCGTGGCCAAGCAGGTGATGTGGGTCGAGTCGCCGGACGCGTACCGCCGCAACATCCAGACCTACTACCACAAGTAGCCGGCTGCGGGCCCGCGGCAGCGCGGGCCTGACTCCAGTCATGTGGCGCCGGGGAATGAGCCGTTATTCTCCGGCGCATGCATTTCCAGCAGTCTGGCCCGGACGCAGGCGCCGGCGATCCCCCTCCAGGCCGGGCAGGATCGCCGCGGACGATCCTGATGGTGGACGACCACGTCCTCGTGCGCGCCGGCCTGCGATCGCTGCTCGGGCAGCGCTTCGGTGACCGGTTCCCGCTGGCCGAGGCGGCCAGCCTGTCGGATGCGCTGGCCTGGCTGAAGGACCATGCGCACGAGGTGCTGGTGCTGCTGCTCGACCTGCACCTGCCCGACACGCGCGGCCTGGCCGGCCTGCAGCTGGTCCGGCAGCTGCACCCGTCGGTGCCGGTCATCGTGGTGTCGGGACTGCAGGACGCGCGCATCCAGGACGAAGCGGCCCTGCACGGCGCCGTCGCCTATGTCTGCAAGACGGGCCACGAGGCCAGCCTGCACGCGCTGCTGGAACGGGTGGAAGCCATCGCGACGGGCGTCGGGCCGCCACGCGCCGCATCGCCCCCGCGCGCCGCCCGCCCGCTGGACGACAGGCTGAACAAGCGGCAGGTGCAGGTGCTGGAGCTGATCCTCTCCTCGCACGACAACCAGGCCATCGCGCACGAGACGGGCCTGTCGCTCGGGTCGGTGAAGAACATCGTCTCGTCGATCTTCCTCGTCTTCAACGTGCGCTCGCGGGCGGAACTGATCGGCCTGTTCAGCAACTAGGGACGCACGCGATGCCGCCGACCGCCTCCGCGGCGCATGCCCTGCTTCGCGCGCCCCTGCAACTGCTGGCATACGTGACCGGCGCCAGCGCGAAGGAATTGCCCGCCTCCGTGCAGCGCGTGCAGCTGGAATTCCTGCTGCGGCGTGTCACGCCGATGCGGCTGCTGGTGGTGTTTCCCTTCGCCGGCGTGATGTGCGGCCTGTTCTACCGGCGCACGGGGTCGCCCTGGATCCTGGCGTGGACCGCGCTGGTCTTCGCCCTCACCTTCTACACCTGGCACTACTGGCGGCAGCGCGAGACGCGCCCGCTGCCGCCCGACGAAGGGCTCGCGCGCGAGTTGAGCCGCCGCACCCGGCTGATCCTGGCCCACGGCATCGCGTGGGGGCTCGCGCCGTGGATGCTGAAGCCCGGCCACGACCTCGCGTACGGCGCGCTGCTGTCCACGTACATGATGGGCGCCGTCTCCACGGCGGCCGCGATGCTGCCGTCGCATCGCCAGACGGTGGCTGCGTACTGCCTGCCCGCCGGGCTGGGGCTGGTGCTGGCCGACTTCTGGTCCGGCGGCGTGGGCTGGGTGTTCGGGCTGGCGATGGCCCTCTACCTGGCCGTGTGCCTGCGCTGGACCTTCCACCAGGCGGACCTGCTGGCCGAATCGCTGACGGTGCGCTTCGAGAAGGAGGAACTCGCCCGCCAGCTCGCGGAACAGGTGGCGCTGGTGGAAGCGGCCCAGCGCGAGAAAAGCCGCTTCTTCGCGGCCGCCAGCCACGACCTGCGCCAGCCGGTGCATGCCATCTCGCTGTTCACGTCGGTGCTGGCGCGGTCGCAGTTCCCGGCGTCGGCAGGCGAAACCGTCGAGCGCCTGCGCCATTCGGTGCGCATGCTCAGCGGCTCCCTCGACACCATGCTCGACGTGTCCAAGCTCGATGCCGGCGCCATCCAGCCGCGGCTGCAGCAGGTGTCGGTGCACCAGCTGTTCCTCTCGCTGCAGACCACGTACGCCGACCGCGCTTCGGCCAAGGGCGTGCAGCTGCGCGTGCGGGCGCCGGGCGACCTGGGGGTGCTGAGCGACCCGCAGCTGCTGGAGCGCCTGCTGGGCAACCTGGTGGACAACGCCATCAAGTACACGCACGCGGGCGGCATCCTCGTGGCTGCCCGCGCGGCGCCGGGCCGCGGTGTGTTGTGCTTCGAAGTCGTCGACACCGGCATCGGCATCGCGCCCGAGCACCGCGAGAAGATCTTCGACGAGTTCTTCCAGGTGGACAACCCGCAGCGCGACCGCTCGTTCGGCCTGGGCATCGGCCTGGCCGTGGTGAAGCGCCTGTCCGGGCTGCTGCGGCATCCGGTGGAACTGCGCTCGCGGCCCGGCCGCGGCACGCGCTTTCGGGTGTGGGTGCCGCGCGATCGCACGCTGCACGCGGGCGGCGTGGCGCACGACGCGCATGCGGAAGCCGGCCTGGCCGAGCCGGCGCGCCTGCCGCGATCGGTGCTGGTCATCGACGACGAGGCGGACAACCGCGACGCGCTTTCGGCGCTGCTGTCCTCCTACGGCTGCACCGTGCACTGCGCGGCCGACACCGAGGATGCGGAGCGCCAGCTGCGCACGCATCGCGTCGACACCGTGGTGTCGGACTTCCGCCTGCCGGGCCCGCACAGCGGACTCGACTTCCTGCTGGCCGTGCGGGCCCGCATGCCCTCGGTGCGCACGCTTCTCGTGACGGGAGAAACCGCGCCCGAGCGCATCGCGACGATCAAGGCCACCGGCATGCCTTGCCTGTACAAGCCGGTGGCCGCCGAGAAGCTGCTGGCGGCGCTGTCCTCGTGAACGGCGCCGCCCTGGTGCGCAATCAGGGACAGGGCCGCAGGAAGGCCGCGGTCGTGCCCGCGAACGGATCGCCTCGAGCATCCCGGCGCACCCGCTGCTGCCGGCGTGACTCCAGCCATGCCCCTCAGCCGGCCTGCATCCGCGGGCGCAGCAGCTTGTCCAGCGTCACCGGATAGTCCCGGACCCGCACTCCCGTCGCGTTGTGGATCGCGTTCGCGATCGCGGCGCTGACGCCGCAGATGCCCAGCTCGCCCACGCCCTTGGCTTTCAGGGGCGTGGCCATGGGGTCCGTCTCGTCGAGGAAGATGACGTCCTGGTGCGGGATGTCCGCGTGCACCGGCACCTCGTACGACGCCAGGTCGTGGTTGACGAACAGGCCCAGGCGCCTGTCGACCGCCAGTTCCTCCATCAGCGCGCTGCCCACGCCCATGGTCATGGCGCCGATCACCTGGCTGCGGGCCGTCTTGGGATTCAGGATGCGCCCCGCGGCGCACACCGCCAGCATGCGGCGCACCCGCACCTCGGCGGTGAACGCATCGACACCGACTTCGACGAAATGCGCGCCGAAGGTCGACTGCTGCGTCTTCTTCGACAAGTCGCCGAACTCCATCGCGTCCTCGCCGGCGAGATCGCCTTGCGCGGCCGCGTCGCGCAGCGCGACGCGCCGGCTGCCGGCCCGCACCTGGCCATCCGCGAACACCGCGGCCGCGGGATCCAGCCCCAGCTTCCGCGCGACCGCCTCGCGCAGCTTCACGCAGGCCGCATAGACGCCGGCGGTCGAACTGGCGGCGCCCCACTGCCCGCCGGAGCCCGATGACACCGGGAATTCGGAATCGCCCAGTCGCACGAACACGCTGTTCAGCGGCACGCCCAGCATCTCCGCCGCGGTCTGCCCGATGATGGTGTAGCTGCCCGTGCCGATGTCGGTCATGTCGGTTTCGACGGTGACCATGCCGCGCCGGTCCAGCCGCACGCGCGCCGCGGACTTCGTCGTCGGCGCACCGCGGTAGGCGGCCGCTACGCCCATGCCCACCAGCCAGCGGCCGTCGCGCACCTGCCCCGGTTTCGCGTTGCGCCTGTTCCAGCCGAAGCGTTCCGCACCCAGCTGCAGGCATCGCACCAGCTGCCGCTGCGAGAACGGCTGCCCGGCCGCCCTGGATTGCCCGCTCGCCGCCTGCGCGTTCCGCCCCTGCGGATCGTCCTTCGGCGGCGAGTGGTCCGGCACCACTTGCGTGTCGTTGCGGATGCGCAGCTGCACCGGGTCCATGCCCAGCTTCTCGGCCAGTTCGTCCATCGCGGCTTCCAGCGCCATGTGGCCCGTCGCCTCGCCTGGCGCGCGCATCGCGTTGGCCTCCGGCAGGTCCAGCGTGGCCAGGCGCGTCGTGGTCAGGCGGTTGGCGCCCGCGTAGAGCATGCGCGTCTGGTGCACGGCACTGTCCGGCTTGCCCTCCGGCAGGTCGCCCGACCAGCTCTCGTGCGCGATGGCGGTGAGGGTGCCGTCGCGGTTCGCGCCCAGGCGCACGCGCTGGATGGTCGCGGGCCGGTGCGTCGTGTTGTTGATCATCAGCGCGCGCTGCAGCGTGACTTTCACCGGCCGGCCGGTTGCCCGGGCGCCCAGCGCGGCGAGCACGGCGTCGGAGCGGACGAACAGCTTGCCGCCGAAGCCGCCGCCGATGAAGGGCGACACCAGTCGCACCTTCTCCTTCGGGATCTTCAAGGTGGCCGCCAGGTCGCCCCGGCTCCAGTCGACCATCTGGTTGGACGTCCATACCGTCAGCTGGTCACCGTTCCACGCGGCGATGGTGGCGTGCGGTTCCATCATCGCGTGCGTCTGGTCGGGCGTCGTGTACGTCGAGTCCACCTGCACGGGCGCCGCCGCGAACGCGCCCGCGAAATCGCCCACGCTGGAATCGGCGCTGCCGTCGAACATGTCGTCCGGCTTCGCGGCGTCGTCCTTCGCCTTCGCCAGGTCGAAGCGGCCCGCAGCGCGTTCGTAGTCCACCTTCACCAGCTGCGCGGCAGCGCGGGCCTGCTCGAAGGTTTCCGCAACGACCACTGCGACGGCCTGGTGGTAGTGGTCGACTTCCGGGCCGCCCAGCAGCTTCGCCGTGTTCATCCTGCCCTTGCCCAGCGCGCCCGCGGATTGCGCGGTGACGATGGCCAGGACCCCAGGCGCTTGCCGCGCGGCTTCCAGGTCCATGGACCGGATGCGGCCCTTGCCGATGCCGGCGCCGATGACCCACCCGTAGGCGGGATTGGCGGCGACGTCGTGCCGCTCATACGCATACGGCGCGGTACCGGTGGTCTTGAGCAGGCCGTCGATGCGATCGGCCGGCTTGCCGACCACCTTGCCCTGGTCGATCGGGTTGGTCGTCGCGGGAGTGTCGAATTTCATGGGTCAGCTCCTGGCCTGCTCGAGCACCGAGGCAATGGTGCGTTCGGCCAGCGGCAGCTTGAAGGCGTTGTGTTCCGTGGGGCGCGCATCCGCGAACAGGCGGTCCGCGGCGGCCTTCGCGCCGCGCGGCAACTCGGCATCGGCGGCTTCGACGCGCCACGGCTTGTGGGCGACACCGCCCAATGCCACGCAGCCCGTGCCATCGCGCTGCACGATCGCGGCGACCGACACCAGCGCGAACGCATACGAAGCCCGGTCGCGCACCTTGTGATACAGCTGCCGTCCCCCCGCGGGCCGCGGCAGCACCACGGAGGTGATCAGCTCGCCGGGCTCCAGCGTGGTGTCCACGTGCGGCTCGTTGCCGGGCAGGCGGTGGAAGTCGGCGATGGGGATCACGCGCGATCGGCCCGCGGCGTTCGTGGTCTCCACCGTGGCGTCGAGCACCCGCATGGCCACGGCCATGTCGCTCGGGTGCGTGGCGATGCACGCGCCGCTGCCGCCCACCACCGCGTGCTGGCGGCTGTAGCCGCCGATGGCGGAACAGCCGCTGCCCGGCTGGCGCTTGTTGCACGGCATGTTGCCGTCGTAGAAGTACGGGCAGCGCGTGCGCTGCAGCAGATTGCCGGCCGTGGTCGCCATGTTGCGCAACTGGCCCGACGCGCCGGCGACGAGCGCGCGCGCCAGCACACCGTAGTCGCGCCGCACGGTGGCATCGGTGGCGAGGTCGGCATTGCGCACCAGGGCGCCGATGCGCAGGCCGCCGTCGACGGTGCGCTCGATGCGATCCAGCCCGATGCCGTTGATGTCGACCAGGTGCACCGGCGCCTCGATCTGCAGCTTCATCAGGTCCAGCAGGTTGGTGCCGCCGGCGACGAATTTGGCGCCGGGCCGCGCCGCTACGGCCGCCGCGGCTTGCGCGGGCGTGGTGGCCCGCTCGTAGCTGAAGGCTTTCATGCTTTCACTCCCGCCACTTCGCCGATCGCCTCGGCGATGTTGGAGTAGGCGCCGCAGCGGCAGAGGTTGCCGCTCATGCGCTCGCGCAGTTCGGCGGGCGAGAGCAGCGGGCGCGCGGCGATGTCGGCCGCCGCGTGGCTGGGCACGCCGCGCCGGATCTCGTCGAGCATGCCGACCGCCGAGCAGATCTGGCCCGGCGTGCAGTAGCCGCACTGGAAGCCATCGTGCCTGACGAAAGCGGCCTGCATCGGGTGCGGCCGCGCCGGCGTGCCCAGGCCTTCGATCGTGGTGACCTTCGCGCCCTGGTTCATCACGGCGAGCGTGAGGCACGACACGGTGCGGCGGCCGTTGACCAGCACGGTGCAGGCGCCGCACTGGCCCTGGTCGCAGCCCTTCTTGGTGCCCGTCAGGTGCAGGTGTTCGCGCAGCGCATCGAGCAGCGTGGTCCGCGTGTCCAGTTCGAGCGTGCGCTGCATGCCGTTCACGTCCAGCGTGACCGGCGCCATCGCGGGCGGCGGCTCTGCGGGAACGCCCTGCGCCGATGCGGTGGCCGGCAGCGTCGTCGCGGCCGAGGCGGCGCCCGCGATGAGAAGGTCGCGCCGCGTGAGGGGGAGATCGTCTTGGAAGTTCATCGGTCGGTCCTGCGCATTCCGTGGTGAATTCAGGCGCTTGAAGGGCGCGAGCTTGGTTGAGGCGCGCCATCCGCGGTGTAGGCACGCGGAGGTCGAGTGCGTCGGAGGATGGTAGGAGCGGGCCCTCGCCGCAGACGCGCCTGTCGCGGCATGGGCTTATGAGTCGGGTCGATCAATCCGGGGCCCTGGCTCAGCCGGCCGCGCGGGCAGCGACCCGGGTGGTCGTGCAGGTCAGATGTCCAGCTTGCGCTCGCTGATCCACTTCACCATGGCTGGATCACGGTGCGAGAAGAAGCTGCTGCGGTCGGTCTCCAGTTCCACGATGCGCGCCATGTCCGAGTCGTCCAGCGCGAAGTCGAAGATCCGGATGTTCTCTTCCATGCGCTCCTTGCGCACGGACTTGGCCAGGGCCACGATGCCGCGCTGCACCACCCAGCGCAGCACGACCTGTCCCACCGACCTGCCGTGCTTGCGCGCAATGTCCGTCAGGACTTCATTGTGGAAGAGGTCGTTCTTTCCTTCCGCGAACGGCGCCCACGCTTCCGGCTGGACGTTGTTCTCGCGCATGAACCTGGCGCTATCTTCCTGCTGCAGGAACGGGTTCACCTCGATCTGGTTCACCGCCGGAACCACATCGTGCTGGATGACCATGTCCATCAACCGGTCGGGATGGAAGTTGCTGACGCCGATGGCGCGGACCTTCCCGGCCTTCAAGGCTTCTTCCATCGCCCGCCACGAGCCATGCACGTCGCCGAACGGCTGGTGGATCAGGTAGAGATCGAGGTAATCCATCCGCAGGCGCTCCAGGGATTTGTCCAGTGCCTGCTGCGTACGCTCGTACCCGGTGTCCTGCACCCACAGCTTGGTGGTGACGAACAACTCACCGCGCGGCACTCCGCTACCGCGGAGTGCGCGCCCGACCGCCGCTTCGTTCAGGTAGGAGGCCGCGGTGTCGATCAGCCGATAGCCGGCGCGAACCGCATCCGTGACGGCCTGCTCGCACTGTCGAGGGTCGGGAATCTGGAAGACGCCGAAGCCCGCGAGAGGCATGACGACGCCGTTGTTCAATTCGATGGTCTGCATGGCGCGAATCTAGGCCTCACTGCCAGTGAGCACTAGCCGTCGACGGCTTGAAGGATTCACAAGCGAAACTTGATAATTGACCCCGCATGCCCATCAATGAACTCCGTTCAATCACCGTCTTCGCGAAAACCGCCGAGCTGGGCAGCTTGCGCAAGGCGGCTGACGCGCAAGGCATGACGCCGCAGGCGGCGAGCCAAGCTTTGGCGCAGCTGGAGCAGCACCTGGGCGTGCGCTTGTTCCACCGCACCACGCGCAGCATGGCGCTCACCGACGAAGGCAGGCAGTTGCTGGACACCGCCGTGCCGGCATTGGCCGCGCTGCAGCGCTCGCTGGCCGCCACCCGGCGCGCCAGGGACGAGATCGCGGGCCCGATGCGGATCGTCGCGCCACGTTCCGCGCTCCAGCCCGCCTTGTGGCCGGTGCTCGACGAGTTCTGCAGGCGGTACCCCGAGGTTCAGCCGGACGTGGAGCTCGACGACCGGATCGGCAACTGGGTCGAGGACCGGGTGGACGTGGGTTTCCGCATCGGCGCCTCTCCGGCGGAAGGTGTCGTCGCGCGCAGGCTGTTTCCGCTGCAATTGATCATCTGCGCCGCGCCCGCCTACCTGGCCCGGCACGGCGCCCCCGACACGCTTGCGGCGCTCGCGGCCCACCGCTGCACCGCGTTCCGCAGTCCGGGCACCAGGCGCCTGGTGCCCTGGTACGTGAAGGAGGGGGACACCGTGATGCCGCAGCAAGTCGTTCCCGCGCTCTGCGTGAACGACGAAGCCCTGGAAACCGAAGCGGTGCTGGCGGGACATGCCATCGGGATGCTCACCGCCATCGCGGCCGCTTCACACATCCGAGCCGGCCGTCTCGTTCCCCTGCTGGTCAAGCACATGTCGGACCAATCCAGCGTCTTCCTCTACTACGGAAGCCGCGCGGCGCAGCCGGCCCGCGTGCGGGCATTCATCGACCTGGCCGTCGAACGCCTGGCCAACACCGCGGAGTTCGTGCTGGGATCCGCGGAGCTTGCCGATGCGGAGAGGAAGGGACGGTCCACCCTTCGGCGAAGGCGCTGAGACCGCCCCCGGACGGCCTCACGTGCTGCGTCGTGGAAGCCGGCCGGCGCTGGCGCTTCAATCGCCGTGCCGGATGGCGTCGATCACCACGCGCATCGCGCGCGAGGAATGGCGGTGGCTCGGGTAGTAGGCGTGCAGGCCCGGGAACGTGGGGCAGCAGTCCTGCATCACGCTGCGCAGGCGGCCCGCTTCCACCAGCGGCTGCGTCAGGTGGCGCGGCAGGAAAGCCAGCCCCTGGCCAGCCAGCGCCGCGTTCAGCAGCTGGTACGCGCCGTTGAACGTCATCTGCCCCGTGACGCGGGCCTCGACGGGCTTGCCGTCCTGGAGCAGCTCCCACGCGTAGTTGCCGCCCGACGCGAGCCGCAGGTTGATGCAGTTGTGCCGCGCGAGGTCCTGCACCGCCAGCGGCACGCGATGCGTTTCGAAGTAGCCGGGCGCCGCGACGATGCTCATCGGCTCGCCGGCCGTCAGGCGCACGGCCACCATGTCCTTCTGCACCTGGTCGCCGTAGCGCACCCCGATGTCGTAGCGCTCCGCCGCGATGTCCACCAGCCGGTAGTCGGTGTGAAGCTCGACACGGAGGTCGGGGTACTGGGCCAGCACCTTCGCCAGCCGCGGCCACAGCACCGCATCGATCGCCACGTCGGTGGCGGTGATGCGGATCGTGCCCGCCACCTTGTCGCCCAGCTCGCTGACCGCGGCGACTTCCGCCTCGATCTCCTCCAGCCGGGGCGCCACGGTCTGCAACAGGCGCTGGCCGGCGTCGGTGGGCGAGACGCTGCGCGTGGTGCGGGTCAGCAGGCGCACGCCCAGGCGCGTCTCCAGCGCGCGCACCGTGTGGCTCAGCGCCGACTGCGACACGCCGAGCTTCGCGGCCGCGCGCGTGAAGCTGCGCTCCTGCGCAACGGCCAGGAAGGCGAGCAGGTCGTTGAGGGTCTCGCGCGGCAATGTCGGTCGATGGAAGAGGATGGCTCGCCGATTCTAGGCAGGGGCGTGCATTCATGAGCGCGCCTCATGAGGCCATGCCGGCAGCCCGCTCTCCTTCAACGGCTTCGGGGCCTACGATGGTTTCCATGAAAGACGTCGTCGTCGTCATCGGCCCCGGCCAGATCGGCCAGGTCATCGCCTGCCAGCTCGCGAAACGCGGCAACGTGCTGCGCGTGAAGGCGGCGCACTGATACGGCGAGCTCGCGCCCGGCGCGAGCGCCGGCTGATGCACATCCATCCCGGCACAGGAGCAGCACCATGGAACTGAAACGCGCAGGATCGCAACCGTCCACCAAGGGCCCCGCCGAGTGGTTCACCGGCACGGTCCGCATCGACCCGCTGAACGCGCCCCCTGCACCGGCCCGCCATTCGTGCGCCGCCGTGACGTTCGAGCCCGGCGCGCGGTCCAACTGGCACACCCATCCACTCGGGCAGACGCTCATCGTCACCGCCGGGTGCGGATGGACGCAGTGCGAAGGCGAGGATATCGTGGAGATCCGCGCCGGCGACGTCATCTGGTGCCCGCCCGGCCACAAGCACTGGCACGGCGCCACGCCGACCACCGCGATGACGCACATCGCGATCCAGGAAGCGCTGGACGGCAGGAACGTCGTGTGGATGGAGAAGGTGACCGACGAGCAGTACCGCGGGCGCAGACCATGACCTCCGACGCGCTGCTCTCACGCAAGCAGGAAGCGATCGCCCCCATCGGCGCCACCATGGCGACCGGCGACATGCCGCGGCTGAACACGGCCCTGAACGAGGGGCTGGACGCCGGCCTCACGGTCAGTGACGCCAGGGAGATCCTGGTGCAGCTCTATGCGTACGCCGGCTTTCCGCGCAGCCTCAACGCGCTTGGCGAACTGATGAAGGTCCTGGACGCGCGCAAGCAGCGTGGCGTGCAGGACGCCCCCGGGCGCGACCCAGCGCCGGTGCCCAGGGGCCAGGAACTGCTCGCGGCCGGCACCGCCAACCAGACCCGGCTTTCCGGCGCGCCGGTCAAGGGACCGTTGTTCGAGTTCGCGCCCGCGATCGACCAGTTCCTGAAGGCTCACCTGTTCGGGGACATCTTCGGCCGGGACAACCTCGACTGGCCCAGCCGCGAGCTGGCGACCGTGGGCGCGCTCGCCGCGCTGGCCGGCGTCGAGTCGCAACTGCAGTCCCACGTGCGGATCGGCATGAACGCCGGACTCACGGCGGGGCAATTGCGCGGCGCCGCGGACGCGCTTGCGCGAAGGGGGCTCGCCGAAGCAGCGCAGCGGGCGCACACGGCGCTGGACCAAGCCGCGCAAGCGCCGAGGTAAGCGCCGCCCCGGAGGCGGCCCCTTCCGGTGCCGATGTCGGTGCCTGCCCGACGGCGAAGCGCGCCGCAGGCCTTCCCGCCATCCGGCGGCGGCCCGGAGAATGTCATGGCATGGACCCGGCGGAAGACCTAGTGGCGCTGCGCTCGCGTGTCTCGGCGCTTGTCGAACAGGAGAGCGGCCTGCTGAACCAGGCCTTCGAACTCAGCCGCGCCGGCGGCGACCGTCGCGGCGTCGATGCGCTGTTCGCGCAAGTGCAGGCCATCCAGGTCGAACGCGGCGCCTTGAAGAAGCGCATCGGTGAGGTCCTGGGCACGCAACGGCTGCACATGGCTTCGGAGGTGTGGCGGCCCGGCGTCTACGACTATCGCCCGGCAGGCGGCGGCGACAGTGTGCGCGTTCGCGTGACGGCCGATGCGCTGGGCCTGCAGGCCGCGATGCCCGACCGCCGCGAGCCTGTGCGGCTGGAGACGCTGAACGGCATGTTCGACGGGCCCCTGGCGGTGGACACTTGAGGGCCGCGCGGGCACCCTTGTCGCCCGCGTTCGCGCCCCCATTTGTCTGCCATGACCACCTCACCCGTCCTGCGCCGCTTCCCGCTGGGCTTCGTCTGGCCCACCATCGACCCGTTCCTGTTCTGCGTGCACCACGTGGACAACTACCCGGCTGCGAATGGCCAGCTCGGCCCGCAGGCCTCGCTGGAAGGCCGCCCGCTCGGCAACGACTTCAGTGGCCAGGACGGCTGGAACATGTACCACGGCGAGGAAGTGCCCGGCTTCCCGGGCCACCCGCACCGCGGCTTCGAGACCGTCACGGTCATGCGCCAGGGCTTGGTCGACCATGCCGATTCGCTGGGCGCCGCCGCGCGCTACGGCAACGGCGACGTGCAGTGGCTCACCGCGGGCCGGGGTGTCGTGCACTCCGAGATGTTCCCGCTGCTGCGCGAAGACCAGGGCAATCCGGCCGAGCTGTTCCAGATCTGGCTGAACCTGCCCGCCGCCTCGAAGATGGCCGACCCGGCGTTCAGCATGTTCTGGGCGGATCGCGTGCCTGAGCTCGTGGCCGGCGACAGCGCGGGCAGGAAGACGGTCGTGCGCGTCGTGGCCGGCGCGCTGGAAGGCGCGGGCGCACCGCTGCCGCCGCCGAAAGACTCGTGGGCCTCGCGCGCCGATGCCGACGTCGCGATCTGGACCCTCCGCATGGAGCCGGGCGCGAAGTGGACGGTGCCTGCGACAAAGCGAACCGGGACGCGCCGCGCGCTGTACCTGTTCAGCGGCAATGCGCGCGTCGCGGGCGAGCCGTTCGAGTCGGGCACCGGCCTGGAGCTCGCGTCCACCGCGGACGTCGAGCTGGTGGCCGGTGAAAGCGGCGCCGAGTTCCTGCTGCTGCAGGGCCGGCCCATCGCCGAGCCGGTCGCGCAGCACGGCCCCTTCGTCATGAACACGAAGGCCGAGATCATGCAGGCGTTCCAGGACTACCAGCGCACGCAGTTCGGCGGCTGGCCCTGGGACAGCGCGGCGCCGGTGCACGGCCGTGAAGCGCAACGCTTCGCGCGCCACCCGGACGGCCGGGTAGAGACGCCGTAACCGCGGGCCGGCCCTGCCCGGCCGCGTGCTCCTCCTCTCGCGGCCTGCGCCCATGCCGGGCAGGTCGCGCGATGGCGCGTTGGGAATGTGGATTGGCATGCACGGCCACTGCCGCGGCAGGGGCCGGGCGCACCATGGCGCCACGCCACAGCCAAGGAGCGACACCATGCCGGTCAGCCTCACCCTCAACGGCCAGCCCAGGAGCCTCGACGCGGATCCGCAGATGCCCCTGCTCTGGGCCATCCGCGAAACGGCGGGACTCACCGGCACCAAATTCGGCTGCGGCATCGCCGCCTGCGGCGCGTGCACGGTGCACGTCAACGGCGCGGCCGTGCGGTCCTGCGTGTACCCGCTCTCCGCGTGCGAAGGCGCCAAGGTCACCACGATCGAAGGCCTGGGCGGCGCGCACCTGGTGCAGCAGGCCTGGATCGCGGCGCAAGTGCCGCAGTGCGGCTATTGCCAGTCCGGGATGATCATGGCCGCCACCGCGCTGCTGGCGCAGAAGCCTTCGCCCAGCGACGCCGACATCGACGCGGCGATGACCAACATCTGCCGCTGCGGAACCTACCCGCGCGTGCGGCAGGCGATCCATGAAGCGGCGCGGGTGGCATCGGGTGCTTCCGCGAAGGTGACATCATGAAGCGCCGCACCTGGTTGATCGGAACGGGCGCCATCCTTGGCGGCGCGCTCGGTGTCGGCGTGCTCGGCGTGGCCGGGCGCGATGCCTATTTCGGCCGCCGCGCGCGGCAGATGGCCAAGCCGGCGCTGCTGGGCGGCTGGATCGGCATAGCCACGGACGACGTGGTCACCGTCTACGTGCCGCACTCGGACATGGGCCAAGGCTCGCTCACCGCGCTGGCCATGATGGCCGCCGAGGAACTCGATGCCGACTGGAAGCAGGTGCGCGCCGAGCAGGCGCCGGCCGACCCCGCTTTCGCCAACCGCTACTTCATCGAAGGCTTCCTGCTGAAAGGCAGGCAAGCGCCGGGCTTCGCGCGCGGCGGCGCGCTGCTGGCGTTCGGCGAGATCGGCCGGCTGGCGCACATGCAGGTGACGGGCGGCTCCGCGTCCGTGCGCTTCACCGGGCAGATGGGCCTGCGCGCCGCGGGCGCGGCCGCGCGCGAGATGCTGGCGCAGGCCGCCGCCGCGCAGTGGGGCGTGCCGCGCGCGGAACTCACCACGCAAGCCGGCACGGTGCGGCACGCCGCCAGCGGACGGTCGTTGCGCTACGGCGAGCTCGCGCTTCGCGCGGCCGAGTCCGGCGCGCCCGGGCAGGTGGCGCTCAAGCAGCGAAGCGAGTTCCGCCTGGTGGGCACGGCGCCGCCGCGGCTGGACATCCCCGCCAAGGTGACGGGCCGCGCGCAGTACGGCATCGACGTCAGCCTGCCGGGCATGCTGGTGGCGACCGTGAAGGCGTCGCCCGTGCACGGCGAAAAGCTGGTGCAGGTGGACGAAGCGCCCGCCATCGCGGTGCGCGGCGTGCGCAAGGTGGTGAAGCTGCCCGAAGCGGTGGCCGTGGTCGCCGACGGCTACTGGGCCGCGCGCACCGGGCTCGACGCCTTGAAGCCGCAGTTCTCATCCGGACCCAACGCGCAGGTCACCAGCGACACGATCGCCGGCCGCTTCAACGCCGCGCTCGACGGCGGCGAGGGCAAGTCCGTCCACGCCGCGGGCGATGCGGCCAGGGTGAAAGGCACGCGCTTCTCCGCCACCTACGCCGTGCCCTTCCTGCATCACGCGACCATGGAGCCGATCAACGTCACCGCGCAGTGGCAGGACGGCAAGCTGAAGGCCTGGGGCAGCGAGCAGGACGCGCTGGGCGCGCGCGCCAACCTGGCCGACGTCAGCGGCCTGCCTATGGCCGACGTGCAGTTCACGCCGATGTCGGTGGGCGGCGGTTTCGGCCGCCGGTCCGCGCCGAAGAAGGACCACCTGGCGCAAGCCGTCGCCATCGCGAAGGTGGTCGCCCCCGCGCCCGTGAAGCTGATCTGGAGCCGCGAGGAAGACTTCGCGCAAGGCGCCTATCGCCCCGCCGTCACCACGCGCATCGAAGCGACGCTGGACGATGCGGGCCAGGTGCAGGCCTGGCAGCAGCGCTTCATCGACACGCCCGAGCTGATCAACGAAGGCTTCCCCCTGCCCTACGCCATCGCCAACCAGAGCATGGTCGCCGTCCCCGTGCCCACGCACGTGCGCTACGGCGCGTGGCGCAGCGTCGCGCACAGCCAGCACGGGTTCTTCACCGAATCGTTCATCGACGAACTCGCCGAAGCGGCCCGGCAGGATCCGCTGGAGTTCCGCCGCAGGCACCTGCCGCCCGGCTCGCGGCACCTGCGCGTGCTGGACGAGGCCGCGCGCCGTGCCGCCTGGGGCGCACCGCTGCCCGCGGGGCACGCGCACGGCATCGCGCTGGTGGAAAGCTTCGGCAGCGTGGTGGCCGAAGTCATCGAGGCGTCGCTGGACCCCGGCGGCCTGCCGGCGGTGCACAAGGTCACGGCCGTGGTCGACTGCGGCTACGTGGTGCACGCCGACACCGCGGCGCAGCAGGTGCAGGGCGGCATCATCATGGGCCTGAGCGCGGCGCTGGGCGAGGCGATCACCATCAAGGACGGCGCGGTCGCGCAGCACAGCTTCCCCGACTACCCGATCCTTCGCATGAACCAGGTGCCCGCGATCGACATCACGTTCGTCGAGAGCGACGGCCCTCTGGGCGGCCTGGGCGAAGTGGGCCTGCCGCCCGTCGCGCCGGCACTGGCGAACGCGATGCACGCGCTGACCGGGCGGCGCATGCGGTCGCTGCCGTTGCGCGGCGTGCGGAAGGACGCGTCGCCGGCGTAAGCGCTAGCCGCCCTCGCACACCAGAAGCTCCGGCTCTTGCGCGGGGCCGTGCGCAACCGCGGGCACCAGCCCCGCGGCCGGCAGGCTGCCGGTGAACTCGCGCGCGGGCTGCGGCCTCTCGCGGATGAGGCCGTAGTTGGCGTGGGTCTGGTGCTGGCGGGCGAAGGCGCCGTACCAGATCGGCACGCCGCCCGGCAGCTCCCATCGGGATCGCCACAGCCGCAGCACGTTGCGCGTGCGGTCGCCACGCGCCGCGGGCTGCATGAGGTTCAGCTTCGACTCGAGCCCGCCGTCGTACTTCGGCAGCACCGGAAGCTCGCTCAGCTCGGGGCTGGGGGCGATCGCCTGCAGCGCGGAAGCCATGGACAGCCGCGGCGCGGGCTCCCATCCCGATCGGCGCAGGGCCTCCCGCAAGGCCTGCTCCGTGCACGCCACCTGCAGCGTGATGGGCTCGCGCGCTTCATGCGCGATCTCGCGCCGGTGCGTGGGCAGCAGGCGCCAGCCGCCGCCGGCCCAGGCCTGCAGCGTCGTCGCCTGCGGCGTGGCGTGCACCGCGTACATCCGGAGGTCGGCGGGCGCGTGCCATGCGCTCCAGGCCGCGCCGGCCACGAGCAGCACCGCGCCCGCCACCAGCGCCAGCCGCCTCGGCTCGATCGTTTCCCTCACCGCGTGCTGCGTGTAGACCATCGACGAGAGCGCGACCGCCGCCAGCCCGAAGCTGAAGCCGCCCAGCACGTCCGACAGCCAGTGCGCGCCGAGGTACAGGCGCGAGAACCCCACCAGGGCGACGTAGACCGCGGTCGTGCCGGCGACGGCGATGCGCCAGCGGGGCGACTGCCCGCGCGTCAGCAGGAAGGCGAGGAAGGCCAGCACCACCGCGCTGTTGGTGGCGTGGCCGCTGGGGAAAGAGAACTGCTCCAGGCCCTGGTACAGCTCCACCGGCCGGTGCCTGCCCAGCGTGCGCTTCAGCACCCACACCACCAGTTCCGAACTGGCCACCGTCGCCGCCCAGTAGCCGGCCGTGCGCCAGCAACGGCGGGCCAGCAGCCAGGCCAGCACGGCCACGGCGACGGGGATCAGCACGCCGACGCTCCCCATCTCGGTGACGAGGACCATCGCGTGGTCCATCGGCTGCGTGCGCAGCTGTTGCAGGAAAGTGGACACCGTCTGGTCCACCGCCACCAGCGGGTCGCCCGAGACCACGTCTTCGGCGATGCCCAGAAACACCCACATCGACCCGAGCAGGATCGCCAGGCCGGCGAACAGGGCCTCCGAGCCGGGACTGGCCGGGTCGAGGAACAGGCGCAGCAAACGCGCCCACCATTGCGTGCGGTGGCCGATCGCGCCCATGGCCCGGCCGCGCAGCCAGCGCGTGAACGGGATGATCGCGCGCAAGGTCAGGCGCGCGAGCCAGACCGCTCCCCAGACCAGCGCCGCGAGCAGCAGCACCAGCATCGCGAGCCGGCCGCTTGCCTGCTCGGCCAGGTGCAGCGAAGCGCCGAACACCACGCCCGGGAGGATGTGCGCGGGCGCCCAGAGCAGGGCCGAGGCCACGTTGATCGTGTAGAACCGCACCGGCGGCATGCGCGCCAGTCCCGCCAGCAGCGGCACGAACGCGCGCACCGCGCCCGTGAAGCGCGCGATCACCACACTTACGGCGCCATGCCGGTCGATCAGCCGCCCGGCGCGGTCCATCGCGCCCGGGTAGCGGCGGAAGAACGCCCACGCGCGGACGCGGTCCTGCCCATGCCGTCCCAGCTCGTAGCTCATGGCATCGCCGGCCACGGCGCCCGCAACCGTGATGCCCAGCGTCCACCCAAGATCCAGCGTGCCCTGTCCCACCAGCACGCCGGCCGCGAACATCACGACGGCGGCGGGCACGAAGGTGCCGAGGATGGCGACCGATTCGGCGAAGGCGATCGCGCCGATGAACGCCAGCGCCACCACCGGATGGTGGCCCGCGGCCCGCAGGAATGCGTCGAAGGTGTGCTGCATGGGAGCGGCGCATCCGCGCCGCCCGCCGGGTCATTGCCCGGCCAGCACCTGCACGATCACGCCGGTGGCGATGACCACCAGCAGGTAGTCGCCGCCGACGGCGATCCACTCGTGCCCGCGTGGCGGTGGCGGCAGCCGATGCGCGCGCCAATTGTCCACGACGTAGTTGCGGTTGCGGTATTCGGGCGGCAGGCGGCCGCCGCGACGCCACGGCTCCGGACCGCGGCCGTCCCTTTCGGGGCCGCGGCGTTCGTCGCGTTCGTACCGTTCGGGACCGCGGCGTTCGCGCATGTCGGGCCCGCGCGGCGGTCCTTCGCGCCGCCGCTCGGGTTCGTCGCGCGGCTGGGCCAGGGCCGGGCCGCCCAGGGCTGCGAATGCCGTGGCGAGCATCGCATCCAGAAGCGTTCGTCGTTCCATGGAACCTCCTTTTGCTGGGGATGGGTGCAAAGCGTGCGCGCGCGGGGCGCCCCGCCATGTGGGAATGGGCCGAAACATGGTGAACACGCGATGGCCGCCGACAAGGCGCCGCGCGGCTCGGCCGCACCATGGCCGCCATGGCCGAATCCGCCCGCGCCGTCTACGCGGCCATCGCCGCGAACGTGGCCATCGCCGCCACCAAGTTCACCGTGGCCGCGTTCACGGGCAGCTCGGCCATGCTGTCCGAGGGCGTGCATTCGCTGGTGGACTCGGGCGACGGCGTGCTGCTGCTCGTGGGCCTGCGGCGCAGCCGGCGGCCGCCTTCGGCGGACCACCCGTTCGGGCACGGCAAGGAGCTGTACTTCTGGAGCCTCATCGTCGCCGTGCTCATCTTCGGGCTGGGCGGCGGCGTGTCGGTGTACGAAGGCATCCAGCACATGCGTTCGCCCGAACCGATCCGCGACGTGTTCTGGAACTACGTCGTGCTCGGCTGCGCGGCGGTGTTCGAATCGGCCAGCCTCGCCATCGGCCTGCGGCAGTTCCGGCGCGACAACCCGGACCGGCCGTTCTGGCAGGCCCTGCACACGAGCAAGGATCCCACGACCTTCACCGTCATCGCCGAGGACGGCGCCGCGCTCGCCGGCCTGGCCATCGCGGCGGCCGGCGTCTGGTCGAGCCAGGCTTTCGGCATCCCGCAGCTCGACGGCGCGGCATCGGTGCTGATCGGCCTGCTGCTGGCCGGCGTGGCCGTGCTGCTGATCCGCGAATCGCGTGGCCTGCTGGTGGGCGAAGGCATCCGCCCCGAGACCGCGCGCGGCATCCGCGACATCGCCATCGCCGAACCCGACATCCAGCGCGTCGGCGCGATCCTGTCGATGTACATCGGCGCGCACGAAGCGCTGGTGACCCTGGAGGTCGGCGCCCGCGAAGGCGCCAGCGCCGCCGCCGTGGCCGAAGCGCTTCAGCGCATCGAGCGGCAGGTGCGCGAGCGCTTCCCCAACGTGCGCAGGATGTACATCGAGCCGATGGAGAAGGCAGCGGTCGCCGGGCGCGCCCGATCCTGAGCGGCGCCGCACCGGCCGCACCGCGCCGGCACATCCCGCACCGCGGTCGCCGCCGCGCAACAGCCGGGCGGTTCCCGGCGCTTTCCCCCGCTTTTCCGCGCTTAACGCCGGCGGCCGCGCCGCGAGCATCGCCGTAACGGATCGTTTCTCCCTTCACGCGTCCCCGGTCCGGCGCGCCGCTTCCCTATGACTTCCATCCGACTCTCTCCCGCGCTGGCCCTCGCGCTGGCCGGCCACGCGCTCGCGCAGACCCCGCCCACCGCCGGCGACGTGCTGCGCCAGGCCACGCCTCCCGCCGCGCCCGCCGCGCCCGCGCCCGCCCTTCCCACCATCGCGCCGCTGCCCGCGCCCATGAAAGCGCTGCCCGGCGACGGCGGCAAGGCCGTGCCCGTTCGCAGCGTGCGTGTCGAAGGCAACCGCGTGATCGCCACCGACGTGCTCCAGGCCCAGGTGCAGGACGCCGCCGGCAAGCCGATGACGCTGGCGCAGATGGAGGAACTCGCCACGCGCCTGACGCGCTACTACCGCGCGCAGGGCTACTTCGTCGCCCGCGCCTACGTGCCGGCGCAGGACCTGACCGACGGCCAGCTGGTGGTGCGCGTCGTGGAGGGCAACTACGGCCGCTTCGTGCTGGACAACCGCTCGCTGGTGCGCGACGACGTCGTGCAGGGCCTGCTGGACGACGTGAAGGACAGCGACATCGTGTCGCTCGACACGCTGGAGCGCGCCATGCTGATCATCAACGACACGCCCGGCGTGCAGGTGGTCAAGGCCGACGTGCTGCCCGGCCAGAAGGTGGGCACCTCCGACTTCGCCATCGGCACCACGGCCACGGCGCCTTACGACGGCTTCGTGCTGGCCGACAACCACGGCAGCCGCTACACCGGCCGCGAGCGCGTCACCTTCGGCGCGAACTGGAATTCGCCCACCGGCCGCGGCGACCGCCTGGGCGCCACGGGCCTGGCCAGCACCAACGGCAACCTGCTCAACGCCCGCGTCGCGTATTCGGCGCTGGCGCGCAGCGACGGCACGCGCATCGAAGGCGCGGTCGGCCGCACCACCTACAGCCTGGGCGACGTGTACTCGGCGCTCGGCGCCAGGGGCACGGCCGACAGCTACGAGCTGTCGGCCACGCATCCCTGGAAGCGCACCCGCAACGCCTCGGTCGAACTCGGCGCCGGCCTGGTGCACCGCGACCTGCGCGACGAAGTGGGCGCCACCGCCACCAGCACGCGCAAGACCAGCGACGCGCTGGTGCTGCGCGCCAGCACCAACCGCACGCACGGCGTGTTCGGCATGGACGGCATCACCGCCGCCAGCGCCACCGTGACCTTCGGCACGCTGCACTTCCGCGACGCCGCCGCGGGCGCGCTGGACGCGGCCGGCGCGCAAACCGCCGGCAGCTGGTCGAAGCTGAACCTGGCCGCCACGCGCGTCAGCGCCCTGCCCTCGCGGCTGCAGCTGACCACCGGCGTGCGCGCGCAGCACGTGCTGAACGGCCGCAACCTGGACGGCAGCGAACGCCTGACCGTCAGCGGCGTGGGCGGCGTGCCCGCGTACCCGCTGGGCGAACTCGCCGGCGACAACGCGCTGGTGGCGCAGGCCGAACTGGCCGCGCCGCTGGGCACCGTGGGCGACGCGCGCGTGCAGGGCACCGTCTTCGCCGACTGGGGCCTGGCCCGCGCGGCGCATCCCATCAACGCCGCCGGCCAGACGCGCCAGATCGCCGATGCCGGCGTCGGCCTGAACGTGGGCTACGGCAACAGCCTGCTGCGCGTGGCGCTGGCGACCCGCGTCCACGGCGGCGCGCCCACCAGCGAACCCGCCCCGCGCACGCGCCTGCTGGTGCAGGCCGGCCTGACGTTCTAACCCATCGAATCCCCACCATGAACCGAATCCATCGCAAAGTCTGGTCCGCCCGCCTGGGCGCCTTCGTCGCCGTTGCCGAGACGGCGCGCTCGCGCGGCAAGTCCGCCGGCGTGTGCGGCGCCGTGCTCGCATCCGTGCTGCTGTCCGCGCCGGCACTGGCGCAGGTGGCCGCGGGCGCGTTGCCCACCGGCGGCCAGGTGACCGCCGGCCAGGCGGGCATCCGCTCGGCCGGCGCCACCATGACCATCGACCAGGGCAGCCAGCGCGCGGCCATCAACTGGCAGTCGTTCAACGTCGGCTCCGGCGCTTCCGTGCAGTTCAACCAGCCGAACGCGTCGGCCATCACGCTCAACCGCGTGGTCGGCAACGAAGGCTCCGTGATCAACGGCGCGCTGCGCGCCAACGGCCAGGTCTGGCTGGTGAACCCGAACGGCGTGCTGTTCGGCGCCGGCGCCCGCGTGGACGTGGGCAGCCTCGTCGCGTCCACCCGCGGCATCTCCGACGCCGACTTCATGGCCGGACGCGCGACCTTCCAGGGCACGGGCACGGGCGACGTGCGCAACCTCGGCCAGATCAACGCCGCGGACGGCGGCTACGTCGCGCTGATCGGCCGCGCCGTGCGCAACGACGGCACCGTCACCGCCCGCCTGGGCACGATGGCCGGCGCCGCGGGCGACAAGGTCACGCTGAACTTCGGCGGCGACAGCCTGGTGGGCGTGGCCATCGAGCAGGGCACGCTGGACGCGCTGGTGGCCAACGGCGGCGCGGTCCGCGCCGACGGCGGCCGGATCGTGCTGGCCGCGAAGACGGCCAGCGAGCTGGTCGACGCCGCGGTGAACAACACCGGCGAGCTGCGCGCCCGCACCATCGCCGACCATGGCGGCCGCATCCTGCTGCTGTCCGACATGGAGCACGGCGTCACCAGCGTGGGCGGCCGCATCGACGCCGGCGCGCCCGAAGGCGGCAATGGCGGCTTCGTGGAAACGAGCGCCGCGCGCGTGCGCGTGGCCGACGGCGCCAGCATCACCACCGCGGCGGCCAAGGGCCGGTCGGGCACCTGGCTGATCGACCCGACCGACTTCACCATCGCCGCCAGCGGCGGCGACATCACGGGCGCGCAGCTGGCCGCGCAACTGGCCGGCGGCAACGTGACCATCCAGACCAGCGCGGGCGGCTCGGGCAGCGGCGACATCCTGGTGCAGGACAACATCGCCAAGGCCGCAGGCGGCGACGCCACGCTGACGCTGCAGGCTCACCACAGCGTGACGGTGGACACCAACGTGTCCATCGCCTCCACCAGCGGCAAGCTGAACCTGGTGGCATCGGCCAACAACGACGGCAGCAACACCGGCGAGATCCGCTTCGCGCAGGGCAGCAGCGTCGACACGCACGGCGGCAACGTCGTGCTGGGCGGCGCGCTGGCCGGCGGCGTGCCCGCCAACGACCACTCGGTGGACATCGCCTTCGAGCCCAACGTTTCGCTGTCCGCGGGCACGGGCGCGATCAGCCTGTACGGGCGCGACGTCAACGTGAACGAGTACGTGACGCTGTCCGGCAACACCATCAGCGCCGATACCCGCCACTTCAACATGTACTGGGTCGACGGCGTGCGCATCGCCGCAGCCGACGCGCTGGACATCCGGGCCACGGACGGCATCTCGGCGTCGGGCACCTACCAGCCGGCGGCGGGCAGCGCGGTGATCACGTCCGCGTCGCAGTCCGTGCTGAAGGCCGGCCGGTCCATGACGCTGGCCTCCGGGCAGAACCTCGACCTGTACGGCCTGTCGCTGCAGATGACCGGCACCGGCACCGACACCATGGTGCTGTCGGCCGGTGGCAACCTGTCCATCGAGGACATCTCGGCGACCTACGCCGGCACGCCCGACCTGACGATCAAGGCCCGGCAGGCGGCCACGCAGTCGTCGGTGTCGGGCATCGACGCCAACTACGGCACCATCGCGGGCTACCTGGCCGGCACGGGCAGGACGCTGTACCAGTTGCTGGAGGATTCCGGCTCCGACGTGGCCGGTGCGCACTTCGGGCTGGGCGGCGCGGCCTACAAGCTGCAGGTGTACAGCGACGGCGCGCTGACGACGGTGGCGCCGAAGTCCTTCGACAACGGCAACCTGGCCATCGGCAACGGCCTGACCGACTCGGTCAACGCAATGGGCAACCTGCGCCAGCCCTTCTACCGCGACCCGGTGCTGAACCAGTGGTTCAAGCTCACCTACTGGAACTACGACATGGACCTGGGCGTGGGCCTGGGCGGCGCGGGCACGGCCGGCTGGAACAACGGCGGCTCCATCATCGCCAGCAACGGCGGCACCGATTCGCTGCAGTCGTCCATCAGCAACCTGGCGGTCAGCACCGTGGGCCTGTCCCGCGGCGTGGGCACCATCCTGGTCGGCTACGACCTGACGGACGCGTCCAGCGGCAGCACCGTGCACATGAGCCACGAGTACTCGCTGGGCACCGGCGACCAGTTCATCAAGGCGGTCACCCGCACGGTGAACACCAGCGCTTCCGCCATCGACAACGTGCGGCTGTGGGTGGGCACGCGCGACGACTACGTGGCGATCACCGACACCAACGTCAAGACCAAGGGCAACATCACCTCGTCGGGCTTCCAGCCGATCTCGTCGCAGTCCGACCAGGCGCGCTCGATCGTGATCTCGGAGTTCGATCCCTCCACCAACGGAGCGCCGGGCTCGGCGGTACTGTTCCACTCCACCAACGTGGACGCCGACACGGTCACCGACTGGTGCTGCAGCTTCGGCAACATCATCAACAAGGACCCGCGCACCTCCGACGTCGTCACCCCGAACCAGGACGGCTCGTACGGCATCTTCATGAACTACGGCTCCATGGGCGCCGGCGCCACGCGCCAGGTGACGTGGTACTACGGCGCCGCGCCGCTGGCCTCGATCGGCAACGTGGTCACGCAGGTGATCAACGCCGGCGGCACGCAGATCGCGCTGCCCACGGCCGTGACGCCGCCCGCGACCGCCACGCCGGCGCCCGCCCCGGCTCCCGCGCCGGCCCCTGTCGCTGCGGCCACCCCGGCGCCCGCTCCGGTGCCGCAGCAAGTGTCCGAGCAGGCCCTGGCGCCGGCACGCACGCTGCTCGTGCCGGTGATCCAGGTGCCGCTGGCGCTGCCGCCGGCTGCCTCGGCCGGCGGCAGCGCCGTGCAGGTGGTCAACGCGCCGGCCAGCGTGCAGGCGGTGTTCGGCGGCGCGGACAACCTGCTGGTTTCGCCGGCGGTCGACGCCAACCAGTCCAGCGTGCCGGTCAACCTCGGCGAGGCGCGCCAGATGCTTCGCGGCGGCGGCTCGCAAGGCGACCAGGTGCGCGTGCCGGCCTCGCGCAACAGCCTGGTGCAGATCGTCGACGGCGGCGTCACGCTGCCGGGCGGCGTCGAACAGCTGCTGTTCGTCACGTCCGACCGCTGACGGCGCGGGCGGCTGCCAGGCCGCCCGGCATCCCCCGCATCCCCCGCGGATGGACCCCGGTCCGCCGCGGGGGATGTCTCATTGGGGGCACACCGGCGTGAACGGCCGCGCGGGCTGGGCGCGCCCCGATCGGTCCCGCGGCACGCAACCATTCGTACGCCGCGGCGGCACCACCGCGGACCGGCGAGAATGCGGACCCTTCGAAGTCGTTTCATCCGCCGCTTCCCGCATGCCGCTTTTCAAGAACATCGTCGTCTACCGCATCGGCCCCGACTGGACGCCCCCGGCGCTCGAGGCCCTGGAGGCCGAACTGCAGCGCCTCGCCTTCCAGCCCTGCCAGCCCACGCAGGAGCTGTCGGTCGGCTGGATGCCGCCGCGCGGCGCCGAGAACGGGGCGATGGTGGAGAACGTCGCCGGCCAATGGATCCTGAAACTGGCCGTCGAGCGCAAGGCAGTGCCCGGCGGCGCGGTGCGCGCGGAACTGGAAGCGCGCTGCAAGGCCATCGAGGCCGAACACGGGCGCAAGCCGGGGCGCAAGGAAAAGTCCGAGCTGAAGGCCGAGATCGTCCACACCTTCCTGCCGCGCGCGTTCAGCAAGCGCGCCACGCACGTGGTGTGGCTGGACCTGCAGCAGCGCGCGCTGGTGGTCGCCGCCGGCAGCATGAAGGCCGCCGAGCCCGCGGTGCGCCAGCTGGTGGACGTGATGGCCGAACTGAAGCACGTCCTGGTGCTCTCGCCGCTGTCCACCGCGATGGCGCCCGCCACCGCCATGGCCGAATGGCTGACGACCAAGGAAGCGCCCGCCGGCTTCTCCATCGACCGCGACCTGGAACTCAAGCACTCCGGCGAAGACCGCTCGGTGGTGCGCTACGCCCGCCACAACCTGGAGCTGGACGAGATCGGCCAGCACATCTCCGAAGGCAAGCTGCCCACGCAGCTGGCGCTGACCTGGAACGACAAGGTGTCGTTCGTGCTGACCGAGCAGTTCGCCATCCGCAAGATCGACATCCGCGGCGTGGAAGACGCGCCCAAGGGCGAAGACGGCTTCGACGCCGACGCGGCGATCGCGACTTCGGAACTGGCGGAACTGCTGCCGGAGCTGCTGGCTTCGCTGGGGGGCGAGACGAAGATGCAGGCGCCGGCCTGAGCGCACCCGCGGTCAACCGCGCAGCAGCGGCCGCAGTTCCGCCGGCACCTGCACCGGCAATTCCAGCAGCAGGAACGACAGCGTCTTGCCGTGCGTGTCGAGGTTCAGCGCCTCGTTCACGCCGCCGTCCAGCAGGCCGTCGATGACGAAGTTCATCGCCTGCAGCTTCGGCAGCAGGAAGCGCCGCACGCCCTGCGGCTCGCGCCAGCGGAACTGCCGCAGCACGGCGTCTTCGGTGACCTGGTCCACGAGCACCGGCCAGAAGGCCGGGTCCCAGGCGATCACGCTGATGTTGGAGCGGTCGCCCTTGTCCCCCGTGCGGCCGTGGGCCAGGCGCCAGAGCGGGAACGTGTCCATCACAGGTCTCCCTCGCCCGCCAGGTGGAAAGCCGGCGTGACGCTCTCGCGCGGCACGTAGCAGGACAGGTTGTTCAGCCGCGCGGTGAGCGCGGTGCGCACGCCGCCGCCGGCCGCGGGCCCGCAGGTGTACAGCGCCGTGACTTCGCGCACCAGGCGCTGCGCTTGGCGCTTGTCGGGGTGCGCGGCCGCCGCACGCATGCGCGCATCGCGCATGGCCGGCGAAGGCAGGGACATCGGGGTGCGGCCCGCGTCGTCGCCGAACACGCTGCTCACGCCGATGATGTCGAAGCGCGCATCCAGTGACGGCAGGCGCTTGCGCAGCACGTCGGCCGCCAGGCGGGCGCGCTCCGCGGCGCGTGGGCCGGCATACGAGATCTCGCCTTCGGCCAGCCAGCCGCCTTCGTGGAAGACGTTCACCTTCAGCGTCGGCGGCCGCGCGTGGCCACGCACGCCGCGCAGCGCCACGAGGTTGCCGCCAACCGCTTCGACCGACGCGTCCGTGACGTCCGCGACCACGTCCGGCGTGAGGTACGCCGCGGGGTCGTGCACTTCGTAGAGCAGCTGCTCCTTCACGGTGGCGAGGCTCACCATGCCGCCGGTGCCTTCGGCCTTGCCGACGATGCAAGAGCCGTCCTCGAACAGCTCCACCACCGGGAACCCGACGACGTGCAGATCGGGCACATCTTTCAGCCCCGGATCGGCGAAGTAGCCACCCGTGACCTGCGCGCCGCATTCCAGCAGGTGGCCGGCCATGGTGCCGCCCGCCAGCCGGTCCCAGTCGTCGTCGCGCCAGCCGAAGTGCGCCATCGCGGGCCCCAGCGCCAGCGCGGGATCGGCGACACGCCCGGCCACGACGACCTGCGCGCCCGCCGCGAACGCATCGGCGATGGGGCGCGCGCCGAGGTACGCGTTGGCGCTCACGACCTTCAGGCTGTCCAGCGCCGGCCCGGCGTGTTCGCGCAGCAGCGCGGCGTGCTGCGGCGACGAGAGATCGTCGCCCGTGACCACCGCGATGCGCGGCGAAGGCAGGCCCAGCCGCTTCGCGAGCGCGCGGATCGTCCGCGCAGCTCCCGGCGGGTTGGCCGCGCCGAAGTTGCCGACGATGCCGATGCCGTGCTGCAGGCAGCGCGCCAGCACCGGCTCCAGCAGGTCTTCCAGCAGCGGCTCGTAGCCCGAAGAAGGATCGTCGCGGCGGCGAAGCTGCGCCAGCGCCAGCGTGCGCTCGGCCAGCGTCTCGAACATCAGGCAGGCGCGCGCACCGGGCCTTTCACGCAGGCGAGCGATTAGCGTGTCCACCACGGGACCGGCCGCGTCCGTGCGGTCGCCGGAAAAGCCGGCGCCGCAGCCGATGAACAAGGGTCCGGTTGTCATGGCCGCATCCTAATGGCCGCGCGGGAGGTCCACCCGGCGCGGCAACGCATCGGCACTGAAGAGCCTGGGTGTCGGCCCATCGATCGCAACGGGACAGAACCCTGGGCACAACAGCAGGGTTTTCTCAGGATGAGGCGCCGCGGCGGCGGATGCCAGAATCGCGCCATGAGCAAGACGTCCGACCGCCTCGCGGAGCTGCGCAAAAGCTACGAGCGCGCCGAATTGAGCGAGGAAGCCAGCCATGCCGACCCGCTGAAGCAGTTCGACCAGTGGCTGACCGAGGCCATCGCCGGCGAGGTGCCCGAACCCAACGCGATGACCGTGGCCACCGTGGGCAGCGACCTGCGCCCCAGCACGCGCATCGTGCTGGTCAAGGGCTACGACGAGCGCGGCATCGTCTGGTACACCAACTACCAGAGCCGCAAAGGCCGAGAGCTGGCCGGCAACCCTTATGCCGCGCTGCAGTTCCACTGGGTGGAGCTGGAACGCGTGGTGCGCATCGAAGGCCGCGTGGAGAAAACCAGCGACGCGGAGAGCGACGCGTACTTCGCCAGCCGCCCGCTGGATTCGCGCATCGGCGCCTGGGCCAGCCCGCAAAGCGAGGTCATCAGCGGCCGCTCAGTGCTGGTGGCCAATGCCGCCAAATACGGCGCCCAGTTCCTGCTGAACCCGCCGCGCCCGCCGCACTGGGGCGGCTACCGCCTAGTGCCGCACGAGTGGCAGTTCTGGCAGGGCCGCAAGAGCCGGCTGCATGACCGGCTGCGGTACACGCGGGAAGGCGCGGGCTGGCTGCGCGAGCGGCTGGCGCCCTGAATTTCCAGCCCTGATGAGCCATTGCCGCTCCGCCAGCGTCCGGCTTCCAAGACAATCGCCCCGCATGACGCCGACCCGGGAGGTCTCGCGATGAACCTGCGCCTGCTGGCCCTGCCCGGGGCGGAGCGGCTCACGGCCGCGTTGGCGCACGCCATCGAAGCGCCGGTGGCCGCGCTCGACTTCCGGCGCTTTCCGGACGGCGAGTCGTACCTGCGGATCGACGGCGACGTGCGCGGCCACGACGTCGTGATCGCCGCTGCGCTGCGCGACCCCGACCCGCAGCTGATGACGCTGTGGAGCCTGTCGGACACGCTGCGCGAGATGGGCGCCCGCCGCATCGCGCTGGCCGCGCCCTACCTGCCCTACATGCGCCAGGACGCGCGCTTCCGCGAAGGCGAGGCGATCACGTCGCGCACGTTCGGGCGCCTGGCGTCGCAGGCTTTTGACTGGGTGGTGACCGTCGATCCGCACCTGCACCGCTACCAATCGCTGGACGAGGTCTACCGCATCCCGACGCAGGTGGTGCGCAGCGCGCCGGCCATCGCCTCCTGGGTGCGCGCGAACGTGCCCGAGCCCATGCTGATCGGCCCCGATGCCGAAAGCGAGCAGTGGGTGGCCGACGTGGCGCGGCGGCTGGGCTGCCCGTGGCAGGTGCTGCTGAAGACGCGCCGCGGCGACCGCGACGTGTCCGTCACGCTGCCCGATGCATCCGCCGCGCGCGGCCGCACGCCGGTGATCCTGGACGACATCGTGTCCAGCGGCCACACCATGGCCGAAGCGGCGCGGCATGTGAGCGAGGCTTTCGGCGTGGCGCCGGTGTGCATCGGCGTGCACGCGATGTTCGCGCCCGGCGCGCGCGAGTTGCTGGCGTCCACGGGCGCGGCGCGCATGGTCACCTGCAATGCAATCGAGGACGAGACGAACGCGATCGACGTGCTGCCGGAAGTGGCGCGCGTCATCGCGCAGTGGTCGCGGGCTCAGGCCGGCGTGTAGCCCGCCTCGGCCAGCGCGGCCGCGAACTTCTCGCGCGGCTGCGGCGATTCCACCCGCGCTTCCTTGCGCGCGAGGTCCACTTCCACCCGCGCCTGCGGGTCCACTTCATGGGCAGCCTCGGTCACGGCGTTGACGCAATGGCCGCAGCTCATCGCGGGCAGCTTGAATTCGTGCATGTGCTTTCTCCGTTCGATGCGGCCATCCTGCAGCTTCCCACGGTGGCAAGGTCAACGGCCACCCGTTGACCTTGCTTGATGCAGGGCAAACGCCGCCCCGGACTTGACCTTACCATGATGGAAAGGTTCAGACTGGCATCCATGGACACCACCCTCACCCCGCCCGTGCGGCTGCAGATCGAAGGCATGACCTGCGCTTCGTGCGTCAACCGCGTGGAGCGCGCGCTGAAGAAAGTGCCCGGCGTGGCGGGCGCGGAAGTGAACCTCGCGACGGAAACGGCCGAGGTGCGGCTGGCGGGCGGCGCCGACACCGCCGCGCTGTCCGCCGCGGTGGAAAAGGCCGGTTACCACGCGACGCTGCTGCAAGATGAACAGCCGCACGACGCGCCCTTGCAGAGCCCCTGGCCGGTCGTGCTCTCCGCCCTGCTGTCGCTGCCCTTCCTGCTGCAGATGATCGCCATGGCCGCGGGCAGCGGCTGGATGCTGCCGGGCCTGCTGCAATGGGCGCTGGCGACGCCGGTGCAGTTCTGGCTGGGCGCGCGCTTCTACCGCGCGGGCTGGGCGGCGCTGCGTGGCGGCACCGGCAACATGGACCTGCTGGTGGCGCTGGGCACCAGCGCGGCCTACGGGTTGAGCACATGGCAGCTGCAGGCGCACGGCGGCCACGGCCACCTGTACTACGAAGCGTCGGCGCTGGTCATCACGCTGGTGCTGCTGGGCAAGTGGCTGGAAGGCCGCGCCAAGCGGCAGGCCACCGATGCCATCCGCGCGCTGAATGCACTGCGGCCGGACACCGCGCGGGTGCGGCGCAATGGCACGGAGACGGAGATCGCCGTCGCGCGACTCGTGCGTGGCGACCTGGTGGTCGTGCGCCCCGGCGAGCGCATCCCCGCCGACGGTGAAGTGACCGAAGGGCGCAGCCACGTGGACGAATCGCTGCTCACCGGCGAAAGCCTGCCGGTGCCCAAGGAAGCCGGCGCTCGCGTGACCGGTGGATCGGTCAACGC
Organism: Ramlibacter humi; assembly: GCF_004681975.1. Taxonomy (GTDB): domain Bacteria; phylum Pseudomonadota; class Gammaproteobacteria; order Burkholderiales; family Burkholderiaceae_C; genus Ramlibacter; species Ramlibacter humi. Next base: position 113,797 of record NZ_SMLK01000004.1, read on the forward strand.
CGAAGGCCTGCTGGTGGTGCGCGCCACGGCGCTGGGCGCGGAGAGCACGCTGGCACGCATCGTGCGCCTGGTGGAATCCGCGCAGGCGAAGAAGGCGCCGGTGCAGCGGCTGGTGGACAAGGTCAGCGCGGTGTTCGTGCCCGTGGTGCTGGGCATCGCGCTGCTCACGCTGCTGGGCTGGGGCCTGGGCACGGGCGAGTGGGACATGGCCATCCTGAATGCGGTGGCCGTGCTGGTCATCGCCTGCCCTTGCGCACTGGGCCTGGCCACGCCGGCGGCCATCATGGCCGGCACCGGCGTTGCCGCGCGTCACGGCATCCTGATCCAGGACGCGCAGGCGCTGGAGCTGGCACACCGCGTCAACGTCGTCGCGTTCGACAAGACCGGCACGCTGACCGAAGGCAAGCCTTCGCTGGTACTGGCGCAGCCGAATGGCATCGCGGACGAAGAGTTGCTGCGGCTGGCGGCTTCGCTGCAGGCGGGCAGCGAGCATCCGCTGGCGCGGGCGGTGGTGGATGCGGCGCGCGCGCAGGGCATCACCCCTGTTCCGGCGGAAGGCGTCACGGCGGTGGCCGGCCGCGGCATCACCGGCCGCGTGGCAGGCCGCGAACTGCGCCTGGGCAGCACGCGCTGGATGGCGGAACTGTCGGTCGAAAGCGGATCCCTCGCGGAAGCCGCTCAACGCGCGCAAGCCGAAGGCCGCACCGTGTCGTGGCTGGCCGACGTCGGCGGGCCTCCCCGCCTGCTGGGCCTGCTGGCCTTCGGCGATTCGCTCAAGCCCGGCGCCGCCGCGGCGATGGCGGCACTGCGCCAGGAAGGCGTGCGCACCGCGCTGGTTTCCGGCGACAACGCCGGCGCGGCCAACGCGGTCGGCCGGCAACTGGGCATCGACGCCGTGCACGCCGAAGTGCTGCCGCAGGACAAGGCGCGCCTTGTCGCCGGCCTGCGCGAAGGCGGCCACGTGGTCGCGATGGTCGGCGACGGATTGAACGACGCGCCGGCGCTCGCGGCCGCCGACGTCGGCATCGCGATGGCCACCGGCACCGACGTGGCGATGCACGCGGCCGGCGTCACGCTGATGCGCGGCGACCCCGCGCTGGTGGCCGACGCCATCGACGTGTCGCGCCGCACCTTCGCCAAGATCCGCCAGAACCTGTTCTGGGCCTTCGCCTACAACGTCGTGGGCATCCCGCTCGCCGCGCTGGGCTGGCTGAGTCCCGTCGTCGCCGGCGCGGCGATGGCCTTCAGCAGCGCCAGCGTGGTGGGCAACGCGCTGCTGCTGCGCCGCTGGAAAGGAGCTTCCCGTGACTGAAACCCTGTTCAACATCGGCGAGGCCGCGCGCCGCTCCAACGTGTCGGCCAAGATGGTCCGGCACTACGAATCGCTGGGCCTGCTGCCCGCGGTGAACCGCACCGACGCCGGCTACCGCCAGTACGGCGACCGCGAGGTGCACACGCTGCGCTTCATCCGCCGCGCGCGCGACCTGGGGTTCTCGATGGCGGAGATCGCCGAGCTGCTGAAGCTGTGGCAGAACCGCCGCCGCTCCAGCGCCGACGTCCGCCGAATCGCGTCCGCCCACGTCGCCGATCTCACGCGCAAGCTGGAAGAAATGGAAGCGATGCGCCGCACGCTGCAGACGCTGATCCATTGCTGCCACGGTGACCACCGGCCGGATTGCCCGATCCTGGAGGAGCTGGAGGGGGCCTAAGCCGCCGAGCGATCCCGCACGCGCCGCGCCCGCAGATCAGCATCAACCGTGCGTGACCTTCAACCCCACGATCCCCGCGAAGATCAACCCCAGGCAAGCCAGCCGCGCCACCGTCGCGGGTTCGCCGAACAGGACGATGCCCAGCACCGCGGTCCCTACCGCGCCAATGCCGGTCCACACCGCGTAAGCCGTCCCCACCGGCAGCGACCTCATCGCCCACCCGAGCAACAGCACGCTGGCCACCATCGCGGCCACCGTGCCCACCGACGGCCACAGTTTCGAGAAGCCTTCGGTGTACTTCAAGCCGATCGCCCAGCCCACCTCGAACAGCCCCGCGACGCACAACACGATCCAGGCCATGGCCCGCCTCACTCCGGGAAAGAGGGAACACCGAACTCGCCGCCGCGCTGTTGCGCGCGCTGGTAGGCGGGACGCTCATGGATGCGACGCAGCCAGTCGGCGATCTTCGGCCGGCCCGCGAGGCCGATGCGCTTCTCCGCGGCTTCCAGCGGATAACTCATCTGGATGTCCGCCGCGCTGAACGCCTCGCCCGCGAACCACGGGCGCTGCGACAGCTCGGCCTCGATGAAGTCCAGGTGCCGCTTCATCTGCGGCAGCACGAACGAGTTGCGGCCCTGGTCGGCGATCTTGCGCGTCACCGGCTTCAGGAAGAACGGCACCTTGGCACGCTCGATGCCGTCGAACAGCAGCTTCACCAGCAGCGGCGGCATCAGCGAGCCTTCGGCGTAGTGCAGCCAGTACAGGTAGCGCGCGCGGTCCGGCGCGCCGGGCGCGACCGCCAGCGCCGAACCTTCGCGCTCCGCCAGGAATTCGAGGATGGCGCCGGACTCGGCCAGCGTGCGCCCGTCCTCGGTGACCACCGGCGACTTGCCCAGCGGGTGCACCGCCTTCAGCTCCGGCGGCGCGAGCAGCGTGCGCGGATCGCGCTGGTAATGCTGGATCTCGTAGGGCAGCCCCAGCTCCTCCAGCAGCCACAGCACGCGCTGCGAGCGCGAGAGGTTCAAGTGGTGGACGGTGATCATCGCAAGGCCTTTCAGGAGGCCGCGATGCTACCCGCGGGAAGCACCACCGGTCAGCTGAGCACTTCGAGCCCGTGCTTGTCGACGACCGAGAGCAGCTTCGCGGAACTGCCGCTGGGGCGCTTGGCCCCTGATTCCCACTGCTGCAACGCCGAGGTGCTAACGTTCAGGCTGCGCGCGAAAAACGCCTGGCTGGCGTTGACCTTCTGCCGGATGCGGACGACATCGGCAGCCGTGTATTCAGGCGGGGCCAGGCACAACTCTTCGTAGGAACGCAAGGTCTTCTTGTCGATCAGGCCCGCCCGCTCCATGTCGCCGGCGAGTTCAAGGATGGCGGCCATGGCGCCGCTCCTGGGCTTGCGCGACACCTTACGCGTTGGCGCTCTCGGCGCTTTTGCAGTCATTGCAGATCTCCCGGACAGAGCCTTCGCTCACGAGTCTCGCGATGCCTTGCAGGCCACCTACACCCAGTGCCGCCGCCAGTCCACGGAATCCGGCCAGTTCATCGTGCCTGATGTTCTCGCGATCGGACTTTGCATACAGATAGGCGAACAACCAGAACGCGCCGGACTTCGCGACCACGATCGCGCGGCCGCGGTTGTCCATCACCCGCTTCTTCCAGACGCTGCCGCCCAGGTCGTCGCCCTTGCCCTGCTCCAGCTCCGCGGCGGCCTTGCAGAGCTCCCTGTCACCCAGCCCGGCCTTGATGGCCAGCCGGGCGAAGCTCCTGGTCTTGAAGGTCTTTGCCGCAGGTTGGAACGATTTGTTCACTATACCACCTGGTGTGATAGCTTGCAGATCGGCCATTCCACTCCAGGCCCACCGAAAAGTGACTGGCCGAACGCGCCATCACTCGGCAGAGGTGGGGGCAAGCTCGCGCGCGGCAGCGTTGGCGACCGGCGCCTGCGCGGGCAGCCGCGCCTGCTCGTAGTCGAGCATCTCCATCAGGTGGTGCATCACCTCGTCGCCGATCTCGTTGCCGCGCCACAGGCGCAGCAGCTCGGCCCGCTCGGCGCGGATGGCCGCGTGGCGCAGGCGGTTCACCAGTTCCATGCGCGGCGTGAGCTCCTCGCCTTCGGAAGCCACCAGCCCGATGCGTTCGGCGATCTCGGCCTTCAGGCCCTGCGCCCATTGCGCGGCGACGCCCGCGCCCGCCAGCTCGCGGTCGATGGCGGCCAGCGCCGCGGTGCTCATCGAAGCGCGGATGCGCAGCTGCTCCTGATGCAGGCTCCAGTCGGCGCCCACCTTCAGCCAGCGGATCAGCGGCGTGAGCGTCAGGCCCTGCCCCACCAGCGTGGCGACGATCACCACGAAGGTCAGGAAGATGACCAGGTCGCGGTGCGGGAAAGCCGCACCGTTCGGCAGCGTGAGCGGCAACGCCAATGCGGCGGCGAGCGAGACGATGCCGCGCATGCCGCACCAGCCGATGATGGCGAGTTCCGCCTTGTTGGGCCGCCGCTGCTCGCGCAGGTGCGACACGCGCTGCGGCAGGTAGCCGACCGGGAACACCCAGGCGAACCGCACGGCGATGGCCACCACCGTCACGAGGCCTGCGATGGCCGCGAGTTGCCCTGTGGGGTAGCGGCCCAGGCCCGCCAGCACCACGGGCAACTGCAGCCCGATGAGGATGAACACCACGCTGTTCAGCAGGAACACGAGCAGGTTCCACACCGAGCGCGCCATGATGCGCATCTCGGCCGACACGATCTCCGGTGCGTAGCGGCCGCGCACCAGGCCCGCCGCCACCACCGCCAGCACGCCCGACGTGTGCACCGCTTCCGCCGCCATGTAGGCCGCGTACGGAATCGTCAGCACGGTGAGCACTTCGATGAACGGATCGCCCAGCTTCTGGTGCACGGCGATGTACACGAACGCCAGCACGATACCCACCGCGATGCCGCCCGCCGACACCAGCGCGAACTGCGCCGTCGCGTCCACCAGCGAGAAGCTGCCGGTGAGCACCGCGGCGACCGCGAATTTGTAGAGCACCAGGCCCGACGCGTCGTTCATCAGGCTCTCGCCTTCGAGGATCGTGACGATGCGGCGCGGGATGTTCAAGCGCGAGAGGATGGCGGTGGCAGCGACTGCATCCGGCGGCGACACGATGGCGCCCAGCACGAAGGCCGCGGCCCAGGGCACGTCGGGCACCATCAGTTTCAGCGCGGCCCCGACGGCCAGCGTGGTGGCCGCGACCAGCCCGATGGCCAGCAGCGAGATCGGCCGCAGGTGCGCCTTGAAGTCGGTCCAGGACGTGAGCAGCGCGGCCTGGTACAAGATGGGCGGCAGCACCGCCACCAGGATCAGCTGCGGATCGAACGTGGTGGACGGCAGGTTGGGCACCAGCCCGAGCAGCGCGCCGCCCGCCACCAGCGCGATGGGGTACGGAAACTTGAAGTGCCGCGCCACCCAGCCCAGCGCCACGGCGCTGAGCAGCAACACGAGCAGCAACTGGAGCAGCGCCATGGGCTGCGATTATGGCTGGGCTGCTGCTGGATGCCATCGAATGCGGGAGCGGGGTCCGCAGCGCAGAGGACGCAGAGAACAACAAAACGAAGCTTTGGGGTCTGCCTCTGCGTTCTCTGCGCTCCTCTGCGTTCTCCGCGTTGCGGACCCCGTGTTCTTCGATCCTAGAAATCCGCTCGAAGTCCAATCCGCAGACTGCGTCCCGGCAGCGGCACGCGGCCCGGCAGGCTTTGGGTGAGGATGGAAGTGGCGCTGTACGCGAGGCGGTCGGTGAGGTTGTCCAGCCGCACATAAGTCATCAGCTCGGCGGGGCCGGCCTTGGTCTTGTACGTGAGCGCAGCGTTCCACAGCGTGTAGCCGGCGACCGCGACGTCGCCCACGGGCACGCGCGACTGGCGTGCGTACGCATCGAAGCCGAAGCGCGCGCCCCACGCGCCTTGCGTCCACACCAGGGTGGCGCCGGCGCGGGCGGGCGCGATGCGCGGCAACGGCTGGCCGAGGGTGAGGTTGTCGGCGCGCACGAGGTCGGCCCGCCACTCCAGGTCCAGCACCGGGTCCGCGCGCAGCAGCCGCACGTTGCCTTCCGCTTCGATGCCGCGGAAGCGCGCGGCCACGGCCTGGTAGGCGAACTCGGGCAGCACCTGCTCGGTGCAGCCGGATTCCACCGAAGTGCCGTCGCCGCAGTTGGTGACCCCGACACCCGCACCGTTGCCGGAGGCGTCGCGCGTGATGCCGGTCGACAGCAGCGCCACGTAGCGCGAGAAGCGCGTCTGGTAAGCGCCCACGCGCGCGCGGTCGGCGCCGGACTTCCACTGCACGGCGGCTTCGGCGCTGGTGGCGCGCTCGGTGCCCAGCGTGGCCTGCCCCACTTCGTACGCGCCGGTGGCGACGTGCGGGCCGTTGGCGAACAACTCGTAGTCCTTGGGCGCGCGCTCGGTGCGGCCCAGGCTGCCGGTCAGCTGCCACGCGGGCGCGACGTTCCACTCGGCGCCCAGCGATGCGCTGGTGGGAGAGAAGCTGCGCCGCGCAGGTGCGAACCTCGCAAGCACCGGATCACCCGGTGTCGATACATCCACGCTTTCGCGCCGCAGGCCCGCCGTGAGCTGCCCCCACGACTGCGGCCACGCTTCGTAGAGGAACAGCGCGCGCTGGCGCGTGTCGCTGGGCGGCACGAAAGCTTCGGCGCCTTGCGCGGAGAAGGTCGCGTTCTCCGCCTGCAAACCGATGAGACCGCGCAACGGGCCGATGGGCGCATGGCGCGCTTCGATGCGCAGGTCGTCGCCGTTGCTGCGGAACGTGGTGCCCGGAACGCCGTCTTCGAACTCGGTGTGGTGGTAGCGGCTGCCGGACGCTTGCACCTTCACGCTCTCGAAGCCGGGCAGCGGCTGGCGCACCAGGCTTTCGAACGCGACGCGCTGGCTGCGCATGCGCAGGCGCACATCCGCTTCGGCCACCGATCCGTAGCTGCTTTCCGAACTGCTGGCCGACAGGCCCGCGTAGCCGCGGTCGAAGAACAGCGAGCCGCCCACCGCGCCGCCGCGCGCCTGCCCATCCGAGTTGCACAGACGGCTGGCGGTGGTCGTGCCGCTGCTGCGCGCGCACGCCAGCGAGAGGGGCACGCGCACGTCGTCGTTGCGGCGGTCGAAAGCGTCGGCATGCAGGCCGATGCGGTCGTTGCCGCCTTCGACCATCGCGGAGCCCGACCGCTCGCGCGAGCCGGTGGCGCCGGACACCTCGGCCTTGCCGGTGACGCCGCCGATCGGCTCGGTGGGGATGCGCCCATCGACGAGGTTCACCACGCCGCCGATCGCGTTACCCCCGTACAGCAGCGCGCCGGGGCCGCGCAGTACCTCGATGCGGTCGACCGCCAGCGGGTCGATGGACACGGCGTGGTCGTAGCTCACGCTCGACGCATCGTGCATGGCGCCGCTGTTCTCCAGGATGCGGATGTGGTCGCCGTCCATGCCGCGGATGACGGGCCGGCTGGCCGTGGGCCCGAAGTAGGTGCTGCTGACGCCGGGCAGGCTGTTCAGCGTTTCGCCGAGCGACGATTGGCGGCGCAGCAGCAGCCCATCGCCGGACAGCGTGCTGACGGGCGCCGCGGGCTGCTGGTCGCCCAGTGGGTTGGCGGTGACGGTGACCTCGCGCAGCGTCTGTGGCTGCGTTGGGGATTGGGCCTGCGCGGCGATGGCGCAGGCGAGAAGGCCGGCGCAGGCGCCGGCACGCGTGGGAAAAGACATGGAAGGAACCTTCGCGAAATCGATGGGCGGACAGACGCGTGCGGCGGCGAAGCCGTCACGCGTCCAGCGGCGGTGCGATCAGCGAAGGGCGGGCGGGCCGCGGGCGTCGAACAGCGCGGCCCAGCGCGCCAGCGCCAGGCCATGCAGCGCCCGCACCACCACCGTGGGCGGCAGCAGCGCGGGCAGCACGACGGGCACGCAGGGTGCGGCATCGCCGTGCGACAGCTGGTCGAACAGGCGGCAGGTACCGTCGTCGTGGGCCTGGAACAGGCCGGCCAGCGGGGGCTTCGATTCAGCCGCGGGTGCGGCAACGGAAACAGGATGGGCCAGCGGCGCGTGCGCGATGCCGTGCAGCAGGCCGATCAGCTGCGCGAGCAGCAGCACCGGCAGCAGCAGGACGATCAGCGCGCGGCGTGCGGCCATCGCAAGGTCACTTCACCGAGACGCCGTCGGTCAGGCGGTAGTACAGGCCGTACGGGTCGTCGGCCAGCAGCGCGAAGCGGCCTTCCACCACCACCGGGTCGAGCGTGTAGCGCACCGGCGTCTTCGTCTTCACTTCGACCATGCTCTCCGGGCCGCCGGGCGTGCAGAAGCTGCAGGTCAGCGGCACCGACGACAGCAGGAAGTGCGTGTGCTTCTCGCCCGGCTCCAGCGGCATCATGAAGCCCTGCACCCGCTGCGGCTTCTGCTGCAGGGCCAGCTGTTCGGCCTGGAAGGCCGGCAGCACGCGGTTCTTGTCGACCTTGGTCTTCACCGAGGTGAGCACCGACCACGGCACCACGTCGCCGCGCTGCGGCAGCGGCGCGAACGGGCTGTCGGGGCTGTGCACGCCGGGGCCGGTGCCCATGGGCACGGGGGCGGTCTGCGCATGCGCGGCGGCGGCCAGGACGGCGGCGGTGATCAGGGCCAGGGTTCGCTTCATCGGGCGGTCCTCGGTAGAAGGCGGCATTGTGCTTCATCGGGGATGAAAGCGGACTCCCTTGCGCAGAGTTCGCAGAGGTACGCAGAGGACGCGGAGAAGTCCAAAGAGAATTTCAAAGGCATTCCTCTGCGCTCTCCGCGAATCCTCTGCGAACTCTGCGCAAGGGAGTCCACTTTCTACCGCGCGTTCAGCAGCTCACCGGCGTCCGTGCGATACGCACCAATCGCCGGCACCAGCGCCGCGGCCAAGGCCACCGCGGCGGCCAGAGCGGGGATCCAGAGCTCCTGCGGCAGGAACAGCGCGCCGGTCAAGGGCAGCGATTGCCGTTCGGCCAGCAGCGCGCCGGTGATGCCCATCAGCACGTGGCCAACGGCCAGGCCCAGCAGCGAAGCCGCCAAGGCCAGCCACAGCGCTTCCGCCAGCAGCAGGCCGGCGATGCGGCGCGGCGGGGCCCCCAGCATGCGCAGCGTGGCCAGGTCGGCGCGGCGCTCGCGCACGGCGTTCCACAGCGCGATGAAGACCGACAGGCCCGCGGTCAGCAGCAGCACGAAGCCGACGCCGCGCAGCACTTCGCTGCCCACGCCCAGCATGCGCAGCAGGCGCGAGACTTCCAGCGCGGGCGCGGCCGCCTGCATGGGCGTGGTGGCGTTCACCTGGCGCGGCAGCGAGACGGCGGCCAGCGGCGTGCGATAGCGCACCAGCGCCGCGGTGACCTCGCGCTTCGCATCGTCTTCGTCGTGGTCCTGCTCCATGCCGGGCGCGTGGTGCTCGTGCACTTCCCACACCGATTCCAGCGAAGTGAGCAGCAGGCGGTCGGCCACGCAGCCGCAAGGCGCGAGCACACCGGCGATCTGGTACGGCTTGGCCGCATGCGCGTCGCCGCCGCCGGCCAGCCCGTGGCTGCCGGCGAAGCGCATGCCCGGGGCCAGGTGCGCGGCGGCAGCGGCCTGCGCGCCGGCCACGGCCTGCATCGGCTGCAACCACGCATGGCCCTGTGCGACTTGCAGCTTGTAGTGCGCCAGGTAGTCCGGCGTGGTGCCGACGATGCGGAAGCCCTCGTAGCTGTCGCCCAGGCTCAGCGGGATGACCTGGGCCACCAGCGGGTGCTTCGCCAGTTTCTGCACTTCCGCGAGCGGCACGTTGCCGGTGGGCGCGTCCAGCTGGAACACCGCCGACAGGATCAGCTGCATCGGGCTGCCCTTGGCGCCCACCACCGCGTCGATGCCGGCCAGGTCACGCTCGAAGGCCCGCTGCACCTGCTCGCTGGCCAGCAGCACGAAGGTGATGGACGCCAGCCCCAGCGTGAGCAGCAGCAGGTTCAGCAGCGCCTGCAGCGGGCGCGAGAACAGGTAGCGCAGCGACAGCGTGCCGACGTTCATGCGGCCACCGGCGCGTGGAGCGGCAACGATTGCGCGCGCGGCAAGGCTTCGCGCACCCGGCGATCGTGCGTGGCGATGACCAGCGTGGCGCCGCATCGCGCGGCCGCCTGTTGCAACAACGCGAGCGCGGATCCGGCGGCTTCGTCGTCCAGGCTCGCGGTGGGCTCGTCGGCCAGGATCACTTTCGGCGCAAGCAGCACCGCGCGCGCCAGCGCCACGCGTTGCGCCTGCCCGCCCGAAAGTTGGGATGGCCGGCGGTGCGCGAGGTCCGCCACGCCCAGCGCCGCCAGCGCTTGCTCCACCTGCGCTTCGCTCGCGGGCAGTCCCGCCGCGAAGTACGCGAGCGACAGGTTGTGCACGACGTTCAGGGCTTCGCTCAGATGCAGCTTCTGAGGCAGGAAGCCGATGCTGCGGCCGCGCCAGTGATCGCGCGCCACGCCGGACAGCGCACGCAGATCCTGTTGCGCGACGACGAGTTCGCCATCGGCCGGCGCGCGCAGTCCCGCGACCAGGGCCAGCCAGCTGGACTTGCCCGCGCCCGAGCGCCCCTGCAGCAGCAGCGTGCCGCCCTGCGGCACGTCGCAGTCGGGAAAGCGCAGCGCAGGCGCGCCGGGGTACGCGAAGGCGAGAGAACGGGTGCGGATCACGCGCGGCGCGTCAGGCCTTCACCAGGTCAGTGAAGGTCTTGCGGAACTTGGCCACCTTGGGTGCGGCGACCGCCAGGCAGTAGCCCTGGTACGGGTTCTTCTCGAAGAAGTCCTGGTGGTATTCCTCGGCCGGCCAGTAGTTGGTGAGCGGCTCCACCTCGGTGACGATGGGCTGGCCGAACAGCTTGTCCTGGCTCATCTCCCGGATCAGGTCGTCGGCCACCTGCTTCTGCTCTTCGGTCGTGTAGTAGATGCCGCTGCGGTACTGCGTGCCGGTGTCGTTGCCCTGCCGGTTCAGCTGGGTGGGGTCGTGCACCACGAAGAAGATCTCCAGGATCTGCCGCAGCGTGATCTGCGCGGGGTCGTAAGTGAGCTTCACCACCTCGCTGTGGCCGGTGTTGCCGGTGCACACCTGTTCGTAGCTGGGCTGTTTCACCGTGCCGTTGGCGTAGCCCGATTCCACGTCGGTCACGCCGCGCACCTTGACGTACACCGCCTCCGTGCACCAGAAGCAGCCACCGCCGAGTGCGATGGTTTGCAGGTCGCTCATGGGAACTCCTTGGAAGGAGTGGAACTGTAGCCGCGCGGCGCCGCGTGCGTGCTCCGCGGCCGCCTCCATCACTCCCGCGAGGGCGGGAATCCATGGATCCCCGCCTGCGCGAGGACCACGCCTCTTCGGTCTTACGATCGCGGCCCATGCTGTCCGGAGAACTCAAGCCGATCCTCACCGCCCTCGTGCTGCCGCCGGTGGCGCCGCTGCTGCTGGCGTTGCTGGGGCTGGTGCTGGCATGGGGCAAGCGGGCACGGATCGGGCTGGCGTTGATCGGCGTCTCGATCGCTGCGCTGTGGCTGCTCTCCTGCTACCCCGTCGCGACCCGCTTGTCCGAAGCGCTGTTGCCGCCCGTGCAGGCGGTCAAGCCCGAGGACCTGGCCGGCGTGCAGGCCATCGTCGTGCTTGGCGGCGGCACGCTGCCGGCCGCACCGGAATACGGTGCCGCGCAGCCGGCCACGCCGACGCTGGGACGACTGCGCTACGGCGCCTGGCTGGCCAGGCGCACCGGCAAGCCGCTGGCTTTCGCCGGCGGCGTGGGCTGGGCGGCGGCGGACATGCAGATGCCGCCGGAAGCCGAAGTGGCCGCCCGCGCCGTGCAGGATTTCGGCGTGACGCTCCGCTGGGCCGATTCGAAATCGCGCGACACCGTCGAGAACGCGAACGAGATGAAGCGGCTGCTCGCGGCCGATGGCGTGACGCGCATCGCGCTGGTCACCGACTTCTGGCACATGCCGCGGTCAGTGCTGGCTTTCGAACGCGCCGGCTTCAGCGTGCTGCCCGCACCGACGGGCTTCCCCGCGCCGATGGTGCGCCCACTGCTGGCCTGGCTGCCGTCCCCGGAAGGGCTGGCGCTGTCGCGCGCGGTGATCCGCGAAGCGCTCGGCCTGTGGGTGGCGCGCTGACCCTTCCCGTCCCAAATCGCCTTTGCTGACGCGCATTTACCGGCGCGACACGCGCTGGCGCCTTGACGGTCGCGGGCGCTCAAGGCTACATTACTAACCAGTCAGTCAGTAAATCCCATGTCCCTCAGCAAACTCATCGGTGCCCGCGGCGAAGCCGCCGCGGACGACGTGCCGGCCAAGCGCGAACGCCGCAAGGAAGCGCGGCCGAAGGAGCTGCTCGACGCCGCGCTGGACCTGTTCGTCGAGAAAGGCTTCGCCGCCACCCGTGCCGAGGAAGTCGCCGTGCGCGCCGGCGTCTCGAAGGGCACGCTGTTCCTCTACTTCCCCAGCAAGGAAGACCTGTTCAAGGCGGTGGTGCAGGAGAACATCTCCGGCCGCTACGCCGAGTGGAACCAGGAGTTCGTGGACTTCGAAGGCACCTCGGCCGACATGGTGCGCTACTGCATGAAGGTCTGGTGGGACCGCATCGGCGCCACCCGTGCCAGCGGCATCACCAAGCTGATGATCAGCGAGGCGCGCAACTTCCCCGAGCTGGCGGCCTTCTACCAGCAGGAAGTGATCAACCCGGGCAAGCGCCTGATCCGCCGCATCCTGCAGCGCGGCGTGGACAGCGGCGAGTTCCGCGCCGGCATGGACCTGGAATACGCGGCCTACGCCATCTCCGCGCCGATGATCTTCCTGATCATGATGAAGCACTCCCTGGCCGCGTGCGCGCCGGAGGACTACCCGCTCGACCCCGAGCGCTACGTGATGCAGCAGGCCGACGTCGTGCTGCACGGCTTCTGCGCCAAGCCCGAAGGAACCGACCGATGAAGCGTTACGTCCGCTGGATCGTCATCGCGCTGGTGCTGCTGCTCGTGGCGGGCGGCGCGATGCGCGCCCTCTCCGCCCGCAAGCAACGCGCGGCCGCCGAAGCCGCCGCGCCCAAGGCGCAGTCGGTGATCGAACTGGCCGCCACCGACGTGCTGAAGGCCGGGCAGGTCGACCTGACGCAGGGCCTGCCCGTGTCCGGCTCGCTGCGCGCGGTGAATTCCGCCGTGGTGAAGGCCCGCGTGGCCGGCGAGCTGCAGGGCCTGGCCGTGCGCGAAGGCGACGCGGTGCAGGCCGGCCAGGTCATCGCCCGCATCGACGCCACCGAATCGCAGGCGCGGCTGCGCCAGGCGCAGGAGCAGGCCGAAGCCGCGCGCGCGCAGATCGACATCGCGCAGCGCCAGTGGGACAACAACAAGGCGCTGGTCGAGCAGGGCTTCATCTCGAAGACGGCGCTGGACACCTCGGAGAAGAGCTACGCCGGCGCCCGCTCCACCTACCAGGCCGCGATGGCCGCGGTGGACATGGCGAAGAAGACGATGGAAGACACCGTGCTGCGCGCGCCGATCGCCGGCGTGGTGTCGCAGCGCCTGGCGCAGCCCGGCGAGCGCGTGGCCGTCGATGGCCGCGTGGTGGAGATCGTGGACCTGAGCCGCCTGGAAGTGGAAGCCACGCTCACCGCCGCCGACTCGGTGCGCGTGCGCGTCGGCCAGGAAGCGCAGCTGAACATCGAAGGCCTCACGGCGCCCGTCGTGGCCAAGGTCGTGCGCATCAACCCCAGCGCGCAGGCGGGCAGCCGCAGCGTGCTGGCCTACCTGTCCATCGCGGATGCCGCCGGCTTGCGCCAGGGACTGTTCGCGCAAGGGCAACTCGCCACCGGCCGCGCCGCGGGCCTGGCCGTGCCGCTGTCGGCCATCCGCACCGACAAGCCGTCGCCTTACGTGCAGGTGGTGGACAACGGCCAGGTGATGCACAAGCAGGTGACGCCGGGTGCGCGCGGTGAAGCGAGCCAGGAGACCTGGGTCGGCGTGGAAGGTGTGCCGGCCGGCGCGACGGTGATCAAGGGGCACGTGGGGCCTTTGCGTGAAGGCACGCCGGTGAAGTTCACCGGCGCCGCTTCGCGTCCGGCCGGCGCGGCGTCGGGCATCAAAGCCGCCCTCCTCCGTCATTCCCGCGAAGGCGGGAATCCAGTCCGAGGACTGCCCGGCGTGCTGGCGCGCGCTTCCGGATCCCCGCCTGCGCGGGGATGACGGAGTAGCACCATGTGGTTCACGCGCGTCAGCCTGAAGAACCCCGTCTTCGCCACCATGCTGATGCTGGCGCTGGTGGTGCTGGGCCTGTTCTCCCTGCAGCGGCTGAACGTCGACCAGTTCCCCAACATCGACTTCCCGGTGGTGGTGGTGCAGACCGAATACCCGGGCGCGTCGCCCGAGGTGGTGGAGAGCGAGGTCACCAAGAAGGTCGAGGAAGGCGTCAACTCCATCGCGGGCATCAACGCCCTCACCTCGCGCAGCTACGAGAACCAGTCGGTGGTGATCATCGAGTTCCAGCTGCACATCGACGGCCGCAAGGCGGCGGAAGACGTGCGCGAGAAGGTCGCTGCCATCCGCCCCTCGTTCCGCACCGAGGTGAAGGAACCTCGCGTGCTGCGTTTCGACCCGGCCAGCCGCGCCATCTGGTCCGTGGCCGTGCTGCCGGACACGGCGAAAGGCGCCAAGGCGATGGGCCCCGTGGAGCTCACCAACTGGGCCGACCAGGTGCTGAAGAAGCGGCTGGAGAACGTGCGCGGCGTGGGCTCGGTCACGCTGGTGGGCGGCAGCAAGCGCGAGATCAACGTCTACCTGAACCCGCAGGCGATGGAAGCCTTCGGCATCACCGCCGACCAGGTGGTGGCCGCCGTGCGCAACGAAAGCCAGGACCTGCCGGTGGGCGCCATCCGCTCGCTGGCGCAGGACCGCGTGGTGCAGATCGACGCCCGCATGCAGCGGCCGGAAGACTTCGGCGGCATCATCGTCACGCGGCGCGGCAACGCGCCGGTGCGGCTGGACCAGGTGGCGCGCATCAACGACGGCGCGCAGGAACTCGACAGCCTGGCCCTGTACAACGGCAGCCGCACGCTGCTGCTGTCGGTGCAGAAGGCGCAGGACGAGAACACCATCTCCGTCACCGACGGCCTGAAGCAGACCATCGCCGAGATGCAGGCGCAGCTGCCGCCGGGCGTTCGGCTGGAACCCATCCAGGATGCTTCGCGGCCCATCCGCGTGGCGGTGGAGAACGTGCGCAAGACGCTCATCGAAGGCGCCGTGCTCACGGTGCTGATCGTCTTCCTGTTCCTGAACTCGTGGCGGTCCACGGTCATCACGGGCCTCACGCTGCCCATCGCGCTGATCGGCACGTTCCTGTTCATGTACGCCTTCGGCTTCTCGGTGAACATGGTCACGCTGATGGCGCTGTCGCTCTGCGTGGGCCTCCTGATCGACGACGCCATCGTGGTGCGCGAGAACATCGTGCGCCACGTGCAGATGGGCAAGAGCCCCTACCAGGCGTCGCTGGACGGCACGCAGGAGATCGGCCTGGCGGTGCTGGCCACCACCTTCTCCATCGTCGCGGTGTTCCTGCCCATCGGCTTCATGGGCGGCATCATCGGCAAGTTCTTCCACGAGTTCGGCATCACCATCGTGGCCGCGGTGATGATCTCGATGTTCGTCAGCTTCACGCTGGACCCGATGCTGTCGTCGATCTGGCACGACCCGGAGATCGACAGGCACTCCCACTCCGTTCGGCCTGAGCTTGTCGAAGGCAGCGCAGAGCCCTTCGACAAGCCCAGGGCGAACGGGTGGTACGACAAGACCATCGGCCGCGTCACCGGCTGGTTCGACCGCGCGACCGAATCTCTGGCGCAGGGCTACCAGTCACTGCTGCGCTGGTCGCTGTCGCACAAGCTGGTGACGCTGCTGGCCGCCGCTGGCATCTTCGTCACCAGCATCTTCATGGTGCCGCTGCTGGGCACCGAGTTCGTGCCCAAGGCCGACTACTCGGAAACCTCGGTCAACTTCTACACGCCGGTGGGCTCGTCGCTGGAAGTGACCGAAGCGAAGGCCCGCCAGGTGGAAGCCATCCTGCGCGAACTGCCGGAGGTGAAGTACACGCTGTCCACCATCAACACGGGCGCGGCGGCCGGCAAGATCTACGCGAGCGTCTACGTGCGCCTGGTCGATCGCAAGGAACGCACGCGCAACGTCGACCAGCTGTCCGGCGTGCTGCGCAAGCGCCTGGAGTCGGTGCCCGGCATCACCGTCACGCACGTCGGCCTGGTCGACGCGGTGGGCGGCAACAAGCAGGTGGAGTTCTCGCTGCTGGGCCCCGACCAGAAGGAGCTGGAGAGGCTGGCGCGCCTGGTGATGGAACGCATCCGCGGCATCCCGGGCCTGGTGGACCTGGATTCCAGCGTGAAACCCGACAAGCCCACCATCCAGGTGCAGGTGAAGCGCGATTCCGCATCCGACCTGGGCCTGTCGGTCGGCCGCATCGGCGCCGCGCTGCGCACGCTGGTGGCCGGCGAGACGGTGGGCAACTGGCGCGCGCCCGACGACCAGACCTACGACGTCAACGTGCGTCTCGCGCCCGAGGCGCGTGTGTCCCCGCAGCAGCTGGACCGCCTGCCCTTCGCCACCGGCACCAACACCGACGGCACGTCGCGCGTGGTGCGGCTGAACCAGGTGGCCGAGGTGCGCGAAGGCACCGGCCCCAACCAGGTGAACCGCCGCGACCTGACGCGCGAGGTGGCCATCAACGCCAACACCGCCGGCCGCGCCGCGGGCGAGGTGTCGGCCGACATCCGGAAGGTGATGGACGGCATCGCCCTGCCCCCGGGCTACCGCTACCAGTTCAGCGGCTCGGCCAAGAACATGGCGGAATCGTTCGGCTACGCGGTGTCGGCGCTGGCGATGGCCATCATCTTCATCTACATGATCCTGGCCAGCCAGTTCAAGAGCTTCCTGCAGCCGCTGGCGCTGATGACGTCGCTGCCGCTCACGCTGATCGGCGTGGTGCTGGCGCTGATGACGTTCGGCTCCACGCTGTCGATGTTCTCCATCATCGGCATCGTGATGCTGATGGGCCTGGTGACCAAGAACGCCATCCTGCTGGTGGACTTCGCCATCCGCGCCCGCGAAGAGGGCGTGCCGCGCGCCGAGGCGCTGCTGCTGGCGGCCCGCGTGCGGCTGCGCCCCATCCTCATGACCACGCTGGCCATGATCTTCGGCATGGTGCCGCTGGCTTTCGCGCTGAGCGAAGGCTCGGAGCAGCGCGCGCCCATGGGCCAGGCGGTGATCGGCGGCGTCATCACGTCGTCGCTGCTCACGCTGGTGGTGGTGCCGGTCGTGTACTGCTACCTGGACGACCTGGCGGCGTGGCTGCGGCGCAAATCCTCCGTTCGGCCTGAGCCCTTCGACCGCGCTCAGGACAGGCCTGTCGAAGGCCCGGCCCTTCAAGGCGGTGGCGGCGGCGCCCAGCCCGTCCCGGCTTCTAAAATCGACGGTTTGTCCTGACTTCCGCGAAGCAAAAGCCATGAGCACGCCTTCCGTCGAACAACTCCGCTTCAACATGATCGAGCAGCAGATCCGCCCCTGGGACGTGCTCGATCCCGAAATCCTGGGACTGCTGCAGAAGGTGCGGCGCGAGGAGTTCGTCCCGCCCGCGCACCTCGGGTTGGCCTTCGCCGACCTGATGATCCCGCTGCGCGGGCGTCCCGACGAAGCGATGCGCCTGGGCCAGGTGATGCTGGAACCCAAGATGGAGGCCCGCCTGCTGCAGGAAGTGAGCCCCCGCCCGCACGAAAAGGCGCTGGAAGTCGGCGCCGGCTCCGGCTACATGGCCGCCCTGCTGGCCGGCCGCGCCCAGCGCGTCATCACGCTGGAGATCGAACCCGAGCTGGCGAAGATGGCGCGCGACAACCTGCAGCGCGCCGGCATCCGCAACGCGGAAGTGCGCGAAGCCGACGGCTCGCAGGGCCTGGCCGCCGAAGGCCCGTTCGACGTCATCGTGCTCAGCGGATCGGTGGCCGACGTGCCGCAGGCGCTGCTGCAGCAGCTGAAGGTGGGCGGCCGCCTGGCCACCATCACCGGCGGCGAGCCCGTGATGCGCGCCACCCTCATCACGCGCACCGGCGAGGCCACCTTCACGACCGCGCAGCGCTGGGACACGCTGGCCCCTCGCCTCGTGAAATTCCCCGAGCCTTCGCGCTTTTCCTTCTGACGACGCCCGACCGATGATCGACCAGGTCCGCCCTTCCGACCTCGACGCCTGGCTGGCCGCGCAAGACGGCGAAGCCGTGGTGCTGGACGTTCGCGAGGCGCCCGAGCTGCGCGCCGCGAGCGTCGCGCCGCAAGGGTTCGAGCTGGTGTGCATCCCGATGAACGAGGTGCCCGCCCGCCTGTCGGAACTGGATCCCTCCCGCCCGGTGGCCTGCCTGTGCCACCACGGCGCGCGCAGCATGCGCGTGGCCATGTTCCTGGCCCACAACGGCTGGGAACGGGTGGCGAACATCGCCGGCGGCATCGATGCCTGGTCGCTCGAACGCGACCCGTCCGTGCCCCGCTACTGAACGAAGCGACAAGAGCAAGGACGGACGAATGACACCCTCGCGGCGACTCCCCCTCGTGGCAGCCCTGGCCGCGGCCATGGCCGCCGGCCCGGCGGGCGCGCAGAGCCTGCAGGAGCTGTACGAATCGGCGCGCGCGTACGACGCCGCCTGGCAGTCGGCGCGATCGCAGTACGACGCCAACCTGGCGCGCGCCGAGCAGGCCCGCGCGGGCATCCTGCCGACGGCGGGCCTGGCGGCCACGGTCAGCCGCTCGTCGTTCGAGATCAACAACCCGCGCCTGGACCGCGGCTTCGGCACGCAGGGCGCCACGCTCACCGCTTCGCAGCCGCTGTACCGTCCGGCCAACTGGGCCACCTGGCAGCAGGGCAAGCTGCAGGTGGACCTGGCCGAAGCGCAGCTCACCGCCGCCAGCCAGGACCTCATCATCCGCGTGAGCCAGGCGTACTTCGACGTGCTGGCCGCGCAGGACACGCTGGCTTTCGTGCGCGCGCAGAAGACGGCGGTGAACGAACAGCTGGCGTCGGCCAAGCGCAACTTCGAGGTGGGCACCGCCACCATCACCGACACGCGCGAGGCGCAGGCCCGCTTCGACCTGGTCACCGCGCAGGAGATCCAGGCCGAGAACGACCTGCGCGTTCGCAAGCTGGCGTTGGACACGCTCACCGGCCGCACGGAAGCACAGCCGCTGCCCATGGCCGTGCCCCTGGCGCTGCCCGCGCCCGAGCCGTCCAGCGTGGAAGCCTGGGTGTCGCAGGCCGAAGCCGCCAGCCCCACCATCGCGCAGGCCCGCACCAACGTCGACATCGCCGACTGGGAAGTGGAAAAGGCCAAGGCCGGCCACAAGCCCACGGTGGACCTCACCGCCAGCTACGGCGTGCAGCGCAACCTGAACGGCACCACCACCACGCTGGTGGACAGCCGCACCAACCTGGGCCAGGTGGGCGTCACCGTCAACCTGCCGCTGTTCGCGGGCTTCGCCACGCAGAACCGCATCCGCGAGACGCTGGCGCTGGAAGAAAAAGCCAAGACCGACCTGGAAAACGCGCGCCGTACCGTGGCGCAAGCCACCCGCACCGCGTACTACGGCGTGATCTCCGGCCAGGGCCAGGTGCGCGCGCTGGAAGCCGCGGAAGCTTCCAGCCAATTGGCGCTGGATGCCAACCGCCTGGGTTACCAGGTCGGCGTGCGCATCAACATCGACGTGCTGAACGCGCAGAGCCAGCTGTTCCAGACCAAGCGCGATCTCGCGCAGGCCCGCTACAACGTGCTGCTCGGCCACCTGCGCCTGCGGCAGGCGAATGGCACGCTGCAGTCGGAAGACCTCACCAGGCTGAACGCGCTGGTGGTGAAGTAAGCCGCTGCGCGGGTCAGCCGGGGATGTCCGGCTCCACCAGCGCCGCCAGCTGCAGCAGCGATTCCTGCCAGCCCAGGTAGCACATCTCCAGCGGGATGGCTTCGGGGATGCCGGACTGCACCACCTTCAGCTCGGTGCCGCAGATCACGGGCGTGAGCGTGACGGTCACTTCCATCGTGCCGGGCAGGTTCGGGTCGTCGAACCTGTCGACGTAGCGGATCCGCTCATTGGGCACCAGCTCCAGGTATTCGCCGCCGAACGAATGGCCGCCGCCGGTGGTGAAGTTGGTGAACGACATGCGGAAGGTGCCGCCCACCTTGCCTTCGAAGTGGTGCACGGTGCAGGTGAAACCGTGGGGCGGCAGCCACTTGGCCATGGCCGCGGCTTCGAGGAAGGCGCGGTAGACCTTCTGCGGCGGGCAGCGCAGCACGCGGTGGAGATGGACGGCTCGGGCGGACATGTTCGGCTCCTTGGGGTTGGGGGACCGGGACGATTCCCGGCCACACCTGCACGACGAACGGCGGGCCGCGTTTTCGACATCGGTCCGCCGCATCCTGCCATGCCCGTCAGGGCGTCGCGGGGCGAGTGCCTGCCGCGGCGGCGTCCGCACTCTCGTGGCTGAGCAGCCGCACGCGCTCATGGTCCGCCGTCAGCAGCGGCAGCACGCGGCTGGCGACCAGCCACGACACGCCGAAAGCCACCAGCCCCACCGCCTCGCCGCGGAACACCAGTGTCGGCACGCCGTCGTTGCGCAGCGAGCCGCCCGTGAGCTGGTCGTACCCGATCACCGCGATGCTGCCCAGGATGGCGGCGGCGCACGCCAGGTAGATGCCGCCGCGCACCCTCGCCTGCGGGCCGGGCTTGGCCTTCGCGCGTCCGTAGAACACGAGGCAGAAACCCGCCAGCACCAGGAACATCACGGCCGCGGAAGCGCCGTGCACGCCGCGGATGATCTGGTCGCGCCCGCCGCATTCGCACGGGAACATCGCGACGCCCAGTGCCGCTAGCGCGGCCACTTTGCTCATGACCATCTCCAGCGTGCCCTCGCCGTTGTACGCGAGCAGGAACGCGCAGATCGCGAACAGGAAGCCGACCAGGATGTCGCGGGCCCAGCCGCCCGCGTGGTAACTGGCGCTGATGGAATCCAGCTGCCCGCCGGCGAAGTAGTTGGTCAGCCAGGGCAGGCTGAGGGCGATGACGCCGACGATCAGCTTGAGCGTCTGGCGGTCGATCTCGTAGAGCTTGAAGCGGTGAGCCATGGAAAGTCCTCTCTCTTCGGTGAGTACTGCCTCCATGGAGACGGCCGTGCGGCCGCGCCGGCCTGCCGGCCCGGCTGCGGGTTCGTCCCCTCCCTTGCACCGCGCGGCTGCGCGGGGCGACCGCATGCTAGCGCCGCAGGGCCGCCCGCGACAACACCGCTCAGCCGGTGGTGCCGGTGCGGCCCTGCTCGCCGTGCCGCTGCACGCGTTCGGACACACGTTCGCGCAGGCGCCAGCGCGCCGCGTCGGTGAGCATGCGCCCGGCCCAGCGGTACACGTTGTCCTCGCGCACGCTGCTGCGCAGGTTGGCCATGCGCTCGCGTTGCTCGGCCACCGGCATCACCAGCGCGCGGTGGATGGCGTCGGCCACCTCCTCGACGTGGTAGGGGTTGACGATCAACGCCTCAGGCAGCTCGCGCGCGGCGCCGGCGAAGCGGCTGAGCACCAGCACGCCGCGCTCGTCGTCGCGCGAGGCGACGAATTCCTTGCACACCAGGTTCATGCCGTCGTGCAGGCTGGTCACCAGGCACACGTCGGCGGCGCGGTACAGGCGGTCCACGTCGTCCGGTTCGTGGTGTTGCGGCAGCAGCCGCACGACTTCCTTGCCCGGCGCGCCGAAACGCTCGTTGATGCGCGCGGCCACCGCCTCGATGCGCGCGCGGAAGGCGCGGTATTCCTCCAGCACGGCGCGCGTGGGCGCGGCCACCTGCACGAAGGTGAAGCGGCCCTGCCACTGCGGGTACTTCTCCAGCAGGCGCTCCACCGCGTGCAGCCGCTCGAGGATGCCCTTGGTGTAGTCGAAGCGGTCCACGCCCACCGCGATGCGGTGGTCGGAAGGGATGCCCAGGCGCTCGCCCAGTTCGCGCCGGCACTCGGCGGGCGAAGGCTTGGCGGCCTCTTCCTCCGGCGTGGGCCAGGCGATGGAGATGGGGTAGGCCTCGACGAAAGTTTCCTCGCCGCGGTAGCTGACCACCGAGTGCTCGTGCTCGATGCGCGCTTCCAGGTAGCGGTCGACCGATTCGATGAAGTTCTTGCCGTGGAAGCGCGTGTGGAAGCCCAGGATGGTGCTGCCCAGCAGGCCCTGCAGGATCTCCTCGCGCCACGGGCAGATGCCGAACGATTCCGGGTTGGGCCAGGGGATGTGCCAGAACGTGAGGATGGTCGCGCGCGGCAGGCGGCGGCGGATCATCGCGGGCAGCAGCGCGAAGTGGTAGTCCTGCACCAGCACCACCGGGTCGTCGCTGCGCGCCTCGGCCACCACCGCGTCGGCGAAGCGCTGGTTCACCGCGCGGTAAGCCTCCCAGTCGGATTCGCGGAACACCGGCCGCACGTGCGCCACGTGGCACAGCGGCCACATGCCTTCGTTGGCGAAGCCGTAGTAGTAGCCCTGCTCTTCCTTGGGCGTCAGCCACACGCGGCGCAGGCGATAGTCGCTGCGGCCGGGCGGCAAGGGCACGCGGTCGTGGCGGTCCACCACCTCGCGGTCGGCGCCGCCGCTGCCGTGGGCGATCCAGGTGCCCGAGCACGCGCGCATCACCGGTTCCACCGCCGTCACCAGGCCGCTGGCGGGCCGGCGCACGATGACCGTGTCGCCTTCGCCATGTTCGTGCAGGTAGGGCTCGCGGTTGGACACCACGATCACCTGGTCGCCGCGCAGCTGCGTGCGCAGCAGCGCCTGCAGGCGCTGCGCGTCCCAGTGCGCGTCGCCGTTGGACTGGCCGCGGCGGTACTCGTCTTCCAGGTCGCGCAGGCGCGAGCGCAGTTCCATCGCCAGCGGTTCCAGCTCCGGCGAACCACCGCCGCCCAGCGGGCGCACCAGGCCTTCGCCGCGCAGCAGCGCGCGCGTGCCCTTCATCCAGCCGCGCCAGCTGAGCTGCGCGACGATCATGGTCACCAGCGCGATGATGACGCCCAGGCCCGCGATCATCGCGATCAGGTAGCGGCGGGTGTCCAGGCTTCGGCGCTCGATGAAGCTCAGGTCGTGCATCAGGATCAGGCGCCCCACCGGCCCCGATTCGGCGGTGACCTCGTGCGCCGTGACGTGCACGCGGCCGCCGCGCACCAGCAGGTTGGCGTCGGCGCCCGCGGCCAGCCGCTCGGCGTCCGCGCACGACATGTCGCGGGGGAAGGTGGGCGTGCGCACCAGCAGTTCGCCCAGCGGCGAGCACCAGCCGATGGCCACCAGGCGCTCGTCTTCCACCACGCGGTTGAACAGCTGCTGCAGCTTGCGGCCCTTGGGGTCCTGCAGCGCGTCGGAGATGGATTCGGACAGCGAGCTGGCCACGAGGCTGCCGCGCAGGCCCAGGTCGCGCGCGAACCAGCGCAGCGTGAGCTGGTCCACGATAGGCAGCGCCAGGTAGGCGGCGCCCACCAGCACCACCACCAGTGGCAAGAGAAAACGGAGCTGGAGGCGGAAGGTTCTCATCGGTCCTTCATGAGTGCCCGGGACGCGCCTCGCGCCCTGGGCCGGGTTGAAGCCGCGCCCCGCGCGGCCAGGAAGAATTTAGCGCCGCAAGACGTTCTTGCGGACTCATCCGTGCGCGGTCAGAGCGTGCGGCGCAGCGCCTCGAAGAAGAGTTCGGACTGCAGACGTTCGCCCTGGATCTGCGCGGCCACGCGCGCGGTGAACTCTTCGGTCACGCGCACCAGCGGCCGCTGCGTGGACTGCGCCAGCACCTGATGCAGGCAGGCCCGCTCCAGGTAGTAGAGGTCGTCGTAGGCGAAATCAATGCGGTCGCCGCAGACGATGACGCCGTGGTTGGCGAGGAAGGCGACGTCACGCCCATCCATGGCGCGGGCGATGCGCTCGCCTTCGCGGTGGTCGAGCGCCAGGCCGTTGTAGGTGCGGTCCATCGCCACTCGGC
Organism: Ramlibacter humi; assembly: GCF_004681975.1. Lineage (GTDB taxonomy): Bacteria > Pseudomonadota > Gammaproteobacteria > Burkholderiales > Burkholderiaceae_C > Ramlibacter > Ramlibacter humi. The sequence continues at coordinate 137,544 of NZ_SMLK01000004.1, forward strand.
CGTGGTAGCGCATCGCGTTCTGCGACAGGCACGTGTCCAGCCCGGCGTCGCCGGTGAGCGTGAGCGCGGTCGCGTACGGCATGTGGGTGTGCAGCACGCACGCCTTGCGGCCGATGCGGTGCACCGCCGCGTGGATGAACATCGCGGTGGGTTCCACCGGGTGGCGGCCCGCCAGCTTCCCGCCGCGCGCGTCCACCATCACGATGTCGGCGCCGCGCACTTCCTGCCAGAGCAGGCCGCGCGGGTTGAGCAGGAAACGGCCCGAACCGTCGGGCAGCTCCACGCTGAAGTGGTTGCACACGCCTTCGGCCAGGCCGTGGTGCGCCGCCGCACGCAGCGCCAGCGCGAGGTCTTCGCGCAGGCGCTGGACGGCGGCGGATTCGAAGTCGGCGGCGTGGTTCATCGGTTCATTGTGGATGACAAATGACGTCGGCGCCACGCGCCTCGACGACGAATGAAAAATCATCCGTCATCGAGACGCGCAGCGCCGAGGTCATGCGAGCCGCGGGCGAGCGGTCATCGCGGCGATCAGCCGTTGTAGGCCGACCAGTAGTTCGTGTTGGTCGGCGCGATGCGGCTGAAGTTGGCGCGGCGCGCGATGTACAGCTTGCCGTTGTACGAGACGATGTTGCCCGTCGTGTACGTCTTGCTCGAGCTGTAGGCCGCGTAGGAGGTGGTGGCCGTGCACGTGGTCTTCGACCAGTACGAAGGCGTCCACTCCGGCGCGGAGTTCACGTTCCACACCGAGGCGCTCAGCGCCGTGGCCACGTAAGCCTGGCCGTTGCGCATCACCACGTCGCCGGGCATGTAGCGCGTCGTCGTGTTCCATGCCGGGCAGCTGGCCGCGGGCGGGGGGGCCGGCGTCGGCGCCGGGGTGGGCGCGGGCGTCGGGGCCGGGGTGGGCGCCGGCGTCGGCGCGGGCGTGGGTGCCGGCGCGGCCGTGTACACGGACCAGTAGCGCGTGTCGGTCGGAACGATGTTGGTGAAGTTCACGCCGCGGGCGACGTACGTCTTGCCGCCGTACGTGACGATGCTGCCGGTCGTGTACATCGTGCTGCTGCTGTACGCGGCGTAGCCGGACGACGGCGCGGGGGTCGGCGCAGGCGTGGGAGCAGGCGTCGGTGCCGGGGTTGGGGCAGGCGTCGGCGCGGGCGTAGGTGCCGGCGTGGGCGCAGGCGTCGGCGCCGGGGTGGGCGCCGGGCTGCCGCCCGACAGGCTGCCGCCGTTCCACACCTTGTAGTCGTACACCACGATGTCGCCGGTGCCGGACACGGGCTCCACGCCCAGTTCCACGCTGGACACGTACTCGTTGCCCACGGCCCAGGGCTGGCCCTTGGAGTCCTTGCGCGTGCTGATGTAGTTGATGATGGCCGCGAGGTCGATCTCGCCGGGCTGCATCGGCAGCACGTCGGGCACGAAGGCGATCATCTTCCAGCCGGTGCGGCCGTACACGCCGTTCAGCGAGCCGAAGTTGTAGTTGAACGCGCCGTCGCTGCCCTTGGTGATGTACACGTGGTACAGCTTGCCGCCGATGGTGGCGTCGTGGTCGTACCAGGCCGGGTTGCGGCCGCCGGGCTGGTTGTGCGCGCCGTAGCCGCCCCAGTTGGTCAGCGGGATCATGATCTCGTGCGTGATCGACGAGTTCATGAAGCCCGAGTCCTGGCCGGGCGCGGACTGCAGCCAGATGTCGAACGTCAGGTGGCCCTGGCCCGTGGGCTGGGACAGGTGCGACATGTTGAACTTGGCCTTCAGGTTCGTCAGCGGCATGCGCAGCGGGAAGATGGTGCCCGGCGTGTAGCCCGAGGGCGACTGCTGCAGCGTGCTGCCGTCGGTCAGGCGCACGGGGTTGCCGTTCACCAGGTTGCCGGAGCTGTAGTAGCCCGGCTTGCGGCCGGCCAGCATGGACGGGTAGCCCTTCACCTCGTTCGCGCCGGCCGGGTTGGGCCAGCGCCACTTCATGCGGAACGCCACTTCACCGTTGGTGCCGACGGTGGAGCTCACGCCGACGGACTGCTCGAACTGGCTGGAGGAAGTGCCCTCGCTGATGTTGCCCTGGCCCCAGCGGTTGTCTTCGACCCAGTAGGCGTCGTTGGCGCGGCCGGTCTGCAGCCACACGTTGGGGCTGGCGGCGGCGGGAACGCTGGGCACTTGCGCCCAGCTGATGCTGGCGCCGAGGCACAGCGCGGCGGCCATGACGGCGGCCTTGGGATGGAAGCGGCGCGGGGTGGCGCAGCGGCTGGAAGGGGTCTTGGACAGCAGGACCATGGTGGCGAACTCACGTGTTTCGTCAGGCAAGGCTTCGCCCAGCGCGGCAGCGCCCGGTTTTCGGGGCGATTGCCGCGTTCCTTGGCGAAGGAGGACGCTGGCGGTCCGGAACTGCTCAGGCAGGGGTGCCTGGGGACCGAAGCTCAGCGATGCGCGAATCCTAGTAGGACGTGTCCGACGCGTCTGTAGGGATCTCAGCCGTACACGTAAGCGACTGGTTCCATTCTTACAAACCCCGCCGCCAGGACGCCGCGCATTAACGGCCCGACACAGCTCATGCTGATCCGTACATCCGGCCCGGGCGGGCCATCCCGCGCGCATGAAAGCTGCGCACGAATGACGGCACATAGCCACGCGACGGTTGCGAAGCTGTTCCATGCGCAACCAGTCACGGCGGAGCTTACCAAGCCCTTCCGTGCGCGCGCCGCGCCGCGCAACGCGACCGGCTGCGCAATGGCCCTGTCGAGTGTTACGGACGGCTGGGCTTGCCGATCCCTACCTTCTCTCCCACGGCCGCGCCATCGGGCTCGCCGCATCCAGGGAGAACCACATGCAGTACCGAGAATCCCGCACCGCCGGCCGCCGCCGGCAGCACTTCATCCTTACCGTGCTTGCCGCCTCGCTGCTGGCCGCCTGCGGTGGCGGCGGTGGCGGTGGTGGAAGCACGGCGGCCGGCACGGCCGGCGGCAGCAGCAACACGGCCGCGCTGGGCGCCGGTGCCGGCGCGGGCGTCGCCACCGTCACGCCCGGCGCGACGGCCAACCCGGCCACGGGCGTCGTCACCTACCCGCGGCAGCTGGTGAACCAGGCCACTGCCGGCGAGCAGGACGACGCTTCGATCGCGCAGCTGGCCGACGGAGGCTACGTCGTCGCGTGGACGACGACCGCGGGCCCCACCGTCTCGCCCAATCCCCAGGGCGTGTGCTGGCAGCGCTTCACGCGCGAAGCCGCGCCGGTGAACTCGCAGGTGTGCATCCCCTCGCCCACCGTCGCACGCCTGCAGACGGCCGTGGCGCCGCTCGCGAACGGCGGCTTCGCGGTGGGCTGGCAGGTGCTGCCCGCCACCTACTACGCCGACATCTCGACGCAGGTGTACGACGCCAACAGCCAGCCCGTGGGCGGCGTACAGCGCGTGAACACCACGTCGAACGACGAGGCCTACGTCGACATGGCCGCGGTCCCCGGCGGCGTGGTGTTCAGCTGGCGCGACAACGCGCACAACATCCTCACGCGGCGCGTCGGCCCCGGCGGCCAGCCGCTCGCCGCCGAACAGGTGGCCAACACCTTCGACAGCAACACGGTGCAGAACGGCGGCGGCCTGACCGACCCGCACGTCGCGGCGCTGGAAGACGGCGGCCACATCGTCGTGTGGACCTCGCAGTTCCAGGACGGCGCGCCCAGCACGGCCATCTACTACCAGCGCTACGACGCCTCGGGCAACCGCGCCGGCGGCGAGACGCTGGTCACCGACAAGCAGGTGCAGAGCCTGTACCCCAAGGTCTCGGGCCTCGCGGGCGGCGGCTGGGTGATCGCGTGGAACTCGGGCGCGCAAGCCGTGGCGCAGCGCTTCGCGGCCGATGGTTCGCGCGTCGGCGCGCAGCAGGCGATGGAACCCGGCTACCTGCAAGGGCCGCCGGACACCTGCAACCTGCCCATGCCGACGCCCTGCCCGCCCTTCCAGAACATGGGCGGCGTGACCGGCCTGGCCGACGGCAGCTACGTCGTGACGTGGATGAACAGCCGCGGCATCTCGCAGGCGGTGAGCCTGCAGGCACGCCAGTACGGCACCGACGGCGCGCCCATGGGCCCGGCCACGAAACTGATGGACCCGGTCTACGGTTCGTGGCGCATGGCCCGCGCGGACGGCGGCTTCATGATGGCGTGGAGCCACGAAGACGACAGCGGCTTCGGCGTCTACCTGCGCCGCTTCGACGCGAAGGCTCTTCGCTAACCGCGAAGGATGGCGAGCAGCGCGTCGGCCGTGCGCGCCGCCGCGCCGCGATGCGCCCCGGCGAAAGCCAGCGCATCGCGCGCCATCGCATCGCGGCGTGTTGTATCGGCCGCGATCATCGCGGCTTCGCGCACGCCGTCCTGCAAGGCCTGCACGCGCAGCGCGGCACCGGCTTGCGCCGACATCTCCGCCGCTTCGGCGAAGTTGAAGGTGTGCGGCCCCATCACCACCGGGCAGCCGCTGGCCGCGGCCTCGATCAGGTTCTGTCCGCCCAGCGGCAGGAAGCTGCCGCCGAGCAGGGCCACGTCGGCCAGGCCGTAGTACAGCGCCATCTCGCCGACCGAATCGCCGATCCACACGTCGGCTTCGGCGGGTCCGCTTTCATTCCACTCGCTGCGCCGCGACACGCCGAAGCCGGCTTGCGCCGCCATCGCGGCCACTTCGTCGAAGCGCTGCGGATGCCGCGGCACCACCAGCCAGCGCACCTGCGCCACCGCGGGATCGCTGCCGCGCCGAGCCCAGCCCGCGCGCAGCAGTTCATGGTGGGCGGCGAGCACGCGGAAGAACTCCGCTTCCTCGCCTTCGCGCGAGCTGGCGAACATGACCACGGGATGCGGCTGCGCGCGCCGCCAGCCGCGGCCCTTCTCCAGCTGCGCGGCGTCGGGCCGCGCATCGAACTTCAGGTTGCCGAACACGCCGGCCACCCGCGCGCCGGCGCGCGTCAACCGTTGCGCATCGGCCTGCGTCTGCGCCCAAACCGCGGTGAGCGACGCGTACGCGGGCTGCGCCAGGCGCTTCAGGCGCAGGGTCTGGCGCAGCGATTTCTCGGAGAGGCGCGCGTTGGCCAGCACCAGCGGCAAGCCCGAGCGGCGGCAGGCCTCGGCCAGGTTGGGCCACACCTCGGTTTCCATCAGCACGCCCGCGCTGGGCTGGAAATGCGCGAGGAAACGCTGCACCGCCTGCGGCGTGTCCCAGGGCAGCCAGGCCTGCACGTCGCCTTCGCGCAGCAGGCGCGCGCCTTCGGCCCGGCCTGTGGCGGTGCCGTGCGTCAGCAGCAGGCGCAGCGATGGATCGCGTTCGCGCAGCGCATCCACCAGGATGCCGGCCGCGCGCGTTTCGCCGAGCGACACCGCGTGGATCCACAAGGCGCCGGGCCGCGGCGGTTCGCTGTAATGGCCGAAGCGCTCGTCCACCGCTTCCAGGTAGCCCGGCTCGGCCGCGCCGCGGCGGCGCAGCTTGCGCCTGAGCAGCGGCTGCGCGCCCTTCATCACGAGCGAATAGAGGCGGCGGATCATGCGGAGGCCACCGCGCGCCAGGCCGTCAGCACGGCTTCCAGCGTCGGGGAGGGCGAACCATGCACGCTTCGCTGGCGCGGGTTCGCGGGGACGCCCGGCACTTCGGGGCCGGTGCGCCAGGCGGTGTCGAAGTTGTAGACCTGCACATGCGGCAGGCCCAGCGCGACGGCGATGTGGCTGAGGCCGCTGTCCACGCCGATGACGCCTTCGCAGCCCGCGAGGCGGTCGGTGAGCGCGCCCAGGTCCAGCCGCGGCCACACGCGCGCGGCGGCGCCGATGCCGGTGGCGATGGCTTCGGCGCGCTCGCGCTCCGCATCGCTGCCGTGCGGCAGGACGATGGACAAGCCCTCGGACGCTAGCGTGCGGCCGAGCGCGATCCACCGCTCGACCGGCCAGCACTTGTCTTCGCGCGAGCTGCCGTGCACGAAGGCGACGCAGCGGCCGTCCTCCTGCGTGCGCTGCGCGCGCAGGCCCCATTGCAGGCCGGCGGGAACGGCATAGCCGAGCGCCCGCGCGCACATTTCGCGCGAACGCTCCACCGCGTGCATGCGGGTGGGCACTGCCACCGCGATGTCCGCCACCCAGCGCGTCGGCGCTTCGTAGCTCGAGCCTTCGGTGCGGTTGGCCAGCGCATAGCGCTTGCCTGGCGGCGCGAGGCGCGCGGTATGCGCGACCAGCGCCGACTTGGTCAGGCCCTGCAGGTCGATCACGGCGTCATAAGCCGTGGTCCTCAGGTCTTCGCGGAAGGCGCGCCAGGCGTGCCGCGTATCGCGCGACAACGGCGCCCTGGTCCACCGCCGCAGTTCCACCGGGATGGCGCGCTGCACGCCTTCGCAGCGCTGCACCAGCGGCACGAAGCCGCGCTCGACGACCCAGTCGATGCGCACGCCCGGCCGCGCCCGGCGCAGGTCCTGCACCGCCGGCAGCGTGTGCACCACGTCGCCGAGGGAGGAGAGCTTGATGATGAGAAGGTTCACGAGGGGGCGATTGTCGCTCGGGGGCCTGGGCGCCCCTTGCCTTGCTCCCTCTCCCTCCGGGAGAGGGAAAAGACGGGGTCAATGCGCCGCCGCCCCCACCTGCGCGTCCGGCTTCACCTTCTTCAGCAGCGCCAGCATGTCGCGCTCGATGCGGTGCAGCGCCTCCTCGTTCTGGCCTTCGAAGCGCAGCACCAGCACCGGCGTGGTGTTCGATGCGCGGATCAGCCCGAAGCCGTCGGGCCAGTCCACCCGCACGCCGTCGATGGTGGACACCTCGGCCGGCGCCGGGAATTTCGCCTGCGCCATCAGCTCGGCGACCACGCGGTGCGGCTCGCCTTCGGCGCAGGCCACGTTCAGCTCCGGCGTCGAATGGCTGGTGGGCAGCGCGTCCAGCACCGCGCTGGGGTCCTTCTCGCGCGACAGGATCTCCAGCAGGCGCGCGCCGGCGTAGGTGCCGTCGTCGAAGCCGTACCAGCGCTCCTTGAAGAAGATGTGGCCGCTCATCTCGCCGCCCAGCGGCGAACCCACTTCCTTCATCTTCGCCTTGATCAGCGAGTGGCCGGTCTTGAACATCAGCGGGTTGCCGCCGGCTTCGCGGATGGCCGGCGCCAGGCGCTGCGTGCACTTGACGTCGAACAGGATGGTGCCGCCCGGCACGCGCGTGAGCACGTCGCGCGCGAACAGCATCATCTGGCGGTCGGGGAAGATGTTGTTGCCGCCGCGGGTGACGATGCCCAGGCGGTCGCCGTCGCCGTCGAAGGCCAGGCCCAGCTCGGCGCCATGCTCGTTGATGGCGCGGATCAGGTCCTTCAGGTTCTCCGGCTTGCTGGGGTCGGGGTGGTGGTTGGGGAAGTTGCCGTCCACCTCGCTGAACAGCTCGATGACTTCGCAGCCCAGCGCGCGGTAGATGGCCGGGGCGGACGCGCCCGCGATGCCGTTGCCCGAGTCGACCACGATCTTCATCGGCCGGGCCAGCTTCACGCCGCCCACGATGCGGTCGCGGTACGGCGCGAACAGGTTGACGTTGCGGATCTGGCCGCCGCCTTCCGACGTCCAGCTCTCGTCCTCGACGATCTTGCGCAGCGCCTGGATCTCATCGCCGTAGATGGCGCGGCCGGCCATCACCATCTTGAAGCCGTTGTAGTCCTTGGGGTTGTGGCTGCCGGTCACCTGGATGCCGCTGTTGCACAGCGTGTTGGCGGCGAAGTACAGCATCGGCGTGGTGGCCATGCCGATGTCGATGACGTCCAGGCCGGTGGACACCAGGCCGCGTACCAGCGCGGCGGACAGCGACGGCCCCGACAGGCGCCCGTCGCGGCCGACCGCGACGGTCTTCTCGCCCTCGCGCCGGGCGACGGTGCCGAACGCGCGGCCCAGCGCCTCGGCCACCTCTTCCGTCAGGGTGGAAGGAACGATGCCGCGAACGTCGTACGCCTTGAAGATCGATGAAGAGATTTGCATGGTCGTGCTGCGAAGCTGGGTGACAGGTTCTGCCGGAAAGGTGCCGCTGATTCTAGGAAAGCGGCGGGAGGGGACATGTCCGGAAACGGCTAGTCCGGACCGCCCACCCGCCTATGATGCCTGCATGCCGATCACCGCCGACACCCTGCAGCCCGACGCCTGCTACCTCGCCCTGAAGGCGCGGGACGCGCGCTTCGACGGCTGCTTCTTCACCGGGGTCACCAGCACCGGCATCTACTGCCGCCCGGTGTGCCGCGTGCGCACGCCCAAGCGCGAGAACTGCCGCTTCTTCTTCCATGCCGCGCAGGCCGAGCGGGCCGGCTTCCGCCCCTGCCTGCGCTGCCGGCCGGAACTGGCGCCGCATGCGCAGGCGTGGTCCATGCAGGACGCCGGCAGCATCCTCGCGCAGCAGGCCGCCCGCCTGCTCGACGAGCCCGAAGCGTGGGACGAAGGCGGCCCGTCGGTCGAGCAGCTGGCGGCCCGGCTGGGCGTGAGCGAGCGCCACGTGCGCCGCATCTTCGAAGCCCAGTTCGGCGTCTCGCCGCTGCAGTACGTGCAGACGCGGCGGCTGCTCACCGCCAAGCAGCTGCTGGCCGACACCAGCCTGCCCATCACGCAGGTCGCGATGGTGTCCGGCTTCGGCAGCCTGCGCCGCTTCAACGCCGCCTTCGTGCAGCACTACGGCCTTTCGCCCAGCAAGCTGCGGCGCGAGGGCGCGGCGCCGCAGCCGCAGGGCCTGGCCGTGCGGCTGGGGTTCCGGCCGCCGTACGACGCGCAGGCGATGCTCGGGTTCTTCGCCACGCGCGCCATCCAGGGCATGGAGCACGTCGAAGGCGGCACGTTCGCGCGCACGCTGTCGGTGGAAACCGGCGGGCAATCGCACCAGGGCTGGATCGAAGCCGGCTTCGACGAGGAGCGCCACCAGCTGGTGCTGCGCGTCAGCGTGGAGTTGCATCCCGTGCTGCCGCAGGTGATCCGCCGCGTGCGGGCCGCTTTCGATCTCGATTGCGACCCGCTGGCCGTCAACGGCGTGCTGCACGACGTCTTCCCCGGCTGCGAAGGCCTGCGCGTGCCCGGCACCTTCAACGGCTGGGAACTCGCGGTGCGCGCGGTGCTGGGGCAGCAAGTCACCGTCGCGGCAGCGCGCACGCTGGCGCGCCGCGTGGTGGAGCGCTTCGGCCAGCCGCTGGACACGGGCCGCACCGGCCTCACCCGCCTGTTCCCCACGCCCGCATCGCTCGCCGCCGCCGAAGGCGACCCGCTCGGCTCGCTGGGCATCGTGCGCCAGCGGCAGGCCGCCATCGTGGCGCTGGCCCGCGCGGTCGCAGAGCAGCGCCTGCAACTGCACGCGGGCGCCGACGTGCCCGCCACCCTCGCCGCGCTGAAGGAGTTGCCGGGCATCGGCGACTGGACCGCGCACTACATCGCCATGCGCGCGCTGCGCTGGCCCGATGCCTTCCCCGCCGGCGACGTCGCGCTGCAGAACGCGCTGGGCGTGCGGCAGGCGAAACAACCCGCGCGCGAAGCCGAAGCCGCTTCGCAGGCGTGGAAACCCTGGCGCAGCTACGCCGTCATCCGCGCCTGGGCCGGTCTGCCGGCCCCCGCGCGCAACAAGGAGCCATCATGAAATTCCCCCGCGACCTCATCGCCGCCCACTACGACAGCCCGCTGGGGCGCATCCTGCTGGCCGCCACGCCGCGCGGCCTGGCCGGCCTGTGGTTCGAAGGCCAGCGCTACCACCCCGGGCACGACTGGGCGCTGCAGCCGGACCACCCCGTGCTTTCACTCGCGATGCGCCAGCTGGACGAGTACTTCGCCGGCCGGCGAACCACGTTCGACCTGCCGCTGGACCTGCAGGGCGGCACCGCCTTCCAGCAATCCGTGTGGCGCGCGCTTCTCTCGATTCCCTGCGGCGAGCGCACCACCTACGGCGCCCTCAGCCGCGGCCTGGGCCAGCCGCAAGCGGTTCGCGCCGTCGGCGCCGCCGTGGGCCGCAACCCCGTGAGCATCGTCGTGCCCTGCCACCGCGTGCTGGGCACCGACGGCTCGCTCACCGGGTACGCGGGCGGGCTGGAGCGCAAGACGGCCTTGCTCCGACTGGAAGGGATGCAATGAAGACGGACACCCTTGCGCAGAGTTCGCAGAGGGAGCCCAGAGGACTCGGAGAAGACAAAGGAAATTCCTGAATGGTTTCCTCTGCGAGCTCCGCGTTTCCTCTGCGCACTCTGCGTAAGGGAGTCCGCTTTCCCGCATCAATCGCCCTCGCAAATTTCATGAATCCGGCGCACGCCACCGTGGCGCTCGCCCCCACACTCGCGCGGTCATGCCGTTGTCTTCCTTCGCCGATTTCGTGATGCTGGCCGCCATCTGGGGCGGCTCGTTCCTCTTCACCCGCCTGGGCGTGGTCGATTTCGGGCCCATGCCCACCGCCGCGTTGCGCGTGGCCATCGCGTCCGCCTTCCTGCTGCCGCTGGTGCTGCTGCGCGGCCTGGGGCCTGAGCTGAAGAAGCACTGGCGCAAGATCTTCGTCGTCGGCGTGTTGAACTCCGCCATCCCGTTCGCGCTGTTCGCGTTCGCCGTCACCACCATCACCACCGGCCTGTCGGCCATCCTGAACGCGACCGTGCCGCTGTTCGGCGCGCTCGTCGCGTGGGTGTGGCTGAAGGACCGCCCCGCCCCGGCGCGCGCGCTCGGCCTTGCCATCGGTTTCGCCGGCGTGGCGATGCTGGCCTGGGACAAGGCCAGCTTCAAGGCCGGCGCGGACGGCATCGCGCCGGGCTGGGCGGTGCTGGCCTGCCTGGGCGCGACGCTCTTCTACGGCATCGCGGCCAGCTGCACCAAGAAGTACCTGTCGGGCTTGTCGCCCCTCGTCACCGCCACCGGCAGCCAGCTGGGCGCGACGGTCGCGCTGGCATTGCCCGCGCTGTGGCACGCACCCGCGAAGATGCCCGGCATGCAGGCATGGCTGGCCATGCTCGCGCTGGGCGTCATCTGCACGGGCGTCGCGTACATCCTGTACTTCCGGCTCATCGAGCAGGCCGGGCCGGCACGCGCGCTGGCCGTCACCTTCGTCGTGCCGGTGTTCGCCGTGATCTACGGCGTGCTCTTCCTTGGCGAAGCGGTCACCGCCTGGATGCTGTTGTGCGCGGCGGTCATCGTCTGCGGCACCGCGTTGTCGACGGGCCTGCTGAAGCTGCCGTCGCGCGAAGCTCCGCGCACGCCGGACCCGGCGGCGCGCCGCTGAGTTCGGGCGGCGCACCCTCGCGTGCGCCGAACCAACGCATCCATGCGCCCGTTTCGCGGACGGGATGCGCATGGGTGCCCCCTCCCAGGGCGCATAGCTCCATCGGGTCATGGCCCCAGTGGTGCGCTGAGACCCTCGAGTGAAAGCCTTGTTTGAGAATCGTCTGCATCGATGGACCGCCGGGACTCCAAGATGCACAAGATTCTTCCTGCGACCTTGCTCTGCCTGGCCCTCTCGCCAGCGCTCGCCGCGGATGCACCGGGCAACACGACCGTGGCGCAGAACAGCCCGGCCCAGACGGATGGGATCGTCCACGCCTCCCTCATGGTGCCCGCGGGGCCGGCCTCGCCGGCCGCCAAGGCACAGACCCCCACGCTGCACGCACCGGCCGCGCCGGAACCCAAGGGTGAGCGTGACCACGGCGCGGGCGCGGGCGGCATGCTGCTCGCCGCCATCGCGCTGATGCTGGGCATCGTGCTTCGGCGCTGGGGCACGGGCCAGCAATGACGGCACCGCTGCGATCGCAGGCGGAGCGCGCGTTCAAGTGGAGCGCGCTCACCACCGTGGGCCGCTTCGGCCTGCAGCTGGTGGCGCAGGTGCTGCTGGCGCGTTTGCTCGGGCCTTCCAACTATGGCGTGTACGGCATCGGCATGGTGGTGCTGACCTTCGCCGCCTTCCTTTCGGGCAACGCGTTCAGCTACATCCTGATGCTGCAGAAGGACGTGGACGAGGACGACGTGCGCTTCGCCTTCACCTGGCAGCTGGTGGCCGGCTTGCTGTGCTCGCTTGGCATGTTCCTGCTGGCGGCGCCGCTGGCCGGGTTCTTCGGCGACGCGCGCGTCGAGCCCATGCTGCAGTGGATGTCGGTGGCCTGCCTGCTGATGGCGCTGGCGGGTTGCTCCACGTGCCTGCTGCAGCGTGACCTGAACTTCCGCGCGCTGGGCCTGGTGCAGCTGGCCAGCTACGGCATCGGCTACCTGGGCATCGGCGTGCCGATGGCGCTGCAAGGCCACGGCGCGCAGGCGCTGGCCGCGGCCTGCGTGGTGCAGGCCGCGGTGGTGCTGGCCGGCAACTTCGCGGTGCGGCCGCATCCGCTGAAGCTGCTGTGGCGCCACCCGCTGGGCAGCGAGACGCTGGGCACGGGCCGCACGGTGTTCTTCACCAACATCGTCAACTGGCTGCTGGCGAACCTGGACCGCATCGTCATCGGGCGCGTGCTGAACACGCAGGCCGTCGGCCTGTACGGCGTGGCGTACAACATCGCGTCCATCCCCAACGTGCTGCTGGTCACCTCGCTGCAGCCCACCTTCCTGGCCGCCGGCGCACGGCTGCAGGACCAGCCGCGCGAACTGGCACGGGCCTGGCTCACGCTGCTGGCCTGCCTGGTCGTGTTCGTCACGCCGGTGGCGATGATCATGTCCCTGCTCGCGGGCGACCTGGTGCAGCTGCTGTACGGACCCGCGTGGGCCGAAGCCGGCTGGGCGATGGGCGTGATGTTCGCGTGCGTGCCCGCGTGGGCGTGCCTCGGCCTGTCGACGCCCGTGCTGTGGAACACCGGCCGCAAGCACCAGGAAGCGCTGCTGCAGCTGCCGCTGCTGGCCATCGCGCTGCCCGCGTGGTGGCTGCTGGCGCCGGGCGGCATCCGCGGCGTGGTGATCGCCTCGGCCCTCATCGTCTTCGCGCGCGCCGCCGTCATCGTCGGCAGCGGGCTGCGCGCGCTGGACCTGCACTGGCGCGAGCTGCTGCCTTTCGCGCTGCGCGGGCTGGGCCTGGCCGTCGCGTGCTCCGCCGCCGTCATCGCCGGGCGCGAAGCCGTCCTTCCGCTCCACCATCCCCTGTTCACGCTGTTGGCCGGCGGCGCCGCCGGCACCGCGGTGCTGATCGTGCTGGTGTTCGCGCGGCCGCAGGTGTTCGGTCCCGAAGCGCGCGCCGTGCTGGCGCGCGTGATCCCTTCCGCGCGGCCGCGCTGGCCCGCCCCCCCTGCCCCGGAGGCCCGCCCATGAAACGCCCCGACCCCAAGGACCAGGCAACCACCGTGAAGGCACGCGAAGCGCGCTGGAACTGGCGCAAGGACGGCCTCCTGTTCCTGATCTTCCCCGCGATGCTGGCGCTCACGGCGCTGGACGTGCTGCTGTCCGGCCGCGACCTCACGCAGTCGTTCATGGACCTGGAGCGCGAGGTCACCGCCATCGAGGCCGCCGTGCGCAACCCCATCATCGCGTGGCTGCAGCGCGGCGTGTCCATCGCGCTGGTGGCCATCTGCCTGGAGCGGGTGGTCAGCCACTTCCTGCAGCGCAAGCCGGTGCCCGCCCCGGTGCTGACGTGGACCTTCGTCTTCTACTGGCTGACATCGGTGGCGATGCCCGCGGTGTTCGGCGCCAACCCGCGCATCTCGCACGAGTACCTGTACCCGCTGCTGCTGGGGCTGGCCTGCACGCTGTGCGGGCCCGACGACCGCGAGCGCATCTTCCGCGTCACGCGCAACGCCCTGTTCGTCTACCTCGCGGCCGGCGTGGCGCTGGTGCCGCTGTGGCCTTCGCTGACGCTGGACACCGCGTACACGCAGGGCCTGATCCCCGGCCTGCCGCGGTTCGGCGGCCTGGCCTCGCACCCGGTGATGCTGGGCATGCTGGCGCAGACCGCGCTGGTGATCCTGTGGGCGCGCCCGATGCAGCGCGGCTGGCTGAACTCCGCCTGCTGGGCGCTGGGCCTGGGCGTGCTGTTCATGGCGCAGTCCAAGACGGCGTGGCTGTGCTTCGTGCTCTCGGGCGCTTGCCTGGTGCTGGTCAAGCGCGCGCCCGGCACGATGACCAGGGTGGGCGATCCGCGACGCAGCTCCTTCGGCGTCGGCTTGCTGCTGATGGTGATCGGCGCGGTGCTGGTGGCGCTGGTGGGCATGGTGGTGTTCGACCTGCCAACGATGATCGACGACTTCTTCAACTCCAGCACCGGCGCGCAGCTGGCCTCGCTGACCGGCCGCGACCGCATCTGGGCGGTGGCGCTGGACGAGTGGAGCCGCAACCCGGTGTTCGGCTACGGCCTGAACCTGTGGGACGCCGAATACCGCCAGGCCATCGGCATGCCCAACGCGACCCACGGCCACAACCAGTTCATCGACACGATGGCGCGGTCCGGCACCGTGGGCCTGGTCGGCCTGGTGCTGTACGCCCTGGTACTCACCGTGATGTCGGTGCGCTACGCGCGCAGCACCGGCGGCCTGAGCCTGGCGCTGTACGTCACGCTGGCCCTGCTGTGCATCAGCGAGGTGCCGCTGATCCTGGTGGACTACGGCAGCCACGTCATCACCCACTTCCTCCTCATCGCCGCCGTCGCGTCCGGGGCAGCCGCGCGAGTGAAGGCGCCGCGCGCCGCCGCGACCCGCATCGAACCCACGCTGAGGACCGCCCCATGAAGTTTTCGGTTGTCATTCCGCTGTACAACAAGGCCCGCTACGTCGGCAGCGCCATCCAGTCGGTGCTGCAGCAGAGCGTGCAGCCGCACGAGGTCATCGTCGTGGACGACGGCTCCAGCGACTACGGGCCAGCGGTCGTGGAATCCATCCAGGACCCGCGCGTGCGCCTGGTCCGCCAAGCCAACGCCGGCGTGTCGGTGGCGCGCAACCGCGGCATCGCCGAAGCCACCGGCGAGTGGGTCGCCTTCCTCGACGCCGACGACTGGTATCACCCCGAATTCCTGGCCGCGCTGAAGCAGGCCCACGAAGCTTCCCCGCAGGCGGGCCTGCTGGGCGCGCAGTTCCGCACCATGACGCTGCCCCTGGGCGGCCCCGATGCGTGGCCGGTGACCGAGGGTTTTGTCGAGGTCGAGACGGTGGACGACCTTCGCCAGCGCTGGATGAAGACCTCGCCGTTCTGCACCAGCAGCGTGGCGATCCGCGCCGACCTGCTGCGCACCATGCAGCCCTGCTTCGCCGAAGGCGAGTCGCACGGCGAGGACCTGGACCTGTGGTTCCGCACCGGCGACCTCACGCCGGTGGCACTGGTGAACGCGCCTTTCGCCGCCGTGCGGGTGCTGCCGGACAGCCTGTCGCGCCGCACGCCCCGCACCACCGAGCCGCCCTTCCTCGCCCGCATGCGCCAGCGCGCGCTCAACGGCGAGATCCCGGCGCATCACCGCAAGTCGGCGCTGTGGTTCGTCGGCCAGCAGGAGGTGACGCTGGCGCGCGAGGCGCTGGGCACGGGCAACCGCAAGCTGGCGCTGAAGTTCCTGTTCGCGGGGCGGGGCGTGATGTTCACGCGCCGCTGGATGCTCACGCTGGCCATGACGCTGTTCATGCCCACCCATTTCGCCGACACCTGGCAGCGCTGGCGCCTGCGCAGCGCCGAGGTGTTCTCGCCGGAGGGCCCCGCGCGATGAGCTCCTGCCGCGTTTCCATCGTCATCAAGGCGCTGAACGAGGAAGACAACGTCGCCGCGGCGATCGAGAGCTGCCTGGCCGCGCTGAAGGACGTGGGCGGCGAGGTGATCCTGGCCGACTCGGCGTCCACCGACGGCACCGTGCAGGCGGCCAGCCGCTTCCCGGTGCGCATCGTGCAATTGGCGCGGGCGGCCGACCGCAGCTGCGGCGCCGGCCCCCAACTGGGCTGGCAGCACTCGCGCGGCGAGTACGTCTACATCATGGATGGCGACATGAAGATGGTGCCGGGCTTCCTGGAGCAGGCCCTGGCCTTCCTCGCCCAGCACCCCGAGATCGCCGGCGTCGGCGGCCGCGTGGTGGAGCTGAACAACGACAGCCTGGAGTACCGCGAACGCGGTGAGCGCAGCGCGAAGTCGGAGGCGCACCGCACGCCGGGCCAGGTGGACCGGCTGGACGGCGGCGGCCTCTACCGCCGCGTCGCCATCGAGGAAACGGGCTACTTCTCCGACCGCAACCTGCACAGCTACGAAGAGTTCGACCTCGCCGTGCGGCTGCGCTCGCTGGGCTGGAAGCTGTGGCGCATGCCGGTGGATGCGGTGACGCACTTCGGCCACGACGCGCCACCCTACCAGCTGCTGGTGCGCCGCTGGCGCTCGCGCTACGCCTGCGGGCTGGGCGAGCTGGTGCGCGGCGCCGTGGGCCAGCCCCGCATGAAGCTCGTGTTTCGCGGCCTGCGCGAATTGCGCCTGTACCTGGCCGTGCTCGCCTGGTGGGCCGTGCTGCTGTCGGTGCCGGTCTGGCCCGTGGGCGGCACGCCCGCGCGTGCGATCACTTTCGCGGCCATCGCCGCCGCGCCCTTCGCCGCGATGGCCTGGCGCAAGCGCTCGCTGTCGCGCGCCACGTACTCGGTGGTGTCGTGGTGCGTGCAGGCCGCCGGCCTCGTGCGCGGCTTCTTCGCGCCCAGGCACTCGCCGCGCGCCCTCATTCCCAGCATCGTCATCCAGGAACCCCAGCCGGCCGCGCCCCGCCAGGGGCAGGCCCAGTACTCATGACCGCACCGATGGAAAGCCCCTCGACTTTCGGACTCGCCGTTCCCGCCGCCGCCGGCGATGCGGCGCGGGAGAGCCGCTTCATCTACATCGCCGTCCCGTGGACGCCCATGGGCGGCGGCATGTACAAGGTGGCCGACTACCTGATCCAGTCGCAGGCCGAGCGCGACGACGGCCCGGTGCTCAAGCCGCTGGACACGCGCGGCGAAGGCGGCGCCGCGGCCTCGCTGGTGCAAGTGTTCCGCGCGGTGAAGCAGCTGGTGAAGGACCGCATGGCCCGGCGCGTGGCCGGCGTGCACGTCAACATGGCCGAGCGCCTGGACTTCGTGCGCGAGTCCATCATCCTCATCGCGTGCAGGCTGCTGGGCATCCCGACGGTGCTGCACCTGCACGCCGCGCAGCTGCACCACAGCTACCGCCGCTTTCCCGCGCCGCTGAAGGCGGTGGTCCGCTGGATCTTCTCGCTGCCTCAAGCCTGCGTGGTGCTGGGCCGCATGTCGGCGCAGTTCGTGACCGACGACCTGAAGGTGCCGGCGGAAAGGGTGGAGATCGTGATCAACGGCGTGCCCGAACCCGTGGCCGAGCGCCGCCCGTTCACGCTGCACGGCGTGCCGCGCGTGCTGTTCGTCGGCAACCTGTCCGAGCGCAAGGGCGTGTCCGACCTGCTGCAGTCGCTGGCACAGCCCGCGCTGGCCGGCGTGCCGCTGCACCTCACGCTGGTGGGCGGCGGCGACGTCGCCGGCTATGCCGCGCAGGCCGAGCGGCTGAAGGTCGCGCACAAGGTGCACTTCCACGGCTGGGCCGGCCAGGCGGAACTGGCGAAGCTGCTGGCCGATGCCGACGTGCTGGTGCTGCCTTCCTACGACGAAGGCCTTCCGCTCGCCATCCTGGAAGCGCTGGCGCATGGCGTGGCCGTGGTGTGCACGCCGGTGGGCGAGATCCCGCACGTGCTGTCGCACCGCATGAACGCCTGCTTCGTCGAGCCGGGCGACCCGGCCAGCATCGCGCGCGGCCTGGCGCAGGTGCTGACCGAGCACGAACTGCGCGAGCGCCTGGAACAGAATGGCCGCGCGCTATACGACGAGCAGTTCTCGCTGGCGCGCTTCTCCATCGCCATCGCGCGCATCCACCAGCGGCAGTTCGGCCTGTCCGCGCCGCTGGTGTCGAACACGCTGGAGGTACGCGCGTGATCGAAAGCGCCCGCCAGGTCCCCCGCGGCACCACGCTCAACGCCGACGTCTGCATCGTCGGCGCGGGCGCGGCCGGCATCCCGCTCGCCCTGTCGCTGTCCGGCCGCGGCCTGAACGTCCTGCTGCTGGAAGCCGGCGAACGCGCCAACGACCCGAAAGCGCAGGCGCACTACGAAGGCGAAGTCGCCGACGAGCGCATGCACAGCCCGCTGCACCGCTACCGCCTGCGCGGGCTGGGCGGGTCCACCAGCCTGTGGGGCGGCCGCTGCATGCCGTACGACCCGATCGATTTCGAGGAAAGGTCGTGGGTGCCCCACAGCGGCTGGCCGATCTCGCACGACGGGCTGCAGCCTTACTACGCGCGCGCCAACGCCTGGTCGGAAGCGGGCCGCTACGCGTACGACGCGCGCACCGCGTTGCCGCTGGCCGGGCCGATGTTCGACGGTTTCGACAGCGGCATCGTGCGCACCAACGGGCTGGAGCGCTTCTCCTGCCCCACCGATTTCGGCAAGCGCTACCGCAAGCGGCTGGAAGTCGCGCACGACGTGCGCGTGCTCACCGGCGCGCACGGCACCGCGCTGCGCCTGGACCAGCCCGGCGGCAGCGTGAAGGCGCTGGACGTCGCGACGCTGGACGGCAACCGCTTCCAGGTGGCGGCGCGCGCCGTGGTGCTGGCCGGCGGCGGGCTGGAGACGGCGCGGCTGCTGCTCAACTCCAACGACGTCGCCACCCAGGGCGTGGGCAACGAGCACGATGTGGTGGGCCGCTACTACCAGTGCCACATCGCGGGCAACGTGGGCACGCTGGTGGTCAACGGGCCGGTCTCGCGCGTGCGCCACGGCTACGAAGTCTCACCCGAGGGCATCTACTGCCGCCGCCGCCTGGCCATCGATCCGGCGCAACAGCGCAAGCACGCGCTGCTGAACGCTGTGGCGCGGCTGCACTTCCCCAAGATCACCGACCCCGCGCACCGCAACGGCGTGCTGTCGGGGCTGGTGCTGGCCAGGAGCTTCATCAGCTACGAATACGGCAAGCGGCTGCGCGACACGCAGCCGATGGACGCCGAGACGTTCTCGCGCCACGTGATGAACGTGATGATGGACCCGCTGGACACGGCGGCCTTCCTCTCGCACTGGCTGCGCAAGCGCACGCTGGCGCAGCGCAAGTTTCCCTCGGTGATCCTGCGCAACCGCACCAACCGCTTCAGCCTGGAGGTGCAGGGCGAGCAGCAGCCGCTGGCTTCCAGCCGCGTGATGCTGGCCGACGGGCGGGACGAGCTGGGCATGCGGCGTTTGCGCGTGGACTGGCGCTACTGCCAGGCCGACATCCAGTCGGTGGCGCGCACGCTGGACCTCATCGCGGCCGAACTGGCGCGCACCGGCGTCGGCCGCTACGAGTACCAGCCCGAGACGCTGGAAGAAGACCTGATGCGCTACGGCGCCTACGGCGGCCACCACATCGGCACGGCGCGCATGGGCACGAACCCGAAGAACAGCGTGGTCGATGCCGACTGCAAGGTGCATTCGGTGCGCAACCTCTACGTCGCCGGCAGCGCGGCCTTCCCCACGTCCAGCCAGGCCAACCCCACGCTCACCATCGTGGCCCTGTCGCTGCGGCTGGCCGACCGGCTGGCGCAGAAGCTCGAGCCGCGCCGAGCGGCCGCCGAGGAGGTGTTCGCATGAAGGTGATGGTGCTGGGGGGCAGCGGCTACATCGGCACGCGGCTCGTCGCGATGCTGCGCGAGGCGGGCCACCAGGTGGTCGCGGCCTCGTCGCGCGCGCAGCCGGGCGAAGGGCGCCTGCGGCTGGACACGCGCGATGGCCCCGCCCTCGCTCTCGCGCTCAACGGCTGCGACGCCGTGGTGAACGCGGTGGCGGGCGATGCCGGGTCCATCGCCACCGGCGCGCGGCTGCTCGCGGCGGCGGCGGGCGCGGCCGGCGTGCCGCGGCTGGTGCACCTGAGCACGATGTCGGTCTACGGCGCGGTGGAAGGCCGCGTCGACGAAGCCACCGGACCGGGCCCCGTGCTCGGCTGGTACGACCGCGCCAAGCGCGAAGCGGAGCAGCACCTGGTCACCTACCTGGCCGGTGGCGGCATGGCCGTCGTGCTGCGGCCCGGTTGCGTGTGGGGCCCGGACTGCGAGCTCTGGGTCGGACGCATCGGCCGCTGGCTGCGCGCCGGGCGCCTGGGCGACCTGGGCGCCGCGGGCGATGGCTGGTCCAACCTCGTGCACGTCAACGACGTGTGCGTGGCCGCGATGCGATCGCTGGAAGTGCCGCTGGCCCGCGGCGAGTGCCGCGCTTTCAACCTCGCGGCGCCGGACAGCCCGCGCTGGAACGAGTACTTCACCGACCTGGCGCTGGAGATCGGCGCCACGCCGGTGCGGCGCCTGTCGCCGCGGCAGCTGACGCTGGATGCGAAAGTGGCCGGGCCCGTGCTGCACGTCATGCGCAAGCTGCTGCGGAAGGCCGGCCGCGGCGCCGGTTCGCTGCCCGACCCGGTGACCCCCGGGCTGCTGGGCGTGTGGCAGCGGCACCTGCACCTGGATTCGCGCGCGGCTTCGGAGTCGCTGCACATGGACTGGACACCGTACCCGGTGGCGCTGCAGGAAGCCGCCGCCTGGTTCCTGCAGGCCGAAGGGCCGGCGCCGGCGCGTTCCCGTCCGCTGCCCGCCGCGAGTTGAAGACCGGCCGCCCATGAAGATCCAACTGCTGCGCATGGAGGACCTGGGGCGCAACGAGCGCGCGCGTTGGCGCGCGCTGCAAGCGGCCAACCCCACGCTGGCCAGCCCGTGCTTCTCCTGGGATTTCGCGGAAGCGGTGGACGCCGTGCACGACGACGTGTTCGTCGCCGTGCTCGAGGAAGACGGCGTGATCGTGGGCTTCTTCCCTTTCCAGCGCCGCCTGGGCGCGGGCCGGCCGCTGGGCGGCCGCATGTCGGACCACCACGGCGTGGTCGCGGCGCCGGGCACGCACTGGCACTGGGGCGAGCTGCTGCTGCGCGCGCGGCTGTCGTACTGGCAGTTCGACCACCTGCCCGCGTGGCAGTGCCCGCCCGTGATGGTGCGGCATGCGGCTTCGCCGGGGCTGGACCTCTCCGGCGGCTTCGAGCCGTGGCTGCAGCGCAAGCTGGCGGCCGGCCAGTCGATGCGCAAGCTGCAGCGCGCGATGCGCAAGCTCGAACGCGAGCTCGGGCCGTTGAAGCTGGACCTGCACAGCCACGATGACCATGCGTTCGCCACCGTGCTGCGGCTGAAGTCCGAGCAGTGCCTGCGCACCGGCGAAGCCGACCTGTTCGCGACGGCCTGGAAACGCGAACTGGTGGAACGCATCCGCGCCATCGACCGCGAAGACTTCGGCGGCCGCCTGTCCACGCTGCATGCCGGCGACACGCTGCTGGCGGCGCACTTCGGCATGCACACGCCGCAGGTGTGGCACTGGTGGTTCCCGGTCTACAACCGCGAGTTCGCGCCGCTGTCGCCGGGCCTGGTGATGCTGGTGGAGACCGCGCGCGCCGCGGCAGGGGAAGGCCACCGGCTCCTCGACCTGGGCAAGGGCGACGAGCCGTACAAGTCGCAGATGGCCGACACCGCGATGCCGCTGGTGGAAGGACTTGCCGCGCGTCCCACGGCGCTGACCGCGGCGCGCCATCTGCGCAAGCGCGTCGGCGCGTGGTTGCGCACTTCCCGTTGGGCGCGGCCCGCGCTGCCGTTGCTCCAGCGCCTGCGGGGCCTCGCCGGCTGGGTGGTTTTCGTACCCGACCTGCAACCGCTCGCGCTCTTCGCTTAAGCGCTTTTCGCAGCCACGTGCACGCCGCTTCGCACGGCATGTGCATACGCATGTAACTTCGTTCGCTCGATGCGTCGTAACGCGGGCTGCCCGCGGCTGTCGCGCGTCGCCAACGCGGCGGTGACCTCTGCACCGCGTGACCGGACCATCGCCGCCGCAGAGCTTGGAAGCGCTGTCGCGCAACCCGGCGTTTCGAGCCCGTGAATACTGCCGGGCAGGCCGTTACCGCTGAGCGTTGCCAAGCTCATCCAGAGGCATTCCTGGTTACTTTTGTAGGCGCCCAACTCGGCCGTTTGTCGGACGTCTCCTACTACATTCACGCCTCTCGCTGAGGCAGGCCACCGGCCGCCGCAGTTCGCGAGGCGGCCACGAGGCGCCACGCGCGCCGCATCCCCAGCTCATCTTCAACTTGGTCAAGGTTCGGCAGCTCGCTGTCGGACGAGCCAAACCCCAGACAAGTTTGAACATGCAACGACGTTTCTTCCTGAAGTCCGGTTCCGCCTCTGCCGTCGCGCTGGCCCTCGCCGCTTGCGGCGGCGGTGGTGGCGGTGGTGGTGGCGGCGCCGACAGCTCCGCCGGCGCCACGGGCAGCAGCCTGGCCACCGGCGCCAGCACCACCCGCAACGCCGCCTCCGGCCCCAACTCGTACCCGTTCGGCTCGCGCCTGGACGCCTACGTCGCCGGCGTCCTGCCCACGTCGGCCAGCAAAGACCAGATGGACGCGGCGGTGCGCAGCAGCTACGACGCCTGGAAGGCGCACGGCCTCGTCGACGTGCCCACCGTCTCCGGCGGCAAGGCGCTGAGGTTCGGCACCTCCGGCGACTACCTCACGGTGTCCGAAGGCATGGGCTACGCGATGCTGATCACGGTGCTGATGGCCGGCCACGACCCGCAGGCGCGCAACCTGTTCGACGGCCTGCTGAAGACCGTGCGTGCGCGCCCCGCGTACAGCATCCCGGCCGGCAACGGCGGGCAGTACCTGATGGACTGGCGCCTGACGATCGACGGCTCGTCGACCGACGCCGCCGGCGGCGGCTGGAACGCGATGGACGGCGACCTGGACATCGCGATGGCGCTGCTGATGGCCGACCGCCAGTGGGGTTCCACCGGCACCTGGAACTACAGGCAGGAAGGCATCAACACGATCAACGCGCTGAAGTCGTGGAACATGAAGCCCGACGGCACGACCAAGGGCATGTCCACGGCCAACGTGAGCCGCACGTCCGACTACATGATCAGCCACTTCCGCGCGTTCAAGCGCGCGACGGGCGACTCGCTGTGGGACCTGGCGGTGGACCGCGCGTACTGGCTGGTGAACTACATGCAGAACACCTACAGCCCGAACTGCGGCCTGATGCCCGACTTCATCGTGCAGACCGACACGTCCACGCCGATCCCCTCGCCCGGCTACATGGGCGACTTCGTGGCGACCGAGGGCTACTACTACGCCAACGCGCAGCGCAACCCGTGGCGCTACGCCACCGACTACGTCACGTCCGGCGACAGCCGCTGGGCCGACGTGTGCACGAAGCTGGTGAACTTCATCCAGCGCGACACCAACGGCAACCCGGCCATCATCTCGGCCGGCTACCACCTGGACGGCGCGGCCATGGACCGCAGCTACTCGCCGGAAGGGATGATCGGCCCGATGCTGTGCGGCGCGATGGTGAACGGCCAGTTCCAGACTTTCCTGAACTCGCTGTGGAACTGGAACGCCGGCAACTTCACCACCGACTACTACGACTCCGAGCTGCAGCTGCTGCCGATGATCGTGGCGTCGGGCAACTGGTGGAACCCGTGACGCCGGGCGGCGTCGGCAGCGGCGGCACGGGCTGAATTCGGGCGGACACCGCTTTCTACCGCGCCATCGCCCAGCGCACGAACCCGCGGGTATCGGGCGCGGGCAATGACACCGACACTGGCCGCCCCTGGGCGGCCAGCAGCGCTTCCGCGGCCATTGCGCCGGAGCGGGCGGCGCTTTCCATCGAGCAGGGCAGCGCGGTGTCCAGCCAATCGCCGGCCAGCCAGAGCCCCTGCACCGCGGTGGCGGGCGGCGGGCGCAGCGCTTCCATGCCGGGGCGCATCTGCGGGATCGCCATCGGGATGCGGTGCACGCGCGCATGCACCACGCGCGCCTGACGCGCCATCGGCGCGAACTCGGCCACCTCGCCCATGGTGTGCTCGACGATGCGGCCGTCCGGCCAGTCGGCGCGCGCCATCGGCCCGATCGCGTTGCAGGCGATGACCGAGTTGCGCCCGGCCAGCGCGGGACGGATCTTCGACAGGTCGTGGAAGTCGGTGTTCAGGCCCTGCGGGCTCCAGGCGCGCGCCCAGAAGCGCTCGTGCGTGACGGGCCGGTCGTACCAGAGGTAGGTGCTGATGTACGGCGCGGGCCGGAAGTAGCCCGCCGTCGTGCCGAGCTGCTGCAGCGCCGCGTGGCCGCCGGCGAGCTTCGCGACTTCCTGCGGCGGCAGGGCCAGCACGCAGCGGCGCGTGCCGATGGACAGGCCGTCCTCCATCTCCAGGCCTTCGATGCCGCCCTCGCCGATGCGCAGCTGCCGCACGCGCGCGCCGAACAGCACCTGGCCGCCGGAGCGGAGAACGGCACGGCAGGCGCCGGGCACGTACAGCTGCGCCAGCGCCAGCTTCGGAAAGCCGAAGTGCCAGCCGCTGCGGCCCAGCATCAGGCGGAACACGCGCATCATCGAAGCGGCCGAGCACTGCTCCAGCGGCACGTTCAGCAGCGCCAGCACGGCCGAGCGCCAGAACCATTCGATCGCCGCGGGCCGCACGCCCATCTCGCGCAGGTGCGCGTTGGCGTCCTCCACGTCCAGCTCGCGCAGCGAGCGCTCGTTCAGCCGCGCGGCCTGCCAGGCGATGCGCCGATGCGACCACAGGTCGCCGACCGACAGGCGCCGCAGCGCGTTGGGCAGCATCGGCAGGCCGTGCAAAGGCGAAGGCAGCGGCAGCGTGTGCATGCGCAGCATGCCCTTGCCGTCCTGCAGCGTGATGATCGGCCGCCGCTGCCACTGCACCTGCCTGGCCGTGTCCAGCCGGCGCAGCATGGCCAGGAAGTTGCGATGCTCCGACGTGATGACGTGCGGTCCGGCGTCCACCTGCATGCCGGTGGTCTCGTCCTGCCAGCTGGCCGCGCGGCCGCCCGCGTGCTCGCCCGCTTCCAGGACGGTGACGCGCAGGCCCGCGTCGGCCAGGGCCAGCGCGCAGCGCAGCCCGGCCACGCCGGAGCCGACCACCACCACGTCGGCGATCACGTCTTGTCTCTCCCGCTGCGGCCGCGCGTGCGGCAGGCCATCTCGCGCATCCGGCCAGGGTAGCGGGCGCTAGCCCAGCTGTATCGCCGCGCGGGCGACGGAATGAGTCAGGATTTATTGATGAGGCAGGCCGCTACCCCTGCCACACGCCATAGCCGGCCTTGCGCAGCGCGATGCCCAGTTCCACTTCCATCTCGCGCGCCGCTTCGTAGGGCATGGGGTTGAAGCGCTCGTACAGCTTGGGCAGCAGGTGCAGGCCCCACTGCTGCACGAACCGGTTGGCCTGGATGCCGGCCTTGTGCTTGTCGAAGCGCACGTCGGGGTCCAGGCCCGTCATGCCGACATAGACAAAGGGCTTGCCCAGTTCGTAGTCCGGGTTGGCCTTGCGGAACTTCGCCACGTTCCACACCGGGTCGTCGAGTTGCACGACGTAGACGTGGTAGTGCGGGCGGCGGGGCATGGCGCCGCATTTTGACGGGTTGAAAGCGGACTCCCTTACGCAGAGGGCGCAGAGGTTTCGCAGAGATCGCAGAGGAAAACCTCTAAAGGCTTCCTTTGTCTTCTCTGCGTCCTCTGCGAAACCTCTGCGCCCTCTGCGTAAGGGAGTCCGTATTTCCTCAAGCCACCTGCGGCCACTTGTGCAGCAGCGACCGGGCGGCCAGCTGGATGGCGCGCTTGAGGAACAGCGGGTTGCCGTGCACGTAGCGGGCCCACAGGCGGCGCGGTTCGCGGCCCAGGCGGAAGGCCCACTCCAGGCCGCACTTGCGCATCCACGTGGGGGCGCGAGGCACTTTGCCGCCCAGGAAGTCGAGGATGGCGCCGCCGCACACGATCAGGCACGGCGACCCCAGCGCGTCGCGCAGGGCGATGGCCACCTCTTCCTGCTTGGGCATGCCCATGCCCAGCACGATGACGCGCGGGCGGAAGCGGCCGGCCAGCCGCAGGTAGTCGCGCAGTTCCAGGAAGCCGTTGGCGGTGATGCAAGGGCTGTTGGGCGCCAGCCTCTCCTTCACGGCCTGTTGCGCTTTCGTCAGCCACGGCTCGCTGGTGCCGAACAGCGCGATGGGCAGGCCGTCGGCGCGCGCCAGCAGCTTGGGGATCAGGTCGGTGCCGTTCAGGTTCTGGCCCGGCGGCTGGTTGAGCATCTGCATCAGCATGGCGACGCCGATGCCGTCGCGCACGACGATGTCGGCCGCGGCCAGCGAGCGGTAGAAGCTCTCCGACTGCACCACCATGTTCATCGCGTGCGCGTTGACGAAAGCCAGCGCGCGCGCTTCGCCCGGAACCAGCAGCCAGTCCATCAGCTGCTCCTCGCCGTCCGGGCTGTTCACCCGGGCCATCGATCGCAGCAGCTGGAACCAGCGCACCTGCCAGTCCCGGGAAGGGGACGGCAGCGGCGCGGACATCAGACGGCTCCCGCCCCGTTGAGGACGGCGCCCACCACCGTGACGCCAAACTCCTTGAGGTCCTCGGACAGCTTGATCACGCGCGGCATGGAGCTGCGGTCGCGGCAGGTCACCATCAACGCGGCGCCCGCGCGCGCGGCGATGGTTTCGGCGTCGGCCCACGAGCTGGCGGCGGGCGTGTCGATGAGGATGACCTCGTACAGGCCGTGCAGAGACTGCACCAGCCGCTGGAACTGCGGCCGCGACAGCAGCTCCTGCGGGTTGGGCGGCAGCACGCCGGCGGGCAGCAGCGTCAGGCCGGGCAGCTGCTTGATCTCGCACAGCACCTCGGCGCCGGCGCGGCCGGCCAGCAGCGACGACAGGCCGGTCTTGCCGGGCACGCCGAAGATGCGGTGCTGGCGGGGCTTGCGCAGGTCGGCGTCGATCACCAGCGTGCGCTTGCCCATCTGGGCGAACAGCACGGCCAGGTTGGCGGTGATGTAGCTGCGGCCTTCGCCGGGACCGGCGCTGACGACGGCCAGCGCCTGCTGGTGCGCGGTCTCGTTCTCGAACCAGCGCAGCATCAGCTGCGCGCGCAGGCTGCGCAGGTGTTCCACCGCCGGGCTGTCCGGCTCGTAGGCGGCCACCAGGTCCTTGCCCAAGCCCGCATCGGGCGAGATGCTGGCGTGGCCGAACTGCAGGGCGAGCGCGTGGCGCACGTCCTCGTCGGTGAGCAGGCCCATCGAGATGCCGGCCTCGCCGAACGGCAGGCCCACCTTCTGCTGGTAGTCGTGGATGCGTTCGGCTTCGTCCTCGGTCAGGCGGCCGGCGTCCACCAGCAGCGCGCCGATCGGCTTCTGCGGTTCGCGCGGACCGGGGCCCACCAGGTCGAGGTCGCGGTGCAGGGGAAGGATCTGGCTGTTCATGCGATGCTCCCGCGGTAGGCCAGCGCCGGGCGCGTCGGGCCGTTGGCCAGCAGGGCCAGCGACTCGCGGCCGTTGTGGGCGGGCACGGTGGCCAGGATCGGCAGGTTGGTGGCGAGCGACAGGTCGTCGACCGAGCGCACGCGGCGGTTCAGAAGCTCCAGCAGCAGGGCGACGGCCAGGGCCAGCAGCGCGCCGGCGGCGGCCGCGATGGCCAGCGCCGCCTTGGCGCTGGGACCCTTGGGCTCCAGCGGCTCCACCGCGGTGGCCAGGCGCTGGATGTTGGTCTGGTTGGTCAGGGCCTGCAGCTTGGACTGCGAGGCGCGCTCGGCCACCTGCTCGTATGCCTTCTGGGCGGCGTCGACGTCGCGGCGCAGCACGCTCAGTTCGTCGCGGTACTTGTTGAACTGCATGACGCGGGCACGCTGGGCGTTGACGGCGCCCTGCAGCTCGCGCTCGCGGGCGCGGCCCACCTGGTAGGCGGTCTCCACCGCGTGGCCGATGCTGCCGGTCTCGGAGTTCAGGCGGGACTTCATCGCGCCCAGCTCCTCCTGCATGCGGATCATCTGCGGGTGGCGCGCGCCGAGGTTGGCGCTGGCTTCCTGGATCTTGGCTTCCTGCGCCGCGATGTTGGCCTTCAGCGTGTTGATCAGCGGGCTGTTCATCGCTTCCTGGATGCTGCCGGCGGACGCGGCGCGCTTGTT
Organism: Ramlibacter humi; assembly: GCF_004681975.1. GTDB lineage: Bacteria > Pseudomonadota > Gammaproteobacteria > Burkholderiales > Burkholderiaceae_C > Ramlibacter > Ramlibacter humi. The sequence continues at coordinate 165,422 of NZ_SMLK01000004.1, forward strand.
GGCGACGTCGGTCAGCTGGCCCTGCACCAGCGTCAGCTGGGACGACAGCTCGTTCAGGCGCTGCGTCTCCATGTCCACGCCGTCGGCGCTGATGACGCCGGTGCGCTGCTGGTAGGCGGTGAGCGCGCCCTGCGCCTGCTCCAGGCGGTCGCGGGCGAACTTCAGCTGCTCCTCGAACCAGCTGGAGTAGCGCTTGGCCGGATCGGTCTTGATGTCCAGCGCCACGTCCAGGTAGGCCTGCGAGAACGCGTTGGCGACCTTGGCCGCTTCCTGCGGATTGCGCGAGGTGTAGCTGATGTTGATGATGTTGCTCTCGCGCGCCGGCTTGACCTCCAGGTTCTGCTGCAGGTCGTTGGCCAGGTTGGCCTTGGGCGTCTTCGGGTTCGCCTTGTCCAGGCCGAGCATCTCCACCACCTTCTCGGCCACCCGGCTGGAGCGCACGATGTCCATCTGCGTGGCCATGTAGGCCTGCGGCACGATGCTCTGGTAGTTGGGCTGGCTGGCCAGCGGGTCGTTGGCGCGCAGGTCCACCAGGATGGGCGCGTGCGCGGTGTAGTTCTTCGGCCGAAACATCACCCAGGCCATGGCCAGGGCGATGGTGGCGGCGAAGATGACGAGTGCCATCGTGCGGCGTGCGCGCAGGACGGACAGGAACTGGAACAGGTTCATCGGTTCGGCCCTCCGCGTCTTAGAACAGGCTTTCGCGCACGTAGATCACGTCGTTGGGCAGCACCGGGTCGGTGAGCCGCGCGTCGCTTTCCACCTGCTTGCCGTCGTTGCCGGTGCGCGTGAGGCGCAGGCGGTTCAGGCTGCCGCGGGCGGTCGGGCCGCCGCCCTGGGCCACGGCCTGCTGGACGGTCATGCCGCGCTCGATGCGGTACGGGCCGGGGCGCTGGGCCTCGCCGTAGATGTAGTAGACGGGCGCCTTGTTGACGAAGATGGTGTCGCCGCCCATCACCAGGATGTCGTCCTGCCCCTTCTGGTTCAGGAACAGGCCCGGGATGTCGATGACCTTGCGGAACGGCTGCCCGCTGCGGGTGCCGGTGACGATGAGCGTGTCGTCGCCCATCGGCGTGACGCCGCCGGCCGCCGCCAGCAGGTCGCTCACGCGGGTGTTGGTGGTCTCCAGCGGGAACCGCCCGGGCTTCTGCACCTGGCCGAGCACCGCGACCTGGCTGCCGCGCACCTGGCCCAGGATGATGTTGACCTGGGGGTTCTTAAGGTAGTTGCCGTTCTTCAGGGCGCTGGCGATCTTGCGCTCGGCCTCGCCGATGGTGCTGCCGCCCACCTGGAGGTTGCCCACCAGCGGGTAGTTGATCGAGCCCTGTTCGGAGACCCGTGTTTCGATCGACAGGTCGGGGTTCTGGTAGACCTGCACCCGGATCTGGTCGCCGGGCCCCAGGCGGTAATCCGCGTTGCCCTGGGGTTGCGAGCCGTTGGAGGGGCCGGCGGCCCAGGCCGCCAGGCCGAGGGTCGCTGCCATCAGCAGCATCCCCATCTTTCGAAACACGGTACTTCTCATCTTTTCTCTCCCTTCGCGATGGAACTGCGGTTGCCCGCAGCCAGCGCGTCAGATCGTCAGCCGGGCTGTCAATCCGATCACGTTGGCGCGGTAATTGAAGGCGGGCAGCGACGACGAGCGTTTCTCGTAGCGGTACTGCGCGCCCAGGTTGATGGTGCGGCGGATGGCCCAGTCGACGCCCAGGTTGGCGACGTCGAACTTGTCGCGGCGGCCCACGTCGCCGCTGCCGGTGATGTTCACGAACTTGCGGTTCTCGTGCTCGTAGCGCAGGTTCACCGTGATCAGCTCGGTGGCGCGCCAGGTCGGGCCGATGTACCAGCGGTCGCTCTCCAGGTGGCCGCCCGTGCCGAACACGTAGCTGGCCAGGTCGCGCGTGTAGCCGGCGGCCAGGCTGGTCTTGCCGGTGATCGCCCAGTTGATGCCCGCCGAGCCGGTCAGGCCGCTGAAGTTGAACGCGCCGGCGTTGGCACCGTCGTGGTCGCGGCGCAGGTGCGCCAGGCGCGCGTCCACCGTGGTCTTCGGCGACACGACCCAGTGCATCGTGCCCTCGATCTCGTCGTCGTTGAAGCCGGTGATGATGGGCGAGTTGCTGTAGTCGCCGTTGCCGTGGCGGTAGCGCAGGGCGAGGGTGGAACCCGAGGCGAACTCGTAGCTGGTGCCGACGCGGCCGCTGGTTTCCGACAGGTTGGCGTCCCAGGCGGTGGGATCGGTGCTGCGCGAGGCCTGGTGCTGCAGGCCGGCCAGCACGCGCCAGCCGGCGCCCAGCTTGTAGCCGCCTTCGAACAGCTCGTTGCGCTCGGTGCGGCGGTTGATGCCGTTGGCCACGCCGTTGGACGTGACGTCGCGGAACTGGCGGCGGTCGGCGCTGGCGATGCCGTCGATGCGCTCACCCAGCTTGAAGTTCCAGGCGGCCGAGTAGTTGAAGGCCGTGAAGCCCGCGGAGATCTTGTCGTAGTGGTAGCGGTCCACTTCGGCGTCCACCACGATCTGCTGCTGGCTGATGCGCTTCTGGTAGCGCAGGCCCAGGCCCAGGCCCGTGATGGTGTCGGAGATCTGGCCCGTGGCGGTGCGCAGCACGTTGCTGTCGCGCTCGACGCCCGCCATGCCGCGGAAGTGGAAGCCCTCGCGCTGGTCGGCATTGGAGCTCACCGGCGAATAAGGCTGCGACATCGCCTGGGCCGGCGACATGGGCACCGTCATGGGCACGGTCATGTCGGTGGTCATTGGCGTCGCCGCCGACTGGCCGGCCGGCTGCGCGGCCGACTCGCCCAGCATTCCCCCGGGGGGCGATTGCAGCGTGGTCTGGGCGACCGCCACTGCGGGCAGCAGGCACGCCGCCGCCGTCGCGGTCAGCACGGGCCGGATGGACAGTTTCTTCATTGGTGTTCTCTCACGAGGAACGCCCTGCGGGAACACGCAATCCGTCATGCTCTGCATGGTCACGCGAAGGCTCACGGGCGGACAATGGCTCATTTGAACTAGTGCTCAATAAGCCGCGCCATCCTTGAACACCAGCCGGATGGTTCTCCAGACGATGTAGAGATCCAACCGCAATGACCAGTTTCGCAGATAGTCGAGGTCGCAGCGAATCCGTGCTTCCATCTTTTCGAGTGAATCGGTCTCGCCGCGGTAGCCGTTCACCTGGGCCCAGCCCGTGATTCCGGGTTTGACCTTATGCCGGAGCATGTAGCTCTTGATCAAAGGCCGGTAGAACTCGTTGTGCGCCACCGCGTGCGGGCGGGGTCCCACGATGCTCATTCGGCCCTGCAGGACGTTGATGAACTGAGGAAGCTCATCCATGGATGTCCGCCGCAGGATGCGCCCGAGCGGCGTCACCCGGGAATCCTCCTTGCGGGCCTGCGTCACGACAGGGCCATCCTCGGTCACCGTCATCGAGCGGAACTTGTAGACCATGATCTCCTGCCCCCACAGCCCGTAGCGGCGCTGGCGGAAGATCACGGGGCCCGGCGAGGTGAACCTGATCGCCGCGGCGATCCCCAGCATCAGAGGGGACAGCAGTAGCAGGATTGCAACAGACAGGACGATGTCGCTGGCCCGCTTGACCACCAGGTTGGGGCCCTTGAACGGCGTTTCGCACACCGAGATCACCGGCAGGCCGCAGATCGAGTCGGTGCGGCCCTGGATCAGGTCGGTCACGAACATGTCCGGCACGAAGTAGACCGATGCCGTCGTGTCCTTCAGCGCGTCCAGCAGCTGCTTGATGCGCGGCTGCGAAGCCATGGGCAGCGACAGGTACACCAGCTGCACGTTGTTCCGCTTCACGTAGTCGGCGATCTCCTGGATGCGCCCCAGCATGCGGTGGCGGCCCCGCCCGTGCTGGCGGTCCGGCGTGCGGTCGTCGAAGAAGCCGAGCAGCTCCACGCCCGTGTAGTGCGCCATCGACAGGCGGTCGGCCAGCGAGCCGCCCTGCTCGTTCATGCCCACGACCACGGCGCGCAGCGGCGGGCCCTGCAGGCGAATGAGATGCGGCGCCGACTTGCGCAGGATCCAGTGCGCGGCCAGCTGCGACGTGGGGGCGAGCCACAGCCAGTGCAGGATCACCGGCCGCGCGAAGTCTTCCAGGTGGCCGACCGCGTAGGCGGTGGCCAGCAGCAGGCCGGCCGTCCAGGCCCAGGCCAGCACCGTGTCGGCGATCACGCGCGGCGCCGAAGCGCGCAGTTGCGGACGGCCCGGGTACGCCAGGGCGAAAGCGATCACCGACACCACCAGCCAGCGCGTGGAGATGGCGCCCTCGAACAGCCACACCAGCCACCACAGCGACAGCACCGTCACCAGCGGCTCGAGGAAAGCCTCGAACGCGCGCAGCAGCCGGCTGTGGCTGAAGACCGCGGGGCCCGGCAGCGCCGGCGCGGGCGGCGGTGCCGCCGCCACGCCCGGGTGGGTACCGCCCAGCTCAGGCATACGCGGCCATCCGGGTGAGCTTGGCCACGGCCTGGGCGCGGTTGGTCACGTCCAGCTTGCTGAAGATGCTCTTCATGTGGTTCTTCACCGTGAACTCGCTGATGCGCAGGATGCAGCCGATCTCCGGATTGGTCTTGCCCATGGCGACCCACACCATGATCTGGCGCTCGCGCTCGGACAACTGGCCCAGGCGCACCACGAGCTGCTCGACCTGGTTGCGCTCGGCGCCCGGCTGCTTCATGGGCGCGGGCGGCATGCGGCGCAGGGCCGAGTCGATGAACGGGACGATGAGCTTCAGCGACGCGGCGCCGCCGGCGGGCGCCAGGTCGGCGCTCAGCGCGGCGAAGATGCGCTCTCCGCCGAGGCGGCCGTCACCCACGCCATGCACCAGCGCGGTCCGCATGCCCGGCGTGCCGGGGGCCGGCGCCCAGCCTTGGCCGGCTTCGCCCAGCAGCTGGCCGCAGCCGCCGATGTCCAGCTGGCAGGGCTGCGACTGCGCGGCGATCCAGCAATCGCGGAAGTAGTTGACCAGCGGCGCGATGCGCGAGGCCGGGCACAGGTGCGTGCGCAGGCCGGGCAGGCTGGAGATGATGTCGTACTGCAGGTCGCCGGAGCGGAAGTCGCCCCAGCCGACGAGCAGGATGTCGTGCGGCAGCCATTTCTGCACGTCGCCCTGCAGCCAGCGCCACAGGTCCGCATGAGTCCGCAGCTGGGCGCCGAGGCCGGCGATCTTGAGGAACTGCACCGGATCGACGTCCGGCATGGCTTGCATCGTGCTCATGGCTTTTCTCCCGCTCTTTTCACTGGCCGCGAACGGCCGACAAGTTCCGAAACAGTTTTCGCGCGGTCCGCTGGTGAAAGCGCGTTAACGCGCTTTGCACCGCGAAACTCTGTGTGACCGCCGTTGCCCGCCCGCCACGATTCGCTTGACAGCGGTCGTCCGACATGGATCGCGCGGGGTTCATCGGTCGTTTCTCCCTGTGTGTGACGGCGACGGGTGATGGTGTGAAAAATGGACATGCCGGACGCGTAGGCTTGCCGTGGCGCTTCGTGTCGGTTTCGGCTCATCGCGATGACAGCGGATTCCGACAGAGCCGTTGCGTAACCCATTCGTACGGGGCGCTACGGGGTGCTTCACCGGTCAAGCAAGTGTTTTCCGCCTGGGCCGTGGTGGGATTGCACCGACGCGCCGTGCAGGACAAGGCGCTGAGCCAGCGCGGCCACACGCAGCCGGGCACTGCCGGGCTGGAGGCAGACCCCGGAATGGGAAGCGGAAGGGGGAAAGGGACCCGCGGCGCTTCAGAAGCGCGGCAGGTCGTCCAGGCAGCGGCCGGGAGCTTCCTCGGCCAGCGCGAGCGTCTCGTTGCCGCCGGGCAGCACGTCGACCATGACTTCGGGGCCGGCCTGCAGGTGGCCTTCGCCGTCGGGGAACACGCTGATGACGGTGTCGCCCTCGACCAGGCGGTCGACCACTTCGTTGACGCGGGTGGGCGCGGGACGCAGGTCCCAGCGCGCCCGCTGCGCGTCGATCAGGCCCATCATCGCCTCGACGATCTGGGTGCCCGCGTAGCGGAGCGCGGTGATGCCGTAAGTGGCTTTCTCTGCCATGCGCGCATTCTGGAAGCGGGCCCCGCCGTGCGGATCAGCCGAACCCGCCAACTCGCGTGGGAGCGTGCCTACGGCGCCGCTACACTGGCCCGCTCCCATGGAAGAAGCCATCCCGCCGATCGCGCTCGGCCGCACCCACGCGCGCCGCCTGCGCGAGGTTTACCGCTCGGCCGGCTGGCCGTGCCAGGACATGGTGGAGATCGAACTGCTGGCCGCCGGCCTGCTGGAGCGCCTGCTGGCGCCCACCGGGCACGAGACGCTGCGCGTCACGCCCACCGGCCTGCGCATGATCGCCAACACGCTGGCCGACAACCGCGACCGCCTCTCGGCGCACGAATCGCTGGTGGAGCGCGTCGCCACCGAGATGGGCCGCGCAGGCCGCATCGCGTGGCGAGGGCTGATGCTGCGCGCGCAGGTGCCCACCGGCGACAGCACCCAGCCCGCGCAGTGGTGCATGGCCAAGCCGGACGTCTTCTCCATCCGCAACACCTCGGTCGCCGAATACGTGGAGCCCGTGGTGCACGAAGTGAAGGTGCGCCGATCGGACCTGCTTGCCGACCTGCGCGTGGAAGCCAAGCGCGCCGCGTACCTGGACCTGGGCGAGTGCTGGTACGTGCTGGGATGCGACGCGCGGGGCCGCTGCATCGGCGCCGCGGACGAAATCCCCGAGTCGTGCGGCGTGATGGTGTTCGAGAAAGGCCGCCTGTCGGTCGTCCGCGCCGCACCGCGTGCGCGGCGCACCGCCCTGCCCTTCGGCGTTTGGATGGTGCTGGCGAAGTCGACGCCGGTCGCGGGGCTGGACGAAGACGCGCAAGGGCTGCTGGCCGCGAACGACGGCTGACGGACCCTGCACCTCGGAGAGCGTCATCCCCGCGAAGACGGGAATGACGGACTTCACTGGTTCGGATGCTCCGAATGCCCTTCATCGGGCTCGGGCCGGTGGTGCTTCTCCGGGTCCTTCGGGATGTGCTGCGCCGGCTCCGGGTTCGCCGGCTTCGGCGGCTCGCCCGGCTCGGGCTCCGGCGTCGGCACGCCCGTGCTCATGGCGTCTGCCGCTGCACGTCCGTGTTCTCGGCGATCTCCTCCGGATCGTCGCTGGACGGCGTGGGAATGTCTTCCTCCATCCACAAATCGGGCTCCTCGCGGTCCAGGCGCGGGATGCCGGTGGGGTTCTCGATGCCCATGGGTTCGCCTCCTTGCAATGCGGTCAAAGGGTGGGCGGCTTGCCCTGCGGGTCTTCCGGTTCGGCCGGCGGCATCATCGGTCCGAACTCCGGCTCCACCGGCAGCCGCGTGGGGTTGGGCGTGCCGGGATTGGTGCCGGGCTCGAGCGGTTCCTCGGGCTCGACCGGATGGGGCGCCGATTTGCGCGACATGCCTGGCCTCCTTCAGAACTGGCTCTTCTCCCACAGCGACGGGTCTACCGGCTCGGGCACTTCGACCGGCCGCAGGTCGGCCGGTTTGGGCTCGGCGTGCGCCGCCGGCGGAGAGAAGCCGTCGTCGAGCTGGGGCGGCAGCGGCTGTGCCACGTGCAGTGTGGGATCGGTGTCGTAGGGGATCATCGCAGGGTCCTCCGCGTTGGGACCCATGTTGGGCGAAAGGCACCGCGGCCGCGTTCAGTGCACACGCCAACCCGCTGTAGTCGCGGGCCGACGGTCAAGACACCTAGGCGCTTTCCTTCTCGCGGTCCTTCAGCTCGCGCTCCGCGTCGCGCAGCACGGTCTTGCTGGGGTCGTGCGTGAAGGGCATGCGGGGCAGGCCGATCAAGGCCTGCAGGCGCGCGTGCGCGCGGTCCATGTCGCAGCCGATCATCGCCAGCGCGACTTCGTGGCCGGGTTCGTTCTTCGCGATCTCGACGTACGCCGCGCGCAGCCGGTGGTAGTCCTCTTCGGCGCGTGCGACCTCCTGCTGGGCAGCCAGCATCTTCGCGTAATCGGCACGGCTGTAGCGCATGGAAACCATGCTAGGCACCGTCAAGCACGGCGGTTGTAGGACAACGCAGCGTGCGCGCGAAGTCCACGTGGCTGGGCTGGCGCAGCTCAGCTGTGCCGCGCGTGCGGCGCCACCTTCGGTGCGTGCCGCAACAGCAGCCACAGCACGCCGAGCGCCGCGGCGAACAGGTACGAATGCAGCAGTGTTGCCGGGCCTGTTTGCGCGTGGTGCGCGATGCCCAGGTGCGTGCCCGCCAGCAGGCAGCACGCAGCCAGCAGGATGCAGGCGCCCCGCGCGCTGCCGTGCGGCGTCTCGCGGCCCAGGGCGAAGTCAAGCGCGACCAGCATCGGCGGCAGGATGCCGTAGTGGTGCTCCCACGCGATCGGCGATGCGATGGTGAACGCCAGCGCCGCGGCCTGGAAATCCAGCAGCCGCGGCCGCGTGTGACGGCGAAGGAGCAGCACAACGCCGATCAGCAGCAGCGAACTCGCGAAGGTCACCGCATGCACCCACGGGTGGTAGGCCGGAAAGCCGTTCGCCTGCCACGTGGTGACCGGCGCGGTGCCGAACAGGCGGTTGAGGATGCCGTTGACCGACTGGTTCGGGTAATAGGTCTCGCCGGTCGCGGACAACGCGCCGAGCACCCGCAGGTAGTCGAAGTGGTTGCGCCATCCGAAGAACGACAGCGACAGCGCCAGGCCCGCCGCGACGACGACAGCCCAGCCGCCCAGGAACCGCCACTGCCCGCGCAACAGCGCCCAGACCAGGAACAGCGAGAACTGCGGCTTCACCAGGCAGATGGCGCCGACCAGCGCGCCGCACGCGAACTTGCGGCCGCCCAGCCACGCCAGGCATGCGGCGACGAACGCCACGTCCAGCAGCAGTTGCACCTGCCCGAGGGTGAACGCCTTGATCACCGGATACGACAGCACGACCATGCACGCGGCCAGCACGCCGGCCATGGCCCGATCGGCTTTGCCCTCGTGCGACGAAGCCGCCAGCCGCCAGCCGAACACGCCGCAGAGCGCCGCGTACACCCACACCAGGAACCAGTTCACCAGGTTCAACCCCTGGACCGTCAGTGGCCATCCCATGCGGGCCGCGAGTTCGTGCACGACCAGGCTGGTGGGCGGGTACTGGAACTTCACGCCCTCGCCGAAGAACAGCACGTCGTAGGCACGCACGCCCGCCTGCCGCATCAGCGGCAACGCGCGTTCCATGGGCGCCCAGGAATCCACCCAGGCCGACATCCGCAGCCATTCGCGCAGGTAGCGCAGCAGCGATGCCTCGCCGGCCACCTGCATGGCCGCGGCCAGCGCCAGCGGGAGCAACACCACCACCATCCATTCGATGCGCCAGCGCGTGGCCCATCCCCGGAGTCCGCGCATGGAAGGCAAGGCACGCGTGGCGGCAGATGCGGCCGGTCCCATCGCGGCGTCCCGGTTCATGCGAGCACCACCCGGCACTCGCGGTACAGCGCCAGGTGCGACCGCAGGAACTCGTCGTACGAGAAGCGCGCCAGCTGCCGGCGGCCGTTCGCGCCAAGTTCCTCGCGCAGGTCGGCCCGCATCGCGAGCGAGTACATGTTGGCCGCCAGCTGGTTCGCATCCTCGTTCGCGGACAGCAGGCCGCACACGCCGTCCTCCACCACCTCGGGCACGGCCTGCGTGCGCGTGGAAAGGATGGGCAGCCCGTAGTTCATCGCCTCCAGGAACACCAGGCCGAACGTCTCCCAGCGGCTGGGCATGACGAACACGTCGGCCGCGGCGTAGTAGGGGCGCACGTCGGGCTGCCAGCCGGCCCACAGCACGCGGCCGCCCAGGCCCAGGCGGTGCGCCTGCTGCATCAGCTGCGGCTGCAGCTCGCCGGTGCCGCACAGCACGAGCCGGAAACGCGCGGGCGGCGCGACGCGGGCCGCCGCTTCCAGCAGCACGTCCACGCCCTTCTGCTTCTCGAAGCGGCCGCAGAACAGGAACAGGGTCTCGTCCTCCGCCAGGCCCAGCTCGCCGCGAAGACGGCGGCGTTGCGACGCGCGTTCGGATGGCGGCTGCAACGGCAGCGAGTTGTGGATCACGCGCGCCTTGGCCGCGTCGATCACATGCGTGCGGCGGCCGTACTCGCGCGTGTAGTGCGAAGGCGAGACGTAGCGGTTCGTCATGCGGTCCAGCGCCTTCTCGACGGCCCAGTACACCCATTTCTGCGGCACCGGCGTGAATTCGTCGGCGCCGTACGCGTGCAGGGTGTGGATCACCTGCACCGGCGCGCGGCACACGCGCGCCGCCACGCGCCCGATGAGGCCGCCCAGGCTGGTGTGCGTGTGCACCGCCTCGTAGCCGCCTTGCGCGAGCAGCCTGGCCGTGAAGGCGACGTCGGCGGCGATCGCGCCCGGATCGAAGGAAGGCTTGCGCGGGAAGTGGTGCACGCGCGAAAACGGCGACTCCAGCTCCGAGTCCTGTGCCACGCCCGAAGGGAAGTACGCCAGCTCGCAGCGCACCCAGGGGCGCAGGCCCTCCGCCAGCGCGGTGATGTGCTTGCCCGAGCCGCCCAGGCTCTTGGAGGTGACGAAGAGCACGCCCATGGCATGGCCTCCCTAGCGCGCGGCGGCCGGCGCGCGCCGGCGGGCGAGATGCGCTTCCAGCAGCACGTAGAGCACGGCGGGGTAGGACAGGAAGTACGCGCTGTTCGCCAGCGCAAGGCCGGTCACGCCGAGGAAGGAGAAGCCCACCGCCTTCATCGCGATGCCGGCCGTGAAGCAGCCCGCCGTCACCAGCGCGGGCGTGAGCGTGTCGCCCAGGCTGAAGAACGCTTCCGACAGCACCAGCCCGGCGCCACCGCCGACGATGACGCCGGACAGCAGCAGGAACAGCTGGATGGCATCGCGCAACGCCTGGCCGTGCAGCTGCATCAGCTGGGGGATGCCGCCGGCGAATTGCCACGCGAGGGCGCCCGCCGCGCCAAAGGCCACGCAGCACAGGATCGACACGCCCGTCAGCAGGAACAGCCGCCGGTGGTACAGCGCGTGGAACCCGGCCCAGTCGGCCTGCCGCACCAGCACCGCGAGCCGGGGCACCGCGGGCGCCGAGATGCCCTTGCCCAGCACGGTGTTGACCGCCAGTGCCGCCTGCTGCGCGAAATAGAACAGCGACAGCTCGCCCGCCTGGCCCATGGAAGTGAAGAAGCGGTCGAACAGCTGGTCCGACTTGTAGTACGACGCCGAAAGCAGCAGCGGGCGCATGCGGCCCCACAGGCCCGCCACCGCGGACCAGGGAACGCGCTGCGCGCCGGCCAGCGTCGGCGAGAGCAGCAGCACGCCGCCGACAGCGCGCCCCACGTTCACCCACGCGGCACCGGCGACGCCGTAGCGCGGCAGCACGATCACCATCGCGGCGAACGCCAGCAGCGTGGCGGCCAGCGGCGCCGATTCGGCCAGCGCGAACCGGCCCTGCGCGTGGCAGGCCGCCACCAGCACCGCCAGCACGGTCGAGAACGCCATGCCGGCCACCTGCACGCGCGTGAGGGCGATGGTCAACGCCTGCCCCTTCGCGTCGAAGCCGGGCACCAGCAGCGGCACCCATGCCGGCGCCGCGAGCCACAACACGGCGGCGATCACGGCGAAGGTGCCGCCCACCACCAGCACCAGCACGGTCGCTTCGCCGCGCACTTGCGCCACCGGCTTGCCCGAGAAGAACGGCACCAGCACGTGCGACAGGCTGCTGTTGGCCACCAGCAGCACCAGCTGCGGCAGGGCCAGCGAAGCGAAGAACGCATCGGCCTGCGCGCCCGCACCCGCCGTGGCCAGCACGTAGCCCTGCAGCAGGAACCACAGCAGCATGTTGGCCGCGGTGATGGCGCCGAGCAGCAGGCCGAGGCGCGCGGTCACCGCTCTTCCCCCGCCGCCTCGCGCGGTGAGCCCGTGCCGCCCGACGCGACCTGCGCGACGCGTCCTGGCGGCAACTCGTTCCGCACGATCACCTCGGCGTTGCCGAACACCGGCGCGGCCCGCACGCGCGGCGCGGCACGGGGAGCGTCGACGAGCAGCCTCCCCGCGTCCCACACCCAGCGCACCGGCCCGTACCGGGTGAGGATGGTGCCGCTGTCGATGCGGTGCGAAAGCCACCCGGCCGGCACGCCGGCGCCGATCACGATCCCGGCTTCCGGCGACGCATCATCGACGCGCACCAGCATCGCCATCTGCAGCATCAGCGCTTCGGCGGCGCTCCAGTAGTGCGGCGTGATGCGCTGCGGGTCGGTCCAGCCGCGCACGGCGGTCCAGCGGTAGCTGGCGTTCTCTTCCGTGCCCTCTTCCCACCAAGTGTAGAGGCCGGGCGACGAAGAGGTGCGCATGAAATAGTCCAGCGTCGGCCACGCACGCTCTGGGCGGCCCAATGCCAGCCACTGGTGCGCCTCGGCGAAGCTGAAGTAGGTCCACTTCGGCGCCTGCAGGAACTGGCCGCGCCCGTCGCGTTCCCGTTGCCAGCGCTGCTGCAGGCGCGCCTCGAATGCCGCGACGGCCGCCGGGTCCTGCCCCAGCACGCCGCTCGGCCACAACGCCGCGGCATAGGTGCGGTCGTCGTCCGCCGCATGCAGCCAGTCCAGCACGCGCCGCTTGAACCCGGGCTGCTGGCGCGCCAGGCCGACAGCCAGCGCCGGTGCCTGCGCAAGCAGGTCCTTCGCCGCTTCGCGCGGCGTGCCCGTGAACTTGTGGCGCCAGGCGAGCGCCAGCGCCTGCGCCTTCTCTTCCAGCGCGGAAGCCCCGCGCGTCTCGCCCACGCGCCGCGCGAAGCCGGCGGCTTCGCGCAGGCCGAGATAGTTCACGGCGTTCACGAACAGCACCGGGTAGTGCTGGTCCATGTGCCCCATCGCCAGGCCGCCCTGCGCCGCTTCGCAGGGGCGGCGCGCGAGCGGATCCTCGCGGTAGGCGGGCAGCACCCGGCCCGCCGCTTCGGCTTCCACGGTGCGCGCCGCCTGCAGGCACGCGAGGATCCAGCCGGCCTTGCGGCGCACGTGCGGCCATGCCCACGCGTCGAAGCGTGGATCGGCCACCGCGCGCGAGGCTTCGGCCAGCGCCCAGATCGCAAAGCCCGGCGCGTCGGCTTCGGCGCCGAAGCCGCCGAAGAAGTCGCGCTCCGCGAACGGCTTCGCCAGCTGCTCCACCGTGGCGCCTTGCCCCGCGCGCGCGAGCGCGGCGATGACGTAGGCGCCATCGCGCGCCCACTCGCTGTCGTAGCTCACGGGCTCGCCGGGCCGCGTGCCCGAGTCGGTCAGTCCCATCAGCAGGTGCGCTTGCTGCGCCTGCGCCATCGCGGCGAAGCGCTCGTCGGGAACGGAAGGCGACCAGTACGCGGGGCTCGCGGGCAGCGATTCACCACCCGCGCCGGACAAGTCCCTCACCCGCATGCGCACGCCGCGCTCGCCCACCGGCAACGCCGCGAACAGCCAGCCGTCGCCGGCGCCGGCAGGCGCGCGCGCCGTAAGCGCGTGGCTCACGGTCTGCACGCCGCCCTGGCGCAGGTCGATCGCGGCGACGGCTTCGTCGCCGATCAGCGCGTCCGCCGCGCCGGCCGCGGCCACTTCCCATTGGTTGTTGAGGACCAACCGCCCGCTGTCGCGGCGGATGGAGCGCAGCGGCGCACCGGCGGGGCCGACCGAACGCAGCAGCACCCACAGGCGCTGCTGCGCATCGGCGCGCGCGGGCTGCAGGTCCAGCACGAAGTCGCCTCGTTCCCACGACCAGCGCGCGCGGTAGTAGCGCGTCCCGGTGACCAGCGCCGGCACCGCGCTGCCCGGCACGGCGGCCAGCGACTGGCTCACTTGCGGCAACGGCATGGTGTCGCTGGTGGCGATGCGCCGGCCTTGCGCATCGGTGACCCACACCGACACGCCGAAGCTGCCCGGGGCCGGGCTGAAACTGCCGCCCGGCTCCTGGAAGCCCTTGCGCGACAGCGGCGTGCCCGGTCCGCCCAGCACCACGTGCCCTTCGTTGCGCGGCCACGCCGCGTCGGGGCGCGCCTTCATCGCGCGCTTCAGCCGTTCGCGCTCGGTCAGCGATTGCTCGACGTGCTGCCCGGCCTCCGAAAACGCGCGCAGGTTGTTCGACAGCGCCAGCACCGAAGCGAGCAGCACCGCCGGGATCACCAGCGATCGCCAGCGCGAGAACCACGACAGCGCGGCCACCGTGACGAGGAAAGGCAGCAGGTGCAACGAATAGAGAAACGTCTCCTCGCCATACACGACGTGCAGCGCCACCTGCCCGGCCAGCGTGCCGAACAGCACCAGCAGGAAGCGGCGGTGCGTGGGCACCAGCCGGCGCGCGCCCGCGATGCCCGCGCCCAACAGCGCGGCCCAGATGACCAGCGCGGCCACGCCGGTGCCGCGGCTTCCGCCCGGCATGGACGATTGCACCGACAGCAGCGGCCAGAGCAATTCCTTCGCGGGCGGCAGGCGCACGAGGTCCGGCACCACGAAGGGATGCAGCAGCAGGCCGGCGAGCTTGTTCCACACGAGACCCGCCTCCTTGCGGCCGACGTACTGCGTCTCGCCCGAAGGAAAGAGGAAGAACAGGCCCGAGGTGGGGAACAGCAGCTTCTGCACCAGCGCCAGCAGGATCGCGATGCCCAGCACCCATGCGCAGCAGCGCACCGCGCGGCGCCAGGGCAGGTGCGTGAAGGCCAGCGCGATGCCCGCCATCCAGTTGGTGGTGGTCATCGCCAGACTGGCCAGGCCCAGGCCGAACACCGCGCGCCCGCCGATGCCGCGCCGCACCGCAAGGGCGGCGCCCAGCAGCACGGCCATCATCGACAGCGAGCCCAGCTGGTACAGCTCGGGCACGGCGAAGAACATGACGAAGGCGCCCGACGACATCGCCAGCAACACGAACGCGATGGCAGCCGCCGCCGGCAGTCCCAGCGCGGCCATCAGCGCATACAGCACGAGCGTCCACGCGCCGGCCGAGAGCGCGGCCGTGGCGCGCGCCGCCATCAAGGCGGACATCGGGTGCAGCGCCAGCAGCAGATGAGCGATGGGGTACACCACCAGCGAAGCGATGGGGTGCACCTTGTTGCGGTAGTGGCTGCTGGCCGCGTCGGTCATGTTCGCGACGACGCGCGGCAAGTCGGCCTGGAACCACACGTCGCCCGCGTACGGCTCGAACAGCTCGGTGCCAAGGCTGCCCGACAGGTGAAAGGAGAAAGCTGAGGCCGCCACCGCCAACGCCAGTGCGATGGCCCCATGCGCGGTGCGCGAAGTCAGCCACGGCGCCGCCTCCGCCCGGTTCGCCGGCCGGGCAGCGGCGACATCGGGGGAATGCAGGGCGGCGGGCATGGCGTCGAGCCACTATCGCTGCCGGTCCTGCGGCGGTCCATAGTCACAACGTCCCTGGGAGTCCTCCGCATGCGCAACCACTGCGCATCGATGAGGGTGTCTCCGCATCCCCGGATCGACTCAGTCTGTCTTATGTGCGCGCACGCACGAAGATGGCACGCAACGTTGCGCGTAACCCCTCGTAAGGTCAGCGTTCGCAAGCATCGATAGCTCGGCCATTCATGGGCTGAGCTGCCATTCGGTTACAGCTGACTTCGGGAAAGCTCATCCGCGCCCTAGCATGGCCTTCGGCTGAGCTTGAGGGCACGGCCTCCTCCCTGAAGAAACCTGGCAGTACCGACCATGAAATTCCCTTCGCGACTCACCCTGCTGTCGGCCTTGATGGCCGCGACGGCGGTCCCTTCCTACGCCCTCGACTACGGCGTCAACATCCATGGCGGCGGCGGCAGCACCGCCGTCGACGCGCAGATCGCCACGCTGATGAACACGCGGCACTTCACGACCGCGCGCCTCGACTACATCCCCGGCGGCAACATCTCGATGCTGCGCGACCAGGTGCAGAAGATCAACGCCAACGGCGGCCGCGCCGAGCTGGTCACGCAGATTTCCTACATGTGGGACTCGAGCTGCAACTCGAACCTCGCCGCGGTCGAGCAGGACGCCTACAACCAGATGGCCAGCGCCGTGAACGCGATGAAGGACCTCGCGTACGACTTCGAGCTGCTCAACGAAGTGCAGCTGCGCGACGAGATCCAGAAGGAGGTGCCCTGGAACACGGCGCAGAACAACGCCGCAGCGTACGAGAACAAGCCCTGCGTCGCCACGCTGACGGCGGTGCTGCGCGGCATGTCGCGCGCCGTCGCCGACATCCGGGCCAGCTCGGGCCTGCCGCTGCGCACGATCATGGGCACGGTGGGTCGCGACTTCGGCTTCCTCGACTTCCTGCGCAACAAGGGCGTGGCCTTCGACGTCGTCGGCTACCACATCTATCCCACCTACGGCAACGCCACGCTGACCACCGACACCTGGTACGGAGCGGGCGGCCCGCTGGGCCAGCTCGCGCGCTTCGGCAAGCCGGTGCGCATCAACGAGTTCCACTGCGGCGAAATCTACGACTCCGCCTACGAGAACCAGATGGGCGCGACCCTCACCGAGACCTGCCTGAAGTCGCTGGCCAAGCACCTGAAGGTGCTGCGCACGCAGACGGCCGCGAAGCTGGAATCGGTCACCTTCTACGAGCTGCAGGACGAGCCAGGCAAGGCCGGCGCGGAGGGCAAGTTCGGCCTGGCCTACAACCTCACCAGCCCCAAGGTGCACATGTACCTGGCCACGGCCTTCGCGGGCGGCAACCTCACGCTCGCCGAGCGGCAGGAGATCACGCGCCGCGGCCTGCTGACGGACGCCGACATCGACTCGATGAAGAGCGGCTCTTCGCCCGCGCCTTCGCCTTCGCCGACGCCCGCGCCTTCCCCGGCACCGACGCCCGCGCCTACGCCGGCGCCCACACCGGCCCCGTCGCCCGCGCCGAGCGACCGCACCGCGCCTGCCGTGAGCATCACCAGTCCCGCCAACGGCAGCACGCTGGGCCGCGGCTCGTCCTTCACGGCCACCGCCAGCGCCAGCGACAACGTCGCCGTTCGCAGCGTGACCATGACGTTCAACGGCGCGACGTGCGTGACGAACTCGGCGCCCTACCGCTGCACGTTCACCATGCCCTCGTCGCGCTACCGGAGCTCGACCCTGTCGGCGACCGCCACCGACACGTCGGGCAACACCGCGCGCGCCTCGGCCACGCTGCGCACGCGCTGACCGCCGCGCTCAGCGGAAGACGAAACGCCTATCGATCAGGTACTTCGCGTGGAAGCTCAGGGCCAGGCCCAGGGCTCCGCCGATGTACTGGGCGGCGGGCGTTTCGAACGCGCGCCACGCGCCGAATTCCACGGCCCAGAAGATCGCGACGGTGAACAGGCTCGCCGTCGTGTACTGCAGCAGCTTGTGCAGGTCCTGCACGGCCGATACCGTGCGGAAGCCGAAGATGAAATGCTTGTCGGCCAGGTACTTGAACGGCAGCACCAGGCCGGTCGCCAGCACCGCGGCCGTCTCCACCGCGAAAGGCCCCGTGTACGCGGCCATCCAGCAACGCTGCAGCGCCAGGTTGGCCAGGCTCGCGATGACCGCGATGGCGGTGTAGCGCGCGGCGGTGGAAGCGGCGGTCATCCGAGCTTGGCGGCCACGAAGCAGGCGAGGATGCCCAGCCCCACCACCAGGCTGGTGAGGTCCCTGGCGGCGAACACCACCGGGTCGTCGTCCACCTCGCCCCGGCCGGCCTTCATCCAGATCCAGCTGATCCAGAACAGCATCAGCAGCACCGCGCCCCACATCGCTTCGGGACGCGCGTAGAGCGCGCGCACCGTGTCGCCCTGCAGGTACAGCGCCAGGATCACGACGGACGCATAGCCCGCCGCGATGCCGATCGCCTGGACCACTGCCAGGTCCTGCACCATGTAGCCGCGTCCGCGGATCAGCTCGCCTTCGTCCTTCCGCACCGCGCCGCGCAGTTCCACGTAGCGCTTCACGAACGCGAGCGAGAAGAACACGAACACCGAGAACGCCAGCAGCCAGAACGACAGCGCGATGCCGGTGGCCGCCGCGCCCGCCACCACCCGCAGCGTGTACAGCAAGGCCAGCACGACGCAGTCGACCAGCAGCATGCGCTTGAGCCGCGCGGAGTAAGCCGCGGTGAGAACCAGATAGGCCGCGAGCCACGCCGCGAACCCGCCGTCGATCCAGACCGCGATCGACAGGCCCGCGAGCATGAGCCCCGGCGCGAGCACCACGCCCAGCGCTATGGGCAGCGCGCCGCTGGCGAACGGGCGGCGGCGCTTGCGCGGGTGCGCCCGGTCGCTCTCCAGGTCCAGCAGGTCGTTGGCGACGTACACGCCCGAGGCGCACAGGCTGAAGCTCACGAACGCGAACAGGGCTGCCGCCACCAGCGCGGGCTCGCCCAGCTGGTGCGCCGCGACCAGCGGCACGAACAGCAGCAGGTTCTTGATCCACTGGTGCATGCGAAGCGCCCTGGCCATCGTGCCCGCCCGGACCGGTTCGCGGAACACGGCGAGCAGTTCGGAGACTTTCGCGGCCTTCGACGCGAGCGAGGCCGAAGGGCTGACCACCACGGCGGCGTTCGCGACGCTCCACACGTCGAGGTCGACGGACGAGTTGCCCACGTAATCGAAACCGCGCGGGCCGAATTCGCGTTCCAGCACGGCCCGCTTCTCCGGGCCCGCGAGGTTGATGCCCTCGCCGGACACCAGCACCTGGTCGAAGATGCCGAGGTGCCTGGCCACCGCGTGCGCGACCAGGCCGTCGGCCGCGGTGCACAGCACCAGCCGCCGGCCCGCGCTCTTCTGCTCCTTCAGCCACGCCAGCAGCGGCTCGTTGTACGGCAGCGTGGCGGCATCGATGCCGGCGCGCAGCGCGAGCTCGTGCTTGAGGTGGGCCTTGCCATGCGCCAGCCAGAAGGGCAGCCGCAGCAGATCGAGCGGATGCGTGCGCAGCAGGACGAGCGCCAGCTCGTGCAGCGTGTCGGTGCGCACCAGCGAGCCGTCCAGGTCGACGGCGATGGGCAGCGGGGACGTGGCAGCGGACATGACGGCGGTCGATGGCGTGGCGATGGGGCATTGGATGCGGCAGGGCCACGTGACGTGAATAGGCCTCTTGTCCCTGCGCTCCCGGGTGATGTGCACTGGCCGCGCGCCGCGAGACCGGCGTCCCGGTTGCTTTGTCCTAGAGACAGCGGCCGCTGCAGAGGCGACGCTGGCGCCATGAAACTGATGATCCTGAGCACGCTGTACGCGCCGCACCAGGTCGGCGGCGCCGAGAAGATCGCGCAGGTGCTGGCCGAAGCATTGGGCGCGCGCGGCCATGAGTGCGTGGTGGCCACCACGCGGCCGGGCCGGGGCATCCGCACTTCCATGCACAACGGCGTGCGCGTGCACGCGGTCGGGCTGCGCAACCTGTACTGGCCTTATGGGCGCGGGCGCGCGCCTTCGTGGCTGAAGCCGGCCTGGCACCTGGCCAACCGCTACAACCCCTGGATGGGGCGCGAAGTGGCGCGGCTGCTGGACCGCGAGCAGCCCGACGTGCTGCACACGCATGCGCTCACCGGGTTCTCGCCCGCCGCATGGGCCGCGGCGCATTCGCGCGGCGTGCCCGTCGTGCACACGCTGCACGACTATTCGCTCGCCTGCCCGCGCGCTTCCATGTTCCGCGCCGGCGAGAACTGCGCGCGGCCATGCCGCGATTGCCGCTTCCTCTCGCAGCCGGCCCTTCGCCAGTCGCAGGCGGTGAAGGCGGTCGTCGGCGTGAGCCGCTTCACCTTGCAGCGCCACCTGGACCTGGGTTACTTCGGCGGGGCGGCGGTGCGGCGCGTGATCCACAACGGGCTGCCCGGGGAAGTGGACGCGGCGGCGGCGCCACGCCAAGCCGGCAGGAAGCTTCGCCTCGGCTATGTCGGCCGGCTGGTCGCGCCCAAGGGGATCGAACCGCTGCTGCACGCGATGCGTTCGCTGGACCCGCAGGCCTGCGAGCTGGTGATCGCGGGCAGGGGCAGCGAGGAAGAGGAGCACCGATGGCGCGAGCTGGCGCCGGCGCACGTGCGGTTCGCCGGCTTCGTCGACCCGCACGAGCTGTATCGCAGCATCGACGCTCTGGTGGTGCCTTCGCTGTGGCAGGACCCGCTGCCCACCACGGCGATCGAGGCCATGCGGCACGGCGTGCCCGCGATCGTGTCCGACCGTGGCGGGCTGCCGGACATCGTGCTGGACGGGAAGACCGGCCGCGTGTACCGCGCCAGTGAGCCGGATGCCCTGTTGCA
This sequence comes from Ramlibacter humi, assembly GCF_004681975.1. Classification (GTDB taxonomy): domain Bacteria; phylum Pseudomonadota; class Gammaproteobacteria; order Burkholderiales; family Burkholderiaceae_C; genus Ramlibacter; species Ramlibacter humi. The sequence goes on from NZ_SMLK01000004.1 coordinate 185,601, forward strand.
CGCCATCCAGTCCCTCATCGACCGGCCGGGCATGGCGGCTGCGATGGCGCCCGCCGTGCTGGAGCGCGCGGCGCACTTCGACATCGGCCGCATGGCGGACGACTACGAAGAGGTGTTGCTGGCCGCTCAAGCGGACCGCAGGGCCGTTCCCCTCCCGCTGATCGCCGCGCCAAGCGCGATGCCCAGCGTGGTGGCGAAGAACGTCTCCTCGAACATCGAGATCGAGGTGCCGTAGCCGTACGCGATGACCAGCACCGCCGCGTACACACGCGCCACCTGTTCGGGCAGGCCCGCGGTGGCGACGCGCAAGGTCAACGCGGGCAGCAGGTAGTACAGGGCGCCCGCCAGGCCGAAGTCGACAAGCAGGTAGACGGCGAGGCTGTCCGCCGGATGGAAGTGATGCGGGTAATGGCCGAACATCTGCGGCGTGCCGATGGCGCCCAGCCCGCCGCCGAGCAGTCCCGCCACGCCGGGCGGCAGCAGGTCGAAAGCCGTGGGCCAGATGAGGCTGAACCGCTCCCACGCGGATTCCAGCACCGCCGGCCAGCCATCGGGCGACAGTCCGCCCGCGTAGTCGCACATCACGGCCGCCAGGGGCAACGCGAGCCCGAGCGCGCACAGGCCCTGCACCATCCAGCGCCCGATGCGCGAGTGCCCTTCGCCCGCCGGCCACAACAGCCATGCCGCGGCGAGCGGAAAGGCGAGCAGCATGCCCTTGCTGGTGGTGACCAGGATGCCGGCCGTCGTGAGCACCGCCACGGCGACGCGCCACCACGCCGACCGCAGCCACACCATGACGAGCAGCCCGGACAGCCCGAGGATCATCGCGGCGTTGAACGACACGCGCGCGAAACCCGGCAGCCGCGGGATGGCACCCATCCACCACCGCCAGGTCGTCGCGACCGTGCCGAAGGCGGTGTCGTATTCCAGTCCCTCCCACGGCATCGGCCCGGTGAAGTTCACCGCCAGGCCGACGATGGTCACGGCATACGCCGCCACGGCCGCGCGCAGCACCGCGGGCCAGCGGTCCTGCAGCAGCGGCCACATCGCCATGCCGTACAGCACGTACATGAACGTCTTGGTGCCGAGCGCCACCTGGAACGGCGCCAGCCCGAGCATCAGGCCCAGGAGCGCGTGCACGGCCAGCGCGCCCAGCGCCGCCAGCACGGGCAGGTTCAGCCAGCGCTGCAGCAGCAGCGGCCGCACCACCAGGACGGCGAGCGAACCGGCCGGGATGGCGTCGCGCAGGTACAGCAAGTTGGGCCCGCCCGACAGCACGGCCAGCCAGCGCAAGGGACCTTCGGCGACGAGTGTGGCGATGAACACGCACAGCAGCACGCGAAGCAGCGCGTCGGTGGCCGAGCTGGCCGGCGCGGCCCGGTCCGGCCACGCGCGAGGCAAGGGGCCGTTGAGCACGCTGGAGCTGGCCATGGCTCGAGAGTCTGGGCCGGGCGCGCGCACGGCGAAACCGGCGCTTGCTCCCATGGCGGGCAGGACAGTTGGCATGGGAGCCTCCGTGGCCCCCGCGCTTGTCCCGGGACAAAGCGCCGATTGCGGCCGCGCCCCGGGCCGCAAGAATCGGCGCCCATCCATCAGCCAGCGCGAGCAAGCCATGCAGATGCCCTCCACCACCCTGCCCCCCCAGCCCCGGGGCCTGAGCTGGCGACCGTTGTCGTGGCGCGCGGCCGCGGCGGATGCGGCGGCCGTGGTGGTGGCGTACTTCGTCGCGCTCGAGTTGTGGTCCACGCCGTGGCGCATGCAGGACGTGGCGCCGATCGTGCTGGTGGTGCTGCTCTCGATGCCCGGGTCGCTGCCGTTCGGCCGCACCTCCGGCGCGACCCTCCTGCGGCTGGTGGCGCGCTGGACGCTGCTGATGCTGGCGCTGCTGGCGGCCGGCACGCTGGCCGGCGAGAACGTGCAGGGCCCGCTGGCCGACCAGCCCTTCCTGCTGTCGTGGGGCGCCGCGGCGCTGGGCGCGGTGCTGCTGTCGCGCATCGCGTCGCCGTGGGTGCTGCGTGCTTTCGATCCGCACCGCCGCACGCGCAAGGTGCTGATCGTCGGCATCAACGAAGGCGCGCTGCACCTGGGCCGCGCCATCCAGCTCGGGCTGGTGCCGGGGCAGCAGCTGGCCGGCTACCTGGACGACCGCGAGCAGGCGCGCGCGCCGCTGCCCGAAGGCAGCGCGCGCGTGGGGCGCCTCGCGGACCTGGGCGAGATCGTGAAGCGGCACCACACGGACCTGATCTACGTCGCGCTGCCGCTGTCGTCGTCGCCGCGCATGAAGGACCTGCTGGTGCAGACGCAGGACACGACGGCTTCGGTGTGGCTGGTGCCGAACCTGTCGATCGTGCAGCCGATCCAGTGCCGCGCTTCGGTGCTCGCGGGCGTGCCGATGGTCGCGGTGTGCGAGTCGCCGTTCGAGGGCATGCGCGGCGTCCTCAAGCGCGCCCTGGACCTGGGCCTGACGATCGCCTCGCTGCCGTTGCTGGTGCCGCTGATGGCGGTCATCGCGTTGCTGGTGCGCGCCACGTCGCCGGGCCCGGTGTTCTTCAAGCAGCGGCGCTTCGGCCTGGACGGCGAGGAGATCCTGGTGTGGAAGTTCCGCACCATGACCGCGCTGGAGGACGGCTGCAAGAGCTACCGGCCGGCCACCGCCGACGACGACCGCGTGACCGCCGTCGGCCGCGTGCTGCGGCGCACCTCGCTGGACGAGCTGCCGCAGTTCCTGAACGTGCTGGCGGGCGACATGAGCATCGTGGGCCCGCGCCCGCACGCGCTTGCGGTGAACGAGGAATGCCGCCGCCTGATCCCGCGCTACATGCTGCGGCACAAGGTGCGGCCAGGCATCACCGGCTGGGCGCAGGTGAACGGCCTGCGCGGCGGCGACGACATCGCCGCGCTGCGCCGGCGCACCGAATGCGACCTGCACTACCTGAATACCTGGAGCCTCGGCCTGGACCTGCTGATCATGTGGAAGACGGCGCTGCTGCTCCTTCGCGGGGACCACAACGCGTTCTGAGCGCGCGTGCGCGGCGGCGCGTGGCCTGTCCATCCCATTCCCGCTGGGCGCTCTGTCCTAGAGACAGCCAAGCGGCGCCAGCCGATCATGGAACGAAGCGCCCAAGGCGGCGCGCGGGAGCCGAGCATGACGTTGGAGCGATTTGCCGAGGTGCTGCGCGCGCGGCGCGGGATGGTGCTGGCGATCTGGCTGGCCGCGGTGGGCGTGGCGGCGGTGGTCTCGCTGGTGGCCACCCCGCAGTACACCGCCACGGCCGTGCTGCTGGTGGACCCGCGGGTGCCGGACCCGCAGCTCGGCAACGCGGCCGCGATCGGGATGGCCAACCACATCCCGACCGAGATCGAGGTGCTGCGCAGCGAACGCGTCGCCATGGCCGCGCTGAAGCTGCTGGACCTGCAGAACGATCCGGCCTGGCGCGCGCGCTGGATGGAGCGCACCGGCGGCGAAGGCTCGTTCGAGACCTGGCTGGCCGGCGAACTGGTGCGCAAGCTGGACGTGCGGCCCACGCGCGAATCGAACGTGCTGGCGGTGTCGTTCACCGCCACGCGCCCCGACGCCGCCACCCGGGTGGCCGACGCCGTGACCCAGGCCTACATCCGCAGCACGGCGGCGCTGCAGCAGGAACCCGCGCGGCAGTACAACGCACGCGTCGACGAACTGTCCACGCGCCAGCGCGACGCGCTGGAGAAGGCGCAGGCGAAGCTGGCCGACTACCAGCGCAAGTTCGGCATCGTCAGCACCGACGACCGGCTGGACGTGGAGAACACGCGTTTGTCCGAACTCAGCTCGCAGGTGGCCGTGCTGCAGGCGGCCGCGGCCGATGCGCAGGCGCGCCAGCGCCAGTCCGAGGTGAACCCCGGCGGCTTCGACGACGTGCAGAGAAGCCCCGCCGTCTTCGCGCTGACCACCGAGGTGGCGCGCCAGGAGAACCGGCTGACGGAGCTGCTGTCGCGCCTGGGCGAGAACCACCCCGACGTGGCCGAGGCGCGCCAGGTGCTGTCGGGCCTGCGCGCGCGGCTGCACGGCGTGAGCCGGCGCGCGACCGAGGCCATCGGCATCGAGAACCGCATGGCCGCGGAACGCCTGGCGCAAGCGCGCAAGGCGCTCGAGCAGCAACGCGCCACCGTGCTGGCGCTGCGCCAGGAGCGCAACGGCGCGCAGGTGCTGCAACGCGAAGTGGACAACGCGCAGCGCGCGTACGACGCGGTGCTGCTGCGGGCCAGCCAGACGACGGTGGAGGCCGGCGCGGTGCGCGGCACGGTCTCGGTGCTGAAGGCGGCCTCCGCGCCGCTTCGACCCACCTGGCCGCGGTTGAAGCTCAACCTGGCGGCGGCGGCGGTCCTGGGCTTGCTGCTCGGGGTGTTCGCGGCGCTGTGGCGAGAGGGGTGGAACCGCCGCCTGCGCATCGCCGACGACGTGACGCAGCTGGGGCAGTCGTTGCTGGTGGTGCTGCCCGACTCGGCGGCGCCGCGGCGCAGGCTGGCGCTGGAATCGCCAGGGAGGTGACCTCATGAGAGCGATGAATGGTGAACCCGAGAACCGGCTGCCCGGCGGCGGCAAGCCGCCCCTGGACGGCCTCGAGACCGGCGACATGCCGCCCCGCCGGCCCGGCAAGTGGGGCCCCGTGGAGATCGAGCGCGAACTGCGGCGCCAGCGGCAGCGCAGCCTGAGCTACGACGGCCGGGTGGAGCCGGTGCTGGAACACGCCGGCGTGCCCGACACGCTGGCCCGCCAGCTGCGCACGCCCCTGCCGCCCCTGCGCGCCTACGACGGCGACCCGGAACTGGTGGTGGCAGCGGATCCTTTCGGCGAGCCGGCGGAGGTGTTCCGCGACCTGTGCATCCAGCTGGCCACCAAGGCGGTGGACCGCAAGACCAAGGTCGCGCTCGCGGTCGTCAGCCCGAACCGGCGCGACGGCAAGAGCTACCTGGCCGCCAACCTCGCGGCCTGCCTCGGCCGGATGGGCGGCCGCACGCTGCTGGTGGATGCCGACCTGCGCGCGCCGCGGCTGCACCGCCTGCTGGACACGGAGCAGACCGACGGGCTGAGCAACATCCTGCGCGGCGAAGGCCGCTCGTCGCTGGTGCAGGCGGTGCAGCAGGTGCCCGGCCTGTTCTTCCTGCCCGCCGGCCCCGTGCCGATGAACCCGGTGGAGCTGCTGCAGAGCCCGCGGTTCAACCTGCTGGTGTTCGAGATGCTGCTCGCCTTCGACCACCTGGTGATCGACACGCCGGCCGGCGAATGGGGCCCCGATGCGCGGCTGGTGGCGGCCGCGGCGGGCGCGGCGCTGGTGGTCGGGCGCAAGGACGGCAGCACGCTGGAGGACCTGCGCAAAATGCTGGGCAGGATGGGCCAGCAGAAGGTGGAGATCGCCGGGATGGTGATCAACCGCCACGACGACTGAGCGCGGCGCGCGCCGTCATCGTGCACACCCGGCGCGCCGCGCGCGCCGGACCTCAGCGGGCTTCGCCGGCGTGCCCCAGGTGGTTGCGCGCCGCGTAGGCGTACAGGTCGAGCCGGTTGTTCACGTGCAGCTTGCGGTAGATGGACGTGAGGTGGTTGCGCAGCGTGTGGGAGCTGATGTCCATGCGGCTGGCGATCACCTTGGCGGGCACCGACGTGTCGGCCACCAGCGCGGCGATGGCCTGGCGCTCGCGGTCGGTGAGCGTGGAGATGCGCGCCACTTCCGGATCGTCGCGCTGCGCCGCCTTGTGGCGCACCATGTGCATGAACACCCGGCTGGTGGATCCGCGGTCGAGCCACAGCTCGCCTTCGTGCACCCTCTCGATGGCCGTGAGCAGCGTGCTGGGCGGGTCGCTTCGGTGCACGATGCCGTGCAGCCCGGCGATGACCGCGGCGTCCAGCACGGCGGTGTCGCGCAGGCTGGTGAGGACCAGCACCTTCGGCGTTCTCACCGCCACGAAGCGCACCAGTTCCGGCAGCTCGCAGCGCTCGTCCAGGTCGAGCACCACGACGTCGGCGCTGCCCGGCAGTTCGCCGGCTTCGCCCAGGGTCGCCGCGGTGCCCACCCACCGCAATCGCGGCGACGTCGCCATCAGCTGCTGGAGCGCCCAGGCCATCATGGTGGAAGCGATCAAGGCCACGCGCACGCCCACTTCTTCCATGGTGCAACTCACTGGTTGTTGGTCTTGCGAGCATGGTAGGCGGCAGGCCCGGCAGCACCGAGCATTCTTTCGTTTCATTACCCCCAGACCATGGAACTTTCAGCGGCCGGGCTGGCTTATGTGTACGGCCACGCGCGGGAGAAAGCACCCGGTGGCGGGCGCCGCATCCGCCGATGCGCGATGGGGCGAATCGGACCAGACTGCGCCATGGCCCACCACTTCCCGGAGCGCCGCGCGGTGCCGCGCGAGGCGCTGCGCGTGCCCGTGCACTGGGACGACGGGCGCTTTGGATGGACACGCGACATCTCGCCCGAGGGGGCGTACGTGCTCGTGCGGGGCGTCCACGTCTTCCACCGGTGGTGCGCGCTGGAGATCGGCTTCCGGCAGGCCGGCCTGCGGTTCCGCGCGCTGGCGCAGGTGCTGCGGGTGGAACACGAGATCGGCGGCACCGGCATCGCGCTGCGGCTGCGCGCGCCGCGCTTCTACGCGCTGCGCTGAAGCGTGCCCTCACGAGGGATCGGCGGCGGCCACCCCGGGCTTGATGCTGCCGTCAGGCTGCGGCACCGCGATGGGCGCGACTTCCACCGGCGCGATGCCGTCCTTCTTGGTGATGCCGATCTTCTCGGCCGTGGCGGGCGAGAGGTCGACGATGCGGCCGTCGACGTAGGGGCCGCGGTCCTGGATGGTGACGACGGCGCTCTGTCCCGTGTCCAGGTTGGTCACCTTGGCCTTGGTGCCCAGCGGCAAGGTCTTGCTCGCGGCGTTGTCTTCGCGCGGGTTCATGGGTTGGCCGTCGGCCATCTTGCGGCCGGCGAACTTGCGCGCGTAGTAGGAAGCCTTGCCCACCTGGCGGCGGCCGGAATGATCGAGCTGGTGGCCTTTGGCGGCGGGGTGCGCCGCGGAAGCGGCGGACTGCGGCTTGCCGGCGGGCTGCGGCGCATCGGCCGCGAAGCATGCCGCGCACATCGACATCGCGAAGGCGGCGGCGAACAGGCTCATCGCGCGCACCAAGAGGGCAGCCTTGCTCATGACCGGGAGTCTTGTCGCGGCAGAGGCCGGCCCGTCGTCAGGCCGCGCCGCGAATCGCCGTCGGATTTGGCGGCTCGGCTGCTGGAATCAGCTGGATGCCGATGGCGGACGCGCGCCCGACTGCAGCAGGATCCGCGCGAGCAGGTCGTCGGCGGCGCGCCGGAGCCCGGCTGCGCGCGTGGCCATTTCCGCCATGCGCGCATCGGCGGCGGCCCGGCCCACCCGCGCCAGCTCGACTTCGGCGTCGACCGCGGCCTGCTCGGCGTCACGCCAACGTTGGAACAGGTCTTCTTGCGTCATGGGCGGGCTCGCACACCGGATTATCATCAAATGCGAACCCAACCGTGGAGCCGCCGGCGGGCGGCACGTTGCCAAACGGCCGCGGAAAAAGAAAAACGCCACGCGATTGCGTGGCGTTTTGAAGACTTGGCGGAGTGGACGGGACTCGAACCCGCGACCCCCGGCGTGACAGGCCGGTATTCTAACCGACTGAACTACCACTCCGCGTCGGTGCGGCGTCCGCCCTCTCGGGCCAAGTGCCAGCCTAACTTGTTGCCTTCATTGCCTTGCGGCAAGTTCTGGCGACCCTACGGGGATTCGAACCCCGGTACTCACCGTGAAAGGGTGATGTCCTAGGCCTCTAGACGATAGGGTCGTGACCTTGGGACTTTCGTCTCCGTTCGACACCTTGCATTTTGGTGGAGGTAAGCGGGATCGAACCGCTGACCTCTTGCATGCCATGCAAGCGCTCTCCCAGCTGAGCTATACCCCCGCTTGGTGTCGAGCCTCGCATTCTACACTGAAATTTCAGCCCTTCGAAGCCGCTCGACAACAACTTCGCGCGGAAGCAGTTCCAGCACCGCATCCAGCGACGGCGTCTGCGGCGTGCCGAGCACCAGCACGCGCACCGGCATGGCCAGCTGCGGCATCTTCAGGCCCGTGGCGCGCAGCACTTCCTTCAGGCTCTCGGCGATGGCCGCCTTCTCCCACGGCACACCCTCGAGCATCTTCGCCAGCATGCTGATGGCCGGACGCACGCCGTCGGTGAGGTGCTTGGCGCGATCCTCTCCGCTGCCCTGCACCGGCTGGTAGAAGCGCGCGGCCCACTCGGCCAGCGCCACCGTCGTGTCGCAGCGGTCCTTCAGCAGGCCGCAGATGCGCGGCAGCCGCTCGTCCGGCATGACGCCCAGCTTCTTCATCTGCGCGGCCACCAGCTGCGCCAGCGCCGCGTCGTCCATCGCCTTCATGTGCTGCTGGTTCACCCAGCGCAGCTTGGCTTCGTCGAAGCGGCCGGCGCTGGTGCCCAGGTGGTCCAGGCCGAACCACTGCAGGAACTGCTCGCGGCTGAAGATCTCGTCGTCGCCGTGGGACCAGCCCAGCCGCGCCAGGTAGTTCACCACCGCGTCGGCCAGGAAGCCTTCGTCGCGGAACTGAGTGACGGGCTTGGCGCCGTTGCGCTTGCTCATCTTCTCGCCCTGCTCGTTCAGCACGGTGGGCAGGTGCGCGTACACGGGCGGTTCCTGCCCCAGCGCGCGGAAGATGTTGATCTGGCGCGGCGTGTTGTTCACGTGGTCGTCGCCGCGGATGACGTGCGTGATGCGCATGTCGATGTCGTCCACCACCACGCAGAAGTTGTACGTGGGCGTGCCGTCGGGCCGCGCGATGACCAGGTCGTCGAGTTCCTCGTTGCTGATCTCGATGCGGCCCTTCACCTTGTCTTCCCACACGACCGAACCGCCAGTGGGGTTGCGGAAGCGCAGCACCGGTTGCACGCCCTCGGGCACCGGCGGCAGCTGCTTGCCGGGCTCGGGCCGCCAAGTGCCGTCGTAGCGCGGCTTTTCCTTGTTGGCCATCTGCCGCTCGCGCAGCGCGTCCAGCTCGGCCACGCTCATGTAGCAGGGGTACACCAGGTCCTTCGCGCGCATCTGCGCGAGCACTTCCTTGTAGCGGTCCATCCGCTGCATCTGGTAGTACGGGCCTTCGTCGTGGTCCAGGCCCAGCCACTGCATGCCTTCCAGGATGACGTCCACCGCGGCTTGCGAGGAGCGCTCCAGGTCGGTGTCCTCGATGCGCAGCACGAACTCGCCGCCCGTGGAGCGCGCGAACGCCCACGGGTACAGCGCGGACCGGATGTTGCCGAGGTGGATGAAGCCCGTGGGCGACGGGGCGAATCGGGTGCGGACTTTCACGTCGGTAGGGAGATTCAAATCAGGTCCAGGCCGCGCGAGAGGTCGGCCATCATGTCTTCGGCGTGTTCGAGGCCCGCCGCCAGCCGGATCAGGCCCTGGCCGATGCCGGCGGCCTGGCGCTGCTCCTCGGTCAGGCGGCCATGCGACGTCACGGCGGGGTGCGTGATGATGGTCTTGGTGTCGCCGAGGTTGGTGGCGATGCTCATCACCTGGGCGCTGTCGATGACCTTGAACGCGTTCTTGCGCAGCGACCCGGGATCGCCGCCCTTCACGTCGAACGACAGCACCGCGCCGCCCGAGCCGGACTGCTGCCGCATCGCCAGCTCGTGCTGCGGGTGCGAGGCCAGCCCCGGGTAGTAGACGCGCGACACCTTCGGGTGCGCCTCCAGGAAACGGGCGATGGCCAGCGCGTTGGCGCTCTGGGCCTGCACGCGGATGCCCAGCGTCTCCAGCCCCTTGGTGACCACCCACGCGTTGAACGGCGCCAGCGTCATGCCGGCCGTGCGCACGATGGGGGCGAACACCTCGTTGATCCATTGGGCCCTGCCGCAGATCGCGCCCGCCATCACGCGGCCCTGGCCATCCAGGAACTTGGTGCCCGAATGGATGACGAAGTCCGCGCCGAGAGCGACAGGCTGCTGCAGGACCGGCGTGCAGAAGCAGTTGTCGACGGCCAGCAGCGCGCCCGCGCCGTGCGCGAGTTCCGCAAGCGCCGCGATGTCGCACACGTCCGTCAGCGGGTTGGTCGGCGTCTCCGCGAACAGCAGCTTCGTGTTCGGCCGGACTGCCGCCTTCCACTCCGCCAGGTCGACTTGCGACACGAAGGTGGACTGCACGCCGAACTTGCCGAACTCCTTGGCGAACAGGTTCAGCGTGGAGCCGAACACCGACCGCGAGCAGATGACGTGGTCGCCGGCCTTGAGCACGCCCATGCCGAGCAGCAAGATGGCGGCCATACCGGTGGACGTGCCGATGGCCGCTTCGGTACCCTCCATCGCCGCGAGACGCAGCTCGAACGACGTCACGGTCGGGTTCGACGTGCGGCCGTAGGTGTAGCCCTCCTGCGGATTGGCGAAACGATGCGCCATCGTCTCTGCGTCCGGCTGCACGAAGCCGCTGGTGAGGTACAGCGCCTCCGAGTTCTCGCCCCACTGGCTGGCGGGCAGGCCCGTGCGCACGGCGAGCGTGTCGCGATGCAGGCCGGCGGGGAGCTTCTTCTCCTTCACTTCAGGCCTCCTGCGCGTTGGGCAGTGCCAGGCGCGAGGTGGTTTCGTCCAGCGGATCTTCCTGGCCGATGCGGGCCTCGTTGATGCGGGCGATGTCGTCCGGGTTGATGTCGCCGGTGACGTACACGCCGTCGAAGCACGAAGCGTCGAAGCCGTCCAGGTGCACCGCCTGATTGGGCGCGCGCGCGGCGGCCACCGCGCGCTTCATGCCTTCCACGTCCTGGTAGATCAGCGCGTCGCAGCCGATGATGTCGCGCACCTCGTCCACCGTGCGGCCGTAGGCGACCAGCTCGCTGGCCGTGGGCATGTCGATGCCGTAGACGTTGGGAAAGCGCACCGGCGGCGCGGCGCTGGCCAGGTAGACCTTCTTCGCGCCGGCGTCGCGCGCCATCTGCACGATCTCGCGGCTGGTGGTGCCGCGCACGATGCTGTCGTCGACCAGCAGCACGTTGCGGCCCTTGAATTCGCTGCCGATGACGTTGAGCTTCTGGCGCACCGACTTCTTGCGCACGCCCTGCCCCGGCATGATGAAGGTGCGGCCCACGTAGCGGTTCTTCACGAAGCCTTCGCGGTACGGGATGCCCAGCAGGTGCGACAGCTGCGTGGCGCTGGGCCGGCTGCTCTCGGGGATCGGGATGATGACGTCGATCTCGTTGGGCGGCACCGTGGACACCACGCGCTTGGCCAGCGTCTCGCCCAGGTTCAGCCGCGCCTGGTAGACCGAGATGCCGTCCATCACCGAGTCGGGCCGCGCCAGGTACACGTACTCGAAGATGCAGGGCGACAGCTTCGCGTCCTGCGCGCACTGCTTGGCGTGCACCTTGCCTTGCAGGTCGATGAACACGGCCTCGCCGGGCAGCACGTGGCGTTCCAGCACGTGGCCCGTGCCTTCCAGCGTGACCGACTCGCTGGCCACCATCACCGTGCCGTCCTTGCCGCGGCCCAGCGACAGCGGGCGGATGCCGTACGGGTCGCGGAAAGCCAGCACGCCGTGGCCGGCGATGAGCGCGATCACCGCGTACGAGCCGCGCACGCGCTTGTGCACGGCCGCGACGGCGCGGAACACGTCGTCGGGCTGCAGCGGCACGCCGCGCGTGGCCTTCTCCAGCTCGTGCGCGAACACGTTGAGCAGCACTTCGGAATCGCTCTCGGTGTTGATGTGGCGGTGATCGGTGGAGAACAGCTCGGCCTTCAGCGCCTGCGCGTTGGTGAGGTTGCCGTTGTGCACCAGGACGATGCCGAACGGCGCGTTGACGTAGAACGGCTGCGCCTCTTCCTCGCTGTACGCGTTGCCCGCCGTCGGGTAGCGCACCTGGCCCAGGCCCGCGTTGCCCGGCAGCGCGCGCATGTTGCGGGTGCGGAACACGTCGCGCACCATGCCCTTGGCCTTGTGCATGAAGAACTTGCGTTCCTGCTGGGTCACGATGCCGGCCGCGTCCTGGCCGCGGTGCTGCAGCAGCAGCAACGCGTCATAGATCAGCTGGTTCACGGGCGCGCTACTGACGACGCCGACGATTCCGCACATGGGAGACCTTCCGAACTTCCGCTAAGGCAGGTACTGCCCGAACCTCTCGGGCACCACCGGCTTCAAACCCCTGAGCGCCGCCGTCGAAACGCCGGCGCCCGCCGATTCCGTCCACCACTGCGCGTTGCGCAGCGGCGTCATGTTCACCACCACCGCCGCGGCCAGCAGCAGCACCACGCCGCGCACCAGCCCGAAGGCGCCGCCCAGGGCCCGGTCCACCGGCCGCAGCCCCACCGCTTCCACCAGCTTGCGGGTGGCCCACGCGATGAGCCCGCCAGCGAACACCGCCACGATGAACACCGCCGCGAACCCGGCCGCGTACCTCAGCGGCTCCGCCGCGTCGGGCATCGGCATCCACTTTGCCACTTCCGGCGCCAGGAACTGGGCCAGCACGAAGGCGGCCACCCAGCTCAGCACCGACAGCACCTCGTAGACCAGTCCGCGCAGCAGGCCCAGCAGCAGCGAGAACGCCAGCACGCCGAGGAAGACCCAGTCGAGCGTCGCGATGCCCACCCCAGCCTCACAAGGTGAGGATGGCCGCCGGCAATTCCAGTTCCTTGACCTTGCCGGCCGCTTTCTCGGCTTCGGCCTTGCTGTCGTAAGGGCCGGCGCGCACGCGGGTGCGCTTGCCGTCCTTGGTGTCGGCCACGTTGGTGTAGTTCTTGAGCCCGGCCTTCTCCAGCTTGCGCTGCGCTTCGCGCGCCTTCGCCGCATCGGAGAACGCACCCACCTGCACGACATAGCGCACGCCCTTCGCGGCGGCCTCGTTGCCGGCCGACGCCTGCACCGGCTTGGCTTCCACCGGCTTGCCTTCCAGCAGGGATTGCGCGCGAGTGCCGTCGTCGGACCTGGCGGTCTCGGTCCTGCGCGCTTCGGGCTTGACGGGCGCGGCGGGCTTGCTCGCGGCGGCCACGGCCTTGGCCGTTTCGGCTTTCGCTTCGGCCTTCGGCTCGGGCCTGGGTTCAGGCTTGGCTTCCGGCGCCGCGGTGATGGCGCCGGCGGCGACAGGGCGGCTGGGCGCGGATGCCGCCTTGGCCACGGCAGGCACTGAAGCGGGCTTGGCCGCGGCGGGCGCCGAAGCGGGTTCGGCGGACGCGACATGCTCGCTGGCCACGGGCGCTTTGGCCACCGGCACGGGCGCGGGCAGCGGCTTGGCCTTGGCGCGGTCGGGAATCTCGATGGGGATGTCGACGGCGACGGGACGCGGCTGCGTGTCGAACAGCAGCGGGAACCCCACCACGCCCACCAGCACCAGCACGGCGGCGCCGATCAGGCGGTGGCGCGCGCGGCGCCGCAGGACTTCCACGCTTTCGGGCGGCGCGGCGGCGGCCGCGCTGTCGTCGGCACCACCCTTGCGGAACTTGAAAAAGGCCATGAGCGTGGGTTCAGGAGCCCAGGTGGCGGGCCTGAAGGCGGGGCAGTCCGTCCTTCAGCACACCCCCCACCGTGTAGAACGATCCGAAGACCAGGATTCTATCAGTGGGGTCCGCTTCGCCCATCGCGGCGCGCATCGCTTCCAGCGGCGTCGCGTGCGTCGTAGACGAAGCGTCCTTGCGCGTGCTTTGCGACTTCCACAGCGCTTCCAGCGAAGCGGCGCTGGCCGCGCGCGGCGTGTCCAGGTCGGTGAAATGCCAGCGGTCCACCAGCGGGTCCATCCGGCGCAGCATCGCGTTCAGGTCCTTGTCGCCCATCGCGCCGAACACCGCGCGCGTGGTGGGATAGAACCCCATCGCGTCCAGGTTCGCCGCCAGCGCCGCGACCGAATGCGGGTTGTGCGCGACGTCCAGCACCAGCGTGGGCTGGCCCGGCACGATCTGGAAGCGGCCCGGCAGGTCGGCCAGCGCCAGCCCGGTGCGGATGGCCTGCGCCGTGACCGGCAGGCGGTCGCGCAGCGCCGACAGCGCGGCCAGCACGCCGGACGCATTCACCAGCTGGTTGGCGCCGCGCAGCGCCGGATAACCCAGCCCCGCGTAGCGCCGCCCGCGGCCGGCCCAGGCCCATTGCTGCTTGTCGCCGGTGAAGTTGAAGTCGCGCCCGGGCAGCCACAGGTCGGCGCCGACGGCCTGCGCCGCTTCCACCACGCTCTTGGGCGGCATGGGGTCGCTCACGATGGCGGGCTTGCCCGCGCGCAGGATGCCGGCCTTCTCGCGGCCGATCGCCTCGCGGTCGGGGCCCAGGAACTCCTGGTGGTCCAGGTCGATGCTGGTGATCACCGCGCAGTCGGTGTCGATGACGTTCACCGCGTCCAGGCGGCCGCCCAGGCCCACTTCCAGGATGGCAACGTCCAGTTCGCTGGCGGCCATCAGGCTCATGATCGCCAGCGTGGTGAACTCGAAGTAGGTCAGCTGCACGTCCTGGCGCGCGGCTTCGACGCGCTCGAAGTGCGGCACCAGCGCTTGCGGGGACACGATCTCGCCCAGCAGGCGGCAGCGTTCCTCGAAGTGCACCAGGTGCGGCGAGGTGTACACGCCAGTGCGCCAGCCCGCCTGCCGGCAGATGGATTCCAGCATCGCGCAGGTGGAGCCCTTGCCGTTGGTGCCCGCGACGGTGATCACGGGGCAGGCGAAGGCCAGGTTCATGCGGCCGGCCACTTCGCGCACGCGGTCCAGGCCGAGCGCGATGGCCTTGGGGTGCAGGCGCTCGCAATGCGCCAGCCAGTCTTGCAGGGTCTGCATGCCGCGATTGTCCCAGCGATACGATGCACCCATGGAACCTTGCGTCTACGGCATCCCAAACTGCGACACGGTCAAGAAGGCGCGCGCCTGGCTCGACGGCCAGGGCGTCGCGTACCGTTTCCACGATTTCAAGAAGGCCGGCGTGCCCGCCGACCGGCTGGCGGCCTGGAGCCGGGCCGTGGGCTGGGAGAAGCTGGTCAACCGGCAGGGCACCACCTGGCGCAAGCTCGACGCGGGCGTCCAGGGCGCCGTGCGCGACGACGCTTCGGCGCGCGAGCTGATGCTGGCGCAGCCCAGCGTGATCAAGCGCCCGGTGGTGGAGTGGCCCGGCGGAACCGTCACCGTGGGTTTCGACACCAACACCTGGCAGGGCAAAGTCCGCCCTTAGCCCATCTTTTACGGTGCCTTTACCAATGCGGTACCCGGCGGCGACAGCACCTGCCTAGAATTTGCGCATGGCCTTCAGGAAAGCGAGGTCCCCCATGATGAAGAAATCCGTTGTCATCGCGCTGGCCGCCCTGGCCGGCACCGCCGCGGTCCAGGCGCAGGAAGTCGGCCGCGTCCTGTCCACCACGCCCGTGATCCAGCAGGTCGCGGTGCCGCGCCAAATCTGCAACCAGCAGGCCGTGGCGGTCGAGCAGCCCACCACCGGCGCCGGCGGCGTCATGGGCGCCATCGCGGGCGGCGCCATCGGCAGCACCATCGGCGCCGGCAGCGGCCGCGGCGTGGCCACGGTCATCGGCGCGCTCGGCGGCGCCGTGCTGGGCAACAACCTCGAAGGCGGCAACCGCACGCAGCTGCAGAACGTGCAGCAGTGCACGACCCAGACCTTCTACGAGAACCGCGCCACCAGTTACAACGTGGTGTACGAATACGCCGGCCGCCAATACCAGGTGAACATGCCCAACGACCCGGGCCCCACCGTGCAACTGCAGGTCACGCCGGTCAACGCCGCGCCGCCCCCGCCGCAGACGCTGGCACCGGTGCAGACCGCTCCCATCGCGGCGGCGCCCGTCTACGTGCAGCCGGCGCCCACCGTCGTCGTGCCCAGCACGGTGGTGTACCCGGCCTACTACCCGCGCCCGTACTACTACCCGCCGGTATCGCTGTCCCTGGGTTATGTGTGGGGCGGCGGGCATCACCGCCACTGGCGCTGAGCCCTCGCGGGCACCCACGAAAAAACCGCCACGACCGTGGCGGTTTTTCTTTGGCGGCCATGGCGGCGGATTCTGGCGGCTGCCCTTCCCTGCGCGCCGCCAGCCCGGCTGGATTCGGCGGATCAGCCCCAGCCTGCTCGGTAAAATCATGGGTTTCCCCTAGCGGCAGCCTTCCCATGACCACCGAGACCCTGGCCGGCGTCAGCGTGACCACGCGCGCCAACGTGTATTTCGACGGCAAGTGCGTGAGCCACACGCTGGCCTTTCCCGACGGCACGAAGAAGTCGGTGGGCGTGATCCTGCCTGCCACCCTCACTTTCAACACCGGCGCGCCCGAGATCATGGAATGCGTGGGCGGCTCGTGCGAGTACAAGCTCGCCGGCACCAGCGAGTGGAAGAAGTCCGGCGTGGGCGAGAAGTTCAGCGTGCCGGGCAACACCAGCTTCGAGATCCGCGTGACGGAGCCTTACCACTACATCTGCCACTTCGGCTGAACCGCGCACACGCCATGAGCACCATCCTCGAACACCTGCCCGCCGGCCAGAAAGTCGGCATCGCGTTCTCCGGCGGCCTGGACACCAGCGCCGCGCTGCACTGGATGCGCCAGAAGGGCGCCATCCCCTACGCGTACACCGCCAACCTGGGCCAGCCCGACGAGCCAGACTACGACGAGATCCCGCGCAAGGCCATGCAGTACGGCGCCGAGAAGGCGCGCCTGATCGACTGCCGCAAGCAGCTGGCGCAGGAAGGCATCGCCGCGTTGCAGGCCGGCGCTTTCCACATCACCACCGCAGGCCTGAC
Organism: Ramlibacter humi; assembly: GCF_004681975.1. Lineage (GTDB taxonomy): Bacteria > Pseudomonadota > Gammaproteobacteria > Burkholderiales > Burkholderiaceae_C > Ramlibacter > Ramlibacter humi. The sequence continues at coordinate 202,347 of NZ_SMLK01000004.1, forward strand.
CTACTTCAACACCACGCCGCTGGGCCGCGCCGTCACCGGCACCATGCTGGTGGCCGCGATGAAGGAAGACGACGTCAACATCTGGGGCGACGGCAGCACCTTCAAGGGCAACGACATCGAGCGCTTCTACCGCTACGGCCTGCTGACCAACCCCGCGCTGAAGGTCTACAAGCCCTGGCTGGACCAGATGTTCATCGACGAACTGGGTGGCCGCGCCGAGATGAGCGCGTTCATGACCAGGTCCGGCTTCGCCTACAAGATGTCGGCCGAGAAGGCGTACAGCACCGACAGCAACATGCTGGGCGCCACGCACGAAGCCAAGGACCTGGAGCACCTGAACTCCGGCATCAGGATCGTCAACCCGATCATGGGTGTGGCGTTCTGGCGCGACGACGTGCAGGTGAAGGCCGAGGAAGTGCGCGTGCGCTTCGAGGAAGGCCAGCCGGTCGCCCTGAACGGCAAGGAATACGCCGACCCCGTCGAGCTGATCCTGGAAGCCAACCGCATCGGCGGCCGCCACGGCCTGGGCATGAGCGACCAGATCGAGAACCGCATCATCGAAGCCAAGAGCCGCGGCATCTACGAAGCGCCCGGCCTGGCGCTGCTGTTCATCGCCTACGAGCGCCTGGTCACCGGCATCCACAACGAAGACACCATCGAGCAGTACCGCGACAACGGCCGCAAGCTGGGCCGCCTGCTCTACCAGGGCCGCTGGTTCGACCCGCAGGCCATCATGCTGCGCGAGACCGCGCAGCGCTGGGTGGCGCGTGCGATCACCGGCGAAGTGACGCTGGAACTGCGCCGCGGCAACGACTACTCGCTGCTGAACACCGAGTCGCCCAACCTCACCTACGCGCCCGAGCGCCTGTCGATGGAGAAGGTGGAGAACGCCCCGTTCTCGCCCAAGGACCGCATCGGCCAGCTCACCATGCGCAACCTGGACATCGTCGACACGCGCGAAAAGCTGGGGATTTACAGCAAGAGCGGTTTGCTGTCGGTGGGTGGCGGGGCTTCGCTGCCGCAGATCGGCGAGAAGAAGTAAGGCGCGCAATCCGGGGTTGGCTTGAAGGCCGCGCGGCGCGCCAGGCGGTGCCCGGCCTGGGTTCATTCTCCGGCGATGTTTGAGCGCTGTCGCGATCAAACACTTCGCGTAGGCTTCGGCGTCATTCCCGCGGAGGCGGGAATCCATGGCGTCCGCATTCAACGGCCGTAGTGGAAGCGATGGATTTCCGCCTTCGCGGGAATGACGCCGTTGAGAGGCCGCGCGATGCAGGTGGAATTCCTTCTTCGAACCCGCACGCTGGTCCCAGCGCGGCGGGTGGCGCCTGGCGCGGCCGATTTCGGAAGCGCCGCCGAATCGGCCGGGCCCGGGACAGCATCACGCGCGACAGCGCGTGATGCGACTGTCCTCTAGCTCCGGTGAGTGTTTGAGTGGCGAGCGCAGCTCGCAACGAGTTGCGCCGGCCGTCCCGGGCCCGGCCGATTCGGCGGGAAGCCTGTGCGAGCCGAAGGCGAAGCACGGCCGCTGGAGCATGAGGCCGCGCCAGGCGCTACCCGCCGCGCCCCGCACGGCCTCCAAGCCCGACCACCTCACAACATCAGTCATACGCAAACGTGAAGATCAAATCCACCGCAGCCCTCTCCCCAGCCTGCGCCCGCACAGTCACCCTCTGCGACAAGTCATAAAACACATACAGCGTCCCCAGAGCCCCCGACAAACTCCGCTCATACGACGCATACAGGTTCTGTCCCAACCGCTTCCCCAGCGTCACAGCGGGCCCTTCCGCGCTGTCCCGGCGGAACCCCAATTCATCCAGCCCCAACAGCGCCGCCGGCCCCTTCCCCCCGCTGCGCCCCGACCGGCTCTCCAGCAACGCCAGCGCGGCCGACTGCAACAGCGCCGTCTCCGCCCCGCCCGATGCGGAAGCCCGCCCCAGCACCAGCCACGACAGCTTCTCCGCCTCCGGCAGATCCGGCTCCGCGTACAGACGCACGAACGGCGACTGCGCGGTGCCGGTCACCTGCACGCCCACGCGCTGCGCCATGCGCGGACGGATGGCGAGGATGTCCAGCGCGGGGTTGTCGACAGGCCCGGTGAAGCGCAGCACGCCGCGCTCGATGTCCAGGCGCTGGCCGTAAGCCTGGTACTCGCCCCCCACCGTGTTGATCACGCCGGTGAGCCGCGGGGCGGTGATGGTTTCGCCACCGACGTTGAGCGTGCCCGCCAGCCGCGTCCCGATGCCGCGCCCCTGCACGCGGAAGTCGTCGCCCAGGTCCAGCGCAACCGCCAGCACGAGCGGACGACCGCTGCTGCGCGGCTGCTGCTTCTCAGGCTCGCGCGGCACGTTGCGGCCCAGCGAAACGCCCGGCGGCAGGTTGCGCACCACCACGTCCGAACCCAGCGCAGGCGCGGTCTCGTCGGGCAGCACGATGCGCGCCCGATCCACGCGCAACTGCCCGCGCACCGCCGCCGACGACGAATCCATGCTCGCCTGCACGGTGCCGGACACGGTGAGCTCGCGATCCGTGCGGATGCTCGCGCGCAAGCGGTCCAGCCGCGCATCCAGCCGCACCTGCAGGCCATCGCGCATCCAGCCGCCTTCGCCCGAGCCGGTGACCGTGCCGCCCTGCGCGCCGCTGCCGCGCAGCGTGAACTCGCTCACCACCAGCCGCCGGCCTTCCAGCCGCGCGCGCATCCGCCCGTCATGCAGCGCGATGCCGTCCACCACCGAGCGCAGCGCCAGGTCGTCCGCCGCCAGCGTGCCGGTGAGACTGGGCTCCGCGCGCGTGCCCGCGACGTTCACGTCGGCGTTGAGCGAGCCGCGCAATCGCCAACCCGGTGGCGCCACCAGCGACCACACGCCCAATCGCGGCAGCTGCGCACGCACTTGTCCCGACAAGGGCGCGTCCTCCGGCCACGACCAGCCGCCGCCCGCGCGCGCGAGACGCGTCGTCAAGCGCGCCTGCGCGGTGCCCGCCCGCTCGGAATCCCAGCGCAATGCCGCGGTGATGGACTCGCCCTCGCCTTCGACCGTCACGCGCGCTTCGCGCACGCCGGCCTGCACTCGCGCGCTGGCGCCTTCGGCGGTCTCGGCCATCACCGCCACGTCGCCCGACCGGCGCGCGAGCGACGCGCGCACCCGCATCGTGTCGCCCAGCAGCGCGTCCCACTGCGCGTCGAACACCATGTCACCGCTGAACGCCGAACCCGCGAACTGCGGGCCGCCCACCAGTTCGATCCACGTCATCGGCAGGCCGGTGATGCGGCCGGCGGTGCGCAGCTGCCCACCCGACCATCGCACGGGATCCCAGCTCACTTCCGCCTGCGAAGGCGCGCCGTTGGTCACCGGCGCCGCCAGCACCGCTTCCGACGCGCCCGCCTCGAAACGTCCCGCCTGCCAGCTGAAGTCCATCGGTCGTCGCAGCGTCACGCGCCACGGGCCGGGGCCAATGGCACTGTCGCGCAGCGAGGCAACCAGCGAAGCGAGCTGCCCTTGCCATGCGCCGTTCGCGCGCCGCCCACCGCGGCCGGCCGCTTCCAGCGTCAGCGCGCGCGTGCCGGCCTGCGCCTGCGCGCGCAGATCCACGCGCGCATCCGCCAGGCGCCCGTCGAGCTTCGCGGTCGCATCGCGGACGGCCCAGAGCGCCGGCTGCCCCGGAGGCGCGACGGCCTGCAGCAGCGGCAGCGACAGCGTGCCCTGCACCGTGGGATCGTCCCAGCCGCCTTGCCACGCCAGCTGCAGTTCGCCGCGGCCCATCACCTGCGGCGAGCGCAGCGCTTCCGGCACGCCGGGGATCTTCTGCAGCCAGCGCTGCGCGGCGGCCAGGTCGTCCGCATTCAATTTCACCGTGCCGCCGCCGGTGCGCGGGCCGACCGAGCCGACGCCGCGCAGGAGCAGCCCCGGCGCTTCCAGCTGCGCGCGGCCGCGGCCGCTGCGGGCGCTGGGCTGCACGTCCACCGCCGCATCCAGCTTCGCGTCCGACGTGGCCACCTGCAGCAGGGGCAACGCCAGTTGCCCTTCGGCCCAGCGGCCCCGTGCGCGCAGCGAGCGCAGCTCCAGCGCGCCCACCGTGGCGGCGATCTCGTTGGACGCGGGCGCCTGCCGCGCGCGCGCGCCGGACGCCGCGAGCTCCGTGTCGAATGACCACGCCGCTCCCTGGGCGCGCACCGTCGCGCGTCCGCTCAACGGCAGCGGCGCCATCGCGGTGTGAACGGCCGCGGGGTTCACGCCCGCCAGCGCGGCTTCCACCTTCCACGCGTCCTCGCCCTCCCACACGCCTTGCGCGCGCACGCGCCCGCCGCCCGCGTCCGCGTCCAGCTCACGCAGCAGCACGAAATGCGGCGCGCGCCACTCGCCTTCCAGCTTCACGCGGCTGGCCGGCACGCGGTGCTTGTCCCAGGGGCCGGGCTCGGCGTTGCGCAGGTCGCCGCTCAAGGTCCAGGTGGACGTGCCGGCGGGCGCGGTCCTCACGGCGCCGGAGAGCACCAGGTGCGGCGCCTGTCCCCACAGCGCCGCGGGATCGAAGCCTTCGAAGTCCGCCTGCGCGCGCTCCAGCGGCATGGCGGCCCAGGGCGTGACTCGCGCGGTGACGCGTGCCTGAGCGCCTGGTCCAGCCTGCGTCCCTTCAGGCTGGACCGAACCGCGCAGGTCGAAGCCCGCCAGCGGCCCGTCCGCTCGTGCATCGAACACCAGTGGCAACGGACTGCCGGCACCGGGGACCGGCGCGGCCACGCGGCCTTGCAGCGAGGCGTTCAGCGTGAAGGGTTCGGCCGCGCCCAGCCGCACCTCGCCGCGGTACGTGCCGTCCCATGCGCGCAGATTGCGCAGGTCCAGCCGGTGCGAAGAACCGTCGTACCCGTAGCTCGCCGCCAGGTCGCGCAGCTCCACCGGCGAGCCGCCCGCCCACGTGAAGCGCCCCACCTCGAAGTCGTCCACCGCGACGCGCAGGGGCAAGCCCAGCGCGCGCGGCGGCTGCGGCTTCCCGCCGGTGGGCGGCCGCTGGTCGCGCACGCTCACTTCCGACGCGGTCAGGCGATCCAGCTTCAGCAGCCGCTGCAGCAGCGCGAGCGGCTGCCAGGCCAGCTCGACGTTCTTCGCCTCGGCTTGCAGGCCGTCCTGCGACCACGCCAGCCGCTCGATGCGCAAGCCGTGCCGCAGCGAGCCCGTCACGCCCTCGGCGGTGATGGGCTGGCGCTTCGCCACCTGCTCCAGCGCGAACCGCGCGGAACCTTCCGTGCCCGCCCACCACCAGATCGCCGCGACCAGCACCACCGCCAGCACCACGAGGGCGAACAGGCTGCCGGCGATCCACTTCAGCGCGCGCATCGTCCCGGGCCCCTAGAACGTCGTGCCCAGGTTCACGTGCAACCGGAAGCGCTGCGCCTTCACGCCATAAGCCAGGTCCACCTGCAGCGGGCCCAGCGGGCTGCGGTAACGCACGCCGACGCCCACGCCCACCGAAGGGCTCAGCTGCGTGGCACGGTCGGCCACGGCGCCCGCGTCGATGAACGCCGCGCCTTCGAAGCTGGTCTCCACGCCGCCGCGCCGGATCGGCTTCTGGTATTCGATGCTGCCCACCGCCAGGTAGCGGCCCGGCCCGACGATGCCGCCCGGCTGCTGCACGCCGATCTCGCGGTAGCCATAGCCGCGCACCGTGGTGTCGCCGCCGGTGCGGAACAGTTGCGTCGCCGGCACGCGCGCGCTGGGGCTGGCGAGGACCGCGCCGCCCTCGGCGCGCCACTGGATGCGGCCGTCCTTCAGCGGATGGATCTCCAGCCAGCGCAGCACCGTGCGCTGGAACGGGCTGCGGCTGCCGGTGAGCGTGAAGCCGGCGCCCAGTTCCGCGCCGAGGGAGAAGCCGCTGGTGGGATAAGGCTGGCGGTCGAAGTAGCGCCCCGTCCAGACGTAGTTGGCGCTGATGGACGTGCCGTCGCCGGTGTCCGCGGGCGCGGGCGCGCCGACGTCGGCGTGCACGTTGGACCGGTCGTACTGCACGTACACGTTGCGGTCGATGCGCTCTTCGGTGCGCGAGCGGCCCAGGCGCAGCGTCCGGCTGTGGGTGACCAGCTGGCCGTCGTCCTGCCGCTCGATGCGGCCGGCCACGCCCCAGCGCCACAGGTCCTCGCCGGGCACGGCGGTGAGTTCGGTGCTGATGAGCGGGTTCTTGCGGTCCAGCTGCAGCTTGTTCACCGCCCGCCAGCCCAGGCCGGGCACCTTGTTGTGCGTGTATTCGATCGTGCCGCGCGGCCCGGCGTCGGTCGAAAAACCGACGCCCAGCACCAGTTTCTTCAGCGGCGACTCGCGCACGTTCACCTGCACCGGCGCCGCCTCGGGCGGGCTGGCGGGATCGACGTAGATGAAGGCCGAATCGAAGTAGCCGCTGCCCACCAGCCGCAACTGCGCGCGCTGGATCTGGTCGGCGTCGTACACCAGCCCCGGCGTCAGCTGCGCCAGGCGCGGCACCAGCACCGGGTCGTAGCGGTCCACGCCCGTCACCTGCATGGGCCCCAGGCGGAACAGCGGGCCCGAGTCCAGCTTCAGGCCCAGCCGCACCTTCTGCGTCGCGGCGTCCACGTCGGCCATGCTGAAACCCACGCGGCCCGCGGGATAGCGCCTCGCCACCAGCTCGCGCAGCGCCTGCGCCTTGGCGCTGTCCCAGCTTTCCTGCGTGAAGCGCCGGCCGGCGGGCAGGCGCCAGTGCTCGCGGATTTCCGCGCGCTGCACGATGGCTTGCGGCTCCTCGGAGGTGGCGATGTCGCCATCGAACGAAACCTCGACGCCGCCGATGGTCGCGGGCGGGCCCGGGTCGACCTCCACCACCACGGCGGGCGGCGTGCCGGGTTCGCGCCGGATGGACAGCCTGGGCGCGAAGTAGCCCAGCGTGCCCAGCAGCTCGCGCGTGTCGCGCTCGGCCAGCGTGAGCAGGCGCGCGAGTTCGGCGTCGTCCAGGTCGCTCACCTCGCGGTAGCGCTGCAGCTCCAGGTGCTTTTGCAGCAGCTCGCGCACCGCCTTGTCGGCGACGCGCACGTCGATGTTGAAGGCCGGTGGGGGCGCGGGCTCCACGTCCTGCGCCGCCGCAGCGCACGCCAGCACCGCCGTGCAGAGCACGGCCAGCGAACGGGCGAACCAGGGGCGGCGATCTGTCATCCGGCGAAGGCAGGCCGCGCGGCGGTGCGGCCGGACATGACTATGAAGAGGTTCGGCGGCCGGACGCGTAGGCCCATGCCGACAACCGCTCAGCTTGCTGCCGGGCCGTGCCGGCTCACACCACCACCGGCTCCGGCTCCAGCCGGATGCCGAAGCGCTCGTACACGCTGGTCTGGATGGCGCGGGCCAGCGTCACCACCTCGCCGCCGGTGGCGCCGCCGCGGTTGACCAGCACCAGCGCCTGCTTCTCGTACACGCCGGCGTTGCCCACCGACTTGCCCTTCCAGCCGCAGGCATCGATGAGCCAGGCCGCGGCCAGCTTCACGCGCCCGTCGGGCATGGGGTAGTGCACGATGCCCGGCTCGCGCGCGATGATGTCGGTGCACTGCTCAGGCGTGACGGTGGGGTTCTTGAAGAAGCTGCCGGCGTTGCCGATCACGCGCGGGTCCGGCAGCTTGCTGCCGCGGATGGCGCAGATCCAGTCGAAGACCTGCCGCGCCGCCGGGTTCCGGATACCGGTTTCGGCGATCCTGCGTTCCAGGTCGGCGTAACCCAGCACCGGCTTCCACGGCTTGGGCAGGCGCAGGCGCACGCGCAGGATGAGCGCGCGGCCCGCCAGGCCCATGCCCAGCGCGCTGCCGGCGTCCGGCGGCGGGTGCTTGAAGACCGAGTCGCGGTAGCCGAAGGCGCACTGCGCGGCGTCCAGCGTGAAGATGCGGCCGGTCTGCAGGTCGATGGCATCCAGCGACTCGAAGCGGTCCTGCAGTTCCACGCCGTAGGCGCCCACGTTCTGCACCGGCGAGGCGCCCACGGTGCCGGGGATCAGCGCCATGTTCTCCAGGCCGGCGAAGCCCTGGTCCAGCGTCCATCGCACGGCTTCGTGCCAGTTTTCGCCCGCGCCGATCTCCACCACGGTGGCGCGCGGGCCGTCCTCGACGACCCGGCGGCCCGGAATCTCGACTTTCAGCACCAGCGGCCGGACGTCGCCGGTCAGCACGATGTTGCTGCCGCCGCCCAGGATGAACTTGGGCCGGGCGGCCAGCTGCGGGTCGGCCAGCAGCTGCACGATGTCGGCTTCGCTGCGCACGCGCACCAGTTCACGGGCCTTCGCCACGATTCCGAAGCTGTTGTGCGGCGCCAGGGAGACGTTCTGCTCCACGATCATGGGACAATTGTGGCCCAAGCGCGCAAGGCGCCGGGAACCTCACCAATGCCGTCTTTCGATACCGTCTGCGAGCCCAACCTCGTCGAAGTGCGCAACGCCGTCGACAACGCCAGCAAGGAAATCTCCACCCGATTCGATTTCAAGGGCACCTCAGCGGCCCTGGAGATCAAGGACAAGGAGATCACCCTGTTCGGCGATGCCGACTTCCAGCTGTCGCAGATCGAGGACATCCTCACGAACAAGCTGGCCAAGCGCAACGTCGACGTGCGCTTTCTCGACCGGGGCAAGTCCGAGAAGATCGGCGGCGACCGCGTCAAGCAGGTCGTGAAGGTGCGCAGCGGCATCGAGAGCGAAGCCGCCAAGAAGATCCAGCGGCTCATCAAGGACAGCAAGCTCAAGGTGCAGGCGTCCATCCAGGGCGACGCGGTGCGCGTCTCCGGCGCCAAGAGGGACGACCTGCAGGCGGCCATGGCGCTGATCCGCAAGGACGTCGCCGACCTGCCGCTGTCCTTCAACAACTTCCGCGACTGACCGCATGAGGACTTTCGCGCTCGTCGCGGCGCTGGCCTGCGCCGCCGCGCCCGCCTGGGCCCAGGTGGCACTGCAGGGCATGATGGGCAATCGCGCCCTGCTCATCGTCGACGGCTCCCCGCCCAAGCCGGTGGCGCCGGGCGAAACGCACCGCGGCGTGAAGGTGGTTTCCACCGCCGGCGACCAGGCGGTGGTGGAAGTCGACGGCAGGCGCCTGACGCTGCGCGTGGGCGAGGCGCCGGCCAGCGTGGGCGGCGCCGCGGCGCCGCAGGGCGCGAAGATCGTGCTCACCGCCGGCAGCGGCGGCCACTTCCTCACCGAAGGCCGCATCAACGACAAGGCCGCCTACTTCATGGTGGACACGGGCGCCACCAGCATCGGCATGGGCGCCGCCGACGCCGAGCGCCTGGGCATCGACTACAAGGGCGGCCAGCCCGTGCGCATGGGCACCGCCAACGGCATGACCCTGGGCTGGCGCGTGACGCTGTCCAGCGTGCGCATCCGCGACGTGGAAGTGCGCGACGTGGAAGCCGTCGTCAGCCAGGCGTCCATGCCTTACATCCTGCTGGGCAACAGTTTCCTGAACCGGTTCCAGATGCGGCGCGAGAACGACCAGATGGTCCTCGAGCGGCGCTACTGATGGCCGACCCCGAGCAAGCCACCCTCCAGGCGCCCCCGATGGCGCCCCCGGCGGTCACCGCCTTCGGCCCGCTGGGCATCCCGGTGTTCCGCATGCTGTGGTTCACCTGGCTGGCGGCCAACACCACGATGTGGATGAACGACGTCGCGGCCGCGTGGCTGATGACGTCCATCGCGCCGTCGCCGCTGTGGGTGGCGCTGGTGCAGTCGGCGTCCACCTTGCCGGTGTTCTTCCTCGGCCTGCCCAGCGGCGCGCTGGCCGACATCCTGGACCGGCGGCGCTACTTCATGGTCACGCAATTCTGGGTGGCGTCGGTGGCCTGCATCCTGTGCGGGGTGATCCTGTTCGACGCGCTGAATCCCGCGCTGCTGCTCGCCCTCACTTTCGCCAACGGCGTGGGCCTGGCGATGCGCTGGCCGGTGTTCGCGGCCATCATCCCCGAGGTGGTGCCGCGGCCACAGCTGCCGCAGGCGCTGGCGCTCAACGGCGTGGCCATGAACGGCTCGCGCATCATCGGCCCGCTGGTGGCCGGCGCGCTGATCGCCAGCCTGGGCAGCGCCTGGGTGTTCGTGCTGAACGCCTGCCTCTCCATCGGCGCCGGCTTCGTCATCATGCGCTGGCGGCGCGAGCACAAGGAAAGCCCGCTCGGCCGCGAGCGCCTCACCAGCGCCATGCGCGTGGGCCTGCAGTTCGTGCGCCAGTCCAGCCGGCTGCGCGGCATCTTCCTGCGCATCTCGATGTTCTTCCTGCACTCCACCGCGCAGTTGGCCCTGCTGCCGCTGGTGGCGCGCGGGCTGCCCGGCGGCGCGGCGGGCACCTTCACCCTGCTGCTGGCGTCCATGGGCGCGGGCGCCATCTTCGCGGCGCTGAACATGCCGCGCATCCGCGCCTGGCTGCCGCTGCAGCGGCTGGTGTTCACCGGCACCGTGCTGCAGGCGCTGGGCACGCTGGCCGTGGCGTACGCGCCCAACGTCTGGCTGGCGGTGCCCGCGATGGCGGTGTCCGGCATGGCGTGGATCACGGTGGCCAACTCGCTCACCGTCGCCGCGCAGATGGCGCTGCCCGACTGGGTGCGCGCGCGCGGCATGTCCATCTACCAGATGTGCCTGATGGGCTCCACCGCCGCCGGCGCGGCGTTCTGGGGCCAGGTGGCCACCTTTGGCAGCGTGCGCGACAGCCTGACGGTGGCGGCCTTCACCGGCGTGTTCCTGATGTACGTGGTGCAGAAGCTGGTGGCCGACCGCGGCACGGAGGAAGACCTCACGCCCTCGCACGTGATCAAGGTGCCCGACATCCCCGCGCCGCCGAAGTCGGGCCGCGTGGTGGTTCGCGTGGAGTACCTGATCGACCCCGCGCGCGCGGAGGAGTTTTCGCGCGTGATGGAGGAAAGCCGCCGCAGCCGGCTGCGCCAGGGCGCGCTGGCCTGGCAGCTGCTGCACGACCTGATCGAGCCGGGGCGCTACGTGGAGCAGATCACCGACGAATCCTGGACCGAGCACCTGCGCCGCTTCGACCGCGTCACCGCCGCCGATGCCCAGCTGCGCGACCTGCGGCTGTCGTTCCAGCTGGGCGACGCGCCGCCCAAGATCACGCGCTACGTCATCGAGCAGGAGTGAGCGGCCGGGCAGGCGCTCCGCTACCATCCGGCGCAGGAGTACCGCCTTGCCGCTGAACGCCTACATCGTCGAAGACCACGACACGCTGCGCGAAAGCCTGGCCGAGGCGCTGGCCGAACTGGCGGGCGTGCGCACCGTCGGGCAGAGCGCCAGCGCGAAGGAAGCCATCGCCTGGCTCACCGACCCGGCGCACGCCTGGGACATCGCCATCGTCGACCTGGTGCTGGAACGCGGCGGTCACGGCTCCGAAGTGCTCAGGGCCCTGAAGCACCGCGACCCCGCGCGCAAGGTCGTCGTGCTCACCGCGACGGCCGACCCGCTGGTGCGCGAACAGTGCCTGGCGCTGGGCAGCGACGGCGTGTTCGACAAGGCGATGGAAACCGAGGCCCTGATCGACTGGTGCGCGGGCCTCGGGCAAGCCGCCTGAACCTCAGCTGGCGCCCACCGACCCCGTCACCGGCAGCACGATGCCCGTGATGTAGCTCGCGCACGAAGGCGCGGCCAGGAACACGTACGCGGGCGACAGCTCCTCCGGCTGGGCCGGGCGCCAGCGACATGGTGAACGCATGGATCGCGCCTTGGTCACGGAGTAATCCAGCAGCGAACCGCTGCCGCGAAGGCCCATCACCCGATCCGGTGTCGATTATCGACGCGCCCGCCATCAGGTACGGTGCAGAGGCGGTAACAGCGGTCGATACGGCCGCCAATCGCTATTCGGCGGGTGGTATTGTTGCTCGAAACGACCGACGCCAATCGCTACATTTCGGGCTCGATCTCTATTGAGACTTTTGCGTAGTCACGATTGAGTGTCCGCATTGATTCACGGCGTCGGAAGAGCATATCGTCCCGGCCATGCGCAATGGCGAACCGTGAACTTGTCACTGGATCAGATCGCCATCCTTATCATGGCGCCGATTGTTGACGGGGCGCCGATCACTCTCGACACGCTCAACGAGATCGCCGCCGCGCTCGGTGACGATCCGAACTTCGCCGCAACGATGACCGCGCAGCTGGCGACCAAGTTGTCGAATGCCAACGGCACGGGAGGTCAAGCGAACCTTACCGACAACATCATCTCGACGGCGAAGCTCGTTAACAAAGCGATGACGTTGGCGAAACTTGCAGACATCACGGGTTTGACCATGCTTGGTGCCGTGAGCGGGACAGGGTCGCCTGTTACCTTGACCCCAGCGCAGGTCATACCCGTAATCGGCATTAGTACCTTTGTCCGGACTATTCTGGACGATGCCGCCACCGTATTTTCGACCCTCGGCGTGAGCTCGTTTATCCCAACATTGCTCGATGGCACCAACGCAAGCACGGCGCAAACAACGCTTGGTATTTTCAACTTTCATCAAGGACATTGCTTGATGATGTCGGCGCTGCGACCGCTCGCACGACCATCGTTGCTGCCGGTATCTCCGCCGGCCGTTGGTTACAATCAGACCGATAATCCGATTGGATCGATCATCGGGTTTTATAGCTCGAATGGTTTGGTGGCCTTCTTGCACCCATTCCACGGCGAGTGTTCGCGTTGTGCCAGCGGACGGTTATGGGCGCTGGACACTTCGGAACCGTGGCATTGCCTAGAACGTGGGCTTGTCGCGGCAGCGTCGGCCAGGATGGTTCCGACATTTGGTTTATTGGACAGAGGATCAGCTAGTGTCGCGTATCGACGTAACCAACTTTCCCAAGTTCGGCTCCATGACAGGCGGTAGCGGGCTTACCGGTATCTTTGCCGATAACACCCTGACCGGTTACGCTCAAAGCACAGTCGGCTTTGCCGGTGTCGATCTTCGAGAAAGTCCGCAGGCGGTGGACAAAATCATCGTGAGCTCGGCCGACAACGGCTGGGATGCTTCGGGTGCGTCGGGTGGCCAGGTGCAATTCAGGCTGTTTGGCAAGAAGGGGGGCGGCACCCCGGTCAATCCTTATGATGGTGTGCTGCTTGGTCGTGCGGGTCCAATCCGAGACATCAATCAGGTCATCGATCATGCGATTTACAGCACCGATTGGGCGACCAAGTGGGATTTCATTTGGATAGTCCTTGAGGCACCGGTGTGGACCGTGCTATCCGGGTTCAAACTGTTCGCCCCTGTTGTGCCGCAGATCGGTGCCGCGCGCACCATCTTGCGCCGTCGCTCGGACAGCTCGCAACCCATCGCCAAGAACGGTTGCGGCATACCCGGAATGCGTTTCCTTTTCGAGTTAACCCAACCTGCTGCAGTCGTGCCGATCATCAAAATTGAGATCGAGCACATGGCATGGGCGACCGGCATGTCGAACATCCTCAGCTGCGGATGCTACCTTTTCCATAGGAGCGCGCCCGATCTCGCCGCCCTTGCTTCGGCCTCGTATCGTGAACTCGACGTGAGCGGCCGCAACTTGAGCGCAGACACGCATTACGAGCGACACGAACCGCGCGATGCCGTCCAACTCGACGTTGGCTTCCATGAGATCATCCCGAATCTCAATTCCAACACTTATCAGGCCAACACCGACTGGTACACCAATGTGCTGGTCGAATACGGCCGAGGCCTCAACAAGGGCCTTATCGACATTGACCCGGGTGCGGTCGTCGTCAACCTCTGAAAAGAATCTGCGCGATGGAACCCCGTGACATTCAGCGATTGCTGACCGCCTCGAACAGCGCGGCACGGGCCATGTACATGTAGCCGAAGATGTTGGTCTTCAGCGTTTCCTCGATGCGCTCGTCGGTCAGGTCTTCCAGCGCCGCGCTGCGCGTTCTTCGCGCCGGGTTTCTCGTCCATGGGGTCGCTCCTTTTCGGCGCCCACTATGGCAAGCGCCCGCGCGCAACGCTGTAGAACTGCGCGGTCCGCGCGGGTCGGAGCGTGCCTACAGGCCCGCCGCCTCTTTCGCGCGCATCTTGGCGGCGATGTACTCGCCGTGGGTCACGTTCAGCAATCCCGCGATGCGCGAGATCAGGTGCTGCTCGTGGTCGCCAAGCGCGCCGTCGGCGTAAGCCACCTGCCACATCGATTCGACCACCGCGATCTTCGCGGCGTTGTCCAGCGCGTCGTTCAGCTGCGAGGTGAACTGGTGGAAGTCGGACGCGTGCCGCGAAGCCTGTTCGGCCATCGCGATCAGCGCGGTGAGCGCCTCGTCGCCCAGCCGGAAGCGGCGGCGCAGGCCGGCCATCACGGCCTGGCGCGCGGCGGGCGAGACCTGCGGCTCCGCGCGCATGACTTCCACCAGCAGCACGGCGCACGCCAGCGGCAGGTTGTCGGGATGAGGCTCGGCCAGGCCGTCGGTGAGCGAATCCAGGAAGTCGCGCAGCCCTTGGAACATCCCCGAGGGACCTGCTCAACGCGTGGAAAGTTCCTGCAGGCGCGCCGGGTCCACCGGCTTGGTCCAGTGGTGGTCGAAGCCGGCGCGCGCGGCCGCGTCCTTGTCCTGCTGCGCGCCCCAGCCGGTCAGCGCGATCAGGATGGGCTGGCGCACGCCTTCCAGGCGGCGGATGCGCCGCGCCACTTCGTAGCCGTCGATGTCCGGCAACCCGATGTCCAGCAGCACCACGTCGGGCCGGAATTCGGCCATGCACTTCACGGCGCCCGCGCCGTCGTGCGCCACCAGCACTTCGTTGCCCGACATGCGCAGCAGGTCGGCCACCGTGCTGGCCGCATCCTCGTTGTCGTCCACCACCAGCAGCCGGCGCGCCTGGGCCGAAGGCGCCGGCCCCGCCACGATGGGCGCCGCCGCCGCCGGCCGCCGCGGTCCGGACTGTTCGCGCGGCAGGCGCACCACGAACTCGCTGCCTTTTTCCAGCCCGTCGCTGCGCGCCTCCACGCGGCCGCCGTGCAGCCGCACCAGCCCGTCCACCAGCGACAGCCCGATGCCCAGGCCGCCCTGCCGCCGCTCGCGCGGCTGCGTCACCTGGGTGAACATCCCGAACACCTTGCCCAGCATCTCCGGCGCGATGCCGATGCCGTTGTCGCGGATGCCCACGGTGACCTCGTCGCCGGCCGCGTCGATGGCCACGTCGATGCGGCCGCCGCGGCGCGTGTACTTGGCGGCGTTGTTGAGCAGGTTGGAGAACACCTGGGTCAGCCGCGCGGAATCGGCCAGCAGGTCGGTGGGCACGCTGGGGTACGAGATGGACAGCTTGTGGTGCGCCGCCTCGATGTGCGGCCGGCTGATCTCGACCGCGGCGTTGATGATGTGCACCAGGTTGGTCGGCTCCAGCTTCAGCTCGATCTTGCCGGCGCTGATGCGCGAGACGTCCAGCAGGTCGTCCACCAGCCGCGACAGCTGGCCCACCTGCCGCTCGATGATGCCGCCCACCTGCTCCAGCCGGTACGGGTCGCCGCGCGCGCGCTTGAGGATGGACAGGCCGTTCCAGATCGGCGCCAGCGGGTTGCGCAGCTCGTGCGCCAGCGTGGCGAGGAACACGTCCTTGGCCTTGTCGGATTCGCGCAGGGCTTCCACCAGCTGCGCGTTTTCGATGGCCACCGCCGCGCGGCGCGCCAGGTCTTCGGCCAGGGCCAGGTCCTCGGGTGCGTAGCGCCGCCGCGATTCGGCGGTGATGAAGGTCAGCACCCCCATCGTCTTGCCGCGCGCGATGAGCGGAGCGCCGATGTACGAGTACAGACCCAGCGTGCGCAGGATGATCAGCAGCTCGGGATCGGAAGCGCCCAGCTCCACCATCTCGTCGGTGATCTCCGGCACGATCACTCCCTGGCCGGTGCGCAGCACGTTCCAGGTGCCGGCGGGGCTGGCCGGGTCGGGCGGGTAGCGCTTGTGCAGCTCGTGCGCGAGCTGCACCTTGGCCGGGTCCACGTGGGCGGCGGCCATGCGCCTGAGCGTACCGTCGGGCTGCAGCAGGTCGATGGCGCACCAGTCGGCGAAGTGCGGCACCGACAGGTGCGCGATGCGCTCCAGGGTGCTGCCGTAGTCGTCCACGTTCGCCAGCTCGGCGCTGGCTTCGGCGAGGAATTGCAGGTCCAGCTCGGTGAGCTTGCGGCGCGTGACGTCCATGCACACGCCGGCCATCGAGATGGGGCGGCCGCTTTCGTCGCGGCGGACCACGCCGCGAGCCTCCAGCCAGCGCATCGTGCCGTCGGGCCAGCGCACGCGGAACTCCTCGCGCAGCCAGCCGCTGTGTTCGATGGCCTCGGCCATGGCGAGGCGGGCACGCTCGCGATCAAGCGGGTCGACCACCTGGAAATAGTCCTCGCCGTGCAGCGGCGGCGCGCCCGGCGGCAGGCCGTGCAGCCGGTCCATGCCGGGCCACCACGTGCTCAGGCCGGTCAGCAGGTCGGCCTGCCAGATGCCCATGCCACCGGCCTCCAGCGCCAGCTGCAGCCGCTCTTCGCTCTGGTGCAGCGTCTCGTGCAGGTACTGCGCGTCCGCCGGCGTGGGGCCGACCGGGTCCTGCCGTTCCGGCGTCTGCCGGAGCGGCGTCTTCAGGATCTGCTCTGACGTGGACAGCGCGGCCATTGGAAAGCACGGGTATCAAATCAGGGTAGCGGCAAAGCTTCACAGCCGGGCCTCGAATGTGCGCGGCCCCTCCCGCGAATGCGGATGACAGTACCATGTCGGCCATGCCACAGCCTCGGATCGACTGGCTCGGCTGCTAGTCTTTCGCTAGCAGCCGGGCCTGGTTCAGCCGCGTAACATGTGCATCAGCTTGCGTTGGCCGCGCGTTCGAGCCGATCCGTGCGCCAGCCGCAAAGCGTGCCGGCCGCGGCCAGCACGACGGCGGCGCCGAACAGCGCCTGGTAGCCCAGCCGCGAGACCAGGGCGCCGCCCGCCACCACGCCGATCACGCCGCCGAAGCCGTAGCCGATGACGGTGAACAGCGCCTGGCCGCGGGCGCGCAGCCGGCCGGGAAAGTGCCGGGTCACGGTCGCGATGCAGGCCGTGTGGTGGGTGGCGAAGGTCAGCGCGTGCAACGCCTGGGCCACGAACAATGCGGCGAGCGAACCGGCCAGCGCGCCGGTCAAGCCCATGCGCAGCACGCACGCGAGGCCGCACACCCACAGCCAGCGCGTGATGGGCAAGGCCGGCAGCAGGCGGCCCTGCGAGAAGAACCACGCGACCTCCACCAGCACCGACACCGCCCACAGCAGCCCGATCATGGCCTTGCCGTACCCACGCGCGTCCAGGAAGAGCGAGAAGAACGCATAGACCGCGAAGTGCGACATGATGTGGAAGAACAGCGAGGCGAAGAACCAGCGCACCACCGGCTGGCGCAGCACGGGCCCTATGGGCTGGCCGCCGGGGTGCGCAGCCGATGGCTTCTCGCGCGTGTCGGGCAGCCACAGCGTGCAGGCCAGCACGCCGACCAGCGACACCATGGTCCATCCCGGGAAGTGGCCCATGCCGAAGCGCTGGAACCAGGCGCCGGCCGCGAACACGGTCGCCATGAAACCCACCGATCCCCAGACGCGCACGCGGCCGTAGCGGCCCCAGTCGCCCGCGACCAGGTGCGCCATCGCCGCCTCGGTCAGCGACATCATCGAACTGGTGTGGGTGAACAGCAGCAGCAGCACCAGCGCGATCCACCACGCGCCGCCGCCGTCGAACCACAGCCCGGCGGAACACACCAGCGCCGCTGCCGCGCTGTAGCGCAGCAGGCGCACGCGTTCACCCGTGTGGTCGGACAGCGCGCCCCATGCATACGGCGCGAACACGCGCGTGAACGACTGCACCGAAGTCAGCAGGCTGATCACCACGATGGGCAGGCCCAGGTGCTTCAGCCACAGCGGCAGGTACGGGTTGAAGAACCCGATGTGCGCGAAGTAGGTGGCCGACAGGCCGGCGAACGGCACCAGCGCGTGCCGGGTGGGCGCCTGTGCGCTCACTTCAGAGGAAGGAAGCGGCGATGGGCGGCAGCGCGGGCTGCACGTCCGCGTTCTGCGCGCGGTGGCGCAGCACGTGGTCCATCACGACGAGCGCCAGCAGCGCTTCGGCGATGGGCGTGGCGCGAATGCCCACGCAGGGGTCGTGCCGGCCCTTGGTGACGACCTGCGTGGCCTCGCCCTTCGTGTTGATCGTGTCGCGCGGGCTGATGATGGAGCTGGTGGGCTTGATGGCGATGGACACCTCCAGGTCCTGCCCGGTGCTGATGCCGCCCAGCACGCCGCCGGCGTTGTTGGTGGCGAAGCCCTGCGGCGTGAGCGAGTCGCCGTGCGTGGTGCCACGCTGCACCACGCTCTGGAAGCCGGCTCCGATCTCCACGCCCTTCACCGCGTTGAGGCCCATCATGGCCCAGGCGATGTCGGCGTCCAGCTTGTCGAACAGCGGCTCGCCCAGGCCCACGGGCACGTTGGTGGCCGTGACGCGGATGCGCGCGCCGCAGGAATCGCCGGCCTTGCGCAGCTGGTCCATGTAGGCCTCCAGCTGCGACACGTCGGCCACCGGCGCGAAGAACGGGTTGTTGGGGACGTGGTCCCACGACTCGAACGGGATGGCGATCTCGCCCACCTGCTGCATGCAGCCGCGGAATGCCATGCCGTGCCGGCGGGCCAGCCACTTCTTCGCCACGGCGCCCGCCGCGACCATCGGCGCCGTGAGGCGCGCGGACGAACGGCCGCCGCCGCGCGGGTCGCGCAGGCCGTACTTGTGCAGGTAGGTGTAGTCGGCGTGGCCGGGACGGAAGGTCTGCGCGATCTCGCTGTAGTCCTTGCTGCGCTGGTCGGTGTTGCGGATCAACAGGCAGATGGGCGTGCCGGTGGTCTGGCCTTCGTACACGCCCGAGAGGATCTCGACCTTGTCTTCTTCCTGGCGCTGCGTGACGTGGCGGCTGGTGCCCGGGCGGCGGCGGTCCAGGTCGGGCTGGATGTCCGCTTCCGACAGTTCCAGGCCGGGCGGGCAGCCGTCGATGACGCACCCGATGGCGGGGCCATGCGATTCACCGAAGTTGGTGACCGCGAACAGGGTGCCGAAGGTGTTGCCGCTCATACGTCCGGATTATTCCAGAGGGCCGATTGGCGCCATTCCCGCGGAGAGGGGAATCCATGGCGTCCGCTTTCCGCGGGGCTGCCAATGCAAGCCATGGGTCCCCGCCTCCGCGGGGACGGCGCCGGGGTGAGCGCTAGAGCTGCGCCGTCGGCTGCGAATCGTCCGACGAAGGCCAGTCGCGGATATACGCCTTGAGCATGCGGTTCTCGAAGTTCTGGCTGTCCACCACCGCCTTGGCCACGTCGTAGAAGCTGATCACGCCCATCAGCATGCGCTTGTCCATCACCGGCATGTAGCGCGCGTGCCGCTCCAGCATCATGCGGCGCACCTCGTCCAGCTCGGTCTCCATGGTGCAGGTGAGCGGGTGGTCGTCCATCGCCGTGCGAACCAGCTTCTCGCCCACCACGCCCTGGTTGGCGACGATGCACTGGATCACTTCGCGGAAGGTGAGCATGCCCACCAGGTCGCCGTGCGCCATGACCGGCAGCGAGCCGATGTCCTTCTCGGCCATCGCCTCGATGGCGCGGGCCAGCGGCTCGTCGGGGGCGACGGTGTAGAGCGTGTTGCCCTTCACGCGCAGGATGTCGCTGACTTTCATGGCTGGTCTCCTCGGTGCGGCGCTGCTGGCGGATGCGGATGAAGTGCGGATGAATATAGCCCACAATCCGGCGCACCCCCAAACGAGACAAGGGACGCGAGACCCCCATGCCCGGCCATTCAGACCCCGGCTTCGACACCCTGGCGCTGCACGCCGGCGCCGCGCCCGACCCCGCCACCGGCGCCCGCGCGGTGCCCATCCACCTGACCACCTCGTTCGTCTTCGAGTCCAGCGAGCACGCGGCGGCGCTGTTCAACCTGGAGCGTGCGGGCCACGTCTACTCGCGCATCAGCAACCCGACCAACGCGGTGCTGGAGCAGCGCGTCTCGGCGCTGGAAGGCGGCATCGGCGCCATCGCCACCGCCAGCGGGCAGGCGGCCCTGCACCTGGCCGTGGCCACGCTGATGGGTTCGGGCTCGCACATCGTCGCCAGCACGGCGCTGTACGGCGGCTCGCAGAACCTGCTGCATTACACGATGCGCCGCTTCGGCATCGAGACGACCTTCGTCAAGCCGGGCGACATCGACGGCTGGCGCGCCGCCATCCGCCCCAACACGAAGCTGCTGTTCGGCGAAACCGTGGGCAACCCCGGCCTGGACGTGCTGGACATCCCCACCGTCTCGGCCATCGCGCACGAGGCCGGCGTGCCGCTGCTGGTGGACTCCACCCTCACCTCGCCGTGGCTCATGCAGCCGTTCGCGCACGGCGCCGACCTGGTTTACCACTCGGCCACCAAGTTCCTGTCGGGGCACGGCACCGTCATCGGCGGCGTGCTGGTGGACGGCGGCAGCTTCGACTGGGAACGCTCGGGCCGTTTCCCGGAACTCACCGCGCCGTACGACGGCTTCCACGGCATGGTGTTCAGCGAGGAATCCACCGTCGGCGCCTTCCTGCTGCGCGCCCGGCGCGAGGGCCTGCGCGACTTCGGCGCCAGCATGAGCCCGCACACCGCCTGGCTGATCCTGCAGGGCATCGAGACGCTGCCGCTGCGCATGGAACGCCACATGCGCAACACCGAAAAGGTGGTGCAGTTCCTGGCATCGCACCCCTTCGTCGACCGCGTCGGCCACCCGATGCTGGAAAGCCATCCCAGCCACGAACTGGCGAAGAAGCTGCTGCCGCGCGGCGCGGGCTCGGTGTTCAGCTTCGACATGCGCGGCAACCGCGAACAGGGACGCAAGTTCATCGAGACGCTGAAGGTGTTCAGCCACCTGGCCAACGTGGGCGACTGCCGTTCGCTGGTGATCCACCCGGCCAGCACCACGCACTTCCGCATGAGCGACGACGCGCTGGCGGGCGCCGGCATCACGCAGGGCACCATCCGCCTGTCCATCGGGCTGGAAGATCCGGACGACCTGATCGACGACCTGAAGCGCGCGCTGAAGGCGGCGGAGAAAGTCTGACATGGAACTCACCGTCCACGGCCACAAGACCTTCTGCTACACCGGCGGCAAGGCTTTCGATCCCGCCAAGCCCACCGTGGTCTTCATCCACGGCGTGCTGAACGACCACAGCGTGTTCATTTTGCAGACGCGCTACTTCGCGCACCACGGCTGGAACGTGCTGGCGCCCGATCTGCCCGGGCACTGCAAGAGCGAAGGCGATCCCCCGAAGAGCGTGGAGGAAGCGGCGCGCTTCGTCATCGACCTGCTCGACGCGGTCCAGGTGGAGAAGGCCGCGCTGGTCGGCCACAGCTTCGGCTCGCTCACGGCGCTGGAAGCGGCCGCGATGGCGCCGTCGCGCATCTCGCGCGTGGCGTTGCTCGGCACCGCGTCGCCGATGAAGGTGTCGGCCGCGTTGCTGGACGACTCTCTGAACGCGCCGCAGAAGGCCATCGACATGGTCAACGTGTACTCGCACTCCATGCTGGCGCCGCCGCCCTCCGCGCTCGGGCCGGGCACGTGGCTGTACGGCGGATCGAAAGCGCTGATGCGGCGCGTGCTGGCCGGCAACACGAAGGTCAACGTGTTCCACCGCGGCTTCGTCGCCTGCGACAGCTACCAGGGCGGCGAGGCGGCGATGGACAAGGTGCAGTGCCCCGTGCTGTTCGTGCTGGGCCGCAACGATGCGATGACGCCGCCGCGCGCCGCGCAATCGCTACAGGCCAGGGCGCGCGACGGCCGCACGGTGCTGGTCGACGGCGGCCACCAGATGATGACCGAGGCGCCGGAGCAGGTGCTGGCCGCGCTGAAAGACTTCCTGAAGCCATGAGCACGCGGCTACCGATCTACGAACTTGCCGAGCGCTACCGCGTGCCGGCTGCCGGCACGGCCGAACTGGTGCAGGCCGCGGCGCTGGGCCACGAGCCCGGGCAGTTGCAACGCTGGCTGGCGCGAGGTGTCGCGGTGCTGGCGGCGGCGCTGTTCGGGCTGGGCATCATCCTCTGGCTGGCCGCCAACTGGGACACGCTGGGCCGCATGGGCCGCTTCGCGTTGCTGCAAGGCGCGGTGCTGGTGGCTTGTGTCGCGGCAGCACTTCGGCCCGGCCTGCGCGCACCCGCGGGGCTGGCCGCTCTGCTGGCGACGGGAGGGCTGTTCGCGTACTTCGGCCAAACCTACCAGACCGGCGCGGATGCGTGGCAGCTGTTCGCGCTGTGGACCGTGCTGGCCCTGCCGCTCGCTTTCGGCGCGCGCAGCGACGTGGTGTGGGCGCCCTGGGCGCTCGTCGCCACCACCGCTGTCGCGCTGTGGACGTATGCGCACGCCGGCCATCGCTGGCGCGTGGCGCCCGGCGACCTGGGCACGCACGCCACCGCGTGGATCGCGCTGGGCCTCATCGCCGCGGGGCTGAGCCGCAGCGCTTCGCGCTGGACCGGCGCGGGCGTGTGGTCGTTCCGCACGGCGGCCACTTTGGCCGTCGTCGCGCTGGGCGCCAGTGCACTCGGCGGGCTGTTCCATTCCAAGGTGGCGCCCCACTACTGGCTGGGGTTGCTGCTGCTGGCGGGCGCCGGTGCGCTGCTGGCGCAACGCGCCGCGTTCGACGTGTTCGCGCTCAGCGCCGTGGCGCTGGCGCTGGACACGCTCCTGGTGTGCGGCCTGGGGCGAGCCCTGTTCGACGGGCACCACGGCGACTGGTTCGGCCAGTTCCTGCTGCTGGGCCTGGCGGCCGCGGGGCTGCTGGCCGCTTCCGTGCAACTGGTGCTGCGCCTGTCCCGCGCCTATGGGGAGCCCGAAGCATGACCACCGCCGTGGATCGCGCGTTGCGCTTCGGCGTCGAACGCGGACTGCTGCCGCGCGAAGCGGCGGTGCAGCCTTCGGAGGCACGGCCCTGGCCGGTCGTCCTGCTCACCGCGCTGGGCGCCTGGCTGGCGGCGATGCCGCTGCTGTTCGCCTTTGGCGCGCTGTTCGGCCCGTTCATCAGCAAGGGCGTGGGCGCGTACCTCGTCGGCACGCTCGCGCTCGCCGCGGCGGCGATGCTGCTGCGCGCGGACCGCATCCCGGTTTTCGTCGAACAGATCGCGTTCCCCGTCCTGCTGGCGGGCGGCGGCCTGCTCGCGATGGGCCTGTACCGTGACTTGCCGGTGCAGCTGGCCTCGTTCGTGCTGCTCGCCATCAGCCTGGGGCTGGCGCGCCTGCTGCCCAAGCCGTGGCTGCGCGTGCTGCTGGGCGCCACCGCCGGCGGGCTGTTCGTCCTCATGTTCGTCGACAAGGACCTGCTGCGCTTCAACTCGCCGCTGACGCCCGTCTGGGCGGGCCTGTCCGCCGCCCTGCTCGCCTGGGGCGCGGGCCTGTGGCTGCAGGGCCGTGCCGATGCGGACACCGCCGCCACGCTGGAAGCCGCCGGCGCCGGCTGGCTGCTGCAAAGCCTGGCCGGCCTGGCCTGGTGGTCGGGCATGACCTTCCTGGTGGGCGGCACGCTGGGTGGCAGCTTCGCCGGCGAGATCGCCCGCGACGTGGTGCGGCATTTCCGCGGCGGCCTGTGGCCCGCGATGCAGGCCGGCTCGGTGCTGTTCGCGCTGGCCGGCGCCGTGCTGGCCGCGCGCGCCTGGCCGGGGCTGCGCCGGCCCGCGTGGATGGGCGTGGCGCTCGTGCTGGCGGCGCTGTGCTGGTTCCTGCCCGCGCTGGGCGGCACGCTGTTCGCGCTGGCGCTGACCGCGACCAGCGGGCGGCCGCTTCTCGCCGCGGCCGCGGGCGTGGCAGCGGCTTGGATCGTCGGCGCGTTCTACTACCAGCTGCAATGGCCGCTGGCCCAGAAGGCGCTGGTGCTCGCGGGCGCCGGTGCGGTGCTGGCTGCTCTCGCCTGGTCGGTGCGCATCGGCGGCGCCACTGTGCGGACACCGGCGCGCCTTGGGGTACCGGCGGCGCTGGTAGCGGCTTCCGCGGTCATCACTCTGGGCGTCGCCAACTTCGCCATCTGGCAGAAGGAAGACCTGATCGCCAACGGCCGCCGCGTGTATGTCGCGCTGGCGCCGGTCGATCCCCGCTCGCTGATGCAGGGCGACTACATGCAGTTGAACTGGCCCTTGCCGCGCACCGACCGCGAGCCGGACAACCTGGCGACGCTGCGCCGCCCGCAGCTGATCGCGCGCCTGGACGCGCAAGGCATCGCGCAGCCGCTGCGCGTGGTGACGGAAGCGGCGGCGCTGGCGGCGGACGAAATGCGCATCGAGCTCACACCCAGGGGCGGCCGCTGGATGCTGGTGACCGACGCATGGTTCTTCCGCGAAGGCGATGCCGACACCTTCGCCCGCGCGCGCTATGGCGAGTTCCGCGTGCTGCCGGATGGCCGCGCGCTGCTGGTGGGTCTGGCCGACGAGAAGCTGCAGCGGCTGGGGCAAGCGCGATGAACTCCGCCGACATCACGCCGCCGATGTCGCCGCAACGCGCGCGCGAGATCGCTTCTGCGCTCGACCTGCGCGCCTTGCCGCCGGAGTTCTACGCCAATCCCTTCCCCGTGTATGCGGCGCTGCGCGACAGCGAACCGGTGCGCCGCATGCCGGACGGCTCCTTCTTCCTCACCCGCTACGCCGATCTCGTCGCGGTGTACCGCGACGCGCACGCTTTCAGCTCGGACAAGAAAGTGGAGTTCACGCCCAAGTACGGCGAAGGCTCGCCGCTGCTGGCGCACCACACCACCAGCCTGGTGTTCAACGACCCGCCGCTGCACACGCGCGTGCGCAAGCTGATGATGGGCGCGCTCACGCGGCGCGCCATCGCGGAGATGGAACCGGGCCTGGTCACACTGGTGGATGGGCTGCTGGACCGCATCGAGGCGCGCGGCGGCGGCGACCTGGTGGAAGACTTCGCGTCCGCCATCCCCGTGGAGATCATCGGCAACCTCCTGGGCGTGCCGCACGCCGAGCGCGGGCCGCTGCGCGACTGGTCGCTGGCCATCCTGGGCGCGCTGGAACCGAAGCTCACGCCGGACCAGGAAGAGCGCGGCAATCGCAGCGTGACCGAGATGCTGGCGTACCTGAAAGGCCTGGTGGCGCAGCGGCGCCTGCACCCCGGCGACCCCGAGCACGACGTGCTCACGCGGTTGATCCAGGGCGAACAGGGCGGCGAGCAGCTCACCGAACAGGAGCTGCTGCAGAACTGCATCTTCATCCTCAACGCCGGCCACGAGACGACCACCAACCTGATCGGCAACGCGCTGGTGGCGCTGCAGGAATGGCCGGGCCAGCTCGACTGGCTGCTGCGCACCATCGGTCCGCGACCCGATTGGCAGGCGCTGGAGCCCTTGCTGTCCACGGCGGTCGACGAATTCCTGCGCTTCGAATCTTCCAACCAGCTGGGCAACCGGCGCGCGGTGCAGGCGGTCGAAGTCGGCGGCGTGCGCCTGGAGCCGGGCGCGCTGGTCACGCTGTGCATCGGCGCGGCCAACCGCGACCCGGCGCAGTTCGAGCGTCCCGACGATCTGCGCCTGGACCGCGTCAACAACCGGCACCTGGCTTTCGGTTTCGGCATCCACCAGTGCGCCGGGTTGAGCCTGGCGCGGCTGGAAGGCCGGGTGGCCATCGGCCGCTTCCTGGCGCGCTTCCCGCGCTACCGGCTGACCCAGCCGCCGGTGCGCGGCGGGCGGGCGCGCTTCCGCGGCTTCCTGCACGCGCCTTTCGCCGTGGCATAAACTGCGCCGGAAAAGCAGAACCAGGAGACAGGCATGAGCGCTTCCGCCGGCACCGATCCACGCACGCTGAATTCGTTCGCGGAGTTCTACCCCTTCTACCTGAGCGAGCATTCCAACCGCACTTGCCGGCGCCTGCACTTCGTGGGCTGCAGCCTCGGCCTGGTGTGCCTGGCGATGATGTTCGTCACCGGCAGCCTGTGGTGGCTGCCCGCCGGCCTGCTGTGCGGCTACGCCTTCGCGTGGATCGGCCACTTCGGCTTCGAGAAGAACAAGCCGGCCAGCTTCAAGCGCCCGCTCTACAGCTTCATGGGCGACTGGGTCATGTACAAGGACATCTGGACCGGGAAGATCCGGTTCTAGAGCACGTCCTTCAGGTACAGGCGGGTCCAGCCGCCCTCGTCCCACAGCTTCGACGTCGCGCCGCTCCGCTGCAGCAACAGGTGCCGCATCAGCGGCTCCAAAGCCGTCGACTGCGCGTCCGCCAGCAGCACGTAGCGAGTGGCGACGTCGTCGTCCACTTCGTTCAGGCGTCCCACCCAATCCAGCTGCACCAGCGTTTCCAGCACCGGCTCCAGCTGCAACAGGTCGACCTTCAGCGCACCCGAGAGTTCGTCGATGTCACGGCCGCGGCGCGAGGAGCTGGCGGCCAGATTCAGCTGCTGCAGCACCTCCAGCGCCAGTTCGAACTGCCAGCCGTGCGCCGGCGGGCGCCGCCGCACGCCGCTGAGCAGGCTGGGCAGGTAGGCGGCCAGCACGGCGCCCAGCAGCACGATGATCCACACGAGGTAGATCCACACCAGCAGGATCGGCACGGTGGCGAACGTGCCGTAGATGACGGAGTACGTCGGCACCAGCCCCAGGTACCAGGCCAGCACGCGCTTGGCGATCTCGATGCCCAGGCCGCCGAAGATGCCGCCGGCCAGCGCGTGCGTGTTTTTCACCGGTGCGTTGGGCACGAAGCGGTACAGCGCCATCAGCGCGCCCGCGACCAGCGCGAACTCCAGCAAGTCGAGCAGCACCTGCCAGCTGCCCGGGACGCCCTTGAGCAGCACGCGCGACGCGTACACCGCGTACGAAGTGAGCGTGAGGCTTCCGGCCAGCAGCAGCGGCCCCAGCGTCATCACGGCCCAGTACATCAGCACGCGGTGGGCCAGCGGGCGCGGACGGCGCACGCGCCAGATGGCGTTCAGCGTGCGGTCGATGGTGAGCACCAGCGCCAGCGCCGACACCAGCAGCGCCGCCAGACCGGCCACGCCCAGGCGGCTGGCCTTGCCCGCGAATTGAGTGACGTAGCCCAGCACCGAGCGCGCGATGGCGTCTGGCACCAGGCTTTGCACCAGCCAGGTCTGCAGCGCGCCCTGCAGCTTGCCGAACATGGGAAAGGCGGTGAAGACGGCCAGCGTCACCGTCACCAGCGGCACCAGCGCGATGGTGGTGGTGAAGGTGAGGCTGCTGGCGGTGAGGCCGATGCGGTCTTCGCGGAAACGCTGCACCAGCGTGCGTGCTGCGTCGAGCCACGGGAAGCGGGAAAGCTCGGCGAGCGGCAGGGCCCATTTCATCGGCCGCTATGATGCCATCGGCCATGGACACCACCGCTTCCGCCGCGACGCCGGCTTCCCCCGAGCTGCGCCGCATCCGGGCCCTGGCCGTGGGCGGCCTGGTGGCGCTCATCGCGCTGGGACTGGCCTGGGAACTGTGGCTGGCGCCCCTGCGCCCCGGCGGCTCGTTGTGGGCGCTGAAGGTGCTGCCGCTGTGCGTGCCGCTCGCGGGCCTGCTGCGGCACCGCCTGTACACCTACCGCTGGGTGAGCCTGCTGGTGTGGCTGTATTTCACCGAAGGCGTGGTGCGCGGCTGGAGCGACCGCGGCACGTCGCAAGTCCTCGCCCTGCTGGAAGTTGTTCTCTGCCTGCTGCTGTTCACGGCGTGCGCGATGCACGTGCGGCTGCGGCTCGGGCCCCGCAAGAAACGCCCATGACTTCGCTGACCGACCAACTGCGTGCCATCGTGGGCGCGCCTCACGTGCTGACCGAAGGCGACCTCTCCGCGTACGAGCAGGACTGGCGCAAGCGAGTGCACGGCAAGGCGCTGGCCGTGGTGCGGCCCGCCAGCACGCAGGAAGTGGCCGCCGTCGTGCGGGCCTGCGCGGCGGCCGGCACTTCGCTGGTGCCGCAGGGCGGCAACACCGGCATGGTGTGCGGCGGCGTGCCCGACACCAGCGGCCGGCAGGTGGTGCTGAACCTGCAGCGCATGAAAGCCGTGCGCGGCATCGACCGCGACAACATGACGATGACCGTGGAAGCCGGCTGCGTGCTGCAGGCCGTGCAGGAAGCGGCCGATGCCGCCGGCCTGTTCTTCCCGCTCAGCCTGGCGGCCGAAGGCAGCTGCACCATCGGCGGCAACCTGGCCACCAACGCCGGCGGCACGCAGGTCGTGCGCTACGGCAACGCGCGCGAGCTGTGCCTGGGCCTGGAGGTGGTGAACGCCCAGGGCGAGACCTGGGACGGCCTGTCGGGCCTGCGCAAGGACAACACCGGTTACGACCTGCGCGACCTGTTCATCGGCGCGGAAGGCACGCTGGGCGTGATCACCGCCGCCACGCTGAAGCTGTACCCCAAGCCCGCCGCCGCGCTCACGGCGTGGGCGGCCATCGGCTCCATGGCCGACGCGGTGCGGCTGCTGGAGATGGCGCACCTTCACCTGGGCGCGGGCCTCACCGGCTTCGAGGTGATGGGGCAGTTCGCGCTGTCATTGGTGACCAAGCATTTCCCGCAGCAGCGCGTGCCGTTCGCGGCCGAGAGCCCGTGGGGCGTGCTGATCGAGAACAGCGACCACGAATCCGAAGCGCATGCGCGCGCGCAGTTCGAGCAGTTGCTGGAAGCCGCGATGGAAGCGGGCCTGGTGACCGACGCCGTCGTGGCCGAGAACATCGCGCAGGCCCACCAGCTGTGGCACGTGCGCGAGAGCATCCCGCTGGCGCAGGCGCAGGAAGGCCTGAACATCAAGCACGACATCTCGGTGCCGATCTCGCGCATCCCCGCCTTCTGCGACGAAACCGACGCGCTGCTGCGCCGCGAGATCGCCGGCGTGCGGCTGGTGAACTTCGGCCACCTGGGCGACGGCAACCTGCACTACAACGTGCAGGCGCCGGAGGGCGGCGACGCGCCGAAGTTCCTGCGCGAGCAGGAAGCGCGGGTGAACGGCATCGTGCACGACCAGGTGGCGAAGTTCGGCGGCTCGATCTCGGCCGAACACGGCATCGGCTCGCTGAAGGTGGACAAGCTGCCGCACTACAAGTCGCCGGTGGCGCTGTCGATGATGCGGGCGATCAAGGGGGCGCTGGACCCCGAAAACGTCATGAATCCGGGCCGGGTGCTGCACGGATAATCCGCTCATGGATCGCCCCGTCCGCTCCCAGTACGAAGACTTCATGCGCCATGTCTACGAACACGGCACGCCCAAGACCGACCGCACCGGCACCGGCACCCGCAGCGTGTTCGGCTACCAGATGCGGTTCGACCTGAACGAGGGCTTCCCGCTGGTGACCACCAAGAAGGTGCACCTGAAGTCCATCATCCAGGAACTGCTGTGGTTCCTGAAGGGCAGCAGCGACAACAACTGGCTGCGCGAGCGCGGCGTCACCATCTGGGACGAATGGGCGCGCGAGGACGGCGACCTGGGCCCGGTGTACGGCGTGCAGTGGCGCAGCTGGCCCACGCCCGACGGCGGGCACATCGACCAGATCGCCGAGGCCGTCAAGACGATCAAGACCAACCCCGATTCGCGCCGCATCATCGTCAGCGCCTGGAACGTGGCCGACATCCCGAAGATGGCGCTGGCGCCCTGTCATGCGTTCTTCCAGTTCTACGCGGCGGACGGCAAGCTGTCGTGCCAGCTGTACCAGCGCAGCGCCGACATCTTCCTGGGCGTGCCGTTCAACATCGCCAGCTACGCGCTGCTGACGCACATGATGGCGCAGCAATGCGACCTGGGCGTGGGCGACTTCATCTGGACCGGCGGCGACTGCCACATCTACAGCAACCACCACGAGCAGGTGGAACTGCAGCTCTCTCGCGCGCCCTACCCATACCCGGTGCTGAACATCAAGCGCAAGCCCGCGTCGATCTTCGACTACGAGTACGAAGACTTCGAGGTGCTGGACTACCAGTGCCACGGGGCCATCAAGGCGCCGGTGGCGATCTGAGCGCATGCAGCTGGGCCTGATCTACGCCCGCGCCGCCAACGGCGTGATCGGCAAGGACAACAGGATCCCCTGGCGCCTGCCGGAGGACATGGCGCACTTCAAGGCCGTCACCATGGGCTCGCCCGTCATCATGGGCCGCAAGACCTGGGACTCGCTGCCGCCGAAGTTCCGGCCGCTGCCGGGCCGGCGCAACATCGTCGTGACGCGGCAGGCCGATTGGCGGGCCGAAGGCGCGGAGCGGGTTGCCTCGCTGGAAGCCGCCCTGGCACTCTGCGCCGGGGCGGAGAAGGCGTGGGTCATCGGCGGCGGCGAGCTGTACCGGCTGGCCGAGCCGCTGGCGCGGGTGGCCGAGGCCACCGAGATCGAGCAGGCCTTCGAAGGCGACACCTTCGCCCCCACCCTGGGACCGGGCTGGCACGAGCGGGCGCGCGAGCGTCACGTGTCCTCCACCGGCCTGGCTTACGCTTTCGTCACGTACACGAACGACCCGCAAGGAGGGCAATGACATGTCAGGAGCCGGCTTCCACGTCCACGGCCCGCACGACCACGAGCTGGAACACGCCCAGCAGCACGCGGCCGCCGGCCACGGCGACCAGGCGCACCACGGCATCGCGGGCGGCAGCATGACCAACCAGATCGCCATGTTCACGGCGGTCATCGCCACCATCGGCGCGATCTTCGCGTACATGGGCGGCGCCACGCAGGCCAACGCGGGCCTGTACAAGAACAACGCCGCGATCAAGAAGACCGAGGCGTCCAACCAGTGGAACTACTTTCAGAGCAAGAGCACGAAGCAGTCGCTGGCGGAGGTCTCGCGCGACATGTCGCCCGCGGCGGCCGATCGCGAGAAGTACCAGGCCAAGATCGACCGCTACGAAAAGGAAAAGAAGGACATCGAAGCCGAGGCGCGCAAGCTGGAGGCGCAGTCCGCCGAGTGGGACAAGCAGAGCGACGTGCAGATGCACCTGCACCACCGCTGGGCGCAGGCCACCACCGCGCTGCAGGTGTCCATCGCGCTGGCCGCCATCGCGCTGCTCACGAAGAAGAAATGGCTGGAGTGGGGCATGGTGGGCGTTGGCGTGGTCGGCATCGGCGTGGGCGCGCTGGCCCTGCTGCACATCTGAGACGCGCACGCCCGTGAAGATCACCACCTGGAACGTCAACTCGCTCACCGCGCGGCTGCAGCACGTGCTGGACTGGCTCGCGGCCAATCCGGTGGACGTGCTGTGCCTGCAGGAGCTGAAGCTCACCGAAGACAAGTTCCCGCTGATGGAACTGCAGGCCGCGGGCTATGCGCACTGCGCGGTGTTCGGGCAGAAGACGTACAACGGCGTGGCCATCCTCAGCCGCACCGAGCTGCGCGACGTGGTGCGCAACATCACGCACTACCCGGATGAAAGCTCGCGCGTGATCACGGCGACGGTGGACGGGCCGGAAGGTCCCGTGCGCGTGGTCAACGGCTACTTCGTCAACGGCCAGGCGCCGGGCTCGGAAAAGTTCGCCTACAAGATGGCGTGGCTGGGCGGGCTGAACCAGTACGTGGGCGAGGAGCTGAAGGCGCACCCGCGGCTGGTGCTGCTGGGCGACTTCAACATCGCGCCGGAAGACCGCGACTCGTTCGATCCGGTGGGACTGAAAGACACCATCCACCACACGAAGGAAGAGCGCGAGCACTTCCAGGGATTGATCAGGCTGGGGCTGTGCGACAGCTTCCGCCTATTCGAGCAGCCGGAGAAGAGCTTCAGCTGGTGGGACTACCGGATGCTGGGCTACCAGAAGAACCGCGGGCTGCGCATCGACCACGTGCTGGTGAGCGATGCATTGCGGCCTCAGGTGAAGGGCTGCGCGATCGACCGCACGCCGAGGAAGTGGAAGCAGCCCAGCGACCACGCGCCGGTGACTGTCGAGATCTGACGGTGCATGTGTCATGGCGGGCTTGACCCGCCATCCACCTCCCGCGCCTTCATCCACCCGCCCGTGATGGATGCCGGGTCAAGCCCGGCATGACAACGCCTACTCCAGCCCCAGCTCCTGGATCTTGCGCGTGATCGTGTTGCGGCCGATGCCCAGCTTCTGGGCCGCCTCGATGCGGCGGCCGCGCGTGTTGGCCAGCGCGGTGAGGATCAGCCTGGATTCGAAGCGCTTGGTCAGCGCTTCCCACACGTCGTGGCGGCCGGCGGCGAGCAGTTCCATCGCTTCGGCTTCCAGTCCCGACTCCCAGTTGCCCGCGGCGGCCGCAGCGGTGACGGCAGGCATCGGGGACGCCACGGCCGCTTCCGCGGGAGCAGCCTCCGCCGGACGCGTGGCAGGCACGGCCACGGGAATCGCGGCCGCCACTTCCGGCGGCAAGTCTTTCGGCTCGATGGACTGCGCCGGCGCCATCACGGTGAGCCAGTGGCAGACGTTTTCCAGTTGTCGCACGTTGCCGGGAAAGGCGAACGAGGTCAGCCGCGCCAGCGCGGCATCGGAGATGCGCTTGGGCTCCACGCCCAGCTGCTTGGCCGACTGCTGCAGGAAGTGGCGCGCCAGCATGGGGATGTCTTCCCGGCGCTCGCGCAGCGCGGGCAGGCGCAGGCGGATGACGTTCAGGCGGTGGAACAGGTCCTCGCGGAACACGCCTTCCTTCACGCGCTGCTCCAGGTCCTGGTGCGTGGCCGCGATGACGCGCACGTTGGCCTTCACCGCGCTGTGCCCGCCCACGCGGTAGAAGTGCCCGTCGGACAGCACGCGCAGCAGGCGCGTCTGCAGGTCGAACGGCATGTCGCCGATCTCGTCCAGGAACAGCGTGCCGCCTTCGGCCTGCTCGAAGCGGCCGCGGCGCATGGTCTGCGCGCCGGTGAACGCGCCGCGCTCGTGGCCGAACAGCTCGCTCTCCAGCAGGTCCTTGGGGATGGCCGCGGTGTTGATGGCGACGAAAGGCCCGTTGGCGCGCGGCGAGTGCTTGTGCAGCGCGCGCGCCACCAGTTCCTTGCCGGTGCCCGACTCGCCGGTGATCATCACCGTCACGTTGCTTTGCGACAGGCGGCCGATGGCGCGGAACACGTCCTGCATCGCGGGCGCCTGGCCCAGCATCTCGGGCGCGCCGTTCATGCGCTCCTCGGCCACTTCCTCGCGCTGGCTTTCTTCCACCGCGCGGCGGATCAGCTCGATGGCCTTGGGCAGGTCGAAGGGCTTGGGCAGGTACTCGAACGCGCCGCCCTGGAACGCGGACACCGCGCTGTCCAGGTCGGAGAACGCCGTCATGATGATGACGGGCAGGCCCGGGTGCTTTTCCTTGACCTTGTTCAACAGGTCCAGGCCGCTGCCCCCCGGCATGCGGATGTCGCTGACCAGGATCTGCGGTCCCTGGTCGTCGTTGGCGCTGTCCAGCGCGGCGAGCACTTCGCGCGCATTGGTGAAGCTGCGCGTGGGCAGTTCCTCCCGCAACAGCGCCTTCTCCAGCACGAAGCGGATGGATTGGTCATCGTCAACGATCCAGATCGGCTTCATGTGTTCGGCGCTCACGTCAGGTCACTGTTCTCGGTCGGTCTCAGGGCAAGGGGATCAGGATCTTGAAATCCGTCCTCCCCGGGACGCTGTCGCATTCGATCAGCCCATGGTGCTGCTGAACGAAGGTCTGCGCCAGCGTCAGCCCCAGTCCCGACCCGCCTTCCCTGCCCGACACCAGCGGGTAGAAGATGCGGTCCTTGATGGACGGGGGCACTCCCGGCCCGTTGTCGATGACATGCAATTCCAGTGCCAGTCGGTAGCGCTGCTTGCCGAAGGTGACCTGGCGCGCGATGCGGCTGCGGAAAGTGAGCTGCGCTTCGCCCGCGGCGATGCGCTCGGCCAGCGCCTGGCAGGCGTTGTGCGCGATGTTCAGCACCGCCTGGATCAGCTGCTCGCGGTCGCCGCGGAATTCGGGCAGCGAGGTGTCGTAGTCGCGCACCACGCGCAGGCCGCGCGGGAATTCGGCCAGGATCAGCGAACGCACGCGCTCACACACCTCGTGGATGTTGACGTCGCCCACCACGTGCGGCCGGCGGTGCGGCGCCAGCAGGCGGTCCACCAGCGTCTGCAGGCGGTCGGCCTCGTGGATGATGACCCGCGTGTATTCCTTCAGGTCGCGGCCGATCTCCATCTCCAGCAGCTGCGCCGCGCCGCGGATGCCGCCCAGCGGGTTCTTGATCTCGTGCGCCAGGTTGCGGATCAATTCCTTGTTCGCCTGCGCCTGGTCGATGAGGCGCTCCTCGCGCTCCTGCCGGGCCTGCTGCTCCAGCGGCAGCAGTTCCACCACGATCTGGTCGGGCCGGTCGGTCTGCGCCACCACCACGTGCACCTGCGTGGCGTCGGCGCCGTGGCGCGTGAGCCAGGCGTCGTAGCGCAGCGCGGCGAACTCGTTGCTGCCCGCGCCTTCGATGGCGGTGCGCAGCGGCGCGGGCTCGGTGAAGAACTGGGGGAAGTTGGAGCCTTCGATGGCGCGCCGCGAGGTGCCCAGGGCATCTTCCAGCGCGGCGTTGGCGAACAGCACCGTGCCGTCGGGCGAGACGACGGCGACGAGCGTGGCGAGGAGATCGAAGGCCTGGAAGCGGGCCTGGGCCGGGGTCGGCGGCGCCGGAGCGGCGGTGGGGCTCAAGCCTTCACTTGGAGGCGGAGGCCTGCCCCGACAGGCGGGCCAGCTCGCGCTTGATGCCGGCGATGTCGCTGTCGTTGCGGGCGATGGCGGCCTTCATTTCGGCCACGCGGTCCAGGTACTTCTGGTGGTTGCGGTGCTCGGGGCCCAGCTTCTCGGGCTCGCCGTTGTTCCAGTCCTTGGCCAGCTCGGCCTGGCGCGCTTCGGCCTTCTTCAGCTCGGCTTCCAGGATCAGGCGGGCGTCGGAGTCGCGAGCCTTCTGCTCGGCCGATTCCACCTTCTGGGGGCCGCCCGCGGGCGCTTCCCTGGGTGCGGCGGCGACCTTCACGGCGTTGGCGCCATTGACCTTGGTGCCTTCGACCACGGTGACGTTGCCGCCTTCCACCAGCTTGCAGCCTTGCAGCTCCGCCTGCTTGGCGTCGTTGGTGTAGGTGTTGCCGCAGCGGAAGATGCGCGCGCCGCCCTGCGCGTGCGCGCAGAACGCGGCAGCCAGTGCGATGGTGAGGGTGAGGGCGGACTTCATTGGGGGAGCTCCTTGCACGGTGCCCGTGCTCAGGACGGCCTGCCAGTATGTCAAAGCTGATCAGGAATGCAAGGCAAGCTCCTGATTTGCAAGGCAAAAAGGCCAAAAAGCACCGTCCCGGCAACGCCTGCTGATGGGCTGCCGTGCGGAAAGCCACAGGCGTGTGCGGCGCGCCGTCAACGAAAAAGCACCGCCGTGGCGGTGCTTTGCGTGAATCGGGCTGTATCGAAATACAGCCCCCATCGGCCTGCTCAGAGGCTGTAGTACATGTCGTACTCGACCGGGTGCACGGCCATGCGGAAGCGGGTGACTTCCGTCATCTTCAGCTCGATATAGGCGTCGAGCATGCTGTCGGTGAACACGCCACCCTTGGTCAGGAACGCGCGGTCCTTGTCCAGGTACTCCAGCGCCTGGTCCAGGCTGTGGCAGACGGTCGGGATCTTCGCGTCTTCCTCCGGCGGCAGGTGGTACAGGTCCTTGGTGGCGGCTTCGCCCGGGTGGATCTTGTTTTCCACGCCGTCCAGGCCGGCCATCATCAGGGCCGAGAAGGCCAGGTACGGGTTGGCCAGGGGATCGGGGAAGCGCGCTTCGATGCGGCGGCCCTTCGGGTTGGCCACGAACGGGATGCGGATGGAAGCCGAGCGGTTCTTGGCCGAGTAGGCCAGCTTCACCGGCGCCTCGAAGCCGGGCACCAGGCGCTTGTAGCTGTTGGTGCCGGGGTTGGTGATGGCGTTCAGCGCGCGGGCGTGCTTGATGATGCCGCCGATGTAGTACAGCGCGTAGTCCGACAGGCCCGCGTAGCCGTCGCCGGCGAACAGGTTCTTGCCGTCCTTCCAGATCGACTGGTGCACGTGCATGCCGGAGCCGTTGTCGCCGACCAGCGGCTTGGGCATGAAGGTGGCGGTCTTGCCGTACGCGTTGGCCACGTTGTGCACCACGTACTTGAGCAGCAGGGTCCAGTCGGCGCGCTGCACCAGCGTGCTGAACTTGGTGCCGATCTCGTTCTGGCCGGCGCCGGCCACTTCGTGGTGGAACACCTCGACCGGGATGCCCAGCGATTCGAGGATGAGGGACATCTCGGCGCGCATGTCCTGCGTGCTGTCGACCGGGGGAACGGGGAAGTAGCCGCCCTTGACCGTGGGACGGTGGCCCTTGTTGCCGCCTTCGATCTGCTTGCCGGTGTTCCAGGGCGCTTCGTACTCGTCGATCTTGAAGAACGAGCCGGACATGTCGTTGCCCCAGCGCACGTCGTCGAAGATGAAGAACTCGGGTTCCGGGCCGAAGTAGGCGGTGTCGCCCAGGCCGGAAGCCTTCAGGTACGCCTCGGCGCGGCGCGCGATGGAGCGCGGGTCGCGGTCATAGGCCTTGCCGTCGGTCGGGTCGAGCACGTCGCACGACAGGAACAGCGTGGTCTCTTCGAAGAACGGGTCGATGTTGGCCGTGTTCGGGTCCGGCATCAGCAGCATGTCGGACGCCTCGATGCCCTTCCAGCCGGCGATCGAGGAACCGTCGAAGGCGTGGCCCGAGGTGAACTTGTCTTCGTCGAAGTGGGAGATGGGCACGGACACGTGCTGTTCCTTGCCTCGGGTGTCGGTGAAGCGGAAGTCGACGAACTTGACTTCGTTCTCCTTCACCATCTTCATCACGTCTGCGACGGTCTTGGCTGCCATCAGGTTTTCTCCGGTTGGATGGTTGTTGCGAAATGGACGGGCTGCGGGATGCAGGTTCTGTGCCAAAGCTGGTGCATGGCTCCCGGCGCAAAGCCGGGCGATTGTCGGTCATGCGGGGTCGCGTTTCCCTACGGAACGGTGACGCGGGCCGATGAGCAATGCACCTTCATGGTGCAAAACCACGAGGTGCCAACTTGGTGCGTGGATGCTAGCGCACCAATTCGGGGCCGAGCTTGGCGCCCAAGGCTTTCAGGCCGGCCACCAGCTGCTCGTAAGCCGGCCCCACCGGGGCGGGTTCGCCCTTCACGCCCAGGTCGATGTGGCGGCCGTATTCCGGGTGGTCCACGCTGGGCAGGCTGAACACCCTCACCCCGGGGTGGTCGCGCTCCACCTCTTCCATCAACGGCGTCAGCGTGGCCTCCATCGAACCGAACACGATGACCGACCGCTCCACGTAGGCACCGCGGCGGAACAGGTGCTGGTAGCGCGTGTCCAGCACCCATTCGATCATCGGCCAGGCCATGACCGGGAAGCCGGGCACGAAGTGCACGTCGCGCACCGAGAAGCCGGGGATCTTGTTGTACGGGTTGGGGATGAGGACCGCGCCTTCCGGGAACACGCCCATGTTCAGGCGGTGGATGTTGTCGGGCCGGTCGGGCTCGTACGGCACGCCCTGCTCGCGCGCCACGTCCTGCATGCGCTCGCGGATCAGCATCTCGGCTTGCGGATGCAGTTTCAGCTTGGCCCCCAGCGCCGCCGCCGCGCACTGCCGCGTGTGGTCGTCGGGCGTGGCGCCGATGCCGCCGCAGGAGAACACGAGCGCGCCGGAGTCGAAGGCGCGCTTCAGCGTGGCGGTGATGCGCGCGGGCGAATCGCCCACGTAATCGGCCCAGGCCAGTTGCAGGCCGCGGGCGTTGAGCAGTTCGATGACCTTGGGAAGGTGCTTGTCGGCGCGCTTGCCCGAGAGGATCTCGTCGCCGACGATGACGAGGCCGATTTCAGCGGGAGTGGTCATCCCGCGATGCTACCGGCACCATCGCTTCCGCCTCGATCGGCTGCTGCCGCAGCAAGGCCAGCGCCGCCAGCGCGTAGTGCGCGAACCAGAGGGAGGAGAACGCGAACACGACGGTGTAGATCCAGATCGCCACCGGCACCAGGATGACGAACGCGGCGGCGAACAGTGCGCCCGAGGCCCACACGATGCTGGGCGCCGCGCCCAGGTAGCCGGTGAGCACGCCGATACCCAGCAGCGGCCAGCGGTGCCGCTTGAGGATGAGGCGCCGTTCTTCCTTGCTGGCATGCTCGGCCAGCGCGTCGAAAGCCATCACGCGGTAGGTGAGCCAGCCCCAGATCAGCGGCGGCAGCACCAGGATCAAGGGCGGGATCAGCCACAGCGGCAGCGAGATCACCAGCGCGATGAGAGCGAGCAACGAAGAGCCGATGGACCAGGCGATACTGGCCAGCACGCTGCCGCCGCGCTTTTTCTCCAGCGCCGGGAAGCGGCGCTCGCCGACCAGGTGCACCAGCGCCGGCGCCATCAGCACCGCCACCGCGACGATGGAGCCGACCACGATGACCGGCGTGGCCAGGAAGATGACGATCAGCGGCGCCATCACCGTGCGCAGCCCGCCGAAGCCCAGGGACACCAGCCAGCCGCCGACGCGCGAGATCAGCTCGTACGATTCCAGCCAGCGGAACACCGCGTCCACCGCGCCATCCCACCACAGCCAGCCCGCGCCCAGCGCGATGGCCACCATCACGATGAGCGGCAGGAACGACAGCGCGATGACGCGCGGATGCAGGCAGTAAGCCGCCGCGCGCCAGAAGGAATCGAGCAGCAGCCCCACGGCTTTCAGCCCCGCCCCAGCATGCGCTTGAAGCCCAGCCACTGCTGCGACCAGAAGCCGCGGCCGTAGTCGCGGTTCTTTTCCACCTGGTCGCGGATGCCGGTGGGCTCGTAGCGGTGCTCGAAGTTGGCGGTGCCGAACAGCACGTCCCACCACGGCAGCAGCACGCCGAAGTTGTGGCCGCCCAGCGAGCCGCGGCCGCGCTTCTCGTGCCCCAGGCCGACGGCGTGGTGCAGCCGGTGGAAGCGCGGGCTGACCCAGAGCCTTTCGCCGAAACGGCCGAACCACAACCGCAGGTTGGCGTGCTGCAGGCTTTCCGACAGCTGCGTGATGGCGACGATGGCGACGAACTGGCCCGGCTGCACGCCTACGAGCTGCGCGAGGATGACCAGCAGGCTGTCGCGCAGCACGTCGTCCAGCAGGTGGTTGCGATTGTCGCTCCACATCGTCATCTGCCGCTGCGAGTGGTGCAGCGAATGCAGGCCCCACCACCAGCGCAGGCCGTGCTGGCCGCGGTGGATCCAGTAGTCGGCGAAGTCGAACACGACCAGGTACAGCGCGAAGCTGACGATCGGCAGGTCGGTGATGCCGGGCCACAGGGCGTCGAGCTGGAAGGCGCCGATGCCCTGCAGGTGCAGCCAGCCGAAACCTTCGTCGAACAGCGGTTGCACGGTGAAGAACAGCACGACGCGGAAGAGGCCCAGGCGGTGGATCAGCGTATACAGCACGTCGGTGCGCACCGCCGTGCGGTCGGTGACCTTCTCCACCGGGCGCCAGCGCTGCAGCGGGCCGATGACCAGCAGCATGACGGCGATCTGCAGCAGGCCGACCAGCAGCCAGCCGGTGGCCGCGTAGCCGTCTTCCAGCAGGCTGGCCAGCCCGAGCGCGAACATCGCCGGCTGCACCACCGCTTCGAACAACCATTGCTGCGCGGCGCCGAACGCCGCTTCCAACCCGTTCATTTCCTTCGCTCTTCCTTTTGCGCTATCCAGCCCGCGTACTGCGGATGCTCGCGCAGCGTGCGGAAA
This sequence comes from Ramlibacter humi, assembly GCF_004681975.1. GTDB lineage: Bacteria > Pseudomonadota > Gammaproteobacteria > Burkholderiales > Burkholderiaceae_C > Ramlibacter > Ramlibacter humi. The sequence goes on from NZ_SMLK01000004.1 coordinate 241,916, forward strand.
CAGAAGCCCCGCTCCTTCAAGCCCTTGACCAGCGGTTCCAGCACCGCCGGCGCCCACGGGTCCTGCCGCGACCAGATGCCCAAGTGCGCCAGCAGGATGTCACCCGGGCGGATGTCGCGCAACGCGCGCGCCAGCAGCTGGTCATTGGACACTTTTTCGCTGGGAAGTTCATCGCCCAGGAAACCGGCGGGCGCCCAGCCCACGTGCTGCCAGCCGCAGGCGCGCGTGGCGGCCAGGAATTTCGGCGACGTCTTGCCGCCGGGCGCGCGGAACAGCGGCAGCGGTTCGCGGCCGGTGACTTCGCGCAGGCGCGTGGCCGCGCGCTGGATCTCCTCGCAGTACTGCGCCGCGGTCCAGACCTGGTCGCGGCCTTCCTGCGGCCCCGAGGAGGGGCGCACGCGGAAGCGCCCGTCGGGCAGGTCGGCGCGCCAATAGACGTGGTCGTACGTGTGCGAAGCAAACTCGTGGCCTTCGGCGGCGCGCGCCTTCCACCAGGGCGCCCAGTGCTGGCCGAGGCTGCCGTCGCCCTCCTTCGTCTTTTCCTGCGCGGCGAAGAAGGTGACGCGGATGTTCTCGCGCTTGAGGACGTCGGCCACCAGCGGGGCGACGCCCATGTGGCCCGTGTCGAACGTCAGGTAGACCGGCTTGCCGCAGTCCTGCGCGAACAGCGCGGGGGCCGCCAGCGCGAGCAGGCCCGCGGCGGCGGCGCGGCGCAGTTCAGCGCGGCGCGTGGTCCAGGGTCCAGACGCCATGGGGAGACTTGCCCACGTTGACCTGGCGCACGACCTTGCGCGTCTCGGTGTCGATCACCGTGAGCTTGCGCGCCCAGCGCGAGGTGACCATCAGCATCTTGCCGCCTTCGAGCACCTCGATGCAGTCGGGACCGCCCGGCGCCGGATAGCTGGCCACCACGTCCAGCGTGTTCAGGTCGATCTTGCTGATGGTGTTGGCCACGCGGTTGCTGATGTACACGTGGCGCTTGTCGCCGGCCGCGCGGAACGCATGCGCGCCCGCGCCGGTCTTGATGCGGCGCACGCTGCGCGGCTGCGCGCCGGAGACGTCGAACACCTCGATGCCGTCGCCGCCGGTCAGGCCGACGATCAGCGTGCGGTCGTCGGGCGTCCCGTACACGTCGGCCGGCATCGGACCGGTCTTCACGCGCCAGCGCACCTGCTGCGACGCCAGGTCCACCGCCACCAGTTCGTCGCTGTCCTGCATGGACACGTACGCCGTGGTGCTGCGGCTGTCGATCCAGATGTGGCTGGGCGTGCGCGACGTCGCCACGCGGCCGGCCAGCTGCAGGTTGCTGCCGTCCCAGCGGTAGACGTCGACGTGGTTCAGGCGGTTGCCGGCCGTGACGAACCACTTCATGTCCGGCGAGAAGCGCAGCTGGTAGGGGTCGAGGATGCCGCGCACGACGCGCTGCACCTCGGCGGTCTTCGGGTCGATGAAAGTGAGCGAGTCGCCCAGCGAGTTCGCGACGATGAGCGACTTCTCGTCCGGCGTGAGGTACAGGTGGTGCGGCTCCTTGCCCGTGGGCAGGCGGCGCACTTCCGACCAGTTGGCCGGGTCGATGATGCTGACGTTCGCGTCGAGCGAATTCAGCACGAAGATCGGGCGGTTCTGGGCCGCGGCGCCCTGGGCGGCGCACCAGGCGGCCAGCACGAGGGCGAGGGAACGCAAGAGACGGATCACGAGGGCTTTCGGGACAACTCGCAAGTGTAGTCTGCAGGTGCGCGCGCTCCCGTAACATCCCTCGCATGGAACTGATGGAAATCAACGGGGTGCGCCTGGAAGTGCAACGCATCCCGGCACCCGCCGGAGGACTGGCGCCGGTGGTGTTCCTGCACGAAGGCCTGGGCTCGGTGTCGATGTGGCGCGACTGGCCCGCGCAGTTGTGCACGGCCACGGGCCGCGCGGGCATCGTGTACTCGCGCCGCGGCTACGGCCGATCCGACCCCGTGCCCGACGTGCGTGGTGCAGGACGGTTACAGCCCGGCTACATGCATCGCGAGGCGTGGGAGGTCCTGCCCGCGCTGTTGAAGGCGCTGGACCTGCAGGCGCCGGTGCTGGTGGGCCATTCGGACGGCGGCAGCATCGCGCTGCTGCATGCCAGCCGGCACCCGCTTGCGGCCTGCGTGGTGATGGCGCCGCACGTCATCGTGGAAGACGTGTCGGTGGATTCCATCGCACAGGCCCGCGACGCGTACGGCACGGGCTTGCGCGAGCGGCTGGCGAAGTTCCACGCCGACGTCGACGTGGCGTTCTGGCAGTGGAACGACGCGTGGCTGAACCCGGCGTTCCGCGACTTCGACATCCGGCCCGAGTGCCGCAGGATCACCGCGCCGGTGCTGGCGATCCAGGGCGTGGACGACGCGTACGGCACCTTGCGGCAGATCGAGGAGATCGCGCCGACCAACGGGCCCTTCGAGATGCAAGTGCTGGAGCGCTGCGGGCACTCACCTCACCGCGACCAGCCGGAAGCGGTGACGCAGCGCATCGCGCAGTTCCTGCGCGGAAACCCCTAAGCGCGCAGCAGCGCCAACTCAGCCGTATCCAGCCACCGCCACTGGCCAGGCGCCATGTCGGCCGGCAGTTCGAGCCCGCCGATGCGCGAGCGGTGCAGCCCTTCCACGCGATTGCCCACCGCGGCCACCATGCGCTTGACCTGGTGGTACTTGCCTTCGGTCAGCGTCAGGCGCAGGAGCTGCTCGCCCGCCGCTTCGCAGGCGGAAGCGCGCACCGGCTTGGGGTCGTCGTCCAGCACCACGCCGGCGAGCAGGCGCTCGACCTGGCGCGCGTCGATCGGGTGCTTGGTCACCGCCTCGTAGACCTTGGGCACGTGGTGCCTGGGCGAGCTCATACGGTGGATGAACGTGCCGTCGTCGCTGAGCAGCAGCAGGCCGGTGGTGTCCTGGTCCAGGCGGCCGATGGCCTGCACGCCCGGCGGTCCGGGGCGCTGGCGCACGGGCCCGGGCAGCAGCGTGTAGATGCTTGGCCAGGCCGACGGCTTCTGCGAACACTCGTAGCCCGCCGGCTTGTGCAGCATCAGGTACGCCTTGGCGTGGAACGGCCACTCGCGGCCCTGCACCGAGAAGCGCAGGCCTTCGGGGTCCACTTCCTCCAGCGGGTCGGTGCGCACGTTGCCGGCGATCTCGACCAGCCCTTGCTGGATGAGGCCCGCGCAGATGCGGCGGGTGCCGAACCCCTGGCTGAAAAGGATCTGCTGCAGTTGCATCGGGCGCGCAGTATGCGCTACCCGGCGGGACGGTCAGCCTTTGGGGTGCTGGCGCGCGCGTTCGCCGCGCGGTGCTTCCTGGCGCAGGTGGAATTTCCGGGCTTTCGGCTGGCTGCCGCGCTGCAGCCGGCGCTCGTCGGCGTCATCGTCTTCGGAGACGGGAAAGAAGGCGGCGTACTTCTCGCGGCGGGGGCCGCCGAGTTCCTTCAACGGGGACTGGTGCATGGAGGTGCGTCCTTGGCGGGTCGGGAACAAGTGGGCCGCAGCCTAGGAGCGGCGCCTGCCGTCGGGTGTAGGACTTGGCCGCATGCGTGTAGGACGCGTGCCGTGCGCCAGAAGCAGAAGAAGAAGAGCCGCCGGCCCGTGAGGGCACGGCGGCTCGGCCGCGATGGATGGTGCCGGCGCCGCACCAATGTCCGGCGAAACTGTCTCCGTGAGCAGTCTCTGCCTATCTGCTTCTCCGGTCGCTGCGGATACTTCGCCGCAACCGGCGCGAAGCGCCGGCAGGAGCACGCCAATGAGTGCGCAAATTCACACCGGATTGCAGGTCCTCGCCCAACGGATTCTTCTGGCCCATCGCAAGGCTGTCCTGATGGCCCAGTGGGAGGAGAACATCCGCAATACCGGCATCTGCACCTTCCAGTTGCCGAACGGCATCATCCTCTCCATCGTGGGCGACCCCGGTCCGCAGCTGGAAACGTACCTGATCATGAGGATCGGCGGCGGCCCCGACGGCGCCTTGCCGTTCGAGGATTCGTTTCAGCGGGGCGTCGGCCTTTGCGGTGACCTGAAGCCCAGCGCGGCGCTGAGCATCGTTGCCCAGTTCGCGGCGATCCCGGCGACGCCGCAGGCGCCTGCGGCATGGGCGGACGCTGCCGCTGCCAACGTGGCCGCCCGGCCGTTCGCATCTTCCATCGGGCGGGCCAGATGACCGCCGCCCTCACGCCTCGCTTCGCACTGGTCTTCCTGCAGGCCGTGGCCCCGCTGGGCCTGTACGGCGCCTCCTGGGCCCAGCCGGCCCTCCAGGCGCCAGCCGGCACGAAGGCGGGGTCCGAAGTGGAAGTGAAATTGACGGGCCCCGCCCAGCCCCGGGATTTTCTTGCCATCGTGGCCAAAGGCAGCCGCGAAGGTTTCTATGACGCTTACAAGCACGCCGGCGAAGGCGGTTCGATCCGCCTGACAGCGCCCGCCCGGGCCGGCGCCTACGAGATCCGCCTCATGGGTGCCCGGCCGCCCTATCCGACGCTGGCGCGCGCGTCCTTGCAGGTGGAAGGCGCCGAGGCCAGCCTCGAGGCACCGGCGCGGGTGCAGGCCGGCAAGAGCCTGCGCGTGGAATGGAAAGGGCCCGGCAACGCACGCGACTTCGTCACCGTCGTGAAGGCCGGCTCCCCGCAGGGTCGTTACGGCCCGTTCGTCTACGTGAAGACGGGGGCACTCGAGCTGCGGGCGCCGGACGAGCAGGGCGACTACGAGGTGAGGTACCTTGCCGGCCAGTCCTATGCCACGCTGGCCTCCGCGCGCCTGCATGTGGACCCCGTCGACGCATCGCTGTCGGCCCCAGCCGAAGTCGAGAGCGGCAACCCCTTGCAGGTGCAGTGGCAGGGCCCGAACAACGCGGGCGACTACGTCACCGTGGTTCCGAAGACCGCGCACGAGGGAGCCTCAGGCAACTTCGCCTACACCGCGCGCGGCAACCCGGCACGCCTGGCCGCTCCCCTGGACGCGGGCGACTACGAGCTGCGCTACAGCACCGGCCAGTCCCACGCAACGCTGGCGCGCGCGCCGCTGAAGGTGTCGCCGGGGCGTCAGCCGCCCGGTTTCCTGAAGGTCGACGCCGCCACGCTGGCGGCCGATGGCGCGGTGGAGATCATCCTCGACGCCTCGGGCAGCATGCTGCAGCGCATGGGCTCAAAGCGTCGCATCGACTGGGCGCGGGAAACACTCAGGAAGCTGACGTCGACGACCCTTCCCCGCGGCATACCCTTTGCCTTGCGCATCTACGGGCGAGAAACCGATTCGTGCCAGACCGACCTCGAGATGCCGCTGGGTCCACTCGACCCCGCGGCCGTCGCGGCGAAGATGACGGCGCTCCAGGTCAGGAACCTGGCACGAACGCCCATCGGCGCCTCGCTCGAAAAGGCCGCTGACGACCTCGCCGCGGCGAAGGGTCCGCGGCTCATCGTCCTGCTCACGGACGGCGAAGAAACCTGCGGCGGCGACGCCGCCGCCGCCATCGCGCGGCTGAAGAAAGCCACTCCCTCCACTCGCGTGAACATCGTCGGATTCGCCATCGACGACCGGCGCCTGCAGGCCACGCTGCGCCACTGGGCCCAGCTCGCGGACGGCAGCTACCACGACGCCGGCGACGCGGCCGGGCTTGCCCGCGCGATGGAAGCGGCCATGCGCACGGGATTCGAAGTCACCACGCCCGACGGGCAACGCGTCGGCGAGGGAATGACAGGCGGTGAAGCGCTTCGCCTGGCGCCCGGTGACTACCAGGTTCGCATGCAAGGCCGCCAGGAATTCCGGTCCGTCACGGTCAAGGCCGGGCAGACCACGGGCGTCAAGCTCTGACGGCGGTGGGCGCGCCAGCGCTCGCCCTGCGCGTCGTCACGTCGCCGTGGCGATCCCGGCTTCCCTGTAGGTCGAGTGGCGATGGATGGCGGAGGCGACGGTGCGGCGCCGCGGGGTGGTGGGCCGCGTCCGCGCGCGTGGGGCGCCGGGACGCGCTTCCCCCTGAGCGGGCAACCCCGCCGCCCTGAGGCAGCCCAGCAGGTCGACCGTTGCCCGGTTTCCGAACAGCGCGCACATTTGCGCGCGAGACAAGGCACGCACCTGGCTGACAGTGGTCAGTCCCTGCGCGACGCAGCAGCGCAGCGTGCGCCTCTCCAGCGGCAGGCGGGCGATAGGTGACGCATCGCCCATCGCCTCGGGTTCCGCGGGCTGCTGGTGCCAATGCCGCTCCCAGGCGGCGATCCTCGCATCGGCCGATGGCTGAAAGGCGAGATCGCTTGCCTGCAGGGCTTCGCGCACGCGGCAGCCCCCCATCGCGCCGATTCCCCGGATCGCGAGAAGCTGTTCCATGCTGAGCGCGGCCAGGTCTTTCAGCGTTCTAAGCCCGGCGCGATGAAGGACTGAGACGAGGTGCCGCGGCAGTCCGGCGCGCCTGAGCTCATCTTCGATCTTCTCTGCGTGCTTGGAGCGAGTCGGATTCATGGCCGTGCATGCGATCAATGCGGATGCATCGATGGTTGCCGGACGCAGGCGCGCGCAATAGTCAAACTTCGCGCAAAGCGCCTGCCGAAAGCGCTCGGCAGCCGCCAGGCTCCGTACAGTTACGGCGAACGTGTTGCCCTCGGCCGCCAGGGCCACGCCGACGCATCCAGTCGTTTGGCGGCCGCTCGAGGAAGACGCGGACACTCGCGGTCGCGCCCGTCAGGGAACGCTGAACACCAGCACCCGGTGGTTGCCGTTGTCGACCACGAACAGCTTGTCCCCGTGCATGCCAAGCCCGTTGGGGCTAGAGAAGACCGCGCCGTTGGGCGTGTCGGGGTTTCCGTCGCCGTCCGAGTCGTTTTCCGCTTTCCCGGCGAAGCCTGCATGCCCGAGGACCGCATCGGCGGGCTGGAAGTTCGCTGTCGGGAAGGCGTTCCAGATGAGCACCCGGTGGTTTCCCGTGTCGGCGATGGCCAACTGGACGCCGTTGAAGGCGATGCCGCCATTCGGGAAGTTCAGCGTGCGGGCGGATGCCGATGCATCCTCCGCACCATCCTGGTTGTCGTCGTTCGCCTTTCTAGCGCTGAACGTCTTCTGGCCGATCACCAGGTCCGCGGGCTGGAAACTTGACGTCGGGAACGTGTTCCACACCAGTGCCCGCTGGTTCAGCATATCCAGCACGACGACCCTTTGCCCGTCCGACCACACGCCGGAGGGGAAGTTCAGTGTCCTCGCGGTGGGAGCGACATGGTTGCCACCATCTTGCAAATCGTCGTTGGCACCGCAGTGCGAGCTGTCCTTTTGCCCCAAGACCAGATCGGGCGCGGCGCCGTTGGTGATGGGCACCTGGTTCCAGATCAGGACCCGGTTGTGCGCCGCATCAGCGACAAGCAACTTTCCATCTTCGGTTAACGCCGAACCTGATGGCGAATCGAAATTGGTCGCCCCACAGGCCGTTGAACTCGTCGTGAAGTCCGACTGTCCGACGACGACGTCAGGGAGGACACTCAGATCGAGTGGAAGGGTCGGGTAGATCAGGACGCGATTGTTCGCCGTATCCGTGATCGCGGCCCTGCCGCCGCCGGCCGAAAGCCCTCGCGGGAAATGGTAGCGCACACGGGTAGTGCCACTGACATTGCTGTTGCCGTCTGGCTGGCCAAGAAACCCAAGAGCCGCCTCATTGGTCGCGCTGGGCGTCGAGCCGTACAGCATGATGCGATTGTTGTTGCTGTCTGCGACGAACACGGTCCCGGTCGAGCTGAAGATCACATTCCCTGCCGGCGCGGAAAGCGTGCGCACCGTGGGATTGGCGAGGCCCTGCTGCGAGTCGTTCGACGAGAAATCCTGCTGACCGAAGACGGTTCCCGCAGCGGGAAATGCACCGAAGGCCAACTTGGCCTGATAGCTGGTCTGCACCTTCGCCATCGCATTGCCCGCTAGGTCGCTGGCCGCGACGCTCAGCCCGAGCGCCACGCCGAACGGCCACGAGCCGCCCGAGGGAGTGAGCGTCAGCGTGTCATTGGCCGACTGCGTGGCGGACCAGGTTGGCACGGCATTGGCCGCCAGGTCCCCGCCGAGCTGCAATGTGCCGATGGCCATGGACTCGCTGAAACGGATGACGACGGACTGCGACTTGTCCAGCGCTCCTGCGGCGATATTCAGCGATGCCGTAGGCGCCGTGGTATCCGTCGGGTTGCCCGACGGGTTGCCCGACGGGTTGCCTGTCGGGTTGCCCGACGGCTCACCGCCGGAATCGCCCAGGCCGCCCGCGCCGGTCACGGGCCCATCGCCACCACCACACGCCGCGACCGCCGACGCCACCGCGATGGCCAGGACGGTCCTGAAGACACGATTGCTCAAATTGTTCACTGCCATGATTTCCCACGAATGCGTTGTGCCGTCATGGTGCGATCGGCCGGCGCATGCGTACAGGCAGACTTCACGCAGTATTCGCACCGGGAATTCGCACCACCCCATGGCCACACATGGCAGGCCAGCGAAAGACTTCAACTCGCCGACGGCAGCGCCTACCGAAGGACACCTTTGACGTCGCTGATCCCGGCCCCAAAGGCGGTATCGCCGATCAGGGACGGCACTCCGGAGGCTGGATCCACCAGGAAGACCGATGCTGTCTGGTCGCCGTTGGACGACAGGATGAGGTCGCCCAGGCCAACGAGAGCCGAAAGACCCGGTCCGCATGGCACTTCGCCCGCCAGCTCCATCTGACCGGTCTGTCGGTCGACGTGGTAGGAAGCGATTTTTCCGAGCAACCCATACACGAAGAGGAAGTCACCGCTCGGGTGCGCGGCAACGAGTGCGCCGGGTTTCGCAATGGTGGCGGCGATGGACACCAAACCCGTCTGCGGGTCCATGACCCAGGCATCGGTGGACGTGTCCTGACCGACATAGAGGTACTTGCCCAACGGGTCGACCGCAAGGGCGAAAGCTAGATTCGCAGTGTCGAATCTCCGCAAGGGGGTCAGCCCCCCCGTGTCCGGGTGCACGCTGAACACCTGGACGCCACTGGCCCCGACGTTGATGGCGTAGGCGAACTTGCCATCAGGCCGGAGCGCCAGCTTCACGTTGCCCAGCCCTGTCAACGCCGCTCCCGCGGTGGTGAGCGCCCCTGTTGCCGGATCCAGCTGGAAGCGCGTGATGGTGCCGTTGACGGGGTCGGGCACGTAGACAAATCTGCCATTCGGATGGAACACCAGATTGGAAACGTTCGAACTCACCTTCGCGGGCGTTGCGGGCGTTGCGGTCAATGTTCCGCTCGCGGCGTCGACGCGGAAGGCTGCGAAATCGACCAACGAGTTGTTGCCGGCTCCCTTGGCCACCACCAGCGATTGGTCCGGCGAAACGGCCACCGAGTCGGGTCCGTCGAAAGGGAGGCTCTGGATCTTCGATACGGCTCCCGCCTCCACCTTCAGGACCTCAATGCCCGCCCCGAAGTTGCCGACGTAGACGAAAGCCGACGATCCATAACTGCAGCGCACCTGGACGACCGTGTCCGCCATCACGGCCTGGCCGGGAAGCTCGACACCACACCTCTGCGCGGGCATGGATGGCTGGGTCTTGACGGTGAGCGAGAGGGGTTGCCCCGCCTTCAACTTGCGGGCGAAGGCGATTCGCCCGTTGGTGCCCACCGCAACATCTTCGGCACCGTCCAGCGCCAGCACCAGACCCGAGCCGCGAAGCCCGGCCACTTCGGCGCTCACCGTGAAGTCCGCATCCGCTGCCGGCGACGGCTGGCCGCTCTCGCCGCCGCTGCCGCTCTCCCCGCCGCCGCATCCGGCAAAGGCAAGTATCGCCAGCGAGGCAAGAAAGGCGCGAAACGGTCGCAGCAGGATTGGCGCACTCAAGGCAGGCTCCGTGGGTGAATGGACTGCGCCGATTCCACCCGTCAGCCGAGGCGAACATCTGCATTCTTCGCTCAGCCCGCGCTTCGAATTCACTCACTGACCGACACCTTCACGACGCGAGTCGAGAACATCTCGCCAAAAAGCTGCGCTTTCGCCGGCCGCCCCGTTCGACCCAGCCATCACTTCCAGCACCGCTCCACGGTGGCTGCGTTGCCCTGCACACCGCCAATCACCACGCCCCGCCGGCCGTCGGAGGCCAAGGTGAGCGTGCCGCATTTGTCCGAGGCCATCGGGCCGCCTGCCGCCGGCTCCATGCGCAGCTCGTAGCCCATGACCGTCAGGCCCGCGGCCGGGATGTCCAGCGTGTAGATCGCCTGGCCGTCCTGGGGCGACTGCTTCAGCGGCGCCGGCATCGCCGACAGCACGGGCCCGCCCGAGCGGTCCATCGCGAAGCTGTCGTTGGCGGCGTAGAACCGCTGCATGAACTGGGCGGCCTGGAGCAGCTGGGCGCGGGCGTCGGCGCGCCGGGTGCGAGCGACGTGCTCGAGGTACGAGGGAAAGGCGATGGCGGTCAGGACGGCGATGATGATCATCGGGATCATCACCTCCAGCAGCGTGAAGCCGCCGGTGCGAAGGGCAGAAGCTTTCTTCATGGCCTCACCTCGGGAAGATCTGCCGCCACTGGCGCGACTTCAGGCCGCTGGCGTTGGCGGTCGGACAGGCCTTGGCCCCGGCCTGGCCGCAACTGAGCTCGATGCGGATGCACTGCGAATCGGCGGACTCGATGCACAAACGGTCCATCGACTTGGTGGTTCCGATGTCGATCGAGGTCGGCCGCCCGTCGACGGCATCGACGTAGCCGGCCACGACGGCGTCCATCACCGAGACGGAGCCGTCCAGCGAGGTGTCGAACGCGGGCTTTTCGGGACCGGACCCGGTGAAGGCGTTGATGAGATAGACCCAGCCCGAGCCCGAGCCCGACGGGGTGCACACGTCGGGTGGCGTCGCGCTCACCGGGGAGAGGGTACTCAGGAGCACGAATCCGTCCGAGACGCGCTGCAGCGGGTAGATGACGCGCTGGCCGTCCCCGCTATCCAGGTCCATGTACCAGCCGCGCTGGTTCGCAGCGTAGTTCACCGTGTTGCGGGTGATCTGGAAATAGGTCGTCGGCGGCGTGCCGATCTGCACCGGCGTGATCACCTGCTGCACCAGCGAGGACAACGGCGCCGGGCTCCCGCCCGAGGTGCCGAAGCCCGCCGTGTCCCAGACGCCGTAGGCCCGCTGCCGCTTGAAAGGCCCCTGGATGTCGGCGCTCTCGAGCATCTTGCCCGTGCCGAAGATGACCATGGAGCCGCCCTTCTCGTGGGGCACGACGGCCGGGGCCGCGGTGATGGGTTGCGTCGCTCCGGCCGCGAACAGCGGCTGGCCGCCCAAGGCGACTTGCCAGGTGCCCGAAGCGCCGGTGAGGTCGAACTTCCAGAGATTGCCCTGGAGGTCGCCGCCATAAGCGCCGACGAGGCGACGCTCGGCGTCGTATACGGCCCGCAGGCCGACGAGCCCGTTGCCGCCACCCGCCGGCACCACGATCTCGCGGATCAGGCTGCCCGTGGCCAGGTTCACGACGTAGAGCGAGGCGGCGCCGGAACTGCTGTTGACGCCGTTGCCGAAGAGGGCGACCCAGTCGTTCGAGCGGGTGATGCCCGCCTGCACGTCGTTGACGACGTTGCCCAGGTTGGCGAAACCCGTGGTGGTCGAGCTGACCTCCCAAAGCATCTTGGACGCGCCCAAGGCCGTCGGGTTGGTGACGTCGAGCGCGAAGACGGCCTTCGCCCCCGCCCCAGTGGTGCCGAGCAGCAGGTTCTTCCACGTGCCGCCGAGGTAGGCGTCCGTGTCCGTCAAGGGACCGTCCACGAAGTAGTGGTGCGGATAGGGGTCCAGCGTCAGCTTGGACAGGTCGGGATAGACGGCCCGCGGCACGTAAGCGAAGACCTCCGCGCCATCGCTGTCCCGAAAACCGTGCAGCATGCCGTCGTTGGCGCCCACGAACACGACCCCCTCGGGCCGGGCCGCCTTGGCCGCGACGAAGTTGCGGTAGTCGCCGAAGTTGCCTACCAGCTTCTCGTAAGCGAAGTCAGTACCTTCCTTGATGAAGACCGGGTTGGAGTTGACGATGTCGCCCAGCCGGTAGGCGCGGTTGCGGAAGTACCCGCCGTTGCGGAACTCCTGCGACGCGTCGCCCCGCACGTAGTTCACCAGGTCCGCGTTCAGGCCCGAGCCGGCGGCGTCGAAGTTGACGCCGCCCATGCTGCTCCAGGTGACGACGTTGCGCGCGGCATGGTCCGGGATGGTGGTAACCGGGCTGCCATCGGGCGCCGGACCCTTCTCGACCTGCCAGTAGATGGTCGGCGGATTGCGCTCGTTGCCGGTCGCCGCATCCAGGGCGATCGCGCTGAGCATGCCGGCCCATTCGCCGGGGACATACTGAGGCTTGTACTTGCGGGTGCCCGCGCGCAGGTAGGCCGAGGACACGGCGACACCCGACAGCGTGTGCGGGCTGCCGACGACGTCGTTGATGATGCGGCGGAAAGCGCCCGTGACTTCGCGACTGTTCTTGACCGTCAGCATTTCGCCGCGCCCGTTGAGGGTGGCGTGCCACATGTCGTCGATGGTGGATGGCTTGTCCGGTACCGGAACAGGCCACGGGCGGATGCCGCTCGACAACTCCGCCAGCATGGCCGGCGTCTGCGGAAGGCTGCCCGGCAGGCCCAGCGCCACAGCGTAGAAGGTCAGGTTCTGCCAGGTCGACGGGTTGGCGGGGCGAGAGAGGGGAGACACGCGATTGGGCAGGTCAGGCCGCAGATCGCGCCCCCAGAGCGACATGGCCACGTCCGCCAGCGTGTCCTCCTGGAGGTCGGCATAAGGTGCCATCGGCGTGTACACGTACGGCGGCGATGGATTGCGGGAGATCGTGAAGCCGGTACCGTCCACGTTGCCGACCTTCGGGCGGGCGTCGGCGCCGGTGGTCTTGTCGTTCCAGTAGCCGTCCGTGAACAGCATGGCGTAGGACCGCCGGCACGACGCGTGGGCCGACTCCGGTTCGGCGCTGCCCGGACCCGTGGCCACCGTCGGCTTGAAACTGGTCGAAGCGGGGTTCGGAACCGTTGCCCACGGCCCGTCGCTGTCCTTGCGCTCGAAATACTGGCCGACCCGGCCCATGACGGTCCGGGTGGGCGTATCTCCCCCAATTCGAACGGTGCTGATCCATTGATCGATCCGCGCTCTCTGGCTGGCATCCAGTTTCGAAACGCCCACGCCCAGATGCATGTTGGGGCCGAACCAGTTGCTCATCTCGCCGTAGGACGCCACCCCCACTCGCACCACATCGTCGGGAACCTCCGACAAAACCTTCGCGATGGCTGTATTGACCATGGCAATCCGGGACGAGTACCAGAAGTTGTAGTTGTTGTAGTTGTCCTTCTCCTCCTGCAGCGTGCACGCATCCGGGCGCTGGACGCAATCGGTCCGTTCGCGGAACTTGGGAAACAACGTTCCCGGCGGGAGAGTTGCCGTGTTCACCACCGCAGGATAGGAAGCCGTGCTGCCTGGCACGACTTCGGACGCCGGCGGCGGGTAGGCCGACACGTAGTAGGCGGGCGTGTCCGCCCACTCAATATCGCCGGTCTCGTAAGGGCCACTCCCGATGCGGCTGAAGTAGACCTGCCAAGTGGACCAAACGGTCCCAGTGTTAGGCAGGGGCTGGCCCGCCAGCGTGGTACGAGGTTCGTAGCGGACACGAGGGTCATAGGCCATCTTGTTGATCTGGGGCGACCTGCATGGATAGATCCCGCATCCAGGCCCCGACCCGGTGCTTGAAGGATATGGCCCCTCTGGACCCGCCGGCGTCGGATTCCCGTACTCGTAAGACAGCGTCGACAACATCGACCCGGACGTGTCGATGACCAGCATCAGGTTAGGCGGCACCGACCGCGGCCGGTTCAGCAAGGGCTCCTGCGCCACGTCCGCCTGGCAGGCGAACGCCACGCAGGCGGGCAGCAGGAACGCGACGACTTTCTGGATGGTCCGCATGGGCACCTCGGCTTTATTCAAGGATGACGTTCGACTGCAGCCACACTTCCGTGCCCTGCGGCCGCCGGGCGTTGGGGCCGGGCTGGACGGCCGCCACCTCGGGACCGAAGCCCCGCACGGTGATGAGGAACGACGATTTGTCCGACAGCGTGGTGTCGCCCTGCTTCACGGTGGGCACGGGCGCCACCATGCATTCGGGCGCGCGCTTGAAGGTCGCGGGCGGCGTGGCGGCCACGTTCACCAGGTCCAGCGGCAGCGTGTAGACCGGCACCGTCGGCGTCTCGTCGTCCCAGTTGGTCATGACCTGCCACGAGCCGGCCTGGTCCCGCGTCTGGATGTCGGTGAGCTTGAACGTCGTGGTGTAGGTGGAGGCGTCGCCCTTCGCCACGTGGATCACGTCCACCAGCGAGCGCTCGCAATGGCGCAGCGCGATCTCCGCGGCCTGGAACGCCAGTTCGCCGGTCCTGGCGGCGCCCGACACGCCTTCCGAGCTTTGCGTCGTGCGGATCGTGACAGCGCCGGCAAGGAACAGCACGACCAGGAAGATCAGCGCCACCGCCAGCACCGCGCCTTGCTGCGCCCGCCTGCCCGCGCGGCCGGCCTGCCGTCGACGGACGGCCATGGCCACCGCGCTCATGTGCGCCCCCGCACGGCGACGGTCGCCCGGAAGGCGCGCCTCAGCCGCAAGTCCGGCGCGGCCACCAGCGCGCCGGAGCAATCCACGTACTTGGCGGAATCCGCGTCGTGCACGACCTCCGCCGGGCTGCGCAGCAGCAGGCAGATGCGGACCGACGCCACCTTGCTCCAGCGATCGGGCTCGCTCAGGGCCAGCAACTCCGCCTGGGTCGCCATCGCGGCGGCCGGCAGGTAGCCGGCCACGGCGGACGAGCCCGGCGCCGCGGTGGGCGACAGCAGCCCGTAGGCGATCTGGAAGTCCTCCACGTTCTCGGCGACGATGGCCGGCTCGGACGAGGCGCCATTGCCGCGGCACATCAACCGGGGCACGCCGTCGCTGCCGGTGGCGACGTAGAAGCGGCTCTCGCTGAAGTAGAACTGGAAGTTCGCCGGCGCGGGAATGTTGGACACCGGGTCGTAAACGTTGATCGCCGCGATGAGTGCGTCCAGCGGAAACCCCGCGCAGTCCAGCGGCACGGCGCCGCCGTCGATCGCCGCCGTGTTGAACGGATCGGCCTCGTACGTGATCGCCAGCGAGTCGGGTGCGTTGCCCGGCGACGGGCACGTCAGGTCGTCGATCTTCGCGGCCGCCGCCAGGTTGTCGAACACGCCGTCGCAGCCGCGGATGGCGAACTTGGTCACGCCGGGGCCGGCATAGACCGGATTGCGGGCGGCCGCCGCCGCGCGCAGCGGCCGCTCGGGGTTGTTGCCCGCCATGCGGATCTGCGTTCTCAGCAGCGCCAGGACGGCGGTGGCGTCGTCGTGCATGCGGGCCACCGCGTCGGCGACTTGCGCCGCGCGCGAGGACGACAGGTAGGCCGTCATGATGGCCAGCGTGATCACCAGGCCGAGCACCAGCGACACCATGAGCTCGACGAGCGTCAAGCCGCGGCACGCTCTGCGTGAACCGGAAGGCCGGCTCACGGTTGGAAGGGCAGGTACACGCATCGAGGCCTCGGGTTGTTGAAGGCACTGGTCACCGCGTTGGGACAGTTGTCGGACGCCGCCGACTGCAGGGCGAACCGGGTCTGAGGCTCCTGCCAGATCACCCACACGTGCCCGGTGGACGCGGGCCCGCAGGGCGAAGGCGTGCAGCTCAGCAGCATCCCGCCCGCCGGCAGTTCCTTGCGCGCCAGCGAACTGGTCTCCGCGCTGTCCATGTCGGCCAGCGCCAGCGGCGTGCAGGCGGGGTAGGTGCACACCGGCACGGAGATGGCGTTGAAGGTGCCGTCGTACGACATCGGCTTTTCGTAGGCGCCTTCGTAGAAACCGGCCGCGTTGGCGCGCACCTTGTCCACGTGGCTGGCCGCGATGTTCACCGCGGCCGTGCGGTACGACGACAGCTTGGGCATCTGCACCGAGAAGGCGAACATGCCGCTGATGCCGAGGATTCCGAACGACAGCACGAGGATGGACACCAGCACCTCGATCAGCGTGAATCCGCGCGAGCGGCGGCGAGACATCACACTGCGCACGATGCCATCCCGTTGGGCTGGAGCCTGGCGGCACCGGTGGGCAGGACGCACACCGTGCGCCGCAACGAAGGTTGGATCGCGGCGCCTCCGAAGGACATCTGGACGGCCGCAGCGCCCGGCAGCAAGCGGCCCAGCGCGGTGAACCGGTAGACCTTGGACGCGCCGCCGTCGTCGATGAGGTCCAGCCCCGAGGCCGACGGCTGGATCTTCAGGATCGGGTCGGCAGGATCGAGGACGCCATTGCCGTCCAGGTCGACGAAGACCACCCAGCCGGTCGCCCAGCCCGCGGGCGCCGAACTGTTGTCGCAGGTCGGCGATGCCGCCTCCGCGTTGCTGCTGCGGCACAGCACCACCCTGCCGCCCCGTCGCATCGCCTCGCTGCGCGCGTACCTCATGTCGGACAGGAAGGAATTGACGGCGCCGGACACGGCGGCGCCCTGGATCATTCTCTGGAACGACGGCAGGCCCACCGTCGCTACCACCGCGATGATCGCCATGACGGTCATCAGCTCGATGATCGTGAAGCCACGCGTGGCGCGGCTGCGCCGTCGACCCATCAGCGGCCGGTCAAGGATCGCTCGACGAAGGTTTGGCATTGGACGTTCTCCACGCGTGTAGCGCCGCAACGATACGGTTGCGGCTGTAGACATGGTGGAGCTGCGGGCGCGCCTCAATACTCAAAAGCAAGTCAGGCGACGCAGAGTTTTGCTCGCTCGCCCAGAGCGTCGGCCCGTGAAGGAAGTTTGAGCGCAAACGCAAGGTGAGGGCCTGCGCACGCGCCGCACAATCGCGGGTCGCTCCGCTTCAGGCACCAGAGGCCATGCGTGCGGCACTGGCGGCCGCATGCGCCAGTCCCCAAGGAGAACCGACCCGTGGATTTCAAGCAGTCCGTCCTGCATTGCCTGCGCGACAACTATGCGCAGTTCGAAGGCCGCGCCGGGCGGCCGGAGTTCTGGTGGTTCATGCTCGCCTGCTTGCTGGCCTCCACGTTGCCCGCCGCATTGAACCTGACCTGGCTGGGCCTGCTGCTCAATCTGGCGCTGTGCGTGCCCTGCATGGCGGCCGGCTCGCGCCGCCTGCACGACATCGGCAAAAGCGGCTGGCTCCAGCTGCTGTGGCTGATTCCGGTCGCGGGCTGGGCGGTGCTGGTTTTCTGGCTCGCGCAACCGAGCGACGGCGCGAACGACTTCGGCGCCGTGGCGGCCAAATGATTCCGAGCCGCCGACTTGGCGCGCTGGAGGTCCAGATGCTCCTCTTCGGCACCGCCGTCGCTCATGGCGCCCGCCGGTCCGCGGTGCTGGGGGCCGAGGCCGGCCGCAAGCCCGAGGCGTTGGAACCGCCATCCGAAGCGACGGTCCTGGCGGTCGCGGACCGGACCACGCCCCTCCTTCACAGCAAAGACCAGCCCGAACCGACCGGCGCGGTGAACCGAGGTCCGACAGCCACCTGACAGCGGCGGAACTCGTGGACGCCTGTCCCGCGTCACGCTGGCCACCTTCCTGCCGATCCGATCTTCAGCGGCCCGATCCCGGGCTTCCACACCCCGGCGGCGCCAGTCGATTCTTGCGGCCAGGGCGCACGTGCTTCATGCAAAGAAGGCGCAAAGGGGGCGCACGCGTTCGCGCACGGTGCGATGCGCGCGCATATGACTGAGGTCTGAGCAAACTTTCGCGCTCGGCTGCTCTGGAAAGGACAAACGCTCGCAGAAACAATTTGAAGCTTGTCCACACGAGGAGAGACACCATGCGTCGAACCGTTGCCATCGCCTGCCTGGCCCTCCAGGCGACGCTCACCGCCCCGCTGACCCATGCGGCGACGGATACCGCGAACCTGCAGGTCAAGTTGGTCATCACCGAGACCTGCGACATCCATACCGCGGCGACCACCGCGGTGGACTTCGGCACGCAGGCACGGGCCTCCGGGCCGGTCACGGTGACCGCGACCGGTTCCGTGACCGTCAATTGCAGTCCCAACACCAGCTATTCGATCGGGCTCAACGGCGGCAGCAACGCGCCCGCCGTGCCCACGCCCGGACAGCGCAAGATGAAGGGTTCCCTCGGCGCATTCGTGCCATACGACCTGTACCAGGACGCGTCCACGACGGCGTTCTGGGGCAACGCGGCCGGCAGCGTCGTCTCCGGCAGCGGCTCGGGCGGCAACCAGACGTACCAGGTCTACGGGAAGCTCACGAACGTGAACTTCGCTGCCGACACTTACGTCGACACCGTCGTCGCCACGGTCACCTACTGAGTTCCCGGACATGCGTGCCTGCTGGAAGGCCATCGCGCTGTTTTCCGCGCTGGTGGCGGTGTGGCCGGCGAGATCGGCGGACCTGCAGCTGTCGCCGGTCTCGATCCAGTTCACCGGGGCCGAGAAGGCGCAGGCACTGTGGTTGATGAACACGGGCACCCAGCCCCTCCACGCCCAGGTGCGGCTTTTCCGGTGGAGCCAGGCCGATGACGAAGACCGGCTCGAACCGACGCAGGCCCTGGCTGCCAGCCCGCCGATGGTGGAGATCGCGCCCGGACGGACGCAGATGGTGCGCATCGTGCGCCGCGAGGACGCCGCCGCGGGCGACGAGCAAAGCTTCCGCCTCTTGGTCGATGAGATACCGGTGCGCCCTGCGGCTGCCGCGGGCGGCGACGCGCCGCAGGCCGCCTCCGGCAGCGGCCTGCAGCTGGTGCTGCGGTATTCGGTTCCTGTCTTCGTCAACGACGTGGCCGTGCCGCGCGACGCGCCCGCAGTGGGGGTGGCCGGCGCCTGGGCAGGCGGGGACACGCCCACGCTGACCCTCGCGAACCCGGCACGCCGGCGCGTGCGCGTGAGCCATGTGGTTCACGAAGACGCGCAAGGCCGCAGGACGGTGCTGGTGCCCGGGCTGCTGGGCTATGTCCTGTCCGGCCAGCGCAGGCGCTGGGGCATGCCGGCATCGGCCAGGTCGCTGGCGCCCGGCGTGATCAAGGCCCGGCTGCAAGACACGGCGCAGGAGTATTCCCTTGCCACGATCAGCGGCGCGCCGTAGCTGGCTCCTCCTGCTCTGCATCGCTTTGGCTCCCTCACTCTGCGCCTCGGCGCCGCCCGCCGGACCCGGCACACCGGACGGGCAGCGGCTGTACCTGAACGTGGTGCTGAACGAGGTCCCCCATGCCGCGGTATACGAAGTGCTGCGCAGCGGGGACGACCTTTTCATGTCGGCACCGGACCTGCAACACCTGGGCCTGCGAGTCGGGAGCGCGGCCGTGGACCGGCGCGAAAACGTGCGGTTGCGCAGCCTGCCGGGTGCGGCCGTCCACTACGACATCGAGCGGCAGCAGCTGCGCATGACAGTCCCCGCTGAATTGCTCGACAGCCTTCCGCTGCGCCTCACCATCGGGCTGCAGCCGGACGCGCCGCCTCAGCCGTCGCAGCGCGTGGAAGGTGTGCTGCTGAACTACGACCTGTTCGGCCAGTCGAGCGCGACGTCGCGCTCGCTGGGTGGCCAGTTCGAGGTGCGCGCCTTCACCTCCGCGCCGGGCATCTGGACGCAGGGCTTCGCGGCCCGCGCCGCGCAAGGCGACGGTGCGCAGGGCACGACGGCGGTCCGGCTGGATTCCAGCTGGCGGCACGCCATTCCCGAGACCCTCGCGTCCTTTTCGGCAGGCGACACCATCACGTCGGGACTTTCGTGGACAAGGTCCATGCGGATCGGCGGCATCCAGCTCGGGCGGGACCTGGGGCTGCAGCCTTACCGTCCGACCTCGCCGCTGCTCTCCCTCGCGGGCGAGACTGCCCTGCCCTCGACCGTCGAACTGTTCGTGAACGGCGTGCGGCAGATGAACGAACCCGTGCGGCCGGGGCAGTTCCAGATCGACGCGGTGCCCTTCGTGACCGGCGCCGGCCACGCGCAGGTCCTGCTGACCGACATGCAAGGACGGGTTCAGCGCACCGAGCTCGACTTCTATGCGGCCCCAACCCTGCTGCGCGAATCGGTGTGGGACGGCTCGGTCGAGTGGGGCTACCCGCGCAGGAACTACGGCACGCGGTCGGCGGACTACACGTCGCATCCCGTGGGCATCGGCACGGGACGCTACGGCTTCAGCGACACGCTCACGCTCGAAGGCCATGGCGAGACGGGTCGCGATCTCGTCCTCGGCGGCATCGGCGCGCTGTACCGGCTGTCGCCCCGGGTCGGCGTCGCGGGCCTTTCGCTGGCGCGAAGCGACTCCCCTGCGGGCGCGGGATGGCAACGGGCCGCGTCCTACCAGTTCGTCGGGCCCGCCTTGAGCGTCACGGGCAGCCTGGTTCGCCGCAGCAGCGGGTTCCGGGACGCGGCGTCGCAGGGCGACGGGCCACCCCCGCGCGCGCTCGCCTCGCTCACCGTGGGGGCACCGACGCCGATGGGCCATGCGAGCATCGGCTGGGCAAGCCAGTCATCGGCCACCAACGAACGCACGTCCGTCCTCAGCGCGAGCCTCACGCGCAGCCTGGAGGGCGCGGGCACCTTCCAGTTGATCGTCCTGTCGGCGCGCGGCGCGGGCCTGCGCTCCCGGCAAGTGACCGTGACGTGGACCGCTCCCCTCGACGGTCGCAGAAGCCTGTCCTCAACCTTCACCCGCACCGACGGCCGCGACGCGGTGACCCTCCAGACCAACCGGGATGCCGCCGGGCCGGACGACGGCGTGAGCTACCGCTTGCAGGCTTCCGCGGATGGCCACACCCCGAGCGCGCATGCGCAAGTCTCCTCGGCATCGCGCGCCGGCCAGTGGACCGCCGGCGCGATCAGCTCGGGGCGCGCGCGTTCGACGCTGGTCTACGCCGGACTCGACGGCTCGTTGCTCGTGACCGCCGGACGAGTCCGGACGGTCGAGCGTGTCGACGATGCGTTCGCCGTGGTCTCGACCTCCGGCGTGCCGGGCATTCCGGTGCGGCTGGAAAACAGGCCGGTGGGCGTCACCGACGGCACCGGCACGCTGGTGGTTCCACGCCTGAATGCCTACCAGCGCAACCGCCTGAGCATCGACGTGCTGGACCTGCCTGCCGATTACCGGATCGACGAGGTGAGCACCGACGCCATCCCCGAGCGGCGAAGCGGCGTGACCGCGGCGTTCGCGCTGCGCCGTGCGCGGACGGTGGAGCTCACGGTCGTCGACGGTGATGGAAGCTTCCTGACCGCGGGCACCGAGGTCGAGCTGGCGAGCGGCGGCACCGCGGCCCGCGCCATCGTGGGCCAGGATGGATTCGTGTATGCAGACGGACTGGCGGATGGCCCGGCAATGCTCACCGCGCGCAGCGAGTCCTGCCGCGGCGCCTTCACCGTGGCGTCGCCGGCGCTGCCCGGGCCCACTCGCGCCACCGTGACCTGCAAGGCCGCGCCATGACACGCATCCGCCTGTTCTTGGTGCTGGTGGCCGCCCTGCTCTTCACGTCAGGCGCGCACGCGCAGGTCTTCAGCGGTTGCTGGAACCAGGGGACCTCCGCCATCGCTTTCGACACCGCGTCGATGGACACGGGAAGCGAAGCGACCGGCAGCGTGACGCTCGGCTGCCAGCCGCAAGGCACCGCCGGGTTCCTGCGCTACTGCCTGTACTTGCCGCAGGGTTCTCCATTGACGGGGATCGCGCCCCGCAGAATGAACAACGCCGGCTCGGCACTGCTGTACGACCTGTACTCCGACCCCGCGAGGACGAGCGTCATCGGCCCGCCGCCATCCGGCGGCGGGTATCCCGTCTATACGAACGTCGTCGCCGTGGCGGCAAGTTCCACGCAGTTCGCGGTGAACATTCCGGTCTACGGGCGAGTGCTGGCCGGCCAGAACGTTCCGGCGGGAAACTACCACTCGCAACTGCCCGGCGCGTCGCTGGCATGGGCTTTCGCCGCGGGCGCCCCGCCCGCGGACTGCATGCAAGGGCCCGACAAGGGCACGATCTCCTTCTATTTCGATGCCAGCGCCACGATCTCCGCCAGCTGCCGGATCGGCCTGACCACCGACATGAATTTCGGCTCGGTGCCCGACCTCGTCGCGGCCCTGCAGTCCACGGCCACGATCACGGTTCGCTGCCCGACCGGGACGCCCTGGTCGCTCGGTTTGAACAACGGCTTGTTCAGCCAGGCATCGACGCGCCGCATGCGCTCGCCGAAGGGGTTCGTCACGTACGAGCTTTACAGGGACGCGGCCCGGTCGCAGCGATGGGGCGCGAGCGCGCCCAATGCCGTCACGGGCGTCGGCCAAGGCATCAACAGCCCCCAGGCCAGCACGGTGTACGGCCTCGTCCCTGCCCAAGGCAACCCGGTTGCGGGAACGTACACGGACGTCATCGTCGTGACGCTGACCTACTGAACGCCGACGTCCATCCAACGGCGTAGGCAACGAATCGGAAAAGGAATGAACGTGACTCAGCAAGCCAGCGCGCAACGACAGGCTCCGACAGCACCCACGGTGCCTGCGAACAAGACGACACCCAGGGCCATCTACGCCCAACTCAGCGTGCCGGTACACAAGGCCAAGCTGCTGCGCCAGGCCGGCGGGCGCAGGCGGCGCGGCGCCGCGGCAGCGCGGCTGCCGGACTACTACCGGCCGCTGGCCGAGCCTCGCGCGCGCGGCGCGGCGGTGCCTCGGGGACGCGCCTCGCGCACGGGCGATCCGGTGGTGATCTGCCTGGACGAACTCGAGGTGCTGTCGGGTCTGGTGCGAACGGATCCAGGCGTCGCCTGGCCGTGGCTGCAGGCGGAGTTCCATCGCCGCACTTCGACCATCGAGCGGGCCTGCCTCGCAGCGGGTCCGCTGGAGGACCTGCTGATCATCCATGGCCCCCTCTACATCGGCCGGATCGAATCGCTGGTGCGCGAGGAGGTGGAGTTCGCGGGCATGCTCCACGCGATCTGGCGCAGCGGCATCTGCCAGGACGTCTGGACCCGCTTGCAGCGACTTCTGGCGCACTGAGCCGCCGCGGCCATCCTGGTGCGCGCTGGCCTCAGCCGGCCTCGATCAGCTCCGTCGGGCGGTTGACCACGAGCCGGATCTTGCCGCGCGCGATGCGTTCGATCCGCAGGTCCTTGAAGTCGGCCAACCGGCGGATCAGCATCACCAGCCGGGACTCCAGGTTCTCCGCCTTTTCGGGGTGCGTCTGCGAAAGCTCCAGCCGCAGCTCCAGGTTGCTGAACTCTGTCCGGCCCAGCCGGTGATAGTCCTGGATCACTTTCCAGAAGATCACGCCGGCCAGGCCTTTGATCAGGTACTCGCCGTTTACGAAGATCACGTCGTTCCTCGGGAACCGCCGGATCTTGATGGGCTGCCGGGACGACGGCGCCTCGCTCAGCGGCGTGAGGGGTGCGGCCAGCTCGCCATGGGGCACACCGATGGCCAGTTCCATCGCCGCTTCGATGTGCGTGATGAATGCGCTGCGGCTGGTCTCGTCGTCCAGGCCGGTGAGGTCCTGCAGTTCGCTGTCCAGGAAGATCACACCCACGTGCCGGCCCTCACGCAGCAGCGGCACGGCGACCTGCCGCCTCGGGCCCTGAACGAGCAGGCCGCCATCGTGCGGCGGCCTGCCCGCCCCATGTACTTCTGAAATTTCCGTCATCTTGCTGCTCCTGCACACCGTCAGTCATCGCGACGGCGTTCCTGCTCCCTGATCCGCCCGGACCTCGGGTCGTGCCCTGGCCGGATGCGTGGGCAGGACTGTCAAGTGACGGTGCATGGATCCGCAATGACCAAAGTCATTCGCCGTGACGTCATACCGCAACCTTCGCTTTTCATTCGGAATGCTTTCGGTCGGGCAACGGTCCGATGCGCCATCGCGCCGCGGTTTCTGCCTGACCACAGCCGTGGCCAATGCCGATGCGCACGCGAAGCGTTGGCCGGTTGGCAATCGAGCCGGCGGGCGCTTGCGCCTGCGCTGCCCAAACTCTTTCGGGTATCTGCAGAGGTTCTCTGCCATCCGGCCGCGTCCTCATCGATAGACTTTTTTCACAGGCCAGTGCGCTCACCAGCGACACCACGGTGACCGGAAGTGGACGCGCCAGCGCCTGGACTGAGGAGGAAATCCATGGGACTCGTTGCCCGGTTGTTTGGCCGGAGCCCGTCGAAGGGCGCCGGCGCCGCCAAGCCGCCCAGACCTCAAGGCCTCGGCGTCACGGAGACCCGTGGGCAACTGGTGCGCATGGCGCATAGGGACACGATCCGCCGGCACGGCATTCCGGAACAATGGCTCGGCATCGAGGCGCTCAGTTCCAAGGATGCGCGCGGCAGCCTGGGCGTGCACGCACGCCTGGTGGTGCGCAACGCGGAGGCCAGGCTCATGCCGCACCTGCCCCATCTGCTCGACCTCATTCGCCTCACGCTCGCCAGGCTCGACCATTCATCGCCGCAGTGGCTGCTGGCCACGTCGGTGCGGTTCGACCTCCCGGCAGGCCATCGTCACCAGCCGATGCCGCCGGTGAGCTCCTGGGGCGCCGTGCAGAAGCCTCGCCAGAAACCGGAGCCGCGACGCGAGGACAAGTCACCGGACAGCTCGCGCGATTGGCTGGAGCGCATGTTCGACGCTGCGCCCAAGCGACACGATCCCGGCCACGACTTCCGCCCGACGCAGCCCATGTACGGCGGCCAGGACGGTTAGTCGATGCGGCCTTTCTGGATGCCGCCCGCCGCGACGGTGAAAGTGATGGAGGTGACCAACGATGTTCAACTCGGTCTTTTCTCTCCTTGGTAGCCCTGCCAGCTGGCGACGCTCACCCATCGAGCTGTGCGAGGTCCCGGATGCGCCGGGCCCCGAATCCAGCCCGACCCAGCGACTGCTGACGGTCGCGGGTGGCTTGGCGCTGGTGCTGTCCCGATGCCCTCGCGGCCAGGAGAAGCGCAGCTTTCCCGCGACCGTGGAGCTCTACGACACGATCCGCAGGCGGCTGCGCCGCGGCAGCGCGCCGCGCGTCGACGCGGAACTGCTGCTGGAGAGCTTCCATGAGGTCGCAGGCAAGCTGGATCCCGCTTCCCGGGTGGCGTTCCGCGAATGCCTGGAAGCCGAGCGCGAACGCGACCGGCAACGGCGGCCGCAGCCGGCCAAGTCCAAGCCGGGAGCGTCGCGTGACGATACGCGCGCGCCACTGACCTCCTCCGCGATCGAAGTCCTCGAGATCAACTGAGCCCGCCGCGCCGGCATGACGTCTGCCGGCCGGCGCTCAGTGGAACAGTGCGATCAGCCGCGCGCGGGAGGTGACGCCGAAGGCGGCGAGCAGGCCGGAGATGTGGTTCTTCACCGTGCCCGTCGCGATGTTCATCTCCTCGGCGATCTCCCGGTTGTTGTGGCCTTGCAGGACCAGGTCGAGCACCTTGAGTTCGCGGGCATTCAGGCCCAGGTCCCGGCCGGCCCACACGCGAGGCGCCGGGCCCCTGGGCCCGGGCGCGGCCGGATCGGCGGCCGCCCCGACCTTGGCCAGAACCTCCAGCATCCGGCTGCGCAGACTCTGGATGTCGCTGGTCTTGTGGAGGAACGCCATGGCGCCCATGGACGCCGCCTCCGCGGCGATCGCCTCATCGACGCTGCCGGACAAGACGACGAGCCGGGCTTGCGGGTGCTGCCGCATGAACCGGCCGACGCCCGCGAGTCCCCGGGAGTCGGGCAGGTTCAGGTCCAGCACGACCAGGTCGGCGCCGCCTTCCATTTCGGAATAGGCGCGCGATCCCCGCGCCAGCGACGAAGCCTCGACGATGACCGCGCCATGCACCAGGTCCTTCAGCAGGTTGCCGATCGCGTAGCGGACAAGTTCGTGGTCGTCGATCAGCAGGATCTTCATGGTGTGCAGGGAGATGGTACGCGGCACCGACTTCGTCCGGGTGCCGCAATGGTCACTTCATCCCCCCCGAGCGGCGTCTCGGCGCCGTCGACCGTGTTGCCGCCGCCCGCCGGCGCTCGCGCGATGCGCGGTGGGCAAGGGACAACACATGCATCTGATTCTATGAAATCTGAGCATGAACTTTCTTACATGCACAGCGAAGTGTTTCCAGAATCGCACCGTGTCGACAGCCAGTGCCGGCCGTCTCTTCCCGCCGCCATTCGCAGGAGCAGCTTCCATGTTTGACAAGCGATCCGGGCACTCCGCACCTGCACCGCAGGGGGCCTTCGAGGAATCCGCGTTCACGGTGCAGACCACGGCCGACCAGGGGGTCGAGCAGGAGTACCGGGAACTTCTCTGCAACCGCCTTTCCCGGCTCGGCATTCCGAAGGGCACGGTGGAGATCCAGATCCAGGTCGTGGGCGGTTCGCCGGATGGGCGCTCGGTGTACATCGGACTGCTTCGACTGGCCAAGTGGGAGCCGCGGCGCAGCGTCCGCATGCTCCTGGCACTGCCCCTGCTGGAGGCCAAGGCGCGCAAGGCGCTCGAAGGCACGTGGCTGGGCGAGGTCAGCATCTTCGGCGGCCTTTGGCTTCATGCGGCTTCACCGGTCCGCTCTCCGGCGGTGCTGTCGGAAATCCACCAGGTGATCGTCCGCCTGGAAACCGATGCGGGCCGCGACGGTTCCCGGGTGCCCGGCACGCCGATGGAAGTCGACCGCGCGCGCGTGCCTTCCGCTGTCACGGCCCGCTGAACGGGGACGGACCTCTTCAAGTCCGAGCGCGCGGGAAGGTGCGGGCGGCGCGGTCGCAGGCATGAGCAAGGATCGCGTCGAGCGTGTCCAGGTGCCAGCGGTCACCGGGGGTCAGCTGCGTGCGCAGGGTGCACTGTCCACGCTCGACGGCCAGCATCAGCGGCGTGGGCGCGGCGCCGAGTGGAAGCCCCAGCAGCAAGTCGACGAAGCGGTCGTCGATCCAGGCCGGTGCATGCTCCTTCCTCGCCGTGAGGACCGCGAAGCGCCGCCAGAACATGTCGGGCGCGGAGCGCCATTTCACTTCGGGGTAGACGGCGAGCCAACGGATCTCCTCCGGGAGGGACCGCTCCACCGCCGTGCGTTCCGGCTCGGTCAACATGCCGTAGGCCTGTGCCTCGATCCGGTCCTTCAGCTTCCGGTCGAACAGGATCACCGCGGGCGCTGCGTCGACGGCGAGTTGCACGCAGGCGCGAAGCTCCGTGCCCTGGACGAAAGCGCGGGATGGAGCGCCCGCTTCCAACCTCGCGCGCCGGCCGCAGATCAGGGTGTCCAGCCGTGCCGTCCGCGTGGAGCGGCCCGATGCGGCGTCCAGCAGATCGGGCCACGAGGCGAGACGGAACGCGCTCGCCCCGGCATGGCACGCAGGTTGGGATGCGCCACTCCCGGCCGCTGTCCTGAGGCGGATGGAGAGCCCTGGAGGTTGTTCGCTGGCCATCGCGGACTTTCGGGGGCGGCGCGCTGAGCGGGACCGCATGCCGGAATGGAAGCCCACGGGAACGATTCCCGCGGCGCGCCGACCCGGTCAGGAAAAGTCTAGGGGCCGGGTCCATGCCGACACCCTCAGAGTTCACTCACAAGTGGCCCACCTCACATCTGCGCGGGGAGTGCAGCCTTCCATCCCGATGTCAAGGCCGATCGACACGTGACGGCGCGCGCCGCGCACCGCAGACTGGCGGCCATGCCCTCCTCCATGACTGATGGCCTGGTTCACCGGTGCGCCGTGGCCGTGCTGATTCCGTTTGCGCTCGCTACCGGTGCGTTGCCGGCCTTCGCGGCGACCCAAACCGGCCGGTTGCTGCTGGATCTGAAGATCCAGGTGCGGGAAAGCATCGCCAACGGCTATGCCGGCGAGACAAGCACCGGAACGTCGAGCGAGACGCTGCACCTGGAAGCCACCCTACGCACCGACGGGACGCTGGTCGCGCTCAGCCGGCCAAGCCCCGCGATGGCGCCCCCGCCGTCCGGCCGCCCCACGAGGGAACGGGCGCGCTCCACCGCGCGGCCCTCCCCCGCTCCCCTTCCGGCGCCCACGCCCGCGCCCGCCCGGGGCGATGCGCGTTACCTGGCCTATCGCGCGCAGCAGGACTGCGGCGCGGAAATGCACGCCGTCGTGCAGCGCAGCCGGGAGGGCGTACTGTCGGATCCCACTATCCACAAGAGCGAAGCCTTCACCGAGAAATCGCAGGCGGACTACCAGGCCACCGCCGGCGACAAGCTGCTGCTGATCTGCCCCAAGCTCAACGACCTCTTCCTCGACCCCAAGGCGCAGACGATCCACGTCGCGCTGGGAGAGCCCCCGGTGCGCGGCAAGACCACCTATTCGGAAGGGTCCTCCCATCCGATCCTGCGCGAGAGGGACACGGAACTGCGGCTGAGCGCGGAAGCCCTGGCCTGGGTCCGCCAGCAACTGCATGGCGCACCCAGGTCGGGCCAGGCGAAGACAACCTTGCAGCTCGGCGACAAGCCCGGGATGGGCGGCAAGCGGACAGGCAGCGTGGAAGTCGAGTTGTCCTGGCGATTCACGGACCTCTGACAAGCCGCGGTCGCGGGCCTGGCCGTCCGCAACGGGCGCACGGCGATCAGCGCCGGCCCAGGACTTGCGCCACGGCCGCCGTGAACGCCGCCGCGCGCAACGGCTTGAAGAGCACCTGGAGCCCGGCCTGGCGCAGTTCACCCGCATCGGGAAGCGCCCTGTCGCCGGTGATGATCAGGATGGCGAGCCGCTCACCCAGGCGTTCGCGCAGCACGCGCGCGAGTTGGACGCCCGTCATTTCGCCACGCAGCCGGTAGTCCAGCACCGCGACGTCGAAATCACCGGGCGCGGCCAGCGCTTCCTGCGAGGTGGCGGCCGGCGTCACGCGCGCGCCGGCACGGGTGAGGACCGCGGACGCCGCCTCCACGATCTGCCATTCGTTGTCGACCACCAGCGCCCGGACGCCGCGGAGATCGGCCAGGTCGCCCGCGCCCCGCACTTCCGGCGTGTCGTCGGACGCCGAAGGGGGCGCCGACCTGAGGCGCACCCAGAACGTGGAGCCAGCCCCGGGCGCCGAGCGCAGACCGACGGACGCGTCCATCGCGCGCGCCATGCGATGCACGATGGACAGGCCCAGCCCCAATCCTTCCTTGCGGTCGCGAGCGGCGTTGCCGACCTGGAAGAATTCCTCGAAGACCTGGTCGTGCAGCGCGGGCGCAATTCCCACGCCCGAGTCGCGAACTTCGAAGCGAACCTGGCGCTGCCCCTGGTGGAAGACCGTGCGGGCCGCCACCAGGATGCCCCCCGCGTCGGTGTACTTGATCGCGTTGTCGACGAGGTTGCCCAGCAGGCGCTCGAGCATCCGGCGATCCGCCAGGACCGTCTGGCCACGATGGAAGAAGCGCAAAGCCAGCCCCTTCTGCGCGCCCCGCGCGGCGTATCGGCGGTGCAGAACCGCGATCATGTCCGCGACGCGAACCGGCTCCTGCCGCGGCGGCTCGTCGCCCGCGTCGAGCCGCGACAGGTCGAGGATGGCGTCGACGGTCTCCGACAGCTCGAAGACCGAGCGTGCCAGCCTTGAGAACTGCTCGTCGTGCCGGTCCTCCGCCCTGTGCGCCGTGCTGACCAGGTCCGTGAGCAGGCATACCGCGTGCAGCGGCTGGCGCAGGTCATGGCTCGCGGCGGCAAGGAATCGGCTCTTCTCCAGGCTGGCGCGCTCGGCCTGCAGGCTCGCGGCATCGGCAAGCCGCGCCTGCTCGTCCAGTCGTGCCGCCAGCCTTTCGTTGAGGATCAGCTGGCGGATCGACTCCGCCTGCATCCGGTGGGCCTGCATGGCGAACGTCACCTGCATCGCCGTGAAAAACACCACGCCCGTCGCGATGAACCGGTGGATGAAGTCCGGCTCGAGAGCAAACCGCAATGCGATTCCCCCGCCCATGAGCGAGCAGGCCGCGATCATGGGGCGCTTCAGCCAGAACGTCCCCGACGCGGTGCTGTGCAAGGCCATGACATAACCCAGGACGAGCACGGCATTGGCGAAGGCATCGCCGCGGGAATACAGCACGAAGGCGCTGGCCCCATACGCCAGGGAGCAGGCACTGGCGAAGAGCAGGATCTGCTGCTCCTCGTCCATCCGGCTCTGGCGCATGAGCCGGTCCATCGGCCAGCGACCGACCGAGCTCCAAGCGCTCCCCAGGAGGAAAACCACGGCCAGGCACGCCAGGATCGCCGCGTCCTTGTGGTGCCAGAAGAAACCCGCGAACAGCAAAGCGGTGCCGAGGTTCGCGACCACGCCCGTCTGCCGGAGGTTCGCCACATAGCGGGCGGTCATCCGCCGCGCGATCTCCTCTTCCAGGCCGATGTCGACGCTGGCAGCAGCGGCCTGCGCCGTGTCATTGGGATGAGAAGAAGAGAGGACTGGTCGAGCGGGAGCTGACGATGGAACGCCCAGGTCTTGCTCCGGCACCAGTTCGGGGCTCAGCGGGATCGACATCAGGGAGCAAGCGGGCGGATCGGGAGGGATCAAGCGTATCGGCAGCCTACCCAGCAGTCAATGAAGCGGGCCGCCAGGCAGCCGCGCTCGCGAAAGCTGTCGGCCAGAAAAAAAAGCGCCCGGGAGCCATCACCGGGCGCAAGCCATTCGGCATTTGTGAACGTCAGACGAGGAGCATGCCGGATGGAGAATGGAGTCGCTGCCGTGCCGTGGGTGACCCGGTTCTCCCTGCCGGGCCTTCAGGAGTTCCAGCCATCAAAGAGGACGAAGTCGGAAGGCAACTCGCCTGCCTCCCCCGCGCCCTGGTACGTCAGCTGCCCCGTTGCCTCATCGCAGCTGAACGTGTGCATCTCCGCCGAACTGCTGTCGCATGCGTAGAGGCGCTTGCCACTGGCGTCCACGCGGACGGCGTCGAGAGTCTGTGCCGACGCCACCGTGACCCGGCGCACGAGCGCCAGGTCGCCTGTGGCCGCATCGAGGGTGAATTGGCCGACGTCCTGATTGCCGACGGTGGCGTAAACGCAGTCCGGTCGTTGCGGGTGAAAAGCCAGGCGGACATAGTTGAACGGCGGCGGCATCCTGATCAGCCGGGTGGCGGGTTCGATCAGAATGCCTGTTTGCGGGTCGATCGGCACGACACGCAGCGAACTGTCCTGATACTGCGAGAAGAATGCGAAGCGGCCAGAAGGGTCGATGCTGACGGGGCCGGGGAAATCCGAAACGAGGGCCATGGAATCCGCGAGTGCCAGGCTGCCATCCGCCCCGATGGTGTAGGTGGAGACACACCCCTGCTCGTCTTCGGAGAGATAGAGGAATTTGCCGCTGGGATGTACGGTCACGCCCACGGGGCTTCCCCTGCCCGATCCCGGTGCGACAGAGAACCGCGACGGGATGCCTGTGGCGCGGTCGATGCGGAAAGCCCAGATGTCCGCGCTGCCAAAGTTGCAGACGTAAAGAATGTCCTCGTTCGGATGGAGCGCAAGCGAAGTCGGCGAGGTGCCGGCCGGGACCGTCGGCGTCGAAGCCAGTGAGATGGCTCCCGTGGCACGGTCGACTGAGTAGATGACCACGGTGTGGCTGCTGCTGTCCGTCACGTAGAGGAACGAGCCGTCCGCCGCCAAGCAGAGTGCGGTTGGACTGCCGATGTTCGCGATCGTGCCTACGATGCTTTCCGCGATCCCGGTCGTGGCATTCAACGCGACGGCGGTCACGCCCGTACCGGCCGGCGACGCCGACGTGTTCATGACGTACGCCCACGGCGAGGGCCTCGGGGCCGGGGCGGGTGGATTGCCTACCGGCGAAGGGGCTGGCGAGGGGCTGTCGTCGCTTCCCCTGTCGTCGTCGCCCCCTCCGCATGCCGAAAGCAGGTCCATGGCCGAGAGCAGGGATACAGAAGTGAACAGTCGTTGAAGGGCGTCGCGGCGAGTGGTCATGCTGGCAATCGAATGAGCCCCGGCCCAGTGAATGGGCGGGACTCTTCGATTGCAGCACTTGGTCTCCGGAGGGGATAGTCACTTTTCCGCGAATGGAGAGTCAGGAGCAAGTGCCTCGACGCGGCCCCGCCCGGCGAGCAAGGGCCGGCCCGCGACAGCCACGATTGTTTGACCAATATCTGCGTAACGCCGGTCGGGTGTGCAGGCGTACTGTTGGCTCCATAGGCATTTCACGGAGACGCTTCATGCCCCACACCTCGATCACGCGCCGCCGCACCTTGGCGAAGTTGTTCCTTTTTGCCTCAGCCGCCGCGTCGCAACTCGCAGCCTGCGGCGGCAGCGGCGGCGGGGACGGGAGCGGCGAATCTTCCTCCGCGGCCGAAGAGACTCCGGGGCCGATGGCGCCCGGGCCGGCCGCGCCCCCTGCGCCACCGACGGCAAGGTTCGCCTATTCGGGATCGAGCGCCGCGACGCTTTTCGAATACAGCGTGGACCCCTCCAGTGGCGCACTGACGGAGATTCAGTCGCTCACGACCGATGGCGCGCCCGTCCACGTCTGCATGGGCGCGCGGCCCGAACATGTCTACGCGGCGCAACCCGCCAATGGCGAGGTGAAACTCTACGAAGTGGACACGGTGACGCGTGCGCTGACCCTCAAGGGCTCATTCCCCGCCGGTCCAAGCCCCGACGTGCTTGCGCTGCATCCCTCGGGCAAGTTCCTCTGCGTGGGGGATCGCTTCAACCGGCAGCTCTCGTCGTACCTCATCGATCCGGCGACCGGAGGGCTCACGCTGATTGGTTCCCTCGCGTGCGACACGGGTGTTCTCGAATTCCATCCTTCGGGTGCTTTCGTCTTCTCCGCCGCGGGTGGGGGCAACCTCTGGTCGATCGCGGTCGACCCAGGTACCGGCCTGCTGACGCAGGCGGCCAGCACGCCCGCAACATTCGGCATCGAAAGCCTCGCGGTTGATCCGGCTGGACAGGCGCTCTACACCAGCACGTCCAACGTGCACGATCGCAACGTGACGGCCCACGGCATCGATGCGGCCACTGGGGCCCTCACCCAGCGGCAACATCTCGCCCTGGATGCGCAACCGGGTGGCCTCGCTGTCCATCCTTCAGGACGGTACCTGTACCTGGCAACACACAACAACACCACGCCATTCGGGGGCGACCTGCGAAAGCTCGAAATCGATCCCACCACCGGGAGCCTGACCGCGGGTACCGTGTTGACCAAAGCCGTCCTTCGGTCTGCCTCCATCTCGATCGATTCGGGCGGCGGCGTCGTTTACGTGTCGAGCTCCAATGGCAGTGAGATCGAAGTGTTCTCCTGCGATTCAGCCAACAGCGGTGACCTGACGCCCTTGCAAAAGGTGTCGGTGTTCGGTGGCGGCACTCGCTTGGCGCTGTCTTGAACCAGCTGAACGACCCGGCCCCGGAATGCAATCCGCCTGCGAAGTGCAGATTCATTGAGTATCCGAGCAGGCCCGCTGCGTGAAGAATGAGAGGGCCGCTCAGCCGGCCAGATCGGCCGCGGGGCAACCCATCCACCCCTGTCGCTTACCCGCATGTTCAAGTCCCTCGTGCTCGCCGCTTCGGCGCTCGCCAGCGCTCTCGTCTTTGCCGCATCCCCCGTTCCTGAAGGCACGCGGATGCGTGTGCTGGATCCCAGTCTTGGGACGGGAGATTGGGTGGAGGGTCGACTCAAAACGGCCAAGGACGGCTGCGTCCTGGTGTTTCTCGATCGAAAGTCGAAGACCGGCCACATCGCTGCCTCCGTCGCGGGCGCGCGCAAGGTGGAGATGCTGCAAGGGGGTCAGTGGGTTGCCGCGCCGGTGTCGGCGATCAACGCAAGCCAGCCTCAGGCATGCCGAGGGGGAGGCGACAACGATTGA
This sequence comes from Ramlibacter humi, assembly GCF_004681975.1. Taxonomy (GTDB): domain Bacteria; phylum Pseudomonadota; class Gammaproteobacteria; order Burkholderiales; family Burkholderiaceae_C; genus Ramlibacter; species Ramlibacter humi. The sequence goes on from NZ_SMLK01000004.1 coordinate 275,603, forward strand.
GGCGCTCGTCGAGAAGCGCCAAGGAGTTCTTGCAACCGCGTCGACGCCGAATGAAGCTGCGTCCCGCCTCTTTCCTGCTCGCGCTGGCGCTCGCTCTCAGCCTGCCGGTCTTCGCCGCGGCGCCAGCGGCAACTGCGGAAATGGAGGACGAAGACCTGCCCGATCCCGTGATGCCGGCCGTGCCCGCGAGCCCGCCGGCCGGCGTGCGCAAGATCACCGACGCGGCGCTCACCTGCGGGCAGATCCACGCCGAGTCGCTCGCACTCGATGCGGCCATCGCGAAGCATCGGGCGGACGCGGAGGCGGCGCAGCGCGAGGCCAACGTGGCCCAGGAAGAGGTGATGCAGCAGGCCCACAGCGGCATGGGCGCGCCGGTCGGCTCCACGCTGCTCGGCATGGTCCCGGGCGGCGGCATGGTCAGCAGCCTGGCGGCACAGGCGCAGGCATCGGCCCAGCGTTCGGCCATGCAGAAGGGTGCGGGCCGGATGACGGCCGCCTACCAGCGCATGGCGCAGGCGCAGGAGCAACTTGCGTATGCGCAGGCACGCAACGACCACATCGTGGGGTTGTTCCTGCAGAAGAAGTGCAAGCTGCCGGACGCGGGTGCGGCGCCCGGCGGATAGGAAGTTCCCGGTCAATTTGGCGCGGGCGTCGCTGGCGCGCGGCGATCGGCGGCGCGCTGTGGAACGCCTGATCGACGCGAAAGCGGCCTACGTCGCCTCGCTGGCTGCGCACTTGGCTGGCTTGGCCGGCGGGCGCCGCACGGGCTGCCGCGGGCCTGGTTCGGCCTGCCCGTTGCGGAAGGCCCGCGCGCCGAACAGCGCCACTTCCACCGAGTTGCGCAGGCCCAACTTGCTCATGAGGCGCTGGCGGTGCGTTCGCACGGTGGCAAGGCTGATGTTCAGCGCCCGTGCGATCCGTTTGTTGCACAGGCCCTGGGTGATCAGCTGCATGACTTCGCGCTCGCGCGGCGTGATGCGGACGCCTTCCACGACCATCGAATCCGGAACGGTTTCGCCTGGGTCGACGCCGGTTCGGACTTCATCGCACAGAAGCGCCTGCAGCGCGCCAAGCAGCTCCATCGGATCGTTGGAGGCGGAGACCGCGGCGTACCCGCGCAGCATCGAGAACATCCCGGTGCCCGGAGTGGTGCACGGCGGGTACAGCAGCAGCAGCCGCGCCGGCGGCGGCCGGTCGGCGAAGACCTGTGCGAGCGCGCTCACGCCCTCGGGTCCGGTGCTCACGTCGGCAACGACCACGTCCGGGCGGAGGGAAGCGATCGCCTCGCGGATCTCGCGCATCGGCCGCGCGTCATCCACCAGAACGTGCGAGGTCGCGGCGCCGAGCATCAGCCGCAGGCCCTGCCGGATGATGCCGTGTTCGCTGGCGACCAGGATCTTGCAAGGCTGCACGGGCGCGCGGAGCGCCGCGTTGCCGGAACTGCTCAAGGTAGTCAACTGCTCCTCTCTCGACCGCCTGTAGATGAATCGAGCCTGGGAAATGGGTCATTTGCACAAGCCGCCCCGATCTCACCGGAGCCCGTCGATCCTAGAGGCTTCGAATGAAGCCATCGCATCCGAACAATCAAAGAGCACTCAAAGGCGACCAAGAAACTCGCAAGCGACCTGCACGGAATGGAATTTGAAGGACGCGCGCTCGTCGTGCGTCTATGCTGGCCAGTCTGGGCTGCGTGCCGTGAACTCGATCAGCTGCGTCGATGAATGCGTGTCGATTGTCCGTACCGTCGTGGTTGCCGCGACTGCTTCACTCTTGGGGGTAGCCTTGCATGCGGAACCGGGGCCAGAAGCGAAACCGGAAGGCGTTGATCGGGTGACGCGCTCGGACATGGACATCCAATCGCTCGTGGAATCCTCGAACGCTCCTGGAAATGGAACGGAGGTGCTGCGCGATGACGGAGGGCGAATCCGCGTGGTTCTGCGTCCAGGTCAGATCGCGGAATTCTTCTATGGTTTGCCGGGCGCCGAATACAACCTCTCCGTGGCCGGCGCGCCGTCCGCAGCGCTTAGCGAAGTTCGCGAAATTGCCGTGACGACCCGTTGGCGACGGGACTGCGAAGGCCGTGTGGTGAGGCACAAGCAGGTGCTCGACGGCGTGGCGACGCAGAGTCTGGAATTGCGCCGTGACGTCACGGGCCGGGTCGACGCGGTCAGATACCCGTCCGGGGGCGTACTTTTCTACGCCGGCGCGCCAGGTGAATCAGTTGAATGGAACGGCGCGAGAGTTGTGCAGCGTGGCCGAGGCTGCGCGCGCGTGGCCGCCACTGCTGCTCAGGTTGTGGCTGACGCGGTAGCGACCGTGCAAGACGCCGCTGGACGCGCTGCCCGGATCGAGAAGAAGGTTGGCGAAGTTCTCCTGGCGCGGAAGATCGGCTTCAACTTCCTGCACAGGCGGGTGTTCGAAACGGACTGGATGCGGCCGCCGGCGCCGTGGAAGGGAACCGGCCGGGAAAACCTGTCCTATGACCTGGCTTTCCAGCTGCCGGACTGGGCGCCATCGATGGTGCTGCGGGAACGCCGGGGGTGGGCTTACTTTCATGACGTTCAGGGTCATTTGCTGGGCAGGTACCCCGTTGGCGTGCCGGGAGCCGCTGTCGAAATCCTCTGGTCAGGCGCAAGTTCAAGCGCACGACCTGTCGCGCTCGCGGCCGAAGACGCGACATATCCCCTGTCCGTGGACGAAGACGGTGTCGTTTGTGCCTTCGATGGCGCAGGCAACGTCGAACTCGATCGGGGAAAGCTTTCCGACGCGCAGCTGCTGCAAGATCTTCGGTTCACGCTCGAAGCCCTGGCTTATTCGCAGCGTTTCGAACTCGTGACCGGGAATGACGTTGACTGATTGCAGCCACCTACCCTCTCCGCGGCCTCGCTGCTCATCACCTCCCTGGTGGTTGGAGCTGCCTTTGGCTTGGTCGAGTCGTCGCCGCAAGCGAGGGTTGGGTGCTGTTTGCCGATGACCGCTTTGCGCATCCGACCTTTGTCGCCAACGCCACCTTAGCCTTTGCACCCATGGAAACCGCCAAGACCAAGTCGTCTCGCAGCCTTCGCGATCTCGCCGCACTCGTCGGGGTCAGTTGGTGGGCGTCCGATCCTGAAGGAGGGGACGCCGCAGGCCGATCCCTCGACGATCTGCTTGACCTGGTTCACCCAGGCGATCACCAGGCAGTCTGCTCTGCAGCCGCCAAAGCCCTGGCGGAGGGACAAAGCCTGGACGTCGCGTTTCGCTCGAGCAGTGATCCTGTCCGCTTCATGCGTGCCAGTGCCGATGTCGGCGTGAAAAGCGGTGAGATGGTCGTGCACTCAGCTGTACTGCTGGACGAGACCGACCGCGTGCGGGCGCAGGCGAAGTTGTCGATGCTTGCCGACGAGACGCCCGCGCTGCTCTGGGTGATGGACCCGAACGGCTTCTGTTCCTTCTTTTCGCGCAGTTGGTATCAGTACACGGGGCAGAGTCCCGAGGACGCTTTGGGCTTGGGGTGGCTGAAGATGGTGCATCCCGCCGACATCTCGATGGCGACGGAGTGCGCCAGGCGCGCCGCCGAGCAGAAGACCCACTTCCGGATCGAGCATCGATTGAGACGCCATGACGGCTCCTGGCGGTGGGTGACCTGCGTCGGCAACCCCCGTTTCGCCCAGGACGGAAGTTTCCTCGGCCATTCAGGCGCAGTGACGGACATCCATGATCGGCGTCTGGGTGAACAGAGGATGCGGGAGAGCGACGAGCGCTACAAGCACTTCATAGCCTCCAGCGCGGACCCGATCTGGCGCGTTGAAATGCCAGTCCCCCTGCCGGCAGATTTGCCGCCCAGTTCCGCGGTCCCGCGAATCATGCTCCGCTCGAAACTTGCGGAATGCAACCAGGCCTTCCTCGACCTGATGGGCGTGGGGAGTCTGGCGGAGCTTGTCGGCACGCCATTGGGCATGCTCTTGCCAAGCGCGGGGTCAGCCCACGCGCTGGAATCGTTGGTCCACCGCGGCTACCAACTTCGGCACGAACCGATCGAGGTTCTCGGACCCGATCAGCAGCGGATCCAAACGACGATATCGATGGTCGGCTTCCTGGAGAATGGGACTGTCACTCACTTCTGGTGCTCGTACGCCCTCCCCAGGGCGGCACCCGCACCGGAGTTGAGCGCCGTTGGCTTCGACGGTTCGACGCCGGCTCAGTGAGTCCCCTTCTCCCGTGAGAGGGACGCTGCGAGCAAATCGCGCAGCGCCTTGAGGTCGCCTCCGCGGATGCGTGCTGCATTGGGGATGGAGGCGGCACCGACCCAGGCAGGTGGGTCCCCGTACCAAACGACCTGCGCTCCTGGATCGACCAGATCCTTGAGCGCGTCTGTGTGGTCGCCAGGTTCAACCCCCGTATGGAAGACCATCACTGTGGGATGGAGCATCTCGGCGATGGCGCGGGCTCGAGCAAGCGAAGCGGTCGCCAATGCGCACACGGGCAGCGAACTGAGTTGCGACAGCACTTCAGCCGCATCCAGGGCGCCGATGTAGAGGATCCTGCACCTCTCGTTGAGGTGGCCGTAAATCCGTGGCAGTTCAATCGAGAACGCCGATCCCAGCCCGGACCCTTCGCTGGCGACTTCGGTCTTCCCTCCGTGGATGGAAACCACGTTCTTGACCAGCTCAAGTCCCAAGCCCAAACCAACCGTCGAGTGGCTGCCCCGCCAACCACCGCCCAACAACAGGCGGGCTCGTTCATCAGCCGTCAGCCCTGGGCCGTTGTCCTGGACCCTGAAAGTCACAGCCGCCGCGTCTGCCGTCACGCTCACCGTGATCGTTCCGCCGTCCGGCGTGTATTTGGCCGCATTCACCAGCAGGTTCGAAAGTGCCTGGGTCAGTCGCGCGGGATCGCCAAGCACACCGGCCTCATGCACATCCAGAACGAGTGCGCGCAGGTCATGCCGTGCGAGCGCAATCGAAGGACCCGCAACGGCGACCGCGTCGTTCACGATCACGTCGGGTACGACGACGGTCGGCTGCAGCTTGAGCTGTCCTCTCTTCACTGCAGCGAGATCAAAGATGTCGGCTACCAGCCGTCGAATGAGTCCGAGTTGCCTCTCGATCGCCGCAGTGCACGTTTCGACCGTTTTGCGGCTGCTGCTCGATTGACGCAAGGTCGCCGCGGCGTACGAGATTGCGGACAAGGGGTTGGAGAGTTCGTGTGCCAGCGTCGCGAGGAAGTGGTCTCGATTCCTGTCCTGCTCCAGCAGAAGCAGATGATCGCGTACCCGCTGAACATGGGCCCAGCAGCGGTCCGCAGCGTCATAGATGAGACTAACGACTTCCCTGGACCAGGTCCTGGGCAGGATGGATGTGACCGCGAGCATTGCCGCCGGCCGGTTGTCCTTCAACAAAGGAACGATGAGAACCGACTCGCTCTCCAATCTGTACAGCCCCGGTGCGTGGAGGCGTGCCGGGCCGGCGTTCTCGAGCGCGAAGCTGTCCCCCCTCCCAATGGCCGCCAGGGCTTCGCGTCCGAGAACATCAAGAGGATGCGCAACCCCTTCCTCGAGTTCGCCATCCGCATCCCAGCTCGCCCTGACGGTATAGGTTTGCGCGTCGGCGTGCACCTCGGCATATGAAGATGAAGTCGCTCCGATAAACGTGGCCATCATCCGCGCCGTTCTGCGCATGATGGCGGTGGGATCGGCGGCATTTCGCGTGGCGCCGACCAGGTCGTCCAGGAACTGCAGCCTGGCTTCGTTGGCGCGGAGCGCCGCTTCAGCTTCCGCCTGCTCCGTCACATCGATGGAGACGCCCACCCACTCGCAGATGCGCCCGTCCTCGCGGATCGGCGCGACCTGCGCGGCCATGAGCCGGTATTCACCGTCGTAGCGCCGCATCCGGTAGCGCGCCGTGGCGGGACGTTCCGCTGCGACATCGCGTTGAACCGCATCGAAAAGGTGCTTCGCGTCTTCGGGATGGACCGCACCGAGCCATTTCCAACCCAGGTACTGCCTCGGCGCTCGACCGGTGAACGCTCCGAACGACGGATTCAACGCCGTCATCGCACCATCGGGCCCCGTGTACCAGACGACGACCGATGTATTTGCGGCCAGAGTATGAAGGCGGACTTCCGCGCGGCCGCTTGTGCCTTCCTCTGCCACTGGATCCGCTCTTTTCAAGTCGCGCTTGATCATCCTCGACGAAAGGTGGTCTCCGAAGCTTGCATCGTCGCACGCGCGCTCTGGAGAACCTTCCAGTTTTTAGTCAAATGTCCGAACGTGGCGACGCGCCGGCTTCGACCTGGAGGAAGTTCAGAAAAAATGGCGGTCCATTGCGGCGGCCTTGATCGTCAGTCTGGCAACTGGCGCCTATGCTGGCGGCGCCGCAGCCAAGAAGCATCAGCGCTCGAGCGCCTTATCCGGAAGGAGTGTCAACCATGCGCAACTCGCATTCAGCGCCGGCCCACTTCGCCAGCGTGCTTGTCGCCGATGACAATCCTGACATCACCGAAATGTTGGCGGCGTTCCTTCAGCTGTCCGGCTTTCGCGTGCAGTGCGCGGCGAACGGCGTTGAGGCTGTGGAATGCTTCGACCGCGAAAGGCCGGACGTCGCCGTCCTCGACATCCAAATGCCGATGATGGACGGGCTCGCTGCCGCCAGGCACATGAAAGCCCGGCATCCCGGTGTGCTTCTCATCGCGGCCACGGGGCGCCCTGACCTGGCTGTTGCAGCAGGCAGTTCGGCTCCTTTCGCGCGGGTCTTCTGCAAGCCCGTCAGCGCAGACGAAATCGTCTCCGCCATCCGCTCCCACTTGAGCGCCGGGAACTCTCTGCGAAAAACCGCCTAGCCTCAACTGGTCCGCGCAGAGCGAACAATCGGTCCACCGCGATACGCCTGGATTGCCCGCAAGAGCACGGCGAGCTGCTCCGGATCCGTGATGGCAGCGAAATGCTTTCCCCGGTAGGGCGACAAGGCTTCTTTAAGGCCGTAAGTGACATCGCGTTGAGCCCCGACCCGTGGCAATCGCGTAGCGCCAAACCTGCCGGCAAAGCATCAGCCCGCGGTCCGCAGTTTCGAAAGCGCCGCGTTTTTCGATTTTCCGGATGGTCGCGAGCAACTCGGCCGGTTCGATGTCGGCAACGGGCCGGCTTCCGATCCAGGGAAAAAGATCCCGCTCGAACTGGCGCTCTGCACGGGTTGGGTGACTGGAGCTCCACTGCGCAAGCTGCTTGCTGTGCCATTCCAAGGCGACTTCGCGAAAGGTGGTGGCCGTCGAGTTGGCGGCTTTCAGCCTTCCTGCCCGCTTTACCTGGACGGGGTCGAGCCCTTGGTGCTTTTGCAACCTGGCGGCATCCCGCGCGCGCCGAGCGTCGGCAAGCCCGACGGCAGGGTAGCTCCCCAGTGCAAGCCGACTCTCCTTGCCATCGCTATAGATCTTCCAGAACCAGCGCCTCGAGCCACCAGGGCTGACCTCGAGGTACAACCCCGCAGAGTCCGTAAAGCGCATGCGCTTCTTGTCGGGCGGGCAGGCGGCCGTCTTGCATTGCTTGTGTCTGTCAATGGACCTGGCTGAACTTCCTTGGGCCCCCCATCCCCAATGAAAAAGGCCGTCCGATGATTGTCACCGGACGGCCTTGGATGGTGTAGTGGTGGAGCTGGCGGGAATTGAACCCGCGTCCGCAAGCCTTCTCCGAACAGTTCTACATGCTTAGCGCTCTGATTTGGATCTCGCCGCCGGCATCGCGCAGGTGCACGCTATGCCAGCCGCCAGCGCCCTACTTTCTCGTCCCCGCCCAAGGCGCCCGGGTGGGGACCAGCCCATGTGGATTCCTTCACAACCGGGACCTTGCGACCCCGGCCCAGCCCATGGACCAGCTGTTGTGAAGCTCACCGGTGTTTAAGCGGCGAGTGCGTAACGTTCGTCGTTCGCAGTTGGTTTGTTTCAGCGGATTAACGAGGTGACTGAACCTCGGCATGCCCTGCTGCGTGTCCGAACCCGCGTCGAAACCAGTGCAGCCCCAGGAACACCTATTTTAAGCCGCGGCGCGCGTTTGCAAGAGCGCGAGCAGATCGCCCGGGCTGCCGATGCGGGCATCGGGCGCCCAGTGGTCAACGTCCGGCTTGCCGCCGAGGTAGCCGTAGGTCGCCGCGACCGTCGGCATGCCGGCGGCCTTGCCCGCGACGATGTCGCGTTCGTCATCGCCCACGTAGATGCAGCGCGAAGGCGACAGGCCCAGACGGCGCGCCGCTTCCAGCAGCGGTTCCGGGTGCGGCTTCGAATGCGGTGTGCTATCGCCACCGACCACCGCGCCCGCGCCGGCGAAGAGCGGCATCGCAGCCGTCAGCGGGCCCGTGAAGCGCATCGATTTGTTGGTGACCACGCCCCATGCGAACCCGCGCTGCACCAGCGCCGCCAGCAACTCCGGCACGCCGTCGAAAGCGAACGTGTCCTGCGTCATGCGCCTCTCGTAGGTCTGGAAGAACTCCTCGCGCAGCGCGGGGAAGTCGGCATGGTCGGGCGTGATGCCGAAGGCCACGCCCAGCATGCCCCGCGCGCCCGCGCCCGCCATGGGCCTGTAGTCGGCCAGCGGGCGCGACGGCAGGCCGCGCGCCATGCGCATCTGGTCAGCGGCGGCGCCGAGGTCGGGAGCGCTGTCGATCAGCGTGCCATCCAGGTCGAACAGCACGGCACGGATGCCCTGGAACATGTCAGGCCTTGCGAGTGGCGACGAGGTAGTTGACCGACGTGTCGTCGTCCAGCCGGTAGCGGCGCAGCAGCGGGTTGTAGCCCAGCCCCCGCGTGGCCACCCAGTCCAGGCCCGCGGGCCGGCAGAACGCGGCCAGCTCGCTGGGCTTGATGAACTTCAGGTACTCGTGCGTGCCGCGCGGCAGCAGGTTGAGCACGTATTCCGCGCCGACGATGGCCTGCACGAATGCCTTGGCGTTGCGGTGGATGGTGGAGAAGAACACATGGGCGCCGGGCTTGGCCAGGTCGGCGCAGGCGCGCACCACCGAGCCGGGATCGGGCACGTGCTCCAGCATCTCCATGCAGGTGACCACGTCGTAGTGGCCGGGCTGCTCGAGCGCCAGCGCCTCGACGCTGACCTCGCGGTACTGGATGTTGGGCGTTTCGGCTTCCAGGGCGTGCAGCTGCGCCACGCGCAGCGCCTTGCCGGCGAGGTCGATGCCCAGCACCTGCGCGCCGCGGCGAGCCATGGAATCGGCCAGGATGCCCCCGCCGCATCCGACGTCCAGCACCTGTTTGCCGGCCAGGGGCGCGAGGGATTCGATCCACGCCAGGCGCAGCGGGTTGATCTGGTGCAGCGGCCGGAACTCGCTCTCGGTGTCCCACCACCGGTGGGCGAGTTCGGAGAACTTGGCCAGCTCGGCCGGGTCGGCGTTCAGGCTGCTGCTCGTGACTTCGGTCATGCGTGGATTGTGGCGAAGGCGGGGCCGCGGCGGGCCCCACAAACGGAAAAGGCCCCGAAGGGCCGGAATTGAAAAGGGCCCCGAAGGGCCCTCTTTCGCAAGCCGCGAGGCTTACTTGTTGGCGCGGGTGCCGACCACTTCGATTTCCACGCGGCGGTTCTTCGCGCGGCCTTCGGCGGTCTTGTTGTCGGCGACGGGCTGCTTCTCGCCCTTGCCTTCGGTGTACACGCGGTTCTTCTCGATGCCCTTGGAGACCAGGTAGGCCTTCACGGCTTCGGCGCGGCGCACGGACAGCTTCTGGTTGTAGGCATCGGAGCCGACCGAGTCGGTGTGGCCGACGGCGATGATCACTTCCAGGTTGATGTCCTTGACCTTGCCAACCAGGTCGTCCAGCTTCGCGCGGCCTTCGGGCTTCAGGACGGCCTTGTCGAAGTCGAAGAAGGCATCGGCGGCGTAGGTCACCTTGGTCGCGGCGGGCGGCTGGGGAGCCGGGGCCGGGGCCGGGGCGGCCTGAGCAGGCGCGGGCGACGGAGCGGCGACGGGGGCCGGAGCGGGCGCGGGCGGCAGGGCGCCGTCGCAGCCGCGGGCGGCCGTGGCCGGCGTCCAGTTGGCATCGCGCCAGCACAGTTCGTTCGTGCCGTTCTTCCACACCAGTTCGCTGGTGCCGTTCTGCCAGTTGTCGATCATCGCGCCACCATTGGCGGCCACGGGCTTGGCAGGGGCCTGCGCGAGGGCGGCAGTCGACATGGCGGCAGCGGCGAACAGCAACGCCACGTGGTTCAGTTTCTTCATGGTTCTCCTCTTAGGGGGAAAAAGCCGCAGCCGCGCTGCGTCAGAACTACGATTCAGGTGACCATTCACCAAAAACGTCCGGTCGATTGTGCCACACGTGTTTACACAATCAATCGGCACTGCCGGGACAGGGCGTAGGACAAAACCGCATTGAAGCGCTTTTGTTGCAGGTGCGCGACAGGGTATCGCGGCCGGTAAAATGGCCGGTTCACCTCCCCCGCCGGCGCCTTCCCGCATGACTCAATTCGCGAAAGAAACCCTGCCCATCAGCCTCGAAGAGGAGATGCGGCGGAGCTACCTCGACTACGCCATGAGCGTGATCGTGGGGCGGGCGCTGCCGGATGCGCGCGACGGCCTGAAGCCGGTGCATCGCCGCGTGTTGTACGCGATGCACGAACTCAACAACGACTGGAACCGGCCGTACAAGAAGTCGGCCCGTATCGTCGGCGACGTCATCGGCAAGTATCACCCGCACGGCGATCAATCGGTCTACGACACGATCGTGCGTCTGGCGCAGGACTTCTCCATGCGCCACATGCTGGTGGACGGCCAGGGCAACTTCGGTTCGGTCGACGGCGACAACGCCGCGGCCATGCGCTACACCGAGATCCGCCTGGCCAAGATCGCGCACGAGATGCTGGCCGACATCGACAAGGAAACCGTCGATTTCCAGGACAACTACGACGGCAGCGAGAAGGAACCGGCGGTCCTGCCCAGCAAGCTGCCCAACCTGCTGGTCAACGGCTCGGGCGGCATCGCGGTGGGCATGGCCACCAACATCCCGCCGCACAACCTCAACGAGGTCGTGGACGCCTGCCTTCACCTGCTGAAGAACCCGCAGGCCACCATCGACGAGCTGATGGAGATCGTGCCGGCGCCGGACTTCCCCACCGCCGGGATCATCTACGGCATCAACGGCGTCAAGGAAGGCTACCGCACCGGCCGCGGCAAGGTGGTGATGCGGGCCAAGTGCCACTTCGAGGACATCGACCGCGGCCAGCGCCAGGCGATCATCGTCGACGAGCTCCCCTACCAGGTCAACAAGAAGACGCTGCAGGAGCGCATGGCCGAGCTGGTCAACGAGAAGAAGATCGAAGGCATCAGCCACATCCAGGACGAGAGCGACAAGTCCGGCATGCGGCTGGTCATCGAGCTCAAGCGCGGCGAAGTGCCCGAGGTCGTCCTGAACAACCTCTACAAGCAGACCCAGCTGCAGGACACCTTCGGCATCAACATGGTGGCCCTGATCAACGGGCAGCCGAAGCTCTGCAACCTGAAGGACCTGGTCGAGGTCTTCCTGGAGCACCGCCGCGAAGTGGTCACGCGGCGCACGGTGTTCAACCTGCGCAAGGCCCGCGAGCGCGGCCATGTGCTGGAAGGCCTGGCCGTCGCGCTGGCCAACATCGACGAGTTCATCCGCATCATCCGCGAGAGCCCCACCCCGCCGGTGGCCAAGGCCGAGCTGATGACGCGCAGCTGGGACAGCAAGCTGGTGCGCGAGATGCTCACCCGCGCCAAGGCCGACGGCGGCGTCGTGAACGCCGACGACTACCGCCCCGAGGGGCTCGGCATCGAGTACGGAATGCAGGGCGACGGCCTGTATCGCCTATCCGAAACCCAGGCCCAGGAAATCCTGCAGATGCGCCTGCAGCGCCTGACGGGCCTGGAGCAGGACAAGATCGTCGCCGAGTACAAGGAAGTGATGGCGGAGATCGACGACCTGCTGGACATCCTGGCCAAGCCGCAGCGCGTATCCACCATCATCAGCGAAGAGCTCACCGCGCTGAAGCAGGAGTTCGGCCAGACCAAGGCGGGCGCCCGCCGCAGCCAGGTGGAGCACAACGCTCAGGACCTGGCCACCGAGGACCTGATCACGCCCACCGACATGGTGGTGACGCTCTCGCACCAGGGCTACATCAAGAGCCAGCCGCTGTCCGAGTACCGCGCGCAGAAGCGCGGCGGCCGCGGCAAGCAGGCCACGCAGACCAAGGAAGACGACTGGATCGACCAGCTCTTCATCGCCAACACGCACGACTGGCTGCTGGCCTTCTCCAACCGCGGCCGCCTGTACTGGCTGAAGGTGTGGGAAGTGCCCGCGGGCTCGCGCGGTTCGCGCGGCCGCCCCATCGTCAACATGTTCCCGCTGGCCGAAGGCGAGAAGATCAACGTGGTGCTGCCGCTGACGGGCGAGTTCCGCAGCTTCCCCGCCGACCACTACGTGTTCATGGCCACGAGCATGGGGGTGGTGAAGAAGACCGCGCTGGACGAGTTCAGCAACCCGCGCAAGGCCGGCATCATCGCCGTCGACCTGGACGAGGGCGACTTCCTCATCGGCGCTTCGCTCACCGACGGCAAGCACGACGTGATGCTGTTCTCCGACGGCGGCAAGGCCGTGCGCTTCGACGAGAACGACGTGCGCCCGATGGGCCGCGCGGCGCGCGGGGTCAAGGGCATGCAGCTGGACGAAGGCCAGGGCGTCATCGCCATGCTGGTGGCCGAAGACGAGCAGCAGAGCGTGCTCACCGCCACCGAGAACGGCTACGGCAAGCGCACGCCCATCGTGGAATACACGCGCCACGGCCGCGGCACCAAGGGAATGATCGCCATCCAGCAGAGCGAGCGCAACGGCAAGGTCGTGGCCGCCACGCTGGTGCACGCCGACGACGAGATCATGCTCATCACCGACCGCGGCGTCCTCGTGCGCACGCGCGTCGGCGAGATCCGCGAACTCGGCCGCGCCACCCAGGGTGTCACGCTGATCGGGCTGGACGAAGGCTCCAAGCTCAGCGGCCTGCAGCGCATCGTGGAAAACGATGCCCAAGGCGAAGGCGACGCGGTGGACGCGGCGCCGGACGGCGGCGAAGGCTAGCCGCATGCCCCGCGACCTGGCGCAGCTGCGCACCGAGATCGACGCCGTCGACCGCGAACTGCTGGCGGCGCTCAACCGCCGCGCTTCGCTCGCCAACGAAGTCGGCGAGCTCAAGCGCGGCGAAGGCTCGCCGGTGTTCCGCCCCGAGCGCGAAGCCCAGGTCATCCACGGCTTGCAGACGCGCAACGCAGGCCCGCTGAAGCCCGAGAACGTCGCCACCATCTGGCGCGAGATCATGTCGGCCTGCCGCGCGCTGGAAGCGCCGCAGCGCGTCGCTTACCTGGGCCCCGCAGGCACGTTCAGCGAGCAGGCGGCCGTGCAGTTCTTCGGCTCCAGCATCGAACACGTGCCCTGCGTCAGCTTCGACGAGGTGTTCCAGGCTGCCACGGCCGGCACCGCCGATTTCGGCGTGGTGCCGGTGGAGAACAGCACCGAAGGCGTGGTCACGCGCTCGCTCGACCTGCTGCTCACTTCTCCGCTGCACATCGTGGGCGAGATCAGCCTGCTGGTTCGCCACCACCTGCTGCGCAAGGAACGCTCGCTCGAAGGCATCGAAGCCGTGCTGGCGCATCCGCAAGCGCTGGCCCAATGCCAGGGCTGGCTGGCCAAGCACCTGCCCGGCGCGGAGCGCCGCGCGGTCGCCAGCAACGCCGAAGGCGCGCGCATGGCCGCCGGCAACCCGGCCTGGGCCGCCATCGCCGGCGAGCGCGCCGGCAGCGAATTCGGCCTGCACATCGCGGCGCACGCCATCCAGGACGAAGCCTTCAACCGCACCCGCTTCGCCGTCGTCTGCCTGCCGCAGACCCTGGCCGCGCCCCAGGCTTCCGGCAAGGACTGCGTGAGCGTGGTGGTCTCGGTGCCCAACAAGCCCGGCGCGGTGCACGACATCCTGGTGCCGCTCAAGCAGCACGGCGTGTCGATGACGCGTTTCGAATCCCGCCCGGCCAAATCCGGCCAGTGGGAATATTTCTTCTTCATCGACGTGCAGGGGCACCCCTCCCAGCCGCACGTCGCGGCCGCTCTGGCCGACCTTCAGAAGCTGTGCGCCTACTACAAGGTGCTGGGCACCTACCCCGTGGGCGACTGACGACAACAAACGAGAGCGGAGTAAAGAGCATGTTCGAGCAACTGGGCCTGATCGGCTGCGGCCTCATGGGTGGGTCGTTCGCGCTCGCCCTCAAGCGGGCCGGCCTGGTCAAGCGGGTGGTGGGCTACAGCAAGTCGCCCTCCACCACCGAGCGCGCGCGCCAGATGGGCGTCATCGACGTCGAGGCGCCCTCGGCGCTGCTGGCCGTCTCGGGCGCCGACATCGTGCTGCTGGCCGTGCCGGTGGCCGCGACGGAAGCCACGCTCAAGGCCATCCGCCACCTGGTCAACAAGGACATGCTGATCATGGACGTCGGCTCCACCAAGCGCGACGTCGTCGATGCGGCGCGCCGGGTGCTGCGCGACAACGTGGGCTCGTTCGTGCCCTGCCACCCCATCGCCGGCAAGGAAGCCTCGGGCGTGGAGCACGCCGACCCCGACCTGTACACCAACCGCCAGGTCATCCTCACGCCCCTCGAACGAACGCAGGTCGCGCAGCTGGGCAAGGCCAAGGACGTGTGGGAAGGCATCGGCTGCCAGGTGCTGCAGATGGCGCCGGAGGCGCACGACTCGGCTTTCGCGGCCGTCAGCCACCTGCCCCACCTCATCGCCTTCGCGCTGGTCAACGCCATCGCGGCCCAGCCGCACGGCCAGGACTTCCTGTCGCTGGCCGGCCCGGGCTTTCGCGACTTCACGCGCATCGCGGCCAGCGAACCCAAGATGTGGCGCGACATCCTGCTGGCCAACAAGCAGGAACTGCTGGAACAGACCCAGTTCTTCCAGCAGACGCTGCAGGCCATGCACTCGCTCATCGAGGCCGGCAACGGCGAGGCGCTGGAAGAACTCATCGCCCAGGCCAGCCAGCTGCGCGCGAACTGGCGCATGGGCGCCCGCCGGGCCTGACGCCGCGCTACGCTGCGGCCGATGTTCGACACCGCGTTTCTCGACCTTCCCCCGCTGCAGGGCGCCGCGGGCGAAGTGCGCCTGCCCGGCTCCAAGAGCATCTCCAACCGCGTGCTGCTGCTGGCGGCGCTGAGCCAGGGCACGACGGCCGTCCACGACCTGCTCGACTCCGACGACACGCGCGTGATGCTCGAAGCGCTGCGCGCGCTGGGCTGTGGCGTGCAGCACGATGGCGGCGTCGTGCGCATCACCGGCTTCGGCGCGAAGGGCCCGGCGCGCCAGGCGAAACTCTTTCTCGGCAACGCCGGCACCGCGATGCGCCCGCTGGCCGCCGCGCTGGCCGTGCTGGGCGGCGACTTCGAGTTGTCGGGTGTCGCCCGGATGCACGAGCGGCCCATCGGCGATCTCGTCGACGCGCTGCTGCCGCTGGGCTGCGACATCGGCTACCTCGGCAATCCCGGCTACCCGCCGCTTCGCATCGGCCGGCCGCAGCTGAAGCTCGACGCGCCCATCCGCGTGCGCGGCGACGTGTCCAGCCAGTTCCTCACCGCGCTGCTGATGGCGCTGCCGCTGGTGGCGGCGAAGGACATCGTGATCGAGGTGGTGGGCGAGCTCATCTCCAAGCCCTACATCGAGATCACGCTCAACCTGCTGGCGCGATTCGGCGTGCAGGTGCGCCGCGATGGCTGGCAACGCTTCACCATCCCCGCCGGCAGCCGCTACGCCACGCCGGGCGAAGTGCACGTGGAAGCCGACGCTTCCTCGGCCAGCTACTTCGCCGCGCTGGGCGCCATCGCGTCGCCGGAAGGCGTGCGCATCCTCGGCGTGGGTCGCGACTCCATCCAGGGCGACATCCGGTTCCTCCAGGCCGTCGAAGCGATGGGCGGCGCCGTCAGCGCCGGGCCCAACTGGGTGGAGGTCAAGCGCGGCGCGTGGCCGTTGAAGGCGATCGACCTCGATTGCAACCACATCCCCGACGCCGCCATGACACTGGCCGTGATGGCGCTGTACGCGGGCGGCCCCACCACGCTGCGCAACATCGCCAGCTGGCGCGTGAAGGAAACCGACCGCCTCGCCGCCATGGCCACGGAACTGCGCAAGCTCGGCGCCACCGTCGACGAAGGCGCCGACTTCCTGAAGGTCTCGCCACCGGCGCAGTGGCGCGCCGCGTCCATCCACACCTACGACGACCACCGCGTCGCCATGTGCTTCTCGCTCGCGGCTTTCAACCCGGTGGGCTTGCCGGTGCGCATCGAAGACCCGAAGTGCGTGGCCAAGACCTTCCCGGATTACTTCGAGGCGTTGTTCTCGGTCGCGCGCGTGGACACGGCGCAGGTGCCGGTCGTCTGCGTCGACGGGCCAACCGCCTCCGGCAAAGGCACGCTGGCTGCGGAAACTGCTCGGCGGCTGGGGTTCCACTACCTCGATTCCGGCGCGCTGTACCGCCTGACGGCGCTGGCCGCGCTGCGCCAGGGCTTCGCGCTGGACCTGGCGCACGAGCAGCAGATCGCGGCCATGGCCCGGGTGCTGCCGGTGCGCTTCGAAGGCGGCCACGTGCTGCTCTCCGGCGAGGACGTCAGCGACGCCATCCGCACCGAGGAAGCGGGCATGAATGCCTCCAGGGTGTCGGTGCTGCCCGCCGTGCGCACCGCGCTGGTCGCCCTGCAGCACTCGTTCCGCCGCCTGCCGGGGCTGGTGGCCGACGGGCGCGACATGGGCACGGTGATCTTCCCGGGCGCGCCCATGAAGGTGTTCCTCACCGCCAGCGCCGCCAAGCGCGCCGAGCGGCGGCATAAGCAATTGATTTCAAAGGGTATTCCCACTACAATCGACGTTCTTCGCGCCGACCTCGAAGCGCGCGACGCCCGCGACTCACAGCGCGCCGTCGCTCCCTTGAAGCCGGCGCAGGATGCCCTCCTGCTGGACAACTCGGAGCAATCGGTCGAAGACTCGGTCGCCCAGGTGCTCGGCTGGTGGGAAGCCAGGCAGCCGTTCGCGGCGGCCTCGCAACAGCAGTAAGCCGCGGCCGGCGACGGTCACGGTAGACAGGCCCGCAACGCCCCCACCCGCGCAGCAGCGCACTGGCGGTGCGGATCGACAACCAACCCGCGGCCGCAAAGCCGCAAAAGATAGCCGTCCGCAGCCTTGGAAACATCGGCATGGTGCCGGTGTGAATCCTGCCGACGTGCAAGGAAACCGAATGTCTGAATCCTTCGCCGCCCTTTTCGAGGAATCGCTGCAGCGCGCTGAAATGCGCCAGGGCGAGGTCATCACCGCCGAGGTGGTGCGCATCGAACACAACTTCGTCGTGGTCAACGCCGGCCTGAAGTCCGAAGCGTACGTGCCCATCGACGAGTTCAAGAACGACAAGGGCGAGATCGAGGTGCAGGTGGGCGACTTCGTGTCGGTCGCCATCGACGCCATCGAGAACGGCTACGGCGACACCATCCTGTCGCGCGACAAGGCCAAGCGCCTGGCCTCGTGGATGGCCCTGGAAAAGGCCCTGGAATCCGGCGAGTTCGTCACCGGCACCACCACCGGCAAGGTCAAGGGCGGCCTCACCGTGCTGGTCAACGGCATCCGCGCCTTCCTGCCCGGCTCGCTGATCGACACGCGTCCCATCAAGGACCTGACGCCTTACGAAGGCAAGACCCTGGAATTCAAGGTCATCAAGCTCGACCGCAAGCGCAACAACGTCGTGCTGTCGCGCCGCGCCGTCGTGGAAGCGTCCATGGGCGAAGAGCGCGCCAAGCTGATGGAAACCCTGAAGGAAGGCTCCATCGTCCGCGGCGTGGTCAAGAACATCACCGAGTACGGCGCGTTCGTCGACCTCGGCGGCATCGACGGCCTGCTGCACATCACCGACATGGCCTGGCGCCGCGTGCGCCACCCGTCCGAGGTGGTTCAGGCCGGCCAGGAGATCACGGCCAAGATCCTCAAGTTCGACACCGAGAAGAACCGCGTCTCGCTGGGCCTCAAGCAGATGGGCGACGACCCGTGGCTGGGCGTGTCGCGCCGCTACCCGCAGGGCACGCGCATGTTCGGCAAGGTCACGAACATCGCCGACTACGGCGCGTTCGTCGAGCTGGAACCCGGCATCGAAGGCCTGGTGCACGTGTCCGAGATGGACTGGACCAACAAGAACGTGGCCCCGTCCAAGGTCGTGTCGCTGGGCGACGAAGTCGAAGTCATGGTCCTGGAGATCGACGAGGACAAGCGCCGCATCAGCCTGGGCATGAAGCAGTGCAAGGCCAACCCGTGGCAGGAATTCGCGCAGAACACCAAGCGCGGCGACCGCGTGAAGGGCCCGATCAAGTCGATCACCGACTTCGGCATCTTCGTGGGCCTGGCCGCCGGCATCGACGGCCTGGTGCACCTGTCCGACCTGTCCTGGAACGAAACCGGCGAAGCCGCCGTGCGCAACTACAAGAAGGGCCAGGAAGTCGAAGCCATCGTGCTGGCCGTCGACGTGGACCGCGAGCGCATCAGCCTGGGCGTCAAGCAGCTGGACGCCGACCCGTTCACCACCTTCGTGTCGATCCACGACAAGGGCTCCGTGGTGTCGGGCAAGGTCAAGACCGTCGACCCCAAGGGCGCCGAGATCGACCTGGGCCAGGACATCCTGGGCTACCTGCGCGCCTCCGAGATCAGCCGTGACCGCGTGGAAGACGCGCGCAACGTGCTCAAGGAAGGCGACGAAGTCAGCGCCGTGGTCGTCAACATCGACCGCAAGACGCGCAACATCCAGCTGTCCGTCAAGGCCAAGGACATGGCCGACGAGCAGGGTGCGATGGCCAACCTGAACCAGGCGTCGGCGCGCGAGAACGCGGGCACGACCAACCTGGGCGCGCTGCTCAAGGCCAAGCTCGAGAAGTGATGACTCAATGACCTCGCCGCTGCGCGGCTTCGATGACCAATGAATTCATTCGTCATTGGGCCGCTTGCGGCGAAGTCATGTGAGCGCACGCGAACGTCATGACCCGCAGCGACCTCGTCGAAGAACTGGCCGCCCGCTTCGGGCAGCTGACGCACCGCGACGCCGAGTACGCCGTCAAGGCCATCCTCGACGCCATGGGCGAAGCGCTGGTGCGCGGGCACCGCATCGAGATCCGCGGCTTCGGCAGCTTCTCGATCAACCGGCGCCCGCCGCGCCTGGGGCGCAACCCGCGCTCCGGCGAAAGCGTGCAGATCCCGGAGAAGCGCGTGCCGCACTTCAAGCCGGGCAAGGCGCTGCGCGAGGCCGTCGACAAGAGGACCGAGGAAATGGCTGCGCATGACAAATGACTTCGCCGCTGCGCGGCTCAATGACAGAATGATGCCTGTCATGCGGCGCGAGCCGCGTCATTGAAGGCGAAGCCGAAGTCATTTCGTCATTCGTCATCAAGTTCCGAGGAGCCTGATGAAGTACCTGATGTGGCTGCTCAAGGCAGCCATTTTTTTTACGCTTTTCGCCTTCGCGCTGAACAACCAGCAACAGGCGACGCTGAACTTTTTCTTCGGCACTGCCTGGCGCGCCCCGCTGGTGCTGGTGGTGCTGGCCGCCTTCGCGCTGGGCCTGGTGGTCGGCGCCATGGGCATGGTGCCGCGCTGGTGGCGCCAGCGCGCCGCTGCCCGCCGCGCCGCGGCGCAACCCGCCGGACCCAATGCCGCCCCCGCGGCCGACCTGACGCAGCCGAATGGACTTTGACCTCAGCTGGGTCCTCTGGGGCCTGCCCATCGCGTTCGTGCTGGGCTGGGTGGCCTCACGCCTGGACCTGCGCCAGCTGCGCATCGAAAACCGGCAGGCGCCCAAGGCCTACTTCCGCGGCCTGAACTTCCTGCTGAACGAACAGCAGGACCAGGCCATCGACGCGTTCATCGAAGCGGTCCGCGGCGACCCCGACACGTCCGAGCTGCACTTCGCGCTGGGCAACCTGTTCCGCCGCCGCGGCGAATACGAGCGCGCGGTGCGCGTGCACGAACACCTGCTCTCGCGCGGCGACCTGAGCCGCGCCGAGCGCCAGCGCGCGCAGCACGCGCTCGCGCTGGACTTCCTCAAGGCGGGCCTGCTCGACCGCGCGGAAGAAGCCCTGCGCAAACTGGACGGCACCGCGTACGAAGGCCAGGCCTTGCTGGCGCTGCTGTCCATCTACGAGCGCTCGCGCGACTGGACGCAGGCCGCCGAGATCGCCCACCGCCTGGAAGAGTCCGGCCAGGGCAGCTTCGCCGGGCGCCGCGCGCACTACCTGTGCGAACAGGCCGCGCTGTCCGACGGCGCCGAAGCCGAAAGCCTGCTGCGCCAGGCCATGCAGGCCGCGCCCGATTCGCCCCGCCCCGCCATCGAACTGGCCGCGTCGCGCCGCAAGGCCGGCGACGCCGCCGGCGCTTTCCGCCTGCTGGACGAATTGGGCCAGGCTTCGCCCGCTTCCATCCCGCTGCTGGCCCGGCCGCTGGCCCAGTACGCCGCCGCATGCGGCATGGAGCACCAGGCCTTGGCCATGCTCAAGCACAGCTACGAGCTTTCGCCTTCGCTGGACGTGCTGGAAGCCATCGTTTCGCTCGACAGCAACGGCGACGCGCGCGACTGGTACGTGCGCCACCTGGAGCGCGAGCCTTCGCTGGTGGCCGCCTCGCGCTGGCTGGCCGGCGAAAAGCTGGAGCACCAGCAGTACCATGCCCGGGTGCAGCGCGCGCTGGAGCACGCAGCCAAGCCGCTGGTGCGCTACCGCTGCGCCGCCTGCGGCTTCGAAGCCAAGCAGCACTTCTGGCAATGCCCCGGCTGCCAGGCGTGGGACAGCTACCCCCCGCGCCGCGTGGAAGAACTCTGAACACATGATCCCAGCCAAGCAACAACTCGCCCAGGCCTGCGTCCTCGTGGTCGGCGACGCCATGCTCGACCGCTACTGGCACGGCGCGGTGGAGCGCATCTCGCCCGAGGCCCCGGTGCCGGTGGTCAAGGTCAGCCGCGAGGAAGAACGTATCGGCGCCGCCGCCAACGTGGCCTACAACGTGGTCACGCTGGGCGCGCAGGCCAGCTTCCTGGGCGTCATCGGCGACGACGAGCCCGGCCAGAAACTGGAACAGCTGCTGCGCGCAACCGGCATCGCGACGCACCTGAAACGCGACCCGGGCCTGAAGACCACGGTGAAGCTGCGTGTCATCGGCCGCCAGCAGCAGCTGCTGCGCATGGACTTCGAGAACGAGCCCGACCACGAGGCGCTGGCTTCGCAGAACGAGGCTTTCGCGCAGCTCGCGCCGCGGCACCAGGCCATCCTGTTCTCCGACTACGGCAAGGGCGGCCTCGCGCACATCCCGCACATGATCGAAGCCGCGCGCGAGCTGGGCAAGGCGGTGCTGGTCGACCCCAAGGGCTCCGACTACGCGCGCTACGCGGGCGCCACCGTCATCACGCCCAACCGCGCGGAACTGCAGCAGGTGGTGGGCGGCTGGCGCGACGAGGCACAGCTGCGCGAAAAGGCGCAGAACCTGCGCGCGCAGCTGGAGCTGGACGCCATCCTGGTCACGCTGGGCGAGGACGGCATGACGCTGTTCGACGCACAAGGCGACACGCACGTGCAGGCGCAGGCGCGCGAGGTGTTCGACGTCACCGGCGCCGGCGACACCGTCATCGCCACGCTGGCCGCGCTGGTGGCCGCGGGCCTGCCGCTGCGCCAGGCCATGCCCCTGGCCAACAAGGCGGGCGGCATCGTGGTGGGCAAGTTCGGCACCGCCACCGTTTCGTATGAGGAGCTGAGCGCATGACGCGTGTCGTCGTCACGGGTGCCGCCGGGTTCATCGGCAGCAACATCATCAAGGGCCTGAACCAGCGCGGCATCGAGAACATCATCGCCGTCGACGACCTCACGCAGGGCGACAAGTTCAGGAACCTGTCCGACCTGTTCATCGAGGACTACCTGGACGCCGACGAGTTCTACGGCCTGTTCGCCGAGAACCACTTCGGCAAGGTCGACGCCGTGTTCCACGAAGGCGCGTGCAGCGACACGATGGAGCAGGACGGCAAGTACATGATGGACAACAACTACGGCGTGTCCTGCTCGCTGTACGAGTCGTGCCAGCAGCGCGGAACGCGCCTGCTGTACGCGTCGTCGGCCGCCACGTACGGCGGCTCCGACACCTTCCGCGAAGTGCCGCAATTCGAGCGGCCGCTGAACGTGTACGGCTACTCCAAGCTGCTGTTCGACCAGCGCATGCGCCGCGAATGCGGCCGCGACTTCAAGCGCAACAAGCGCCAGGTGGCGGGCTTCCGCTACTTCAACGTGTACGGCCCGCGCGAGCAGCACAAGGGCCGCATGGCCAGCGTCGCCTTCCACCAGTTCAACCAGTTCCGCGAGCAGGGCAAGGTCAAGCTCTTCGGCGAATACGGCGGCTACGGCCCCGGCGAGCAGCGCCGCGACTTCGTGTTCGTCGACGACGTGGTCGCGGTGAACCTCTGGTTCTTCGACCACCCCGAGAAGTCCGGCATCTACAACCTGGGCACGGGGCGCGCGCAACCCTTCAATGACGTCGCGGCCGCCGTGGTGTCCTCGCTGTCGGGCCGGCAGCACACGGCCGAGTCGGCCGCGAAGGCGGGACTCATCGAGTACACCCCCTTCCCCGACGCGCTGCGCGGCAAGTACCAGAGCTACACGCAGGCCGACCTGACGAACCTGCGCGCCGCCGGTTGCGAGCACGTCTTTGCCGATGTGCACACGGGCGTCGCGCGGTACATGGAAGAGCTCTCGCGCCAAGGCTGAGCCGCGCGCCGCGTCAACGCCGCGCAGCCGCCCGCCGTTGAGGGGACTCCTACCATCCTTGCGAAGGAGTACCCATGTTCAAGAAGATCCTGGCCACCCTGGCCCTGCTGCTCTCCGCCACCCTGGCGCTGGCGGCCGTCGACGTCAACAAGGCCACCGAAGCCGAGCTCGACAGCGTGAAGGGCATCGGCCCCGGCACCAGCAAGATCATCATGACGGAACGCAAGAAGGGCGACTTCAAGGACTGGAACGACTTCATCACGCGCGTGAAGGGCGTGGGCGAGAAGCGCGCCGAGAACCTGTCCGAAGCCGGCCTGACGGTCGGCGGCAAGTCGTACAAGCCGGCCGCCACCGGCGCCGCGGCCAAGAACGACAAGAAGGATGCCGCCAAGGACGCGAAGAAGTCCGCCGACGCGAAGGCGGACGCCACGGCCGACAAGAAGGAAGCCAAGGCCGACGCCAAGGCCGAGAAGAAGGAAGCGAAGGCCGACGCCAAGCAGGCCAAGGCCGAAGCGAAGGCGGAAGAGAAGAAGGACAAGGCCGAAGCCAGCAAGACCGCGGCCAGCGCCCCCAAGAAGTAAGCGCCCCGCGCGCGATGAAGAAAGCCCGCTTCGGCGGGCTTCTTCTTTTTCAGGCGTTGTCCGGCAACGCGATCAGGTCGGTGACGCCCGGGTCCACACCAGCCTGCACCAGCAGCGTGGTGACCTGGCCGCGGTGGTGCGCCTGGTGGTTGAAGAAATGGGTCATCGCCCGCCATGCGGCGTGCTCGCGCTTCACGCCTTTCGTGTTCGCGTAGCGCATCACGGCCAGCGGCCGGCGCGCATCCATCTCCAGCGTCCAGGCGACGATGGCGTCGTCCAGTTCCGCGCGTGCCTTGCGCAGTTCGGACCAGTCTTCGTACAGCACCGTTTCGTGCACTGCACCTTGCGGCAGCGCCAGCACGCCGGGCGTCAGCGACTGGAACGGTCCCAGTGCGGCCATGCGGCCCAGCCACATCCGGTCGGCCCACACCAGGTGGTTCAGCGTGCGGTGGATGGACCCGAAGAACGCGCCGCGATCCTGCCGGCGGCCCGCGTCGTCCAGCCGTTCGCAGGCGTCGTACAGGCGGGCGTTGAACCAGCGGTTGTAGCGCGCCAGCCAGCGGTAGTTTTCCAGGAACGCATCCTGCTTGCCGGTGTCCATGGCCCGCATTGTCTCGAAGATCAAACATCCCGTCCGGCGCATCGCCGGCCCGCGGCGGCGCCGTGCCGCTCCTGAGCGAGAATCGCTCGTCCAGCACACCGCGAGCCGTGGGCGGACAAGACGGGGCTTCTGATGCGAAAACTGCTGGATTTCATCTACGACGCCGCGGCCTGGCTGGCCGCATTGGCGATGGTAGGCGTGCTGCTGATGGTGCTGCTGTCCATCGTCAGCCGCCAGTTGCAGTTCCACGTGGCGGGTACCGACGCCTACGCGGGCTACGCCATGGCCGCCGCGGGCTTCCTGGCGCTGGCGCACACGCTCAAGCGCAACGAACACATCCGGGTGACGCTGATCCTCGCGCGCCTGCAGGGCGGCGCGAGGCGCGGCCTGGAGATCTGGGCGCTGACCGCCGCGGTGCTGCTGGCGGCGCTGTTCGCGTTCTACTCCGTGCGCCTGGCCGTGGTGTCGTACCAGTTGAACGACGTGTCCACGAGCAACGACGCCACGCCCCTGTGGATCCCGCAGCTGGCGATGGCCATCGGCACCCTGGTGCTGCTGCTGGCCTTCGTCGACGAATGGGTGCAGGAGCTGCGCGGCCGCCGCGTCGTCGCGGAAAACGAGGAGGCCCTGCACAATGAATGACGTCGTCATCACCACCCTGCTGATCGTCTCGCTGTTCGCCCTGCTGGCCAGCGGCGTCTGGATCGGCCTCACGCTGGCCGGCGTGGCCTGGATCGGCATGCAGCTGTTCTCCTCGCGCCCGGCCGGCGACGCGATGGCCGTCACGGTCTGGGGCTCGGCCTCCAGCTGGACGCTCACCGCCCTGCCCCTGTTCATCTGGATGGGCGAGATCCTGTTCCGCACCAAGCTGTCGGAAAGCATGTTCCGCGGGCTGGCCCCATGGGTCAGCCGCCTGCCCGGCCGGCTGCTGCACACCAACGTCATCGGGTGCACCATCTTCGCCGCCGTGTCGGGTTCCTCGGCCGCCACCTGCGCCACCATCGGCAAGATGACGCTGCCCGAGCTGGGCCGGCGCGGCTACCCCGAGGACATCACCATCGGCTCGCTGGCAGGCGCCGGCACGCTGGGCCTGCTGATCCCGCCGTCGATCATCATGATCGTGTACGGCGTCACCGCCGACGTCTCCATCGCGCGCCTGTTCGTCGCCGGCATCCTGCCCGGCATCCTGCTGGCGGCGCTGTTCTCGGGCTACCTGGGCGTGTGGTCGGCGCTCAATCGCGGCCGCGTGCCCCCGCCCGACGCACCCATGTCGCTGCGCGAGCGCCTGCACGAGTCGCGGCACCTGATCCCCGTGGTGCTGCTGATCGGCGCCGTGCTCGGGTCCATCTACTCCGGGTTCGCCACCGCGACCGAAGCCGCCGCGGTGGGCGTGGTCGGCTCGCTGGTCCTCTCGGCTGCACAGCGCTCGCTCAGCTGGGCCACCTTCAAGGAATCGCTGCTGGGCGCCACGCGCCTGTACTGCATGATCGCGCTGATCCTCGCGGGCGCCGCCTTCCTCACCCTGGCCATGGGCTACATCGGCCTGCCGCGCCACCTGGCCGAGTTCGTCAGCTCGCTGGGCCTGTCGCCGTTCATGCTGGTGATCGCGCTGTCCATCTTCTACATCATCCTCGGCTGCTTCCTCGACGGCATCTCGATGGTGGTGCTGACCATGGGCGTGATCCTGCCCACGGTGACGGCGGCGAAGATCGACCTGATCTGGTTCGGCATCTTCATCGTCATCGTGGTCGAGATGGCGCAGATCACGCCGCCGGTGGGCTTCAACCTGTTCGTGCTGCAGGGCATGACGGGCAAGGAGATCACCTGGATCGCTCGCGTGACCATGCCCTTCTTCTTCCTGATGTGCGGGATGGTGCTGCTGCTCTGGTGGTTCCCGGGCATCGCCGTCTGGCTGCCGTCCAAGATGTGAGCGCGGGCCGCCGGCCCGCTTGGGGTAACACCGCATCCGTTGGCCCGGGAATTGCACGTATCCTGCCCCGGCTCATCACAACACTCTCCCGGAGCGTCCATGAAACTCAAGTACGCCATCACGGCCGCCGCGCTGGCGCTGTCGGCATCGGCCATGGCCCAGACCAAGTGGGATCTGCCCGCGGCCTACCCCGCGTCCAACTTCCACACCGAGAACCTCGAACAGTTCGCCAAGGACGTGGACAAGGCCACCGGCGGCAAGCTGAAGATCACGGTGCACGCCAATGCCTCGCTGTTCAAGGCGCCCGAGATCAAGCGCGCCGTGCAGGGCGGCCAAGCGCAGATCGGCGAGATCCTGCTGGTGAACTTCCAGAACGAATGGCAGATCTTCGGCGCGGACGGCATCCCTTTCCTGGCCGACAGCTACGACGCCGCCTACAAGCTCTGGCGCGCGCAGAAGCCGCTGCTGGAGAAGAAGCTCGGCGAGCAGGGCATGATGGTGCTGTACGCGGTGGCGTGGCCGCCGCAGGGCATCTACACCAAGAAGACGCTCAGTTCCGCCGCCGACATGAAGGGCCTGAAGTGGCGCGCGTACAGCCCCGCCACCGCCCGCATCGCCGAACTGGTGGGCGCGCAGCCGGTCACCGTGCAGGCCGCCGAACTGTCGCAGGCCATGGCCACGGGCGTGATCGACTCGTACATGTCGTCCGGCTCCACCGGCTACGACACCAAGACATACGAGCACATCAAGAACTGGTACGACACGCAGGCCTGGCTGCCGAAGAACGCGGTCATCGTCAACCGCGCCGCCTTCAACGCGCTGGACAAGGCCACGCAGGACGCGCTGCTCAAGGCCGGCGCCGAAGCGGAAACGCGCGGCTGGGCGGCCAGCAAGAAGGCCAACGCCGAGACGCTGGACAAGCTCAAGGCCAACGGCATGCAGATCCTCACGCCGCCGCCCGGCCTGAAGGCCGACATGCAGAAGGTCGGCGACACCATGCTGAAGGAATGGCTGGAAAAAGCCGGCCCCGAAGGCCAGCAGCTGGTGGATTCGTACAAGAAGATGTGAGCCGCACACGGCTCGAAAAAAAGGGCGCCCAAGGGCGCCCTTTTTCATTGCGGCGTTGCCGGTCCCACGTATTCACGACACGCCGGAGGTTCATAGCACGCGGTCTATCAGCGGATTCCCTTAGCCCCCTCCGAGTTAGAAGCTCGAGGTTCCTGGATCACTGTCTCCATGGAACAGGGCGGCAGCTCCTCCGTGGGGGTGCCGGTTTGAAGCAATCCACATGAAGACCAATGAACCAACTGAAGCGATTGATGTTGCTGGCGGCGGCCGCCGCCCTTTCCGCGTGCGGAGGAGGAGGAAGCTCGACCAGCGGCGGCACGGGCGCGCTGCTGCAGGACCCGCAATCCAGGAGCGCCCTCGCTCCGGCAGCGTTGCAGGCCGTGCTCGATGGCCAGCAGCCTGGGCTGTCCGCCGTTCTTGGCGCGCCCACCTGCACGGTGACCACCTATTCCATCAAGTACAGCACCCTGGGCGCGCTTGGCGAGGCCACCGACGCCACCGCCGCGCTCATGGTGCCTTCGGGGCCGGCCGCGGTGTGCAACGGCCCGCACCCGGTGGTGATCTACGCGCACGGCACCGAGGAGAAGACGTCGTTCGACATGGCCGATCCGGCCGCGCACCAGGAATCGGCGGAGGTCGCGGCCGTGTACGCCGCGCAGGGCTACATCGTCGTGGCGCCCAACTACGCCGGGTACGCGGGCTCGTCCCTGCGCTACCACGCCTACCTGAACGGCAGCCAGCAGAGCATCGATGTCCGGGACGCCTATCGCGCGGCGCGCGTGGCATTCGCGAAGGTGAGCACCAGCGAGTCGGGCAAGCTCTTTCTCACCGGCGTCTCGCAGGGCGGGTACGTGGCGATGGCGACGCAGCGGCTGATGCAGCTCTCCGCGGACCTGACCGGCGTCCCGGTGACGGCGATGGCGCCGATCTCGGGTCCCTACGCGATGTCGCTGCTGACGGACGCCGTGTTCGGGGGCAGCCCGAACCTGGGCGGCCCCCTGTTCCTGCCCATGGTGCTGAACGGCTACCAGAAAGCGTACGGCGACATCTATGCATCACCGTCGGATGTCTATGAGGCGCAATACGCGACCGGCATCGAAACCCTCGTGCCGGGCGCCAGCAGCTTCACGGACCTGGTAGTGGCGGGCAAGCTGCCCCAGCTGGCGCTGTTCGCGGCCGATTCGCTGCCCCAGAACGCCGGGTTCGAAATCTTTTTCAACGCCGACCACCTCGTCAAGACCAGCTTCCGCAACACCATCCTGGCCGACATCACGGCAAATCCATGTGCCGCCAATCCGGCTGGCTGCAGCCCGTCCACGGGCCTGAGAAAAGCCGCGCGGCGCAACGACCTGCGCACCTACGTACCCAACGTGCCCTCGCTGCTCTGCGGCGGTCACAATGATCCCATTTCGTTCTGGGCCAACGCGCAGGCTACCGCGGGCTATTTCACCGCCAACGGCATGCAGTCCTCACGGCTGACGCTGCTGGACATCGACTCGCCGGTGGGTTCTTCCGATCCGTACGCGGCGATGAAGACCGGGTTCCAGGCTGCGCTGGCAGCCACCGCCCCCGACGACGTGCTGCCGGCCTACCACGGCTTCCTGGTCACTCCGTTCTGCAACCTCGCCGCCCGCCAGTTCTTCGAACGGGCCGGCGCGCACTGACCCTCACCAGGGCCCGGCGGCTTCAGCCGCCGGTGACCGCGTCCCGGCCCGGCACGCCGCACACCAGCGCGCCCGGGTCGTTGGCGCTCACCGCCAGCTGGTTCTTCGCCTGCGCCACGTCCATGTCGCGCGGCAGCGGCACGCCGTTCTTCACGGCCAGGATCTCGGCCATCACGCTCACGGCGATCTCGGGCGGCGTCTTGCTGCCGATGTAGATGCCGATCGGCCCGCGCAGCCGTGCCAGCGACGCTTCGGTCTGCCCGAAGTGCTCGATCATCCTCTCGCGCCGCGCTTCGTTGTTGCGCCGGCTGCCGATGGCGCCGACGTAGAAAGCATCGGTCTCCAGCGCTTCCAGCAGCGCCAGGTCGTCCAGCTTCGGGTCGTGCGTCAGCGCCACCACGCAGCTGCGGCGATCGGGGCGGAAAGCCTTCACCACGTCGTCGGGCATGTCGTTCACCAGCTTCGCGCCGGGGACGTTGAACGCGCCGCGGTATTCCTCGCGCGGATCGCACACCGTGACCGAGAACCCGCTGAACAGCGCCATCGTCGCCAGGTACTCGGTGAGCTGCCCCGCGCCGATCAGCAGCATGCGGTACTCGGGGCCGAAGGTGTTGACCACGGCCTCCGGCGTCACCGCCAGGTCGGAGGGGGTGTCCGCCGGCGCGAGTGCCACCACGCCATCCGCGATGCGCACCGTGCGGCGCATCAGTTGCCCCGCCTCCAGCGCCGACACCAGCTGCGACAGCGCGGCTTCATCGGGGTCGTACTCCAGCAGCAGTTCCAGCGTACCGCCGCAGGGCAGGCCGAAGCGGTGCGCCTCGTCGGCGGTGATGCCGTACTTGATGAAGGAAGGCGCGCCGGAAGGGATGGCCTTGGCCTCCCCCTTGCCCGAGTACGCCTGCGTGAAGCGGTAGATCAGGTCGTCCTCGATGCAGCCACCCGATACCGAGCCCACCACGCTGCCATCTTCGGCCAGCGCCATGATCGAGCCGATCGGCCGCGGCGACGATCCCCAGGTGCGCACCACCGTGGCCAGCAGCGCGCGCTTGCCCGCCGCGCGCCAATCGCGCAGCGTGCGAAGCACCATCACGTCCAGGTTTTCCATCCTGCGCCTCAGAAGGTGTAGGCCGCGTTCACGCCCAGCAGCCAGTTGCGCCCGGGCGCCGGCTCGAAGAAGCGGCCGTTGCCCTCGTTCACGATCACCGAGCCGGCGTAGCGGCGGTCCGTCACATTGTCCACCCGCACGAATTCCCGGAGCCGCCACGCGCCTACCGCCTGCCGGAGCGAAGCGCGCAAGGCCAGCACCGTCGAAGCGCCGGCGAAATCGCTGTTGGCGTCGTCCACCGCCATGCGGCCGGTGTGCCGCAGCTCGGCTGCCGTTTCCAGCCCCCACGGCTTGTGCGTCCAGGCCAGCTCGCCGAACAGCATGGTGCGCGGGATGCCGGGGATGCGCTGCCCTGCCGGGATGGCGACCGTGGGCACGGTGCACGGCGGCGGGCCGCAGGTGAGGAAGCCGGTGGCGTACTCGGCCTGCAGCGCGGTGGCGGCGATCGATGCCGACCAGCCGCCGCCAAGCGTGCCGTCCAACGCGGCTTCGAAGCCGCGGCGACGCGTGCGGCCGGCGTTCTGGAAGGTGCTGCGCCCGCCCGAGTTGGTCAGCACCACCAGCTCGTCCGAGGTACGTGCTTCGAACAAGGCCGCGTTCAGCTTCCAGTTGCCGCCGAGCAGCGCCTTGGCGCCCACCTCCAGCTGCCGGCTGGTGGCGCTCCGCAGGTTGAAGTTGAGCCCGCCGCCGCCCGGCCGGTAAGCCAGCTCGTTGAAGGTCGGCGTCTCGAAGCCGCGCCCCGCGCTGACGTACAGGTTCAGGCGGTCGTTCGCGTGCCAGACAACGCCTGCCACGGGCGTGGTGGCCGAGTAGGCGACCGCGCCGCTGTCGTCGCCGTTCGCGCCGCTGATGAAGTGGTCGCGCGAATCGAAGCGCGCCCGCGAGTGCCGCACGCCCGCCGTCACCGAAACGCGCTCGCCTTCCCAGACGCCCTGCACGTACTGGTCGAAGGTGCGCACTCGGTTGTCCTCGTCGCGGCGCAGCGCACCTTCGACGCCCAGCACCTGCGCCACACCCGTGCCCGTGAAGTTCTGGAAGCCCAGCCGATGCTCGTCTAGGCGCTCGGTGGTGAGACCCGCCGTCACGGTGAGCGGCGTGCCGAGAGCGCGCGTGCGCATCACCCACCGGCCATCGGTCCCTTCGTACGAACGCGAAAGGCCGATCACGCCGCCCGGCTGCGTGACCGGCGCCTGGGTCGCCACCGGAATGGCCTGGAACTGGCGTGACCGGCGCCTGGGTCGCCACCGGAATGGCCTGGAACTGGGTCGTGTCGCGGATGCCGCGCCAGGTGGTGACTTTGAACGAATGCACTTCATCCAACCGATGCTCCAGGATCGCACCGGCCTGCTGCTGGTTCACCGACTTGCGCGTGTTGAAGGCCAGCGCCACCGGGCTGGCCTGCTTCGGGTTGGTCTGGAACTCGGCACGGGTGAGCCCCATCGGGTCCTGCGTGTCCGGCATGTCCACGCTGTTCAGCACCACCGTCAACTTGGTGCCGGGGCTGAAACCATAGCGCGCCTTCAGGTTCAATCCCGTGCGCTCGGCCGGGCTGTGGTCGCGATAGCCGCCGGTCTCGAAGCGGGTGGCGCTGGCGTTGTACTGCAGCGCGCCTTGCTGCCCCGACAGCTTCACGTTGTGCCGCTGCGTGCCGTAGCTGCCGAAAGCGGTGGACCCTTCGGCCACCGTGTCCGGCCCGCCATCGGCGGTGAAAAGGCTGATGACGCCGCCGGACGAATTGCCGTACAGCGCGGAGAACGGACCGCGCAGCACCTCCACCCGGTCGGCCGACTGCAGGTCGAAGTGCGACACCTGGCTTTGGCCGTCGGGCGCGGTGGCGGGGATGCCATCGGTGTACAGCCGCAACCCGCGCACGCCGAACGTGGACCGCGCGCCGTACCCGCGGGAGGAGATCTGGATGTCCTGCGCGTAGTTCTGCCGGTTCAGCGCCGTGATGC
The DNA here is from genome assembly GCF_004681975.1 of Ramlibacter humi. GTDB lineage: Bacteria > Pseudomonadota > Gammaproteobacteria > Burkholderiales > Burkholderiaceae_C > Ramlibacter > Ramlibacter humi. Next base: position 307,291 of record NZ_SMLK01000004.1, read on the forward strand.
CAGGCACGCGCACCAGCGATTCGGACAAGTTGATGCCCAGCTGCGCGCCGTGCAACGCCTCGCTGCCGATCACGTCCACCGAGGCGGGCGTGTCGAACGCGGATTGCGCGACGCCGGGGGTGGGCGTGACGACGATGGGACGCAGGCTGCTCTCGCCCGCGACTTGCGCCGCCGCGGGAAGCGTGAAGGTGGCCGCCAACACCGGAAGTGCCAGGCGGCGCACGGTCAGCGTGCCAGCCAGACCACCGCGCCCACCAGCACCGCGATGCCCAGTGCCCAGACCCAGGCCGGGATGCCCGAAGCCGCCTGCGCGGACGCTTGCGCCGCCATTGCCGCTGTGGCCTCGGGTGCTGCGCTTTCGGCGGCGGGCGCCGGATGCTTCTTCGCCAGCTCGCCTTCGAAGCGCTTGAAGAAGTCTTCCGCCATCGAGCGCGCCACGCCGTCGACCAGCCGCTGGCCGACCTGCGCGATCTTGCCGCCGACCTGCGCGTTCACCGTGTAGAACAGCTCGCAGCCGGTGTCGCGCGGCTCCAGCCGCACCTGCGACGAGCCCTTGCCGAAGCCGGCGGCGCCGCCCTGCCCTTCGAACTTCAGCGTGTAGCTCTCGGGCGGGTTCACGTCTTCCAGCTGGATCTTGCCGGTGAACTTGGCCGACACCGGCCCCACCTTCACCGACATGCCGATCGAGTACGCATTGGGCCCGGTGGACTCGATGCGGTCGCAGCCCGGGATGCAGGCCTTCAGCACCTCGGGGTCGTTCAGCGCCTCCCAGGCCTGCTCGCGTTGTGCCGCCAGCACGCGGCTGCCTTGCATGTCCATGTCATTTCTTCCTGTTTCTATCGGTCCATCACGGCCGCGATGCTCGCGGCCAGCTGTTGCAGCGTCTCGACGTTGTGCACGGCCAGCATGCCGTGCGCGCGGCGGTGCAGCTGCGCGGCGCCGCGCGCCAGCGGTTCGTAGCCTTCGAAGCGCATCAACGGATTGAGCCACAACAGGCGCCGGCTGTGCAGGCGCAGCCAGTCGAGCTCGCGGCCCAGCGCCTCGGGCTCGCCGGTGTCCAGCCCGTCCGTGATCAGCAGCACCAGCGTGCGCCGGCCCACCAGGCGGCGGGCATGCTGCGTGCGAAGCATCGCCAGCGATTCGCCCAGCCTCGTGCCGCCCGCGTAGTCGTCGATGGCCGAGCTGGCGACGGCCAGCATCGCATCGGTGTCCGACTGCCGGAAAGCCGGCGTCAGGTCGGTCAGGTGCGTGCCGAAAGCGAAGACATCGACATGCCCCACCCGCCCGCCCTCAGCGTGCCGCGTTGCCGAGTGCAGGAAGGCGAGCAGCAGGCGCGCATACCGTTCCATCGAACCGGAAACGTCCAGCAGCACCAGCAGCGGCAAAGGCTGGGTGCGCCGCTCGCGGCGCGGCAGCCGCACCAGCTCGCCGCCGGTGCGCGCGGCCGCGCGCATGGCGCCCGGCCAGTGCGGGCGAGTGCCGCGCAAACCGGCCCGGGTGCGGCGCGAGGGCACCTCGGGCACGGGCAGCGCGATGTCACGCGCGAGCCGCTCAACCAGCCGGTACTCGTCCCCGCTCAGCGCGCCGAAGTCGGCATGGCGAAGCCGCTGCAGCTCGCTGGCCGTCATCGATGCGTCGAACCGCATCTCCTCGTCGGGCTTGGCGGCCACGCCCGCGCCGCGCTTCAGCGGCGCCAGCGCCTCGCGCACGCGCGGACGGCGCTGCACGGGTTCGGCCTTGCCTTCGCCGGTGGGCAGCATCTGCGCCAGCAGCTTCTGCGCCATGCCGGGGTCGCGGAAGAACGCGTCGAACAGTTCGCGGAACACCTCGCGGTCCTGCTCGCGGCCGACCAGCACCGATTCCAGCGCGGCGCCCAGGTCGTCGCGGCGCTCCACGCCCACCAGCTGGGCGGCTTCGGTGGCGAGCGCGATGCGCGCGCTGTCCACCCGCACGCCGGCGCGGCGCAGCGCGCGGCCGAAGCCCGCCACGTTGCCGGCGAGCTTGCCCGTGCGGGCATCGCCGAGGTGCATCACGCCTCCTGCGGTCGCAGCAAGCCGGCCGCGAAGTCGCGCGTGAGGGCGGCCACGTCCTCGCGCTGCTTGAACAGGATGCCGGCGGTGTCGGTCACCACCTCGGGATCGAGCTCCAGCGTGTCCATCGCCACCAGCGCTTTCGCCCATTCCACGCTCTCGGCGATGCCCGGCGCGCGCTGGAACGCGTTGGCGAACGGCTGGCTGCGCAGCTTCGCGACGAAGGTCGCGACCTGCTCCGAGAGCTTCTCGCCCGCCTGCGGCACGCGCGCGCGGACGATGGCGAGTTCGCGCTCGCGGTCCGGGTAGTCCAGCCAGTGGTACAGGCAGCGGCGCTTCAGCGCGTCGTGCAGCTCGCGCGTGCGGTTGCTGGTGAGGATGGTCACCGGCGGCGCCATCGCGCCGATGGCGCCCAGTTCGGGGATGCTGACTTGGTACTCGCCCAGGTACTCCAGCAGGAAAGCTTCGAACGGCTCGTCGGCGCGGTCCAGCTCGTCGATGAGCAGCACCGCACCGGGCGGCGGCGCCTGCAGCGCGCGAAGCAGCGGGCGGCGGATCAGGTACTGCTCCTGGTACACCTCGCGCTCGGCCTGCGCTGCCGTGCCCTGCGCTTCGGCCGCGCGCAAGTGCAGCAGCTGGGCCGCATAGTTCCATTCGTAAAGCGCTTCGCGCTGCTCCAGGCCGTCGTAGCACTGCAGCCGCAGCAGCTCGCGGCCGAGCGCGACGGACAGCGCCTTCGCCAGTTCGGTCTTGCCGACGCCGGGCTCGCCTTCCAGCAGCAGCGGGCGCTGCAGGCGCAACGCCAGGAACACGGCGGTGGCCAGGCGGCGGTCGGCGTAGTAGCCGGCCCCCTCGAGGGCCTGGATGAGTTCGTCGATGGAGTTCACGGCGTGGGTCCGGGGCGGCGGCCGCCGGTGCGGCCGCAAACCCCGGAGGTTAGCCCAGCGCCTTGGCGACCGCGCGCTGCGCCATCACGCCGATCAGGTTGGCGCGGTACTCGGCGCTGGCATGCAGGTCGGACGACAAACCTTCGGCCGACACCTTCACCGAAGCGGCCGACTGCGGCGTGAAAGCCTTGCCCAGCGCATCTTCCAGTTCCTGGTGCCGGACCACGCCGTTGCCGCCGCCGGTGACCGCCACGCGCACGCCCGAGCCCGTGTCCGCGACGAACACACCGATCAGCGCGAAGCGCGAAGCGGGCTGGCGGAACTTCACGTACGCCGCCCGCCTGGGGATGGGGAACGAGACGGAAGTGATCAGCTCGCCTTCTTCCAGCGCGGTGGTGAACAGGCCCTGGAAGAAATCGTCGGCCGCGATCTTTCGCTGGGTGGTGGTGACCGTGGCGTTGAGCGCGAGCACCGCGCTGGGGTAGCAGGCCGCGGGGTCGTTGTTGGCGATCGAGCCGCCGATCGTGCCCAGCGCGCGCACCTGCCGGTCGCCGATGCCGCCGGCCAGGTCGGCCAGCGCGGGGATGGCATCGCGCACGTCCTTGCTCGCGGCGACTTCGGCATGGCGCGTCATCGCACCGATCACCAGGTTGTTGCCCTCGCGTTTGATGCCCGACAGCTCGCGCACCGCGCCCAGGTCGACCAACTGCCCGGGATTGGCGAGCCGCAGCTTCATGGAAGCCAGCAGGGTCTGGCCGCCGGCCAGCACCTTGCCGCCCGCCCCCGCCAGCTTGGACGCATCCGCCAGGCTGGCAGGACGTTCGAAGGTGAATGTGTACATGGTGTTCTCCTTCCTTCGATGGTTCAGCGGGTGGCCTGCTGGATGGCCTGCCACACGCGCGGCGGGCTGGCGGGCATGTCGAGGTCCTTGACGCCGACGTCCTTCAGCGCGTCGAGCACGGCGTTGATCACCGCCGGCGGCGATCCGATGGCGCCGGCTTCGCCGCAGCCCTTGGTGCCCAGCGGGTTGTGCGTGCAAGGCGTGGACACCGCCCCCAACTTGAACGCCGGCAGGTCGTCGGCGCGCGGCATGGCGTAGTCCATGAAGCTGCCGGTGAGCAGCTGCCCGCTTTCCTTGTCGTACACGCAGTTCTCCAGCAGCGCCTGGCCGATGCCCTGCGCCAGGCCGCCATGCACCTGCCCTTCCACGATCAACGGGTTGATGATGGTGCCGAAGTCGTCCACCGCGGTGAAGCGGTCCAGCCGCACCACGCCCGTGGCCGGGTCCACTTCCACCTCGGCGATGTGCGTACCGGCCGGGAAGGTGAAGTTGGTGGGGTCGTAGAACGCGGTCTCGTTCAGGCCGGGCTCCAGCTTGTCGAGCGGGTAGTTGTGCGGCACGTACGCCGTCAGCGCGACCTGGCCGAACGGGATCTTCTTGTCCGTGCCCTTCACCTTGAACTCGCCGCCCGAGAACTCGATGTCGGCATCGCTGGCTTCCATCAGGTGCGCCGCGATCTTCTTGGCCTTGGCCTCGATCTTGTCCAGGGCCTTCATGATGGCCGCGCCGCCCACGCTGATGGAGCGCGAACCGTAGGTGCCCATGCCGAACGGCACGCGGCCGGTGTCGCCGTGCACCACGTCGACGTTCTCCACCGGGATGCCCAGCCGCGCGGCGACCACTTGCGCGAACGTCGTCTCATGGCCCTGGCCGTGGCTGTGCGAACCGGTGAACACCGTCACGCTGCCCGTCGGGTGAACGCGGATCTCGCCGCATTCGAACAGGCCCGCCCGCGCGCCCAGCGCGCCGGCGATGTTCGATGGCGCGAGACCGCACGCCTCGATGTAGCTGCTGTAACCCAGGCCGCGCTTCAGGCCCTTGGCTTCGCTGGCCTTGCGGCGGGCCTCGAAGCCATCCACCTCGGCCAGCGACTTGGCCTTGTCCATGCACGCGTGGTAGTCACCCGTGTCGTACTGCAGCGCCACCGGCGTCTGGTACGGGAACTGGGTGACGAAGTTGCGCTTGCGGATCTCGTCCTGCGACAGGCCCATCTCCCACGCGCAGCGCGTGACCAGGCGCTCCAGCAGGTAGGTGGCTTCGGGCCGGCCCGCGCCGCGATAGGCGTCCACCGGCGCGGTGTTGGTGAACCACGCATCCACCTCCACGTGGATCAGCGGCGTGGTGTACTGGCCCGCCAGCAGCGTGGCGTACAGGATGGTCGGGATCGCCGTCGAGAAAGTGGACAGGTATGCGCCCAGGTTGGCGTCGGTGTGCACGCGCAGCGCCAGGAACTTGCCGTCCTTGTCCATCGCCATCTCGGCGCGGCTGACGTGGTCGCGGCCGTGCGCGTCGGAGAGGAAGGCTTCGCTGCGCTCGCAGGTCCACTTGATGGCGCAATTGAGCTGCTTGGCCGCCCACGTCAGCGCCACGTCTTCGGCGTACAGGTAGATCTTGGAGCCGAAGCCGCCGCCCACGTCGGGCGCGATGACGCGCACCTTGTGCTCGGGCAGGCCCAGCACGAAGGCCGTCATCAGCAGCCGCTCCACGTGCGGGTTCTGGTTGGCGACGTACAGCGTGTACTCGTCGTTCGCGCGGTTGTAGGCGCCGATGGCCGCGCGCGGCTCCATCGCGTTGGGCACCAGGCGGTTGTTGGTGAGGTCCAGCGTGGTGACGTGCGCCGCCTTGGCGAACGCCTCATCCACCGGCGCCTTGTCGCCGATGGCCCACGTGTAGCAGTGGTTGCCGGGCGCGGCGTCGTGCAGGGCCGTGCCCTTCTTCGCATCGCGCACGTCCACCACGGCCGGCAGCACGTCGTAGTCCACTTCCACGGCTTCCGCGGCGTCCTTGGCCTGCACCGGCGTGTCGGCCACGACCATGGCGACGTGGTCGCCGACGTAGCGCACCTTGCCTTGCGCCAGGATGGGATGCGGCGGCTCCTTCATCGGCGTGCCGTCGGTGCTGGTGATCAGCCAGCCGCAGGGCAGCCCGCCCATCTTGCCTTCCACGTCCTTGCCGGTGAACACGCGGGCCACGCCGGGCATGCCTTCGGCCTTCGACGTGTCGATGGACTTGATCGCGGCGTGCGCATGCGGCGAGCGCACGAACACCGCGTATTTCTGGTTCTGCAGCTGGATGTCGTCGGTGTACTGGCCGGCGCCGGTGAGGAAGCGGTAGTCCTCCTTGCGGCGCAAGGCTTCACCGATGTGCGGCAGCTTGGCGAGATCGGAAGCACCCATGTCGCTCTCCTTCAGGCCTTGGCCATGGCGGCCTGTCCCTGCTGGACGGCCTTGACGATGTTCTGGTAGCCGGTGCAGCGGCAGATGTTGCCGTCCAGCTGCTCGCGGATCTGCGTCTCGCTGGCGTTGGGGTGCTGGCGGCACAGGTCGATGGCGCTCATCACCATGCCCGGCGTGCAGAAGCCGCACTGCAGGCCATGGCAGTCCTTGAACGCGGCCTGCATCGGGTGCATGGCGCCGTCGGCGGCGGCGATGCCTTCGATGGTGGTGATCTCGGCGCCCGGGTGCTGCACCACGAGCGTGTTGCACGACTTCACCGCCTTGCCGTTCACGAGCACGGTGCACGCGCCGCACTGCGCGGTGTCGCAGCCGACGTGGGTGCCGGTCAGGCGCAGGTTTTCGCGGATGGCCGTGACCAGCAGCGTGTTGGGCTCGACGTCCAGGCTGGCCGGCTTGCCGTTGACTTTCAGTTGGACCTGCATGGCTGTCTCTCCTTGCGGGGATGGATGGCGCGGCCATTTTTCGAGCGTGCCACGCGGCGATCCCTAGGCGAAACCCTGAGAACGAAGCGCCTCGCACGGAAATTCTCAAAATGGAACAATGGCCGGCTCAACATCGGCACGCGGCCAGGTCAACAACGGAAGACACCATGCAGGCGGCAAGCGAACTGCGGTTGCGCGAGATCGAGCGGGCCCGCCACGCGGTCATGGCCGAGGGCCGCTCCGCCACGGATGTGCTGGTCGACCAGTTCTACGAGCGCAGCTGGATCGAACGCTCCTGGCGGCGCTGCCTGGCGCAGGGCCAGCGTCCCGACCAGCGGCTGAGCTTCGACGTGGTGTCGCCGCAGGCGATGCGCCGCACGGAGGAAGCCAGCCACACGCTGGTGCAGGCGGCCCGGCCGGTGATGTCCCGCCTGGCGCGCGCCATTGCCGGCAGCCGGTACTTCGCGGTGCTGACGGACGCGCAAGGCACCGTGGTGGGCGTGGACGGCGCCATCGACCGCAGCGACCGGCGCGCCGGGCTCATCACGCGCGTCGGCGTGGACCTGTCCGAACGCGCCGTCGGCACCACCGCCATCGGCGCCGCGCTGGCCGAGCTGCAGCCCGTGTGGCTGCACCGCGGCGAGCATTTCTTCGACGACACCGGCTGCTACAGCTGCGCGGGCGCGCCGGTCATCGGGCCCCATGGCCGCGCAGTGGGCATGCTGGACCTCACCGGCATCGACGCCGCCGAACGGCCCGAACTCAAGCACCTGGTCGTGCAGTCGGCGCGCGGCATCGAGAACGCGCTGGCCTTGTCGCAGCCGCACGCACTGGTGCTGAGGCTCAACTGGCCGGGCCGCGCGTTCGGCGACGACGACGGCCTGCTCTGCCTGGACGGCGACGGCGGCGTGGTCGCGCTCAATCCCGCGGCGCGGCAGATGCTCGGGCACGCGGCGGCGGATGCGGTGCATGCCGGCGACCTGTTCGCGGCATCGTGGGAAACGTTCTTCGACGCGGCCGGGCGCGAGGGTTCCGCCGTCGAGGTTCCGCTGTGGTCCGGCCTCACCCTGCAGGTGCTGCCGCAGCGGCCCGGCGCCACGCACACGCCGCGGCCGGCGGCCGGCGATTCACGTCTGCCGCTGAAAGACCTGGAGACGGAGCTCATCCGCAAGGCCGTGCGCGACGCGCGCGGCAACGTGATGGCCGCGGCGAAGGCGCTGGGGATTTCGCGGGCGACGGTCTACCGCAAGCTGGGCAACCGGCAACGCTAACCTGCCAGGGCGACCACCACCGCGGATTCGTCCATCCGCATCCGCACCGCGCTCCCCACGCGCAAGCCGCTGTGCGCGGGCGCGAAGCCGACCAGGCCCTGTCCACCCGCGAGTTGCACGCCGACCTCGTCGCCCAACCCGCCGCGGGAAACGCGCGTGGCGCGGCCTTCCAGGACGTTGGTCCCGGCACGTGACCGCTTGCGGGCCGATGCCGCTTCCACCGCCACGGCCGTGGCCTTGCACAGCGCCAGCACTTCGCGGCCGGCCGAAAGCCCCAGCAGCTGCGCGCTTTCCGCCGTGATGCGCGAAGCGATCGTGAGACCGCCCGGCAGTTCCAGCTCGACGCGCGCCAGCGGGCCTTCGACGTGAAGCGCCGCCACCGTAGCGGGCAATTGATTGCGCATGCTGGTGCGCAGCCCCAGCGCGGCCAGCGCGGGGGATGCCCGCCGCGAGTCCAGCCGCTTCAACACCTGCTCGCGCGAGCGCGCCATCTCGCCCGCCGCACGCAGCAGCTGCTCGCCTGCCTTCGTGAGGCGCGCGCCGCCGCCGCCCGCGCCGCCCACGGCTTTTTCCAGCAGCGGCACGCCGGCCAGGTTGGACAGCATGTCCAGCGCCTGCCACGCGGCCTTGTAGCTGACGCCGGCCGAGCGGGCGGCCTGCGAGATGGAGCCGCACTCGCCCACCAGTCGCAGGATCTCCACCCGCTTGTCGGTGGCGGCATGGCCCAGCGCGCCGGCCAATTGCAGTCGGGAAGGCATGCGGGGCATTGTGCCGCAGAGCCTCCTCCCGTTTACACTTTCGCTATTCCATCCTTGAATAGCGCCATGAAGAAGCTGATCGTCCTCGTGCTCGCCGCCTGCTCGTTCGCCGCCGCCGCTGCCGGCGAAGTGCAGGTCGCCGTCGCCGCGAACTTCACCGTGCCCGCGCAGAGGATCGCCGCCGCGTTCGAGCGCGAGACCGGCCACAAGGCGGTCCTGGCCTTCGGTTCCACCGGGCGCTTCTATGCGCAGGTGAAGAACGGGGCGCCCTTCGACGTGCTGCTGGCGGCCGACGACGAGACGCCGGCCAAGCTGGAGAAGGAAGGCCTCACCGTGCCCGGCAGCCGCTTCACCTACGCCAATGGCCGCCTCGTGCTGTGGAGCGCCACGCCCGGCCTGGTGGACACGCAAGGCGCGATCCTGCGCAAGCCGGGTGACGGCAAGATCGCCATCGCCGATCCCAGGCTCGCGCCCTACGGCGCCGCCGCGGTCGAGACCATGGCCAGGCTCGGATTGGCCGACCAGCTCAAGCCCCGCCTGGTGCAGGCCGAAAACATCGGCCAGGCTTACCAGTTCGCCAGCACCGGCAATGCGCCGCTGGGCTTCGTCGCGCTGTCGCAGGTGATGGTGGACGGCAAGCTGGAGAAGGGCTCGGCGTGGGTGGTGCCCGAGAACCTGCACGCGCGCATCCGCCAGGACGCGGTGCTGCTGGCCAAGGGCAAGGACAACGCCGCCGCCGCCGCCTGGCTCGCCTACCTGAAAGGCGATGCCGCACGCGCCGTGATCCGCGCGTACGGCTACGAGCTCTGATGCCTTTCGGCGGCGCCGACCTGGGCGCCCTGGCGCTGACGCTGAAGCTGGCGCTCTCCACCACGGTGCTGCTGCTCCTCATCGCCACGCCCATCGCGTGGTGGCTGGCGCACGCTCGCTCGCGCTGGGCGGCGCTGGCCGGCGCCGTGGTCGCGCTGCCGCTGGTGCTGCCGCCGACGGTGCTGGGCTTCTACCTGCTGGTGGTGTTCGGTCCGCAAGGCTGGGGCGGCCAGCTGACACAGTCGCTGGGCCTGGGCCTGCTGCCGTTCACTTTCGGCGGGCTGCTGGTCGCCTCGGTGCTGTACTCGATGCCGTTCGCGGTGCAACCCCTGCAGCACGCTTTCGAAGCCGCGGGCCGGCGGCCCATGGAAGTGGCCGCCACTTTGCGCGCGCGTCCGCTCGACGCGTTTTTCACCGTGGCCGTGCCGCTGGCCCGGCCCGGCTTCCTCACCGCCGCCATCCTCAGCTTCGCGCACACCGTGGGCGAGTTCGGCGTGGTGCTGATGATCGGCGGCAACATCCCCGACAAGACGCGCGTGATCTCCACGCAAATCTACGGCCACGTGGAAGCGCTGGAATACGCGCAGGCCCACACGCTGGCCGCCGGCATGCTCGTCTTCTCGTTCGTGGTGCTGCTGTGCGTGGGACTGCTCACGCGGCGCTCGCGGGGGGTGCTGCCTTGAGCACGCTGCGCCTCGCATTCGATCGTGCCGGCTTCCGGCTCGATGTGGACCTGGCGTTGCCCGACCGCGGCATCACGGTGCTGTTCGGTCCTTCGGGCTGCGGCAAGACGACGCTGCTGCGCTGCGTCGCGGGGCTGGAGCGTGCGCGCGGCCGGGTTGAAGTCACGGATGAGTGCTGGCAGGACGATGCGGCCGGCACCTTCCTGCCGGCGTGGCGGCGCCGCGTGGGTTACGTGTTCCAGGAAGCGAGCCTGTTCCCGCACCTCACCGTCGCCGGCAACCTCGCCTACGCGCGCAAGCGCGCGGGCCACGGCGCCGGCGCGATCGCGCACGAGCAGGTGGTGGAACTGCTGGGCATCGCGCACCTGCTCGACCGCGATCCTGCCGGCCTGTCCGGCGGCGAACGCCAGCGCGTCGCCATCGCACGCGCCTTGGCGACCCATCCGAAGCTCTTGCTGCTCGACGAGCCGCTGGCCGCCATCGATCCCGCGCGCCGGCGCGAGGTGCTGCCCTGGCTGGAAAACCTGCGTGACGCGCTCGGCCTGCCCATGCTGTACGTCACGCACTCCGCCGACGAAATGGCACGCCTGGCCGACACGCTGGTGCTGATGGAAGCCGGCCGTGCGGTGGCCAGCGGGCCGCTGACGGAAGTGCTGGCGCGGCTGGACCTGCCGGTGGCGCGCGACGAGGAAGCGGGCGCGCTGCTGGAAGGCACCGTGGCCGAGCAGGACGAGCGCTGGCACCTGGCGCGCGTCGATTTCGGCGGCGGCTCGCTCTGGCTTTCGAACGACGGCCTGCCCACGGGTCGCCGCGTGCGGGTGCGCGTGCTGGCCCGCGACGTCAGCATGGCGCTCGAGCGGCCCGCGCCGGGCACCGCGAGCATCCAGAACGTCCTGCGCTGCACGGTCGCCGGCGTAGCCCCCGGCTCCCATCCTTCGCAGGTCGTCGTGCGGCTGGATTGCGGCGGGCATGCGCTGCTGGCCCGCGTCACCGCGCGGGCGGCGGACCAGCTGGCCCTGGCGCCCGGCCGCGAAGCCTGGGCTCAGGTCAAGAGCGTGGGCCTGGTGCGCTGAAGGGCGGGCCTACTTGTTCGCGTTCGGGAAGAACAGCTGCTCGCCGCCGATCTTGTAGGCGGAGATGGCCTGCTGGCCCGCGGGCGAGATGACCCAGTCGACGAACTTCTGCGCTTCCGCCGCCTTCACGTGAGGGAATTTCTGCGGGCTGACCGCCATCACGCCGTACTGGTTGAAGAGGCGCTGGTCGCCTTCCACCAGGATGGCCAGGTCACCGCGGTTCTTGAAGCTGAGCCAGGTGCCGCGGTCGGCCAGCACATATGAGTTGGCCTGCGCCGCGATGTTCAGCGCCGGCCCCATGCCGCAGCCGCATTCCCTGTAGCCGCTGCCCTTGCTCTCCAGGCCCGCCTGCTTCCAGTAGCGCAGCTCGGCCGCGTGCGTGCCGCTCTTGTCGCCGCGCGAGACGAAGGACGCGTTGGTGGCCGCCAGTTTCTTCAGCGCCAGGGCGATGTCGCGGCCCTTGGCGCCGGCCGGGTCGGCCTTGGGGCCCACCAGGATGAAGTCGTTGTACATGACCGGGTAGCGTCTGGGCGAGAAGCCTTCGGCGACGAACTTCTCCTCGGCCGGCTGGTCGTGCACGAACAGCACGTCGGCGTCGCCGCGGCGCGCCATGTCGATGGCCTGCCCGGTGCCCACCGCGACCACCTTCACGTCGATGCCCGTGGCCTGCTTGAACGCGGGCAGCAGGTGCGAGAACAGGCCCGACTGTTCGGTGGAAGTGGTGGACGCCATCACGATCGAAGGCGCGCCGGATTGGGCGGAAGCGAACGGCGCGGCCAGGGCCAGCAGCAGCGCGGCGCAGGCGCGGCGGGTGAAGAGGTGGGAACTCATGCCGCGAATGCTATGCGGCAGGGCATGGCCCGCTATCGGTTCTTCAACCTATGAGATGCGTTGCATACGCTCTCAGCGCTTGCGCACCGCGGGCTTCACGGCCGCGCGCGCCTTGGCGGGCGACTTCACGGCCGCGGCCTTCTTGCGTGGCGCGGCTTCTTCCTCATCGTTCGCCGCCGCAGCGCGCGGGCGTGCGGCGGCCGGCGCTGCCGCGCTCTTGCCCCGCAGGCTGCGCTTGAGCAGTTCGGTGAGGTCGATCACCTCGGCGCTCGCCGCCGGCTCTTCCTCGCCGGGCAGCGGCTGCAGCGTGGCGACGTCGCCGGCCTTCGCCTTGGCCTGCACCAGCTGCTGCAGCTTCTCGCGGAACTCGTCGTGGAACAGGCCCGGGTCCCAGGCCGCGGCCAGTTCGTTCACCAGCGCTTCGGCCATCTTCAGCTCGCGCTCGGTGGGTTCGGCCTTCGCTTCGCCGAAGACCGAAACCGGCGCCTCGCGCACCTCGTCGGCCCAGCGCAGCAGGTTCAGCACCAGGTGGTCGCCCTGGGGCAGCAGCGCGGCCAGGTGCTGCTTGGTGGAGATCACGACGCGCGCCACGCCCACCTTGCCGGTGCGCTCCAGCACTTCGCGCAGCAGCGCGAACGGCTTCAGGCCGCGCGCGCCCGGCGCGACGTAGTACGGCTTGTTGAAGAAGGTGCCCGGGATCGAATCGGCTTCGACGAAAGCCTCGATCTCGATCGTCTGCGTGGTGCGCGGCAGCGCGTTGCGGATCTCTTCCTTGGACAGCACCACGTACTGCCCGTCTTCCACCTGGATGCCCTTGACCAGTTCCTCGCGCTGCACCGCCTCGCCGGTGGTCTTGCTCACCTGCTTGTTGCCCACCGGGCTCATCGAGTTGGGATCGATGAGGTTGAACTTCGGCCGCGTGTCGGCCGTCGCGCTGTACAGCACGACCGGGATGTGCACCAGCCCGAAGCTGATGGCGCCTTTCCACACGGCGCGGGTGCTCGCAGGTGCGGCCATGCGGCCATCTTGGATGCGGTGCCGCTCAGCCGCTGTAGGCGGGCCCAGCGCGCCGCTGTCGGACGCGCGGAACCGCCGGGCTAAATGGCGCAGGTACGGAAACCGACGAAATGGTCGTCGCGGTCCGGCAAGGCCCAGCCGCGGAACTTGGGCGAGCGGATGCGCGGCCGCGTGGCGAACGAAGCGCCGCGCAGCACGCGCGCCTTCGCGAACACGGGTTCGGCTTCGTGCTCGCCATGCCGCGTCCACGCATGCGCTTCGAACCCCGGGTAAGGCCGCAGCGTGCCCGCGGTCCATTCCCACACCTCGCCCCAGCGGAAGCCGCGGCTCGCGGCGCGGTGCGCGGCCACTTCCCATTCCACTTCGGTCGGCAGCCGGCGGCCCGACCAGCGCGCGTACGCGTCGGCTTCCCACCAGCTGACGTGCATCGCGGGCTGCTGCGGCGCCATGCGCGTGGGCCGGCCGAACAGGTCCTGCAGCACCGCGCCGCTGGCCACGCCGATCTGGTCGACGTGGCGCGGGCCGCGGCGGCCTTCGCTTTGCGCCAGCCGCTCCAGCCACGCCCAGCCGTCGTCGCGCCACAGCTCCTGGCGGTCGTAGCCGCCGTCGTCGACGAACTCCACGTACTGCGACCAGCTGACCGGCTGCGCGTCGATCTCGAATTCGGGCACTTCCACTTCGTGCGCCCACTGCTCCACGTCGAACACGAAGCCGCCCTTCTCGCTGCCCAGGCGCCAGCGCGTGGCAGGCAGCTGCACCGGCTCGCGCAGCGCCAAGGCCGCCGGAAGGCGGATGGGCATCGAGAGACCGAGCGCCTGCGCCTGGCGCACCAGCTGCTCGCCGCGCAGGTCCTCGTGCAGCAGCGCGGCACGGAAGAAGAACAGGCCGTCGTCGTCCGGCCCCGCGTGGTCCAGCAGGTCCACGGTGCGCTCCAGCGTTTCCATCAGCCATGCGCGCAGCTCCGAAGGCGTGGGCAGCGGCAAGTCCCAGCGCGCATCGTGCGGCGACAGCAGCGGGTGGTACCAGCGGTCGGCCATCGGCTCGATGGAGGCGAGGCGCGGCGCATCGGCGGGGCAGCGCGCACCGAGCCCGCGGCGCGGGTTGCGCCCGATCCAGTATTCGGCGAACCATCCCAGGTGGCCGGCGATCCATTGCGGCAGCTCGAATTCGGGCCGCACGGGCACCTTCAGGCCGGCGGCCATGGCCTCGTCGTAACGCGCGAGCAACTGCAAGGTCTGGTTGCGCGCGTCCATCAGCGCCAGCGACAGCACGCCCGCGTCCGGATCGCGCAGGCCCGTCCGGCCCGCGGCCAGCGCGCCGCTTTCGGTTCGCATCGTGCCCATGGCCGATTATCGCGACGGTGCCGCGAAGGCCGCCCGCCACCCGTGCACTAAGGGGAAACCATGGGCCCTTTAGTAATCATTTCGTCAGCAACCCATCTATAGTTGCCCGACAATTTTGCGACTTCCCTTTCCCATCCGCCGGGCGCCGATCTGCACACGCAGCGAGCGCCCGGTGTCGTGTAAGCGTCGACCCATCCCGGAGCAGGCATGCAGGCACTTCTGAAACTGTCGAAGGCCATCGATTGGTTCACGGCCCACCTGGGGCGCTGGCTGATCTGGCTGATCCTCGCGTCCACCGTCATCAGCGGCATCAACGCCGTGGTCCGCAAGGTGTTCAACACCAGCTCGAACGCCTACCTCGAAGTGCAGTGGTACCTGTTCACCGCGGCGTTCCTGCTGGCCGCCGGCTACACGCTGCTGAACGGCGAGCACGTGAAGATCGACGTGATCTACGGCCGCCTGTCGCGCAAGACGCAGAACGCCATCGACATCTTCGGCTTCACCGTCTTCCTGCTGCCCATGTGCGCGGTCATCCTCTGGTTCGCCGTGCCCTTCTTCCTGCAGGGGTTCCGCTCGGGCGAGATGTCGCAGAACGCAGGCGGGCTGGTGCGCTGGCCGGTGTACCTGATGATGCCGCTGGGCTTCGCGCTCCTGCTCGTTCAGGGCGTCTCGGAGCTGATCAAGCGCATCGCGTTCGGCATGGGCCTGATCGAGGACCCGACGGCGAAGAAGGCCGAGAAGTCGGCCGAAGAGGAGCTGGCCGAGGAGATTCGCCGGCTGGCCGAAGAGAAGCCCAAGGCCTGAGGCCGCGCGCGAGAACGACGGAGAACCACGATGGCCTTCATCATCCAAAACCTGGCCCCGATCATGTTCGCGGGCCTGATCGTCTTCCTGCTGCTCGGCTTCCCGGTCGCCTTCAGCCTCGGCGCCTGCGGCCTGTTCTTCGGCGTCATCGGCGTCGAACTGGGCGTGCTGCCCGAGTCGCTGCTGCAGGCGCTGCCGCTGCGCATCTTCGGCATCATGCAGAACGACACGCTGCTGGCGATCCCGTTCTTCACGCTCATGGGCCTGATCCTGGAGCGAAGCGGCATGGCCGAGGACCTGCTGGACACCATCGGCCAGCTGTTCGGCCCGCTGCGCGGCGGCCTGGCCATCGCGGTCATCCTGGTGGGCGCGCTGCTGGCCGCCACCACCGGCGTGGTGGCCGCCTCGGTCATCTCCATGGGCCTGATCTCGCTGCCCATCATGCTGCGCTACGGCTATGACCGGCGCATCGCGTCGGGCGTGATCGCCGCTTCGGGCACGCTGGCGCAGATCATCCCGCCGTCGCTGGTGCTGATCGTGCTGGCCGACCAGCTGGGCCGCAGCGTCGGCGACATGTACAAGGGCGCGTTCATCCCGGGCTTCGTGCTCACGGGCTTCTACGTGCTGTACGTGATCGGCATGGCGATCTTCAGGCCGTCCACCGTGCCCGCCCTGCCGCTGGAGGCGCGCACCATCCGCGAAAGCGACGGCCGCAGCGGCCTGCCGTCGCTGCTCGTGCTCACCCTCATCTGCACGGCGGTCGCCTTCGTGATGGGCGAGCACTACGGCACCATCGTCGGCTGGACCCAGGGGTCCGGCCCGGTCAAGGTGGCGACCGACGAAACCATCGTCATCTCCATGGCCGCGGGCGTCATCCTGGCGTTCATCGCCGCCGTCGTGAACAAGGTCACCAGCCTGGGCCTGCTGTCGCGCATCGCCGAGCGCGTGACTTTCGTGCTCATCCCGCCGCTGCTGCTGATCTTCCTGGTGCTGGGCACCATCTTCCTGGGCATCGCCACACCCACCGAAGGCGGCGCCATGGGCGCGCTGGGCGCGCTGATCATGGCCATGCTGCGCGGCCGCCTGAGCTTCTCGCTGCTGAAGCAGGCCCTGAACACCACCACCAAGCTTTCGTGCTTCGTGGTGTTCATCCTGGTCGGCTCCACGGTGTTCAGCCTGGTGTTCCAGGGCGTGGACGGCCCGCGCTGGGTGGAACACCTGCTCACCAGCCTGCCCGGCGGCCAGCTCGGCTTCCTGATCGTGGTGAACATCCTGATCTTCGTGCTGGCGTTCTTCCTCGACTTCTTCGAGCTGTCGTTCATCATCGTGCCGCTGATCGGGCCGGTGGCCGAGAAGATGGGCATCGACCTGATCTGGTTCGGCGTGCTGCTCGGCGTGAACATGCAGACCTCGTTCATGCACCCGCCGTTCGGCTTCGCGCTGTTCTACCTGCGCAGCGTGGCCCCGATGAAGGAGTACGTGGACAAGATCACGCGCAAGACCATCGCGCCGGTGACCACCATGCAGATCTACTGGGGCGCCGTGCCGTTCGTGATCATCCAGATCGTGATGGTGGGCCTGATCATCGCGTTCCCGGGCATCGTCTCGCGCGACAAGGAAGAGAAGATCGACCTGGACAAGGTGAAGATCGAGATGCCCGCCGACACGGAGCCTGCGCCTTCCGCCGCGCCATCCGCCGGCGGTGCCTCTGACCCGCTCGCGCCTCCCCTCGAGCCCTCGGCCGACGACGAGCAGAAGAAGATGGACGAGCTGTTCGGCACGCAGAAGAAGTAAGTCCCTGGACTCGGGGGCCATGACAGGACAGCCCCCACCTCCGCCGATTGGCTGGCGGCGGCGATGTTCGCGTGCGCCCTGGCGCACACGAACATCGCCCGCCAGTTCGAGCGACTGAGCGCTCGCTTCCCCCGTCACGAAGGCCTGTTCCACCTGCTGGGCGAAGTGGAGGTCGTGTTCGGCTTCTGGTCGCTGCTCACCATCCTGGGCCTGGCCCTGCTGGGTGCGCCCGCGGTGGACTACCTGGAATCGCGCCAGTACACCGAGCCGCTGTTCGTGTTCGCGATCATGGTGGTGGCCGGCTCGCGGCCGGCGCGGCGGCGGGCGGCGGCCTCACGGTCATCGCCAACGCGTCGAATCCGGCCGGCGTGGCTTTGCTGCGCCCCGGCTTCAACGACGGCACCATCGGCGCCGGCGGGCTGCTGCTGGGCGCGCTGGCGCCCACGGCGGTGGCGGTGATCGCCTTTCAGGCCTGAGCGCAGCGCGCGACCACGTAGTCGGTCATCGCGCGGGCGAGTTCGCGCTCGCCCAGGAACACCTTGCCGGACAGCTCGTTCTCCAGCAGCTGCGCCTCGGCCTCGTTGTGGCTGCGTACCACGACTTCGATGCCGGGATTGAGCAGCCGCGCGTTCTTGGCCATCTGCCGCACACCCAGGGTGTCGGGCGTGGCGATCACCAGCAGCCGCGCGCGCGCCACATGCGCCTGCACCAGCACTTCGGCCAGCGCCGCGTCGCCCGCCACCGCGGGCACGCCTTCGGCGCGCAAGCGTTCGACGATCTCGCGGTTCTGTTCCGCGACCACGTAGGGCACGCCCGCCGAGCGCAGCGCGTGCGCGATCTGGCGGCCGACGCGGCCGCAGCCCACCAGCACCACCTGCCGCTCGAGGAACTTCCCTTCGGTGTCCATCGGCAGTTCGGCCAACGGGTCCTGGCGCGCGTTGAGGTCGCGCGCGAGTTGCGAGTTGGCCAGCAGCCATTTCTGCGCCGGCTCGACCATCCTGAACAGCAGCGGGTTCAGCGCGATGGACAGGATAGCGCCCGCCACCACCAGGCTCTGCGCTTCGGGCGGCAGCACGTGCAGCGCGCCGCCCAGGCTGACCAGGATGAACGAGAACTCGCCGATCTGCGCCAGGCTGGCCGACACCGTCAGTGCCGTGTGCAGCGGGTAGCGCAGCACCAGCACCACCAGCAGCGCGGCGACCGACTTGCCCAGCACGATGACCGCCGTGACCGCCAGCACGCGCAGCGGCTGCTCCACCAGCACCACCGGGTCGAACAGCATGCCGACCGAGACGAAGAACAGCACGGCGAAGGCGTCGCGCAGCGGCAGCGATTCTTCCGCCGCGCGGTGGCTGAATTCCGATTCGCGCAGCACCATGCCGGCGAAGAACGCACCCAGCGCGAACGACACGCCGAAGAGCTTGGTCGCGCCGTAGGCGATGCTCACCGCGGCCGCGATCGTGCACAGCGTGAACAGCTCGCGCGAACCCGACTTCTGCACCTGCCACAGCGCCCACGGGAACACGCGGCGGCCCACCACCAGCATCAGCGCGACGAACACGGCGACCGACGCCAGCGTCATGAGCAGGCTCTTCCAGAGGCTGGCGCCACCGCCGTCGCCTCCCTCGCCGCCGGCCAGCGCCGCCAGCGGCGGCAGCAGCACGAGCACCAGCACCATCGCCAGGTCTTCGACCACCAGCCAGCCCACGGCCGCGCGGCCATTGAAGCTGTCCAGCACGCCCAGCGATTCCAGCGCGCGCAGCAGCACCACCGTGCTGGCCACCGACAGCGCGATGCCGAACACGATCGCGGCCCGCAGGTCCCAGCCCCACCAGGTGGCCAGGCCCGCGCCCATCGCCGTGGCGGCGAGCATCTGCACGATGGCGCCGGGGACGGCCAGGCGTTTCACCGCGAGCAGGTCGCCCAGCGAGAAATGGAGCCCGACGCCGAACATCAGCAGCATCACGCCGATCTCGGCCAGCTGCGAGGCGAGCGAAGTGTCGGCCACGAAGCCGGGCGTGTACGGCCCTATCAGGATGCCCGCCAGCAGGTAGCCCACCAGCGCGGGCAGTTTCAGGCGGGCGGCGATGAAGCCGAGCAGCAGGGCCAGGCCCAGGGCGGCTGCGATGGTCGCGATGAGTGGCACATGGTGATCCATGGCCTGAATCTAGCCGAGGGCAGCCCATCTCCCGCGCGACGGCAAAGAAAAAGGGGCCGAAGGCCCCTTTTTCGAATCCAAGGCCGGCGCCTCAGATCTTCACGCCCGTCATGTAGTTGTCGTAACGGTATTCCGAGAAGCGGGTCCACAGCAGCTGGTCGCGCTGGAAGGCGCGCATGTCCTGGTGGATCTTCTTGAACATCTCGTCCTTGGCTTCGTGCTCGGCGAACACTTCCATGGAAGCCTTGAAGCCGGCGTCCATCAGTTCCTTGGAGAACGGCTTGAGCTGCGTCTTGGCGGCCACCAGGCGCTTGAGCGCCGCGGGGTTCACCGCGTCGTACTTGGCGGTCATGTCACGCGCGGCCACCTTGGTGGCGGCATCCACGATCGCCTTGTTTTCCGGCGACAGCGAGTCCCAGGCCTTGGTGTTCACGAAGAACTCCAGCTCGGCGCCGCCTTCCCACCAGCCGGGGTAGTAGTAGAACGGGGCGACCTTGTTGAAGCCCAGCTTTTCGTCGTCGTACGGGCCGACGAATTCGGTGGCGTCCAGCGTGCCCTTTTCCAGCGCCTGGTACACCTCGCCCGCGGGCATGTTCTGCGCCACCACGCCCAGCTTGGCCATCGCCTCGCCGAACAGGCCGCCGCCCATGCGCATCTTCAGGCCCTTGAGGTCGGCGACGGTCTTGATCTCCTTGCGGTACCAGCCGCCCATCTGGGTGCCGGTGTTGCCCGCGCTGAAGCTCTTCATGTTGTAGCGGCCGTAGAACTCGTCCATCAGCTTGCGGCCGTTGCCGTGCTCCATCCACGAGTCCATCTGGCGCGCCGTCAGGCCGAAGGGCACCGCGCAGCCGAACGCGAAGATCGCATCCTTGCCGGTGAAGTAGTACGGCGCGGTCTGCGCCATCTCCAGCGTGCCGTTCTGCAGCGCGTCGACCACCCCGAACGCGGGCATCAGCTCGCCGGCCGCATGCACGGACACCTCGAACTTGCCGCCGGACAGCGACTTCACGACTTCCGAGAATTTCTGGGCGCTGCCGAAGATGGTGTCCAGCGACTTGGGGAAGCTGGAAGCCAGGCGCCAGCGCACGGCGGCCTGCGCGTGCACGGCGGGGGCGATGCCCGCGGCCAGCACGCCGGCGATGCCGGCCTGCTTGATCAGGGAACGACGGTCCATTGGATGGGAACTCCTGTTTGAAATTGGCGGTAAAACGCGGCGGCGATGATGGGCTGCGCGGCCGCGGAAGGCTGACGGAAGTCTTGCGGCGGTTGCAGCGGCAGTACTCATGCTGCGGCGCATCCAGATGAAAAAAGCCGCACTTCCGTGCGGCTTTCTCGAGCGGTCGAATGCTTTTGGGTCAACCCAGTTTCTGGCTTTGCATGAAGCGGTCGAAGCCGGCTTCGGTGAAGCGGAACCACAGGTTCTGGTCGGCGCGGAACTTGGTGAAGTCGGCGTACACCTTCTTCCAGTTCTCGTTCTTGGCGGACAGCTCGTCGTACAGCTTCATCGACTCGCGGAAGGCGACGGCCATCAGGTCGGCCGGGAACGGGCGCAGCTTGGCGCCCGCGCCCACCAGCTGCTTCAGCGCGACGGGATTGCGCGCGTCGTAGCGGGCCTGCATCTCCACGTGCGCCTGCGCGCTGGCCGATTCCACGATCGCCTTCTGCTCGGCGTTCAGCGCGTCGTACGCCTTCTGGTTGACGTACAGGTCCAGCTGCAGGCCGCCTTCCCACCAGCCCGGGTAGTAATAGAAGGGCGCGACCTTGTTGAAGCCCAGCTTCTGGTCGTCGTACGGGCCGATCCACTCGGCCGCGTCGATGGTGCCCTTCTCCAGCGCCTGGTAGATCTCGCCGCCGGGGATGTTCTGCGGCACGCCGCCCATGCGCTCCAGCACCTTGCCGGCGAAGCCGCCGATGCGGAACTTCAGGCCCTTGAGGTCGTTGACGTTCTTGATTTCCTTGCGGAACCAGCCGCCCATCTGCGCGCCGGTGTTGCCGCACGCGAAGTTCACGATGTTGTACTTGGCGTAGAACTCGCGCATCAGCTTCAGGCCGTTGCCCTCGAAGGTCCACGCGCTCATCTGGCGGCTGTTCAGGCCGAAGGGAATGGCGCCGCCGATCGCGAACGTTTCGTCCTTGCCGAAGAAGTAGTACGGCGCGGTGTGCGCCGCTTCCACCGTGCCCTGCTGCACGCCGTCCACCACGCCGAAGGCGGGCATCAGCTCGCCGGCCGCGTGCACCGAGACTTCGAACTTGCCGCCCGACAGGGCTTTGACCTTCTGCGCGAACACCTCGGCGCCGCCGTAGATGGTGTCCAGCGACTTGGGGAAGCTGGAGGCCAGGCGCCAGCGGATGGCGGCCTGCGCGTGCGCGGCCGGCGCCGCGCCGGCGGCGAGCACGCCCGCGATGCCGGCATGCTTGATGAGGGAACGGCGGTCCATGATGTATCTCCTGTGGTGTTGTTTCGAGCGCGCGCGATCAACGCCGCGCGATCTTCCGGTTCGGTTCGCGGGCGAGGCTGTCAGCCGCCTGACAGATCCGGCGCGACGTCAGGAGGACGTCAGGCAAAAAAAGAGCCGGGCATCGCCCGGCTCTTTTGGATGGAAGGAAGCCGCGTTCAGAGCTTCTGGCTTTGCATGAAGCGGTCGAAGCTCATCTCGGTGAAGCGGAACCACAGGTTCTGGTCGGCGCGGAACTTGTCGTAGTCCGCGTAGATCTTCTTCCAGCTTTCGTTCTTGGCGTTGAGTTCGCTGTAGACGGTCATCGCGGCCTTGAACGAGGCGTTCATCACGTCGTTGGGGAACGGGCGCAGCTTGGTACCGGCGCCCACCAGCTGCTTCAGCGCGGTGGGGTTCAGCGCGTCGTAGCGGGCCTGCATGGTGACGTGGGCCTTGGACGCGGCCGCTTCCACGATGGCCTTGTACTCGGGCGTCAGCGCGTCGTACGCCTTCTGGTTGATGAAGAAGTCCAGCTGCGGGCCGCCTTCCCACCAGCCGGGGTAGTAATAGAACGGCGCCACCTTGTTGAAGCCCAGCTTCTGGTCGTCGTACGGGCCCACCCACTCGGCCGCGTCGATGGTGCCCTTCTCCAGCGCCTGGTAGATCTCGCCGCCGGGGATGTTCTGCGGCACGCCGCCCATGCGCTCGAGCACGCGGCCGGCGAAGCCGCCGATGCGGAACTTCAGGCCCTTGAGGTCGGCAACGCTCTTGATCTCCTTGCGGAACCAGCCGCCCATCTGGGCCCCCGTGTTGCCGCCGGGGAAGTTGATCATGTTGTACTTGGCGTAGAACTCGCGCATCAGCTTCAGGCCGTTGCCCTCGTACATCCACGCGGTCATCTGGCGGCTGTTCAGGCCGAAGGGGATGGCGCAGCCCAGGGCGAAGCACTCGTCCTTGCCGAAGAAGTAGTAAGGCGCCGTGTGCGCGCATTCGATGGTGCCCTGCTGCACGCCGTCGACCACGCCGAAGGCCGGCATCAGCTCGCCGGCGGCATGGACGGAGACCTCGAACTTGCCGCCCGACATGTCCTTGACCGACTTGGCGAAGGTGTCGGCCGCGCCGAAGATGGTGTCCAGCGACTTGGGGAAGCTGGAGGCCAGGCGCCAGCGGATGGCGGACTGCGCGTGGACTACGGCCGGGGCGACGCCCGCCGCCAGCACGCTGCCGATGCCGGCGTTTTTGATCAGGGAACGACGATCCATGGGGTCTCCTCTTGGTACGAATAACGGATGACAACGAATGTCGCCGCCATTCTAGGAATGACCACACTTAGGTACTCAGGGGTTTTCCCTTGCGGTTCATCGCGAACACTTTCGTTGAACCGCGGCGTGTCAGAAAAACTTCAGCCTTCGGGCACGCGCGACGCGCGCATCGCGTTCAGCCCACGACCTTGAGCGAAGGCGTGCCGCGCGAAGCGAGTTCGCCGAACCGGTCACGCACCGAGCTTTCGATGCCCGCGGCATCCAGTCCCTGCAGCGAGAGCAGCTTGGCCGGGTCGCCGTGCTCGATGAAGACGTCGGGCAGCCCCAGCTGCAGCACCGGCTTGACGATGCCCGCGGCCTGCAGCGCTTCCAGCACCGCGCTGCCCGCGCCGCCCATCACGCAGCCTTCTTCCACCGTCACCAGCGCTTCGTGCGATTGCGCGAGTTCCAGCAGCAGCGCGGTGTCCAGCGGCTTGGCCCAGCGCATGTTGGCCACGGTCGCATCCAGCTTCCCGGCCGCCTGCAGCGACGGGTGCAGCAGCGTGCCGAAAGCGAGGATGGCGATGCCGCCCTGCCCCGCCGCGCGCCGGCGGCGCACTTCGCCCTTGCCGAAAGGCAGCGGCTCCAGCCCGGGCTGCGTCTCCACGCCCACGCCCGCGCCGCGCGGGTAGCGCACGGCCACCGTGTGGTCCTGCCCGAACGCGGTGGTGAGCAGCTGCCGGCATTCGTTCTCGTCGGCGGGGCACGCCACGCTGACGTTCGGGATGCAGCGCAGGAAAGCGATGTCGTACGCGCCCGCGTGCGTGGCGCCGTCCGCGCCCACCAGGCCCGCGCGATCCAGCGCCAGCACCATCGGCAGCTTCTGCAGCGCCACGTCGTGGATCAACTGGTCGTACGCGCGCTGCAGGAACGTGGAGTAGATCGCCACCACCGGCTTCAGCCCTTCGCAGGCCAGGCCGGCGGCGAACGTCAGCGCGTGCTGTTCGGCGATGCCGACGTCGAAGTAGCGGGCGGGGAAGCGCTTCTCGAATTCCACCAGGCCCGAGCCTTCGCGCATGGCGGGCGTGATGCCCACCAGGCGTTCGTCCCTGGCGGCCATGTCGCACAGCCACTGGCCGAACACCTGAGTGAAAGTCTTCTTCGGCGGCGTGGCCGGCGCGGTGAGGCCCACTTTCGGGTCGAACTTGCCGGGGCCGTGGTAGGCCACCGGGTCGGCCTCGGCCAGCTTGTAGCCCTGGCCCTTCTTCGTCACCACGTGCAGGAACTGCGGGCCCTTGAGCTGGCGGATGTTCTCCAGCGTGGGCACCAGCGAGTCGAGGTCGTGGCCGTCGATGGGTCCGATGTAGTTGAAGCCGAACTTCTCGAACAGCGTGGCCGGCACCACCATGCCCTTGGCCTGCTCCTCCAGCCGCTTGGCCAGTTCGAACAGCGGCGGCGCGACCTTCAGCACGTTCTTGCCGACGTTCTTGGCGGCCGAGTAGAACTGGCCCGACATCAGCTGCGCGAGGTAGCGGTTGAGCGCGCCCACCGGCGGGCTGATCGACATGTCGTTGTCGTTCAGGATCACCAGCAGGTCGCTGTCGGCGACGCCCGCGTTGTTCAGCGCCTCGAACGCCATGCCGGCGGTCATCGCGCCGTCGCCGATGATGGCGACGCTCTTGCGGTCTTCGCCCTTCTGCTTGGCGGCCACCGCCATGCCCAGCGCGGCGGAGATGCTGGTGGACGAGTGCGCGGTGCCGAACGTGTCGTACTCGCTCTCGTCGCGGCGCGGGAAGCCCGACAGGCCGCCCAGCTGGCGCAGCGTGGGCATGCGCTCGCGCCGGCCGGTGAGGATCTTGTGCGGGTAGGTCTGGTGGCCCACGTCCCACACCAGCCGGTCTTCCGGCGTGTTGTAGACGTAGTGCAGCGCGATGGTCAGTTCCACCGTCCCCAGGTTCGACGACAGGTGGCCGCCGGTGCGCGAGACGCTGTCGAGCACGAACGCGCGCAGTTCGTCGGCCAGTTGCGGCAGCTGCCCGCGGGCGAGCCGGCGCAGGTCCGCCGGCGAATGGATGGTTTCGAGCAGGGTTGCCATGGATGCGTGTTCAGTTGTCCCGTTCGACCACCATGCGGGCCAGTGCGCGCAGCGCGCGGGTGTCTTCCAGGCCGCTGGCGTCCAGCGCGCCCAAGGCGTCGGCCAGCAGCTCGCGCGCGTGTTCGCGCGAACGCTCCAGGCCCAGCAGCGAAACGTAGGTGGGCTTGTCCTGCTCGGCGTCCTTGCCCGCGGTCTTGCCCAGCGTCTGCGAATCGGCCGTGACGTCCAGGATGTCGTCCACCACCTGGAACGCCAGGCCGAGGGCCGCGCCGTAGCGCGCCAACGCCGCGGACGAGCTGGCGGATGCGCGCCCGCAAGCCGCGCCCATCATCACGCTGCCTTGCAGCAGCGCGCCGGTCTTCAGGCGATGCATGTGGCGCAGTTCGTCTTCGGTGAGCGAGCGGCCGACGCTGGCCAGGTCGATGGCCTGGCCGCCGGCCATGCCGTGCGCGCCCGCGGCCTTCGCGAGCAGGCGGCACAGCGAGGCCTGCACGGCCACCGGAACCACGTCGCCTTCGGGCGCGAGCAGTTCGAAGGCCAGCGCCTGCAGCGCATCGCCCGCGAGCAGCGCCTGCGCCTCGCCGAACTTCACGTGCACCGTCGGCTTGCCACGGCGCAGCACGTCGTTGTCCATGCAAGGCAGGTCGTCGTGCACGAGCGAATACGCATGGATCAATTCGACCGAGCAGGCCGCGCGCATCGCGGCGCCTTCGTGGCCGCCCACCGCTTCGGCCGCGGCCAGCACCAGCAGCGGGCGCAGGCGCTTGCCGCCATCGAGTACCGCGTAGCGCATGGCCTCGCCCAGGCCCGCGGGCCCGCCCACGTCCACCCAGCCGGACAGCGCGGCTTCCACGCGGCCGAGGCGGTCACGGGTCCAGCCCGCGAAATCGAGCGATCCCGTCACTGCGGCGTCCACGGCTTGAGCGTGCCTTCGTCCAGCACCTTGATCTGGTTCTCCACGGCTTCCAGCTTGCCGCGGCAGAACGCCAGCAGCTCGGCGCCGCGCTGGTAGCCGGTGAGCAGCTGTTCGAGCGGAAGCTGCCCGGACTCGATCACCTGCACCAGCTGCTCCAGCTCCTCGAGCGCCGCCTCGTAGCTGGCCGGGGGCTTGAACGGGTCCTTGGGCATTTCGGTTTTCTGTCGGGCAAAGGGTGGATTTTAGGCCCCCGCCCACCGCTGAACCCCGCGGGTACAATCCCCGTCCCCTTCGCGCCCCGGCCTTGGCTTCAAGCGCATCCCTGCCCCTTCATAGGGGGAGTCTCTAGGTCAGGTGAAATGTCTGATTTAAGTCTTCAGCTCCAGCAGGCCCAAAGCCAACTGCCCGTTTCCAGCTACTTCGACAACGCGCTCTTCAAGCGCGAGATGGAAACCTTTTTTCATCGCGGCCCGCGTTACGTGGGCCACTCGCTCGCCGTGCCGGAGGCCGGCGACTACTACGCCTTGCCCCAGGAAGGCGAAGGGCGCGCGCTCGTGCGCACGCCGAAGGGCGTCGAACTCGTCTCCAACGTCTGCCGCCACCGCCAGGCCGTCATCCTGCGCGGCAGCGGCTCGGTCAACGCCGAGTCGGGCGGCAACATCGTGTGTCCGCTGCATCGCTGGACTTACAGCGCGGGCCAGTCCAGCGTGCCCGCCGGCGCGCTGCTGGGCGCGCCGCACTTCGCGCAGGACCCGTGCCTGGACCTCAACCGCTGGAAGCTGCGCGAGTGGAACGGCCTCTTGTTCGAGGACAACGGCCGCGACGTCGCCGCCGAGCTGGCCGGCATGCGCGTGCTCAAGGAGCTGAGCTTCGAAGGCATGGTGCTCGACCATGTCGAGCTGCACCACTGCGACTACAACTGGAAGACGTTCATCGAGGTCTACCTCGAGGACTACCACGTCGGCCCCTTCCACCCGGGCCTGGGCAACTTCGTCACCTGCGACGACCTGCGCTGGGACTTCCACGAGCAGTACTCGGTGCAGACCGTGGGCGTGGCCAATCGGCTGGGCAAGGCCGGCAGCCCGGTGTACGAACGCTGGCACAAGGCGCTGATGGACTTCCGCGGCGGCGTGCAGCCCAAGCACGGCGCGATCTGGCTCACGTACTACCCGCACATCATGGTGGAGTGGTACCCGCACGTGCTCACCGTGTCCACGCTGCACCCCGTCTCGCCGCAGAAGACGCTGAACATGGTGGCCTTCTTCTACCCCGAAGAGATCGCCGCGTTCGAGCGCGACTTCGTCGAGGCGCAGCGCGCCGCGTACATGGAAACCTGCGTGGAAGACGACGAGATCGCGCTGCGCATGGACGCCGGCCGCAAGGCGCTGCTGGAGCGCGGCGACGACGAGACCGGCCCCTACCAGAGCCCGATGGAAGACGGCATGCAGCACTTCCACGAGTGGTACCGCCGCCAGATCGGCTCGCAGGGGCCCGCCGCCTGATGCCTTCGTTCCCGGGCGGCCTGCACGCGGGCCTGGTGGTGCCGCTGGACCGCCCGAACGTCGACACCGACGCCATCTTCCCGAAGCAGTACGGCCGGTCCACGGCGCGCACCGGCTATGGGCCCATCGTGTTCGACAGCTGGCGCTACCTGGACCCGGGCGACCTGGACTCCGACCATTCGAAGCGCCGGCCGAATCCGGACTTCGTGCTCAATCGCGCCGACCTGCGCGGCGCCACCGTGCTGCTCGCGCGCCAGAACTTCGGCTGCGGCTCCAGCCGCGAGCACGCCGTCTGGGCGCTGCGCGACTACGGCTTCCGCGCCGTGCTGGCGCCGAGCTTCGGCGACATCTTCCGGCAGAACTGCCCGCTGAACGGCGTGGCCGCGCTGGTGCTGGCGCCGGCCGCCATCGACCGGCTGTTCGCCCTGGCGCAGGCCAGCGCGCTGCGAGTGGACATCGACGTGAATGCATGCGAGGTGCGCGCGGGCGCGGATGCTTCCAGGTTCGCGCTCACCGCGCGCGAGCACCTGCT
Source organism: Ramlibacter humi (assembly GCF_004681975.1). Taxonomy (GTDB): domain Bacteria; phylum Pseudomonadota; class Gammaproteobacteria; order Burkholderiales; family Burkholderiaceae_C; genus Ramlibacter; species Ramlibacter humi. The sequence goes on from NZ_SMLK01000004.1 coordinate 335,190, forward strand.
GCTGACCGAGGACACCGACTGGATCGGCGCGACGCTCGCGCAGCGCGCGCGAATCGAAGGCTTCGAGCGCGAGCGCCTCGCGCGCCAGCCTTGGCTGGACCGCAGGTTGCCGGGATGACGAGCCCCACCCCGCGTCATTCCCGCGAAGGCGGGGATGACCCCGCAAAGGTTCACGGAGTCTTCGTCGTGCAATCCGGAACCTCCTGATGCAAGCCCTCTGGATGCTCCTCGCGTCGTTCTTCTTCGCCACCATGGCGGTGGCCGTGAAGATCGCTTCGCAATGGTTCAACCCCGCCGAGCTGGTGTTCTGGCGCGGCGTCATCGGCATGTTGTCCATGTGGCTCTTCGCGCGCCAACAGGGCGTGAGCCTGCGCACCGGGCGGCTGGGCATGCATGCTTGGCGCAGCATGGTCGGCGTGCTGTCGCTCGGCGCGTGGTTCTACGCCATCGCCGGCCTGCCGCTGGCCACGGCGATGACGCTCAACTACATGAGCAGCGTGTGGATCGCGGCCTTCCTGGTCGGCGGCGCGCTGCTGGCGTGGAACCCGGCGGCCGGCGCCTTGCGGCAGGGCCCGCTCGCGCTCGCGGTGCTCGCCGGCTTCGCGGGCGTGGTGCTCATGCTGCGGCCCACGATGGAACAGCAGCAGGTGTTCGCCGGCGTGGTGGGCCTGCTGTCGGGCCTGCTGTCCGCTTTCGCGTACCTGCAGGTGATGGCGCTCGGCCGCGTGGGCGAGCCGGAAGCGCGCACGGTCTTCTTCTTCGCGGTCGGCTCCACCATCGCGGGCGGCGCGGGCATGGCCGTCACCGGCGTCTCGGCGTGGGACTGGGGCCATGCGCTGTGGCTGCTGCCGGTGGGGCTGCTGGCTTCGCTCGGCCAGTGGTGCATGACTCGCGCGTACAGCCATGAGGCCACTCTGGTGGTGGCCAACCTGCAATACTCCGGCCTTGTCTTCGGCGCCGTGTACAGCGTGCTGCTTTTCGGCGAGGCCCTGCCGCCGCTGGGCTGGCTGGGCATGGCGCTGATCGTGGCCAGCGGCGTCGCCGCCACCGTGCTGCGCGAGCGCGCGGCCCCCAATTCGCCCGCCGAGGAGCACTGAGATGTACACGACCCTGATCACCGCGGAACAGCTGCGCGCGCTGCGCGATGCCGGCGCGCGCCTCATGGTGTTCGACTGCAGCTTCGACCTGATGAACCCCGCGGCAGGCGAGGAGCAGTACCACCAGTCGCACATCCCGGGCGCGGTGTACGCCAACCTCAACACCGACCTTTCGGACGAAGGCGTGGTGGAACCCGACGGCACGCACCACCCGCACGCCGACGCCGCATCGGGCGGCCGCCATCCGCTGCCCAGCCGCGAGAAGTTCGCGATGTGGCTCAGCCGCGTGGGCTTCGCCAACGGCATGCAGGCCGTCGTGTACGACCGCCAGGGCGCCAACTACTGCGGCCGCCTGTGGTGGATGCTGAAGTGGGCGGGCCACGATGCGGTGGCCGTGCTCGACGGCGGCCTGCAGGCCTGGCAGGCCGCGGGCGGCGAAGTCACCGGCGTGGAAGAAGCCGCGCACTTCCAGTCCAACTTCCAGCTTGGCAAGCCGCTGCGCCGCCTGGTCACGGGTGACGAAGTGGCCGCATCGCTCGAGAGCGGCCGCCAGACGCTGGTGGACGCGCGCGCCGCGCCGCGCTACCGCGGCGAAGTGGAGCCGCTCGATCCCGTCGCGGGCCACATCCCCGGCGCACTGAACCGCCCGTTCGCCAGCAACATCGGCGCCGACGGCCGCTTCAAGCCCGCGGCCGAACTGCGCGCGGAATTCGACCAGCTGCTGCAAGGCCGCGATCCCGCGACCGTCGTCCACCAGTGCGGCAGCGGCGTCAGCGCGGTGCCCAACCTCATCGCGATGGAGCTGGCGGGCTTCGGCCCCACCGCGCTGTACGCGGGCAGCTGGAGCGAGTGGAGCCGCAACCCGAAGCGGCCGGTGGCCAAGGGCGACCGCTGAACGCGGTGCCGCCATGAAAAAGGCCGGGCGATGCCCGGCCTTTTGTCTTCCTGGACGAAGCGATCAGCGATTGCCGACGCTGCTGCCCGTCGTGCGGTTGGTGCTGCCGTTCGCCGCGGCGGCGGAAGCCGCGGCGCTCGCGCCCATCGCGGTGCTGCGGTCCGTGGCACCCAGGCCGCCATGCAGGCCAGTGCCGGGTTCGGATCCTTGCGGACGGCCGGAAGCGACGTCCATGCCGCGGCCACTCGTGCCGACGACGGCACTGCCGCCCGAGGAACCCGCGGTCGCTTCGGCACCGCGCGGGCCCGAAGAGCCGCCCGGGGGACCATCACCCTGCTGAGGCGCCGCCTTCGACGTCGGCGTGCCCGAACCCGGGCTGCCGAGTGCGTTGGGATTGGCCGTGGCGCCGCTCTCGGCGCCGCGCTGGCAACCGGCCAGCGCGGCAGCCGTGGCGATCACCAGGGCCAGGCCGCGCAACCTCATCACTTGGTCGTGCTGGTCGTGCTCGGCGACGAGCTGGAAGAGCTCATCGAGCCGGAGCTGCCGGTGCTGGAACCGGCGGAGCCACCCGTGCTGCCGCCAGCGCCCATGCTGGACGACGAGCCGGTGCCGGAGCCCGAAGAACCGCCCGACGAGGGACTGGTGCTGCTGCCCGCGCCCATGGACGTGGAGCCGGAACCGCCGGAAGCCGTGCTGGAGCTGCCCGGCGTGCTGCCGGCGCCGGCCGTGCTGCCTTCGGAGCCGCCGCGGTTGCAGGCGGCCAGCGACATGGCGGCGGCGATGGCGACCGCGATGGCGGCGCCACGGGAAAGTTGGGAAGCGATCATGGAGGTACTCCTGGAGGTTCGTCGTTGGGAAGAAGAGAAACGGCAGCTCTTGCCGCTGCCTGACTCCACTTTATGGACCGGTCCCGGCCCGGCTGTCGTCTCGTACTGTCGAAGCCTGTAGGACAACCGCAGGGCGCCTGCAAACGGCCGCGCCACGCGGCCGTCGAGCCTGGCGCTCAGGCCATCATCGAGGCGAGCAGCTCTTCGCGCAGCGCCTCGGGCACCGCCTGCAACTCGCGGCGGCGCTCCCTCAGCCGCTCGGCCATGCGCTGCAGGTCCAGCCCGCTGCGGCGCACCTTCGGGAACATCGCCTCGGTCTCTTCGCGCACGTGGTGCGCGACGTACTCGCCCAGCACCGTGACCTTGGCGTCGTACAGCTGCTCGTGCGGGTCCATCGAGAGGATCTGCACGATCAGGTCGCGCGCGCTGGCGTGCTCGACCTCGGCCTCGTCCATCAGGTCGTCGTCGCGGATCGCGTCGCGCACCGCCGGGTAGAAGACGTCTTCCTCCAGCTTGGCGTGGATCGTCAGCTCCATGCAGATCTGTTCGGCCAGCGCCTTGCGGCGCGCGTCGGGCGCGTCGTTGGCGGCGAGCTTGCGGTATTCCAGGAACAGCGCGCGCACCTGGCGGTGGTCGGCGTCCAGCAGGTCCAGCGCGTCCGGCGGGTTCGCGCTCATGCGTCCCCCTCGCGGCCTTCGCCGGCTTCGGTGTCCGTCTTCCGCTCCTGCTTCATCGCCGGCTGCGTGGGCGCCTCGCGCGTGCCCTTGTTGCCGCTCTCGGGCGTGCCCGCGTCGTCCGGCTGCATGTCCGCATTCGGGGTGCGGCCGGTGTCCCGGGACGGCTGCGCTTCGCGCGCGCCCGGCTTGTCCTCTGAATGCATGGTTCACTCCTGCTGGTCATGCTGTCGCAAGACTCTAGGCAACCGGGGTTCCCACCCCCTGTCAGCCTGCCTCTGCCGGTGCTGTAGGACGGCGGCACCGCGCGCCGCGAGGCTCAGCGAACGCGCGCCACGCGGCGTTCGTAGGCGGCCATCAGCGGTGTCACGGAAATGCCATGCACCAGGACGGACGTGACCACCACCGAGAGCACCAGCGCGGCGAATTGCGCCGCCAGCACGGGCGGCAGGCCGTGGTTGATGGCGTACATCAGGTAGTAGAGCGAGCCTATGCCCCGGATGCCGAACCAGCCGATCAGCCAGCGCCGCGGCCGCGCCAGTCCCGTGCCCGCCAGCCCCACCATCACGGACACGGGCCGGATCGCCAGCAGCAGCAGCGCCACGAACCACCACTGCGCATGCCGCCACTCCACCGCCCACAGCAGCGCGCCGATGGCCACCACGGCCGCCATCTCGCCCACGCGCTCGATCTGTTCGTTGAAGCCCAGCACCGCATGCGCCATGTACGCGGGCGCGTGCTTGCGGTCCACCGCCAGTTCTTCGGCCGCCGACTTGTCGGGCACCGCGGCGGCCTTCTCCACCGCCTCGCGAGTGCCCTTGCCGCCGCCGCCCTCCGCCTGCACCAGGCGGCGCAGCGCCACGCCGGCCGCGAACACCGCGAGGAAGCCGTACGCGTGCAGCAGCAGCGCCAGGCCGTACGCCAGCGCGATCAGGCCCAGCGACAGGAAGTCGTCCGTGCCCACCGCTTCGCGGTGCTCGCGCCGCAGGTGAAGCACCAGCCGGCCGACCGCGTGGCCCAGCCCCGCGCCGATGGCCAGGCCGCCGGCGACGGCCCACAGCAGGTCCACCGTGAACCAGCGCCATGCGAACCCGCCCGTCTCGTGCAGCCCGAGCAGCGACAGGCCCAGCATCACGAACGGGAAAGCGGTGCCGTCATTGAGGCCGCCTTCGCCGGTGAGCGCGAAGCGCAGTTCGTCGCGATCGGTAGGTGCATGCACCTGCACGTCGGAGGCGAGCACCGGGTCGGTGGGGGCGAGGATGCCGCCCAGCAGCACCGCGGCGCCCGGGGGCAGTCCCAGCAGCGCCCAACCGATGAAGGCGATGCCGCCGACGGTGACCAGCATCGACAGCGTGGCCAGGCGCACCGGCAATCGCCAGCGCTTGTCCTTCAGTCCGGGGGTGAGCTTCAGGCCCGCGGTGAACAGCGACACCAGCACCACCACTTCGGTGAGGCGCTCGAGCAGCACGGTGTGGGTCAGCGGTCCGGCCTGGACCCAGTCCAGGCCGAGCGGGCTCACGGCCAGCCCCACCGCGACGTACAGCATCGCGGTGGACAGCGGCAGGCGGGCCAGCACGGACCCGCCGAGCGCCATGAGGATCAGCAGCAGGCCGGCGAGCAGGGACCAGAGCGCGAACCCCATGCGCGCGATGGCCCTTGCCGCCGCCGCGCGTCAGCCGCGGCGCGGGCCGGCGTCCTTGGCGCCGGGATCGCGGGGGCCGTTGCGGTTGGACAGGCCCGCGCCCGGGGCCTTGCCCACGTCGCCGGCGTCGCCGCCTTGCGCCTGCCACGTGCCGCCCGTGCGCGCGTTGTTGCCGCGCGGGCGCAGCTCGTCGCCGTCGTCCAGGTTCACGCTGCCGCCGCCCATGGGCTTGTCGTCGGCCGCGCCGTGGTCGCGCTCGTTCATGCCGCTGGGCGCGACCAGGTCGCGCTGCTCGTCGCTGGTGAGGCCCACCTTGCCGGGGCCGTCACCCGCGTAGTTGCCCGCGCCGGGAGCCGGTTGGCCCTGCTCGTCGCCGGCGCCCCGGCCGCGCGCGCCGGGCTGGCCGCCGGTGGCGTCACGTTCCACGTCGGGGCTGGGACGGTCCGCGGACTTGCGCGGAACGCCCTCGGGGGATCGGGTCTGGTGGGTCATGGAGGTTTCCGTGGCTTCGTGTGCGCGGCGCGCGTGGCACCGCATGCCTCCATGCTCGGTCGCTCAACCGGCCACGGGTGTAGGCGGCGCGCCGGACGCCGCGTAGGAGACCGGGGCCGCGGCCAGGCCCGCCAGGCCGATCAGCGCGGTGGCCACGTGCCGGCGGAACGAGGGATGCTCGTGCACGTCCGAGTGGCCCGCGCCTTCCAGCAGCAGCAGCTGGCACTGCGGCAGCACCTGGCGGATCGCCTCGCTGTGGTGATGGGGGATCAGTTCGTCCTTGTCGCCGTGCACCAGGATGACGGGGCCCTTCAGCTTGCTCGCGTGGTCCACCGTCTGCAGCGGGTAGCGCAGCACGCGGCTGGGCACCCACGGGTAGTGCTCGTCCGCCACCGCGCGCATGCTGCTGTACGCGGAGATCAGCAGCGTGAGGTCGGGCGTGCAGCCCGCGTCGCACAGTTCCGCCGACAGGCCCGCGGCCAGGCCGGTGCCCAGCGACTGGCCGGAGATGACGATGCGCTTGCCTTCGTACTGCGTGGCCACCTCGTTCCACACCGCGCGCACGTCGGCGCGCAGCTGCGCCTCGCTTTCGATGCGGCCGCCGCTCTTGCCGTAGCCGCGGTAGTCCATCATCACCACGTCGAAGTTCAGCTCGCGGAAGGCATCCAGGCCGACGAACCACTTGCGCAGGTTGCCCGAGTTGCCGTGCAGGTAGAACACCACGCCCTGCGGGTCGGGCAGCTTCAGCTGCGCCACCGACAGCTTCGCGCCAGGCACGTCGACGCCGAACTCGCGCACGTCGGGATCGGTGAAGAGCGGCTCCTCCGCCGGCAGCAGTTCGGGCTCGAACAGCAGGCGCTCCTGGCGGAACCAGAGCCAGGCGATGGCGGCGCCGTACAGCACCGCGCCCAGTGCGGCGGGGGCCGCGATCAGAGGGACGAGCAGCTTGCCCATGGCACGTCCTCCCGTTGCATGCAGTCATCGCGCCTGCGCGCGGTCAGCCTTGTTGGAACTGCCATGGCCTTCTCCCATCGCTCGCACGCCCCGGAGCCTTCCGGGTTGTTGCATGCCATGCTGCGGCCCGCCCGTGCCGCGGTGTGTAGTCGGCGCTTGCGGTGTCGGGTAGGAGAACGGCCGCGGATCGCGTGAGCGCGCGGCGTGGACGCGTCTAGCGCCAGTAAAGCGCGCGCAGCCTTTCGGTTTCGGCGGCGCCGATGCGCAGGCCGTCGCGCAGGTAGGCGTCGAGGCCGCCGAAGTCCTGTTCCACCGCCTCGAACGCGGCTTGCAGGAACTCGGGCCGCACGCCCCACAGCACCGCGCCCACGTCCGGCTCCAGCCCGCGCCACGCGAACGACGGCGGCTTGAGCCTTTCGTTGGTGAGCAGGTAGTCGCGGATCACTTCGTCGCGCGACGCGCCCAGGGCATGCAGCAGCAGCGCGGCCGCGAAGCCGGTGCGATCCTTGCCCGCGGTGCAGTGGAAGACCGTGGGCTCGCCCGATTCGAGCAGCAGCCCGAAGAACTCGGCGAAGCGGTGCGTGCTGCCGCGGACGAAGCCGCGATAGGTGTCCTGCATGTGGCTCACCACGTCGGCTTCGGTGAGCCGGTGGCCCGAGGCGACCAGCTCGTCGAGCACCTGGACGATGGTCGGCTCGATGGCCAGCGAATGCACCTGCACCCGCGGCAGCGCGCACACGGCCACGGTGCGCTCGTTCACGCCGCGGAAATCGAGCACGCGCCTCACCCCCAGGGCCTGGATCTGGCCCGCGTCGTCGGCGTCCAGCGCGCCCAGGTGGTCGCTGCGGAACAGCACGCGCGGGCGCACCGGCACGCTGCGCACGTTGTCGGCGAGGTCGCGGAAGTTGGAGGGATTGGAGAACGGCGGAAGCGCGGCGGACATGGACGTCATTGTCGCCGCTGCCCGCGGACAGCCCCGCGACGGTCCGCCGCGCCCGTTGCGCAGGCGGCACGCGGCACGGGAAAAGATGCGGCAGGCCCCAAAAGAAAGGCCCGCGACGGCGGGCCCGGCTCGTGCGCTGGCGGCTCAGCGCGACTTGCTGCTCTTGGTTGCGGAGGAACGCTCGCTTTGCGCGCGGCTGCTCTGGTTGCTGGCGCGGGCGCCCTTGCGGCCGGCTTCGCTGCGGCTCATGGAAGCGCCGCTGTTGGCCTGGCCCCGGCTGCCGCGGCCGCCCGCACTGCCGCCGCTGCGGCTGGAACCGCTGGAAGACTTCGAAGATGCCATGGTGTGTGCTCCTTGGGAGTGTTGGACGGGCGAAGCCCGCGAAATCCATTCTGGAAGCCGCGCACACGGCGTCTGTCGGTGGCCGCGGCACGCGGGTGTAGGAAGGCTCGCAGGTGCTTCAGCCCACCATCGCGCCGGCGAGCGATTGCGCGGCCGCGAGGTGATTGCGCAGGACCGGCAGCGTGTTGCCGAACCAGGCGCGCAGCGCGGGATCATGCGCCTCGCGCGCGCCCGATTCGAACAGCGCGATCTGCGCCTCGTGGTCTTCCAGCCCGGCCGTCCTGACGAAGTCCAGGTCGAAGTCGGGACCGGACAGCCTCCCCATGGCGGCCAGGCGCGCCACGAATCGCGGTGGCACCGTGGTCGGCGGCGCCATGCCCCGCGCCTGCAGCAGCGACGCCAGCTCCGCATTGGCGGCCAAGTGCTGCTCCACCAGCATCTGGCCGAAGCTGCGCACCTCCGGGCGCGAAGCGCGCGCCTCGGCCAGCCGGCCCGCCTCCACTTCGTAAAGGCCGCCGCCGGCTGCCTGCGTGGCCAGCTGGCGGTCGTCCGCGGCGAGGGCCGGCATCGGCCCCGCGCCGGCCTCGGCATCGGGCGCGCGGTTCGTCGCGCAGCCGGGCAGCAGCGGCAGCGAGCCCGCAACGGCGAAGGCCGCCAGGATTCGGGATTGGAACGATCGGCGGGACAGGCGGCTCATGCGCAACTCCAGGGGGAAGAGCGCGCCTGTCGGCAACCGGCGTGCCGCGAGCGCGGCTTTGGCGTACGCACCCGCCGCGCCGGGCAATGCTAAGGTTGCCTTCATGCGAACGACCGCCCTCACTTCCCTGCTGCTCGGCCTGGCCGCGCTGCTTCACGTTCCCGCGCATGCCCAGTCCGGCGAAGACACACCGGGCAGGAACGTGGCGCCGGAAACGAAGAGCAAGACCGCCGACATGGATGGCCTGTGGTGCGGCGCGGGCCCGCTGCGCGAATTCAGCCTGCGGCTGAGGCAGAGCAACGAGGACGTCGAAGGCGAGCTGGCCCGCAAGGACCGCGTGCGCACCATCGAAGGCCGCGTCGACGGCAACGTGCTGCGCACCCAGGCGACCAAGGTGGGTTCGCTGGTGCTGGAAAAGCGCGGCGAGGAGTTGAAGGTCACGGGCGCCGAAGGCGCGCTGGCGCTGGTGCGCGGCACCTCGTTCCGCCGCGCCGAAGGCGCCAGCTGCACCGGCTGACGGCGCGACGGCCGCCGTCGCGGGCCGCGATGGCCCGGCCCGGCGCGCACGCCACAATGCGGCGCCGATGAACGCCGCCCTGCCCTGGCTCTGGATCCCCATCGTCCTGTGGGCGGCGCTCGCCCAGACCGCGCGCAACGCGGCCCAGCGGTCGCTGGTGGCGCGCGCGGGCACGCTAGGCGCGACGCTGGCGCGATTCCTCTACGGCGTGCCGTTCGCCGCGCTGTGGATCGCGGTGCTGCATGCGCTGCCGGCCACCGCCGCGCCCATCCCCTCGTTCAACCTCCCCTGGCTGCTGTGGCTGCTGCTGGGCGCCATCGCGCAGCTGGCCGCCACCGCGTTCCTGCTCGCGGCGATGAAGCAGCGCAACTTCGTCATCGGCGTGGCGTATTCCAAGACCGATGCGCTGCAGGTCGCCCTGTTCGGCGCGGTGCTGCTGCGCGAATGGCCGGCGGCGCTGACGCTCGCGGCGATGGCCGCGGCGACCGCGGGCGTGGTGCTGCTGTCATTGCCCGGGGCAGAGCGCGGGGTGCGCCGCGACTGGACCGGCAGCGCGGCGCTGTGGGGCCTGGCGTCCGGCGCCGGCTTCGCGCTGTCCGCCGTCGGCTACCGCGGCGCGGCGCTGTCGCTGCATGGCGTTTCGCCCTGGCTGTCCGGCGCGTGGGGCGTGCTGTGCGCGCAGGCGATCCAGTCGGTGCTGCTCGGCGGCTGGCTCGCGCTGCGCGCGCCTGAGTCGCTGCGCGCCATCGCCGGCGCGTGGCGCGTTTCGGTGGCGGCGGGCGCGGCCGGCGCCATCGCTTCCATCGGCTGGTTCACCGCCTTCGCGCTCACCACGGCGGCGAACGTCCGCACGCTGGGGCTGGCGGAAGTGGTCTTCAGTTATCTCGTGTCGCACCGCGTGCTGCGCGAGAAGCTCACCCCGCGCGAGAGGGCCGGCCTGGCGCTCGTGCTCGCGGGCCTGGCCGCGATGTTCGCGGGCGCCTGAGCTTTTCGCGACGGCGCCTCACGAGGGCGGGCGGCAAGTTCCTACAGCCCGCGGGCACCGCGCTGCAAAAGATGGGAGGCCGCTCCGATGCGTTGAGGCACATCGTGCAAGAACTTCCCTTCCTGACGCTGCTGTACCGCTACTTCTTCTTCGGCTGGCTGTTCAGGGACGTGAACCGCGGCAACATGTTCGAGCGCGCCGCGGCCTGGCGCTACAACCGCGAGCAGGCCCGCTGGCTGCCGACCTACGTGCAACGCTGGCTGGCGTGGGGCGTGTTCTTCTACGCGCTGGGCGGCGCTGTGGAGATCCTGCTGGACTCGCCGGTCATGTCCATGCTGTTCTACGTGCCCAGCGCGCTGAGCGTGCCCATCACGGCCGTCACCGCGGCCGCGTGGATCGGGCTGCGGGCCCTGCCCGGGCCGCTTTGAACGGCCCGGGGCGATCCCGTCACATGCGGGCGAGGTCGGTGATCGCATCCACCACCATCGAGCTGCCCACCGCGATGAGCAGGACGTCGGCGGCGACGCGCACGTACTTGTGGCCGGGCGGCGGCGGAGGCAGCTGAACCAGCACCGGCTGCGGCACCGGGTAGAGCACCACGCCCTGCGGCAGCGGCTGGCCGACCGCGTACTTCCTGGCCTGGCCGGGCGGCAGGCAACCGTTGTGCTTCTTCGCCAGGCCGGGCGGGCAGGCCTTGTGGCCGCCGTAGTGCTCGCCGTAGTACACGCGCACCACCTGGCGGTCGTGGTCGTCGAAGTAGCGGCCGACGCGCGCATCGCGGCGGTCGGGCCGGTGGTCGCGCCCGTGCTCGTCCCGGCCCTGGTCGTCTTCCTTGTGCTTCCTGCCGTGGCCATGGCCGTGGCCGGCCCAGTCGGGCTTGTCGGCCCAGGCGGGGCCGCCGGCCCAGCCGAGCGCCAGCGCGGTGGCCAGCACCGCGAGCGTGTTTTTGCGAGGGGTCATGTTCTTCCTCCGTTGCGAATGGGAAAACTTCACAACGGCACTGTGCCGCCACTGTTGACCTGCCGCTGTAGGAAAGCGGCGGCAGTGTGTGACGAAAGATTTCCGGCCGGCGGATCAGACCGCGGCGAGCGCGGGCGCGACGGCGGACTGGCCCCGGCCCAGCCTTTCGGGCGCGATGTACTGCTGGCGGTACGTCTCGAAAGGCATGGAGTCGCGCGCTTCGATCTCCCGCTGCTCATCCAGGCTGCGCTGGCTCATCGCGTCGAACTTCGATTGCTGCGCCGCGCTGAACGGCAGCGACAGCAGCTTGGCCTTCACCTGCTGCGACTGCGCGCGCGTGAACGCGATGAAGGAATCGCCATGGTCCTTCTCCATCACGTCGAGCACGCGGGCCGAAGGCAGCAGCGAAGGGTCCTGCAGCATGGACTGCGCGGACCGCACCGCGTCGGCATGGTCGCTGGTGCCATGCACCGCGTCCAGCGCGGCGGCGATGGGCTGGCAGGCGGCCAGCAGCTCTTCGGCCCAGTCCAGCAGCGTGACTTCGCCGCGGCCGCGCTCGAGCTTCAAGCCCGGTTCGCGGCCGTACGCGGCGGTGCGGTGCTGGTTGCGCCCGATCTGCGCGATCTCCACCGGCGTGTCGGGCGGGCTGTCGGCCAGCAGGCAGTGCAGCAGGAACACGTCCAGGAAGCGGATGGTCTGGGCCTTGATGCCGACCGGCACGAAGGGATCCAGGTCCATCAGGCGCACCTCGACGTATTCCACGCCGCGTTCACGCAACGCATGCAGCGGACGCTCGCCGGGGAAGATGACGCGCTTGGGCCGGATGGGGCCGTAGAACTCGTTCTCGATCTGCAGCAGCGTGGTGGCCAGCTGGTTGTATTCGCCGCCGGGATTGACGATGCCGATGGCTTCGTACGCGGGATAAGGCCGAGTCAGCGCCTCGTACAGCGAAGCCGCGTAGCCTTCCAGGCCGTTGTAGCTCACGGCCAGGCTGGCCTGCGCGTCGCTCTGGTAGCCCAGCCGCCCCATGCGCAGCGAAGTGCCGTGCGGCATGTACATGGTGCCCTCGCCCAGCGGCTGCAGCTCGTGCTGGCGGCCCGCGACGAAGGACGAGCACACCGCCGGCGAAGCGCCGAACAGGAACAGCAGCAGGAACGCGTGCCGGCGGAAGTTGCGGATCAGCGCGAAGTACTCGTCGCTGTCCACGCCGGGCAGCGACCAGTTGTAGTGGATGCCCGAGATGGTCTGCATGCGCCGGCCGTAGCGGTGCGCCAGGCCCATGCGGTAGACGCTCTTGGCGCGGCCGACGTTGGAAGCGCCATAGCGGCCGATGGGGATGGTCTCGTCGGCCGGCAGGTTGGACGGCATGCTGGACACCCACATCAGCTCGTCGCCCAGCGCGCGCACCGTGTACTGGTGGATGCGCAGCAGCTCCTCCAGGCAGGTCTCCGGCGTGGCGTGCACGCCGGTGATGAGCTCCATCTGCGACTCGCTGTAGTCGGTGGTGATGTGGGGGTGCGTCAGCGCCGAGCCCAGCCCGGCCGGGTGCGGCGTGAGGGCGAGGCCCCCCGCGGCCGTGGCGCGCAGGCTTTCCTTCTCGATGCCACGGCGGATGCCCCGGAGCCGCTCGGGGGTCATTCGGTTCAGGGCGTCAGGCAGTCGGCTCATGGAAACGGGGCTCGCCCTTGGGGGAAGCGGGAGGGGAGCGGAAGTTAACACCTTTGGGCAAATCCCGCTGCCGGCGGCGGGATTGGGCCCTGCGCTAGACGCCTGGCTCTAGGAATAGGCGCCGTGTTAGGTACCCGGCTCTACGTTCGCTGCGCAGAATGGCCCGCATCGCATCTGTCCGCATCCTTGGAGCCACCGACATGACCACCGCCGCCTTCCGCGACACCGCCACCCAGTTCATCGAAGCCATCGGCACCACCGCGCATGGCGCCATCGACGCTTACCGCGCCGGCGGCGAGCGCCTGGGCGAATTCGCTTCGGCCCGCTGGGACGGCGCCTTCGAACAGGCCCGCCCGCAGCTGTCGGCCGAGACGCGCCGCAACGCCGCCAACGCGCGCAAGGTGTTCAGCCGCTACTACCGCCAGGGCCTGCAGCTGTCGGCCAGCGGCGCCGAAGTCGCGGTCGACACGCTGGTGCAGGCCGCCGGCGCCGCGCTGGAGCGCGCCGAGGCCTTCCGCCAGGCCCGCACCGGCCGCGCCTGACCGCTCCCGCGCGGGTGGCAGCCCGCTGGCAGAATCGCCCGACGACAACGAAGAGGAGACGAGCATGGCGATCACGGTCCCCATCAGCATGGGCTACGAGCTCGAGGTCAAGGCCAAGGCGGCCGAAGTCTTCGAGGTGCTGTCGGACGTTCCCACGTCCGTCTCGTTCTTCCCCAAGGTGGACAAGCTCACCGACATGGGCGACGGCGTCTACAAGTGGGAGATGGAAAAGGTGGGCACCGCGCAGGTGAACATCCAGACCGTCTACGCCAGCAAGTACACCAGCAGCAAGCCCAAGGGCACCGTCACCTGGAAGCCGGTGCCGGGCGTGGGCAACGCGCTGGTCGGCGGCGCCTGGAAGATCACCGACAACAAGAAGTCCACCCACCTCGAGCTGAAGATCGACGGCGAGATCAACGTCCCGCTGCCCGGCCTGATGAAGATGGTGGTGGCGCCCGTCGTCGAGGGCGAATTCGAAAAGCTGGTCGAAAAATACCTGGCCAACCTGGCCAAGCGTTTCGGCGGCGAAGTGTGAGGGAATGACGGACGACAAATGACAAATGACGAACGCGGGATCGTGCCGCGTCATTGGTCATCGAAGCGGCGCAGCCGCGAGGTCATTCGTCATCGAGCCAGCACCTTGAGCAGCCAGGCGTTCAGGTCCTGGATCTCTTCCAGGCACACCGAGTGCGCCATCGGGTACTCGTGCCACTGCACGTCATAGCCCAGCGCTCGCAACGCATCGCACGACTGCTTGCCGCGCTCCAGCGGCACGACGTTGTCGAAGCTGCCGTGCGCCATGAACACCGGCGTCAGCGCATTGGCGTCCGTCCGCTCGGCCGCGGTGCTGGCGGCCAGCGGCAAATAGCCCGACATGCCGACGATGCCCGCCAGCCGCTCGGCATGGCGCAGCCCGGCCAGCAGCGCCATCGCGCAGCCCTGCGAGAACCCCGCCAGCACGGTGCGCGAAGCGGGGATGCCGCGCGACTTCTCGCGCGCGAGCAGCGCTTCCACCAGCGCCAGCGATGAGCGAAGGCCCGCTTCATCCTCGCGGCGGACGAGCTCGCTGCCCAGGATGTCGTACCAGGCGCGCATGCGGTAACCGTTGTTGATGGTCACCGGCATCACGGGCGCGTGAGGGAAGACGAAGCGCACCGGCCCCACGGCGGCCAGCTCGAGCTCGCTGGCGACGGGCACGAAGTCGTTGCCGTCGGCGCCCAGGCCGTGCAGCACGATCACCGCGGTGTCGGGATCCGGACCGGTCTCGATCTCGATGCTCTCGGGCAGGCTCATGCTTGGGCACGCGGCCCCCAAGGGCCGCCTGAAGAAGAGGGCCGCCATTGTCCTACACCCCCTTGCGGCAGGGCTGGCGACACTGGGCCGACCGCAGTACGAAAGGACTCCCCCATGCAGGTTCAGGTGAACACCAGCAACGGCATCGAGAACAAGGACAGCCTGGAGCGCTGGGCGAGCGAATTCCTCAACGAGTCGCTGTCGCGCTTCTCCCAGGACATCACGAGGATCGAGGTCCAGCTGCGCGACACCAACAGCAGCCGCAAGGGCGCCGACGACAAGCGCTGCACGCTGGAGGCCCGCATCGCGGGCCGCGACCCCGTGGCCGCGACGCACTACGCGCCTTCGCAGGACGAGGCCTTCCGCGGCGCGACCACGCGCCTGATCCATTTGCTGGAGCACACGCTGGGCAAGCTGGACCGCCACCACCACCGGGACCGCGACACGATCCGCAGGGATACCAGCGAAGTGGAGCAGTGATGCGCGTGCGGCCTAGTACTCGACCGGCGTCGAGTACTTCGGGTCGCGGTGCCAGTCCCAATACGTCTGCACGAGCCGGCGCGTGACCGGCCCGACCTGTCCCCGCGCCACCGCGCGGCCATCCAGCTTCGTCACCGGCAGCACGCCGCCGCCCGAGGTGCTGAGGAAAGCTTCCTGCGCGCCGCGCAGTTCGGCAGCGGGCAACGCGCGCAGTTGCACCGGGATGCCGAGCGAGCGCGCCATCTCGATGACGGTGCGGCGCGTGACGCCTTCCAGCACGCCCTCGGCCGGCGTGACGAGACCGCCGTCCACCACGGCGAATACGTTGAAGCCGGGCCCTTCCACCACGTTGCCCGCGGGATCGGTCAGCAGCACCGATTCCGCGCCCTGGTCCAGCGCGCCCAGCAGGCCCATCGTGAGGTCGTTCCAGTGGTAGTTCTTCGCGCGCGGGTCCACGCTGGAAGGCGGGATGCGGTGCACCGGGCTGATGGCGACGTCGAGCCCACGCTCGCGCTGCTGCTCGTTGGCGATCCACACGAACGGCACCGCGAACGCGTAGAACTGGTTCACCGCCTGGCGCGGGTCGCGCGAGCCCCAGGCAGGTTGCCCCCGTGTGGCGATCATCTCGACGTACGAAGAGCGCAGGCCCGCGCGCCGCACGCACTGCGAAAGGATGTCCGTCACTTCCGCGCGTGACTTGCCCGCGTCGAGCCTGAACCTCTCGCAGCTGGCGAAGAAGCGGTCCAGGTGCGCGTCGAGGCGGAAGAACGCCCCGTCCCACACCGTCACCACGTCGTAGGTCGCGTCCGATCGCAGGAAGCCCCAGTCGGTCATCGGGATGCTGGCCTGCGCGATGGGCACGTACTGGCCGCGCTGCCAGGCGCAGCCGCGGGAGAAGTCGGTGGCGTTGTCATCCATCGCTTCATTCTGGCGCAGCCACGCGCCCGGACGAGCCGCGGCATGCTCAGCGGCCACCGGACGCGGCCTAGTCTGCCAGGCTCCGCGTTCGCCAGGCCGGGCCGTGATAGCCCATCGCGGCCGCCTTCTCGGCGGCGGGCGGATCCGTGTTCGCCGCGCAACCGGCCAGGGCCGCGGCGGCCAGCATGAGGGTCAGGACCGTTCGCATGCACCCAAGTTAGCGCCCACGCGCGGCGCGCGGGGTAGGCCACGGACGGGTAGGCCCGTGGGGCAGCACGCACGCGCGACCAATGGGCGCAAACCCGCAACTCAACCGTGCGGACGGCTTTCCCAAAACGGAAACACGCGCGTATATTGGCCCCGCGCACGGACCTTCCCCCCGGCGCGCGTTCCACAACCCTCCCCTAGGAGCCCGAAGATGAACTTGAAGAAGATGACCTGCCGTGGCCTGATCGTTTCGCTGCTCGCGCTGTCCTTCCAGACGGCCGGTGCCGGAATGATCGGTGCCGACAAGGCGGCGCCCGCGACGGCCCAGACGGACCGCGCCCTGGTGCTCGAGGTGCTGGCGCGCGCCGACACCGCTTCGCGGCTGCAATCGCTGGGCGTCGACCCCCTCGCCGCGCGCGACCGCGTGGGCGCCATGAGCGACCAGGAAGTGGCGCAGCTGGCCAGCGACATGCGCGCCGCCCCGGCCGGCGCGAGCAACGGTGGCTGGATCGCCGCCATCATCATCGTCGCGGCGATCTGGTACTTCGCTGTCCGCCGCTGATCGCGAGGCCGCAGGCCGAATGACCGTCCTGCAACCGCAGGAAGCCCGCGCCCGCGCGGGCTTTTCGTCATGGGCGCGGCGGGCGCTGCTCGCCGCGCTGGCCGTGCTGGCCACCGGCTGCGCGCAGCTGGTGCCGCAGACCATGGCATTGCGCACCGACTGGCCCGCCGGGGTGCCGCAGACCACCGAACTCACCTCCGT
>NZ_SMLK01000005.1 GCF_004681975.1 Ramlibacter humi
TACTTGCCCCCAACGGCCTATGAGAGCCGCACGCAGGGAGCGTCCAGTGTCAACTAAACCGAAGCAAGTTCCCACGCTGCGGCAGGTGCCGCGAGACGTGCAGGTGAGCATGCGTTTCGCGGCGCCTGCCGCAGCGTGCCGGTTACCTCCAACGTTAGACCGCATGGAAACGCTATGCCACACCTGAGCTCGTCATTCAGTGGTGCACTTAGGACGTTTGCCTACTTCATGGCCAGCGGTACGCAATACACGCTTGAAGGTGTCGACTACCTCGACCTGTACGGCAGTGAACCAAGCGCCATTGAGCAGGTGTATGCGATCTTCGCGAATGTCATTGAACTCGACGAGGAAGGTCGCGTGCTGAATGCGCACTACGCGCAGAAGCGAGCGACAGACTATCTGCGTGCCTACTGCGATCCGACGTTCAAGGTTGACCCACCGTACGAGGAATGGGAAGTGGCGTTGCACGGGCCACCCCCGAGGCAGGATCTGAAATGAGTGCTATGCGGCCTAACAGGTCGTTTGACGCGGACGCACAGGTGCTCGGCTGCTTCGCACTTCGCCTCCTGCGCGCCGGTCAACTCCAGCGTTAGATCTTATGAAAAGCGCGATGTGCCTGGCGAAGGGGCCTGTCGTGAACTCCCATATCGTTCCGGAGTTCCTCTACGAGGCACTCTACGACGAGAAGCATCGCTTCCATGAGATATCTGCAGCCCCTGAAAAGAAGAACCGTTACAGGCAGAAGGGACTGCGCGAGCCTTTGCTGTGCGAAGGTTGCGAGCAGCGGCTCTCAGTGCATGAAGGCTACATGCGGGGCCTTCTGAGAGGTGGCGTACAGCTAACGGTGCGGGACGAGCCGGGCCTTCTTCGACTGTCAGATCTCAATTACAACCATTTGAAGCTCTTCCAGCTTTCGGTTCTCTGGCGAGCGGGCGTGTCAGCATTGCCAGAGTTCGAGCAAGTTCAGCTCGGGGGTCACGAGGATCGCATCCGCAATATGCTGCTTGCCGACGATCCAGGCGGCGCTGACGCATACGGGTGCATCATGTGTGCACTCATGCATGGAGCGACTCAAGTTCAGGACCTGTTTGTCCCACCAACCTGGGCGAGATTGGCGGGCCAAAAGGCATACAGATTTGTGTTCGGAGGGTTCGTGTTCGTTTACGTTGTCGCGAGTCACCCTCCTCCTAGAGCGGTGTCTGACTGCTTTGCGAAGCCCGATGGGACCGCCGTTTTGAAGCTCCAGCAAATGGGTGAGGTCGGCTACCTGGTGGATACGGTGGCAAAGCTTCATGATTTGGGTAAGCTCGTGCCCACATGAGATCTAACTGGTCGGTCAACTCGGACACTTTGCGGCAAGGTGCCACACGGCGCCGTTAGAAATCGTGCACCGTGCGGCACCTTAGCGCAGCGTGCCGGTCACCTTTACGTTAGGCAGCAGATGAGACATCTCTTCGGTTTCTGCGCAGCCATTGCGATCCTTGCCGTGTCAAGGCCGGCCCATGCCCTTGATTGCGGAGCTCTGACAAAGGACGACGAAATCTTGGCGTGCGTTGGCGATCAGCTGGCCGACGCGGATCGGGAATTGAACGCGACCTATGTCAAGCTACGCGCAAACACTTCCAAAGAGTCGCTCGAACTCCTCACGAAAGCACAGCGGCTTTGGATGTCACTACGCGATGCAGACTGCGAAGTGGAAGCGGGGAATTATCGGGGCGGTTCCGCATACAACTCCATTTACGTGGCGTGCCAACGCGACAAAACACGTCAACGCACGCTCGAACTGAAGCACTTCAGTCAATGGCCACGCCGATAAGACATCACCGATCGCGAGGTGAGCTGCTGCCTTTCAGGCTGTTCGACACGGACGCCGAAGGGCCTCCGCGCCGCAAGTGCTCTGGTTCCTTGGGCGCTGGTCAATTCCGACGTTAGACGCCACAACAGGCCATGGCTACACAGAAGAAGGAACTTGAGCGGCACTTCCTGAACCGGTTCCTTTCGCACCTCGTTCCTCCACTTGACGGAGAGGTCGAACCAGGCGAGGAGCCTGATTTCGTCATCGCATCCGGCGGGCGAAGGATCGGCATCGAAATGACGGAACTGCACCGCAAGCATGCGGGATCAGGTAGGCCCATGCAGGCGGATCAAGCAATGCGAAAGCGAGTGATCGATCGCGCGAAGGAGTTGTACGACGCAGAAGGTCACCCTCCAGTTCATGTCTCCGTCTTCTTCAACGAGCATCACCCGATTCAGAAGGAGGCTGTGGAACCTTTAGCGAAGGCTATCGTTGGCACCATTCAACGAAACATGCCAGCGTCGGGAGAGGCCTCCCGTGAAACCTACGACTGGGTGAACCGCGCGTACTTTCCAGAGCACTTCATCGAAATTTCAGTGCACAACTTTCCAGTCATGACGCAGTCGTTCTTTAGTGGGCCGGGCGGCACTTGGCTTGTCGATGTCACACCAGACGACATCCAACGAGTTCTGGATGCGAAAGAGGGAAAGTACACAGCCTATCGGAGGCGCTGCGAAGAGGCATGGCTCGTGATCAATTGCGACGGCGAGTTCATGTCAACTTGGTTCGACTTTGACAACGAAGCGCTAGCAGGCCCATTTCGCTCGGGTTTTGAGCGCGTTTTCATCGTGCGCCACTTCGCAAATGCTATGAACGAACTGGTGGTGCGCCGCGAGCCCTAACTTGTCTGTCGACTCGGACACGTTGCGGCAAGGGCCCGGTCAACCCGTTCGCTAGCCCGAACTCCATAATGCCCATGTACGCACAGGCCAGCGTCGGAATCGACCTCTTTGAGTTAGGAGAGCCGCTCGACCTGTTCAAGGAAATCCAAGCGGCAGCGGCCGAGTATGAACGGGCACCGAGCAGCCGCCTTCTCTTGTTCCTGCTCTTCGCACTGAACCACCTGCGGGAATGGATCGCGAATGCAGGCTTCGAAGTGCTCGAATCGAAGCGCCAAAGTCGTGGCCTCGAGCCAAATGAATTGCTGTTCTACGAACTCTGGACCATGGAGGAGTTTCGTCTGATCAACTCCCTCTGCAACCGAAGCAAGCATCACGTGACCCGCGGCGGATCAAAGACATCCGTCACGCAAGGCATGACTTGCAATAGCCCGTGCACAGACTCACTGGGCCAGACCTACTATCGTATTGACGGTGTCGACTCGAGAGCTGTGTTCGCGCCGGTCATTCGCAAGTACTGGGAGTGGTTTCACCCCGCTGGCTGACGGGGCGGTCGACTCACCCTATCGGTCAAGCCGGACGCGACGCAGGGTCCGTGACGAGCGGGACTCTTTTCGCGAAAAATCAGGGGGAATGACCGAGCGGCGCCAGCCGCGATCAGGAGGACATTCGCGAAAAAGAGTCCCGCTCGGCGCGGACCCGGCCAGTTCCGCGCGATCGATTCAGATCTCGAACAAAGCTCTCTACCAGGCCCGTGCCAGTTGCCCAAAGCCGGCAGGCGCCTGCCGCTCATCCTCGAACGTCACCACTTCCCACGCATCCCGCTGCGCAAGCAACGCACGCAGCAGCTTGTTGTTCAGCGCGTGCCCCGAACGGAAGGCGCTGTACGCCGCCAGCATCGGCTTGCCCAGCAGGTACAGGTCGCCCATGGCGTCCAGGATCTTGTGCTTGGCGAATTCGTCGCCGTAGCGCAGGCCTTCCGCGTTCAGCACGCGGTAGTCGTCCATCACGATGGCGTTGTCCATGCCGCCGCCCAGCGCCAGGCCGTTGGCCCGCATCATCTCCACGTCCTTGGTGAAGCCGAAGGTGCGGGCGCGCGCGATGTCGCGCTGGTAGTTGCCCAGGCCCAGGTCGAACTCCACGCGCTGGCCGGTGGAATCGACCACGCGGTGCGCGAAGTCGATCTCGAAGCTGAGCTTGTAGCCGTGGTACGGCGCAAGCCGCGCCCACTTCACGTTCTCGCCTTCGCCTTCCCGGATCTCGATGGGCTTGAGCACGCGCACGAAGCGGCGCGGCGCGTTCTGCGCCACGATGCCCGCGCTCTGCAGCAGGAACACGAAAGAGGATGACGACCCGTCCAGGATGGGCACTTCCTCGGCCGTGATGTCGATGTACAGGTTGTCCAGCCCCAGGCCGGCGCAGGCGGACATCAGGTGCTCGACCGTGTGCACCTTGGCGCCGCCGTTGGAAATGGTGGACGCCAGGCGCGTGTCGGTCACCGCCTCGGCCGACACCGGGATGTCCACGGGTTCGGGCAGGTCCACGCGGCGGAACACGATGCCGGTGTCGGGCTGCGCGGGGCGCAGCGTCAGCTCCACGCGCTGGCCACCGTGCAGGCCCACCCCGACGGCGCGGGTCAGCGTCTTGAGCGTGCGTTGCGGAAGCATGGCCTCGATTTTAAGTGCGCCCATCCGTGCAGAGGCGTAGCGCGGCCTATGGCCGGGATGCGAGCGGGCTATTGGCCCAGCATGAACCGCATCTTCGTGCCGGCCAGCTCGAGGACGTCTTCATGAGCCAGCAGCACGGGGTCATGGCCCAGCGGTTTGCCATTCAGTTGAGGCACCTGCGCGCCGTCCAGGTGGGCCGCGTAGTAGCCCGTGCGCCGGTGCGAGACCGCGATGACGGCGACGCCGGGCTGGCCGAAAGTGGAGACGGCCTTGACCACCGGCACCTCCAGCCCTGCCGAGCTTCCCGACAGCACCTTGAAGCTGGCGTGCACCGGCGGCGGCAGGTGCGGCGTGGCGCCCATGGACATGATGGCCGTCGCCCCGAAGCCCGAGTCGCCGGTCGCCTCCAGGTAGCGGATGCGGAAGCCCGAGATGGCGATGACGTCCTCGTCTTCCAGCTTCTGCCGCTGGATGCGCAGGTTGTTGACGAAGGTGCCGTTGGTGCTGCCCAGGTCCTCGACGAACACGTCGGCCAGGCCCTTGAGCTCGAACGCGCAGTGGCGCGTGCTGACGGCCGGGTTCTGCAGGACGATGTCGTTGTCGGGACCGCGCCCCAGCGTGGTCCTGTCCTTGGCCACGTAGACGTGCTTCACCTCGACGCCTTCGACCGTGACGATCAGCTGTGGCATGGCGCACCTCTTCGCGGTTGAGCCGCCGGACCATGCTGAGCCTTCCCGTGCCCGGCCGCAAGGGGGGCCGGCCTTAGGCGCCTCAACGAAAAAAGAGCCGGCGGTGCCGGCTCTTTTCACGTGCTGCCCTCTCAGTCCGCCTGCTTGCGCAGGAAAGCCGGGATCTCGAAGTCGTCCATGCCGCCCGAGGACAGCGCGTCGACCTTCGCGGCCGCCTGCGTGCGGTTGGTGCGCCACACGCTGGGCACCGTCATGCCGCCGTAGTCGGGCTGCTGCGGCGCCATGGCGGGCGCCTGCATCTCGCGCGTGACGATGGTGCCCGGGCCGGCCACGGCCTGGTTCACCGTCGGCACGTTGAACGGCACGTTGTCGGTGCCGGTGCGCAGCACCTGCAGCGGGGGCGCCGTGCGGCGCTGCTGGCCCTGGCGCGACAGGCCGGTGGCGACCACGGTCACGCGGATCTGGTCTTCCAGGCTGTCGTCGTAGGCCGTGCCGTAGATCACGTGCGCGTCGGGCGAGGCGTAGGCGCGGATGGTGTTCATCGCCAGGCGCGACTCGGCCAGCTTCAGGCTGCCCTTGGCGGCGGTGATCAGCACCAGCACGCCCTTGGCGCCCGACAGGTCGATGCCGTCCAGCAGCGGGCAGGCCACCGCCTGTTCCGCGGCGATGCGCGCGCGGTCCGGGCCCGAGGCCGCGGCCGTGCCCATCATCGCCTTGCCCGGCTCGCCCATCACCGTGCGCACGTCCTCGAAGTCCACGTTCACGTGGCCGGGCACGTTGATGATCTCCGCGATGCCGCCCACGGCGTTCTTCAGCACGTCGTTGGCGTGCGCGAAAGCCTCGTCCTGGGTGACGTCCTCGCCCAGCACTTCCAGCAGCTTCTCGTTCAGCACCACGATCAGCGAATCGACGTTGGCTTCCAGCTCCGACAGGCCGGCGTCGGCGTTGGTCATGCGGCGGCCGCCTTCCCAGTCGAACGGCTTGGTGACCACGCCCACGGTGAGGATGCCCATCTCCTTGGCGATGCGCGCGATGACCGGCGCGGCGCCCGTGCCGGTGCCGCCGCCCATGCCCGCGGTGATGAACAGCATGTGCGCGCCGTCGATCGCCTCGCGGATGTTGTCCACCGCGATCTCGGCCGCGTCGCGCCCGCGATCGGGCTTGCCGCCCGCGCCCAGGCCGTTGCCGCCCAGCTGGATGGTCTTGTGCGCCGCGCTGCGCGAGAGCGCCTGCGCGTCGGTGTTGGCGCAGATGAATTCCACGCCCTGGACGGCGCGGTCGATCATGTGCTCGACGGCGTTGCCGCCGCCGCCGCCCACGCCGATGACCTTGATCTGGGTGCCGAGGTTGAATTCCTCGACTTCGATCATCTCGATGCTCATTGCTGTTCTCCTAATGCTTTGCTTGCAGTTGCCAGTTGCGATTCGTTGTTGGTGATGCGGTGGAGCGTTGAACGCTCACGAAGGCGGTTTGGTGGACCGCCATCGCTCCTTTCTTCGCAACGGGGGGCTGCCCCGCGCCAGCCAGGGCCGGTACGTGTGCATCAGAAGTTCCCCACGATGAAATCCTTGAAGCGCGAGAACGCGGTCTTCATCGACCCGTTCTTCTGTGCCACCTTGAAGCCGCGCAGGCGCGCCGCGCGCGCCTCTTCCAGCAGGCCCATGACGGTGGCCGCCCGCGGCTGCGCCACCATGTCGGCCAGCGCGCCGGTGTACTTCGGGACACCGCGGCGCACGGGCTTGAGGAAGATGTCCTCGCCCAGTTCCACCATGCCCGGCATGACGGCGCTGCCGCCGGTGATGACGATGCCCGAGGACAGCACCTCCTCGTAGCCCGACTCGCGCACCACCTGCTGCACGAGAGAGAATATCTCTTCCACCCGCGGCTCGATCACGCCGGCCAGCGCCTGGCGCGACAGCATGCGCGGGCCGCGGTCGCCCAGGCCCGGCACTTCCACCTGCTGCTCGGGGTCGGCCAGCAGCTGCTTGGCGTAGCCGCTCTCCACCTTGATGTCCTCGGCGTCCTTGGTCGGCGTGCGCAGCGCCATCGCGATGTCGCTGGTGATCAGGTCGCCGGCGATCGGGATCACCGAGGTGTGGCGGATCGCGCCGCCGGTGAAGATGGCCACGTCGGTGGTGCCCGCGCCGATGTCCACCAGCGCCACGCCCAGGTCCTTCTCGTCGTCGGTCAGCACCGACTGGCTCGAAGCGAGCGGGTTGAGCATCAGCTGCTCCACCTCCAGCCCGCAGCGGCGCACGCACTTGACGATGTTCTCGGCCGCGCTCTGGGCACCGGTGACGATGTGCACCTTGGCTTCCAGGCGGATGCCGCTCATGCCGATCGGCTCGCGCACGTCCTGGCCGTCGATCACGAATTCCTGCGGCTCCACCAGCAGCAGGCGCTGGTCGGTGGAGATGTTGATCGCACGCGCGGTCTCGACGACGCGCGCCACGTCGGCCGGTGTGACCTCCTTGTCCTTCACCGCCACCATGCCGCTGGAGTTGATGCCGCGGATGTGGCTGCCGGTGATGCCGGTGTAGACGCGCGTGATCTTGCAGTCGGCCATCAGCTCGGCTTCCTTCAGCGCCTGCTGGATGCTCTGCACCGTGGCGTCGATGTTCACCACCACGCCGCGCTTGAGGCCGTTGGACGGCGCCACGCCCAGGCCGGCGAGCTTGAGCTCGCCGCCCGGCATGACCTCGGCCACCACCGCCATCACCTTGGCGGTGCCGATGTCCAGGCCGACGACCAAGTCCTTGTATTCCTTTGCCATGTTCCTCTTCCCCCGCCTCTCAGCCCCTCTTGGGCGCGGCCTCGACGGTGCCGACACCCCTCAACCGGATCGCATAACCGTCGCCGTAGCGCAGGTCGGCCGACACCAGCGCTTCCGGCCGCCGGCCGTAACGCGAAGCCACCTGCGTCAACGTCTGCACGAAGCGCTGCACCCGCGGCACCACTTCCGCCACGTCGCCGCGGCCCAGTTCCACCACCGCGCCCGTGTCCAGCGACACCTGCCAGCTGCCGCGGCCGGTGAGCGTCAGCTCCTCCGCCGACAGGTCCAGCGGCTCGAACAGCGGCGCGACGGCGCGGTACATCGCCAGCACCTGCGGCGCCTGTCCGTCCGGGCCCGCCAGCCGCGGCAGGCCGTCGAGTTCCACCTCGCCCGCGTTGGCTTCGAACACCTCGCCGAAGCCGTTGACCATGCGCGACGCGCCCTCCTCGCCCCAGAACGCCGCGGCCTGGTGCTCCTGCAGCGTCACGCGCAGGCGATTGGGGAATTCGCGCCGCACCACCGCCTGCCGCACCCAGGGCACGTTCTCGAACACGCGGCGCGTGCCGGCCAGGTCGATGGTGAAGAAGTTGCCCGCCAGGTGCGGCGCGACGTTGGCGCGCAGCGTGGCCGCGCTGTTGTGCGTGATGTCGCCCTGCACCGTGATGCCGGCGACGGCGAACAGTGGGTGGCGCACCGCCCACCAGCCCGCGGCCGCCAGCAGCAGCGCCGCGAACGCCGTGAACAGGACCGCTGTGGTCGCGTTCATCAGGCGCACGTCGGACGGCAGCTGCGGGGCGGCCTTCTTGCTCATGCGTTGTTCCCTTCGGCGGGCGGCGGCGACTGCGGGCTGCGGCGGCGCTCGATGCGCTGGTGGTCCAGCGACGCCGTCGACAGCAGCTGCAGGCACAGGTCCTCGTAGCTGATGCCGGCGGCGCGCGCCGACATCGGCACCAGCGAGTGGCCGGTCATGCCAGGCGAGGTGTTGATCTCCAGCAGCGACGGCTTGCGCGTGGCGCCGTCGATCATCACGTCGATGCGGCCCCAGCCGCGGCAGCCCAGCACGCGGTACGCCTTGAGCACCAGTTCCTGGATGGCGGCCTCTTCGCCTTCGGGCAGGCCGCAGGGCACCAGGTATTTGGTGTCGTCGGTGAAGTACTTGTTCTGGTAGTCGTAGTTGCCTTCGGGCGCGACGATGCGGATGACCGGCAGCGCGCGCGCCTGCTCGCCCGTGCCCAGCACGGGGCAGGTGACTTCGTCGCCGGAGACGAACTGCTCGCACAGCACGTCGGCGTCCAGCGCGGCGGCGGCATCCACCGCTTCCTGCACTTCCGAATAGCCCTGCACCTTGGCCACGCCGATGGACGAGCCTTCGCGTGCCGGCTTCACGATCAGCGGCAAGCCCAGATCGTCGGGAATCTCGCGCACCATCTCGCGCGTGTACGCGCCCCGCTGCAACAGCTTGTACTTCGGCGTCGGCAGGCCTTCGGCCAGCCAGATGCGCTTGGTCATCACCTTGTCGATGGCCACGGCCGAAGCCATCACGCCCGAGCCGGTGTACGGGATGCCCAGCAGCTCCAGCGCGCCTTGCACGGTGCCGTCCTCGCCGAAACGGCCGTGCAGCGCGATGAAGCAGCGCTTGAAGCCCTTGCGCTTGAGCTCGCTGATCTCGCGCTGCGACGGGTCGAACGCGTGCGCGTCCACGCCCTTGGCCTGCAGCGCCTTGAGCACGCCCGCGCCCGACATCAGCGATACCTCGCGCTCCGCCGATTTCCCGCCCATCAGGACGGCGACCTTGCCGAGGGCCTTCACGTCGATCGTGCTCATGCGAAGGCTCCTGAATGCGGGGTCCGCAGCGCAGAGAACGCAGAGATTACGCAGAGGGCGCAGAGGAAAACCATCAAAGGATTCATTGAGACCTCTGCGTTCTCTGCGAAACCTCTGCGTTCTCTGCGTTGCGGACCCCGTATTTGCTTCACGCCGCACCCCCTGCTTCCACCAGCCGCGCCGGCACGCCGCCGATGGAGCCGGCGCCCATGCACATGACGACGTCGCCGTCGCGCGCGATGTCCAGGATGGCGCCGGGCATGGCGGCGATCTCGTCGACGAACACCGGTTCCACCTTGCCGGCGACGCGCACGGCGCGCGCCAGTGAGCGGCCGTCGGCCGCCACGATGGGCGCTTCGCCGGCGGCATACACCTCGCCGAGCAGCGCCACGTCGGCCTGGCCGATCACCTTCACGAAGTCCTCGAAGCAGTCGCGCGTGCGCGTGTAGCGGTGCGGCTGGAAAGCCAGCACCAGCCGGCGGCCCGGGTAGGCACCGCGCGCGGCCGACAAGGTGGCCGCTAGCTCCACCGGGTGGTGGCCGTAATCCTCGATGACGGTGAACCTGCCGCCGCCATTGGCCGCGGGCACCTTCACGTCGCCATAGCCCTGGAAGCGGCGGCCCACGCCATGGAATTCGGCCAGTGCCTTGAGCACCGCAGTGTCGGGCACGTTCAGTTCCACCGCCACCGCGATGGCCGACAGCGCGTTCAGCACGTTGTGGTGGCCGGCCAGGTTCAGCTTCACGTGCAGGTCGGGCAGCACCACGCCGTTGCGGCGCTGCGCGGTGAAGTGCATCTGCGGGCCGACGGCGCGGATGTCGACGGCGCGCACCTGCGCGTCCTCGCTCACGCCGTAGCTGGTGATCGGGCACTGCACGTCCGGCACGATCTCGCGCACCGCGGGGTCGTCCACGCACAGGATGGCCGTGCCGTAGAAAGGCATGCGGTGCAGGAAGTCGAGGAAGGCGCCCTTCAGACGGCCGAAGTCGTGGCCGTAGGTTTCCATGTGGTCGGCGTCGATGTTGGTCACCACCGACATCACCGGCATCAGGTTCAGGAACGACGCGTCGGACTCGTCCGCTTCCACCACGATGTAGTCGCCCGCCCCCAGCTTGGCGTTGGCGCCGGCGCTGTTCAGCCGGCCGCCGATCACGAAGGTGGGGTCCAGCCCGCCTTCGGCCAGCACGCTGGCCACCAGGCTGGTGGTGGTGGTCTTGCCGTGCGTGCCCGCGATGGCGATGCCCTGCTTCAGGCGCATCAGCTCGGCCAGCATCATGGCGCGCGGCACCACCGGGATCTTCTTCTCGCGCGCGGCGACGACTTCGGGGTTGTCGGACTGGACGGCGGTGGACGTCACCACGGCATCCGCGCCCGCGATGTGCGCCGCCTCGTGGCCCACGCAGGTCTTGATGCCGATGGATTGCAAGCGGCGCAGCGTGGCGCTGTCCGACAGATCGGAACCAGAGATGGTGTAGCCCAGGTTGCGCAGCACTTCGGCGATGCCGGACATGCCGGCACCGCCCACGCCGACGAAATGAATGTGCTTGACAGCGTGCTTCATGCTTTCGCCAGTTCCTCGCAGGCGGCCACCATCTCCTGCGTGGCGCTGGTGCGCGCCACGCCGCGGGCGGCGACGGCCTTCTGCAGCAGTTCGGCCCGGCCGGTGCCTTGCAGCAGTCCGGCCAGCCATTCAGGGGTGAGTTCACGCTGCTGTACCAGCCAGCCGCCACCGGCGTCGACGATGAAGCGCGCGTTGGTGGTCTGGTGGTCGTCCACCGCGAACGGGAAAGGCACGTAGACCGCGGCGGCGCCGATGGCGGCCAGCTCGGTCACGGTGCTGGCGCCCGCGCGGCAGATCACCAGGTCGGCTTGCGCGTACGCGGGCGCGGTGTCGTCGATGAAAGGCGTGAGTTCGGCCTGCACGCCCGCGGCCGCGTAGTTCGCGCGCAGCTCGTCGATCTGCTTCGCGCCGCTCTGGTGCAGCACGTGCGGGCGGCTTTCGGCCGGCATCAGCGCCAGCGCCTTCGGCACGACGTCGTTGAGGCCGCGCGCGCCCAGGCTGCCGCCGACCACCAGCACCTTCAGCGGGCCGGTGCGGCCGGCGAAGCGGTCGGCAGGCGCGGGTTGTTCGAGAAAGGCCGTGCGCAGCGGGTTGCCGATCCAGCGTGCCTTGCCGATCACCTGCGGGAAGGCGGTGAACACGCGATCGGCCACGCCGGCCAGCACCTTGTTGGCCATGCCGGCCACGGAGTTCTGCTCGTGCAGCACCAGCGGCTTGCCCAGCAGCGAGGCCATCATGCCGGCCGGGAACGTGATGTAGCCGCCCAGGCCGACGACCACGTCGGGGCGCACGCGCCGCACGACCGCGACGCTTTGCCAGAAGGCCTTGAGCAGCCGCAGCGGCAGCAGCGCGAGGGTCACCGCGCCCTTGCCGCGCACGCCGGAGAAGTCGACGGTCTCGAAAGCGAAGCCGCGCGGCGGCACCAGGCGGCTTTCCATGCTGCCGGGGCCGCCCAGCCAGTGCACCTGCCAGCCGCGGTCGCGCAGCGCTTCGGCGACGGCCAGCCCCGGGAAGATGTGTCCCCCCGTCCCGCCCGCCATCACCAGCGCCGTGCGCGCACGCACCTGCTCCTGCGCGGGCATGGACGCACGCTCGTTGCCCGGCGGCAGCGCTTCCTTGGAGAGCATCAGGCCGGTGTGCATCACGATCGGCCTCCGCGCATCAGCGTGCGGTTCTCGTAGTCGATGCGCAGCACGACCGCGAGCGAGATCAGGTTCAGCAGGATGGCCGAACCGCCATAACTCATGAGCGGCAGCGTCAGCCCCTTGGTCGGCAGCGCGCCCAGGTTCACGCCCATGTTGATGAAGGCCTGGAAGCCCATCCACAGGCCCACGCCTTGCGCAACGAGGCCCGCAAACACGCGGTCCAGCGCCACCGCCTGGCGGCCGATGTGCATGATCCGGCGCGTCATCCAGAAGAACAGCAGGATGACGATGGTGACGCCGACGAGGCCGAACTCCTCGCCGATCACCGCCAGCAGGAAGTCGGTGTGCGCCTCGGGCAGCCAGTGCAGCTTCTCCACGCTGCCGCCCAGGCCGACGCCGAACACTTCGCCGCGGCCGATGGCGATGAGCGAGTGCGACAGCTGGTAGCCCTTGCCCAGCGCGTGCTTCTCGCTCCACGGGTCCAGGTACGCGAAGATGCGCTCGCGCCGCCAGTCGGACAGCGCGATCATCAGGCCGAAAGCCACCAGCATCACCGCCGCGATCAGGAAGAACATGCGCGCGTTCACGCCGCCCAGGAACAGGATGCCCATGGCGATGACGGCGATGACCATGAACGCGCCCATGTCGGGCTCCGCCAGCAGCAGCAGGCCGACCACCGCCACCGCGGCGGCCATCGGCAGCACGGCGCGGAAGAAGCGCTCCTTCACGTCCATCTTGCGCACCATGTAGTCGGCCGCGTAAAGCAGCACCGAGAACTTGGCGAGTTCGGAAGGCTGGAAGCTGATGGGACCCACGCCCAGCCAGCGGCGCGCGCCGTTGACGCCCTTGCCCACGTGCGGGATCAGCACCACGATCAGCAGGATCAGCGAGGCGACGAACAGCCAGGGCGCCACTTTCTCCCAGGCCTTCACCGGCACCTGGAACGCGAGCAGCGCGGCGACGAAAGCCAGCACCAGCGAGAAGATGTGGCGCACCAGGAAGTGCGTGTGCGCGTAGCGCGCGAACCGCGGGTTGTCCGGCAGCGCGATGGAAGCGGAATACACCATCACCATGCCGAAAGCGAGCAGCGCCACCGCCACCCACAGCAGCGGCTGGTCGAAAGCCTGGATGCGCGCGGGCGCAGGCGCGGCCGCGGCGGCGTAGCGGTCTTCACCGCGGCCGCCGAACCAGCCGCCGAGGCGGGCGACGAGCGCGTTCATGCCTGGCCCTCCAGCGGCGAGCCGGCTTCGTCGGCCAGCGCCGAGACCGCCGCGCGGAACACTTCGGCGCGGTGTTCGTAGTTGCGGAACATGTCGAAGCTGGCGCAGGCCGGCGACATCAGCACGGCGTCGCCCGCGTGCGAGCGCTGCGTGGCCAGCTTCACCGCTTCTTCCATCGAACCCGCGTCGAGCAGCGGCACGCCGCTGTTCTCGAGCACGGCGCGGATCTGCGGCCCATCGCGGCCGATCAGCACTGCTGCGCGGGCGAAGCGGGACACCGGCTCGGCCAATGGCGAGAAGTCCTGGCCCTTGCCATCGCCGCCGAGGATGACCACCACCTTGCGCTCGGCACCCAGGCCCGCGAGAGCGGCCACCGTGGCGCCGACGTTGGTGCCCTTGCTGTCGTCGAAGTACTCGACGCCGACCACCGTGCCGATCGGCTCCACGCGATGCGGCTCGCCGCGGTATTCGCGCAAGCCGTAGAGCATGGGGCCGAGCGCGGCGCCGGTCGCGCTGGCCAGCGCCAGCGCGGCGAGCGCGTTGACGGCGTTGTGGCGCCCGCGGATGCGCAGGCCGTCGGCGGGCATCAGGCGCTGGAAGTGCAGCTCCTCTTCCTCGCCCTTGCGCCGCTTCTGCGTTTCGTCGGCGTCGTGCGCGCGCACCAGCCAGGCCATGCCGTTGATCACTTCGATGCCGAAGTCGCCGGGCCGCTGGGGCAGGTCGGCGCCGAACGTGACCGCGGCCCGCTGCTCCATCTTTCCACCACGCAGGCGCACGGGCGCCGGGCGCATCCGCATGACCGTGGGATCCTCGCGGTTCAGCACCATCAACGCGCCCTGGCCGAAGATGCGCGCCTTCGCCGCGGCATAGGCGTCCATGCCGCCGTGCCAGTCGAGGTGGTCCTGCGTGACGTTCAGCACGGCTGCGGCGGTGGGCTCGAAGCCTTCGGCGCCTTCCAGCTGGAACGAAGACAGCTCCAGCGCCCACACCTGCGGCAGTGCGCCCGAAGCGATGCGCTGCGCCAGCGTGTCCAGCAGCGTGGGGCCGATGTTGCCGGCGACGGCCACCGTGCGGCCGCTGCGCTCGACGAGCTGGCCCACGAGCGAGGTGACGGTGGTCTTGCCGTTGGTGCCGGTGACCGCCAGCACCGCGGGCGCGTAGCCCTGCTCGGCACGCAGCTGCTGCAGGCCGCGGGTGAAGAGGGACAGTTCGCCCGCGAGCGGCACGCCGCGCCCGGCCGCCGCCGCGGAGAGGTCGGCGATCTGCGAAGGCGCCAGGCCGGGGCTGCGGTACACCGCTTCGACGCCTTCGAGCAATTCGGGCGCGAACGGGCCGGCGGCGAAGCGCGCCTGCGGCAGGTCCGCGAGAAGGCGCGGCAGGCCGGGCGGTTGCTCGCGCGTGTCGGCCACGACCACGTCGGCGCCGCGGGCCACGCACCAGCGCGCCATGGCGAGGCCCGATTCACCCAGGCCCAGCACGAGCACGGACCGGGGGAACGGCGGCAGCGGTTCGGGCGGTTCCGCGGCGGGTTGCGCCTCGGTCGCTTCAGCCGCCTGCTCCGCCTGCACGGGCTCGGCAGCCGCATCCGGTGCGGGGTCGCGGGCGGACTCGCCGAGCTGCAGCGACTCGAGCCAGGCGCGCGCCTCCGCCGCCGTGAGGCCTTGCGCCAGCGGCTTGGCCGGCTTGGCTGCGGCGGGCTGCGCCGCTGGCAGCTCGGGTGCCGCGGACGGCGCCGGCGTTGGCGTCGGCGGGGGCTGGTCGTGTTCGTCGTCGTTCACGGCTACCTCAGCTTCAGCGTCGACAGGCCCACCAGGCACAAGAGCATGGTGATGATCCAGAAACGCACCACGACCTGCGTCTCACGCCAGCCGCTCTTCTCGAAATGGTGGTGCAGCGGCGCCATCTTCAGGATGCGCCGCCCTTCGCCGTACTTGCGCTTGGTGTACTTGAAGTACATCACCTGCGCCATCACCGACAGCGCCTCGGCCACGAACACGCCGCCCATGATGGCCAGCACGATCTCCTGCCGCACGATCACCGCGATGGTGCCCAGCGCGCCGCCCAGCGCCAGCGCGCCGACGTCGCCCATGAACACCTGGGCCGGGTGCGTGTTGAACCACAGGAACGCCAGGCCCGCGCCGGCCACCGCCGAGCAGAAGATCAGCAGCTCGCCCGAGCCGGGGATGTAGGGGAAGAACAGGTACTTCGAATACACCACGCTGCCGGTGACGTACGCGAAGACGCCGAGGGCCGAGCCCACCATCACCACCGGCATGATGGCCAGCCCGTCCAGGCCGTCGGTGAGGTTTACCGCGTTGCTGGAACCCACGATCACCACGTAGGTGAGGAACACGAAGCCGAACACGCCCAGCGGGTAGCTCACCTCCTTGAAGAAGGGCACCAGCAGGCCGGCCTTGGGCGGCAGGTTGACGTCGAACCCCGAGCGCACCCACTCGAAGAACAGCTCCACCACCCGCGCGTTGTTGCTTTCGGAGATGCTGAACACCAGGTACAGCGCGGCGATGAGGCCGATGACCGACTGCCAGAAGTACTTCTCGCGCGAGCGCATGCCTTCCGGGTCCTTGTTCACGACCTTGCGCCAGTCGTCGGCCCAGCCGATCATCCCGAAGCCCAGCGTGACCACCAGCACGATCCACACGAATCGGTTGGACAGGTCGAACCACAGCAGCGTACTGATGGCGATGGCCATGAGCACCAGCACGCCGCCCATGGTGGGCGTGCCGCTCTTGGCCAGGTGCGTCTCCATCGCGTAGCCGCGCACCGGCTGGCCGATCTTCAGTTCCGTCAGCCGGCGAATCACCCAGGGACCGGCGATCAGGCCGATCAGCAGCGCGGTCATGGCCGCCATCACCGCGCGGAAGGTGATGTACTGGAAGACGCGCAGGAACCCGAACGCGGGGCTCACGCTTTGCAGCCAGACGGCGAGGCTAAGCAGCATCGCGACCCTTTCCTTGTTGTTCTTGTGTGCGGATCGCCTCGACCACGCGCTCCATCTTCATGAAGCGCGACCCCTTGACGAGCACGCTGGCGCTGGCCGGCAGCGCAGCCAGCACGGCGCGGTTCAGCGGCTCGATGTCGTCGAAGTGTTCGCCGCCCATCGCGCGCGCCTGCTCCCCCAGTGTCAGCAGCCGCTCGATGCGCCTTTCGCGTGCATAGCGTCCCACCTCCTCGTGGAACTGCGGGCCCTGGTCGCCCACCTCGCCCATGTCGCCCAGCACCAGCAGGCGCGGTCCCGGCAGCTCCGCGAGCACGTCGATGGCGGCGCGCACGGAATCGGGGTTGGCGTTGTAGGTGTCGTCCACCAGCGTGAGCGTGCGCCCGTCCAGCGCGATCGCGAAGGCGCGGGAGCGGCCCTTCACCGGCTCGAAGGATTCGAGCCCGCGAGCGATCGCTTCCAGCGGCACACCCGCGGCGAGCGCGCACGCGGCCGCGGCCAGCGCGTTGCGCACGTTATGGCGGCCGGCGATATGGAGTCGGGAGTCAAGCAGTCCGGCGGGCGTGCGCGCCCGTACCGTCCACCGGCCCTCAAGCCATTCAGACCCGGCCAGAACGAGGTCGGCGCCGCTGTCCGCGTCGCCGAAAGTGAGGCAGGCGCGGCCGCCTGCGAGTTGCGTCCACAGCGCCGAATACTCGTCGCCCGCGGGGAACACCGCGGTGCCATTGCGCTCCAGCGCGCCGAACACCGAGCCGTTCTCGCGCGCCACCGCTTCCACGGTGGCCATGAATTCCTGGTGCTCGCGCTGCGCGTTGTTCACCAGCGCCACCGTGGGCAGCGCGATGCCGGTGAGGTACGCGATCTCGCCGGGATGGTTCATCCCCAGTTCGACAACGCCCACCTTGTGCTCGGCGCGCAGGCGCAGCAGCGTGAGCGGCAGGCCGATGTCGTTGTTCAGGTTGCCCTGCGTGGCGAGGTGGTGGTCCGGCTGCCAGGCGCGCAGGATGGAAGCGACCATCTGCGTGACCGTGGTCTTGCCGTTGCTGCCCGTGACGGCGATCAGCGGCAGCTTGAACTGCCGCCGCCATTCCCGCGCCAGCGTGCCGAGCGCCAGCTTGGTGTCGTCCACTTCCACGCCGGGCAGGCCACCGGGCAAGCGGCCCGGGTGCGCCAGCGCGGCGACCGCGCCTTTCGCGCGCGCTTCCGCGAGGAAATCGTTGGCGTCGAAGCGCTCGCCCCGCAGCGCCGCGAACAGGTCGCCGGGCTGCAGCGTGCGCGTGTCCGTGTGCACGCGTTCGAT
Source organism: Ramlibacter humi (assembly GCF_004681975.1). Lineage (GTDB taxonomy): Bacteria > Pseudomonadota > Gammaproteobacteria > Burkholderiales > Burkholderiaceae_C > Ramlibacter > Ramlibacter humi. Next base: position 17,830 of record NZ_SMLK01000005.1, read on the forward strand.
CGCGACGTTGCCGTCGCCGATGAGGCGGCCGCCGGTCCAGGCGGCGACTTGCGAGAGGGTGCACATGCTCATGCGGCCACCCCCAGCGCTTCCCTCGCATGCACGCGGTCGTCGAACGGGTGCTTCACGCCCGCGACTTCCTGGTAGTCCTCGTGGCCCTTGCCCGCCAGCAGGATGACGTCCTGCGGCGCGGCCGCGGTGATGGTTTCCCGGATGGCCAGCGCGCGATCCGCCTGCACTTCCACGCAATCGGCATAGGTGAGGCCCAGCAGCATCTGGCTGATGATCGCCTCGGGTTTTTCGCTGCGCGGGTTGTCGCTGGTGACGACGACGCGGTCGGCGTTCTTCTCCGCCACCGCCGCCATCAGCGGCCGCTTGGTCGCGTCGCGGTCGCCGCCGCAGCCGAACACGCACCACAGCTGGCCGCCGCGCTGCTGCGCCAGCGGGCGCAGCGCCAGCAGCGCCTTGTCCAGCGCATCGGGCGTGTGCGCGTAGTCGACGGCCACCAGCGGCTTGCCCGCCGCCTGCAGGCATTCCATGCGGCCGGGCACGGGCATGAGCCCGCTGCAAGCCGCCACCGCCTGCGCGAGCGGCACGCCCAGCGCGCGCATGGTGCCGATCACGCCCAGCAGGTTGGCCACGTTGTACTGGCCGATCAGGCCCGACGTGAGCGTGTGCCGCTCCTCGCCTTCGCACACGGTGAAGCGCAGGCCCTGCTCCGAGTAGCCGATGGCCGCCGCGTGCAGCCGCGCCGGGTGTTCGCACGAGACGGGCCAGAGATCGAGCCCGCCATCCTCCAGCTCGCTCATCAGCTCGGCGCCTTTGGCGTCGTCGATGTTGATCACCGCGGCCTTCAGGCCCGCCCAGCGGAACAGCTCCGCCTTCGCGGCCCAGTACGCTTCCATCGAGCCGTGGTAGTCGAGGTGGTCCTGGCTGAAGTTGGTAAACACGGCCACCGCGATGCGCGTGCCGTCCAGGCGCCGCTCCGCGATGCCGATGGACGAAGCCTCGATCGCGCAGGCCTTCAGGCCTTCGTCGGCGAAGCGGCGGAAATCGGACTGCAGCATCACCGGGTCGGGCGTGGTCAGGCCGGTGTGCACCACCTGCGGCGGGCGGCCGCTGCCGAGCGTGCCGACGACGGCGCATGGCCACGGATTTCCGGCGAGTCCGGACAGCGCCTGCGCCAGCCACCACGCGGTGGACGTCTTGCCGTTGGTGCCGGTGATGGCCAGCACCTGCAGCGACTCGGAGGGATGGCCGAAGTACTCGGCCGCGACCGGGCCGGTGGCCGCCTTCAGGTGCGCGTACGAGGCCACGGCTTCGTCGTCGAAGCCGAACGCCTCGGCGCCCTCGCGCTCGACGAGGCACGCCACGGCGCCTTGCGCGATGGCGGCGGGCACGTGCCTGCGGCCGTCGGTGGCCGCGCCCGGCCAGGCGATGAAACCGTCGCCCGGGCGCACGCGGCGGCTGTCGCAATGCAGCTGCCCGCGCACGCGGCCGCGCAGCCAGCGCGCCGCTTCCTGGGGCGTGCGCAGCTGCAGCATCAGAACGACTCCTCCACGGCGTCGACCACCACCTGCGGCTTCACGTTCACGTCGGGCTGCACGCCCAGCATGCGCAGCGTCTGCGACACAGTGTCGCTGAACACCGGCGCGGCGACGTCGCCGCCGAAGTACTTGCCGGCGCTGGGCTCGTCGATCATCACGGCCACCACGATGCGCGGCTGCTCGATCGGCGCGATGCCGACGAAGAAGCCGCGGTACTTCTTCTCCGCGTAGCCGCGGCCTTCCTGCTTGTGCGCGGTGCCGGTCTTGCCGCCGACGGTGTAGCCCATGGTTTGCGCCTTGGGCGCGGTGCCGCCGGGGCCCACCACCATGTGCAGCATCTGGCGCACGGCCTGCGCATGCTCGGCCTCGATCACGCGCACGCCCCGCACGGGGCCGCCAGTCTTCAGCAGCGTGACGGGCACGAGTTCGCCATCGCGCGCGAACACGGTGTAGGCGTGCGCCAGTTGGAACAGGCTGGCCGACAGGCCGTAGCCGTAGGCCATGGTGGCCTGCTCGATGGGCCGCCAGGTCTTCCAGGGACGCAGCCGGCCGCTCACCGCGCCGGGGAACGGCACCTGCGGGCGCTGCCCCAGGCCCACCTGCGAGAAGATGTCCCACATGTCGTGCGCGGGCAGCTGCATCGCGATCTTCACGGTACCGACGTTGCTGGACTTCTGGATCACCTGGCTGACGGTGAGCAGCCCCTGCGGGTGCGCGTCGCCGACGGTGGAACCCGAGATGGTGATGCGGCCGGGCGCCGTCTGGATCGGCGTTTCCGGCGTGACGATGCCCTTGTCCAGCGCCAGCGAAACGACGAGAGGCTTCATCGTCGAGCCGGGCTCGAACGTGTCGGTCAGCGCCCGGTTGCGCAGCTGGGCGCCCGTGAGGTTGTGCCGGTCGGCGGGCGAATAGCTGGGGTAGTTGGCCAGCGCCAGCACTTCGCCGCTCTGCGCGTCCAGCACCACCACGCTGCCGGCCTTGGCCTTGTTGGCCACCACCGCGTCGCGCAGCTTCTGGTAGGCGAAGAACTGGATCTTGCTGTCGATGGACAGCTGCAGGTCGCGGCCTTCCACCGGCGGCACCTGCTCGCCGACGTCCTCGACGATGCGGCCCAGGCGGTCCTTGATCACGCGGCGCGAACCCGCGCGGCCGGCCAGGTCCTTGTTGAACGCGAGTTCGATGCCTTCCTGGCCGTTGTCCTCGACGTTGGTGAAGCCCACCACATGCGCGGCGGCCTCGCCTTCGGGGTACTGGCGCTTGTATTCCTTGCGCTGGTAGATGCCCTTGATGCCCAGCGCGGCGACCTCCTTGGCCACCGGCTCGTCCACCTGGCGCTTCAGCCAGACGAAGGTCTTGTCCTCGTCCTGCAGCTTCTTGTCCAGGTCCGCGTAGGTCATGCCCAGCAGCTTGGCCAGCTGCGTGAGCTTGGCCTTGTCGCGCTCGACGTCCTCTGGGATCGCCCAGATGGAAGGCGAAGGCACGCTGGCGGCCAGCAGCAGCCCGTTGCGGTCCAGGATGCGGCCGCGGTTGGCGGGCAGTTCCAGCGTGCGCACGAAGCGCACCTCGCCCTGCTTGCGGAAAAAGTCGTTGCCGAACACCTGCACCCACGCGGCGCGGCCGGCCAGCGCGGCGAAGCCCAGCGCCAGGCCGCCGACGATGAACTTGCTGCGCCAGACCGGCGTCTTGCTCGCGAGCAGCGGGCTGGACGTGTAGAGCACGCTCTTGGTCACGGCTGCGCCTTGCGCGGCGCGGCCGCGGTGGTGACGTACTGCGTGATGGCCGGCGTGGCCTGGCGCATCTGCAGCTGGTCCTTGGCCATGCGCTCCACGCGCAGCGGCGTGGCTTGCGCGCGCTTCTCGGCTTCCAGGCGCTCGTGCTCGATCTCCAGGCGGCGCGACTCGCCCTGCGCCTTCTCGATCTCGGCGTACAGGCGGCGCGACTGGTACTGCACCTGCACCAGGTACATCGCGCTGAGGATCACGCCCAGCAGCAGGACGAGGTTGAGGCGGGTCATCGGCCCTCACCCCGACCCTCTGCCGCCAGCGGGAGAGGGAGAAGAATGCGCCCGGACCTCATGCTTCGGTCCTTTCTGCAACCCGCATGATGGCGCTTCGCGCCCGCGGATTGCTCGCGACTTCAGCGTCCGAAGGCTTGATGCGTGCGACGGCGCGCAGCTTCATCGGCTGCGGCGGCGCGAACGGCGCGCGGCGGTCCACCACCTCGCGCGAGTGGCGGGCGATGAACTGCTTGGCGATGCGGTCCTCCAGCGAATGGAAGCTGATCACCACGAGCCGGCCTCCGGGTTGAAGGATGTCCAAGCTGGCCTCTAGCGCTTCCTGCAGCTCTTCAAGCTCGGCGTTGACGAGAATCCGAAGAGCCTGAAATGTGCGCGTTGCAGGGTCCTGGCCCGGCTCGCGGGTTTTGACCGCGCGAGCCACGAGTTCGGCCAGCTCGGCGGTGGTTGCAAGAGGGCCCCGTTCCTGTCGGCGAGCCACAACCGCCTTTGCAATCTGAACAGCAAACCGTTCTTCGCCGTAGTCACGAATCACCTCCGCAATGCGCCCCTGGTCCGCCGTCGCCAGCCACTCGGCGGCGCTCTGCCCCCGCGTGGTGTCCATGCGCATGTCGAGCGGGCCGTCGTTGCGGAAGGAGAACCCGCGCTGCGGGTTGTCGATCTGCGGCGAGCTCACGCCCAGGTCCATCAGCACGCCCGCCACGCTGCGCGGGCCCAGCGAGCTCAGCGCGCGGAAGCCTTCGTGCCGGATGGAAAAACGCGGGTCCTGGATGCGCGCGGCCTCGGCCACCGCCTCCGGGTCCTTGTCGAACGCGATGAGGCGCCCCTCGCGCCCCAGCTTCGACAGCAGCAGGCGCGAGTGCCCGCCGCGCCCGAACGTGGCGTCGGCGTAGGTTGCATCCGTCCTGGTGATGAGCGCCTCGATCGCTTCGTTCAACAGGACGGTGGTGTGTTGCCATGTGGTTTCCACCGCCTGCGCTCAGAACGAGAAATCCTTGAGGGCCTCTGGCATCTCCTTGGCCATTTCCTCGGCCTCCTTGGCCTCGTAGGTGGCGCGGTCCCAGAGTTCGAAGTGGCTGCCCATGCCCAGCAGCATCGTGTCGCGGTCGATGCCGGCGGCCTTGCGCAGTTCGGGAGAGACGAGCACGCGGCCGGTTCCATCGAGTTCGACGTCCATCGCGTTGCCCAGGATGATTCTCTTCCACCACTGCGCGGTGGCAGGTAACGCCGCGATACGGACGCGAAAGTTTTCCCACTCGGGGCGCGGGAAAAGCATGAGGCAGCCGTCGGGGTGGCGCGTGATGGTGACCTGGTTGTTCGCGGTCGCGGCCAGCACGTCGCGATGCCGGGTCGGCACGGAAAGCCGACCTTTGGCATCGAGGCTGACGGACGAGGCGCCCTGGAACACGCTGCTTTCCCTGCTGGAGGTCCAAAATCAGTGCCCAGTGGGGTGCGGAGGCACCTTTCACCACTTAATTGCACTTTTTTGCACTGTAGCAGGAAAACCCCGCTGTGCAAGTACTCGCTCGCGTGAAATCTGCAATGAAATCAACGACTTAGGGCGCTTTCCGGCAGCTGTTCCGCAGCCGAAAAGCGCCCCAAATCAAGGACTTAGCTGAGCCTCTGAAAGTGCTTCCTGAAGCTCAGCACCCTGTAGTCAGAGGATGTAACGGGAGAGGTCTTCGTTCCGGCTCAGTTGCGCCAGGCGCGAATCCACGTACGCCGCGTCGATCTGGACGGTCTGTCCCTCGAGGCGCGTGGCCTCGAAGCTCACCTCGTCCAGCAGGCGTTCCATCACGGTCGAGAGACGCCGCGCACCGATGTTCTCCGTGCGCTCGTTCACCTCGTACGCGATGTGCGCCAACCGCCGGATGCCTTCCGGCGCGAACTCCAGCTTCACGCCTTCGGTCGCCAGCAGCGCCTGGTACTGCTTCACCAGCGAAGCGTGCGTGCTGGTGAGGATGGCCTCGAAGTCCTCCACCGACAGCGATTGCAGTTCCACGCGGATCGGCAGGCGCCCCTGCAGCTCGGGGATGAGGTCGCTCGGCTTGGAGAGATGGAAGGCGCCGCTCGCGATGAACAGGATGTGGTCGGTGCGCACCGGCCCATACTTGGTGGACACGGTCGTGCCTTCCACCAGCGGCAGCAGGTCGCGCTGCACGCCCTGGCGCGACACGTCCGCGCCGCCCTGCTCGCTGCGCGAGGCGACCTTGTCGATCTCGTCGATGAACACGATGCCGTTCTGCTCGGCGTTGTGGATCGCCTGCGTGCGGATCTCGTCCTCGTTCACCAGCTTGCCGGCCTCCTCGTCGACCAGCAGCTTCATCGCCTCGCCGATCTTCAGCTTGCGCGTCTTGCGGCGCTGGCTGCCGAACTGGCTGAACATGCCGCGCAGCTGCTCGGTCATCTCCTCCATGCCGGCGGGTCCCATCACTTCCAGCTGCGGCCGCGGCTCGGCCAGGTCGATCTCGATGTCCTTGTCGTCCAGCTGCCCTTCGCGCAGCTTCTTGCGGAACGACTGGCGCGCCGCGCCGTCGGCGGCGACGCCGGGCACCAGCACTTCGAGGATGCGTTCTTCCGCGGCGTCCTCGGCGCGCGTGCGCACCTTGCGCATCTCCGCCACGCGGGTCTGCTTGACCGCGATTTCCGCCAGGTCGCGGATGATGGAGTCGACGTCCTTGCCGACGTAGCCCACCTCGGTGAACTTGGTCGCTTCCACTTTCAGGAAGGGCGCGTCCGCCAGCTTCGCCAGCCGGCGCGCGATCTCGGTCTTGCCCACGCCGGTGGGGCCGATCATCAGGATGTTCTTGGGCGTGATCTCCGGCCGCAGCTTCTCGTCCACCTGCTGGCGGCGCCAGCGGTTGCGCAGCGCGATGGCGACCGCGCGCTTGGCATCGTTCTGCCCGACGATGTGGCGATCGAGTTCGGAGACGATCTCCTGGGGCGTCATGGAACTCATTCGAGCACCTCGATCGTGTGGTGCATGTTGGTGTAGATGCACAGCTCGCCCGCGATCTCCAGCGACTTCTTCACCACGTCGCGCGCGCCCAGCTGCGTGTTTTCGAGCAATGCGCGGGCCGCGGCCTGCGCGTACGAGCCGCCGGAGCCGATGGCGATGATGCCGTGCTCGGGCTCCAGCACGTCGCCGTTGCCGGTGATGATGAGCGAGCTCTCGCGATCGGCCACAGACAGCATGGCTTCCAGGCGCCGCAGCACGCGGTCGGTGCGCCAGTCCTTGGTGAGTTCGATGGCCGATCGCACCAGGTGGCCCTGGTGCTTCTCCAGCTTGGCCTCGAAGCGCTCGAAGAGCGTGAAGGCGTCGGCGGTGGCGCCGGCGAAGCCCGCCAGCACCTTGTCGTGGTAGAGCTTGCGTACCTTGCGCGCCGATCCCTTGACGACGACGTTGCCCAGGGTCACCTGGCCGTCGCCCCCCATGGCCACCTGCCAGCGGCCGTCCGGCAGTTGCCGGCGCGCGCTGACGATGGTCGTTCCGTGAAACTGTTCCATCGGCGGCAGTTTGGGCCTGAGGGGCCCGATTGCAAGCCGCGCGGGGTAACTTAGTCGCGGCGGACGACGACCCGCGAGTGCTCGCTGATGCCGATGACGTTGAAGAACGCGGCCACCAGCCGGTGCACGTCCTGGAACTGCACCTGGCGGCCTTCACCCTGGCGTGCGCTCACCCAGTTGAGCAGCGTGCCCGCGGCGGTGAAGTCGATGCGGATCAGCCGCGCGCAGGAGATGACCATGACGTCGGCGCCGGCCACCTTGCCGTCGAGCATGTCCAGCGCCTCCTTGGCGTCGCCCAGGATCTGGCCGGCCAGTTCGACGCTGATCACGTTGGTCATCTGCGAACTCAGGCCCGCGGTCATGCTGTCGCCATAGCCGGTGAGGTTGGACGTCATCGAGTCGCGGAACGCCTCGCCGATGATGGTGTGGCCCGCCACGGCGGTGCCGTCGGCCTGCAGCGGCTTGTACTCGCAGCGCGCGCTGTCCCACGAGGGCGGCGACACCTCGTAGGTGACGCAGTAGTCCAGCGCCACCAGCTCGAACTCGTCGGGCCGGTGCATCACGCGCAGCACTTCCATGCGCAGCTTCCACCACGCGGGGTTGACGGCCTTGTCGCCCGAAGGCGTGGCCGTGCGCAGCACGCGCTCCAGGTTGTCGGCGCCGATGAAGCGCAGTTGCACCGGCTGCGCCGACCACTGCGCGAACAGGCGCGCCAGGCTGTCCAGCGCGCCTTCCTCGATCGTGGTGAGCTTGGCCCACGACAGGCGCCAGGGCTGCGCCGCGCGTGCGAGCGCGGCGTTGAGCGTGGCGACGGTCTGCGTGCCCAGCGCGGCGGGACAGGTCCAGTCGGCAACGTTGGTGCCGGTGGGCGCCGCAGAGGCGGCAGGCGCGGCGCCCATCTTGCCGACCACTTCGGGCAGCGAGATCCATTGCGGCGCGGAACGGCCGAAGCGGCCGGCGAAGTCGATGGCCGCGCCTTCGAACCTTTCCTGCCGCCCGGTGGCGCGGTACAGGTCGAACAGCGTGAACCAGGTCTCGTCGTGGTCGATGCGCGCGCCGCCGGGGCCCAGCACTTCCATCAGGCCGGCCTCGGCGCCGTCGTCGTCGCCGTTGGCGAAGCGGATGGCGGCTTCTTCCAGTTCGGGGTCGTGCGCGAACTCGTCGACTTCCATCGCCACCAGCTTGGAAGGCGAGAAGCCGCTGGGCGTGTCCGTGCGGTCGGCCGCGCCGCCCGAAGACAGCATGTTCATCGCCCCGCGCAGCATGGCCGCGGCGGGTGCGGGGGTGGGCGCGGGCGTGGCCGCCGGAGCCGGCTTGGCCGCCACGGGCGCGGCCACGACGGCGGGTGCCACTGGCGCCGGGGCCGGCGCGGGCGGCATGTTCACGGGGTCGGTGAAGTCCAGCAGCGGCGCTTCCATCGTGACGTCGTCCGCCGGCGCGAGCGGCTGCGGATTCGCCTTGGCGTCGGAACGCGTGCCCGCGATCGGCAGGCCGTCCGGACCGCCGATGGTGCCCGGCACCGAACGCGGCGTGGAATCCGGCGGCATGCCGGAAGCGGTGAACGCGCCTGAGCTGGTGCGCGGCACGTCGCCATGCTTGGTCTTCCACCACTGCATGGACATCTGCGCCTCGATCTCGTCGATCTTCTTGAGCGTGCTAGCGCGGTCGTCCGGCTTGGACGGCATGGAGCTCTGGAAGAACGAAGGCCGGGCCGCGGGATCCTGGCCGGCCATCACCTCGCTGCGGCGCATCTTGCGCAGCATGTCGAACTCGCGCTTGCGGACGAAGTCGTTGCGCCGCTTGCGCTCGATCATTTCCTTGAGCATCTGCTTGGAGTACGAGCTCTCGTCGCCCGACTCCTCGCCGCCCTCGGCCCAGCCGCCGCCCGGGTTGCGGACGAACTTCACCACCTTGGAGAGCAGGCCGCTGCTTTCGTCCTTCGGCATCGGTGGTCTCGCGGTACTGCCGGCCCGGCGCTCAGTCGCCGAACATCTTCTGCTTCAGCTCGCGGCGCTGCTGCGCCTCGAGCGAAAGCGTCGCGGTGGGGCGCGCGAGCAGCCGGCCCACGCCGATCGGCTCGCCGGTTTCGTCGCAGTAACCGTAGTCACCCGCGTCGATGCGGGCGATGGACTGCTCGATCTTCTTGAGCAGCTTGCGCTCGCGGTCGCGCGTGCGCAGTTCCAGCGCGTGCTCTTCCTCGATGGTGGCGCGGTCAGCCGGGTCGGGCACGATGACCGTGTCCTCGCGCAGGTGCTCGGTGGTCTCGCCGGCGTTGTTGAGGATGTCCTGTTTCAGCTGAACGAGCTTGCGGCGGAAGAACGCCATCTGCTTCTCGTTCATGTACTCCGAATCGGGCATCGCCAGGACTTCCGCGTCGGACAGTTCGTCCGCCGATTTGGATTTCCAGTTGTTGGCGAGCTTCGGGTCCTTCTTGACGTTGACGAGGGGCGGGGGAGTGAGCACGGATGGAGCGGGGGTCTGGATGTAGCTGGCTTTGGCCGCCGTCGACGCGACCGACTGCGCCATGGAAGGCACGGTGATCTGCGCGAGGCGGGCGGACGGCTTCGCCGCGCGCGGCGGCGTGCCCGGCGCGCTGGGCGCGGGCGGCATCGCCGGCGCGGGCGCCGGGGCTACGGGGGTTGGTCGGGCGCCTGCCTTCGCGGCCGGCGCGGGCGCGGCCTTGGCGGGCGGGGTGGGGGCCTTTTTCGCGGGCGCCGGGGCCGGGGCCGCCGCCTTTTTGGGCGGAGCGGCCTTGGCGGGCGCGGCCTTCTTCGCCGGCGCTTTGGCCGGCGCCTTGGCCTTCACGGCGGGCTTGGTCGTCTTGGCGGAGGCCGCCTTCTTCGCAGGCGCCTTGGCCGGGGCCTTCTTCGCCGCCGCCTTTACCGCGGGCTTCGCGGCCGGTTTGGCGGGCGTCTTGGCCTTGGCGGCCTTGGCCGCGGGTTTGGCCTTGGCCTTGGCCGCCGTCTTCACGGGTTTAGCCGGCGCCTTGCGTTGGGGCTTCACTTCCTGTCTCCTCGCAGCGCCGGCTCGGGGATGCGCAGTGCTCCCGGCAAGCGTCGTTTCTGTGGGGTGGCCTTCATCGGAGCGAGTTATACCCTGATTGCCGGGCAACCCAACGGCGGAATGAGTCCTTACGGCTTCATCGTGGGCACGGTCCTTACCCGTGCGCCAGCTCCTGTCGAGGGGAAACCCGGTCATTTGCAAAAGCGAGACAGTCTTGCGGCGTCTTCACGCCAGGCACTGCTCCAGCCCCTGCAGGAAGATGTCCCGCGGCAGGTCGATGCCGATGAACACCATCCGGCTTTCGCGCTGCTCGCCTTCGGCCCACGCGGGACCGAGGTCGCTGCCCATGAGCTGGTGCACGCCCTGGAAGATCACCTTCCGGTCGGTGCCTTTCATGCTGAGCACGCCCTTGTAGCGCAGCATGCGCGGACCGTAGATGTTCACCACGGCGCCCAGGAAGTCTTCCAGCTTGGCGGGATCGAACGCCCGCTGGGCCTTGAACACGAAGCTCTTGACGTCGTCGTCCACGTGGTGGTGGTGCCCGTGGCCCTCGTGCACGTGCGACGGGTGGTCGCAGTGCTCGCCATGCTCGTGGTCATGGTCGTGGTGCGAGTGGTCGTCTTCCTTCAGGAAGTCGGGGTCGATGTCCAACTTGGCGTTCAGGTTGAAGCCGCGCAGGTCGAACACCTCGCTGATCGCCACGTCGCCGAAGTGCACCGCCTTCTGCGGGGCGCGCGGGTTCATGTGCTTCAGCCTGTGCACCAGCGCGTCGGCCTCGTCCTTGGCCACCAGGTCGGTCTTGCTGATGAAGATCTGGTCGGCGAAGCCCACCTGGCGGCGCGCCTCCTGACGGTCGTTCAGCTGCTGCGCCGCATGCTTGGCGTCCACCAGCGTCAGGATGGAGTCCAGCAGGTAGGTCTCGGCGATCTCGTCGTCCATGAAGAACGTCTGCGCCACCGGGCCGGGGTCGGCCAGGCCGGTGGTCTCGATCACCACCCGGTCGAAGTCCAGCAGCCCCTTGCGCTTCTTGGCGGCCAGCAGTTGCAGCGTCTCGCGCAGGTCCTCGCGGATGGTGCAGCAGATGCAGCCGTTGCTCATCTGCACGATCTGCTCCTTGGACTCGGTCACGAGGATGTCGCTGTCGATGTTCTCCTCGCCGAACTCGTTCTCGATCACGGCGATCTTCTGGCCGTGGGATTCGCTGAGCACGCGCTTGAGCAGGGTCGTCTTCCCCGAGCCGAGGAAGCCGGTGAGGATGGTCGCTGGGATGAGGCTCATGGCGGTGGTCCGTTCAAGGGAGGCGGGAGTGTAGCGGCGATCGGGTCCCCGTGCCGGAACCGCTGGCTCATCTGCGGACGATGGCCAGGCCCTTCAAGTACTCCCCTTCGGGGAACACCAGCGTCATGGGGTGGTCGGGCGCCCCGGCCAGCCGGGCCGTGACGAAGCCATCCACGCCCGCGTCCGCCCCGGCCGAGGCCACGATCTTGTGGAACAGGTCGGCCGGGATGCCGCCCGAACAGGAAAAGGTGAACAGCACGCCGCCCGGCTCCAGCAGCTTCAGCGCCAGCCGGTTGATGTCCTTGTAGGCGCGCGCGGCGCGCTCCGCGTGCGCGGCCGTGGGCGCCAGCTTGGGCGGGTCCAGCACGATGGCGTCGAAGGTGCGGCCCTCCTCGCCGAAGCGGCGCAGGCTGGCGTTGACGTCGGCGTCCAGGTACTCGGCGCGCGAGGCGTCCAGGCCGTTCAGCGCGACGTTGGCGCGGGCCCGCTCCAGCGCCGGCCCGGACGAGTCGATCGACAGCACGTGCTGCGCGCCCCCCGCCAGCGCGGCCACGGTGAAGCCGCCCGTGTAGCAGTAGCAGTTGAGCACCCGCTGGAACGACAGCCGCTTCGCGTGCTCGGCGAACAGCCCACGGTTGTCGCGCTGATCGAGGTAGTAGCCGGTCTTGTGGCCGGTGGCGATGTCCAGCGACAGGCGCCAGCCGTGCTCGCGGATCACCAGCTCGGTCGGTCCTTCGCCGCGCAGCCACCCGGTCTCCGGTTCCAGGCCCTCGAGCGTGCGCGAACTGGTGTCCGAGCGCTCGTACAGGCGCGAGAGGCCCGTGGCGCGCAGCAGCGCATCGGCCAGCACCGCCTTCCAGCGCTGCACGCCGGCGGAGGAGAACTGCGCCACCAGTGTGTCGCCGTAGCGGTCCACCACCAGGCCCGGCAGGCCGTCCGACTCGCCATGCACCAGCCGAACGCCGTCGCTGTCGATGGCGAAGCGGCCGCGGGCCTCGACGGCGGCGCGCACGCGCGACTCGAAGAACGCCGGCTCGATGCGCTCGGCCTGCTCGAAGCTCCAGCAGCGCGCCCGGATGCGCGAAGCGGGGCTGAACGCCGCCCAGGCCAGGAACTCGCCCTCGTGCGACTCGATGCGCACCGTTTCGCCGGGATCGGCGCCGCCGCGGGCGATGGCGGATTCGAACACCCAGGGATGGCGGCGCTGCAGCGAACGCTCCTTGCCCGAGCGCAATCGGATGGTTTTCATCGCCGCATTGTCCAACCCGCCACAATCGCGACCCAATGGATGAGCCACGGATCGCGAACAACTGGCTGGCCGGATGGCGCCGCGCGCTCGCCATCTGGGCAGTGGCCGTGCTCTTGCCGCTGGCCGCGGCGGCCGAGCCGGAACGGCTGCTCACCCTGGATTCCAACCAGGGCGAGCTCGCGCTGGGCACCGCGGGCGATTCGTGGATGGACACGGGCGGCGAAGCCGGCATCAAACAGGTGGCCGCCGGTTCGGCCGCGCGCTGGTCGCCCACCGTACCGGGCACGGTCTACCCGATGGGGGACGGGCGATCGCTGTGGCTGCGCTTCACGCTGACCGAGCGCGACGACGACGAGCGCTGGTTCCTGGAGATCCCCTACCCGGCCGTGGACCGGGTCACCCTCTGGTCGGCCGGCCCGCTGGGCCAGTGGACGCCGCTCTCGGCCGGCGACACGCTGCCGGTGGCCGACTGGCCCCTGCCCCATCGCCATCCGCTGCTGCCGCTGGCGCTGGAGCCGGGCTCGCCGCGCACCTTCTACGTGCAGGTGGAGAACCCGCACGTGTTCAGCGCGCCGCTGCTGTTCACCAGCGAGCGGCAGTTGCTGCGCCAGGAGCAGCGGGTCGCCCTCATCCTGGGCATCTACTTCGGGCTGGCCGGCCTGTCCGTGGTGCTGGCCGCCGCCGCGGCCGCGGTGCTGCGCGACGAGGCTTTCGCCTGGTACGCCCTGTCCGCGACGCTGATGGGCGTGTTCCAGGCATCGCTGACCGGGGTGGCCGGACTGCACCTGTGGCCGCACCTGGCACGCTGGAACGACCTGGCGGCGCTGTTCACCCCGGTGGTGGCCGTGGCCAGCCTGCTGTGGTTCTTCGCCAGCGTCATCTCGCTGCGGCAGCGCTCGGAGGTGCTGTTCCGCGTGATGGCCGCGGTTTCGCTGGGCGCGTTGTTGGCGGCCGCGGTCATGCCGTTCGTCGAACCCGGCTGGCGGCTGCGGCTGACGGTGCTGGCGATCGTGGTGGCGGTCCCGGTGGGACTGTCGTTCACCGGCTGGGCGGCGTGGCGCGGCGACCGCCAGGCCGGCTGGCTGCTGGTGGGGCTGGCGCCGGTGTTCGCCGCCGCGATGCTGACGCTGGCGCGCGCGGTGGGCTTCGTCCCGGTGGGGTTCTGGACGCTGCACGGCATGCAGATCGGCATCGCCTTCGAGCTGCCGATGCTGCTGGCGGTGCTGGCGCGGCGCAGCCACGACCGGCGCGAGAACCGCCGCCGCATCCACGGGCTGGCGCGCACCGATCCGGCCACGGGCCTGGTCAATCGCCAGGTGTTCATCTCGCGGCTGGAGCACCTGATCGCGCGCAGCCAGCGGCTGCGTCACCAGAGCGTGGTGCTGCTGGTGGACATCGCCAACGTCGAGCAGATCCGCCGCGCGTTCGACCAGCGCTCGGCGGAGGAGATGCCGCTGCGCGTGGCCGAGCGGCTGCTGTCCGTCACGCGCGACATCGACACGGCGGGCCGCCTGTCCGACCATCGCTTCGGCCTGCTGCTGGAAGGCCCGCTCAGCCCCGAAGACGCCACCGCCATGGGCCCGAAGGTGGTGGCGCGCTGCCTGATGCCTTTCAAGGGCAAGCCGCAGGAGTGGGTGGCGCAGGTGCGCGTGGCGCAAACCCAGGTGCCCAACGACAGCGATGCCGAGACCGTGGTGGAGAGGCTGGAGACGGTGCTGGCCACGGTGCCCCCTGACAGCAAGCGGGCCGTCTTCACCATCCGCTGAAAAGCGCTCAGCCGCGCTTGCGGTGCGCGCGCGGGTGGGCCGCGTCGTAGGCCTTGGCCAGGTGCTGGAAGTCCAGCCGCGTGTAGACCTGCGTGGTGGCGATGTTGGCGTGGCCCAGCAGTTCCTGCACCGCGCGCAGGTCGCCGCTGGACTGCAGCACGTGGCTGGCGAACGAGTGGCGAAGCATGTGCGGGTGCACCGGCGTGGCCAGCCCGGCGCGCAGGCTGCGCTGCTTCAGGCGCAGCCACACGGCCTGCGCCGACAAGCGCCGGCCCCGCTGGCCGATGAAGAGCGCCGGGTCCTCGCCCGCCAGCTGCGCGCGCACGTCCAGCCAGCGCCGCAGCGCTTCCTGCGCCTTCTGGCCGATGGGCACGCTGCGCCGCTTGCTGCCCTTGCCCAGCACGTGCGCTTCGCCGGCATCGCCGTCGATCCAGCCGCGCGCGGAGGAACTGGCGATGGCGTCCAGGCCCACCAGTTCGCCGACGCGCAGCCCGCAGCCGTAAAGCAGTTCGACGATGGCGGCGTCGCGCGCTTCCAGCGCCGGGTCGGCATCGGCTTCCTGGTGGTCGGCCAACTGCATCGCGTCGTCCACGCCCAGCGCCTTGGGCAAGGGCCGCGGCGACCTGGGCGCGCGCACGTCCTGCACCGGATTGGCCGTGACCAGGCCTTCGCGGCCCAGCCAGGCGTAGAAGCCGCGCCAGCCCGACAGGATCAGCGCGATGCCCCGCCCGCTGCGGCCGGCGCCGTGCATCTGCGCCACCCAGCGCCGCACGTGCGCGTTCTGCACCCGCACGAGCGGCAGGCCGGCGGACTGCGCGTTGCCGCGCAGCTTTTCCAGGTCCAGGGAATAGAGTTCGACGGTGCGCTGCGCCAGCCGCTTGCCGACGCGCACGTGCTCCAGGTATTTCTCGATGAGCGCCGCGTCGTCGCCGGCCATCGCACTACTCGTCGCGCAGGCGGGAGAGCGACGCCGAAGCCAGTTCCGCGATGCGCTCGAGGAAGTCGGTGCCCATGCCGGCGGAAAAGCGCTGCGGGTCGGGCGACGCCAGCACGAGCATGCCGAAAGCCCTGGAAGCGGTGGCGATGGCGCCCACGCGCAGCGGCAGCAGCGCCACCGACATCGCCATGGCCGTGTCTTCCAGCCAGCTGACGGCCTCGAAGCCGGAGTTCACGCCGCAGTAAGGCTGCGTGAGCGAAGAGGCAAAGCTCTTGGCGTCGTCGCTCACGCCGGTGGCGAAGTCGGCATCGGCGAACCGAGGCGCCACGCCCCACACCTTGATCGCCGCCTGCGGCACCATGAACTGCGTCATGATCTCCGAGACGACGGTGGCGGGCAGCGCGTTCTTCGACCGCACCAGCATGATGTTGCGCGCCCAGCGGTGCAGGCGGTCGGCGATGATCACGTTCTCGTTGCCGTGCCGCACCATTTCCATGATGCGGTGCTCCAGCGCCTTGATCTTCTCGCGCAACATCTCGGCCTGCCGCTCTTGCAGGCTGACGGCGCGGTTGCCGTGCGGGCTGGTGAGCTGCACGGTGGCCAGCAGCTGCGCATGGCGCTCGAAGAAATCGGGCGAATTCACCAGGTAGTTGGCGATGTCGTCTTCGGTGATCGGGGGCACGTTCTGGGTCATGGTTGTTCCGGGATCTCGA
Organism: Ramlibacter humi; assembly: GCF_004681975.1. Taxonomy (GTDB): domain Bacteria; phylum Pseudomonadota; class Gammaproteobacteria; order Burkholderiales; family Burkholderiaceae_C; genus Ramlibacter; species Ramlibacter humi. The sequence goes on from NZ_SMLK01000005.1 coordinate 33,844, forward strand.
TTTCGCCTTCGAAGACGGTGACGGCGGGGCCGGTCATGAAGACTGGCGCATCGCCTCCGGCCCATTCAATGGTCAGCAGGCCGCCGCGCGTCTGCACATCCACGCGCGAGTCCAGCCGGCCCAGCCGGATGCCGGCCACGACGGCGGCGCAGGCACCGGTGCCGCAGGCCAGCGTTTCGCCGGCGCCGCGTTCCCACACGCGCAGGCGCACGTGCGAGCGGCCGACCATCTGCAGGAAACCGGCGTTCACGCGCTTGGGGAAGCGCGAATGGGTTTCGATGAGGGGGCCCTGCGTCAGCACCGGCGCGGTGTCGACGTCCTCGACTTCCTGCACCGCGTGCGGATTGCCCATGGACAGCACGGCCACCGGCACGATGGGCGAACCGGCGCTGGTGGCCAGCGCCAGGTGCCACTTCTGCCAGCCGCCGTCCGCATGCGGCGACAGGCCGGCGGCATCGAACGGCACGCTGGGCAGGTCGAACACGGGCGGGCCCATGTCCACCGTCACGCGGCCATCGGCGTTCAGGCACGGCTCGATCACGCCGGACAGCGTCTTCACGCGCACCGTGTCGCGCGAAGTGAGGCCGCTGTCGCGCACATAACGGGCGAAGCAGCGCGCGCCATTGCCGCACTGCTCCACCTCGCCGCCGTCGGCGTTGTGGATGACGTATTCGAAATCGACGCCCGCTGCGGGCGAGGGGCGCACCGACAGCACCTGGTCGGCGCCGACGCCGAAATGGCGGTCGGCCAGCCAGCGGTACTGCGCCGGCGACAGGTCCAGGCGCTGCCGGGTTTCGTCGAGCACGACGAAGTCGTTGCCCGCGCCCTGCATCTTGGTGAACCGGATCCGCATGGGTCGGGATTATCGGTCCATGGCAGCGTTTGTCACCCGCCGGCTTATGCTCACCCGCTGCACGCAAAGGAGTTTGCCGACATGCGCATCCCCGACTGGACCCCCGAAGCCAAGCCGCAGCCCCATGACCTGGTGCAGGCCATCCTGGACCGCCGCGGCGGCCAGCTGCTGAACCTGGACCGCGCGCTGCTCTGGAGCGAGCCGCTGGCGCGCGGCTGGAACGTCTACCTGAAGGCGGTGCGCACCGGCCTGCCCACCAGCCGCAAGCTGCGCGAGCTGGGCATCTGCACGGTCGCCCTGCTGACCGGCGCGGTATACGAATACCACCACCACGCGCCGGACTTCATCGCGGCGGGGGGCACGCAGGCCGAGCTGGACACGCTGCAGGCTTTCTGCCGCATGCCCGCGCAACCGCCTTCCGGACTTGGCGAGCAGGAGTCGCTCGTCGCGCAATACGCCGCGCAGATGACGCGCGACGTGAAGGTGGACGACGCCCTCTTCGCGCGGATGAAGGAGCGCTTCGGCACGACGGAACTGGTGGAGATCACGGCGGCGATCGCCACGTACAACATGGTCGCGCGCTTCCTCGTGGCCCTGGGCGTCACGCCGGAAGACCGGGCCGGATAATCCCAAGATGGTCAGAGCCACGCAATTGCTGCGCGAGCAGCGCGAACCTGTTCCCACGCGTCCGGCCGCCACCGTGCTGCTGCTGCGCGACACGCCGCAGGGCCCCGAAATCCTGATGACGCGGCGCTCGGAGAAAGCCAGCTTCGCGCCGGGAGCGTACGTGTTCCCGGGCGGCGGCATCGACGCGGCCGACTCGGCATCGCACGGCATCGCGGACCGGCGCCCCACGCAGACCGACCTGCACCTGACGCAAGCCATCGCGGCCATCCGCGAAAGCTTCGAGGAACTCGGCGTGCTGCTGGCGCGGCATGCGGACGGCCGCCATGCCGACGACGCCGACATCGCCGCGCTGGACCGCCATGCGCCGTTCGCCGGGCAGTGCCGCGCGCGCGGCCTGCGGCTGGCGGCCGACCAGGTGTTCGTGCTCGCGCACTGGATCACCGACCGCGACCTTCCGCGCCGCTTCGACGTGCCCTTTCTTGTGGCGCGCATGCCCGAGGGCCAGCAACCGGTGGCCGACGAGGCCGAGCAGTTCGAGCCGCTGTGGGTGCGCCCCGCCGACGCGCTGGAGCGTCACCACGCGGGCAAGTTCTTCATGATCTTCCCGACCATCCGCACGCTGGAGCGGCTGCAGAAGTTCGGCAGCGTCGACGAAGTGCTGCAAGCCTGCGCCACCGAGCAGCCGCTGTGGACCAGCTGCCCGCGCGCGGGCTGGCTGGCGGGCGAAGAAGCGCGCTACATGGAACACGACATGCCGTTCGGTGAGCTGGCGCTGGTGTGCCCCGATGGCCAGATCGCGCATCACCTGGACTGGCAGCACGAAAAGACGGTGCCGCTGCTGAAGAATGTGATGCGGCTCACCTCGGGCAATCCGGGCGTGATGACCGGGCCGGGCACCAACACCTACATCGTGGGCGACGCGGGCACCGGTTATCTCGTCATCGATCCGGGTCCGGACGATGCGCAGCACCTGCGGCGCATCCACGAAGCCACGGCTGGCGACATCCGGCTGATCGTCTGCACGCATTCGCATCCGGACCATTCGCCGGGCGCGCGCCCGCTGCAGGCGATGGCGAACGCGAAGCCACCGATCCTGGGACTGCCCTCGCAGCCGACGGCGCGGCCCGGCAGTACCTTCACGCCCGACCGCGCTCTGGCGGACGGCGAAGTGCTGCTGTTGTCCGGCGGCGGCATCGAGCACCACCTGAGGGTGGTGCACACGCCCGGCCACGCCGCCAATCACCTTTGCCTGGTGCTGGAAGAAGACAGCCTGCTGTTCTCCGGCGACCACGTGCTCAACGGCAGCACCACCATCGTCGATCCGCCCGACGGCGACATGACCGCGTACCTCGAATCGCTGGACAAGCTGCTGGCCGCGTGCGCGCACCACGGCATCGAGTTCATCCTGCCCGCGCACGGCCACGTGCTGGGCTTCGCGCCGCTGGCGATCACGAAGCTGAAGGAACATCGCCTGCAGCGCGAAGCCAAGGTGATCGCGGCGATGCGCGCCAAGCCCGGCGCAAAGCCCGATGAATGGGTGCCGCTGGCCTACGACGACGTGCCGCAGCGCCTTTGGCCCGCGGCGCAGCGTTCGCTGATCGCGCACGTGCAACGCATCGAAGCTCTGGGGCTGGCATGAAAAAAGCCCGGGAGCCGAGCTCCCGGGCTTTCAGATTAGTGTGAAGCTCGCCGATAGGCCGGATTTTGTGCGGAAGGATTTCTCCTTCCGTGACCGCCATTCCTCTGGGCCGGGGGTCGCCCCACCGGCTCGGTGCTACCTACCCGCCGGCTCCGCGGGACCACATCAGTGCCGGCCTATTTGGTATTGCTGCGCGTAGAGATTGCCCGTTTCACCCGCGGTGCAAGCACCGCGACTCGTCTCTGTTGCTCTGATCCTCGCCTCGCGGCGGACAGGTGTTGCCTGCTACGCTGCCCTGTGCAGTCCGGACCTTCCTCCAGTGCCGTCTTTCGACGATCGCACCAGCGGCGGTCTGGCGTGCTTCACCCGCGTATTATCGCGGCCCCACCCGCTTGATCGACACAAGCCGTGATCCGACTCTCCGAACTCAAGCTCCCGCTCGCGCAGGCGGAGCAGCCCGAAGCCTCTTTGCGCGAAGCCGCGGCACGCGTGCTGGGCATCGAACCGGCCGCCATCGCGCGGCTGGACGTCTTCAAGCGCAGCTTCGACGCGCGCAAGGCCGAACTGCTGGCCGTCCACATCATCGACCTGGAACTGGCCGACCCTTCGGCTGAAGCGGCGCTGCTGGCGAGGCACGCGAAGGCGCCGCATGTCGCCGCAACACCCGACATGGCGTGGCGTGCGCCGGTCGCCGCAGGGGCTGCGCCCGAGCCGCGCCCCGTGGTCATCGGCTTCGGCCCCTGCGGCATCTTCGCGGCCCTGGTGCTGGCGCAGATGGGACTGAAGCCCATCGTGCTGGAGCGCGGCAAGACGGTCCGGGAACGCACCAAGGACACCTGGGGCCTGTGGCGCAAGCGCGTGCTGCAGCCCGAAAGCAACGTGCAGTTCGGCGAAGGCGGCGCGGGCACGTTCTCCGACGGCAAGCTCTACAGCCAGATCAAGGACCCGCGCCACCTGGGCCGCAAGGTGATGCGCGAGTTCGTGAAAGCCGGCGCGCCGGAAGAAATCCTCTACGTCGCGCACCCGCACATCGGCACCTTCAAGCTGGTGAAGGTGGTGGAGAACCTGCGCGAGCAGATCGTCGCGCTGGGCGGCGAGATCCGCTTCCAGCGCCGCGTGACCGACTTCGTCATCGAAGACGGCGCCGTGCGCGGCCTGAAGCTGCTGCACCAGGACACCGGCGAAACCAGCGAGCTGCGCGCCGACCACGTGGTGCTGGCGCTGGGCCACAGCTCGCGCGACACCTTCGAGGCGCTGCACGGGCGAGGCGTGTTCCTGGAAGCGAAGCCTTTCTCCATCGGCTTCCGCATCGAACACCCGCAGGGGATGATCGACCGGGCGCGCTGGGGCAGGCACGCCGGCCACCCGCTGCTGGGCGCGGCCGACTACAAGCTGGTGCACCACGCGAACAACGGGCGGGCCGTGTACAGCTTCTGCATGTGCCCCGGCGGCACGGTGGTGGCGGCGACGTCCGAACCGGGCCGCGTGGTGACCAACGGCATGAGCCAGTACTCGCGCAACGAGCGCAACGCCAACGCCGGCATGGTCGTCGCCATCGAGCCGAAAACCGACTTCCCCGGCGACGCGCTGGCCGGCGTGCGCCTACAGCGCGAGCTGGAATCGCGCGCGTTCGTGCTCGGCGGCGAAACGTACGACGCGCCCGGACAGCTGGTGGGCGACTTCGTCGCGGGCAGGCCTTCCACGCAACTCGGCGACGTCATCCCTTCCTACAAGCCCGGCGTGAAACTGGGCGACCTGCACCCTTCCCTGCCGGCCTATGCGATCGAGGCGATGCGCGAGGCGCTGCCGGCGTTCGGCCGCAAGATCGCCGGCTTCGACCGCCACGACGCGGTGCTCACCGGCGTGGAGACGCGCACCTCGTCGCCGCTGCGCATCACGCGCGGTGAAGATTTCCAGAGCCTGAACGTGCGCGGCCTGTACCCTGCCGGGGAGGGCGCCGGTTACGCCGGCGGCATCCTCTCGGCCGGCGTGGACGGCATCAAGGTCGGCGAAGCCGTGGCGCATAGCCTGGCCGCCGCGGGCCGTGTTTGAACCAACGACATGAACGACACCACTTCCCCCCAGAACAAGCCTTCCGGCCGCGGGCCGCGCCGCCCCGCTCCCCGCAAGCCCGCGCGGGCGCTGCACCCGACGCTGGCCGCGCTCTTCGAGCTGTACCCCGACGTGTTCGGCGTGCGCGTGCTGCCGCTGAAAGTGGGCATCTTCGAAGACCTCGTGGCCGCCCAGCCGGAGAAGCTGAAGCCCGAGGAGCTGAAGGTGGCGCTGGGCCAGCACACGCGGTCGAACCGCTACCTGGAGGCGGTTGCCAGCGGCCTGCAGCGGCACGACCTGCAGGGACAGCCGGTCGATCCCGTCGCACCGGAACACGTGCACCACGCCATCGTGGAGCTGTACCGCCGCAAGGCCGGCACGCCGCAGGAGCCGCAGGCGCGTGAGCGCGCGTTGCGCCAGCTGGCCGCCAACATCGAACGCAGCGAGCTCGAGCGCGACGGCTACCGCGAGCGCTTCGGCTCCGGCGCCGAGCCTTCGCGCATGCTGGTGGACGAAGCGCTGATGGCCATCGGCCAGCGCAGCGCGCGCCAGGAAGCGCTGCGCCGCGCCTTCCAGGCCAGCGGCAAGAGCGCGGAGGAATTCGCCGAGATGTACGGGCTGAGCGTGGGCGAGGTCAAAGCACTGGCCAGCCGATGACTAATGACCGGTCATCCGCCGCGCATCGCGCGCAGTCATTGAGCTGCGAAAGCAGCGAGATCATTCGTCATTCGTCATCAAAAAAGCCGCCCGGAGGCGGCTTTTTTGTTCAGGCCTGCAGCGCCGCGATGCGCTCTTCGATCGGCGGGTGGGTCGAGAACAGCTTGCCCACGCCGGAGGTGATGCCCATGGATTGCAGGCCCTTGGGCAGTTCGCCGGGCACCATGCCGCCCAGGCGGGCCAGCGCGTTGATCATCGGCTGGCGGCGGCCCATCAGGTCGGTCGAACCGCGGTCGGCGCGGAACTCGCGCTGGCGCGAGAACCAGGCCACGATGATGGCGGCCAGGAAGCCCAGGACGATGTCCAGCACGATGGTGGTCACCATGTAGCCGATGCCCGGGCCGCGGCGCTCTTCGCCGCGGCTGAGCCAGCCGTCGACCACGTAGCCGATCACGCGCGAGAGGAACACCACGAACGTGTTCATCACGCCCTGGATCAGCGTCATGGTCACCATGTCGCCATTGGCGATGTGCGCCACCTCGTGGCCGATGACCGCCTCCACTTCCTCGCGCGTCATGCCTTGCAGCAGGCCCGTGGACACCGCGACCAGCGCGCTGTTCTTGAACGCGCCGGTAGCGAAGGCATTGGGGTCGCCCTGGAACACGCCGACTTCGGGCATGCCGATGCCGGCCTTGTCGGCGAAGCCGCGCACCGTGTCGACGATCCAGCGCTCGTCCGGGCCCTCGGCACCGGTGATCACCTGCACGCCGGAACTCCACTTGGCGATGGGCTTGGACATCAGCAGCGAGATGATCGCGCCGCCGAAGCCCATGATGAACGCGAAGCCCAGCAGCGCGCCCAGGTTCAGCCCGTTGGCCGTGAGGTAACGGTTGACGCCCAGCAGGCTGGCGACGACGCCCAGCACCACCACGACCGCGAGGTTGGTGGCCAGGAATAGGAAGATGCGTTTCATGGTGCTCCGTGAGAAGTCTTTGGGGGTTCCCGCCGCGAAGATGAGGTTGTGGATCGTTGGTTCAAGGGTGCGGCGGCGCCGATTCTGCCCCGCCGTGCGGGCGCCGGGGCCTGAAGACCACGGAGTCGTCGTAGAAGGAAAAGTTCAGGTTGGGCGCCCACCAGCCCGGGATTCCCAGCACCGGCAGTGGGGTATAGGGCTTCGCCGCCAGGCGCGCGGCTTCCAGGCGCGAGGCCAGCCAGCCGTCGGCGTCCGCGGATGGGCACGGCTCGGCCCACACATGGGCGGTGAGGTCCTTGCGCGGCTGCACCAGCTTTTCCAGCAGCGCGTGGCCGAAGACCACCAGGCGTGCCTGCGTCCACAGCGGGCGCAGGTCGACGAACAGGCGGCGCCATTCGCGCGCCAGCAGCGCATCCCACAGCGGCGCCGGGGCATCGAGCAGCGCGCCGTTTTCGTCGAACAGCGTGATGGCGTCGCGCACGGGGCCGCGGCGGCTGCCGATGCCGTCGCGCTCGATCTCAAGCGCCTGCAGCTCGTTCAGCCGCGACTTCGCCCGCGGGAAGTGCAGCCAGCACAGGCCGTTGAAGAAATCGTGCAGGTTTTCGCGCGTGGGGCACTCGCGGTGCTGGAAGACGAAGCGTTCGTAGGCAATGCCTTCGGGCAACGCGGATTGCGGGACGAAGCGCACGGGCGCCGCGGGTCGCTCGGTGTTCAGCGCTTCGGCGAGGGACGCGCCTCCCGCCTGCCGAGCTTCGATGCGCCGGCCGGCACCTTGCCAGCCTTCGTACCAGGGCGCCGCCCAATCGGGCGTCAGGCGGCCTTCCACGCCAGCGTCTCGCCCGCGCGCAGCGGCTTGAGCGACGCTTCACCGAATGGGTACGACTCGGGCACGGTCCAGCTCTCGCGCCGCAGCGTCAGCGTGCCGCGGTTGCGCGGCAGGCCGTAGAAGTCGGCGCCCCAGAAACTGGCGAAACCTTCCAGGCGGTCCAATGCGCCGGCCTGCTCGAAAGCTTCGGCGTACAGCTCCATGGCGGCGTGCGCGGTGTAGCAGCCCGCGCAGCCGAGCGCGTGCTCCTTGAGCGCCGCCGGGTGCGGCGCGCTGTCGGTGCCGAGGAAGAATTTGGGGCTGCCCGAGGTGGCCGCTTCCACCAGCGCGACGCGGTGCTCCTCGCGCTTGAGCACCGGCAGGCAGTAGTAGTGCGGGCGGATGCCGCCGGTGAAGATGGCGTTGCGGTTGTAGAGCAGGTGGTGCGCGGTGATGGTGGCGGCCGTCAGCGGACCCGCGTCGCGGATGTACCGGGCCGCGTCGCGCGTGGTGATGTGCTCCATCACGATCTTCAGCCCCGGTAGGTCGCGCCGCAGCGGCTCGAGGTGGCGGTCGATGAAGACGGCTTCGCGGTCGAAGATGTCGACCGAGGGGTCCGTCACCTCGCCGTGCACCAGCAGCGGCAGGCCTTCGCGCTGCATCGCTTCCAGCGTGGCGTAGGTCTTGCGGATGTCGGTGACGCCGGCGTCGCTGTTGGTGGTGGCGCCCGCGGGATAGAGCTTGAGCGCGGCGACGCCCGCATCCTTCGCACGGCGGATCTCGTCCGGCGGCAGGTTGTCGGTGAGGTACAGCGTCATCAGCGGCTGGAACGTGCTGCCGGCCGGCAACGCGGCCAGGATGCGATCGCGGTAGGCCGCCGCCTGTTGCGCCGTGGTCACCGGCGGCTTCAGGTTGGGCATGATGATCGCGCGGCCGAACTGCGCCGCCGAATGCGCCGCCACGGTGGCCATCGGGACGCCGTCGCGCACGTGCAGGTGCCAGTCGTCGGGCCGGGTGATCGTGAGGGTGTCGCTCATGAATCGATTGTCGCCGACGTCGATGATGCAAAAAGAAAAGCGGCCTCGCGGCCGCTTCTCCTTTGTCGCCGATGAGCTTCAGTGCGCCAGGATCTTGTTGAGGAAATCCTTGGTGCGCGGCTGGCGGGCGTCGGGGTTGCCGAAGAATTCGTCCTTCGTGCAGTCCTCCAGGATGCGGCCGCCGACGTCGATGAAGATCACGCGGTTGGCCACCTTGCGGGCGAAGCCCATCTCGTGGGTGACCACCATCATGGTCATGCCTTCCTTGGCCAGGTTCACCATCACGTCGAGTACCTCGCCGACCATCTCGGGATCGAGCGCGGAGGTGGGTTCGTCGAACAGCATGACGATGGGGTCCATCGACAGCGCGCGGGCGATGGCCACGCGCTGCTGCTGGCCACCCGACAGCTGGCCGGGGAACTTGTCCTTGTGCGCCATCAGGCCCACGCGGTCGAGCATCTTCAGCCCGCGGGTCTTCGCCTCGTCGGCGTTGCGGCCGAGCACCTTGATCTGCGCCAGCGTGAGGTTCTCCGTCACCGACAGGTGCGGGAACAGCTCGAAGTGCTGGAACACCATGCCCACCTTGCTGCGCATCTGCGGCAGGTTGGTTTTGGGGTCGGTGACCTCGATGCCGTTGACGGTGATCTTGCCCTTCTGCACCGGTTCCAGCGCGTTGACGGTCTTGATCAGCGTCGACTTGCCGGAGCCCGAGGGGCCGCAGACGACGACCACGTCGCCCTTGTCGATGCGCACGGAGCAGTCGTCGAGCACCTGCACCGGGCCGTACCACTTGGAGACGTTGTTGATTTCGATCATGGGTTTGTCGCTCATGGGGGTCTCCTTCAGCGGATGATCTGCACCTTCAGCTGCACGCGGCGCACGATCCACGACAGGCCCAGGCACATGAGGAAATACAGGACGGCCGCCAGGAGGTAAGCCTCCACGGGGCGGCCGAGGTTCTTGCCGGCGGTCTCGAAGCCCTTGAGCATGTCGTAGGCGCCGATGGCGTAGACCAGCGAGGTGTCCTGGAACAGGATGATGGTCTGGGTCAGGAACACCGGCAGCATGTTGCGGAACGCCTGCGGCAGGATGATCAGCTTCATGTTCTGCGCATACGTCATGCCCATCGCGTAGCCGGCATTCACCTGGCCGCGCGGGATGGACTGGATGCCGGCGCGCACGATCTCGGAGAAGTACGCGGCCTCGAACGCGATGAAGGTGATCACCGCCGACGTCTCGGCGCCGAGCGGCCGGCCGATGGCGAACGGGATCAACAGGAAGAACCACAGCAGCACCATCACCAGCGGAATGGACCGCATGGTATTGACGTACGCGGCGGCGGGCAGTTCCAGCAGGGGCTTGCCCGACAGGCGCATCAGCGCCAGCACGGTGCCGAAGGCGATGCCGCCCAGCGTGGAAACGATGGTCAGCCAGATGCTGAAGTAGAAACCCTTGACGACGAAGGGCCCCAGCACTTCCCAGCTGAAGAACGAAAGGTCGAGGTTGCCCAGCATGTCAGTGGCCTCCCCCGATGCCGCCCGCAGCCACGAAGCCGGGCACGCGCGTGCGCCGCTCGATGAACGACATGATGCGGTTGATGGCGAACGCCGAGATGGCGTACAGCACGGTGGCCGCCAGGTACATCTCCACCGGCGCCGAGGTCTCTTCGCCCGACTGGCGCGCGAAGAAGGTGAGTTCGGCGATGGACACCGCGAAGGCGACCGACGAATTCTTGATGATGTTCATCGACTCGCTGGTGAGCGGAGGGATGACGATGCGCAGCGCCATCGGCAGCAGCACGTAGCGGTACGTCTGGGCGGTCTTCAGGCCGAGGGCCAGGCCCGCGTAGCGCTGGCCGCGCGGCAGCGCCTGGATGCCGGCGCGCACCTGCTCGGCCACGCGGGCCGAGGTGAAGAATCCGAGGCCGAGGACCACCAGCACCACCGACGGGACGCTCTTCATGGCCGGGAAGATGCCCGGGATGACGAAGTACCAGAGGAAGAGCTGCACCAGCAGCGGGATGTTGCGGAACAACTCCACCCACGCGTTGCCCAGGCGCACCAGCCAGGGGCTGTTGGGAAGGGTGCGGACGGTGCCGACGACCAGGCCGACCACCAGCGCCACCACGAGGGCGCAAAGCGACACGGCGAGGGTCCAGCCCCAGGCCGTCACGATCCAGTTCAGGTAGGTTTCGTCACCGCCGCGGCCAAAACAGCCCACCACGGTCTCGCCGGAGGTGGTCTCCTTGCAGAAGACCTCCCAATTCCAGGCCATGTGCTTCTCCTCTCGTTCCTCTTGAGCCGCCTCATCTTCGTGGCGGCCCCCTCCAAAAGCAAGACCCCTGCCGGATGTTTTCGGGCAGGGGTCCCGGGGTTCCGGTCAGGGACCGGTTACTTCTTCGCGTAGTCTTCCATCGGCTTGTCGTTCAGGTTCTGCCACGCGGCCTTGGTGCTGTCGGAAGCGGCCAGGCCCACCTTCACGTTCTTCGGCGGGATGGGCTGCATGAACCACTTGTCGTAGGCCTTCTGCATCTCGCCCGACTTCACCATGTCGGCGATCGTGTCGTTGCCGATCTTCTTCAGGGAAGCGTCGTCCTTGCGGACCATGATGGCGATCGGCTCGACGTTCAGCACTTCGCAGCAGATCTTGAAGTCGGCCGGGTTCTTGGCGGTGGCGATGTTGCCGGCCAGGATCTGGCCGTCCATCACGAAGGCGTCGGCGCGGCCCGACTCCAGCAGCAGGAAGCTGTCGGCGTGGTCCTTGCCGAAGACTTCCTTGAAGTCGACGCCGTGGGCGCGCTCGTGCTTGCGCAGGTGCTGCACGGAGGTGGTGCCGGTGGTGGTGGCGACGGTCTTGCCGTTAAGGGCGTTGATCGAGCTGATGCCCGAGTTGGCCTTCACGGCCACGCGCACTTCCTCGACGAAGGTGGTGTTCAGGAACGCCACGTCCTTCTGGCGGGCCACGTTGTTGGTGGTGGAGCCGCACTCGATGTCCACGGTGCCGTTCTGCACCAGCGGGATGCGGTTCTGCGAGGTGACGACCTGGTAGTTGACGTTCAGCTTGCGGCCGGCCGCCTTCTCGACGTTGGCGATGATGCGCTGGCAGATGTCCACATGGAAGCCGGCGAACTTGCCGTCGCCCAGCGTGTAGGACAGGGCGCCCGACGACTCGCGCACACCCATGGTGATGGCGCCGGTGGACTTGGCCTTGGCGACGGTGTCATTCGCCTGGGCGAATGCGCCGGTGGCGGCAGCCGCCACGGCGATGGCGAGCAGGACCTTCTTCATGCGGGATCTCCTAAAGGGGGAACAGGGATTGTTGACAACGAAATTCTAGAGGGACGGCGTTCGGGGAATACCCTGAATGACCCTGCCCCTCCGGCATGCACCCGGCAAGCACGCTTCATGCCTTGCCCTGGCCGCCGGCTTCCAGGCGCAAGGGCTGCGTCAGCTTCTCCGGCACGAGCAGCGCTTCCACTTCCTCGCGCGTCATGATGCCCAGCGACTGCGCCACTTCGTCGATCGCCGCGCCGGTGGCGATGGCGGTCTTGGCGATCAGTGCGGCCTTCTCGTAGCCGATGATCGGGTTGAGCGCGGTGACCAGCGTCACCGATTCGCGCACGCGGCGCGCCAGCAGGTCGTGGTTGGCCTCGATGCCGGCCACGCAGTTGGCCTGCAGCGTGAGGCACGCGTTGGACAGGTGCTGGATGCTCTTGTAAAGGCTCCAGCCCATGACCGGCTCGAAGGCGTTGAGCTGCAGCTGGCCCGCCTCCGAAGCCATGGTGACGGTGACGTCGTTGCCGATCACCTCGAAGGCGACCTGGTTCATCACTTCCGGGATCACCGGGTTCACCTTGCCCGGCATGATGGACGAGCCGGCCTGCCGCGCCGGCAGCTTGATGTCGCCGAAGCCGGCCTGCGGTCCGCTGGACAGCAGGCGCAGGTCGTTGCAGGTCTTGGACAGCTTGGTGGCCACGCGCTTGAGCACGCCCGACAGCTGCACGAAGGCGCCGGTGTCCTGCGTGGCTTCCACCAGGTTGGGCGACTTGATCACCGGCACGCCGCTGATCTCGGCCAGGTGCTGGCAGGCCAGGTCGGCGTAGCCGGCCGGCGAGTTGATGCCGGTGCCGATGGCGGTGGCGCCCAGGTTCACTTCCTGGATCAGCGCGCGCGCTTCGCGCACCCGGGCCTCGTCCTCGCCCATCATCACCGCGTAGGTGGAGAACTCCTGGCCCAGCGTCATGGGCACCGCGTCCTGCAGCTGGGTGCGGCCGATCTTCAGGACGTCCTTGAATTCCTCCGCCTTGGCCTCGAAGCCGTTGCGCAGGAAAGCCATGGAATCGAGCAGGCGGTCGAGGCCGAACCACAGGGCCAGGCGCACCGCGGTGGGATAGACGTCGTTGGTGCTCTGCGAGGCGTTGACATGGTCGTTGGGGTGCAGCACGTCGTAGCGCCCCTTGTCGAACCCCATGCGCTCCAGCGCGAGGTTGGCGATCACCTCGTTGGCGTTCATGTTGGTGGAGGTGCCGGCGCCGCCCTGGATGACGTCCACCACGAACTGGTCGTGGTGCTGCCCGCTGATCAGCTGCTCGCAGGCGCCCATGATGGCGAACACGCGGGCCTCGTCCAGCACGCCCAGCTCGAGGTTGGCGCGGGCGGTGGCCTTCTTCACGTAGCCGAAAGCGCGGATCAGCTCGGGCATGGCCGACACCGGTGTGCCGGAGATCGGGAAGTTCTCCACCGCCCGGGCCGTGTGCACGCCCCAGTAGGCGTCGCCGGGAATCTGTTTCTCGCCCAGGAAATCGTGCTCGGTGCGGTAGCTGGCGGACATGGGATTGAGGGTGCTGCGAAAAGTGGCGCGAACTGTAGCGGCGGGGTTACACGCGGGCCAATGCCGTTTGGGCGCCGCGTTATGCAAAAAGTTTATGACCCGCCGGTGACAGGTTCAAGCCGTCCCGGCGTGCCCCGAGGCCAGGTAGGCCCACAGCGCCTGCGCAGTGCGCTTGGGCGCCTCGCGGCCGGAGGGCTTTTCGCGGTAGGCCCTGATGTCCATGGCCAGCTCCAGCGAACCCAAACCCGGGGGCGCGGCCGGCACCAGGCGGCGGGACCGCAGTTCCTTCTTCACCGCGCTGTGCGGCAGGAAGGCGACGCCGTGCCCTTCCAGCGCCATCACCTTCAGGCCTTCGGCCATGTCGGTTTCGTACACACGGTCGAGGTGGATGGCGGTGGGCGCCTGCTTGAGGATGAGGTCGGTCACCCGGCCCAGGTAGGCGCCCGGGGCGTAGCCCAGGTAGGGCAGCGGTTGGCCCGCACGGCCGGGCAGCTTGAACATCGGTTCGCCTGCGGCGTCCGGGCGGCAGTACGGCGCCAGCACTTCCTGCCCCAGCGTGACCATCTCGTAGCGGTCGGCATCCAGCTGCAGCGGCTGCGAGGCGTGGTGGTAGGCGATCAGCACGTCGCAGCCGCCTTCCACCAGGCGCATCACCGCGTCGTGCACGTTCAGCGCGATCAGGCGGCTCTTGATGGGGCCGAACTTCTCGCGCAGGCTGGACACCCAGGCCGGGAAGAAGGTGAAGGCCAGCGTGTGCGGCACGGCGAACTCGATGACGTCCTGCCCCGCCGCCGAGTGGCCGCGCAGCATGGCGCGCGTGGTCTGCAGCGACTGCAGCATCTCCAGCGATTGCGAATACAGCGTCTCGCCGGCCGGCGTCAGGCGTGTCGGGTACGAGCTGCGGTCCACCAGGTCGGTGCCGGCCCAGGCTTCCAGCGCCTGGATGCGGCGCGAGAACGCCGGCTGCGTGACGTGCCGCAGTTGCGCGGAGCGGCTGAAGCTGCGGGTTTCGGCGAGGCTGACGAAGTCCTCGAGCCACTTGGTTTCCATGGGGGCAATGCTGGTGCGCGGATCGCGGATGCAAGTGTGATGCCGGGCACCGCGCCGGCGCTGGGGGTGAACCCGAAGCGCGCTTCAGCGCACGCCGGCGACGGCTTCGTAGTGCGACACCACGGGAAACGGATCATAGAAGTGGTGCAGCAGCCGCTTCCAATCCTGGTACTGGGTCGAGCCGCGGAAGCCCACGGTGTGCGCCTCCAGCGTGTCCCAGCGAACCAGCAGCAGGTACTCGGACGGGCGCTCGATGCAGCGCTGCAGCTCGTGCGACCGGTAGCCGGGCATCGAGGAGATGATGGCCTGCGCCTGGCGGAAGGCGTCCTCGAACGCGGCTTGCTGGCCGGGGCGGACTTGCAGCGGTGCGGCTTCCAGGATCAAGTTCCGGTTTCCTTTCCGGGTTGGGGCCAGAGCGGCGAAAACAGCAGCGCCAGCAGGAACAGCGCGGCGACACCGAGTTCCAGCAGGCCGCCGAACAACGGGACCAGCGCCACGGCCACGCCGCCGTCCCCGCGCAGATAAGGCGCTTCGAACTGCATCAGCATGGCGCTCAATGCTACGCCCACGGCCATCGCGGCGAGCAGCACGCCCGCGGCGGCCAGGCCGCCGATGCGGTGCGTCCGCAATCGGACGAACAGCCAGCCGCAGACGACGGTGCAGAGCGCCGGCGGCACGGCGACAGCGAGGAAGCCGATGACGGCGAAGAAAGTGAGGGAGGAAGTGTCCATGCGGACATTCTTCGGCGGCCTGCGCAGCGGCACATGGCGCAGACGGCGCATCGGGCGCGCGACACCGCCGCGCGCGTCACGCGGCGAAATGCTCCACGTGCGCGCGGACCTGCGTTCCATCGATGCGCAGTTCGCCCGCGGCGATCGGCAGCCTGAAGCGCCGCGGTCCCGCGCTGCCCGGATTGACGAACAGGACGCCGTCGCGCTCTTCCACTTTCGGCTTGTGCGAGTGGCCGGAGACGACCACGCGGGCCGCGCGGGCGCGCGCGTGGCGGCCAAGGTGCGACAGGTCGTGCACCACGAACACCGGCACGCTTTCGATGGTGATCAGCTCGGCTTCGGACAGCTTGCCGGCCCAGGCGCCCCAGTCGTTGTTGCCGCGGACGGCCGTCACCGGCGCGATGCGCGCCAGGGCTTCCAGCACCGGCGCATCGCAGATGTCGCCGGCATGCAGGATCAGGTCGCTGCCGCGAAGCCAGTCCAGCACCGGTTCGCGCAACAGGCCGTGGGTGTCGGAGATGAGCCCGACGCGCACCATGACTGCCTTCCCGGGAAAGGCGCGTTACTCGCCCAGGTAGGCGGCGCGCACCTTCGGGTCGCTGAGCATCTGCTTGGCTTCCCCGCTCATGGTGATGACGCCCGATTCCATCACGTAGGCACGGTCGGCGATCTGCAGCGCGCGGCTGGCGTTCTGCTCGACCAGGAAGACGGTCACGCCCTGCCCGTGCACTTCGCGGACCACCTCGAAGATCTTGTCGACCATGATGGGCGACAGGCCCATCGAAGGCTCGTCCAGCAGCAGCACGCGCGGGCGGCTCATGAGCGCGCGGCCCATCGCCAGCATCTGCTGCTCGCCGCCCGACATGGTGCCGGCGAGCTGGTCGCGGCGTTCCCTCAGGCGCGGGAAGATGCCGAACACCTTGTCCATGTCGCGCGCGATCTCCGCCGTGTCGTTGCGGATGTGCGCGCCCATCTGCAGGTTCTCGGTGATGGTCATGCGCGTGAACACGCCGCGGCCTTCCGGCACCATGGCCAGCCCCTGCTTCACCAGGTCCCAGGCACCGCGGCCGCGGATGCTCTTTCCCAGGTACTGGATGTCGCCGCCGGCCAGCGGCAGCAGGCCGGTGATGGCCTTCATCGTGGTGGTCTTGCCGGCGCCGTTGGAGCCGATCAGCGTGACCAGCTCCCCCTCGCGCACTTCGAAATCCACGCCCTTGACGGCCTGGATGCCGCCGTATGCGACCTTCAGGCCGCTGACGTTGAGCAGAACTTCCGCCATCTCAATGTCCTCCGGTGCCGAGGTAAGCCTCGATCACCTTCTCGTTCTTCTGCACGTCGGCGGGAGTGCCTTCCGCGATCTGCTTGCCGTAGTCCAGCACGGTCACCCGGTCGCACAGGCCCATGACCAGCTTCACGTCGTGCTCGATCAGCAGGATGGTGCGGTTGTCCTTGCGGATGCGGTCGATCAGTTCGCGCAGCTGCACCTTCTCGGTGGCGTTCATGCCGGCGGCAGGCTCGTCCAGCGCGATCAGCTGCGGGTCCGTCGCCAGCGCGCGGGCGATCTCCAGCCGGCGCTGGTCGCCGTAAGACAGCGTGCGCGCCTTGTAGTCGGCGTACTTGGCGATGCCCACGTAGTCCAGCAGTTCCTGCGCACGCTTGGCGATCTCGCGCTCTTCCTGCACGAAGTGTTTCGTGCGGAAGACCGCGCCGAGCAGGCCCGAGCCGGTGCGGATGTGGCGGCCCACCATCACGTTCTCCAGCGCCGTCATGTCGGCGAAGAGGCGGATGTTCTGGAAGGTGCGCGCGATGCCCGCCTTGGCGACTTCGTGCACCGCGGTGGGCTGGTAGGGCTTGCCCGCCAGCTCGAACGTGCCGCTGTCGGGCGTGTACAGGCCGGTGATGACGTTGAAGAACGTGGTCTTGCCGGCGCCGTTGGGGCCGATCAGGCCGTACACCTGGCCGCGCTGGATGGTCAGGCCGACGTCCGACAGCGCCTGCAGGCCGCCGAACCGCTTGGAGATGCCGCCGACGTTCAGGACGGTGTCGCTCATGCCGCGCTCCCGCTCTTGCCGTTCTTCTGCAGCGACTTGCCGTGCTCCGGCGAAGGCCACAGGCCGCGCGGGCGCAGCAGCATCACGATGATCATCGCCAGCGCGATCAGCAGCTGGCGCAGGATGGCGGGATCCAGCCGGCCGCCGGTGGCCGCCTGCAGGTCCAGCGCGCCGGACACCCAGCGCAGGACTTCGGGCAGCGCCGACAGCAGCACCGCGCCCAGGATCACCCCCGGCAGGTGGCCGATGCCGCCCAGCACCACCATGGCGACGATCATCACCGACTCCATCAGCGAGAACGATTCCGGCGAGACGAAGCCCTGGAAGGCCGCGAACATGGTGCCGGAGACGCCGCCGAAGGTGGCGCCCATGCCGAAGGCCAGCAGCTTCATGTTGCGCGTGTTGATGCCCATGGCCTTGGCGGCGATCTCGTCTTCGCGGATGGCCATCCAGGCGCGGCCGACGCGCGACACCTCCAGCCGGTGGCAGATGATGACGCTCAGCACCGCCAGCGCGAGGAACAGGTAGTAGTACAGGGTCACGCTGGACACCGTGAAGTCGCCGATGTCCAGCCGGCGGCCCAGGTTCAGGCCCTTGATGCCCAGCGAGTCGAACTTCAGCAGCGTGATGGAGTCGATCTGGCCCAGGCCCTTGGGGCCGTTGGTCAGGTTGACCGGGTGGTCCAGGTTGTTCAGGAACACGCGGATGATCTCGCCGAAGCCCAGCGTCACGATGGCCAGGTAGTCGCCGCGCAGCTTCAGCGTGGGGGCGCCCAGCAGGATGCCGAAGGTGCCCGCCAGTGCCGCGCCCAGCGGGATGACCAGCCAGATCGACGTGTGCAGCCCGTCCGGGAAGGTGGCCGCGAACCACTCGAAGGTGGACGACAGGTGCGGCGACGCCATCAGGCCGTACATGTACGCGCCGATGGCGAAGAAGGCGACGAAGCCCAGGTCGAGCAGGCCGGCGTAGCCCACCACGATGTTCAGGCCCAGCGCCAGCATCACGTAGAGCAGCGCGACGTCGGCGATGCGGACCCAGAAGTTGCCGGCCATCTGCAGCAGCAGCGGCAGCACCAGCAGGGCGACCGCGGAGACCGCGAGGATGGCGAGCTTCTTTTGCTTTTCCATCGTCTGCTCCTCAGGCGCGGTCGGCCACGCGCTCGCCCAGCAGGCCCGAGGGGCGCAGCGTGAGCACCGCGATCAGCACGATGAAGGCGAAGATGTCGGCGTAATGGCTGCCCAGCACGCCGCCGGTGAGAACACCGATGTAGCCCGAGCCGATGGCTTCGATCAGGCCGAGCAGGATGCCGCCGACCACCGCGCCGGCCAGGTTGCCGATGCCGCCGAACACCGCGGCGGTGAAGGCCTTCAGGCCGGGCAGGAAGCCCATGGTGTGCTGCACGGTGCCGTAGTTGGACGCGTACATCACGCCGGCCAGCGTGGCCAGCACGGCGCCGATGATGAAGGTGGCCGAGATCACCATGTCGGGCTTGACGCCCATCAGCGCCGCGACCCGCGGGTTCTCGGCCGTGGCGCGCATCGCGCGGCCCAGCTTGGTGTAGCCCACCAGGTAGGTCAGCGCCGCGAGCGACACCGCCGTGAGGCCCAGGATCATGATCTGCGTGGCGGTGATCACCGCGCCGCCGACCTGGATGGGCGCCGCGGGCAGCAGCGTCGGGTACGGCTTGTAGTTCGGCTTGAAGATGATCATCGCCAGTGTCTGCAGCAGGATCGACATGCCGATGGCGGTGATCAGCGGCGCCAGCTTGGGGCTGTTGCGCAGCGGCCGGTAGGCGATCTTCTCGATCGTGAAGTTCAGCGCCGCCGCCACCACGCACGCGATGATGGTGGACACCAGCAGGAGCAGCCAGCCGGGTATGCCGGGCATGGCGTCCTGGGCCGTGACAATGATGGCCCAGCTGGTGAGCGCGCCCACCATCAGTACCTCACCGTGCGCGAAGTTGATCAGGTTGATGATGCCGTACACCATGGTGTAGCCAAGGGCCACCAGGGCATACATGCTGCCGAGGACCAGACCGTTGATGATCTGTTGCAGCAGGATTTCCATAACGAGTTCTCCGTTTCATTCCCCGGCCGCTTGCGCCGGTCGCCCGCTGGTTCTCTCTCGGACCTCCAGGGCCGGCGGGCAGGCCTTGTGGGCCTTCCCGCCAACTAGCAAAAAACCCGCCATGCATGCAGGACGGGTTCGTAAGCGCAGCGATTGTAGCCAGCGGTTTTTCGCCGGCCCTCGACAGTAGGACGGGGTTTTCCCTCGCCCGCCGACAAGCGGGCGGGCGATTCATGGGGGATCAGCGGCGCTGATGATTGAGTGCCCTGAGCTCGCGCAACTTATCGGCGATGCGGATTTCAAGGCCCCTCTCCACCGGGCGGTAGAACCCCGGCGGGTCCATGCCTTCCGGCAGGTAGTTCTCGCCCGCCGCGAACGCGCCTTCCTCATCATGGACATAGCGGTAGCCCTTGCCGTAATCCAGGTCCTTCATCAGCTTCGTGGGCGCATTGCGCAGGTGCATCGGCACCGGGCGGGTGCCATCCCTCTTCACGAAAGCCTTGGCTTCGTTGAACGCGGCGTAGACCGCGTTGGACTTGGGCGCCATTGCCAGGTAGACCACGCATTCGGCCAGCGCGAGTTCGCCTTCGGGGGAGCCCAGGCGCTCGTAGGTTTCGGCGGCATCCAGCGCGAGGCGCAACGCGCGCGGGTCGGCCAGGCCGACGTCTTCCGTCGCCATGCGGATCATGCGGCGCGCCATGTAGCGCGGGTCGGCGCCACCGTCCAGCATCCGCACGAACCAGTAGAGCGCGGCGTCCGGGTCGGACCCGCGCACCGACTTGTGCAGCGCGCTGATGGTGTCGTAGAACTGTTCGCCGCCCTTGTCGTAGCGGCGCATGCGCTCGCCCAGCACCCGCAGCAGCCACTCGTCGGTGATGGCGGCCAGCTTCTCCTTCTGAGCGGCGACGGCCAGCGTTTCCAGCGTGTTCAGCAGCCGGCGCGCATCGCCGTCGGCATACGCGATGAGGCGCGCGCGGGCCGCGTCTTCCAGCGCCGGCACCGCGCCGATCGCCTGCGCCTTGCCGACGATCTGCTCCAGGTCGGCTTCGGTCAGCGGCTGCAGCACGTACACCGCGGCGCGCGACAGCAGCGCGGAGTTCACCTCGAACGAAGGGTTTTCGGTAGTGGCGCCGATGAAGGTGAACAGCCCCGATTCCACGTGCGGCAGGAAAGCGTCCTGCTGGCTCTTGTTGAAGCGGTGGACCTCGTCGACGAAGACGATGGTGCGCTGCTGCTGCAGGCCGTCGCGCGCCTTCTGCGCCGCATCGACGGCTTCCCGGATGTCCTTCACGCCGCCCAGCACCGCGCTGATGGCGATGAACTGCGCGTCGAAAGCGTCCGCCATCAACCGCGCGATGGTGGTCTTGCCCGTGCCGGGCGGCCCCCACAGGATGCAGCTGTGCGGCTGGCCCGATTCGAACGCGATGCGCAGCGGCATGCCCTCGCCCAGCAGGTGCTGCTGGCCGACCACCTCGCCCAGCGAGCGCGGGCGCAGGCGCTCGGCCAGCGGAACGTGGAGGGCGGCGGTGGCTTGGGGCACGAAGCGAGTTTAGGGCCGCCTCATCCGCGGGCGGCCGTGCGGCGGGTCACTGGCGGACGACGTCGGCGCCTTGCGGCGGCTTGAACTGGAAGGTCTCGCCGGGGATCGCGGTGTTCAGCTGCAGCTTGTCGAAGGTCATGACCGACCGCTGGCCGAAGCCGTCCAGGATCTCCAGCGTGGCCAGGTCGTTGCCGCGGAAGCCGATGCGCACCTGGTTGAGCTGGCCTTCCTTGGCCTTGGGCGTGGCCTGCACCCACTGCAGGCCGTCCTTGTCGGGCGCGGCTTCCAGGTTGAAGTCGCGCCGCAGCGCGCCCAGGTCGGGCGCCGCCGCGATGACCGCGGCCGGGGTGCTGCCCAGCACCGCTTCCTGCTTGCGCGCGGTGACCTGGTTGAGGTCGGCGTCGTACATCCACAGCGTCTGGCCATCGGCCACGATGGATTGCTTGAACGGCTTCAGGTAGTCGAAGCGGAAGCGGTTGGGCCGGTTGAATTCGAAGGTGCCGCCGGACGTGCGGCTGCGCGCCGCCTGCCCGTCGCGCGGGGGCGCGGTCACCACCTGGGTGAACTCGGCCTTGCCGCTGCGCGCGGTCTTGACGAAGTTTTCGAGCGCTTCCAGGCCGCCGGCATGCGCGGCGGCGGCCGCGAAGCCCAGCAGCAGGACAGAAAGAGTCTTCTTCATAAAGGTTGGGTCAGCCGCAAGCGGCGAAGTTCGCTTGCGAATGTTTCGCCGCCCGACTTTGCCAGCGATTTACTCGGCGCGGGTGGGAACCAGGATTTCGCGCTGGCCCTGCCCGTTCATGGCGCTGACCAGGCCCGCCTTTTCCATGTCTTCCACCAGACGCGCGGCGCGGTTGTAGCCGATCTTCAGGTGACGCTGCACCAGCGAGATGCTGGCCTTGCGGTTCTTCAGCACCACCTCCACCGCCTGGTCGTACATCGGGTCCTTCTCGCCGCCGCCTTCGCCCAGCAGGTCGCCCAGGCCGCTGCCTTCGTCGTCGACCGTGCCGCCTTCCAGCACGCCTTCGATGTAGTTGGGTTCGCCGCCCTGCTCCTTCAGGTAAGCCACCACGCGATGCACCTCGTCGTCGCTGACGAACGCGCCGTGCACGCGGATGGGCAGGCCGGTGCCGCTGGCCATGTAGAGCATGTCGCCCATGCCCAGCAGCGCTTCCGCGCCCATCTGATCCAGGATGGTGCGGCTGTCGATCTTGGAGCCCACCGAGAATGCGATGCGGGTCGGGATGTTGGCCTTGATGAGGCCGGTGATCACGTCCACGCTGGGCCGCTGCGTGGCCAGGATGAGGTGGATGCCGGCCGCCCGCGCCTTCTGCGCCAGGCGGGCGATCAGCTCCTCGATCTTCTTGCCGACCACCATCATCAGGTCGGCCAGCTCGTCGATGATGACCACGATGTGCGGCAGCCGCTCCAGCGGTTCCGGGCTGTCGGGCGTCAAGCTGAACGGGTTGTAGATGAACTGCTCTTTCGCCTTGGCTTCGTCGATCTTGGCGTTGTAGCCGCCGAGGTTGCGCACGCCCAGCTTGCTCATCAGCTTGTAGCGGCGCTCCATCTCGGCCACGCACCAGTTCAGGCCGTGCGCGGCCTGGCGCATGTCGGTGACCACGGGCGCCAGCAGGTGCGGGATGCCCTCGTAGACCGACATCTCCAGCATCTTCGGGTCGATCATCAGCAGACGGACGTCGCGCGCTTCGGCCTTGTACAGCAGCGACAGGATCATCGCGTTGATGCCCACCGACTTGCCCGAGCCGGTGGTGCCGGCCACCAGCACGTGCGGCATCTTGGCAAGGTCCGCGACCACCGGGTTGCCGACGATGTCCTTGCCCAGGCCCATGGTCAGCATCGACTTGGCTTCGTTGTAGACCTGCGAGCCCAGGATCTCCGACAGGCGGATGGACTGCCGCTTGGCGTTGGGCAGTTCCAGCGCCATGTAGTTCTTGCCGGGGATGGTCTCGATCACGCGGATGGACACCAGCGACAGCGACCGCGCCAGGTCCTTGGCCAGGTTGACGATCTGCGAGCCCTTCACGCCCGTGGCCGGCTCGATCTCGTAGCGCGTGATCACCGGGCCGGGCTGCGCCAGCACCACGCGCACCTCGACGCCGAAGTCCTTCAGCTTCTTCTCGATCAGCCGCGAGGTCATCTCCAGCGTCTCGGGCGACACCGATTCCTGCCGCGAAGGCGCGCCATCCAGCAGGTCCACCTGCGGCAGCTTGCTGTCCGGCAGCTCGGTGAAGAGCGGCTTCTGCCTTTCCTTGACGACGCGCTCGCTCTTGGGGATGTCCACCAGCACCGGCTCGATCAGCACGGGGGTCGGGTGGTGCTCCTCGATCTCGACGCGTTCAACTTGCACCGTCTCTTCGCGCTCGCGCGCGGCCTGCTGGCCCAGCGCCACGTCCTGCGCGATCTCGCGCTTCTCGCGCCGCGAATCGACGAAACCTTCGATGCGCGCGCCGATGCGTTCGGCCAGGTGGGTCCACGAGAAGCGGAACACCACGGCGGCGCCCACCACCACCAGCGCGACGAACACCAGCCCGGAGCCGGTGAACCCCAGCCACTTGGTCGCGGCGGGGCCGACCAGCCAGCCGAGCGCGCCACCGGCGTGGTCCGGCAGGCGGGGCTCGAAGCGATAGAGGCGAGACCATTCCAGGCCGGTGCTGGCGCACAGCAGCACCGCCATCGCGATCCAGAACGCGAGCTTCGATCGCGTGAAGCCGCCCGCGGGCGGTTCGCTGCCACGCATCCAGTGCGCCAGCGTGGACAGCCAGGCGCGCACGGCGGCGGCGAAGCACCACCACACGGAGAAGCCGAGGAGGAAATAGCTGCCGTCCGCCAGCCAGGCGCCGAGGCGGCCGCCCCAGTTGCGCGGCGGGCCGCCGGCGCCGGCGCCGGAGGTGGAGAAGGCCGGGTCCATCGGCGAATAGCTCGCCAGCGCGAGCAGCCAGAACAGCAGCGCCGCGGCGCCCAGCACCAGGGCGATCTCGCTCATGAAGCGGGCGGCGGGACGGGGAACGCCGGCCTGCATCGGGCCACCGGCGGTGAAGGTGTTGAGCGAATACGTCATCCGCTTCGAAGCTTAGCGGCTGCCCCAGCCGTTCACCACTGCCGGTCCGCGCGAAGGCGGGTGGCGTGACGCCCGCGCAACGGCGGGCAAGCGAATGTTTCAGCCGAGCGTGCTGAGGCGGTCGCGCACCAGCATCGAGCCGTCTTCGCGCGTCTCGATGAAGCCGCGGTCTTCCAGGTCCTTCATCACGCGGCTGACCATCTCGCGCGAGGCACCGACCATCTTGGCGATGTCCTGGCGCGAGATGCGCTCGCGGATGACGTTGTTGCCGTCGCGATCGGGCGCCGCGAATTCCATCAGCGCGCGCGCCACCCGGCCGTACACGTCCATCAGCGCCAGCGACTCGATCTTGCGGTCGGCGTTTCGCAGGCGCTGCACCAGGCCCTTCATGATGGCGTAGGCCATCGAGCTGTTCTCCGGCAGGCAGCGCGCGAATTCCGCGCGGCCCAGGGCCAGCATGTCGGTCTGCACTTCGGCGCGCACCGTGGCCGAATGCGGCTCGTTGTCGATCAGGCTCATCTCGCCGATGTAGTCGCCGGGATTCAGCGTGGCGAGGATGACCTCGCGGCCGCGTTTGTCGGAGGTGACGACGCGCACACGGCCCGTGAGGATGATGAAGAGGGTGTTGGACTTTTCGCCCTGCTCCACCACCGTCTCGCCGCGCTTGAAGCGGCGCTTGACGACGGCGTCGGCGACGGCTTCGGCCTGGTTGGATGTCAGAAGCGCGAACAATGGCACCCGGCGGATCAGTTCCAGGTTCGACAGCATCGACATCCAGTTCCCTCCAAAGCCCGCGGGGGCAGGCCCTTGCGCAGTCGGTTCTTACAATCGGCAGGATTGAAACGCGCTGGCACCAAGGGCTTCGCCGGTGCTTGATACTGGCGTTTTCCGCCCCGAAATGTACACCGGCCCGTGATCTTTCCCACACGGGCACAGCACGCAATGAACACCCGCCACGCAAAAGTCCTGATCCTCGGCTCCGGTCCCGCCGGCTATACCGCCGCCGTTTACGCGGCCCGTGCCAACCTGCAGCCTCTCCTCATCACCGGCATCGCACAGGGCGGCCAGCTCATGACCACCACCGAGGTGGACAACTGGCCGGCCGACGTCAACGGCGTGCAGGGCCCCGAGCTGATGCAGCGTTTCCTGGAGCATGCCGAGCGCTTCAAGACCGAGATCGTGTTCGACCACATCAACAAGGTCGACTTCGGCAAGCGCCCCTTCACGCTCACCGGCGACAGCGGTACCTACACGTGCGACGCGCTGATTGTTGCCACGGGCGCATCGGCGAAGTACCTGGGCATCGAGTCCGAGCAGAAGTTCATGGGCAAGGGCGTCAGCGCCTGCGCCACCTGCGACGGCTTCTTCTACCGCGAGCAGGTCACCTGCGTGGTCGGCGGCGGCAACACCGCCGTGGAAGAGGCGCTGTACCTGTCGAACATCGCCAGCAAGGTCTACCTGATCCACCGCCGCGACAAGTTCCGCGCCGAGCCGATCCTGGTGGACAAGTTGATGGAGAAGGTAGCGGCCGGCAAGATCGAACTGAAGCTGTTCAAGCAGGTGGACGAGGTGCTGGGCGACGACTCCGGCGTCACCGGCGTGCGCCTGAAGGACACGCGCGACGGCAGCACCGAGGACCTGAAGACCCAGGGCTTCTTCGTCGCCATCGGCCACCACCCCAACACCGACATCTTCCACGGCCAGCTGGAGATGAAGGACGGTTACATCCTCACGAAATCGGGGCTGCAGGGTTTCGCCACCATGACCAGCGTGCCCGGCGTGTTCGCCGCCGGCGACGTGCAGGACCACGTGTACCGCCAGGCCATCACCAGCGCCGGCACCGGCTGCATGGCCGCCCTGGACGCCCAGCGGTTCCTGGAGCAGGAAGAGTAATCCCGCCTGCTATAATCGCGGGCTTTGCTGCTCGTGCGCCTGGGAAGGCGCGGGGCGGCCGATGGGCTACCGCCACCCTTTCTGGCGAGGTGAGGCGGCCGCGAGGCCCCGGGACGCAATCAGCGATCCGGTGCCGTCCAGTGGCCGCCGTTGATGATTGGAGTGCGTCATGGCACGCGTCTGCGAAGTGACGGGCAAGGGCCCGATGGTCGGGAACAACGTTTCCCACGCCAACAACAAGACCAAGCGCCGGTTCGAAGTGAACCTGCAATACCGCCGTTTCTGGGTCGAGAGCGAGAACCGCTGGGTGCGCCTGCGCATTTCCAACGCCGGCCTGCGCCTGATCGACAAGAAGGGCATCGAAACCGTGCTGGCGGACCTGCGGGCCCGCGGCCAGGCTTAATTCGCAAGGAGCACGACCATGGCAAGCAAAGGCGGCCGCGAGAAGATCAAGCTGGAGTCCACCGCGGGCACCGGCCACTTCTACACCACGAACAAGAACAAGAAGACGATGCCCGAGAAGATGTCGATCATGAAGTTCGACCCGAAGGCGCGCAAGCACGTCGAGTACAAAGAGACCAAGCTGAAGTGATGTGAGCGCGCCCCGGCGCGCGGTCATTTCAGTCCCCGCGAAGGCGGGGACCCAGGAAAGCCCCGCATCGCGGGGCTTTTCCTTTTTCCTACACGGCCGCCTGCGCCGCCGCCAGCCGCCCCAGCACTCGGTACGCCTCGTCGGTCTGCTCGGTGAATGCCTGCGCGCAGCTCACGCGGATGAAGTGCTCGTAACGGTCGGTGTTGGAAAACATCGCGCCGGGCGCGATGCGGATGCCTTCGCGCAGCGCCTCGCGGAACAGCACCGACGAACGCACGCCGGCCGGCAATTGCACCCACAGGCTCAGGCCGCCCGGCGGCAGGCGCAGCCGCGTGCCCGCGGGGAAATGGCGCGCGATCGCCTGCGCCGCCTGTTCCCGCTGCACGCGCAGCCGCGGGCGCAGGCGTTGCAGGTGACGCTCGAAAGCCGGGGCCCCCACCCAGCGCGCCGCCAGCAGCTGCGAGAACGCGGGCGTGTTGCGGCTCTGCGCAAACTTCAGCATCTGGATGCGCTCGTGCCAGCGGCCAGCGCTCATCCAGCCCTGGCGCAGGCCGGGCGCCAGCGTCTTGTTGAGCGACTCGCAGTACACGACGTGCCCGCTGGTGTCCCAGCTCTTGATCGGCCGCGGCCGCTCGTTCGCCTCGACGAAGGGCCGGTACGAGTCGTCCTCCACCAGCGCCAGGTCGTGCGTGCGGCAGAACGCGGCCAGCGCCGCCTTCTGCGCGTCGGGCATCAGCGTGCCCAGCGGCATTTGCAGGTCCGGCACGACGACGACCGCGCGCAGGCGCGGCTGCGTGCGCACGGCCAGGTCCAGCGCCTCCAGTGAGATGCCACTGGCCTGGCTGCACGGAATCTCCAGCGTCTTCAGCCCCAAGGATTCCACGCCCTGCAGCAGCCCGTAGTAGGTGGGCGATTCCACCGCCACCACGTCGCCCGGCTGGCAGACAGCCGTCAACGCCAGGTGCATGGCCTCGGTGTTGCCGACGGTCGCGAGCACCTGGTGCGGCGCCACGCGGATGCCCGCGTCCAGCGCGCGCAGTGCCATCGCGGCCTGGAAGTCCGGGTGCGTGGTCGCGGTGGACCGGCTCTGCGCCAGCAGGTTCGGCTGCTCGCGCAGCAGCGCGATGGCGGTCTTGTTCAACCAGGCCGTGTCGAACAGTTCCGGCCCCGGCGTCGCGCCGCCCAGGTCCACCTTCACGTCGGCGCGGCGCGCGCTTTCCACCAGCACCGAGATGCGCTCGTTGATGCCGGCGAAAGGATGGGCGCCCGCGACCGCTTCCAACGGCGCGCTCAGGTCGGCGTCCGCCACTTCCTCCAGTGGCGGCACCGCGATGCCGCGCACGAAGTAGCCCACGCGCGGACGCGCCTCCAGCCAGCCGCGCTCTTCCAGCAGCCGCAGCGTCTGCAGCGCGGTCGACAGGCTGATGCGGTGCCGGCGCATCAGCTCGCGCACGGAAGGCATGCGCATGCCGGTGCGCAGCGTGTTTTTCTCGATCGCCTGGCCGTAGTGCGAGGCGAGTTGCTGGTACAGGGGGCCGGCGGCAGGGGTCATCAGGTTCTCCGGCGGAAATCGTCGCCTGTTCCGGTGGGTCAGAACAGATACACGAAAGCCATGATTGAACCAGAACAGAGGGTGGAAACCGCTTCTGATGCCTCGGGCAGCCGCTTCCGCTGTGGCTGTTCGGGTTCCGGCCTCAGGCCTATCGTCTGTTCCGCCTCTCCAACCTGCCTTCCCGAAGGATTCCCATGATCGCCGATCGTGAAGCCACCCTCTTCCGTCTAGCCCATGAGCTGGGCCTGGACCCCGACGCCGAGCAGCGCATCGGCGGCATCTACACGCCGGTGGTGGTGCACAACGGCACGGCCTGGGTCAGCGGCCAGGTGCCCCGCGTGGGCAACGAAGTGATCGCCGTCGGCCGCGTGCCCGACCAGGCCCCGCTGGAGCTGGCGAAGAAAGGCGCGCGCGTTTCGGCACTGCGCGCGCTGATCCTGGTGCGGCAGGCCGCCGGCGGCCTGGACCGCATCGCGCAGGTGCTGCGCATGGGCGTGTACGTGCACAGCGCGCCGGACTTCGGTGGCCACAGCGAAGTGGGCGATGCCGCGTCCGAGGTGCTGTATTCGGTGCTGGGTCCGCAGGCGGGACGCCACTCGCGCACGTCGGTCGGCGTCGCGCAGTTGCCCAAGAGCGCTTCGGTGGAGATCGAACTGGCGGTCGCGCTGCAAGCGGAGGCCGGCGATGGACGCTGAATGGCGGCTCGCCCGGGGCCAACAACTGGTGCGGCCGGCTTCAACCGGTGACGAGTTCTTTTGTGCGGCGGGGTCGGTGCGCGTGCAATTCACCGGCGGCGCCATCCCCATGCCGGCACGGGTGCTCCACGCGGGCCAATCGCTGCGGGCGGCGGGAGCGGGCATCTTCACCGCGGAAGCCCTCGTGAAGGGCCACGGACGGTTCATGGCGGCACGCGAAGCCGGTGGCGAAACCGCGCCCCCCAAACGAAACAGCCTGCGGCTTTGGGGCCGCAGGCTGCTGTGGGGCTAGGGAGGCGCCGCTTCAGGCGTGCGCGGAGCGCAGCTTGAGCGAGAAGCGCTGAAGCGCCTCGATGCCGCTCTCTTCGGCGCGATGGCACCAGGCCTGCAGGTCGGCGGCCAGCTGTTCGCGCGAGTGCGAGGTGTTCAGCCACATCTGGCGCAGTTCCTCGCGCATGGTGACCATCTGGTCCAGCACCGGGTGCTCCGCACGCGCCTGCGCCAGCTTGGGGCGGGCCGACGCCGGCACACGGTCGTCGTCGCGGTGCAGCCAGCGCTTGGCGGACTTCAGCGGCGACAGGTCGGCGCCCTTTTCCTTCAGCACGGCGATCTCGTCCTTGCAGGCGCGGCGCATCTCGCGCGCGTAGCCCGCCATCACCTCGTAGCGGTGGGCGATGAGCGCTTCCAGCGTCTTCTCGTCGGCCACCGGCTTGATCTCGCCCAGGCGCAGCTTCGGCGGCACCTTCTTGACCTTGGCCCAGCCGATGCGCTGCATCAGCGTGATGTAGACCCAGCCGATGTCGAACTCGTACTTCTTGACCGAGAACTTGGCCGACGTGGGGTACGTGTGGTGGTTGTTGTGCAGTTCCTCACCACCGATGATCACGCCCCAGGGCGAGATGTTCGTGCTGGCGTCGGGCGCCTCGAAGTTGCGGTAGCCCCAGTAGTGGCCGATGCCGTTGATGATGCCGGCCGCGGTGATGGGGATCCACAGCATCTGCACCGCCCACACCGCCGCGCCGATGGCGCCGAACAGGGCCAGGTCGATCAGCAGCGTCAGGCCCACGCCCTGCCAGCTGTAGCGGGTGTACAGGTTGCGCTCGATCCAGTCATTGGGCACGCCATGGCCGAACTTGGCCAGCGTCTCCTGGTTCTTGGCTTCGGCGCGATACAGCTCGGAGCCGCGCCACAGCACGGTGTCGATGCCGCGCGTCTGCGGGCTGTGAGGGTCGTCCTCGGTCTCGCACTTGGCGTGGTGCTTGCGGTGGATGGCGACCCATTCCTTGGTCACCATGCCGGTGCCCAGCCACAGCCAGAAGCGGAAGAAGTGCGACGGGATGGGGCCCAGGTCCATCGCGCGGTGCGCCTGCGTGCGGTGCAGGAAGATGGTGACCGCGGCGATGGTGATGTGGGTGGTGAACAGCGTGTACAGGACGATCTGCCACCAGTGCAGGTCCCACAGGCCGTGGGCCAGCCAGTCGATCGCCGCGTTCAGCACGGCCCAGTCGGGAAGCAACATAAAGCTCGGTTCTCTCTTTCAGCAGGCGCGGCGAAAGAAAGGGGTGCCGCAACCCATCCGAGCGATTCTAGGGCCGGGGGTTCCTGTCAAGCCAATGATTCGCCCTAAGGCGCCGATAAGCTGATCCGCGTCAACTTTTCTGCCACGCCGCGGCGAAAAAGCCGTCCGTGCCGTGCCGGTGCGGCCAAAGTCGCAGGTACAGGCCGCCGTCGGGCCCGCCGCTCGTCAGTCGATCGTCAGCGACCTTGGCCGAACCCAGCAGTTCGGCCACCGCCAGCGGCCTGAACTGCTGAGCTTCGGCGGTGAAAGCCTCCGCGATGTCTTCGTTTTCCGCACGCAGCACGCTGCACGTGGCATAGATGAGCCGCCCGCCGGGCTTCAGCAATCGGGCCGCGCTGCGCAGGATGGCGGCCTGCTTCACGGTCATTTCCTGCACGGCCTGCGGGCTCTGCCGCCACTTCAGGTCGGGATTGCGGCGCAAGGTGCCCAGGCCCGAGCACGGCGCATCGACGATCACCCGGTCGATCTTGCCGGCCAGCCGCTTGACGCGTTCATCGCGCTCATGCGCGATGGCGGCCGGGTGCACGTTGCTGAGCTTGCTGCGCGCCAGGCGGGGTTTGAGCGCATCCAGGCGATGCGCCGAGGTGTCGAACGCGTACAGCCGCCCCGTGTTGCGCATGGCCGCGCCGATGGCCAGCGTCTTGCCGCCGGCGCCGGCGCAGAAGTCCACGACCATCTCGCCGCGCTTGGCGTCCAGCAGCAGCGCCAGCAGCTGCGACCCTTCGTCCTGCACCTCCACCGCGCCGCGCGCGAAAGCGTCCAGCTTGTTGATGGCGGGCTTGCCGTCCAGCCGCAGGCCCCACGGCGAATACGGCGTTGGCCGGGCCTTCACGCCGGCCAGTTCCAGTTCGTGGCGCACGTCGTCGCGCTTGTCGGTGAACGCATTCACGCGCAGGTCCAGCGGCGCGGGTTCGTTCAGGCTTTCGGCCAGCGGCCAGAACGCCTCGCCCAGCTGCTCCTTCAGCGGCTGCGCCAGCCACTCGGGCAGGTTGTGGCGATGCCGCTCGAGCAGGCCGTTCGCGTCGATGGCGTCGCACTGGGCGAGCCAGTCTTTCTCCTGCGCGTTCAGCGCGGCGGCCAGGAAATCGCGCGGCCCCTGGAACCCCAGGATGGCCAGCCGCCGCGCCTTGGGCCCGCTGCCGGACGGCGCGAAGTGGTCGAACAGCAGCTTGCGCCGCAGCACGGCGTACGTGGTTTCGGCCAACGTCGCGCGCTCGCGCGGACCCAGCGAGCGGTGCTCGCGGAAGTAGCGCGACACCACGGCGTCGGCGGGGTGGTCGAAGCGCAGCACCTGCTCCAGCAGGTCGGCGCAGGCGTCCAGCACGGCTTTCGGATGCATCGCTCAGGCGCCCTGGTGGAAAAACGATTCGACGGCGCGCGGATACACCAGGTGCTCCTGCGTCAGCACGCGCGCGGCCAGCGACTCTTCCGTGTCGTCCGGCAGGATGGGAACCGCGATCTGGTCGAGGATGGGACCGTGGTCCAGCTCGGCCGTCACCTGGTGCACGGTGGCGCCCGCGACACGGCAGCCCGCTTCGATGGCGCGGCGGTGCGTGTGCAGGCCCGGGAAAGCCGGCAGCAGCGAGGGATGGATGTTGAGCAGCCGGCCCTCGTAGTGCGCCACGAACCCCGGCGTGAGGATGCGCATGAACCCGGCCAGCACCACCAGCGCGGGCTGGTGGGCGTCGATGGCCTTGACCAACTCCGCCTCGAACGCCTCGCGCGACGGGAACGGCTTGTGGTCCACCACCGCCGTGGCCAGGCCCTGCTCGCGCGCGAAAGAAAGGCCGCCGGCGTCCGCCCGGTTGCTGATGACCGCGGCCACCCGCGCACCCAGGCGCTCCGCCCAGCCGCGCTGACGCGAGGCCCGCACGATCGCGGCCATGTTCGAGCCGCCTCCGGAGATGAGGATCACGATGTTCTTCATGGGAAGCCCGGGATTATCCCGTTTGTCGCGACTCGGACAGAAAGAAAAGCACGGGCGTGCTAGAAACCCGGGTTGATCGCATCACGCGGAGAGCACCCACCATGGATTTGGCCTTCACGCCCGAGGAACAGAAGTTCCGGCAAGACATTCGCGCCTGGGTGCGCGAGAACCTGCCCAAGGAGATTTCGGACAAGGTGCACAACAGCCTGCACCTGACGCGCGAGGACATGCAGCGCTGGGCCAAGATCCTGGGCAAGAAGGGCTGGCTGGGTTACGGCTGGCCCAAGGAATTCGGCGGCCCGGGCTGGAACGCGGTGCAGAAGCACCTGTTCGAGGAAGAACTCGCCCTGGCCGGCGCGCCGCGCATCGTGCCGTTCGGCCCGGTGATGGTGGCGCCGGTGATCATGGCTTTCGGCAACGCCGAACAGCAGAAGCGTTTCCTGCCCGGCATCGCCAGCGGCGAAGTCTGGTGGAGCCAGGGCTACAGCGAGCCCGGCTCGGGCTCGGACCTCGCCTCACTGAAGACGCGCGCCGAGCGCAAGGGCGACAAGTACATCGTCAACGGCCAGAAGACCTGGACCACGCTGGGCCAGTACGGCGACTGGATGTTCAACCTGGTGCGCACCAGCACCGAAGGCAAGCCGCAGACCGGCATCTCCTTCCTGCTGCTGGACATGAAGTCCAAGGGCGTCACCGTGCGCCCGATCATCATGCTGGACGGCGGCCACGAGGTGAACGAAGTCTTCTTCGACAACGTGGAAGTGCCCGCCGAGAACCTGATCGGCGAGGAGAACAAGGGCTGGACCTACGCCAAGCACCTGCTGTCGCACGAGCGCACCAACATCGCCGACGTCAACCGCGCCAAGCGCGAACTGGAACGCCTGAAGCGCATCGCCAAGGCCGAGAACGTCTATGACGACCAGCGCTTCCGCGACGAGATCGCCAAGCTGGAAGTGGACATCGTCGCGCTGGAGATGCTGGTGCTGCGCGTGCTGTCGGCCGAGAAGTCGGGCAAGAACGCGCTGGACATCGCGGGGCTCCTGAAGATCAAGGGCAGCGAGATCCAGCAGCGCTACACCGAACTCATGATGCTGGCGGGCGGCCCGTACAGCGTGCCCTTCATCAAGGAAGCGATGGCGGCGGGCTGGCAGGGCGACTTCCCCGGCGGCGCGCTGGGGCTGGCGCCGCTGGCGGCGACGTACTTCAACATGCGCAAGACCACCATCTACGGCGGCTCGAACGAAGTTCAGCGCAACATCATCGCGCAGACCGTTCTCGGCTGAACCTGGAGACAAGACATGGATTTCGATTTTTCCGACGACCAGGAACAGCTGCGCGACGCGGTGCGCAAGTGGGTGGACCGCGGCTACGACTTCGAGCGCCGGCGTGCGGCCGTGAAGGCCGGCGGCTTCGACCGCAAGACCTACGGCGAACTCGCCGAGCTGGGCCTCACCGGCCTGTACGTGCCCGAGGACCATGGCGGCATGGGCATGGGCCCGGTCGAAGGCATGGTGGTGATGGAAGAACTGGGACGCGGCATCGTGCTGGAGCCGCTGGCGCAGGCGCTCATCGCCGGCGCGGTGATCAACGGCTACGCGCCCGACGCGGTGAAGTCCGAGTGGCTGCCGAAGATCGCTTCCGGTGAAGGGCTGGTCGTGCTGGCCTACCAGGAGCGCAAGGCGCGCTACCGGCTCGACGTGTGCGAAGCCACGGCCATGCAGGCCGGCGGCTCCTGGAAAGTCAGCGGCACCAAGAGCATCGTGGCCGCCGGTGACCAGGCCGACGCGTATCTCGTGCCCGCCAAGGCGAACGGCAAGCTCGCCCTGTTCCTGGTGGCCAAGGGCGCCGGCGTCAGCGCCAACGGCTACACCACCATGGACGGCGGCCGCGCGGCCGAAGTGAAATTCCAGGACGCGGCTGCCACGCTGGTGACGCAGGACGGCCTCGCGGCGCTGGAGCACGCGGTGGACGTCGGCATCGCCGCCACCTGCGCCGAAGGCGTGGGCGCCATCGACAAGACCATGCAGCTGACCGCCGAGTACATGAACACTCGCAAGCAGTTCGGCGTGACCATCGCCAGCTTCCAGGCGCTGCGCCACCGCATGGCCGACATGAAGATGCAGCAGGAGCTGGCGCGATCCATGAGCTACTACGCCAGCCTGAAACTCAACGCGCCCGCCGAAGAGCGCCGCCGCGCGCTGGCGCGCGCCAAGTACCAGCTGGGCGTGGCGATGCGCTTCATCGGCCAGGCCTCCGTGCAGTTGCACGGAGGCATCGGCGTGACCGACGAATACGTGGGCAGCCACTACTTCAAGAAACTCACCCAGCTGGAGCTGACCTTCGGGGACACGCTGCACCACCTGGGCGAGGTGTCCTCGCGCATGCAGGACACGGCCGGCGTCTTCGCGTGATGCGGCGGCGCTAGAAGTTGCGCGGCCCGAGGCGAAAGCCCGGGCCGTTTTCATTTCCGCAAGAACAATACCGAAGGAGACGCCATGACCACCCGCCGACAACTTCTGGCCGCGCCCGCGGCCGCCCTGCTGCTGGCCGCCTGCGCCGGCGGCCCGACGGCGTCCAACCCGCCCGAGATGCCTCCCATCGTCTTCGTCCACGGCAATGGCGACAGCGCCTCGATCTGGCAATCCACGCTCTGGCGGTTCGAATCCAACGGCTGGCCGCGCGACCGTCTGCACGCCATCGACGTGCCCTACCCGCTGGCGCGCGACGACGACACCAAGGCGCAGCCCGGCCGCACTTCGACGGCGGAACACATGGCCTATCTCAAGGCGGAAGTCGAGAAGGTGCTCAAGGCCACCGGCGCGAAACAGGTCGTGCTGATCGGCAACTCGCGCGGCGGCTATGCCATCCGCAACTACGTCGCCAACGGCGGTGGCGCCGCGGTGGTCAGCCACGCCATCCTGGGCGGCACGCCCAACCACGGCGTGTGGTCGCTGCCGGACTTCTCGCTAAACAGCGAGTTCAACGGCGCAGGGCCTTTCCTGAAGGCGCTGAACACGCCGAAGGACGCCGCCGGCAACGAGGTCACCGGCCCGGTGAAGTGGATGACCATCCGCTCCGACAGCAACGACAAGTTCGCGCAGCCGGACGGCCTTTGGATCGGCCGCCGCGGCCAGCCCACCAACGTGACGTTCGCCGGACCCGAGCTCAAGGGCGCCACCAACGTGGTGATCCCGCGCGTCGACCACCGCGAGACTTCGTTCTCGCCGGCCGCGTTCGACGCGATGTACCGCTTCCTGACCGGCCGTGCACCGGCCTCGCCGGACGGCACGCCGGAAGCGCGCGTCGTGCTGTCAGGCAAGGTCACGGGCCTGGGCTTGTCGTCCACGGATCCCGCTTCCGGCAGCTTCTCCAACAACCTGCCGCTGCCTGGCGCGAAGCTGGACGTGTACGCCATCGACCCGATCACCGGCGAGCGGCGCGGCGCCGCGGCGCACAGCCAGACCGTCGGCGCCGACGGCCGCTGGGGCCCGTTCAACGCCGACGGTGACGCGCGCTACGAGTTCGTGATCACGGCGCCCGGCTACGCCACCACGCACATCTACCGCAGCCCCTTCCCGCGCTCCAGCGCGCTGGTGAACATGCGTCCCGAGCGCGTGCCTGATGCGGACAAGAACGCACCGTCGCTCGTCATCCTGAACCGCCCGCGCGGCTACCTGGACCCCGCCCGCGACAGGATGGCCTTCGACGGCCAGAGCCCGCCCCCCGGCGCGGTGCTCGGCGCGGGCGTCTCCTCCTCGCGCATCAAGCCCGCCGGCCTGCCCCGCCCGGTGATGGCGGAGTTCAACGGCGAAAAGCTGGTCGGCCGCAGTTGGCCCTTGCCCGAGAACCACGTCTCGGTGTTGGAACTGACCTACTGACTGGATCCCCGCCTGCGCGGGGATGACGGCGCCAGGATCACCAGCGGTTCGCTCCCTCTCCCCCTCGGGGGAGAGGGCTGGGGTGAGGGGGTTCGTGAAGCCGCAGCAAGCGCGCCCAAGAGTTCAAGACTTCAGGAATGAAGTCTTGAACTCTTGGGCAGATGCGCCATCAAGAATTCCATCTGGTCCGCCAAGATCCGGCGGTTGCGCAGGATGAAGTCTTCCCACAGGCTGGGCACGTACGGCGCGTACAGCAGCGGCATGTGCGCCTGTTCCGGCGTGCGGTTGCTCTTGCGGTGGTTGCAGGCGCGGCAGGCCGTCACCACGTTCATCCAGTGGTCCTTGCCGTTCTGGGCGAAGGGGATGATGTGCTCGCGGGTGAGCTCCGGCTCGTGGAAGTCGCCGCCGCAGTACGCGCAGACGTTGCGGTCGCGGGCGAAGAGCTTGCCGTTGGTGAGGCCCGGCTTGAGGTCGAAGGGGTTGATGTTCGGCACGCCCTTGGTGCCGATGATGCTGGCCACGGTGATGACCGACTGCTCGCCCGTCACCGCGTTGTGCCCGCCCCTGAACACGGCCACCTGCGCGCCCACTTCCCAGCGCACCTCATCGGCGGCGTAGTGCAGCACGGCCTGCTCCAGCGAGATCCAGGACTGCGGCAGACCCTGGGCGGACAGCTTCAGAACCTTCAAGACTTTCGCTCCTTCATCAACACGAGGCCAACAGGGAACGGGACAGCAAGCACAATATACCCTGATTCGATGACACTCCGCCGTGCCGCGCCCTGTAGCGAGCGCGCGCGGTGCTATCAAAAAGATACCGACCGATGCGGACCTTCCGCGGCTTCCACCACCCCGGCATCGCGCCCGCGTGCGCCGTGACCATCGGCAACTTCGACGGCGTGCACCGCGGCCACCAGGCGATGCTGGCGCTGCTGAACAGCGAGGCGCGCCACCGCGGCGTGCCCAGCTGCGTGCTGACCTTCGAGCCCCACCCGCGCGACTACTTCGCCCGCGTGGCGCGCAAGCCCGAGATGGCGCCCGCCCGCATCGCCACGCTGCGCGACAAGCTCTCGGAGCTGGCCGCCTGCGGCGTCGACCAGTGCATCGTCCTTCCCTTCGACGCGCGCCTGTCCAGCCAGGTTCCCGAAGCATTCATCGACGACGTGCTGGTGGGCGGCCTGGGCGCGAAATACGTACTGGTGGGCGACGACTTCCGCTTCGGCGCGCGCCGCGCGGGCGACTACGCCATGCTGGACGCGGCCGGCCAGCGCCTGGGTTTCGACGTCGCGCGCATGAACAGTTACGAAGTGCACAACCTGCGCGTGTCCAGTTCGGCCGTGCGCGAAGCGCTGGCCCGCGGCGACATGGACGCCGTGGAAGCGTTGCTGGGCCGCCCCTACAGCATCAGCGGCCACGTGGTGCATGGGCGCAAGCTTGGGCGCGAGCTGGGCTTCCCCACCATCAACCTGCGCTTCTCGCACTGGAAGCCGGCCGCCAGCGGCATCTTCGTGGTGCAGGTGCACGGCCTGGCCGAAGAGCCGCTGCCCGGCGTGGCCAACCTGGGCATCCGGCCCTCGCTGGACCCCAACGACGCCAACGGCGGCCGCGTGCTGCTGGAAACGCACTGCCTGCGGTGGCCCGCCGGCCTCGGCCTGGAGGGGGGGTACGGTAAAATCATCCGGGTGGACCTGCTCAACAAACTGCACGACGAGCTGAAGTACGACGGCCTGGATTCGCTGCGGGCCGGCATCGCGCGCGACTGCGACGAGGCCCGCGCGTACTTCGCGTCCACCCGCCGCCAGACCACGCGCGACCGAATTTAGGGCGGGACGTTTCCGTTCGCCGCCCTCCATCGACAAGCTCAGGGCGATCGGACCTCCCGCACCCGCGAAACAGCACCAGCTCCCGTTCGGGCTGAGCCTGTCGAAGCCTTGCAAGGCAGAAGATGTCCGACTCCAAGACCGATTACCGCGCCACCCTCAACCTGCCCGACACCCCGTTCCCCATGCGCGGCGACCTGCCCAAGCGCGAGCCGGGCTGGGTGAAGCAGTGGGAGGACGAAGGCCTGTACAAGCGCCTGCGCGACGCCCGCAAGGGCCGCCAGAAGTTCGTGCTGCACGACGGCCCGCCATACGCGAATGGCGCCATCCACATGGGCCACGCGGTCAACAAGATCCTGAAGGACATGATCGTCAAGTCGCGCCAGCTCAAGGGCCTGGACGCGGCCTACATCCCGGGCTGGGACTGCCACGGCCTGCCGATCGAGAACGCCATCGAGAAGAAGTTCGGCCGCAACCTGCCGCGCGACGAGATGCAGGCCAAGAGCCGCGCCTTCGCCACCGAGCAGATCGACCTGCAGCGCGCCGGCTTCAAGCGCCTGGGCGTGCTGGGCGACTGGGACCACCCGTACAAGACGATGGAATTCGTCACCGAGGCCAACGAGATCCGCGCGTTCAAGCGCGTCATCGAGCGCGGCTTCGTCTACCGCGGCCTCAAGCCCGTGTACTGGTGCTTCGACTGTGGCTCCTCGCTGGCCGAGTTCGAGATCGAGTACGCCGACAAGAAGTCGCAGACGCTGGACGTCGGCTTCCTGGCCAACGACCCCGCGGCACTGGCCAAGGCTTTCGGCCTGCCCCAGTTGCCCAAGGCGCAGGACGCCTTCGTGGTGATCTGGACCACCACCGCGTGGACCATCCCCGCCAACCAGGCTCTGAACCTCAACCCCGAGCTCGACTACTCGCTGGTGGACACCTCGCGCGGCTACCTGGTGCTGGCCAGCACGCTGGTGGAAAAGTGCCTGGAGCGCTTCCACATGCAGGGCGGCACCGTGGTGGCCACGGTGAAGGGCCAGGCGCTGGACGCGCTGGAGTTCCGCCACCCGCTGTACGACGTCAACGATGCGTACAAGCGCCTGTCGCCCGTGTACCTGGCCGACTACGCCACGGCGGAAGACGGCACCGGCATCGTGCACTCCTCGCCCGCCTACGGCCTGGACGACTTCAACAGCTGCATCGCGCACGGCGTGAAGTACGACGACATCCTCAACCCCGTGCAGGGCAACGGCAGCTACGCGGCCGACTTCGCGCTGTTCGGCGGCCAGAACATCTGGAAGGCCGTGCCGGCCATCATCGAGACCCTCGAGAAAGCCGGCCGCCTGTTCGCCACCGCCCCCATCCAGCACAGCTACCCGCACTGCTGGCGCCACAAGTCGCCGGTGATCTACCGCGCCGCGGCGCAGTGGTTCGTGCGCATGGACGAAGGCGAAGGCGTGTTCACCCGGGACAAGGCGCCCGCCACGCTGCGCCAGATGGCGCTGGCCGCCATCGAGGAGACCGGCTTCTTCCCCGAGAACGGCCGCGCCCGCCTGCGCGACATGATCGCGGGCCGCCCCGACTGGTGCATCAGCCGCCAGCGCAGCTGGGGCGTGCCGCTGCCCTTCTTCCTGCACCGCGACACCCACGAACTGCACCCGAAGACGATGGAGATCCTCGACATCGCCGCGGACATGGTGCAGGCCGGCGGCATCGAAGCGTGGAGCAAGGCCACGCCGGAGGGCATCCTGGCCAAGGTCGGCGCCGCGGCGGACGCGGCGCAATACAACAAGAGCACCGACATCCTGGAGGTGTGGTTCGACTCCGGCACCACGCACACCACGGTGCTGAAAGGCTCGCACGCGGGCGCCGGCCACGACACCGGCCCCGAGGCCGACCTGTACCTGGAAGGCCACGACCAGCACCGCGGCTGGTTCCACTCTTCGCTGCTCACGGCTTGCGCGATGTACGGCCGCGCGCCCTATCGCGGTCTGCTCACCCACGGGTTCACCGTGGACAGCCAGGGCCGCAAGATGAGCAAGTCGCTGGGCAACGGCATCGAGCCGCAGGAGACGTGGAACAAGCTGGGCGCCGAGATCATCCGCCTGTGGGTGGCCGCGTCCGACTACTCCGGCGACATCGCCGGCGACGACAAGATCCTGGCCCGCGTGGTGGATGCGTACCGCCGCATCCGCAACACGCTGCGCTTCCTGCTGGCCAACGTCAGCGACTTCGATCCCGCCAAGGACGCCGTGCCGGTGGGCGAGATGCTGGAGATCGACCGCTACGCCATGAGCCGCGCGTCGCAGTTCCAGGCCGAGGTGCTGGCGCACTACGAGGTGTACGAATTCCACCCCGTCGTGTCCAAGCTGCAGGTGTACTGCTCCGAGGACCTGGGCGCGTTCTACCTGGACGTGCTGAAGGATCGCCTGTACACCACCGCGCCCAAGTCGCACGCGCGCCGCAGCGCCCAGACCGCGCTGTGGAACATCACGCACGCCATGCTGCGCTGGATGGCGCCTTTCCTCAGCTTCACCGCCGAGGAAGCGTGGAAGGTGTTCGGCACCAGCGATTCCATCTTCATCGAGGAATACGCCGAACTCGGCTCGCCCGACGAGGCGCTGCTGGCCAAGTGGAACCGCATCCGCGAAATCCGCGACGCCGCCAACAAGGAGATCGAAGCCGTGCGCGCCGAAGGCAAGGTGGGCTCCTCGCTGCAGGCCACCCTGCGCGTCACCGCTCCGGAAGGCGACCTGGCGCTGCTGCGCAGCCTGGAGGACGACCTGAAGTTCATCTTCATCGTCTCGGCAGCGCAATTGCAGGACGTGGCGGGTTCGGAACTGCAGGTGCAGGTCGTGCCTTCGCATGACACCAAGTGCGAGCGTTGCTGGCACTGGCGCGCCGACGTCGGCAGCGACCCCGCGCATCCGGAGATCTGCGACCGCTGCGTGAGCAACCTGTACGGGGCCGGCGAAAACCGGAAGCACGCCTGATGGCCCGGGGCAATTCCGCGAGGGGCGGCGGCATGCTGCCCTGGCTGGGCCTGGCGCTCATCGTCCTGATCGCCGACCAGTTCACCAAGGTCCTGATCCTGGGTTACTACAGGCTGGGCGACTCCACCTACGTGCTGCCGTTCTTCAACGTGGTCCGGGCCCACAACACGGGCGCGGCGTTCTCGTTCCTGGCAGCGGCCTCGGGCTGGCAGCGCTGGCTGTTCACCGGCATCGCCGTGGCGGCCACCATCTTCATCCTGTGGCTGCTGCGCACCCACGCCGGCCAGAAGCTCTTCTGCTTCGCCCTGGCCTGCATCCTGGGCGGCGCGGTGGGCAACCTGGTCGACCGCCTGCTGCATGGCTACGTGGTGGACTTCCTGCAGTTCCACTGGGCCGGCTGGTACTTCCCGGCCTTCAACGTGGCCGACAGCGCCATCACGGTGGGCGCCATCGCGCTGATCCTCGACGAGCTTCTCAGGGTTCGCCGCAGTCGCTGACCCCTCCGCGCGAGGCACCGCGCGGCGTATCATTGGATGCTTCAAGAATGAAGCATCTGTTGAACCTCCTGGCGGCCATCGCGCTGCTGGTCTGGGGCACCCACCTCGTACGCACCGGGATCCTGCGGGTCTTCGGCGCCAACCTCCGGCAAGTGCTGGCACGCAGCATCGGCAACCGGTACACGGCGGCCCTGTCCGGCATCGGCGTCACCGCGCTCCTGCAATCGAGCACCGCCACCGCGCTGATCGTCTCCGCCTTCGTCGGGCAGGGGCTGATCACGCTGCCGCTCGCCCTGGCCGTCATGCTGGGCGCCGACATCGGTACCAGCCTGGTCACGGTGGTGTTCTCGTTCGATCTGTCCTGGCTGTCGCCGCTGCTGATCTTCACCGGCGTGGTGCTGTTCATCTCGCGCCCGGCCACCAACGTGGGCCGCTTCGGCCGCGTGCTGATCGGCCTGGGCCTGATGCTGCTGGCCCTGCGCCTCATCTCGGAATCCACCGGCATCATGGTCCGCTCGCCGGTGGTCAAGGCGCTGCTCGCGTCCATCAACAGCGACCTGCTGCTGGAGATCACCACCGGCACCGTGCTGGCGCTGATGTCGTATTCCAGCCTGGCCGTGGTGCTGCTGGTGGCCACGCTGGCGTCCACCGGCATCGTGCCCGTCGAGATGGCCCTGGGCCTGGTGCTGGGCGCCAACCTCGGCAGCGGCCTGCTGGCGGTCATCACCACCGCCAAGGCGCCGGTGGAAGTGCGCCACGTGCCCCTGGGCAACCTGCTGTTCAAGATCGTCGGCGTCGCCATCGCCGCGCCGCTGATCGGCGCCTGGCTCAAATACCTGCGCCCCTACCTGCCCGGCGACGCTTCGACGGTGGTGCTGTTCCACCTGTCGTTCAACGCCATCATGGGCGCGCTGCTCCTGGGGGCCACCGGGCCCATCGCCCGCGCCGTGCTGCGCCTGCTGCCCAAGCCGCAGCAGCCCGCCAGCAGCCGCCCGCACCACCTGGACCCCACGGCGCTGGGCACGCCCTCACTGGCCATCTCGTGCGCCGCGCGCGAAGCGCTGCACCAGGCCGACGTGGTCGAATCCATGCTGCTGGGCGTGCTGGCGGTCATCAAGAACAACGACCTGCGCCTGGCCGAGGAACTGCGCAAGCTGGACGACACGGTGGACGAGCTCT
Organism: Ramlibacter humi; assembly: GCF_004681975.1. Classification (GTDB taxonomy): domain Bacteria; phylum Pseudomonadota; class Gammaproteobacteria; order Burkholderiales; family Burkholderiaceae_C; genus Ramlibacter; species Ramlibacter humi. The sequence continues at coordinate 76,430 of NZ_SMLK01000005.1, forward strand.
ATTCGGCCATCAAGTACTACCTCACCAAGATCTCGCGCGAAGCCCTGGGCGAAGAGGAAAGCCGCCGCTGGACCGACATCATCAGCTTCACCATCAACATGGAGCAGATCGGCGACACCATCGAGCGCATCCTGATCGACATCGAGGACAAGAAGATCCGCAAGGGCCGCAACTTCTCCGATGCCGGCATGGCGGAGATCTGCGAACTGCACGCCCGCCTGATCGACAACCTGCGCCTGGGCATGAGCGTGTTCCTCAACGGCTCGGTGCGCGACGCGCAGAAGCTGCTGGAAGAAAAGGCCCGCTTCCGCGACCTGGAACACGCGTACGCGTCCACCCACCTCGAACGCCTGTCCGGCAACACCGTTCAGAGCATCGAAACCAGCTCGCTGCACATCGACCTGATCAGCGACCTGAAGCGCATCAACTCGCACATCTGCTCCATCGCCTACCCGATCCTGGAATCGGCGGGCGCGCTGGCGCCCAGCCGGTTGCGCAGCGAAGTGCTGGCGCCGAAGGAATCGGCGATCTAAGGCCTTTTCAGGCCTTGGGCGGCCACTGGTCGTACAGCCGCACCGGCACGACCTCACCCCACAAGTCGATCGATGCCTGCGTGCCCGCGTGGGGCGCGTTCGCAAGCGCCTCCCGCACGTAGCCCAGGGCCACGCAAGCACCCGCCAGCGGACTGAAACCGGCCGACGTGATCTCGCCGACCGGTTGGCCCTCGTGCAGGATGGTCTCCCCGCCCCAAGGCCACGCATCGCCCTGCACGACCAAGGTCACCAGCTTCTTGCGCAGCGGCTTGCCGCGCGCCGCCAGCAAAGCCTCGCGCCCCAGGAAAGGCGCGGCCTTGTCCAGCTTCACGCTGAACCCGAGGCCCGCTTCCCACGGTGATTCGTCGGGCCCCAGTTCGGCACCCCAGGCACGGCGGCCCTGCTCGATGCGCAACGCGTCGAGCGCGTAGTAGCCCGCGTCGCGCAAGCCCAGGTCCGTGCCTGCTGCGGACAGCGCCAGGTACACGTGCCGGGCCATCTCCACCGGCACGTACAGCTCGAAGCCCGGCCCGCCGACGTAGCTCATTCGCGCCGCCCGCACGCGCGCGTGCCCCAGGTCGATCTCCTTCGTCCAGGAGAACTTCAGCGCGTCCGGCGACAGGTCGTCCGGACTCACGCGCGACAGCAGTTCGCGCGCCCGCGGCCCCATCACGGACAGCACGCTGTACATCGCCGACACGTCGGTCAGCACCGCGAACTGGTCTTCGCCGATGTGGCGGCGCATCCAGTCCGCGTCGCGCGCGGCCTGGGCCGAGCCGGTGACGATCAGGAAACGGTCCGCGGCCTGCCGCATCACCGTGAGATCGCTCTCGATGCCGCCGCGCTCATTGAGCATCGGCGTGTAGACCATGCGGCCCACCGGCACGTCCATTTCGTTCGCGCACAGGCGCTGCAGCACGGCCAGCGAATCGCGGCCCTGCAGCAGCAGCTTGGAGAACGAGGTCTGGTCGTACAGCGCCACGGTTTCGCGCGTGGCGCGCTGCTCCTCGCGCATCCACGGCAGCCAACCCGGCGTGCCCAGCGTGTCGGCAGGTTTGTCCACGCCCGCGGGCCGGAAGTAGTTGGCCCGCTCCCAGCCGTTCTTGCTGCCGAACTCCGCGCCCTTCGCCGCGAGGAGGTCGTACAGCGGCGACGTGCGCAGCGGCCGTGCGGTCTGCAGTTCCTGCCGCGGCCAGCGCATGGCGTAGTGCAGGCCCAGCGTCTCGCCGGTGCGCTCGGCCAGCGCCTTGCGGTTGCCGGTGAAAGGGCCGAAGCGGCGGATGTCCACGTCCCACAGGTCGGTAGAAGGCTCGCCGCCCAAAATCCATTCCGCCATCAGCCGCCCCGCGCCGCCGCTGTTGGCGATGCCGGCGGAATTGAAGCCCGCGCAGACGAAGTAGCCGCTCAATTCCGGCGCTTCGCCCAGGATGAAGTTGCCATCGGGCGTGAAGCTCTCGGGCCCGTTCAGCAGCATCTTGACCTTCGCGGTCTCCAGGCACGGCGTGCGGTGGATCGCGTTGGTCATCAGAATCTCGAACTGGTCCCAGTCCTCGTCCAGCAGCTGGAACTGGAAGGTCGAGGGGATGGGGTCCACCTTCCACGGCTTGGCCTGGGGCTCGAAGCCGCCCATCAGCAGGCCGCCCACTTCTTCCTTGTAGTAGATGAAGCCGTCGGGGTCGCGCATCACCGGCAGCATGGGGTGCACGCCTTCGATGCGATCGGTGACGATGTAGAAATGCTCCGCCGGGTACAGAGGCACGTTCACGCCCGCCAGAGCGCCGAACTGGCGCGCCCACTGGCCGCCGCAGTTGACGACCACCTCGCACCGCACCTCGCCTTGGGCGGTGCGCACGCCCACCGCGCGGCCGTTCTCGATGACGACGCCGGTGACTTCGACCTTCTCCACGATCTTCACGCCGCGATTGCGCGCGCCCTTGGCCAACGACATGCACAGGTCGGCCGGGTTGGCCTTGCCATCGCCGGGCAGCCAGATGGCACCTTGCAGGTCGTCGGTGCGCATCACCGGGTACAGCTCGCCCGCCTGCCGGGGCGAGATCTCCTCGCACTCGACGCCGAAGCTGCGTGCCAGCGCCAGCTGCCGGCGCAGGACTTTCATGCGTTCGGGCGTGCGAGCGACGTTGACGCTGCCGCATTGCTTCCAGCCCGTGGCCAGTCCCGTCTCCTGCTCCAGCGTGGCGTACAGCTCGATGCCGTAGCGGCTCATGCGGGTCATGTTGCGGTTGGGGCGCATCTGGCCCACCAGGCCCGCCGCGTGCCAGGTGGTGCCGCTGGTCAACTGCCCCTGTTCCAGCAGCAGCACGTCGGTGCAGCCCATCTTCGCCAGGTGATAGGCGGTGGAGCAGCCGGCGATGCCGCCGCCCACGATCACCACCCGCGCATGTGTCGGCAGGTTCATGGTTTCACCCCAATCTCAAGGCGATGACGCCGCCGGCGATGACCACCGTGCCGACGGCGCGTCGCACGGTGAACGCCTCCTTCAGCAGCCAGGTGCCCATCAGCGCGGCAAACAGAACGGAGGTTTCGCGCAATGCGGCGACCACCGCCACCGGCGCTCGCGTCATCGCCCACAAAGCGATGCCATAGGAGCCAAGCGACGCGGCGGCACCGACGGCCGCGAGCGGCGCCCGCGCCCGCGCATACGGCCAGGCGATCCCGAAGCCGCGCCGGTACAGCACCAGCAAGGCGAACGGCCATCCATCCAGCACGAACAGCATCGCCACGTACTGCAGCGCGTTGCCGCCGGCGGCGTTGGAAGCCCGCACGCCCAGCGCATCGATCACCGTGTAGCTCGCGATGACCACCGCGTTCGCCAGCGCGAAGCCCACCGCTTTGGGCCGCTCCAGCGCATGGCTGGACAGGCCCAGCACCAGCACGCCGGCGGAAACACCCAGCACCCCGGCCCAGGCGCCCGAGGACAGGCTCTCGCCGATGGCCAGCGCCGACGACAGCGCCACCAGCACCGGCCCCAACCCGCGCATCAGCGGGTAGGTCAGGCCCAGGTCGCCATGGCGGTAAGCGCCGGTGAGCGCGATGTAGTAGCCGATGTGGATGACCACCGAAGCGGCGATGTACGGCCACGCCGCCGCGGGCGGCAGGCCGGCGACCAGCGCCAGCGGGATGCCGATCAACGAGCCGATGAGATGAATGACCGCCGTGTCCAGCGCCTTGTCGGTGCTGGACTTCACCATCGCGTTCCAGCTGGCGTGCAGCAGTGCGCCGAACAGCACTGCCGCCGCGACGCCCCAGGTCAGCGTCATGAGGCACGCAGGGCGCAGCGGCGGGCGCGCTCCAGGTAGTGGGCCAGCGGCGGCGTGGGCAGGCGCGCGACCTTGGCCAGGTCGTCCCACACGCGCAGGCGCACGGCGTCGGCAGCGCCGGGGCGCGCGATGAAGTCTTCCGCCTCGTCCTGGCTGAAGACGCCGCCCTGCAGCTGCAGCGAACGCTTCGAATCGTCGGACAGGCTGTCGTGGTACCCCGGCCGGATGGCGCACAGGTAGCGCTTGGCGTCCACGTGGCCGGCGATGGCACCCAGCACGCGTTCGGGAAACAGGCCGCGCAGATACGGAACGGCGCGGTGCTGGTGTTCGTCGTCCACGCCGCGCAGCGTCGGCGTCTCGCCGAAGTCCTGCACCAGGTGGCCCAGGTCGTGCAGCAGCGCCGCGGTGACCAGTTCGTCGTCCGACTTCGCCCGCTCCGCCAGCAGCGCGGTCTGCAGCGCGTGCTCCAGCTGCGTGACCGGCTCGCCGGTGTACTGCTCGCCGCCACGCTGGTCGAACAGCCGCTGGAGGTCGTCGAATGCCAGCGCCATGCTCAGGCCCAGGGCAGCGAGTACGTCTTGAGGTTGGTGAAGCTCTTCATCGCTTCCTGCACCCCTTCCTTGTAGCCCAGGCCGGAATCCTTGATGCCGCCGAAGGGTGTCAGCTCCAGCCGGTAGCCCGGCACCTCGCGCACGTTGACGGTGCCCACGTGCAACTCGTTGACGAAGCGGGTGATGTGGTCGAGGCGGTTGGTGCACACCGCGCTGGACAGGCCGTACGCCGTGCCGTTGGAGATGCGGATGGCCTCGTCGATGTCCCTGAAGCGGATGATGGGCGACACCGGGCCGAAGGTTTCCTCGCGTACCACGGTCATCTCGGGCCGAACGTTGTCGATCACCGTCGGCGCATACAGCGCGCCGCGGCGCTGGTTGCCCGCCAGCAGGCGCGCGCCCTGGCCCACGGCTTCCTTCACGCGCGATTCGAACAGCATGGCCGCGTGCTCGTCGATCACCGTGCCCATGTCGCTGGCCTTGTCCAGCGGATCGCCGTGCTTCCAGGCCTTGGTCTTCTCCACCACCATCTCGGTGAAGCGGCCGGCCACGGCTTCGTGCACCAGCATGCGCTTCACCGCGGTGCAGCGCTGGCCCGAATTCTTGTACGAGCCCTGAATCGCCAGCGACGAAGCCTCTTCGAGGTCGGCGTCTTCCATCACGATGATGGGATCGTTGCCGCCCAGTTCCAGCACGACGCGGCGGTAGCCGGCCTTGGACGCGATGTACTTGCCGATGGCGACGCCGCCGGTGAAGGTGATGAGGTCCACGCGCGGATTGGTCAGCAGCTCGTCCGCGATCTCGCGCGGGTCGCCCGTCACCACGCTCAGCATCTCCGGCGGCAGACCCGCCTGGTACAGGATGTCGGCGAAGAAGATCGCCGAGAACGGCACCTTTTCCGAAGGCTTGAGCACCATCCGGTTGTTGGTGGCCACGCTGGGCACCACCTTGTGCGCCACCTGGTTCATCGGGTGGTTGAACGGCGTGATGGCGCTGATGACGCCCAGCAGCGGCGAGCGTTGCGTGTACACGCGGCGCTTCTTGCCGTGCGGCGTGAGGTCGCAACTGAAGATCTGGCCGTCGTCCTTCAGCACCTCGTTGGCGCCGAACAGCAGCACGTCGCTGACGCGGCCCGCTTCGTACAGCGAGTCTTTCAGGCAAAGCCCGGATTCCGCGGTGATGAGCCCGGCGACATCGTCCAGGCGCTCGCGGATGATGGCCGCGGCCTTCTGCAGGATGCCCGCGCGCTCGGCCCGCGTGAGCTTGGGCTGAAAAGCATGCGCCGTCTCGAACGCTTCGCGCACTTCGTCCAGCGTGGCCTTGGGCACGCTGCCGATGCGCTGTTCCGTGTGCGGATTGAAGACCGGGATCACGCGGTCGCCGTCGCGCCCGTCGCCCACCTTCCGGCCGGCGATGCGCATGCGGTCCAGGCCGTGCTCGCGGATGAAGTCAGGGATGCCCGTCATGCGCCAGCTCCTTGTTCAGGCCACGTGGTTGAGGGCCAGGTCGAACGCGTCGAAATTGCGCCAGCGGCGCGCGGGGTCGATGCCGGTGAGCTTGCGGTTCACCACCAGCGGTACGCGCTGCTCGCTGATGCCGCCGTGCGAACGCAGCGGCGCGTCCAGGCCCGACAGGTCGTGGCGCGAAGCGGAGGTGCCGATGACGGTGAAGCGCTCGGACACGCACACCAGGTCGCCGATGCGGTCGGGCGGCAGCTCGAAGCGTTCCGCCGCGGCGCCGCGTTCCAGCACCACCTCCATCCCGGGCAGCCGGCGCAGCTTGTCCGCCATCGGCGCAGCCGCGGTGCCAGCGGGCAGGTACACGGTGGCGAACGAACCCAGCGCACCGTGGTGCACCACGTAGGGATCGGTGATGGGAAGGATGACGCGGGCGGCGCCTTCGCCCAGCTCGCGATCGAACCAGTCCTGCAGGTAGATCACCTGCGGGCGGCCATCCAGCCCCACCTTGGAATTCATGCCGTGGTCGGCGGTGAGCGCGATGACGCAACCCATCGCTTCCAGCTGGCCCAGGTAGCCGTCCATCATCGCGTAGAACGCGTTGGCTTCCGGCGTTCCAGGCGCGTGCTTGTGCTGCACGTAGTCGGTGGTCGACAGGTACATCACGTCCGGCCGGCGCGTCTGCATCAGGCGCACGCCGGCGGCGAACACGAACTCCGACAGGTCGGCGCTGTACACGCTGGGCACCGGCTTGCCCACCAGTTGCACCACGCCGTCGATGCCGTTCTCTTCGATCGTGCACTGGTCAGCCTTCTCGGAAGAGAAGCAGATGCCTTTCATGCCGTGCCCCAGCAGGCGGCGCAGCTTGTCCTTGGCGGTGACGACGGCGACCGAGTGCCCCGCGTCCGCCAGCGCCGCGAGCAGCGAGGGCGCGCGCAGCCACTTCGGGTCGTTCATCATGACCTCGGTGCCGCTCGCGGTGTCGAACAGGTAGTTGCCGCAAATGCCGTGCACGCTGGGCGGCGCGCCGGTGACGATGGACAGGTTGTTCGGGTTGGTGAAGCTGGGCACGACGCAATCGGCGACGAGGCCCGAGCCTTCGGCCAGCGCCTTCTTCAGCCACGGCATGTGGCCGGCGGCCACGGCCTGGGCCAGGTAATCGGGTTCGCACCCGTCCACGCAAACCACCACGGTGGGTTGCGTGGGGCGGCGGTAGCTTCGGTGATTGACGGTGAGCATTCAGCCCTCCTTGGTGGTTCAGCCGGCCGCGGCCTGCGGCGGCCGCGACTGGCGGCGCAGGTCGTTGGCGATCGTGCGCTGCTTGCTGTCCATGACGTGCTGGGACATCGCCTTGCCGGCCGCTTCGGCGTCGCCCGCCGCGATGGCCTTGACGATGGAACGGTGCTCGCCGGCGGAGATCGGCAGCAGCCAGCTGTCGGCCAGGTTCAGGCGGCGGAACAGCGACAGCTCCTTGATCAGCTTGCGGTAGATGGCGGTGAGCTTGCGGTTGCCGGCCATCTCCACCAGCCGGTCGTGAAACTTCAGGTTGAGCAGGTGGTAGTTGTAGGCGTCCTGCGCCTTCACCGCCTTTTCCATCGCATCCACCAGGCTGCGCACTTCCTTCAGCTGGGCGGTGGTGATGTTGGCGGCCAGTTGCCGGCCCACCAGCTCGTCCATCGCGGCGCGCAGGTCGAAGATCTCCACCGCTTCGTCGATGGGAATGTCGCGCACGAACACGCCGCGGTTCTTTTCGGTGCGCACCAGGCCGGCTTCTTCCAGCATCCGGAAGGCCTCGCGGATGGGCCCCCGGGAAACCCCCATCTTCCGCGCCAGCGCGGCTTCGATCAACTTATCGCCCGGCGCGTACTCGCCCGCCAGGATGGCCCGCTCCACCTCTTGCTGCACCACGTTGGCCAGCGAGCTGGTCTGCAGGAGTGCGATGGTCGGGTGCAACGCGCTGGCCATGACTCGATTAAACCAGCGCGCTCGGGATTGTCAACAATCTGCAAAAAACAATTGACAAGCTCAGGGGTGCAGTCGTTCAATGGACCGCCAGAACGCGCTTCCCGGGGAGGGCACGAATCGTGCAACGCGCGTGAGTAGGTCCGCCATTCCATCGTTCATCCGTCAAGGAGTCCTCATGCGTGTGTCCCGCCTTCTCTCCACCTTGCTGGCCTGCGGCCTGGCCGCCTTCGCCGGCGCCGCGTCGGCCCAGAAGACCCAATTGCTGGTCTACACGGCGCTGGAGACCGACCAGATCAAGGCCTACCAGGAAGGCTTCAACAAGGTCCACCCCGACATCGAGATCAAGTGGGTGCGCGACTCCACCGGCGTCATCACCGCCAAGCTGCTGGCCGAGAAAGCCAACCCGCAGGCCGATGCCGTGATGGGCGTCGCCGCTTCCAGCCTCGCGCTGCTGGACAAGCAGGGCATGCTGGAGCCGTACGCGCCGATCAACCTCGACGCGATCATGAGCCAGTACCGTGACAAGAAGAAGCCGCCGGCCTGGTGGGGCATGGACGTCTGGGGCGCCACGGTCTGCTTCAACACGGTGGAAGCGCAGAAGCGCAACATGCCCAAGCCCGAAACGTGGAAGGACCTCACCAAGCCCATCTACAAGGGCCAGATCGTGATGCCCAACCCGGCTTCGTCGGGCACCGGCTACTTCGACGTCACCGCCTGGCTGTCGCTCTTCGGCGACGACAACGGCAAAGGCGGCGGCTGGAAGTTCATGGACGGCCTGCACGAGAACATCGCGCAGTACACCCATTCCGGCTCCAAGCCCTGCAACATGGCCGCGTCCGGCGAGTACGTGATGGGCATCTCCTTCGAGTACCGCGCCAACACCAACAAGGCCAAGGGCGCGCCCATCGAACTGGTGTTCCCCAAGGAAGGCCTGGGCTGGGACCTGGAAGCCTTCGGCATCCACAAGGGCACCAAGAAACTGGAGGCCGCCAAGAAGCTGGCCGACTGGGCTTCCAGCAAGGACGCCATGCTGCTGTACGGCAAGAACTTCGCCATCACCGCGCAGCCGGGCGTGGCCGCGCCGCTGGCCAACGTGCCCAAGGACTACGAGGCGCGCCTGGTGAAGATGGACTTCAACTGGGCCGCCGAGAACCGCGAGCGCATCCTGGCCGAGTGGACCAAGCGCTACGACTCGAAGACCGAGAAGAAGTGACCCGGAAAGGCTGAGAGTCTGGCGATGCAGGAACTGTCCCTCGAACTGAAGCACATCCGCAAGGCGTTCGGGGGCTTCACGGCCCTGCAGGACATCAACCTGTCGATCGGCCGCGGCGAATTCGTCTGCTTCCTCGGCCCTTCGGGCTGCGGCAAGACGACGCTGCTGCGCATCGTCGCGGGCCTGGAGGTGCAGACCTCGGGCGAGGTGTGGCAGGCGGGGCGCGACATCTCGCGCCTGCCGCCCGCCGAGCGCGACTACGGCATCGTCTTCCAGAGCTACGCACTCTTCCCCAACCTCACCGTCGCCGACAACGTCGCCTACGGCCTGGTCAATCGCAAGTCACCGAAGGCCGACATCGCGCGCAAGGTGGCCGACCTATTGAAGCTGGTCGGCCTGCCGGGCAGCGAAGCCAAGTACCCGGCGCAACTGTCCGGCGGCCAGCAGCAGCGCATCGCGCTGGCGCGCGCGCTGGCCACGTCGCCCGGGCTGCTGCTGCTGGACGAACCGCTTTCCGCGCTCGACGCGCTGGAGCGCGTGCGCCTGCGCTCGGAGATCCGCGCGCTGCAGCAGAAGCTGGGCGTCACCACCATCATGGTCACGCACGACCAGGAAGAGGCGCTCGCCGTCGCCGACCGCATCGTGGTGATGAACAACGGCCTGATCGAGCAGGTGGGTTCGCCGCTGGAGGTGTACCGCGAGCCGGCGTCCCCCTTCGTGGCCGATTTCGTCGGCAAGGTGAACGTGCTGCCCGCGCAGGTGCGCGACGGCATGGTGCACTTCGGCGAACTCCGCGTGCCGTGCGATGGCCCGGCACGCGACGCGCGTGTCTACCTGCGTCCCGAAGACGTCCTCGCACGCCCCATCGCGGATGGCGACCCGCACGTCTTCGACGCCAGCATCGAGAAGATCGAGTTCCTCGGCTCCTATTGCCACGTGCACGTGGCCTCGCCCGCCATCCAGCCGGGCAAGCTGACGGTGTACCTGTCGCTCAACTACCTGTCGGAAGCCTCGCTCTCGGTCGGCTCGCCGCTGCGGCTGAAGCTGCTGCCCGAGCGGCTGAAGGTGTTCTGAATGTCCGCCGTGCTGCCCACCACGCCTGCCCAGGCGCAGACCACGGTGCGCCAGAACGCGCACTGGAGCGACCGCGTGGCGCATGCCGTGCTGGCGCTGGTGGCATTGGCGCTGGTCGCCTTCCTCGCGCTGCCGCTGCTGTCCATCCTGCTGCACGCGCTGCAGGGCAAGGACGGCGAGTTCGTCGGCGCGCACAACTTCATCGAGTACGCGCGCAATCCCGCATTGCTGGGCAGCCTGTGGAACTCGTTCTGGGTGTCGACGGTGGTCACCGCTATCGTGGTGCCGCTGGCTTTTGGCTTCGCCTACGCGCTCACGCGCTCGTGCATGCGCCTGAAGCCGCTGTTCCGCGGCATCACGCTCATCCCGCTGCTGGCGCCCTCGCTGCTGTCGGCCATCTCGCTGATCTACTGGTTCGGCAACCAGGGCGTGCTGAAGTCGTGGCTGGTGCACGCGGGCATCGACTCCATCTACGGCGCCCCGGGCATCGTCATCGGCGAGTGTTTCGCCATCTTCCCGCACACGCTGATGATCCTGGTGTCGGCGCTGGCGCTGGCGGACGCGCGGCTGTACGAAGCCGCCGACGCGCTGGGCACCAGCCGCGCGCGCAAGTTCTTCACCATCACGCTGCCGGGCGCCAAATACGGCCTGATCTCCGCCGCGCTGGTGACGTTCACGCTGGTGGTCACCGACTTCGGCATCCCGAAAGTGATCGGCGGCAACTTCAACGTGCTGGCCACCGACATCTTCAAGCTGGTCATCGGCCAGCAGGACTTCGCCAAAGGCTCCGTGGTGGCCATCCTGCTGCTGGTGCCGGCGGTGGTCACCTTCGCGGTCAACCACCTCGTCAGCCGCCGCCAGACGGCCATGCTCACCGCACGCGCGGTGCCCTACTCGCCGAAGCATTCACCCGGCTTCGACCGCGCGATGACGGCCTACTGCACGCTCATCGCGCTGCTGATGCTGGCGATGATCGGCATGGCGGTGTTCGCCTCTTTCGCCAGCTTCTGGCCCTACAAGCTGGAGCCCAGCCTGCGGCACTACCTGTTGGGCCTGAACGACGCCGAAGCCGGCGAAGCTTTCGTCAACAGCCTGATGATGGCCGGCGGCACCGCGGTGTTCGGCACCATCCTGGTGTTCTGCGCCGCCTACCTGATGGAAAAGACGCCCGGCGGCCGCGGCGGCTGGGCCGTGCCGGCGCTGCGCGGCATCGTGGGCGGGCTGGCGATGCTGCCGATGGCGGTGCCCGGCCTGGTGCTTGGCCTGGGCTACATCTTCTTCTTCAACGCGCCCGGCAACCCGCTGGGCGGGCTGTACCACACGCTGGCGCTGCTGACGCTGTGCACGGTGGTGCACTTCTACACGACCGGCCACCTCACCGCGGTGACGGCGCTCAAGTCGCTGGACGGCGAGTTCGAGAACGTCAGCGCCTCGCTGAAGGTGCCGTTCTTCAAGACCTTCCTGCGCGTGACGGTGCCCATCTGCCTGCCCACGCTGGTGGACATCGCGCGCTACTTCTTCGTCAACGCCATGACCACGATCTCCGCGGTCGTGTTCCTGTATTCGCCCGAGACCAAGGTGGCATCCGTCACCATCCTGAACCTCGACGAAGCCGGCGAGATCGGCGCGGCCGCCGCCATGGCGATGCTGATCTTCGCCGTTTCCACCGTGGCCACGCTGCTGTTCATGGCCGTGGCCTGGTGGGTGCAGCGCCGCACGCAGGCCTGGCGAACCGTGACCCGATAAGGATTGGAGACACCATGGACCGTGAACGCATCCTGCTCACGCCGGGCCCCCTCACCACCACGCTGCAGACCAAGCTGGCCATGCTGCGCGACTGGGGTTCGTGGGACGCGGACTTCAACGCCGTCACCGCGCGCGTTCGGTCCAGCCTGCTGAAGGTCATCCACGGCGAGCAGTCCCACGTGGTCGTGCCCCTGCAAGGCAGCGGCACCTTCAGCGTGGAAGCCGCCGTGGCCACCGTGGTGCCGCGCGAAGGCCACGTGCTGGTGATGGACAACGGCGCGTACTGCAAGCGCGCCGCGAAGCTCACCAGCCTGATGGGCCGCAAGTGCACGGTGCTGGACTTCGACGAGGCGGCGCAGGTGTCGCCCCAGGTGCTGGACCAGAAGCTGGCGCAAGACCCCAGCATCACGCACGTGGTGATGATCCATTGCGAAACCGGCGCCGGCGTGCTCAACCCGCTGCGGGACGTGGCGATGGTCTGCGAGAAGCGCGGCAAGGGCCTGATCGTCGATGCGATGAGTTCGTTCGGCGCGCTGCCCATCGACGCGCGCGAGGTGCGCTTCGACGCCCTCGTCGCCGCCAGCGGCAAGTGCCTGGAAGGCGTGCCCGGCATGGGCTTCGTGTTCCTGCGCAAGGCCATCCTCGACCAATGCGCGGGCAACAGCCAGTCGCTGGCCATGGACCTGTACGACCAGTACCAGTACATGGAGAAGACCACCCAGTGGCGCTTCACGCCGCCCACGCACGTGGTGGTGGCGCTGGCCGAAGCCATCGCGCAGTTCGAAGCCGAAGGCGGCCAGCCCGCGCGCCTGGCCCGCTACACCGACAACTACCGCACGCTGGTGGACGGCATGGCGCGGCTGGGCTTCATGCCCTTCCTGGATCCTTCCATCCAGGCGCCCATCATCGTGACCTTCCACGCACCCGGCGATTCGCGCTACGACTTCAAGGCGTTCTACAACGCCGCCAAGGCCAGCGGCTTCATCCTGTACCCGGGCAAGCTGACCCAGATCGAAACCTTCCGCGTCGGCTGCATCGGCGCCATCGGACGGGTGGAGATGCAGCAGGCCGTGCACGCCGTCGAACTGGCGCTGCAGGAACTGGGCATCGCTTCCGGAGAGCCCGCGATCTGACATCCCCGAGAACAGGAGACCCAGTGGCCAGCAAGATCCATCCCGCCCTCGCGGCCGTCCGCAAGCGCGGCGCCCAGAAAGTCAAGGTCGCCGTCAGCGACATCGACGGCATCCTGCGCGGCAAGTACCTGCACGTCGGCAAGTTCGAAGGCGCCGTCGAAGGCGGCTTCGGCTTCTGCGACGTGGTGTTCGGCTGGGACTCGCAGGACGTCTGCTACGACAACACCACCATCACCGGCTGGCAGCACGGATACCCCGATGCGCTGGCCCGCGTCGACCTGGACACCGCGCGCCAGGTGCCGTGGGACAACAACGTCGATTTCTTCCTGGGCGAATTCGTCAACGCCGACGGCACGCCGCACCCGGCATGCCCGCGCCAGACGCTCAAGCGCGTGCTGGCGCGCGCGAAGAAACTCGGCTTCGAAGTCATGACGGGCATGGAATTCGAGTGGTTCAACTTCCGCGAGACGCCCCACACCTGGGCCGCGAAGAACGGCCAGCCGCCCGAACCCCTCACGCCCGGCATGTTCGGCTACTCGCTGCTGCGCATGGCCGACAACCCCGGCTTCTTCAACGCGCTGATGGACGAGATGCTGGCGTTCAACGTGCCCATCGAAGGCCTGCATACCGAGACCGGTCCCGGCGTGTACGAAGCGGCCATCGGCTTCTCGTCCGCGCTGGAGCAGGCCGACCGCGCCATCCTGTTCAAGACCGGCGCGCGCGAGATCGGCAAGCGCTACGGCGTCATGCCCAGCTTCATGGCCAAGTGGTCACAGAAGTACCCAGGCTGCAGCGGCCACATCCACCAGAGCCTGTCGGACGGCAAGAAGAACCTGTTCTTCGACGGCAAGTCGCAGCGCAGCATGAGCAAGCTGTTCGAGAGCTACCTGGCCGGCCAGGTGGCCTGCCTGATGGAATTCGGGCCCATGCTGTGGCCCACCATCAACAGCTACAAGCGGCTGGTCGACGGCTTCTGGGCGCCGGTGAAACCCACCTGGGGCATCGACAACCGCACGGCCAGCTTCCGCGTCATCGCCGGCTCGCCCAAGGCCACGCGGCTGGAAACGCGTTGCCCGGGCGCCGACGTTAATCCTTACTTGGCGATGGCCGCGGTCATCGCGGCTGGCCTGCATGGCGTGGAAAAGGGCCTGAAGCTCACCGCGCCGCCCATCACCGGCACCAACCAGGGCGGTGAGAACGTCCCGCGCGCGCCCCGCACGCTGATCGAAACCACGCGCAACTTCCGCGAGTCCAAGGTCGCGCGCGACTTCCTCGGTGACACCTTCGTCGACCATTTCGCCGCCACCCGCGAGTGGGAATGGCGCCAGTGGCAGGACGGCGTCACCGACTGGGAATTGAAACGTTATTTCGAGATCATCTGATGAGCCTGTCCAACTTTTCCTTCCCCACCTCCATCGCCTTCGGGCCCGGCGCGCGCAAGGAAGTCGCCGCGCACCTGAAGTCGCACGGCCTGAAGCGCCCGCTGATCGTCACCGACAAGGCGCTGGCCGCCCTGCCCGTGCTGGCCGAGTTCCAGTCGCACCTGCAAGGGCTGGACGTCGCGGTCTACGGCGGCGTGTTCGGCAACCCGACCGCCAGCCAGGTCATGGGCGGTGCCGCGGCCTACAAGGCGCACCAAGCCGACTGCATCATCGGCTTCGGCGGCGGCGCCGCGCTGGACGTCGCCAAGGTGGTCGGCATCGCCGCCACGCACGAAGGCGACATCATCGAATACGTGTGGGACCACCCCAAGGTGCGACCCATCTCCAACGAGCTGCCGTACTTCGTCGCGCTGCCCACCACGTCGGGCACGGGCTCGGAAGTCGGCCGCTCTTCGGTCATCAGCGAGGACGACACGCACCTCAAGCGCGTGGTGTTCAGCGCGAAGATCCTGGCGAAGAAGGTGTTCGCCGATCCCGAACTGACGCTGGCCCTGCCGCCGCAGGTGACCGCGGCCACCGGCATGGACGCGCTGACGCACAACATCGAGAGCTACCTCTCGCCCGCCTACCACCCGCTGTGCGACGGCATCGCGCTGGAAGGCACGCGCATCGCGGCGCGGTCGCTGCTCACCGCCGTGAAGGAACCGTCCAACCTGGCGGCCCGCAGCGACATGATGATGTCTTCGATGATGGGCGCCATCGCCTTCCAGAAAGACCTGGGCGCCGTGCACTCGTGCGCCCACGCGCTGGGCGCCGTGTGCGACCTGCACCACGGCCTGGCCAACGCGCTGATGATCGACACCGTGCTGGACTGGAACCGCGAGGCCGTGCCGGCCAAGTTCGACGAACTGGCGCACGTGTGCGGGGTGAAGGGCGGCGGCGCCGCGTTCATCCCCTGGCTGCGCGAACTGAAGGCGCAGGTGGGCATCAGCGGCAAGCTGGCGCAGCACGGCGTGAAGTCCGAGCAGATTCCGCGCCTGGTGGACATCGCGGTGAAGGACATCTGCCACCAGACGAATCCGCGGCCTGTGACGGCCGGCGATTTCAAGCGGCTGTTTGAAGCAGCGCTGTGAGATGAGTTCTGGGAGCGCCCCCACCCCAACCCTCCCCCAGGGGGGGAGGGTTAAGTCAGGCTCGAAGGCGGACAGGCTCAAGATCGGCATCAGCGCCTGCTTCTTCCACCCGGACGCTTCCCGCAAGGCGGCGCCGAAGAAGACGCTGCAGTGGATCGAGCAGTCGACGGCGCACTGGGTGATGGCCGCGGGCGCGCTGCCGGTGATGATCCCGGTGCCGGCGGGCGACACTTTCCGCGGCGACGTCACGGTGGCCGACTACGCGGACTGGCTCGACGGCCTGGTGCTGCACGGCGGTGCCGACGTCTGGCCGGGCAGCTACGGCGAGCAACCGCTGCGCCCGGAGTGGAACGGCGACAAGGCGCGCGACGACTACGAGATCGCCTTGGTCAAGGCTTTCGAGGCGGCGCGCAAGCCGGTGTTCGGCATCTGCCGCGGCCTGCAGCTGATCAACGTCGCGCACGGCGGCACGCTGTACCAGGACATCTCCACGCAGAAGCCCGGTGCGCGCGTGCACCGCGACGCCGACGCCTACGACCTGAACTTCCACCAGGTGGACATCCTGCCCGGCACGCGCCTGTCGCAGCTGCTGCGCACGGAACAGCACAAGATCAACAGCGTGCACCACCAGGGCATCAAGGACCTGGCGCCGGACTTCGCGGTGGAAGCCACCTCGCCCGACGACGGCGTGATCGAAGCCATCCGGCACACCGGCGACGCCTGGGTCGCCGCGGTGCAGTGGCACCCTGAGTTCCATTTCCCGCACCTCGGCGTCGTCGACGACACGCCGCTGCTGCACGACTTCCTTTCGGCCGCGCAAGCGGCCCGCACCGAATGAGCACACTCGCCGTCCTGAACCCCGCCACCGGGGAAACCATCGCCAACCTGCCCGCGGACGACGCGGCCAGCGTGAAAGCCAAGTACGCAGCCGCGCGCGCGGCGCAGCCCGCATGGGCCGCCCGCCCGCTGGCCGAACGCAAAGCCTGTGTCGACCGGTTCCGCGCAGGCGTGGTGCGCGATCTCGAGAAACTCGCCGCCACCATGACGAAGGAGACCGGCAAGCCGATCAAGATGTCGCGCAACGAGCTGAATGGCCTGCTGCCGCGCATCGACTTCTTCCTCGGCATGGTCCAGCCCGTCGTCGAACCCGAGCAGGTGTTCGACGAAGGCGGCATGCGCGAGGTGATCCAGCACGAACCGCTGGGCGTGGTCGCCAACATCTCGGCCTGGAACTACCCCTGGTTCGTCGGCTGCAACGTCATCCTGCCCGCGCTGCTCACCGGCAACTCGGTGCTGTACAAGCCTTCCGAGTACGCCGCGATGACGGGCCTGGAGATCGCGCGCCTGCTGCACGAAGCGGGCGTGCCGAAGGACGTGATGACCTGCCTGGTCGGCGCCGGCGAAGTCGGCACCGCGCTGCTGGCGCAGCCGGTGGACGGCGTGTTCTTCACCGGCTCGCACGGCACGGGCAAGCGCATCGCGCAGGCCGTCGGCGACCGCTTCGTCAAGCTGCAGCTGGAACTGGGCGGCAAGGATCCCACCTACGTCGCCGACGACGCCGACCCGAAGACCGCCGCCGAGTCGCTGGCCGACGGCGCCATGTACAACACCGGCCAGAGCTGCTGCTCGGTGGAGCGCATCTACGTGCACGAGAAGGTGCACGACGCTTTCGTCGCCGCCTTCGTCGACACGGTGAAGGGCTACAAGCGCGGCAACCCGATGGCCGAAGACACCTACATCGGCGCCATCACGCGCGAACCGCAGCTGAAGGTGCTGGAAGCGCAGGTGGCGGATGCGAAGGCCAAGGGCGCCAAGCTGCTCGCGGGCGGCCAGCGCGCGGGCGGGCCCGGCAACTGGTTCGAAGCCACCGTCTTCTCCAACGTGAACCACTCGATGGAGCTGATGCGCGAGGAAAGTTTCGGTCCCGTCATCGGCATCCAGAAAGTATCGGGCGACGAAGAGGCCGTGAAGCTGATGAACGACACGCGCTACGGCTTGACCGCCGGCGTGTATACGAAGGACGAAGCGCGCGCGAAGAAGCTGCTGGCGCAGGTGCATGCGGGCAGCGTGTACTGGAACTGCTGCGACCGCGTCAGCCCGCGCCTGCCGTGGAGCGGCGTCGGCGATTCGGGCGTGGGCCTCACGCTGTCCAGCTATGGCATCCAGACGTTCACGCGGCCCAAGGCCTGGCACCTGCGCTCGGCGTGAAACCGCGCCTCGCACTCTTCGACCTGGACCACACGCTGTTGCTGGGCGACAGCGACGTGCTGTGGTGCGACTTCCTGATGCGCGAAGGCCTGCTGGACCGCGCCACCTTCGAGCCGCGCAACGCCGACATGGAAGCGCGCTACAAGGCGGGTAGCGTGGGCACGGCGGAGTTCTGCGGCTTCTACGTGTCCACGCTCGCCGGCCGCACGCCGCAGGAATGGCAACCGCTGCGGCAACGCTTCCTGCGCGAGGAGATCGTGCCGCGCATCCCCCCCGGTGCCATGGAACTCGTGAAAGAGGAGCAGCGCCGCTCGCGGTGGGTGGTGATGACGACGGCGACCAGCCGCTATCTCACCGAATTGACCGCGCAACACTTCGGCATCGAGCACCTGCTGGCAACCGAAGCGGAACTGCGCGACGGCCGCTTCACGGGAGCCCTGGAGGGCGAACCCAACATGCGGCAAGGCAAGCTCACGCGCCTCGATGAATGGCTGGCCTCGCGCGGCGCCGCATCCGCGGACTTCCACCGTGCGGCATACAGCGACTCGATGAACGACCTGCCGCTGCTCGAAGCGGCGGACGAGGCCGTGGCGGTCAACGCCGACCCACGGCTGGCGGCCATCGCCGCGCAACGCGGCTGGCGCACCGTGCGGTGGTGACTCAGGCGGCTTCCAGCTCGCCGCGCGCCTTCACGCAGTAATCCAGCAGCGCGTCGATCTCGGTGGACTTGTCGAAGACGGCGTCCGCGCCCAGCTGCGCGCAGCGGCGTCGCATGTCGGAAGTGGCGTGGTTGCTCAGCACGATCACCTTCTGGCCGCGGCGGCGGTTGCGCGCGGCTTCGACGATGCGCAGGCCGCTGCCCTGCTTCAGGAACAGGTCCACCACCGCGATGTCCCAGCCGTCGGGGTTGGCGGCCAGCCACTTCTTGCCCTCGTTCTCGGTGTCGGCCAGCCCCACGGGCTGCACTTCCGCCAGTTCCTGCAGCGTCTCGATGAGGTTGTCTCGGATCGTCGGGCTGTCTTCGACGATGTAGGCTCTCAAAGCCATTTGGGGATGCTCCGGCCCGCGTCCCATCCCGGTCGGGGCGGCGCGGCTATTCGTTCAGTTGGGGACCAATCTACCCAACCGCACGGGCGGAGGCTGCAAGCCCCGGGACCAAGCCTATGTAGGAATGCGCGGTCAGTGCGTGTTCACGCCGCCAGCGCCTGCGCATAGATGGCCGAGGCTTCGAGCGTGAATCCACTGGCCAACAGGCGCGCCTGGAGCTCGGCGGATGCCAGCAGTTCGAAGCGTTCCACCTCGCCGTCCTGGTTGGCCGGCACCACGCCTTCCGGCACCGTGCAGCGGTACCAGTCGATGGCCTCCACCACGTAGCCGTGCGGACCGTCCGGGGTCGGGCTTCGGCGCACCACCTGGCCGCCGCGGGCCACGTCGCGAAGCTGGCCCATCCGCAGCCCGGCCTCTTCCCAGGTCTCGCGCGCGAGGGCTTCTTCCACGCTTTGCCGGCTGGGCACCATGCCACCCATCAGCGTGTCCCACAGCCCGGGATCGTTGGCCTTGCTGAAGGCGCGCTGCTGCACCCAGTGGCGCCCGTCGGGCGAAAGACCGACGAGGTGCACCGCCCGCGTCGCCACGCCCAAGGGACGCACGACTGCGCGTTCCACCGTGCCCAGCTCCGCGCCCCGGGCATCGCAGACGGCCAGTTGTTCATCGCGCCAGACGTGCGACAGGCCCAGGTCGCGCAAGGTGGCGGCCAGCTCGGCCATCAGCGGCGTGAGCGCGCCATTGCCGAGTTCAGCGGCCTTCGCACGGAGCATCCACCGCCCTTGCCAGGATGGCGCGCGCCGCAGGACGTCACGGACGAGTTCCGGCTCGACCGAACCGATGGGCTCGCCGCGCCACAGCAGCGGCACGCGCGGCCGCTCGGGCGGGCGGTGCAGCCGCGCCTGCACGCCGGCCACCCACTCGCGCGGCAGCAGGCCGCTCACAGGGTGAGGATGGTGCAGCCGGTGGTCTTGCGCGCTTCCAGGTCGCGGTGCGCCTGCTGCACCTGGTCCAGCGGGTAGCGCTGGTCGATGCGGATCTTCACCTTGCCCGAAGCGACCACGTCGAACAGCTCGTCGGCCATCTGCTGGCACGACTCGCGCGTGGCGATGTGCGTGAACAGGGTCTGGCGCGTGACGTAGAGCGAGCCCTTGACGCCGAGGATATTGGGCGCGAACGGCGGCACGGGACCCGACGCGTTGCCGAAGCTGGCCATCAGGCCGAACGGCCGCAGGCAGTCCAGCGACTTGTCCCAGGTGTCCTTGCCGACCGAGTCGTAGACCACCTTCACGCCCTTGCCGCCGGTGATCTCCATCACCCGCTCCTTGAAGTCTTCCTTGCTGTAGTTGATGACGTGCGCCGCGCCGTTCTCCTTGGCCAGCTTGCACTTCTCGTCCGAGCCCGCCGTGCCGATCAGCTGCAGGCCAAGTGCCTTGGCCCATTGGCAGGCGATCAGGCCCACACCGCCCGCGGCCGCGTGGAACAGCACATGGTCGCCGGGCTGCAGGCCGCCCTGCGGCAGCGTGCGGCGCAGCAGGTATTGCGCGGTCATGCCCTTGAGCATCATGGCCGCGCCGGTCTCGAAGTCGATGTCGTCGGGCAGCTTGCAGACCTGCGCCGCGGGCATGACGCGCACTTCGCAGTACGAGCCCGGCGGGTTGCCGGCGTAGGCCGCTCGGTCGCCCGCCTTCAGGTGCGTGACGCCTTCGCCCACCGCTTCGACGATGCCCGACGCTTCCATGCCGATGCCGGCGGGCATCTCCATCTTGTACAGGCCCGTGCGGTGGTACACGTCGATGAAGTTCAGGCCCACCGCCTTGTGGCGGATGCGAATCTGGCCGGGACCGGGCTCGCCCACCTGCACATCGGCGATCTTCAGTTGCTCGGGTCCTCCGTGCTGCTCGATGCGGACGGCTCGGGTCATCGGTGTTCTCCTCGTTCGGGAAAAAGCGAGCGCGAATCCTGCCACGTTTCGATGCCCCCTGCCCGCGGCGGCGATGGCTGGGCAGCTACAGTGGCGGGCCCCATGCAGCAGAGACTCACCGCTTCCACCGCCGCCCTTCTCGTCCTGCCGCCCCTGCTGTGGGCGGGCAACGCGGTCGCCGGCCGCTTGATGGCCGGCTCGGTGCCGCCGATGACGCTGAACTTCCTGCGCTGGGCCGTGGCCTTCGTGCTGCTGCTGCCGCTGGCCTGGCGCACGCTGCGGACGGGCAGCGCGCTGTGGCCGCTGTGGAAGCGCTTCTGCGTGCTCGGCCTGCTGGGCGTGGGTTGCTACAACGCGCTGCAATACCTGGCGCTGAAGACGTCCACGCCGCTGAACGTCACGCTGGTGGCGGCCAGCCTGCCGGCCTGGATGATCGGCATGGGCGCGCTCTTCTTCGGCCAGCGCATCTCCGCGCGGCAGGTGATCGGCGCCGTGATGTCCATCGCCGGTGTCCTGGTGGTGCTCAGCCGCGGCGACTGGGACGTGCTGCGGCAGGTGCGCCTGGTGCCGGGCGACTTCTTCATCCTGCTGGCCACGGCGAGCTGGACCTTGTACAGCTGGCTGCTCGCCAAGCCCGGCGACCCGCCGGAGATCCGCGGCGACTGGTCCGCTTTCCTGATGGCGCAGATGGTGTTCGGCGTCGCCTGGTCCGGGCTGTTCGCGGGCGCCGAGTGGGTGCATGCGCCGCAGCACATCGCCTGGGGCTGGCCGGTGTTCGTTGCGCTGGCCTACATCGCCATCGGCCCGGCCATCCTGGCGTACCGCAGCTGGGGCCTGGGCATCCAGCGCGTGGGCCCGACCATCGCGGGCTTCTTCTCCAACCTCACGCCGCTGTTCGCCGCGCTGCTGTCAGCCGCTTTCCTGGGCGAGGCGCCGCACGCGTATCACGCGGTGGCCTTCGTCCTGATCGTGGCTGGCATCGTGGTGTCGGCGCGGAAGGGATAGCGGACCCCGTATCCCTGCGGCTTCACCGCACGGCGATGCAGCCGCCGGTGGTCATCGCTTCTCCAGGGCTTCGCGCATGCGCTGCGCGGTGGGGATGGGTTCCACCGCGCCGTAGCCTTCGGTGGAGAGGGCCGCCGCCACGGCGGCATAGCGGCCCGCCGTCGGCAGGTCGTCGCCTGCCAGCAGCCGCGTGATGAACGCGCCGCCGAAGGTGTCACCGGCGCCGGTGGCGTCGACGTGCTTGCACGCATGCGGCGGGATGTGCCAGCGCTGCCTGGGGTCGGCGACCAGCGCGCCTTCATGGCCGAGCTTGAGCGCCACCACTTTCGCGCCCAGGCCCAGGCACCAGTCCACCAGCGCATCGGGGTCGCGCAAGCCGGTGATCGCCGCCACGTCGTCCACGCTGGGCAGCAGGATGTCGCAGTGGCGCATGACGTCTGTCATCACCGCACGCGCGCGGTCGACCGGCCAGAGTTTCAGCCGCAGGTTGGTGTCGAAAGACACGCGCACGCCTGCGCGCCGCGCGGTGTCGATGGCCGCATAGGCCGTGTCGCACGCGGAAGGCGAGATCGCCAGGCTGATGCCCGAGAGGTGCAGCACCTTCGCGGCGGCGATGCGCTCGCGCGGAAGGTGCGATGGCTGCATGCGCGCGGCCGCGGAGCCCACGCGCATGAAGCTGAAATGGTGGCCGCGCTCGTCGTGGTTGACGAAGTACACGGCGGTGTAGCCGCCGGCGTCGGTGGCCACGCCCGAGTGGTCCACGCCTTCCTGGTCCCACAACGCGCGCAACAGCCGGCCGTGCTCGTCGTCGCCCAACGCCGACAGGTAGCCCACGCGGGCACCCTGCCGCGCCGCGGCGATGGCGAAGTTGGAGGTGTCGCCGCCGAAGCCCTGCAGGTAGTGGCGCCCGCCGCCTTCGCCGGTCTGGTTGAACTCCAGCATCGCCTCGCCCAGCGCGAGGATGTCCACGGGCGCGGACTGCATCGCGGCTTCAGTAGGTGCCGGGATAGGCACCACCGTCGGTCAGGATGTTCTGGCCGGTGATGTAGCTGGCGTGCGCGCTGCACAGGAAGGCGCAGGCGGCGCCGAACTCGGCCGGCGTGCCGAACCGGTGCGCGGGGATGGTGTTCAGCCGCGCGGCTTCCACCTGGTCCATCGTCTGCCCGGTCTTCTTCACCGCGCCTTGCATCGTGCCGCGCAGGCGGTCGGTGTCGAAAGCGCCGGGCAGCAGGTTGTTGATGGTCACGTTGGCGGAGGCCAGCTTGCGCGTGCGTGCCACGCCGGCCACGAAGCCCGTCAGGCCGCTGCGCGCGCCGTTGGACAGGCCGAGGATGTCGATCGGGGACTTCACCGCCGACGAGGTGATGTTCACGATGCGGCCGAAACCGCGAGCAGCCATGCCGTCGACGGTGGCCTTGATGAGCTCGATGGGGGTGAGCATGTTCGCGTCCACCGCCTTGATCCAGGCTTCGCGGTCCCAGTCGCGGAAGTCGCCGGGCGGCGGGCCTCCGGCGTTGGTCACGACGATGTCGTAGTCCTTGCGCGCGCCGAACACCGCGGCGCGGCCCTCGGCGGTGGTGATGTCCGCCGCGACGTGCAGCACCTGCGCATCCTTCGGCCTGCCCGGATCGGCCAGCAGCTTCTGCGCCGCGTCCTTCAGCGCGGGCTCGCCGCGCGCGACGATGACCACGTTCACGCCTTCGCGCGACAGCGCCTGCGCGCAGCCAAAGCCCAGCCCCTTGCTGGCGCCGCACACCAGCGCCCACTTGCCTGCGATGCCCAGATCCATGCTGTCGTCCTCTCGAATTCGAAGCGCCGGATGATACGGGCGAGGCGCGCCTAACGTGATGCGCCGCGCGTGAACACCCAGATGCCGGCCAGCACCAGCACCGTGCCTACCGCGATCCAGCCGGTGAAGGGCTCGCCCAGCAGCAGCGCGCTCATGGCGATGGTGGACAGCGGGCCGATCATGCCGATCTGCGAAGCCAGCGCCGGGCCGATGCGCTCGATGGCCATCATCACCAGCAGCACGGGCACGGCGGTGCACAGCGTCGCGTTCAGCACCGACAGCCAGATCACCTGCGGCGCGACCGCGAAGGCCGTGTTCAAAGGCCGCAGCACGACGAACTGCACGATGCAGCACAGGCAGGCGAACGAGGTGGCCAGGCCCACCAGCCGGATCGAGCCCAGCGTCTTCACCATCTGGCCGCTGTACACCAGGTAGATGGCGTAGCTCACGGCGCTGCCGAACACGAGGACCGAACCCCACACCGTGCCCGGGCCCATCGCGCCCAGTTCGTGGCCGAACACCATCGCCACGCCCACGTAGCTGACGGCCATGCCGGCCAGCTGCATGCGGGTGAAGGGCTTGTGGTGCATCAGCCAGCCGAGCAGCAGCACCAGCGTGGGCGAGAGGTACAGGATCAGCCGCTCGAGCGAAGCCGTGATGTAGGCGAGGCCGGCGAAGTCGAGGAAGCTGGCCAGGTAGTAACCGGTGAGGCCCAGGCCCACGATGCCCGCCCATTCGCGCCCCGAGAGCGGCGGCTGTCCGCGGCCGGCCCACCACGCCATCGCGACGAACAGCGGCAGCGCGAACAGCATGCGCAGCATGATCAGCTGCACGGCGTCCACGCCCCAGCGGTAGGCGAGCTTGACGATGATGGCTTTGCCGCTGAAAGCGATGGCACCGGCGGCTGCGTACACGAGGCCAGGCAGCAGGCTGGCGGGCTTGGCGGCGGTCACTCGGTGATTGTGCCCTGCCCGCCGATGACGGAATGACTCCGACTGCGGCGTCAATGACGAATGACGAATGACAAACGGGGCGCTCCGGCCCCGTCATGCGTCATCGAGCCGCGGGCGAGGCCATGCGAGCCCCGCGAGCGGTCATGCGGTCAGTCCTCTTCCTGGAACACGTCCTCGCGCTTGGCCTTGATCGAAGGCAGCAGCACGACGATCAGCAGCAGCAGCGCCGCGGCCAGCAGCCCCGCGGACAGCGGGCGTGTGACGAACACGCTCCAGTCGCCGCGCGAAAGCAGCAGCGCGCGGCGCAGGTTCTCTTCCATCATCGGGCCCAGGATGAAACCCAGCAGCAGCGGCGCGGGTTCGCACCCCAGCTTGATGAACACGTAGCCGATGACGCCGAAGATGGCCACCATCCACACGTCCCAGGTGTTGTTGTTGGTGGAGTACACGCCGATGGCGCAGAACAGCACGATGGCGGGGAACAGCCAGCGGTAAGGCACCGTGAGCAGCTTGATCCACATGCCGATCAGCGGCAGGTTCAGGATCACCAGCATCAGGTTGCCCACCCACATCGAGGCGATCAGGCCCCAGAACAGCTGCGGGTTGCTGGTCATCACCTGCGGGCCCGGCTGGATGTTGTGGATGGTCATCGCGCCCACCATCAGCGCCATCACCGCGTTGGGCGGGATGCCCAGCGTCAGCAGCGGGATGAAAGAAGTCTGCGAGCCCGCGTTGTTGGCCGACTCGGGCGCCGCGACGCCGCGGATGTTGCCTTTGCCGAAAGGCACTTCGCCCGGACGCAGCGACGTCTTCTTCTCGATGGTGTACGCCGCGAAAGCCGACAGCAGCGCGCCGCCGCCCGGCAGGATGCCCAGCGCCGAGCCCAGCGCCGTGCCGCGCAGCACCGCGGGAACCATGTTCCTGAAGTCCTCCTTCGTCGGCATCAGGCCGGTGACCTTGGAGGTGAACACCTCGCGGTCTTCCGCCGCTTTCGACAGGTTCTGGATGATCTCGCCGTAGCCGAACACGCCCATGGCGATGACGATGAAGCCGATGCCGTCGGTGAGTTCCGGGATGTCGAACGAATAGCGCGCGACGCCGGAGTTGACGTCCGTGCCCACCAGGCCCAGCAGCAGGCCCAGCACGATCATCGCGACCGCCTTCACCAGCGAGCCGGAAGCCAGCACCACCGCGCCGATCAGGCCCAGCACCATCAGCGAGAAGTATTCGGCGGGGCCGAACTTGAACGCGACTTCGGTCAGCGGCGCGGCGAACGCCGCCAGGATCAGCGTGCCCACGCAGCCGGCGAAGAACGAGCCCAGGCCGGCGGCGGCGAGCGCGGGACCCGCGCGGCCCTGGCGTGCCATCTGGTAGCCGTCGATCACCGTCACGACCGAGGACGATTCGCCCGGCAGGTTGACCAGGATGGCCGTGGTGGAGCCGCCGTACTGCGCGCCGTAGTAGATGCCGGCCAGCATGATCAGCGCCGACACGGGGGGCAGCGCGTACGTGGCGGGCAGCAGCATCGCGATGGTGGCCACCGGGCCGACGCCGGGCAGCACGCCGATCAGCGTGCCCAGCAGGCAGCCGATGAACGCGTACAGCAGGTTGATCGGCGTGACGGCGACGCCGAAGCCGATGGAAAGGTTGGTGATCAGGTCCATGTCGTTCTCCCGCTCAGCCGATGAACCACGGCCAGACCGGGAATTGCAGTTTGAGCAGCACCACGAAGGCGAGGTAGCTGCCGATGGCCAGCACGGTGGCCAGCACCGCCACTTCCCTGGCCTTGAACTCGTCGCCCGCCATCGCGGCGACGAAAGTCAGGCCGTAGATGGCGACGATCAGGCCGAAGGCCGGGATGCCGAGGCGCGGGATGCCGGCCAGCAGCACGCCGAACAGCACGTTCGATCCGATGATGAAACCCAGCGGCTTCCACGCGATAGCGCCGATGCGGTCGCCGTCCTCGGTCTCGACCACGAGTGAAGTGAAAGTGATCGCCAGGCCGAGGATGGCCATCAGGATGCCCAGCATCAGCGGGAAATAGCCGGGACCCATGCGGGCGCCCTCGCCGATGGTGTAGTTGGTGGCGCCCCAGGCGAAGGCGATACCCACGGCCGTGAACATCAGGCCGGACCCGAAGTCCTTGTGGCTCTTGATTCGCAAAGTCTCGTCTCCTCGCGGATTTCTCCGAAGGGACGGATTGTTGCGGTCAGGCTCCGGTCAGGTAGATGTGGATTCCACCTATGCCGCCCGAACGCACTACGCCGCGCACCACGGCGGGGCTGCGCCGCCTCACGACAGCGGCGGCGTGGCGGTGAGCACTTCCTCCAGCGTGGTGATGCCCTCGGCCACCCGCAGCGCGCCGGCCAGCCGCAGCGGCCGCATGCCGCCGGCCACGCCCTGGCGGCGCAGGTGCTCCAGCGACGGGTCGCGCGTCATCTGCTCGCGGAAGCCCTCGCTCACCGTCAGCAGCTCGTACAGGCCCATGCGGCCCATGAAGCCGGTCATGCGGCAATCGACGCAGCCCACCGGCTTGTACGGCCGCCAGCCGCCCGTGAGCTTCCACGGCTTGACCACCTCTTCCACCGGCTCGCGCGGCGCGCTCTCGTCGGGCTGGCGGCACTGCTTGCACAGCGTGCGCACCAGGCGCTGCGCCAGCACGCCCAGCACGGTAGCGTTGAGCAGGTACGCCGGCACGCCCAGTTCCATGAGGCGCGTGAACGCCGAAGGCGCGTCGTTGGTGTGCAGCGTGGAGAAGACCAGGTGGCCGGTGAGCGCGGCCTGCACGGCCATCTCGGCCGTCTCCAGGTCGCGGATCTCGCCCACCATGATGATGTCCGGGTCCTGGCGCATCAGCGCGCGCAGCCCCTCGGCGAAGCTGAAGTCCAGCTGCGGCTGCACCTGCGTCTGGTTGAACGCCGGCTCGATCATTTCGATCGGGTCTTCCACCGTGCTGACGTTCACCTCCTCGGTGGCCACGCGCTTGAGGGTGGAGTACAGCGTGGTGGTCTTGCCCGAGCCCGTGGGCCCGGTCACCAGGATGATGCCGTGCGGCCGCTTCACCAGCGCTTCCCAGCGCTGCGCGTCGTGCTGCGAGAAGCCCAGCGCGTCCAGGTCCTTCACCGCCGTGTCGGGGTCGAAGATGCGCATGACCATCTTCTCGCCGAAGGCGGTGGGCAGCGTCGACAGGCGCATTTCCACTTCGTCGCCGCGCGGGTTGCGGGTCTTGATGCGGCCGTCCTGCGGGCGGCGCTTTTCCACCACGTCCATGCGGCCCAGCAGCTTGATGCGCGCGGTCATGGCGTTGAGCACGCCCATGGGCATCTGGTAGACCGGGTGCAGCACGCCGTCGATGCGAAAGCGGATCACGCCCTGCTCGCGCCGCGGCTCCAGGTGGATGTCGCTGGCGCGCTGGTCGAAGGCGTACTGCCACAGCCAGTCGACGACCTGCACCACGCCCTGGTCGTTGGCGTCCAGCTGCTTGTTGCTCTTGCCCAGCTCCACCAGCTGCTCGAAGCTGCCCGCGCCCGCGTTGCCGCCGGAACGCTGCGCGGCGCGCACCGACTTGGCCAGCGCGAAGAACTCGGCCGTGTAGCGGTGGATGTCCTGCGGGTTCGCGACCACGCGCCGCACCGATCGGCGCGCCTGCCGCTCGACTTCGCCCACCCAGTCGTCGATGAAGGGTTCGGCCGTGGCGACGACCACTTCGCTGGGCGTCACCTGCACCGGCAGCACGCGGTGGCGCTCGGCATACGCCGCGCTCATCGTGTCGGAGACGCGGCCCACGTCCACCTTGAGCGGGTCGATGCGCAGGTAGTCCAGCCCGGCGCGGCCGGCCAGGTACTGGGTGAGCGTCTCGATGTCGAGCGGCTTGCCGTCCTGCAGGCGCGTCATCGACACCGCGGCCAACCGCACCAGCGGCGGCTGCGCGCTCTGCGCCTGCGAGCAGCGGGCGATGGTGCGCGCGGCTTCCTCGGCAGAAATGACGCCGTCCTCGCTCAGCCATTCGACGACGCGCCGCCAATCCAGCGGACCCCGGAGAGTTCGGGCGTCGGGGGCCTTGGCGCGGGCGGTCGTGCTCATCCGTCCATCATTCCACAGGTTTGAAGACGCGCAACCATTTGGGCGCCGGCAGGTCCCAGCGCGAGCGGATTTCGTCCGCCCGGGCGAGCAATTCCGCACGGGCCGGATGCACGGGCGTGCGCAGCGCCAGCACGATGGTGTTGCCTTCGCGGGTGGGCCGGAACGCCCAGACCGCCGTGTTGCCGAACGCACCGACGATGTGTGCCAGGCTGCGCTCGTAGCTGGACGAGCGGCCGAACAGGTTCACCGTCATGCAGCCGTCCTCGGTCAGCAGCCGGCGGCAGTCGGCGTAGAAAGCCTGGCTGTCCAGCACGGGCGCCGCGGCCTCCTGGTCGTACAGGTCCACCTGCAACGCGTCCACCTGGCCGCGCCAGTGCTCATGCGCGGCGACTTCCGCGGCATCGCCCAGCACGACCGACAGGCGCGAATCGTCGCGCGGCAGCTTGAACCACAGGCGGCACGCCGCCACCACCTGCGGGTTCAGCTCGATCGCGGTGGTCTTCATCCGCAGCTTGCGGTGGCAGAACTTGGTGAGCGCGGCCGCGCCCAGGCCCAGCTGCATGGCGTGGCGGCGCGGCACCGTCGACGGGTCGACGAACAGCAGCCAGGCCATCATGCGCTGGACGTACTCGAGGTGGATGCCGAAGGGATCGTCCAGCCGCATCGAGCCCTGGACCCAGTCGGTGCCCAGGTGCAGGTAGCGGACGTCGCCGTGGTCGGAGAAATGGACTTCGGGAAGCTGGGCGTCGGTCACGGCGCGCGATTATGGGCCGAGCAACGCGGCCATCCGCGGCAGTGCGTGCGCAGCATTGCGCGTGCTTGCCTGCGCCAGCTCACCGATGCCGATGCCGCGCAGGTCCGCGACGGCCTGCGCGATGCGGGGCAACTCCGCCGGTTCGTTGCGGCCCTGCGGCTCGCCTTGCGCGCGCTGCTGCGCCGTACGGTAGAGCCAGTGCGGCGGGATGTCGGGCGCATCCGTTTCCAGCACCAGCGCCGAAAGCGGCAGCGACGCGGCCAGCCGCCGCAACTGCAGCGCACGATCGAAGGTGACGGCGCCGCCGAAGCCCAGCTTGAAGTTGAGCTTGAGGAACTCCCCGGCCTGCTGTTCGCTGCCGTTGAAGGCGTGCGCGATGCCGCCGATCACCGGCTGCTCGCGCAGGTGCTTGAGCAGCCGGTCGGCCGAGCGGCGCACGTGAAGGATCACCGGCAGCCCGTGCCGGCTCGCCAGGCGCAATTGCTCGCGGTAGAAGAACTCCTGCCGGTCGCGGTCCAGGCCGGGCACGAAATGGTCGAGGCCGATCTCGCCCACCGCCACCAGCCGTGGGTCGCCGGCATTCGCCGTCAGTGCCCGGTCGAGCGCCTCGATGTCGGATTCACTCGCCCGCGGCGTGAACAGCGGATGGATGCCCAGCGCGTAGCTGTCGCCGCAGGCATGCGCCAGCCCGCGCACCGCGTCGAACGCGGCCACCTCCACCGCCGGGATCACGCAATGCACGACGCCCGCCGCGCGCGCCCGCGCGCGCACATCGGTGGCTTGCCCAGCGAACTCGGGCGCGTCCAGGTGACAGTGCGTGTCCACGAAGGCGGCGGGCATGCGGACGATGATGCCCGAACGGGCCATGGGGCCGCCGCGCCAACCGTGCATGCCCTGCCAAACCGTGCTACCGTGTGCTTTCGAATTTCCGGGGCCCGCGCGGGCCCCGCCGTCCGAGAAGGTGATCCGATGCGCAGGCCAGCTCTCTACAGCTCCAGCCGTCCGGCTCCTGCGCAGCAGGCCCCCGCCGCCGCGCAGCCCGCGCCCGAAGCTGTCGCCTCCGAATCCCCCGCACCCGTGCGCAAGCGCCGCTGGTTCGCCGGCCCGTACCTGCAATGGGCGGCCATCTCGCTGCTGGCCGCGCTGCTCGCCGTCAGCCTGGGGATGAACCTGCGGCCGGGCCAGCGCAAGCTGACCCAGGACGACATCAACGCGGCGGTGCTCAAGACGCTGGAAACCCAGACGCTGCCTTCCGAGTACTCCAAGGCGTACGAGAACATCCGTCCGTCGGTGGTGCGCGTGGTCAGCTACGTGAAGAAAAGCAAGCTGAAAGACGAGACGCTCACCAGGCTCGGCCATGGCGCCAAGCCCAAGGCGCTGGGCCCGGCGCAGGGCGCCGACAAGGCGGTGAAACCTTCCGCCGCGGATGACGACGACGACATCGAAGCGGGCGTGGGCACCGGCGTGGTCATCGTCGACAAGGGCGTCATCCTCACCAACCTGCACGTGATCTCCGGCGCCGACAAGGTGAAGGTCACCTTCTTCGATGGGCTGGAAGCCGACGCCTCCGTCACCGGCGTGCAGGCCGAGAACGACCTCGCGGTGCTGCAGGCCCACAAGATTCCCGACGACCTGGAGGCCGCCACCATGCGCTCGACCGGCGACCTGGCGCCGGGCGACAAGGTGCTGGCCGTGGGCTTCCCCTTCGGCATCGGGCCCTCGGCTTCCGGCGGCATCGTCTCCGGCCTGAAGCGCTCGTTCCGCTCGCCCGAAGGCAAGCAGGAGATGACCAACCTCATCCAGTTCGACGCGGCGGCCAACCCCGGCAACTCCGGCGGCCCGCTGGTCACGATGGATGGCGAGGTGGTGGGCATCGTCACCGCCATCCTCAACCCGACGCCCGCGCGCACCTTCCTGGGCATCGGCTTCGCCGTGCCGATCGAGAACGCCGCCCAGGCCGCCGGCCTGCCGCCGTTCTGAAGCCGACGAATGGCTTCGCTTCGCTCTATGACGAATGACCGAAGCCCCGCATTTGTCATCCCGGCCGCGTAGCGGCCGAGTCATCCGTCATTCGTCATCAACGGAACCACGATGGAACCCACCACCCGCCAGGACAGCGCCACCGCCAAGCTCATGGAGCAGATTCTCTATGAGGTCAAGCGCATCGTCGTCGGCCAGGACCGCTTCCTCGAGCGCGTCATGGTCGCCATGCTCGCGCAGGGCCACCTGCTGGTGGAAGGCGTGCCGGGCCTGGCGAAGACGCTGACGGTGAGGACGCTGGCCAGCACCGTGCGCGGCAACTTCAAGCGCATCCAGTTCACGCCCGACCTGGTGCCCTCGGACCTGGTGGGCACGCGCATCTACAACCAGAAGAGCGGCGACTTCACCACCTCGCTGGGGCCGGTGTTCACCAACCTGCTGCTGGCCGACGAGATCAACCGCGCGCCGGCCAAGGTGCAGAGCGCGCTGCTGGAAGTGATGCAGGAGCGGCAAGTCACCATCGCGGGCGACACGCACAAGGTGCCCAACCCGTTCCTGGTGATGGCCACGCAGAACCCGATCGAGACCGAAGGCACCTACCCGCTGCCCGAGGCGCAGGTGGACCGCTTCATGATGAAGGTGCTGGTGGACTACCCGACCGACGAAGAGGAATACGTCATCGTCGAGCGCGTCACCGGCCCGGCCGTGGACGTGTCGCCCGTCGCCACCACCGAGCAGCTGGCCGCGCTGCAGCACGAATGCCGCCGCGTGTACGTCGACCCGTCGCTGGTGCAGTACGCGGTGAAGCTGGTGTCGTGCACGCGCACGCCCGAGAAGCACGGCCTGAAAGACCTGCGCAAGTACATCACCTTCGGCGCCAGCCCGCGCGGCACCATCAGCCTGACCGAAGGCGCGCGCGCCCTCGCGATGCTGCGCGGCCGCACCTACGCGCTGCCCGAAGACATGGCCGACCTGGTGCCCGACGTGCTGCGCCACCGCCTGGTGCTGTCGTACGAGGCGCTGTCGGAGGGCCTGAACGCCGATGCGGTCGTCGGCCAGATCATGTCCAAGATTCCGGCCCCGGCGCGCCCGCTCGAACATGAAAAACTGGCTGCGTAGCAAGACGCCCCCCGAGGCGCCTTCGGCGCTTTCCCCCACTGGGGGGCGGCACCAGCGGCCTGGCGAAGCCAGTTCCGCGGTGTCCCCGCATGGCGCCGCCGAGCGCGTGCTCAAGCGGCTGGAGTGGACCGTCATCCGCCGCCTGGACGGGCTGCTGCAAGGCGACTACCGCACGCTGATGCGCGGCGCGGGCCTGGACCTGGCGGACCTGCGCGAGTACCAGCTGCACGACGACGTGCGGCACATCGACTGGAACGTCACCGCCCGCACCGGCCTGCCGCACGTGCGCGTCTTCACCGAAGACCGCGAGATGGCCGCCTGGTTCCTGCTGGACCTGAGCCCGTCGGTGGACTTCGGTTCCGGCGAGCAACGCAAGCGCAACGTGTCGGCCGAGTTCGTCGGCGTGCTCGCGCGCATGCTCACGCGCCACGGCAACCGCGTCGGCGCCATGCTGTACGGCGCGGGCGTGGACACGGTCATCCCCACGCGCGGCGGCCGCCGCCACGTGCTGCACCTGCTGCACGCGATGCAGGCGCGGCCGGCCGGCGCCGAGAACGCCGGCCCCACGCGGCTGCGCGACCTGCTGGACGCGGGGGCGGGCGTGATCAAGCGCCGGTCCACCATCTTCGTCGTCTCCGATTTCATCAGCGAGCCCGGCTGGGAAAAGCCGCTGGGCATGCTGGCGCAGCGGCATGAAGTCGTCGCGGTGCGCCTGACCGACCCGCTGGAGCTGCAGCTGCCCGACCTGGGCCTGCTGACGCTGCGCGACGCGGAGACGGGCGAGCAGTTGCTGGTGGACACGCACGACCCGGGCTTTCGCAAGCGCTTCGCGCGCATCGCCGCGCAGCGCGAGGCCGAGCTGCGCGAATCGCTGTCGCGCGCGGGCGTGGACGCGCTGGAGCTGTCCACCGAAGCCGACCTGGTCGACGCCGTCATCCGCTTCACCGAGATGCGCAAGCGCCGCACCCGCCTGAACGCCGGCGGCGGCATGCCCACGCACCTGAAGGCCGCCTGAACGGGAAAGAAGTCATGCAATTCCTCTGGCCCGAATTCCTGTGGTTCCTGCTGGCGCTGCCCCTGCTGGTGCTGCTGTACCTGTGGCTGATGGGGCGCAAGAAGAAGCTGGCGCTGCGCTACGCGTCGCTGTCCATCGTGCGCGAGGCCATGGGCCCCGGCCAGGGCATGCGCCGCCACATCCCGCCCATCCTCTTCCTGCTGGCGATGGCCGCGATGCTGCTGGCCGCGGCGCGGCCGACGGCGGTGGTCACGCTGCCTTCGAACCAGCAGACCATCATCCTGGCGATGGACGTCTCGGGCAGCATGCGCGCCAGCGACGTGCTGCCCACGCGCCTGGCCGCCGCGCAGGCCGCGGCGAAATCGTTCCTGAAAGAACTGCCGCGCAACGTGAAGGTGGGCATCGTCGCCTTCGCCGGTTCGGCGCAGGTCGCCCAGCTGCCCACCACCAACCGCGAGGACCTGGTTACGGCCATCGACCGCTTCCAGCTGCAGCGCGCGACGGCGACGGGCAATGCGATCGTCATCTCGCTGGCCACGCTGTTCCCCGACCAGGGCATCGAGCTGGCGGCCATGCAGGGCGGCGGCATGGGCGGCCGCCCGCAGCGCGGCCTGTCCATCGACACCGACAAGAAGGAAAAGAAGGAGTTCACGCCCGTGGCGCCGGGCTCGTACAGCTCGGCCGCGATCATCATGCTGACCGACGGCCAGCGCACCACCGGCGTCGACCCGCTGGAAGCCGCCAAGATGGCGGCCGACCGCGGCATCCGCGTGTACACGGTGGGCATCGGAACGGTGGACGGCGAGATCATCGGCTTCGAAGGCTGGTCCATGCGCGTGCGCCTGGACGAGGAAACGCTCAAGGCCATCGCCGGCAAGACCAACGCCGAGTACTTCTACGCCGGCACGGCGCACGACCTGAAGAAGGTCTACAACGAGCTGAGCTCCAAGCTTGCCGTGGAGAAGAAGGAAACCGAGATCTCCGGGCTGTTCGCGCTGGCTGCGGCAGCGCTGGCCCTGCTGTCGGCGGGACTCTCCGTGCTCTGGTTCAACCGGATCCTTTGACGCTGCGCGTCAAGGGCCC
Organism: Ramlibacter humi; assembly: GCF_004681975.1. Taxonomy (GTDB): domain Bacteria; phylum Pseudomonadota; class Gammaproteobacteria; order Burkholderiales; family Burkholderiaceae_C; genus Ramlibacter; species Ramlibacter humi. Next base: position 110,852 of record NZ_SMLK01000005.1, read on the forward strand.
GGTTGCTCCGGATTCACGAGCTCCCTCGGTCAGCCCAAATGGCCGGAGGTCAGGCGCAGTTGCCTTCCACAGCGCGCGGCGAGTGACTCATCGTGGGTCACCAGCACGAACGCGGTGCCCCGCTCGCGCGCCAGCTTCAGCATCAGGTCGAACACGTGGTCGGCCGTGACGCGGTCGAGGTTGCCCGTGGGCTCGTCGGCCAGCACGCAGTCGGGCCGCGTGACCAGCGCGCGCGCGATGGCCACGCGCTGGCGTTCGCCGCCCGACAGCTCCGCGGGGCGGTGCTGGACGCGGTGGCCCATGCCGACCGCTTCCAGCGTCTCCTGCGCCGTCTTCGCGCAAGCCTCGGGCGGATCGCGGCGGATACGCAGCGGCATGCCCACGTTGTCCAGCGCGGTGAACTCCGGCAGCAGGTGGTGGAACTGGTAGACGAAGCCCAGGTGCCGGTTGCGCAGGTCGCCCTGCTGCGCCGGGCTGAGCGCCGCCATCTCGCGCCCCGCCAGCCGCACGGTGCCGCTGGTGGGCGAATCCAGGCCGCCCAGCAGGTGCAGCAGCGTGCTCTTGCCCGACCCCGAAGCGCCGACGACGGCGAGCGTCTCGCCGGGATGCACCTCCAGGTCGATGCCGTGCAGCACCTCGACGTCGAGGCGGCCTTCGGTGAAGCGCTTGGTCAGGCCGCGCGCCTGCAGCACGGGCTCACTCATAGCGCAGCGCCTCCGCCGGGTTGACGCGGCTGGCGCGCCAGCTGGGATAGAGCGTGGCGACGAAGGCCAGCACCAGCGAGATCACCGCGATGGGTACGATGTCGCCGCTTTGCGGATCGCTGGGCATGCGGTTGATCAGGTAGATGTCGCGCGGCAGGAAGTTGGCGTGCAGCGCGTGCTCCAGCGCCGGCACGATGACGTCGATGTTGAAGGCGATGGCCAGCCCCAGCAGCAGCCCGGCCAGCGTGCCGATGACGCCCACTGCGGCGCCCTGCACGACGAAGATGCCCATGATGCTGCGCGGGCTGGCCCCCAGCGTGCGCAGGATGGCGATGTCGGCGCGCTTGTCGGTGACGGTCATCACCAGCGTGCTCACCAGGTTGAAGGCCGCCACCGCGACGATCAGCGTGAGGATGATGAACATCATGCGTTTTTCCAGCTGCACGGCCGCGAACCAGGTGCGGTTCTGGCGCGTCCAGTCGCGCACCACCACCGGGCCGGTCAGCGACTGCTGCAGCTCGGCGCCGACTTCGCGCGCCTGGTTCAGGTCTTTCAGCTTGAGGCGAAGGCCCGTCGGGCCCTCGAGGCGGAACAGGCGCTCCGCGTCCTCCAGGTGCAGCAGCACCAGGCCGCTGTCGTATTCGAAGTGGCCGGAGTCGAACGTGCCCACCACCGTCATCTGCTTCAGGCGCGGCACGATGCCCGCGGGCGTCACCTGCCCGCCTGGCGCGATGAGCGTCACCGGGTCGCCCTCGCGCACGCCCAGCGCGCGCGCCAGCTCCACGCCCAGCACCACGCCGAAGCTGCCGGGCACCAGCTTCTCGAGCGTGCCCGGCGCGACGGTCTTGCCCAGGTCGGTGACCTGCGGCTCCAGCTTGGGGTCGATGCCGCGCACGATGGCGCCGCGCATGTCCTCGCCGCGCGCGATGAGCGCCTGCGCCGCGATGAAGGGCGCGGCGCCGATGACTTGCGGATTGGCGCGCGCCTCCTTCGCGGTGCGCGCCGGATCGGGCAGCATGCCGCCGCCCGGCCCGTAAACCTCCACGTGCGACACCACGGCCAGCATGCGGTCGCGCACTTCCTTCTGGAAGCCGTTCATCACCGACAGCACGATGATCAGCGCGGCCACACCCAGCGCGATGCCGAGCATGGAGACGCCGGAGATGAAGGAGATGAAGCCGTTTCGGCGGGTGGCGCGGCCGGCCCGGGTGTAGCGCCAACCCAGCACCAGCTCGTAAGGAACACGCATTCGGCGGGTTTCGTGGCGGTCAGGGAATGTTGCGGATTGTGGCATCCGCGACAATTCCGCCCATGTCGGACGGTACCCACTTGTTGATCCCCTTCGCGGCCAGCGCCGCCCCGGGGTGCCGCGAGACGCTGGCGGGCCTGCGCCTGCCGCACCTGGAGCGCGTGCTCGCGCGCTTGGCGCCCGCCCAGGACGCCGGCCACGACGAAACCACCCTGTCCATGCCGCACGAGATGGCCGTGGCCCGCGAATGCGGCCTGGGCGGCTCCGATGGGCTGCTGCCTTTCGCGGCGTGGGAACTGGCGCAGGCCGGCAGCGCGGCCGGCGGCCAGGCCTGGGCCTGGGTCACGCCCTGCCACTGGCGCGTGGGCGCCGACCATGTCTTCATGCACCACCCGCAGGAGCTGCGGCTGGACGCGCAGGAATCGCAGGCGCTGCTGGCCGCCATGCGGCCCTACTTCGAGCAGGACGGCTTGCGCCTCGAGTACCAGGCGCCCACGCGCTGGCGGGCGGCCGGGCCACTGTTCGCGCAGCTGCCTTGCGCTTCGCTGGACCGCGTGGCGGGCCGAGTGATCGACCGCTGGATGCCGCGCGGCGACACGGGCAAGCCGCTGCGCCGCCTGCAGCAGGAGATGCAGATGCTGCTGTACACGCACGATGTGAACGAAGAGCGCACGCGCGGCGGCCAGTTGCCGGTGAACTCGTTCTGGGTCAGCGGCAACGGCGTGCTGCCGCAACCCGCGCCCTCGCGGCCCGCGGGCCTGCTGGTCACGCAGGTGCTGCGGCATCCCGCGCTGGCCGAAGACTGGGCTTCGTGGGCCGGCGCGTGGCGCCAGATCGATGAGACACAGGTCGCACCACTGCGTGCCCGCCTGGATGCCGGCGAGCCCGTCGCGGTCACGCTGTGCGGCGACCGCATCGCGCGCACCTGGCGCAGCGCGGGCGCCGGCTGGCCGCAACGCCTGGGGCGCTGGCTGCCGCCCCGCCCCGCCACCACCTGGCTGGAACCATTGTGAAGATCGAAACCCGGGACATCCCGCCTCGCGCCGCCTGGGCGCTGGAACAAGCCGGCGTGCACCCGCTGCTGGCGCGCCTGTACGCCGCACGCGGCGTCATCGCGCGCGAGGAACTGGACGACGGCCTGAAGCACCTGTTGCCGCCCGAAGGCCTGAAGGGCTCGCGTGAAGCCGCTGTGCTGCTGGCCGACGCCATCGCGGCGCAGCGCCGCATCTGCATCGTGGCCGACTACGACTGCGACGGCGCCACCGCCTGCGCCGTCGGCGTGCGCGGCTTGCGCCTGCTCGGCGCGAAGAACGTCGACTACCTCGTGCCCGACCGCGTGGTGGACGGCTACGGCCTCACGCCCGCCATCGCGCGGCGCGTGAAGGAAGCCGGCGCCGACCTGCTCGTGACCGTGGACAACGGCATCGCCAGCGTGGAAGGCGTGGCGGCGGCGCGCGCGCTGGGCCTGGATGTGCTGGTGACCGACCACCACCTGCCCGGCCCGCAATTGCCGGCGGATGCGGTGATCGTCAATCCCAACCAGCCGGGTTGCGGCTTCGACAGCAAGTGCATCGCCGGCGTGGGCGTGATGTTCTACGTGCTGCTGGCGGTGCGGGCCGAGTTGCGCACGCGCGGCGTGTTCGACGCGGCCACGCAGCCCAAGCTGGACGCGCTGCTGCCGCTGGTGGCGCTGGGCACCGTCGCCGACGTGGTGAAGCTCGATGCGAACAACCGCCGCCTGGTCGCGCAGGGCCTCAAGCGCATCCGCGCCGGCAGCCTGCCTTGCGGGCTGGCCAGCCTGTTCACCGCGGCCGGGCGCCAGCACCGCGTGGCGACGACGTTCGACTTCGGCTTCGCGCTGGGTCCGCGCGTGAACGCCGCGGGCCGCCTCTCGGACATGCGGCTGGGCATCGAATGCCTGTTGACCGAAGACACCGCGCGCGCCGCCGAGCTGGCCGGCCTGCTGGACGGCATCAACCGCGAGCGCAAGGGCATCGAAGGCGAGATGCGCGACCAGGCCCTGGAGATCGTGGAAGCGCTGTTCGAGGAAGGCCAGGCGCAGCCCGCGGCCATCTGCGTGTTCGACCCCGACTTCCACGAAGGCGTGGTCGGCATCGTCGCTTCGCGCGTGAAGGACCGCTTCCACCGGCCCACCTTCGTGTTCGCGCCCAGCCAAGCGCCGGGCCGTGAGCACGAGCTGAAGGGCTCGGGCCGCTCCATCGCCGGCTTCCATCTGCGCGACGCGCTGGACCTGGTGGCGAAGCGGCATCCGGGACTGCTGTCGCGTTTCGGCGGCCACGCGATGGCGGCCGGCTGCACGCTCGACGAGGAGCACCTGGAGACGTTCGAGGAAGCCTTGCAGCAGGTGGCCGCCGAATGGCTGGATGCCGCCACGCTCACGCGCCGCCTGCACACCGACGGCCCGCTGTCCCCCGAGTACCGGCGTCCCGAGCTGGTGGACACGCTGCACGAGCAGGTGTGGGGCCAGGGTTTCGCGCCGCCGGTGTTCGCCGAGGAGATGGAGGTGCTGTCGCAACGCCTGGTGGGCGAGCGCCACCTGGCGGTGAAACTGCGCCACCAGGGCCAGCCGGTGGACGGCATCTGGTTCGGCCGCACCGAACCGCTGCCGGCACGCGCGCGCATCGCCTACCGGCTGGAAGCGGACGAGTGGCAGGGCACGCGGCGCGTGCGGTTCCTGATCGAGGGAATGGAAGCGGCCTGAGCCTTCAGGCTCGCGTGCCCCAGCCGCGCGGATCGTCGAAGTAGCCGAACAGGCGCGCCGCCACCTGGTGCAGCTCGTCGTCGGGCAGGGTCTGCGCGCGGGCCAGCTGCCACATCGCGTACTCTCGGTCGCCCAGCATCATCGAAGAGCTGACGCAGCGGCCGTGGCCCGCCATCAGCAGCGTGAAGGTGCCCAGCAATTCCACCGGGCAGTAGTGGGAGCTGCGCGCCGGCAGGTCGAAGTCGTCGCTGGCTTCCAGCGAAGTGGCGTTCTCGCCCAGGGGAGCCTCGAGGACGGCTTCGGTGTGGTAACCCATGGCGTTTTCTCCCGTGCTTCTATGCGATGTTGCTATGCATCAAAGATAGGCAAAGGGCCGAAAAGCGACCGTCGGCGACGGCTTCCTGGACTTGTCGGACGCAAGCTCAACACCGGCGCGGAATTCGTGTCGGTGCGGGGGAGGAAAAAGCAACGCTTCAGCGGGCGATCGCACGCGCACGCGTGCGGCCACGGATCAGCGGATGGCGTAGTCGGGCGGCACGTCGGCGCGCGGGGCGCCCATGGTCCGGGTGGCGCAGCTCGCGATGGTGGACTGCGCCATGTACTGCAGGCAGTCGTTGCTGGCCATGCGCTCGACTTCCACCTGCGCCAGGCGGGCTTCCGCCCGGCGGACCTGGTGCGTGCACACCAGGTAGAACGCGAGCAGCTGCGCGCACACCACCGCCGCGACCACCAGCCAGAACACGGGCTCGCGGGGATTTCCATCACGGGGGTCGAGCAGGCGGTACAGCATGGGCAGGCTCCGTTCTTGTCGCGGTCCATGCTAGGGCTCGCGTTTTCACGCGCGCAGCCTCCGGCAACGCCAACGCTTGTAGGACAAAATCCCACGCGATGGACACGCTGCTAGACGCCACGGCAACGGCCCGGCTGTTGCCCCCGATCGCACTCGCGGACGAGATCGAAGCCTTGCTGCACGACCCCGCCGTGCAGGTGCCGGAGCGCCTGGTGCAGCCGCTGCCCGGCGGTGGCAGCCTGTTCGTGATGCCGGCGCTGGACGCGCATATCGCGATCACCAAGCTCATCACCTTCACGCCGGCGAACGCGGGCACGCCGCGGCCGGCGATCCAGGGTGACGTGGTGGTGTTCGACTCGGCCACGGGCGAGCGGCGGCTGGTGCTCGACGGGCCCACCGTCACGGCGCGCCGCACGGCCGCCGTTTCGCTGCTGGCGGCACGCCGGCTGGCGCCGCGGCCGGAGGGGCCGCTGCTGATCGTGGGCGCGGGCGCGCAGGGGCTCTCGCACCTGGAGGCGTTCCAGGCGGGATTGCCGGTGCGTGAAGTGCTGGTGGCTTCGCGTCGGCGCGAGAGCGCGCAGGCGCTGGTGGACCATGCGCGTTCGCTGGGATTGAAGGCCGAGGTGGTTCCCGATCCCGACGAGGCGTTGCCCCGGTGTTCTCTTGTCGTCACGTGCACGCCGGCCAGCGGCGCGGTGCTGCGCGCGCGGCCATCGCGCGGGACGTTCATCGCGGCGGTGGGATCGTTCACGCCGCGCATGGTCGAACTCGATGCGCAGCTGTGCCGCGACGTCGCGGCAGACGGCACGGTCGTGGTGGACACGCCGGATGCGGCGCACGAAGCCGGCGACCTGCTGCAGGCCGGGTTGGACGTGGCTTCCTTCCCCTCGCTGCGCGACGTGGTGCATGGCCGCGTGCGTGCGCGCGGGCCGGTGCTGTTCAAGAGCTGCGGCTGGGCCGGATGGGACCTGGCAGCGGCGCGTGCCGCGATGAAAGGGATCGGGGTGAACAGCGCCGCGCGGCGGGCTTTCGAAGCCAGCGGGTTCGAGGCTCGCCGCTGAAGGCTCAGGCCTTGGGCAGCGTGACGCCCTTCTGGCCCTGGTACTTGCCGCCGCGGTCCTTGTAGCTGGTCTCGCAGACTTCGTCGCTCTCGAAGAACAGCACCTGCGCGCAGCCTTCGCCGGCGTAGATCTTGGCGGGCAGCGGCGTGGTGTTGGAGAACTCCAGCGTCACGTAGCCTTCCCATTCGGGCTCGAAAGGCGTGACGTTGACGATGATGCCGCAGCGCGCGTAGGTGCTCTTGCCCAGGCAGATGGTCAGCACGTTGCGCGGGATGCGGAAGTACTCCAGCGTGCGAGCCAGCGCGAAGCTGTTGGGCGGGATGATGCAGACGTCGTCGTGGAAGTCGACGAAGCTCTTCTCGTCGAAGTTCTTGGGGTCCACCACCGTGCTGTGGATGTTGGTGAAGACCTTGAACTCGGGCGCGCAGCGGATGTCGTACCCGTAGCTGGAAGTGCCGTAGCTGATGACGCGCTGGCCGTTCACCTGGCGGATCTGGCCGGGCTCGAACGGCTCGATCAGGCCGTGCTCTTCGGCCATCCGGCGGATCCACTTGTCGCTCTTGATCGTCATGCGCTCTCTCCTTGGGCGGCGATTGTAGGCGGCGCCCTCAGGCGGGAGAGCCGGCCAGGTGCACGCGCTCCACGGCGCGGTCGTCGCCCAGCACGATCAGCGAGAACAGCAGTTCGTCCAGGTCCCGCGCGTGCGTGACCTTGCGCGAGAGCAGCGGCGTGGCATGCGGGTTGAGCACCACGAAGTCGGCTTCGCAGCCTGGCTGCAGGTTGCCGATCGTTCCTTCCAGCCCCAGTGCCTGCGCGGCACCTGCGGTGTGCTGCCACCACAGGTTCTGCGGCGAGAGGCTGACGCCCGGCTTGGTCTGGCCTTCGCGGCCCACGTAGTAGGCGGCCAGCATGGTGTGGAACGGGCTGAAGCTGGTGCCCCCGCCCACGTCGCTGGCCAGGCCGTGGCGGAAGCCGATGCGCTGCGCCCCCTCGTAGTCGAAGAACCCGCTGCCCAGGAACAGGTTGCTGGTGGGGCTGACGGCCGCGGCGGCGCCGGTGCTGCGCATCAGGCGGCGGTCGTCGTCGTCGAAGTGGATGCAGTGGGCGTAGATGGCGCGCTCGCGCATCAGGCCGAAGTCGCCGTAGACGGACAGGTAGCTGCGCGAAGCCGGGAACAGCTGGCGCGCCCAGGCGATCTCGTCCTTGTTCTCGGCGACGTGCGACTGGATCCAGACGTCCGGGTACTTCGCTGCCAACTCGCCTGCGCCACGCAGTTGCGCATCGCTGCAGCTGGGCGCGAACCGCGGCGTGACGGCGTAGCCCAGGCGGCCATGGCCGTGCCACTGGCGGATCAGCGCTTCGCTGTCCACCAGCGATTGCTCGGTCTCGTCGCGCACGCCGTCGGGCGAATGGCGGTCCTGCAGCACCTTGCCGGCGATCAGGCGCATGCCGCGCCCCTTCGCTTCGGCCATCAGCGCGTGCACCGAAGCCGGGTGCGAGGTGGCGAAGGTGAGCGGCGTAGTCACGCCGTGCCGCAGCAGCTCGTCCAGGAACACCTTGGCCACGCCGGCGGCGTAGGCGGGATCGGCAAACCGCGCCTCGTGCGGGAAGGTGTAGTTCTCCAGCCAGGGCAGCAGGCCTTCGGCGGGCGAGCCGATCACGTCGGTCTGCGGGAAATGCACGTGCAGGTCGATGAAGCCGGGCGCGAGGATGCGCCCCGGCAGGTGCTCCACCGCCACACCGGGATAGCGATCCGCCAGCGCGGACCACGCGCCCGCCGCGCGGATGAGAGGCATGCCGTCCGGCCCCGGGCCGACCAGCAGCAGGCCGTCTTCGTCGTAGACGGCCTGGCCATGGTCGTCGAATCGCAGCAGGGCGGCGCGGTAGGCTTTCATCGTGGGGTGTCGGGCGGGCGGCGCGTCATTGTGGAAGCTTCCCCTGCACGCCGGATACCAGAAAGTTCATGGAGAGTATCTGCGCGTCCGTCATGGCTGAGCCGGGCGGGACCACGGTGTGGCCCTGGTTGTCGGCCACCGGCCCCGCGAAAGGCCGCAGCCGGCCGGCGGCGATGTCCTTCTCTCGCGCCAGCACTTCGTCCTGCACCGCCTTGGGCACCCTGGGGCCGAAGTGCTCCACGCGCACCATGCCCTCGCGCACGCCGCCCCAGGTGTCGGTGCTGGTCCAGGTGCCGTCCAGCACCTGCCGCGCGCGGCGCGTGTAGTAGTCGCCCCAGTGGTGCGTGACCGCCAGCACCTGCGCGTCGGGCGCGGCGAAGCGCATGTCCGAGTGGTAGGCGATGGCCAGTTTGCCGCGCTCCTGCGCCGCCGTCATCACCGCGGTGGACGCGGTGTGGAAGGAGAGCACGTCCGCATCCTGGTTCATCAAGGTCATCGCGGCTTCGCGCTCGCGCGGCGGATCGAACCAGGCGTTCAGCCACACGACCTTCACCTGCGCCTTCGGGTCGACGGACCGCATGCCCAGCGTGAACGCGTTGATGCCCTGCAGCACCTCGGGGATGGGGAATCCCGCGACGTAGCCGGCCACGTGCGTCTTCGTCAGTCGCCCCGCGGCCACGCCCGCGAGGTAGCGGCCTTCGTAGTAGCGCGCGTTGGCCGTGGCGACATTGGGCGCGCGCTTGTAGCCGGTGATGGATTCGAACTTCACGTTCGGGAAGTCGCGCGCCACCTTCAGCGTGGGTTCCATGTAGCCGAAGCTGGGGGTGAAGATGAGGCCGTAGCCCTGCTGCGCCAGGTCGCGGATGACGCGCTCGGCATCGGGGCCCTCCGGCACGTTCTCGATGGATCTGGTTTCCACGCGCGGGCCCAGCGCGGCCTGCAACGCCTTGCGGCCTTCCTCGTGCTGGCGCACCCAGCCGGCTTCGGTGAGCGGCGCTACCTGGACGATGGCGACCTTCAGCGGCGCGGGGGCCTGCGAAGCGGCGGAAAGGGAAAGCAAGGCGGCCGCGAACGCGGCGGCGAGGTTTTTGTACATGGTGTTCCTCTACATGGCCCCGGGACGAAAAAAGCCGCTGCGGGGCACAGCGGCTGACGTGATTTTACCGGCGGCTAGGAGGCGCCGTAGCGCCTGGCGGCGATCTCCAGCAGGCCGTCGAAGATCAGGCCTTCCACCAGCTCGAAGGGCACCGACATGTGCGGCGCCATCTTCCAGCCCGCGCCGCCGGTCATGAAGCACGCCGGCTCGGCGCCGCAGTGGCGGCGCACGTGCTGGACCATGCGCTCCACCGCACCCGCGATGGCATAGGTGCCGCCGCTGGTGAGCGCGTCACTGGTGTTGGTGGGGAACTCGCGCACCTCGCCGGTGGGTACGTGCAGCCCGGCGGTGCCGGACTCCAGCGCGCGCAGCATGATGCCGTGGCCCGGCAGGATGAAGCCGCCGAGGAAGCGGCCGCCGGTGTCGATGGCTTCCACCGTGACCGCGGTGCCGACCATCACCACGACGATGGGCCGCTCGGGCCCCTGCGCCAGCATGCGATGCCGCGCGCCGACCATGGCCACCCAGCGGTCGGCGCCCAGGCGCGCGGGATGGTCGTAGCCGTTGGTGAGGCCGGACTCCGACGGGCTGGCATGCACCCAGTGCGCGGGCAGGCCCCAGGCTTCCTCGACCTGCTCTTCCGCGCGTCGCCTCACCGCGTCGGCCGCGACGGCGCAGCCCAGCATGAGCTCGGGCGCGGGCAGCGAAGCCCAGGGGCCTTCGGCCAGCCGCTCGATGTGCTCCAGGAACTCGGCGCCCTGCGCCAGCACGGCGGCACCCGGCCGCGCGTGGTCATACAGCGCCCATTTCAGGCGCGTGTTGCCGATGTCGATGGCGAGGAAGGACACGCCTTGCCGGTCAGGCCGCGGCGGCGAGCTGCTCGCCCATGGCGGCCAGGTGGCGCCGCAGCGCTTCCTCGCTGGCGCGCAGCTGGCCGCATTCGTCCAGCAGCTTGGCCACGCGTTTGCCCAGTTCCTCGTGCGTCTCTTTCGCGCCTTCGAGGTTCAGGCCCGCGGCCTTGCCTTCCGCGGCGGCGCCCGCCAGCGTGCCCAGGCGCGAGCGCCATTGCTTGCCTTCGCCGGCCAGGCCCTTGTTCACCGATGCGGCCAGTGAGGCGCGGCGCTCGGCGGTCGCCTTGCAAGCCTGGTGCACCTGCTGCGACGCCGCCGCGCCGGCGCGCAGCAGCTTGAGCCGGCCCACCAGCGTTTCGCAGCGCGCGGCATCGGTGCGGATCTGCGCCAGCGCCTGCTCGTCGGCGCCGGCGGCGGCCTGGCGGGTCTTGAGCTGGTTGCGCATGTCCTGCAGCCAGCGCGCGCCCTGGTCGATGACCTTGTCCAGCGCCGCGTACTCGACTTCGAATTCCACCAGCGCGCGCTCGGTGGCCGCGGCATGCGGCAGATGCTCCTTCTGCGCGGCGGCCGCTTCGGCGGCTGCGGCCTTGACCGCCTCGTCGATGCGCTCCACCTGGGCCGCGAATTCAGCGCCCGCGTTCTTGTTCTTGCCAGTCATGGAAGCCCACAGGCCCTTGCTTTTCAGCAGCGAGAAGTCCAGCGGCGGCAGCGCCGCGGCCAGTTTTTCCAGGGAGGGCCGGGCCGTCGCGGCGGCGGACGCGGCAACCTGCTTGTCCAGGTCCACCCGCAGCTCCAGCAGGCGCTTGACGTGCGCGTGGCCGACGTCGTGGGCCATCGCGTCCAGGTAGGCCGCCGGCGAAACCGGCGCTCTCGCCCCGGAGGCGACCTGGGCCAGCTTGGCCGGCGTCATGAGGGAGGCCGTGCGGTCGTGCGAAGAACTCATGGCTCGAAAGGGGCTGGCAGAGGTGCGCCAATATACCCCTTGGCGGCCGCGGCCCCACGGCAGAAAGGCCCTAGATGGCGCCCATCCAGCAGGCGCGCTGGATGGCGGCCAGCTTGCTCTCCACTTTCAGCTTGGCCATGGCGTTGGAGATGTGCCAGTTGACCGTGCGCTCGGCGCATTGCAGCCGCAGCGCGCTCTCGCGCGCCGTCAGTCCCTGGAACGCCATCTGCAGGCATTCGATCTCGCGCGGGCTGAGCGTGGACCTTTCGGTGGCGATGCAGCGCCGCACCACCGGCCAGACGTTCAGCGCCGACCAAGCCAGCGCCGACGCCTCTGCCCGGTCGTGCAGTTCGCGCGGGCTGAACATGAAGCATTCGAAGGCGCGGTTGGCCGGCAGCGGGAACTCCACCCGCACCACCGTCTGCAGGCCATGGCCCGACCACATCTGGCGCCAGTGGCCGGCGCCCTGCATATCGCCCCGCGCGATGTGCTGCCACGCCACCAGCGGCGCGTCGGAATCCCGCCAGGGCGCGCCGAAGTCGCGGCTGGCCGACAACGCCCGGGCGGCGCCGTCGTAGGCCGGTGGGTACACCGCCATCACTTCCCGGTCTTCCACGGTGCCGAAGGGGTTGGGGCCGAGCACCACGATGGCGTCGACCGGCGGCTCGCGCAAACCGCCGACCCACTCGCTCAGCACCGTGTCGAGGTCGGCACTGTCAAAGTTGGCGGGGGAAGCCGGCGGCATGGTCAAGGATTTGCAAGGGGCTGAGACAATAGCAGCATCGTGTTCCGGACGGCCGTCCCACCCCCGACATTCCTGCCCGTGGCGCCAAAAGGGGGATACTTCCCCGCGGCGCGGCACACCCCGATGAACTTCCCCCTCTTCAACCGGCCCGGCACGATCGTCTTCCTCGACGACGACCCCGATTACCTGGAGATGCTGTCGCTGATGGTGCCGCGCAAGTGGTACGCGCGTCTGTTCACTCAGCCGCGCGAGTGCATCGCGGCGCTGCAAAGCGAGGTGCCGTTCTGGGAAGCGGACGCCTGGACGCAGCAGCAGCTGGTGGACCAGTGGCGCGCCGGCAAGCCGCTGGTGCCGCAGATCCTGGACTACTGGTCGCGCCAGACCGAGCGCTTCGCGCTCACGCGGCTGTTCGTGGTGGATTTCTCCATGCCGGGCATGGACGGCCTGCAGGTGCTGGGCGAACTGATCGATTGGCCGGGCGCGCGGGTGCTGCTCACCGGCCAGGCCGACGACCAGGTGGCCATCAACGCCTTCAACGCCGGCCTGATCGAGCAGTTCGTCCCCAAGCAGACCGCGGACATCTCGCGCCATTTCATCGAGGTGGCCGAGCGCCTGCTGGCCACGCCGCACACCCAGCATGCGCAGACCTGGCGCGCGACGCTGAACCCCGACCAGCTGGCCTTCGTGCGTGATCCGGGGGTCTCGCGCGACCTGGCCAGGCTGGCCGCCTCGCGCTGGGTGGAGCACGTGCTGATCGGCGACCCGTTCGGCATCCTGGGGCTGGACGCGGCAGGCAGCGCCAGCTGGCTGCAGCTGGAACCGACGGCCGGCCTGCACGCGCTGGGCGAGATCGCGCAGTTCGAAGGCATGGACGCGGCCACCGTGGCCGACATCCGCGCGGGCCGCAAGCTGGCCAACCTGGAAGTGGCGCAGTCGCTGCGGCTGGCGCCCAGCCTGGGCGACGCCACGCCGCTGGGCAGCAAAGGCGCCCTGCTGGGCGCCTTCTTCTCGCTGGAAACCGGACCTTCGGGCGACGCGGGCTATGCCCGGTGGCTGGCCCGCCAGCCCCGCCGGCGCATCGCGGGCTGAGCCCGGCGCGCGCAGGCGCGCGGTTTTCAGGTCAGCTGCCCGTGGCAGTTCTTGTACTTCTTGCCGCTGCCACAGGGGCAGGGATCGTTGCGGCCCACTCGCGGCAGCGCGCCTGCGGCAGCCGCCGCGGCCACGGCCGTCGCGGTGCGGGTGGCGGCGGTGGATTCGTCCACGCGTGATTCCGCTTCGCCGCTTTCGTTGGGCGCCGTGTAGGTGACGTTGGAGATGCGCTCGGCGCGCTCTTCCATGTCCTCGGCCGCCTGGTCCAGCTGCTCGGGGGACTGCACCTTGACGGTCATGAGGACCTTGGTGACCTCGTTCTTGACCGAATCCAGCAGCTGGCCGAACAGCTCGAACGCCTCGCGCTTGTATTCCTGCTTGGGCTGCTTCTGCGCATAGCCGCGCAGGTGGATGCCCTGGCGCAGGTAGTCCAGCGCCGCCAGGTGCTCGCGCCAGTGCGTGTCGATGCTCTGCAGCAGCACCACCCGCTCGAACTGCGTGAACTGCTGCGGGCCGATCTCGGCCACCTTGCGTTCGAACGCCTCGTGCCCGGCCTTCACCACGCGCTCGAGGATGTCCTCGTCGGTGACGGCGCTGGCGCTTTCCACTTCCTTGCGCAGCGGGAGTTCGATGCCCCAGTCGTCGGCCAGAGCCTTCTCCAGGCCGGCCAGGTCCCATTGCTCCTCCACCGATTCCGGCGGCACGTACTGGTGCACCAGGTCGGTGAAGCAGCCTTCGCGCAGGGCGGCGATCTGGGCGCCCAGGTCGGCCGCGTCCATGATGTCGTTGCGCTGCTGGTAGATCACCTTGCGCTGGTCGTTGGCGACGTCGTCGTATTCCAGCAGCTGCTTGCGGATGTCGAAGTTGCGCGCCTCGACCTTGCGCTGCGCGCTTTCGATGCTGCGCGTGACGATGCCGGCTTCGATGGCCTCACCCTCGGGCATCTTCAGGCGGTCCATGATGGCCTTGACGCGGTCGCCCGCGAAGATGCGCATCAGCGAGTCGTCCAGGCTCAGGTAGAAGCGCGAGGAGCCGGGGTCGCCCTGGCGGCCCGAGCGGCCGCGCAGCTGGTTGTCGATGCGGCGCGACTCGTGGCGTTCGGTGGCGATGATGCGCAGGCCGCCCTGCTGCACCACGAACTGGTGGTCCTTCTGCCACTGCTCGCGCAGTTCCGCGGTGCGGGCCTTCTTCGCGGCCTCGTCCAGCGACTCGTCGGCATCCACCGCCTCGACCGCCTTCTCCACGTTGCCGCCCAGCACGATGTCGGTGCCGCGGCCGGCCATGTTGGTGGCGATGGTGATCATCTTCGCGCGGCCCGCCTGGGCCACGATGTCCGCCTCGCGAGCGTGCTGCTTGGCATTGAGCACCTGGTGCGGCAGCCCGGCGCTCGTGAGCAGCTGGTCGATGATCTCGGAGTTCTCGATCGAGGTGGTGCCCACCAGCACCGGCTGGCCACGCTCGTGGCACTCGCGGATGTCCTGGATGGCCGCCTCGTACTTTTCCTTGGTGGTCTTGTAGACGCGGTCGAGCTGGTCCCCGCGCTTGCTGGTGCGGTTGGGCGGGATGACCACCGTCTCCAGGCCGTAGATCTCCTGGAACTCGTACGCCTCGGTGTCGGCCGTGCCGGTCATGCCGGACAGCTTCGTGTACAGGCGGAAGTAGTTCTGGAAGGTGATGGAGGCCATCGTCTGGTTCTCCGGCTGGATGGGCACGCCCTCCTTGGCCTCGACGGCCTGGTGCAGGCCGTCGCTCCAGCGGCGACCCGGCATCAGGCGGCCGGTGAACTCGTCGACGATGACCACTTCCATCTGGCCGTCCTCGCCGCGCTGCACCACGTAGTGCTGGTCGCGGTGGAACAGGTGCCGGGCCCGCAGCGCCGCGTACAGGTGGTGCATCAGCGCGATGTTGGCCGGGTCGTACAGCGAGGCGCCTTCGGGGATCAGGCCGTTGACGGACAGGATGCGCTCGGCGTTCTCGTGGCCCTGTTCGGTGAGGTAGACCTGGTGCGACTTCTCGTCCAGCGAGAAGTCGCCGGGCTTGGTGATGCCTTCGCCGGTACGCGGGTCGGCTTCGCCTTCCTGCCGCGTGAGCAGCGGCACGATCTTGTTGATCGCCAGGTACAGGCTGGTCTGGTCCTCGGCCTGGCCGCTGATGATCAGCGGCGTGCGGGCCTCGTCGATCAGGATGGAGTCCACCTCGTCGACGATGGCGTAGTTCAGGCCGCGCTGCACGCGGTCGGCCGGCTCGTACACCATGTTGTCGCGCAGGTAGTCGAAGCCGTATTCGTTGTTGGTGCCGTAGGTGATGTCGGCGCCGTAGGCGGCCTGCTTCTGCTCGCGCGGCATCTGCGGCAGGTTGATGCCCACCGTCAGGCCCAGGAAGTTGTACAGGCGGCCCATCCACTGCGCGTCGCGGTTGGCCAGGTAGTCGTTGACCGTGACCACGTGCACGCCCTTGCCGGACAGCGCGTTCAGGTACACCGGCAGCGTGGCGGTGAGGGTCTTGCCCTCGCCGGTGCGCATCTCGGCGATCTTGCCCTGGTGCAGCGCGATGCCGCCGAGCAGCTGCACGTCGAAGTGCCGCATCTTCATCACGCGCTTGGAGCCCTCGCGCACGACGGCGAAGGCTTCGGGCAGCAGGTCGTCCAGCGCCTCGCCCTTCGCGACGCGGTCCTTGAACTCCTGCGTCTTGGCGCGCAGCTGCTCGTCGTTGAGCTTCTCGAATTGCGGCTCGAGCGCGCCGATCTGCTCCACGGTGCGCCGGTATTGCTTGAGCAGCCGGTCGTTGCGGGAACCGAAAATCTGGGTGAGGAAGTTCTTGGCCATGAACGGGTGCCGCGCCCCGCGCGGGGCGGGGGCAGCGCAATCCTTCGGTGCAGCTGCAGTTGGGGCCGGCGCGCCCGGGTGCAAGCACCGGCGCGGCGGCAAAACGTGTGATTTTACCGCCGCGCGGCGCGCTGCGCGGAGGCTTCGGCCAGGCCCGCGCCGGCGTTCAGGAACTTCTGCGGGTCTTGCGGGATGCCGTCGACCAGCACCTCGAAGTGCAGGTGCGGGCCGGTGGACCGGCCGGTGGTGCCGACCTCGGCGATCTTCTGCCCGCGCTTGACCAGGTCGCCCTTCTTGACCCACACGCGCGAGGTGTGCGCGTAGCGGGTGATCAGTCCGTTGCCGTGGTCGATCTCGATCATGTTGCCGTAGGCCGGGTGGACCTCCTGCGTGACCACCACGCCGCCGGAGGCGGCCACGATGGGCGCGCCGGTGTCTGCCTGGAAGTCCAGGCCCGTGTGCAGGGCCGAGCGGCCGGTGAACGGGTCGATGCGCCAGCCGAAGGATGAGCCCAGGTGGCCCACGCTGACCGGGTGCTGGGTGGGGATCATCGATTTGCGCACCTTCTGGTCGAACAGGCGCGATTCCGCCACCGTCAGCACGTCGGCGCGGTGGTCGGTGAGCTCGTCCAGGTCGGCCAGCGTGGCCTTGAGCTCTTCCATCGACAGCGGACGGCCGCTGACGAGAGCGCCGCCGCGGCCGGGCGTGGCGCGAATCTCGGCGGGGTTCAGGCCCGCCAATCCCGAGACACGCTCACCGAGTGCTTCCAGCTGCACCAGCTTGGCCTGCATCTCGCCGACCTTGCGCGCCATGGCGTCCAGGTTCTCGCGCATGAAGCGGTCCTGCTGTTCCATCTCGTCGCGCACGACGAAACGCACCAGCGTGCTGACCACTGGCCAGCCTTCGCGCGCGCCCTTGAGGAACACCCAGTGGTAGAGCAAGGCCGCCGACAGCATCAGCGCGGTGGAAAGGCCCAGCATGGCCAGCACGAGGCCGGTGCCGCTCAGGTGGATGGCGCGGCTCCTGGCGAGCGACGCGTCCGTGATAATGAAATGCACTGCGCTTCCCCTCGTACCTCTTCTTCACGTCCGACCAACGTCCTCATGGAACGCCGACTCCAGGCCGTGACCCTTCAGCAAGCCGCCGACGAAGCGCCTGCCCTGGCACGGCTGGCCGCGCTGGCACGCGAATCGGGCGAAAGGCTGCGGGCAGTTGAATCCCTTATCCCTGCCGCGCTGCGTCCCGCCGTCAAACCGGGGCCCATCGAGGGGACCTCCTGGTGCCTGCTGGTGGAAGGCAACGCCGCGGCCGCGAAACTGAGGCAGGTGCTGCCTGCGATGCAAGCTCAGCTGTGCGGCCGGGGGTGGGAGGTTACCGCGATTCGCATCAAAGTCCAATCCGGTATCCGCTGAGCTGCCACAGCGCGGATGCAAGGAGTTGTAAGGACTTGAGGAAGAAGTCGTGGTGCCGGTTGTCGGGATCGAACTGACGACCTACCGCTTACAAGGCGGTTGCTCTACCACTGAGCTAAACCGGCGCAGGACGGAATTCTATGGCGCTGCCTTTGGATCCCGGCATTCGCCGGGATGACGTGCGAACGCCGCCACCGGCGTCCTGCCACGCACGTCACTTGATCCGCTTCAGCGCCGGACGCGGGCCTGTGGGCGGCTTGGGCGGCTCGCCTTCCGGTCCCGAAGGGCCGTTCTCGGGCGTGACCAGCTGCACCACCTTGCCTTCCGGCTCGGGGGCGTGGCCCGCGGCCGGAACGCTGGACAGGGGCGAAGGCCGGGCCGGCGTTTCCGCCGCCGCGGACGGCGCGGGCACCGGGAAGGCCATGCCCTGGCCGTTCTCGCGCGCGTAGATGGCGATGACCCGGTTGACCGGCACCATGATCTCGCGCGCCGTGCCGGCGAACCGCGCCTTGAACTCGATGAACTCGTTGCCCAGCTTGAGCGAGCTGGTGGCGTCGAAGCTGATGTTCAGCACGATCTCGCCGTTCTTGACGTACTCGCGCGGGACCTGCACGGTGTCGTCCACCTGCACCGCCACGTAGGGCGTGAGCCCGTTGTCGGTGCACCAGTCGTACAGCGCCCGGATCAGGTACGGGCGCGTCGAAGTGGACTCCAGCGCGTTCATCGTCGGTACTGCCGGCCGCGTGCGTTACTTGCGCATCACCTTCTCGGAAGGCGTCAGCGCCTCGATGTAGGCGGGGCGCGAGAAGATGCGCTCGGCGTACTTCAGCAGCGGCGCGGCGTTCTTGGACAGCTCGATGCCATAGTAGTCCATGCGCCACAGCAGCGGGGCGATGGCGACGTCCAGCATCGAGAAGTTCTCGCCCAGCATGTACTTGTTCTTCAGGAACACCGGGGCCAGCTGCGTCAGGCGGTCGCGGATGTGCGAGCGGGCCTTCTCCAGCGCCTTCTCGTTGCCCTTGTTGGTGCGCGACTCAAGCGTGCTGACGTGCACGAACAGTTCCTTCTCGAAGTTGAGCAGGAACAGGCGCACGCGGGCGCGGTCCACCGGGTCGCCGGGCATCAGCTGCGGGTGCGGGAAGCGCTCGTCGATGTACTCGTTGATGATGTTCGACTCGTACAGGATGAGGTCCCGCTCCACCAGGATCGGCACCTGCCCGTACGGGTTCATGACGTTGATGTCCTCCGGCTTGTTGTAGAGGTCGACGTCGCGGATTTCGAAATCCATCCCCTTCTCGAACAGCACGAAGCGGCAGCGGTGGGAGAAGGGGCAGGTGGTTCCCGAGTAAAGCACCATCATGGTCAATGGCTCCTAACGAAAGTGAAAACACGGTCCGGCGCGCCGCCGGACCGTGTTCCTAGGCAAAACAAAACCGGCGGGCGCGCTTAACGCACGTCCTTCCAGAAAGCGGCGTTCAGGCGCCAGGCGATGACGGTGAACATCAGCAGGAACAGCAACACCCAGACGCCAACGCGCACGCGCGAGTTCTGCGCCGGCTCGGCCATCCACTGCAGGTAACCCACCAGGTGGGCGACCTTCTGGTCGTACTGCACCGTGGTCAGCTCGCCGGGCGTGACCTGCTTCCAGCCCGTGAACACCTTGGTCTGGTGGCCATGCTCGTTGCGGGTCTCGAAGACGGGCTCGCGGTCGCCCTGCAGCTGCCACAGGGCATGCGGCATGCCCACGTTCGGGAACGCCAGGTTGTTCCAGCCGGTGGGCCGGGTGTCGTCCTTGTAGAAGCTGCGCAGGAACGTGTACAGGTAATCGGCACCCGTGCCGCCATGGCCGGCGCGCGAGCGCGCCACCAGCGTCAGGTCGGGCGGGTTGGCGCCGAACCAGTCCTTGGCCTGCTTCGGGTCGATGGCCGCCTTCATGGTGTCGCCCACCTTGTCGGTGGTGAACAGCAGGTTGTCCTTGATCTGCTGTTCGGTCAGGCCGATGTCGCGCAGGCGGTTGAAGCGCATGAACGCGGCCGAGTGGCAGCCCAGGCAGTAGTTGACGAACGTGCGCGCACCGTCCTGCAGCGCGGGCAGGTCGTTCGTCATGTTGGGCGCCTTGTCCCAGTGCAGTTCTTCGCCGCCGGAGGCCAGGGCGGGCAGCGCGGGCAGCAGCGCCGCGGCCGACAGGGCGATGGAGAGGAGGAGCTTCTTCATCATTCTTGGTTTCCTCAGTGCGCCGCGAAGGTGATGCGGTCCGGCACCGGCTTGAACTCGCCCAGGCGGCTCCACCACGGCATCAGCAGGAAGAAGCCGAAGTAGAAGAGCGTGCCCGCCTGCGAGACGCGCTCGCCCACCGGCGAGGGCGGCTGCACGCCCAGGTACCCCAGCACCAGGAACACGACGACGAACACGCCGTACACCCACTTGTGCCAGCTCGGGCGGTAGCGGATGGACTTCACCGGGCTGTGGTCCAGCCAGGGCAGGAAGAACAGGATGATGACCGAGCCGCCCATCACCACCACGCCCCAGAACTTGGCGTCGATGCCGGCCAGCACCGGCACCGCCTTGAACAGGCCGGCCAGCGACAGGTGGAACCAGTTGGCCAGCGCGGGCAGCAGGCCCAGCAGGATGGCGGCGACGATGGCCACGACCCACACCACCGGCTTCAAGATGCCGGGCAGGCGGCGGCCGCCGAAGAAGCCGGCCCCGAGCACGATGATGGCCAGGACACCGGCGAACTCGCTGGTGATGGCGCGCAGCATCGAATAGAACGGCGTGAAGTACCAGACCGGCGCGATGTGCGGCGGGGTCTTCAGCGGATCGGCCGGGATGAAGTTGTTGAACTCCAGGAAGTAGCCGCCGGCTTCCGGGGCGAAGAAGATCACCGCGGAGAACACCATCAGGAACACCGACACGCCCAGGATGTCGTGCACGGTGTAGTACGGGTGGAACGGGATGCCGTCCAGCGGGTGGCCTTGCGCGTCCTTCGGGGCGTTGGGGCCCTTGATCTCGACGCCGTCGGGGTTGTTGGAGCCGACGTCGTGCAGCGCCAGCAGGTGCGCCACCACCAGGCCCAGCAGCACCAGCGGCACCGCGATGACGTGGAAGCTGAAGAAGCGGTTCAGCGTGGCGTCGCTCACCACGTAGTCGCCGCGGATCAGCAGCGCCAGGTCAGGACCGATGAACGGGATGGCGGAGAACAGGTTGACGATCACCTGCGCGCCCCAGTAGGACATCTGGCCCCACGGCAGCAGGTAGCCCATGAAGGCTTCGGCCATCAGCACCAGGAAGATGGCGCAGCCGAAGATCCACACCAGCTCGCGCGGCTTGCGGTAGCTGCCGTACATCAGCCCGCGGAACATGTGCAGGTAGACGACGATGAAGAACGCCGACGCGCCGGTGGAGTGCATGTAGCGCACCAGCCAGCCCCACGGCACGTCGCGCATGATGTACTCGACCGAGGCGAACGCCAGGTTGGCGTCCGGCTTGTAGTGCATCACCAGGAAGATGCCGGTGACGATCTGGATCACCAGCACCAGCAGCGACAGCGAGCCGAAGAAGTACCAGAAGTTGAAGTTCTTGGGCGCGTAGTAGCCCGAGAGGTGCTTCTCGTACTCGGCGAACGCCGTCGGGAAGCGGTTCTCCAGCCAGTTGCCCAGCTTCTGGCCCGCGGTGGCGTTCGGGGAGATTTCCTTGAATTCAGCCATGTCTGCCTCGGGTTACGCCTTGTTGTTCTTGTCCTCGCCGATGATCAGGCGGGTGTCGGACAGGTACATGTGCGGCGGCACCTCCAGGTTGTCCGGCGCGGGCTTGTTCTTGAACACGCGGCCGGCCATGTCGAACGTGGAACCGTGGCAGGGGCACAGGAAGCCGCCCTGCCAGTCGTCGGGCAGCGAGGGCTGCGGGCCGGGCTGGAACTTGTCGGTGGGCGAGCAGCCCAGGTGCGTGCAGATGCCCACGCCGACCCAGAACTCGGGCTTGATGGAGCGCCACTCGTTCTTCGCGTATTCGGGCGTGGGGAAGGCTTTGCGATCGGAGTCCGGATCGGCCACCTCGGAATCGGTCTTCTTCAGCGACGCCAGCTGTTCGGGCGTGCGGCGCACGATCCACACCGGCTTGCCGCGCCATTCCACGGTCACCTTCTCGCCCGGCTTCAGCGCGCCGATGTCCACTTCCACCGGGGCACCCGCGGCCTTGGCCCGCTCGGACGGCTGGAAGCTGCTCACGAAGGGGACGGCGGTGAACGCTGCGCCTGCCGCGCCAGCACAGCCGGACGCGATCAGCCACGTCCTTTTGCTGGTGTCCAAGGGGGTGTCGCTCATGAATTCCTCGAAGGGGGTATCGCTTGGAAGGTCAACCCGCGATTGTAGCGGAGCGTATCGCCGCGATTCCAGTCCGGGAGGGGGCCGCCGCCGACGGGCTGCGCGATACTCCGGCCTCATCGCGCTGGAGGAAGAGGCATGGCCATCATCAAGGAATTCCGCGAGTTCGCGGTCAAGGGCAACGTGATCGACCTGGCGGTCGGCGTCATCATCGGCGCGGCGTTCAACAAGATCGTCGACTCGCTGGTGAAGGACCTGATCATGCCGGTGGTGAGCCTGGTGGTCGGCGACCTGGACTTCAGCAACAAGTTCATCGTGCTGACGAGGAACGTCCCGGCGGGCGTGCCGCACACGCTGGCCGACCTCACCAAGGCGGGCGTGCCCGTGTTCGCCTGGGGCAACTTCCTGACGGTGCTGGTGAACTTCGTGATCCTCGCTTTCATCATCTTCGTGATGGTGCGGCAGATCAACCGGCTGAAGCGGCAGCACGCCGAGCCCGCGGCCGCGGCGCCGGCCGCGCCGCCCGAGGACATCGTGCTGCTGCGCGAAATCCGCGACAGCCTCAGGCAGCCGCGCTGAGCCGGCGCGCCATCCGCACCGCCGCCACCAGGCTGGACGCGTCGGCCCGGCCGGTGCCGGCGATGTCGAAGGCGGTGCCGTGGTCCGGGCTGGTGCGCACCAGCGGCAGGCCCAGCGTGACGTTCACGCCCTGCTCCACGCCCAGGTACTTCACCGGGATCAGGCCCTGGTCGTGGTACATGGCCACGACCACGTCGAACTCGCCCGCTCGCTGCGGCGTCGAGCGCGCGCGCATGAACACCGTGTCCGGCGCGTAAGGCCCACTGGCTTCGATGCCTTCGTTGCGCGCCGCTTCGATCGCCGGCGCGATGGTCTCGATCTCTTCGCGCCCGAACAGGCCGCCCTCGCCCGCATGCGGATTCAGCCCCGCCACGCCGATGCGCGGCGGCCGGCCCAGCAGCCGCGCAAGCGACGCGTGCGTGATGCGCAGCGTCTGCAGAACGTTGCCGCGCGTCACCGCGGCCAGCGCGTCGCGCAGCGAAACGTGGATGCTGACCAGCACGGTGCGCAGCTCGTCGTTGGCCAGCATCATGCGCACCGGCAGCCGTTCCACCGGCACGCCCGCATGCACTGCGGCTTCGGCCTGCAGCAATTCGGTGTGGCCGGGATAAGGCAATCCGGCGGCGGACAGCGCTTCCTTGTTCAAGGGCGCGGTCACCAGTCCGGCGATCTCCCCGCGCAGCGCAGCGCGCGCGGCCCACGACACGGCGTCCGCGGCGATGCGGCCCGCGGCGGCATCCGCTTGACCCCACGGACGCAGCGGCACGTCAGCACTGGTGCGCAGCAGCGGGATGCAGCGCGGCGGAACGTCCGCCAACTGCTCCGGCGAGTCGATCACCGCGATCGGCAAGGGCACGCCGTCCGGCGCGGCAGCCGCAGCGGCGCGACGCAGGTGCGCCAGCTCACCGGCGACGAAGCAGCCCGCCAGGTCGCTCGCGTGGTCGCGAAAAGCCTTGGCGATGATCTCCCCGCCGATGCCGGCCGGGTCGCCTTGCGTGATGGCCAGCGGCGCGCTGCTCATGCCGGGTTGTCCACGTCGATGAAGCGATGCTCCAGGCCCAGCTGCGCCGCGACATGCGCGGCGACGGCCGGGGCGCCGTAGCGCTCGGTGGCGTGGTGGCCGCAGGCGAGGAAGCTCACGCCGCATTCGCGCGCGTAGTGCGCCTGCGGCTCCGAAATCTCGCCGGTGAGGAATGCCTGGGCGCCCGCCGCGATGGCGCCCTCGAAGTAGCCTTGCGCCCCGCCCGTGCACCACGCGACGCGGTTGATCGGCCCCGAGGCGCCCTCCACCAGCATCACGCGGCGGCCGAGCACCTTCCCGGCGTGCGCGGCCAGCTCGCCCGCATTCGCGAAAGCACCGCCCGCATCGCGGCCGCCCAGGAAGCCCAGGTCCTGCTCGCCAAAGCGTGCATCCGCGCGCAGCCCCAGCACGCGCCCGAGCTGCGCGTTGTTTCCCAGCTGCGGGTGCGCGTCCAGCGGCAGGTGGTAGGCGAACAGGTTCACGTCGCGCCCGAGCAGCAGCGCCAGGCGCTGCTTCATCCAGCCGGTCACGCGCCCATCCTGGCCGCGCCAGAACAGCCCGTGATGCACGAAGATGGCGTCGGCTTCCGCCGCGATGGCCGCCTCGATCAGCGCCCGGCTGGCGGTCACGCCGGAGACGATGCGCCGCACCTCGGCGCGGCCCTCCACCTGCAGCCCGTTGGGGCCGTAGTCGCGGAAGCGCTCCGGCTGGAGCAGCTCATCGAACGCGCGCAGGACATCGGTGCGGTCAGCCATGCTCCGATTCTGCTACGGCCGGGCGCGGCGCCCCCGCCCGGGGCACCGGATGTCTACACTCGAGGCATCGCGTCTTCCCTTCCCGCCATGCGCCGCTTCTGGCTCCTGTTCTCGCAATCCGTCACCGTCCTGCTGGCCGCGTACTTCATCGTCGCGACGCTCAAGCCCGAATGGATCCGCAGGCCGGCGCTGGTGACGCAGGGGACCGGCGTCACGCTGGTGGAATCGCCCTCGGCGGCCAATTCGCCATCGCCCCCGGGCAGCTTCCGCGCCGCGGCGCAGAAGGCGTCCGGCGCGGTGGTGAGCATCAACACCAGCAAGGCCGCGCCGCGCGGGCCGCAGGCCAACGACCCGTGGTTCCGCTTCTTCTTCGGCGACCAGGGCTCGCAGCCGCAGATGGGCCTGGGCAGCGGCGTGATCATCAGCCCCGACGGCTACATCCTCACCAACAACCACGTGGTGGAAGGCGCCGACGAGATCGAGGTCACGCTGAACGACAGCCGCACCGCGCGGGCCAAGGTGATCGGCACCGATCCCGACTCCGACCTGGCGGTGCTGAAGATCGACCTGGACCGGCTGCCCATCATCACGCTGGGCAACTCCGACGCGCTGCAGGTGGGCGACCAGGTGCTGGCCATCGGCAACCCGTTCGGCGTGGGGCAGACCGTCACCAGCGGCATCGTCAGCGCACTCGGCCGCAACCAGCTGGGCATCAACACCTTCGAGAACTTCATCCAGACCGACGCGGCCATCAACCCCGGCAACTCGGGCGGCGCGCTGGTGGATGTCAGCGGCAACCTGATGGGCATCAACACCGCGATCTACTCGCGCTCGGGCGGCAGCATGGGCATCGGCTTCGCCATCCCGGTGTCCACCGCCAAGCAGGTGCTGGAGGGCATCGTCAAGGAAGGCGTGGTGCGGCGCGGCTGGATCGGCGTCGAGCCGGCCGACCTGTCGCCGGACCTGTCGGAAACGTTCGGCGTGAAAGCCAAGCACGGCGTGCTGATCACCGGCGTGCTGCAGAACGGCCCGGCCGCGCAGGCGGGCATCCGGCCCGGCGACGTCATCACCGACGTGGGCGGCAAGCCCGTCGCCAATGTGTCGGAACTGTTGACCATGGTGGCCGCGCTGAAGCCGGGGCAGGCCGCGCAGTTCCAGGTGCAGCGGCGCGACGACACGGTGAAGCTGTCGGTCACGCCCGGGCTGCGGCCGCGGCCGCAGGCGACCGGGGCCGGGGGACGTTAAGAGGAAGGCTTGTCGGCGGTGCCCGGCTCTTCGCCGGGTGCGCGCGAGGCCTTGACGAACCAGCGCGATGCGACGATGCCCACCTCGTACAGGATGCACATCGGCACGGCCAGCGCCAGCTGCGAGATGACGTCCGGCGGCGTCACCACCGCGGCGACCACGAACGCCACCACGATGAAATAGCCGCGAAATTCCTTGAGCTTCTCGACGGTAACCATCTCGAAGCGCACCAGCAGCATCACGACGATGGGCACCTGGAAAGCCAGGCCGAACGCGAGGTACAGCGACAGGATGGCCTCGACGTAGGACGCGATGTCCGGCGTGGCCTGCACGCTGGGCGGCGCGAAGCTCTGGATGAAGCTGAACATGCGGTCCAGGACGAAGAACTGCACGAAGCCGATGCCGCAGTAGGCGAGAAAGCTGCCGAAGATGATGAGCGGCAGCGCGAACTTCTTTTCGTGGCTGTACAGGCCGGGCGCGACGAAGGCCCACAGCTGGTACATCAGCCAGGGCAGCACCACCAGCACGGCCACCAGCAGCAGCACCTTCAACGGCACGAACACCGGCGAGAAGACGCCGGTGGCGATGAGGTGGGTGCCGGGCGGCAGGTGCGCCTGGATCGGCCTGGCGATGAAGTCGATCAGGCCGCTGGGGCCGGGCCAGATGGCCAGCAGGATGACCGCCGCCGCGATGCCGTAGACGCAATACAGCAGCCGGTCGCGCAGCTCCATCAGGTGGGCGACGAACGGCTGCTCGGTGCCGGCGAGCTCGTCTTCCTTGTCGGGCTGGGACATCAGTTCAGTTTCTTGGGCCGGTAGCGGGCCACGCGGGCGGCGCCCGAAAGCGCGCGGGTGCGCACGCCGTTGCGGGCCTTGTACCACTGCGGCGTGGCGCCGCGCTTCAAGCGCCACTTCTTCTTCGGGTTCTTGTATTCGGGAAAGGCTGGCGTGGGCTCGACGGGCTGTGTGGCCGGATCAGCGAGCGCCTCGGACCACTGCTTCTCGAAGTCGGAGGCGCCGGTGCGCACGGACTGTTCGACGTCGCGCGCGGCGGTCTCCACGCTCTCCTTCATCTTCTTGAGCTCGTCCAGCTCCATGGAGCGGTTGACTTCGGCCTTGACGTCGTTGACGTAGCGCTGGGCCTTGCCCAGCAGCGTGCCCACCGTGCGGGCCACGCGCGGCAGCTTCTCCGGCCCGATGACGATCAGCGCCACCGCGCCGATCAGCGCCATCTTGGAAATGCCGAGGTCGATCACCCTGTCAGGCCCTCACGCGAGCGGCGGGTCACGACTTGTTGCGAGCCTCGACGTCGATGGTCGTCTTGTCGGCGCCGGGCGCCGGGTTGCTGGTGACCTGGCTGGACGGGGGCACCGGGGTGTCGGGCTGCGAACCGTCCTTCATGCCGTCCTTGAAACCCTTCACCGCGCCGCCGAGGTCGGAGCCGATGTTCTTCAGCTTCTTGGTGCCGAAGACCAGCACGACAATGACCAGCACGATCAGCCAGTGCCAAATCGAAATGGAACCCATGGATCACTCCTGAATGAATCGCCTGATTTTAGTCGGCGGCCCACCATGGACCGCCTGTAGTCATCGGGCGCGAAGGGCCGTCAGCCCTTGAGCCACGGACGCGGTCCGCCAATGACGTGGATGTGCAGGTGGTGCACTTCCTGGCCGCCCTGGTCACCGGTGTTGATGATCACGCGGTGGCCGCCCTGCGGGTAGGGCTCGCAGCCTTCCTGCAGCGCCAGCCTGGGCGCCAGCGCCAGCATGCGGCCCAGCAGCGGCGCGTGTTGGTCGCTCACCTGCGCCAGCGACGGGATGTGCGCCTTGGGGACCATGAGGAAGTGCACCGGCGCCCACGGGTGGATGTCGTGGAACACGAACATCTCCTCGTCCTCGTAAACCTTCTTCGAAGGGATCTTGCCTTCGACGATCTTGCAGAAGATGCAGTTCGGGTCTTGCGTGCTCATGGTTCAGTAAGGCGGGCGGCCGTCGGTGAATCGCAGCCAGCCGCGGATGCAGCGGTACAGGTACCACAGGCCGACGAGCGCGGGCGGCACCCAGGCCAGCCAGAACAGGATGATGGTGGCGAACAGCACGAAAGAGGCGATGCCGGCCGGGATCAGCATCAGCAGCGACCACCAGCACGTGCTGATCATGTAGTTGTGGTGGGCCGCGTAAACGGCGTCCAGCTCGTCGCCACGCTTGATGTAGTTGACGATCATCGCGATCACCGCGAGCGTCCAGGCGGTGAACGGCGCCAGCGTGTGCATGGCGTACAGCACGTGCATCACCGTGCGGTCGCCCGCCTCCTTGCGTTCGAACGCCGCGAAATCGGTCTCGCTCATTCGCCTGCTCCTTCGCGCTGGCGCGCCTTGCGAAGCGCCTTCTCCTCGATGCCGCTGGTGCCCTCGCGGCGCTCCAGCTCGGCGAGCACGTCCGCCGGCGCGAGGCCGTAGTGCGCCAGCGCGATCATGCTGTGGAACCAGAGGTCGGCCACTTCGTTCACGATCTTCGCGGGATCGCCGCCATGCGTGGCGTCCTTGGCCGCCATCACCACTTCGGTGGCCTCTTCGCCGATCTTCTTGAGGAAAGCGTCGGGCCCCTTGTGCAGCAGGCGCGCGACGTAGCTGGCCTCGGGGTCGCCCCCGCGGCCGGGCTTGCGGCTCTCGATCACGGCCGCCAGGCGGGCCAGGGTGTCGTTGGCGCTCATGTCTTCACTTGTAGATGTCGGCCGGGTCTTTCAAGACCGGTTCCACCGCCGTCCATCGGCCGCCCTCGTACTTCTGGAAGAAACAGCTGTGGCGTCCGGTGTGGCAGGCGATCGACGGATCATGCCCCAGCTGCGTGACCTCGAGCAGCAGCACGTCGTTGTCGCAGTCCATGCGGATCTGGTGCACCTGCTGCACGTGGCCCGACTCCTCGCCCTTGGCCCACAGCTTGCCGCGCGAGCGGCTGAAGTACACGGCGCGGCCCAGCTCAGCGGTACGCTGCAGCGCCTCGCGGTTCATCCACGCGAACATCAGGACGTCGCCGGTGCCGCGCTCCTGCGCGATGACCGGCACCAGCCCATTGGCGTCCCACTTGACTTGTTCGAGCCAATCCATGGGCCGATTGTCGGCCATCCGGCCGCGCGCGGTCAGTGGCGCACCGGAATCCCGCGTTCGGCCATGCGCGCCTTGGCCTGGCCGACCGTGTACTCCCCGTAGTGGAAGATGCTGGCGGCCAGCACCGCGTCGGCGCCACCCTGCTGCACGCCATCGGCCAGGTGGTCGAGGTTGCCCACGCCGCCGGAGGCGATGACGGGCACATCCACCGCATCGCTCACGGCACGGGTCAGCGCCAGGTCGAACCCTGACTTGGTGCCGTCGCGGTCCATGCTGGTCAGCAGGATCTCGCCGGCGCCGCGCCGCGCCATCTCCACCGCCCACTGCACCGCGTCCAGGCCGGTGTTCTTGCGGCCGCCGTGGCTGTAGACGTCCCAGCCGGGACCGCGCGCCTTCTCGTCGTCGCCACTGCGCTTCTTGGCGTCGATGGCCACCACGATGCACTGCGCCCCGTACTTGCCGGAGGCAGCGTTGATCACGTCCGGGTTGGCGATGGCGGCCGAGTTGAAGCTGGTCTTGTCCGCGCCCGCGTTCAGCAGCCGGCGCACGTCTTCCACCGTGCGCACGCCGCCACCCACGGTCAGCGGGATGAACACTTGCGAAGCCACGGCTTCGATGATGGGCAGGATCAGGTCGCGGCCGTCGCTGGTGGCCGTGATGTCCAGGAAGGTGAGTTCGTCGGCGCCCTGCTCGTTGTAGCGGGCGGCGATCTCCACCGGGTCGCCGGCGTCGCGCAACTCGACGAAGTTCACGCCTTTGACGACGCGGCCGCCGGTCACGTCCAGGCACGGGATGATGCGTTTGGCGAGCATGGCTCGATTCTAGGTGTCAGCGCGCGGGCCAATGCCACTGCGGGAGCTCGTCCGCCGCGAGGTTCAGGATGCGCGTCTCGCCCAGCGACTTCTCCAGCACGACGCTGCGCACGTCGACGTCGTGCAGGTCTTCCAGCGCCGCTACCAGGCGCGACGCGTGCGACACGACGATCACCTGCGCTTCGCGCGCCGCGCGGCCCACCAGCCGAGCGAGCGCCGGCAGCAGGTCGGGGTGCAGGCTGGCCTCGGGCTCGTTCAGCACCAGCAGCGGCGGCGGCCGCGGCGTCAACAGGGCCGCGATCCACAACAGGTACCGCAAGGTGCCGTCGGACAGCTCCGCGCTGCGCAGCGGCCGCAGCAGGCCCGGCTGGCGCATGAGGACTTCGAACTGGCCGTCCTGCACGCGCACTTCCAGCGATGCGCCCGGGAAAGCATCGTCCACCGCGGCTTCCAGCGCCTGCGCATCGCCTACCTCGCGGATGGTGGCCACCGCGGCCGCGAAATCGGCGCCGTCGTGCCCCAGCACCGGCGTGCGCGTGCCCACCTGCGGCCAGCGCGCCGGCGCCTCGGCGTCGGTGCGGAAATGGTCGTAGAAGCGCCAGCCACGGATCTGTTCGCGCAGCGCCAGCATCTCCGGCGCCGTGCGCGGGTCCACGAACTCGGCCAGCATGCTGGCGTACGGCGGCAGCATGCGCTCGACGGCGGCCCAGCGGCCGGTGTCGCCGCGCGTTTCGAGCAGCGCGTTGTGGCGGCGGGCCAGCTCGGCGCTGGGCCGCAGCACCGGGCCGCTCCAGACCGTTTCCACCTTGATCTCGGGATCGTGGTCGAACAGCGAGCCGCCCGGGATGGGCACCGGCATGCCGACGTCGATGGCGTAGCCGAAGTCTTCGGGCGTCTCGCCAGCGAAGCCCAGGCGCAGGTTCACCGGCTTGTTGCGACGCGTGCCTTCGACGGGCTGCTCGCCCCGGCGCATCGCCGCCGAGAACTGCTCGGGGCCGGCCCACAGCACCGAAGGCAGACCGCCTTCTCGCGCCAGCGAGCGCACCACGCCGCCGTACGCCGTGTCGGCCAGCAGCCGCAGCGCGCGGTAGACGCTGGACTTGCCGCTGCCGTTGGGACCGGTGATGAGGGTGAGTCGCCCGAGCGGGACGCGCAGGTCGCGCAGCGAGCGGTAGTTGGCGACGGCCAGCGTTCGCAGCACGCGGCGGGCCGGCGTGTCAGGCGCCGAGTTCGTCCGCCCGCGCCTGCGCCTTCGCGAAGTCCAGGTCGCCGGAGTAGATGGCGCGCCCGCAGATCACGCCTTCGATGCCCTCTTCCTCCACCGCGCACAGCTTCTCGATGTCCGCGATGTTCGAAAGGCCGCCCGAGGCGATCACCGGGATGTGCAGCGACTGCGCCAGCTTGACGGTGGCATCGATGTTGATGCCGGTGAGCATGCCGTCGCGGCCGATGTCGGTGTAGATGATGGATTCGACGCCCCAGTCCTCGAACTTGCGCGCGAGGTCCACCACTTCGTGGCCGGTGAGCTTGCTCCAGCCATCGGTGGCCACCTTGCCGTCCTTGGCATCCAGGCCCACGATGATGTGGCCGCCGAAGGCGCTGCACGCGTCCTTCAGGAAACCGGGGTTCTTCACGGCGGCGGTGCCGATGATCACGTAGCGCAGGCCGCCGTCGATGTACTTCTCGATGGTGTCCAAGTCGCGGATGCCGCCGCCCAGCTGCACCGGGATGTCGTCACCCACGGCCTTCAGGATGGACTTCACCGCGGCGAAGTTCTGCGGCTTGCCCGCGAAGGCGCCGTTCAGGTCCACCAGGTGCAGGCGCCGCGCGCCGCGCGACAGCCAGGTGGAAGCCATGGCGGCCGGGTCTTCGCTGAAGACGGTGGCCTGGTCCATGTCGCCCTGCTTCAGGCGGACGCATTGGCCGTCCTTCAGGTCGATGGCGGGAATGAGCTGCATGGAAAGGTCGGCGGGGCTTGAGCTGCTGGCGACGCCCGCGGGGCGTCAGGGGTTCCAGCGGAGGAAGTTTCGGTACAGGGCCAGGCCGGCGTCGGCGCTCTTTTCGGGGTGGAACTGGGTCGCAAAAATATTATCCCGGGCCAGCGCGGCGGTAAAGCGCCCACCGTAGTCGGCCTCACCCACGCTGTGGCGCGCATCCGACGGCGCGGCGTAAAAGCTGTGAACGAAGTAGAAGTACGCGCCATCGGTCACGCCGTCCCACACCGGGTGGGGCTGCATCTGCCAGACGGAATTCCAGCCCATTTGCGGCACCTTGAAGCGGCTGCCGTCTTCCTGCAGGCGGCCGGCCAGCTGGAACTTGCGCACTTCGCCGGGGAACAGGGCCAGCCCCTGGCTGGGACCTTCCTCGCTGCGTTCCAGCAGCATCTGCATGCCCACGCACACGCCGAACATGGGCTTGGACCCTGCCGCCTCCAGCACCGCTTCCTGCAGGCCGGACTCGCGCAGTTCACGCATGCAATCGGGCATCGCGCCCTGCCCCGGCAGCACCACGCGCTCCGCCGCGCGCACTTCCTCGGCGCGCGAAGTCACCAGCGCCTGGAAGCCCATGTCGCGGGCCGCATGCTGCACCGCCTGCGACACCGAACGCAGGTTGCCCATGCCGTAGTCGACGACCGCTACCGTTTTCATTGCTCGATGGGCCCGGGCACGCACCCGGGCGGTGCTTCAGAGGGAACCCTTGGTGGACGGGATGGTGCCGGCGGCGCGCGGGTCCATTTCCACGGCGCCGCGCAGCGCCCGGGCGAAAGCCTTGAACACCGTCTCGCACTGGTGGTGGGCGTTCTCGCCGCGCAAATTGTCGATGTGCATGGTGACGAACGCGTGATTGGCGAAGCCCTGGAAGAACTCGTGCGCCAGCTGCGTGTCGAAGGTGCCGATCATGCCGCTGCGGAAGGGCACTTGCATCACCAGGCCGGGCCGGCCGGAGAAGTCGATGACCACGCGCGACAGCGCCTCGTCCAGCGGCACGTAGGCGTGGCCGTAGCGGCGGATGCCCTTCTTGTCGCCGATGGCCTTGGCCACCGCCTGCCCCAGCGTGATGCCCACGTCTTCCACCGTGTGATGGCCGTCGATGTGCAGGTCGCCCTTGGCGTCGATGTCCAGGTCGATCATCCCGTGGCGGGCGATCTGCTCCAGCATGTGATCGAAGAAGCCGATGCCGGTGGCCAGCTTGTTCGTGCCGGTGCCGTCCAGGTTCACGCGGACGGTGATCTGGGTCTCGGCGGTCTTGCGGGTGACTTCCGCGGTGCGTGCGGCGGTGCTCATAGGCTTTCCTGCAGGGCCTTCAGCTGCTGCGCATTCTCCTCGGCGGTGCCGACGGTCAGGCGCAGGCACTGGGCCAGCAATGGGTGCATTCTAGAAACGTTCTTCACCAGCACCCCGCGGCCCTTCATGCCCTCGAAAGCCTGGGTGGCGTCCGGCACCCGCACCAGGATCATGTTGGCGTCGCTGCGCCAGGCCTTCACCCCCGGCAGTTTCGACAGTCGCTCCAGCAGCAGGCCGCGCTGGCGGCGCAGCTCGGCGGCCTGGTCCTCGAACACTTTCGCATGCTCCAGCGCGAACAGCGCGGCTTCGCAATTGAGGACGCTGACGTTGTACGGGGGGCGCACCTTGTCGATCTGCGCCACCAGCGCGCTGCGGCCGATCATGTAGCCGATGCGCACGCCGGCCAGGCCGAACTTGCTCATGGTGCGCATCAGCAGCACGTGGTCATGGCGCGTGATGCGGTCGGCGTACGTGCGGCTGGCGAACGGCTGGTACGCCTCGTCGATGACCACCAGGCCGGGCGCGGCCTGCACGATCTTCTCGACCACCGCGTCGTCCCACAGGTTGGCCGTGGGATTGTTCGGGTACGCCAGGTAGACGATGGACGGCTGGTGCTGCTCGATGGCGGACAGCATGGCGCGCTCGTCCAGCTCGAAGTCCGGCGTCAGGTCCACCGGGATGAACTTCAGGCCTTGCAGCTGGGCGCTCATGGCGTACATCACGAACCCCGGCATGGGCGCCAGGATGGACGCGCCCGGCACGTCGCAAGCCATCGCGATGAGCGAGATGATCTCGTCCGAGCCGTTGCCCAGCATGAGCGAGAAGCCTTCCGGCATGCCGGCGTGGCGCGCGAGCGCCTGCTTCAGCGTGTCGATGCGTTCGCCGGGGTAGCGATTCAAGGCGACGGCGCCCAGGCGTTCGCCCAGCTCGCGCTGCAGCTGCGGCGAAAGCCGGTGCGGGTTCTCCATCGCGTCCAGCTTCACCAGGCCGATGGACGGCTGGACGGCATAGGCGTGCATGCCCTGCACGTCCTGGCGGATCAGGCGCGCCAGGCGCTGCGGCAGCGGGGCGTTCATGGTTTCAGCCTCATCTCGGCGGCGCGCGCGTGTGCCTGCAGGCCTTCGCCGTGCGCCAGCACGGAAGCGATACGGCCCAGCGACTGCGCGCCCTGCTCGCTCACCTCGATGAGGCTGCTGCGCTTCTGGAAGTCGTACACGCCCAGCGGGCTGGAAAAGCGCGCGGTGCTGCTGGTGGGCAGCACATGGTTGGGTCCGGCGCAGTAATCACCCAGGCTTTCGCTGGTGAAGCCGCCCAGGAAGATGGCGCCGGCATGCTTCAGCAGCGGTTCCCAGCGGTGCGGCTGCGAACTGGCGATCTCCAGGTGCTCGGGCGCGATGCGGTTGCTGATGGCGCAGGCCTCGGCCATGTCTTTCGTCACGATCAGCGCGCCGCGGCCGCTGAGCGACTTGGCGATGATGTCCGCGCGCGGCATCTCCGGCAGCAGGCGGTCGATCTCCTTGTGCACCTGGTCGACGTACGCGGCGTCGGGGCACAACAGGATGCTTTGCGCCAGCTCGTCGTGCTCGGCCTGCGAGAACAGGTCCATCGCCACCCAGTCGGCCGGCGTGCTGCCGTCGGCCAGCACCAGGATCTCGCTGGGGCCCGCGATCATGTCGATGCCCACCAGGCCGAACACGCGGCGCTTGGCGCTGGCGACATAGGCGTTGCCGGGGCCGGTGATCTTGTCCACGCGCGGCACGGTGGCGGTGCCGTAGGCCAGCGCGCCGACGGCCTGCGCGCCGCCGATGGTGAAGGCGCGGTGCACACCCGCGACGTGGGCGGCCGCCAGCACCAGCGGGTTCTTCTCGCCGCGCGGCGTGGGGACCACCATCACGATCTCGCCGACGCCCGCGACCTGCGCGGGAATGGCGTTCATCAGCACCGACGACGGGTACGCGGCCTTGCCGCCAGGCACGTAGATGCCCACACGGTCGAGCGGCGTGACTTTCTGGCCGAGCAGCGTGCCGTCGGCGTCGCGGTACGACCAGCTCTCGCCGGAAGCGCGCTTCTGCGCCTCGTGGTAACTGCGCACGCGCTGGGCCGCGGTCTCCAGGGCCTGGCGCTGCACGGCCGGCAGCGAATCGAAGGCGGCCTTCAGTTCCGGCGCCTTCAGCTCCAGTGCCGCGATGCCGCCGGCCTGCACGCCGTCGAAGCGGCGCGTGTATTCCAGCACCGCCTCATCGCCGCGCGTGCGCACCGCTTCGAGAATGTCCGTGACCGCCTGCTCCACCTGCGTGTCCGTGTCGGCCGACCAGTGCAGGCGGGCCTGGAACGCGGCCTCGAAGCCCACATCGGCGGTGGACAATCGAAGGGGACGGGCGGCGAGCGTCATGCGCGGTTGCCCTCGGTGGCGCGGGCGAAGGCGTCGATCAGCTCGCGCATCGGCGCCTGCTTCAGTTTCAGCGCGGCCTGGTTCACCACCAGGCGCGAGCTGATGTCCATGATGCGCTCGACCTCGACCAGCTGGTTGGCCTTGAGCGTGCCGCCGGTGGACACCAGGTCCACGATGGCGTCGGCCAGGCCGGTGAGCGGCGCCAGTTCCATGCTGCCGTACAGCTTGATCAGGTCCACGTGCACGCCCTTGGCGGCGAAGAACTCGCGCGCGATGGAGACGTACTTGGTGGCCACACGCAGGCGCGAGCCCTGGCGCACGGCGTTGGCGTAGTCGAAG
Source organism: Ramlibacter humi (assembly GCF_004681975.1). Taxonomy (GTDB): domain Bacteria; phylum Pseudomonadota; class Gammaproteobacteria; order Burkholderiales; family Burkholderiaceae_C; genus Ramlibacter; species Ramlibacter humi. The sequence continues at coordinate 146,089 of NZ_SMLK01000005.1, forward strand.
TCGGACCGCACGGCCACGCTGACGCGGCAGCGCGCGATGCCCAGGTCCAGCGGCTGGTACAGGCCCTGGCTGCCGTGCTCGATGAGCGTGTCCAGGCCGGTGACGCCCAGGTCGGCGCCGCCGTACTGCACGTAGGTGGGCACGTCGGTGGCGCGCACCAGCACCACACGCACGTTGTCACGATTGGTGGGCAGGATCAGCTTGCGCGACTTCTCCGGGTCCTCGAGCACGCGCACGCCCGCCGCTTCCAGCAGCGGCATCGTCTCGTCGAAGATGCGTCCCTTGGAGAGCGCCAGGGTGATCATGAGGACACCCGCTCGATGTCGGCGCCCAGCTGGCGCAGCTTCTTTTCCATGCTGTCGTAGCCGCGGTCCAGGTGGTAGATGCGGTCCACCAGCGTCTCGCCTTCGGCCACCAGGCCGGCGATGACCAGGCTGGCGGAAGCGCGCAGGTCGGTGGCCATGACGGTGGCGCCCGACAGGCGCGGCACGCCTTCGATGACGGCGACCTTGCCGTCGACCTGGATGCGGGCACCCAGGCGCACCAGCTCGTTCACGTGCTGGAAGCGGTTCTCGAAGATGGTCTCGGTGACGTGCGAGGCGCCTTCGGCGATGACGTTCAGCGTCATGAACTGCGCCTGCATGTCGGTGGGAAAGCCCGGGTACTCGGTGGTGCGGAAGGTCTGCGCCTTCAGGCGTCCCTGCGATTGCACGCGGATGCCTTCAGGCACGGATTCCACCTGCGCGCCCGCGGCGCGCAGCTTCTCGATCACCGATTCCAGGTGGTCGGCGCGCGCGTCACGCAACAGTGCCCGGCCGCCCGCCGCGGCCACCGCGCACAGGAAGGTGCCCGCTTCGATGCGGTCGGCCACGACGCGGTACGTGCAGCCCGACAGGCGGGGCACGCCCTGGATGCGGATGCGGCTGGTGCCATGGCCTTCGATCTTCGCGCCCATGGCGATCAGCATCTCGGCCAGGTCGGTGATCTCGGGCTCCTGCGCGGCGTTCTCCAGGATGGTTTCGCCATCGGCCAGCGTGGCGGCCATCATCAGGTTCTCGGTGCCGGTGACCGTCACCATGTCGGTGGCGATGCGCGCGCCGCGCAGGCGCTGCTGCCCCTTGGGCAGCTTGGCGATGATGTAGCCGTGCTCCACCACGATCTCGGCGCCCATCTGCTGCAGGCCCTTGATGTGCTGGTCCACCGGACGCGAGCCGATGGAGCAGCCGCCCGGCAGCGACACGGTGGCTTCGCCGAAGCGTGCGAGCAGCGGGCCCAGCGCCAGGATGGACGCGCGCATGGTCTTCACCAGCTCGTACGGCGCTTCGGGCGAGCTGAGTTTCCCGGCGTCGATGCGCACGGCGCCGTCTTCGTCGCGGTCCACCTGCACGCCCATGTTGCGCACCAGCTTGAGCATGGTGGCCACGTCCTGCAGGCGCGGCACGTTCCGGACCGTGACGGGTTCGCCGGTCAGCAGCGCGGCGCACAGCTCGGGCAGGGCCGCGTTCTTGGCGCCGGAAATGCGGACCTCGCCGTTCAACGGGCGGCCCCCGCGGATCAATAGCTTGTCCATCTCAGGATTGGTGGTCTTGCGCGGCCCACTCGGCCGGCGTGAGCGTCTTCATCGACAAGGCGTGGACCTCGTCCGTGTGCATTCTCGCACCCAGCGTGGCGTACACCCGCTGGTGGCGCTGGATGGGGCGCTTGCCCTCGAATTCGCGCGAAACGATCACGGCCGACCAGTGGCGGCCGTCACCGGCCACCTCCAGGTGCTCGCAGGGCAGGCCCGCGGCGATGATCGATTGGAGTTCGTCTGGCGTCATGTTCAACCGCGGATCTTGTAGCCGATGCGAAGCAGGTGCACGGCGACGGCGCTCACGGCCACCATCGCCGTGCCGACGATGCCCAGGCTGAGCCAGGGCGACACGTCGCTCACGCCGAAGAAGCCGTAGCGGAAGCCGTCGATCATGTAGAAGAACGGGTTGAGATGGCTGACCGCCTGCCAGAACGCGGGCAGCGAATGGATGGAATAGAAAACGCCGGAGAGGAACGTCATCGGCATCACGATGAAGTTCTGGAACGCGGCCATCTGGTCGAACTTCTCGGCCCACAGCCCGGCGATGAGGCCCAGCGCGCCCATCATGCCCGCGCCCAGCACCGCGAACACCAGGATCCACAGCGGCGCCGCGAAGCCCGGCCGCGCGAACAGCGCCGTCACCACGAACACGCCCAGGCCCACGGCCAGGCCGCGCGCGATGGACGAGCCCACGTAGGCGATGAACCAGCTCCAGTGCGACAGCGGCGTGAGCAGCACGAACACCAGGCTGCCCATGATCTTGCTCTGGATCAGGGACGACGAGCTGTTGGCGAAGGCGTTCTGCAGCACCGACATCATCACCAGCCCCGGCACCAGGAAGGCGGTGTAGGGGATGCGGTCGTAGACCTTGACGTGGTCTTCCAGCACGTGGCCGAAGATCATCAGGTACAGCACGGCCGTCAGCACCGGCGCGGCCACGGTCTGGAAGCTCACCTTCCAGAAGCGCAGCACTTCCTTGTACAGCAGCGTCTGCCAGCCGGCGGTGGAGATCATGCGGCCACCTTGTCCTGGTACTCGGGCGACATCACGTCGAGGAACACGTCCTCGAGATCGGCCTTGCGGATTTCCACGTCCTCGACGCGCAGGCCGGCCTGGCGGATGGCGGCAAGGTAGTTCTCGATCTCGTGGGCGTCATGCGCGGGCAGCTGCACGATGCGGCCGGTGACGCGCGCCTTGTGCGCGAACTCGGCCGGCAGCTGCTGGTCGATCTTGAAGCGCAGCACATTGCTGGACGCGGCCTTCAGCAGGTCGCTGGTGCGTTCCAGCGCCACCACGCGGCCGGCCTTGAGCATGGCGATGCGGCCACACAGCGCTTCCGCTTCCTCCAGGTAGTGCGTCGTCAGCAGCACCGTGTGGCCCTGCCGGTTCAGGCGGGCGATGAACTGCCACAGCGTCTGGCGCAGCTCCACGTCCACGCCGGCGGTGGGCTCGTCCAGCACGATGACCGGCGGCTTGTGCACCAGCGCCTGCGCCACCAGCACGCGGCGCTTCATGCCGCCGGAGAGCTGGCGCATGTTCGAGTTGGCCTTGTCGGCCAGTCCCAGGCTGTCCAGCAGCTCCTGGATCCACGCATCGTTGCCGCGCACGCCGAAGTAGCCGGACTGGATGCGCAGCGCCTCGCGCACGGTGAAGAAGGGATCGAACACCAGTTCCTGCGGCACCACGCCCAGCTGGCGGCGCGCGCTGGCGTAATCGGCAAGCACGTCGTGCCCGCGGACCGACACCTTGCCGGCCGTGGCGCGCGCCAGGCCGGCGAGGATGCTGATGAGGGTGGTCTTGCCCGCGCCGTTGGGGCCGAGCAGGCCGAAGAACTCGCCTTCCTCGATGTCGAAGCTCACGCCGTCGAGGGCGGTGAAGGGGCCACGCGGGGACGGGAAGGTCTTGGAGACGGACTGGAACGAGATCGCGGGCATGGCAGGCAAGCCCGCCATTTTAGGCGGCAGGGGCTGCCTCTGCCGGAGCCGGGGGGGAAGTCCTTTTCCCCGGGGGAATGCGGCCGGTCAGGCCGCGCCAGGCGCGGGCAGCAGTTCCGCCACGCCGTACACCCCGGCCAGCGCCCGCAGCCGTGCCGGCAGGTTGGCCACGGCGAACGACTTGCCCATGGCCAGCGCCTCGCGCCGGCAGTCCAGCAGGACGGCCAGCGCGGAGGAATCGAATTGCTGCAGCGGCGACGCATCGGCCACCGCCTGCGGCTCACGCTCGGTCCGCAACGCCTGCGCCAGCATGCGGGCGCAGGCGGCCGCGTCCTCGTGCGTCAGGCGTTCGGGCAGGACCAGCATCAGCTCTTCTTGCCCGCGTTGGTCTTGTTGCGCTCGGTCAGGGACGCGATCAGGCCGTCCACGCCCTTGGCGTTGATCTCCTGCGCGAACTGGCTGCGGTAGGTTTCCACCAGCCACACGCCCAGCACGTTCAGGTTGTAGATCTTCCAGCCCGAGCCTTCGCCCGGCGTCTTCTCCAGCCGGTAGTCCAGTTCGATCGGGTCGCCGCGGCCGCGGATTTCGGTGCGCACGACCAGCTCCTTGTCGTCGGGCGAGGCCCGCAGCGGCTTGACCGAGATGGTCTGGTCGTTCACCTGCGACAGCGCGCCCGAGTAAGTGCGCACCAGCAGCGTCTTGAACTCCTCCTGCAGGCGCTTCTGCTGCTCCGGCGTGGCCTGGCGCCAGGCCGGGCCGACCGCCGCGGCCGTCATGCGCTGGAAGTTCACGTTCGGCATGATCTTGCTGTCCACCAGCGCGATGATCTTGCTCAGGTCGCCGGACTGGATGGACTTGTCGGACTTGATGGCCGACAGCGTGTCCTCCGACAGCCGCTTGATCATGGCGTCAGGCGCCTCGTCGGCAGCGCGGGCCGGCAGCGCGGCGCCCAGGGCGCCGAAAGCCAGGAAGGCGGCGAGCACGCGGCCGAAGAATCGTCTTTGCATCTGGTTTCCTTTCATTGCGGGGCCAAAGCCCCTCCTGCCGTGTTCGAATGCCGCCGCGCGGCCGGGTTCCGGTGCCTGCGCGGCGCTTGCAACGAGGTGCAACCCTAGCGGGCGGGCGGTTTCGCCTCCGGCTCGGCGTCGCTGCCTTCGTTGGGATCGTCGGTGCGGCCGCTGCCTTCGAATATCTCGGCTCGCCGCCGCTGCAGGTACGCGTCGCGGGTGAAGCTGTACTTGTCCAGCGCCGCGCCTTCCAGCACGTCGCCCGCGCGCAGCAGGTTGGACCGCACGTCCACGACGCGCAGGCCGATCAGGCCGTTGCGCGCGCTGTCCGGCTCCACGTGCGTGACGAGGTCGCCGCGCCAGTCCACCGGCAGCGCCAGTGTGTCGCGCACCGTCGACGGGCCCAGCAGCGGCAGCACCAGGTACGGGCCCGCGGGCACGCCCCAGCGGCCCAGCGTCTGGCCGAAGTCTTCCTTGTGGCGGTCGATGTTCGCTTCGCTGGCGATGTCCAGCAGGCCGCCGAAACCCAGGAAGGTGTTGACCGAGAAACGCATCATGTTCTCGGCCGCGTTGGCGATCTTCAGTTGCAGCAGGCTGTTGACGGCGGACCAGGCGTCGCCCAGGTTGCCGAAGAAGTTCGACACGCCCGTGCGCACGGGCGCCGGCACCTTCTCGCGATAGAAGGTCGCGGTCGGCTTGAGGATCACCGCGTCGACGTTCTCGTTGAACTGCGACACGCCGCGGTTCCACGGCTCCAGCGGGTCGGTGGGGTTGCGGTTCGGGCCGCTGGCGCACCCTTCCAGCACGCACAGCAACGCGAAGGCCGCCAGGAATGCGGCGGGCCTCCGGCCCGCCGCCCGATGGTGATGGCTCATTTCTTGTTGTTCCCTCCCGCGGGCGCTTCCTTGCCTTCAGCAGCCTTGTTGTACAGGAACTGGCCGATCAGGTTTTCCAGCACCACCGCCGATTGCGTGGTGGTGATCGTATCCCCCGGCGCCAGGTTCTTGTCGTCGGCGCCCGCTTCGATACCGATGTACTGCTCACCCAGCAGGCCGCTGGTCAGGATTTTGAGCGAACTGTCCTTGGGAAATTGGTATTGGTTCTCCAGCGCCATCACCACCCGGGCCTGGAAACTCTTGTCGTCAAAGTTGATGGACTCGACACGGCCGACCACGACCCCGGCGCTCTTCACGGCCGCCTGGCGTTTCAGCCCGCCGATGTTGTCGAACTTGGCCGTGATGCGGTAGGTCGGCTGGAAGCTCAGGCTGAGCAGGTTGGCCGACTGCAGCGCCAGGAAGAGGATGGCGGCCGCGCCCAGCAGCACGAAAAGCCCCACCCAGACATCGTTCTTGGATCGTTCCATGTTGTATCCCTTACAGGCTGAACATCATCGCGGTCAGCACGAAATCGAGGCCGAGCACCGAGAGCGAGCCCACGACCACCGTGCGGGTGGTCGCGCGCGACACGCCTTCCGGCGTGGGCTGCGCCTCGAAGCCTTCGAGCAGCGCGACGAAAGTGACGGTGACCGCGAACACCAGGCTCTTGACGATGCCGTTGCCCACGTCCTTCCAGACGTCCACGCCGCCCTGCATCTGGCTCCAGAACGCGCCCGGGTCCACGCCGATCAGCAGCACGCCCACCACCCAGCCGCCCAGGATGCCGACGGCGCTGAACACCGCCGCGAGCAACGGCATGGCGATGACGCCGCCCCAGAAGCGCGGCGCCAGGATGCGGCGCACGGGGTCCACCGCCATCATCTCCATCGCCGACAGCTGCTCGCCCGCTTTCATCAGGCCGATCTCCGCCGTCAGTGAAGTCCCCGCGCGGCCGGCGAACAGCAGGGCCGTGACCACCGGGCCCAACTCGCGCACCAGCGACAACGCCACCAGCAGGCCCAGGGCTTCCGAGGAGCCGTACCGCTGCAGCGTGTAGTAGCCCTGCAGCCCCAGCACGAACCCGACGAAGAGCCCGGAGACGGTGATGATGGCCAGCGAGTAGTTGCCCAGGAAGTTGATCTGGTCGCGCACCAGGCCGAACCGCCGCAGCGCCGGCCCGGTCAGCGCCAGCAACCGCAGGAACAGGCGCGCGCCATGGCCCAGGTCGCCCAGCAGGCGGCGGGTGGCATAGCCGACGTCGGAGGGGCGCCACCAGCTCATCGCGCCAGCCCTCCGTCGAAGTCCTGCGCCACGGTGGGACCGGGATAGTGGAACTGCACGGGGCCCTCGGCCCGCGCGTGGACGAATTGGGCGACCAGCGGATCGTCCGAAGCCATCACCTGCTCGGGCGTGCCCTGCGCGGCGATGCGGCCGTTGGCCAGCACGATCACCTGGTCGGCGATGCGGAAGGTCTCTTCCAGGTCGTGCGACACGACGATGCTGGTGATGCCCAGCGAATCGTTCAGGCGCCGGATCAATTGCGCGGCCGTGCCCAGCGAGATGGGGTCCAGGCCGGCGAAGGGCTCGTCGTACATCACCAGCTCGGGATCCAGCGCGATGGCGCGGGCCAGCGCGATGCGGCGAGCCATGCCGCCCGACACCTCGCTGGGCATCAGGTCGCGCGCGCCGCGCAGGCCCACCGCGTTGAGTTTCATCAGCACGATGTCGCGCACCAGCGACTCGGGCAGCGAGGTGTGCTCGCGCAACGGGAAGGCCACGTTGTCGAACACGGACATGTCGGTGAAGAGCGCGCCAAACTGGAACAGCATGCCCATGCGCCGGCGGATCTCGTACAGCTCGCGCGCGTCCAGCGACGCCACTTCGCGGCCGTCGAACGTCAGGCTGCCCTGCTGCGCGCGGACCTGCCCGCCGATCAGGCGCAGCACGGTGGTCTTGCCGCCGCCCGAAGCGCCCATCAGCGCCGTGACCTTGCCCCGCGGCACCGTGAAGCTCACGCCATCGAGGATGCGGCGCGCGCCGTAGCCGAACACAAGGTCGCGGCATTCGACGAGGGCGGTGTCGATCGGTTCGGTGGTTCGCAAATGGAAAAAGCCGGGGCAGGCCCGGCTGTGCGTGGCGGGAGGCCGATGATACGGCCTGGTCCCGCCGGTCGCTTACCTGCGGATGAGGTAGTGCGCGTCGGTCACGCGCACCGGGCGCTAGCGCGGAAGGTCGCTGAATCCCATCAGGAACTCATCCACGGCCCGGGCGGCCTGGCGGCCTTCGCGGATCGCCCAGACGACCAGCGACTGGCCGCGGCGCATGTCGCCGGCGGCGAAGACTTTGGTTACGTTGGTCGCGTAACCACCTGTGAATTCGGTATTCGCCTTGGCGTTGCCGCGGGCGTCCTTCTCCACGCCGAACGCTTCGAGGATGGTGCCCACCGGACTGACAAAGCCCATGGCCAGCAGCACCAGGTCGGCCTTCAGCACCTTTTCGGAGCCCGGCACCTCGGCCATCTTGCCGTCCTTCCACTCGACGCGGACGGTCTTCAGGCCGGTGACCTTGCCGCCTTCGCCGATGAATTCCTTGGTGGCGATGGCGAACTCGCGCTCGCAGCCTTCCTCGTGCGACGACGAGGTGCGCAGCTTGTACGGCCAGTACGGCCAGGTGAGCGGCTTGTTCTCTTCCTCCGGCGGCATCGGCATCAGCTCGAACTGCACGACACCGGCGGCGCCATGGCGGTTGCTGGTGCCCACGCAGTCGCTGCCGGTGTCGCCGCCGCCGATGACGATGACGTGCTTGCCGTCGGCGCGCAGCTGGCCCTTGACCTTGTCGCCCGCGTTGACCTTGTTCTGCTGCGGCAGGAATTCCATGGCGAAATGGATGCCGTCCAGATCACGGCCCGGCACCGGGAGGTCGCGCGACTGCTCGGCGCCGCCGCACAGCAGCACCGCGTCGAAATCCTTCTTCAGCTGCTCGGGGGAGACCGTCTCCTTGGCCCAGTTGATGACCTTGGAACCCTTGGGCAGTTCGCCCACCATGACGCCCGTGCGGATGGTCACCCCTTCGGCCTTCATCTGCTCGGCGCGGCGGTCGATGTGGTGCTTCTCCATCTTGAAGTCGGGGATGCCGTATCGCAGCAGGCCGCCGATGCGGTCGTTCTTCTCGAACAGCGTGACGTCATGGCCGGCGCGCGCCAGCTGCTGCGCCGCCGCCATGCCCGCGGGGCCGGAGCCGACCACGGCGACTTTCCTGCCCGTCCTGATCTTCGCGACGCGCGGCTTCACCCAGCCGTTCTCCCAGGCACGGTCGATGATGGCGTGCTCCAGCGACTTGATGCCGACCGCATCGTCGTTCACGTTCAGCGTGCAGGCCGCCTCGCACGGGGCGGGGCAGATGCGGCCGGTGAACTCCGGGAAGTTGTTGGTCGAATCCAGCACCGTCCACGCGCCCTGCCAGTCCTGGCGGTACACCAGGTCGTTGAAGTCGGGGATGACGTTGTTGACCGGGCAGCCCGAGTTGCAGAACGGCGTGCCGCAGTCCATGCAGCGCGCGCCCTGGACTTTCGCCTGCGCGTCGTCCAGCCCGATGACGAATTCCTTGTAGTGCTTCACGCGCTCGCCGACGGGCTTGTAGCCCTCCTCGACGCGGTCGAATTCCATGAAGCCGGTGATCTTTCCCATGCTCTTGCTCCGTCTTCTCTTCGGCTTCAGGCGGCGGCGACGCCGTCGGTCTTGACGCCCAGCTTGGCGTCGTTGCCCGTGCTGGCGGCGGCCACCTCGCGCTCGTGCATCTCGGCCAGCGCGCGCTTGTACTCGTTGGGGAACACTTTCACGAACTTCGCGCGGGCGTTCTTCCAGTCGTCCAGGATCTCGCGGGCGCGGCGGCTGCCGGTCCAGCGGTTGTGCTCCTCCAGCAGCTTCTTCAGCTGGGCTTCGTCGGTCTGGTCGCCGTGCAGCTTGGTGCGCGGCGCCAGCGCCTTCTGCTCGCCCGAGGGCAGCACGTGCTCCAGCGCCACCATCGAGGTGTTGCAGCGGCTGGCGAACTGGCCGTCCTCGTCGTACACGTAGGCGATGCCGCCGGACATGCCCGCCGCGAAGTTGCGGCCGGTCTTGCCCAGCACGACGACGGTGCCGCCGGTCATGTACTCGCAGCCGTGGTCGCCCGTGCCTTCCACCACCGTGGTCGCGCCCGACAGGCGCACCGCGAAGCGCTCGCCCGCGACACCGGCGAAGAACGCCTCGCCGGTCGTCGCGCCGTACAGCGCGGTGTTGCCGATGATGATGTTCTTGGTGGCTTCACCGCGGAAGTCGATGCTGGGCCGCACGATCACGCGGCCGCCGGACAAGCCCTTGCCGGTGTAGTCGTTGGCGTCGCCGATCAGGTACAGCGTGATGCCGCGCGCGAGGAAAGCGCCGAACGACTGGCCGCCCGTGCCTTCCAGCTGGATGCGGATGGTGTCGTCGGGCAGGCCCTCAGCATGCGCCCGGGTCACTTCGCCGGACAGCATGGCGCCGACCGAGCGGTTGACGTTGCGCGCCACCTCGATGAACTGCACCTTCTCGCCGCGTTCGATGGCGGGCTTGCTGCGCTCGATCAGCACGCGGTCCAGGCTCTTGTCCAGGCGGTGGTCCTGCTCCTCGACCTGGAAGCGCGCCACGTCGGCCGGCACGTTGGGCCGCGCGAACAGGCGGCCGAAGTCCAGGCCGCGCGCCTTCCAGTGCTCGATGCCCTTCTTCATGTCCAGCAGGTCGGTGCGGCCGATCAGGTCGTCGAGCTTGCGGATGCCCAGCTGCGCCATGATCTGGCGCACTTCCTCGGCGACGAAGAAGAAGTAGTTGACGACGTGCTCGGGCTTGCCCGCGAACTTCCTGCGCAGCACCGGGTCCTGCGTGGCCACGCCCACCGGGCAGGTGTTCAGGTGGCACTTGCGCATCATGATGCAGCCCTCCACCACCAGCGGCGCGGTGGCGAAGCCGAATTCGTCCGCGCCCAGGATGGCGCCGATGGCGACGTCGCGGCCGGTCTTCATCTGGCCGTCGGCCTGCACGCGGATGCGGCCGCGCAGGCGGTTGAGCACCAGCGTCTGCTGCGTCTCGGCCAGGCCGATTTCCCACGGGCTGCCCGCGTGCTTGATCGACGACCACGGCGAAGCGCCGGTGCCGCCGTCATGGCCGGCGATCACCACGTGGTCGGCCTTGCACTTGGCCACGCCCGCGGCGATGGTGCCCACGCCCACTTCCGACACCAGCTTCACGCTGATGGACGCGTGCGTCGCCACGTTCTTCAGGTCGTGGATCAGCTGCGCCAGGTCTTCGATCGAATAGATGTCGTGGTGCGGCGGCGGCGAGATCAGGCCCACGCCGGGCACCGAGTAGCGCAGCTTGCCGATGTACTTGGACACCTTGCCGCCGGGCAGCTGGCCGCCTTCGCCCGGCTTGGCGCCCTGCGCCATCTTGATCTGCACCTGGTCGGACGACGACAGGTATTCCGCCGTCACGCCGAAGCGGCCGGAAGCGACCTGCTTGATGCGCGAGCGCAGCGAATCGCCGTCCCGCAGCGGGATGTCGACCTCGACCACTTCCTTGCCGATGATGTCGGCCATGGTCTGGCCGGTCTTGATCGGGATGCCCTTCAGCTCGTTGCGGTAACGCGCGGGGTCCTCGCCGCCTTCGCCGGTGTTGCTCTTGCCGCCGATGCGGTTCATGGCGATGGCCAGCGTGGCATGCGCCTCGGTGCTGATGGAGCCCAGCGACATCGCGCCGGTGGCGAAGCGTTTGACGATCTCCTTGGCCGGCTCGACTTCGTCGACGGGGATGGCCTTGCTGGGATCGACCTTGAATTCGAACAGGCCGCGCAGCGTCATGTGGCGGCGGCTCTGGTCGTTGATCAGCTGCGCGTACTCCTTGTACGTGCTCCAGTTGTTGGCGCGCGAGGCATGTTGCAGCTTGGCGATGGCGTCGGGCGTCCACATGTGCTCTTCGCCGCGCGTGCGCCACGCGTACTCGCCGCCGGCGTCCAGCATGTGGGCCAGCACGGGGTCGTCGCCGAAGGCGGCGCGGTGCGTGCGGATGGCTTCCTCGGCGATCTCGAACACGCCGATGCCTTCCACGCGGCTGGCGGTGCCGGTGAAGTACTTCTCCACCGTGTCGCTGTTCAGGCCGATGGCTTCGAACAGCTGGGCGCCGCAGTACGACATGTACGTGCTCACGCCCATCTTGGACATGATCTTGGACAGGCCCTTGCCGATCGCCTTGACGTAGTTGTAGATCGCCTTCTCGGGCGACAGGTCGCCCGGCAGTTCCTTGTGCAGGGCCGCCAGCGTCTCCATCGCCAGGTACGGGTGCACGGCTTCGGCGCCGTAGCCGGCCAGCACGCCGAAATGGTGCACCTCGCGTGCGGAGCCGGTCTCCACCACCAGGCCGGCGGTGGTGCGCAGGCCTTCACGCACCAGGTGCTGGTGGATGGACGACAGCGCCAGCAGCGCCGGGATGGCCACGCGGTCGGCCGCGACGGCGCGGTCGCTGATGATCAGGATGTTCTTGCCGCCCTTGATGGCGTCCACGGCTTCCGCGTTCAGCGAAGCCAGCTGCGCTTCCACGCCCTCGTGGCCCCAGGCCAGCGGGTAGGTGATGTCCAGCGTGGCGCTGCGGAACTTGCCCTGCGTGATCTTCTCGATGCCGCGCAGCTTGGCCATGTCCTCGAAGTCGAGGATGGGCTGGCTGACTTCCAGCCGCATCGGCGGGTTCACCTGATTGATGTCCAGCAGGTTCGGCTTCGGGCCGATGAAGGACACCAGCGACATCACGATGGCTTCGCGGATCGGGTCGATCGGCGGGTTGGTCACCTGCGCGAACAGCTGCTTGAAGTAGTTGTACAGCGGCTTGTTCTTGCTGGAGAGCACGGCCAGCGGGCTGTCGTTGCCCATGGAGCCGATGCCTTCCTCGCCGGCCACCGCCATCGGCGACATCAGGAACTTGATGTCTTCCTGCGTGTAACCGAAGGCCTGCTGGCGGTCCAGCAGCGCGACGTCGCTGGGCTGCGCCTGGCCGGCCGTCTCCGACAGGTTGTCCAGCTTGATGCGCAGGTTCTCGATCCACTGCTTGTACGGGCGGCTGTTGGCGAGGCTGGCCTTGAGTTCCTCGTCGTCGATCATGCGGCCCTGTTCCAGGTCGATCAGGAACATCCTGCCGGGCTGCAGGCGCCACTTGCGCACGATGCGGTTCTCGGGCACCGGCAGCACGCCGGATTCCGACGCCATGATCACCAAGTCGTCGTCGGTCACGCAGTAGCGCGAGGGACGCAGGCCGTTGCGGTCCAGCGTGGCGCCGATCTGGCGGCCGTCGGTGAACACGATGGACGCGGGACCGTCCCACGGCTCCAGCATGGCCGCGTGGTACTCGTAGAACGCCTTTCGCCGCTCGTCCATCAGCGTGTGCTGCTCCCACGGCTCGGGGATCATCATCATCACCGCCTGGGCCAGCGGGTAGCCGGCCATGGTGAGCAGTTCCAGGCAGTTGTCGAACGTGGCGGTGTCGGACTGGCCGGCGAAGCTGATGGGGTACAGCTTCTTCAGGTCGGCGGCCAGCACCGGCGAGGACATCACGCCTTCGCGGGCGCGCATCCAGTTGTAGTTGCCCTTGACCGTGTTGATCTCGCCGTTGTGCGCGACGTAGCGGTACGGGTGCGCCAGCGGCCACTCGGGGAAGGTATTGGTGGAGAAGCGCTGGTGCACCAGGGCCAACGCGGACACGCAGCGCGAATCCTTCAGGTCCAGGTAATACGTGCCTACCTGGTCGGCCAGCAGCAGGCCCTTGTAGACCACAGTGCGGCTGGACATCGACGGGACGTAGTACTCCTTGGAGTGCTTCAGCCGCAGGCTCTGGATGGCCGCGCTGGCCGTCTTGCGGATCACGTACAGCTTGCGCTCCAGCGCGTCCTGCACGATGACGTCGTTGCCGCGGCCGATGAACACCTGGCGCAGGATCGGCTCCTTCTGGCGCACGGCGGGCGACATGGGCATGTCGCGGTCGACCGGCACGTCGCGCCAACCCAGCAGCACCTGGCCTTCGGCCTTGATCGCGCGCTCCATCTCCTGCTCGCAAGCCAGGCGCGAGGCGTGTTCCTTGGGCAGGAAGATCATGCCGACGCCGTATTCGCCCGGCGGTGGCAACTCCACGCCCTGCTTGGCCATTTCTTCGCGGTACAGCGAATCGGGCAGCTGAATCAGGATGCCCGCGCCGTCACCCATCAGCTTGTCGGCACCGACGGCGCCGCGATGGTCCAGGTTCTCCAGGATCTTCAGGCCCTGGCTGATGATCGCGTGGCTTTTCTCCCCCTTGATGTGGGCGACGAAGCCGACGCCGCAGGCGTCGTGCTCATGGGCCCCGGAATACAGGCCCTTTTCTTGCAGGTGGGAAATCTCGGCAGCCGTCGTCATGGCTCGCCCTCCAAGGTGGGAAATCAGGGTTTGCGAGCATATTGCAGCGCAGCGCGACTGCCAAGCGAAATAATTGGGGTCGGAACCCGATATTAAACCATTATTTCTAGCCGAATAAAAATCGGGGACAGCTAATTAGCCACAGCTTTCCGCGGCCGTCCGGCCGGCTTGGGCGCGGTCCGGCGGGCCCCGAGCCGTTCCAGCTCGTCCAGGTAACGCTGGTCACCCAGCGCCCAGCCCCGATGGGTGGCGTTGGTGAGCGCCTGCTGCATTTCTTCCCCCAAGCCCGCGGTCACCAGCTGCGCATAGGCTTGTTCGCGAGCGAACGGCGTGTCGCCCAGCGCCCAGAACGCCGGATGCGGCGTCACGAGCCGGTCGTTGCCGATCCCGGTGTAGTGCCGATGGCTGGACCAGGGATAGCCGGCGGGTTCGGCCGCAAGGCCGCCTCGCACCGGGTTCAGGTCCAGGTAGGCCATGCAGGGCAGCAGGTAGCGGTCCGCTTGCAGCAGCGTGGAGCGGTACCGGCCTTCCCAGAGCGTGCCGGTGCGCCCCTGCTTCGCGTTGAAGTAGCGCACGTAGCGCCGGCCCACTGCCTGCATCAGTTCCGGCAGGCCGCGGTCGGTTTCCGGCGTGGCCAGCAGGTGGAAGTGGTTGGGCATCAGCACGTAGGCATGCACCGCCACCTTCAGCTCGCTCGCGTGCGACTCCAGCAGCGAAAGCAGCTGCCGGTAGTCTTCCTCGCCGGCGAACACCGGCTGCCGGTTGTTGCCTCGCTGGATGACGTGGTGCGGGTGGCCCGGCAAGGTGAGCCGGGGAAGTCTGGCCATGGCGTGAAGGAAGTCGCGCGGATTATCCGGCGGCGCAGTGTCTGGTCAGCGCGCGCCGACTCCGCCGCGCGTGCGGGGCCGACAGCGGACGCGGACGAGCCGTCCAAGAATGACTGATCGAACGGAGAACGCCATGCCTTTCGCGCTGTACATGATCGGTTTCCTGGTGTTCATGGCCGCCGTCGTGTGGGCCGCCGTCGTCGTCGGCGTGCCCCAGCTGTACCTCACCTTCGGCGCGCTGGCGCTGATCGTGATCGGCGCCATCGTGGGGCTGGTGCGCTCGCGCTCGCGCCGGCGCGAGATGCACCGCCAGCACCCCTACTGATCGGGCAAACCGGGGAACCGCTCGGCTTCCAGGCCTTCGAGCCCGAATTCCGCCAGCAGCGCGCGCAGCCTTTGCGCCGCGCTGCGCTTCTTCTGCCCCGTGTGGCGGGCGATGATCAGCTCGTTCTTCATGCTGTGTTCCCAGCCGACCAGTTCGGTGACCGTGACCTGGTAGCCGGTCGCTTCCAGGTACAGGCAGCGAAGCACGTTGGTGAGCTGGCTCCCGATCTCGCGGGTGTGCAGCGGATGGCGCCACAGCTCGGCCAGGGGCGTGCGCGACAGCGACAGCGCCTTGCTCTTGCGAAGGTGCGAGGCCACCTCGGCCTGGCAACAGGGCACCAGCACCATCGCCCTCGCCTGCTTCTGCAGGCCGAACGCGATCGCGTCGTCCGTCGCCGTGTCGCACGCATGCAGCGCCGTGACCACGTCCACTTGGTCCGGCAGCGCTTCGTCGGTGGCGGCATCGGCGGCGCTGATGTTGAGGAAGGACATGCGCTCGAAGCCCAGCCGCTGCGCCAGTTCGCGCGAACGCGCCACCAGTTCCGGCCGCGTTTCGATGCCCCACACGCGACCCTTGCCTTGCGGCTTGAGCGACAGGTCGTAGAGGATGAAACCGAGGTACGACTTGCCGGCGCCGTGGTCGGCGATGGTCGGGCCGCCGTCCTGCTCGGGCAATTCGCGCAGCAGCTGGTCGATGAACTGGTGCAGGTGGTAGACCTGCTTGAGCTTGCGGCGAGAGTCCTGGTTGAGCTTGCCCTCGCGCGTGAGGATGTGCAGCTCCTTCAGCAGCTCGGCGGACTGGCCGGGCCGCAGGTCGGGTTCACGCGCCGTGCTCATGACTTTCCCACGCCGAGGGCGTGCCAGCCTTCGGCTCCCAAGGCCGACAACGCGCGGATGTTGGCTTCGTAGATCGCATCGGCTTGCGGGAACGCCGCGACCGCGCGATCCATGCTGTCCTCGCGCAGCAGATGCAACAAGGGCCAGGGCGAGCGGTTGGTGAAGTTCGCGATCGCGTCTTCGTCCTCGCCCGCGAACACGAAGCGAGGATGGAAGCTGGCCAGCTGCAGCACGCCTTCCAGGCCGCGGCGGGCGAGCCGGCGTTCGGCTTGCGCCACCAGCGCGTCGAACACGAGGAACTCGTCGAAGCCTTGGGGCACCGCCAGCAGAGTGGTGTCACGCTCCGCCGGTGCGCACGCAAGCAGGCCGTCGATCTCGGCGTCGAGCCGCTCCAGCACCGGCGCGAAATCGGCGCCTTCGCAGCACGCCAGGCGCACTTGGTGCTTCACGTACACGGCCTTCGCGAAGGGACACAGGTTGAGCCCGATCACGGCACGCTCCAGCCAGCGCCGCGTGTCCTGCAGCACCTTGTCATGCAAGCCGGTGTCGTTCGCCATGGGGAGCGGGATTCTAAGAGCGGGCCGCCGCGCCGCGCGGGGTGAGCGCCGAACATCCCCACGCCAGGAGCAGGCCGGCCAATGCGCACGCGCCGGTCACGGTCCAGCTCCATTGCCAGCCGCCGGTTCGCGCGGCCACCCAGGCGACCAGGGGCGGTCCCGAGAACTGCCCGAACGCGGACCACTGCTGCATCCAGCCGACGGTGGTGGAGACCGTGGTCTCGTCGGGGGCGAAGCGCACTGCCAGCGAGAACAAGGTGCCCGGGATCACGCCGCCGACGGACGAGAACGCCAGCACGGCCGCGAAGCGCGCGAGCGCTCCCGTGCCTTGCATGGGCAGCACTTCGGCGAAAGCGAGCGTGCTGCCCACGCCCATGGTGACGAAGCCGATCGCCAGCAGCCGCGCGGCGGGAACACCACGCTGCAGCAGCCGGCCCGACGCCATGTTGCCGGTCATGTTCACCGCGGCGGCCAACGCCGTGGCGATGGCGGCGGTGCCCGGCGCGATGCCCGCGGCGCGGTAGATCGAAGGCAGGAACCCGATGACCGAGAGCCACTGCGCGGAATAGACGCCGAACGCCAGCGCCACCAGCCAGGGGCCGCGCGCCGTCACTGTCCTGAGAATGCGCGCGCGCCACGACGACACGGAAGACGCCATGCGCGGATCCGGCGGCAGCGCCCGCGCAAGCCACAAACCCATCGCCAGCGAAACGCCGCCCAGCAGCCACCACCACGCGGGCCAGCCCGCCCATGCCATCCACGCGGGGCCGCACAGCAGTGCGAGCGCGGTGGCGAATGGCATGTACGCGCCCCACACGCCGAGCATGGCGCTCATGCGTTGCGGTGGCACAAGCCGGCGGATCAGCGCCGGCGCGGGCATGGAGGCGAGCAGGAAGCCCAGGCCTTCGACCGCACGCAACGCGAGCAGCGGCGCCGCGCCGTGCGCGAAACCGCCCAGCACGCTGGCCCCACCCGCAAGCAGCAGGCCGGCCACCATCGTGCGCTTGAGGCCCACCGCATCGGCCGCCAATCCGCAGACCAGCCCCAGCGCCATGCCCGCGAACTGCACCAGCGACAGCAGGAACCCGGCCTGCACGAGCGAGAGCCCGAGTTCCGCCTGCAGCAACGGCAAGGCCGGCGGCAGCTTGCCCACGTGCACGGCCGCCGCCACGCCGCCCAGCACCACCAGCCAGGCCTGCGCGATGCCGCGGCCCGTCACGGGAGCGCCCGCCGGCCGGTCAGCCGCTCGTGCTCGCGCGCGGCGAAGCGGTCCGTCATGCCGGCGATGTAGTCGGCGACCGCGCGCTCGCGGTCTTCGCGCGCATCGAAGCCGCCGCCCATCTCGGCCGGCGCCTGCAGGAAAGCGGCGAACAGCTCGCGCACCACGTCCTTGGCGCGCCCGGTGGTCTCCATCACCTGCGGGTGGCGGTACAGGTTGCGCAGCAGGAACTGCTTGAGCACGCCCGATTCGGCCTGCATCGCGGGGCTGAAGCGCACCAGCGGGCCGGCGAGACGCGCTTCGTCGGTGCTGGACAGGCCCGCGTCCATCAGGGCCTGGCCGGTGGCGGCGATGACGTCATACACCTGCGCGCTGAGCATGCGCCGGATGGATTCGTACAGCACGCGGCGGCCCTGCAGGTTCGGGTGCTCGGCCAGCGCGCGGTCGCGGTAGCGCGCGAAGAGCGGCACCGCTTCCAGCTGCTCCAGCGTGATGAGGCCCGAGCGCACGCCGTCGTCGATGTCGTGCGCGTTGTAGGCGATCTCGTCGGCCAGGTTGCACAGCTGCGCCTCCAGGCTGGGCTGCGTGCGCTCGAGGAAGCGGCGGCCGACGCCGCCCGGCTCGTGCGCTTCCAGCTTCTGCGCGTTGGCGCGCGAGCAGTGCTTGAGGATGCCTTCGCGGCTCTCGAAACTGAGGTTCAGGCCATCGAAGGCCGGGTAGCGTTCCTCCAGCTTGTCGACCACGCGCAGGCTTTGCAGGTTGTGCTCGAAGCCGCCGTGGTCCTGCATGCATTCGTTCAGCGCGTCCTGGCCGGCGTGGCCGAAAGGCGTGTGGCCCAGGTCGTGCGCCAGCGCGATGGCTTCGACCAGGTCCTCGTTCAGGTCCAGTGAGCGCGCCACCGAGCGGCCCAGCTGCGCCACCTCCAGCGAATGCGTCAGCCGCGTGCGGAACAGGTCGCCTTCGTGGTTCAGGAAGACCTGCGTCTTGTAGACCAGCCGCCGGAAGGCGGTGGAATGCACGATGCGGTCGCGGTCGCGCTGAAAGGCCGTGCGCGTGGGCGCCGGCGCTTCGGGGTGGCGCCGGCCGCGGGAGCGGCTGGGGTCGCAGGCGTAGGAAGCCAGGGCCATGCCGCGCGCGCTCAGGCCGTGCAGTGCGCCAGCACCTCGCGCACCATGGCTTCCGGCGCGGGCCGCATCGCCGCGCGGCCGGGCTGCTCGATGACCACGAAGCGGATGTCGCCGCCCTCGGCCTTCTTGTCCAGGCGCATCAGGTCCAGGTAGCGGTCCTCGCCCAGCCTGGGGCCGCGCACGGGAAGCTGCGCACGCTGCAGCAACGCGGTGAGCCTCTGCGCGAAAGCGGCATCCACCAGGCCGAGGCGCCGCGACAGCTCGATGCCCATCGCCATGCCGCAGCCCACGGCTTCGCCGTGCAGCCACTCACCGTACCCCAGGCCCGCTTCGATGGCATGGCCGAAGGTGTGACCGAAATTCAGGATGGCCCGCAGGCCGCCTTCGCGCTCGTCCTGCGCCACGACCCTGGCCTTGATCTCGCAGCTGCGGCGCACCGCGTGCGCCACGGCCGCCGGTTCTCGCCGCATCAGCGCGTCGAGGTTGGCCTCGATCCAGTCGAGGAACTCCATGTCGGCGATCGGACCGTACTTGATCACTTCGGCCAGGCCCGCGCTGAACTCGCGCGCGGGCAGCGTGTCCAGCGTGTCGAGGTCGCACACGACGCGCACCGGCTGGTAGAACGCGCCGATCATGTTCTTGCCGAGCGGGTGGTTGATCGCGGTCTTGCCGCCGACCGAGGAATCCACCTGCGCCAGCAGCGTGGTGGGCACCTGCACGAAAGGCACGCCCCGCATGTAGCAGGCGGCCGCGAAGCCGGTCATGTCGCCGACCACGCCGCCGCCCAGTGCGAACAGCACGGTCTTGCGGTCGCTGTGGCGCGACAGCAGCGCGTCGAACACCAGGTTCAGCGTCTGCCAGTCCTTGTGCGATTCGCCATCGGGCAGGGTCACCTGGTGCACATCACGGAAGTGCGGCTTCAGCGCTTCGGTGAGCGAACGCAGGTAGAGCGGCGCGACCGTGGTGTTGGTCACCACCATCGCACTCGACGCCTTGGGCAGGCCCGACCAGGTGCCGGCGGCGCCCAGCAGCCCATGACCGATGACGATGGGGTAGGCGCGATCGCCCAGATCGATGGGGACTTCGTGCAGGACGGCAGGCGCGGCGGACATGGGCCGCAGTTTAAGCGGCGGCGCGGATCAGCCGGCCGGCAGCACGCCCGCCAGTTCCAGTTGCATCAGGACCATGTTCACCAGCGTGGGCACCGAAGGGCGCCCGGTCTCGATGGTGAAGTGCGCGACCTCGCGGTACAGGGGGTCGCGATCGGCGTGCAGCTGGCGCAGGCGCGCCAGCGGGTCCGCCACCTGCAGCAGCGGGCGCTGCGTGTCGTGCCGCAGCCGCCGCCACAGTTCCTCGGGCGAGGACCGCAGGTAGATCACGTGGCCGGCCGAGTGCAGCACCTGGCGGTTGGCATCGCGCAGGACCGCGCCGCCGCCGGTGGCCAGCACCGTGTCGGGCGCACCGGCCAGTTCTGCCAGCACCTGCTGCTCCAGGTCGCGGAAGGACGCCTCGCCTTCGCGTTCGAAAAACTCGCGGATCGAGCAGCCGATGCGGCGCTCGATCTCGTGGTCGGAATCGTGGAAGGGAAGCTGGAGCCGCCGCGCGAGCGAGCGGCCCACCGTGGATTTGCCGGAGCCGGGCAGGCCCACGAGGACGAGGCTGCGCACGCCCGCGGGCCCGGCCGGACCGTCAGCGCGCGGCGCTGCGGTCGGACACCATCTTGGGCGTGATGAAGACCAGCATCTCCTGCTTGCTGGCGGTGCGCTGGCGGTTCTTGAACAGATTGCCCGCCACCGGAATGTCGCCCAGCACCGGCACCTTGGCTTCGGTTTCGGATTCGCTCAGCTCGAAGATGCCGCCGATGACGACGGTGCCGCCGTTCTCCACCAGCACCTGGGTGCGGATGTGCTTGGTGTTGATGGCCACGCCCTGCGCGGTCACTTCACCCTTGCTGTCCTTGCTGATGTCCAGGTCCAGGATGATGTTGCCTTCCGGCGTGATCTGCGGCGTGACTTCCAGCTTCAGCGTGGCACGGCGGAAAGCCACCGACGTGGCGCCGCTGGAGGTGGCCTGCTGGTACGGGAATTCCGTGCCCTGCTCGATCAGCGCCTTGGTCTGGTCCGCCGTGACGATGCGGGGGCTGGACACCAGCTTGCCCTTGCCGTCGGCTTCGAGCGCCGAGATCTCCAGGTTCAGCAGGCGGCTGAGGCTGGAAGAGAACAGCGACACCGCGAAGCTGGCGGCGGGGAAGCCGCCGGCGCCGGAGGATGGCAGGCTGACGAAGTCGCCCGCCGTGGTGCCGAGATTGATGCCCAGTTCCGGCGTGGCGCCCGAGGGGACGTTGGGGTTGATGTACGTGGCACCAACCATGGCATGGTTGGTGGTGTTCAACGGCCGCCCGCCCAGGCGCACGCCCAGCGACTTGCCGAACGTGTCGGAGGCTTCGACGATGCGCGCCTCGATCAGCACCTGGCGCACCGCGATGTCCAGCTTGCCGATCAGCGTCTGCACCTGCTGCAGGCGCGACGGGATGTCGGTGACGAACAGCTGGTTGGTGCGCGGCTCGGCGATGACGCTGCCGCGCGTGCTCAGGATGCGCGCGGCTCCCGTGCCGGCGGTGATCTGGGTCGCGATGTCCGCCGCCTTGGTGTAGTTCAGCTGGAAGGACTGCGTGCGAAGCGGTTCCAGGTTCTGGATGGCGGCCTGCGATTCCAGTTCCAGCTTTTCCTTGGCGGCGATCTCGTCCTTGGGCGCGATCCACAGCACGTTGCCGTTCTTGCGCATGCCCAGGCCCTTGGCCTGCAGGATGATGTCCAGCGCCTGGTCCCAGGGCACGTCCTTCAGGCGCAGCGTGACGCCGCCGCTGACGGAATCGGACGTGACGATGTTGAAGTTGGTGAAGTCGGCGATCACCTGCAGCAGCGAGCGAACTTCGATGTTCTGGAAGTTGAGCGACAGTTTCTCGCCGTTGAAGCCCGGGCCCTGGGTCAGCTTGGACGGGTCGTTCTTCTGCTGGCGCACCTCGACGACGAACTGGTTGTCGCTCTGGTAGGCGCTGTGCTCCCACTGTCCCTTGGGGTCGATGACAACGCGCACGCGGTCGCCGGCCTGGAAGGTGGTGACCGTCTGCACCGGCGTGCCGAAGTCGGACACGTCCAGGCGGCGGCGCAGGCCTTCGGGCAGCGTCGACTTCAGGAACTCGACGACGAGCTGCTGGCCTTGCTGCTTGATGTCCACGCCCACCTGGTTGCTGGGCAGGTCGACGACCACGCGGCCGGCGCTGTCGGGCCCGCGGCGGAAGTCCAGGTCCTTGATAGGCTGGGTATCGCGGTTGCGGCTTTCGGCGAAAGCGCTGGTCTGCGCGGTCACCGGCGCGGCGGCGACGGCCACCGGGTCCAGCGAGACCAGCAGCGACTTGCCCTGCAGTTGCGCCTTGTAGCCGGTGGCGGCCTTGAGGTTCAGCACCAGGCGCGTGCGGTCACCCGCCGTGACGACGTTGACGGAGCGCAGGTTGCCCTGGTTCAAGTCCACGGCCGAGCGGCCCATGCCGTTGGTGGCGCCGGGGATGTCCAGCGCGATGCGCGCCGGGCTCTGGATGGTGAAGCCGGCCGGCACCGCCGGCAGCGGTTGCGAGAAGTCGATGCGCACGACTTCGACGCCACCCTGCACCGAGCTGCTGACGTTCTCGACGGCGGTCTGCGCCGCGGCCGAGAAGCTGGCGCAAACCGCGAGCAGCCCTCCCACGCAGGCAGTGAGCAGTCGCCATATGGATTGTTGTTGGTTCATCTCGACCTCTCTTGCAATTGGAGCGTCGCGGTGCGCTCGATCCACTCGCCCGCGGCGTCCTGCACGATTTCGCGCAGCGTGACTTCGTTCTCGCCGACCTTGACGATCTTTCCGTAGTTCTGGCCCAGGTATTGGCCGGGGCGCACCTGGTACAGCAGGTTGTCCACCTTGACCAGCGCCACCGGCTGGCCCTGCTTGACCAGGCTGCCGACCATGGACATGGCGTCCAGCGGGTAGGCTTCCAGCGGCTCCTTGCGGCGCGAAAGCTCGGGCGCCACGAGGGCCGAACTGGCCGTGGATTGCGCGGTCTCGCGCTTGAGCGCCTGGGTGAGCTTCTGGTTGCTGAAAGGGTCGAAGGCGTTGGCCTGCGTGTAGGCCTGAGGGACGAATTTCTTCGGCTCGGGAATTGGCTGCACCTTCGGACGCGTTTGCGCGCGCTGTTGGGCCATCCACTGCTGGATTTCCTCCTGGTTGGAGGCGCCGCAACCGGCCAGCAGTACGGCGACCGATGCAAGCGCGGCGAAGCGGATCGTGCTCATTTCTTGGCTCCAGGGGCGGCCTTGCGCTGCTTCTGCACCTCGTCGGCATCGAGGTAGCGGAAGGTCTTGGCCTGTGCCTCCATCACCAGCAAGCCCTCACGGCCAGGCGTGAGGACCAGGTTGTTCAGCGTCACGATGCGGGACAGATTGGCGATGTCGGACGCAAAAGCACCCACGTCGTGGTAGCGGCCGGTGACGCGCAGCGCGATGGGCAGCTCCGCGTAGTACTCCTTGACGTTGACCTGGCCGGGTCGGAACAGATCGAAATTCAGGCTGCGGCCCAGGCCGGCCTGGTTGATGTCAGACAGCAAAGCGTCCATCTCCGCCTTGCTGGGCAGCTGCTTTTCCAGCTGGGTCACGTACGTCTGGACCTGTTCGCGCTGGCGCTTCAGCGCGTCCAGGTTGATGGCCTGGCCGAGCTTTTTCGTGTAGTCCTCCTTCAGCGCCTTCTCCTTGGACAGCTCGCCTTCGAGCTCGGCATCGGAGTTGGACAGCCAGACGAACCACAGCGCGACGACGATCAGGATCATCAGCGCGAGGCAGGCGAGCAGGCGCGGCAGCAGGGGCCAGGTGGCGGGGTCGTTCGGGTTCAGTCCCCGGAACTGGCCGACGATCTTCTGCTGCAGGGCGGCGAAGTCGATCTTGGAAGCGGCGGTGGTGGCCATGGCGGTCAGGTCTTGGCCGGCGACGACGCAGGCGCCGCGGCGGAGGAAGCGGGGACGGCGGCCGAGGCGGCGCCGGCGGCCTTCTGCACTTCGCTGGAGCGCAGCAGGCGCACGCGCATCGTGAAGTTGGCGACGCGGCGCTGGTCGCGCGGCCCAAGGGCCACGGTGCCGGCGACGATCTCGATCAGCTCGGGCTTCGTCAGGTAAGGGCTGTTGTTGCCCAGGTTGCGCAGCAGCTCGGACACGCGCTCGTTGGACTGCGCAACGCCACTGATGCTGACCACCTGGTTTTCCTGGCGGACGCTGGAGATGAAGACACCGTCGGGCAGCTGGTGCACCAGCTCGTTGAGCAGGTGCACGGGCATGTTGCGGTCGGCCTGGAGGTCTTCCACGGCCTGCTGGCGGGCGCGCAGGGCGGCGATCTCTTCCTGCAGGGTGGAGATCTCCTTGATCTGCCCTTCCAGGTGCTTGATCTCGGACTGCAGCACCGCGTTCTTGCCTTGCTGCCCGGAAATCTGGGCGGCATACCAGAGGAACACCGCACCGGCGATGACGCCGCCGAACAGCGCCGCGACGCCGAGCGAGGCGAAGAAGGATTCGCGCTTGCGCTTGCGTGCCGCTTCGCGGTGCGGCAGCAGGTTGATCAGGATCACTGCAGGAACCTCCGCATGGCCAGGCCGCAGGACGTCAGGTACGACGGGGCTTCGCGGCGCATGCGCTTTTCGCGCACGCCTTCACCGATGTGCATGCCGTCGAACGGGTTGGCCAGCGCGCAGGGGAAGGATGTCTGCGCGGTCACCGCCTCGTTCAGGCCGGGCAGCGCCGCCGAACCGCCGGCCAGCATGATCTGGTCGACCTTGTTGTGCGGCGTGCTGGTGAAGAAGAACTGCAGGGCGCGGGCGACTTCCTGCGCCATGCTGTCGACGAAGGGCTTGAGCACGGCCGACTCGTAGTCGTCGGGCAGCTCGCCGCTGCGCTTCTTGCTCTCGGCCTCCTCGGGCGAGAAGCCGTACTGGCGCACGATCAGCTGGGTGAGCTGGGCGCCGCCGAAGGCCTGGTCGCGGTCGTACAGCACCTCGTCGTTGCGGATCACCTGCATGCTGGTGGTGAAGGCGCCGACCTCGAACAGGGCGACCATGGTGTCCGTGCCGCCGTTGGGCAGGGACTGGATCAGGCGGCCGGCAGCCAGCCGCGAAGCGTAGGACTCGACGTCGATGATCACCGGCTTCAGGCCGGCCGCCTCGGCCAGGCCCTGGCGGTCCTGGACCTTTTCCTTGCGGGAGGCGGCGATCAGCACCTCGATGTCGCCCGCCGAAGTGGGGCTGGGCCCGACCACGCAGAAGTCGAGGCTCACTTCCTCCAGCGAGAAGGGGATGTACTGGTTGGCTTCGGTCTGGACCTGGATCTCCAGCTCCGACTCGGTCATGCCGCCCGGCAGCATGATCTTCTTCGTGATGACGGCCGAGGGCGGCAGGGCCATGGCCACGTTGCGGGTGCGCGTTCCGCTCTTCTTGATGAGCCTGCGCATCGCCTCGGCCACTTCGTCGAACTTCTCGACGTTGCCGTCGGTGATCCAGCCGCGCTCCAGCGGTTCCATGGCGCAGCGCTCCAGCACGAGCGTGCCGGACTTGTCGCGGCCGAGCTCGACCAGCTTCACGCTGGATGAACTGATGTCCAGGCCCAGCAATGGCGCGGGGCCCCGGCTAAACAACGGTCCAAGATCCAACACGGTCTCCTGAGGCTCTTTCAAGCCGTGACAAAACTTAAGATTCCACTTGAATGCTAGCAGTAACATCCTTGTCGCCCAAAGACTTTTCCGGATTGCTCAGCCGTTGACCGTTGCCAAAATCCGACGCGGATGCCACCTCATGCGCAGGCTTGTGGTGGCTCTGCAGTGCCACCCCCTGAGATCGGCTTTGCGGGCGTTTTCCAGCCCGACAGTCGCCTGTTGACCCGTTCCTATAATGGTTCCGGGCCGCCCCCACCGTTGTTTCAAGTCCACCCACATGCCGCCTGAAGACCGTTCGGCGTCCCGGTCGAAGCCGGATTCGCCCCGCACCTGGAAATCCCGCCTGCTCAGGCTGCTGGCCTGGGCCATGGGCGGCGCCTTGGCCGCCGGCGTCTCGGTGGTCATCATCGTCGGCGTGGCGCTGGCGGTCGCCTACCCCAACCTGCCGGACATCTCCGAGCTGTCCGACTACCGCCCCAAGCTGCCCCTGCGGGTCTTCTCGTCCGACGGCGTGCTGCTGGGCGAGTTCGGCGAGGAGCGGCGCAACCTCACCCCGATCGCCGAGATCCCCGCCGTGATGAAGAACGCGGTGCTGGCCATCGAGGACGCCCGCTTCTATTCGCACAGCGGCGTGGACTACAAGGGCCTGGTGCGCGCGGCCGTCGCGAACCTGGGCCGGGCCAAGAGCCAGGGCGCGTCCACCATCACCATGCAGGTGGCGCGCAACGTCTACCTGTCCTCGGAAAAGACCTTCACCCGCAAGCTGTACGAGGTGCTGCTCACGTTCAAGCTGGAGCACCTGCTGACCAAGGACCAGATCCTCGAGATCTACATGAACCAGATCTTCCTGGGCAACCGCGCGTACGGTTTCGCGGCGGCCTCGGAAGCCTACTTCGGCAAGCCGATGAAGGACCTGACCGTCGCCGAGGCGGCGATGCTGGCCGGCCTGCCCAAGGCGCCCTCGGCGTACAACCCCATCACCAACCCCAGCCGCGCCCGCACCCGCCAGCTGTACATCATCGAGCGGATGGAGGAGAACGGCTTCATCACGGCAGAACAGTCCGAAGCCGCCAAGAAGCAGGAATTGAAGATCCGCCCGGCCAACGACCACGGCCGCGTCCACGCCGAGTACGTCGCCGAGACGGTGCGCCAGCTGGTCTTCGCCCAGTACGGGGACGAGGCCTACACCCGCGGCCTGAACGTGGTCACCAGCGTCAATTCCGCCCGCCAGGAAGCGGCTTACAAGGCGCTGCGCAAGGGCATCATGGATTACGAGCGCCGCCAGATCTACCGCGGCCCCGAGGAATTCATCGAGCTGCCCGCGGACAAGAAGGACCTGGAAGACGCCATCGACGACGCCCTGGCCGACCATCCGGACAACGGCGACGTGATGTCCGCCGTGGTGCTGGAAGCCTCGCCCAAGCGCGTGCTGGCGGTGCGCCAGAACGCCGAGCAGTTCGAGATCACCGGCGAGGGCCTCAGGCCCGCGCAGTCGGGCCTGTCCGACAAGGCGCCGCCCAAGACCAAGATCCGTCCCGGCGCGGTCATCCGCGTGATGCGCACGCCCAAGAACACCTGGGAGATCACCCAGCTGCCGGAGGTGGAAGGCGCGCTCGTCGCCCTCGACCCGCGCGACGGCGGCGTCCAGGCCCTGGTGGGCGGCTTCGACTTCTACAAGAACAAGTTCAACCACGTCACCCAGGCCTGGCGCCAGCCGGGCTCGGGTTTCAAGCCGTTCATCTACTCCGCCGCGCTGGAAAAGGGCTTCACGCCCGCCACCATCGTCAACGACGCACCCCTGTTCTTCGACGCCGGCACCACCGGCGGCCAGCCCTGGGAGCCGAAGAACTACGACGGCAAGTTCGAAGGCCCGATGCCGCTGCACACCGCGCTGGCCAAGTCCAAGAACATGGTGTCCATCCGCATCCTGCAGGCCGTGGGCACGCAGAACGCGCAGGACTGGGTCACGCGCTTCGGCTTCGAAGCCGAGAAGCACCCGCCCTACCTCACCATGGCGCTGGGCGCGGGCTCGGTCACGCCCATGCAGATGGCCACCGGCTATGCCGTGTTCGCCAACGGCGGCTACCGCGTCAACCCGTGGCTGATCTCGAAGATCACCGACCACAAGGGCAAGGTGCTGGTGGAAACGCAGCCGCCGCTGCCCAACGAAGCCATGCGCGCGGTGGACGCCCGCAACGCCTTCGTCATGGACCGCCTGCTCCAGGAAGTGGCGCGGTCGGGCACGGCCGCCCGCGCGCAGCAGGCGTTGAAGCGCCCCGACCTGTACGGCAAGACCGGCACCACCAACGATTCCATCGACACCTGGTTCAACGGCTTCCACCCCTCGCTGGTGGCCATCGTCTGGATGGGCTACGACAACCCCAAGCCGCTGGGCGACCGCGAAACCGGCGGCAGCATGAGCCTGCCGGTGTGGATCAACTTCATGGAAACCGCGCTCAAGGGCGTGCCCGAAGTGCAGCCGGTGGCGCCACCCGGCGTGGTGAACGTCGGCGGCGAATGGTTCTACGAGGAATATGCGCGCGGCGGCGGCGTCAGCAGCCTGGGCACCGTCACCGGCGAGCCGGTCAGCGCCGGCAGCAACGAGATCCAGAACAACAAGAGCCTGGGTGCCTCCCAGGTGCTCGGCGAGCGCGCCTTCACGCCGGAAAACAGCTCCCAGCAGTCCCCGCCGCCGCAGCGCGCCCCCGCCGACGACCGACGCAGCATCCTCGACCTGTTCCGCAACTAGCGCGGGTCAGCCGAACTTCAGCGGCTGGCCTGCCTGTTCGCTGGCATAGCGGGCGAGGTTCTCGAAGAACTCGCCCTGCCCCTTGGTATCCAGCCAGCGCGCGCCGTCGAACTTGTAGTGGAAGCCGCCGGCCTTGGCCGCCAGCCACACCTCGTGCAGCGGCTTCTGCAGGTTGACGATGATCTGGGTGCCGTTGCGGAAGGTGAGCGTCACCATGCCGCCCACGCGCTGGCTGTCGATGTCCGCATCGCTCTCGTCGTTGATGCGGTCGCAGCCGGACTCGACGCGCCGCAGCAGCGCCTCGGCCTGGTCCATGTACTCGGGATCGGTCATTACAGTCTTCGACTGCCGTAGCGTCTTAGCATTCGGGTCTTGCATGCGCTGTCTTTGTCACCCTCTAGGGCGGCAATGACGATCCATTGATCCACGTTCTCTCCGAGCTTTTCTGCGATTGCTCCGGCAATGGACGGGCTGAGGTTTCCGCGTTGCCGGGCGTTGTGCAGAGCGTTGCGCGACAGGCCTAGTTCCTTGTGCCAAAACGGCACCGACTCGGACTCCAGCGCCTTGTCAAGCAATTCCATCGTCGTCTTCATTTGGAGGGCTCCATTGTGGCGACGGTGCAACCGTCTTGTGTGCAGATCGTAACTCCCGACTTGCACTCATTGCGGGTGCAATGTATGGTTCAGTTACGCACTCATTTCGAGTGCATAACTGGAGCCTCCACATGCTCATGCTTTCCCTATCACCTTGGTGCACGAGTGCAAGGTGTATTTGTGGGTTGCGCTGCAACCTTCCTGTTCGCGGTCCCTCGGGTGCAAACGGCACCGCATCGGCTGTGGAGGCTCCTGCGGGGCCCGGCCCGAGGGCCCGCACCTTTTCAGCACCTGAGTTCGTAGAAGCGCCGTCGGAGCGTGAGCAGGCGGGCGGCATCGTGCTCTTGTGGCATTCGGCTGTCCAAGGCTTTGCACTCGTCTTGCTCTGCCCGCGTGAGTTTCCCGCGCTTAAGGCGCTGCTCGAACTGCTGAGTGCTTTCGCCGGTCAGCGGACCGAGCGCCGTAGCCATCTGTCGCCGAAATTCCGACCTCTGGACGTCTGCGCCTTTGCGCGACGTTCCGCTGGAGCGGTCAAGGCCTTGGGTGGGCGTCGTGTCCACGAGCTTCCCGTTCAGGCATGGCTGGTCGCTGTACGCGACCTTGCCGTTTTGCTCGCACCTGTAGGCCGGGTCTCCGGCGTGGGAGCAGGCCATGAGTGATGCAGTGGTTGCGAACGTGATCCATCGTGATCTGGCGGACACGGTTTCCCCCCCGAAAAAGTCGAACCTCGACTCTACCGGTATGCGCGTTGTGCGCCGTGGCTGCGTTGTGGAGTGGCCCGCTACGCGTCTGCATGAGGCGTTCCGTGCCCGTGTGGTCCGCGTACGCCTTGGCGTGATGTGGGTGGACATGGGTGGCAGGACGCCTTTCGAGTCGTTCACCCCCTGCTGCCGTGTACGGGTGGTGGCATGAGCCGCGCTGTGCACGTCGATTCCAGAGTGCTCCGCGTCATGCGCGAGCGTGCGCTAGGCCGCGCTGTGTTGCTGGCGTTGGTCCTGCGGCTGGGTGGCCTGCTGCTGTGTGCTGCTGTGGTGCTGTTGATCGTCGTTGGGGCGCTGCGCGTGGCGTCGTGAAGAACCTAGCCCGAGTTCTTCAAGCGAGGCACTCGGGCTGCGCTTTTCGCAGCCGGTCACGAACCGCAACCAACCTAGAGGGAACAGTCATGCAATCGAAGATTCGCGTTTTCAAGCTGGACGAGGTCAAGAGGGGCACGTCCAAGAGGACCGGCAACCCGTACGAGATTCACACGGCGCAGGCCGCGCTGATTGACGAGGCGGGAAACATCGATACGGTCGGTGTGCTGGACATTCCGCCGGAGCTGCGCGGCAAGGTCACGCCGGGCGACTTCACCGGCACATTCGCGATGAAGACCAACTTCCAGAACGGGCGCATCGAGTCCGTGCTGACCGGCCTCACGCCGATCAAGGCTGTTGGGGCGCGCGGCTGATGCTGTGCGTGGACGTCGATCCGACCACAGCCGCGGTTGTCGTGGTCGGCGAGGCGTCATCCTGCAGCACACCGTACGTTGTGCTGCGTCCCGCCGAGGTCGATGCGTTGGCGTCGTCCTCTGCTTCCCCTTTTCGATTGACCCTTGCCGAAGGTTCGGCGGTGTCGGTCGCCATCTTGGGAGTCTGGGCCACGGCCTGGGCGTTCAAGGCGCTGTCCCGTGCGCTCAAAGCGGGTGATCCTGAAACCTGAGCCAACCTTGGAGGTAATCATGCTCAAGACTTTCCGTGACCGTGCGATGGCGATGTTCGCCGCGCTTTTCGTCTTCGCGTTTGCTTCGCCGGCTGCGATGGCTGCGATCGACACGACCGCCACCGTCGGCGAGCTCAATGACGTGAAGACGGCTGTCAGCGCCGTCGGCATCGCCGTGCTGTCCATCGCGGTCGGCATCATGCTGTACAAGTGGGTCAAGCGCGCTCTGTGAGCGCCTGAACCTGCCTGCTGGGGCTTTGCAAGAGGCTCCAGTGGGGAGGTAAGGCGATGGCTGATGTGATGGGCGTGTACGTGATCGTGGCGTTTGTGGGTGCGGCGTGGATCTTGTTCGTCAGCTGACGCGCTTCGCCCTGTTCGTGCTTCTGGGCTGGTGTGCTGGCCTTGGCGGCGCTTGGGCCTCTTTTCCAGCCACTGGTGGCACCAGCTCAAGTCCGACGTCGTACGTTGCCGTTAACGGTGGCCAGTCCGCCACCGGTGCTTCGGCGTCTGCTGCGTGCTCAGCGTTGCCGCCTAATGGCGGGTACACGTTCACTGGTGCTTCGTATGGCACCTATGGGGGCGCTAAGGGCTGGTACTGCTCTGGCTCCGGTAACGGGTACACCGGCGTGTTCAGCAACATTGGTGCGTACGGGCAGTGTCCGTCTGGGATGACGTACAGCAACCTGTCCGACATGTGCACTTCGGGGTCGGCGTCCTGCCCGGCCAATTCGACGTTGAGTGGGACAACTTGCACGTGCAACACCGGCTTCACCGAGACGAACGGTGCGTGTGTTTCCACGCAGCCGGGTGCATGTGGTCCGTTTAAGGGGCAGACGTTTTGGCTTGCCGGGGATGGCGCGACGTCTATTGGCGCGACTGTGTGCATGCCTGAGGGCTGTGAGGGCACGACCGCGGGTGTCATCGTGGGCTACAAGGATGGTGTCGCGTCTAAGTGGGAGGGGAACGTCACTTATACGGGTAACACGTGCGTCTATCAGTCGGCTGCGGCTAAGGCCGCTCCGTCGCCCTGCCCTCCCGGACAGTCTCCAGGCGATATCAACGGGGTTTCGGTTTGCAAGCCTCGTTCAGAGGACACGCCTGTGACGACCACGAAGTCGTCTACGACAACCGGCACGACGACGACCGTAACCCCGTCTGGGCCGACGACGACCACGACGACCACCACGACTACGGAGAGTTCGTCCACGTCCGGGGGTTCAACCACCACTACCCGCACTACCTCCACGACTGCCAACGGCACGACTACTACGGCCACCACAACGAGTACGGTTCCGAAGGATGTGTTCTGCTCGCAGAATCCGAAAGATCCGGCTTGCGAGCTGGCGAAGTCGTCCTTCGGGGGGTCCTGCTCGTCGGGTTTCACGTGCTCGGGTGATGCAGCCACGTGTGCGATTGCGCGCGCCAGTTGGGAGGAGCGGTGCCTTGTAGGCGATGCGCTCAAGGTCGAGACTTCGTCGACGGCGTACCAGAAGGGCTCGGCTGCTGGTAACGGTGATGGCAGTGATCCCGCTGATCATCCTCGTTTCCATAAGACGACCATCGGTATTGACGTGATGATCGACAAGACGAATCCGTACAGCAGCAGTTGCCCTGGGGACTACAGCATGGGCATGGGTCCGCTTGGGTCGGTGTTGGTGCCTCTCTCGTCGGCTTGCAGCGGTTTGCAGTTGATGGGGAACTTGTTGGTTGGTCTGACGCTGCTTGTTTCCGCGTTGTGGGTTGTGAAGGGAACGGGGGGTTGAAATGCCAGCGTTGTTTTTGTTGTTCCTCGGGTATTTGGTGCAGGCAGTTGGCACCATCGTTGGCCGCGTCTTGATCTCTCTCCTAATCGGCTACGTCGCTTATCAGGGAATCGACACGTTGGTTGGGTCATCCAAGGCCCAGCTGCTCTCTGCTATCAGCGCTCAGGCACCGCTTGCCGTTGCGCTTGCTGGTGTTTTGCAGGTCGGTACGTGCATCAACATTCTGTGTAGCGCTGCGGTCGCTCGTCTTACCGTTGCAGGTCTCACGAACGGCGCTATTACGCGCATGGTGACTAAGGGCTAAGCCGTGGCGATCTATCTGTACACGGGTGCTCCTGGCAACGGTAAGACGTTGTTGCTGTTGTGGGACGTTGAGCGCCGTCGTCAGGCTGAGAACCGCCAGGTGTTCTACAGCGGCATCCGCGATTTGCTGCTGCCTTGGCAGATGTTCGGTGACGAGATTGACCCGCAAAAGCCGTGGGAGACGGATGCCTCGAAGTGGTATGAGCTGCCTGTCGGCTCGATCATCGTCATTGACGAGGCTCAGCGGCTTTACCGCACGCGCTCCATGGGAAGCGCCGTGCCGCCCTACGTCGCTGCTTTGGAGACGCACCGGCACAAGGGCTATGACATTTACTTGGTCACGCAGCATCCGATGCTGGTGGATACCAACGTGCGCAAGCTGGTGGAGACCCACCGGCATCTCATGCGGAAGTTCGGCTCGAAGTGGGCCACCATTCACGAGTGGAAGGGTGTCAAAGAGAACTGCGACAAGACGCGGAAGGACAGCCAAGAGACCGAGTTTGTTTACCCCAAAGAGGTCTTCACTTGGTACAAGTCGGCAGAGGTGCATACGCACAAGATGCGGGTCCCGAGGAAGGTTCTGCTCCTCGCCGCGATGCCGTTTGTTCTTGCTGGTGCAGCGTGGTTGGCCTGGACGAAGATCGCGGCAGTGTCAGGGGCTAAACCTGTGGTAGCTGCGACTGCAGGTGGCGTCTCTAACGGTGCGGTGTCTGTCGCTGGTAGCTCCGGTGTCTTGCCGTTGTCCCGTGAGGCGTACGCAGCGGCCTTCCAGCCGCGCTTTGACGGCCTTCCCTACTCTGCCCCTCGGTACGACACGATCACGCGCCCTACGCGGGCTCCTGTTCCGGTTGGGTGTGTGTTGTACGGTGGTGATGGCAAAGGTTCGTTCTGTATCACGCAGCAGGGTACGAAGTTCAGTCCGCCGCTTGTGACGATTAGGGACTACATCGCCAAGGGCGGCTTGTTTCTCGACTTTGAGCCGGAGGCGGTTGCTAAGGGCGGCGGTCAGTCTGGTGGTCAGTCTGGTGGTCAGGCGCAGCGCCCTGCAGCTGCAGCGGCACCCGGTGCTACTCCTTCCTGAAGATAGACCGGGGGCCCCAAGTGAGCGGATAGCTCACGGCTGCCGCAGGCAGTGGGGGCTGGGGTGTCGGGGCCGCAGGGCCCTGACAGTGGGCCGTATCGTTACTCGTGCCGGTCGATGAGGGAACTGATGGCGACGTTCGTTAATTTCTGCTTGGTCATGGCTTCGTTCAATCTCACGCTCTGCGTTCTGCGGGATGCGCGCCGTGAGTGGTTGCGGCGCAGGCAGGCCGACCGTGAGCCGAATTCGAAGGACTGGTCGCAGCTGCGCGTCGGCCCGGAGCGGAGCGGCTTGCCGCCCGTCCGGGCCGCGAAGCGGCCCTAGATTTATCCCTAGGACACTTTGGAACAGGAAGGTTTGATGGTCCCGCAGATTCTTGAAATGGGCTTCTGGGAAGTTTTCGGCATGACTGCGGTCTTGGCCGTGATCCTTGGTGCTGGCGTGTCGTGCTTGCACCGTCTACTTTGGGGCGTGTGGCCTTGGCGTGACCGCGGCTGAAAAAGTTGGGCCCCGCGTGGACGGCAATCCACCGGGGCCCTGAATCGTAGGGTTAAAGGGAAGGAACCTACAGTGCTGAAAATTGTAGACAGGTTCGGTGAACCTGTGGTGCTCGTCGGAACCGCGACGGACAAGTATCGCGTGCGGGCACATGACTTGGGTAACGGGCACCTTGAAGTGTCGGCATCGAGGGTCATTCGCTGGGAAGAGGCGGACTGGTCGCCGGAGTACCTACAGGACGTCCGCGAGTGCATCTCCAAGGCGCACGAGGAGGCGGACCCGGAGGAGGTCCGGGCAAAGAACCTCGCTAGGGCCTCCAGGCGGGCCCGTACGCGCATCAGGCGGCTTTGCAAGGCCATGGGTGCGGACACCCTGCTTACGCTCACGTACAGGGCCGAGCAGCGCGATTTGGCGCTGGCCAAGAGGCACACCAAAGAGTTCGTGCGCCGCGTGGCCCGCGTGCATCCGGGCTTCGCTTGCGTGGTCGGCTTCGAGGAGCAGCAGCGGAAGACGTGGCACATGCACTTCGCGGTTGCTGGCATTCCCCCCTACTACGTGCACAAGGGCTGTGTCGTGCGCTCGTATGACCTGCTTCGCTCGATCTGGCGCAGCGTGGTTGGCGACTTGAGCGGCAACGTTGATGTGGCCCGGCGTCGGCGGCATCGCGACAAGAGTGGTGCCCGTATCGCGGGCTACATCTCCAAGTACATCACTAAGGCCTTCGCCGAGGGTGAGAAGTGGTCCAACCGGTGGACCCACTACGGCGCGTGTGACGTGCCGGTGCCGGTCGATCTGGGCGAGGTCAGCAACCTCGCTGATGCATTGTCTGATGCATTCGCACTAGTTGAAGAGTGGCAGCAGGTCGCCACCTTCCGGCTGGATCGCTGGAAGGAATGGGCGTTCTTAGCTGTGG
Organism: Ramlibacter humi; assembly: GCF_004681975.1. Classification (GTDB taxonomy): domain Bacteria; phylum Pseudomonadota; class Gammaproteobacteria; order Burkholderiales; family Burkholderiaceae_C; genus Ramlibacter; species Ramlibacter humi. The sequence goes on from NZ_SMLK01000005.1 coordinate 181,129, forward strand.
AGCGGCCGCCGAGCCGTCGAAGTCGTTAGCAGGGAGTGGTAGGGAAGGATGGCGTACGTTGGGTATGCACGTGTCTCCACTGTGGATCAGGAGACGCGTTTACAGCGCGATGCGTTGGCCCGCGCAGGGGTCGTGCGCGTGCACGAGGAAAAGGCGAGTGCGGTCGCAAGGCGGCCTGAGCTTGAGCGCTGTCTCTTGTCACTGCGCCGCGGCGACACCTTGGTCGTGTGGAAGCTCGATAGGCTTGCTCGTAGCCTCCGGGATTTGCTCACGCTGCTGGAGCGGTTGCACTCGGTAGGCGCGGGCATCAGGAGCCTCACTGAACCGATTGACACTGGTTCACCGGCAGGTGTGTTGATGCTCCAGGTATTGGGTGCTGTGGCTCAGTTCGAGCGCACCATCATTCGGGAGAGGGTGGTGGCTGGCCAACGTGCGGCGCGTGCCCGTGGGCAACGTTGGGGCCGTCCTCGGGCGTTGGCGGCGGAAGTCGAAGAGGAGATTGTGTGGAAGTACGTGCTGGGCGATGGTGCCTACACTCACCAATCACTTGCGCGTGAGCATCGGACGAGCCATCAGGTCGTCCGTGCCGCGATTTATCGTGTGACCAGACCGGATGCGCCGTACCTGACGCGGCGACGCTGAGTGAAAAAGTACAATTTTGCGATGCTGAACGTCGTGCAAATTCTATGCAGCGGCCCATGGCCCCGCGCGCTGTGCGGTGCCGCCGCGCTCGCGCTGCTGGGCGCCTGCGGCCAGCGCGGGCCGCTCTACCTGCCCAAAGAACCGGCCGCGGCCAACCGCGCCACGCTGCCGCAGGTGCTGATGCCGGGCACGCCGACGCAGCCCGCCCAACGCCCCATTCCCGGCGCATCGCAACCCGCCCCCGGCGGCACGGGCACCGGCACGGCTGACCCGACACGCGCCAACCAATGAGCATGACCCAGACCACTCCCGGCCACCCGTTCTTCGCCTGGAAGGACGGGCAGCTTCACGCCGAATCGCTGCGCGTGGAAGACCTCGCGCGCGAGCACGGCACGCCGCTGTTCGTTTACTCCAAGGCCGCGATGCTCGCCGCGCTGGGCGCCTACCAGCGCGGCTTCGCCGGCCGCCGCGCCAGGGTCTGCTACGCGATGAAGGCCAACTCCTCGCTGGCCATCCTGCAGCTGTTCAAGGAAGCCGGCTGCGGCTTCGACATCGTCTCCGGCGGCGAGCTCGAGCGCGTGCTGGCCGTCGGCGGCAAGCCGGCGGACGTCATCTTCTCCGGCGTCGGCAAGACCCGCGCCGAGATGGCGCGCGCGCTGGAAGCCGGCATCGGCTGCTTCAACGTGGAAAGCGAAGCCGAGCTGGAAGTGCTCAGCGAAGTGGCCGCCGCCCATGGGCGCAAGGCGCCGGTGAGCATCCGCGTCAATCCCAACGTGGACGCCAAGACGCATCCGTACATCTCCACCGGCCTGAAGGGCAACAAGTTCGGCATCGCGCACGAGCGCACGCTCGCGGCCTACCGCCGCGCCGCGGAACTGCCGGGCCTGCAGGTCGTGGGCATCGACTGCCACATCGGCTCGCAGATCACCGACAGCAGCCCCTACCTGGACGCGATGGACCGAGTGCTCGACCTGGTGGAAGCGGTGGAAAAGGCGGGCATCCCGCTGCGCCACATCGACTTCGGCGGCGGCCTGGGCATCGACTACCAGGGCGTGCTGCCGCCCGCGGCCGATCAGCTGTGGGCACAACTGTTGCGCAAGCTGGACGAGCGCGGCTTCGGCCAGCGGGAGCTGATGATCGAGCCGGGCCGCTCGCTCGTCGGCAACGCGGCCATCTGCGTGACCGAGGTGCTGTACCTCAAGCCCGGCGAGCAGAAGAACTTCTGCATCGTCGACGCGGCCATGAACGACCTACCGCGTCCCGCGATGTACGAGGCGTACCACGGCATCCTGCCGGTGCGTCGGCGTGAGGGCGCCGGGACCGCTTACGACGTCGTGGGCCCGGTATGCGAAAGCGGCGACTGGATCGGCCGCAACCGCGAACTGGATGTCGTGCAAGGCGACCTGCTGGCGATCATGTCCGCCGGCGCGTACTGCATGAGCATGTCCAGCAACTACAACACGCGCCCGCGCGCGGCCGAAGTGCTGGTGGACGGCGGCAAGGCGCACCTGATCCGCGAACGCGAACCGGTGGCCGACCTGATGCGCGGCGAACGCCTGGTCCGCTAGGCGCGCTGCGCACCCTGCGGCACGCGGCCCGGCCTGCGTAGCCGGTGCCACACGCGCCAGCCCAGCAGCACGGCCAGGATGGCGGCATATACCGCCACTTCGGCGAAGTTGTGCTTGCCGGCGCGCATCCAGAAGAAGTGCAGGATGCCCAGCACCGCCACCGCGTAGATGGCGCGGTGCAACGCCTGCCAGCGCGGCGCACCCAGCGCACGGATGGCGCGGTTGAACGACGTGGCCGCCAGCGGGGTCATCAGCAGGAAGGCCGCGAAGCCGACCAGGATGAACGGCCGCTTGGCGATGTCCTTGGCGATGTCGCCGAAGTCCAGCCCCATGTCGAACCAGCTGTACGCCACCAGGTGCAGCGCCACGTAGAAGAACGTGAAGAGCCCGAGCATGCGCCGGAACCGCGCCAGCGCAGGCTGCTTCAGCACCGTGCGCACCGGCGTCACCGCCAGCGTCAGGCACAGGAAGCGCAGCGTCCAGTCGCCCAGCGAGCGGATCAGGTGCTCCGCCGGGTTCGCTCCCAGCTTGTCCGCGATGGCGCCGTACAGCAACCAGGCGAAAGGCAGCAGCGACAGGGTGAACAGCAGCGGCTTGGCCGCCGGGTGCAGCCAGAGCGGGCGCCGCACCCGGCGCGCGGCGGTGGTGACCATCAGTAGTTCTTCTTCAGGTCCATGCCGGCGTACAGCTGCCCGACCTGCTGCTCGTAGCCGTTGAACATCAGCGTCTTGCGCTTCTTGGCGAACAGGCCGTCCTCACCGATGCGGCGTTCGGTGGCCTGCGACCAGCGCGGGTGATCGACGTTCGGGTTCACGTTGGAATAGAAGCCGTACTCGTTGGCGGCGGCCTTGTTCCATGCGGTGGGCGGCTCTTTCTCCGTGAAGCGGATCTTCACGATGCTCTTGGCGCTCTTGAAGCCGTACTTCCACGGCACGACGATGCGCACCGGCGCGCCGTTCTGGTTGGGCAGCACCTCGCCGTACATGCCGAACGACAGCAGCGTCAGCGGGTGCATGGCCTCGTCCATGCGCAGGCCTTCCACGTACGGCCAGTCCAGCACGCGCGAGCCGACGAAGGGCATGGTCTTCGGGTCGGCCAGCGTCACGAACTCGACGAACTTCGCGTTGCCCAGCGGCTCCACCTTGTTGATCAGCGCCGACAGCGAATAACCTTCCCACGGGATCACCATGGACCAGCCTTCCACGCAGCGCAGGCGGTAGATGCGCTCTTCCATCGGCGCCAGCTTCAGCAGGTCGTCGATGGCGAACTTGCCGGGTTTCTTCACCAGGCCTTCCACTTCCACCACCCACGGGCGCGTCTTCAGCGTGTGGGCGTTCTGCGCCGGGTCGGACTTGTCGGTGCCGAACTCGTAGAAGTTGTTGTAGCTGGTCGCGTCCTTGTACTCGGTGACCTTCTCCATCGTGGCGGCGCCGGCCACCGCCGACTTGGCGCCCGGCAGCGCGGCCAGCTTGCCGGGCCGCTGCACCTGCGCGATCGCCTCGCGCGAAGCCCATGAAGCGAGCGCCGCGCCCGCCACGCCGCCGGCCATCAGCTTGAGCAGCTGCCGGCGCTCGCGGTACGCCGCTTCCGGCGTGATCTCGCTGGCGATGGAATGGATGAAGCCTTCTCGTCCGGTCTTGATCAGCATGGCGCTCCTCTTTCGAAGTGGTCCCCAATGGCGGCTACGCGGCCGGCCCCCTCACGGATTCAGAAAGCTTTCGCGATCACAAGGTTCCGTAACTGTGCAGGCCGGACAGGAACATGTTCACGCCCAGGAAGGCGAAGGTGGTGACGGCCAGCCCCACCAGCGCCCACCAGGCGCTGACGGTGCCGCGCAGGCCCTTCATCAGCCGCATGTGCAGCCAGGCCGCATAGTTCAGCCAGACGATCAGCGCCCAGGTTTCCTTGGGGTCCCAGCTCCAGTAGCCGCCCCAGGCCTCCGCGGCCCACAGCGCGCCCAGCACGGTGGCGATGGTGAAGAAGGCGAACCCGACCGCGATGGACTTGTACATGACGTCGTCCAGCACCTCCAGCGCGGGCAGGCGTTCCGCGATGCGGCGGCGCCCCCAGAGGATGCCGCCGACGATCATCGCGGCGATGCCGAAGTACACCGCCCAGTAGCTGCCGCCGCCTTCCACGGTCTTGCGGAACACCACCGGCTCGAAGCACAGCACCACGCCCAGCATCCACAGCGGCGCCAGCTTCCACCAGTGCGTCTCGGTGGCCTGCTGCTTGATCAGGTAGGCGAAAGCCACCATCGCCGACAGCGCGAAGGTGCCGTAGCCGATGAAGTTGGCCGGCACGTGCAGCTTCATCCACCAGCTCTTGAGGGCGGGCACCAGCGGCTGGATTTCTTGCGCTTCGCGCACCACCGTGTACCAGAGCAGGAAGCCGACCGCGGCACTCACCACCAGCAGCACGAACGCGCCCAGCGCGCGCGTGCCGTAGTGGGCTTCGAAGTACAGGTAGAACAGCGCCGTGAGCCAGCAGAACAGCACGAACACTTCGTACAGGTTGCTGACCGGGATGTGGCCGATGTCCGCGCCGATCAGGTAGCTCTCGTACCAGCGCACCATGGTGCCCACCAGCGCGAGCGTCACGGCCACCCAGGCCAGGCGCGAACCGATGCGCTCCATCGTGTCGGCCTGCGCGCGCGACACCATGCCCAGCCAGAAAAAGGCGGTGCTCATGAAGAACAGCACGCTCATCCAGAGGATGGCCGACTGGCTGGACAGGAAGTACTTGAGCCAGAACACGTTGTCGGCACGCGCCAGGTCGCCCTGGTACGAGAAGATGCCCAGCAGCGACAGGCCCGCCACGGCGGCCATCAGCCCCTGCAGCGGGCGCCAGAACCAGCCCAGCCAGATGGCGGCCGGCATGGCGCCGATGAGGATGCCTTTCTCGTACACGTCCATGTACGCGCCGTAGCGGTTGAAAGCGAACAGGCCGCCGCCGGCGACGAACAGCGCGAACACCCAATCGAGCAGCCGCCGCCGGGAGAAAAAGCCTTCGTGGAGGGTGATGGTCTGTGTGGCGGTGTTCATGGCGCGTTCAGCAGTTGTTGGCGCAGGCGGTCGAATTCACGGTCGGTTTCCAGCGTCTGGCGGTTGCTCGACAGGGCCATGGTGGCCCGGCTGCCGGCCTGCGCCGGCGCGAGCCACACCCACAGGCGGCGCTCCCGGACATAGAGCATCGCAAAAACACCGGCGATCAGCAAAGCGCAGCCCAGATACACGATGTAGTGACCGGGGGAACGCGTGACCTGGAACACGCTGGCCTGCACCTGCTGAAAATCCTTGAGCTCGAAAGCCATCGGCGCAGGGTACAGGGCGACGTCGCCCAGCGCGAGCACCGCTTGAGCCATGAAGGCCTGCGTGCGCTCCCCCTGCTCCATAGGCGCCAGGCCGGCCTGCTGCCGCGCCATCTGATTCAGCTCGAACAGCACGCCACCCAGGATGCGCACCACGACCTCGCCGGCGCGGCTGCGCTCGGCTTCGGGCACGCGCGCCTCCAGGTAGTCGGACACCGCCGCCAGGCCCGCGCCCTTGCCGCCCGCCGCGGGGTCGCCCGCGAACAGCGCCAGCGCCTGGCCCGCGGAGGCAGCGAGCTGCTCGGTCACCTGCGGCTTGCTGGCGTCGGTGGCGCTGCGCGAATAGCGGCGCACGGCTTCGGCCCGCATCGCCGGATCGTCCAGCGCGGCGCGCAGGCGCAGGAAGCCGTCCAGGCTGCCCTGCTCGTCCGCGGGCACGCGCAGGTAGCGGAAGTTGTCCGCCGGCGTCTCGCGCATGCCCAGCAGGAACAGCGGCACGCCCTCGCCCAGGTCGATGGGCAGCATGTAGTTGTGGAATTCGCGCGCCTGGCCGGCCGCATCGCGCAGCTTGTAGGTGATGGAAGGGCCGACGTTGCGCAGCTCCTTTTTGGTCACCGTCTTGTTGGCCGCGCCCAGGCGCTCGCCGATCGACTCGCGCAGGTCCACCTTGCGCGGGTCGGCGCCGCTGCGGCTGCCGTCGGCCAGGTTTTCCACGTTGATCACGCGCAGCGCGGTGAATTCCAGCGTGAGCTTGTCGCTCTGCGACGTGCCGCGCGCCAGCTGCGTGCTGCCGCCGATGTTGCCCTGCACTTCGAAGCGCGGCGCCCGGCCGTCCAGCGGCACCGCCTGCAGCTTCACGTGGGAGCCGCCGTCGTCGAAGCTGGACTGGTAGATCTCCACGCCGCGCCAGCGGGCCGGGTGATTCACCTCCACGCGCGCCGGGACCGCTTCGCCCGTCTCGCGGTCGTGGATGACGATGTCGCTGGCGAACAGCTTGGGCATGCCCGTCGAGTAGTGCTCGACGATGAACTTCTTCAGCTCGATGGTGAACGGCAGCTCCTGCAGCAGGATGCCGTCGGATTGCGACAGGATGGCGGTGCCGGCCTGGGTGCCTTCGGCCACCAGCAGGTTGCCGCGGAACGTGGGGTTGGTGGGCGCCAGGCGGTGCTGCGCTGGCACGTCGGCGATCATGCCGCCGCCGGTGTACGGCGTCTTGCCGCCGAACAGCATCTGCGCGCGCACGATCAGGTCGCCATCCAGCAGGCCGCCCAGGCACACCAGCACGATGGCGCTGTGCGCGGCGATGTAGCCGATCTTGTTCACCGCGCCCGCCTTGGCGGCGATCATCCAGCCGTCGCCCTGTGGCGTGGCGCGCTGCTGCAGCCGCACCTTCCAGCCCGCGCGCGACAGCGCCTGGCCCAGGTTGCGGGCAGCCGCCTCGGGCGCATCGGCCAGTTCGCCCTGCGCCTTGTGGTGGAAGGCCTGCAGGCTCTGCTCGCGCAGGTGCTCCTTGTAGCCGCGCAGGTCGGCCAGGATCTTGGGCGTGTTGCGCGCGATGCAGAGCGACGTGCTGGTGACCAGGAAGGCCAGGATCAGCAGGAACCACCAGGCGCTGTACACCGCGTTGAGCTTGAGCGACAGGAACAGCTGGGCCCAGAACGGGCCGAACTGGTTGACGTAGTTGGCCGCCGGTTCCTGCTGGCGCAGGATGGTGCCGATCACCGACGCGATGCAGATGACCGTCAGCAGCGAAATCGCGAAGCGCATCGACGACAGCAGCTCCACCGCGGCACGCAGGCGCGGGGAGGGGGTGGCGACGCGCACGCCCTGGATGGAAGCGGTCATTCGTGCGGGGGAGGATGAAAAAGGGCGGGGATCCGTGGGATGCCCGCCCGTTGTAGTGTCCGGCCGGCCCAGGTTGGTTCCCGGCCGGCGCCTTCCTGGTTAACGCAGGCCGGCGATGTAGTCGGCCACCGCCTTGATTTCGCGGTCGTTCAGCTTGGCCGCCACATCGGTCATCTGCGGGCTGTTCTTGCGGCCGCCGTCGCGGAAGGCCACCAGCTGCGCCGCCACGTAGTCGGCGTGCTGGCCCGACAGGCGGGGGTACTGGGCCGGGATGCCAGCGCCGTTGGGGCTGTGGCAGGCCGCGCAGGCGGCGATCTGGCGATCCGGCACGCCGCCGCGGTAGATGCGCTCGCCCGTGGCGACCAGGTCCTTGTCCTTGGCGAAGCCGGGCTTGGCCTTGTTCTTGGTGACGAACGCGGCGATGTTCTTCATGTCCTGGTCGCTCAGTTGCGACGCGAAGCCCTGCATCACCGGGCTCTGGCGCTTGCCGGCCTTGAATTCCTGCAGCTGCTTGACGATGTACTCGGGGTGCTGCTGCGCGAGCTTGGGGTTGGCCGGCACGCCGGAATTGCCGTCGGCGCCGTGGCACGCCGCGCAGACCGCGGTGAAGCGCTTCTCGCCTTCGGCCGCGTCGGGCTTGGCGGCGGCCTGCTGCGCGGCCGGTGCGGCGGCGGGCGCGGAAGCGGCGGGAGCGGCGCCATGCGCCTGCGCAAAGGCCAGGGCGGGTGCGGCCAGGGCGGCGGCGATGAGCAGGGAAGCAAACGACTTCATGTTCTGTCGGAAGGTCAGTTTCTTGGGCGCAAAACCGGCAGATTCTACAATGCGCCTCCCTCGCCGCCCGCCTCCACAGCGCCCTCCCCCATGACCACCCCGCCGGCCGCGCGGGCGGATGCCAAGCAGGCCCTGGCCTGGCTGCACACCGCCCGCTTCCTCACCACCGCGCCCAAGCTGGAGTTCCTGCCCCCGCACGAACACCCGGAGATCGCCTTCGTGGGCCGCTCCAACGCGGGCAAATCCACCTGCATCAACACGCTCACGCAGCAGAAGCGCCTGGCTTTCGCGTCCAAGACGCCGGGGCGCACGCAGAGCATCAACCTGTTCTCCCTGGGCAAGCAGGGCGTGACCGACGCCGTGCTGGCGGACCTCCCCGGCTACGGCTACGCCGCCGTTCCAAAGGCCGACAAGCTGCGCTGGCAGCAGGTGATGGCCAATTACCTGGTGAGCCGGGAGAACCTCACCGGCGTGGTGCTGCTGTGCGATCCACGGCACGGCCTCACCGAACTGGACGAAGTGCTGCTGGAAGTCATCCGGCCGCGTGTCGAGGAAGGGCTGAACTTCCTGGTGCTCCTGACCAAGGCCGACAAGCTGAACCGCAGCGAGCAGGCCAAGGCGCTGTCCATCGCGCGACTGCAATCGGCCGGCGGCGACGTGAAACTGTTCTCCGCCCTGAAGCGGCAAGGCGTGGACGAAACCGCGCAGCTGCTGTGGGACTGGACACATCCCCCGGAGACCGAATGATCCAGCGCTACCTGCAGGACCTGCCGCACGGCATCACCTTGAGCTGCCGCGCCACCGGCGAACGTGGCCGCCCCACGCTGGTGTTCCTGCATGGTTTCCCCGAAGCGGCGTTCGTCTGGGACGAACTGCTGGAACATTTCGCGAAGCCGGAGAACGGCGGCTATCGCTGCGTGGCGCCCAACCTGCGCGGCTTCGAGCGCTCCAGCTCGCCCGCGGACGTCTCCGCGTACCGGGCCAAGCACCTGGTGCAGGACATCGCGGCGCTCATCGCCATCGAAGGCGGCCCGCTCGAATGCCTGGTGGCGCACGACTGGGGCGGCGCGGTGGCCTGGAACATCGCCAACCAGCTGCCGCAGCTGGCGAAGCGGCTGGCCATCGTCAACTCGCCGCACCCCGGCACTTTCCTGCGCGACCTGAAGTCCGACCCGGCGCAGCAGGAAGCCAGCGCCTACATGAACTTCCTGATCCGCCCCGACGCGGAGCAACTGCTGGCGCAGGACGACTACCGGCGGCTCTGGGGCTTCTTCACCGCGGGCAACGAAGCGAAGTGGCTGACCGAACCGGTGAGGCAGCAGTACCGCGAAGTGTGGAACGGCCCGCAGGGCGGTTCCCCCGGCGCCGGCCTCGCCGGCGGCTGCAACTACTACCGCGCCTCGCCGCTGCGCCCGCCGCGGCCCGAAGACCCGGCCGCCGCCAACATCACCATCCCGCACGACATGCTCACGGTGAAGCTGCCGACGCTGGTGCTGTGGGCGATGGAAGACGTCGCGCTGCCGCCGGGGCTGGTCGAAGGGCTGGACGGTTACGTCGACGACCTGACGCTGGAACGCGTGCCCGGCGCCACGCACTGGATCGTGCACGAGCGCCCGGCGTTCGTCGCCGAAAGGCTGGGCGCCTTCCTGCGCCGTCAGTAGACCGGGCCGGCGCCGGCCGGGCGCGTCTTGAAGCGCTTGTGCACCCAGTAGTACTGGTCGGGCATGCCGTCGATGTAGTCCTGCAGCCGCTCGTTCATCAGCGCGGTGTCGGCTTCCAAGTCGTCGGAAGGAAAGTCGCGCCAGGCGGGCAGCACCTGCACTTCGTAGCCGCCGGGCACGATGCGCGTGAGCACCGGCACGACCTTCGCGCGCCCCAGCCGCGCGAACCGCGACAGCGACGGCACGGTCGCTGCCGGCACGCCGTAGAACGGCACGAAGATCGATTCCTCGGGACCGAAGTTCATGTCGGGCAGCAGGCACAGCGGCGTGCCTTCGCGCAGCGCGCTGACCACGGCCTTCACGCCGTCCGTGCGGCGGAACAGCCGCACGTTGCCGAACCGCTGCCGCCCGCGCAGGATCCACTCGTCGACCACGCGGTTGGCCTGGTGCGTGTAGATCGTCATGTACGGCCGCGCGCTGTCCAGCGTCAGCGCGGTCCAGCCCGAGTCCATGCCGACGAAATGCGGCCAGAACACCACCGTGGGTTCCATGCCGTGCAGTTCATCGACCGCCCCGGTCAGCTTCACGCGCCGGCGCACGACATTCGGGTTGCCATGCCAAAGCCAGCTGCGGTCCAGCCACGCCTGCGCGAACGCGATGAACACGCGCGGCACCAGGGCGCGCCGCTCTTCCTCGGTCCACTGCGGGAAGCACAGGTCCAGGTTCACGCGCACGACGTGGCGCCGCCCCGGCACCACCAGGTACAGCAGCCAGCCAAGCGCCTTGCCCAGGCCGCGTACCAGCGGCAGCGGCAGCGGCGCGATCAGCCGCATGAAGACGACGCCGATGCGGCTGATCATGCGGCCCCCTTGCGCGGCTGCTTGTAGCGCGCGTAGCCCCACAGGTATTGCGAAGGGCACTCGCGGATCAGCGCTTCCATCTGCGTGTTCACCGCGGCGGCCGCGGCCTCGGGCTGCGCGGGCATCGTTCCGGGCCAGGCGCGCAGGTGGATGCGAAAGCCCCGGCCCCAGCCCAGGCGCTCGCCCCAGGCCAGCAGCACCTCGGCGCCGGTCTGCGCCGCCAGCCGCGCCGACAGCGTCATGGTGTACGCGGGCTGCCCGAAGAAAGGCGTCCAGACGCCCAGCCCGTCCGGCGGCACCTGGTCGGGCAGCAGCCCGACAGCCTGGCCGGCCTTCAGCGCCTTGAGCATCTGCTTCACGCCCGCCAGCGTGGTCGGGGCCGCGATCAGGTTGGGCCGCAGCCGGGCACGGTCGACCAGCGGGCGCAGCCAGGCCTTCCGTGCGGGCCGGTACAGCACGGTGATCGGGCCGTAGCGGCCCGCGTAGCCTTGCGCGGTCACCTCAAAACAGCCGAGGTGTGGCGTGAGGAAGACGATGCCGTGACCGCGTGCGCGCGCGGCGTCGATCAGTTCCGCGCCCGACCACAGCACGCGCGGCGGCGCGCCGAACCACAGGCGCGGCGTCTCGGCCAGCAGGCGGCCGGCGGCGGCGACCGCGCCGAGCACCTCGCCCAGCCGGTAGCCGGCCTGCCGGGCATTGGCGGCGAAGCGGCGCCGGTAGGCCGGCGAGGCAATGAACGCGATCCAGCCGAGCAGGCCGCCGATGCCGTGCAAAAGCGGCAGCGGCAGCACGGCCAACGCGCGGAAAAGGGTGATCACGATCCGTCTAGAATCGGCTCGGTCGCCGAGTTATGAACTACTTGCAGGGGCGACGCTAAAAAATCCTGCTAAAGCGTTCGCCCAAAAGCTCCGGCCCAAGGCAACGCGCCTTGCAACCGACAAACGCTGGAGTTTATTCAAATGGCGAACGACTTCCTCTTCACTTCCGAGTCCGTGTCCGAAGGGCACCCGGACAAGGTCGCCGACCAGGTCTCCGACGCGATCCTCGACGCCATCTTCAAGCAGGACCCGCGCAGCCGCGTGGCCGCGGAGACGCTGTGCAACACGGGCCTCGTGGTGCTGGCCGGCGAGATCACGACCAACGCCCACGTCGACTACATCCAGGTCGCGCGCGACACCATCAAGCGCATCGGCTACGACAACACCGACTACGGCATCGACTACAAGGGCTGCGCGGTGATGGTCTGCTACGACAAGCAGTCCAACGACATCGCCCAGGGCGTGGACCACGCGTCCGACGACCACCTGAACACCGGCGCCGGCGACCAGGGCCTGATGTTCGGCTATGCCTGCGACGAGACGCCGGTGCTGATGCCCGCGCCGATCTACTACGCGCACCGCCTGGTGGAGCGCCAGGCGCAGCTGCGCAAGGACGGCCGCCTGAAGTTCCTGCGCCCCGACGCCAAGTCGCAGGTCACCATGCGCTACGTCGACGGCAAGCCGCACAGCATCGACACGGTGGTGCTGTCCACGCAGCACGACCCCGACCAGAGCGAGTCGCACACGAAGATGAAGGCCAGCTTCAACGAGGCCATCATCGAGGAGATCATCAAGCCCGTCCTGCCCAAGGAATGGCTGAAGGAAACGCGCTACCTGATCAACCCCACCGGCCGCTTCGTCATCGGCGGCCCGCAGGGTGACTGCGGCCTCACCGGCCGCAAGATCATCGTCGACACCTACGGCGGCGCCTGCCCGCACGGCGGTGGCGCGTTCTCGGGCAAGGATCCGTCGAAGGTGGACCGCTCGGCCGCCTACGCCGCGCGCTACGTCGCCAAGAACATCGTGGCCGCCGGCCTGGCGCGCCAGTGCCAGATCCAGGTGGCGTACGCCATCGGCGTGGCCAGACCGATGAACGTCACCGTGTACACCGAAGGCACGGGCGTCATCCCCGACGACAAGATCGCCGCGCTGGTGAACGAGCACTTCGACCTGCGCCCGAAGGGCATCATCCAGATGCTCGATCTGCTGCGCCCCATCTACGAGAAGACCGCCGCCTACGGCCACTTCGGCCGCGAAGAACCGGAGTTCTCCTGGGAACGCACTGACAAAGCGCAAGCGCTGCGTGCAGCGGCGGGCCTCAAGTAAACGAGGACGTCACCAGTCAAAAGGCCGGCATCCCGCCGGCCTTTTTTCATTCGATCTGCGTCTGCTGCCGCTCGACTTCCTGCCGCTTCATCGCGACGTACGTAGGGCCATCCATCTCGCGCAGTTGCCTCGGATAGCGCTCCGTCGCATTGAACCACGCGCGGATGCGGCGGTCCACCTGCTGCTGCGGCGGCGCCGACAGCGAATCGAGGAAGGCATCGATCGCCAGGTAGTAGCGCATCGCGTTGCGCTCCACCACGCCGCGCACGCCCTGGATGAACTGCGGCTGGCCATTGGCGTCGCGGCCCGTGACGGTGAAGCCGATCTTGTCCGCGCCCGCCGTGCCCAGGTACACCTGCATCGCCGTGCGGCCCGCGAAGCCGAAGCCGTAGGAATAGTTCATCCGCAGGAACGTGCGCTTGCCGCCGTCCAGCGGCACCGCTTCCACCCCGATGCGGTAGTCGCGCGTTCCCACCGGCCCTTCCTTCGCCTGCAGCCGCGTCTCGAAATAGTCGGCCTGCGCCGCGACGTTGCGGAAGGCCAGTTGCAGCTTGGCCGCCTGGTCCACCGGCTGGTCCACCTTGCGCCCGATGCGCACCTGCAGCACCGGCTGGCCGTTGGCCTCGCCCGCGTGGCAGTACTTGGTGTTGAACGGCAGGATCAGGATGTCGCACCACTTGGCCGGATCGCGCAGCGAATTGCTGACCGTCGTGAACGGGTGATCGAGCACCGCATACACGTCGCCGGTCAGCCGGTCGGGTTCCTCGGTGGAATCGATGTGCAGCGCGCGGCCGAAAGCGTTCTGGCGCAGCTGCTCGCGCAGCTCCGCGTGCTTCGCGCGCAGTTCGTTGGCGTCCGCGCGCGCGATGGCGGGCAACGCGAAGGCAGCGAGGCACAGCAGCAAGGCGGGCAGTCGGGTCTTCATGGCGGGCCTTCCGGAGAGCTCTGGACCAACGGTGCGCGCCCCACCGCCGCGCAGGTGTAGGACGCTTCAGCGAAGCCTTGTGCGCGGCGCCGGCCGTACCGCTCTGGTCCTACAGCCGGTCCAAGGATTCGCTGACGGCCCAGTTTCCGCCCCGCCGGAAGATGAACCCGCCCGGGTGCGCGGGCACCGCACGCCCTTCATCACGATCCTCCATCACGACATCCAAGGAGCATTCACATGGCTGCAGAAGACAGGGATCTCCACCGCGACCCCATCACCGACGAGCCGGGCGCCCATCCGGTGGGCACGGGCGTGGGCGCCACCGGCGGCGCGGTCGCGGGCGCGGCGGCCGGCACGATCGCGGGCCCCGTGGGCACCGTGGTCGGCGGCGTCATCGGCGCGGTGGTCGGCGGCCTGGCCGGCAAGGCCGCGGCCGAGGCGGTCAATCCCACGGCCGAGGAAGCGCACTGGCGCGAGAACTACACGCGCGAGCCCTACTACGAGCAGGGCCGCAGTTTCGACGACTACGGCCCGGCCTACATGCACGGCATGCGCGGCCGCCTGTCGAACGAGACCGACTGGGACGCGGCCGAACCGGGCCTGGGTTCCGACTGGTCGAACGCGCGCGCCGGCTCCGGCCTCAGCTGGGAACAGGCGCGACCCGCCTCGCGCGCGGCATGGGACCGCGTCGATCGCCAGCGCGGCGGCGCTTCGGGCCTGGGGCTGGCTGAAACCGGCGACCGGGCGAGCGACACCGCGGTGGTGCGCGCCGCCGACCTGGGCAGCGGCGGCACCGACTACTACAGCGGCCTGCGTGGCGCCGAGCGAGCCGGTGGCGCGATGGGCGCCGTGGGTGCCGCGCAGGGCGCGGGCAACGCGAGCGGCAGCACCAGGGACGTCATCGACGCGCTGCAGGACCTGGTCGAGTGTTGCAAGGACGGCGAGTACGGCTTCCGCGAGTGCGCGGAGCAAGCCAGGCGCGCCGACCTGAAGTCGCTGTTCCTGCAGCGCGCCGACGACTGCGCCCGCGGTGCCGAGGAATTGAACAACGAGATCCGTTCGCTGGGCGGCTCGCCCGAGGAAAGCGGCAGCGCCGCCGGCGCGCTGCACCGCGGCTGGGTGTCGGTGAAGTCCAAGCTCACCACCTACGACGACAAGGCGGTGCTGGAGGAATGCGAGCGCGGCGAAGACAACGCCGTGGCGCGCTACCGCAAGGCCCTCCAGAAGCCGCTGCCGGAGAACATCCGCGCCAAGGTGGAGCGCCAGTTCCAGGGCGTGCAGCGCAACCACGACCAGGTGAAGATGCTGCGCAACCAGTTTCGCACGCAATGATGCGAAGGCCGGGGCCTGCGGGTCCCGGCCAACCAGACCGGAATGGCCAACGACCGCCCCGCCGCCCGCGATGCCCTGAAGACCTACCGCGCCAAGCGGCGGTTCGACGCCACGCCCGAGCCGGCCGAAGGCGGCGTCGCCAACGAGAACGAGCGCGCCTTCGTGATCCAGAAGCACTGGGCCACGCGGCTGCACTACGACTTCCGGCTGGAGCTGGAAGGCACGATGAAAAGCTGGGCCGTGCCCAAGGGCCCGAGCTACGACCCGCACGACAAGCGCATGGCGATGCCCACCGAGGACCATCCCATCTCGTACAACAGGTTCGAAGGCACCATCCCGGCCGGCAACTACGGCGCGGGCAAGGTCATCATCTGGGACAAGGGCACCTGGGTCCCGCTGGAAGATCCGCACAAGGGCTGGCGCGACGGCAAGCTGAAGTTCGAGATGCGCGGCCACAAGATGCGGGGCCACTGGACCCTGGTGCGCATGAAGGGCCGCGGCAACGGCCGCGAGGACCCGTGGCTGTTGATCAAGGAGCGCGACGCTTTCGCGCGGCCCGCCTCGGAGTTCAGCGTCGTGGATGAAATGCCGGACAGCGTGCAGCGCCTCGCGGACAAGCCGAAGTCCGTCACACCACCTTCGGCCGCCGAAGCCGCACCCACCGACGGGCCGCCCGCGGGCGCCGTCAAGGCGAAGCTGCCGGAGAAGCTCTCGCCGCAATTGGCGGTGCTGGTGGACGCGCCGCCCGCCCAGCCCGAAGACTGGGTGTTCGAGATCAAGTTCGACGGCTACCGCATGCTGGCGCGCGTCGAAAACCATGAGCCGCGCCTCGTCACCCGCAACGGCAACGACTGGTCCTCGCGCCTGCCGGGCCTGATGGAGGCGTTGCGCTCGATGGAGCTGCCGGACGGCTGGTACGACGGCGAGATCATCCTGCCGGGCGCCGACACGCCGGCGGATTTCCAGGCGCTGCAGGGCGCCTTCGAATCCTCGCAGACGGACCGCATCGTCTACTACCTGTTCGACCTGCCCTATTGCGCCGGCCACGACCTGCGCGCCGTGCCGCTGGCGCAGCGGCGCGAAGTGCTGCGGCGCATCTTGCAGCGGCAATCGCACGAGAACGTGCGCTACAGCGAAGTGTTCGACGTGCCGCTGGACCGCATGCTCGCCTCCGCTTGCCAGCTGGGGCTGGAAGGCGTGATCGCCAAGCGTCGCGACTCGGCCTACGTGTGCCGCCGCTCCAGCGACTGGCTCAAGCTGAAGTGCGCGCACCGGCAGGAGTTCGTCATCGGCGGCTGGACCGACCCGAAGGGCTCGCGCACCGGCATCGGCTCGCTGCTGCTGGGCGTGCACGAAGACGACGGCACGCTGCGCTACGCGGGCAACGTCGGCACCGGGTTCAACGAGCGCACGCTGCGGGACGTCCGCAAGCGCCTGGACGAGTTTGCGGCGGCGAAGAGCCCGTTCGACGCGGGCAGCGGCATCCCGCGCGCCGCGCACTGGGTCAAGCCCGAACTCGTGTGCGAGGTCTCGTACGGTGCGATGACGCGCGACGGCAAGGTGCGCCACTCGGTGTTCCACGGCCTGCGATCGGACAAGCCTGCCGGCGAGATTTCCATGGAGCAGGTTCAGCACGAGCCGCCACCGGACACGCTCGCGGCACCCGCGAAGAAGACCCGCAAGGCCGCCGCGGCGCCGGCCGCCTCGGCCACGCTGCCCGCTTCATTGCGCGTGAGCAATCCCGATCGCGTGATCGACGCGGAAAGCGGCCTGACCAAGATCGCCCTGGTGCGCTACTACGCGCTGGTGGCGCCGCTGATGATGGGGCACCTGCTCAACCGCCCCATCGCGATGGTGCGCGCGCCGGATGGCGTGGATGGCCAGCTGTTCTTCCAGAAGCACCTGGAGCGCTACAAGATGGCGGGCGTCGCGCAACTGGACCCGGCGATCTTCCCGGGCCATCCGCCGATGCTGGAGATCCTGGGGCCGGAAGGCCTGCTGTCCGCGGCGCAGATGAACGTCATCGAGTTCCACACCTGGAACGCGAAGGCGAAGAAGGCCGGCCAGCCCGATCGCATGACCTTCGACCTGGACCCGGGGGACGGCGTCACCTGGCCGCAGGTGCAGGAAGCGGCGCAGCTGGTGCGCACCTTCCTCGAGGAACTGCAGCTGCCCGCTTTCCTGAAAACCAGCGGCGGCAAGGGCCTGCACGTGGTGGTGCCGCTGAAGCCGCAGCACGGCTGGGACCCGGTGAAGGACTTCTCGCAGGCCATCGTCAGCCACCTGGCCCGCACCATCCCGCAGCGCTTCGTCGCCAAGAGCGGGCCGAAGAACCGCGTCGGCCGCATCTTCATCGACTACCTGCGCAACGGCTTCGGCGCCACCACCGCAGCCGCGTGGTCGGCGCGCGCGCGGCCGGGCCTGGGCATCTCGGTGCCGGTGCGCTGGGACGAGCTCCAGGGCCTGAAGAGCGGCGCGCACTGGACCGTGGCGACGGTGCACCAGCGCCTGGACGAAGGCAACGAGCCTTGGGCGGACTACGGCCGCAGCGCCGCCGCGCTCGGGGCCGCGATGAAGAAGCTGGGCTTCCAACCCTGAGGCATGGGTACCTGGCCGAAAACCCTGTGGATCGTGCGGCACGGCCAGAGCGCCGGCAACGTCGCGCGCGATGCGGCCGAAGCCGCCGGCCTGGCGATGCTGGACATCGCCGAGCGCGACATGGACGTGCCGCTGTCGCCCCTGGGCCGCGAGCAGGCCAGTGCGCTGGGACAGTGGTTCGGCGAATTGCCGCGCGCGCGGCGGCCCGACGTGGTGCTGACGTCGCCTTACGTGCGCGCGCGCCAGACCACGCAGCTGCTGATGGACACGGCGGGCCTGGACCGGACCAGGGTGCGCATGCGCGTCGACGAGCGCCTGCGCGAAAAGGAATTCGGCATCCTCGACCGCCTGACGGTGCTGGGCATCCACCAGCAGTTCCCCGAACTCGCGGCGCAGCGCAAGCACGTGGGCAAGTTCTACTTCCGCCCCCCCGGCGGCGAAAGCTGGTGCGACGTGATCCTGCGGCTGCGCAGCGTGCTGGAGATGATCACGCGCGAGCACCATGGCCAGCGCGTGCTCATCGTCGCGCACCAGGTCATCGTCAACTGCATGCGCTACCTGGTCGAATGCCTGGAAGAGCACGAAATCCTGTCGCTGGACCGGCAGGCCGACGTGCCCAACTGCGGCGTCACCTCGTACGAGCACGACCCGCTGGACGACCGGCTGGTGCCCGACCTGGTGAACTTCACCGCGCCCTTGCGCGAACACGGCGCACCGGTCACCACCGAGCCGGACGCATTGGCGGCCCCGAAGTCCTGACATGGGTGCCCCCTTGCGACCTCGCCGCATCGACGCGGCCGCGCTTCGCGGGTGGCCGCTGCCATCGCTGTCGCAGGACGCCGACAAGGAAGCGCGCGGCCGCATCGTCGTCATCGCCGGCAGCCGCGAGACCCCCGGCGCGGCCGTGCTCGCAGCCACCGCGGCACTGCGGGTCGGCGCGGGCAAACTGGTGATCGCCACGGCAGCATCGGTCGCGGACCCCATGGCATTCGCGATGCCGGAAGCGCGCGTCATCGCGCTGCCGGAAACCGATGCCGGCGGCCTGCGGGCGGATGGCGTTTCCCGGCTGGAGAAATCGCTGGCGGCGGCGCATGCCGTCGTGCTCGGCCCGGGACTCATGGACCGCGACGCCACGTGCCGTTTCATCGAACGCCTGTTGCCGCTGCTGAAGGACCGCCGCGTGGTGCTGGATGCGCTGGCGATGGACAGCGTGCAGGCCATCGGCCGCTTCCCGCAACCGGGTGCTGCTCACGCCGCACGCCGGCGAAATGGCTCACCTCACGGGCGCGGACAAGGACGAAGTGCTCGCCGCCCCGATGGCCGCGGCGCTGGAAGCCGCGCGGCGCTGGAACGCGGTGGTCGCGTTGAAGGGACCTTCCACCGCCATCGCCACGCCGCAAGGCGAATGCTGGGTGCACGACGGCGGCGACTGCGGCCTGGCGACTTCGGGATCGGGCGACACGCTGGCGGGCGCCATCGGCGGCTTGTGCGCACGCGGCGCCACGCTGCCCCAGGCCTGCGCGTGGGGCGTGTGGCTGCATGCGCAAGCGGGTGAGCGCCTCGCACGGACGATGGGGCCCGTGGGCTATCTCGCGCGCGAGATCCCGGCCGGGATGCTCGCGGCGCTGCGCGAAGTGGAGGGCTGACCCCGCGCAGCTAGCCGAGCGAAACGTCCCGGGGCGGCGCCGGCGCGTCTTCCTTGCCGCCTTCCCATCGGCGGCGCAGGCGCTCCAGGTACAGGTAGACGACGGGCGTGGTGAACAGCGTGAGCAGCTGCGACAGCGCCAGCCCGCCCACCATGGCGAACCCCAGCGGCCGGCGCAGTTCCGAACCGGTTCCGCCGCCCACCATCAGGGGCACGCCCGCGAGCAGCGCGCACATCGTGGTCATCATGATCGGCCGGAAGCGCCGCAGGCAGGCCTGCACGATGGCGGCGTCCGGCCCCAGCCCCTGCTCGCGTTCGGCCGTGAGCGCGAAGTCGACCATCATGATCCCGTTCTTCTTCACGATGCCGATCAGCAGGATGATCGCGATGAGCGCGATCACGTCCAGGTTGTAGCCGAAGAGCAGCAGCATCAGCAGCGCGCCCAGGCCCGCCGACGGCAGCGTGGAAAGGATCGTGAGCGGGTGGATGTAGCTCTCGTACAGCAGCCCCAGCACGATGTAGACGGCCAGCAGCGCGGCCGCGATCAGCAGCGGCTGCGATGCCAGCGATTGCTGGAAAGCCTGGGCCGTCCCCTGGAAGCTGCCCGACAGGGCGGCGGGGGCGTTCATCCCGGACATCACGCCATTGACGGCGCTCACCGCGTCGCCCAGCGCCGAGCCCTGCGCCAGGTTGAACGAGATCGTGACCGCGGGAAACTGCCCCTGGTGGCTGACCGACAGGTAGTTCGTGCGCGTGTTGTCGAAGCTGGCGAAAGTGGAGAGCGGCACCGGCTGGTTGGCGACGGGCGAGTTGACATACAGGTCCTGCAGCAGGTTGGGGTCCTGCGCCAGCGCGGGCGTAGCCTCCATCACGACGTGATACGCGTTCAGCTGGGTGAAGTACTGCGCCACCTGCCGCTGGCCGATGGCGTCGTACAGCGTCGCGTCGATCATCGCCGGCGTGATGCCGTAGCTGCCGGCGCGATCGCGGTCGATCAGCAGGTGCAGCGCCGGCGCGCCGAGCTGCTGGTCCGAAGCGACGTCGGCCAGCTGCGGCAGCGAGCGCAGGCGCTCCAGGATGCGCGGCGCCCACGCGCCGAGTTCGTCGATGTTGGAATCGGTCAGCGTGTACTGGTACTGCGTGCGCGCGAGACGCCCGCCGACGCTGACGTCCTGCGCGGCCTGCATGAACAGCGTCACGCCCTGCAGCCCCGCCAGCTTGCGCCGCAGCCGGGCCAGCACCTCGTCGGCGCTGGCCCGGCGGCCATCGCTGCGCTGCTTCAGCGAGATGTTGAAGTTCGCGCTGTTGTACGCGTTGTTGCCGATGTTGAACGCGACGCCGTACACGTCCGGGTCGGCGCGCACGATGTCTGCCACGGCGAGCGAACGCCGGCTCATCGCCTCGAACGAGCTGTCCTGCGAACTCTCGGCCTGGCCCTGGATGAAGCCTGTGTCCTGCTGCGGGAAGAAGCCCTTGGGGGAGTAGACGTACAGCGCCACCGTCGCAGCCACCGTCACCAGGAACACGAGCAAGGTGAGCGGCTGGTGGCGCAGCACGGCGTGCAGCGCGCGGTCGTAGCCGTGCTGCATCGCATCGAATGCCCGCCCGGACCACCGCAGCAGCCGGTTGGGCGGCTTGTCTTTCGGACGTGGGTGCAGGAACCGGGCGCACAGCATGGGGATGAGCGTCAGCGCGACCAGCACGGAGATCGCGATGGTGAACGTGACGGTCAGCGCGAACTCGCGGAAGAACCTGCCGATGACGCCGCCCATCAGCAGCAGCGGGATGAACACGGCGACCAGCGACACCGAGATGGAGATCACGGTGAACGCGATCTCGCGCGATCCCTGCAGCGCCGCCTGCTCCGCGGGCATGCCCTCTTCCACGTGACGGAAGATGTTCTCCAGCACGACCACGGCGTCGTCGACGACGAAGCCCACCGAGATCGTCAGCGCCATGAGCGACAGGTTGTCCAGGCTGAAGCCCGGCGGATGCATCAGCGCGGCGGCGCCGAGGATGGCCAGCGGGATGGTCGCCGCGGGGATCAGCGTGGCCGCCACGTTGCGCAGGAAAAGGAAGATCACCATGACCACGAGCGCGATCGACAGCACCAGCGTGAACTCGACGTCTTCCACCGAAGCCCGGATGGTCTGCGTGCGGTCCGCGAGCACGCCGACCTGCACCGCTGGCGGGATGGCGGCCTCGATCTTCGGCAGCGCATGGGTGACGTTGTCTACCGTCTCGACCACGTTCGAGCCCGGCTGCTTGAAGACCGCGACCACCACGGACTTGCCGTTGGCCAGCCCCTGCACGCCCGGCCCGGCGAACGTCCAGGCCGCCAGCCGCGAGTTCTCCGGCCCGTCGACGGCAACGCCGATGTCGCGCACCCGGATCGGCGCGCCGTTGCGGTAGCCGAGCAGCACGTCGTTCCACGCCGCGGCGGAGAAGATCTGGTCGTTGTCGTACACCGTCACGCTCTGCGCCCGGCCGTCGAGCGAGCCCTTGGGCGAATTGACGGTGGCCGATGCCAGCTGCGTGCGCACCTGCTCCAGGTCCAGGCCCAGCGCCGCCGCCTTGGCCGGATCGACCTGCACCCGCACAGCGGGCTTCTGCTGCCCGAACACGGTGACGAGGCCGACGCCCGGCAGCTGCGAGATCTGCTGCGCGACGATGCTGTCGGCAAGGTCGGAGACGGTCGTCACCGGCAAGGTCTGCGAGCTCATGCCCAGCAGCAGGATCGCGCGGTCGGCCGGGTTGACCTTGCGGTAGGTCGGCGGCGAAGGCAGGTTGTCGGGCAGCTGGCCGCCGGCGGCGTTGATCGCGGCGGCGACGTCGATGGACGCGGAGTCGATGCTGCGCTTGAGGTCGAACTGCAGCGTGATGTTGGTCGAACCCAGCACGCTACTGGACGTCATCTGCGTCAGCCCGGAGATCTGGGAGAAGTAGCGCTCCAGCGGCGTGGCCACGTTGGACGCCATCGTCTCGGGACTGGCGCCCGGCAGCGACGCGGACACCTGGATGGTCGGGAACTCCACCTCCGGCAACGCGGCGACGGGCAGCGCCCGCCACGCCGCCGCCCCGAACAGGAACAGGCCCAGCGCCAGCAGCGAAGTGCCGATCGGATGGCGGATGAAAAAGGCCGAAACCTGCATGGGGCGCTCACCCGGCCGTCTCGGCCACCTTCACGCCGGGCCGCAGCTTGTACTGTCCGTCGACCACCACGTGCTCGCCGCCGGCCAGTCCGCTGGTGACCAGCGAGCGGCCGCCCTCGCTCTGCTGGACGACCACCGCCTTCGCCGCGGCGGTGCCGTCGGGCTGCACCACGTAGGTGAAAAGGCCGTCGGGACCGCGCTGCACGGCGGCATCCGGGATGGTGAGCCCGTCGCTGATCTCGGAGAGCACCACGCGCACGTTGACGTACTGGCCCGGCCAGAGCTGGTTCTGCGCGTTGGGAAAGACGGCGCGCATCTGGAACGTGCCCGTGGCCGGGTCGATCTGATTGTTCACCAGGGTCAGCCGGCCGGTGGCCAGCAAGGCGGCGTCGGTCCGGCCCAGCGCCTGCACCTCCAGCGGCCGGCCCGGCGCGGCGGCCTGCGCGCGCAGCACGGGTTGCAGCCGGTTCTCCGGCAAGGTGAACAGCACGCTGATCGGGTCGATCTGGTTGATCTGCACGATGCCCGACGTGTCGGCGGCGTGGACGATGTTGCCCGGGTCGACCATGCGCTTGCCGGTGCGCCCGCTCACCGGCGCGCGGATCGTGGCGTAGTCCAGCTGGACGCGCGCGTTGTCGATCTGCGCCTGGTCCAGCTTCACCGTCGCCCGCAACTGGCCCACCAGCGCCCGCTGCGTGTCCAGTTGCTGGCGTGCGATCGAGTCCTGCCGCATGAGCGTGGTGTAGCGGTCCAGGTCGAGCAGCGCGTTGGCCAGCTGCGCTTCGTCGCGGCCCTTCTGCGCCACGAACTGCGCGAGCTGCGCTTCCAGCGCGAGGGGATCGATGCGCGCGAGCACGTCGCCCTGCCGGACGTCCTGGCCTTCGCGGAACAGCACGCGGTCCAGTTGCCCATCGATGCGCGCGCGCACCAGCACCGAGTTGAGCGGCGTGACCGTGCCAATGCCGGTGGCCACGACGGCCACCTGCCTGCGCGTGGCCACGGCCGTGGTGACCGGCACGGCGGCCGGCGGCGGCCGGGCCTGGGTCTTCCTGTCGTCGCCGACGGAACGCGTGGCGGCGATGACGGCCACAAGCAGGACCACCAAGCCGGCGGACATGAGGAAATGCCGAGCACGCCCACCCATGCGTCTCTCCTTGAGGCCGTGGTGGGCGTTCGACCCGGCCTTTCCGGGCGGGTTCCTTCGAGGCTGCCCGGCCGTGACTGCGGCCCAGGGCTGCAAGTGGGTGCGACCTAGTCAGCGCATCCTGCCGGCAGCGGTCTCATCGCGGGCGTTGCTGCGCTGCGCCAGCCGGCGGCCAGGCGCCCGCCTGGCGCAGCGCGTGCCCTTGGTCGGGCGTCGGCGGCGGGAATGGGAAGCCCAAGGCGCGCAGCCGCGCCAGGAGCGCCACGCGCTGCCGGTCCATGGGGCTGCCATGGACCCAGGACGCCGTCGCGGCGGGTTCCTGCGCGGCGTAGCCGATGGTGGTGCCCATCGAGTCCATCACCCACGGTGACGCGCCACGGTCGAGGAACTCGTTGACTAGGTCGAAGCGTTCCACGTCTGCGGCGTAGAGCGCCACCGTCCCGCCGGTGGTGGTCGGCCGTTCCAGGTCCGCCCCACGCGCGAGATAAAAGTCGAGCACTTCGCGCCGGCGCGTGTTCATCGCGACGGCCAGCAGCAATTCGCCGCCGCCGCGGTTGTTCAGGTCGGCGCCCGCGTGGTGCAGGCGTTCGAGGAAGTAGAGCGTGGGCTGGACCGTCGCGGCATACAGCGCGTTGCCGGCGATCGGGCCGGCGGGGTCGCCCAAGGCGCCATGCTCCAGCAGGATCTCGAACGCGCGCCGGCGGCGCGCCGCGATGGCGAGCGACAGGAAAGCCGCACCATTCCTTCCGCGTTCGAGCAAAGAAATCTGCCCCGACCGCGCCATCGACAGCACGGCGGCATCGTCGCCCTCCACGATGGCGCGTGCCATCTCCCGCGCGGGGCCTGCCGCAAACATCTCCGCGTTCAGCATGCCCGCGTTGGCTTCGGCCCCGGTTGCCCGCAGCGCGCCCGCGAGCGCCAGCAGGCAGAAGCTGCGCCGGCCGCCAAGCAGGTTTCCGAAGGGCATGCGCGCTTCAACGGGCGATCACCCAACGCCCGCCGCTGCGCCGGAAGACCACGTCGAAAGTCTCGGAGCCGCTGCCGTCCTTGTAGTTGAAGGCGAGCATGGGCTGGCCGTCCCAGCGGGTGAGCTTCGCCAGCCGGCCGCCGGCGAACACGACCAGTTCGGCGTCCTCGGGCTCCAGCGGAAACAGCGCGAGGGAGCGGTCCTGCGACAGCTTCTCGAGCATCGCGGCCCGCCGCGCCATCTCGGCTTCCTCCGTGTGGAATGCGGCAGCGAGCTCGCGGTTGCGCTCGGCGAACGCGGGCAACACTTGCCGCACCTCGCGCCGGCTGGCCGCGTCCCACAGCCGCTGGTACTCGCGCACCAGCTCCGCGCGCGTGCGCCTGTCGGCGGCGATCACGTCGCTGCGCATCCAGGCCCAGGCGGGCAGGCTTTCGGGAAGCTCGACCTGGGCGCGCGCGGCTGCGAACGGCTCCTTCGGTCGCGGCCCCGCGGCCGGCCATCGCATCTCGATCAGCGGGGCCCTGGCCGATGCCGGCTTGCCCGCGGGGGCGGACAGGAGCGCCACGGAAGATTCACAGGCCCCTTGCGCCTTTCGCTGCCCCTGCAGGTCCGGCACCACGCTCAAGGTGTTGCGGCCCGGCACGACCCAGTGGTTGACCGGCAGCGTGACCTCGACGTCGCGCGTCGGCGTGCCCGGGGGAAGGACCGGGACGTCGTTCAGGCGGATGTCGAAGGCGCATCGCTCCGTCACGATGCGCACGAAATAGGCCATCGGGCCTGGCGCGGACGGCTCCGCTGCGATCGCGCAGGCGCAACCCGAGACGAGAAGGAGAGCGATTCCCAAGGCGTGGCGCATGCGACCGCACTTTAGGAAGGCCGCCGCCCCGCGCCCATCGTCCCGATGCAGGACCGCGCGGGAAGCAGGCTGTGTTCAGTTCAACCGCCCTGCTCGACGACGAAGCTCCTGCCGGATTTGGCGACAGCGCGCACGTTGGCCATGGGAGCAGTCCCCTTCTTGCTGACCATCACGGCGTCGGATCCGTCGCCATGCGCGACGACCTCTCCCTTGATGTCGATCGCGTTGACCTTGCCGCCCTCGACGGCGAACGTCGTCACGTTCGCGCCATGCGTCACCAGGTCCGCGCCCACGCGAAGGCTGTCGACCACGCCACCCGGCTTGACGCTGAATGCCTCCGCGGGAAGGAGCATGTTCACGCCTTTCACCAGGGTGTTGCCGACGGAGCCGTGCGTGGTGATGCCCTCCTCGATCACGATGGTGCCGACCGGCTTGCTCACTTGAACGCCGATGGAACCATCGCCGAAGGTTTCGATGGACCGGAACCGGATGTGGCGGACGGTTCCGTCGTACTGGTTGAAGCCGCGCGCTCCCAGTCCATGGGTGACGACTTCGTGTTCGGCCACGAAGTCCCCGACGGTGCCGAAGTTCACGAAGCCGATGCCGCTGGGGCCGTACGACGTGATCGGGGCATGCGCGAGCCAGCTGTCGACGCTGCCCCAGGTATCGAGCACCATGTCGTTCACGCCATAGGTCACGATTTCACCGAAGTGCTCGACCCGCTTCGCACGCACGCCATAAACCACGAAGACGCCCGCGGTGATGATGTCCGCCGTCCCATACGGCAGCATGCCGTTGGAGTAGACCGCGCCGGTGGTGAGCTGGTCCAGCTCCACCCATCCCCCGTGATCGCCGAACCCGCTGACGAAAACACCCGAGCCGATGACCGGGGCGCCCCGGCTGCCCACCGTGATGTTGGTCAGCGATGCGTGGATCGCGGAATCCGGGTCTCCGTTGAAGTTGTAGACGGTCAGTGCCCCCTGGTAGACGTTCACGCCGTACTTCTGGGGTTGCTCGCTGTAGCGGCGGCAATCGCAGGCCGCGACATGAAGCCTGTCCACGTCGAGCTTCAGCTTCGTGGTGCCGCTTCGCGCGATGAGGGAGACCTGGCCCGTGACGCTCAACCCGCTCAGGGCGATACGGCCCATGTCCGCCATGCCCGCCTGCGTGTAGATGGCGCGGCAGGCCGGGGTCGCCAGCACGGTGAGGTTCTCGATGCGGTTGTCCGCGGTCAATCCGACGCCATCCCCGTTGCTGAAGCTCAGGACGCAGCTCTCCTGGTCCCTGCCCGACAGCACGAAGCCCGGTGGCAGCGTGATCGAGTACGGGCTCAGCACCGAAGTCTGCAGTTGCAGATTGCACGGCTCCGGTTGCGAGAGCGCCTGGGACAGATCGGCCAGTGAAGAAATGGCGGTCGTGCGGATGGCCATGCGTGCTCCTCATCCCGGGTGCAACCGAAGCGGGTGTCGCCCCAGCATGGCGGCAAACCAGCGCACGGTCAACGCGATGAGCTTGCTTCGCCTGGCCTGTTGCCCGGCAGGGCAAGGCCGTGCAGCACGCTGATACACAGCGGCTGGACGAAGACTTCTTCCGGTCAGGGTCCGCCAGGACAATGTCGGCCAGTGGGCAATCGACTGGAGGCCCCGGATGGCACAGCGCGTATTGGTGACCGCCGGTGGCTCGGGCATCGGCAAGGAAATCGCCCGCTCCTTCGTGGCTTCGGGCGCCACCGTTTGCATCTGCGACATCGACGAGCGGGCGCTCGCGGCCGCGGCGAGCGAGATTCCCGGCCTGCGCACCGTCGCGTGCGACATCTCCAAACGGCCCGAGGTCGAGCGAATGATCGGCGAAGCCGTCCAGGCCTTGGGCGGCGGCCTCGACGTGCTGGTGAACAACGCCGGCATCGCCGGTCCGACGGCGCCCGTGGACGAAGCCGACCCCGATCAATGGGAAGCGGTGATGAAGGTCGACGTCATCGGGACGTTCCACGTCACCCGGCTCGCGATCCCGCACCTGAAGAAGTCCCGGGGAGGCAGCATCGTGGTGATGTCCTCCGTGGGCGGGCGCTTCGGCTACCCGAACCGAAGCGCGTACTGCACGGCCAAGATGGGGCTGATCGGCTTCGCCAAGACGCTGTCGAGGGAACTCGGCCCCTGGGACATCCGGGTCAATGCCATCGCGCCGGGAGCGGTCGCCGGCGAGCGCATCGAGCGCGTGCTGCAGGGCCGCGCCGGCGCGGAGCACAGGCCGCTGGACGAAGTGAGGGCCGATGCCATGCGCGTCCAGTCCCTCAAGCGCTTCGTCGACCCCGCGGACATCGCCGCGCTGGTGGTGTTCCTCGCCTCCAGCGCGGGGAAGTCCATTTCCGGCCAGGTCATCCCCATCGACAACGACGCGCAGACCTCGTCCTGAAGGTGCGCCGGCCGAGAACTGCCCGAAGGAGCATCCATGAGCGCGACACCGAGCCTGACCGCCGATCCCGTGTTGAAGGATCTCGACGCCATGCTGGCGGACCTGGAAGCCTTGTACAAGGACGTCCACTCGCATCCGGAACTGTCCATGCAGGAGAAGCGCACGGCCGCGCTGGCCGCCGGCCACCTGCGCAGGGCCGGCTTCGACGTGAGCACCGGCATTGGCGGCACCGGCGTCGTCGGCGTGCTGCGCAATGGCGCGGGGCCCACGGTGATGTTGCGTGCCGACATGGACGCGCTGCCGGTCGAAGAAGCCACCGGCCTGCCGTACGCGAGCAAGGCAACGGCGACCGACCGCGAGGGCCGCGTCGTGCCCGTCTCCCACATGTGCGGCCACGACATGCACGTCACCTGGCTCGCCGGGGCCAGCCGGTTGCTGGCGGACGCCCGCTCCGCCTGGCGCGGCACGCTGCTGGTCGTCTTCCAGCCCGGCGAGGAAACGGCAGAGGGTGCGCAGGCGATGATCGCCGACGGCCTGTTGTCGAGGTTCCCGAAGCCGGACGTGGTCCTGGGGCAGCACGTCATGGTCGGCCCCGCCGGCACGGTGGCGGGCCGCGCCGGGGCCATCACCTCCGCGGCCGACAGCCTGCAGATCCGGCTGTTCGGCCGCGGCGCGCACGGCTCGATGCCGCAGGCCAGCGTCGACCCCGTGGTGATGGCCGCGGCCACCGTCATGCGGCTGCAGGGCATCGTCTCGCGCGAGGTGGCCGCGGCCGAAGCCGCGGTCGTCACCGTGGGTGCGCTGCAGGCCGGCACGAAGGAGAACGTCATCCCCGACGAGGCCGTCATCAAGCTGAACGTGCGCACGTTCGACGAGGGCGTCCGCGCGCGGGTGCTCGCCGCCATCGAACGCATCGTCAATGCGGAAGCGCAGGCCTCGGGTGCGCCCCGCAAGCCCGAGATCACGGTGCTGGACCGCTATCCGCTCAACGTGAACGACCGCGACGCGAGCAAGCGGCTGGCCGATGCGTTCCGTGCGCACTTCGGCGCGGAACGGGTGCGCGAGACCGGGCCGGCGCCGGCCAGCGAGGATTTCGGCTCCTTCGGCACGGACTGGCGCGCCCCCTCGGTGTTCTGGTTCGTGGGCGGGACCGATCCACAGCGGTACGCCGAGGCCAAGGCGGCCAATCGCGTGAACGACCTGCCCGTCAACCACAGCCCGAAGTTCGCGCCGGTCCTGCATCCCACCCTGCGCACGGGCGTGGAGACGCTGGTCGTCGCCAGCAGGACCTGGATGCCCGCCGCGGCGGCGTGATGGCCGTCTCGAATCCGTTCGTGCTCTCCACGCCTTCCCTCCTGTACGCGCTGGACCTGGCCGGCACTTTCGTCTTCGCGCTCAGCGGCGGGATGGCCGCCGTCAAGCACCGGCTCGACCTGTTCGGCGTGCTGGTGCTCTCGTTCGCTGCCGCCAATACCGGCGGCATCACGCGCGACCTGCTGATCGGCGCCGTGCCGCCGGGCGCGGTCAGCGACTGGCACTACCTCGGCGTCTCGGTGCTGGCCGGCCTGCTCACCTTCCGCTTTCCGTCCCGCATCCGCGAAGACTGGAGCCCGGTGCTGCTGTTCGACGCCGCGGGCCTGGCGCTGTTCGCCGTGACGGGCGCAGGCAAGGCACTGGCGCACGGGCTCAACCCGGTGATGGCCACGCTGCTCGGGATGCTGACGGGCATCGGCGGCGGCATGGCGCGCGACGTGCTCCTGTCGCGCGTGCCCGCTGTGCTGCGCGCCGACCTGTATGCCGTCGCCGCCCTGGCCGGCGCGGCCGTGGTGGTGGGCGCGTCCGCTCTTCAGCTACCCGCGGTGCCATCGGCACTGGCCGGAGCTGGCCTCTGCTTCGGCTTGCGCGTGCTGGCGATGAAGCATGGGTGGCAGTTGCCCGTCGCGGCGCCAGCCGATCCACCGCCGGGCAAGGATTAGGCGAACCAGCCGGCTCGCCACAAGGCCTTACCCGGATTCGCCAACGTGCTGCGCGAGCGCCGCGCGGTCGGCACCCGTTGCTTCGCAGAAGTGCCCGCAGGACCAACCTTCGCCCAGCAGCACCATCCGGGTATGGAATGCGCCCAGCAGATCCGGATCGACCCGGTGGCCCAGCCAGCGCAGGCGCTTCGCCTCCAGCAGCACGTAACCCAGTTCGTGCTGCCGCGACAACGACGTCCACAACGCGTGCGCCGCGCGCGACTGGCGGCGTCCCGTGATGAGGCACATGCCGCGCTGCAGTGCCCAGCGGTAGACCGCCGAAGCGAGCCCGCGGCGCTGGTAGTCGTGCCCATACCGCGAGTGCGGCGAGCGCAGGTGCGGATCGGCCCGCCGGCTCAGCTCCACCAGCCGGTTGAAGACCGTGTAGCCGGCCAGCCGCCCGCACGCGAGGTCTTCCACGTACACGTAGTGCTCGCCGTCGGCTTGCCGATGGCGGAACGCGAATCCGGGAACGGGCAGCTCGATGGCGGCCAGCTGGCCCAGTGCGTCGCCGGGACGCTGCATGCGCTGCTGCAGGCGGCGCAGGTCGGACTCCACGCTCCATGGGGGCAGCTGCACGTCGATGCGCAACTCCGCCCACCACGGCAGCAGCTGCGCCGGGTTCCAGGCGCACGTGCTCATCGCGTTCATCGGGCCCTCCCCTTTCCCAGCACGAGGTCCGCGCCCTGCCAGTCGCCGCTGACCAGGTTCCGCGGCCGGGTGCACGCGCACACCACGGCGGAGGTGGCCCAGTCCTCGATGGCCACGGCGGTTCCCGCATAGATCCCGTAGCCCGGACCCGCGCGCAGTTCGCCGCCGGCGCGGATGCTCTCGCCGGCGCGGATGGCCGCGGCAGCGACCACGCACCCACCCGCTCGCACACCCCAGCCCGCGTCCAGCGGGCCGCCGCAACGGACCGAGCCGCCGCACTCGACGCCCAGGCGCACGTGCATGGCTCCGCCGCACTCGACGTCGCCGGCCACCTTCACGCGGCCTTCGCAACGCAGGCCGCCATCGACGGCCACGCTGCCGCGGGCGACGAGGTCACCGGCGCCCTCGAACGAGCCGCAGCGCAGCGCGTCCGCAGCCCGGACATCTCCACTGGCCCGCACCGGCCCCCGGACGTCGATCCACCGCGCGCGCACGCCCGCGGCGGTCAGCGGGCCCGCGCTTTCCAGCGGACCCGTCGCATGCACTTCGCCGCCCGCGGCGACGGTGCGCGCGGCGAGCGCGCCTTCGCATGCGATCGAACGCCCCGCGCGCAACACGCCTCCCACGTCGATGCCGCGCCGCGCGCGGATCGCGCCCGCGAACACCACGGCGGGCGCATCGAGCCTGTCCACCTCGAGCAAGGTGTTGGTCGGTCCCAGCTGGTCGAGAAGCCAGCACGCGTCGTCGACGCGGCCCGCGTCCACGAGCGCGTCGAGCACGTGCTGATAGCCGTTGGTCGGCTGCTGCTGGTGCCGGACGTACCAGCGGAATCCGGCGGCACACGGGCCCTTGGCCCGCAGGAAGTTGGTCGTGAAATCCATGAGCGATGACGGCACACGCCGCCCGCATGCGGCAGGCGGCAGGTTTTCGCGCGGGCTGGTGCCCGGCGGTCGAAAGTCAGCGCTTGGAAGGGAAGGAGGCGACCGCCGGGCTCATGGATGTGCGGCGGTTCGCCGGCACGCCGCCACCCGCTGCATGGCGAGCGCGCGGGGCGCTGCTGCAGGACGGCCGATGGCGGTGGCGGGATTCATCGGCCGGAGTATCGGCCATCGCGGGCCGTGCCGGCGCTAATCTGGCAAGGATCGGCAGGTCTTTGCCCCGCCGCGGCGGACCCGCGCAAGGCCGCGCCTACACTGCATCGCGTGAACCAGCCACCTTTCACGCCGCGCCGCACGCTGCTGCAGACGGCACTTTCCTGAGCCCGGCGATTCGTCCGCCACGCGCATCGTGAATCGCCGGGCGCACGCAGCGCCGGAGGCCTGCCCGCGGCAGGCCGGGGACCTCGCCAAGGGGTGCGTTCATGAATGCCTTTCCTTCCACTCATGGCCTGCGCTGGCCATGCTTCGCCGGCCGATCCGTCCTGGCCCTGCTGGACGACAGCCCGCAGGGCCGCCAAGCAGGCTTGCGCGCCGAAATGATCGCGCGGGGCCTCGGCGTGCCGCTGGACCTGCTGCCGGCCGGCGCGGCGCCGGCGCGGGTCGCGGCAATGTGCTCGGGCGCCGGGCTTCTCGTGTTGCCCTACCAGCCCGGTCACGCGATCGCCGAATGCCTGTGGGGCACACCGCCGGAACGCGCCTCGCGCTGGCTGGACATGCCGACACTCGTGGTCGCGCGCCCGGCGATTGCCCCGTACCGCCGCGTGCTGGTACCGGTGCAGCTGGATGACGACGCGGCGCCCCTCATCGACGCGGCGCGGCAGCTCTCAGGCGAAGCGCGCCTGCGCGTGCTGCACGTCCTCGACCGGCGCGTGGAGTCTTCGCTGTGGCTGGCCGACGCGCCAGAGCCCGCGATGCGCGCGCAACGGCAACGCCGTTCGCTGGCCGCCCGCGTGGCGCTCGATCGCGCCATCACCCTCGCGCGCGCGGACGATCGCACCGCGAGCATGGTGTCGTCCGGTGACGTGGCGGCGCGCGTGCTGGAGAGCGCATGCGGCAGCCGCACGCAGCTGGTGGTCATGGGCCGGCGCCGGCGTTCGCTGCTCGGGCAGCTCCTCACCGGCAGCATCGCCACGCGCGTGATCGGCGCGGGCCACGCGGACGTCCTCTTGCTGCCCCTGCACGGCCGCTCGCGGCCGGCCGGGGCGCGCCGCGGCGAAGGGGAGGTGCCCGCTTATACTTGACCGCATGACGCTTCGCGCCTCGCGCCCACGGCCTGCCGCTGTTTCCATGCTCCGCATGGAAGCGATCGCGCGCACGCGAAGCCGCCACCCCGCGCCTCCAGCACTGCACCGTACGGCTGCACATTCGTGAGCCCGGCGGTCGCCTCCTCCCTCCTCCTCCCGCACCACAACGACCGCCGGGCCTGACCCCGGTGCGTTGACGTCCGCCGACCGCGCGGGCATCCCCTTTCCCGGCTGGAGTTTTCCGGATGCATGCATCGCCAAGCGGCGGCCCCATGGCCGCCATCACCGAAGTCCTGGTCGTCGGGCCGCTGTCGACGGCGGGCAGCAACGCCGTGCGCCGCGCCGCGCTGCTCGCGCGCGAGCACGGCTGGGCGCTGCGCGTGCTGCAGGTCGAGCGCGATCCGAAGCTGCTGCCCGCCGCGCAGCACGCCGTGACGGAACTGGCGGATCAATTGCGCGGGCGCCTGGGCATCGGGGTGGACGCGCAGGCCGCGTCCGGCGACCTGCTGAAGCACGTGGCCGCGCACATGCGCACCTGCGGGCTGCTGGTCGTCGGCTCGTCGAGCGACAACGCGCTGAAGCAGCAGGTCGCCGGCATCGCGCTCGACCGGTTGATCCGCCTGTGCCGCGCGCCGGCGCTGGTGGTCAAGCGCGGCGTGAATGCCGCTTTCGCCCAGGGCGCGGCGCCCGACGGCGGCTATGCGCGCGTGCTGGCTTGCGTCGATCTCGAACCGTCCGCGCCGGCCACCGTGGCCGCCGCGCGCGCCATGGCGCCCGGCGCGGGGCTGGAAGCTTTCCATGCGGTCAGCGTCAAGGCCGCCGAAGCCCGCACGGCCGGGCGCGAGCCGTCGTCCATGCCCTCGGTGCTGGGACAGGCCCGCGCCGCCCTCGCGCAGTTGCTCGATGCGGGCGGCCGCCACGAGGCCACGCCATGCGTCGGCTTCGGCGATCCGGTCGACGCGGTGCTGTCCAGGCAACGGGCGCTGCCGGCCGACCTGGTGGTGATCGGCAAGCGGCAACGCGGCCTGCTGGCCGACTTCTTCCTGGGCCGGCTGACCCGCGAGGTGCTCATGCAGTGCAGCGCCGACGTCCTGGTGCTGCCACGGGCCGCCGTGGTCCCGCAAGCTTCTTGATGAGCTCGCGCGGCGCCCTGCCGCGTCCGACTCCGATAAGCTGGGGCGCTCCCGCCGCCAACCCTTTCCATGCCCGATGAAGCCCTCCTGATCGTGCTGCTGCTGCCGTGGGCAGCGGCCATCGCGACGCTCGCGCTGCCTTCGCGCCGGCGCGGCGCGGCCGTGTGGCTCGCGGCCGCGGCGGCGCTGGGGTCGCTGGCGGTGACGGCGGGCTTCGCGCAGCGCGTGCGCGATGGCGGCAGCGTGCGCCTGCACGCGGCCTGGGTGCCATCGGCGGGCCTGGACTTCACGCTGCGCCTCGACGGACTGGCCTGGCTGTTCTGCGTGCTGGCCACCGGCATCGGGCTGCTGGTGGTGCTCTACGCGCGCTACTACATGTCGCCGCGCGACCCGGTCGCGCGGTTCTACTCGTTCTTCCTGGCCTTCATGGGCGCCATGCTCGGCGTGGTGCTGTCGGGCAACCTGTTCCAGCTGGTGTTCTTCTGGGAACTCACCAGCGTCTTCTCCTTCCTGCTGATCGGCTACTGGCACCACAACCCGGCGGCGCGCGACGGCGCGCGCATGGCGCTGGTCATCACCTCCGCGGGCGGCTTGTGCCTGCTGGCGGGCGTGCTGCTGCTCGGCCGCATCGCGGGCAGCTACGACCTGGACGCGGTGCTGGCGGCCGGCGACAGCGTCCGCGCGCACCCGCATTACTTCGCCGCTCTGCTGCTGGTCGCCG
This sequence comes from Ramlibacter humi, assembly GCF_004681975.1. Lineage (GTDB taxonomy): Bacteria > Pseudomonadota > Gammaproteobacteria > Burkholderiales > Burkholderiaceae_C > Ramlibacter > Ramlibacter humi. The sequence goes on from NZ_SMLK01000005.1 coordinate 215,663, forward strand.
CCGGCGCCCTCACCAAGTCGGCGCAATTCCCGTTCCACTTCTGGTTGCCGCAAGCCATGGCCGCGCCGACGCCCGTGTCGGCGTACCTGCACTCCGCGGCCATGGTGAAGCTGGGCGTGTTCCTGCTGGTGCGGCTGTGGCCGGTGCTCGCGGGCACCGATGCGTGGGCGTGGGTCGTCGGCGGCGCGGGGCTGGTGACCCTGGTGCTCGGCGCCTACGCGGCGATCTTCCAGCACGACCTCAAGGGACTGCTGGCGTATTCCACGATCAGCCACCTGGGTCTGGCGATGGCGCTGCTGGGCCTGAACAGTCCGCTGGCATTGGTCGCGGCGGTATTCCACGTCATGAACCACGCCACGTTCAAGGCGTCGCTCTTCATGGCGGCCGGCATCATCGACCACGAAGCAGGCACGCGCGACATGCGCCGCCTGTCGGGCCTGTACCGGGCGATGCCGATCACCGCCACGCTGGCGATGGTGGCGGCGGCCGCCATGGCCGGCGTGCCGCTGCTCAACGGCTTCCTGTCCAAGGAGATGTTCTTCGCGGAGACGCTGCGCGCCGAAGGACCGGTGCAGGCGATCGACCGCGCGCTGCCCTACATCGCCGCGGTGTGGGGCATGCTGAGCGTGGCGTACTCGCTGCGGTTCATCCACGGTGTCTTCTTCGGCCCGCCCGCGACCGACCTGCCGCGCCGGCCGCACGAACCCGTGCGATGGATGCGGTTGCCGATCGAATGCCTGGTGCTGGCGTGCGTGGTGGTGGGCGTGTTCCCCGCGGCCACCGTCGGGCCCATGCTCGAGGTGGCGGTGCGCTCGGTGCTGGGACCGGCGGTCCCCGAGTACAGCCTGGCGGTGTGGCACGGCCTGACGCTGCCGCTCGCGATGAGCTTCGCGGCGCTGGTGGGCGGCACGCTGCTCTTTCTCGCGCTGGGGCGCCACTTCGCGGCGGGCCGCGAAGGCACGCCGCTGATGCCGCCGATCCAGGGCCGCCAGGTGTTCGACACCGTCCTGGCGGCGCTGTCGTGGCGCTGGGCGCGCGCGCTCGAGCGCGCCATGGGCACCCGGCGGCTGCAGCCGCAGCTGGCCCTGCTGCTTGCCGTGGCGCTGGCCGCGGGCCTTTGGTCGGCACTGCCCGGCATCGGCTTCGGCGGCCTGCCCGGCACGCGGGCGGATGCCGCGTTCGTCATGGCCTGGATCGTGGGCATGGGCTGCGCCGCCGGCGCGGCGTGGCAGGCCAAATACCACCGGCTGGTCGCCCTGACGCTGGCGGGAGGCGCGGGCCTGGTGGTCTGCCTCACGTTCGTCTGGCTGTCCGCGCCCGACCTGGCGCTGACGCAGTTGCTGGTGGAAGTGGTCACCACGATCCTGTTGCTGCTCGGCCTGCGCTGGCTGCCGCAACGGCTTCCCGCCAGCGAGTCACGCGACAGCGCGTCGCGCAAGCTGCCGCGGCGGGTACGCGACCTGGCACTCGCCATCGGCACGGGCTGCAGCCTGGGCGTGGTCGCGTATGCGGTGATGACGCGGCCGCTGCCCGAGGGCACGGTGTCGCGTTTCTTCCTGCAGAACGCGTGGCCGCTGGGCGGCGGCACGAACGCGGTGAACGTGACCATCGTCGATTTCCGCGGCTTCGACACGATGGGTGAGATTTCCGTGCTGGCCGTGGTCGGCATCACGGTCTTCGCGCTGCTGCGCCGCTTCCGGCCCGCGCCGGAGAGCGCGATGCCACCGCCCCAGCGACGGGGACAGACGCCCGCTTCGGTGCGCGAAGACCTCGGCACCGCGGCAGTCCTGATGCGGTGGCTGTTTCCCGCGGCCGGCCTGGTCGCGCTGCACCTGCTGCTGCGCGGGCACAACCTGCCGGGCGGCGGCTTCGCGGCCGGCGTCGCCATGGCCATCGGGCTGGTGCTGCAGTACATGGCCGGCGGCACGCGCTGGACCGAAGACCGGCTGCCGATCCGCCCGCTGGCCTGGATGGCCATGGGGCTGGTGCTGGCGCTCGCGACGGGCGCCGGATCGTGGTGGTTCGGGCATCCGTTCCTCACCTCGCACGTGGCGCACTTCCAGTTGCCGCTGCTGGGCGCGCTGCACCTGCCCACGGCGTTCTTCTTCGACCTGGGCGTGTTCCTGCTGGTGGTGGGCGCGTGCGCCCTGCTGCTGACGGCGCTGGGCCACCAGTCCACGCGGGCGCACCGCGCGGTGGAGAGGCGCTGATGGAAATCGTGGTCGCGCTGGGCATCGCGGTGCTCGCCGGATCCGGCGTGTGGCTGCTGCTGCGCCCGCGCACCTTCCAGGTGATCGTCGGGCTGTCGTTGCTGTCGTACGCGGTGAACCTGTTCATCTTCGTGATGGGCTGGGTGCGCGGCGGTGCGGCGCCCATCGTCGGCACCGCCGGCACGCCCGACCCCGCGCATTTCGCCGACCCGCTGCCGCAAGCGCTGGTGCTGACGGCCATCGTCATCGCTTTCGCCACGACCGCGCTCCTGCTGGTGGTGCTGCTCGCCGCGCGCGGCTTGACCGGCACCGACCACGTGGACGGACGGGAGCCCGAACAATGAACGGCTGGGCCGCGCACCTGGTGGTGCTTCCCGTGGTGCTGCCCCTGCTGGCGGGAGCGCTGCTGCTGGCGATCGACGAATCGCGACACGCGACCAAGGCCGCGATCAGCCTGGCCAGCGCGCTGGGGCTGCTCGCGGCGGCCATCGCACTGGTCGCTCGTGCCGACACGCCCGCCGCGCACGTGTACGCACTGGGCGGCTGGGTCGCGCCCGTGGGCATCGTGCTGGTCGCGGACCGGCTGGCGGTCGCGATGGTCCTGCTCACGTCGATGCTCGGCGTGGCGGCCCTGCTGTTTTCGCTGGCCCGGTGGCACCGCGCGGGGCCGCATTTCCACGCGCTCGTCCAGTTCCTCCTCGCCGGGCTGTGCGGCGCTTTCCTCACGGGCGACCTGTTCAACCTGTTCGTCTTCTTCGAATTGCTGCTGGCTGCTTCCTACGGCCTGGCACTGCACGGCGGCGGCGCGCTGCGCGTGCGCGCCGGACTGCACTACATCGTGGTCAACCTCGCGGCTTCGCTGCTGTTCCTGGTCGGGGTCAGCCTGCTCTACGGCATGGCCGGCACGCTGAACATGGCCGACCTCGCCGTGCGGCTGACGCAGCTTCCCGAGGCCGACCGCCCGCTGCTGCAGGCCGGCGCGGCCGTGCTCGGCATCGCGTTCCTGCTGAAGGCCGGCATGTGGCCGCTGGGGTTCTGGCTGCCGGCCACCTATTCCGCGAGCAGCGCGCCGGCGGGCGCACTGTTCTGCGTGCTGAGCAAGCTGGGCTTCTACGCGGTCCTGCGCGTCTCGTACGTCGTGTTCGGCGGGCTGCCGGTGGCCGACCTGATCGCGCTGGGCGGCATGGCCACGCTCGTCTTCGGCATGGTGGGCATGCTCGGCTCGCAGGACCTGGGCCGCATCGCCAGCTTCAGCCTGGTGTCCTCCACCGGCACGCTGCTGTCAGCGGCCGGCGTGGGCGGAACGGCGGCACTGGGTCCCGCGCTGCTGTACCTGGTGGCTTCCACGCTCGCGACGGCGGCGCTGTTCCTGCTGGTGGAACTGGTGGAGCGGTCGCGCGCGCCGGGCGCCAACCTGCTCGCGGTCACCGCCGACGCATTCGGCGTGGACAGTGAAGACGAGACCGAGGCCGAGGAAAGCGCCGGCGTGCTGATCCCCGCCAGCGTCGCGGTGCTGGGCATCGCTTTCAGTTGTACCGCGCTGGTGCTGGCGGGATTGCCGCCGCTGCCCGGGTTCGTCGCCAAGTTTTCGTTGCTGTCGGTACTGCTGCGGCCCGAAGCCGCCGGCACGGGAGCGTGGGTGCTGCTGGCCCTGGTGCTGCTGTCGGGGCTGGCGAGCGTGGTCGCGTTCGCGCGCGCGGGCGTGCGAGCCTTCTGGGCCGAGGCGGGCAAGGCGCCTCGCGTCCGCCTGATCGAGATCGTCCCCGTCGCAGGCCTCATCGCGGCCTGTCTCGCCCTCACGGTGCTGGCCGGTCCCGCGCTGGCCTACCTGCAGGCGGCGGCCGATGCGCTGCATCCCGCCGACGCGTACATCCGGGAGGTCCTGCGACAGCCATGAAACGCCTGCTGCCCTATCCGCTGCTCGCCTTCTTCCTGCTGCTCGCATGGCTGGCGCTGAACGACACCCTCGAGCCGGCCCAGCTGCTGATCGGCATCGCCGCCGGCGTGGCCGGCGCCGCGGCGTACGCACGCCTGGAGCCGCCGCGGCGCAAGGTCCGGCGCCTGGCCGTGCCTGCGCTGCAGTTGCTCGGGGCAGTGGCGCTGGACATCGTGCAGTCCAACCTGGCCGTCGCGCGCATCGCCCTGCGCATGCGGCGCGCGCCGCGCATCGCGGGCTTCCTGCGTATCCCCCTTGAGCTGGGGGATCCCGCGGGCCTCGCAGTGCTGGCCTGCATCGTCACCGCAACGCCCGGAACATCCTGGGCACGCTACGACGCCGCCGCGAGCGTCCTCACCCTGCACGTGCTGGACCTGGCCGACGAACAGGCCTGGGTTCTCGCATTCAAGCGCCGCTACGAGCGGCGGCTGCTGGAGATCTTCGGATGAACGCTTCCTTCACCGACACGGCATTGCTCGCGGCGCAGGTGCTGCTGGGCGTGGCCTTGCTGCCCGCCTTCGTGCGGCTGGTGCTGGGACCGCGCGCGCAGGACCGCGTGCTGGCGCTGGACACGCTGTACGTGGTCGCGATGCTGTCCATCCTCGTGCACGGACTGCGCACGGACAGCCCCTATTACTTCGAATCCGCGCTGGTGATCGCGGCGCTGGGCTTCGCATCGACTGCGGCCGCCGCGCGGTTCCTGCTGCGTGGCGAGGTGATCGAATGAGCGCCGTCGCCGCCGTCCTCGCCCTCATCGGCGCGCTCTTCGCGCTGGCCGGCGCCTTCGGCCTGCTCACGATGCGCACGTTCTACGAGCGCGTGCACCCGCCGACCATGGCATCGACGCTGGGCACGGGCCTGGTGCTGCTGGCCTGCGTCATCGGCTCGAGCGTTGTGGAGGGCCGGCTGGTACTGCACCACCTGCTCATCGCGGGCTTCATGGCGGTGGGCACGCCGGTCACCTACCTGATGCTGGTTCGCGCCGCGCTGCACCGCGACGCCGCCGAAGGGCGCGACCATCTCGCCGACGCGCAACAGGGCGACGGCAACCCGCCGGCGCCGCGCGCGGAGTGAACGCAATCTGGCAAGAACAGGCGGGGCATTCGTCGCCAAGCATGGCGTTGCGCTGCTGCCGGGCTAGACTGCCCGCCATGACTCCGATGCGTTCCCACGCACCCGCCTGAGCCCGGGGATTCCTCCCCCACCGGCGCGACACGAATCACCGGGCCTGCTCCAGCGCCGCTGGTGAAAACGGCCGTCCGCGCGACGGCCCTTGCTGACGGAGTTTCCCCTCATGCATCGCATCGCGAGATCGAGCGCGCGCCCCTGGCCGCGCGAGTCCTGTTCCCTTGTTCCTGCCGCGCACTCACGCGGGGAGTCGCCATGACCTTCGCCGACGTGGCCCTGCTGCTGGGCGTGATGGGCGGCTCCTTCCTGTGGGCTGCGGGGTTCGGCTTTCTCGGCGGCGACCGCCGCCAGGACGTGGCGCTCGTCGCCACGGTGGGAAGCCTGTTCGTGGTGGTGGCGGCGGTGCTCGCGGTGCTTTAGCCGCAGGCGCCCACGTCGCTCTCAGCCGTGGATCTTCTCGCCTCGGGCGAGCATCTCCACGAGCGCTTCGATCCGTTTTGACCGCGTCTGCGGCTGCTTGGCAGTCTGCACCCGCCACAGGACGGCATAGCGGTTGGCACCATCCAGCTGGTCGTAGAAGGACCTCGCTGGCGGCCGTGCATCGAGCGCGGCTGTAGGTCCGGCGGCACGACCGCCGTGCTCGCGCTGTCGTAAGCCGCGTGCCACCGCCCGTCGGCTTGTGCCGTCACGACTTCCGCCATTCCACTGGGCTGCATCCGGCCCGATGCGATCAAGGCCTGCGCCTTCTCGCGATTCGCCCTGGACCACAGGCTCCGCGCACGCCTGGGCGTGAAGCGCTGCAGCCAGTGCCGATCGTCAAGGCCCTTCTTCTGCCCGTCGATCCACCCATGGCACAGCGCGATCTCCACCGCCTGCGGATACGTGACCGTCGGCTCCCCGGCGCCGGCCTTGGCGATCAGCAGCCAGACGCCGTCGCAAGTGGCGTGGTTGCTGCTCAGCCAGGTTTCGAACGCGCGCGCAGTAGCGAAGCGCAGTGGCTGCTGCCCCGGGGCGATCTCCTTGGCCATGGCGCCAGTTTACGAATCACGCCAGGGCGGCCGCACCCGCTGCGCGAAAATCGCGGCATGACCCAGGCCCCAGCGCTAGAGCAGTTCCTGCGCTCGATTCCCAAGGTGGAGCTGCATTGCCACCTGTTCGGCGCGGTGCGCGAGCAGACCTTCCGCGACCTGAACCGCAACGCCGGCGCGCCGCTGGCCGATGAAGAGATCACCAGCTTCTACACCCGCGGCGAAAAGCCGGTGGGCGTGCTGCGGGTTCTGCGCGCGCTGGACGCCTCACTGGTGCGAAGCCCGCAGGACCTGCACCGCATGGCGTACGAGTACCTGCAGGACGCGGCGGCGCACAACGTGCGGCACAGCGAGTTTTCGTGGAACCCCACCGGGACCGTGCACGTTTCCGGCATCCCCTATGCGGCCGCGCAGGACGGCATCGTGCAGGCGATCCGCGATGCGCGGCGCGATTTCGGCATCTCGGCGCGCCTGATCGGCGCGATCGACCGCGAAGCGGGGCCGGAAGCGTCGCTGGAGATGGTGCGCTGGCTGCTGGACCACCGATGCGAAGAAGTGGCGGGCATCGGCATCGACTACCGCGAGAACGAGCACCCGCCCGAGCTGTTCGAAGCGGCCTACGCGCTGGCGCGGCAGGGCGGCTTGAAGACCACGGCCCACGCCAGCGAGTTCGGCCTGCCCTGGCACAACGTCCGCACGGCGGTCGAGACGCTCAAGGTCGATCGCATCGACCACGGTTACACCGTCGTCGACAACCCGCAGTACGCGGCCGAATGCGCGCGCCGCGGCCTCGTGTTCACGGTGGTGCCCACCAATTCGTACTACCTGCGCACGCTGCCGCCCGAGCGCTGGGCACTGGACCACCCGATCCGGCGCATGCCCGCGCTGGGCCTGCGCATCCACCCGAACACCGACGACCCGACGCTGCACAAGGTCGATCCCACCGGCGCGTGGCGGATGATGGTGAGCGATTTCGGCTTCACCCTCGACGACCTGCGCGGCTTCATGCTCAACGGCATCGACGGCGCGTGGCTGGACGAATCCGTGAAGCAGCGCTGGCGCGTCGAGTGGCCGGCCGAGTTCGACGCGCTGCGCCGCCAGCACCTGCAAGACCTCTGAGGACCGCATGTTCAAGCCCATCATTCCCCTGCTCTTCGCCTTCGCGTCGAGCCTCGCTTCCGCGCAAGCGGCATGGCCGGCCGCCAAGCCCATCACGCTGATCGTCCCGTACACCGCGGGCGGCAGCGTTGACTTCAACGCGCGGCTGGTCGCCCAGAAGCTTTCGGAACGCCTGAAGCAGACCGTGGTGATCGACAACGTGGGCGGCGCCGGTGGCGCGGTGGGCGTCACCAAGGCGGCTTCCGCCGCGCCCGACGGCTACACGCTGGTGGCCGGCACCGACAGCGCCATCGCCATCGCCAAGCTGGTCAATCCGGCGGCTTACCGCTTCGAGCCGCTGCAGGCGCTGACGCCTGTCGGCATGCTCAACACCGCGCCGATGGTGCTGGTGGCGGGCAACCGCCTGCCGGCGAAGACGTACGCCGACTTCGTGAAGCTCGCGAAGGAAAAGCCCGGCAGCCTGACGTACGCGACCTCCGGCATCGGCACCGTGCTGCAGCTGGCCATGGAACTGCTGAAGGAAAAGAGCGGCATCTTCGTCACGCACGTGCCTTACCGGGGCGGTTCGCAGATCGCCACCGACGTGATCGGCGGCCAGGTCGACACCGCCATGCTGGTCAGCACCTCGGCCATCCCGCACGTGCAGGCGGGTCGCATGCGTGCACTGGCGGTGACCGGCCCCGGCCGCATCGAGCAGTTGCCCGACGTGCCCGCGCTGGCGGAGCTGCCGGGCCTCAAGGGTTTCTCGGTCGTGACCTGGACGGGCCTCTTCGCGCCGGCGGGCACGCCGCCCGCCGTGGTCAAGCGGCTGAACGAAGAGCTGAATGCGGCGCTGAAAGATCCCGAAGTCGTGGCCAAGATGCGCGAGCAGGGCGCGGTGCCCGGCTCGGGCAGCGCGGAAGACCTCGGCCGTTTCGTGCAGGCCGAGCACGCGCGCTACGAGCGCATCGTGAAGTCCGCGCACATCCGGGAGTGAAGCGGGAAGGCCCGCTTGCCGCGGGCCTTCCGGACCGGGTTCACTCGACGGTGACGCTCTTCGCCAGGTTTCGCGGCTTGTCGACGTCGGTCCCACGCGCGCACGCCGTGTGATACGCCAGCAGCTGCAGCGGCACGACGTGCAGCAGCGGGCTGAGCGGACCGTAATGCTCCGGCATGCGGATGACGTTGATGCCGTCCTCGCTCTCGATGCGGGTGTCGGAGTCGGCCAGCACGTACAGCACGCCGCCGCGCGCGCGCACTTCCTGCATGTTGCTCTTGAGCTTTTCCAGCAACGTGTCGTTGGGCGCGACGGTCACCACGGGCATCTGCGAAGTCACCAGCGCCAGCGGGCCGTGCTTCAGCTCGCCGGCGGCGTAGGCCTCGGCATGGATGTAGGTGATCTCCTTGAGCTTGAGCGCGCCTTCCAGCGCGATCGGGTAGTGCAGGCCGCGGCCCAGGAACAGCGCGTTCTCCTTGCCCGCGAACTGCTCGGCCCAGCCGATGATCTGCGGCTCCAGGGCCAGCACCGACGACAGCGCGGCGGGCAGGTGGCGCATGGACTTCAGGTGCGACGCCACCTGCGATTCGGTGACGCGGCCCTTCACCTCGGCCAGCGACAGCGCCAGCAGGAACAGCGCGGCCAGCTGCGTGGTGAAAGCCTTGGTCGAAGCCACGCCGATCTCCACGCCCGCGCGCGTGATGTAGGCCAGCTTGCATTCGCGCACCATCGCCGACGTGGACACGTTGCACACCGTCAGCGTGTGTTCCATGCCCAGTTCGCGCGCGTGGCGCAGCGCGGCCAGCGTGTCGGCCGTCTCGCCCGACTGGCTGATGGTCACCACCAGCGTGCGCGGGTTGGGCACCGATTCGCGGTAGCGGTACTCGCTGGCGATCTCCACCTGCGTCGGGATCTTCGCGATGCCTTCCAGCCAGTACTTGGCGGTGCAGCCGCTGTAGTAGCTGGTGCCGCAAGCGAGGATCAGCACCGAGTCGATGTCCTGGAACACGCGGTGCGCGCCGTCGCCGAACAGCTCCGGCACCACGGCCTGCACGCCTTCCAGCGTGTCGGCAATGGCGCGCGGCTGCTCGAAAATCTCCTTCTGCATGTAATGGCGGTACGGGCCCAGTTCGGCAGCGCCGCTGTGCGCCTGCACGGTCTTCACGGGGCGCGTCACCGGCTTGTGCGAACGGTCCTCGACCCAGTACTTGCCCAGCTGCAGGTCGACCACGTCGCCTTCTTCCAGGTAAACGATCTGGTCGGTGACGCCGGCCAGCGCCATCGCGTCGCTGGCCAGGAAGTTCTCGCCGCCTTCCTTGCCGACGCCCAGGATCAGCGGCGAGCCCGCGCGCGCGCCCACCACGCGCAGCGGTTCGTCCTTGCAGAAGACGGCGATGGCATACGCGCCGTGCAGTTTGCGCACGGCGGCCTTCACCGCCTCGAACAGGTCGCCTTCGTACAGGCTGTCCACCAGGTGCGAGATCACCTCGGTGTCGGTCTGGCTGTGGAACTGGTAGCCCTTGGCCTTCAGCTGCGCGCGCAGCTCGTCGTGGTTCTCGATGATGCCGTTGTGCACCAGCGCCACGCGGCCGGGGCGGTCGGCCGCGCCTTCACCGGGGCCGTGGCTGAAATGCGGGTGCGCGTTGTGCACCGCCGGCGCGCCGTGCGTGGCCCAGCGCGTGTGCGCGATGCCGGTGGTGCCTTCGATGCCTTCGCGCTCCACCTGCGTCACCAGCTCGGCCACGCGCGAAACGCTGCGGGCCCGCCGCAAGCCGTCTTCGTAAACGGCCACGCCGCATGAGTCGTAGCCGCGGTATTCCAGCCGCTGCAGGCCCTGGACGAGGATGGGAACGATGTTGCGGGTGGAGACCGCGCCGACGATGCCGCACATGGGAGTTGCTCCTTGGAATGGCCGCGACTGTAGGTCAGCCTCCATGAAATAAGATGGCTAAATTGAATTTAATTCGGAATATTCGTTCCACTCATTAGAGTTATGGAATATTATTCCGATTCTCAACATAAAATATGAATCAAGTTGCGCTAGACGCCACCGACCTGGCCCTCCTGAGCCAGCTTCAGCAGGACGCTGCGCTCACCAACCAGGACCTGGCGGCCAAGGTGCACATCTCGCCGCCCACTTGCCTGCGGCGCGTGAAGCGCCTGCAGGAAGCCGGCCTGATCGAGCGGCAGGTGGCCATCCTGGCGCGCGACCGTCTCGCGCCCATCACCGGCCACGGCATCGACGCCATCGTCGAGATCACGCTGGACCGGCAGGACAACGAAGCCATGGTTGCCTTCGAGTCGCGCATGGTGGCCGACGAGGCGGTGCAGCAGTGCTACCGCGTCTCGCCGGGACCCGACTTCATCCTGGTGGTGCAGGCGCCCGACATGCCGGGCTACCTGGCGGTCGCGCAGCGGCTGTTCACGGCCGACGCGAACGTGCGCAACGTGAAGGCTTTCTTCGCGGTGCGGCGCGCGAAGTTCGATCCGCGCATCGCGCTGCCCAAGCCGCCGCGCGGCTGATCCTTACTTGGGCGCCTTCTTTGGCCGCTGCCAGCCGGAGATGCTCACCTGCTTGCCGCGCGCCACCGTCAGGGCTCCCGGTTCGGTGTTCTTGGTCACGGTCGAGCCGCCGCCCACGGTGCCGCCCTTGCCGATGCGCACCGGCGCCACCAGCACGCAGTTGCTGCCGATGTGCACGTCGTCTTCCAGCACCGTCTTGTGCTTGTTGGCGCCGTCGTAGTTGGCGGTGATGGACCCCGCGCCGTAGTTGACGCGTTCGCCCACCTCGGCGTCGCCCAGGTAGGCAAGGTGGTTGGCTTTGGCGCCGCGCGCCATCGTCGAGTTCTTCACTTCGACGAAGTTGCCGATGTGCACGTCGGGGCCCAGTTTCGCGCCGGGCCGCAGCCGGGCGAACGGACCGACCTGCGCACCCTCGCCCACCGTCACGCCGGCTTTCTCGCCGTCGAAATGCGTGAAGCCCAGGATGTGGGCGCCGGCCTCGATGGCGGTGTTGCGGATGACGCAGTTCGGCCCGATGCGCACGCCGTCACCCAGCGTCACGCGGCCTTCGAACACGCAGTTGACGTCGATCTCCACGTCCTGTCCGCATTGCAGCGTGCCTCGCACGTCGATGCGCGCCGGGTCGGCCAGCCGCACGCCGGCCTCCATCAGCTCGCGCGCATTGCGCAGCTGGAACGCGCGCTCCAGCTCGGCCAATTGCAGCGGGCTGTTCACGCCGTCGACCTGCACGCGGTCGGGGCAGGCGATGGCGACCACTTCCACGCCGTCGGCCACCGCGTGCTTCACCACGTCGGTGAGGTAGTACTCGCCCTGGACGTTGTCGTTGGTCAGCCGGGCCAGCCAGCGCTTGAGCAGCGCGTTGGGTAACGCCATGAAGCCGGTGTAGACCTCACGGATGGCGCGCTGCGCCTCGCTGGCGTCCTTGTGCTCGACGATGGCCCGCACGTGCGAGCCGTCGCGCACGATGCGGCCGTAGCCGGTGGGATCGGGCATCTCCACGCTCAGCAGCGCCAGCTTGCCGCCGGCGCATGCATCCACCAGCGGCTGCAGCGTCCCGGGGCGGATCAGCGGCACGTCGCCGTTGAGGATCAGCGCCACACCGTCGTCGGGCAACTGCGGCACGGCCTGCTGCACCGCGTGGCCGGTGCCCAGCTGCGGTTCCTGCCGCACGAACGTGGGCACGACCCTGGCGCCGGCGAAGCTGCCGCGCACCGCCGATTCCACCTCTTCCGCGCCGTGGCCGGTGATGACGACGATGCGGCGCGCGTCCAGGGCCATGGCGCAATCGATCACATGGTCGACCAGCCCACGGCCGGCCAAACGATGCAACACTTTGGGCCGGCGGCTCTTCATGCGCGTGCCCTTGCCCGCCGCCATGATGACCACGTCTACAACTGTCATGTCTTTCCTTCGTCTCGCGCGATTCGCCGCAATTATCGGCCTGCTCAGCCTCAGCGGGGCGCTCTGCGGGTGCAGCGCGATCAAGCTCGCCTACGCCAACCTGCCCCAGATCGCGTACTGGTGGCTCGACGGTTACGTGGACTTCGACGACGCGCAGTCGCACCGCGTGCGCGAGGACCTGGCGCGGCTGCACGACTGGCATCGCAAGCAGGAGCTGCCGCGGTTCATGCACCTGTTGCAGAAGGCCGAGAAGATGGCCATGGGGGACGTCACGCCCGAGCAGGTTTGCGCGCTGGAGCCGGAACTGCGCGAACGCCTGGCGGCGCTGCGCGAGCGGGCCGAGCCCATGGTGGCCGCCAACGCCGTGCTGCTGACGGCGCCGCAGCTGCAGCACCTGGAGAAGAAGTTCGCGCGGAAGAACCGCGAGTACCGCGCCGACTGGGTGCGCCTGCCGCCGGAAGAGCTGCTGGACAAGCGGCTGAAGCTGGTGGTCGAGCGCTCCGAGATGGTGTACGGCAGCCTGGGCAGCGACCAGCAGTCGCGGCTGCGCGAGCTGCTGAAAACCTCGGCTTACAGCCCGGCGCTGGTGCTGGCCGAGCGCACGCGCCAGCAGCAGGAGATCCTGGACGTGCTGCGGCGGCTGGCCACCCAGCCGGTGCCGCTGGCCGGAGCCAGGATGGCCGTGGCGCGGGTGGTGGACCGCGTCCTGCAGCCCGCCGACCCCGAGTACCGCGCCCACGTCGACACCCTGCGGCAGGAGACCTGCCGCACCGCCGCCGCCGTGCACAACGGCACCACGCCCGCGCAGCGGGACTTCGCGGCGCGGCGGCTGCGGGCCTGGCAACGCGACCTGATGGAACTGGCCGAAGGCCGATGACGGCTCTCGCGCCCGGCTCCTCGATGCCGCTGGTGTGGCGCTTCGCGGCGTCCACCACCTTGATCGTGCTGGCTTTCGCGATGGCCGGCCCGGTGCTGGCCGTCAGCCTGCAGCAGGCCGGCGCCAGCACCAGCGCCGTCGGTGCATTCGCGATGATCCCGTTCCTGATGGTGGGGCTGCTGATGCCTTTCGTGCCGCGCGTCATCGCGCGCCTGGGCGTCGTGCGCACCTACCGCGCGGGCTGCGTGTTCAACCTCGCCGGCGCGCTGCTCTACGCGGTGACCGACCACTGGCTGGCGTGGTGCGCCGGCTCCGTGCTCAGCGGCATCGGCGCCGCGGCGCTGTGGAACTCCACCGAAGCGCTGCTCGCGCGCGAAGCGCCGCCGGACCAGCGCGGCCGCGTAATGGGCCTTTACCAGACGGCGCTGGGCGCGTCGCTCGCGCTCGGGCCGTTCGCGCCGGGCGTGCTGGGCTGGAGCGCACACGCGATGCTGTGGGCCAGTGCCGCGATCGTGGTGGCTTGCTGCGCCATCGCCGCGGCGATCCCGTCGCGCTCGGCGATCGAACCGCCGCCGGGGCAGGCGGGCACGTGGGAAGCGTTGCGGACAGTGCCATTGCTGGTGCTGATCGCGTTCAGCGGCGGCGTGTTCGAAGCGGGCCTGGGCTCCGTCAGCGCCGCGAACGCCTCCGCCTCGGGCCTCAGCCTGGCGATGGCGGCCAGTGTCGCGGGCGCCATCGGCGTCGGCAGCTTCCTGTGCCAGTACCCCGCCGGCCTGCTGGCCGACCGCTTCACCATGCGCGGCATCTTCACCAGCGCGGGACTGCTGCTGCTCGCGGCCAGCGGCGCGTTCGCGCTGTCGCCGCAAGCGCCCTGGCTGCTGTGGGCGGTGGGGCTGGTGTGGGGCGGCGTGGGCGGCGCGCTGTACACGCTCACCATGGTGGAAGTCGCGCACACCTTCCAGGGCCGCGCGACGGCGGGCGGCGCGGCCGCGATGATCACCGGCTACACGGGCGGGGCGACGGTGGGCCCGCTGGCCAGCGGCGCCGCGCTGCAGTACGGCGGCATCGTGGGGCTGGCCGTGCTGCTGGGCACGCTGGCCGCCGGCACGCTGGCGGCGGCGCGCAGCGTGCCGGACTGAGGCTTATTCGCCTTTGGCTTTGGAGTGGGACTTGCCCTCTTCCTCGGCGGCCTTCATCTCGCTCGCTTCCTGTTCGGACTTGGGCTGCGCGGCCTCGGCGTCCTTCTTCACGTCGTGCGACTTCAGGTAGCGCTCGGTGCGTTCCTTGTAGTCGCGCGAGCCTTCGTAGCTGCCCTCGCCCATCTGCTGCGGCTGGCCGCTGCCCTGTTGCCGGGCGGCCGGGCGGCCCTGCTTCTGGAATTCGTCGGAGCCCGACATCTGCTGCTGCCGGGCGATGCTGTCGCCTTGGGGCTGTTGCTGCTTGGAGGTACTGCGGTTCATCCTGGTGCTCCTGTGGACCCACCAGCTTAGGCAGCCCGACAGCGCGGCGGCGTCAGCGGGCGCCGAGTGCGCTGTCGGAGCCGTCCGACAACCCTACTGCAGCTGGCCCCACATTTCCTTGTCGCGCTCGGCCGTCCAGATGCGCGGGTTCTTGATGCCGCGCGCTTCGTCGTAGGCACGGCTGACGTCGAACGGCAGGCAGTGCTCGTAGATGAACACGTGGCCGAACACGGGGTCCATGCTCTTGCGCGTGTGCGCCATGCTGGCCTTGAGGTCCATGTTGGCGGCGGCGGCTTCCTTGGCGGCGGTGTAGAGCGTCTCCACCCAGCGCTTGGTGTAGTCCAGCGCCTTGTTCACCTGCGCCGCGCCCTTCATCGCCTCGCCGCGGCCCGGCACGATGGCTTCGGCTTTCAGCGCGCGCAACGCCTCCAGCGTGGCCGGCCACTCTTCCAGGTGGGCGTCGCCGGTGTAGACGCCGGCTTCGTACTCCACCAAGTCGCCGGAAAACAGCACCTTCTCTTCTTCCACCCACGCGATGGTGTCACCGCGCGTGTGGCCGGGACCCGGGTGCCACACCTGCACCTTCACGCCACCCAGGTCCAGCACCAGCTTGCCGGGCACCTCGCCCTTCACCGGGTTGCCCCCGGCGATGACCATGGTGGGCCACGTGAGGCCGGGCACGCTCTCGGCATTGCGGAACAGGCGCGGGAAGCGCTCCATCTCCGACTGCATGTCTTCCTTGCCGCGTTCGACGATCAGCTCGTACGTGCCCTGGCTGGCGATCACCTCGGTGGCGCCTTCGGCGGCATAGGCGCTGGCGCCGAGCACGCGCACCGCGTGGTAGTGCGTGAGCAGCACGTACTTGATCGGCTTGTCGCTGACGGTGCGGATGCGCGCGATCAGGTCCTTGGCCATCGCCGGCGTGGCGGTGGCGTCGCTGACCATGATGAACTTGTCGCCGATGATCACGCCCGAATTCGGGTCGCCTTCGGCGGTGTAGGCCCAGCAGTGCGGGGAAAGCTGCTCGAAAGTGATCTTCTTGTCGGCCAGGTCGGCTTGGCTGGCGAAGGCTTTGCTCACGTCTTGGACTCCTGCGCGCCGTCGCGGCGCGAACGCACGATTCTACTTAGCGTAACGCGTTACGCATTGTTGAACGAACGGGAGTTGTTCAGCGCAGGCCGGCCGCCGCCAGCGCGACCACGTCCTCGATCGGCCGCGAAGCATCCACCACCACCACGCCCGGCTCGCCGGCGGGGTCCTGCAGCGCGGCGAACTGGCTGTCCACCAGGCTGGGCGGGTAGAAGTGGTCGCGGCGCGCGGCCACGCGGGCCTGAGCCTGCGCCGGCGTCAGCGCCAGGTGCACGAAACGCAGCCCCGGCGCGGCGGCGCGCAGGCGATCGCGGTAGGCCTTTTTCAGCGCGGAACAAGTGAGCACCGCGCCCTGCGGCCGCGACGCAAGTTCGCGGCCCAGCGTGTCCAGCCAGCCGGCGCGGTCGTCGTCGTCCAGCGGCACGCCGCGGCTCATCTTCTCGATGTTGGCCGGCGGGTGGAAGCTGTCGCCTTCCACCAGCGGCAGGCCCAGCGACTTCGCCAGCCGCTCGCCGATCTCGCTCTTGCCGCAACCCGACACGCCCATCACCACCACGTGCAGCGTCATGCGGCCAGCCCCCGGTCCAGGACCTCGATCACCTGCCCGGCGAAGTCGCCGTACGAGAGGCTGCCGCCGCCGGGGCGCAGCCAGGTGAAGGTCCAGTTGATCATGCCGAACAGCATCATCGCTACCGGCGTCTGGTTTGCATCGCCCACGCGCTGCGGGTAGGCGCGGCGGATGAAGCGGGTGACCGCCGACACCACGTCGCGCTGGCGGTCGAGGATCAGGTCGCGCTGGGTGTCGCCCAGGAACTTGGTGTCGTGCAGCAGCGCGGCGTGGCGCGTGGCGCTGGTCTCGTATTCCTCGAGGAAGGCGCGAATGAGTTCATGCAGCGCGGCCCGGTCGTCCAGCCGGCCGCGCTGCGCGGTCGCCTCAACCTGCCCGATCAGCGCCAAGAGCCGCTGCGTGTGGCGGTCCAGCAGGTCGAACAGGATGGCTTCCTTGCTCTCGTAGTAGTGGTACAGGCGCGCCTTCGACGTGCCGCCGGCGGCGGCGATGTCGTTCATGCTGGCCGCGAAGTAGCTGCGCTCGGCGAAGCACTGCGCCGCGATCTCGAGGATCTCGTCGCGCTTGATCTCGTGCTGGGACGACTTGGGTCGGGCCACCCCGCGATTGTGAGGTGCAAACGGATGCGGACACCCTTACCCAGAGTGCGCGGAGGTTTCGCAGAGATCGCAGAGAAAAACCTTCCCGATCTCTTTGCCTTCTCTGCGCCCTCTGCGAAACCTCCGCGTCCTCTGCGTAAGGGAGTCCGCTTTCGCGACCCTCAGGTCGCCGCGCACTCGTTGCGCGCGGCCGGCCGGGGCATCAGCGAGCCCAGGGCCAGCGCCGCCAGCGCGGCGCCCAGGCGCCAGGCGGCGCGCAGGCCCAGGCCGGTGGCCAGCTGCAGGTCGAGCCAGGACTGGGCCACGGCCTGCAGGCGCGGCGTGCGCACGGGGCGCAGCTGCGAGACGAAGTCCCAGCTGATATAGGCCGGCACGCCCTTCTCGGACGATTCGAGCACGACCCGCCGGCCCGCCCGCACTGTCACCTGCTCGCCCGCCCCCAGCACCCGGTCGCCCGAGTCGTTGGCAGGGCCCGCATGGGGACCGTCGAAGGTGAGCCACACGCGGCCGTGCGCGATGCGCAGCACGCCGTCTTCCCGCGGGCGCAGCGTGACGGCGCGCTTGGCCTCCAGGCGCCAGGTGCCGGGCAGGCTGGGCGTGGATTGTTGCGATTGCGTCAGAGCGAGCGGGTTCATGGCGTTCTCCTTGGGGGTGGTTCGGCGAATGAATCTTCGGGGCTGCCGCATTGGCAGTCCAATGAAATCCGGCTAGGCTATTCATTCCGACTACGCATCAATCCCCATCCCCACGGCCGACCTCCGCCATGATGCATTCACAGACCCATTTGCGCAGCCGGCCGATCTCGGCCGGCCACCTGCGCGCCTTCGAGGCCGTGGCCCGGCACCTGAACTTCCGCGCCGCTTCGGAGGAGATGGCGCTCACGCAGTCGGCCGTCAGCCGCCAGATCCAATCGCTCGAAGAGGAAGTGGGCGTGTCGCTGTTCCTGCGCCACACGCGCGCGGTGGAGCTCACCAGCGCCGGCCAGCAGTTGCTGCTGGCGGTGTCGCACGCGCTGCCGCGCATCGATTCGGCCGTGCGCCAGATCCGCCAGAGCGCCGGACGCAAGAGCGTGTCGGTCACCACGTTCGCGTCGTTCGCGTCCATGTGGCTGATCCCGCGGCTGGAGCAGTTCCAGCGCGACAACCCCGAGATCGACATCCGCATCGACGCGACGGACGCTTCGCTCGACCTGGAACTGGCCGACGTCGACCTGGCACTTCGCTACGGCCCGGTGGCCAACATGCCGCCCAAGGCCATCCGGCTGTTCGGCGAGCAGCTGACGCCCGTGGCCAGTCCCTGGCTGCTCAAGAGCGGCACGCCGGTGAAGAAGCCGGCCGACCTGGCGCAGTTCGCGCTCATCGAGGCCGGCGACGCGCACCGCACGCACCTGGAATGGCTGACGTGGCGGCGCTGGTTCGACGAGCAGCACCTCACGCGCCTGCAGCCCAAGCGCTGGCTGTACTTCAACTATGCGTACCAGATGGTGCAGGCCGCGCTCACCGGCCAGGGCGTGGTGCTGGCCCGCCTGCCGATGGTGGCGGAAGCGCTGGCCAACGGCGAGCTGATCGAGCCGCTGTCCCGGCTGCGCATGGATTCGCCCATGGCCTATTGGTTGATCATGGGCCCCCGCAGCGCGTCGCGGCCGGAGATCAAGGCGTTCTGCGACTGGGTGATGGCGCAAAGCAAGGCCACGCGCCAGGCCATCGGCGAAGTGCCCGACCCGGACACCATCGACAACATTGATTGATTTACTTCGAAATCGCTACGCGATTACGAAGTGGCCCTGCAGCGCCCCTGCGGGGTCATCGGATCGGCCAGACCACGCCGTTGTCGTTCAGGATGGCATCCAGCGGCACGTCGTGGGGCTCGGGCTCCAGGTCGTCGACGTAGCCTGTCGTGAACCCCAGTCCCACCGTGAAAGGCTTCGGCTCCAGCTTCGCCAGCGTGCGGTCGTAGAAGCCGCCGCCGTAGCCGAGGCGGAAGCCCCCCGGCCCGTAGCCCACGCAGGGCACGAACAGCAGCGTGGGCACGATCACCTCGGTGTCCTTGGGCTTGGGGATGCCGTAGGCATCCTCCTCCATCGGGCAGCCCGGGTACCAGGCGTGAAATTTGAGCGTCTTGTGCAGCTTGTCCACCACGGGCAAGCCAATTCGTCGCAGCTGCGGCTGGTCGAGGAGCTCGCCGTCCTCCTTCCACCGGTGCAGGGCGGGCAGCGGGTCGAACTCGCCCTTGATCGGCCAATAGGCGCCGATGACAGTGTCGGGGCGGCCCACCAGCCAGATGCGCATGACGCGCTGGAGCAGGTCCGCGCGCCGCAGCCGGTCGGGGAGATTCAGCCTCTCCTCGATCAGGCGCTGTCGCAGGGATTTTTTGTCCTCCGGCGTGCTCATAATCTCCCGATGAAGTTCCGTGCGATTTTGGCATTGATCCTGGCCGCGCTAGGCGCCGCGGCGCAGGCACAGAACCGGGGGGACGACGCCATCGTGGAGATGGCGCAGGCTTTCCGCAAGGGCGACAAGGCGAAGCTGGCCAACCTGCTGCCGCAGGTGCGGGGGCACGCCCTCGAACCCTGGGGGGCGTACTGGGAGCTGCGTTCGCGCCTGGACACCGCCGCGCCGGCCGAAGTACAGGATTTTTTCCAGCGCTATGCCGGCACCTACCAGGAAGACCGCCTGCGCAACGACTGGCTGCTGCTCCTGGGCCAGCGCCGCGACTGGTTCCCTTTCGCCGAAGAGCTTGCGAAGTACCGCATGAACGACGACCCGCAGGTGCGCTGCTACTCGCTGGTGGTGCAGTTCCTGCGCGATGGGCCCGGCGCCGATCCGTCGCTGGCCGACGACGTGCGCCGCATGTGGCTGGGCCAGCGCGAAGCCGAAGACGCCTGCACGCTGGCCGCCAGCCGCATGCTGGCCGACGGCGCGCCGCGCAACCGCCTCACCACGGCCGACGCCTGGCGCAAGGCGCGCATGTCGATGGAAGTGAACAGGCCGCGCGCCGCCGAAGCCGCCATCGAACTGGTCGCGCCCGACGCGCTGCCGCAGTTCCGCGAGATGGTCGCCAGCCCCGCCAAGTTCCTCACCAAACGCATCAGCGCCACCTCGCGCACGCGGCGTGAGTTGATCGGCCTGGCGCTGATCCGCATGGCCGGCACCGACCCGGACAACGCCGCGCGCCTGCTGGAAGACAAGTGGGGCCCGCAACTCTCGGCGGAAGAACGCAACTGGGTCTGGGGTGTGCTGGGCAAGCAGGCCGCGATGAAACTGGACGACGACGCGCTGTCGTCCTTCGCCAAGGTCACCCGCGACCACGACCTCAGCGACGACATGCTGGTGTGGAAGGCGCGCGCGGCGCTGCGCAGCCCGCGCGGTCCGCAGTGGGAGCCGCTGCTCTCGGCCATCCAGGCGATGAGCGACGACGCCCGCCGCGACAACGCGTGGACTTACTGGAAGGCGCGCGCGCTGCTCGCGTCCGGCCGCGAGTCGCACAAGGCCGAGGCCCGGCAGCTGCTGCAGTCCATCGCTTCGCCGCGCGGCTTCTACGAGCAGCTGGCGCTGGAGGACCTGGGCCAGAAGATCGCCGTGCCGGCCAAGCCCGCGCCGCTGACGCCGGAAGAAAAAGAGACCGCCCGCGCCAATCCTTCGCTCAATCGCGCGCTCTACGCCATCGCGCTGGGCCTGCGCCCCGAAGGCAACCGCGAGTGGAACTACGCCACCAACCTGGCGCGCGCGGGCGGCCTGTCCGACCGCGAACTGCTGGCGGCCGCCGCCTTCGCGTGCGAGCGCGAGGTGTGGGACCGCTGCATCAACACCAGCGACCGCACGAAGATCGAGTTCGATGTCGAGCAGCGCTACCCCATGCCCTTTCGCGACACGGTGGTGCGGCGCGCCCAGCAGATCTCGCTGGACCCGGCCTACGTCTACGGCCTGATCCGCCAGGAAAGCCGCTTCGTGATGGACGCGCGCTCCAGCGTCGGCGCTTCCGGCCTGATGCAGGTGATGCCCGCCACCGCGCGCTGGACGGCCCGCAAGCTGGGCATGGCCGGCTTCACGCCCGACCAGCTGACCGACCGCGACACCAACATCGCCATCGGCACCGGCTACCTGAAGCTCGCGCTGGACGACTTCGGCGGCTCCATGGCACTGGCCGCCGCGGCCTACAACGCCGGCCCGGGCCGGCCGCGCAACTGGCGCAACGGGCCGGTGCTGGACGCCGCCATCTGGGCCGAGAACGTGCCTTTCAGCGAGACGCGCGACTACGTGAAGAAGGTGCTGGCCAACACCACGATGTACGCGGCCATCCTCACCGGCCAGCCGCAATCGCTGAAGGCGCGCCTGGGCATGGTGGGCCCGCGCGACGCCAGCATGCCGGAACCGAACCGCGACCTGCCGTGAACGCCGTCACCGACACGCTGGCCAGCGAGTTCTCGGGCATCGCCGACCTCTCCTCGGTCACGCGCATCGTGGTGCGGCTGCTGATGGCGGCGCTGCTCGGCGGGCTGCTGGGCCTGGAGCGCGAACTCTCGCACAAGGCCGCGGGCCTTCGCACGCACATGCTGGTGGCCCTGGGCTCGGCGATGTTCGTGGTGGCCGCCGTGGAGGCGGGCCTGGACAGCGACGGCATGTCGCGCGTGGTGCAGGGGCTGCTGGCCGGCATCGGCTTCCTGTGCGCGGGGTCCATCCTGAAGGGAAGCGAGAAAGGGCACATCTACGGCCTGACCACCGCGGCGGGCATGTGGATGACGGCGGCCATCGGCGTGGCGGCGGGCCTGGGCCGCGAGGTCCTGGCCGTGCTGAGCACCCTGCTCACGCTGGGCATCATCTCCGCGCTGAAGCCGATCGAGCGCCGCCTGGACAGCCACCACCGCAAGCACGAGGCGGCGACCGGCATCCTGCTGCCGGAGCAGCGCGAGGACTGAGCGGGCGCATCAATCGGCGCGCCAATTCGCATCAATCGGCCGCGGACGCGCCGATAGCATGGGACCGTCCACAGAAGAGGTCGCTCCATGCTCAAGCTCTACATCGGCAACAAGAACTATTCGTCCTGGTCCATGCGCCCCTGGGTGCTGCTCAAGCAGGCCGGCATCCCTTTCGAGGAGGTGATGGTCAAGTTCGACTCGTTCGGCGCCGACTCCGAATTCAAGCGCGTCATCGGCGAGGTCAACCCGGGAGGCCGGGTGCCGGTGCTGGCGGACGACGGCCTGGCCGTGTGGGACACGCTGGCCATCGCCGAGTACCTGGCCGAGAAGTTCCCGGACAAGGCGCTGTGGCCGAAGGACAGAAAGGCTCGCGCCCGTGCGCGCAGCGTGTGCGCCGAGATGCATTCCGGCTTCGCCGCGCTGCGCAATCACTGCCCGATGAACATCGAGGCTTCGCTGGCGCAGGCCGGCGCCATCGTCTGGCGCGACCAGCCGGCCGTGCGCGCCGACGTGCAGCGCATCGTGGCGATGTGGACTGAACTGCTGGAGCAGCACAAGGGCCCCATGCTGTTCGGCGAGTTCGGCATCGCCGACGCCTATTTCGCGCCGGTGTGCATGCGCATCCGCAATTACTCGCTGCCGGTGCCCGGCCACGTCACCGACTACATCCGCCGCGTGTGTGCGCTGCCGGGCGTGAAAGCGTGGATGGACGATGCGCTGGCGGAGCGCGACTTCGTCGCGATGGACGAACCCTACCGCACCACCCGATGAGGCCGCGGCACTTCGGCGCCGTGATGAGCGCCATGGTCACGCCGTTCGACGGGCAGGGCCGGCTGGACCTGGACGCCGCGCGCACCGTAGCCCGTTGGCTGGTGAACCACGGCAACGAAGGCCTGGTGATCGGCGGGACGACCGGCGAGGCGACCACGCTGACCGACACCGAGCTGTGCGACCTGGTAGCGGCGGTGGCGGAAGCCGTCACGGTGCCGGTGGTCGCGGGCACCGCCAGCAACGACACCGCGCACAGCGTGGCCCTGACGCGCCGGGCGCGCGGCCTGGGCGCGGCCGGCGTGCTGGCCGTGGGCCCGTACTACAGCCGGCCGCCGCAAGCCGGCATCGAGGCGCATTTCCGCGCCATCGCGGACGCCACCGACCTGCCCGTGATGCTCTACGACGTGCCGGGCCGCACCGGCCGGCGCGTCGCGCACGACGTGCTGCTGCGCCTGTTCCGCGAAGTGCCCAACGTGCTGGCGTTCAAGGACGCCACCGGCGATCCCGCCGCGGCGGCCGCGCTCGTCGCCGAAGGCGGCGGCCATTTCGACTTGTACAGCGGCGACGACGCCATGACGCTGCCGCTACTGGCGTGCGGCGCCGTGGGCGTGGTGGGCACCACCACGCATTGGACCGCGCCGCGGTTCCGCCGGATGCTGGACGCCTTTCATGCCGGCGACCATGCCGCCGCCCGCGCGGTGCACGCGGAACTGCTCCCCTCCATCCGGTTCGTGAACAACGACGAGAGCGTGTATTCCATGTCCGTGAAGGTGATGCTGCGCACACTGGGTTTGCCCACCGGCCCATGCCGCCTGCCGTTGCCACCGGCGCCCGCGGGGAAGGAAGACGAAGCGCGCGCCGTCTGGCGGGCCCTCGCCCGCTGAGCCAGCGGCGCGCGGTCCGCGCCCGTAAACTGCCGCCATGCAGACGTACATGGTCGGCGGCGCGGTCCGCGATGCGCTGCTCGGGCTGCCGGTGAACGACCACGACTGGGTCGTGGTCGGCGCGACGCCCGAGCAGATGGTGCACGCCGGCTACCTGCCGGTGGGGCGCGACTTCCCCGTGTTCCTGCACCCCGAGACGCGCGAGGAATACGCGCTGGCGCGCACCGAACGCAAGACCGCTCCCGGCTACCACGGCTTCGCCTTCCACGCCGAACCGAACGTCACGCTGGAAGACGACCTGGCGCGGCGCGACCTCACCATCAACGCGATGGCGCAGGACGGCGACGGCAGGCTGTTCGACCCCTTCGGCGGACAGATGGACCTGCGCGCGCGCGTGCTGCGGCACGTGACCGACGCGTTCCGCGAGGACCCGGTGCGCATCCTGCGGCTGGCCCGCTTCGCCGCCCGTTTCGCGGACTTCAGCGTGGCGACCGAAACAATGGAACTGATGCGCGCCATGGTGCAGGCCGGCGAGGTGGACGCGCTGGTGCCCGAGCGCGTGTGGCAGGAGCTGTCGCGCGGGCTGATGGAACGCTGCCCTTCGCGCATGTTCCAGGTGCTGCGCGAATGCGACGCACTCGAGCGCCTGCTGCCCGAGGTGGACCGCCTGTGGGGCGTACCGCAGCGGGCCGACTACCACCCCGAGGTCGACACCGGCGTGCACCTGATGATGGTGCTGGACATGAGCGCGCGCCTGCGGGCGCCGCTGCCGGTGCGATTCGCCTGCCTGGCGCACGACCTGGGCAAGGGCACGACGCCGGCCGACGTGCTGCCCCGGCACATCGGCCACGAGGAGCGCAGCGCGCGCCTGCTGAAGAAGGTGGCCGCGCGGCTGCGCGTGCCGGCCGAATGCTTCGAGCTGGCCGACGTGGTGGCGCGCGAGCACGGCAACATCCACCGCAGCGGCGAGTTGGGCGCCTCCGCCGTGGTGCGCCTGCTGGAACGCTGCGACGCCTTCCGCAAGCCGCAGCGGTTCGCGCAGGTGCTGCAGGCTTGCGAATGCGACGCGCGCGGGCGCGGCGGGAAGGAAGACGCGCCGTATCCGCAGAAGGACCGCTTGCTCGGCGCGCTGGCGGCCGCGCAAGCCGTGCCCACGCGCGAGATCGCCGAAGAGGCGCAGGCGCAGGGGCTGGCGGGCCCGAAGGTGGGCGAGAGGATTCAGCAGGCGCGGGTGCGGGCGGTGACCGGCGCGCTGGCCGGCCCCGGTCAGGACACCAGCGCCAGCGCCGCGTAGTCGCCCACGCGGTTTTCCAGTCCCGCGGGCACCAGCTCGCAACCGGCCGTCACCGGCTTCATGTGTTCCAGCACGTGCGGCCGCAGGCGCGGCAGCAGGAAGTCGCGGTTGTTCCAGAACACGCTGCCGCCCAGGCTGATGCGCTGCAGGTCCAGCGACACGACCAGGTCATACAGCAGGCGGCCGAACACGCGGCACATCTCGTCGACGATGCGCAGCGCCGCGGGATCGCCGGCCTGCGCGCGCTGCATCAGGGTGGCCGCGTCGGCGCCGTAGAGATGGGCGACCGAGCCGCCCGCGACCAGCGACTCGACGTCGCCGACGTTGCCGCAGCCGCACAGCGCCTTGCCGTTGTCGCTGGCGAACATGTGCCCGGCATGCCCCGCGTTGCCGTTCTTGCCGCGCAGCACGCGGCCGTCCACGCACAGGCCCGTGCCCACGCCGGTGCTCCAGGTCACGTACGCGCAGTGATCGATGCCCTGCAGCGCGCCCCAGCGCCTTTCGGCTTCCAGGGCGGCGACGCAGTCGTTCTCGAGCCGGACCTGCTGGAAGCGGTCGTGCAACGGCGCTTCGAGCACCGCGGTCTTCCAGTCGTTGGGCAGGCCACGCTCCGCGCCGGCCATCCCGCCGCAGATGTTGGGAGTCGCGAGTTCGACGCGGCCCGCCGCCTTGACGAACGGCCCGCACGACGACACGCCGACGGTCTGCACGTCCTGGGGCAGCACGCCCAGTTCGGCGCAGGCCTCGTCGACCATGCGCAGCACCTGCCGCGCCAGCGCGTCGTTGTTGCCTTGCTTGGCGGTGGGTTCGCTGCGGCGGCCAAGCAGTTCCAGGCTGCGGCCGTCGTTCAGGCTGACGGCCACCTTGGTGCCGCCGATGTCGATGCAGGCTTTCATGTCGGTCGTTAGATCAGGCGCGCGAGGGCCGAGGCGATCATGCTCAGCACGACGGTGGACGCGAGCGGGATGAACCACTCGCGGCCGAACAGCTTGAAGCGGAAGTCCCCCGGCAGCTTGCCCAGCCCCAGCTTCTGCAGCAGCGGGGACACCCAGCTGATCAGCACCAGGGCGAGGAAGACGACGATGAACCAGCGGATCATGCGAATGCCAGTGTAGGTGCAGCCGGGCTCGCCGTGCGCGACCTCACAGGCGATCGGTGCGGTCGCCGCGCGCGAAGCCCAGCGCTTCCCAGAAGCCGCCTTTTGCGAGGCCGATGACCTTGAAGAGCTCGCCCATCTCGTGCTCGTTCACCAGCTTCTGCATGGCGGCGCGCTGCGCGAGGTCGGCGTCCGCGGCAAGCTCGAGCACCCCGCAATTGAAGAGGAAGTGCGCTTGCGTGGTGTAGCCCAGCAGGTTCAGGCCCGAGTCCTGTGCGGCTACTGCGATGCCGGTGAAATCGACGTGCGCCGTGATGTCCTTCACCCCCACATCCGACAGCGGATCCGCGTCCGCCAAGTGGCCGCGATGGCACATCAGCGTGCCCATGTGGCGCTGCGGGTGCCAGTACTCGCGCTCCGGAAAGCCGTAGTCGATGAAGAACGCGGCGCCCTTCTCCAGCCGGTCGGCGAGGGTGCGGATGAAGGCCTGCGCCTGCGGATGGATCTCGGTGAGGTAGTCGTGCGGCCCATCCACCTCGATGGGCGGGCGCAGGCCGGTCGGCCTGTCCTCGAACCGCAGCGCACCGGCGCTGCCGGCCACACCTCTCTCGTGCCAGGCGCCACCCACGCGATGCAGCAGCTTCACCGGCATGGCGTCCAGCACTTCGTTGCCGACGATGACGCCGCTGAAGTGCCCGGGCAGCTCGGCCGCCCAGCGCACGCGATCGCCGAACGCGGCCAGGCGCTGCCGCTGGCGCGACCGCAGGCTGCCGGACAGGTCCACGATGGTGTAGCGCTGCACGCGATCACCCAGCGCTTCGAGCAATTGCTGCGCGAGCGCGCCCGAGCCCGCACCGAATTCCCAAACCTCTTTCGTGCCGGAGACTTCGAGCGCCTGCGCCACCTGCCGCGCCAGCGCGCGGCCGAACAGCGGCGTCAGCTCCGGCGCGGTGACGAAATCGCTGCCGGATGAAGGCATCGCGCCGAACTTGCGCGACGCGTTGGCGTAGTACCCCAGTCCCGGCGCATACAGCGCCAGCGCCATGAACCGGTCGAACGGCAGCCAGCCGCCGTCGCGTGCCACCGCCTGTCCGATCAATGCGCCCAGGGCGCTCGTTAAACTGCCTGTCTCTTCGCTCACCCCGCGATTGTCCGTGAACGCCAACGCCCCCAGAACCGTGCTCGTCACCGGCGCCGCCCGCCGCCTGGGCCGCGAGATCGCGCTGGCGTTGGCCGGCGGCGGCTGGAACGTCGCCGTGCACTACCGGCGGTCCGCGGACGAAGCGAAGCAGACGGCCGCCGATTGCCGCGCGGCCGGTGCGCGCGCGGAAGCTTTCGCCGCGGACCTGGCCGATGAGGGTTCGACCCGCGCGCTGGTCCCCGCCGTAGCGGCGGCCTTCGGCGGCATCGACGCGGTGGTGAACAGCGCGTCGCTCTTCGAACACGACAGCGCGCAAAGCTTCGGCTACGCGTCGCTGCAGGCGCACCTGGCGTCCAACACCGCCGCGCCCATCGTCTTGGCGCAAACACTGCACCAGCACCTCGAGCAAGGCGGCGGCGAAGGCGCGGTCGTCAACCTGCTCGACCAGAAGCTGTGGAACCCCAACCCCGACTTCCTGAGCTACACGCTGTCCAAGGCCGCGCTGGAAGCCGCCACCACGCTGCTGGCGCAGGCGTTGGCGCCGCGGCTGCGGGTGGTGGGCGTCGCCCCGGGGCTGACGCTCACCAGCCACATGCTGTCGCAACAGAAGTTCGAGCAGTTGCACAAGCTGTCGCCGCTGGGCCGCTCGTCCACGCCGCAGGACGTGGCCGCCGCCGTGCGCTTCGCGCTGGAGAACCGCTCGATCACCGGCACCACGCTGCTGGTGGACGGCGGCCAGCACCTGATGAAGTTCGACCGCGATTTCTCGCTGATGTGACCATGGCCAAGGCAGGCACCCAGATCCTCACCCTCACCGGCCTGGAGTTCACGGCCAACCTGGGCATCCTCGACCAGGAGAAGACCGCGCCGCAGCCGATCCGCGTGGATGCCGAGCTGAGCCTGGGCACACAGCCGCTGCTGCCGCGCGACGACGACATCCTGCACGTGCTGGACTACCGCAAGGTGCGCCGCATCATCATCGATGAGTGCACCGCCGAGCACGTGAACCTGCTGGAAACGCTGATCGGCAAGCTGGCCAACCGCCTGATGCAGTTGCCCGGTGTGCTGGGCGTGCGCGTGAAGATCGCCAAGCTGGAGATCTTCGAGGACTGCGAGGTCGCCATCCGCGTCGAAACCGGGCAGTGGTGAACGTCACTGTCGGGAACAATTGAGTTTGCAAGTCGACAATTGAATCTGCAGTTTGGGCCGCGACAAATCAACAACTTGCAGCGGTTTGCAATCTCGCGCCTACCCGAGACATGCTTGTTCCGCACGGAGCGAGGGATCGGCCAGCTGAGCTTCTTGGCGCACCAGTTCACACCGGGTGCTGAGCACACTTGCACACTCGCACCTCTGCGCAAAGTCGGCTGAGGTGAGATCGCACCCGCTACCTAAAGCCGCGGCCAGCGTTTTAGTACCCCACCATCTGCCCTGCTCGCGTCGGATACTGTGTAAGCGTACAGCACCCGAAGGAGCTCGTTGGAGATTTACCAAGGCGCCCTCCGGCGTGCCCTATCCGCTTCGGCTGTGCAGTAGGCGCTGGTCCACGAGAAACTTCAGAAAGTCAGCGCCTCGCTCGGTAAGCGTCATGTACTGGTTCTCCAGCTTCACGAACCCGGATCCAAGCAGGAAGCTGCGCATTTCGGCTGATCTGATCACTCAGCACGTTGAGGTGGTCATCCAATGCACGGCAATACGTCCAGAAAGGCCACCATCAACTGCGGGTAACCCCGCGCGGCGCCATAGACGTGGATAACTTGTTGAATGCTCGCGCAGAAGTGACCCACTTCGCTACGACCTACCAGCTGCAATCTGACCCACCTACAACCCGAGATTTGAGCCCGCTTCTCCTCTGAGATCGCCCTGTTTGGCAGAAGGGCGTCCGTCAATCTAAGGCAAGCGCCTTGGGTCAATACTTCGCTGGCGTCAACAGGCGAGAGCATGCGCAAGGTGCGCGGCCGCACAGCGCTGGCCGAGACCTGAGGCTCGAAGAATCCTTGCGCCTAGGCTCAACACCCCCGTAATACTGACGGGGGACACCCTGACTACTGCAGTGAGACGACGAAAAAGGCCATCGATTGTGGCCCTGCCGCGCTAGATTAGATCACTGATGGGCATCACACGTCGTTCATTGCTGCAAAGCTGCGTGCGCGCCGCGCTTCTGTCAGGGCCGTCTGCTTGGGCGGCCAAGAGCGGATTGCCCCCCCTCCAGAAGTTGCTTGAGCAGCCTGAATCACAGGTCGATTACGGTGCGGCTGCGCTCACGATTGATCGCATGGCCGATCCCACCTTAGATGTTTCAGCCGCAGAGAGCCAGCTGAACCAGCTGCTCAAAGCTGCCATATCCGTCGCGGGCGGCAGCCTTCTTCGCGGAGGCAGCCAAGTGAGGATCGACGCACTGCGAACGGTCTTGTACGAGCCGGGGCCCTGGAATGACCAGCGGCCCTTCAAGTACGATCTCAAAAACGATCCCAGCGGCACAAAGATCTTCGCCAACAAGCTGTTGCCGAACTACCTGCGCTCCCGCTTGGGCAACTGCGTCTCCATGCCCGCGCTGTTCCTTGCGCTTGGCCAGCGAATGGGCCTGGACGCTCACCTATCTACCGCGCCAGAACACACCTTCGTAAAGATCCGCAGGGAAGACGGCAGCTACACGAACCACGAGTGCACGAGCAACGCTGGTGAAAAGCGCGACGCCAGCTACGTCAAAGAATTCGAGATCGTTCAAGCCGCGATGGACCAGGGGACCTACCTGGTACCGCTCTCTCCGAAGCGGGCGCTGATTCAAATGTCTGGCACGCTGGCCGAGCACTACTACCGAACCGAGAACTTGCCGATGCTCCACGCACTGGCGGACCTGTTGCTGCAGAAGGATCCTCGCTACGTTTATCCGATGCTGGCCAAGCGGTCTGCGTATGGACTGGAACTGAACCTCCGCTATCGCCGCAAATACAAGCGTTTCGAAGATGTTCCGGCGTCCGAGATGGGCCCACTGAAGGAGCTGCTTCGGACGCTGCAGCAATGGGACGAGAACGTCCGCGCCTTAGGCTGGAGGCCACTTAGCGCCTCCTTCGAACAGAGCTACAACAGAATCACCAAAGAAGCCAGGGAGCAAAGATGAAGAACAAGGTACTGGGTGGCATTTTCTTCGCCATCGTCTCCATCAGCCCATTTGCACATGGTCGTTACGTGCAGGCTGACCCAATCGGACTGCAAGGCGGGCCGAATCCGTACGGCTACGTGAACGGCAATCCTCTGCTCAGCACAGATCCGATGGGATTGATGGGGGGCAGCGGCAGCGGTGCTGGTCAAAGGCGAGGCCCCCCGATCGTGAATGCATTCGGCTGCATGGGCTTGGCGTGCGTGACCGGGGGAACCGAGCCATCATCTATGAGCGGAGAATTAACGTTGGGCGGAGGCATTGAGGTCTGCGACGCCCCTCTGCCGTCTCCACCACCTCAAATGTGCCCAGCCCCGAGTAGCGTCGTAAGTCGACTTGACCCTCCAGGCGTGCCAGTACCCGCGAAATTCGGTGGGGCCTTCATTGCTCCAAGCATCAAACGTGACGGTCGAATTTGCGTTCGTTTCGGTGCCTTTGCTTCACCGCGAATTCCCTTACCCTCGTTCGACGCTGGTCCGATGGAGCCGTTGCCATGAGCGTTCCGGTGTCAGTACTATTGATCGCGTCACTGGTGTTGGGGGTGAGTTATACGGCTCTAGGTTGGAGTGCACGCAAACACCTCAGGGAGGGCACCTCCGAGGCAGATCGATCCATCGGATGGCTGTTTTGGTGGTCGTTCGCCAAGGAGAAGTACGACGACGAGGGTAAACGGGTGTGCGATAAGGGCCAGTTACTGGCATTCGGCCTTGTTGCCCTTTACGCGGCTTGGTACTTCGTGCTTCTGCGGAAGTAGATGGTCTTGAAGAACTCGACTACCGAACCGGCAGGCGTGCTGCCTTGCTGTCGATACTTCCTCGCCACCATCGGCATGGTTGCAGCATCGGCCTGTGCACCTTCCGATGTTACGCCCCGCTCTTATGTGAGTTCTGTCATTGCCGATCTAAGCCCACAGCGAGAGGAGATTGAGCGCGTCTTGGCTGAGTCCAAGACTATTCGCGCCCACCCAATTCCATCTCCCGACCCCGGTGATGTAGCAGCTCTAAAAAAGATGCCCATTGATTTTGGCTGGGTCACGAGCGGGGGAGCGATCCTGGTCCACAGCAAGAGCTACGGTGTTGTCTTGGTTCAGGAGCCCCGGTCTGCCGGTGACCACGTCGCTTGGTCTTGCGTAGTGTTTCCTGCCGAGGCGAAACCAAACACCTGCGTTGCCGAATAGCGCAAGTCGATCCGCAGACGGTTGCAGTGCCTGCTCTTCTAGAAGCGCGCCTCGCAGCAAGATACGCCGACCGGAGCGCGTGGGGCAGCAACATTCGACGAGATTCCGGCGATCTTTGGCACTCACTCGCGACCGAAACGCGCATGTATGACAAATTGGACTGACTTGGATGTCGCGACAGTGCTACCGCCGCCACTTTCCGCTGCAGCCTAGCGATGGGACTGAACGACGCGGAGAAGGCGCGGGAGCTCGCGAAATCTCCTAAGACATGTGGTCGAGTATCAGGCAAAGGAGAACTGCTTCGAGCCAGCACTCTCGAGTGAAGCGATGCACTACCTCTCGTCGCCATTCTCGCTGTGCGGCGAGAGCGCCGAAGCTCACGCCCTGGATGCAAAGCTTCATCCGAGCACTTTGCAGCAACTCCCGCAGATTCACTCTTCGCCACAGGCTGCATCGCCCTCAGTGCGTTCCGATCCGTACGCACGAGCAGTTCACTGCTCTCGCGCGTGAAACAAGAAGGCTGTCCGAAGACAGCGGCCCTTGATCGGCGGCGCACCAAAGGAGTATTCCGTGCGTGACACCGCCACCGGCCCAACTGTGCAACAGCCGTGAGGCCAATTGTCGAAACGGCTGAGCTACAACTGAGTTGCAAGCGAAATTGCATCCTCAGCCTCCGAGCCCCCAAAGCTCTGGGCTGGGCAAGTTATTGATTTTCTTGGTATGTAATTGCGGACTCAATTGTCAGCGACAGTCACTGCAGCGTGCCGCCGCTGAAGTCGCGGGCGAAGATGCCGGACTGGTCGGCGTCCTGGCCCATCCAGGTGACCACGAAGCCCTGGCCGACGCCGCGGACCTCCGGCATCGACTCGGGCGTCGCGTTGGCGGCATCCGCCCGCGCCGGGACACCGAGCGGGTTGCCCTGCGCATCGAAGGTGCGCAAGTAGACGAAGTTGCCGGGACGCTGCCGGTCCTGCGTGTCCCAGGCGACGACGAACCCGCCATCCGCCGTGCCGGCCACCGTCGCGTTCGTCTGCATGGGGAAAGGACACGGGTGGACGCCGCCCTGGTCGGCGAAGGTGCATGGCGTGCCCAGCGCGGCGACGTCCGCCTCGTCGTCGACGCGGATGCGCGAACCGATGAGCGTGCCATCCGCGCCGAAGCGCTGCACGAGAGCGGCCTGGTTGCTGGTTCCCGCCAGCAGGTCCGTGCCCACGATGACGAACGATCCGTCGCGCAGGGCCGCGGACTGGTAGGCCGAGGCGTTGAACGTGCCCGACACCTCGCCCCCTGGATGCGTCACCGGATCCAGCGTGCCGCCGGCCGACATGAACTGGAAGAACAGGCCCACGCCGCCGCCCTGCGCCACGTCGCTGCGCGCCCATGACACGAGGCGTCGGCCGTCGGCCAGCACGGTGCCGAAGGCGGAGGTCTGCAGCACCTGGCCGCTGTCCACCAGTTGGGTGTCGATGAACGTGTCGTCGGCGCCGAAGCGGTCGAGCACCAGCACCACGCCGCTGTTGTCGGGGTTCGGCGATCCCTGCAGCAGGCGGCCGTAGCCGCCGCCGGCCAGGCTCACCAGGTCATAGGTGTGGAAGAAGGTGACGACGTCCTCGCGCACGGCCGACAGGCTGCCGTCCGCGCGGACGTGGCGGATGGCCACCGCCCACTGGTCGAAATCCGGTGAATGCGATCGCCACGTCACCACGTAGCCGCCGCCGTCCAGCCCCACCACCTTGGCCGTCTCGACCACGCGGCCGGTGACCGGCTCGTCGATGCGGATCTCGTCGCCGGTGGGCGAGCCGTCGGCGGCGAACCGGCGGGCGAAGATGCCGTTGCCCTGCGGATCGTCACGGTGCCAGGCGATGACGAAGCCGCCGTCCGAAAGCGCGGCGAGCGCCGGAGACAGCTGCGCGCCGGCGGCCGAGGTGTTCACCTGGAATGCGGCGCTCATGGCCACCGGTGTCTCGCCGGTGCCTCCGCCCATCGGGCCGGTGCCTGAAGGCAATGGGGAACCTGATGTCGTGCTGGACGGGGAGTCGGCCGGCGTGCCGCTGTCACCTCCCCCGCCGCCGCAGGCCGCAAGGCCCACGATGGCCGCCTGGACGCCCCAGCGCGCCAGACGGCGCGCCAACCCGGATGCAGTGAGTGCCATGGCGGATACCTCCACGCCGGTGGGATGGATGCACTCTAGGCAGCGGGCAAGCCAGCCGTTGCAACACCCTTGCAGGCGACGCATGTACACGGCTCCGCCGGCAGGGACCGGCCCGCCGGACCTCCCGACGCCTCTGGTGCATTTTCACCATGAATGTGGTGTAATTTCTCCATGACCCGTAAAACTCCTCCGACGGCCGCCGCGGCCGATGCCGGTTCGCCCCGGCGCGAGCTGTGGGACCTGCTCACGACGCACTACCCACCCGGCGGCGCCGGGCAGCCGCGGCCAGCCTCGCGCCCGGCCGCGGTCAAGGCGGCGGAACCCGCCCCGCCGGGCGAAGGGCGGCTGCAGTTCAGCGCCCGCATGGCCCACTGGATCGCCCGGCACGGCGTTCCCGCGCAGGCGCTGGAACCGCTGCAAGCCATCCTGGACGTCGGCAGGACCGAGCTCGCGCCCCTGCTCGGCATGGACCGCGCCACCGTGCGGCGCTACCTGGTCCCGCACACCGGCGAAGACGAGCCGCTGCTGCTGCCGCCGCACACGTCCGAAACCGTGCTGCGTCTCGCCGAACTCGAAGCCCTGGCCCAGGAGACGTTCGAGACCGGCGATGGCGCGCGCAAGTGGCTGAAGACGCCCCACCCCATGCTCGACGGCGAGACGCCGCTGCAGGCCGCGTCCACCTCGTACGGCGCGCAGCGCGTGCGCGAGATCCTCGTCGCCATCACGCACGGCGGCGTGGCGTGACCAGCGTCTGGCGCATCGGCTGGAACGGCGCGCTCAAGCTCAACCAGCTGCCCGGCGGCTCGGCGCTCGCCAACGGTCGCTGGCACGTCGCCACCAGCCGTCTGCCCATCGTGTACGCCGCCGGCACGCGCGCGCTGTGCCAGCTGGAAAAGCGCGTGCACTGCAACGGCGTCGCGCCCGCCAACATGGCGCTGCTGCGGCTGGAATTGCCCAAGGGCGCGGTGCTGCAGGACGCCGAAGCGCGCGGCCTCGCGAAGGCATGGCGGCAAGACGAGGCCCACACGCAAGCCCTGGGCACTGCGTGGGCCGGCAGCGACGACAGCCTCGGCCTCTGGGTGCCTTCGTTCGTCGAGCCCGCCGAGCGCAATCTGGTGCTCAACCCCCGGCATCCTCAGTACGCCGCGGTCAAGGTCGTGGTCGAGGCCAATCCCTTCCGGTTCGATCCCAGGCTGTTCTCCTGAAGGCAGCCTCAGTGGTGAGTGCCCAGCGGCGGCGCCACTTCCTCCAGCGGCTTGCGTTCCGCGTCCACGGCCCACAGCCACGCGATGAGCGCCGCGGCGATCACGAGCACCGCGCCCAGCACGTAGCCGCCGAACACCTGCCCGCGGCTGCCGCTGGCCACCAGCGCGCCGAACAACGCGGGCGCCGCGAAGCCGCCCAGGCCGGTGCCCACGGCGTAGAAGAGCGAGATCGCCACGGCGCGCATCTCCAGCGGAAACACTTCGCTCACGGTGAGGTACGCGGAACTCGCCGCGGCCGAGGCCAGGAAGAACACGCCTGACCACGCAAGCGCCTGGCCCGTGGCGCCGAATGCGTCGGCGAGAAAGCCGGCGCCGGTGGCGAGCAGTCCGATGCCCGAGAGCGCATAAGTCGCGGCGATCATCCTTCGCCGGCCGACGCGGTCGAACAGCGGGCCCAGCAGCAACGGGCCGAGCACGTTGCCGGCCGCGAACGGGAAGATGTACAGCGCCACCCGCGATTCGTCGACGCCGTAGAACCGCGTGAGCACCAGCGAGTAGGTGAAGAAGATCGCGTTGTAGAAGAAGGCCTGCGAAGCCATCAGCGCCAGCACCACCGCGCTGCGCCGCGGGTACACGCGCAGCAGCACGTGCGCCACTTCGCGCCACGCGGGCACGCGTCCGCGCGCCGCGGGCACGGCGTGCGCGGACGGCGCAGGCATCACTCCTGCGGCGCGCTCGATGGCCGCGACGACACGCTCCGCTTCTTCGGCCCGGCCATGCGTCAGCAGCCAGCGCGGACTCTCGGGTACGTGCCTGCGCACCAGCAGGATGGCCAGCGCCAGCACCGCGCCGAGCACGAAGCCGGCGCGCCATCCCAGTTGCGGGCCCAGCACGCGCGGGTCCAGCAGAACCAGGCTGAGCGCGGCACCCAATGCAGCGCCCACCCAGAAGCTGCCGTTGATCGCCAGGTTCACGCGCCCGCGCACGCGCGCCGGGATGAGTTCGTCGATGGCCGAGTTGATGGCCGCGTACTCGCCGCCGATGCCCACGCCGGTGAGGAAGCGGCACACCGCGAACATCGTGAACCCATCGGCGAAAGCGGTGGCCACCGTCGCGGCCATGTAGATCGCCAGCGTCCAGAGGAAGAGCCGCTTGCGTCCCAGCCGGTCGGCCAGCCGCCCGAACACCAGCGCGCCGAGCACGGCGCCACCGACGTACAGCGAGCCCGCCCAACCCACTTGCGCGTCGGTGAGGTGAAGCGTGTCCGCCCGCGTGAGCACGCCGCCCAGCGACCCCACCAGCGTGACCTCCAGCCCATCCAGCACCCAGGCCACACCCAGCGCGACGACCACGCGCCAGTGCCACGGCGACCAGGGCAGGCGGTCCAGGCGCGCGGGCAGGCTGTCGGGCATGCGGCCATGATGGCGCAGGCAAGGCCTGCGTGGGGCCCGGAAACTCGTCCGGGTGAGACAATCGCGGCACCATGTCCGCCGTCTGGATCGAGTCCGAACCCGCCCCCTCCGCCACCCGTGCGCTGAAGATCGAGCGCGAGGCGCACAAGCTGGAGAAACGCCTGTGCCGCCTGGTGGGACAGGCCATCGGCGACTACAGGATGATCGAGCAGGGCGACAAGGTGATGGTGTGCCTGTCGGGCGGCAAGGACAGCTACGGCCTGCTGGACATCCTGCTGAAGCTGCGCCAGCGCGCGCCAGTGGACTTCGACATCGTCGCGGTCAACCTGGACCAGAAGCAGCCCGGGTTCCCGGAGCACGTGCTGCCCGAGTACCTGAAGGCGCTGGGCATCCCGTTCCACATCGAGGAGCAGGACACCTACTCCATCGTCAAGGACAAGATTCCCGAGGGCAAGACGATGTGCAGCCTGTGCTCGCGGCTGCGCCGCGGCATCCTGTACCGCGTCGCCGACGAGCTGGGCGCCACCAAGATCGCGCTGGGGCACCACCGCGACGACATGCTGCAGACGTTTTTCCTGAACATGTTCTTCGGCGGCAAGCTCAAGGGCATGCCGCCCAAGCTGGCCAGCGACGACGGCAGGCACGTGGTGATCCGGCCGCTGGCGTACGTGCCCGAAAAGGAGCTGGTGCGCTGGGCCGAACACCGGCAGTTCCCCATCATCCCGTGCACGCTGTGCGGCAGCCAGGAGAACCTGCAGCGCAAGCAGGTTGGCGCGATGCTTCGCGAATGGGAGAAGAAGCACCCGGGCCGGCTGGAGAACATGGCCAATGCGTTACAGAATGTCGTGCCTTCGCACCTGGCCGACGGAACGCTCTTCGATTTCAAGGGTCTGACCGCCACGGGCGTGCCCAGTGAGGACGGCGACAAGGCTTTCGACCAGGAAGACTTCGAGCCGCCCGCGCTGCCGGGCCTGTCGATCGTCAAGCTCTGAACCCGTTCGCCGCCGCCATCACCATGAAGCGATCCCTGCCGCGCTCGTTCGCCGCTTTCGCCGCGCTGGCGGCAGTGCTGCTGTCTGGCTGCGCCGCCGGCTACCTGATGGACAACACCGTGCAATCCTTTTCCGGGCTGCAGGGCGGGCTGCCGAACGCGCCCACGTACACCTTCGAGCGCCTGCCCTCGCAAGCCAACCAGCCCTCGCACGAGCTGGTGGAGAAGCTGGCCGACCCGGCGCTCTTCAAGGCGGGCCTGCGGCGCGACGACGCCTCCCCGCGCTACACGGTGCAGGTTTCGGCGCGCATCCAGCGCGCCGTGTCGCCCTGGGCCGACCCGTGGGATCCGTGGGGCGGCTGGGGTGGTTCGTTCGCGTACGGCGGCCCGCGCGCGGGTTTCGGGCTGGGCTGGGGCGGGCCGTTCCCGCGCATGGACCAGGCCTGGTTCCAGCGCGAGGTGAACCTGCTGGTGCGCGAGCGCGCCGGCAACAAGGTCGTGTACGAGACGCGCGCCGTCAACGAAGGCCCGTGGCTGGACAACGACACCGCCATCGCGGCGATGTTCGAAGCTGCCTTGCAGGGGTTCCCCACCCCGCCGGCGGGCGCCCGGCGCGTGGACATCCAGCTGGGGGGCAGGCAACAGGCTGCCGCCGCCGCGCCCGCGGCAGCCGCATCCGCCCCTGCGACGCCTGCTCCCGCGGCGTCCGCAGTGCGGTGACATTTGGTTAACTTCCGTAGCGCTGGGCAGGCGCTGGGCCCTTGCCTAGAATCCGGCCGATGGAAGCCACGCGCATCATCGCGGTCCGCCACGGCGAAACCTCGTGGAACGCCGATGCGCGCATCCAGGGGCAGACCGACATCGCCCTGAATGACACCGGCCGCTGGCAGGCGGTGCGCGTCGGCAGGGCGCTGGCTCACGAGCCCATCAGCGCCGTCTATTCCAGCGACCTGGAACGCGCGCACGAGACTGCCCGCCCCATCGCCGAGGCAGCCGGCATCCCCGTCACCCCCCACGAAGGCCTGCGCGAGCGGCGCTTCGGCATGTTCGAAGGCAAGACCTTCGACGAGATCCACCAGGCGTGGCCCGACCACGCGCAGAACTGGCGCAAGCGCATCCCCGAATGGGCGCCGCCCGAAGGCGGCGAGTCGCTGCTGGAACTGCGCGAGCGCGTCACCAAAACCCTGCACGACCTGGCTTCGCGCCACCCCGGCGAGCAGATCGTCGTCGTCGCCCACGGCGGCGTGCTCGACGCGCTGTACCGCGTGGCCACCGGCCAGGAAGTCAATTCCCCCCGCACCTGGGAGCTGCCCAACGGCGCCATCAACCGGCTGCTGTGGACGCCCGAAGGCTTCACGCTGGTTCACTGGTCGGACACCCAACACCTCGAAGATGCTCCGGCCGACGAAACCACCGCTTAGCGACCACCTGAAGCAGCTCGTCGGCCAGCCGGCCGACGCCATCGACACCCCCGCCCTCGTCGTCGACCTCGACGCGATGCAGCGCAACCTGAGCCGCATGGCCGAGTTCGCGCGCAAGCACGAGATCCGCTGGCGGCCCCACGCGAAGATGCACAAGTGCTCGGCCATCGCGCGGCTGCAGATGCAGGCCGGCGCCGTGGGCGTGTGCGTGCAGAAGACCGCGGAAGCCGAAGCCATGGCCGCCGGCGGCGTGCACGACATCTTCATCAGTAACGAAGTCATCGCGCCCGCCAAGCTGGCGCGTGTCGCCGCGCTGGCGCACCAACTGGCGGCGGAGAAAGGCCAGCTGGCCATCGCCGTGGACAGCCGCGAAGGCGTGGCGCGGCTCGCGCAGGCGATGAACGATGCGCGGCACACCAGCGGCAACGCCGCGGTGATCGACGTGTTCGTGGAGATCGACGTCGGCCAGGGCCGCTGCGGCGTGCCGCCCGGCCGCGAAGCCGGCGCGCTGGTGCACGAGATCCGCAAGCACCCGGCGCTGCGCTTCGCCGGCATCCAGGCCTACCACGGCAAGGCCCAGCACGTGCGCAGCGCGCAGGAGCGCCGCGACATCATCGCGCGCGCCGCGCAGGACGCGGCGTTCACGCGCAAGCTGATCGAAGGCGACGGCGTGAAGGTGCCGCTGATCACCGGCGCGGGCACCGGCAGCATGGTGTGCGAAGCGGCCACCGGCGTGTACGGCGAACTGCAGGCAGGCTCGTTCCTCTTCATGGACGCCGACTACGCGCAGAACGAGCGCGACCCCGCGCAGCCGCAGTTCGAACACGCGCTCTTCGTCAAGACGCAGGTCATCAGCGCCGGGCTGCAGCACGCGGTGTGCGACGCAGGCCACAAGAGCCATGCCATCGATTCGGGATTGCCCAAGGTGCATCAGTTCGACGCACAAGACGACCTGGCCTACGGCAACGGCGGCGACGAGCACGGCATCCTGACGCCCGCAACGGCCGACGTGGCGGTGCCGGACATCGGCCGCGTGCTGTGGCTCATTCCCGGCCACTGCGACCCCACGGTGAACCTTCACGACCACATGGTGGGCGTGAAGGGTGGCCTCGAGAAAGGCACCGTGGACCGCATCCTGCGCGTGGACGCACGCGGCGCGCTCACCTGAGGGTTCGGCCCAAGCCGCAGGCCCGGCGGCGCCGCCGACAATCGCGGCCATGTCGCTCAGCCCCAGCCAGGTCATCGTCTTCGCCACGCCCGTCTTCTTCGGGCTGATCGGCATCGAGTACGCGTATGGCTGGGCGAAGAAACGCAATACCTACCGCCTGAACGACGCCGTCAACAGCATCGCGCTGGGCATGCTCAGCCAGCTGACGGCGATCTTCACGCGCCTGTTCCGCGTGGGCATCTACACCGCCGTCTATGGCTGGGTGGCGCTGTGGCACAACGAAGCGTTCTGGACCGCGTGGTACGGCTGGTTGGCCGCGCTGCTGTTCTACGACTTCTGCTACTACTGGCTGCACCGCGCGGGCCACGAGAGCGCCGTCTTCTGGGCTGCGCACGTGGTGCACCACCAGAGCCAGGACTACAACCTGTCCACCGCGCTGCGCCAGACATCCACCGGCGCCCTGCTCGGCTGGCTTTTCTACCTGCCGATGGCGCTGGCGGGCGTGCCGCCCAAGGTGTTCGCCGTCGTGGCCCTGATCGACCTACTGTACCAGTTCTGGGTGCACACCGAGCACGTGCCCAAGCTGGGCTGGTTCGACCGCTGGTTCGTCACGCCCTCCAACCACCGCGTGCACCACGCGGTGAACGACCGCTACCTGGACCGCAACTACGGCGGCATCCTGATCGTCTGGGACCGCCTCTTCGGCAGCTTCCAGGAAGAAAGCGAGCGCTGCGTGTACGGCACGCGCGCGCCGCTGGAAAGCTGGGACCCGCTGTGGTCCAACGCCGAGGTGTACTGGGCGCTGGCCAAGGACAGCTGGCACGCGCGCCGCTGGCGCGACAAGCTGC
The DNA here is from genome assembly GCF_004681975.1 of Ramlibacter humi. Classification (GTDB taxonomy): domain Bacteria; phylum Pseudomonadota; class Gammaproteobacteria; order Burkholderiales; family Burkholderiaceae_C; genus Ramlibacter; species Ramlibacter humi. The sequence goes on from NZ_SMLK01000005.1 coordinate 256,212, forward strand.
TGGTGTGGTTCAAGCCGCCCGGGTGGCGGCCCGCCGACGTGGCGGCACGTTTTCCCAAGCCGCCGTTCGAGATGTCGCAGGTGAAGCAGTACCACCCACCGATGTCACGCGCCGCCGCATGGTTCGGCGTGGTGCAGTTCGTGCTGCTGCTTGGCGCGGTGTCGGTGTTTCTCTGGTACGCGGACAGCACGCCGCTCGTGGTGAGTTCGGTCTGGCTCGCCGCCCTGGCCGCGGGCTTGTGGGCGGTGGGTGCCGCGATGCAGGGACGCATCGGCGTGCTGGCCGCGCTGATGGTGGACAGCGCCGCACTGGCCACCGCATCGGGCGCCCTGCAGCTGTCCGTGCTGCACTACGTCTTCAAGCCGCTGACGATCGCGCTGGCGATCGTGTACGTGGTGCGCCGCGCGCGCGAGAAGGGTGCGCTCGCGAAATTCGACCTGCTGCTCATCGCCGGCCTGGCGTTCTCGCTCGCGGGCGACGTGCTGCTGATGCTGCCGGGGCAGTTCATCGCCGGACTGGTCGCGTTCCTGATCGCGCACCTTTGCTACATCGCGCTGCTGCGTGACGGCGTGGGCTGGCTGCCGCGGCCGCGCGCGCTGGTGATCACACTGGGCATCGGCGGCGCGATGTACGCGGTGCTGTTCCCCGGCCTCGGGTCCGTGCTCAAACCTGCCGTCGCGGCCTACGTCGTCGTGATCGCCACGATGGCCGCGCAAGCCATCGGCCGCGCCGCGGTGCTGCGCGACAGGCAGGCCGTCGCGGTCGCTGTCGGCGCCTGCTTCTTCATGCTGAGCGACGCGACCCTCGCGCTGAACAAGTTCTGGCAGCCGCTGCCGATGGCACAGTTCTGGGTGCTGGCGACGTACTACGTGGCGCAGCTGCTGATCGCGGGGAATGCGCGCGCCTTCGCGGTGCAGCGCTTCGAACCCAAGCCCGTGCCGGCTTAAGCCCCGAACAGTTCGCCGTCGTTCTTCGGTGGCGCCACACCCAGGTGGCGGAAGGCGGCCAGCGTGGCGATGCGCCCGCGCGGGGTGCGCTGCAGATAGCCCTGCTGGATGAGGTAGGGCTCGATCACGTCCTCGATGGTGTCGCGCTCCTCGCCGATGGAAGCGGCGATGTTGTCCAGCCCCACCGGCCCGCCGTCGAAGCGGTGCACCACCGCTTCCAGCAGCTTGCGGTCCATCACGTCGAAGCCCTGCGGGTCCACGTCCAGCATGGCCAGCGCCCGGTGCGCGATGTCCTGCGTGATGCGGCCGTCGCCCTTGACGTCGGCGTAGTCGCGCACGCGCCGCAGCAGCCGGTTGGCGATGCGGGGCGTGCCGCGCGAGCGGCGGGCGATCTCGGCGCTGCCTTCGTCGTCGATGGGCGCCTGCAGCAGGCCCGCGCTGCGGCGCACGATGCGCGTGAGTTCCTCGGCCGTGTAGAACTCCAGCCGCGCGACGATGCCGAAGCGGTCGCGCAGCGGGTTGGTCAGCATGCCCGCGCGCGTGGTGGCGCCCACCAGCGTGAACGGCTGCAGGTCCAGCTTGATGGAACGCGCGGCCGGCCCCTCGCCGATCATGATGTCGATCTGATAGTCCTCCAGCGCGGGGTAGAGGATTTCCTCCACCACCGGCGACAGGCGGTGGATCTCGTCGATGAAGAGGACGTCGTTCTTCTCGAGGTTGGTCAGCAGCGCCGCCAGGTCCTTGGGCTTTTCCAGCACGGGCCCCGAGGTCTGGCGCAGGTTCACGCCCAGCTCGTGCGCGATGATGTGCGACAGCGTGGTCTTGCCCAGGCCGGGCGGCCCGAACAGCAGCACGTGGTCCAGCGGCTCGCCGCGCTTCTTCGCGGCCCCGATGAAGATTTCCAGCTGCTCGCGCGTGCGCGCCTGGCCGACGTATTCCTGCAGCAGCTTGGGGCGCAGGGCGCGCTCGATGGCTTCTTCGTTCGGCGAAGCGGGCGCCGCGGACACCACCCGCTGCGGCGGCGGCATCGCGAAGTCGTCGGTCTTGATCGTCATCCGCGCCTCAACGCGCCAGCGCCTTCAGCGCCAGCTTGATGCCTTCGCTCACGGCGACGTCCTTGGGCAGCGCCTTCACCGCGGCCTGCGCTTCCTTGTCGCTGTAGCCCAGGGCCACCAGCGCCTGCAGGATGTCGGCCTGCGAATCGGCGATGGGGCCGCCGCCCGCCGCCGCGCCCAGGTCGGCGCCGATCTTGCCCTTGAGTTCCAGCAGCAGGCGCTCGGCGGTCTTCTTGCCGATGCCCGGCACCTTCACCAGGCGGCTGGCGTCCTGCGCGGTCACGGCCTGCGCGATGTCGGCCACGCTCATGCCGCTGAGAACCGACAGCGCGGTGCGCGGGCCGACGCCCGAGATGCGGATCAACTGGCGGAAAGCCTCGCGCTCCTGCGGCGAGCCGAAGCCGAACAGCACCTGCGCATCCTCGCGCACCACGAAGTGGGTGAGCAGCGACACCTTCTCGCCCAGCCCGGGCAGGTTGTAGAAGGTGCTCATCGGAACGTCCACCTCGTACCCCACCCCGTTGCAGTCCACCAGCACCTGCGGCGGGTTCTTGTCGGCCAGCGTTCCGTTCAATCTGCCTATCATGGCGAGTCCCGGGCCTCGCGGCCCCTCTTTGAATGCTCCACGGATTATCAGCTTGATCCTGCGCCACGCCTTTTCGCCCGCGAACAACACCCGCCTCGCCCACCTGTGCGGACCCATGGACGAACACCTGCGGACCATCGAGACCGCGCTGCAGGTGAAGATCGCCCGCCGCCAGGAACACTTCAAGGTCGAAGGCCCGAAGGCGAAGGCCGAGCGCGCCCTCGACGTGCTGCAGGCCATGTACGAGATGGCCGGCCGCCCCATCGCGCCCGACAAGGTGCAGCTGATGGTGGCCGGCGAGCAGGCGATGGACGAGGACGAGGAAGGCGCGCTGGTACTGCACACGCGCCGCAGCGACCTGAAGGCGCGCACGCCCAACCAGAGCGTCTACCTGGACAACATCGCCGGCCACGACATCACCTTCGGCATCGGGCCCGCCGGCACGGGCAAGACCTACCTGGCCGTGGCCTGCGCGGTGGACGCGCTGGAACGCAGCAGCGTGCAGCGCATCGTGCTGACCCGGCCGGCGGTGGAAGCGGGCGAGAAGCTGGGCTTCCTGCCCGGCGACCTGACGCAGAAGGTCGATCCGTACCTGCGGCCGCTGTACGACGCGCTGTACGACCTGATGGGGTTCGAGCGCGTGACCAAGGCTTTCGAGCGCAACGCGCTGGAGATCGCGCCGCTGGCGTTCATGCGCGGCCGCACGCTGAACAACGCCTTCGTCATCCTGGACGAAGCGCAGAACACCACGCCCGAGCAGATGAAGATGTTCCTCACCCGCATCGGCTTCGGCAGCAAGGCGGTGGTGACAGGCGACATCAGCCAGATCGACCTGCCCAAGGGCCAGCTGTCGGGCCTGGTGGATGCGGAACGCGTGCTGCGCCGGGTGAAGGGCATCGCGCACACGCACTTCACCAGCGCCGACGTGGTGCGCCACCCGCTGGTGGCGCGCATCGTGGACGCGTACGACGCGGCGAAGAAGCGCGATGCGGCCGCCTGAGCTGTCGCTGGAGCTGCAGTTCGGCGAGTTCCGCGGCGCGGACAAGCACCGCGCGCTGCTGCGCCCCGCGCGCGTGCGGCGCTGGATGGCGCCCGCGCTGGCGCGCGACGGCGAGATCACCGTGCGCATCGTCGGCGAGGACGAAGGCCGCGAGCTGAACCGCCATTACCGCGGCAAGGACTACGCGACCAACGTGCTGACGTTCGACTACACGGTGGAACCCGTCGTCAGCGCCGACCTGGTGCTGTGCGGGCCCGTGGTGGCGCGTGAAGCCGCCGAACAAGGCAAGACGCTGGAAGCGCACTATGCGCACCTGCTGGTGCACGGCACGCTGCACGCGCAGGGCTACGACCACGAAACCGGCGAGCGCGATGCGCTGGAGATGGAAGCGCTGGAGATCCTGGTGCTGGGGTCGCTGGGGTACGCGAACCCCTATTGAATGCGCACCGGGATGGTCACCGGCCCGTCGTTGACCAGGTGCACCTTCATGTCGGCCTGGAAGCGGCCCGTCTGCACCACCGGATGCGCTTCGCGCGCCTTCGCGACGAAGTAGTCGAACAGCCGCCGCCCTTCCTCGGGCGAAGCGGCATTGCCGAAGCTGGGCCGGTTGCCGCCCGACAAGTCGGCGGCCAGCGTGAACTGGCTGACCACCAGCAGCTCTCCGCCCACGTCCTGCACGCTGCGGTTCATCTTGCCTTCGGCGTCGGAAAAGATGCGCAGCTTCAGCAGCTTGGCCAGCAGCTTGTCGGCCTGCGCCTCGCCATCGCCGCGCTCGGCGCACAGCAACAGCAGCAGGCCGGCGCCTATCTCGCCCACCACTTCGCCTTCCACCACCACGCGGGCTTCGCTCACCCGTTGCACCAGTCCGATCAAATCAGGTCCTTCTCGTCGTAGAAATGCGCTTCCACGTCCATGGGCAGCAGCTGGATGGTGGCGCGAAGGCCGGGCACCGCGCTCATCAGCGCCTGCTCGACGGAACCGCGCACCGCCGCCGCGCGCCGCAGCGTCCATTCCGCGGGCATGTGCATGTGCATGTCCACGAAGCGCCGCGAGCCGGACCGGCGGGTGCTGAGGTGGTCGAACCGGATGGTGGGGTGCTCGAACGACTTCAGCACCTGTTCGATGTCGGCCAGCACCCGGCGCTCCACCCGCTTGTCCATCAAGCCCTGCGAGGAGCGCCACACCAGGCTGCCGCCTTCGCGCAGGATGTTCAGCGCCACGCCGATGGCCACCAGCGGGTCCAGCCACAGCCAGCCCGTCACCGCCACCAGCGCCACGCCGACCACCACGCCGACCGAGGTCCACACGTCGGTCACCAAGTGCCGCGCGTCGGCTTCCAGCGCCATGGAGCGGTGCTGCGCGGCGGACTGGAACATCGCCCAGGCCAGCACGCCGATGAACACGGAGCTGACGACCGACAGCGCCAGGCCGATGCCCAACTGCTCCACCGGGTGAGGATGCAGAAGCCGGTCCACGCCGGTCCACAGGATGGCCAGCGCGGCGATGAAGATGGCCAGGCCTTCGAACGCGGAGGAGAAGTACTCCGCCTTGTGGTGGCCGTACGGGTGCTCGGCGTCAGCGGGCGATTGCGCCACGCGCACCATCACCAGCGCGAACGCGGCGCTGGCCAGGTTGACGACGGACTCCATCGCATCGGACAGCAGGCCGACCGAACCGGTCAGCCACCAGGCCAGCGTCTTCAGCGCGATGGTCAGCACCGCGACGACGATCGACACGCGAAGCCAAGCTTGCGGCGGGATGTTGCGGACGCGTTGGACCAGGCTCATGCACCCGATTGTGCGGCAGGGGTCGTGCCAGAATCGTCGGCGATGAAGCTGAGCGCTCGTGAGTCGTGGCCGTGGATCGCCGCCTGGCTGCTGGCGGCGGCGCTGGGCGCCTGGGTGCTCGGCGTGCAGGAGCGCGACCGCCAGCGCGACGCCTTCGAGAACCAGGCGCGCATCGCGCACCGGCTGCTCAGCCAGCGCGCTTCGCAGCACGACGCCATCCTGGGCACGCTGGCGCTGCTGCAACCCGCGCCCGGTTCGGATGGCCTCGCGCGGTTGCCGGCGCTCTATCCGCAGGTGCTGGCGGTGAAGCAGTTGCCCGCGGGACAAGCCTGGGGCGAAGCCGACCTCGATGCGGCGCAGGCGGAATCGCGCCGCCTGCACCAGCCCGTGCTGGCGCGCGAAGACCTGGCGCACGGCCGCGCCTGGCTGCTGCTCGCGGCCGAACCTGCCAGCTTCGCATTGCAGGTGGACCTGCTTGCCGCCGTGCCCTGGAGCGAGTGGCCCATGTCGCGCGACAGCAGCCCGGTGCGCGTCTCGCTGTCGCAGCAAGGGCATTCGCTGCTGCTGCAGGCCGGCCGCGAAGCGCGGTCGGCGCCCGCTTCGTTCGTGCTGCGCAAGCCGCTGGCCGCGCCCAGCCAGCCGTTCGAATTCGTCGCGCAACGTGACCTCGCCTGGTCCGAATTGCCTTGGGCCGCGTGGGCCTTGTGGTGGTTGGCCAGCGGCGCGGTGGTGCTGGCGCTCGCCGCGTGGCAACGCCAGCGGCTGGCGCGGCAACGTGCGGAGGAGTTGCTTCGCCTGGGCCAGGTGGCGCGGCTGAACACGCTGGGCGAACTGGCCGCGGGCCTTGCCCACGAATTGAACCAGCCGCTCACCGCGCTGCTCGCCAACACGCAAGCCGCTCGACGCCTGCTGCAGGACGAGCCGCCCGCGCTGGACGAAGCGCGCGGGGCGATGTCGCAAGCCGCCGAACAGGCCCGCCGCGCCGCCGATGTGGTGGCGCGCCTTCGCCGAACCATCGAGCGCCCCGGCACGCAAGCCCTTCAGCCGGTCGTGCTGCAGGACGCGGTGCGCAACGCCTTCCACCTGCTCGAACCCGAGTTCCATCGCCGCCACGTCGCCCCGCGCCTGGTCGGCAGCGAACCCGTGCGCGTGCACGCCGAGCCGGTGGCGCTGGAGCAGATCGTGCACAACCTGCTGATGAACGCGCTGCAGGCGCTGGACCAGGTGCCCGCCGCCGAACGCGAGCTGGCCGTGGAAGTGCAAAGCCGGCCCGAAGGCGGCGTGCTCAGCGTGGAAGACAGCGGGCCGGGCATCGCGCCGGAACTGCTGCCGCGCATCTTCGAACCCTTCGTCACCACGCGCGAGCAGGGCCTGGGCCTCGGCCTCTCTCTTTGCGAAAGCCTGGCCGGCGCGATGGGCGGCCGCCTGCAGGCGCAAGCGCGCGCGCCGCGTGGCGCCGCCTTCCTCCTCACCCTGCCCGCCGCCGCATGAACGAAGAGACGCTTTCGCCGCTGGTGCAGCTGGTCGACGACGACGCGGCGGTGCGCGATGCGCTGTCGCTGCTGATCGGCACGGTGGGCCTGCGCGTGAAGGCGTGGGCGGACCCGCAGGCGTTCCTGCGCGAGTTCGACCGCGAGGCGGTCGGCGCCATCGTGCTCGACGTTCGCATGCCCGGCCTGGGCGGCCTCGCGGTGCTGGAGCAACTGGTGGCCGGCGGCGCCGACCAGCCGGTGGTGATGCTCACCGGGCACGGCACGGTGGAGATGTGCCGGCGCGCTTTCAAGGCCGGCGCGGCAGAGTTCCTGGAGAAACCCGTGGACGACGAGCGCCTGCTGGAAGCGCTGCAGCAGGCCATCCGCCAGCACGTGCATTCGCGCGAGCGGCGCCAGGGCGACCGCGAAGCGCGCGAGAAGCACGGCCAGCTGTCGCCGCGCGAGCGCGAGGTGCTGGCGCTGATCGTGGAGGGGCTGACGAACAAGGAGATCGGCAAGGCGCTGGGCCTGTCGCCGCGCACGGTGGAGGCGCACCGCGCCCACCTGTTCGAGAAGCTGGAGGCGCCTTCGCTGGCCCAGCTGATCCGCCGCTACGCGGCGCTGGTGGACGCGGGCACCGCGTAGTTCTACGCATGCCGCGGCGTAGCCGCACGAATGGCGGCGCGGGGGCGCGACTCCTAAAGTGGCGGCACGGCTGGACGACGGCCGCAACCGAAGGAGAACACCAATGAAAGCCAAGACCCTCGCCACCCTCGCCGCCCTGACCGTGATCGCCGGCGCCGCGTCCGCCCAGGCCGTGCGCACCGAGCGCAACATGTCGCTGGACCTGGCCAACCGCGTCGCCGCCAACGCCGTGGCCGCGTGCACCGCCAACAAGTACAACGTCACCGCCACCGTGGTCGACCGCGCCGGCACCGTGCGCGCCGTGCAGCGCGCCGACCTGGCCGGCCCGCACACGCTGGAAGCCAGCCGCCTGAAGGCCTACACGTCGGCATCGGCCAAGAACAACACGCTGGCGATGATGGAAGGCGCGCAGAAGAACCCCGGCGCCGCCAACCTGGTGAACATCCCCGGCTACCTGCTGCTCGGCGGCGGCGTCCCGGTGAAGGTGGGCGACGAAGTGATCGGCGCGGTGGGCGTCGCCGGCGCGCCGGGCGGCAACCTGGATGAGCAGTGCGCGATCGCGGCGCTGGACCAGGTGAAGGACCTGCTGAAATGAAGGCGGCGCTGGCGTCCCTGATGCTGGCCCTGGGCTCGCTGCTGGCCGCCGCGCCGTCTTCGGCCCAGGTCGGGCCTTCGCCGGCGGAAGCCGCGAAGTACACCGGCCTGCATGCCGCCGCGCAGCGCGGCGACGCGGAGGCGATCCGCAAGCTGGCCGCTTCGCACGCCAACCTGGAGGCACGCGACGGCAACGGGCGCACGCCGCTGCACGTCGCCACGTTCGCGCGCCAGCGTGAAGCCATCCGCGCGCTGGCGCAGGCGGGTGCCAAGCTCGACCCGCTGGAGAACGACCGCTACGACGCGGTGACCATCGCGTCGGTGGCCAACGACGAGGAGACGCTCGCGCTGCTGCTGTCGCTGGGCGCCAGCGCGAAGCAGGTGACCAGCCGCTACGACGGCACGGCGCTGATCGCCGCGGCGCACCTGGGGCACGCGGGCGTGGTGCGGCAGTTGATCAAGGCCGGCGCGCCGCTGGACCACGTGAACAACCTGCACTGGACCGCGGTGATTGAGTCCGTCGTGCTGGGCGACGGCGGCCCGCGCCACCAGGACACGCTGAAGGCGCTGCTGGACGCGGGCGCCAGCCAGCAGCTGAAGGACCGGCAGGGCAACACGCCGCTGCAGCTGGCGCGCTCGCGCGGCTACATGGAGATGGCGAAGCTGCTGGAAAAGGCGGGCGCGCGCTGAGGCGGTGCCGCCCGCGCGCCGAGCGTCAGGCCAGGGTCACGCGCGCGAACTTGCGCTTGCCCACCTGCACGACGTAGGTGCCCGCGGCCAGCTTCAAGCCCTTGTCGCTGACGGTGGAGGAGTCGATGCGCACGCCGCCGCCGTCGATCAGCCGGTTGGCTTCGCTGGTGGACGGCGCCAGGCCCGCCTGCTTGAGCAGCGCGCCGATGCCCAGCGGCGCGCCCGAGAGCGTCACTTCCGGGATCTCGTCCGGGATGCCGCCCTTGCTGCGGTTGACGAAATCCTGCTCGGCCGCGTCGGCGGCGGCCGCGTCGTGGAAGCGCGCGGTGATCTCCTTGGCCAGGGCCACCTTGGCATCGCGCGGGTTGCGGCCACCGTCCACTTCCGACTTCAGCTTCGCGATGGCGGCTTCGCTCTGGAACGACAGCAGCATGTACCAGCGCCACATCAGCGTGTCCGAGATCGACATCACCTTGGCGAACATGGTGTTGGCGTCCTCGGTGATGCCGATGTAGTTGTTCTTGCTCTTGCTCATCTTGTCGACGCCGTCCAGGCCTTCGAGCAAGGGCATGGTCAGGATGCACTGGGGCTCCTGGCCGTATTCCTGCTGCAGGTGGCGCCCCATCAGCAGGTTGAATTTCTGGTCGGTGCCGCCGAGCTCCAGGTCGCTCTTCAGCGCGACCGAGTCGTAGCCCTGCATCAGCGGGTACAGGAACTCGTGCACGCTGATGGATCGGCCTTCGGTGAAGCGCTTATGGAAATCGTCGCGCTCCATCATGCGCGCCACCGTGTAGCGGGCGGCCAGCTGGATCATCCCGCGCGCGCCCAGCGGGTCGCTCCATTCGCTGTTGTAGCGAAGCTCGGTCTTCGAGGGGTCGAGGATCTTGTAGGCCTGCGCGCGGTAGGTCTCGGCGTTGGCTTCGATCTGCTCCTTCGTCAGGGGCGGGCGCGTGGTGTTGCGGCCCGAGGGGTCGCCGATCATCGATGTGAAGTCACCGATGAGGAAGATGACGGTGTGGCCCAGGTCTTGCAACTGGCGCAGCTTGTTGAGCACGACCGTGTGGCCCACGTGGATGTCCGGGGCGGTGGGGTCCAGGCCCAGCTTCACCCGCAAAGGGGTGCGGGCGGCTTCGGATTTCGCCAGCTTCGCGACCCACTCGTCCTTCGGGATCAGTTCCTCGCAGCCGCGCAGCGTCACCGCCAGGGCTTCGCGGACACGGTCGGTCACGGGGTGCGCGGTTGTAACAAGTGGTTGATTCATCACGGTTTTTTACTGATCCGACGGGTTGTCACCATCGCTATACTGGCGCCCATTTCGCGGCCGGGGTGATTCTAAAGAGCTGCCCAGTCGAGGCATTCCCGCCGCGCCGCCCACGGGACACACTGCCGGCCGATCCCGGTGTTTCCCGTCACAGAAGGTCCGAGGTTTGAAAAGAAACATCTTTGCCGCTGCCGAAAGCGCCCTGGCCCTCGCCGCCGGGGCATTGCAGCGGCATCCGCGCCAGATCACCGCCGTGGTCGCCGCGCTGTTGCTGGGTGGTGGTGGCGGCGCTTTCGCCGTCGCGTCGTTCGGGCCGGATCCTTCCAGCCTGCCGGTGAGCACGGTGGAAGAAGCGGTGCAGCCCGCGTCCACCCCGCTGTCGGAGCAGGCCGAAGCGCTGGACGCCCACGTCTTCAATCTCTATCGCAGCGACACCGTGCGCACCACCGACACGGTGGACACGCTGCTGGCGCGCCTGGGCGTCAGCGACCCGGCCGCGGCCAACTACCTGCGCCAGGACGGCACCGTGCGCCAGCAGCTGCTGGGGCGCCCGGGCCGCGTGGTTCGCGCCGAGGCGACCGACCAGCACGCGCTGGCCAGCCTCACCGCGCGCTGGGTCGCCGACGATTCCGGCAACTTCCGCCGCCTGGTGGTGGAGAAGGACGCCAAGGGCCAGTTCTCCACCCGCATCGAAAGCGCGCCGCTGCAGGCGGCCGCCCGACTGGGCAGCGGCACCATCCGCACTTCGCTCTTCGCGGCGGTGGACGAGTCGCACATCCCCGACGAAGTGGCGGTGCAGGTGGCCGACATCCTGTCCGCCGAGATCGATTTCCACCGCGGCCTGCGCAAGGGCGACCGCTTCAGCGTGGTGTACGAAGCGCTGGAAGCCGACGGCGAGCCGCTGCGCACCGGCCGCGTGCTGTCGCTGGAGTTCGTCAACAACGGCAAGACCTTCCAGGCAGTCTGGTTCCAGGAACCGGGCACCAAGGGCGGCTACTACACGCTGGACGGCAAGAGCCTTACCAGCTCGTACCTGGCTTCGCCGATGGAGTTCTCGCGCGTCACCAGCGGGTTCGCCAACCGCTTCCATCCGATCCTGAAGCAGTGGAAGGCCCACCTGGGCGTGGACTACGGCGCGCCCACCGGCACGCCGGTGCGTACGGTGGGCGACGGCGTCGTGCAATTCGCGGGCGTGCAGAACGGCTTCGGCAACGTGGTGATGGTCAAGCACAACGGCAGCGACCTCACCGTGTACGCGCACCTGAGCCGCATCGACGTGCGCAATGGGCAGAACGTGTCGCAGGGCCAGCGCATCGGCGCGGTGGGCGCCACCGGCTGGGCGACCGGCCCGCACCTGCACTTCGAGTTCCGCGTCAACGGCGTGCACCAGGACCCCATCCTGGTGGCCAGGCGCGCGCAGAACACGCCGCTGACGGCGTCGGCCAGGCCGGCGTTCGAGCAGCTGGCGAAGTCCATGCGCGCCCAGCTCGCGGCCGCGGCGCTCGCGACGACCGCCAGCGCGGAATAGGCGCGCTGCGCGGCAGAATCGCCGCATGCCCGAACACTTCATCGGCCTGATGTCCGGCACCTCGCTCGACGGGGTGGACGGCGTCGTCGCCACTTTCGACAGCGGCGTGCGCGTGCTGGCCCATGCCACCGCGCCGTTCGATCCCGCGTTGCGCGCCGAATTGCTGGCGCTGAACAAGTCCGGTGAAGATGAGATCCATCGCGGCGAGCTGGCGGCGAATGCGCTGATGCGCGTGTATGCGCAGGTGGTGCACGACCTGCTGCGGCAGTCGAAGCTCACGGCCGGCGACGTGCGCGCGATCGGCGCCCACGGCCAGACCGTGCGGCACCGGCCGCAGGCTTTCGACGGCACCGGCTACACGGTGCAGCTGGCGCAGCCGGCGCTGCTGGCGGAACTGACGGGCATCGACGTGGCGGCCGACTTCCGCACGCGCGACGTTGCGGCGGGCGGCCAGGGCGCGCCGCTGGCGCCGTTCTTCCATCGGGCGATGTTCGGCCGTGCAAGCGAAACGCTGGGGGTGCTGAACATCGGCGGCATCTCCAACCTCACGCTGCTGCGCGCCGACGGCACGCAGCTGGGGTTCGACTGCGGTCCGGGCAATGCGCTGATGGACTCGTGGTGCCTGCGGCACCAGGGCCAGCCCTTCGATCGCGATGGCGCGTGGGCCGCGGGCGGCACGCCGGACCAGGCGCTGCTGAAGTCGATGCTGGCCGAGCCCTACTTCGCGTCGAACCCACCCAAGAGCACCGGACGCGACCTGTTCCACGACGAGTGGCTGGCAGGGCAGCTGAAGTCAAACGTTTCGCCGCAGGACGTGCAGGCGACGCTGGCCGAACTCACCGCGGCCGCCATCGCGCAGGACGTGAAGCGCCACGCGGCCGATTTGCCCAAGCTGGTGGTCTGCGGTGGTGGCGCGCTCAACGGCCACCTGATGCGCCGCCTGCAGGCGCTGCTGCCCGGCACGCGCGTGCTGTCGAGTGAAGAGGAAGGCTTGCCGCCGCTGCAGGTGGAAGCCGCGGCCTTCGCCTGGTTGGCGCGGCAGTGCGTGCGGCGCGAAAAACTGCCCCTCACAAGCACCACGGGCGCCCGAGGCGCCCGTGTGCTTGGAGCTCTTTGGCCCGCCTGATCAGGCGGAGAAGCTGGAGCCGCAGCCGCAGGTGGTGGTGGCATTCGGGTTCTTGATCACGAACTGCGCGCCCTGCAGGTCTTCCTTGTAGTCGATCTCAGCGCCCACCAGGTACTGGTAGCTCATCGCGTCGATCAGCAGCGAGACCCCGTTCTTGCTCATCACGGTGTCGTCGTCATTCGCGATCTCGTCGAACGTGAAGCCGTACTGGAAACCCGAGCAGCCCCCCCCCTGCACGAAAACGCGCAGCTTCAGGTCGGGGTTGCCTTCCTCGGCGATGAGGTCGGCCACCTTCGCCGCGGCGCTGTCGGTGAAGATCAGCGGTGCGGGCATTTCGGTCTGGACGGTTTCGGCGGCGGCGCTCATGAGAATGACTTCCTTGAATGAGACTGGAATGGTACGGCAATCCAGTCGGGTATTGCGGCTACTGGTTGTTTGCCGCCAGCTTCAGTAAGGGCTTTTCCTCGCCCACCGCCAGCGGCTTCAGCTGCCCGGAGATGACGGCGCCCTGGTGCATTTCCAGGGCCCGGTAGGACACATCCCCTTCGATGTGCGCCTTGGGCTGCAGTTCCAGCAATTCGTTGGCGAACACGGGGCCGCGCACGGTGCCGTTGACGATGACGTGGTCGGCGTGGATCTCGCCCTGCACCACCGCGGCTTCGGAGATCACCAGCATGCTGGGCTCTTCGGTCATGGCGCGGATGTCGCCGACGACTTCGCCGTCGACCCGAAGGCCTTCGGTGAACCTGAGGTTGCCTTCCACGCGGCTGCCGTGGGCGATGAGGCTCTTGATCGGGGGTTGCGCTTTCTTGCCGAACATCGGCTACTCCTCTTTGCGTTCCTGCTGATCAGGCCCCGAGCTTGATGCTTTGCACCGCCCGGGTGGCCGTCCCTTCCACCACCTTGGCGGAAACGTTTTTTACCACGACCTGTTGAGGCAGGTCGACCATGCCTTCCAGGCGGCGGTATTGGCGGAACCGAAGGTCCTGCGAGCCGTCCGGGAGGTCCATCATCCAGGGCTTGCCGTCCAGCGTGCCGGCGACCGTGAGCTGGAGCTTGCCGCGGAATTCCGGCGCGTTCTTGACGGGCTGGATCACCAGCACCTGCCATTTCAGCTGCGTGCCGGCCAGCACCTCGGCCTGCAGACCGCGGATGGCGATGCCTTCGTTGCCGCCGGCGGGCATCAGCTTCTCGAAGAAGCCCAGGTCGTCGCGCAGCGCGCGGTTCTCGGCTTCCAGCTGGCGGACCTGCGAGGCCATGCGTTCCTGCGCGGAGCGCTCGGCCGTGATGAGGCTGCCGGAAGTGTTGAGGATGGACTGCGCCTTGTCGCGCTCTTCGCGCAGCCGCGAGACCTCACTGCGCAGCTGCGACAGCTCGGCCTTGGCTTCGCTGTCCAGCCCGGCGATGCTCTTGCCGAATTCGAAAGCCCACAGGCTGATGGCGCCGCAGAAACCCAGCACGATGGCCACCACCGCCCAGCGCAGGGGCCAGGGCATGGCGCTTCGGACCGCGACCCGGGGGGCGCTGATCGTCAGCCGGCGGCGTAACAGCTTCCAACGCATGAGCTAGTTTGTGAGCATGCCACCAACGACAAAGCCGCACCAAGCGAACTTGTGTGCGGCTTTGTAACGCTGAGCTTGCGGTTTAGCGCTTGCTGAACTGCTTGCGGCGGCGCGCGGAGTGCAGGCCGACCTTCTTGCGCTCGACCTCACGGGCGTCGCGCGTGACGAAGCCGGCGGCCGACAGTTGCGGCTTGAGGGCCGCGTCGTAGTCGATCAGCGCGCGGGTGATGCCGTGGCGCACCGCGCCGGCCTGGCCGGATTCACCGCCGCCGTGCACGTTGACCATGACGTCGAACGCTTCGTTGTTGGCGGTCAGCACCAGGGGCTGGCGCGCGATCATGATCGACGTCTGGCGGCCGAAGAACTGCTCGATGTCCTTGCCGTTGATCGTGATCTTGCCGGAGCCCTTCTTCAGGAACACGCGGGCGACGCTGGTCTTGCGCCGGCCGGTGCCGTTGTTCCATTCACCGATCATCTTCAGATCTCCAGGGGCTTCGGTTGCTGGGCGGTGTGCGGGTGCTCGGTGCCGCCGTAGACCTTCAGCTTCTTGATCATGGCGTAGCCCAGCGGGCCCTTGGGCAGCATGCCCTTGACGGCCTTCTCCAGCGCGCGGCCGGGATGCTTGGCCTGCAGGTCGCGGAAGTTGGTCTCGTAGATGCCGCCGGGGAAGCCCGAGTGGCGGTAGTACTTCTTGTTCAGCTCTTTCGTGCCGGTGACACGGAGCTTGGAAGCGTTGATGACGACGATGTAGTCGCCGGTGTCGACGTGAGGCGTGTAGATGGCCTTGTGCTTGCCGCGCAACCGGAGTGCTGCTTCGCTGGCAACACGTCCGAGCACCTTGTCGGTGGCGTCAATCACAAACCACTCGTGCGTCACGTCAGCGGGTTTCGCGCTGAACGTTTTCATGGAAGCTTTCGAGTTGGGTCTGGCGGCCCTTTTCCACGGTCGGTGTTCCTCTTCTGGGAACCTCTTAGGTGGGGTGACCGGATTTCTCCGGCTTCCGTCGCGGGGCCTAGTAGCGCTGCGGAAAGCCTGAGATTCTACGATGAATCAAGGACTTACCGCAAGGAAGCGACGGGCGGCGGGTAGGATACCGGGATGTTCAGTTACCGCCACGCCTTCCACGCCGGCAACCACGCCGACGTTTTCAAGCACGTGGCCTTGCTCGCCATCCTGCGCCACCTCACCCTGAAGGAGGCGCCGCTGTGGGTGATCGACACCCACGCGGGGGCCGGCCTGTACCGGCTGGATGGCGACTACGCCGGCACCTCAGGCGAAGCCATTGACGGCGTGTTCAAGCTTTTCGAGAAAGTGGGCGCTAACAAGACAATGGACGGCCAGCCCCTGGCGCCCGCCGTCGCCGACTACATCGAATTGGTGCAGGCGTTCAACCGCCCCGGCGAGGTGCGCGTCTACCCCGGCTCGCCATTCATCGCCCAGCACGCGCTGCGGTCCGGCGCCGGCTCGCGCGACAAGCTGAAGCTGTTCGAGCTGCATCCCAGCGACAGCCAGGCGCTGGCCGGCAACGTCGCCCAGCTGAAGGCCGGCCGCCAGGTCACGGTGGACCGCCAGGACGGCTTCGAGGCGCTGAAGGCGCTGCTGCCGCCGCCTTCGCGCCGCGCGTTGGTGCTCATCGACCCCAGCTACGAGATCAAGAGCGACTACGCCAAGGTCACCGCGGCGCTGAAGGACGCCCTGCCGCGTTTCGCGACCGGCACCTACGCCGTCTGGTACCCCGTCATCCCGCGCGCCGAGGCGCACGACCTGCCGCGCAAGCTGAAGACGTTGGCCAACCAGGCGCGCAAGCCCTGGCTGCACGCGACTTTCTCGGTGGGCGCGAAGGAAGCGGAGCCCGGCGGCCCGCGCAAGCCCACGCTGAACGCCAGCGGCCTGTTCGTGCTGAACCCGCCGCACACGCTGAAGCCGGCGCTGCAGGCCGCGCTGCCGCAGCTGTTGTCGGTGCTGGGGCGGGGCCGCGGCCAGGGGCAGCAGCTCGAAGCCGGCGGCTGACGCCGGCCGCCGGCGCCGATTCGAGGTGTGCCAGGCGCCGGCAATACGAGGCCCAGCGCCGCATCGACCAGGACCGCGAACGCATCCGCAACCTCTGCATGCAGAACTACGGCCGGCCCTGCTGCTGACCGCGCCGGCGCGGCGGCAGTTCCTGCGCCAGCGTCAGCACCACCGATCTCGTTCCCACGCCCAGCAGGCCCAGCGCCTGCGCGGCCGCATGGCTCAGGTCGATGATGCGGCCCGCCACGTGCGGCCCGCGGTCGTTGATGCGCACGACGATGCTGCGGCCATTGCGCGGGTTGCGCACCAGCACGCGCGTGCCGAAAGGCAGCCAGGGATGCGCGGCGGTGAAGGCCTTCATGTCGAAGCGCTCGCCGCTGGCCGTGCGCCGGCCGTGGAAGGCCAGCCCGTACCAGGACGCGGGACCTTCCTCCACCACCGGCGAAGGCGAAGCGGAAAGTTGCGGCGTCTCTGGCAGCGGCTTGTCCAGCCCGAACGGCTCGCCGGCCTCGTCGGCCCACGCACCGCACGAAGCGAAGCCCGCCAGCAGCAGCGCCGCCCAAGCCCTCACGCGCCCAGCCTCCGGCAGATTTCCAGCGTGGCCTGCGCCTGGTTCATCGTGTAGAAGTGCAGGCCGGGCGCGCCCTCCGCACGCAGCCGCTCGCACAGCGCGGTGACGACGTCCAGGCCGAACGACTTGATCGAAGCCGAGTCGTCGCCGAAGCCCTGCAGCCGCAGCCGGATCCAGCGCGGGATCTCCGCGCCGCACGCGTCGGAAAAGCGCATCAGCTGCGTCGAACTGGTGATGGGCATGATGCCCGGCACCACCGGCACCTGCACGTTGCGCTTGCGCAGTTCATCGACGAATCGCAGGTACGAATCGGCGTTGAAGAAGTACTGCGTGATGCCCGAGTCCGCGCCCGCTTCCACCTTGGCGATGAAAGCCTCCAGGTCCGCCTGCGGCGAACGCGCCTGCGGATGCACCTCGGGGTACGCGGCCACTTCCAGCGTGAACTGGCGGCCGGTTTCCGCGCGGATGAAAGCGACCAGGTCACTCGCGTAGCGGAACTCGCCGCCCAGGCCGTAGCCGCTGGGCAGGTCGCCACGCAGCGTGACGATGCGCTTCACGCCCGCGGTCGAGTACGCGACCAGCCGCTCGCGGATGCTGTCGCGCGTCTGGCCGATGCACGAGAGGTGCGGCGCGGCCGACACGCCTTCGGCCATGATCTCGCGCACCGAAGCCAGCGTGCCCTCCTGCGTGGACCCGCCCGCGCCGAAAGTGACCGAGCAGAACTCGGGCTTCAGCGCATACAGCTTCTGCCGCGCCCCGCGCAGCTTCTCCGCCCCCTCTTCGGTCTTGGGCGGAAAGAATTCCAGGCTCACCGGAAGCGTGCTCATGCTCCCCTCCTTGCGTCGATGAAGAACTCGCGGTTGCCGTCGCCGCCGCGGATCGGGCTGTCGTGCCAGCCCAGGACTTGCAAACCATTCGCCGCGCAGGCTTCGCGCAAGCGCGCTTCCACCTGCGGGTAGAGCGCCTCGTCGCGCACCACGCCGCCCTTGCCCAGCTGGCCGGGCTGCAGCTCGAACTGCGGCTTGGCCAGCATCAGCAGGCGTCCGCCCGGCGCGAGCAGCGGCGCGAGGGCGGGCAGCACCAGCGTGAGCGAGATGAACGACAGGTCGCCGACCGCGAGATCGAAGTGCGCTTCGACGCCCGCTTCGCGCAGGCGCGCCGCATCCAGCTCGCGCGCATTCACCTTCTCCAGCGCGACCACGCGTGCATCGGCCCGCAGCTTGTCGTGCAGCTGGCCGTGGCCCACGTCCACGCCGGCCACCTGCGCCGCGCCTTGCTGCAGCAGCACGTCGGTGAAGCCGCCGGTGGACTGGCCCACGTCCAGGCACCGCAGCCCGCGCGGGTCCACGCCCGCCGCGCGCAACGCACCTTCCAGCTTCAGCCCGCCGCGCGAGACGTAGCGCGTTTCCGCGTCGTCCAGCAGCTCGACCTGCGCGCCTGCGGGCACCTCGTCGCCGTTCTTGGCCACGTCGTGCCAGCCGCGCGCGTCGTGCCAGCGCACGCCCGACGCGATCAGGCGCTGCGCCTGCGAGCGCGTGGCCGCGAGGCCGCGTTCGACGAGGAGCTGGTCGGCGCGCATTCGGGCAATGGCAAATGAGCTCGCTGCCGCTCGATGACAAATGACTTCATGCGTCATTTGTCATTCGCCATGCGCAGCTCAATAGCGGTACGTATCGGGCTTGTACGGCCCGTTCTTGTCCACGCCGATGTAGGCGGCCTGCTCGGCGGTCAGCTCGGTGAGCTGCGCGCCCAGCTTGGACAGCTGCAGGCGGGCGACCTTCTCGTCCAGGTGCTTGGGCAGCACGTAGACCTTGCCCGTTTCGTACGCCTTCGGCTTGGTGAACAGCTCGATCTGCGCCAGCGTCTGGTTGGCGAACGAGGAGCTCATCACGTAGCTGGGGTGGCCGGTGGCGCAGCCCAGGTTCACCAGGCGGCCCTTGGCCAGCAGGATGATGCGCTTGCCGCCTTCGAAGATGACGTGGTCGACCTGCGGCTTGATCTCTTCCCACTGGCACTTCTTCTCGAGCGTCGCGACGTCGATCTCGTTGTCGAAGTGGCCGATGTTGCAGACGATGGCCTGGTCCTTCATCTTCGCCATGTGGGCGTAGGTGATGACGTCCTTGTTGCCGGTGCAGGTGACGAAGATGTCGGCCTTGTCGGCGGCATAGTCCATCGTCACGACGCGGTAGCCTTCCATGGCGGCCTGCAGGGCGTTGATGGGGTCGATCTCGGTCACCCACACCTGCGCCGACAGCGCGCGCAGCGCCTGCGCGCTGCCCTTGCCCACGTCGCCGTAGCCGGCCACCAGGGCCACCTTGCCGGCCACCATCACGTCGGTGGCGCGCTTGATGCCGTCCACCAGCGATTCGCGGCAGCCGTACAGGTTGTCGAACTTGCTCTTGGTGACCGAGTCGTTGACGTTGATCGCGCGGAACTTCAGCAGGCCCTTGTTGGCCATGTCCTGCAGGCGGTGCACGCCGGTGGTGGTCTCTTCCGTCACGCCCAGGATCTGGGCCGACTTGCGGCTGTACCAGGTCGGGTCTTCGGCCAGCTTCTTCCTGATGGAAGCGTGCAGGATGCGCTCTTCCTCGCTGGAGTGGGTGTCGATCAGCGACAGGTCCTTCTCGCAGCGCATGCCCAGGTGCATCAGCAGCGTGGCGTCGCCGCCGTCGTCCAGGATCATGTTCGGGCCTTCGCCCTCGCCGCCCTTGGCGCCGAAGTCGAAGATGCGGTGCGTGTAGTC
Organism: Ramlibacter humi; assembly: GCF_004681975.1. Classification (GTDB taxonomy): domain Bacteria; phylum Pseudomonadota; class Gammaproteobacteria; order Burkholderiales; family Burkholderiaceae_C; genus Ramlibacter; species Ramlibacter humi. The sequence goes on from NZ_SMLK01000005.1 coordinate 275,789, forward strand.
CCAGTACTCTTCCAGCGACTCGCCCTTCTTGGCGAACACCGGCGTGCCGGCGGCGGCGATGGCCGCGGCGGCGTGGTCCTGGGTGGAGAAGATGTTGCACGAGGCCCAGCGCACCTGCGCGCCCAGCGCCTGCAGCGTCTCGATGAGCACCGCGGTCTGGATGGTCATGTGCAGCGAGCCCGTGATGCGCGCGCCCTTCAGCGGCTGGGCCTTGGCGAATTCCGAACGGATCGCCATCAGGCCGGGCATCTCGGTCTCGGCGATGCGGATTTCCTTGCGGCCCCAGTCGGCCAGGGCGATGTCGGTGATGACGCAGTCTTGCGTCGCGGTCTGCTTGAGAACGGCGTTCATGGCGGCTCCTGAAACGGGTTTCGGTCCAGCCACTGCCTGCAAGGGGTTGTGCAACTCACCTCACGTAGTGCAGTGGGTGAGCGTCGTTGCGAAGGTTTCCGAGCCTCACACCTGGGCGGTGCTGCAACGCTCCTCGGATGGGTTGCGATTATACGGAGCGCCCACGGCCGGGCAGCGCTGAGGTACAAAGCCGCATGGTTTCCGCGACACTTTTCACGGCCCCGCTGGCCCCCATGCTGGCGAAGATCGCCGAGTCCCTGCCCGAAGGCGAAGGCTTCCTGTTCGAACCCAAGTGGGACGGCTTCCGGGCCATCGTGTTCCGCGGCACCTCGGGCGTGACCATCCAGAGCCGCGACCTCAAGCCGCTCAACCGCTACTTCCCGGAACTGGAGAAGGTGCTGGCCGAGCAGCTGCCCAAGGGCTGCATCGTCGACGGTGAGATCGTGGTCGCGGGACCGAACGGCCTGGACTTCGACGCCCTGCAGCAGCGCATCCATCCCGCCGCATCGCGCATCGCCAAGCTGGCGAAGGAAACGCCATCGGGCTTCGTCGCCTTCGACCTGCTGGCTGCCGGCGGCAAATCGGTGATGGACCTGCCGCAGCGCGAACGGCGCGCGCGGCTGGAACGTTTGCTCGGCTCCGCCAAGGCGCCGCTCTACGTCACGCGGGTGACCACCGACCGCGGGCAGGCTCAGGAATGGCTGCAGCGCTTCGAAGGCGCGGGCCTGGACGGCGTGATGGCCAAGCCCGCCGAAGCGACGTACCAGCCCGGCAAGCGGACGATGCTCAAGATCAAGCACGCGCGCACCGCCGAATGCGTGGTGGCGGGCTTCCGCTGGTACAGGGATTCGCAGGACGCGATCGGTTCGCTGCTGCTGGGCCTGTACGACGGCGCGGGCGTGCTGCAGCACGTGGGCATCACTTCCTCGTTCACGATGGACATGCGCCGCCAACTGCTGGAAGAGCTCGCGCCGCTGCGCGAAGGCGCGATGGCCGACCACCCCTGGCGCGAGTGGGCACAGGCCAGCGCGGGCGACGCCGAGCGCATGCCCGGCGCCAAGAGCCGCTGGAGCGGTGGCAAGGACCTCAGCTGGGAGCCGCTGCGGCCCGAGTGCGTGTGCGAAGTGAAGTACGACCACCTGCAGGGCGACCGCTTCCGCCACGCCACCACGTTCCTGCGCTGGCGCCCCGACAAGCCGCCCACCGACTGCCGCTACGACCAGCTGGAAGTCACCACGCCTTTCGAGCTGGCCCAGGTGTTCCAGCCCGCCGCGGCGGCGACGTAACACGCGGCGCGGCCGTCGTCAGCCCGGCTTGGGCTCACGCGGACGCAGCTTCGCGGGCACGTGCTCGAGGTTGATTCGCACGCGATACCACAGCGAGGAGCTGCCGCGCATGCGATCGACCAGCACGTCAGCCGGCTCCAGGTGCGCCGCCGCCTTCGGGTGCTTCTGCTTCCATGCTTCGGCCGCCGCGACGGCTTCCGCCTCGCGGTCCGAGCGCGCCACCTCGATCAGCGGCTTGCTGCTGCGCCGCTTCGACGGCGCGGCGCGCGTCGGCTCGCCGGCCTGCTTGCGGTAATGCGGCGGCCACGGCGCGTCGCCCTGCCCCGCGCTCTCGTGCTTCGCCGAGAGCTCCAGCAACGCATCGAGAGACCCCGGCGACTCGTCGATGCGCGCGTGCGGGTCACCGTGCTGACGCAGCCGCGCCGGCACCGTCTTCATCGTGAAGTCCGCCGGGTCGCAGTCGCCCAGCTCTTCCCAGGTCACCGGCGTGGACACGCGGGCATCGGGCCGCGGCCGCACCGAGTAGGCCGAAGCCACGGTGCGGTCCTTGGCGTTCTGGTTGTAGTCCACGAACACGCCGTGACGCTCCTCCTTCCACCACGCGCTGGTGGCCAGCTGGCGCGCGCGGCGCTCCACCTCGCGGGCCAGTGCCAGTGCGGCGCGGCGCACCTGGTCGAAAGACCAGCGCGCCTCGATGCGCACCAGCAGGTGGATGCCGCGCGAGCCTGAAGTCTTGGGCCACGCCACCAGGCCGTGTTCGTGCAGCACTTCGCGCGCGACCATCGCCACTTCGCGGATCTGTGGCCAGGGCACGCCGGGCATCGGGTCCAGGTCCACGCGCAATTCGTCGGGGTGGTCCAGGTCCTCGGCGCGCACCGGGTGCGGATGCAGTTCCAGGCAACCCAGGTTGGCCATCCAGGCCAGCGCCGCGGCGTTGCGCGGCACCACCTCTTCGGCCGTGCGGCCGGATGGGAAACGGATGGTGCTCACTTCGATGAAGTCCGGCCGGTTTGCCGGCGCCCGCTTCTGGAAGAAGAACTCGCCACCCACGCCGTCGGGGTAGCGCACCAGCACGCAGGGCCGGCCGCCCGTGCCGCGCAGCGCCCCTTCGGCCACATCCACGTAGTAGCGGACCAGGTCCAGTTTGGTGAGCTTGACCTCCGGAAAGAGCACCTTGCCGGGGTTGGAGACGGCCACCTCGTGGCCGTCGGCGGCGATCACGGTGGCGGATTGGGAAGCAGCCATCCCGGCAAGCTACACCCATCGGCGACAATACGGGTCCCGCCGAAACGCTTTGCAGCTGATCGGCGCGTTTCGAAAAAGAGCCCCTCCCCGTGTCCGCATCGCCCTTGACCGCCGAAGTCCGGCGGCGCCGAACCTTCGCCATCATTTCCCACCCCGACGCGGGCAAGACCACGCTGACGGAAAAGCTGCTGCTGTTCTCGGGCGCGATCCAGATCGCGGGCGCGGTGAAGGGCCGCAAGGCTTCGCGCCACGCCACCAGCGACTGGATGGAGATCGAGAAGCAGCGCGGCATCTCGGTGGCTTCGTCGGTGATGCAGATGGTCTACCGCGACCACGTGATCAACCTGCTGGACACGCCGGGCCACAAGGACTTCTCGGAAGACACCTACCGCGTGCTCACCGCCGTCGATTCGGCGCTGATGGTGATCGACGCGGCCAACGGCGTGGAAGCGCAGACCCGGCGCCTCATCGAGGTCTGCCGCCAGCGCAACACGCCCATCATCACCTTCGTCAACAAGATGGACCGCGAGGTGCGCGAGCCGCTGGACATCCTGGACGAGGTGGAACGCGAACTGGGCATGCCCTGCGTGCCCATGACCTGGCCGGTGGGCAAGGGCAAGAGCTTCGGCGGCATCATGAACCTGCGCACCAGGGCGATGACGGTGTTCGAAGCCGGCAGCGAGCGCCGCCCGCAGGACTTCGAGGCCATCCCGCTGGACGACGCGGACACGCTGCGTTCGCGCTTCGGCGCGGAATACGACGCCGCGGCCGAGAGCATGGAACTGGCCACCGGCGCCTCGCCCGAGTGGAATCACCAGGCCTTCCTGGATGCGAAGCAGACGCCGGTGTTCTTCGGTTCCGGTGTCAACAACTTCGGCGTGATGGAGGTGCTGGACGCGCTGGTGGACATCGCGCCGGCGCCGCAGCCGCGCCTGAGTTCGGCGGTGGTCAACCGGCAGACGCAGGAAAAGACCGTCGCGCCTGACGACGCCAATTTCGCCGGCGTGGTGTTCAAGGTGCAGGCCAACATGGACGCCAACCACCGCGACCGCATCGCTTTCGTGCGCATGGCCTCGGGCCGCTACACGCCGGGCATGAAGCTGAAGGTGCAGCGCACCGCCAAGGAGCTGCGCCCGACGTCGGTGGTGACCTTCCTGTCGCAGCGCCGCGAAGCGGTGGAAGAGGCGTACGCCGGCGACATCATCGGCTTCACCACCCACGGCGGCGTGCAGCTGGGCGACACCATCACCGACGGCGCCAGCCTGCAGTTCACCGGCCTGCCCTTCTTCGCGCCGGAACTGTTCATGACCGTGCTGCTGCGCAACCCGCTGCGCACCAAGCAGCTGCAGCAGGGCCTGGCGCAGCTGGGCGAGGAAGGCGCCATCCAGGTGTTCCGCCCGCAGGCCGGCGGCGCCATGCTGCTGGGCGCGGTGGGCCAGCTGCAGTTCGAGGTGGTGCAGCACCGCCTGAAGACCGAGTACGACGCCGACATCCGGCTGGAAGGCTGCCAGTACACGGGCGCCCGCTGGATCACCGCCGATACCCCGGCCGAGTTGCGGGCTTTTACCGACGCTTACCCGCAGCGCATGGCGCTGGACGCCGCCGACGCGCTGGCATTTCTTTGCACTTCGCCTTACGACGTGCGGCTGGCACAGGAACGATTTCCCAAAATCCACTTCCACCTGTTGCGCGAGCACGCCGGGCTCTCTTTATCGCAGTGACGGGCTGAAACAGCCCAACAATAATTGCGGCTCTTCCGTGGAGTTGAGCCGTGTTACAAGTTCCCTCGCTGCGCCACGCAGCTGCCTTTGCCACCACTTTCGTGGCGCTCACGCTGGCGGCCTGCGGGGGCGGCGGTGGCGGCGGCAGCAGCAGCGACACCGCTTCCGGTGCGCAGCTCTCGTCCTCCCTGGCGAACCAGTGCGGCCTGCCGGACCAGCAGCGCTGGCTGCAGGCCTACATGGGTGAGACCTACCTCTGGAACGACGAGATGCCCAGCGCGGACGCCGCCGGCTACAGCGACATGTCGTCGTACTTCAACGCGCTGCTGGTGAAAACCACCGACGCCAACGGCCGCGCCCGCGACCGCTTCAGCACGGTGATGACGGCGACGTCCGCCGACGCGATGCAGAACGTCCGCAGCGGCAACGCCACGCCCTCGGTGCTGACCAGCAACACCAACCCCGTGCCCATGGTTCGCACCATGACCAGCCGCACCGGCCGCAAGGTGGGCTACCTGCTGTTCAACGAGCACAGCCGCGGCGCGCAGGATGCGCTGATCGCCGCCTTCACCAGCCTGAAGGCCGCCAACGTGCAGGAACTGGTGCTGGACCTGCGCTACAACTCCGGCGGCTTCATCTACATCGCCCAGGCCGCCGCGGCCATGGTGGCCGGCCCCTCGGTGGACGGCCAGATCTTCGAATCGGTGCGCTACAACACGCGCCGCACCGGCGAGAACGCCGCCGGCACCTTCTGGTACAGCAACACGGTCACGGTGGCGGAAGACAACTACCCGGCGGGCACCGCGCTGCCGCAGCTGTCGCTGCCGCGCCTGTACGTGCTGACCTCGCAGCTGACCTGCTCGGCCAGCGAATCCATCATCAACAGCCTGCGCGGCATCGGCGTGCAGGTGGTCCTGATCGGCGACCGCACCTGCGGCAAGCCCTACGGCTTCCACCGCAAGGACAACTGCGGCAGCGCCTACTTCCCCATCGAGTTCCAGGTCTACAACGCCCAGGGCTTCGGCGAATACCAGGCCGGCTTCCCGGTGCAGTGCCGGGTGCGCGAGGACGCCACCAAGGCGCTGGGCGCCAGCAACGAGCCCCTGCTGGCGGCGGCCGTCAACTACATCGACACGGGCGCCTGCCCGGCGGGCACCGGCACCGGCGTGCAGTTCTCGGCCTCGGCCTCAACACTGCAACAATCCGCGGACGGCGGGTCGATCTTCGACCGCGCCGGAGCCCCACCCGCGGACTCCCCCATGTACCAGGCCGGCTGGGATGGGCGCCGCCTGCAGCCTTGACCCAAGACCACACGCCACTCGACCAATGGACCGCCGAAGCCCGCCAGGGCATCGCCGGTCTTTTCACGGACATCGACGACACCCTCACCACCGAGGGCGCGATCACGCCAGACGCCCTGCAGGCGCTGGGCGACCTGCGCTCGGCGGGGCTGCACGTCATCCCCATCACCGGCCGCCCGGTGGGCTGGAGCGAGCCTTTCGCGCTGGCCTGGCCGGTGGACGCCATCGTGGCCGAGAACGGCGCCGTGGCGCTGGTGCGCGGCGACGACGGGCGGCTGCGCAAGCTGTACCAGCAGCCCGAAGCCGAGCGGCGCGTGAACTTCGAGCGCATGCAGCGCGTGCTGGCGCGCATCGAGCGTGAGATCCCCGGCGCCCGCCGCGCCGAGGACAGCCCGGGCCGCGAGACCGACATCGCCATCGACCACAGCGAGTTCACGCAGCTGCCGCAGGCGCGCATCGACGAAGTGGTGGCGCTGATGCGTTCCGAAGGCATGACCGCCACCGTCAGCTCCATCCACGTCAACGGCTGGTACGGCAGCCACTCCAAGCGCGAAGGCGCGCGCTGGATCGTGCGGCAGCTGCTGGACGAAGACCTGGACGCGCAGCTGGAACGCTGGGTCTACGTCGGCGATTCCACCAACGACGTGCTGATGTTCGAGCACTTCCCGCACAGCGTGGGCGTGGCCAACATCGCGCGGTTCTGGGACCAGCTGTCGCACGCGCCCGCGTACGTCACGCGCGGGGAGCGCGGCGCGGGCTTCGCGGAAGTGGCGCGGGCGATTCTGGCCGCGCGCCCCGGGCGTTAGAGCGCGGGCTTCTTCCCCAGCCAGTCGAGCAGCTCACTCAGGCGCTTCTCGCCGCCGGTGTCGAAGCCGGTGATGCCGATCGATTTCAGCGCGTCGGGGCCGCCGGGCACCGTTTCGATGGACGCCAGCTGCTTCTGGATCGCCTCGACCTGCCTGGCGCTGACCGACTTGCCGGCGATCAGCGGGAAGTAAGGCTGCGGCTTGCTCTTGTGCAGCACCACGCCGCCGTTCTTCTGCCACTCCTTGGCCAGGCCGGAATAGGACGCCACGCCGCCCACGTCGGCGAAGCCGGTGTCCAGGTACTGGCCCACGGTGGCCTGCTCGCGCGTGTACGCGACCTTTTCCTTGTCGATGTCGATGCCCTGGTCGCGCAGCTCGGCGCGGCAGAACTTGGTCATGTACGCGGCCTGCTCCGGCAGCACCCAGCGCTTGCCGTGCGCGTCGGACAGCTTCTTCAGGCCGGAGTTCTTGGGCGCGACGATGAGGCAGTTGCCGTCGGGGTTGGCGTTGGCCACGTAGCGGTAGCCGTAGTCGCGCACGCCGCGCGCCGGGTAGTCGCTGGGGCGCGCCATCACGAAGTCGTAGCGGCCCTGCTTCATGCCTTCCTCGAGCAGGCCGAACTCGCGCACGAAGACGACCACCACCTTGTGCTTGGCCGCGTCGCCGATGACGCCGGCCAGCCCGCCGTACTTGGCGATCACGCGCGCGTGGTCGGTGCCGCCGGAGGTGCCTTCGCTGACGGCCAGCACCCATTCCTTGCCACCTTGCGCCATCGCCGGCGCGGTCCAGGCCGCGCACGCGGCGGCCAGGGCCCACAGCAACTTCCTCATGTCTCCCTTTGTCCTCATGTGTGTAACGGGAAGCGCATTCTTCGCAAGGATGGCGCGAACGCCGAGGAACTTTTCCACGCGGCGCCGCGAGCTGATCAGCTCGTTTGTTACGAGACGAAACGCGTGAGGGGGCAGGACAACGCGCGCGCCGGCGTCAGAGCATCTTCCGGCGGCAATGCTCGCGGCACGCCTGGGCGAAGGCTTCGAGGGTGCGCGCGTAGAACGCGTTGGCGTTGTGCCGCCATTCGGGGTGCCACTGCACGCCGAAAGCGAAAGCCGACGCGTGGTCCACGCGCACCGCCTCCACCAGGCCGTCGGGTGCGCGGCCTTCGGCCACCAGGCCTTCGCCCAGCCGCTTGATGCCCTGGCCGTGCAGCGAATTCACCAGCGCCCGCGTGCCGCCGGCCCACTGGGCGAAAGCGCTGCCGGGCTCCAGCAGGACTTCGTGCCGCTCGGCGAACTGCTCTTCGAGGCTTCCGGATTCGGGCTCGCGGTGGTCGAGCAACCCCTGCTCCGTGTGCACGCGCTGGTACAGCGATCCGCCCAGCGCCACGTTCATCTCCTGCAGGCCGCGGCACACGCCGAACAGCGGCGTGCCGCCGGCGACGGCCGCCTTCACCAGCGCCATGGTCAGCGCGTCGCGGCGCGGGTCGAGCAGGTCGGTGTCGAGCGCCTTCGTGCCGTAGTGCGATGCCTCGACGTTGGATGGCGAACCGGTGAGCAGCACGCCGTCGACCAGGGGCAGCAGCTCGCGGATGTCGCCGGCCCCCGCCATCGGGAACAGCACCGGCTGCAGGCCCAGTTCGCACACGCAGGCCGCGTAGCGGTCCGCCAGCACCGTGTACCCGCCCGGATCCGAAAGGTCCAGGTTGCGGTGGCAGGCAGGCAGCCAGACGAGCGGCTTGTGCGCGGGCATGCCGGGATTGTCGCTCCGCCGTGCGCTGGCGCGGCAGCGCAGCGGCGCATGCCGGCGTCGGACGGGGCCGATGCGGCGGCGAACGGCCGGGCCGCTGTCAGCTCGGCTTCGCCAGCCCCAGCTTCTCCACCAGCGCCTTCTCGGTGGCGAAGGTGTCCTGCGCGAACCTGGTGTACTGCGCCGGGCTCATGTACATGGGCAGCATGTCGTAGCGCGCCAGCGCGGCCACGTAGCTGGGTTCCTCCATCGCCTTCTTGAAGGCTTCGTGCAGCTTGTTCACCACTTCCGGCGGCGTGCCGCGCGGGGCGCCGATGCCGAAGGGCGAGTTCTGCACGATGTTCAGGCCCAGTTCCTTGAGCGTCGGCACGTCCGGGAACTTGTCCAGGCGCTTGTCGCCCCAGGTGTTGAGCACGCGCACCTTGCCGGCCTGCACGAGGGGCGCGAAGCCGGTGGAGTCGGCCATCGCCATGATGTGCCCGCCGCCGATGGCCTGCGCGAGGTCCGCGCTGCCCTTGTAGGGGATGTGGTTCAGCTGAATGCCCAGCTGCTGCGCGATCAGCTCGGTGGTGAGGTGCGGACTCGTCAGGGTGCCGGTCGAGCCGTAGCTCAGCTTGCCCGGATTGGCCTTGGCGTACGCCACAAAGTCGGCCCAGGTCTTGAACGGGCTGTCGGCCGGCACCGCGATGCCGAACGCGTAGCCGGTGACGTTGATGATGTAGGTGATGTCGTTGACCGGGTGCCAGTTGATCTTCGTCGTGTACGGCAGGCGGAACACGCCCAGCGGGATCTGCGCCAGCGTGTAGCCGTCGGCCGGCGACGACTGCAGCTGCTGCGCGGGCAGCGTGCCGCCGGCACCCGGCTTGTTCTCGACGATGACGGGTTGGCCCAGCACCTTGCCGGCGTTGTCGGCCAGCGAGCGCATCGTGATGTCGGTGGGCCCGCCCGCGGGGAAGGCGATCTGCAGGCGGATCGGCTTGTTCGGGAAGCCCGCGCCCTGCGCGAAGGCGGGCAGCGTGGGCACGGCGATGGCGGAAGCAGCCAGCTGGATCAGTTGTCGGCGGCGCATGTTGTTCTCCAAAGGGGACGATCGAAGCCCGCGATTGGACGGGCCGCGCCCCGTTCGCGCATCGGGAAAGTCCCTGCGCCGCTGTCGCGGACGCGAAACCGAAACCGCGCTCAGCCCGCGCGCTGGCGGAAGCCGTCCAGCACGTTGACGGCGTTGACGCCGGCGGCGGCCACCGCGTAGCCGCCTTCGAAGACGAAGGCGCAAGGCAGGCCCGTGGCCGCCAGGTCTTCGCCCACGCGCAGGTAGTCGCCGCTGCGCAGGCGGAAGCCGGAGATCGGGTCGTCCTCGAAGGTGTCCACGCCGAGTGAGACCACCATCGCCTGCGCACCCCACGCGCGGATGGCCTCGAGCGCCTTGGCGAGCGCGCCGCGCCACGTCACGAAGTCCGTCCCTCGCGGCAATGGCAGGTTCAGGTTGGCGCCCTCGCCCGCGCAGGCGCCACGTTCATCCGCGTAGCCCAGGTAGTACGGGTACTCGGTGCGCGGATCGCCGTGCACGCTGGCGAAGAACACGTCGCCGCGCTCGTAGAAGATGGCCTGCGTGCCATTGCCATGGTGGTAGTCGACATCCATCACCGCGACCTTCTGCAGCCCACCGTCGCGCAACGCCTGCGCCGCGATGGCTGCGTTGTTCAGGAAGCAGTAGCCGCCGAAGAAGTCGTGGCCCGCGTGGTGGCCGGGCGGGCGCGTCAGCGCGAATGCGGCGCGATCGCCGGCGAGCAGGCGCTGCGCGGTCCCCCATGCACATGCGGCGCCCTGACGAGCCGCCGTCCAAGTGCCGCTGGTGAGCGGCGAGCCCGCGTCGTACGAGAACAGGCCCATGCGCGCCGGGAAGCTCTCGGGCAGCACGTCGTGGCGGAAGGTGCGGATCGGCCAGTACGAAGGCAACGCGTCGCGCTGCGCGTTCTTCGGGTCGAGCGCCACCCACTCGTCCCACGCGCCTTCGAGGAAGCGCAGGTAGCGCGGCGCGTGCACGCGCTGGAGCAGCGCGTCGCCGATCTCCGGCACCGGCGCGAACTCGCCGAGCTTGCGCGACTTCAGTTCGGCCAGCACGTGCTCCACGCGGGCCGGCACCTCGAAGCACGGCACCAGCTCGCCGCGGAACATCTCGTGCTTGCCGTGGTGGGCGGCCTGGCGGTCGTTGTAGAAGACTTGCATGCGGCCATTGTCAGGCCTCGGTGCGCAATACCAGCCGCCCATCCGACGCGTCGATCCTTCGCGCGGCCGGATCGTCCCGGTGCACCGCCAGCCAGTTCAGCCCCAGCGGATACGCGCCGCGGTACCCCATCGCGCCGAGCAGCTCGCGCAATTCCCGCTGGTCGGACTTGATCACTTCCACCAGCAGCAGCGGCTTGCAGCGCGCCAGCGTTTCGCGCGCGCCGCGCAGCACGTCGGCTTCCATGCCCTCGACGTCCAGCTTGAAGAAGTCCAGCCTTTCCAGGCCCAGCGAATCCACGGTGATCACCTGCACCGGCCGGCAATCGGCGGGATCGTAGGAGACAGCCTGGCCGATGAACTCGGTGCCCTGCCGGCGCCGCAACTCCAGGCTGCCGAAGCTGCCTTCACGGCAATAGTCCGGCTGCGGCACCGGCAGCGTGCCGGGTTCGGCGCCCAGCGCCGCGAGGAAGGCGCGCGCGTTGAAGCAGTTGTTCAACGCGAGATTGCCTGCGAGCGCGTAGAACACGGTCTCCTGTGCTTCGATGGCCAGCACGCTGCCCCATCCATGCATGTGGCGCGCCCACTCCACGGTGTGCACGCCGATGTTGGCGCCGCCATCCAGCGCCACCAGGCCGTCGCCCGCTTCCATGCGCCGGCAGTCCAGCAGGCGCTTGGCGAGTTCCACTTCCTCGGGATCGAAAGCCGAGCGATCGAACAGCTGCTGGCCGACGCCATAGGCCTGGCCGTCCGGCAGCTCGCGCCGGTCGAAGCGGTTGACGATCAGGCTGCCGTGCGAAGTGGCGGCCAGGACGAAGGCGATGGGGCGGGCGGGCGAGGTCATGGGCCGCGACCTTCGCCGCGGCCCGGCGCCGCGGCATCCCCCGATGGCACCAGCGCCACCGGGGGAGCGCATGGACTCAGACCCTCTCGAGCACCGGCTGCAGCGCCTTTCCGGTGTGCGTGCCCAATCGCACCACCTCCTCCGGCGGCGCCGCGGCGACCACGCGGCCGCCTTCGCCGCCGCCCTCCGGACCCAGGTCGATGATCCAGTCGGCTTCGGCGATGACGTCCAGGTCGTGCTCGATCACCACCACGCTGTGGCCGCCGTCCACCAGGCGGTGCAGCACGCGGATCAGCTTCTCCACGTCGGCCATGTGCAGGCCCACCGTCGGTTCGTCCAGCACGTACAGCGTGTGCGGCGCCTTCTGGCCCCGGCGCGTGATGTCGTCGCGCACCTTGGACAGCTCGGTCACCAGCTTGATGCGCTGTGCCTCGCCGCCCGACAGCGTCGGCGAAGGCTGCCCCAGCGTGAGGTAGCCCAGGCCCACGTCCTTCAGCAGTTGCAGCGGGTGGCTGATGTTGGGCATGGAGGCGAAGAAATCCACCGCCTCGTCCACCTCCATCTGCAGCACGTCGCCGATGCTCTTGCCGCGCCAGGTGACGGCCAGCGTCTCCGGGTTGAAGCGCGCGCCGTGGCACGACTCGCAGGGCACCTTCACGTCGGGCAGGAAGCTCATCGCGATGGTGCGCATGCCCTGGCCTTCGCAGGTGGGGCAGCGGCCTTCGCCGGTGTTGAACGAGAAGCGCCCCGGCCCGTAGCCGCGCGCCTTGGCTTCCAGCGTGTCGGCGAACAGCTTGCGGATGGTGTCCCAGAAGCCGATGTAGGTGGCCGGGCAGCTGCGCGGCGTTTTGCCGATGGGCGTCTGGTCGACTTCCAGCACGCGGTCGATGGCCTGGTAGCCGTCCACCGAGCCGCAGCCGCTCCACTTCGGCCGCTTGCCGCGGTCGTCGGCGTCGCGGCCGGCCTTGGTGGTGCGCTGCTGCACGGCCGCCTGCACGTTGTGCAGCAGCACGTCGCGCGCCAGCGTTGACTTGCCCGAGCCGGACACGCCCGTCACCGCCACCAGGCGGCGCAGCGGCACGTCGACGTCGACCTTGCGCAGGTTGTGCAGGTCGGCGCCGCGGAGTTTCAGCTTCTGGCCTTCCTCTTCGCCGTTGCGGCGCGGTTTCAGCGGATGCCGCATCGCATGCAGCAGGTAGCGGCCGGTGAGCGACTCTTCGCTCGCCGTCACGTCGTCGGCCGTGCCCTGCGCGATGACGCGTCCACCACGCTTGCCCGCGCTGGGGCCGATGTCGATGATGTGGTCGGCGCGGCGGATGGTGTCCTCGTCGTGCTCCACTACCACCAGGGTGTTGCCCTTGCCGCCCAGCTTGTGCAGCGCGTCCAGCAGGATCTGGTTGTCGCGCGCGTGCAGGCCGATGGTGGGCTCGTCCAGCACGTAGCACACGCCCTGCAGGTTGCTGCCCAGCTGCGCGGCCAGGCGGATGCGCTGCGCCTCGCCGCCCGACAACGTCGGCGCGCCGCGGTCCAGCGTGAGGTAGCCCAGGCCCACCTCCTCCAGGAATTCCAGGCGGCTGCGGATCTCCGGGATCAGGTCGCGCGCGATGCCCTGCTCTCGCTCGCTCATCACGCCCTTGACCTGCAGGCTTTCGATCCAGCGGCGCACATCGGTGACCGACAGCGCGGCCACTTCCTGGATGCCGGTCCCGTCGAACAGCACCGCGCGCGCCTGCGCATTCAGCCGGGTGCCGTGGCACACGGGGCAGGCTTCGTCGGTCAGGTCCTCGACCTCCGGTTCGGCGAAGGTCTGCTCGCGGCCCTTGTTGTCGTCGGCCTGCACCGTGTCGTCGAAAGCCTTGCGCTGTTCGCGCGTCAGCTTGACGCCGGTGCCCACGCACTCGGGGCACCAGCCGTGCTTGCTGTTGTACGAGAACAGGCGCGGGTCCAGTTCCGGGTAGCTGGTGCTGCACACCGGGCAGGCGCGGCGGGTGGAGAACACTTCCATCTGCCCGATGTGGTGGTGCTTGCCCAGCCCCAGCTCCATCGCTTCGCGCAAGCCGGTGAGCGGCGCGAGCACGTGCAGCACGCCCTTGCCATGTTCCAGCGCCTCGGCCAGCTTCTCGCGCAGCAGCGCTTCGTTGGCCGGCGTGACGTCCAGGTCGCACACCGGCAGTTCGATGGTGTGTTCCTTGAAGCGGTCGATGCGCGGGAAGCCGGTGGTCGGCAGGAAGTTGCCGTCCACGCGCAGGTGCGTGTACCGGCGGTTGCGGGCCCACTCGGCCAGTTCGGTGTACACGCCCTTGCGGTTGACCACCAGCGGCGCGAGCAGGCCGATGTGCTGGCCCTTGTAGCGGCGCATCAGCTGCGCGGCGATGCTGTCGGGCGTTTGCGGGCGCACCTCGGCGCCGTCCTTCACGCAGTGCTGCACGCCCAGCTTGACGTACAGCAGGCGCAGGAAGTGCCACACCTCGGTGGTGGTGCCCACGGTGGACTTGCGCCCGCCGCGCGACAGGCGCTGTTCGATGGCGACGGTGGGCGGGATGCCGTACACCGCGTCCACCTCGGGCCGGCCCGCCGGCTGCACGATGCTGCGCGCGTACGCGTTCAGCGATTCCAGGTAGCGGCGCTGGCCTTCGTTGAACAGGATGTCAAAGGCGAGAGTCGACTTGCCCGAGCCCGACACGCCGGTGATCACGCTGAAGCGGTTGTGCGGGATGTCGACGGACAGGTTCTTGAGGTTGTGCTCGTGCGCGTTGACGATCTGGATGGCTTCGACGCGCGTTGTCCGTTCGGGCTGAGCTTGTCCTTCGACGGGCTCAGGACGGTCGGGTCTGGACCTGCCCTTCGACAAGCTCAGGGCGAGCGGTTCGTTGGCCATCACCCCGTCGTACTCCCGCAGTGCCTTCGCCGTGTGCGACGTCGGATGCTGCTTCACTTCCTCCGGCGGCCCCTCGGCCACCAGCAGGCCGCCCACGTCGCCGCCTTCCGGCCCCAGGTCGACCAGCCAGTCCGCGGCACGGATCACGTCGAGGTTGTGCTCGATGACCACCAGCGAATGTCCCGCCTCCAGCAGCTTGCGCAGCGCGCGCATCAGCTTGGCGATGTCGTCGAAGTGCAGGCCGGTGGTCGGCTCGTCGAACAGGAACAGCGTGCCCTTGGCCGCGAGGCCCTGGCGCGAAGCGCTGGACGACTTGGCCGCCAGGGCCAGGAAGCCCGCCAGCTTCAGGCGCTGCGATTCACCGCCCGAGAGCGTGGGCACAGGCTGCCCCAGCTTCACGTATTCCAGGCCGACGTCCACGATGGGCTGCAGCGCGCGGATCACGTCGCGGTCATTCGCGAACAACGAAGCCGCTTCGCTGACGGTGAGCTCCAGCACGTCGGCCACGTTCATCGCGCGCGGCTTCACCGCCCCAATGGGCTGGCGCTCGATCGTCACTTCCAGGATCTCGGGGCGGTAGCGCTTGCCGTCGCAGTCGGGGCAGCGCAGGTACACGTCGGAGAGGAACTGCATCTCCACGTGCTCGAAGCCGCTGCCGCCGCAGGTGGGGCAGCGCCCGTCGCCGCTGTTGAAGCTGAACTTGGCGCCGGTGTAGCCGCGCTGCTTCGCCAGCCCGCTGTTGGCGAAGATCTCGCGGATGGCGTCCCACGCGCCGACGTAGCTGACCGGGTTGGACCGCGCCGTCTTGCCGATGGGCGACTGGTCGACGAACACCACGTCGCCCAAGTGGTCGGCGCCCAGCAGGCGCTCGTGGTGGCCGGGCGCTTCCGTCGCGCGGCCGAAATGGCGCAGCAGCGCCGGCGCCAGGATGTCCTGCACCAGCGTGGACTTGCCCGACCCCGACACGCCGGTCACGCACACCAGCCGCTGCAGCGGGAATTCCACCGACAGGTTCTTCAGGTTGTGCTCGCGCGCGCCTTCCAGCACCAGGCGCGGCGTGGCCGCGGTGACCGCGCGTTTGAACCCCATGCCCACGTGCTTGCGGCCGCCCAGGTAGGCGCCGGTCAGCGTGTCGGCGCCGCGCAGTTGCTGCGTGGTGCCATCGAACACGATCTGGCCGCCGCGCTCGCCGGGCGCGGGGCCCATGTCGATGATGCGGTCGGCCGCCACCATCACGGCGGGATCGTGCTCCACCACCACCAGCGTGTTGCCCGCGTCGCGCAGGCGGTGCATGGCTTCGGTGATGCGGTTCATGTCGCGCGGGTGCAGGCCGATGCTGGGCTCGTCCAGCACGAACAGCGTGTTCACCAGCGAGGTGCCCAGCGCCGTGGTGAGGTTGATGCGCTGCACCTCGCCGCCGGAGAGCGTGCGGCTCTGGCGGTCGAGCGTGAGGTAGCCGATGCCGACGTCGACGAGGTATTTGAGGCGGGTGGTGATTTCCTCGAACAGCAGCTTCAGCGCCTGGTGCTCACCTTCCGTCGCGCTGGCGGTGGCGTCGGGCGCCAGGCGCGCGAAGAACTTCCGCAGCTGCGCGATCGGCAGCAGCATCAGGTCGTGCAGGCACAACCCCGGCAGCGCTTCCAGCTGCTCGCGCGACCAGTCCACGCCCACGGGCATGAAGCGCTTCGCGGGTTCCAGCACCGCATCGGCATCTTCCTTCGAGCCCAGGCGCCACAGCAGGCTGTCCAGCTTCAGGCGCGCGCCGCCGCAGGTGTCGCAGGGCGTGTAGCTGCGGTACTTGGACAAGAGCACGCGGATGTGCATCTTGTAAGCCTTGGTCTCCAGGTAGGCGAAGAAGCGCTTCACCCCGTACCACTGCTTGCTCCAGTTGCCTTCCTTGTAGCTGGGCGTGCCATTGATCACCCACTGCTTCTGCTCGGCGGTCAGCTTGTACCAGGGCGTGTCGCGCGGGATGCCCGCCGATTCGGCGTGGCGCATCAGGTCGTCCTGGCATTCCTGCCACGCGGGCGTCTGCATCGGCTTGATGGCGCCGGCCCGCAGCGTGAGCTTGTCGTTGGGGATGACCAGCCCGTAGTCCACGCCGATCACGCGGCCGAAGCCGCGGCACACCTCGCACGCGCCCACCGGCGAGTTGAACGAGAACATCGACGGGATGGGGTCGGCGTAGCGGATGTCGCTGTCGGGGCAATGCAGGCCGGTGGAGAACTTCCAGATGTCACCGGAATCCGTTCGCGTGGAGCCTGTCGAAACACCTTCGCCCTGCCCTTCGACAGGCTCAGGGCGAACGGGGTTTGCATACACGCTCATCCGCCCCGCCCCGCGCTTCAGCGCCACCTCAATGGCCTCGATCGCCCGCGCCTTCTCCACGCCCTGGATGCGGAAGCGGTCCGCCACCACGTCCAGCACCTTGCGCGGACCGGTGGGCGTACCCACCTCGCGCTCGGCCTGCACGCGCGTGAAGCCGCTGGCGGCCAGCCACTGCTCCACTTCTTCGGGCGTGGTGCTCGCGGGCAGTTCCACGGGGAAGGTCACCACCAGGCGCGGATCGCCTTCCTCGGTGCGCGCCATCAGCTCGGCGTAGATGGTCTCCGGCGAGTCGTGCCGCACACGCCGCGCCGTCTTGCGGTCGAACAGCTCGGTGGCGCGCGCGAACAGCAGCTTCAGGTGGTCGTTCAGCTCGGTCATCGTGCCGACCGTGGAGCGCGAACTGCGCACCGGGTTGGTCTGGTCGATGGCGATGGCCGGCGGCACGCCTTCCACGCGGTCGACCGCCGGCTTGTCCATGCGGTCGAGGAACTGGCGCGCGTAGGCCGAGAACGTCTCGACGTAGCGCCTCTGCCCCTCGGCATAGAGCGTGTCGAACACGAGGCTGGACTTGCCCGAGCCGCTGGGGCCGGTGACGACCGTCAGCTCGCCCGTGTGCAGGTCGAGGTCGAGGTTCTTGAGGTTGTGCTGCCTGGCGCCGCGGATGCGGATCGTTCCCTGGGTCATACGGCCGTGGTTTTCCTTGAAGGCCGAACATTCTAGGGAGCCCGGCCGTGGCAGCGCCGGCCGGGGGTATTCGGAACTATTGCCGCCTGCCGCGGCAAAACCGCCTCAGGCGCAGGCGGCGGGATGTCAGGGTTTGGCAGTCGATGCCGCGGGCTCCGGGGCATGCACCGCTTCGGCGCCGTGCTTCTCGCCGCTCATGTCGACCTTGTCACCGGCCTTGAAGATGACGAACAGGGCAATCACCGCGAACGCGACGAAGCCGGCGATCAGTTTCCACATGGGGGTCTCCTCCAGCGATGGGCTTTCAACAAAGGGGCCCGCCAGGCGGGCCCCTTCAGTGACGGTCCTTCGCGGGATCAGTCGCGGGCGTAGATGTCCACGTCCTTGGTTTCCTTCACGAACAGCGTGCCGATCACGAGCGTGACGCCGGCGATGATGATCGGGTACCAGAGGCCGTTGTACATGTTGCCGGTCTGGGCCACGATGGCGAACGCCGTCGTGGGCAGCAGGCCGCCGAACCAGCCGTTGCCGATGTGGTACGGCAGGCTCATCGACGTGTAGCGGATGCGCGTGGGGAACAGCTCCACCAGCATGGCGGCGATCGGGCCGTAGACCATGGTCACTAGGATCACCAGGTAGGTGAGGATGACGATCATCATGACCTTGTTCATCTTGGCCGGGTCGGCCTTGGTCGGGTAGCCGTCGGCCTTCAGCGTTTCGGCCACCGTCTTCTTGAACTCGGCGTCCTTCTTCTTCGCGTCATCCGCGGAGATGCCCTTCGCGGTGTACGACGGGATGCTGGTGCTGCCGATCTTGATGACGGCCGGCGTGCCCGCGGCCGCGCTCTCGTTCTCGTAGCTCACCGAACCGGCGGCCAGCAGCTGCTTGGCGATGTCGCACGAGCTGGTGAACTTGGCGGTGCCGGTGGGGTTGAACTGGAACGAGCACTCGTTCGGGTCGGCGACGACCACGACCTTGTTTTTCGCCTGCGCGGCGGCCAGGTCGGGGTTGGCGGCTTCGGTCAGGGCCTTGAACGCCGGGAAGTACGTCAACGCGGCCAGCAGGCAGCCAGCCATGATGATCGGCTTGCGGCCGATCTTGTCGGACAGCGAGCCGAACACGATGAAGAACGGCGTGCCGATCAGCAGCGCGGCGGCGATCATCAGGTTGGCCGTGACGGCGTCCACCTTCAGCTGCTGCGTCAGGAAGAACAGCGAGTAGAACTGGCCCGTGTACCAGACGACGGCCTGGCCGGCGGTCAGGCCCAGCAGCGCCAGGATCACGATCTTCAGGTTCTTCCACTGGCCGAACGACTCGGCGAGCGGCGCCTTGGACGTCTTGCCCTCGGCCTTCATCTTCTGGAAGGCGGGCGATTCATTCAGCGACAGGCGGATCCACACCGAGATGGCCAGCAGCAGGATGGAGACCAGGAACGGGATGCGCCAAGCCCAGTCGGCGAAGGCGGCCTCGCCGACGGCGGTGCGCACGCCCAGGATCACCAGCAGCGACAGGAACAGGCCCAGCGTCGCGGTGGTCTGGATCCACGCCGTGTAGGCGCCGCGCTTGCCGTGCGGCGCGTGCTCGGCGACGTAGGTCGCGGCACCGCCGTACTCGCCGCCGAGGGCCAGGCCCTGCAGCAGCCGCAGCGCGATCAGGATGACCGGCGCGGCGGCGCCGATGGCGGCGTAGCCGGGCAGCACGCCGACGATGAACGTCGACAGGCCCATGATCAGGATGGTGACCAGGAAGGTGTACTTGCGGCCGATCATGTCGCCCAGGCGGCCGAACACGATGGCGCCGAACGGACGCACGATGAAGCCGGCGGCGAAGGCCAGCAGCGCGAAGATGAACGCGGAGCCCGCGTCCAGCCCGGCGAAGAACTGCTTGGCGATGATGGCGGCGAGCGAGCCGTACAGGTAGAAGTCGTACCACTCGAACACGGTGCCGAGCGACGAGGCGAAGATGACCTTCTTCTCCTCCGCCGTCATCGGCCGGTTGGCGGCGGCGGCAGTTGCGGTTGCGGTTGCCATGGGGCTTGTCTCCAGAATGCTCTGCCCGGGATGGGCAGTGCGCGCATTCTTCGGAAAGCCTCTGACCCGGCCCTTGCGCCAAACCAACAAAGGCTTGCGCGAAACCTACGCGGCTCTGACGAATTCAGGTGAAACCCGAAGACGGGGTTTCACGATGCGGTGGAGCGCGTTTCGCTCAGGGATTGATGAGCTGCAGCGACTGGCTGGAGGGCAAGCCGAAGTTGCCCGGAACGAGAAGCTGCCAGCCCGGAATGAAGAACGCGTTGGTGCCGTCGCCGCCGAGGTACATGCCGACGAAGGTGGCCCCGCCGGGCGCGGCGACCGCGGCGGGAGAGCCGCTGTCGCCCGGCTGCAGGCGGCCGCCCGTGACCTGGCCGCGCAGCAGCAGCATGTGCGCGACGTCCATCGGCCCCTGCGGCAGCGGGTACGAGATCGGCCGCCACTGTGGGCAGTCCAGGAACTTCACCCACAGCCGGATGCGGCGGCCCTGCGCGTCGGCGCGCGGCGCCAGCACCCAGAAACCGTCGGGGATGGCCTGCGGCCCGGTCAGCACGGGATGCTGCGGGTCCAGGCTCATGCCCCCGAGCAGCCCCGCAGCCGCCGCGCTGGCACCCGGCCCCAGGCGCAGCAGCTGCGCATCGAAACTGGCGAGCGGCTGCGGCACCAGGTCGCCGCGCGTGGCATCCGTGCGGCCCAGGGCGCTGCCTTCGCCGGCCCACACCGCGCGGTTGGAAGCGATGTCCGGCTGGTCGGCCAGCGAGCGGCTGAGGACGTGGCGGCAGCTCAGGCCGTGCAGCACGCCCGGCGCCGACGACCTGCGCACCACGGCGGTGAGCGCGCCCCAGACTTCTTCGCCGGGCCGCTTGCCGGCGACCACCAGCTGGAACGGCGACGGGTTGTCTTCGCCGCCGCCGTGCGCGAACGCATCGCCGAAGTCCGCGGTCTCCTTGACGTCGGTCGGCACAGCGCACAGCCTGCGCACGCCTTCGACGTCCTCGTACGCGAGAAGGTACGGCGGGATCGCGCGCGCACGGTCCTGCGCGCGCCGCATCGGCTTCTTGCGCGGCACCTCGAACACCACGCAAGGCACACGCACGAGGCGCCTGGCGCCGGACGCGGTGCGCCTGCTCTTGAAACCGAAGCCCACGCTCAGCACGCCGGCGTAAGCGGCCTTGAGCTCGTGCGCACGGGTGGCCACCAGCTCGCTCGCCAGCCGGAACTGGCCTTCGCGGCCCAGCGCCGCATACGCGACCCTGGCTTCGCGCGGGGCCGCGGCGGGCTTCATTTACCGCCGCAAAGCTGCGCCACTTCGGAGGGCTTGCGCTCGAGCACCAGCTTGAGCTCGGCATCGGTCATCTGGCCTTGCGCCACCGCTTCACCCTTGGCCTTGCGCCGTTGCCGGTCGAGGTCCAGCGCGTTCGCGCTGCGGATGTCCCAGCGGCCCGACGCCTCGGCGGGCGACAGGCACAGGTTGGACTGCACCTGCTGCAGCTGCCCCGGCGTGAGCCTGTCGATCACCGGCCCGCCGCTGATGGCGGGCGAGGCCACGGCCCCGCCTGGCTTCGCGCCCCCTGCGTTGGGCGGCGCCTTCTTCCTGGCGGGTCCGCCCGCGTTCGGCGCGGCGCCGTCAGGCACCGCGGTGAGGGTGAGCTGGCCGAAGCGGTTGGCGATGGCCGGCGCCGCCGCCAATTCCTTCGCCACGTCGGCCGCCGAAGGGGCGGTGCCGCTCCGGGTCTTGTAGCGCACCTCGTACGAGCCCGCGGCTTTGGTCTCCACGCCGACCAGGTCCACCACCGCGCCGCTCGCCATCTTGAAAGGAGTGAGCTTGAGCAGCTCCTCCTTCACCTGCGTGTTGACCGCGGCGGCATCGGTGGCGCCGCCGCCCGCCGCACCGGGCCCTTCGACATTCACCGGGATCACCTGCATCTGCGACGCGGCATCGCGCACCACCAGCTGGTAAGTGGCCGGCCCGGCCACGTCGGCGCCCGCGGTGACCACGATCACGTCCGAGCGCATGAAGGGGCTGGGCGGCTCCACTTTCAGCCCCGGCGTGTTCGACTGCGAGAACTGGGCCCGGTAGTCCAGCTTGCCGCCCTTGACCACCACCATCTGCGTGTCGGCCTTCTTGTCCTTGAAGGTCAGCGCGGCGGGCGCGACCGTCATCGTGGTGTCCACGCCTTCCACCTTGCAGCTGGCCAGGCGGTCGGCCTGCAGCCTTTGCTGCAGGCCCGCCACAACCTTGGACAGCAGGGCCGAGCGGGCGTCCAGCTGCCCGGCGGCGCCTTGCAGCTGCACCGCCAGCTGCTTCAGGCCGGGCAGCGCGACGCGCCTGCGCGCATCGGCGCCGGGGCCCCCCGCATGCGGCCCTTCGCCGGCCGCGGACGCCGCGGGCGCCGGCGGCGCCGCCACGCCCGAGAACGCGGCCACGTTCTTCGCCAGGTCGCCGAGGATGGCGGGCACGGCCTGGATCGCCCCTTCGGTGCCGCGCAGCTCGTCCAGCACGGAAGCATCGATGCGCAGCACCGCGTTGTGCAGCTGTTCACCCGCGCTCGCCTGCTTGTCCCGCAAGTCGGACGCGGCCGCCGACGCCACCGCGGCGCGCTCCGACGAAGCCTTGGCGGCGGCGAGCGTGTCCTGCACCAGCACCACGTCGGGCGGCGTCGCCGCGCCGCCGACCGCGAGCAGCTCCGCGGACAAGGCGCCCGACAGCCGGCCGACCTGGTCCATGCCGTCGTCCACCGCCTTGACCTGCGCCTTCAGTTGCGCGACGAGGTCGTCGTCGCGGACCATGGGCGCGACCGTCTCGTTGGCGCATTCCAGCGCCTTCATCCCCGCGACGTAGATCAGCGAGCGCCGCTTGTCGTTGTTCATCACGCCCAGCGTGTAGCCGACGCCGCCGATGATGGACACGCCGGCGATGGTGTCGCGGTGCGCCTTGCCCGCGGCCAGCGCGAGCAGCACGCCGCCCAGCGTGACCAGGCCGTTGCTGGCCGCTCGCTCGGCTTCGCCCAGCTCGATGACCTTGGCGCGGTAAGCCTGGTGGTAGCCGCGCGACAGGGCCAGCGCGTCGGGCAGCTCCATGCGCTTCCTGCCCGCGGGCTCGGCCGGCGGCGGCTGGACGTACGGGCTGGCGCAGCCGCCCAGCGCCATGCTGGTGGCCAGCAAGCCGCACAGGACGCGGCCGCGGATCGGAATGCCGTTCATCGGATGCTCCCTTCGCTCGCGTGCCCCTGCGCGGGGCGCAGGTACATCAGGCCTCGACGGCCTGGCTGAATTCGAGGTACTGCATGACGTGGGTGGCGTAGAGCTCGGCCTTGGGGCCGCTGCCGTTGTAGCGGCGCACGGCATCCCTCAAGTCGCCGTGCGCGTCGTCGTACTTGCGCTGCAGCTCGGACACCAGCTTGTCCAGGCACGCGTCGAAGTCGTACCAGCGCCGCCCGCGGAAGAACGCCTCGTCTTCCACGACGTGCTGCAGGTCGTACTGGAAGAGGCCATAGCCCTTGTAGACCCAGGACGCCGCATCCAGGCCGCGGATGAGGCGGGTGCGATTGGCTTCCTCGATGAGCATCTCCGTGAATGCGTCGCCGTAGCGGCTGCGGAAAGCCGCCGTGTTGCGCGGAAACGCGCTGCGCGAGGTGCCGGCCGCGTCGCCGCTGGCGTCGAAGACGCAGCGGGCGAGGATGTCGTCGTCGGAGAGGCTGCCCAGGAACTGGAAGACGTGGACGCCGGTTTCCTTGCACGCGATGGCGCAGGCCAGGTCGATGTCAAACGGCGTGCCTTGGAGCGCGGCCTCGATGGGCTCGCGCCACGTTCCCTTGATCCAGGCGCAGATGCGCTGTGCCGCGGTGCGGCCAATCGGCAGATCCATTGGATCCCTCCCTGCCTTTTTCAGGCTTGTGTGAGGAAGGGTAACGGCGCCTCAGCCGTCTGGCAAGTGCTCAGCCGGCGCGAACGCGGCTCACCGCCGCCGGCGCCTTCGCGGCTTCATCCCACGGTGCGCCGAACCACTCGTGGCCTTCCAGGTACGCGCGCAGCATGGGCAGCGAGTCCACGCCCCAGAACAGCTTGCCGTCCACCGCGAAGGTGGGCACGCCGAACACGCCCTGTGCGATGGCCTGCCCGGTGGCTGCCTTCAGCTCATCCTTCACTTCCTGCGAGGCCGGGTCGCGCCGCGGCGCCAGTTGCTGCTGCAACGCCTGCAGGCGCGCGGGATCCGCCGCGTCTTCACCCCCGCGCCACGCGTGGCGGAACAGCGTCTCGCACACGTAGCGGTTGGGGCCGCACGCCGTGGCCAGGCGCAGCAGGCCCAGCGGGTTGAACGGGTGCGCGGAAGGCATCTGCATCGGCAGGCCCGCGGCCTGCGCCTGCCACAGCACCTGCCGGTAGGTCCACTCGCGCTTGCCCGGGATTTCCGCCGGCCCCAGCTGGCCGTGGTGCTTGAGCAGCGCCGCGAACAGGATGGGCCGGTAAGCCACCTCGTAGCTCAGCCCTTCCAGGGCGCGCGGCAGCTGCTCGAACGCCAGGTAGGCGTATGGCGAGATGAAGTCCAGGTGAAAGTCGATGTGCTTCATGCCTTCTCCTCCACGCCGGCGCGTGCGCCCAGCCGTTGCCACACTTCGCGCTTGCCTTCGTCGGCCATCGAGCCCCATGCCGCCACTTCGTCGAGGGTGCGCAGGCAGCCCAGGCAGAGGCCGGTGGCGGCGTCGATGCGGCAGACGTTGTTGCACGGCGAAGGCACGGGCGCGCCTTCGGGCAGCTGCGCCACTTCGCGCAGCTGCCGCCTCACGCGCGTGCTTGCGAAGCTCAAGCCGCGGGCTCCTGCACCACGTCGGCGACGGGCGCGCCGCCGGTCAGCTTCTCCAGGTCCTGCGGCTTGAGCTGGAACACGCCGTGCGGGTGGCCCGCCGCGGCCCAGATCACGTCGAAGCGGAACAGGTCGCGGTCGATCAGCGTCACCGGCGGCTGCGCGTGGCCGAGCGGCGACACGCCGCCGATGGAGTAGCCCGTCCTGTCCTTCACGAAATCCGCGTCGGCGCGGCCGGTCTTGCCGACCAGCGCATCGACCTTCTTCTCGTCGACGCGGCGGTCGCCGCTGGTGACCACCAGCACGGCCACGTTGTCGGACTTGCGGCGGAAGATGATGCTCTTGGCGATCTGCCCGACCTGGATGCCCAGCGCGTCGGCCGCCTGCTGCGCCGTGCGCGCCGCGTCGTCCAGCATCACCGGCGCATGCGGGTGCCCGTGCTGCTGCAGCAGCCGCGCCACGCGTTGCACGCCTTCGGGAAGGGAGGTGAGTTCAGCGCCGCACATCCGCGTCAACCCGCCCGCTTGTTCAGGATGGCCGTCGACGCGCGCGAGTTCGGCTTGCGCTGCAGGAAGTCGCTGATGTACTTGCCCGCGTCGATCAGCTTGTCGAGGTCGATGCCGGTTTCGATGCCCATGCCGTGCAGCATGTAGACGACGTCCTCGGTCGCCACGTTGCCGGTCGCGCCCTTGGCGTACGGGCAGCCGCCCAGGCCCGCGGACGACGTGTCGTAGTGGTACACGCCCATCTCCAGGCACGCCAGCGTGTTGCCCAGCGCCTGGCCGTAGGTGTCGTGGAAGTGGCCGGACACGTGGTCGATGTCGTAGTGCTTCAGCGCCGCTTCCATCGCGGCCTGCACCTTCTTCGGCGTGCCCACGCCGATGGTGTCGGCCACGCCGACGTGCTGCACGCCGATCTGCTTCATCAGGCGCGCGACCAGCTCCACGCGCTCGGGCGCCACGTCGCCTTCGTACGGGCAGCCCACCGCGGTGGAGATGGCGCCGCGCACCGCGATGCCCTTCGCCAGCGCGGCCTCGGCCACGGGCGCGAAGCGTTCGATGCTCTCGGCGATGGAGCAGTTGATGTTCTTCTGGCTGAAAGCCTCGCTGGCGGCGCCGAACACCACGATCTCGTCGGGCCGGCTGGCCACCGCGGCTTCGAAACCTTTCATGTTGGGCACCAGCACCGAGTAGCGCACGTCGGGCCGGCGCTGGATGCCCGCCATCACCTCGGCGTTGTCGGCCATCTGCGGCACCCACTTGGGCGAGACGAAGCTGGTGACTTCGATCTCCTTCAGCCCCGCGTCCTGCAGCCGGTGCACCAGGCCGATCTTGATCTCGGCGGGGACCTGGCCCTTCTCGTTCTGCAAGCCGTCGCGCGGACCCACGTCCACGATCTTCACTTTGCTGGGCAGCTTCATGCTGGTTCCTTTGTCTTGCTCCCTCTCCCTCTGGGAGAGGGCTGGGGTGAGGGCGCCCCGTTGATCAATAACCTCTCTGCCTATCCACGACCCCCGCCACCTTCCCACCCCGCCCCATCGCCCGGATCTTCCCCGCGATCTGCGCGATGCTGTCGTCGCGCAGCGTGCGGGCCGAGGTGTGCGGCGTCAGCGTGATTTTCGGATGCTTCCAGAAGGGATGCTCCGCGGAGGGTGGTTCCTGCCGCAGCACGTCGATGGTGGCGCCGGCGAGATGGCCGCTGCCCAGCAGCGTCAGCAGGTCTTCTTCCACCAGGTGGCCGCCGCGCGCCACGTTGATGAGGTAGCCGCCGGGCTGCAGTTTTCCCAGCGTGCGCGCGTTCAGGATGTCCTGCGTGTCCGGCGTCAGCGGCAGCAGGCACACCAGGATGCGCGAGGCGGCGAGAAATTCATCCAGCCCTTTCTCGCCCGAGAAGCAGCGCACGCCGGGCACGTCCTTGGCCGAGCGGCTCCAGCCGTTCACCGGGAACTCGAACGTGCGCAGCGCCTGCGCCACGCGCGTGCCCAGCACGCCCAGGCCCATCACGCCGACCGGGTAGTCGGCGCGCTCGCGCGGCTTGCGGTACGACCACTTGCCCTCGGCGATGTCCTGCTCGTAAGCATCCAGCTCGCGGAAATGGCGGCTGGCGGCGTGGCACACGTACTCGGCCATCTGCACCGACATGCCGGCGTCGTCCAGGCGCACCAGTTGCGTCCGCGGCGAAAGCTTCAGCTTCATCAGCGCATCGACACCCGCGCCGATGTTGAAGATGGCGCGCAGGTTCGGTTGCGTGTCGAGCAGGTCCTGCGGCGGCGACCAGACGACGGCGTAGTCGGCCGGCG
This sequence comes from Ramlibacter humi, assembly GCF_004681975.1. Classification (GTDB taxonomy): domain Bacteria; phylum Pseudomonadota; class Gammaproteobacteria; order Burkholderiales; family Burkholderiaceae_C; genus Ramlibacter; species Ramlibacter humi. Next base: position 302,332 of record NZ_SMLK01000005.1, read on the forward strand.
GGGAGTTGGGTTCCCACGGCGCCACTTCCGCTTCCGGCAGGGCGGCCTTCAGGCCGTCGACCCAAGGCGCGGGTTTGGTGGCGGTGGCGTAGAAGAGGATGCGCATCCGGCGAATTTTCCTCCAGAGGGCGTCGTCCCCGCGAAGGCGGGGACCCATGGCTTCCGTGTTTGCGTCAGTGGAAGCCATGGATTCCCGCCTTCGCGCACTGCTGTCCGGGATCGCCGTCATAGCAAGGAGCCCTGAACGCAGGCGATGTGCTCGC
>NZ_SMLK01000006.1 GCF_004681975.1 Ramlibacter humi
TGGTCTTCTTCTCCGCATCCACACTCCTTCTGCTTACGCAGGGTAGCGTGTTGCATTGACCGGTTGAATCCGCCGCCAGAAGCGGACGTCCGCTGCCATGGGAATCAAAGATCAAGACGTGGTTGGTGCGCTGACGCGTGAGGGCATTGCATTGGAGCGCTGGTTGGCTCTTCGCGGGCATCTGATCGGCTTTGTCGACGATAGCGGTCCTCCTCGAGTGATCAGCTCGCCTTCTTGCGTTGCACGAGCAGGTTCTTGCGTGCGCTCTCCGGATAGGCGAACGTCACCTGCCCCTTTTTCACCTCTCCAAGCACGAGCATGCTCTCGTCGATGGCATCCTTGTCGGCCGCGCTGAATGGTTTCTCGTACGTGGCCACCACGCCGTAGTACGTGCGTCGGATGTTCTCCAGTGCCTCCTTCACTGCCGGGCCGGAGAAGTCCCCGCCCCGGATCCCGAGCAGGGCATACGTGAGGATGTAGATGCTGTCATAGGCCTGGGCTGCCGCCATCGGAACGGGAATGCGAGGCGTCTTGTACGTCTTGCTGTAGGAGCTCAGGAAGGAGGTGCGTCGTTCGTTGCTCGGTTCGGCAATGAAGGTCTGCACCATAAGCGCGCCCTCGGCGAGCGAGCCTGCACCGTCGATGAAGAAGGGGAACGAGAGCGTCCAGGGCCCCACGATCGGCACCTTCCACTTGATTTGCTCCCGTGCGCGCGCGACCACGGCGTTTTCCGGCCCGACGGTGTACGTGAAGACCACGTTGGCGGCCGCGGCACGCGCCTCCTTCATTTCAGCGGTCAGGTCCTTGACGCCAACGTCGAATCGACCGACATACGCTGGCGTCAGCCCCTGCTTTTCGAGCGCACCCTTGACGTCTTTCAGCCCGGCCTCGCCATAGCCGCTGCGATCGGCCAGCACCGCCACGCGTTTCCAGCCCCTGCGTACGATGTCCTTCACGACGAAGGGAGCCTGAATCTCGTCGCGCGCCGACGTGCGGAAGATGTAGCTGTCCTTGGCCGGGTACGTCGTCGTGATCGGCGTACCCGTCGCACAGGGAACGATCAGCGGAATCTTCGCGGTCTGGAACACGTCGATGGACTTCATCGCCACGCCCGTGTTGCAGAAGGCGATGGCCGCAACCACGTGCTCGGAGCGCATCGCCTCGGCTGCTGCCCGCCCTGCTGCCGGGTCGGCGCGGTCGTCCTTGATGACCAACTCGAGCTTGCGGCCAAGGTATCCGCCCACGCTGTTGATCTCGTCGACGGCGAGCTTGACCCCATTGAGCATCGGGATGCCGAAATCTGCCGACCCGCCAGTGAAAGGGCCGATCACACCGATGCGAACAGTGTCTGCGGGACTCTCGGCGGAGGCACTTGCGCACGTCAAGGTCACCGCAAGCGCTACGACGAAACGCTTCATCATTTCCTCCGGGCCATGGCAAAGTGATGAATGGCCTCGGAAGTTTCGTTACGCGCTGCGCAAGCGTCCAATTCCTCCGGCGGCATTGCACGGAAGGTATCAATGAACATAGGCGGCGCGTGGCTGGTCGGGCAAGCGCATTGGTGGTTTAGGTCGCGGCCCCGCCTTGCGTACACCTTGGCCGCACTGTGCTGCGCAACCACATAAGGGCGTGAAGGCGGTAATGGCGCCCTGGAAGGCGCGGTGCTCGCATCTGTGAGCAAGAAGGGGGCTGGCGAGTGCGTGTTTCCCGGCCTGCTGAAAGGTGACGGCGATCGCAGTACCCGCGAAGAAGGCGCGCAAGATACAGAAGGGGTCAATGCATCGGCCGGCCGAGCCGGCGGCTTGCCCTCGAAATGGCGTAGTTCACCAGGCAGTACAGCACCGCTACCGCAAGGTACACGGGGACAAGAGAGCGGTAGTTGGCGATGAGCACCCTGGCGTTCTGCATCAGTTCGCCGTAGGTGACGACGTAGCCGAAGGTGGTGTCCTTGACCACGATGACCAGTTGTGCGACCAGTGCCGGGACGATGTAGCGCAGCGCCTGGGGAAAGACGACATGGGCGAAGACCCGTGCTTCATTGAGACCCAAGGCCCGGGCCGCGTCGGTCTGGCCGCGGGGAACGGCGAGCACGCCTGCGCGGTACATCTCGGCCACCACGGCAGCGGTGCTGAGTCCCACGGGCAAGGTCAACATCCAGTAGGCACTCAGCTTGATACCAACCGACGGAAGGACCAGGAAGCACACATAGATGAGCAGCAGGGTCGGCACGCCGCGCAGGAATTCAATGACCGCGATGGCTGGCCAGCGCACGAGCCGCAGCCGCGACAGGCGGCCAGCCAGGAGCGCCAGCCCGAGGACCAGCGCGATGACGGCCGCCACTGCGGCCGATGCCAGCGTGCCGAGCAAGCCCTTCGCCAGGAAGGCCCAGGTCGTCTTCCAGGCAAACAATTCCCAGAGCCGGCCGTCGAGCTGGCCCGCGGCATGGAACCGGTACACGATCCCTGCGGCCAGCACGAGCAGCGCCGCCGCGACGGTCACGCTCACGGCCCGGGTGACGGCCTGCGCCTTCGGGTTCAGGTCGCCGAAGAGAACGTCTTCCAGGGCGCGGCTCATCGCAGGATCCGCACCTTCTTTTCCAGGGTGGCGCCCGCCCAGGCGATGAGCAGGCCCGATAGCAGATACATCGCGGCAGCCATTGCGAACGCGCTGATCCCGGCGGCGGAGTCGTTGGCGATCTTGGCCACCAGCGCCGTGAGTTCCCGGCCCGGCAGCGGCACCTGCGACGCCAACGAAGTCGAAAGCATCAGCGCGATCAGCAGCGAGGTCATCGGCTGGACGACCGAGCGCAGCGCCTGGGGCAATACCACCGAGGAGATGACGACCATCGGACTCATGCCCAGGCTGCGTGCGGCATCGACCTGGCCGGCAGCGATGGTGTTGATGCCCGTGCGCAGATAGTCCGCGGTGAATGCGGAGCACACCAGAGCCAGGGTCAGGATCACGCTCGGCTCATAGTCGATCACGACATTGAGATCGGGCAGCGCGAACACGATGAAGATCAGCAGCGCGACGCTCGGGATGTTGCGAAAGATCTCGACGTAGCCGGTCAGCACGAAACGAAGCGGCCGCAGCGGCAGGAGCCGGGCCACCGTCACGACGATGCCCAGCGCGAAGCCGGCCACGAACGACATGGCCGTGAGCTTCCATGTGAGCAAAAGGGCCTGCCCGAAGGCAGGCCCGTAGTCGGCCAGGAGCCGCAAGACACTCCCCATCGCTCAAGGAAGCGGAGGCGGCGCCGGAATGTTCGTGCTGCCGGTGCGCTGCCCGATGGTCACTGTCCACAGCTTGGCCCAGGTGCCATCGGCTTCGATCTTCTTCAGGAAGGCATTGACGAAGGCCACGCCGTCCGAGCCCTTGGGCAGGCCGATGCCGTACGGGTCCTGCGGACCAAAGGGCGCCCCCGCCATCTTCGAGTCGCCCGTGCCGAGGCTCAGGGCATTGAGCAGCAACGTGTAGTCGGTGACGTAGGCGTCCACGCGTCCCTGGCGCAGGGCGTCGAGGGCTTCCTGGTGCGTCTGGAACTCCTGCACGGTGGCCTTGGGCGCGAATTGCGCAAGGATCGCGGGCCCCGTCGAGCCCGCCTGGGTGGCGGTCTTCTTGCCGGCGAGATCGTTGTATGACTGGATCGCGTTGTTGTTCGACTTGACCAGCACCCCCGCCTGCGAGGTGTAGTAAGGCCCCGCGAAAGAAATCTTCTCCGCGCGGGCAGGGGTGATGGAATAGGTGGCCAGCACCATGTCCACCTGGTTGTTGATGAGCACCTGTTCGCGTGTGGACGAGGTGACCTGCGTGAACTGGTACTTGGCCCCATCGCCCAGGATGTAGCGAGTGAGCAGCTGGGCCAGGCCCGCGTCGAAACCGCGGATCTTGTTGTCCTTCTCGTTGAGCAGCGAGAAAAGGTTCGACGTCTGGGTGCCGCCGAGGCGCAGCGTGCCCGCCTGCTTGATCTTGCCGGCCCAATTGTTCGACGCGATGGTCGCGGCGTCGGCAACGGGACCCTGGGCGACCAGCGAGTCGAAAGCTGCCGCATTGATGGGCGTGCCTTGTGCGAATAGCGGCGCACCGCTCGCAACTGCCAGTGCGACCAGGGCGGCTTTCAGGATGGATGGGATCGACATTGGTTCTCCCGGTTGGTGTATGCAGCCAGCGAATGTATAGCAGTCCGGGTGAATTGACCGGAGGCGCTCGGATTGCCGCATGGCTTGACCGGCTCGGAACTGCGGTCGCATCATTCACGCGCTGATCAGGAGCTGCCCATGCGAACCACCCTCGTGATCCTCACGGCCTTCACCGTCGCCGGCGCCCACGCGCAGGGCTTCCGGCTCGAAAGTCCGGACGTGAAGCCCAATTCGACGATGGACAAGAAGTTCGAGGCCAACGTCTTCGGCTGCAACGGCGAGAACAAGTCGCCGGCGCTGAAATGGAGCGGCGCACCCAAGGACACGAAGAGCTTCGTGGTGACGGTGTACGACCCTGACGCGCCGACGGGCTCGGGGTTCTGGCACTGGTTCGTCTACAACATCCCTGCCAACGTCACCGAGCTGCCCGCCGACGCCGGCGCGCAGGGAGGCGCCAACCTGCCCAAGGGCGCCATGATGAATCGCATCGACTATGGCTTCGCCGCCTGGGGCGGCACCTGCCCGCCGCCCGGCGACAAGCCGCATCGCTACGTATTCACCGTCTACGCGCTGAAGACGGACAAGCTGGAGCTGCCGCCCGATGCGACCGCGGCCGTCGCCGGGTTCATGACCAACGCGAACAAGATCGCTTCGGCGACGTTCACGGCCCGGTACGGCCGTCCGGCGGAAAAGAAGTAGCAAGCTCTCCGCGTCTGCGCAGGGAGCCGGGCGTAAGCCAGGGGACTACAGCCACGCGCAGTCCTTCCCGACTGGACGGCATGCCGCCGCTGACCACCATCCCCGCATGACCCGTCACCCGCGCGGCCACCTCAAGCTCACCGGCGACACGCACCTGCCGGACGTGGAATCGGACGACCTGGAGATCGAGGAGGGCACCGCGCCGCTGGCGAAGCTGGCGCGTGACGCCAATTCACCCAGACGCGTTGCCGTGCGTCACGCAGGCATGCTGCGAGATCCGGATTTCGGGTCCGACAACACGAGCCGCCGCGAATCTGCATTCGCGCATCCGTCGCTTGCCAAAGCCCTCGCCCGGCCGCGGACCCAGGTCCGCTGGATGCCACTGATCTTCGGCGGCCTCGCGCTGATGGCGCTGCGCCGCCTGCGCCGCTAGCCCCCAAGCCGCTCCTGCCGTCCTTCCCGTGGTGCGCGCACGTTGCACTACGCGCAGCCGTTGAAGATTGCAAACATCGCCTACACGCGAAACGGCGTTTTCGCTGTCGTGCGCATGCATGATGCGTATGCCTCAAGGCCGGTCCGTGCAGCCCCTATGCTTCGGCTATCGAAACATCGCGGGGCCGCTGGAGCACCGCCGGGCCGCTCACATTGGACCTTGCGGGCGGACGGCCGGACGTACCGGCACAACCGGACTACCGGTCAAGGGGCACTTGCGAGCGAGGGAGGAATTTGTGGCGGATAAGAAGCTGTTGGTGCTGGGATATGTGCTGCTCGGCCTCATCCTGGCGCTGTGGCCGGTATTTGTGGTTGCGCCCAGGGGGCCAGGCAGGCCCACCAAGACCGGGATTGCCATACAAGGACCCGCGCTGGGCCTTGCGGCCCTCGTGCTGGCTGCCGCAGCTCCGCTCATTGCGAACTGCGTGGCCGTGGTGATTGCCGTGTCCACGATGCTGGCATCCAGGAATCCGCGCCGGGAATCGTCCACGCTGGCACTGGCCATGGCCGTCGGCATCCTGGCCGTCGGCGTGGTTCCATGGTGGATCCGATACGATCGGGCGCTCGCCATCGAAGCGGGGGAGTTCGTCGGCGTCCTGGCGCTGGGTGCGGCGTCCTACGTCCTTCTTGGCCTGTCCCGGCCCCTCGGCAAGGTCGGCAGCGGGCTGGTCACCGCGGCGTTCCTCGTGCTGGCCATCATGCTGTCTTTCAGTACGGGAATCCTCCAGCAGCCCAATGCCATCCGCGACGCCTGGCACCACTGGGGCGCCTACATCGGCCCTACGGAAACCATCATGGCGGGCGCGACGATCTTCCGGGACGTCCCGGTCCAGTACGGTCCTGGCCCAACCTGGATGCTGGCGGCGGTCTGCGATGCCAACTGCTGGTCCGGCATGTATTGGCTGGCCGCGATCGGCGCGTTCGCCCAGGCCGTCTGCGTCTTCGCCCTGGCTTGGGCGGTCGGACCGCGCACGCTCGGCGGCCGGATTTTCACCGCGGCGGCATGCACTGCGACGTGCTTCTTCTGGAACGCCTTTCCGCCCGAACTCTCGACGCCGGTGGCGACGCCCTCGACCAACGGGTTGCGGTTCCTTCCCGCCACGCTGCTTGCCGTGTACCTCGTGCACGCCGGCCGGCACGGGTTCACACGCCGCGTGCAGGCGGGAGCATTCGCGCTCTGGGCGCTCGCATTCCTGTGGGCTCCGGAGTCGGCGTTCTACGCCAGCTTCGTCTGGTGGCCGTTCTACGTGTTCCTGCATCGCAAGGACGTCTCTCCCTTACTGCGCATCCGGCAGGTGCTGCTGCAGGGCTCGACGCTGGTGGCTGCCGCCCTGGCTTTGCTCCTGCTGGTGACATCCGGCTTCGCCCTCTGGCACGGCGTGGCCCCACGCCTCTTCGACGTGGTCGCCTACGCGCTGTATCCCCCAGGCATTCTGCCGGTGAACTGGGGGGGGACGATCGGCTACTTCCTCACCTGCATCGGAATTGGCACATGGTCGCTCGTGCAGCAGTGGCGGGCGGGCGGTGACACTCCCGCGTTCCGCAGGGGCCTGGTCGTGCACCTGCTTTGCTATGCGAGCGCCTCCTACTTCCTCGGACGCAGCCACGACAACAACCTCCTCAACGTCCTGCCTCTCGCCTTGCCGGTCCTCATGCATGCGCTGGCGACCGTCCAGGGCGCCGCGTGGAGGGTCGCAGCCCTCGCGGCGGCAGCACTCATCGCGTGGCTCCCTGCATTCAACTGGACCAGCTGGCGAACGTCCCTGCAGGAGGGCAGCCTCCTCACCTCCAACCCCGCCGGCGTCCGGCAGAGGATGGCGTTCCGGGAGGCGGCGCCGCCACTGGCGATCCTGGGGAAGTACAGCCCCGAACCCGTAACCGTGATCGACCCTTACTTCAACATCGTCCCCGCCGGCCCGGATCGTGTCTGGAACGCCATGCACAGCCCCGCGAACTTCTCCTACGTGCCATCCGAGTACCGGCAGAGGTACCTGCAGGACGTCGCGCGCGTGCTCGGGCGATCGGGTTGGCTCCTCGTGGACAAGAAGATGGATGAGCGCTGGATCGCCGACTTCCAGAGTGCCTACGCGACGACGGAGATCATGGAGTTCGAGCACTACCGCGCCTTTCACCTGGTTCCCAGGAACTGAGACCACTGCGCTCAGGACTGCGGCTTCGCCCGCGCTGACCATGAATCGCGCCTACCGCGTGGCCGCCGCGGCCCCTTCGTACATCGGCTCCTGGTCCATCGCGGGCGTGGACACGCCGGTGTCGGCCGCGGTGCCGGTGGCGGGCACTTCTTCCACCGCGAAACTGGCCTTTCGCCAGCCACCGAAGCGGTAGTACAGCGCACCGAGCACCGCCGACACGCCGGCCGCGAGCGGGAAGCTCCACCAGATGGCATCGGCGCCCAGTTCGCCGCGCAGCCCCCACGCGAAAGGCACGCGCACCCCGAACAGCGCGATGGCGAGGATCACCAGCGGCGGCATCACCGCGCCCGTCGCGCGCACCACGCCGAACAGCACCAGCGTCACGCCGAACAGCACGAACGACCAGCTGCCCACGTCGTTGATGTGCACCGCGATGGGGATGGCGGGGCTGTCCACCGGCAGGAAGAAGCCCAGCACGTGGCGGTCGGCCAGGTACAGCAGGCCCACCACCGCGCTGGTGAGGATCAGGTTGAACAGCACGCCCACCTGCGCGATGCGGCCCACGCGGTCCCAGCGGCCCGCGCCGACGTTCTGCGCCGCCATCGACGACACCGCCGCACCGATGGCCAGCGCCGGCATCTGGATGTACGTCCACAGCTGCGCTGCCACGCCGTACGCCGCGGCGGTCTCGACACCGAACGCGTTGACGAAGCCCATCACCACCAGCGCGGCCGACGAGATGACGATCATCTGCAGTCCCATGGGGATGCCCTTGACCACGATGGCGCGCAGCAGGTGCGGACGCGGCCGGTAGTGGTTCAGCTCGTCGCGCCGAGGCAGCAGCGGGTGATGGCGCCGGTGCAGCAGCGACAGCAGCGCCAGCAGGCTGATGGCCTGCGCCACCAGCGTGGAAGCGGCGGACCCCGCGATGCCCATCGCCGGCAGTGGTCCCGCGCCACGGATCAGCAGCGGATTGAGCGCGATGTCCAGGCCCACCGACAGCGCCATGAACCAGAACGGCGTGCGCGAATCGCCCGAGCCGCGCAGCACCGCCATCGCGAACGCCAGCGTGTTCATGAAAGGCACGGCCAGGAAGATCACCCGCAGGTAATCCACCGCATGCTGGAACGCGGCCTGCGGCGTGCCCAGCAGGTGCAGGATGGCCGGCGTGAACACCCAGCCCACGGCCGCCAGCACCAGCGACAGCGCGACGAAGAACGTCGCGCCGGTGCCCACGACGCACTTGGCGCGATCCGGCTCGCGCGCGCCCAGCGCCTGGCCGACCAGGATGGTGGCGGCCATCGAGATGCCGAACACCGAGCCCAGCAGCAGGAACAGCACCAGGTTGGCGTTGGACGTCGCGGTGAGCGCGGCTTCGCCCAGCAGGTTGCCGATCCAGATGGCGTTGACCGAGCCGTTGAGCGACTGCAGCACGCTGGCGCCCAGCACCGGCAGCGCGAACGCCGCGAGCGTGCTCGCGATGGGGCCCTGGGTCAGGTCACGCTTGGCCATGCAGAGGCACTTTGCCCCGCATGAGCACGGCACCGTGTAGGAAGACCGCGCGGGCATCGGACGACTCCGTCCGAGACTGCCCCGGAATGAAAAAGGGCCCGGCTGGAAGCCGGGCCCGAAGAGCCGGACGCAGGATCAAGAAGGACGCGGCCAGCCCCATGCGCGGTCAAGCGCATGACGCAAACGGTTCAGGACGGGGCGCCCTCCGCGGCGGCGGCAGCGGCCGAAGGTTGCGGCTGGGCGCCCTTGCGGTTGGCGCGGAAGAACGCCCACATCTGCCACACGACCAGCAGCGCGATCAGGCCCAGCAGGGTGCCGCTGATCGGGCGCGTGACGAAGATGCCGAAGCTGCCGCGGCTCAGGAGCAGCGCACGGCGGAAGTTCTCTTCCAGCATGGGGCCCAGGATGAAGCCCAGCATCAGCGGCGCGGGGTCCAGCTTCAGGCGCAGGAAGCTGTAGCCCATCAGGCCGAAGAAGGCGGTGATGAACACGTCGTCCAGGTTGTTGTTCACGCTGTACGTGCCGATGCAGCAGAAGAACAGGATGCAGGGGAACAGCACGTTGTACGGGATCTTGAACACCGACAGCCAGTAGCGCACCAGCGGCACGTTCAGCACGATCAGGAACACGTTGCCGACCCACATCGAGGCGACCAGGCCCCAGAACAGGTCCGGGTGGCCGGCGATCATGTTGGGGCCGGGCTGGATGCCCTTGATGATGAACGCGGCCATCATCAGCGCCATCACGGCGTTCTCGGGGATGCCGATGGACATCAGCGGGATGAAGCTGGTGCGCGCGGCGGCTTCGTCGGCGGCGGCCTGGCCGGCCACGCCTTCGATGCAGCCGGTGCCGATCTCGTGCTTGTACTTGCTGACCTTCTTGTCGATGGCGTAAGCCGCGAACTGGGCGATGGTGGGGCCGCCGCCGGGCAGGATGCCAAGCGCCGAGCCGATCACGCCGCCACGGATGGCGCTGGGCAGGATGCGCTTGAACTCGGGCCACGTGGGCATGAGCTTGATCGTGCCGCTGAAGGGGCTGCGCTCGGTCTTCTCGTCCAGGTTCTTGGTGATCTCGGCGATGCCGAAGCAGCCCAGCGCGATGCTGACCAGGCCCACGCCGTCGGCCAGGAACGGCAGGTCCATGGTGTAGCGCTGCATGCCGCTGTTGACGTCGGTGCCGATCTGGCCGAGCAGCACGCCCACCAGGCACATGGCCAGGCCGTTGAGCAGGCTGCCGGTGGTGACGAAGCTCACGCAGAAGAAGCCCACCATCATCAGCGCGCAGTAGTCGGCCGGGCCGAACAGGAAGGCCACCTCGCCCAGCGCGGGCGCCAGGCAGGCCAGCACCACGATGGCGACGGTGCCGCCGATGAAGCTGGACACGCCGGCGGTGAACAGCGCCAGGCCGGTCTTGCCCTTGAGCGTCATCGCGTAGCCGTCGATGCACGCCACGATGGAGCTGGCGTGCGGGATCTTCATCGTGATGGCGCTGACGCTGTCGCCGTACTGGGCGCCGTAGTAGATGCCCGCCAGCATGATCAGCGCGCCGCCGGTGGGGATGGAGTAGGTCAGCGGCAGCAGCAGGCTGATGGTGGCCAGGGGGCCCAGGCCGGGCAGCAGGCCGACGAGCGTGCCGACGGTGCAGCCCAGTGCGCAGAACATCAGGTTCTGCAGGGTGAGCGCGTGCTCGAACCCGAAGGCGAGGTTGTGGAGGACTTCCATGTTTCAGTACAGGGGCAGGTTGACGCCCAGGAACTTGACGAAGGCGAAGGCGATGGCCAGCAGGCCGACGGAAATCTTGATGTTGCGCATCACCGAGTAGTTGGAGCCGGCCGCCGTGGCGACGAACACCAGCGCGACGATGCCGGCCGTCATGTTCAGCAGCAGCGACACCAGCGCGAAGGCGCACAGGGCGCCCAGGATCAGGCCGATGTTGCGGACGTTGAAGTGCATCGGCACGGGCGCGATGAAGCGCGCACGCACCACGGTGGCGATGCCCACCAGCAGCAGCAGCCCGCTGACCATCAGCGGGAACAGGCCGGGGCCGGCGCGGCCGAATTCGCCGATCGGGTAACGCAGGGCGGGAATGCCGAAGGCAAGGGCGATGGCCATCAAGAAGAGGCCTCGCAAGAGGTTCTGGTCTTTCATGCGGGGGGTTCCGGTAATGCGAAGGCAGTCTAGGAAGGGCTACCTTCCAAAAAGCTGCCAAAACGCCGGCCGCCCAGCGAAATACGTGGTATTCCTAATCCGCGGAGTGGGGCATGGTCAGGCGCGCGGCCAGCCCCTGCTCGCCGCCCGGTGCATCGTGCAGCGACACGTCGCCGCCGCGCCGGCGGGCATAGGCGCGGGCGATGGCGAGCCCCAATCCGGCGCCGGAGTTGCCCTCGGTGCGCGAGCGGCTGTGGAAGCGCTCGAACACCGCTTCGCGCCGCGCGGGGTCCAGGCCGCAGCCGGTGTCGATGACTTCGGCGGATGCCGTGCCGCCTTCGGCCTGCACCTGCACCGTCACGCGCCCGCCGGCGGGCGTGTGGCGCAACGCGTTGTGGACGAGGTTGGACAGGATCTCGTGCAGTTCGGCCGCTTCGGCGCGCACGAACACCGGCTGCTGCGGCGGGTCGGACAGGCCCAGGTCCACGCCGCGCTGGCGCGCGGCCGGCAGCGCCTCCAGCACCGTTTCGGCCGCCGCTTCGTGCAGGTCCACGCGCGGTGCTTCGCCCAGCGGCGCGCTAATCGCATGCGAGATCGACAGCAGCTGGTCGGCGATGCGGCGGCTGCGCTGCAGGGGCGCGCCCAGGGCCGCGAGCACTTCGTGCTCCGCGGCGGCGTCGTGCGCGCGGCGGGCGTATTCCATCTGCGCCATCATCACCGCGATGGGGGTGCGCAGCTGGTGCGCCGCGTCGGCGAGGAAACGCTCCTGCTCCTGAAGCACCTCGCGGTGCTGCGCGACGGCGAGGTTGACGGCGTCGACGAGCGGGGTCACTTCGTGCGGCACGCCTTCCACCGGCAGCGGCGCCAGGTCGCCCGGCCGCCGCCGCGCCATCTGGTCGCGCAGCCGGTGCAAGGGCCGCAGGCTCCAGCCCACGCCCAGCAGCACCAGCGCCGCGGCCAGCAGCAGCGTGCGCGCGTCCTGCCGCAATTCGCGCCACATGGAATCGTTGCGGGCCTGCGTGCGCCGGCCGGTGGATTCGGCCGCCTGCACCCGCACGATCCACGCGCGCCCATCGCCGCCCGCGCGCTGATGCTGCAGCGAAGCCACGCGCACCGGTTGGCCACGGAAGGTGGCGTCGTAGACGACGGCACTCTCGCCGACGGCGGGGGACGCGGTCAGGCCGATCGCTTCGCCCGGCGGCGGCGCCGGCAAGGCCTCGGCACCGAACAATGTCTTCGGTTCGCTGCCTTCGACCCAGACCTCGACGTGGAAGTGCCGCGGCTCCGCGGCCATCGCGTCGAGCAGTTGCCGCGAGCCTTCGGTCAGACCCAGCCGCAGGCCGCCGGCGGGATCGGGCTCGACGGCGCGGTCGAGCACGGCCAGCGGCTGCATCAGCACTTCGTCCAGCGCATCCTCGATGGCCGCGACGCGCGCGTGGTGGTCGGTCCAGCTGTCCAGCGCCAGCGCCACCGCCACGCCGGGCAGCAGCAGCGCCAGAAGCTGCGAACGCAGGCCCCAGCGCACGGCTCAGGCCTGCACGGCGGCGGGTTGGAGGATGTAGCCCAGGCCGCGCACGGTGAGCACCTGCACGTCGCTGCCTTCGAGCTTTCGGCGCACGCGGTGCAGCACCTGCTCGATGGCTTCGGGGCCGGCTTCGCTGTCGACCGGGAACACCTTGCGGTGCAGCTGCTGCTTGGGCACCGGCGAGCCGGCCTTCAGCACCAGCGCCGCCAGCGCGGACCGCTCGCGCGGTGTCAGCTGCAGCGGCGCGCCGCCGAGCGTGAACGATCGGTCCGCGAGGTCGTAGTCCAGCGAACCGCAGGACACGCGCGTCTCGAACGTGCGGCGGCTGCGGCGCACGAGCGCGGCCAGCCGCGCCTCCAGCTCCGCCACTTCGAAGGGCTTGGCCAGGAAGTCGTCGGCGCCGCCGCGCAGCGACTGCACCTTGTCGGGCAGCGCGCCGCGCGCGGTGAGCACCAGCACGGGCGTCGCCACGCCGCGCTGCCGCCATGAAGCCAGCAGTGCGTTGCCGGGACGATCGGGCAGGCCGAGGTCTAGCACGATGGCGTCGTACGCGTCGTCTTCCGCCAGCAGCGCCTCGGCTGATGCCGCGTCGGGCGCGTGGTCGGCGAGGAAGGAGCCCTGGCGTAGGCTGCGCGCCAGCCAGGAAGCCAGCTCGGCGTCGTCTTCGACCAGCAGGATGCGCATGACACCATCCTGCTCGCGCGCGGGCGCGCGCGTCATGTGGAGACTACGCAGGCGCTCAGCCACCCGTCAGGCTCACGCCCAGCGTCTTGGGGTAAAGGTGCAGCGCGCGCAGGTCGGTCTCGGCGATGCCGCCGCGCCGGCTCCACTTGTTCACTCCTTGACCTCCCGCACCCCCGGTGCTGAAGTCGAGTTGACTTTGGTCGCCCAGCCCGTCAATGGTTCGCAACTGGTTACAGCGGCACTTCCTCACGGACCAGCCGCCCTAGCATGGCGCATGACTTCGATCCGCCTCGCCTGCGCCCTGCTCTGCTGCACGGCCTTTGCCGCCGCCGCGCAGGAACGCGCCGCGGCGTTCCCCGACAAGGCCGCGTCGGCGCCGTTCTACACGCCGCCCTCGGCCGCCGCACCGGCGCCCACCGCGAATGCCACCAACGCGACGAATGCCGCGAACGCCGACGTCACGTCACGCCCACCGACCCAGCTGCTGGGCGCTGGCGCCATCAGCACGCCGGGCAGCGGGCTGGAGAACGTGCTGAACAGCGCCGCGCCGCAGGCCTGGGACAAGCGCGGTGCGATGCGCAAGGTCTGTCCGCCGGAGCTGGAGAATCGCGGCGGCAACTGCGTGCCGCGCGCCAGCACTTTCCTGTCGCCCTGAGCCCTGGGGGCGTGACATCCGCCCGCCCCTTGGGCCTTCGTCGAGTTGCCCGATCCGCGCGAAGGCGCTCCCCTCAACCGCGCCCCAGCCGTTCGGGCTGAGCTTGCCGAAGCCGGGGCACGTCCCTTCGGCGGGCCTGTCAGGGCGAACGGATGGGACTAACCCATCCGCGGGCTGCGCTCCGCGAGATAGAACCACTCCGCGCCCGGCACGGCGTTCATGTTCGGGAAGACGATGCAGCTGTCGGTGGCGACGCGTACTTCGCTGCCATCCGCGCGCCAACCCACCAGCTCGCCCGCCTTCAACGGCTCGAAGCTCGGCCAGTCGCGCACGAAGCGGTCGCCCGGGTCCTGGAAGTCGATCACGTCGGTGAGCCGCAGCGTTTCCATGCGCTGCGGTTGCGGGTCGGGGGCATCGATCAAACGCAGGTGCGCCAGCGCGTTCATCAGCGCGCGGTATGCCACCTCGGGCGCGCGCGGGTCGTCGTGCTGGCCGCACTCCAGCGTCACGCCCCAGCCGCCCCTGGTGCGCATGTACTCGGTGGTGCCCACGCCGTAGGCCGCGCTGCCGCCGCGGCGCTTCGCGCCTTTGGCGTAGGTATCGAGCCAGCCGTCCACCGCCCGGTCGATGCCCAGGCGGCGCGCGAAAGCTTCTTCCTCGCGCGAGTGGCTGAAAGGCTCCAGCGCGCCGCCGTTGTTCTCCGGGCCCACCATCACGAAGGGCGCGCCGGGCGAATGGAACGAGTGCAGGTCCAGCAGCACCTCGTGCGATGCCAGCAGCGGGCACAGCTCGTTGGCGATGCGGTCCTCGTTGTCGCGCGGGTGGTCGAAGTGGCGCAGGTCGCGGTTGAGGTTGCGGTCACCCGCGCGCCGGCGGTGGTCGTAGGCGAGCCGGTTGACCACGGGCACCAGCGTCAGCTGGCCGGCCCGCAGGCGCAGCTCGCCGGTGGACAGCTGCTGCAGCACACGGCGGATCGCCACCGTGCCGCAGGTTTCGTTGCCGTGCACCGCGCCCAGCGCCAGCAGGCGCGGGCCCCCAGCGGCGCCGCGGAACTCGAAGGTATCGAAGAGGGAAGCCATCCCTGCGATGTTGCCACCACCGGGGACGCTCAGGCGTCCTTCAGTGCCCGCGAAAGAAGCACGCCCAGCACGCCGCCAGCGGCCTGCGACGCGATGAAGGCGGTGATCGAAGCCGGCGCGATGCCGGCAAAGCTGTCGCTGAACATCCGGCCGAATGCGGCCGCGGGGTTGGCGAACGACGTGGATGAGGTGAACCAGTAGGCCGATCCGATGTACGCCGCCACCAGCATCGGCGCGCGGCCGGCACCTGCCCGGGCGATCACCAGCACCAGGCCGGCGGTCGCCACGACTTCCGCGAGCCATTGTCCCGCGCCGCCGCGAGCCTTCGCGGCCCATTGCAGCAGCGGCAGGTCGAACATGGCGTTGGCGAGGACGGCTCCGGCCGCTGCACCGGCCAGCTGGGCAGCGACGTACAGCACCTGCTCCGCACGCTCCAGCCCCGCTGCACGGCCGAAGGCCAGCGTCACCACCGGATTGAAGTGCGCGCCGCTCACCGGCCCCAGCGTTTCGATGAGAACGAACAGCGCGAAGACAGTCGCCATCGTGTTGGCGAGCAGCGCCACGGCGGCGTTGCCCTGCGCGAGGCGCTCGCCCATGATGCCCGAGCCGATGACGGCCGCCAGCAGCAGCAGCGTGCCCAGGAACTCGGCGAACAGGCGGCGGCTCACCGATCCGCCAGGGCGCGCGCGGACTGCTGCAGGACCAGGCGGCCGAGCTTGTCCGCCGGCAGGTTCACCAGCATCTCGATGCGGTTGCGGATGGCCTGCAAGGTGGCGCGGAACGCGGCGCGACGCTGGTCTTCGCCGCCTTGCGCTTCGGAAGGGTCCGGGTAGCCCCAATGCGCCGTGGCTGGGTGCCCGGGCCAGATGGGGCACGCCTCGCCGGCCGCGTTGTCGCAGACGGTGATGATCAGGTCCATGCCGGGCGCGCCGGCACCGGCGAATTCGTCCCAGCTTTTGCTGCGCAAACCTTGCGTCGAATAGCCCGCCTCCTGCAGCACGGCGAGCGCGAATGGATGGGGCTGCTGGTTGTCACGCGGGCTGCTGCCGGCGGAGAAGGCACGGAAGCGGCCTTCCCCCAGGTGATTGAGCGCCGCTTCCGCGAGGATGCTGCGCGCGGAGTTGTGCGTGCAGAGGAACAGCACGTTGAGGGGTTTGCCGCCGGCCATCGCGTCCTCAGCAGCAGTTGGCCTTGGCGCGCGTGGGGATCGCCACGGCGACTTGCGCCGGCGTGCAGCAGGCCGCCCCGGCCGCCTGGCGACCGCCGTCGCCATAGACCGGGACGTCCCCCAGCGTGTGGAAGTGCTCCCAGGCGATGCCTTGCGGATCGGTCACCCAGTGCTTGTCGCTGCGCGAGTAGCAGCAGGCGACTTCGCCTTGCGGCAGCACCGCCATGTCCGCGGCCTCGGCTCGCTGGCGCAGTTCGGCGAGTTCGGAAGCATCGTCCGTCTGGAACCCAAGGTGGTCCAGGCCGGCTTCGCCCCCACGTGTGGAGATGGCGAAGTTGATGCGCGGGTCGTCCAGCATCCACTTCGCATAGTCGGCTTCCCGGCGGGAAGGCTCGGCGCCGAACAGACGGTTGTAGAACGCGACGCTGGCGGCCAGGTCGGCGACGCGCACGTGGACGTGGAATCGCTTCATGGAACTCTCCTTCAGCAGTTGCAGCCGGCGGCGGGTTCGAGGCACTGGGCGCCCTGGCAGCAGTGGGCAGTCAGGTAGCCGAGCACGGCGTTCATGCGGTCGTACGCGGCGCGGTAGACCAGGTTGCGGCCCGCCCGCTCATGCCGCACCAGGCCGGCATGCACCAGCTCCTTCAGGTGGAACGACAGGGACGCCGGCGGCATCGCCAGCGCTTCGGCCATGGTGCCGGGCGTCAATCCCGTCTGGCCGACCACGACGAGAGCGCGAAATACCTGCAGCCGGACGGGATGTGCCAGCGCGGCCAGGGAACGCACGACTTCATTTTCGTCCATATTTCGATAATACTCGAATTATTTAAAGGAAACCGGTACGGCTTGGCGCTTGGTCGCTGTTGCCCGCCGGCAGGCCGCGCTCTTACCGGCGCGCTCCCCGACACATCCGGTTCAAAGGATCCGATGCCGCGCCCGATCACCACCGAAGTCACCTACGAGCAGCCGCAGGCCGCGGACGCCGCCCGGCTCTCACGTTTCGCGATCGACGCCTTCATCGCCACCTATGGGCAAGCGCTCGGGCCCGCGTGGGCGCGCCGGTGGGCTTCGGAAGGCCTTGGGATGCCTTCGCTGGAGAAGAAGCTGGACGACCCGCGCCGCTGGTGGCGCATCGCGCAGTGCGGCAACGAGATCGTCGGCTACGCGGAGCTGCGACCCGGCAAGGCACCGGAGTTCGTCGACGCGACCGGCAGCATGGAGCTTGGACGGCTTTATGTCGATCCGCGCTGGTTCGGCCGCGGTGTGGGAGAAGCACTCATGGCCGCCTGCCATGAGCAAGCTCTCTCGCGCGGACTCGGCTCGATGTGGCTGCGCGTCTGGGCGGAGAACACCCGGGCCATCGCTTTCTACAGGCGGCACGGGTTTGGCGAGGCCGGTTGGGACACCTTCGACACGGATCACGGGCCGGCGAAAAGCCTGTACTTGCAGCGGCACCTGCCAGGTCATCCGGCGAAGGCGACCTGATGATCCTTCGCGTTGGGCGCAGTTCGCGCGCTGAACCTGCCGGCATTCAGGCTGGCGCGAACGCAGGCGTAGTGCGCCGTGCCGGCGGAAAAGCCAGCGCGATGGCCGCCGCGCCGAGGCCCAGTGCCATCGGGCGGCGCGGATTTCGACATCGCGCCCGCATTCTCTGCCCGGCCGCCGCGAGGCCGGTCAGCGCCAACCGGCGCGCGTGATCGCGTTGTTCACCGTGCCGGCCAGCAGCTCGTGCCCGCGCGGCGTGGGGTGGAACGAGTCGGAGAAGTACCAGGTCTTCCACCAGCCGGGCGCCAGGCCGGGTGGGGGCGCGGCGTCCAGCGCCGCATCGGTGCAGGCGGGGAAGCCGGCGGCCGGCGGGCACGCCGCCTCGGTGACGTTGGTCAGCCCGAAAGCCGCCGGGCTGGCGATCTGCGCGCTGAATTCTTCGTCATAAGGCGCGACGACCACGCGCGAACCGCCTTCCGCGGCCAGGGTGGTGAGCTCGGCGTTGAAGCCCGCGATCCACGAGCGCACGTTGGCCTGGAACTGCGTGGCCGCCGCCGAGCCTTGCGCGGTGGCGATGTTGCCGATGATGGTGCGCAGGCGCGGCGTCAGCGTGATGTCGGGCACGTCGAGGATAGCCACGCGCGGGGCGCCGCGGTCCAGCGTGTTGGCGCGGATCGTGTCCCAGTAGGTGTGAGCCAGCTCCGTCATGTACAGGCCCGCCGCCACCGAGCCGCCGTTGGCCTGGCTGGTGGTGCTGCTGATCTGCGAAGCGCTCAGCTGCTGGGCCAGGAACGCCAGGTAGATGGCCTGGTCGGAAGCGCTGCCGGCCTGCGCGTTGCGGTAGGCGTCGGCCAGGGCGGCCACGTCGTTGCCGCCCGCGTCCACCACGATCAGGTCGCCGCCGCGCCAGCTGCCGCCGTTGGCGTCGACAGCCGTGCTGAGCTGGTGCTTCAGCGAGAACGGCGAGTTGTCGCCGTCGTGCGTGGGCGGGTTGACGATCAGCGAGCCAGCCACCGCGAAGTCGGTGCAGTTGGTGCTGGTCGTCGTGAACGTCTGCCCCATGTCGGGGCTGGAGAAGTAGTTGCAGAGGCTGGAGATGCCGAAGCTCGACGCGACGATCTCCGGGTAGATGGGATAGCCCCGCGCGGGATTGGCCGCGCTCTGCACCGTGGCCTTGAAGCCGGCCGTGCCGACGTCGGCCAGGCTGTCGCCGGCGACCACGACACGCGACACCGGCGCGGCCGCCGCCGACGGCAGCGGGGCGGAAGACGAATCGCTGCCCCCGCCGCCGCCACAGCCGACGAGGACACCAGCCGCCAGCGCGGCCAGGACCGCGGGGAACACACGACGCGAACGGGGGAACGACATGGGACGACTTCCTTGGGATTCGCCCCAGCGTCGCGACCGCGCGCCTCACCCGGCATCGGAGCGCGGCGCGTTTCGCAACCCCGCCGCGGCTGACAGCGCGGTAGGAAGATGGCGCGCGCGCAGCCGCTGTGCCACGCCACGCGCGCCGAACGCCATCGCGGCCGTGGCCACCAGCATCGCCGCGAGGTGCACGCCCACCGCCGCGAGGCCCAGCCGCCACGAACCCGTCGCGGTGAGTTCACGGCCCGGCAGGTCGCCGATGCACAGCGGCACCACGGCCGGCACGAGCATCCAGCCCGCGCCGTGCGCGGTGCCCACGATGAAGGACCACAGCGCGAGCCCGGTGCGGCCGGGCGATGTCCACCGGTGCGCATGGCCGCGCACATGCTGCACGGCGACGGCGAGCAGCAGAGCCGCGGCCAGGCCTTGCGGCACCAGCGGATCGAACGCCACGCCCCATCGCAGCGCCAGCGGCACGGCGGCCGCCACCACGCCGATCGAAGCGGCATGCCCCGCCGCGATGGGCGCCAGCATGCGCCACGGCGAACGCCACGCGGCGAACGCCCAGCCTGCGGCCGGGTTCAGGCCGTGCAGCGCGCCCGCCGCCGCGACCGCGAGCCAGGGCCAGGCGCCTTGCATGGTGCGGCCCCGCGCTCAGGCTTCGCAGTGCGGGCAGGCCGCCGCGGGCGCCGCTTTCTCCGGCGCGGGCTCGAAAGCCGCGCCCGTGTCGTAGCGGTCGTGGTGGCGCACCCACTCCATCTTGTAGAACACGTCGCGCTCGTTGCGGCCCTGCGGCGTCAGGTCCATCAGCGCGTACGCGCCCATCATCACTTCCACGCCGCGCCCGAAGGTGGAATAGGTGTGGAACACCTCGCCAGCGTCGTCGCGGTAGAACACGCTGATGCCGGGCGCCTCCTCGGCGGGGAAGTAGCCCTTGCGGTAGTTGTAGGCCACCTCGCCGGCGGCCAGCTGCTCGGGCGTGAAGCTCACCGCGAAGTCGTAGTTGAAGTCGCTGCCGTTCGACGACACCCAGTCGAACTGCCAGCCCATGCGCTGGCGGAACCGCTGGATCTCCGCCAGTGGCGCGCGCGAAACGGCGACGAAGGTGATGTCGCGGTGCGCCAGGTGGACGTTCATGCCGTCGGCGTGGTCGGCCATGTACGAGCAGCTGGGGCAGCCCTGCTCCCAGCCCGGGCCCAGCATGAAGTGCTGCACCACCAGCTGGCGGCGGCCGCCGAACAGCTCGGCCAACGTGCGCTTGCCATCGGCCGTGTCGAACACGTAGGGCTTGTCGATGCGGCGCCAGGGCAGCGCGCGGCGCTCGGCGGCGACCTGGTCGTGCAGGCGCGTGAGTTCCTTCTCGCGGGCCAGCAGCGCGATGCGCTGCTCGGTCCAGCGGGCGTCGCTGACGACGGGATGGTTGGCGGTGGTCATGCTGCTCTCCTTGTGGGGGGCGCGAAGCGCCGGTTGACGGACGAAGGGACCATGCGGCGGCCCGACCCGGCAGGGCCTGCTTCACCGGATGGGGGAAAGGTTTAGTGGGACTGCGCCTTGGGCCGGCGCACCGCGCGCACCTTGCCGGTGCCGCCGCCGCCCGCGTACAGCAGGCCGTCGCCGTCGGACTCGAGCCCGCTGACGTTCACGCCGGCCGGCAGCGCCAGGCGGTCGAGCACTTCACCGCTCTGCGGGTTCAGGCGGCGCAGCTCGCTCTCGTCGCCTTCCCAGGTGCCGTGCCACAGCTCGCCGTCGACCCAGGTGACGCCGGTGACGAAGCGGTTGGACTCGATGGTGCGGCGGATGGCGCCGGTGGCCGGGTCGATCTGGTGGATCTTGCGGCCGCGGTAGTCGCCCACCCACAGGCTGCCTTCGGCCCAGGCCAGGCCGGAGTTGCTCTCGGCGGGCACGGGGATGGTGGCCAGCACCTCGCCCGTGGCGGGGTCGATCTTGTCGATGCGCGATTCGGCGATCTGCCACAGGTGCTTGCCGTCGAACGCGGTGCCGGCATCGCAGGCCCGCGGCAGCTTGCGCGCGACCTCGCCGCTCTCCGGGTCGATGGCGAGCAGCTCCGTCCGGGCGGCGGCCCACACGTGCTGCCCGTCCCAGGTGACGCCGGCGATGGACGCCGCGCCGGGGTAAGGACCGTACTCGCGCACGATCTCGGCGGGTCGTGCCTGCGGCGGGCTGGATCGCTTGTTGGTCATGGCGTCGTTCCTTTCGTGCGGCGCCGGGGATCCGGCGCGATGGGAAGGACTCTACGCACCCGGCAGCGAAGCGGGGAGTAACAAGATTGTCGTGAAACCGGTCAGCGGCGGCGCCACCCAGCGGCGCGCGCGGGCCTGGCCGACGCCGCGCACCTGGCCGGCTTCCTCCAGCTCGGCCACCGCGCGCTGGACGGTGCGCTGGCTGGCGCCCAGGGCGAGCGCGAGCGCCGAGGTGGACCACGCGGCCCCGTCGGAAAGCAGCGCGACGAGCGCGGCCTGTTCGCCGTCGATGGGCGGCACGAGCACCGCGACTTCGGCATCCCCGTGCGGACGCAGCACGAAGCCACGTGGGGTCGCATCGATGGCGGCCATGTCTTTCACCAGCGCCCGCAGGCGGCCGATCTCCACCCGCAGGCGGGCGCGGTGCGTGTCGTCCGGACGGCGCGTGCGGAAGGCGGTGGCGATGAGCGCATCGCGCTCGACGTCGTCCGGCCAGGCTTCGGCGAGCGAGCGCGCCAGCGAAAACAGGATGGGGCGGCGCGCGAGGGATCGCCACGTGCCCGCCTTCGCGATGCCGCGGCGGCAGGCGTCCAGCACCAGCGCATCCGAGGCGAGCAGCGCCTCGACTTCGTGCAGCCGCATCGCCTGTGCGCCTTCGCCGCTCACCCGGCGCGCAGCGGGCCTTTCCAGCGCCGCGCGTGCTTCGGCCACTTCGGCGATCAGCGCTGAGATGCCCGAGCGGTATGCCGCCTGGTCCGCGCGTGCCAGCGCTGCGGCCGCCGCCGCGGATTGCAGCGAGCGCAACGCGAGTTCAGCTTTCGCCAATTCGGCGATGGCGCCCAGCGCGGGGGGCAGCCCGCGCGCATCGACGGTTTCCAGCATCGACTTCGCGTCGGCCAATCGCCCGAGCAGAAGGAACTGCCGCGCCGCGACCAGCCGCGCATGCAGCGCGTTCGCGCGGTCGCCGTGCTTGTCCAGCGCCACGGCTGCCGAGGACAGCGCACGCGCCGGCCCGTCGAGCTCGCGCATCGCGAGCGCCACTTCCGCTTCGGCCAGCACGCAGCGCGCCCGCGCCAGTTCTTCGTTCGCACCGAAGCCGCGGCCCGCGCGACGCAGCAGGTCGCGCGCCCGTGCGTGCTCGCCCAGCTGCGCCATCGCGATGCCGCGCAGCGCCAGCGCCGGCGGGTCGTCGCGCAGCGCCACCTGCTTGAGCGCGCCGAGCGCATCGCCCGCGGCGAGCGCGCGGGCGGAAGCGGCGATGAGGGCGTCCATGGGATGGCGAGTATGTCCGCTGCGGCCGTCCTAAGCCGGCCGCAGCCATTCGCGCGTGTCCATGTCAGAGCGGTTCGACGGTGCAGGCGCCCGGCGAGAACACCGCCGCTTCGAGCAGGCCGGCGCCGTCGAGAGGTCCCAATCCGGCTCGATCCTTGAGCACCATGGCTTGCGCCGGCCGCCCGGGCGCGAGCTGCGCGGTGGGCATGCCCGCCGCTGCATCGCCGCCGCGCAGGGCGGCATCGAACAACACGGCCGCCGTGTCTTCGCGGCCCGCCGCGCGCGCGGCGACGTTGCGCTCGCGGCGCACGAAGCGCTGCGAATACTCCAGCAGGCGAAGCTCTTCCGCCCAGTCGCGGCCGACGTGGCTGTCGCTGCCGATGGACCAGGCGCCGCGCAGCTGTCCCCAGGTCCAGAGGTCGAACACGCCGTCGCCCAGGTTGGCTTCGGTGGTGGGACACAGCACGATGGAAGCGCCGGTCTTGTGCAGCGCGCGCAGCTCGGCTTCGTCGGCCTGCGTGGCGTGGACCAGGTTCCAGCTTGCGTCGACGTCGAAATGCGCCAGCAGCCATTCGACGGGGCGCTGGTGGCGGGCGCGCAGGCAGTCGTCCACTTCCTTCACCTGCTCGGAGATGTGCAGGTGAATGGGCATGCCGGCGGCGCGCGCGGCCTGCGCCACTTCGCGCATCGCGCCTTCGTCGACCGCGCGGAGGGAGTGGATGGCGATGCCGGCGGTCAGGGGCAGGTTGGCACTGCGATGCGCACGGATCGATTCGGCGATGCGCAGCACGGACTCGGGCGTGGACGCGAATCGCCGCTGGTCTTCGCGCAGGCCCGCCGCGCCGAAGCCCGCGCGCATGTAGAGCGTGGGCAGCAACGTGAGGCCGATGCCCGCGGCCTGCGCGGCGCGCACCAGCGCCCACGACATCTCCGCCGGGTCGGCGTACGGCCGGCCTTCGGTGTCGTTGTGCAGGTAGTGGAACTCGCAGACGTGCGAGTAGCCGCCCGCGCGCAGTTCGCGGTACAGCTGCGTGGCGACCTGCTCGAGCCGCTCGGGCGTGATGGTGAGCGCGACCTGGTACATGCGGTCGCGCCAGCTCCAGAAGTCGTCGGCCTGGCCCGCGGGTGCACGCTCGGTCTGGCCGGCGATGGCGCGCTGGAAGGCGTGGCTGTGCGCGTTGACGAGGGCGGGGAGGACGGCGCCGTCGATGACTGGCGCGCCGGCGCGGTCGGCGGCATTGGGCTCGACGCGTGACCAACGACCATCGTCGCCTGCGACGAGAAGGACGTCACGCGACCAGCCCCCGTCGATCCAGGCGTGCCGGGCAAGGTAGCGCCGTTCAGCCATACAGCTTGCTGCAGGCTTCGAATGCCGCTTCGACCATGCTCCGCACCACGGGCTGGATCTTCGCGGCCTTCGCTTCGTCGTAGTCGTACGGCAGCGACTCGCGCATGTAGGTCTTCTGCGTCATCTCCAGCTGCACCGCGTGCACGTGCTCGGCGGGCCGGCCGTACTGGCGGGTGATGTAGCCGCCCTTGAAGCGGCCGTTCAGGATGTTGGTCACGCCGGCCGCGCGCGAGGCAGCGGCTTGCACCGCTTCGCCGACGCTGGCATGAGCCGCCGCGCCATTCGCGGTGCCGATGTTCAGGTCGGGCAGCACGCCTTCGAACAGCCAGGGGATCTCGCTGCGGATGCTGTGCGCGTCCCACAGCAGCACCCAGCCGTGCTCGGCCTTCAGGCGATCAAGCTCGCCGCGCAGCGCGGCGTGGTACGGCGCCCAGAACTGCTCGCGCCTTTGCAGCTTCACTTGCGCCGAAGGCGCCGAGCCTTCGGCGTACAGCGGGTCGCCGGTGAAGAAGCGCGTGGGGCACAGCTCGGTGTTCGACGCGCCCGGGTACATCGGCGTGTCATCCGGCGGGCGGTTCAGGTCGATGACATAACGCGACACGGTGGGCTGCAGCACGCTGGCGCCCAGCTCGTGCGCGAAAGCGTACAGGCGGTCCAGGTGCCAGTCGGTGTCTTCCACCTGCAGCGCGCGCGGGTCGTAGGCGCCGCGCAGCGCTTCGGGGATTTCGGTTCCCATGTGCGGGATGCTGACCAGCAGCGGCACGCGGCCGCGCGTGAGCTTGAAAGTCATCGGGCTTGTCCTTGAACGAAGGCGCCGCGGCAAGGCCGCGCGCCGAATGCATAGGCGAGTTGCGCCGGGTGCTCCACGTCCCACAGCGCGAAGTCGGCGCGCAGGCCGGCCGCCAGCACGCCGCGGTCGGGCAGGCCGAGCGCGCGCGCCGCATGGCGCGTGACACCAGCCAGCGCTTCTTCGGGCGTCAGGCGGAACAGGGTGCACGCCATGTTCAGCATCAGCAGCAGGCTGGTGCAGGGCGAGGTGCCGGGGTTGCAGTCGGTGGACACGGCCATGGGCACGCCATGCTCGCGCAGCAGCGCGACGGGCGGCAGCCGGGTCTCGCGGATGAAGTAGTACGCGCCGGGCAGCAGCACGGCGACGGTGCCGGCTTTCGCCATCGCGCGCACGCCTTCCTCGCTCAGCCACTCCAGGTGATCGGCGCTCAGCGCGTCGAAGGAAGCGGCCAGCTGCGTGCCCGCGCTGTCGCTCAGCTGCTCGGCATGCAGCTTCACCGGCAGGCCGAGCGCGCGCGCGGTCTCGAACACGCGGCGCGTCTGGTCCACCGAGAAGCCGATGCGCTCGCAGAACGCATCGACCGCGTCCACCAGGCCTTGCTCGTGCAGGCGAGGCAGCATGCGCACGACTTCGGCGATGTAGTCGTCGGCGCGGCCGGCGAATTCCGGCGGCAGCGCGTGCGCGCCGAGGAAGGTGGTGCGCACGTCGAGGCGGTTGCGCTGGCCCAGCGTGCGCGCGACGCGCAGGCACTTGGCTTCGGCTTCTTCCGACAGGCCGTAGCCGGATTTGATCTCGATCGTGGTGACGCCCTCGGCCAGCAGCGCGTCCAGCCGGCGCTGCGCCTGCGCCAGCAGCGACGCCTCGTCGGCCGCGCGCGTGGCTTTCACCGTCGAGACGATGCCGCCGCCCGCCTTGGCGATGTCTTCGTAGCTGGCGCCTTGCAGGCGCAACTCGAATTCACGGGCGCGGTCGCCGCCCCAGACCAGGTGCGTGTGGCAGTCGATCAGGCCGGGCGTGATGAGCGCGCCTTGCACATCGTGCACTTGCGCGCCGCTGGCGTAGTGCGCAGGCAGCTCCGCGCGCGGGCCCACCCACGCGATGCGGCCGGCTTCGACCACCAACGCGCCATCGTCGATGAACCCGTACGGCGCGCCACCTTCCGCCATCGTGGCGATGCGTGCGCCAATCCACAGCTGCATGCTCATGCCTGCGCCTCCATCAGCAGCGCGTCGGCACCGCGCGCGATGCCGCTCATCGCTTCGCCGCACCAGCGCCAGGCGAGCGTGTACGCGGGCACGTCGACGTTCACCCAGTCGAGGATGACGCGCGAAGGCTGCGAATGCGCGTAGATGGCCAGCAGGCCCGGCCCGCGCATCTTGAACATCTGCTCCGCGGGCTGCAGCCGGCGCATGCGCGAACGGCCGGGCGGCGCCATCAGGTTGAGGTCGCGCGTCGACCCGTTCGACAGCTCGCAATCCGTGGCCAGGCCGCCATCGAAGCGGAAAGGCTCGCTGTCGGCCCGCAGCCAATGCCGGCCGCCGGCCACCTTCAGCACCACGCCCTCGCCTTCCAGCACCGAGAACCAGCGCTCGATGCCCTCGAAGCGCGAGAACGGGCCCGCCGCGGTGACATCGGCCACCGACAGCCGCACCTTCCAGCCTTCGGCCTGCGGCCACGCGAGCAGTTCGCGCGTGGTACCGCCGCCGTTCTTCCACGGCTGCGGCGTGACCGAATCGAGAGGGACGAAGTTCCAGCTCATGCCGCGAACTGCCCGCTGAAGCTGTAGCGGCTGCCGGGGTACAGCTGGCGCGCGACGCTGGCGACGTGCGCGCCGCTGACGGTGCGCCGCATCATCACCAGGCAAGGCTCGCTCACGCGGATGCCCAGCGCGCGCGCCTCGTCGGCGGACGGCAGGCAGGCCTCGATGGTGTAGCTGGCTTCGGTGAGCGGCGCATGCTCAAGCAGGTGCGAAGTGGGCGACGTCCGCGTGAAGTCCGTGTCCAGGTACGCGGGCGCCGCCGCCGGGTTGACGTAACGGTCTTCGTAAAGGATGGGCACGGCGTTCTCCAGGTGCACCAGCACGGTGTGGAACACGGGGGCGCCCTTGCGCAGCCGCAGCGACCCGGCCAGTTCCGCGCCGGCCTTCTCCTGCGCGACCTTCAGCACGCGCGTGCCGTGCTCGTGGCCGCGCTCGGCCATTTCCTCGTGGATGTCGCGGATGACCAGCTGCGAGCTGATGCGGTGCAGCTGGGCCACCCGGGTGCCCGAACCCTGCGTGCGCGTGACCAGCCCTTCCGCCGCCAGCTCGCGCAGCGCCCGGTGCGCGGTCATGCGGCTGACGCCGAAGCGCTCCATCAGCGCGGCCTCGCTGGGCACGGGGTCGCCGGGGCGCCAGTCGCCGCGGGCGATGTGCTGGCGCACCCAGTCCTTGACCTGTCCGTATGCCGGTTTGGCAGCTGCCATGGGCGCGAAGAATATCCGGATTGACACGTCTTGTATAGACAACTATCCTGCGGCCCGAACTTCGCGAGTTGTATAGACAACCCGCCGCACCGCGCACAGGAGCCCGCCATGTCAGACCTCTCCACCGCCCCGTTCATCGCCGCCGGCCCCCGCCCGGTCAGCGCGCCGCGCAGCACCACCCTCGCCTGCGCCAGCTGGCCCATCGAAGCGGCCTACCGCATGATCCAGAACAACCTGGATCCCGCCGTGGCCGAGCGGCCCGACGACCTGGTGGTGTACGGCGGCATCGGAAAGGCCGCGCGCAACTGGCCCGCGTTCGAAGCCATCCTGGATTCGCTGCGCAAGCTGCAGCCCGACGAGACGCTGCTCGTCCAGTCGGGCAAGCCGGTGGGCGTGTTCCGCACCCACGGCGGCGCGCCGCGCGTGCTCATCGCCAACTCCAACCTGGTGCCCAAGTGGGCGACCTGGGAGCACTTCAACGAGCTGGACCGCGCGGGCCTGATGATGTTCGGCCAGATGACCGCGGGCAGCTGGATCTACATCGGCACCCAGGGCATCGTGCAGGGCACGTACGAGACTTTCGCCGAAGCGGGCCGCCAGCACTACGGCGGCAACCTGTCGGGCCGCTGGGTGCTCACCGCGGGGCTGGGCGGCATGGGCGGCGCGCAGCCGCTGGCCGCTTCGTTCGCGGGTGCGTGCTCGCTGAACATCGAGTGCCAGCAGTCGCGCATCGACTTCCGCCTGCGCACGAAGTATCTGGACAAGCAGGCGAAGGATTTGGACGAGGCGCTCGCGCTGATCAAGGAGCACACCGCGCGCAAGGAAGCCGTGTCCATCGGCCTGTGCGGCAACGCGGCCGAGATCGTGCCGGAACTGGTGCGCCGCGCGAAGGCGGGCGGACCGAAGCCCGACATCGTCACCGACCAGACCTCGGCGCACGACATCATCAACGGCTACCTGCCCAAGGGCTGGACCGTCGAGCAATGGCAGGCGGCGCAGAAGGACCCTTCCCAGCACGCCAAGCTGAAGCAGGCCGCGGGCGAGTCCTGTGCCGAACACGTGCGCGCGATGCTGGCGTTCCACGCGATGGGCATCCCCACCGTCGACTACGGCAACAACCTGCGCCAGGTGGCCAAGGACTTCGGGGTGGAGGACGCGTTCGCCTACCCCGGCTTCGTGCCCGCTTACATCCGCCCGCTGTTCTGCCGCGGCGTGGGCCCGTTCCGCTGGGTGGCGCTGTCCGGCGACCCGGAAGACATCCGCAAGACCGACGCGAAGATGAAGGAGCTGTTCCCGCAGAACAAGTCGCTGCACCGCTGGCTGGACATGGCCGGCGAGCGCATCGCGTTCCAGGGCCTGCCCGCGCGCATCTGCTGGATCGGCCTGGGCGACCGCGACAAGGCGGGCCTGGCGTTCAACGAGATGGTGCGCAAGGGCGAGCTGAAGGCGCCCATCGTCATCGGCCGCGACCACCTGGACAGCGGCTCGGTCGCTTCGCCCAACCGCGAAACCGAAGCCATGCGCGACGGCAGCGACGCGGTCAGCGACTGGCCCATGCTCAACGCGCTGCTCAACACCGCCAGCGGCGCCACCTGGGTCAGCCTGCACCACGGCGGCGGCGTCGGCATGGGCTACTCGCAGCATGCCGGCGTGGTCATCGTGTGCGACGGCACCAAAGACGCCGACGAGAAGCTGGCACGCGTGCTGTGGAACGACCCGGCCACCGGCGTCATGCGCCACGCCGACGCGGGCTACGACATCGCGCTGCAATGCGCGAAGGAGCAGGGCCTGAACCTGCCGATGGCAGGCTGAAGAGCGCCGGACGAATGACCGCCCGCACGCTCACCCCCGGACAACTCACGCTCGACGACGTCCGCCTGGCCCTGGCGCCCGGCGGCATCGAGCGCGCCGAACTGCCAGACAGCTGCCGCGCCGGCATCCGCGCCAGCGCGGCCCTGGTCCGGCAGGCTGCGGACGGGGACGCACCCGTCTACGGCGTGAACACCGGCTTCGGCAAGCTGGCCACGAAGCGCATCGCCCGCGAAGACCTGGCGACGCTGCAGCTGAAGCTGTTGCGCTCGCATGCGGTGGGCGTGGGCGACCCGCTGCCCGAACGCGTGGTGCGCCTCATCCTGCTGCTCAAGGCCACCAGCCTGGCGCGCGGCTTTTCCGGCGTGCGCGAAGAGGTGGTGGACGGCTTGCTGGCGCTGCACAACGCGGGCGTCATTCCGGTCGTGCCCGCGCAAGGCTCGGTCGGCGCCTCGGGCGATCTCGCTCCGCTGGCCCACCTGTGCCTGCCGCTGATCGGCGAAGGCGAGGCCTTCTTCCGCGGCCAACGCGTGCCCGCGGCGCAGGCGCTGCGGCAGGCCGGCATCGAGCCGCTGCAGCTCGGCCCCAAGGAAGGGCTGGCGCTGATCAACGGCACGCAGGTGTCCACCGCGCTGGCGCTGGACGCGCTGATGGCGGCCGACCGCCTGTTCGAGTCGGCGGTGGTCACCGGCGCGGTCACGCTGGATGCGGCGCGCGGCAGCGACGCGCCGTTCGACGCCCGCATCCACGAAGTGCGCGGCCAGCCCGGCCAGATCGACTGCGCGGCCGCGTACCGCGCGCTCACCGCCGGCAGCGACATCCGCCGTTCGCACCTGGAGAACGACGACCGCGTGCAGGACCCGTACTGCCTGCGCTGCCAGCCCCAGGTGATGGGCGCCTGCCTGGACCAGATGCGCTACGCCTCGCAGGTGCTGCTGCGCGAAGCGAATGCCGTCACCGACAACCCGCTCGTGTTCGAGGGCTCGCTGCTGTCCGGCGGCAATTTCCACGCCGAGCCCGTCGCCCTGGCGGCGGATGCGCTGGCGGTGGCCATCGCCGAGATCGGCGCCATCTCCGAACGCCGCGTCGCGATGCTGGTGGACACGGTGGTGTCGCGCCTGCCGCCCTTCCTGGCGGCCGAGCCGGGGCTCAACTCCGGTTTCATGATCGTGCACGTCACCGCCGCGGCGCTGGCCTCGGAAAACAAGTCGCTGGCGCACCCGGCCAGCGTGGACAGCCTGCCCACTTCCGCCAACCAGGAAGACCACGTCAGCATGGCGACGTTCGCCGCGCGGCGGCTGCAGCCCATGCTGCGCAACACGGCGCACATCGTCGCCATCGAGCTGCTCGCGGCCGCGCAGGGCATCGAGTTCCTGCGGCCCCTGCAGAGCGCGCCCGCGCTGGAGGCCGCGCTGCGGCTCGTCCGCAGCCTGTCGCCGGCCATGATGGCCGACCGCAGCCTGGCCCGCGACATCGAGGCCGTGCACCACCTGGTGGCCGACGGCGGCCTGGGGCATGCCATCGAGCAACGCATACCGGAGTTGCACGCTTTACGGCTGGCATGACCCATGCATAGAGTTGCACCCACCCTCATTCACAGGAGAAGCCCCATGAAGAAGCTGTTCGCCCTCTCGCTGGCCGCGCTGGCCGTCACCGCCGCGCAGGCGCAGGACACCAAGGTCGCCGTCGGCATTTCCGGCTGGACCGGTTTCGCGCCGCTGACGCTGGCCAAGGAAGCCGGCATCTTCAAGAAGAACGGCCTGGACGTCACGCTGAAGAAGATCCCGCAGAAGGACCGCCACCTGGCCATCGCTTCGGGCGACGTGCAGTGCGCGGCCACCACGGTGGAAACCTGGGTGGTGTGGAACGCCAACGGCGTGGCCACCACGCAGATCTTCCAGCTGGACAAGTCGTACGGCGCCGACGGCATGGTCGTCAAGCCCAACATCACGAAGATCGCCGACCTGAAGGGCAAGACCGTCGCGGCCAGCGCGCCCGGCACGGCGCCCTACTTCACGCTGGCCTGGTTCCTGAAGAAGAACGGCCTGTCCACCAAGGACGTGAAGGTCGTGAACCTGGAACCGCAGGCCGCCGCCAACGCCATGATCGCCGGCACCGCCGACCTGGATGCCGCGATGACGTACGAGCCTTACCTGGGCGCCGTGCGCGCCAAGCCCGAGGCCGGCAAGATCATCGCGACGACGCTGGACTACCCGATGGTGATGGACACCTTCGGCTGCACGCCCAAGTTCCTGTCGGACAACCCCAAGGCCGCCAAGGCGCTGGCCGACAGCTACTTCGAAGCCGTGGACATGATCAAGAAGGACCCGAAGAAGTCGTTCGAGATCATGGGCGCCGACGTCAAGCAGACCGGCGAGCAGTTCGAAGCCAGCCAGAAGTACCTGCGCTGGCAGGACCGCGACGCGAACCAGAAGTTCTTCGCGGGCGAGCACGCGGCCTTCAGCAAGGAAGCGGCGGATCTGCTGATGGAGGCGGGGATCATCAAGCAGGTGCCGGATCTGTCGAAGCTGGCGGATACGCGGTTCCTGAAATAAGCCTGGAAACTCCCTCTCCCCTTGGGGGAGAGGGCGGGGGTGAGGGATTGGACCCGCACCGCACACCCACCCTCACCCCAACCCTCTCCCGCCGGCGGGAGAGGGAGGAAGACAAATGAAACCCCTCCACCCCGTCCCCCCCGGCACCCGCGCCCTCCTCGGCGTGTCCTTCTTCGCCGCCTTCTTCCTGCTCTGGGCCGCCGTCACCTTCGGCGGCCTGGTGCCCAAGCAGTTCCTCGCCGACCCGCTGACCATGGTGAAGTCCGGCTGGACGCTGCTCACCGAATACGGGTTCCTCAAGGACATCGGCATGACGGTGTGGCGCGTGGTGGGCGGCTTCCTCATCGCCGCCGCTTTCGCCGTGCCGCTGGGCGTGCTGATGGGCGCTTACAAGCCCATCGAAGCTTTCTTCGAACCGTTCGTGAGCTTCGCGCGCTACCTGCCCGCTTCGGCCTTCATCCCGCTGCTGATCCTGTGGGCCGGCATCGGCGAAAGCCAGAAGCTGGCCGTCATCTTCATCGGCTCGTTCTTCCAGCTGGTGCTGATGATCGCGGTGAGCGTGGGCAACACGCGGCGCGACCTGGTGGAAGCGGCGTACACGCTGGGCGCGCAGGACCGCGGCGTGGTCACGCGCGTGCTGCTGCCTTCCAGCGCGCCCGAGATCGCCGAGCAGCTGCGCATGGTGCTGGGCTGGGCCTGGACCTACGTCATCGTCGCCGAGCTGATCGGCGCTTCCAGCGGCATCGGCCACATGATCACCGACAGCCAGGCGCTGCTGGCCACCGACCAGATCATCTTCGGCATCATCGTCATCGGCCTCATCGGGCTGGTGACGGACTTCGCCTTCAAGGCGTTCAACAAGATCCTGTTTCCGTGGTCGCAAATCCGATGAAACGAGACGACGTCACGCTGGCCGGCGCCGCGCCGGTGCTGCAGGTTTCCGCCGTCGGCAAGACCTTCGCGGGCGGCACGGTGGCCTTGCAGTCCACCGACCTGCAGGTGCAGGAGAACGACTTCATCACCATCCTCGGCCCCTCGGGCTGCGGCAAGAGCACGCTGCTGCGCATGGTGGCGGGGCTGGACACGCCCACCGGCGGCAGCATCGCGCTGGATGGCAAGCAGGTGACGGGCCCCGGCGCCGACCGCGGCATGGTGTTCCAGAGCTACACGCTGTTCCCCTGGCTGACGGTGCTGCAGAACGTGTGCTTCGGGCTGCGCGAGAAGGGCCTGCCGCTGGCCGAGCAGCACGCCATCGCGCGCCCGTTCATCGCCAAGGTGGGCCTGTCGCAGTTCGAGCATCACTACCCCAAGCAGCTGTCCGGCGGCATGCAGCAGCGCACGGCGCTGGCGCGCGCGCTGGCCAACGCCCCGCGCATCCTGCTGATGGACGAACCGTTCGGCGCGCTGGACCACCAGACGCGCGAGCTGATGCAGGAACTGCTGCTGGGCATCTGGGAAGAAGAGCGCAAGACGGTGCTCTTCGTCACGCACGACATCGACGAGGCCATCTTCATGGCCAACCGCGTCGTGGTGATGAGCGCGCGGCCGGGGCGCATCAAGTGCGACCTCCCGGTGCCGCTGGCGCACCCGCGGCACTACTCGATGAAGACTACGCCGGCCTTCGCCGAACTGAAGGCGCGGCTGACCGAAGAAATCCGCGTCGAGGTGCAGCGCGCCGCGGGGCTGCTGCCGGCCGGCGCGGTCTAGTTCCTCAGCTCCGACTCGCCGCTGCTCGGGCCCGCGGCGGTGGTCGTCTGCACGGGCGCGTCGCCGGGCAGCGGGTGCATGAACGCCGGGTGCAGTTCAGGGATGCCGTTCGGGTAGAAGCGCTCGGGGCCCAGCGGCGGCGGCGTCCAGTTCATGGACACCGGCGGCGGCAGGTAGCGCTTCTCGGGCTCGCGGCGCGCCGTGATGGTGGTCTTGCGCAAAGGCGTCTTCGCCGTGAGCACCGGCTTCTTCGCCGCGGGTTTCGATTTCGCGGTGACGACGCCCTTCTTCGCCGGCGCGTGTGCCGTGGCGGCGGCTTTCTTCGCCGGTGCGTGCGCGGTGACGGTGGTCTTTTTCGCCGGCGCTCGTGCGGCGATCGTTGCCTTCTTCGCCGAAGCCTTCGCCGTCACCGGCTTGCGGGCCGGCTTGGCCTCCTTCGCGCGCTTCAGGTCGGCGTGCTGCACCGTGCCCCCGGCGGGTTTCGATTTCGCCGTGCCCGCGCCCTGCGCGCGCGGCTGCGGCGGTTTCGTCTCGGCGGCGGCCACGCCGAGCACCAGTGCGCCGCCGATGGCCGCTGCTATCCAGGCTTTGCTGGCTCCCATCTCGCTGTTCTCCCTGCTGTGACGCGGCCATGTTGGTCCCGCGCGCGCAAGCGCAGCAGTAGGAAAGCCGCGAGCGTTGCTGTCGGCGCCCGCACGACGCCGCTGGCCCGATGGGGCTAGCGCGCGGGATCCATCGGCGGCAGGTACTGGATGACGGGCGGGCCGCCCATCGTCGCGGTGACCGGCGCCGTGGTGGCGCCTTCGGTCAGGACCACGCCAGGTTGAGGGGCGGGCATGCGGATCACCGCCACGCCGCCGGGCGCCGACCCGGCGGTGCCGGAAGAGATTCCGTCGCCGCCACTGGCCGTCGGGCTCGAGCCCATGCCGGCGACCGAGCTGTTGCCGGCCGCCACGCCGACGCCCGTCGCCGCGCCGCTGCTCGATGCCGCACCGCCGCCGTTCGATGCTGCGCCACTGCTCGATGCCGAGCCACTGCCGGCAGCGGTGCCCACGCTGCCCGCAGCTGCTCCAGGACCACCCGCGCTCGCGGCACCGATGCCCGCAGCTGCGCCTGCCGATGCGCCGGACGAAGCGCCAGTGCCGCCCGCACCAACGCCGACCGCACCGCTGCCGCCCGTGCCGGTTCCACTGCCGCCCGTGCCGGCGCCGGTTCCTGCGCCGCCCACGCTACCGGCTCCCGCACCGGAGGTTCCGGCTGCTCCGGAAGCACCAGCGGCACCCGCAGCTCCAGCGCTACCGGCCGCACCGGCACCCGCGGCGCCGCTGCCCGATCCACCGCTTCCGGAACCACCGCTGCCGGAGCCCGCGCTGCCCGAGCCACCGCTGCCGGAAGCCCCCGCGCCTGACGCTCCTGCACCGCCTGATCCTGCTCCAGCCGCACCTGCGCCGCCCGCGCCTGCGCCTGCTCCACCAGCGCCTGCTCCGCCAGCCCCTGCACCACCGGCTCCGACACCACCGGCGCCTGCTCCACCTGCTCCGCCGGCTCCTGCACCACCAGCACCACCTCCTCCTGCGCCGCCTGCGCCTGCACCCCCACCGCCACCGCCTCCACCTCCACCTTTCGCCCAAGCCTCATCCGGCCAGCTCACGGTGCCGGCGGCCAGCGCGGCGGAAACGACGACGGCGATCAGGCGGTAGGGAAAGCGGTGCATGGCGGACCTCTTCAATGCAGGAAGGTCGCATGGTGTGCAGTGCGGCGGTCACCGTCCGCCGGACGGCGCCCGACGCGTGTGTCAGCGCAAGCCGCCGCCGTGGTGGCACGGCCGAGGTTGCCGCGCATCGCCGCCCGTCAGGAAGGAATCACCTCTCGCGCATGCGCATGCACCGCGCCCTAGGATGCGGCCATGGTCACCCCAGCCTTGCGCACCGCACCCCTCGGCTTCACCGACGGCCAGCTGGAAACGCTGAAGTGGCTGGCCCTGGGCTCGATGGTCACCGACCACATCGGCCGGCACCTGCTGGGCATGCCCAACGAGAGCGTGCCTTTCCTCGCCGGCCGCATCGCCTTCCCGCTGTTCGCGCTGGTGCTGGGCCTGAACCTCGCGCGCCAAGGCGATAGGCCCGCGCGCAGCTCGCGCACCGCGTTGCGACTGGCGGCTTGGGGACTGGTCGCCGTGCTGCCTTCGATCTGGGCGCGCGGCGATCCCCAGGTGGTCAACGTGCTGGTGACGCTGGCGCTGGGCGCCGGCCTGTGCTGGGCGGTGGACAGCCCGGCGGCGGTGCCTCTGCGCATGCTGGCTTGCATCGCCATGGCCATCGCCAGCTGGTGGTGCGAGTTCGGCGTGGGCGGCGCTTTCCTCGTGGTGGCGGTGTACCTGTACGCGACGCGGCCCGATCCGGGCGTGGCCCTGGTGGCGCTGCTGCTGCTTTTCGCGACCGGATTGCTGAACCAGCGTTATGCCGGCGGGCCGGCGCTGTGGGCCACCGTGGTGGCCTGGCCCATCGCCGCCGCCGTGCACGAACTGCCGCTGTCGATGCCGAGATGGCAGCTGCTGTTCTACGCCATCTACCCGCTGCACCTGGCCGCCATCGGCGCGCTCAAGGCGTGGGGCTGAGCCGGGCTTCGCCCACCGGCTTGCTCTCGCGCATGCAGAACCAGCCGACCAGCGCCACCAGCCCCGCGAACACCGCGCCGAACGTAAAGGCCATCTGATAGCCGCCATTGAGCGCGACGGCACCCGTGGTGCCCGCCGCTTCCAGCGCCGCCGTGCGCGCGGCGGCCACGCTGGCCAGCACCGCCAGGCCCAGCGCACCGCCCATCATGAAGCTGGTGTTCACCACGCCCGAAGCCAGGCCCGAGTCCTGCGGGCCGACGTCGTTCATCGCGGCCAGCAGCAGCGGGTTGAACGCGATGCCCGCGCCGATGCCCAGCAGCGTCATCGCGGGCAGCACGTCGACGGCGAAGCTGCCGCCCACCGGCGCGCGCGCGAACAGCGCCAGCCCCAGCGTGGCGATGCCCAGGCCGAAGGCCAGCGGCCCGCGGATGCCCCAGCGCACCACGATGCGCGCCGAGGCGCCCAGCGACATGAAAGCCATGATCAGGTTGCCCGGCAGGAACGACAGGCCGACCTGCATGGCCGAGTAGCCCAGCACCAGCTGCAAGTACAGCGCCGACATGAAGAACCAGGCGAACATCGCCGCGGCCCACAGCACGCCGGCGAAATTGGCGACGGTGAGGTTGCGGTGGCGGAACAGGCCCAGCGGCATCAGTGGCGCGGCCACGCGCGATTCGATGGCGATGAAAAGGCCCAGCAGCACGGCCGCGGCGCCCAGCAGCGACAACGTCTGCACCGAAGTCCAGCCCGCTTCGTTGCCGTTGACCACCGCGTACACGGCGAGCATCAGCGAAGCGGTGATGGTGATGGCGCCGAACCAGTCCAGGCGCTGGCCCGCGGCGCCCCCGCCCGGCGCGATGAGCGCGCGGCACAGCAGCGCGACCACCACGCCGATCGGCAGGTTGACCAGGAAGATCCAGTGCCAGTTGAGCCAGCTGGTGAGCAGGCCGCCCAGCAGCACGCCCACGCTGCCGCCGCCCGCGCACACGAAGCCGTACACGCCCATCGCCTTCGCGCGGTCTTCAGGCTCGGTGAACAGGTTCATGATCAGCGACAGCGCCACCGCCGAGACGACGGCGCCGCCCAGGCCCTGCACCGCGCGCGCGGCCACCAGCATGGTCTGCGTGGAAGCGAAGCCGCACGCCGCCGAAGCCAGCGTGAACACGGCCAGGCCGGCCAGGAACACCTTGCGGTGGCCGTACAGGTCGCCCAGCCGGCCGCCCAGCAGCAGGAAGCCGCCGA
Organism: Ramlibacter humi; assembly: GCF_004681975.1. Lineage (GTDB taxonomy): Bacteria > Pseudomonadota > Gammaproteobacteria > Burkholderiales > Burkholderiaceae_C > Ramlibacter > Ramlibacter humi. The sequence goes on from NZ_SMLK01000006.1 coordinate 37,108, forward strand.
AGGTGAGCATGTAGGCATTGACCACCCAGACCAGCGAGGTCTCGGTGAACTTCAGGTCGGTGCGGATGGAGGGCAGCGCGACGTTCACGATGGTCGTGTCCAGCACGATCATCAGCACGCCCAGGCACAGCACGTACAGCGCCCACCAGCGCTGGCGCCGGCCGGCATCGAGGGAAGACATGGCGTTATTTCCTTTTTCGTTGGGTTCGGTCATGAGGCCTCTGGCGGGCCTTGTGCTGCACGACGAACCGGGGCGGCCGGAATCGACAACGCCCGGCCGGGATTGTGTCAAAGTGCCGCCACCACAAGGAGACACCATGCGAGCCATGATCCGCCTGGCCCGGCTGCTGCCGGCGCTGCTGCTCGCCGCGACGCTCGCGGCGCCCGCCATCGCCCAGACCCGGCCCAAGCTGGCGGACAGCGGCGTGGACAAGCCGGCGTCGGCCATCTACATCGGCAACAGCTTCTTCTATTACAACAACAGCCTGCACAACCACGTGGGCGAGCTGATCCGCTCGGCCGACCCGGGCTTCCGCCACCGCGGCACGTCGGTGACCATCGGCGGCAGCGGCTTCGACTGGCACGACGTCGACTCGTACTTCCGCCCCAACGCCATCGGCAGGTACTCGTTCGACCGCAACAACAACGTCGTCTTCAACAAGCTGGACAAGCTGTTCGACGTGGCGATCCTGATGGACTGCAGCCAGTGCCCGCTGCACCCGCAGCTGAAGGACACGTTCCGGGAATACGCGAAGAAGCACGCCGACACGGTGCGCAGGCACGGCGCCAAGCCGGTGTTCTTCATGTCCTGGGCCTACCAGGACGTGCCTTCGATGACGGCCGGGCTGGCCGAGGCGTACACGCAGGCCGGCAACGACAACGACGCTTTCGTCATCCCGGCCGGGCTGGCCTTCGCGCGCTCCATTGCCGCGAAGCCCGACCTGAACCTGTACGCGCCCGACAAGCGCCACCCCAGCCTGGCGGGCACCTACCTGGCGGCGTGCACGACCTACGCTGCCCTCTTCAAGAACTCGCCGGTGGGCAACAAGTACACCGCGGGGCTGGACGCGGCCACCGCCGCGCACCTGCAGGCCGTGGCGTGGGAGACGGTGCAGGCCTACTACGCCAAGCCGTAGCGTATCGGACGGCTCCCACAGCGGCTGTGTGCGCGGTCCGCCGCCACGTGCGCGGCCCGCGCGATAGCGTGCGGCATCCGACGAATTCGGAGCCTCGCGCCATGGACCTGCAGCCCCCCGACGCCGTCCAGCGTCTCGAAAATCCCGAGCCCCTGTTCCCGGGCGAACAATGGATCGACCTGGCCGGCGGCATCGCCGCCTGGCTGCTGACCCGCAAGCACCCTTCGCTGGCCGTGCGCACGTTGGGCACCTTCCTCGGCGCGACGCTGGTGGCGCGCGCGGCGCATGGCCGCCAGCGCCTCAGCAGCATCATGCGGTGGACGCCGATCGGCGGCGGCATCCAGCGCGACCGGTCCGACGTGGTCTGACCTCCAAGAGCGGTCACCGAAGAGCACGATCCTAGAATCGTGCGATGACCGCCGAGCTGCTTTCGCTGCAGCACCTCGTCCTTTTCCTCGCCTTCCTCGCGTCGCTGGCCTTCGGCGCCGTCGTGCAGGCCACCGGCTTCTGCACGATGGGCGCGGTGGCCGACGCCGTGACGCTGCGCGACTTCACGCGCGGGCGCCAATGGGCGCTGGCCGCGGCCACGGCGATGCTCGGCTTCGCCGCGCTCGCTTTTCTCGGCATCCTCACCGCACCGCAGACCCTGTACGCGTCGACTCGCTGGCTGTGGCTGTCCGCGCTCGCGGGCGGCGCGGTGTTCGGCTTCGGCATGGTGCTGTCGTCGGGGTGCGTCAGCAAGACATTGGTGCGCGCGGGCGCGGGCAACCTGAAGTCGCTGGTGGTGTCGGTGGTCACGGGCATCGCCGCGTTCGCCACTTTGCGCGGCATCACGGCGGTGCTGCGCGTGGCGACGGTGGACCGCGTGGCGGTGGAGACCGGCGGCAACACGGATCTCGCCACGTTGCTGGCACGAGGTTCGGGCATGTCCCTGGCCGTCGCCGCGCTGGTCGCCGGCGGAGTCCTGGGGCTCGCGCTGCTGGCTTGGTCGCTGGCCGCGAAGGAATCGCGCCGCCCGCTCAACCTGCTGGCCGGGCTGGGCGTGGGCGGTTCGGTGCTGGCGATGTGGTGGATCACCGGCCACGTCGGCCACCTGGCCGAGCACCCGCAGACGCTGGAAGAAGCGTGGATCGCCACCTCGTCCACCCGCGCCGAGGGCCTGAGCTTCGTCGCGCCCACCGGCTACGCGCTGGACTGGCTGCTGTATTTCAGCGACGCGAACAAGCGCCTGACCGTGGGCATCGTTTCCGTCGTGGGCGTGCTCGCGGGGTCGGCGCTGGTGGCGCTGGCGCGCGGCCGCTTCCGCTGGGAAGGCTTCGCCGGCACCGGCGACCTGGGCCACCACCTGGCGGGCGCGGTGCTCATGGGCGTGGGGGGCGTCACGGCGCTGGGCTGCAGCATCGGCCAGGGCGTCACCGGCCTGTCGACGCTCAGCCTGGGCAGCCTGGCTGCTACGCTGGCCATGGTGGCCGGCGCCGTGGCGGGCGTTCGCTACCAGGCCTGGCGCATCGAACGCGACGCCTAGGGTCAGCCCCAGCGCCGGATGCCTGCGCGCTGGCTTATATTGGTCACTGGCGATATTCATCGCCTGGAGAACACGAAATGCGAGCCCTCTTCCGATTCCTGCCCGCGCTGCTGCTGGCCTTCGCCGCCTGCGGTGCCTGGGCACAGGACAAGGTGGTCTACCACATCGACAACACCGAAGCCCAGGCCACCAAGGGGCTGCGCAACATCCGCAACCACCTGGACGTGGCGCCCGACACCAAGATCATCGTGGTGACGCACGCCGAGGGCGTGGACATGCTGATGGAAGGCGCGCACGACAAGAAGAACCCGAACATCGAGTACGCGTCGCTGGTCAGCGCGCTGAAGGCCCGCGGCGTGCGCTTCGAGGTGTGCGAGATCACGCTGAAGAGCCGCAACCTGCCCAAGGACAAGTTCATCATGGACGCGGACTTCACGCCCTCCGGCGTCGTGCGCATCGGGCAGCTGCAGACGCGCGAGCACTACGCGTACATCAAGCCCTGAGGTCCGCGCCATGGCCACCGCACGCGCCCGCAAGGAAGCATCGCCCGTCGAGTCCGACGAGGTGTTCGAGATGGCCGCGGAAGTCTTCCGCGTGATGTCGGCGCCGATGCGGCTGAAGATCATCAGCAGCCTGTGCAACGGCGAGAAGAACGTCAGCGAGCTGCTGTCCGAGATCGACACCACGCAGCCCAACATGTCGCAGCACCTGAACACGCTGTACCAGGCCGGCGTGCTGGGCCGCCGCCGCGAAGGCGTGCAGATCTACTACCGAATCGTCAACGACCGCGTCGTCACGCTGTGCCGGGCCATCTGCACGCAGATCGCCATCGAAGCCGAAGTGGCGCGCTGAAGGATTTCCCCTTGCCGTTCCGCCGCGCCCGGGCGCTGCTGCTGGCGCTGCTGGCCGCCCCCGCTTTCGCCGTCACGCCCGTCAGCCCCGAAGGGCCGGCCATGCTGCCGCAGCAGGTGTCGGCATCCGCCTGGTTCGTTCAGGGCCAGTCGGCGCTGGGCTCGCCGGCCAACCGCAACTTCATCTCCAACGCGGGCTTCGTCGTCACGCCGGCCGGCGTGGTGGTGATCGACGCGCTGGGTTCGCCCTCGCTCGCGCAGCAGCTGCTGCAACGGATCCGCCGCGTCACGCCGCAACCGGTGAAGTACGTGGTGCTGACGCACTACCACGCCGACCATGTGTACGGGCTGCAGGCTTTCCGCGCCGCCGGCGCGAAGATCGTCGCGCACCGCGCGGCCCGCGAATACCTGAACTCCGACACGGCACGGCTGCGGCTGGAAGCTTCGCGGCAGGACCTGGCGCCGTGGATCGATGCCAACACGCACCTGGTCGAGCCCGACGAATGGCTGGACGGCCCGCGCGACCTGCAGCTGGGCGGCACCACGCTGAAGCTGTTGCCGGTGGGGCCTTCGCACACGCCGGAAGACCTGGTGGTGTACCTGCCGTCGGAGAAGGTGCTGTTCGCCGGCGACATCGTGTTCCGCAACCGCATCCCCTTCGTCGGCCAGGCCGACAGCCGACGCTGGATCCGCGCGCTGGACCAGGTGCTGGCGCTGGACGCGGATGTCATCGTGCCCGGCCACGGGCCCGCTTCGCACGAGGCGAAAGCCGACGCGGCGCTCACCCGCGACTACCTGCTGTACCTGCGCCAGGTGATGGGCACCGCCGCGAAGAACCTGGAGCCCTGGGAGGACGCGTACAAGGCCGCCGACTGGAGCCGCTTCGACAAGCTGCCCCTCTTCCAGGCGGCCAACCGCATGAATGCCTACAACACCTACCTGCTGATGGAGCAGGAGAAGGACTGAGCGGCGATGCGCCGGCGCGAACTGCTCCTGGCCGCGCCCGCACTGGCGCTGCCTGCGTTCGCGCAAGCAGCGACTTTGCCCACGCCCACGTCGCTGGCCGATGAGCTGCAGCAGGCCCTGGGCAAAGGCCGGCCGCTGGTCGTGATGGCCAGCCTGGAAGGCTGCCCGTTCTGCCGCGTGGTGCGCGACAGCCATCTTGCGCCGCTGCGCGCCCAAACAGGCCAACCCATCGTGCAGGTGGACATGGGCAGCCGCGCCGCCGTCGCCGATTTCCAGGGCAAGGCGTCCACGCACGAGCAGTTGCTGCGCGAATGGCGGATCAAGCTGGCGCCCGTGGTGATGTTCTTCGGCCGCGGCGGGCGCGAAGTGGCCGAAAGACTGGTGGGCGCGTCCATCCCGGACTTCTACGGCGCCTACCTCGAACAGCGGCTGCAGGCCGCCATGAAGAGCATCGCCCCCTCGTAAACCCGGTGGCCGGCGCGGCGCGCCGCGTAATATATTCGTGAATCCGAATATAGAGATTCATTCACGATGCAGACCGGCCGCGTGCGCAAGGCGCCCGAGAATTTCCTGGATGCCGCCGGCATCCGGCAGGTGAACACGGAAGCGAAGCAGGGCCGCCGCGATTTCCTGCGCGGCGCCTTCGCGGCCGCCGCGGCGGGCGCGGCGGCGGTGGCACACGCCGCTCCCGCGCCTGCGGAAGGCGATCCCGACATCCTGCAGGCGCCCGAGCACACCACGGGCCTGGGCCAGCCCGTCGTCACCGACGGCTACGGCAAGCCCTCGAAGTACGAAGCCAACGTGCAGCGCCGCCAGAGCCCGGGCCTGACGCAGACGCGCCAGGCTTCGGTGTCGTTCGCGCCGCTGCAGTCGCTGTTCGGCATCGTCACGCCCAGCGGCCTGCATTTCGAGCGGCACCACCAGGGATGGTGGGACATCGACCCGTCCAAGCACCGGCTGATGGTCAACGGTCTGGTGAAGGCGGCCAAGGTGTTCACGATGGACGAGCTGATGCGGCTGCCATCCGTCTCGCGCTTCCACTTCATCGAGTGCGGCGCCAATACCGGCATGGAATGGGGCAACGTCGCGGTACCGACGTGCCAGTACACGCACGGCATGCTGTCGTGCAGCGAGTTCACCGGCGTGCCGCTCATCACGCTGTTGCAGATGGCCGGCGCGGACCTGAAGAAGGGCCGCTTCGTGCTGGCCGAAGGCGCGGACGGTTCGTCGATGACGCGCACCATCCCGATGGAGCTGGTGGAATCCGGCCAGGTGCTGGTGGCCTACGGCCAGAACGGCGAGATGCTGCGGCCGGAGAACGGCTACCCGCTGCGCCTGGTGGTGCCCGGCGTGCAGGGCGTCAGCTGGGTGAAGTACCTGCGCCGCATCGAGGTGGGCGACCAGCCGTGGGCGACCAAGGACGAGACGGTGCACTACGTGGACCTGATGCCCGACGGCACGCACCGCCAGTACACCAGCATCCAGGAATGCAAGAGCGTCATCACCACGCCTTCGGGCGGGCAGGTGCTGATGGACCAGGGCTTCTACAGCATCAACGGCCTGGCCTGGTCGGGCCGCGGCAAGGTGACGCAGGTGGACGTGTCCACCGACGGCGGGCGCAACTGGCGCGCCGCGCGCCTGCAAGGGCCCGTGATGGACAAGTGCCTGACCCGCTTCTCGCTCGACTGGACCTGGGACGGCAAGCCCGCGCTGCTGCAAAGCCGCGCGCGCGACGAATCGGGCTACGTGCAGCCCTCGTACCGGCAGCTGCGCGGCGTGCGCGGCACGCGTTCGATCTACCACAACAACGCCATCCAGACCTGGCTGGTGGAGGAAAGCGGCGAGGTGAAGAATGTCCAGCTGGGTTGAACGTTTCGTACTCGCGGCCGCGCTGTCCGCCACGGCGTGCGGCGCCCACGCGCAGGACCGCTTCACCGGCATCGGCCGCGACGCCACGCCCGCGGAAGTGAAAGCCTGGGACATCGACGTGCGGCCCGACTTCCAGGGCCTGCCGCCCGGCTCGGGCAGCGTGCAGCGCGGCCAGCAGGTGTGGGAAGACAAGTGCGCGTCGTGCCACGGCGTGTTCGGCGAATCCAACTCGGTGTTCAACCCGCTGGTGGGCGGCACGAGCAAGGCCGACGTCGAGAGCGGCCGCGTCGCATCGCTCAAACGAACCGACTACCCCGGGCGCACCACGTTGATGAAAGTGGCTTACGTCTCGACGCTTTGGGACTACATCCGCCGCGCTATGCCGTGGAACGCGCCCAAGTCGCTGCCGGTCGACGACGTGTACGCCGTCACCGCGTACCTGCTGAACCTGGGCGACGTGCTGCCGGCCGACTTCGTGATGTCCGACCGCAACATCGCCGAAGTGCAGAAGCGCATGCCCAATCGCAACGGCGTGACCACGCGGCACGCGATGTGGCCGGGCAACGAATTCGGCGGCCCGGGCAAGCCCGACGTGACGGGCAGCACCTGCATGAAGGACTGCGCCACCGAACCCAGGGTCACCTCGCTGCTGCCGCCGCACGCCGGCGACGCGCACGGCAACCTCGCCGAACAGAACCGCCTGGTGGGCCCGCAGCGCGGGCGTCCGCCGGAAGGCAAGGTGGTGGCGCAGGCGCCCGCGGCGAAGCCCGCGGGCGGCAGCGACGCCGCGGCCGTGAACGCGCTGCTGCAGAAGAACAACTGCACCGGCTGCCATGCGGCCGGCCAGCGCATCGTCGGCCCCAGCTGGGCCGAGGTCGCGCAACGCCACGCCGGCAAGGCCGACTACCTGGCCGGCAAGATCAAGAGCGGCGGCAGCGGCGTGTGGGGCTCCATCTCCATGCCGCCGCAATCGCTCGCCGACGCCGACGCGCGCCGCATCGCCGGCTGGCTGGCCGGCGGCGCCAAGCCGTGAGCAGGGATTGTCCGCATGCGTACACTCTCGCCTTTCATTAGCCTGCACTGATGCAACGATCATCCCGGAGAGCCCGATGAACACCACCCGCCGACAGACCCTGCAACAGACCGCCGCCGTCGCGGCGCTGCTGGCCACCGCCGGCCTGCTGCCCCGCACCGCGCTGGCCTTCACCAAGGAAGCCTTCGACGCCAAGACCGTCAACGAAGCGCTCAAGGCCCTGGGCGCCGGCGCGCCGGCGGAGAGCAAGGACGTGCAGCTCACCGCGCCCGACATCGCCGAGAACGGCGCCGTCGTGCCCATGGGCGTGGCCACCACGCTGCCCAACGTGAAGCAGCTGCTGATCCTGGTCGAGAAGAACCCCAGCCCGCTGGTCGCGAAGTTCGACATCAACCCGGCGGTCGACGCCAACTTCCTGACGCGCGCGAAGATGGGCCAGTCGTCCGACGTCTACGCGGTGGCCATCACCACCGACGGCAAGGCGCTCTTCACCAAGAAGGAAGTCAAGGTCACCCTCGGCGGCTGCGGCGGCTGACCCGGACACAGCACAGGACAAAAGGAGAAAGAACATGGCAGACCCGATGCGCATCCGCGCCCAGGTGCAAGGCAACGCCGCCGTCGTGCGCGTGCTGATGAGCCACGAGATGGAAACCGGCCAGCGCAAGGACGCGGCCGGCAAGGTGATCCCCGCCTGGCACATCACCGACGTCACCGCCACCCACAACGGCAAGCAGGTGCTGGCCGCCGAATGGGGCCCGGCCGTGGCCAAGAACCCGTTCCTGCAGTTCAACGTCAAGGGCGCCAAGGCCGGCGACAAGATCGCGGTGACCTGGAAGGACAACCGCGGCGACACGCGAACCGACGAGGCCACGGTCGCCTGAGGGCGATGGCCGCGGGGAGCGGCCGGCGATGACGAAAAGAGGAGACGCATCCATGATGACCAGGAAGTTGGCGGCCTTCGCGGCCGTCGCGACGCTGGCTTGCGGCGCGACCCACGCGCAGCAGCAGCCCAAGTCCGCCACCCAGTCGATCGAGGAATACCGGGCCATGCTGGCCGACGGCAACCCGGCCGAACTGTTCGAAGCCAAGGGCGAAGACCTTTGGAAGAAAAAGCGCGGCCCGAAGAACGCCTCGCTGGAGCAATGCGACCTGGGCAAGGGCCCGGGCGTGGTGAAGGGCGCGTTCGTGGAGCTGCCGCGCTACTTCGCGGACACGAACAAGGTGCAGGACCTGGAATCGCGCCTGGTCAGCTGCATGGCCACGCTGCAGGGTTTCGACGCGCAGCAGATCGCCAAGACGCCGTACGGCAAGGGCGAGCAGGAGAACGTCACCGCGCTGGCCACCTGGATCGCGGCCGAATCGCGCGGCCTGCCGTTCAACCTGCCGCAGTCGCATCCGCAGGAACGCGTGGCCTATGAAGTGGGCAAGCGCCTGTTCTTCATGCGCGGCGGCACGCACGACTTCTCGTGCGCTTCGTGCCACGGCGAGGACGGCAAGCGCATCCGCCTGCAGGACCTGCCCAACCTCACCAAGAACCCCGGCGACGGCGTCGGCTTCGCGGCGTGGCCCGCCTACCGCGTGTCCAACGGCCAGATGTGGAGCATGCAGCTGCGCCTGAACGACTGCTACCGCCAGCAGCGCTTCCCGTACCCGGAATTCGGCAGCGACGCCATCTCGGCGTTGTCCACCTACCTCGGCGTCAACGCCAAGGGCGCCAAGTCGGCCGCCCCCACCCTGAAGCGCTGAAGGAGAGCCGCATGGACAACAAGCGAATGAAGCTCGCGGCGCTGGCCGCCGCCGTGGTCGCCGTCGCCGCCGTGGGCTGCGCCAACATGGCGCCGCTGCCGCCGGGCGCCGACCTGGACCGCATGGCGCAGGAAGCGGTGAAGACCAGCTTCCGCAGCGAAGGCATCGCCAAGGTCGAACGCGTGACGCAGATCGACGAGACCCTGCGCCTGTGCAACCAGGCCGACGCGTCCGGCAAGCCGCTGGACGCGGCCACCGCCAAGCGCATCGAGGAAGAGAACCTCAAGACGGTGAAGTGGCCCAGCGACGGCAAGTACCTGGGCGACTGGAAGCAGGGCGAGCAGATCGCGCAGAGCGGCCGCGGCCAGACCTGGACCGACGCCGCCAGCACGCCCAACGGCGGCAACTGCTACAACTGCCACCAGATCAGCAAGGAAGAGATCTCCTTCGGCACCATCGGCCCCAGCCTCTACAACTACGGCAAGCTACGCGGCGTGGCCAACCCGGACAGCCCGGAAGCCAAGGCCATCGTGCAGTACACGTGGGGCAAGATCTGGAACGCCAAGGCCTACAACGCGTGCAGCAACATGCCGCGCGCCGGCCACATGGGCAACCTGAACGAACAGCAGGTCAAGCACATCATGGCGCTGCTGCTGGACCCGCAATCGCCGGTGAACAAATGACGAATGACGAATGACGAATGACTGGCGGCTGTGCCGCCGGATGACGCGCAGCCGAAGGCGTGATGAACGCTGACCCTGTCATTTGTCATCGACGCGCAGCGACGTCATTCGTCATCCATCACATATGAACCTTTCCAAGCGCGAATTCCTCCAGGTCCTCGCCGCCGCCGGCGTGGCCGGCATGGGCCTCACCCGCTGGTCCGAAGCCGACGCGCAGACCGCCGGCGAGCGGCTGTACGACCTGCCGAAGTTCGGCAACGTGTCGTTCCTGCACATGACCGACTGCCATGCGCAGCTGCTGCCCATCTGGTTCCGCGAGCCCAGCGTCAACCTGGGCGTGGGCGGCATGAACGGCAAGCTGCCGCACCTGGTGGGCGAGCACCTGCTCAAGGCCGCCAACGTGCCCGCGGGCAGCGCCGACTCGTACGCGCTCACCTGCCTGGACTTCGAGCAGGCCGCGCGGCGCTGGGGCAAGGTGGGCGGCTTCGCGCACCTGGCCACGCTGGTCAAGCGCCTGAAAGCCAGCCGCCCCGGCGCGCTGCTGCTGGATGGCGGCGACACCTGGCAGGGCTCGGCCACCTCGCTGTGGACGAAAGGCCAGGACATGGCCGACGCCGCCAAGCTGCTGGGCGTGGACGTGATGACCGGCCACTGGGAATTCACCTACGGCATGGAACGCGTGCAGCAGCTGGTGGAGAAGGATTTCGCCGGCCGCATCGACTTCGTCGCCCAGAACGTGAAGACCGCCGATTTCGGCGACGCGGTGTTCAAGCCGTACGTGACGAAGACCATCAACGGGGTGCAGTGCGCCATCGTCGGCCAGGCTTTCCCGTACACGCCCATCGCCAACCCGCGCTACTTCGTCGCCGACTGGACCTTCGGCATCCAGGAAGACACGCTGCAGAAGCAGGTGGACGAAGCGCGCGCCAAGGGCGCGCAGGTGGTCGTGCTGCTCAGCCACAACGGCATGGACGTGGACCTGAAGCTGGCCAGCCGCGTGCGCGGCATCGATGCCATCTTCGGCGGCCACACGCACGACGGCATGCCGGTGGCGACGGTCGTCTCCAACGCCGGCGGCAAGACGCTGGTGACCAACGCGGGCTCCAACGGCAAGTTCCTCGGCGTGATGGACTTCGACGTGCGCGGCGGCAAGGTGCAGGACTTCCGCTACAAGCTGCTGCCGGTGCTGTCCAACGCCCTGCCGGCCGACGCGGAGATGCAGTCGTTCATCACCAAGGTGCGCGCGCCGTACGAGACGAAACTGGCCGAGAAGCTGGCGGTCACCGAAGGCACGCTGTTCCGCCGCGGCAACTTCAACGGCTCGGGCGACCAGCTGATCCTGGACGCCATCATGAAGGTGCAGGACGCGCAGATCGGCTTCTCGCCCGGTTTCCGCTGGGGCACCTCGCTGCTGCCGGGCGAGGCCATCACGCGCGAATGGCTGATGGACATGACCGCCACCACGTACTCGTACGCGACGGTCAGCAACATGACCGGCGAGCAGATCAAGACCGTGCTGGAAGACGTCTGCGACAACCTGTTCAACCCCGACCCCTACTACCAGCAGGGCGGCGACATGGTGCGCGTGGGCGGCCTGCAGTACACCTGCGCGCCCAACGCGCCCATGGGCCAGCGCATCCAGGACATGCGCCTGGGCGGCCAGCCCATCGAAGCGTCGAAGACGTACAAGGTCGCGGGCTGGGCGCCCGTCGCCGAGGAAGCGCGCAATGCGCCCGGCGCCCGGCCGGTGTGGGAAGTGGCCGAGGAATGGCTGCGCGCGCAGCGCGGCACGGTACAGGCGCGCAAGCCCAACGTGCCCAAGCTCGTGGGCGTGTTGCCCAACCCGGGCTACGCCGACATCGGTTGAATGGTGCGACTACGATCAGCCGCATGAGCCTCTCTTCCGCCCCCGATCCGAAGCTGCACTTCTTCGCCGAGCTGGCGGTGCAGGTCGACAAGCCGATCGAGGTGGGCCGCACGCCGCGCGGGCTGCGCCGCATGATCTCCATCCTGGGCGGCCAGGTGCGCGGTGACGGCTGGACGGCGCGCGTGCTGCCCGGCGGCGCCGACTACCAACTGGTGATCGGCGACACGCTGGCGGAGCTGCAGGCGCACTACGTGCTGGAAACCGACGCGGGCGACCTGGTGTACGTGCGCAACCAGGCCATCCGCTCCGCGCCGCCCGAAGTCACCGCGAAGCTGGTGAGAGGCGAGCCGGTCGATCCTTCGCTGGTGTATTTCCGCTGCGCGCCCACGCTGGAGACGGCGTCGAAGGCGCTGGGCTGGATCAACGAGCGGCTGTTCGTCGGCACCGGTGTTCGCAAACCGGCGCAGGTGGAGATGAAGTTCTTCCTGCTGGATTAGTCCACGCTGCGCGCACGCACCGACTCGATCAGCGGCAGCACATCGCCGGCGCTGTCGCTGCGGGCCATCAGCGCCAGGCACAGCATCGCGAGGAAGCGCTGCGCGTTCTCCGGTCCCACTTCGCCCAATGCGTGGCAGATGGCGGTGTACGCGATGTCCAGGTCTTGATCGTTCATGGCTGCACTCCCCGTTCGGCGAGCTCCGCGCGTGCCGCGGCCACGTCCAACTTGCGCCACCGGCCGAAAACGTAGCCGTCGGGTCGCACCAGCACCAATGCTTCGCCGGCGCTCACGCCATAACGCTCGTGCGCCTGGCCCAGTGTGTCGGCGCCGCGCGGCACATGCACCAGCGTGATGCCGTCCACCGTCTCCAAGCGCACTTCATCTCCGTCACCGCCGAAGGCCAGGCCAACGAAGCCGCGTCCGAACGTCTGCGTGAGATGCATCTCGCCTCGCGGCCCACGCACCAACGCTTCCGGCGCGGGTTGGCCAGGCATCGCGAGGCTGGAAGTCCACCTCCCTTCCTGCGGCCCATTCAGCGGCGACGCCGTGTACGCGATGGGCGCGGACTGCCGGGGATTGATGAGCGACCGCACACGCGGCTCGTCCAGCGCCAGCCGCAGCACGGCCTCGCGCATGAGGCTGAACGCGAAATCCGGCGGCGCCATGAACTCGGTGCTCTTCGCGCCGTAGGCCATGTTCTCGCGCGCGGCGTGCAGGCGCTCGGCGGTGTACGAATCCATCAATGCGGGCGCGGCGCGTCCCTGCAGCACCGCCGCCAGCTTCCACGCCAGGTTGCCGGCATCGTCCAACCCCGAGTTCAGCCCGCGCACGCCGAAGATCGGCACCAGGTGTGCCGCATCGCCCGCGAACAGCACGCGGCCGTGGCGGTAGTCACCCAGCGTCAGGCACTTGGCGTTGTACGTGGACGCCCACAGCATCTTCCACGGCTCGCGCTCGCCGATCATGTCCAGGTGGCTCTGGATGCGCGGCTGGATGTTCCCCGGCGCCAGCGCGGCCTGCGCGTCCTCGCCTTCGCGCAGCTGGTAGTCGATGCGCCACACGTTGTCCGGCTGCCGGTGCATCAGCAGCGTCGAGCCGGGATTCGACGGCGGGTCGAACCAGGCCAGACGCTCCACAGGCCGCTTCGTCGCCTGTTCGATGTCGGCGATGACGTAGCGCCCCTCGTACTGCGTGCCTTCGAGCGACAAGCCCAGCTGCTCGCGCACCGTGCTGCGGCCGCCGTCACAGGCCACCAGCCAATCGGCCTTCACGGTCGTGCGCCCGGCCGCGCCTTCGACCACGACGGACACGCCTTCCCCATCCTGCGCCACCGACACCACACGGTGCGACCAGGCCACCTGCGCCAGCGCCGCGTCCAGCGCCTCGTGCACGAACCGCTCGACGTAGAACTGCTGGATGTTGACCATGGGCGCGAAGCGCTGCGCCGGGTCGCTGGGCATCTGGAAATGCAGCACTTCGCGGTCGCGCCAGAAGCTGCGGCCGCCGGTCCAGGGCAGCGACTTCTCGCGCATCGCGGCTTCCGTGCCGGCCCAGGAGAGGATCTCCAGCGACCGCCGCGAAATGCAGATCGCGCGGCTGCCGGTGCAATACGACTCGTCGGCTTCGACCACCAACGACGCGATGCCGAAGTGCGCGAGCAGCGCGGCGCAGGTCAGGCCGACGGGACCGCCGCCGGCGACAAGCACCGGCACCCGCGCCGGCAGGGACTTCATTGGCATGCGGACCTCACATCGCGCGCGCGATGACTTCCTTCATGATCTCGCTGGTGCCGCCGTAGATGCGCTGCACGCGCGCGTCGGCGTACATGCGCGCGATCATCGATTCGTTCATGTAGCCGTAGCCGCCCCACAGCTGCAGCAGCTCGTCCAGCACCTTGCACTGCGTCTCGGAGCCCCACAGCTTGGCCATCGAAGCGGTGGCAGTGTCCAGCTGGCCGGCGACGATCTCCTCCACGCAGCGGTCCATGAAGGCGCGGCCCGCCATCACCTGCGCGGCCACCTCGGCCAGCTTGAAGCGCGTGTTCTGGAAATTCGCGACCGGCTGGCCGAAGGCCTGGCGCTCGCGCACGTACTGCAGGGTGGCTTCGTACGCGCCTTCCATGCAGGCCTGCGCCACCACGCCGATGATCAGGCGCTCGTAGGGCAAATCGGACATCAGCTGGTAGAAGCCCTGGCCTTCGCGCCCGCCCAGCAGCCGCGAAGCCGGTACGCGCACGCCGTCGAAGAACAGCTCGGACGTGTCCTGCGCCTTCATGCCCACCTTGTCCAGCACGCGGCCGACGGAGTAGCCGGGTTGGTCCCTGGTGTCGACGATCAAGATGGACGTGCCTTTCGCACCCTGCGCCGGATCGGTCTTGCACACCACCAGCACCACGCCCGCGAGAAAGCCGTTGGTGATGAAGGTCTTGCTGCCGCGGATGACGTAGTCGCCGCCGTCGCGCTCCGCGCGCGTGCGCACGCCCTGAAGGTCCGAGCCCGCGCCGGGCTCCGTCATCGCGATGGCGCCCACCAGCTCGCCGCGCGCCAGTCGCGGCAGGTACTCGCGCTTCTGTGCCTCGGTGCCGTGGTTCAGGAAGTAATGGGCGACGATGGAGTGCACCGACGTGCTCATGCCCGAAAGGCCGCGCCGCGACATTTCCTCGTAGAACACCGCCTCGTGCCGGAAGTCGCCGCCGGCACCGCCGTACTCAGCGGGGATGTCGGCGCAAAGAAAGCCCAGTTCGCCGGCGCGGCGCCACAGCTCGTGGCCGACGTTGCCGCGCTTTCGCGCCGCCTCGTCGCCGGGCAGCATCTCCTGCTCGATGAAGCGGGCCACCGAGTCGCGCCAGGCGCGCAGGTCTTCGTCTTCCCAGGAGCGGCGGAACGTGAGGGCCATGGTGCGGGCATTGTGGCGCAAGCGGGTGCTGGGGCGGCCTGCACGCGGCACCCGCGGTTTTTTCCTACAAGGCCCGGCGCCGCGCTGAACCCGCAGCCGGCGGCGGAATGCCTTCGCTAGGCGATCGCGAATACGGCGCCGTCCACCCGGTCGCCGAGCGCCACGTTGCGCTCGGCGAACCAGCCGCGCGGCACCTCCAGCACGTAGCGCACCGGATAGAGGCTGCTGGCGCCTTCCAGCGAATGCGGCTCCAGGTCGTCCAGGTGCAGGATGGTGCCATCGTCGTCCAGGAAGGCGATGGACAGCGCCACGGGCGTGTCCTTCATCCAGAACTTCTGCACCGCGCATTCGTCGCAGACGAACAGCATGGCCTCGTTCTCGCCCAGTTCCTGCCGGTGCATCAGGCCCAGCGCTCGCTGCTCCGGCGTGCGGGCGATACGGGTGTCCAGCGTGTAGTCACCGATGGTCAGGGGGGTGCGAAGCAGGTTGTGCATGACGCGGACCATTCTGGCGATGGCGCCCTGCCACGCCCTGAGCGGCAACACCACCGCGCGCTGTCGGCAAACCTCGACGCGGCGCGCTAAGCTGCCCGGCCGTACCACCGGAGGTTCCATGGCCCTCGCCTTTCCCCGCCGCCGCCTGCTGGCTGCCGCCCTCGTCCTCGCCGTTTCGCTGCCGGCTTTCGCGCAGAACGCGCCGCTGCGGCTGCGCGGCACGATCGAAAGTGTGGACGCCAACCGGCTGGTGCTGAGGGACCGCAGCGGCGAGCAGGTGGACCTGGCGCTGCCCGCCAACCTGGTGGTCACCGAGGTGGTGCCGGCGAAGCTTTCGGACATCCAGCCCGGCAGCTTCGTCGGCGCGGGCGCAATGCCGCAGCCCGACGGCACGCAGAAGGCGATCGCGGTGCTGGTGTTCCCCGAAACCATGCGCGGCACCGGCGAAGGCCACCGGCCGTTCGACTTCCTGCCGCAAAGCACGATGACCAACGCGACCGTGGCGGGCATCGCTTCGGCCGCGGACGGCAGCCGGCTGAAGGTGGCCTACCCCGGCGGCGAGCAGACCATCGTGGTGCCGCCCGAAGCGGTGATCTTCAGCGTGAAGCCGGGCTCGCGCGATCTGCTGGTGCCCGGCACGCGCGTGTCGCTCACGGCGCAACAGGTGGATGGCAAGCCGACGGCCACGCGCATCAGCGCGGGGCGCAACGGGTTTGCGCCGCCGTACTAACCCGTCATCCCTGCGGAGGCGGGGATGAGGGCTACTTCGGCCGCGGCCGCGTCAGGTGCGCGTCCGGCTGCCGCAGCTTCCCCGCCCGCAGGTCCTCCACCGCGTGCGCGATGGCGCGCGCGACGTTGCACACCTCCTCCTGCACGGCATGGTCTTCGTCCAGCGTGTCGTGGCTGGTGGCGTACGGCTCGTAGTAGCCGATGAAGCGGTCCAGCCTCGACTGCGAGCCCGCGTCGACGAAGCCCATCCAGTCCAGCCAGTCGCACAGCGCGCGCCGCACCGATTCGATGCCGGCCACGTCGCCGTGCACGGCCACGCCGTACACGCGGCCCTTCAGGTGCTTGGGGTAGTCCCAGCCCTTCAGCTCGATGGCCTTGGCTTCCTCCGCCTTCTTGCCGTGCGTGCTGGTCGGGTCGGGGTTGCCGCCGTCGGCGCACACCAGGCGGTCCATCATCAGCTTCAGCGGGCTGGGCGCCGAATACCAGTAGGTCGGCGTCAGCAGCATCACGCCGTGCGCGCTCACCCACTTCTCGTAGATCTCGCTCATCCAGTCGCCCACCTGGCGCGTCGAATGATTCGGATAGCAGCTGCATGGCCAGTGGCACAGCGGCATGGCGGTGGACACGCAGCCCTTGCACGGGTGGATGTGCAGCCCGTAGTCGGACGTCAGCCGGCTCAGGTCCAGCAGGTCCACCTCGATGCCGGCCTGCTCGAACACCGCGCGCGCCTGCTGCGCGAGCCTGTACGTCTTGCTCATCTCGCCGGGGCACGAACCGTCGTTGCGCGAGGCGCCGCACACCAGCAGCACGCGCGAAGGCGTGCCGCGCTCGCCCCACCGCTTCTGCGCGGCGATCAAGCGGTCGCGCGTTTCGCGCCATTCGATCGACAGGTCGTAGTCCGGGTCGGCGAAACCGGGCCCGGCCTTCTGCGTGCGAGGCGCCTTGCGGCCTCCCTGGTAAGCCTCCCAGGCGATCGCCTCCAGCCGCTCGATGGCGGCGGATTCGGCTTCGAATGCCGGGTCGTGGAAGTCCTGCAGGAATCGCCGGCGGAATTCGTCCCGCGGCAGAGGGGGCCCCGCTTGCCCTTTGCGCACCGTGGTCATGACGCCAGTCTAGGAACGCATCGCCCGGCGCGGGCCACTTGGCCCCATGGCTGGGCTGCTTCGCAAGCACTGTTTCCGGATGAGTAGGCCCACGCCTACAGACTCGCCAGCGCGACGGTGATACCTTGCGCGGCGCGCTGAGCGCGGGAGAACCTATCGCGTGACCATCCGAGTATTGCTAGTCGAGGACGTCAAGGCCACGGCAGAGCTGATTGCCGAGCTGATGGAATTCGTCGGTGGCTTCCGCATCGTCGCGCACTGCGTCACCGAGTCCGCCGCCCAGCATTGGCTGCTGGACCATCCCGGCGAAGCCGACCTGGTGGTGCTGGACCTGATGCTGCGCGAAGGCTCGGGCTTTTCGGTGCTTTCGCGCATCGCGGCCGGATCGCCCGTCGATGTCGTCGTCTTCAGCGACTTCGCGTCGCCCGCCGTGGTGCGCAAGTGCCGCAGCCAGGGGGCGCTGGACGCCATCTCCAAGTCTGACTATCGGCGCCTGCGTGTCTTCCTCGAGAAATACCGCGGCGAGCAGGTCGAAGCGGCCTAGATTCACATCGGAATCGCTACGCGATTCCGGTGCGCCCCGGTCACCTCACTGTGGTTCGATCTTGGCGTCCTTGATCGCCTTCGCCCACTTCACGGTTTCAGCCTTGGTGCGTTGAGCCAGGGCTTCCGGCGTGCCCGGGTCGGGGACGAAACCCAGCGCGGAGAACTTCTCGGCGATGTCCTTGCTGGACGCCGCGGCGTTGAAGGCTTCGTTCAGCTTCCTGATGACGTCGGCCGGCGTGCCCGCGGGCGCGAACGCGGCGAAGTACGCGATCAGCTCATAGTCCTTCAGCCCCAGCGCCTCGTTCACCGTCGGCAGGTTCGGCACGGCGGGCGATCGCCTGGCCGAAGTCACGGCCAGGCCGCGCACCTTGCCGCCCTGCACCTGCGGCAGCATCACCGCGAAGTCGGCGGTGAACATCATCACCTGGCCGCCGATCAGGTCGGTCATCGCCGCGGGGCCGCTCTTGTACGGCACGTTGGTCATCTGCACGCCGGCCATGCTGGCCAGCACCTCCGAAGACACCAGCTGCGAGGTGCTGGCGCTGGCGAAGGTGACGCTGCCCGGCTTGGCCCTGGCCATGTCGACCAGCTCCTTCAGCGTCTTCGCCGGCACATCGTTGTTCACGGCCACGATCAGCGGCACCTGCCCCATGTAGGCGATGGGCGCGAACGCCGTGTCCTGGTCGTACGGCAGCTTCTTCATCAGGCTCTTGAGCGCCGCGTTGGTGCTGTTGGTGCCCACCATGATGGTGTAGCCGTCCGGCGGCGACTTGGCCAGCGCATCGGCGCCCAGCATGCCGTTGACGCCCGGCTTGTTGTCCACCACGAAGGGCTGGCCCAGCGCTTCCTGGATCTTCGCGGTGAACGCGCGCGCGATCTGGTCGGTGGCGCTGCCGGCCGCGAACGGCACGATCACCTTCACGGGCTTGTTGGGGTACGTGCCTTGGGCCAGGGCCGCGGCGGCGAAGCCGGCGGCCGCGAGGGCGGCGCACAGGCGCAGGATGGGTCGCATGGCGTTGTCTCCTTGCAGGTGTGGCAGGCAGTCTAGCGGCATGCGCGCGCAGCGGCCGTCGCGGCGCGCGAAGGCAGGCTTCGTGGAAAAGGCCGGCCGGCTGTGGCAATCTCGCGCCCTTGTCTTCGTCCCTGAAACAAACCCAGCGCACCGTCGCCGTCCTGTCGGCGGCCACTTTCCTCAGCGGCGCCGCCACGCGCGTGTGCGACGGCCTGTTGCCGCGCCTGGGCGGCGAGTTCGGCACCACGCCGGGCGTGGCGGGCTACGTCGTCACCGTGTTCGCGATGGCCTACAGCGTGCTGCAGCTGCTGTTCGGGCCGCTGGGTGACCGCCTGGGCAAGGCGCGGGTGATCGTCGTCGCGATCGTTGGCTCGCTCGCGGCCAGCGTGGTTGCCGCCGCATCGCCCACCTTTCACATGCTGCTGGCCGCGCGCTGCGCGTGGGGCATGGCCGCCGCGGGCGTGGTGCCGCTGGCGATGGCGTGGATCGGCGACACCGTGCCGCTGGACGAGCGGCAGCCCATGCTCGCGCGCCTGCTCGTGGGCACGCTCTCCGGCATGACGGCCGGCCAGCTGCTGGGCGGCCTGTTCGCCGACCAGCCCTGGGGCTGGCGCGGCGCGTTCGGCGTGCTGGCGCTGGCGTACGCGTGCGTCGCGGTCCTGCTGATCGGGCGCTTCCGCAGCACCGGCTGGTCGCCGCCAACGCCCGCCGGGCAGCGCCTGCCGCTGCACCGGCAATGGCATTCGGTGCTGAAGGAGCGCTGGAGCTGGGTGGTGCTGGGCGCGAGCCTGATCGAGGGCGTTCTGCTGTTCGGCCCGCTGGCGTACATGCCGGCGCTGCTGCATGCGCGCTTCGACCTGACGCTCACCCATGCGTCGGCATTGCTCGCGCTGTTCGCGATCGGCGGGCTGGCGTACGCGGTCGCCGCGAGGACCATCGTGCGCCGCCTCGGGCAGCGCCGCATGGTGATCGCCGGCGGCGTGATCATGGGGCTGGGCTGCCTGGCCTGGCTGCTGTCGCCGGTCGTGTGGATCACCGGGCCGGTGGCGCTGCTGGTGGGGTTCGGGACGTATCTCTATCACGCGACGCTGCAGACGCATGCGACGCAGATGGCGCCCGCGGCGCGCGGAACCTCCGTCAGCCTGTTCGCCGCGTTTTTCTTCGCGGGCCAGGCGCTGGGTGCCGCGCTGGCCGGCGCCGCGTTCGATCACCTGGGTGCGGCGTGGATGCTGATGCCGTCGGTGATCATGCTGCCGGTGGTGGGGTGGGCGTATGCGCGGGCGCTGGGGCGGCACACGGCAATTTGACGCGGCCGCACCCTCGCGCCGCGTCTTCCCCGCGAAGGCGGGGATCCAGGGCGCCCGCCTTCGCGGGAGCGGCGCCTACCCGAACAGCTTCGAATGCTGCTGCCGCAGCTCCCGCTTCAGCAGCTTCCCGCTGGGGTTCTTCGGCAGGCTCTCCGCCAGCACCACGCCCTTGGGCCGCTTGAACGTGGCCAGGTGCTCGCCGCAGTGCGCCAGCAGGTCGTCCTCGCTCAGCGACTGCCCCGCCTTGGGCACGACCACCGCCACCACCGCCTCCACCCAGCGCGGGTGCGGCACGCCGATGACGGCGACCTCGGACACCGCGGGATGGCGGTAGATGGCCTCTTCCACCTCGCGGCTGGCGACGTTCTCGCCGCCGGTCTTGATCATGTCCTTCTTGCGGTCGACGACGGTGATGTAGCCCTCGTCGTCGATGGTGGCCAGGTCGCCCGAGTGGAACCAGTCGCCCGCGAACGCCGCCTTCGTGCGCTCGTCGTCGTGGAAGTAGCCCAGCATCAGGTGCGGCGAGCGGTGCACGATCTCGCCCACTTCGCCGGGCTTCACGTCGTTCATCGCGTCGTCCACCACGCGCGTCTCCACGTTCAGGCAAGGGCGTCCGCAGGAGCCGGGTTTGCGCAGCTGGTCCCCGGGACCCAGCAGCGTGGCCAGCGGCGCGATCTCGGTCTGGCCGTACAGGTTCCAGAAGCCCACCTGCGGCAGCCGGCGCGCCATCTCGCGCAGCACCTCCACCGGCATGATGGACGCGCCGTAGTAGCCCTTGCGCAGCGCCGACAGGTCGGTGGCGTCGAACTGCGGCGACCGCAGCAGCGAGATCCACACCGTCGGCGGCGCGAAGAAGGAAGTGATGCGGTGCCGCTGCAGCAGCGGCAGCAGGTTGTCGGGCGTGGGCTTGGCGGTGACGATGCTCGTCGCGCCGACGTAGATGCACGGCCCCAGGAAAACGTCCAGCTGCGCGCAGTGGTACAG
Source organism: Ramlibacter humi (assembly GCF_004681975.1). Lineage (GTDB taxonomy): Bacteria > Pseudomonadota > Gammaproteobacteria > Burkholderiales > Burkholderiaceae_C > Ramlibacter > Ramlibacter humi. The sequence goes on from NZ_SMLK01000006.1 coordinate 58,353, forward strand.
CGGCAGCGCGTGCAGCATCACGTCGGCCTGCTGGATGCTGGCGTCGATGGCGCAGCTGGCGTACTGCCACAGGATGGCGTCGTGCGTGAGCATCGCGCCCTTGGGCAGCGACTCGGTGCCGCTGGTGTAGACGATCTGCGCCAGGTCGCCCGACTGCACCGGCGAAGCGGGTGGCGCGCCTTCGGTCTTCGCCAGCTCGTGGAAACTGGTCATGCCCGCCACCGGCTCGCTCGCGTCTTCCGAAGGCAGCCAGATGAACTGCCGCACCTTGGTGTCCTGCGCCGCCGCGGCGCGCGCGAGCTCGGCCAGCCCGCTGTCGGTGGCCAGCGTCTCGGCCTGGGCGTGCCGCAGGATGTAGGCCACGTCGGCGGCCTGCAGCATGAAGTTGATCGGCACCAGCACCGCGCCCAGCCGCGCCACGGCGAAGCGCAGCGCCGCGAAGCCGTGCGAGTTGCGCGCCAGCACCGCCACGCGCGTGCCGTGCGCGATGCCCATCCGCGCCAGGCCGGCGGCCACGCGGTCCACCACCTCGTCGAACTGCGCGAAGGTCCAGCTCGTGCCGCCGCACACCAGCGCCGTCTTGTCGGGCAGCCGTTGCGCCGATCGGTGCAGCAGGTCGGCCAGCGTCTGGCGGCGGATCGCGGGATGCATTCGTGTCTCCTTGGTCGGGCGGCCAGTATGCGGCGGTGCAGCGCGCATCGGCGGCAGGAGAAACACCGAGCACTTTCTGCTCCCTCTCCCTCCGCTACTCCTCCCTGGTTTCGCCCGAGGGCCGCCCGAGCGGGATCGACGGATCGATGCGCCGCTTGTAGTGCGCGTAGTCGCGCGAGGGATCGGACACGCCGGCCTGGCCCACCGATTCCTGCAACTCCGACTGGATGGCCACGTGGCTGATGGGCTCGCCGGCGCGCCGCTGGGCGCGAAGACTTTCCGCGAACTTCAGCGCCTCGCCCAGCTGGTCGGGCGGAAAGACTTCGTGCAGCGCCCGCACGGGGCCCGCTTCACTGTCGCTTTGCAGCCAGAAGACGACGATCACGCGGCCATTGTTTCACACGCCTGGGCGCACCGCCGGCACGCGTCGGCGCACTGCTGGCAATGGTCCTGGTCGTGCTTGCCGCACTCTTCGGCGCACGCGCGGCAAGCTTGTGCGCACACGCCGCACACTGCCGGCGCCAGTTCGCTCGCACCGGCCATCAGGGACACGGCCACCTGGCACAGCTGCGCGCAGTCCATGTCCAGCGCGATGCAGCGCGCCATCATCTTCACGTCCGGCTCCTGCAGGCAGGATGCGGCGCAATGCAGGCAGGCCACCTCGCACGAGTTGCAGGCGGCGATGCAGTCGAGGTAGCGGTCGTAGGCTTCTGTGGACATGTCGCTCTTTCCGGCGGCCCGGTGCGGGCCTTCGCGAAGAAGCTAGTGCGATGTGCGCCGCACGTGTGCGGCGGGAAGTGACAGCTGTTGCCGCGCAGGCCGCGCAGCCGCGCTCACTCGGCCAGCGCGCGCATCTCGCGGATCAGGTCGGCCTTGTCTCCAAAGCCGATGCCCGGCCGCGATGGCCAGCCACATCTGGTGGCCGCCGTGCCGCCGTAGCGGATCAGGCTGATGATGCGCGCCTGCGTCTTCACGTTGCGCTCGATTCGGCCATCCGCGAACTGCTGGCGCGTTGATTCAGGCGGGCGCGCGGCCGCGCCGCACGACCCAGCGCTCCAGCAGTTCGAACACCACCTGCGTCACCAGCGCCAGCGCCGCCGAAGGGATGGCGCCGGCCAGCAGCATCGCGCCATCGTTCAGCGCCAGGCCTTGCGCGATGCGCTCGCCGTAGCCGCCCGCGCCGATGAACGCGGCGATGGTGGCGGTGCCCACGGTCAGCACCGCCGCGGTCTTGATGCCGGCCAGGATCACCGGCAACGCGAGCGGCAGGTCGACGTACCGCCAGCGCTGGGCCGGCGTCATGCCCAGGGCCAGCCCCGCTTGCTTCAGGCCGGCAGGTACTTCGTCCAGGCCGGTGGCGGTGTTGCGCACGATGGGCAGCAGCGCATACAGCGACAGCGCGACGATCGCGGGCACCGTGCCGATGCGGCCCAGCAGCGGGATCAAGGCGGCCAGCAAGGCGAGCGAAGGGATGGTCTGCAGCAGCCCGACGATTGCGAAGATGCCCTGGTTCAGGCGCCGGCGCGCGGCCGCCAGCGCGCCGAGCGGCACGCCAACCAGCACCGCGATGCCCACCGAGATGGCCACCAGCGACACGTGTTCGCGCGTGAGCCGGCCCAGGTCGTCGCCGAACAGGCGGTCGCGCCAGCTCGACTTCGCCGCCGCGGGCGCGGCGCCGCCCGCCCCTTCGACGAAGTCCTTCGCCACCGCGGCGAACGGCCGGCCGCGCAGTTCCGCTTCGCCATTCATGCGGATCATCTTTGCGGTGTCGATGCGGCCTTCCAGCGTGCGAAGCCGTGCCCACGCCTTGGGCGCGCGCTGCGGCAGGTCGGCGCGGTACAGCAGCACCGCTTCGTAGCTCGGGAAGTAGCCGGCGTCGTCCTGCAGCACCACCAGGCCGAGTTCGGCGATCTTGCTGTCGGTGGTGTAGATGTCGGTGACGTCGATCCGGCCGGCGGCCAGCGCGTCGTACGACACGCCGTGGTCGATGCCCGTGGGCCGCTGCGGCAGCGAGTAGCGCCTGGCCAGGCCCGGCCAGCCGTCGGCGCGGCCGATGAATTCCTGCGAAAGCGCGATGCGCAGTTCGGGATGCGAGCGCAGGTCGCCCAGCGTGCGCAGCTTCAGCTCGTTGGCGCGGCGCGACGTGGTGGCCAGCGCGTAGCCGTTGGAAAAGCCCAGCGGCACGCCCATCGCCAGGCCCAGCTTGCCCAGTTCGCGCTGCACCGTGTCGGGCGGGCTGCCCGCGGGCAGCTTCAGGATTTCCTGCTCGATGGTGCCCAGGTACTCGGGGTAGACGTCGATCGCGCCGGCCTTCAGCGCTTCCAGCACCACCGCGGTGGAACCCAGGCCCGGCTTGTGCTCGGCGTGCGCGCCCGCCTGCCGCGCCGTCTGCGCCAGGATGTCGCCGAGGATGTAGCTCTCGGTGAAGCGCTTGGAGCCGACGGTGATGCGTTCCTGCGCGCTCGCCGCGCCGGCGGCAAGGCAGGCGGCCAGCAGGAGCAGCAGGCGGCGCATCGCTTCAGCGCGCCGCGTTGGCCTGCGGCGCGCCGGCCGCTTCGTCGTCCACCGCCTTCTGCACCGCGCGGTAGAACGCATCGCGCGCTTCGCTGGCTACCTTGTCGGTCGCGCCGCCGCCCCAGTCGGCGTTGACGGCCACCACCAGCTTGCGCTTCGGGTCGACGAAGATGCCCTGGCCGAAGATGCCGCGCGCCGAATAGCTGCCGTCGTCGAAGGTCCACCACTGGTAGCCGTAGCCCAGGTTGGGCCGGCCGGTGGGCACGCGCGTGGTGGTGGCTTCCGCCAGCCAGCCGTCGGGCACGATGCTCTGGCCGTTGGCGCGGGCGCCGTTCAGCAGGAACACGCCCATGCGCGCGTAGTCGCGCGACGCGGCCTGGATGCAGCAGCCACTGATCTCCTGGCCGGTCTTCGACAGGATCCACGTCGCCTGCTGCTCCATGCCCGCGGGCTGCCACACCTTCTCGGCCAGGTAGTCGGCCAGCGGCTTCTTCACCGCGTTGCCCACCAGGATGCCCACCAGGTTGGTCTCGCCCGTGCTGTAGTGCCAGCGCGTGCCGGCCGGCACTTCGCGCGGCAGCTGGCGCAGGTAGCTGACGATGGCGGGCACGCCCGCTTCGGGCTTGTGGTTGTTGAACTTGGCGACGTCGGAATTGGGGTCGCCGTAGTTCTCGTTCCAGCGCACGCCCGAGGTCATGGTGAGCAGCTGCCGCACGCTGACGTCGTCGTACGCCGAGCCTTTCATCTGCGGGATGTAGGTGCTGACCTTGTCGTCCATGCTCTTGATGTAGCCGTCCTTCAGCGCGGCGCCCACCAGCGTGGACGTGAACGACTTGGCGACCGAGAAACTGGTCCAGCGGCCGTCGGGGCCGAAGCCCAGGCCATAGCGTTCCAGCCGCAGCTTGCCGTCTTGCACGATCAGCACGGCGGCGCTGCGCTGGCCGGCCATGAACTGGTCGACGTCCACCGGCAGCTTCAGCGGCGGCCCCGGCGGCAATGGCATCGGGTTCGTGCTGGCGGGGATGACGTGCCACTTGGCCAGCAGCGAAATGCGGTCGAGCGCGCGGAAAGCGGCGTCGCGCTGCGACTGGTTCCAGAACAGCAGGTCGCGGTTGGTCGGCACCGTGGCCAGCAGGCCGCGCGTCTCCTTGTCCAGGCTGAACCAGCCGGCCGCGCCGGCCACCACCAGCACGCCCACCACGCCCAACGCGATCTTCCCCAGCTTCTTCATGTCGTCTCCTCGAAGCGGGAGACGATACACGCATCCCCGCGCCATTCCCGCGGCGGCGGGAATCCATGGCTTCCACAGGGAAGGCGCAAACGGCAGCCATGGATTCCCGCCTTCGCGGGATGACGGGTCAGGGGGACGTCAGCTCGCAGCTCAGCTGCACGACGCCACCGCCCACAGCGACGGTGTCCACTCCGGCGGGCTGTTCTCGTTCCACACCGTGGCCGATGCCTGCGTCGCGACGTACAGCGTGCCGTTGCGCGTCACGCGCGCGCCGGGCAGGTAGTGCGTCGTGCCGCTCCAGGCCGGCGCGCTGCACGACGGTGCAGGTGCGGGCGTCGGCGCAGGCGTGGGGGCCGGCGTCGGTGCGGGCGTGGGAGCCGGGGTCGGCGCCGGTGTGGGCGAGGGAGAAGGCGCCGGCGTCGGCGCGGGTGCAGGCGCGCTGCACGCCGTCACCGCCCACAGCGAAGGCGTCCACTCCGGCGGGCTGTTCACATTCCAGGCGTTGGCCGACGCGGCCGTCGCCACGTACATGACGCCGTTGCGCATCACGCGGTCGCCGGGCAGGTAGCGCGTCGTGCCGTTCCACGTGGGTGCGGCGCAGGGCGCGGGCGCCGGGGTCGGTGCGGGCGTCGGCGCCGGCGTGGGCGCGGGAGAAGGTGCTGGCGCCGGGGTCGGCGAAGGCGCGGGCGTCGGCGCCGGCGCGCCGGTCCTCGCGGTGTACAGGTGCCCGGCCGTGCCGGTGTTGAACGCGCCGGCCGCCACGGCCCAGCGGTCGCCGCCGGAAGACACGGTGATCGTGCGCCACTCGGTGTCGCCCGCCGGCATGGGCAGCGTCACGAAGCTGGCGCCGCTGTCGTTGGAGTACAGCACCCGCCCCGCCGACGAGCCGCTGGTGGACATGGTCACACCGATCACCGAGCCATCCGCGCTCATCGCGATGCCGGTGTAGTCGCCGACGACCGGGTAGCCGCGCGACCAGCTGGCGCCGTAGTCGTGCGAGACGTAGATGCCGGTGCCCGGCCCGCCGCCGAAGCTGTTGCCCGCCATCGCCACCGCATGGCCATCGGCGGACACTTTCACGCGGTACCAGTGCTCGCCCTGTGGCGCGGGCGAGTAGTTCACCGCCGACCAGCTGGCGCCGTAGTCGAGCGAGCGGTACACCTCGCCGTTGTGCGACACGGCCACCAGCACGCGGCCGTCCTGCGAGCCGTCGATCCAGCGCCACCAGCGCTGCTGCGGCGCGTCGGGCAGCACGCCCTGGTGCCAGCTGGCGCCGCCATCGCTGCTGAGCACGATGGGGCCGTTCTGCACTACCGCCGCGATGCGCTGGCCGTCCTGCGAGAGGGTCACCGCTTCGAACAGCGTGCCGCTGCCCACCAGCGGGCTGTTGTTCACCTGGGTCCAGCTGGCGCCGCGATCCGTGCTCATGTACATGCCGCCGCCGTACACCAGCGAGACGATGCGCGCGCCGCCGGCCGACACGGCGCTGCCGATCCAAACGCCCGAGGGGCTGTTGCCCGAAGTCCAGCTCGCGCCGCCGTTGGTGGAGACGTGCACGCGGCCATTCGGCGCCTCGCCGGCGACGAGGATGTCGCCCGTGGTGTCCGAAGCCAGCGAGTGCCAGATCAGCGCCGCCGGGTAAGCCTGCGTCCACGCGAACGAAGGCGCCGTGGTCACCCGTTGGCTGGCCGTGAATTCGCTCGGCGCGGCACTGCCGCCGCCGGCCACCGGATCGCCCGTGCCGCCGCCACCGCCGCAGGCGGCCAGCCAGAGTGCCGCGAGCGCCGCGGTGATGCGAAGCCTGCTGGGCGGGATCTCCCTCATGATTTCTTCTCCGTTGGCGGCTCGAATGCCAGAGCCAACGCGGAGGAAACCACTGCCGCTGCGCCAGCGGTTTGTCGGAGTGCAACCTGCGTAAGCTGCCGCACACCTTTCGCGAAGCGCGCGCATGCGATCGCGCGAGTGACGAAGGCCCGCGGTCAGCTTCGTGAAACGTTCCGGCGGTTACCGGATGGCCTGGCCGCGCAACGCGGCGATGCCGTCAGCGCCGCCGCCGGTAAGCCGACAGCACCAGGCCGGCCAGCGTGTCCGCCGGCGCGCCCGGCGCGATGCGGGCGCGCCGCAGCAGGCCGATCTCGCGGTGGAAGGTGTGCTCGCCCAGGTCGATGGCGCGCACCTCCGCGGGCCAGCGGCCCAGGCTCGCGGCCTGGGGCAGCAGCGCCACGCCCAAGCCTTCGGCCACCAGCGCGACGATGGCCTCGAGCTCATCGACTTCGCACACGTCGTGCACGGGCAGGTTGGCCGCGCGCAGGAAGCGGTCCACCTGCCGCCCGCCGAACGAGCCGCGGTCATAGCGGACGAAAGGCTGCTCGGCCAGCAGCTTCGCCCAGTCGCGGCCCTTCGTCGCGCGCGGCACGAGCAGGCGGAACGGCTCCTGCGCCAGCGTGGTCCAGCGCAGGTCGGCCGGCAGCGCGTGCGGCGGGCGGATGGCGATGGCCAGGTCCAGCTCGCCGGCGTCCACCAGGTCGGCCAGTTGTCCCGACAGTCCCGGCACCACGCGGGTGCTGCAGCCGGGCACCTGGCGGTGGAATCGGGCCAGCACGGCAGGCAGTTCGCTCCGCTGCGCCGAAGCGATGGCGCCGATGTTCACGCGCGTGGCCGGCGCGGGCGCTTCCTGGGGCGATCCGAGCGCGGCATACAGCCGCATCAGTTCCTGGGCCTGCTCCACCACCTGCTGGCCGCGCGCGTTGAGCCGCGCGGCGCGGGCGCTGCGGTCGAACAGCTCGAAGCCCAGCTCGCCCTCCAGCCGCTGCATCTGCGCGCTGACCGCGGCCTGGGTCAGGCCGACGCGGCCGCCGGCGGCCGCGAAGGTGCCTTCGCGCGCGATGGCCAGCAGGGTTCGGAGCTCGCGGATCATTCAATGAAATTCTATGCTGAGGCTCAAGAAACATTGATTTTCTTTTGGCTGGCCGCGCCCTAGGATGCCGCCATGCAAGCGCCCGCCACCAACCCCGCCCCGCTCTCCCCTTTCCACCTGGCTTTCCCCGTGCACGACCTGGCCGAAGCGCGCCGCTTCTATGGCGGCCTGCTGGGCTGCCCCGAAGGCCGCAGCTCCGACGAGTGGATCGACTTCAACTTCTACGGCCACCAGATCGTGGCGCACCTGGCGCCCAGCGAGACCGGCCGCGCGCAGCGCAACGCGGTGGATGGCCACGGCGTGCCGGTGCGCCACTTCGGCATCGTGCTGCCCATGGCCGACTGGGACGCGCTGGCCTCGAAGCTGAAGGCGCAGGGCGTGAAGTTCGTGATCGAGCCCTACATCCGCTTCCAGGGCCAGCCCGGCGAGCAGGCGACCATGTTCTTCCTGGACCCGTCGGAAAACGCCATCGAAGTGAAGGCGTTCTCGGACATCACGCGCCTGTTCGCGAAATAAGCCTCACGCCGCCTGCGCGCCCAGGTGGCGCGCCAGGTGCTCGACGAAGGCGTGCACGCGCGCGGCGCCCTGCAGCTGCACCGGGTACACCGCGTACACGTCGGCCGGCGGGGTTTGCCAGTGGGGCAGCACCTCGCGCAGCCGCCCGCTCTTCAAGTAGCGCGCGATGTCCCACTCCGCGCGCAGCACGATGCCGTGGCCGGCCAGCGCCCACTGCACGGCGATCTCGCCGTCGTTGCTGGACAGGTTGCCGTGCACCTTCACCGTCTCGGTGCGCTTGCCTGAACGCAGCCGCCACACGCCATACGCCTCGTCGCCTTGCCGGATGGCGATGGTGGCGTGCCGCGCCAGGTCGGCCGGCGTCTTCGGCGTGCCGTGGCGCGCCAGGTAGCCGGGCGAAGCGCACAGCAATCGCCGGTTGGGCGCCAGCAGCCGCGCGATGACGCGCGCGTCCGGCGGCTCGCCGAAGCGCACGCAGACGTCGAACGCGTCCTGCGTCAGCGGCGGCGGGCTGGCCGACAGCTGCAGTTGCACCTGCACGCCGGGGTGCTCGCGCACGAAGCTGGACACCAGCGGCGACACGTGCAGGCGGCCGAAGCCCAGGGTCGCGTTCACGCGCAGCAGGCCCGTGGGCTGCTCGCGTGCGCCCTGCAGTTCGCGCTCCACCGCCGCGATGTCCGTGAGGATGCGGCGCGCGTGCGCGAGGTAGGCCTCCCCTTCCGCCGTCAGGCCGATGCGGCGCGTGGTGCGGCTGAGCAGGCGCGTGCCCAGGTGCTGCTCCAGCTGCGCCAGCCGCTTGCTCACCGCCGGCGGCGTCACCTGCAGTTCGCGCGCGGCCGCGGCCAGGCTGCCGCAGCGCACCAGGGTGCTGAAGAACTGCATGTCGCCGGAAGCGGAACGGGTGGAAGCCATTGGTGAATGCCAGGTTCAGAATGGCTTGAATTCTGGCGCATTCATTCCGGCCGCAGGCGCGCACGATGGCGCGCCTGCATAGGAAGGAAACCGCGCATGAGCAAGAAGACGTACCGCATCGCCTGCATCCCGGGCGACGGCATCGGCAAGGAAGTGGTCCCGGCGGGACAGAAGGTGCTGGAAGCGCTGGCCGCGGCGCAGGACGGCTTTCGCTTCGAGTTCGCCGCTTTCGGCTGGGGCGGCGACTGGTACCGCGAACACGGCGAGATGATGCCGGCCGGCGGACTGGCGCAGCTGAAGGGCTTCGACGCCATCCTGTTCGGCAGCGCGGGCGATCCTGAGATCCCCGACCACGTCACGCTCTGGGGCCTGCGGCTGAAGATCTGCCAGGGCTTCGACCAGTACGCCAACGTGCGGCCCACGCGCATCCTGCCGGGCATCGACGCGCCGCTGAAGCGCTGCGGCCCGCAGGACCTGGACTGGGTGATCGTGCGCGAGAACTCCGAGGGCGAGTACTCCGGCGTGGGCGGTCGCGCGCACCAGGGACACCCCATCGAGGTGGCCACCGACGTCAGCATCATGACCCGCGCGGGTGTCGAGCGCATCCTGCGCTACGCGTTCAGGCTGGCGCAGTCGCGGCCGCGCAAGCAGCTGACGGTGGTGACCAAGTCGAACGCGCAGCGCCACGCGATGGTGATGTGGGACGAGATCGCCGCGCAGGTCTCGAAAGACTTCCCGGACGTGAAGTGGGACAAGGAGCTGGTGGACGCCTGCACCGCGCGCATGGTGAACCGCCCGAAGTCGCTGGACACCATCGTCGCGACCAACCTGCACGCCGACATCCTGTCCGACCTGGCGGCCGCGCTGGCCGGCAGCCTGGGCATCGCGCCCACCGGCAACATCGACCCGGAGCGCCGCTACCCCAGCATGTTCGAGCCCATCCATGGCTCGGCGTTCGACATCATGGGCAAGGGCCTGGCCAACCCGGTGGGCACCTTCTGGAGTTGCGTGATGCTGCTGGAGCACCTGGGCGAGAAGGAAGCGGCCGCGAAGCTGATGAAAGCGATCGAGGCAGTGACCGCCGACGCGAAACTGCACACGAAAGACCTCGGCGGCAATGCCACGACGGCGCAGGTCACCGATGCGGTGTGCCACCGATTGCTCGCCGCCTGAATTCCTGCGACAACCTCACCCGTTCGCATGCCAACCAAAACCAGGAGACAAGACATGAAGCACTGGATCGCCGCGCTGGGGATCGCGCTGGCCGCCCCGATGGCACTCGCCCAGGCGTGCCCGGACAAGAACGTCAACTACTGGCAGGCTTTCCCGCCGGGCGGCGAGTCGGACTTGGCCGCGCGCCACCAGCAGCTGGTGCTGAAGAAGAAGTGCCCGGCCGTGGAAACCGTCGTCCAGTACAAGGCCGGCGCGGGCGGCGCGCTGATGTGGACACAGATGAACCAGCTGGCCGGCGACGGCAGCAACGTGGTGGGCGTCAACCTGCCGCACATCGTGTTCCAGCCGATCCAGGGCGACGTGCAGTACAAGACCGAGGACGTGGTGCCGGTGTTCTGGTTCCACTTCACGCCCGACATCCTGGTGGTCAACGCCAAGAGCCCGATCAGGAACTTCCAGGAGTTCATCGCGGCGGCCAAGGCCAAGCCCGGCACCATCAGCCTGGCGGGTTCCGGCCAGTACTCCGCCAACCACGCCGCGCACGAGCGGCTGGACGCGGCCTTCGGCATCAAGACGCTGTACGTGCCGTTCAAGGGCACGGGCGACCTGGCCACCTCGGTCATCGGCGGCCAGGTGGACGGCGCGATGACGTACACGCCGTTCGCCATCGCCAACCGCGACAAGGGCGTGCGCCCGCTGGCCGTGGCGATGGAAAAGCGCCACCCGCTGATGCCCGACGTGCCCACGTTCAAGGAACTGGGCGTCGACTGGGTGGATGGCGCCTACCGCGGCATCGGGGTGCCGAAGTCCACGCCGCCGGAGCAGCGCAAGAGGATCTCCGACATGTGGATGGCGTTGAACAACGACCCGGAGATGAAGGAACTGGCGGCCAAGTCCGGCTTCGAACTGGTGAATGTCGGCATCGAACAGATGCCCGCGTTCATGGCCGAGAAGACCAAGCTGTACACCGAGGGCGCGGCCCGCATGGGGCTCGGCAAGAAGTGAAGTGACCGCGCCCGCGCAGCCGAAGTTCGCGGCCGACGCCATGCTGGCGCGGCTGGCCCGGTGGCTGCGGGTGCTGGGCTGGGACACCACGCTGCAGCCCGGGCTGGACGACACGACGCTCGTCCGGCAAGCGAATGAGGAAGGCCGCATCCTGCTCACGCGGGATCGCGGCCTTTTGCGCGACCTGCGCCCGGACCGATTCGTCGAGGTGCATCACGACGGCCCGCTGGAACAGTTGCGGCAAGTGGTGCGCGAGCTGAATCCCGAACCGCCGCACGAACTCTTCACCCGCTGCACGGTGTGCAACACCGAGCTGTCGCCGCCGCTGTCCGACGCCGAACGCGCCGCGCGACTGCCGCCCGACGTGCGCGAACTGCCGGGTCCCGCCCGCGCCTGCCCCGGCTGCGGACGCCTTTACTGGCGCGGCTCCCATGCGAAGCGGATGCGCACTGCGTTGGCGCATTGCCTCACGGATTGGCTGCCCCGTGAAGTTCTCTAACCCCCTCCGTGCTCATCTGTAAAAAGCTGCCGCCGGGCTTTGCAGCTCGACACGTTTGTAACCCGCGTTGCCCGTCGAAGATGCCCGGTCCCCAACTGAGCAGGAGGAGTGGATGGGCACGAAGCGACGCGTCGCGTTGGGCGGCATCGCATGGGCAAGCCTGGTGGCCGCGGGCCTGGGTGCTTGCGGCGGCGGTGGTGACGGCAGCGACGATGCCGCCGGCGGCATGGCCACCGGCAGCTCGGTGAGCGCCGCGGGCGGCTCTTCCACGCTGCTGGCCAACTGCGAGATGTTCCCGGCGCAGGCCGTGTTCAACACAGCTACCAGGCCGGCGGCCAGTGGTATTCGCTGTCCAGCGCAGCCTGGGACCTGAAGTCGCTGGTGCTGCGGCCCTCGGGCTGGACGTCGGGTGATGCGGCCGGCCTGCCGATCACGCCTTTCCTGGTCAAGGCGGCGGAAGCCGACAGCGGCGAGATCCGCCACGCGCTGCGCGTGACCTTCCGCGACGCGGTGCTGTCCAACGGCTTCGTCTGGCCCGCGCGGCACGGCGCGGGCGGCAGCTCGGGTTCCATCCCGTTCGGCTCGGTGCTGCGCCTGCGTGCCGACTTCGTGATCCCGGCGAACTGGACGCCGCAGGCCAAGGCCATCGCGCGGGCAGCCAAGCGCTACGGCCTGTACGTCGCGGACATCGGCAGCGACTTCTACGTGCAGGGCGAACCCAACGTCGCCTGGAACGAGCAGACGTTCCGCGACCTGGGCCACATCCCGCTGTCGGCCATGGAGTTCGTGGACATGGGCGCCGTGACCGGCGACCCGCGCTTCGACGCCGGCTCGATGGCCGCGAGCTGGTAAGCGCCAAAGGAAAGGGGCGCCTCGCGATCGGCGGGGCGCCCCTTTTGCGTCGTGCGTTATTGGGCGGGGCGCTGGGCCGTGTCGTCACCGCCGGAGCGGGCCCCCAGCCACTTGCCGGCACCGACCACGACCACCGCGCCGATGGCCGGCACGATCCAGTGCAGCAGGCTGTGTTCGCCGATGTCGCCGACCCAACCCTTCAGCGCCGGGTCGGTCAGGCCCATCTCGCCGGCCACCCAGCCCAGCAGGCCGGCGCCGATGATGATGATGATGGGGAAGCGCTCCATCAGCTTGAGCAGCACGGCGCTGCCGAAGATGATGAGCGGGATGCTGATGGCCAGGCCCAGCGTCAGCAGCACGACATTGCCCTGCGCCGCCGCGGCCACGCCGATGACGTTGTCCAGGCTCATGACCAGGTCGGCCACGATGATGGTGCGGATGGCGCCCGCGAGGCTGGAGTTGCCTTCCATCTCTTCCTCTTCGTCCTCCTGCTTCAGCAGGCCGATGCCGATCCACAGCAGCAGCGCGGCGCCCACCAGCTTCAGGTAGGGCTGCTCCAGCAGGTAGACCGCGAAGAAGGTGAGAACCAGCCGCAGCACGATGGCGCCCACGCTGCCGAAGACGATGGCCTTCTTCTGCTGGTGGGGAGGCAGCGCACGGCTGGCCAACGCGATGACGACGGCGTTGTCGCCGCTCAGCACGATGTTGATCAGGATGATCTTCCACAGCCCGATCCAGAACTCGGGGGTGGCCAAAACGTCCATGGAGCTCTCCTTGTAGTAGTGCGCACCCGGTCCCGCGGGTGGATGGCGGCGAGCTTACACGGCTGGTGCGGCGGCCGCCTACGTAGATTCACAAATGGAAAAGGCGGGCCAGGGCCCGCCTTTCCTGGGTGGCAAGTTCCCGGATCAGTCCTCGACGAACGCCTCTTCGCGCTTGGCCTTGATGGACGGCAGCGCCACGATCACCACCAGCGCCACCGCGGCGGCCAGCAGCGAAGCCGACAGCGGGCGGGTGACCAGCACGCTCCAGTCGCCGCGCGACAGCAGCAGCGCGCGGCGCAGGTTCTCTTCCATCATCGGCCCCAGGATGAAGCCCAGCAGCAGCGGCGCGGGTTCGCAGCCGAGCTTGATGAACAGGTAGCCGATGAAGCCGAAGATGGCCACCATCCACACGTCGAACGTGTTGTTGTTGGTGGAGTACACGCCGATGGCGCAGAACAGCACGATGGCGGGAAACAGCCAGCGGTAAGGGACTGTCAGCAGCTTGATCCAGATGCCGATCATCGGCAGGTTCAGGATCACCAGCATCAGGTTGCCCACCCACATCGAGGCGATCAGGCCCCAGAACAGCTGCGGGTTGCTGGTCATCACCTGCGGGCCCGGCTGGATGTTGTGGATGGTCATCGCGCCCACCATCAGCGCCATCACCGCGTTGGGCGGGATGCCCAGCGTCAGCAGCGGGATGAAGGAAGTCTGCGAACCGGCGTTGTTGGCCGACTCGGGCGAAGCGACGCCGCGGATGTTGCCGCGGCCGAACGGCAGTTCGCCCGGCTGCAGCTTGGTCTTCTTCTCCACGGTGTAGGCCGCGAACGAAGCCAGCAGCGCGCCGCCGCCCGGCAGGATGCCCAGCGCCGAACCCAGCAGCGTGCCGCGCAGCACCGCCGGCACCATGCGCTTGAAGTCCTCCCGGGTGGGCATCAGGCCACTCACCTTCCCGGTGAACACCTCGCGGTTTTCCGCCGGCTGCGACAGGTTGGAGATGATCTCCCCGTAGCCGAACACGCCCATGGCGATGACCACGAAGCCGATGCCGTCGGTGAGCTCCGGGATGTCGAACGAGTAGCGCGCGACGCCGGAGTTGACGTCCGTGCCCACCAGGCCCAGCAGCAGGCCCAGCACGATCATGGCGATGGCCTTGATCAGCGAACCGGACGCCAGCACCACGGCGCCGATCAGGCCCAGCACCATCAGCGAGAAGTATTCGGCGGGGCCGAACTTGAACGCGACTTCGGTCAGCGGCGCGGCGAACGCGGCCAGGATCAGCGTGCCGACGCAGCCCGCGAAGAACGAGCCCAGGCCCGCGGCCGCGAGCGCGGGACCCGCCCGCCCCTGCCGTGCCATCTGGTAGCCGTCGATCACGGTCACGACCGAGGACGATTCGCCCGGCAGGTTGACCAGGATGGCCGTGGTGGAGCCGCCGTACTGCGCGCCGTAGTAGATGCCGGCCAGCATGATCAGCGCCGACACGGGCGGCAGCGCGTAGGTCGCCGGCAGCAGCATGGCGATGGTGGCCACCGGGCCGATGCCGGGCAGCACGCCGATCAGCGTGCCCAGCAGGCAGCCGATGAAGCAGTAGAGGAGGTTGAGCGGCGTGACGGCGACGCCGAAGCCGGTGGCGAGGTTGGCGATCAGGTCCATGTCCGTGCCTCCTTCAGCCGGCGATGAAGGTGGGCCACACCGGGAACTGCAGTTTCAGCAGCACCACGAAGGCCAGGTAGGAGCCGGCCGCCAGGACGGCCGCCAGGATGGCGACTTCCTTGGCGTTGAACTCGTCGCCGGCCAGCGCCGAGACGAAGGTCAGGCCGAAGATCGCGATGACCATGCCCATGGGCGGCAGGTTGATGCTGGGCAGGCCGCCCAGCAGCACGCCGAACAGCACGTTGGCGCCGATGATGAATCCCAGCGGGCGCCAGGCCCAGGGACCGATCTTCTCGCCGTCCTCGGTTTCCACGATCAGCGATTCGAAGATGATGAAGGCGCCCAGCAGGCCCAGCACGATTCCCAGCATGAGCGGGAAGTAGCCGGGGCCCATGCGGGCGCCCTCGCCAACGGTGTAGGTGGTCGCCCCGATGGCGAACGCGGCGCCGGTGATGGTGAACATCAGCCCGGCGAAGAAGTCTTTCTGGCTCTTGATCCTCATAGGTCCTTCTTGGAGGGGTGCGGCACTTCGGCCGACCCGGGATTAACGCCGTCTGAAGCTGACCTGTGGCTGACCTGACAGGTTGCGGAAAGTGCGTAGCATCGGCGGCTTCCAAGCGGCGGACCCTTGCCAACCATGCGAATCCTGCTCATCGAGGACGACCTCGTCCTTCGCGACGTCATGCTGCGTTTCCTGCGCGAGGCGGGCCACCGCGTGGACGTGGCCGGCACCCTGGAAGAAGCCGACCAGCTCTGGCAGATGGCGGGCTTCGACGCCGTGCTGCTCGATCTGAACCTGCCCCACAGCGCCCACCCGCGCAGCGGCCTGGGCAGCGGCCTCACCGCCCTCAAGGCGGCGCGGGCGCGCGGCGACCGCACGCCGGTGCTGGTGCTCACGGCACGAAACCGCACCGACGAACGCATCGCCGGCCTGAACGCAGGCGCCGACGACTACCTGGGCAAGCCGTTCGACCTGGCCGAAGTCGAAGCCCGCCTGCGCGCCGTGGTGCGCCGCACCCAGGGCACGCAGGACCAGGTGCAGGTGGGCGGGCTTTCGCTGGACCGCATCAGCCGCCGCTTCGGCGTGCACGGCCAGCCGCTGGAGCTGCCCGCGCGCGAGTTCGAGGTGCTATGGGAGCTGATGACGCCCGCGGGCCGCGTGGTGAGCAAGCGCGAGATGGCCGACAAGCTGTCGGACCTGGAGGACTACCTGGGCGACAACGCGCTGGAAGCCTTCATCTCGCGGCTGCGCAAGAAGCTGGCCGGCAGCGGCGTGCGCATCCGCACGCTGCGCGGCCTGGGCTATCTGCTCGAAGCGGAGCCTTGATGGCCGACGGCCTGCGGCCGCTCTCCTCGCGCCTGCTGCGCCAGGTGCTGGTGCCGCTGGCGCTGACCTGGCTGGCGGGCACGCTGGTGGCCGCCGGCATCGCCTACTACTTCGCGCAGAAAGCCTTCGACCGCTCGCTGCTGGACGACGCGCACCTCCTGGCCACCAACGTGCAGCTGCGCGGCGACAAGCTGGAGCTGGCGCTGTCGCCGCGCGAGGTGAACCGCGTGCTGTTCGACCAGGTGGAGACCATGTACTACAGCGTCACCGCGGCCGACGGCACGCTGGTGGCGGGCTTGCGCGACCTGCACGTGCCGCCCGCGGAAGGGTCGGCGCCGCAGCGCTTCGCGGACGTGCGGCTCAACGGCATGTCGCTGCGCGGCGTGAGCCTGCACCGCGAAACGCCGGTGCCGTTCGACGTGATGGTGGCCGAGACCACGAAGGGCCGCAACGCGGCGCTGGAGCGCCTCGTGTGGTTCTCGATCGTGCCGCAGATGCTGCTGCTGGTGGCGCTGGCGATCTGGCTGCGGCGCGCCATCCGGCACGAGCTGCAGCCGCTGGCGCACCTGCAGGACGGCCTGGAGCGGCGCAGCGCCAACGACCTGGCGCCGGTGGACGTGCAGGCCAGCAGCCGCGACGTGGCCACGCTGGCCACCGCGCTCAACCAGCTGCTGGGCCGGCTGGACAGCAGCGTGCGGTCGCAGCGCGAGTTCGCGGGCAACGTGGCGCACGAGCTGCGCACGCCGCTGGCGGGCATCCGCGCGCTCGCCGACTACGGGCTGTCGCAATCGGATCCTCATGCCTGGCGCGAGCAGCTGGAGCGCATCGCCGCGAGCCAGGCGCGCGCCAGCCGGCTGGTCGACCAGCTGCTGGAACTCGCGCTGGCGCAGGAAGCCGAGGCCGGCCTGCGGCTGGAGCCGGTGGCGCTGGACGAACTGGTGCGCGACGCGGTGCTGCGGTTCCTGCCGCGCGCGGACGCCGCGGGCGTGGACCTGGGCGCCGTCGGCATCGACGCGCCCTGCCGCGTGCGCACCGATGCGACGCTGGTGGACGGCATCCTGAACAACCTGCTGGACAACGCGCTGCGTTACGGCGCGCCTTCGCCGGGGCAGCAGGCGGCGGTCACGGTGTCGGTGGAACGGCGCGACGGCGACGTGGTGCTGGCGGTGCAGGACAACGGGCCGGGCCTTCCGGGCGAACAGCAGGCGCAGCTGGTGCAGCGCGGCGCGCAGGGACAGACCGGGCAGCTGCTCGGGCAAGGCGCCGGGTTCGGCCTGGCGCTGGTCTCGCAATACGCGCAGCTGCTGGATGCGCGCATGGTGCTGGGCAGCGGGCCGGAAGGACGCGGATGGCGCTGCGCCATCCACTTTCACGCGGGCGGCTAGCTCACGCGGGGCGCAGCAGCCCCGCGAGTTCCCGCATGTCCGTGAAGATGTGCTCCGCGCCCGCGGCCCGCAGCGCGCCCGGCGCGTCGTGCCCCGCTTCCGGCGGGCTGTAGCCGAACACCGTCGCGCCCGCGGCCACGCCGGCGGTGACGCCGGTGACCGTGTCCTCCACGACCGCGCACTTCGCCGCATCGACGCCCAGCGCCGCGGCCGCCGCGAGGTACACGTCCGGCGCCGGCTTGGACCGCGGCAGCTCGTGCCCGCTGAAGATGCGGCCCTCGAAGTAACGCAGGAAACCGCACTTGGCCAGCTGCAGTTCCACCTTGCCGCGATCGGCGCCGCTGGCGCACGCGATGCGCCCGGCGAACTGCTCGTGCGCCTGGCCCACCGCTTCGAGCGCGCCGGCCACGGCCTGCAGCTGCGCTTCCAGCCGCTCGTTGCGCCGCTGGCGGAACAGCGCGAGCCATTCCTCGGTCAGCGGCTGCCCCGTGTTGGCCTCGATGATCGCGCGCTCGTCCTTCACCGCCTTGCCGATGAAAAGGCGCATGCATTCGGATGGCGTGAGCCGCCAGCCGAGTTCGGCCAGCATCTCGCGCAGGACGCCATTGGTGATGGGTTCGCTGTCGACCAGCACGCCGTCGCAGTCGAACAGCACGCCGGCAAAGGGGGAGGGAGAAATCATCTTGTGGGTTCTAGCCGACCGAGGCGTCGAGCGTGATCAGCAGCCATTCGGGCCGCATGTTGAATCGCACCGGCAGGATACTGACTCCGATGCCGCTGGTGACGTAGGCGGGCATGGGCGCGTCGCCGATCCAGCCGTAGGCCCAGCGGCGGGGAACGCCTTTCGGGACCACGGGCGCGCCGATCCACGGCAGGTAGACCTGCCCGCCGTGGGTGTGGCCGGCCAGCGCCAGGCCGCGGTGCGGCGGAAGTTTTTCCAGGCTGACAGGGTCGTGCATCAGCACCAGGGCCGCGGCCTGCGGCGGCACCGTGCTCATCGCCTGCGCGGGCCGCGAATGGCCGGTGGACCGGTCGCCGATGCCCACGACCCAAACGCCGGAATCGAGCAGCCTCGCTTCGTTCTCCAGCACGCGGATGCCGCGCGCCTTCAGCGCCGCGGCGAAGGCCGGGCCATCGACTTGCCACTCGTGGTTGCCCAGCACCGCGTAGACGCCCAGCGGCGCCCGCAGCTTGCCCAGCACGAGCGCGATTTCTTCGGGCGCCGTGAGCGCCAGCGTCGGCTGGTAGTCGCGGTCGGAGATGAAGTCGCCCAGCAGCACGATGACGTCGGGGTTGGCCGCGTTGATGTCCTCGACGATGCGCTGCGCGCGCGACACCGTGGTGACGCGCCAGCCCGGCCGCTTGGTGAAGTGCCAGTCGCTCGCCACGGCCACGCGCAGGGGCGGCCGTTCCCAGCCGGGCAGGCGGTATTCCAGGTGGCGTTCGGCGATCCAGTATGGCTCGATGCCGACGCTCCACACCGCCAGCGCGGCCAGCACCAGCAGCACGAAAAGCCACCGGCGGCGGCGCGGCTTGTCAGCGGTGGTCGCCATCGACGTAGAACCAGCGCCCGCCTTCGCGCACGAAGCGGCTGCGCTCGTGAAGCCTGCCGCCCTTGCCACCTGCACCGCGGTAGCGCGCGACGAATTCCACTTCGGCGTGCCCGGTGTCGATCACGCGGTGGTCGCGCACCTCCAGCCCCAGCCAGCGCGTGCCGTCGCCGGCGCGCACGTCGGCGGGACGGGTGCTCGCATGCCATGTATCGCGCAGGTAAGCCTCGTCACCGCGCACAAACGCCGTGTAGCGCGAGCGCATGAGCGATTCGGCGTCGGGCGCAGGCTCGCCGGCGAGGAAGCGGCCACAGCACTGCGCGAAGGCCAGCGGGTGGCCGCGCACGTCTGCGCGGCCACAAGGACAGGCATCGGCGCTCACGAGAACGAGCGCTGGATGAGGATCTTCTGCACGTCGGACGTGCCTTCGTAGATCTGGCAGACGCGCACGTCGCGCCAGATGCGTTCCACGGGAAAGTCACTGACGTAGCCGTAGCCGCCCAGCGTCTGGATGGCCGCGCTGCATACGCGCTCGGCCATCTCGCTGGCGAACAGCTTGGCCATCGCGGCCTCCGTGAGGCAAGGGCGGCCCGCGTCGCGCAGGCTGGCCGCGTGCCAGATCAGCTGGCGCGCGGCTTCCAGCTGCGTTGCGCAGTCCGCGAGGCGAAAACCCACGGCCTGGTGGTTGAGGATGGCGGTGCCGAAGCTCTGCCGGTCCTTCGCGTAGGCCACCGCCACTTCGAACGCGCTGCGTGCCATGCCCAGGCTTTGCGCGGCGATGCCGATGCGGCCGCCCTCCAGCGCGGACAGCGCGATGCGGTAGCCCTCGCCTTCCTCGCCGATGCGGTGGTCCACCGGCACGCGGCAGTTCTCCAGCCGGATCTGCGCGGTGTCGCTGGAATGCTGGCCGACCTTCTCCTCGAGCCGCGCCACCACGTAGCCCGGCGTGTTCGTGGGCACGAGGAACGCGCTCATGCCTTTCTTGCCGGCGCCCTTGTCGGTGACCGCGATGGCGATGGCCAGCTGCCCGTTTTGGCCGCTGGTGATGAACTGCTTGACGCCGTCGAGGACATACTCGTCGCCTTCGCGCCGCGCGGTGGTGCGCAGGCCCGCGGCGTCGCTGCCCACGTGCGGCTCGGTGAGGCAGAACGCGCCCAGCAGCTCGCCTTGCGCCAAGGGCACCAGCCATTGCTTCTTCTGCGCTTCGCTGCCGTAGCGCATGAGGATGGCGTTCACCGGGCAGTTGGTCACGCTGATGGCGGTGCTGGTGCCGCCGTCGCCGGCGGCGATCTCTTCCAGCACCAGCGCCAGGCTGACGTAGTCCAGCGCCGCGCCGCCGTAGGCCTCGGGCACGCAGATGCCGTACGCGCCCAGCGCGGCCAGCCCCTTGTGCGCCTCGCGCGGGAAGGTGTGTTCCTTGTCCCACCGGGCCGCGTGGGGCCACAACTGTTCCTTCGCGAACGCCCTCACGGCGTCGCGGATCATTTCCTGGTCTTCGGTCAGCAGCATGTCACCAGCCCGCGAAGGGCTTGCCGTCGTGGTTGAGGAAAGCGCCGCTCTGGCGCTTAGAAAGTGCGGCGATCGTCTTGCGCAGCGATGCGACGCTTTGCTGCGCGGTCAGCGGCGCGCCCGCGCCACCCATGTCGGTTTTCACCCAGCCGGGGCTCATCGCCGCGAACGTGGCCGCGGGATAGTCGGTGCAGGCCGCCTTCACCGCCATGTTCAGCGCGGCCTTGCTGACGCGGTACAGCCAGCCGAAGCTGGAGCCCGCGCCGGCGATGTGGCCCATGTCGCTGGTGATGAAGACGAAGCGTCCGCCCGCCGCCTCGACCAGCGGCGCGACCTGCGGGATGGCCTGCATCGCGCCCAGCACGTTGGTGTGCATCAGGCGGTCGAATTCCTGCTGCGTGGGCGGCTGCGTGGCGCCGTCGGTGTTGTAGACGCCCGCGACGTACACCGCGACGTCGATCTTCTCGCCATCGAGCTGCCACGCCAGCCCGCTGACGCTGGCCGGGTCGGCGACGTCGAGCTTCAGCGCCTTGGCGCCCAGC
Organism: Ramlibacter humi; assembly: GCF_004681975.1. GTDB lineage: Bacteria > Pseudomonadota > Gammaproteobacteria > Burkholderiales > Burkholderiaceae_C > Ramlibacter > Ramlibacter humi. The sequence goes on from NZ_SMLK01000006.1 coordinate 79,356, forward strand.
GCTTCGACCTTCTTCAGCCCTTCGGCGTTGCGCGCTGTGGCGATGACGCGGTCGCCCGCGTCCGCGTACTGGCGCGCGAACTCGAGGCCGATGCCGCGCGAGGCGCCGAGGATGAGGACGGTGGGCATGTTGAGAAGAAGTCAAAAACTCCCTTACGCAGAGCTCGCCGAGGAAGCGCAGAGGTCGCAGAGGAGAGAAAAGTTCACAAGGTTTTCTCTGCGTTCTCTGCGCTTCCTCCGCGCACTCTGCGTAAGGGTGTCCGCTTCCGCTTACAGCAGCTCCAGCGCCACCGCCGTGCCCTCGCCGCCGCCGATGCACAGCGTGGCGATGCCGCGCTTGCCGCCGCGGGCCTTCAGGGCGTGCAGCAGGGTGACCATGATGCGCGCGCCGGAAGCGCCGATCGGGTGGCCCAGGGCGCAGGCGCCGCCGTTGACGTTGACGATGTCGTGCGACACCTTCAGCTCTTCCATCAGCGCCATCGGCACCACGGCGAAAGCCTCGTTCACTTCCCACAGGTCGACGTCGCTCACCTTCCAGCCGGTCCTGGCCAGCAGCTTCTGCGTGGCGCCGACGGGCGCGGTGGTGAACCAGCCCGGCTCCTGCGCATGCATGGTGTGGCCCACCAGGCGCGCCAGCGGCTTGCAGCCCAGGCGCTTGGCCGTGCTCTCGGTCATCATCACCAGCGCCGCGGCGCCGTCGTTGATGGACGACGAGGAAGCGGCGGTGATGGTGCCGTCCTTCTTGAACGCGGGCTTCAGCGTCGGGATCTTGTCCAGCTTCACCTTGCCCGGGCCTTCGTCCGTGCTGACCACCGACTCGCCGGCGCGGGTCTTCACCGTCACGGGCGTGATCTCGGTGGCGAAGGCGCCGGACTCGGTGGCCTTCTTCGCGCGGGTGACCGAAGCGACGGCGAAGGCGTCCTGCGCCTCGCGCGTGAACTTGTACTTGGCGGCGCAGTCCTCGCCGAAGGTGCCCATCGCGCGGCCCGGCTCGTAGGCGTCTTCCAGGCCGTCCAGCATCATGTGGTCGTACACCTTGTCGTGGCCCATGCGGTAGCCGCCGCGGCCCTTGAGCAGCAGGTACGGCGCATTGGTCATGCTCTCCATGCCGCCGGCGATCATCACCTCATGGGTGCCGGCCAGCAGCATGTCGTGCGCGAACATCGCGGCCTTCATGCCCGAGCCGCACATCTTGGACAGCGTGACGGCGCCGGCGCTCTTGGGCAGGCCGCCCTTGAACGCGGCCTGGCGCGCGGGCGCCTGGCCCTGGCCGGCCATCAGGCAGTTGCCGAACAGCACTTCGCCCACGGCATCGGCCGGGATGCCGGCGCGCTCGACGGCGGCCTTGATGGCGGCGCCGCCGAGGTCGTGCGCGGCCAGGGTGGAGAAGTCGCCCTGGAACGCCCCCATGGGCGTGCGGGCGGCACTGACGATGACGACGGATTCAGCCATGTTTCACTCCTTCAACAAAATTCAGTAGGCGGGAACGACGCCGCCGCGCTCTTCCTCGGCGATGCGGCGCAGGTAACTCTGGAACTCTGGATCCTCGCCGCGCAGCAGCAGCGGCAGGATGTTGCGGAAATCCTCGCGCCGGCACCACTCGCGCATGTAGTCGTCCCAGCTGTTCCAGCGCCGGGCTTCGGTCTCGCCCATGCGCGGCTTGTACGCCACGAGGTAGGCGCGCTCGAACAGCGAGATCAGCATGTCGAAGATCACCAGCATGCGCTCGCGCTGCTCGGGCGTTGGATTCTCGAGCGGCTCATTGGTTCGCAGTTGCAGGTCGGGGTTCCGCAGCACGACTTCGAGGAAGTCGATGTACGCGTCGGACAGCAGCTGGTACTGCTCTTCCTCTTCGTTGTCGCGCTCCTTGCGCTGCTCCCAGGCGAAAAAGAGGATGGCGCACGGCAGGCCGAGCGTGGTGACGATGAAGCTGGCCAGCTCCCAGGCATCGCGCGCGCTCACTTGCGGCTCCCGATCCAGGCCGAGATGTCGGCCACGACCTTCTCGTCCAGGCCGTTGAAGCCGTGGTGGTGCCAAGGCTCGCACGGGTCGCCGTCGGCTTTGCCCCCCTCGTAGGTCAGCAGCGCGCTGCGCGCCGGCACCAGTTTGCCCATCAGCTGCGGCAGCTGCGAAGGCGGCGTGGCCTGGCACGCGTCCTGCGCGTGATGAACGACCAGCACGGGCATCTGCGCGCGCGACCAGTCAAGTTCCTGCACGCCCGGCAAATGCGTGGGCGCGCGCGGCGGGCTGCGCACGAGGATGGACGAGGTGAGCACGACGCCGTCCGGCGCCTGCGGCGGCACGAGCGCCGTGGCGGCCAGCGCGGCGGAGTGCGTGCCGCGGCTGGTGCCGATCACCCACACCGGCACGCCGAACTGCTGGCGTGCCCATGCAATGGCGGCGGCCAAGTCGGCGGCGTGCTCGGGGCTTGCACGGAATTCACCATTCAGGAACGGCGGACTGCTGTGGTCGCTGGGCGTGTCCAGCACCAGCACGGCGTGGCCGTGCTGCTGGAACAGCTCGCGCGATCGCACGAGGAAGTTGCCGCCGTTCTGCAGGCTGCCGTTGTTGTAGATGCCCACGCGGCCCGAGCCGCCGGTGAGCAGGATCACGGTGCTGGTGGGCGCGGCGGCCGGGCGCAGCACGAGCGCACGCTCGGTGACGCCGGGGCGGCTGGGGATGTCCACCACCTGCTGCGCGGCCTGCGCTGCCGCGCCGAACGAGCACGCGGCCAGCAGTGCGGCGATGACATGGCGAACGTTCACGCGGCGGCCTCCGCGGCCATGGGCGCGAACCGCTTGTCATGGTCGTACGGGAACACGTCGTGCACGTGGCCGGCCTGGATGCGCTGCTTGTGGCTTTGCCAGAACTCCGGGTCGAGCAGCTCACCGTGGTTGGCCAGGAACACCTCGCGCACGGAAGGATTGCCGAGCAGGAACGGGCCGAACGTCTCGGGAAAGACGTCCTTCGGACCGACCGAATACCAGACCTCGCCGGAGAGTTCGTCTTCCTCGTTGCGCGCCGCCGGCACCTTGCGGAAATTGCAGTCGGTGAGGTATTCGATCTCGTCGTAGTCGTAGAACACGACCTTGCCGTTGCGGGTGACGCCGAAGTTCTTCCACAGCATGTCGCCGGGAAAGATGTTGGCCGCCACCAGGTCCTTGATGGCGTTGCCGTACTCGACCACCGCGCGCTCCACCTGGTCCTGCGCGCCCGCGTCGAACGCTTCCTGCAGGTAGATGTTCAGCGGGATCATGCGCCGCTCGATGTAGAGGTGCTTGATGATCACCTCCTCGTGGCCGTCGCCGTCGCGGTCGCTCACTTCCAGCTGGCTGGGCGCGAACTTGCGGATCTCCTCCAGCAGGTCGTCGTCGAAGCGGTCGCGCGCGAAAGCCACCTCGCTGTATTCCAGCGTGTCGGCCATGCGGCCCACGCGGTCGTGCTGCTTCACCAGCAGGTACTTGCCCTTGATCTGCTCGCGCGAGGTGTCCTTCTGCGGCGGGTAGTAGTCCTTGATGACCTTGAAGACGTACGGGAACGACGGCAGGTCGAACACCAGCATCACCATGCCCTTGATGCCGGGCGCGATGCGGAAGCGGTCGCTGGAGTGCTTCAGGTGGTAGAGGAAGTCGCGGTAGAACAGCGTCTTGCCCTGCTTGGCCAGGCCGATGGCGTTGTAGATCTCGGCGCGGGGCTTGCGCGGCATCAGCGAGCGCAGGAACTGCACGTACGCCGCCGGCGTCTCCATGTCCACCATGAAGTAGGCCCGCGCGAACGAGAACAGCATCTGCAGGTCGTCCTCGCCGAACAGGCAGGCGTCGATCACCAGCTTGCCTTCGTCGTCGTGCAGGATGGGCAGCGCGAACGGCACTTCGTTGAAGCCGTTGATCAGCTTGCCCACCACGTACGCGCCCTTGTTGCGGAAGAACAGGGACGACAGCACCTGGATCTGGAAATTGGCGCGCAGCTTCACGTTGGCCAGGCGCGCGCCCATGGCCGCCAGCACGTGGCGCGCATCGCGGTCCAGGTCGTCGAACGGCCGGCGCAGCTGGAAGTTGGTGATGATGCGCACGATGTTCTCGTGCATGGTCTCGCGCGTCGGGTAGTACGCGCGGTACGTGGGCGTGGCCGCGGGCTCGTCGTTCTCGATGTACTCGGTGCTGACCGCGGGGCGCACGAAGATGAAGTCGTTGTGGAAGTACGTGCGGTGCAGGATCTTCGTCGTCACCGAGTTGAAGAACGTTTCCGCGCACTCCGGCTGGTGGTGGTCGATCAGCAGGCCGATGAAGTGCAGCTTGACCTGGTGCCACACCTCCATCGGCTGCTCGCCGGCCTTGAACTCTTTCTCGAGCCGCGCCACGGCTTCGCGCACGCGCAGGTCGTAGAACTCGATGCGCTCGCGCTGCGCGCGCTGCTGGCCGTGCCAGTCGGCGGTTTCGAAGCGGTGCTTGGCGCGCTGCGATTCCAGGCGGAACAGCCGGTAGTGCCGGTTGAAGCCGTCCAGCATGGCCTTGGCGATGTCATAGGCCAGCGGGGAATCCAGGCGCTGCGGGAACATGCCGCTTCCTTGGCCGCCTACCGCCGGGCGGCGACCACCTTGTCGAGCGCGGCGCGATACAGCCGGTCGATGCTTTCGGTGCTGCTCACCGACATGCCCAGGTCCTGCAGCAGGCCGTCGTGGACGCCGAACGCCCAGCCGTGCACCGTCACCCTCTGGCCTTCGGCCCACGCATCGGTCATCACGGTGCTGACGCAGACGTTGACCACCTGCTCGATGACGTTCAGGTCCACGAGAAGGTCGCCGCGCTTGTCGGCGGGCACCTGCTCCAGCAGCGGCTTGTGGCGGTCGCGCACGTCCTGGATGTGGCGGATCCAGTTGTCGGCCAGGCCCACGCGCGTGTCGTTCAGCGCCGCCATCACGCCGCCGCAGCCGTAGTGGCCCACGACCATGATGTGCTCGACCTTCAGCATGTCCACCGCGAACTGGATGGTCGACAGCGCGTTCAGGTCGGAGTGCACCACCAGGTTGGCGACGTTGCGGTGGACGAACACCTCGCCCGGTTCCAGGCCGGTGATCTGGTTGGCCGGCACGCGGCTGTCGCTGCAGCCGATCCACATGAACTTGGGCTTCTGCTGCTGCACCAGCGAGCCGAAGAAGCCCGGCCGCGTGCGCTCCATCTCCGCGGCCCAGGCGCGGTTGTGGGCAAAGAGGTCCTGGATGTCGGGCATGGCTGGATTGTCGAGGAGGGACGGTGACTTTCGCACGCTCGTGCGATTACGTAAGGGAAGACCTGCACGGCATTCCCGCCGCGCATGATCACATCACATCGTTTCGGCGAACAGCTCGCGGCCGATGAGCATGCGGCGGATTTCGCTGGTGCCCGCGCCGATCTCGTAGAGCTTGGCATCGCGCCACAGGCGGCCGAGCGGGTACTCGTTGATGTAGCCGTTGCCGCCGTAGACCTGGATGCCCTCGCCCGCCATCCACGTCGCCTTCTCGGCGCACCACAGGATGACGGAAGCGCAGTCCTTGCGAACCTGGCGCACGTGCTCGCTGCCCAGCATGTCCAGGTTCTTGCCGACCGTGTAGCAGAACGCGCGCGCGGCCTGCAGCACCGTGTACATGTCGGCGACCTTGCCCTGGATGAGCTGGAACTCGCCGATGCTCTGGCCGAACTGCTTGCGATCGTGGATGTAGGGCACCACGTTGTCCATCACCGCCTGCATGATGCCGATGGGCCCCGCGGCGAGCACCGCGCGCTCGTAGTCCAGGCCGGACATCAGCACCTTGGCGCCGCCGTTCAGCGTGCCCAGCACGTTGGCCGCCGGCACTTCGACGTTCTGGAACACCAGCTCGCCGGTGTGGCTGCCGCGCATGCCCAGCTTGTCCAGCTTCTGCGCGATGGAGAAGCCCTTCATGCCCTTTTCGATCAGGAAGGCCGTGACGCCGCGCGCGCCCAGCTCGGGCTCCGTCTTCGCGTAGACCACCAGCGTGTCGGCATCGGGGCCGTTGGTGATCCACATCTTGTTGCCGTTGAGCAGGTAGTAGCCGCCCTTGTCGTCGGCCTTCAACTTCATCGAGATGACGTCGCTGCCGGCGCCGGGCTCGCTCATCGCCAGCGCACCCACGTGCTCGCCGGAGATCAGCCTGGGCAGGTACTTCTTCTTCTGCGCCTCGTTGCCGTTGCGCTTGATCTGGTTGACGCACAGGTTGCTGTGCGCGCCGTACGACAGGCCCACCGACGCGGACGCGCGCGAGATTTCCTCCATCGCGATCATGTGGGCGAGGTAGCCCATGTTCGCGCCGCCGTACTCTTCGGGCACGGTGATGCCCAGCACGCCGAGCTCGCCCATCTTGCGCCACAGGTCCATCGGGAACTGGTCGCTGCGGTCGATCTCCGATGCGCGCGGCGCGATCTCGGCTTCGGCGAACGAGCGCACCGCGTCGCGCAGCGCGTCGATGTCTTCACCCAGCTGGAAGTTCAGGCCCGGCAGGCTCATGGTGGTCTCCTGTGTTCAGTGCTTGACGTCTTCGCGCCCGACGACGGCCATCAGCGTGGTGCTCATGGTGGCCACCAGCTTCTCGCGGCCTTCATCGACGGCGTACGCGCGGCCTTCGACGACGGTGACGGTGCGCCCCGGCTTGACCACGGTGCCCACCATGCGGAAGCGCTGCCCCTTGGCGGGCGCGACGAAGTTGATCTTGTATTCGATGCTGAGCACGCCGACGTCGGCGGGCATCAGGGTGGACCCGGCATAGCCGCAGGCCGAGTCGAGCGCCGCGCCGACGATGCCGCCGTGCAGGAAGCCGTGCTGCTGCGTCAGGTGGACCGCGTAGGGCAGCTGGATCTCCACCTCGCCGGGCTCGGCCCGGACGATGGCGGCACCGATGGTGCCCATGGCGGTCTGCCGGCCGAAGCTGGCGCGCACGCGTTGCTCGAAGTCGGGATCGGCGGGCTGGAACTCGGTGGGCATGGCGGATTCCAATTGACGTTTACGTAAACGTCAATTATGCCGCTTTCGCCCGCGACGCGCCTTCCTTCTCCAGCCTGGCCAGCAGCGTGCGGGCTTCGCGCTCGTGCACGCGCACCTCGTCCAGGTTGGCCTGCAGGTCGGCCATCTGCTCTTCCAGCTGCTTGCGATGCTGCGACAGGATGGCCAGGAACTTCTTCAGCTGCGGACCGGTGTCGCGCGGGCTGTCGTACATGTCGATGATTTCGCGGGCCTCGGACAGCGACAGGCCCAGGCGCTTGGCACGCAGCGTGAGCTTCAGGCGGGTGCGGTCGCGCGCGGTGTAGACGCGGTTGCGGCCGCCGGGCCCCGATCGCGTGGGCTGCAGCAGGCCCATGTCCTCGTAGAAGCGCATGGCGCGCGTGGTGAGGTCGAACTCCCGGGCCAGGTCGCTGATGGTGTACGTGGTGGCCATTCGTGTGGGTGTATGGCTGGAGACAGGAAAGCGCCGGCGGCGCTGCCTAGAATGGCCGATTACATCTGACGTTTACGTCAACGTCAATTTCTTCATCGCCAGCAGGACCCGCGAATGAACGCCCTCGAAGCCCAGCTCCACTACCCCTTCGGCGACAAGCTGCCGGCGCCCGGCGGCACGCTGGAAGTGGCGCCCGGCGTGCGCTGGATCCGCATGGCGCTGCCGTTCGCGCTGGACCACATCAACCTCTGGCTGCTGCGCGACCGGCTGGACGGCCGCGAGGGCTGGACCGTGGTGGATTGCTGCATCGCCCGCGATGAAGCCAAGGCGCAGTGGGAACAGGTGTTCGCCAACTCGCTGGAAGGCCTGCCCATCCTGCGCGTGATCGTCACGCACATGCACCCCGACCACATCGGGCTGGCGCACTGGCTGTGCGAGCGCTGGAGCACGCCCGGGCATCCCTGCCGCCTGTGGATCAGCGCCACCGACTACAACGCGGCGCGCGTGGCTTCGCAGGGGACCACCGGGTTCGGCGGTGAAAGCGCGGCAAACTTTTTCGCCTCGCATGGGCTGACGGATCCCGAATCGCTCGAGAAGATCCGCGGCCGCGCCAACTACTACCCCAGCATGGTGCCCGCCGTGCCGCGCGCCTTCCGGCGGCTGCAGGACGGCGACGCCGTGCGCATCGGCGGCCGCGAATGGCGCTGCATCAGCGGCTACGGCCACGCGCCCGAGCACATCTCGCTGTTCTGCGCCGAGCTGAAGGTGCTGGTCAGCGGCGACATGCTGCTGCCGCGCATCTCCACCAACATCAGCGTGCACGACGTCGAGCCCGAGTCGGACCCGCTGCGCCTGTTCCTCGCTTCCGTCGACAAGTTCAAGCCGCTGCCCGAAGGCACGCTGGTGCTGCCTTCGCACGGCAAGCCCTTCACCGGCCTGCACCGCCGCGTGGAGCAACTGCACGAGCACCATCGCGACCGCCTGGTCGAGGTGCTGGAGGCTTGCCTGGCGAAGCCGGGCACCGCCGCCGAAATGCTGTCGGTGCTGTTCAAGCGGACGCTGGACCTGCACCAGACCACGTTCGCGATGGGCGAGTCGGTGGCGCACCTGCATGCGCTCTGGTATTCGGGGCAGTTGCGGCGCGAACGCGGCGCCGACGGCATCTGGCGCTTCGGCGCGCCCGCATGACGAATGACAGATGACTCGCCGCTGCGCGGCGGAATGACAAAGGCCTCAGTCATTTGTCATCGAGCGCGCAGCGCGAAGTCATTCGTCATTCACCAGGTCGGAATCGCCTCGTCCTTGAGCTGGCCGCGCAGCTGCGCGTAGTCCGGCACCACGGTGGCCACGGTGTCCCAGAAGCGCGGGCTGTGGTCCATCACGCGCAGGTGCGACAGCTCGTGCGCCACCACGTAGTCGATGACCGGCAGCCGGAAATGGATCAGCCGCCAGTTCAGGCGGATGGTGCCGTCCGAATGCGCCGTGCCCCAGCGCGTGCCGGCGTTGCTCAAGGCCAGCTTGCGCCACTGCACGCCCAGCTGCGGCGCGAAGTGGTCGAGGCGCTCGATGAACAGGCTTTTGGCCTGGCGCATGAGCCAGGCCTGCACGGCGTCGCGGATCTGCTCGCCCGTGGCTCGCTGCGGCAGCGCGACGTGCAGCGTGTGGCGCGGCACGCCAGGCAGCGCTTCGGCGGCCGTGTTGAGCAATGCGCCGCCGCCATGCCGCGGGTCCAGCACCACGATCACTTCCTCGCCCATGAACGGGAAGGTCGCGCCGTCGCGCCACTGGATGCGCGCCGACTCGATGCGGTCGTGCCGGTCGCGCGCCGCGTCGAGCTTGGAGAGGATCCAGGCCGATTTCTCCTGCACCGCCGAGTCCACTTCGCCCAGCGGCACCCACTTGGGCGCGCTGACCGTCAGGCCCTCGGCGCCGACCACGAAGCCGATGGTGCGGCGCTTGGCGCGCCTGAATTCGTAGGCGACGAAGGTGTGGCCCAGCACCGCCTGCCGGTTGGCACGCGGGTGGTGGAAGGTGGCGGGCGCCAGCACCGCGTCCAAAGGCTCGGCCGGCGCGGTGGCCACCGGCAGCGGGACGGTTTCGGGGGGAGCGGCGAGCGCCGGGGGAGCCGGCGGATCGAACAGGTCGAGCGTGAGCTGGATGAGCTTCAGCACGAGCGCGAGTATAGGCAGCCCGGCCGTGGACCAGGGCCGCGCTGCCCGCTGTTACTTGTAGGCGTCAGGATCGAGCCGGCGCATCTCGGCCTCGATCCAGGCTTCCACTTCGCGCATCAGTTCGTCGGGTTCGCGGCCTTCGCTGGGGATGGGCTTGCCGATGGACACGTCCACGATGCCCGGGCGCTTGAGGAAGGCCTTGCGCGGCCAGCACTTGGCCGACGACACCGCCACCGGGATGACCGGCGCGCCGGTGGCCACGGCCAGCCGCGTGCCGCCGGACTTGTAGTGGCCCTTCTGCCCGCGCGGGATGCGCGTGCCTTCCGGGAACATGATGACCCAGATGCCCTGCGCCAGCAGGCGCTTGCCCTGCTCGACGACCTTGTTGAACGCCTGCGCGCGCTGGCTGCGGTCGATGTGGATCATGTCCAGCCGGCCCATCGCCCAGCCGAAGAAGGGCACGTAGAGCAGCTCCTTCTTGAACACGTAGGCCAGCGGGTGAGGCATCAGCGTCGGCATCAGGAAGGTTTCCATCGTCGACTGGTGCTTGACCAGCAGGATGGCGGGCGCGGTGGTGCCCTGCGGCAGGTTTTCCATGCCGGTGACGCGCCACTGCACGCCGCAGAGGGTGCGCAGCCCGCGCATGGCCCACGACAGCCAGGTGACCGCCATCCAGTACATCGGCACGCCGCGGCGCCAGATCGAAGCCACGATCATGATGATGGCCCAGGGCACCACCGTCACCAGCATCCACAGCGCGTGCAGCGCCGAGCGAATGAACACCATGGCGTCAGGCCTGCGGGCGCGGGGCAGGGCGCGCCACCAGCCAGTCGGCGAAGGCCGCCAGGTCGTCGTGCACCCGCGTGCCCGCCGGGAACGCTTCCGGCAGCGGCTGCCCGCGGAATTCCGCGCCCTTGCCGGTCAGCACGAAGTGCGGCTCGCAGCCGGCCGCGACAGCGGCCTGCATGTCGCGCAGGCCGTCGCCCACCACGGGCGTGCCCTTCAGCTCGATGCCGAAGCGCTCGCCGATCTGCTCGAACAGGCCCGGCAACGGCTTGCGGCAGGTGCAGTTGTCTTCGGGCGTGTGCGGACAGTAGAAGATCGCGTCCACCCTGCCGCCGAAGGCGGACAGCAGCTTGTGCATCTTGGCGTGCATGGCGTTGAGCGAAGCCACGTCGAACAGGCCTCGGCCCAGGCCCGACTGGTTGGACGCGATGGCCACGTGCCAGCCGGCGTGGTTCAGCCGCGCGATGGCTTCCAGCGCGCCGGGCAGCGGCTGCCACTCCTGGGGCGACTTGATGAATTCGTCGCTGTCGGCGTTGATGGTGCCGTCGCGGTCGAGGATGACGAGTTTCATGACACCAGGCGGGAAAGATCGGCCACGCGGTTCATCGCGCCGTGCAGCGTGGCCAGCAGGCCCAGCCGGTTCAGGCGCAGGTCGGTCTGTTCGGCGTTGACCATCACGCCGTCGAAGAACGCGTCCACCGGGCCGCGCAGCGCGGCCAGCGTCTGCAGCGAGCCGGTGTAGTCGCCGGCGTCGAACCTGGCTTTCGCCGTGGGCGCCAGGTCGCGGGTGGCGGCGTACAGCGCCTTCTCGGCGTCTTCCTGCAGCAGCACCTCGCTGACGTGCGGGTCCACCGCACCTTCCGCCTTCTTCAGGATGTTGCCGATGCGCTTGTTGGCCGCGGCCAGCGCGGGCGCTTCCGGCAGCGCGGCGAAGGCGCGCACGGCGGCCAGGCGCTTGGCCACGTCGCCCAGGCGCTGCGGGCGCAGCGCCAGCACGGCGTCCACCTCCTGCGCGCTGTAGCCCTGCTCGCGCAGCGAGCCGGCCAGGCGGTCGTAGATGAAGTCGGACAGCTGCGCGGCCGTGTCCCTGGGTGCCTGCGGGAACAGCGCCAGCGCTTCGGCGATCAGCCGGTCCAGGCCCAGCGGCAGGTCGCGCTCGATCAGCATGCGCACGATGCCCAGCGCGTGGCGGCGCAGCGCGAACGGGTCCTTGTCGCCGGTGGGCAGCTGGCCGATGGAGAACAGGCCGGCCAGCGTCTCCAGTTTGTCGGCCAGCGCGACCACCACGCCGGCCGAGCCGCGCGGCAGCGCGTCGCCGGCGAAGCGCGGCTTGTAGTGGTCCTCGATCGCGTCGGCGATGTCGCCGGGCAGGCCGTCGGCCTGCGCGTAGTAGCGGCCCATGATGCCTTGCAGCTCGGGGAACTCGCCCACCATGTCGGTCAGCAGGTCGGCCTTGGCCAGCATCGCGGCCTGGTCGGCCTTGCGCGCGAGCAGGTCGCCCTCCCAATTCGCGCCGATCACCTGCGCCAGCGCGCGCACGCGCTGCACGCGCTCGCCCTGCGTGCCCAGCTTGTTGTGGTACACGACCTTGCCCAGGCCGGCGACGCGCGATTCCAGCGGCTTCTTGCGGTCCTGGTCGAAAAAGAACTTGGCGTCGGCCAGGCGCGGGCGCACCACGCGCTCGTTGCCGCCGATGACGGCCGAGGGGTCCTGCGGGCGGATGTTGCTCACCACCAGGAAGCGGTGCGTGAGCCTGCCCTGCGCGTCCAGCAGCGGGAAGTACTTCTGGTTGGCCTTCATCGTGAGGATGAGGCATTCCTGCGGCACTTCCAGAAACTGCTGCTCGAACTGGCAGGTGAGCACGTTGGGGCGCTCGACCAGCCCGGTGACTTCGTCGAGCAGCGCATCGTCCTCGATCGGCTTCGCGCCGGAACCCACGTTCTGCGCGGCGACCTGCAGCTGGCGCGCGATCTCGGCGCGGCGGGCTTCGAAGCTGGCGATGACCGCGCCTTCCTTCTCGAGGGCCTGCGCATAACCGTCCGCGTCGGGGATGGTCACCGCGCCCCTGGATTCGAAGCGGTGGCCTTGCGTCGTGTTGCCCGCCTTCAGGCCGAGGGCCTCCACCGGCACGACGTCCGAGCCGTGCAGTGCGACCAGCGCGTGCGCAGGCCGCACGAACTTCACGTCGGTCCAGCCGTCGGCCAGCTGGTAGGTCATGACCTTGGGGATGGGCAGCTTCGCGATGGCTTCGGCCAGCGCTTTCTGCAGGCCTTCCGCCAGCGACGCGCCGCGCGCGGTACTTTCGTAGAACAGCGCCTCGGCCTTGCCGTCCATGGCGCGCTTCAGGCTGGCGGCGGCGGAAGCGTCGGCGCCCAGCGCCTGCAGCTTCTTCACCAGCGCCGGCGTGGGCTGGCCTTGCGCATCCAGGCCCACGCTCACGGGCATGAGCTTTTGCGACACGGCCTTGTCGGCGGCCTTGCCGGCCACGTTCGTCACGCGCGCGGCCAGGCGGCGCGGCGAAGCGAAAGTGGTGAGCGCGGAGTCCGCGGCCAGCAGGCCTTGCGACTTCAGTTGGTCCAGCAGCGTGTGGCCGAAAGACTCGCCCAGCTTCTTCAGGGCCTTGGGCGGCAGTTCCTCGACGAACAGCTCGACCAGCAGGTTCTTGTCGTTGGCCATGGTCACGCTGCCTTCTTCGACAGTTGCGCGACCCACTCGCGCGGCGCCATGGGAAAGCCCAGGCGCTCGCGGCTGTCGTAGTAAGCCTGCGCGACGCTGCGCGCGAGATTGCGGATGCGGCCGATGTACGCGGCGCGCTCGGTGACGCTGATGGCGCCGCGCGCGTCCAGCAGGTTGAAGGTGTGCGCGGCCTTCAGCACCTGCTCGTAGGCAGGCAGCGCCAACTGCTGCTCCATCAGGTACCTGGCCTGCTTCTCGTGCGCGCCGAACGCGGTGAACAGGAACTCGGTGTCGCTGTGCTCGAAGTTGTAGGCCGACTGTTCCTTCTCGTTCTGCAGGTACACGTCGCCGTACGAAAGGCCTTCGGTCCACTTCAGGTCGTAGACGTTGTCCACGCCCTGCAGGTACATGGCCAGGCGTTCCAGGCCGTAGGTGATCTCGCCGGTGATCGGCTTGCAGTCGATGCCGCCCACCTGCTGGAAGTAGGTGAACTGCGTGACCTCCATGCCGTTCAGCCAGACTTCCCAGCCCAGGCCCCAGGCACCCAGCGTGGGGTTCTCCCAGTCGTCCTCGACGAAGCGGATGTCGTTCTTCTTCAGATCGAAGCCCAGGGCTTCCAGCGAACCCAGGTACAGCTCCAGGATGTTGGCCGGCGCGGGCTTGAGCACCACCTGGTACTGGTAGTAGTGCTGCAGGCGGTTGGGGTTCTCGCCGTAGCGGCCGTCCTTGGGGCGGCGGCTGGGCTGCACGTAGGCGGCCTTCCACGGCTCGGGGCCGATGGCGCGCAGGAAGGTGGCGGTGTGCGAGGTGCCGGCGCCCACTTCCATGTCGTAGGGCTGCAGCAGCGCGCAGCCCTGGGCGTCCCAGTACGACTGCAGTTTCAGGATGATTTGCTGGAAGGAGAGCATTTGCCCCGATTTTAAGTGGGCGCTCTCCTGCGAAGCCGCAGCGCCGCTGGCAAAAGCGGAGCGATGCCCACGATCCACAGCGGCCACAGCCCCAACCGTGCTGCCCACCAGGCAAAAGGCGTCGTGCCTTCGCGGCCTTCCACCTCGCCCACTAGGGCGCCGCGGGTGAAGCGCGGGAACATCTGCGTGACCCGCGCGCGGTGGTCGATGAACGCGGTGGCGCCGGTGTTGGTGGCGCGGATCACCGGCCGCGCGAACTCCAGCGCGCGCATGCGGCTGATGTGCAGGTGCTGGTCGATCGCCAGCGTGTCGCCGAACCAGCCGATGTTGCTGACGTTGACGAACACGGTCGGTGAGCGCGCCGGCTCGAGGAAGCGCGCGGCCAGTTCCTCGCCGAAGAGGTCTTCGTAGCAGATGTTCGGCGCCAGGCGCTGGCCCTGGAACTCGAACGAAGACTGGCCCACGGGCCCGCGGTTGAAATCACCCAGCGGGATGTTCATCAGGTCGGTGAACCAGCGGAACAGCGGCGGGATGAATTCGCCGAAAGGCACGAGGTGGTGCTTGTCGAACCGGTACGCGTCGGCGCCGGGCTTCAGGCCGACGACCGAATTGGTGTAGCCATCCTGGAAGCTGCCCAGCGGCATGCCGAGCAGCGCGGCCTGGTTTCCCTTGGTGAAGCGCGCCGCGATGTCCTGCAGGTAGTTCTCGGGCAGCTGCTGCGGCAGCAGCGGGATGGCGGTTTCGGGCGCGACCACCAGGGCCGTGGTGCTGCCCAGCAGCCGCTCGCCGTACCACTGCAGCGCGAGCGGCACGCCGGTATGGCCTTCGAATTTCTCGTCCTGCGGGATGTTGCCTTGCAGCAGCGTGACGGACAGCGGCGTGCCGGCGCGGCGGTCCCATTCGGGTGCACCTTCGGTCGCGGCTGCGACCACCATCGCCACCGTTCCCAGCGCGACCCAGTAGCGCGTGCTTCGCCACAGCGCCGGCATCAGCGCGATGGCTTGCGCGAACGCGGCCGCGACGAAGCCGATGCCGTACACGCCGATCCACGGCGCCAGCCCTTCGAGCGGCCCGTCGAGGTGCGCGTACCCACCCGCGCCCCACGGGAAGCCGGTGAACCAGCGCCCGCGCATCAGCTCCGCCAGCAACCACAGCGCCGCGAAGCCCGGGATCGCCAGCCAAGGTCGCGCCGGCGCCAGCCTGCGATGCACCGCGGCGGCGAACGCGTAGTAGCTGCCCAGGAAAGCGGCGAGCGCCAGCACCGCCAGCGCGGCCAGCGGCGCCGCCAGTCCGCCATACGAGTGCATGGAGATGTACAGCCACCAGAACGTGCCGGCCAGCCAGCAGGTGGCGAAGGCCCACGCGAGCCCGAAGGCCTGGCGCACCGACGCGGCATGCGTGACGCAGCCCGCGAGCACCGTCAGCGAGAGCAGCTGCAGCCACCATGCCGGCTGGCCGCTGCCCGGAAGTGCGATGGAAGCGGCCTGGGCCAGGCCGGCCACGGGCGCCAGCGCCCAGCGCAGCGCGGCGGGACGCAGCCTGGGCGTCACCCGGTGTTGTCGTCCGTGCTCACCGGCGCCACCTTGAACCAGCGCACGGCGCCGCCCTTGGTGTGCAGCACGACGAAGTTGAGGCCGCCCAGGGTGTGGTGCTCGCCGCGCTTGGGCACGTGGCCCATCTCGTGCGCGATCAGGCCGCCGATGGTCTCGAAACGGTGCTCGCCGTCGTCGCCGTCGGCGGCGGTGTTCAGCTGCACGCCGAACGCCTCGTTCACGCGCTCGATGGCCGTGTCGCCGCTGACGCGGTAGGTGCGGTCGGCCAGCGCGAAGATGTCGCCGTCTTCCTCGGCGATGTCGAACTCGTCCTCGATCTCGCCGACGATCTGCTCCAGCACGTCCTCGATGGTGATCAGCCCGGCGATGCGGCCGAACTCGTCGATCACCACCGCCAGGTGGTTGCGGTTGCCGCGGAACTCGCGCAGCAGGTCGTTCAGGCCCTTGCTCTCCGGCACGAACACGGCCGGGCGCAGCAGCGCGCGGATGTTCAGCTCGGGCGCGCGCTGCAGCTTGAGCAGGTCCTTGGCGAGCAGGATGCCGATGATGTTCTCGCGGTCGCCTTCGTACACCGGGAAGCGCGAGTGCGCCGTGTCGATGACGAGATGCAGGATGTCCTCGTACGGCGAATCGATGTTCACCAGGTCCATGCGCGGCGCCGCCACCATCACGTCGCCGGCGGTGAGGTCCGCCATGCGGATCACGCCTTCGAGCATCACGCGCGACTCGGCGTCGATGATCTCGTTGTCTTCGGCGTCGGCCAGGGTTTCGATCAGTTCGTCGCGCGAATCGGGTCCCGGATGGATGAACTCGGCGACCTTCTGCAGGAACGTGCGGCGGTCTTCCTTTTCGTGCGGCCGCGCAGGGTGAGGGTCGGACACAGGGCGTGCGGTGGTGGAGGGGCAACTAGGATAGCGCAAACCCCTTTGCGCGACGGTGACGAACCGTCCAGCCGGCGGGGATCAGCTGCCGGACTTGTGGCGGCCTTCGCGCACGCCCTGCCGGGTTTCCCGCACGCCGGCCAGGAAGTCCCAGAAGCTCTTCACCTGGCGCTTGAGCCGGTAGTCGGTCTGGGCGATCTGTTCGACCAGCAACTCGCTCATCCGTGAATCCAGCGTGGCCGGCGGCAGGCGCAGGTGCGCCTCGGTCTCGCTGCCGAAGCGTTCCAGCGTCGCGCCCGCCTTGCGCGCGATCTTCAGCATCGCCTGGTTCTCGCTCAGTGCGTGGATGAAAAGCAGGTCCACGCCTTCGTTGCGGGCGTGGATGGCGGCGCGCTCGAACAGGCGCGAGCCGTAGCCGCGCCCACGCGCCTTGGCCAGCACCGACACGCCGAATTCGGCGCAGCGGTTGGCCTGCGGGTCGCGCGAGAACGCCAGGTGCGCCATGGCGATGAGTTCGAGCTTGCGGTTGTAGATGCCGAACACGTCGTCGTGCTCGAAGTCGAGCTGGGCGACGTAGCGCTGGACCTGCTCATCCGTGGCCTGGTAGCCGAAGCGCAGGTAGCGGTCGTCCGGCCCCAGCGACAACAGGTGCGTCTCGATGCGCCCCCGGTGGCTGGGCCCCATCGAGCGGATCGGGACCACCACGGGATCGCGCAACGTCTCGGGTGCGGAAACCATGGGAGGAATTTAAGGGTGATCCCGCCGCCGCCAAGCTTTGAGCAGGGTGGGCAGGTAGTTCTACCTAAATCCGATGTGAGTCAAAACTCACAATCTTGTGCCCATGACGCCTAGATCGGCATCGCGGTGGTGGCCTTGACGCTGTCGAGCACGAAGCTGGTCTTGCAGTCCTGCACGCTGGGGTGCTTGAGCAGCGTGTCCATGATGAAGCGGCTGTAGTGCGCCATGTCCTGGACGACGACGCGCAGCAGGAAATCCATCTCGCCGGTGAGCGCGGCGCATTCCACCACCTCGGGCCAGCCCTGCACGCTGGCACGGAAGACGTCCATCGGGTTGCGCTTGTGGGTCTCGGTGTGCTTTTCGAGACGGACGTTGATGTACGCGGTGAGGCCCAGGCCGATCGCCTCCGGCCGCACCAGGGCCACGTAGCGGTCGATGATGCCGGCCTCCTCCAGCCGCTTCACCCGCCGCAGCACGGCGCTGGGCGACAGGCCCACCTGTTCGCCGATGACGTCGTAAGTCTCCCGCCCGTTGGCCTGCAGCGCGCGCAGGATGGACTTGTCGAGCTTGTCGAGTGCGGCGGATTCGGGCATCGCACAATTTTATTGAGCTACCAGGCCTTTCCAAGCCGATCTCCGGCGGAAAATTGCTTGGCCAAGCGCCTAAAGTGGCGGCTCGCCGCAACCACCCAAGCACCCGGAGACCCCGCGCCATGAACTCCGCCCTGCCCGCCCAAGCCACCCGAGTCTTCCAGGGCTGGGACAACCCGATGGGGACCGACGGTTTCGAATTCATCGAGTACGCCGCGCCGGACCCGCAGGCGATGGGCGAGCTGTTCGAGCGCATGGGCTTCCGCGCCATCGCGCGCCACCGCCACAAGGACGTGGTGCTGTACCGCCAGGGCGGCATCAACTTCATCGTCAACGCCGAGCCGGATTCCTTCGCGCAGCGCTTCGCGCGCCTGCACGGGCCCAGCATCTGCGCCATCGCCTTCCGCGTGCAGGACGCCAAGGCGGCGTACGAGCGCGCCATCTCGCAGGGCGCCTGGGGCTACGCCGGGCAGGCGGGCCCGGGCGAGCTGAACATCCCCGCGATCAAGGGCATCGGCGATTCGCTGATCTACCTGGTGGACCGCTGGCGCGGCAAGAACGGCGCGCAGGAAGGCGACATCGGCAACATCGGCTTCTTCGACGTGGACTTCGAGCCGCTGCCGGGCGCGATGGGCGCCGGCGCGCTGAACCCGGCCGGCTTCGGGCTCACGTACATCGACCACCTCACGCACAACGTGCACCGCGGCCGCATGGCCGAATGGTCGGAGTTCTACGAGCGCCTGTTCAACTTCCGCGAGATCCGCTACTTCGACATCGAAGGCCAGGCCACCGGCGTGAAGAGCAAGGCCATGACCAGCCCGTGCGGAAAGATCCGCATCCCGATCAACGAGGAAGGCAACGAGAAGGCCGGCCAGATCCAGGAGTACCTGGACAAGTACCGCGGCGAAGGCATCCAGCACATCGCGCTGGGTTCGACCAACCTGTACGACACCGTCGACTCGCTGCAGCTGGCGGGCGTGAAGCTGCTGAACACCAGCGAGACGTACTACGAGCTGCTGCCCAGGCGCATCCCGCAGCTGTCCGAAGACATCGAAGCGCTGCAGCAGCGCAACATCCTGGTGGACGGCCAGCCCGGCGAGCTGCTGCTGCAGATCTTCAGCGAGAACCAGCTGGGCCCGATCTTCTTCGAGTTCATCCAGCGCAAGGGCAACGAAGGTTTCGGCGAAGGCAATTTCAAGGCGCTGTTCGAGACGATGGAGCTGGACCAGATGCGCCGCGGCGTGCTGGCACAAGGCGGCTGAGGTTTCCGGCGCCTTCTTCGGCGACTGTCAGTCCTGACGGGTCGCGTGGCTCTCGCGTGTCATCCGCCTTTGGGGGGCCGCCGGACAATCCGCGCCCCATGACTCCCCTGCGCGCCGATGCTTTCACCGAAGAACGGCGCACGCGCGTGATCGTGTTGCTGGACGTCGTCGAATCGGTCCGGCTCATGGAAGGCGACGAGCCGGGCTTCATCCGCCGCTGGCAGCAGTTCATGCGGCAGGCGCGCGACCAAGTGCTGCCGCCGCGCGGTGGGCGCATCCTCAAGAGCACGGGCGACGGGCTGATGCTGGAGTTCCACGACACCGGCGCGGCGGTCGGCACTTCCTTCGAATTGCTGCGGCTGTGCGGGGAGGCGGCGGGCGCCGAGCCGCTGCGCCTTCGCATCGCGGCCCACGTCGCGCAATTCGTGGCCGATGAATTCGACATCTACGGTTCGGACGTCAACCTCGCGGCAAGGTTGGTGAAGCTGGCCGCGCCCGGCGAGCTGTACGTCTCCCATGCCGTACGCGAGTTGCTGGATCCGGACCTGGCCACCCGCAGCCGTGATGCCGGTACGCACCAGGTGCGTCACTTCAGCCAGCCCGTGCGGGCCTGGCGCATGCTGCCGGAACCGCTTACCAGCGAGGCGGCAGCTTCTTCTTCAGCGTGATGCGCTTGACGCCGAGCTCGACGTAGCCGCCGCGCTCCAGGTCTTTCAGCAACCGGCTGACCATCTCGCGCGAAGAGCCCACGCGGCTGGCCAAAGCCTGGTGCGTCAGCGGATACAACGTGACCGGCTCGCTGACCGTGGCCGGCCCGCGCTGGCCTTCCAGCACGCTGACCACGCGGCCGTACACGTCCTTGAGCGCCAGGTCGCGCAGCTTGGTGGTGGCAGTGCGCACGCGCGCCGTCATCCGGGCCAGCATCAGGCGCGCCAGTGCCGGCATGCTGGCGAGAAGATCTTCCATCGCCGCGCGCGGCACGACGGAGCAGATGCAGTCTTCCAGCGTCATCACCGAGGCCGAGCGAGGCTGGCCGTCGAACCACATGTCGGCGAAGTAGTCGCCGGCCTCGATGACGCCGTAGGTGATCTCGCGGCCGTCCAGGTCGGACGAGTAGACCTTCACGCGGCCCTGCAGCAGCACGAAAGTGTCGTCGCCCGCCTCGCCCTCGTGCACGATGACCGCGTTGCGCGGGTAGCCGCGCAACCGGCCGGCGCGCGCCAGCGAGGCGATCGTTGGTTCGAGCCGCGCGAGCAGGCGCTCGCGCGCTGCCGCATCGAACGTGGCCATCGTGACCTCCCTTGGGCCACTCTAGCAGAGCAACGCGCGGAAGCCGCGCGTCAATGCACCGGCTCGTACAGCAGCGCGGTGGCCACCGGCGGCAGCATGGCGACGCGGCTGACCAGCTCGCGCACGCCGCTGGACCGCGTCTTGGCGCACAGGCTGCGCACGTGGCTGCGGATGGTGGACACCGCCACCTCGAGCAGCCGCGCGACTTCCGGCGCCGAGTGGCCGCGGCACAGGTGGGCCAGCACGTTTTCTTCCGCCGGCGTGAGCGAGTGGTTGCGGGCGAAGAAGCAGAGCATCAGCGATTCGCACACCGATGCGCGCGAGAACAGCAGCGCGGCGACACCGGCCTGACCTTCGCGGCCCCGGACCGGGACGACGGCCAGGCACACGCGCTCCGCCTCGTCGTTGCCCAGCGTGATGAGGCTGCGGCGGCCGCCCGCCGCCTTGGCCAGCGCTTCCTGCAGCAGCGGCGCGTCTTGCGGCGCCTGCGCGCGCAGCCGTCCGTTGTGAACCAGCAGGGCGCGGCGCCGCGCCAGTTCGTGCCGCGCGGCGTGGTTGGCGTGCAGCAGCTCGCCTTCGCGCGTGGCCAGCGCCACGCCATAGGCGAGTTCGTCGAGCACCAGGTCCAGCATCGAGGGCGATGCCCAGCGCGGTTCGGCCGCCACGGTGGCCTGCAGGTTGGCTTCCATTTCCATTCCTCCTCTGTTGTTCGTGGAAAACAGGGGAAGAGGTTAGGCAGGATGAAGGACGCGGGCCAGTAAACAAGGCCCGCAATTCCTGTGACCTGGTTCACCGCGCGGTCATGCGCCGCGAGGGATCAGGCCCAGCTGGCGAGCACCCGGTGCGTGCGGTCCCAGAGCAGGCGCAATGCAGCCACGCGCTCCGCCGCATCCACAGGGACGCCACCGCCGCGCGCGTCCGATTCCAGCGCCGCGGCCAGCTTCTGCATCGCCACGGCGCCAATGTTCGAGGCGGCCCCCTTGAGCGCATGCGCCGCTTGCGACAGCGCGCCCGCGTCCGCGGCACCGACCGCCTGCGCAATGGCTTCGATGCGCTGTGGCGCATCGGCGATGAAGAGGCCGATCACCTCGTGCGTCATCGACAAATCTTCGTCGTCGTAGTCGCGGAATTCCTGCAGGCGGCCGAAATCCATCAGCGCCGCATCGCCGACCTCCGCGGCCTGCGCCGCCGCGAACACCGGCGCAGGCTGGGATGCCGGCTTTTCCTGAGCAAGCCATTTGTCCAGCGTCTGCGCCAGCGCCGCGACCTGCAGCGGCTTGGTGAGGTAGTCGTCCATGCCCGCGGCTTCGCAGCGCAGGCGGTCCTCGGCGGACGCGGCGGCGGTCAGCGCGATGATCGGCGGCGCGTCCGATCCCCACGTGGCCTGGATCTGCCGCGTGGCTTCCAGCCCGTCGACGTCGGGCATGTTCACGTCCATCAGCACGGCGCCGAAGGCGCCGCCCTGTGCGTGGAACCGCGCCACGGCTTCCACCGCCTCGCGGCCATCCACCGCGGTGCGCACTTCGTAGCCCAGCTTGAGCAGCATCGCGCAAGCCACCTTCAGGTTCACCGCGTTGTCGTCCGCGACCAGCACCGTCACGCCCTTGCGGCGATCCGGCGCTTCGGCCTGCCCGCGCGCGGCGCCCGGGTCGGCGCTGAGGCAGCGGGCCAGCGCGTCGAACAGCTGGTTCTGCCGCGCGGGCTTGAGCAGGCGGGCATCGAACAGCGTGGCGCTCTCCTCGCCCGCCGGCATGAAGCCGGAGCTGAGCAGGACGATGCGGATCCCGCGCCAACGCTCGTCCGCGCGCAGCGCGCGTGCGAGGGCCACGCCGTCCATCTCGGGCATGTGCATGTCGGTGACCACCAGCCGCGGCGGCTGCGCCGCTTGCGCCAGCACCTGCAATGCCTGCGCGCCGGAAGACGCGCTCGTCACGGCCATGCCCCACAGCTGAAGTTGCCGCGTGAGCACACGCACGTTGGTGGCATGGTCGTCGACCACCAGCACGTGCACGCCGCCCAGGGCCGCGGCCTGCGCCGGCGCGATGGGTTGCACGGCCTGCGCCGGCTCCGCCACCACGGTGAACCAGAACGTGGAGCCTTCGCCCAGCCGGCTTTTCACGCCGATGTCGCCGCCCATCATCTCCACCAGCCGCTTGCAGATGGCCAGGCCCAGGCCGGTGCCGCCGTACTTTCGTGTGGTGGACGCGTCCACCTGCGTGAACGCCTGGAACAGCGCACCCACGCGATCGGGCGGGATGCCGATGCCGCTGTCCTGCACGCGGAATTCCAGCGTGCAGCGGCCCTGCGCATCCACGCCGGGCAGCCGGCGCGCGTGCACCGCGACTTCGCCCTGCGAGGTGAACTTCACCGCGTTGTTCACCAGGTTGATCAGCACCTGGCGGATGCGCGTCACGTCGCCCAGGATGGCCGGCGGCACCGCCTCGGGGCCGTCTTCCGGCACGTCGACGATCAGCTCCAGCCCTTTCTCGCGCGCACGTGGCGCGGCGATGTCGCACGCCTCCTCCACCGCGCCGCGCACGCTGAGCGGCTCGCGCTCGAGGTCCAGCTTGCCGGACTCGATCTTGGAGAAGTCCAGCACGTCGTTGATGACGGCCAGCAGCTGGTCGCTGGAGATGCGGATGGTCTGCAGGTAGTCGCGCTGCTCGGGGTCGAGCCGGGTCTCCGCCAGCAGCGTGCTCATGCCCACCACGCCGTTGAGCGGCGTGCGGATCTCGTGGCTCATGGTCGCCAGGAAAGCCGCCTTGGCCCGCGCGGCGCTCAGTGCCTCTTCGCGTGATGCTTCCAGCTGGGTGGTGCGTTCGCGCACGCGCTGCTCCAGGCTTTCGTTCACCCGCTGCAGTTCGCGCGCGTCGTCTTCCACCTGCCGGCGGTAACCCTGCAACTGCTCGGCGCTGTCGTGCAACACGCGCGAGAGTTCGTGCACTTCGCGGATGCGCGTGCGGTCCTCGATGACCGGCACCTCGCCGCGGCCGATCTGGCCCGCCGCCACGCTCAGGTTGCCCAAGCGGCGCCCCAGGCCGCGCGCCATGGCAAATGCGGCGGCGGCGCCGAGCAGCACCAGCAGCGCCATCACCATCAGCGCGCGGCGCCAGCCTTCGTCCAGCTCGCCGGTGAAGTCGCTTTCGGGCGCGGCGACGACCAGCGTCCAGCGCAAGCCCAGCGCTTCGCCGAATGGCCGCTGTACCGTCAACAGCGCATCGCCGCCCGGGCCGGAAAGCCGGCGCAGGCTGGTGTCCATCGCGACGCTGTCCTGCGTGCGGTTCGCCTGCGCGGCCTGCAGCGCGGCGAAGCTGGCGCGGATGACGGGGTTGAAGCTGTCGGCCGGGCCCTGCCTCACCGGCGCGCCTCCGTTCTGCGTGAAGAGCGTGTCGCCCGCGGAGCTGGCCACCAGCGCGCCGCGCTCGTCGACGATGTACGCGGCGCCGTGTGAGCTGATGCGCTGGGTGCGCAGGTTGTCGGCCAGCCGCTTCAGGCGCAGCTCGGCGCCCAGCACGCCCGCCGCGCCGGTGTCCTCGTCATAGACCGGCTGCGACAGCGTCACCAGCAGTTCGCGGCCGTCGGCCGACACCTGCACGGGCGAGAACACCCGGTCCTTGGCCTGCATGGCGCCCGAGTACCAGCCGGTGCTGCGCGGCTCGAAGGCGGGCGACGATGGCAGCGGCCGGCTGCGGTCCCCCGGCGTGACGACCTCGAACACCCCGAGTTCCGTGCCGCCTTCGCGCCGCAGCGACACGCGGGCCGTGGCATCGCGCGCGGGCGCAAGCCCAAGGTACTCGCCGCGGCGGGTGCCGACGTGCACGATGCCGATGTCGGGTGACTGGCGTACGAGAGCGTAAGCGACGGCTTCGAACCGCTCGGGGCTGAGCAGCTCACGCCGCAGCCGCTGCAGTTCGCCCGGGCTGGGACGCTCGGACACCAATCCGTTGAGCACGTCGTGCGCCTGCCGCAGGTGCGCTTCGGTGCCCGTCTGCACGACCGACGCGACCTGCCCGAGGATCTTGCCGGCCAGCGTCTCCACCGAGTCGCGGCCCGCGCGGGCCAGCTCGAAGGCCGAGAGCAACGCCGGCAGCGTGGCCAGGAGCAACAGGCCGGCCGCCAACAGCCGGCCGAGCGGGTACATGCGCCGAGCCATCGCCTCAGTGCGCGAGGCCGGTGATCTCGGCCACGTCGATCGGCGCGCTGCGGCCGGGCAATTGCACCAGCGCGCGGCGCCCGATGTCCACCGCGCCGGTCACCATGCGCAAGGCCGCGACGCTGGCGACGACCGGCCAGCCCAGCGTGCGGCCCTGCCGCTGCAGCTGCATGGCGGCCGCGACGGCATCGCCGATCGGCAAGGTCTGCGGACGCGGCGCATGCAGCGGGTCGTGCAGCACCGTGAGTGCGACAGGCCCCGCGTGGAGGGCCACGTGCGCGACGAAACGCGGCAGGTTGCGCCCGGGGTAGGTGGCGGCCAGGTAGTGCTGGATGGTCTTGCCGGCTTCCACCAGGCCCAATGCCGCGCGCGCCGCGCGCAACCCGTGGTTGACGGTGCGCGTGTCGGTGGCATCGATGAACACCGCCAGCACGCCTTCGCCGATGAACTGGATATGCCGGGCGCCGAAGAGGTGGGCCGTGTCGTTGGCGCTGCCGTAGAAGCGGCGCACCAGCTCGGTCAGCTCGGCCGGGTTCAGCCGCTCGGCGACGCCGGCGTAGTTGGGGATGTCGACGAAGAGGACGCTGGCGCTGGGGAATTTCTCGTCCGCCGCCTGGCCGTCGCCGCTGGGCCAGCGCTCGCTCAGTTCGACGGCCAGGCGCTGCTCGTACAGCTTGGCCAATTGGTGGCGCTGCTCTTCCAGCGCGGCCTGCACCGCCTTGTCGACGGCCAACCCCTGCAGGCTCGCCTGCATCTCGCGCTTGTTCAACTGCGCGCTCACCGCGTCGCGCAACTCACCCGGGCGGAACGGCTTGGTGATGTAGTCGTCGGCGCCGGTGGTCATGCCGATGCGCATGTGCGCGCGCTCCTGCAGCGAGGTCAGCAGGATGACCGGCGTGGCGGCGATGACCTGGTTCTGGCGCAGCGCGGCCAGCATCTGGAAGCCGTTCAGCTGGGGCATCTGCACGTCGCTGATGACGAGGTGCGGACGCCTTTCTTCGACCAGCAGCAGGCCCTGCGCGCCGTCTTCCGCCTGCAGCACTTCATGGCCGTCCTTCTTCAGCACCGACGCGATCAGCGTCCGGGTGCCGGCGTCGTCTTCCATCAGGACGATCAGGGCCATGGGAATGCGTGGTGTTGCTGCCGCGGCGACGTTTCGCCGCGTGCGTCGATCTTACAGGGCGTGCGCCAGCGCGAAGGTCCTGTCGATCACTTGCTGCCGGAAAGCCAGGTCCACGTGTCCCGCGCCGCCGAGGTGCTGGTTGTCCGCGCCGGGAAGCGTGGCGGTCGAAGGCGGGAACACGATGTTGTCGCAGTTGGAATACCAGCACGTGAACGGGATGTCGTGGGCATGGCCCGCCAGTTCTTGCAGCCAATCGCCGCCGATGCGCATCTGGCGGCCGTTGGGCAAACGGCTGAAGCGCGCGAGCCAGGTGCCTTGGTGAGGCGTGCCGATCGTGACCACGCGCGCCACGCGCGATACGCCACCGTACCGCCGCAGCCAGGCCCGCGCGGCCAGGCCGCCCATGCTGTGGCAGACGAGCATCGGCGGCTTTCCGGTTGCAGCCGCGACTTTGGCGACGGCGTCTTCAACGATGTCCGCGTAGTGGTCGATCGAGCCGAACACCGGCTCCAGGTTCACCGCGGCGAACGAATGTCCGAGGACACGCGCTTGCCGCAGCCAAGGGGTCCAGAACCCGCGGTTGCAGACGAAGCCGTGGACGAAGACGAAGCCGGTGCGCCCCCGCGCGCCGTCGAGGCGGTCCGGCTCGGCGCGCCACGCGAACGGCTGGCGCCAGCCGAACACGACGATGTCCTGGACCACTTCGCGCCACCACGCCGCAGTCACCTGACCCCACGCGGGTTTCGGAGCGGGGTCGGCGCCGCTGGCGACGCGCAGCAGCACGAACTCAACCGCCAGCACGATGGCGTGGACCAGCACGATGACCACGGCACCGGCGCACGCCAGCACCGGCCGCGTGGACCACCACCCCATGAGCCAAAGAAAGGCAAGGAGAAAGAGGCCGGCCACCAGCAGCTGTTGCAGCCGCGCGAGCCGCGAGACGACGGGCATCAGGCGAGTATGACGTCGCGGCCCGTCATCCGGTGCGCCAGGCCCTGGGCCAGCCGGTTGACGATGCCGTAGATCGACAACTGCGGGTTGGCGCCGATGCTGGTGGGGAAGATCGAGCCGTCGTGGATGGAGAGATTGCGCAATTGCCAGTGCACGCCATCGGGGCGCGTCACGCCCAGGTCGGCGCGGCCGGCGAAGGCGCAGCCGCCCATCACATGCGCGCTGGCCACCTTGGTCAGGCGGGGCACCATCGGCAATGCGTTGATGGCTTCGCGTGCCTCCACCCAGCTGCGATAGGGCTTGGCCAGTTCGTGAACCGGCGCGACCTGTTCGGCGCCGGCCGCGAATTGGATTTCGGCCATGCTGAGCATCGCTCGCCGCGCGCCTTCCAGCGTGTAGGCGTCCAGCGCGTAGTCGAGTTCGGCGCTGCCGTCGCCACGCAGGCGCACCGTGCCGCCGGGCGACTCGGGATGGAAGCCGTCGCGCAACAGCGCGATGAGCACGTGCGTGAATGCGAAGCGCGAGAGCATCTGCGCCTGCTCCTGCCCGATGCCGGTGAGCGTGGACGCGAAGATCACGGGATGGATGGGCGGCGCTTCCAGCTTGTAGCCGATGGGGCCGTCGATCGGCTGCGTGCCGAGGAAGTGGTCGGTGTAGATGGTCTGCGGCGCGCCTTGCCAGCCTTCCACCTTGCCGGGCATGTGCGCGGCGCTGAGCAGCGTCGGGTGCAGGAAGGTGCGGGCGCCCAGCCTGCCATGCGGGTCGGGCGCCTGAGAACGCAGCAGGACGGCGGGCGAGTTGATGGCGCCGCCGGCCAGCACATAGTGTTTCGCCGTGATGCGGGTCCCGGGGCCCGCGCCGGAAGCCGGCTCGCACAGGAGCGACTTCACTTCGCCGTTGGCCAGCTCGAAGCGCTGCGCGCGCGTTTCCACCAGCAGCTGCGCGCCGTGGTCCAGCGCCCAGGGGATGGTGGTGACCAGCATCGACTGCTTGGCATTGGTGGGGCAGCCCATGCCGCAGGAGCCGAGGTTCCAGCAGCCCTTGACGTTGCGCAGGATGGCCGCGGCGGGGATGCCCAGCTTGGCCGCGCCACGGCGCAACAGGTCGTTGTTTTCGTTGGGCGCGGCGAGCCAGGGCCCGATGGAGAGCCGGCGTTCCGCCTGCAGGAAGAAGGGCGCGAGATCGTCGTCGTGGAAGTCGGCAAGCTCGAAGTGGTCGCGCCAGAAAGCGAGCGTCGGGCTGGGCGTGCGGAACGAGCTGGTCCAGTTGACGGTGGTTGACCCGCCGACGCAACGGCCCTGCAGGATGTTGATCGCCTTGTCGCGCGTCTTGCGCGCGGCGCTCTCCTGGTACAGCGAGGGGTAGGCGTCCGACTCGCGCTGGCGGAAGTCGGTGCTGGTCCGCAGCGGGCCTTCTTCGACCAGCACGACCTTGAGGCCCGCCTTGGCGAGGATTTCCGCGGTGATGCCGGCGCCCGCGCCGGTGCCGACGATGGCGACGTCACAGTCCACGCGCTCCGGGGCTGCGCCGTGCGGGCCGCCCTTCACCTGCCAGCCGCGCGCCAGGCCTTCCTTCACCGGGTCGGGGAGTTTGCTCACGCTTCAGATCTCCATCGGCCCGGGATAGCCGAGGCGTGCCCAGGTGCCGACGTCGGAGAAGTACGCGCCGCCGCAGATGTCGTGCAGGGCGCCGTAAGCCTGCTGCTTCAGTTCGCGCGGCGACGTGCGCATGGATTGCAGCGCTTGCTGCAATTCGCCGAGGTTCGCGTCCTGCCAGTCGGGTACGAGGCCGGCGAGTGCGCGTCTGCCGGGAGCGGACGCTAGCAGGGCCAGTAGCTGTGACAGCTCGCGCTGCGCGTGGGCGGGCAGCGCGGCGATCAGCGCATCCGTGCGGTCCAGGAACGAGGCCAGAGCGGCTTCACGTGCGGAGGGCTCCGCCGGCAAGCTGCCATCGAGGAAAGCCCGGCCCGCGTTCAGGAAGACCCGGCGTCCGGAAGCGGTGAGCCGGCCGGACTGCCAGCCGGGTTCCAGCAGCGCGAGCGCGCCGCCGCCGGCGGCGAGCAGCGCGCCCGCCGCGAGCCCGAGCTTGAGCCAGCTTCTCCTTTTCATCGACGCACTATCGCAGGGCGCCCGCGCGCGAGGTAGGCATAGCCGCCTAGTTAGACTGCGGGTTTGCATGGACGCCGCACGCACCATCCGCGACGCCGTCGCCGCCGTGTCCCGGCTGCGGCAGTCGGCTGCGACCGAACAGGGATTGCACGAAGCGCTGGTGGAGATCAAGCGGCTGCAATCGGATCGCTTCTCCGGCACCTACACTGACCTGCTGCGCAGCCCGTTGTATGCGCCGGCCGCGCGGTTCTTCCTCGAAGAGCTGTACGGCGACAAGGACTACGCGCAACGCGACGAGCAGTTCGCGCGCATCGCGGGCGCGATCGAGAAGTTCTTTCCCGCGCACGTGGCGCAGACGGCCGCGGCCCTGGCGCGGTTGCACGCGATGACGGAAGACCTGGACGTGCAGATGGGACGGTTGTGGCTGGCGCAAGCTGACGCGTCGGCGCCGCCCGCGCACCGCTATGCACTCGCGTGGCGAGAGCTGGGCCGCCGCGAGGAACGTGAGGACCAGCTCCGGTCGGTGCTGGCGCTGGGGCACGAACTTGCGCGCCTGACCCGCATGCCGGGGTTGCGGACGATGCTGCGGATGATGCGCGGCCCTGCCACGGCCGCTGGGCTCGGGGCACTGCAACAGTTCCTGGAAAACGGGTTCGATACCTTCGCCGGCATGTCGAAGCGGGCCGGCGCAGTGGAGGATTTCCTTCGCACGGTGGATACGCGCGAGCGGGCCTTGTTCGCGCTGCTGTACGAGCGCGATCTTGTCGCTTCCGGGACCGAACTTGCGCGCACCCTAGGACAAGTCCCCTAGCCGCTGCGCGCCGGGTCCGCACAATCCGCGCGCAAAAGGAGAACCGGATGGAAAAGCATTGGCTGCGCAGCTACCCCGCGGGCATTCCGCACGACATCGACCCGGGGCAGTACCGCTCGCTCACGCAGCTGCTGGAGGAGTCGTTCCGCAAGAACGCGTCGCGGCCGTTCTCGGTCTGCATGGAGCAGTGGATGACTTATGGGGACCTGGACCGGTTGTCCACGGCGCTGGGTGCGTGGTTGCAGGCACAGGGGCTGGAACCCGGGGCGCGTGTCGCGCTGATGATGCCCAACGTGCCGCAGTTCGCCGTGAGCATGGCGGCCATCCTGCGTGCCGGCTACACCTGCGTGAACGTCAACCCGCTGTACACGGCGCGGGAGCTGGAGCACCAGCTGAAGGACTCCGGCGCCAGCGCGATCATCATCCTGGAGAACTTCGCGCACACGCTGTCCGAGATCGTCGAACGGACGTCAGTGAAGCACGTCGTGATGGCTTCGATGGGCGATCTGTTGGGTGCGGCGTACGGCCGTTGGATCACTTTCGCCGTCCGCCACCTGGCCAAGCTGGTCCCGGAGTACAAGCTTCCACTGGGCGGCGGTCGCAAGGTGACACCGTTCGCGCGTGCGCTGTCCCAAGGCAGTTCGCTGCCACTGAAGCCGACGGAGCAGAGCCTGGAGTCCATCGCCTTCCTGCAATACACGGGCGGCACCACCGGACTTTCGAAGGGCGCGGTGTTGACGCACGGCAACATCGTGGCCGCGATCCTGCAGGCGGAGGCGTGGTTCACGCCGGCGCTGGCGCGGGTGGGCGACGTGAGCCGCTGCAACCTGGTCGCCGCGCTGCCGCTGTATCACATCTTCGCGCTCACGCTGTGCCTGCTGGGCATCCGCTGGGGCGCGCACCTGACGCTGGTCCCCAACCCGCGCGACATCGGCAAGTTCATCGAAGTGCTGAAGCGCCGGCCGTTCCACATCCTTCCCGCGGTGAACACGCTGTTCAACGCGCTGCTGCAGCATCCGCAGTTCCGTTCGATTGACTTCTCGCAGCTGTGCGTTTCGCAGGCCGGCGGCATGGCCGCTTCTGAGGGAACAGCGCGCGCATGGCAGAGAGCGACCGGCTGCACGATGGTGGAAGGCTGGGGGATGAGCGAAACCTGCGCCATCGGCACCAACAACCCCGTGCTGAGCAAGGAGTTCTCCGGCAGCATCGGTCTGCCGCTGCCCAGCATCGAGGTCGCGATCAAGGACGACGAAGGGCGCAGCCTGCCCATCGGCGACCCAGGCGAGATCTGCATCAAGGGCCCAAACGTGATGCGCGGCTACTACAACCAGGCAGAAGAGACGCTGCGCGCGTTCACGCCGGACGGTTTCATGCGCACCGGCGACGTCGGCATCATGGATGACCGCGGCTACACGAAGATCATCGACCGCAAGAAGGACATGATCCTGGTCAGCGGCTTCAACGTGTTCCCCAACGAACTGGAGAACGTGATTTCCACCTGTCCCGGGGTCATCGAGTGCGCGGCCGTCGGTGTGGCGGACGAGAAATCGGGCGAGACGATCAAGGTGTTCGTGGTGAAGAACGACCCGATCCTGACCGAAGACGATGTGGCCAAGTTCTGTCGCCAGAACCTCACCGGCTACAAGGTGCCCAAATACATCGAGTTCCGCGAGGACTTGCCCAAGACCAACGTCGGGAAGATCTTGCGCCGCGAGCTGCGAAACGGGAAATAAGCGGGCCAAGTCCTAGCACAGCCGCAGACTGTGGCTGTTTCCGCGCGCCTCGGTTATTTCCGGGAATTTCACGCCAGAAAAGCAAAAAGCCCGGTGATTTCTCACCGGGCTCTTGCCGCTGTAATAGCCTGACGATGTCCTACTTTCACACGGGAATCCGCACTATCATCGGCGCAGAGGCGTTTCACTGTCCTGTTCGGGATGGGAAGGAGTGGGACCACCTCGCTATGGTCATCAGGCATAACTTTTTGCCGGCCTGCATTGCATGCAGGACGACCAATTCATAGAGCTAAATCAGCTTTTATTTGATTGCGCCGACCACTAGCATAACTGTCCTGATCGATCACTCGATCAAAGTTATAGGGTCAAGCCGCACGAGCAATTAGTATCGGTTAGCTTAACGCATTACTGCGCTTCCACACCCGACCTATCAACGTCCTGGTCTTGAACGACTCTTCAGGGGGCTCAAGGCCCCGGCAGAGCTCATCTTGGAACGAGTTTCCCGCTTAGATGCTTTCAGCGGTTATCTCTTCCGCACATAGCTACCCGGCAATGCCACTGGCGTGACAACCGGTACACCAGAGGTGCGTCCACTCCGGTCCTCTCGTACTAGGAGCAGGCTTCCTCAACTCTGCAGCGCCCACGGAAGATAGGGACCAAACTGTCTCACGACGTTTTAAACCCAGCTCACGTACCTCTTTAAATGGCGAACAGCCATACCCTTGGGACCGGCTACAGCCCCAGGATGAGATGAGCCGACATCGAGGTGCCAAACACCGCCGTCGATATGAACTCTTGGGCGGTATCAGCCTGTTATCCCCAGAGTACCTTTTATCCGTTGAGCGATGGCCCTTCCATACAGAACCACCGGATCACTATGTCCTGCTTTCGCATCTGCTCGACTTGTCAGTCTCGCAGTTAAGCACGCTTATGCCATTGCACTATCGTCACGATGTCCGACCGTAACTAGCGTACCTTCGAACTCCTCCGTTACGCTTTGGGAGGAGACCGCCCCAGTCAAACTGCCTACCATGCACTGTCCCCAGCCCGGATAACGGGCCTAGGTTAGAACCTCAAACACACCAGGGTGGTATTTCAACGTTGGCTCCACAAGATCTAGCGACCCTGCTTCAAAGCCTCCCACCTATCCTACACAGATCTGTTCAAAGTCCAATACAAAGCTACAGTAAAGGTTCATGGGGTCTTTCCGTCTTTCCGCGGGGAGATTGCATCATCACAAACATTTCAACTTCGCTGAGTCTCGGGAGGAGACAGTGTGGCCATCGTTACGCCATTCGTGCAGGTCGGAACTTACCCGACAAGGAATTTCGCTACCTTAGGACCGTTATAGTTACGGCCGCCGTTTACTGGGACTTCGATCAAGAGCTTGCACCCCATCACTTAATCTTCCAGCACCGGGCAGGCGTCACACCCTATACGTCCACTTTCGTGTTTGCAGAGTGCTGTGTTTTTATTAAACAGTCGCAGCCACCGATTTTTTGCAACCTCATTGGGCTCCATCCGCAGGGACTTCACCTACTAAAGGCACACCTTCTTCCGAAGTTACGGTGTCAATTTGCCGAGTTCCTTCTCCCGAGTTCTCTCAAGCGCCTTAGAATACTCATCTCGCGCACCAGTGTCGGTTTGCGGTACGGTCGTGTGCAGCTGAAGCTTAGTGGCTTTTCCTGGAAGCAGGGTATCACTCACTTCGGAGGCAAGCCTCCTCGTTATCACCCCTCACCTAAGCCTGGCGGATTTACCTACCAGGCACGGCTACAGGCTTGAACCGGGACATCCAACACCCGGCTGAGCTAACCTTCTCCGTCCCCACATCGCACTGCACATCGGTACAGGAATATTGACCTGTTTCCCATCAGCTACGCATCTCTGCCTCGCCTTAGGGGCCGACTCACTCTACGCCGATGAACGTTGCGTAGAAAACCTTGCGCTTACGGCGAGCGGGCTTTTCACCCGCTTTAACGCTACTCATGTCAGCATTCGCACTTCCGATACCTCCAGCAGCCTTTACAAGCCACCTTCACAGGCTTACGGAACGCTCTCCTACCACTTGCACTTGCGTGCAAATCCGCAGCTTCGGTAACTGGCTTAGCCCCGTTACATCTTCCGCGCAGGACGACTCGATCAGTGAGCTATTACGCTTTCTTTAAATGATGGCTGCTTCTAAGCCAACATCCTGACTGTTTTAGCCTTCCCACTTCGTTTCCCACTTAGCCAATTTTAGGGACCTTAGCTGGCGGTCTGGGTTGTTTCCCTCTTGAGTCCGGACGTTAGCACCCGGTGCTCTGTCTCCCAAGCTGTACTCATCGGTATTCGGAGTTTGCATAGGTTTGGTAAGTCGCCATGACCCCCTAGCCTAAACAGTGCTCTACCCCCGACGGTAATACTTGAGGCACTACCTAAATAGTTTTCGGAGAGAACCAGCTATTTCCAAGTTTGTTTAGCCTTTCACCCCTATCCACAGCTCATCCGCTAGTTTTGCAACACTAGTCGGTTCGGACCTCCAGTACCTGTTACGGCACCTTCATCCTGGCCATGGATAGATCACTTGGTTTCGGGTCTACACCCAGCGACTGGACGCCCTATTCGGACTCGATTTCTCTACGGCTACCCTATTCGGTTAACCTTGCCACTGAATGTAAGTCGCTGACCCATTATACAAAAGGTACGCCGTCACCCTTGCGGGCTCCGACTTTTTGTAAGCATGCGGTTTCAGGATCTATTTCACTCCCCTCCCGGGGTTCTTTTCGCCTTTCCCTCACGGTACTAGTTCACTATCGGTCGATGATGAGTATTTAGCCTTGGAGGATGGTCCCCCCATGTTCAGACAGGATTACACGTGTCCCGCCCTACTTGTCGCTGGCTCAGTACCACACAGGTCTTTTCGCGTACGGGGCTATCACCCTCTGTAGCCGGCCTTTCCAAGCCGTTCCGCTAAGTCTTGTGCTATTACCAGCAGGCTTCTCCGATTTCGCTCGCCACTACTTTCGGAATCTCGGTTGATGTCTTTTCCTCGAGCTACTGAGATGTTTCAGTTCACCCGGTTCGCCTCGCACGACTATGAATTCATCGTGCGATACCTATAAAGGTGGGTTTCCCCATTCGGAAATCCCCGGTTCAAAGCTTATTTGCCAGCTCCCCGAGGCTTATCGCAGGCTATCACGTCCTTCGTCGCCTATCATCGCCAAGGCATCCACCACATGCTCTTAGTCACTTGACCCTATAACTTTGACCCCTCTCACGAGGATTCTTGGTTTATCAAGGACTTGCCAGGTCTTTCACCTGGCGCGTTATGCCGTTCAATTCGAATTGCTTCGAAATTGAATTTTGGTTGACGCAATCAAAAATGTTGTCCACGGCACGGTCCGCCATGAAGCGGTTTCCGTGAACAACGCTGATTCGACTCTATGAATTGTTAAAGAACAGCCGATTGAGCCAGACAATGCTGGCGTCAACAACAAAGCAGCCTCTTGTCGAAGCCGCTTTGGTGTTGAGCGGTAAAATTGGTGGAGGATGACGGGATCGAACCGACGACCCCCTGCTTGCAAAGCAGGTGCTCTCCCAGCTGAGCTAATCCCCCGTTTGTTCCTGGATGGGATGGTGGGTCTGGTTGGTCTCGAACCAACGACCCCCGCCTTATCAAGACGGTGCTCTAACCAACTGAGCTACAGACCCAGGCCGGTCGCTGACGAGCAGTACGTCGCTGGCGACATCTTCCAACAACCGATAAGTGTGGGCGTTTAATTTGGATTGCGGTTTTCCAGAAAGGAGGTGATCCAGCCGCACCTTCCGATACGGCTACCTTGTTACGACTTCACCCCAGTCACGAACCCTGCCGTGGTAATCGCCCTCCTTGCGGTTAGGCTAACTACTTCTGGCAGAACCCGCTCCCATGGTGTGACGGGCGGTGTGTACAAGACCCGGGAACGTATTCACCGCGACATTCTGATCCGCGATTACTAGCGATTCCGACTTCACGCAGTCGAGTTGCAGACTGCGATCCGGACTACGACTGGTTTTGTGGGATTAGCTCCCCCTCGCGGGTTGGCAACCCTCTGTACCAGCCATTGTATGACGTGTGTAGCCCCACCTATAAGGGCCATGAGGACTTGACGTCATCCCCACCTTCCTCCGGTTTGTCACCGGCAGTCTCATTAGAGTGCCCTTTCGTAGCAACTAATGACAAGGGTTGCGCTCGTTGCGGGACTTAACCCAACATCTCACGACACGAGCTGACGACAGCCATGCAGCACCTGTGTTACGGCTCTCTTTCGAGCACTTCCACATCTCTGCGGAATTCCGTACATGTCAAAGGTGGGTAAGGTTTTTCGCGTTGCATCGAATTAAACCACATCATCCACCGCTTGTGCGGGTCCCCGTCAATTCCTTTGAGTTTCAACCTTGCGGCCGTACTCCCCAGGCGGTCAACTTCACGCGTTAGCTTCGTTACTGATCCAGTGAAGGACCAACAACCAGTTGACATCGTTTAGGGCGTGGACTACCAGGGTATCTAATCCTGTTTGCTCCCCACGCTTTCGTGCATGAGCGTCAGTGCAGGCCCAGGGGATTGCCTTCGCCATCGGTGTTCCTCCGCATATCTACGCATTTCACTGCTACACGCGGAATTCCATCCCCCTCTGCCGCACTCCAGCGATGCAGTCACAAATGCAGTTCCCAGGTTGAGCCCGGGGATTTCACATCTGTCTTACATCACCGCCTGCGCACGCTTTACGCCCAGTAATTCCGATTAACGCTTGCACCCTACGTATTACCGCGGCTGCTGGCACGTAGTTAGCCGGTGCTTATTCTTACGGTACCGTCATTACGCCGAGGTATTAGCTCAGCGCGTTTCGTTCCGTACAAAAGCAGTTTACAACCCGAGGGCCTTCATCCTGCACGCGGAATGGCTGGATCAGGCTTGCGCCCATTGTCCAAAATTCCCCACTGCTGCCTCCCGTAGGAGTCTGGGCCGTGTCTCAGTCCCAGTGTGGCTGGTCGTCCTCTCAGACCAGCTACAGATCGCAGGCTTGGTAGGCCTTTACCCCACCAACTACCTAATCTGCCATCGGCCGCTCCAATCGCGCGAGGTCTTGCGATCCCCCGCTTTCATCCGTAGATCGTATGCGGTATTAGCGTAGCTTTCGCTACGTTATCCCCCACGACTGGGCACGTTCCGATGTATTACTCACCCGTTCGCCACTCGCCACCAGGGTTGCCCCCGTGCTGCCGTTCGACTTGCATGTGTAAAGCATTCCGCCAGCGTTCAATCTGAGCCAGGATCAAACTCTACAGTTCGATCTTGATTTGTTGCTCAATAGGAATCGAAGTGAACTTCACTTCTTTTCGTTGAGCGTTTAATGGTCTTGCGACCATAGTTCCGAAGAACTTGGCAATCGCCATCAAACGCCCACGCTTATCGGCTGTATGTTGTTAACGAACCGCTTGACTCGACTCGGCGCCTGCCTTGTTTTGTCTGCTTTGCTGCGATCAGCGAAGCCTTGGATTATGACAGATTTTTTAGCGTCTTGTCAATCGCTGCCGAATTTTTTTCGTTTGTCGCTGCGTTGTTTGCAGCTTGGCGAATCGCTTTCGGCGAAGCCCTCGATTATGACATGCTTTATTAAGACCAGTCAACCTTGAGGGTTTTTGCTGATTACTGCCGGCTTGCTTTGCGGTATCGCTTGCTTGCCTTGCTGTATTCAGCGGAGCCTTGAATTCTATACCGGTTTTTTCGTCCCGGTCAACTCAATCTCTTCTTTTTCTTCTTCGGCTCTCTCCGCCTTCGTCTGCCACCGCACTTGCGGCGCCGTCGTCAGCGGAGCCCGCGACTATAGCACGCATTCGAGGGGGTCCCGCACTGATTCAGTTTCTTACGCTTCACCATCCAGGCTGAGCGGCAGCCGTCGCAGGCGCCGGCCGGTCAGCGCGAAGACGGCGTTCGCCACCGCGGGAGCCAGAGGAGGCACGCCCGGTTCGCCCACTCCACTGGGGGAGCGCCCGCTGGGAACGACGACTGTCTCTACCTTGGGCGCACGCGCCAATGTGACCAGCGGCGCGTCCGGGTAGTTCCGCTGCTGAACCACGCCACCCTTGATGTCGATGCGCCCGCTCAGCGCGGCACTCAGGGCAAAGACGACCGCGCTCTCCATCTGTTGCGCCACGATGCCGGGATTCACCACAGTACCGCAGTCGATGGCGCAAACCACGCGATGCACGCGCGGCCGCCCTTGTTCCAGCGACACCTCGGCCACCTCAGCCACGACGGAGCCGAACGATTCGTGCAGTGCCACGCCGCGGGCACGCCCCGGCGCCAGCGGCGTTCCCCAACCTGCCTGCCTGGCTGCCGCATCCAGCACCGCAAGATAGCGAGGCGCATCCTTCAGCAGGCGCCGGCGGAACTCCACCGGATCCACCTTCGCCTCGGCCGCCAGCTCATCGACGAAGCTCTCCATGAAGAAGGCGTTGTGCGAGTGCCCGACCGATCGCCAGAAGCCCACCGGCACGTGCGATCGGGTGGACACATGCTCCATGCGCTGGTTAGCGAAGCCATACGGCTGGTCGAACAGCCCTTCCGACGTCGTCTTGTCGGGCAGATCCACGGGCCCCGCCAGCATCGGCATCGCACGGGCGAACCAACGCGGCGTGATCGCATCGCCGGCCGATCGCACATGCAGGCTGGAAGGAACCCCGTTCTCATCCAGCGCCGCGCGCAGCCGGGCCACCTGCATCGGCCGGTAGAAGTCGTGGGTCGTGTCTTCTTCCCGCGGCCACACCAGCTGCACCGGCGCCCCGCCCGCATCCATGGCCACCCGCACGGCCTGCGCCACATAGTCCACCTCCAGCCGGCGGCCGAAGCCACCGCCCAGCAAAGTGACATGCAGCGTGACCTGGTCTGCCGGCACGCCCGCCACCCGCGCGGCCACGTCACGCGCCATGCCGGGAACCTGCGTCGGCACCCAGACTTCCACGCGGCCAGCGGCAACGCGGGCCGTGCAGTTCATCGGTTCCAGCGCCATGTGCGCCAGATAAGGCGCGTGGTACCAGGCTTCGAACACGCGTGCCGCGCCGCGCTCCGCCCCCGGCACGTCGCCCCTGCCATGGAAGGCGAACCCATCCTGTTCGCGGACGGCGGTTTCCAGGGCGCGATCCACCTCGGCCGAATCCACCGTGCCGCGCGCATGAGGTTGCCAATCGACGTTCACCGCCGCCGCCGCACGCATCGCATGCCAGGATGTGCGCGCGATCACCGCGAAACCCGCCGCCGTGCCCGCATACGCCGGCAACATCACCAGCCGTTCCGCGCCGGGCATGCGCAGCGCCGCCGTGCCATCCACCCGCCCCGGCGACCCGCCCAGGATCGGACACAGGCGCACCGCAGCGAACTTCATGCCCGGCACCCGCACGTCCAACCCGAACACCGCCGATCCATTCACCTTGGCCGGCACGTCCACGCGCGGCGCCGGCTTGCCGATCAGCTTCCAGGCCGCGCGCTCCTTCAGCTTGACTTCGCCCGGCGGCGTGGCGGCCGCGAACTTGGCCAGTTCCCCGTAGCGCGCCGACTTGCCCGATGGATGCGTCACCACGCCGTCCACCACCTGCAGCTCGTCCACCGGCAGCTTCCACTGCAATGCCGCCGCGCCCAGCAGCGAAGCACGTGCCGTGGCCGCGGCCGTCCGCACCACCTCCCACGCATCCGCCACGCTGGTGGATCCGCCGGTGGCATTGATGCCCAGCTCCCGCGCCAGCTTGCCCACCACCCAGCGCGCCGCCTTCGCGCGCCCGAAGCCGTCTTCCTTTTCCGAATCCAGCGGATGGAAAGGCAGCCCGCCCGCCAGCATGGCGACGTTGCCGTAGATCGCGTCGGCACCCGCCTGCTCCAGCCGCACCGACCGCAGCGGCACGTCCAGCTCCTCGGCGGCCAGCATGGCCAGCGCCGTGTGCACGCCCTGCCCCATCTCGCTGCGCGGCATGGCCAGCACCACGCCGCCATCTTCCACCACCTTGATCCAGCCGTTCAGCGCCACCTGCCCTTCGCCGGGCGGCAACAGTCCGCCGCTGCCCAGGCGCGACCGCTGCGGCACCGCCAGCCAGCCGATCACCAGCGCCCCGGCGCCGGCCGTTCCCGCCAGCAGCAGCGTGCGGCGCTTCATGCCTTGATGCCCGCGGCGCGCTTGATGGCGGCGCGCACGCGCTGGTAGGTGCCGCAGCGGCACAGGTTGGTGATGGCCTCGTCGATCTCGGCGTCGGTCGGCTTGGGCTTGCGCTCCAGCAGCGCGGCGGCGGCCATCAGCATGCCGCTCTGGCAATAGCCGCACTGCGGCACCTGTTCCGCGATCCACGCAGCCTGCAGCGGATGCGGCGCGGCGGCGGTGCCCAGCGCTTCGATGGTCACCACCTTCTTGCCCGCGACGGAACCGGCGGGCGTGACGCAAGAGCGCGTGGCCTGCCCATCCACCCGCACCGTGCACGCGCCGCAGGCGGCGACGCCGCATCCATATTTGGTGCCCGTGAGGTTCAGCACGTCGCGCAGCACCCACAGCAGCGGCATGTCCGGCTCGGCCTGCGCCTCGACCACGCGCCCATTGATGTTCAGCTGCACGTCCACCTCCTCGCGGCCCACTCTAACAGCGCGGATGAGCGCGCCGATAGGGGAACGCCTCCACTCCCGCCGCCCATAATCGCGCGCTCCATGGCCCTCATCACCCTTCTCGATGCCCAGCTGGCCTTCGGCCACGTGCCGCTGCTGGACCGCGCGCAGTTCTCCCTAGAAGCCGGCGAGCGCGTCGGCCTGATCGGCCGCAACGGCGCCGGCAAGTCTTCCCTTCTCAAAATCCTCGGCGGCCTCGAACGGCTGGACGATGGCACCCTGCAACTGCAGCAGGGCCTGCGCATCGCCTACGTCGCGCAGGAACCTTCGCTGGACGATGAAGCCACGGTGTTCGACAGCGTGCGTGCCGGCCTGTCCGGCGTGCTGCAGCTCGTGGAGCAGTACACGCGCGGCGAAGGCGATCTCGACGCGCTGCAGGCCCGCATCGAAGCCGAGGACGGCTGGAACTGGGAACAGCGCGTGCGCGAAACCCTGCACCGCCTGCGCCTGCCGGAAGAAGCGCGCATCGCCACCCTGTCCGGCGGCACCCGCAAGCGAGTCGCCCTGGCGCAGGCGCTGGTCACGCGGCCCGACGTGCTGCTGCTCGACGAGCCCACCAACCACCTCGACCTGGACGCCATCGAATGGCTGGAAGGCCTGCTGGTCGATTTCCGCGGCAGCCTGGTGACCATCACGCACGACCGCGCCTTCCTCGACCGCGTGTCCACCCGCATCGTCGAACTCGATCGCGGCCAGCTGCGCTCCTACCCGGGCAACTTCACCCGCTACCAGGTGCTGAAGGAAGAACAGCTGGCGCAGGAATCGGTGATCAACGCCAAGGCCGACAAGCTGCTGGCGCAGGAAGAAGTGTGGGTGCGCAAGGGCGTGGAAGCGCGCCGCACGCGCGCGCAGGGCCGCATCGTGCGCCTGGAACGCTTGCGGCAGAAGCGCGCCGAGCGCCGGGACGCCCTGGGCCGCGTGCGCATGGACGTCGCGTCCGGCGCGCCCAGCGGCAAGATCGTCGCGGAGCTGCAGGACGTCGGCAAGTCGTTCGGCGCCAAGACGATCGTTCGCAACTTCACCGCCACCATCCTGCGCGGCGACAAGGTCGGCCTGATCGGTCCCAACGGCGCCGGCAAGACCACGCTGCTCAAGCTGATCCTCGGTGAACTCGCACCGGACAGTGGCCGGGTGCGCCAGGGCGCGAACCTGCAGGTCGCCTATTTCGACCAGATGCGCGAGGCGCTGCAGCTGGACGCCACGCTGGAAGACTTCATCAGCCCTGGCAGCGAGTGGATCGAGATCGGCAACCAGCGCAAGCACGTCAAGAGCTACCTGGGCGACTTCCTCTTTTCCCCTGCGCGCTCCGCTTCGCCCGTCCGATCCCTCTCCGGCGGCGAGCGCAACCGCCTCCTGCTGGCGCGCCTGTTCGCGCGGCCGGCCAACGTGCTGGTGCTGGACGAGCCGACCAACGACCTGGACATCGACACGCTGGAACTGCTGGAAGACCTGCTGCAGAACTACGAAGGCACGGTGTTCCTCGTCAGCCACGACCGGGCCTTCCTCGACAACGTGGTCACCAGCACCATCGCCTTCGAAGGCGACGGCCGCTGGCGCGAGTACGAAGGCGGCGTGCAGGACTGGCTGCAGCAGTCGCAGCGTTCGCGGGCCTGGGCCGAAGCCGCAGCGGCCCCCGCGCCCAAGGCGACACCTGCGTCGGCGCCAACCGCCGTCCCCGCACCAGCGTCTTCGGCGCGCCGCAAGCTCAGCTACAAGGAGCAGCGCGAACTCGAAACGCTGCCCGAGCGCATCGACGCGCTGGAGAAAGAACAGGCCACCATCGCGGCGGAACTGGCCGACGGCTCGCTCTATGCGTCCGACGCCGGCCGCGCCACGCAGCTCGCCACCCGCAGCGCCGCCATCGAAGACGAACTGATGTCCGCCCTGGAACGCTGGGAAGCGCTGGGCGGCCTGTAGGGCCGCGCCGTCCGCAACTCGCGTCCAAGGCTGACCTTGGACGAGCCCCGCCGCGGCGCGCCCGGCCCTAAAGTGACTGGGCCATGCAAGCGCAGCGCGCACCGTCCGCCATCCCGGCCGCCTTCAATTTCCGTTGGTGGTGGCGCCAGCTGCTGTGCCTGTTGCTGGCCGGCTGGGCCGCCGGCTGCGCCAGCCTGCCCAGCAACGTCCAGCGCGAACCCTCGCGCGCTTTCGATGCACCCCAGTCCACGGCGCTCGGGCAGCTGGTGCAGGCACGCCGCGCGCAGGCACGCGCCAAACCCGAGTCCGCCTTCACCCTGCTGGACAGTGTCGACGCGGCGCTGTCCAGCCGCCTGGCGCTGGTGGACGGCGCGCAGCGCACGCTCGACCTGCAGTACTACGCGGTGCACGCCGAC
The DNA here is from genome assembly GCF_004681975.1 of Ramlibacter humi. Taxonomy (GTDB): domain Bacteria; phylum Pseudomonadota; class Gammaproteobacteria; order Burkholderiales; family Burkholderiaceae_C; genus Ramlibacter; species Ramlibacter humi. Next base: position 121,513 of record NZ_SMLK01000006.1, read on the forward strand.
CGCAGCACCGAACTGCTGCTCGAGCGCATCCGCGCGGCGGCGCGCCGCGGCGTGCGCGTGCGCGTGCTGCTGGACGACTTCAACACGGTGGGCGACGACGCGCAGGTGCTGCGCCTGGCGTTCGAGAAAGGCGTGGAGATGCGCCTTTTCAACCCGCTGACCGGCTCGCGCGCCTCGCTCATCACCCGCCTCCTGGGCTCCGTGCACGAAGCCGACCGCATCCAGAAGCGCATGCACAACAAGCTGTTCATCGCCGACAACGCCTGGGGCATCGCCGGCGGGCGCAACCTCGGCGACGCCTACTTCGGCGGCGACGAGAAGAGCGCCTTCGTCGACCTCGACGTGCTGGCCGGCGGTGCGATCGTGCGGCAGATGTCGGCCAGCTTCGACCGCTACTGGAATGACGAGCTGTCGTACCCGGTGCAGTCGCTGCTGTCGGAGCGCGATCTGGACAAGCTGAGCCAGCCGGCCAGGCGCGAACCCGACGCGCCGGCCGATGCCGCCGCCGCCAAACCGGCGCACGGCCAGGTGCTGCCCGGCGTCAACCCCAGGCCCACGCCGTCGATGGACCTGCAGCGCGTGACGCTGACCTGGGCGCCGGCCACGCTGCTGGCCGACGAGCCCGGCAAGATCGGTCCCGGCGACGACGAAGCCGACGCGGGCGAGACGGTGGTCGATGGCCTCCTGCAGCTGATCCGCGGCGCGCGTCAGGAAGTGATGATCATCTCGCCCTACTTCGTGCCGGGCGCCGAGATGATGAAAGTCTTCCGCGAGTTGCGCGGGCGCGGCATCCCGGTGCGCGTGCTGACCAACTCGCTCGCGTCCAACGACGCGCCGGCGGCGCATGCGGGCTACAAGCGCTACCGGAAAGACCTGCTCGCCGTGGGCGTGGAACTGCACGAGATGCGGTCCGATCCCGCGACCGCAGGCCTGCACGGCTCCGGCGGTTCTTCGGGCGGATCGGGTTTCGGCCTCGGCAGCGCGGCGGGCGGCTCCAAGAGCGGCGCGTCACGCGCCAGCCTGCACTCCAAGGCGGTGATCATCGACCGGCGCCTCAGCGTCATCGGCTCGATGAACCTGGACCTGCGTTCGCAGCGCAAGAACAGCGAAGTGGCGCTGCTGATCCGCAGCCGCGCGCTGTCGGACGCTTCGGCCCGCCTGATCGAGCGCGAGTTCAGCCAGGCCGCTTACCAGGTGGTGCTCAATGACGGCCAGCTGCTCTGGAAGGCACCGCCCGGCGCGCCCTTCAAGGACGCCACCAGCGAGCCGGACGCGCCGCTGAAGCTGCGCCTGTTCGTCGACCTGCTCGGCCCGTTCGCGCCCGAAGAAATGCTCTGAGCCCGCGGCTCACATCCGGCGCACCAGCTCCGAATACTTCTTCCAGAACGCGGCGTCCTGCGTGGTCGCGAAATTGATGCGCATCAGCGTGCTGGGCTTTCGCTCGGCGTGGAACAGCGCGCCGGGTGCCAGCAGGTAACCCTCGTCCAGCATGCGCTGGGCCAGCACGTCGGTGTCCACGCCGGTGTCCACCCAGCCGAACAGCCCCGCGGGCTCCGACTCGAAGCGGCAGCCCGCGTTCAGCGCCAGCTTCACGCTGCGGCTGCGCGCCTGGTCCAGCCGCGCGCGGATGCGCTCCGAATGGCGGCGCAGCTGTCCCTGCTCGATACACAGCGACAGCGCGCGCTCCAGCAGCGCCGGCGTTGTCAGCGTCGCCAGCAGTTTGGTGTCCAGCAGCCTTTCCACCAGCGCGGGCGGCGCGGCCAGGAAGCCCACGCGCCAGTTGGGCGCCAGGATCTTCGCGAATCCGCTGACGTGGATGGTGCGCTGCAGGCCGTCCAGCGCGCACAGCCGGGTGGCGTGTTCCGGCGCGATGTGGCTGTAGGTGTCGTCCTCGACGATATGGAAGTCGTGCTGGTTGGCCAGCTGCAGGATGCGGTGCGCGCTGCCGGGTAAGAGCGAATAGCCCGTCGGGTTGTGCAGCACGCTCACGCTGACGTACAGCTTGGGCTTGTGCGCCTCGCAGTACTTGGCCATCACTTCCAGGTCGGGCCCGTCGGCGCGCCGCGGCACCGGCAGCAGGCGCATGCCCAGCGCGGTGAGGCGCGCGAATTCCACCGCCCAGCCCGGCTCCTCCACCATCACCGGGTCGCCCGGGCGCAGCAGCGTGCGGCTCACGATGTCCAGCGCGTGCGTCGCGCCGACGCTGGTGATGATGTTTTCCGGCGTGGCCGGCACGTTCAGCCGCGCCAGCTTCTGCGCCAGCACGCGGCGCAGGTTCGAGTCGCCCATGGGCTCGCCGTACTGCAGCGAGAAGTCCTGCAGCACCTTGGTGCCGGTGACCTTGCGCACCGCGGCCGGCATGAAAGTGGATTCCAGCCACTCGGGCGGGAAAGCGCCCATCCCAGGCTGCGGCCGGCCGCTGACCTTGTGGAACATCCCGCGGATCAGCGCGGTAGCCTGCGTCGGCGCCACGTGGCGCGCCGTGATCCAGCCGGTGGCGGTGCCCCAGGGGCTCACCGGCCGATCGCCGGCGGGCGCGTCGGCGCGAACGCTTTCCGGCTCGGGCGAAGGTTCGCGCACGAAGAACCCGCGGTTCTTGCGCGCTTCCACCAGGCCCTGCGCCAACAGCTGGTCGTAAGCGGCCACCACGGTGGACGGGCTCACGCCGTGCTGGCGCGCGCATTCGCGCACCGAAGGCAGCCGCGCGCCAGGCGCCAGCAGCCGGTCGCGGATGCGCTGCGCGAAGCGTCCCGACAGCTGCTCCGTCAGCGACTGGGTGGAAGTCTTCATCAGCATCGGGGCATCCTTCGTGTATCGCCGCATCGACCAGTACAGTGAACCGAGTGATCCGGCCAACTGTATTGGTAGTGTACTGGCGAGCGAGCTTACAGTGACCGCCATGCCCACGCAACCCACCCTTGCGACCATCTGCCCGGCGCGGCGCGCGGAGGCGCGCGCATGAACCAGCAGGAAGTGCGCGGCCTCTGGCTCGGCCTGGTGGGCGTGACCATCTTCGCGCTGACGCTGCCCATGACGCGGCTGGCCGTCGGCACGCCCGAGGCACCGCAGATGTCCGGCGTGTTCATCGCGCTGGGGCGCGCCGTGGTCGCGGCGATGTTGTCGGCCGCCTTCCTGGTCGCCAGCCGCGCGCCCTGGCCGCGGCGCGGCGAGTGGGTGCCGCTTGTGATCACCTCCGCCGGCGTGGTGTTCGGTTTCCCGCTGCTCACGTCCATCGCCATGCGCTACGTGCAGGCGGTGCACGCCAGCGTGATCGTCGGCGTGCTGCCGCTGGCTACCGCGCTGGTCGGCGCGTGGCTGCACCGCCAGCGCCCCAGCAGCGGCTTCTGGCTGTGCGCCGCGCTGGGCAGCGCGCTGGTGGTCGGCTTCGCGCTGCTCAAGGCCGGCACGGGCACGGTGCTGCATCCCGCCGACATGCTGCTGCTCGCGGCGATGGTCTGCGCCGCGGTGGGCTACGGGTACGGCGCGCGCCTGTCGCAGCGCATGCGCGCCGAACACGTGATCTGCTGGGCGCTGGTGCTGTCGCTGCCGCTCACGCTGCCGCTGGCGTGGTGGTCCATGCCGCGCCAGCCCGTGCAGCCGTCCGCCTGGTGGGCCTTCGGCTACGTCGCCGTGTTCTCGATGTGGCTGGGGTTCTTCGCCTGGTACCGCGGCCTGGCCATGGGCGGCACCGTGCGCGTCAGCCAGGTGCAGCTGGTGCAGCCGTTCCTCAGCATGGTTTTCGCCGTGTCGCTGTTGGGCGAGACGCTCGACGCCGTCACACTCGCCTTCGCCGTGGCCGTCATCGCCACCGTGTTCATCGGCAAGAAGATGCCGGTACGACCCCTTGCTTCCCAGGAGACCGCATGAAACCGAACGACCTGCCCGCCCCGTGGACCCTGGCGCGCCGCGCCAACCGCATGAACCCCTCGGTCATCCGCGAGATCCTCAAGGTCACCGAACGCCCCGGCATCATCAGCTTCGCCGGCGGCCTGCCCTCGCCCGCCACCTTCCCGGTGAAGGAATTCGCCGCGGCCAGCGCGCAGGTGCTGGCCAACGACGGCCCGGGCGCGCTGCAGTATGCCGCCAGCGAAGGCTTCGGCCCGCTGCGCGAGCGCGTGGCCGCGCAGCTGCCCTGGACGGTCGACCCGGCGCAGGTGCTCATCACCACGGGCTCGCAACAGGGCCTGGACCTGGTGGCGAAGGTGCTGATCGACGCGGGCTCGCGCATCCTCGTCGAGACGCCCACCTACCTGGGCGCGCTGCAGGCTTTCACGCCGATGGAACCCGAAGTGGTCGGCGTGGGCAGCGACAGCGAAGGCCTGGCTCTGGACGACTTCGAAGCCAAGGCCGCCGGCGCGCGCTTCCTGTACCTGCTGCCCAACTTCCAGAACCCCACCGGGCGCACGATGAGCGAAGAGCGCCGCGCCGCGCTGTCCAAGACCGCGGCGCGCCTGGGCGTGCCCATCATCGAAGACAACCCGTACGGCGACCTGTGGTTCGACCAGCCGCCGCCCGCGCCGTTGACGGCCCGCAACCCCGAAGGCTGCATCTACCTGGGCTCGTTCTCCAAGGTGCTGGCCCCCGGCCTGCGCCTGGGCTTCCTGGTCGCGCCGCCCGCGCTGTACCCCAAGCTGCTGCAGGCCAAGCAGGCGGCCGACCTGCACAGCCCCAGCTTCAACCAGCGCATGGCCGCGCAGGTGGTGGAAGGCGACTTCCTCGACCGGCACGTGCCGCGCATCCGCGCCCTGTACCGCTCGCAGCGCGACGCCATGCTGGCCGCGCTGGACCGCGAGATGGCCGGCCTGGACGTGCAATGGAATTCGCCCGACGGCGGCATGTTCCTGTGGGCGCGCCTGCCGCGCGGCATGAACGCGGTCACGCTGCTGCCCAAGGCGGTGGACCTGGGCGTGGCCTTCGTGCCGGGCGCCGCTTTCTACGCCGGCGGGGAGAACGACCCCGAAGCCCTGCGCACGCTGCGCCTGTCGTTCGTCACCGCCACGGTGGAACAGATCGACCGTGGCATCGCCGCGCTGGCGAAAGCCATCCGCCAGGCGGCGGGAGGCGGGGCGTGATCCGGCTCTGGGGCCGCATCTCGTCCATCAACGTCCGCAAGGCGGTTTTCACGCTGCAGCACCTGGGGCTGCGCTTCGAGCGCATCGACGCCGGCGGCGAGTTCGGCATCGTGCGCACGCCCGGCTACCTGGCGCGCAACCCGAACGCGCTGGTGCCGCTGCTGGACGACGACGGCTTCGAGCTGTGGGAATCCAACGCCATCGTGCGTTACCTCGGCGCCAGGTATTCGAACGGCGCGTTCTACCCGCAGGACCTGCGCGGCCGCTTCGATGCCGAACGCTGGATGGACTGGCAGCAGACCACGCTGAACGGCGCGGGCCGCAATGCCTTCGTGCAGTTGATCCGCACGCCGGCCGCGCAGCGCGACCAGAAGCTGGTCGACCAGTCCATCATCGCCACCGAGCCGCTGTGGGACCTGCTCGAAGGCCACCTGCAAGGCCGCCGCTTCATGGCCGGCGACGTGATCACGGTGGCCGACGTGCCCATCGCCTGCGAAATGCACCGCTGGCGCGGGCTGCCGCTGGCATGGCGCGAGCGGCCCCGCCTTGACGCCTGGTACGACCGCATGCTCGCCCTGCCCGCCGCTCGCGGCGTGCTCGACCTTCCCCTGTCCTGAAAAACGAGAGTCCACGATGAACCGCCCCTTCAAGCAAGTCGATGTCTTCACCGCCAAGCCCTACCTGGGCAACCCTGTTGCCGTGGTGCTGGACGGCAAGGGTTTGACGACGGAGCAGATGCAAGGCTTCACCAGGTGGACCAACCTGTCGGAAGCGACCTTCGTCCTGCCGCCCGAAGACCCCAAGGCCGACTACAAGGTGCGCATCTTCACCACCAGCCAGGAGCTGCCGTTCGCCGGCCACCCGACGCTGGGCACCTGCCATGCGTGGCTGGAAGCGGGCGGCCGCCCCAAGGGTGAACACGTCGTGCAGGAATGCGGCATCGGCCTGGTGAACATCCGCCGCGATGGCGAACGCCTGGCTTTCGCCGCGCCGCCGCTGCGCAAGTCGGGCCCGCTGGACGAAGCCGACCTGCAGCTGATCGCCCGCGGCCTGCGCATCGCGCGGGAAGACATCGTCGACCATGCCTGGTGCGACAACGGCCCCGGCTGGCGCGGCGTGATGCTGCGCAGCGCCGGGCAGGTGCTCAAGCTGCAACCCGATGGCGCGGTGCTCGAAGGCTTGTTCGTCGGCGTCACCGGCCCGCATGCCAAGGTCGGCGTGGTCGCACCGCGCACGGCGGGGGACGAGTGTGCCTTCGAAGTGCGCGCCTTCTTCCCCAGCAGCAACGGCACGGTGGAAGACCCTGTCACCGGCAGCCTGAACGCCGCGCTGGCGCAGTGGCTCACGCGCGCCGGCTACGCCGGCGACAGCTATGTCGCCGCGCAAGGCACGGCGCTGGGCCGCGCCGGCCGCGTGCACGTGCAGCGCGAAGGCGCCGAGCTGTGGATCGGCGGCCAATCGGTCACTTGCATAGACGGCCAGGCGAGGTTATGACCGCAGCACGCATCGATCACCTCGTCATCGGTGCCGACACGCTGGCCCAGGGCGCCGCGTGGAGCCGCAAGACGCTGGGCGCCGAGCCGAATCCCGGCGGCCAGCACCCGTTGATGGGCACGCACAACCAGTTGATGCGCATCGCCACCGTCGACTTCCCTTGTGCGTATCTCGAAATCATCGCGCACAACCCGCCGGCGCAGCCGCAGGACGGGCGCGCGCGGTGGTTCGACCTGGACCAGCCCGCCGTCAAGTCCGCGCTGCGCGACGAAGGTCCCCGGCTGATCCACTGGGTGGTGAAGGTGCCGGACCTGCGCACGGCCGTGGACGCATGGGCGAAGCTGGGCATCGACCGCGGCGAGATCGTGGAAGCCAGCCGCATGACGCCGCGCGGCCTGCTGCAATGGCAGATCACCATCCGCCGCGACGGCCAGCGTTTGCTGGACGGGTGCCTGCCCACGCTTATCCAGTGGGGCGAGACGCACCCAGCGCATTCGCTGCCGGAGTCCGGCGTCACGCTGCGCGGCGCCGGCGTGCGCCATCCGCAAGCCGCGCTGTTGGCCAAGGCTTTCGAGGCCATCGGGCTCGAAAGCCTCGCGGTCAAGGAAGGCCCGGCCAACCTTTGCGCCGCGCTGAACACCCCTGGCGAGCCGGTTCGGCTGCAATCGAAAGGACTTTGATGACGATGCGTTTCGCGCGCGAAGAAGTGGACGCGGCGCGCCGCACGGTCTACGCCCACCTGTCGCCCACGCCGCAGTACGCCTGGCCCATGCTGCGCGACCGCCTGGGCGCCACCGTGTGGGTGAAGCACGAGAACCACACGGCGGCCGGCGCCTTCAAGGTGCGCGGCGGCCTGACGTACTTCGAGGAGCTGGTGCGCGAGGGCCGGCCCGCGGGTGTGATCAGCGCCACGCGCGGCAACCACGGCCAGTCGGTCGGCTTCGCCGCCCGGCTGCACGGGCTGCCAGCCACCATCGTCGTGCCGCACGGCAATTCGACCGAAAAGAACACGGCCATGCGCACGCTGGGCGTGCAACTGGTGGAGCATGGCGAAGACTTCCAGGCGGCGCGCGAACATGCGGGTGCTCTCGCGCGCGAGCAGGGCCTGCACATGGTGCCCTCGTTCCACCACGGCCTGATCAAGGGCGTGATGACCTACTGGCTGGAATTCTTCGAGAGCTTCGCGCCCGGCGCCGCACCCGACGTGGTGTTCGTGCCCATCGGCCAGGGCTCGGGCTTCTGCGCCGCCGCGGCCGCGCGCGAGTTCACCGGCGCGCGCAGCAAGCTGGTGGGCGTGGTGTCCGCCCACGCGACCACCTACCTCGACTCCTTCCGGGCACGCCAGGTGCGCGAGGCGCCCGTCACCACCGAACTGGCCGACGGCATGGCCTGCCGCATCGCCGACCAGGAAGCGCTGGACATCGTGCTGCGGGAAGCCGAGGACATCGTCGCGGTCACCGACGACGAAGTGGCCGAGGCCATGCGCATCCTGTTCCACGACACCCACAACGTGGCCGAAGGCGCCGGCGCCGCGGCGCTGGCGGCCGCCCTGCAGCGCAAGGAGCGCTGGGCCGGCCGCACCATCGGGGTCGCGCTGACCGGGGGCAACGTGGACAGCCCCGTGTTCGCTCGCGTTCTGACACAGCGTCAGCCCCGTCCTACACCGGCGTCGGCGCTCTCCGTCTAGAGTGGCCCTCCCACGCAGCGCCCAGGGGCGCGGGAGTTTGAGCATGGACCGAGTCACCGGGCCGTTCGACGGCTACTACGTCGCCAGTTCCGCCAACGAGATCAGCGGCCGCTACCTCGGGTTCGCCAAGGTGTGCTGCGCCCGGCCGGGCAGCTTCTGGCTGGCCACGCTGTGCGAGGAACCGGACTGCTGCGCGCACCTGTGCGGCGGTGGCTTATTCGACACGCCCGAAGCCGCGATGGCCAGTGCCGAACTGCTGGCACGCAGCCACATCCGCGGCCGCGTACCGGTCGGCGGCGTCCCGGCCACAGAAGGTACGCAGCAGCCGCAGCCCGGCACCGCGCCTTCGGTCAAGCCCGCGCGCCGCGCGTGACCCGGGCGGCTGCGCCGCCCTCTCCCTTCCGTTTACTTCGACGACTTGCGCGCCGGCCGCTTGGTGGTCGTCTTGCGGGCCGTGCTCTTGCGTGCCGTCGTCTTTTTCGCGGCGGTCTTGCGGCCGGTGGCCTTCTTCGCAGGCGCCGTCTTTCGCGCGGTGGTCTTCCGTGCGGTCGTCTTCTTCGCCGCCGGCTTGCGAGCCGCGGACTTCTTCGCCGGCGCCTTCTTGGCGGCCGTCTTGCGGGACGGCGACGACTTCCTGGCCGCACTCTTCTTCGCCGTGCTCTTCTTGGCGGTGCCCTTCTTCGCCGGCACCTTGTCCCCTTCCTTGCGCGCTTCCGACAGGCCGATGGCGATGGCTTGCTTGCGGCTGGTCACCTTCTTGCCGGACCCGCTTTTGAGCTCGCCGTGCTTGAGCTCGTGCATCGTTTCCTCGACCTTGTCTTGCGACTTCTTGCCATAGCGTGCCATGGGGACTCCTGTTGTTGGACGGAAAACGGGGATGTCAACACGGCTGAGCCATGCCCTCCTGAAGGAATGCGCCGCGTTATCGCGTAGGTGACGATCCGCGCCGCGCCAGTCACGCGCGGGACCGCCGCGCATCGCGACGTCGCCAGAATCGGCGCATGGGAACCTTGTACCTCGTGCGCCACGGCCAGGCCTCCTTCGGCGCCGACGACTATGACCAGCTCAGTGAGCTGGGCCACCGCCAGAGCGTTCGCCTGGGCGAGTACTTCGCGCACCAGGGCATCCATTTCGACGGCCTCATCGCCGGCACTTTGCGCCGCCACAAGCAGACGCTGGCCGGCATCCTGCAGGGCATGAACCGGGCGGGCGAGCACCTGTCCTGGGAAGGCCTGAACGAATACGACAGCGAAGCGGTCATCGCCGCCGTGCACCCCGAGCCGCTGAAGAAGCCCGATTCGCCCGAGATGTACCGCCACCACTTCCGGTTGCTGCGCGACGGCCTGGCGCAATGGATGGCCGGCACCACCAGCCCGCGCGGCATGCCGGCGTACGGCGACTTCGTCGCCGGCGTGGCCGGCGCGCTGGACCACGTGCGCGCCAACCACTACGGGCAGAAGGTGCTCATCGTCACCAGCGGCGGCCCGATCTCCACCGCGGTGGGGCACGTGCTGGGCACCAGCCCGGAAACCACCATCGAGCTGAACCTGCGCATCCGCAACACCGCGGTCACCGAGTTCGCGTTCACGCCCAAGCGGCACATGCTGGTGACCTTCAACACCCTGCCCCACCTGGACGCGCCGGAGCTGCGCGACTGGGTGACCTACGCCTGAGCCATACTGCCTCCGGCACAGGAGGCGGTCATGGGCATGGAAAACATCGTGGTGCGACGGGTCGCGCCGCACGAAGCGCGCGGCTGCATCGAAGGCCTGGCGGACCTGCTGGTGGACGTGGTGGAACACGGCGCTTCGGTCGGGTTCATGCTGCCCATCACGCGCGAAAAGGCGCTCGCCTTCTGGACCCGCGTGGCCGACGCGGTGGTGCGCGGCGACCGCGTGCTGCTGGTCGCGCAGGCGCCCGATGGCCGCATCGCCGGCACGGTGCAGCTCATCCTGGACCTGCCCGAGAACCAGCCGCACCGCGCGGACCTCGCGAAGATGCAGGTCCACAGCAGCGCGCGGCGCCAGGGTCTCGCGCAAAGGCTGCTGGAAGCGGCGGAGCGCGAAGCGGTGCGTGAGGGCCGCACGGTGCTCGTGCTCGACGCCGTGACGCACGGCGATGCGTACCGCCTGTACCAACGGAGCGGCTGGCAGGCCGTGGGAGATATTCCCAACTACGCGCTGATGCCCGACGGCCCCGCCTGCTCCACCACCTATTTCTACAAGCACCTGTGAGGCCGCACCCGCGTTGCTAGACTGCCGCGCATGACCGAGTCGCCACGCGAAGAGGGCCCCGGCTGGCAGGTGATCTGCCTGTGCGCCGCCTGGTGCGGCGTCTGCCGCGAATGGACGTCCGTGTTCGACGAGCTCTCCGCCCAGCACCCGCAGGTGCGCTTCGGCTGGATCGACATCGAGGACGAGGCCGACGCCATGGGCGACGTGGACGTGGAGACTTTCCCCACGCTGCTGGTCGCGCAGGACGGCCGGGCGCGCTTCTTCGGCCCCGTCCAACCTTCGGCCGCGCAGGTCGCGCGGCTGCTGGAATCGCTGCGCGACGACCCTCGCGCGGGCCGCGAAACCCCTGCGGAAGCACACGCGCTGCTGGTGCGCATCGCACCCTTGTTGCTCCGAAAAAGCTAGCAGCCGATACAGGCCGTGCCGGGATGTAACCCAGCAAGGCCAAGTCCTACAGCACGCACCAGAGCGCCCTGACGAGGCTTCCTCGGCTTTGCCCGCCCAATCTTTCGCATGGCGGGCGCGAAACAGCTCCCATGTTCTTCCCAAGCCTTTTTTTCAGGAGTACCAGATGGCTTCCAACAACCAGAGCGGCCTGAACAGCGGCAAGTCCAACCGCGGTTTCGCTTCGATGGATCCCGAGCGCCAGCGCCAGATCGCCAGCGAAGGCGGCAAGGCGGCACACGAAAAGGGCACGGCCCACGAGTTCACTTCCGAAGAAGCCCGCGAGGCCGGCCGCAAGGGCGGCATGGCCCGCAGCGCCAATCGCAAGAAGTCTTCTTCCATGTGAGACCGGCGCGATGCGCCTGCCCGAAGGCCGCCGCGAGGCGGCCTTTTTTTGGCCTGTCTTCAGGTGCCTCCGACGAAAGGGTTGCTGCGCCGCTCGCGGCCGAAGCTGCTTTCCGGGCCGTGGCCCGGGATGAACACCGTGTCGTCCCCCATGGGCCACAGGCGTTCGGTGATGCTGCGGACGAGGGTGCCGTGGTCGCCGCCGGGGAAGTCCGTGCGGCCGATGCTGCCGGCGAACAGCACGTCGCCGACGAAGGCGCGCTGCAGTTCCGGCGAGTGGAAGACGACGTGCCCCGGCGTGTGGCCCGGGCAATGCCGCACGTGCAGCGTGTGCGCGCCCAGCTTGACCGTGTCGCCGTCTTCCAGCCAGCGCGTGGGCGTGAACGCCTCGGCTTGTGGAAACCCGAACATGCGGCTTTGCTCCGGCAGCGCGTCGATCCAGTACTGGTCGCCCTGGTGCGGGCCCACGATCGGCAGTTGCAGCCGCCGCGCCAGTTCGCCGGTGGCGCCGGCGTGGTCGATGTGCGCGTGCGTCAGCCAGATCTGCTCCAGCGTCACGCCCAGTGCCTGCACCTCTTCCAGCAGTTCGTCCAGGTCGCCACCCGGATCGATGATGGCCGCGCGCTTCGTCTTGTCGTCCCAGACGAGGGAGCAGTTCTGGGCAAAGGCGGTGACGGGGATCGTCCTGTAGTGCAGCATGGCCCGATTATTCCGCGCGGCCCGCCATCGGCGCGCGGGCCCGGGATCGGTAGGGCGCGATTGCCGCCGGGCTCGCGCCCGAAGCGTCAGCGCGGGATCTGCGGTTGGTCCACCAGCGTGGACAGCGGCAGCTGCGAGACTTCCTGCAGCAGCAGCGCGAGCTGCCGCCCCGCCGCCTCGACGACCTGCCGGCCCTTCTCCGCCGTGGCCAGTGTGGCGTTGCCCGCCGCGCCCGCCGGGTGGTAGTCCTGCATCTGCCAGCCCAGCTTGGCGCTGGTGCCATTGCCGAGGATGGGGTACTTCGCCGCGCGGTCCTGCGAGGTGGAGCGGAAATCGCGCGCCTGCGCCATGTCCACCAGTTCGGGGCGCAGCGCCAGCATCATCGACGTCTCCATGTCGCCGCCGTGGATGCCGAAGCGGTGCTCCTCGCGCGAGAAGAGGCCGTTGACCTCGTCGCCCAGCGGCAGGCCGTACCAGTTGGCCGAATACACGAGCAGGCCGCACTTGGTGCGGAGGTCGCGCGCGACGATGTCCATCACGCTCACCTGCCCGCCGTGCGAGTTGAACAGCACCAGCTTCTTCAGCCCGGCGCGCGCGACCGACTCGCCGATCTCCGTCCAGAGCCGGATGGTCGTTTCCGCCGACAGCGTCAGCGTGCCCGGGAAACGGATGTGCTCGGTGCTGCGGCCGACGGCCTGCGTGGGCAGGAACAGCACCGGCAGCTGTGCGGGCAGGTGCGGCAGGCTGGCCGCGACGACGCCGTCCACGAGCACTTGGTCCACGTTCACCGGCAGGTGCGGGCCGTGCTGCTCGATCGCGGCGACGGGCAGCACCGCGACCGCGTTCGCGGCGTCGGGCAAAGCCGCCATGCGAGCGAAATCGCGGGTGCCGAAGTCGGCCCAGAAGCGCGAAGGAAGGGACATGGCGCGCATCTTAGTCCGCGCTTCAGCGGCCCCGCACCAGCTTCAGCACCGCGCCGGCGAACAACGCCGGGTTCTCCTGCGGCAGGTTGTGCCCCGCGCCGGGCACGATGTGGTGCTCGCGCGGCCCGGTGAAGCGGTGCGCATGCACCGAGGCCGGTGAAGGCGGCCGCACGCCGTCGTCCGTGCCGTCGAAGGTGATCGTGGGCACGGCGATGGCCGGCTGCGCCGCCAGCCGGAGGTCGATGTCCGCATACGCGGGATCGCCCGGCACCAGGTTGAAGCGGTGGCGGTACGAATGGATCACCACATCCACGAAGTCCGGGTTGTCGAAAGCGGCGGCCGAGCGCTCGAACGTCGCATCGTCGAACTTCCAGGTCGGCGACCAGGTGCGCCACAACAGCTTCGTCAACGCGCGCCGGTCGCGCGCCAGGCCTTCGCGGCCGCGCTCCGAGTGGAAGTAGTACTGGTACCAGAGCTTCTGCTCGTTCTCCGGCGTGTCGGGCACCAGCGCCTTCGAGTGGTCGAAGATGTTGTAGTTGTTGTACGAGACCAGGCCCGCGCAGCGGTCCGGCCACAGGGCCGCGACCACGCAACATGCGCGGCCGCCCCAGTCGTAGCCGGCCAGCACCGCGCGCGGGATGGCCAGCGCGTCCATCAGCGCCAGCAGGTCGGCGCCCAGCGCCGCCTGTTCGCCCGAGCGCATCGTGGCCTCATCGCGGAAGCGCGTTGGCCCATAGCCGCGCAGGTAGGGAACGATCACGCGGCAGCCGGCTTTCGCCAGCAGCGGCGCGACTTCCGCATACGCGTGCACGTCGTACGGGAAGCCGTGCATCAGGAACACCGGCGGCCCGTCCGCGGGCCCGGTTTCGAAATACGCGACGTCCAGCACGCCGGCCGCGATGGTGCGCAAAGGAGTCAGGTTGCTCATGCCGCCGCAGCGTGCCACAAACCGCGCGACTACCCTTCGTTCAGCACGTGCCGCGCGGCCTGCGCGACGCTGGCCGCGTCCACGCCGAAGAACTGCCGCAAAGCGGCGCGCGTGTCGCTGCGGCCGAACCCATCGGTGCCCAGCGTGAGGTATCGCCGCCCCCGCGGCAGGTGCGCACGGATGGCTTCCGGCACCGCACGCACGTAGTCCGTCGCGGCCACGATGGGCGCACGCGAGTCGCCCAGCAGCGTGTGCAGGTACGGCGTGGTGTGCCCTTCGCCGCGCATCGCCCGCTGTTCGCAATGCAGTCCATCGCGCGCCAGCTCGCTCCAGCTGGTGATGGAAAAGACTTCGCACGCGATGCCTTCGGCGGCCAGCTGCTGCGCCGCCTGGATCACTTCGGTGAGGATCGCGCCCGAGCCCAGCAGCGTGACCTTGGGCTCGCCTTCGCCGTAGGCCGCGAAGCGGTAACCGCCGCGCACCACGCCCTGCACCGCGCCTTCCGGCAAGTCCGGCTGGGCGTAGTTCTCGTTCATCAGCGTCAGGTAGTAGAAGACGTCCTGCTGCTCCACCAGCATCTCGCGCATGCCGTGGTCGATGATCGCCGCCATCTCGCCGGCGAAAGCGGGGTCGTAAGCCTTGCAGTTGGGAATGGTCGCGGCGGCCAGGTGGCTGCTGCCGTCCTGGTGCTGCAGGCCTTCGCCGCCCAGCGTGGTGCGGCCCGAGGTGGCGCCCAGCAGGAAGCCGCGGGCGCGTTGGTCGGCCGCGGCCCAGATGGCGTCGCCCACGCGCTGGAAGCCGAACATCGAGTAGTAGATGTAGAACGGCAGCATCGGGAAGCCGTGCACGCTGTAGCTGGTGGCCGCGGCCGTCCAGCTGGCGATGGCGCCGGCTTCGCTGATGCCCTCTTCCAGGATCTGACCGTCCAGCGCCTCGCGGTACGACAGCACCGAACCGATGTCTTCCGGCTCGTACTTCTGCCCCACGCTGGAGTAGATGCCCACCTGCTTGAACAGGTTGGCCATGCCGAAAGTACGCGCTTCGTCGGCCACGATGGGCACGATGCGCGGGCCCAGCTGCGGGTCCTTCAGCAGGTTGCCCAGCAGGCGCACGAAAGCCATCGTGGTGGACATCTCCTTGCCGGCCGCCTGCGTCGCGAACTGCGCGTACGACTGCAGCGCGGGCACGGGCAGCACAGGCGCCTTCGTCTCGCGCTTGGGCAGGTAGCCGCCCAGCGCCTGGCGCTTGGCGTGCAGGTACTTCAGCTCGGCGCTGTCCTCGGCCGGCTTGAAGAACGCCAATGTCTTGGCCTGCTCGTCGGAGATCGGCAGGTTGAAGCGGTTGCGGAATTCCAGCAGCGCGGCCTCGTCCAGCTTCTTCTGGCTGTGCGTGGTCATGCGGCCCTGCCCCGCCGCGCCCATGCCGTAGCCCTTCTTGGTGTGCGCCAGGATCACCACCGGCTGCCCCTCGTGGCGCGCGGCCGCGTGGTACGCCGCGTGGATCTTCACCAGGTCGTGGCCGCCTCGCTTCAGGCGGTCGATCTGCTCGTCGGTCATGCCTTGCGCCAGCGCGGCCAGAGCATCGTTTTGGCCGAAGAACGTGTCGCGGTTGAACCGGCCGTCCTTGGCAGCGAAGGTCTGCATCTGCCCGTCCACGGTGTGTGCGAAAGCCTTCACCAGCGCGCCGGTGACGTCGCGCGCGAACAGGCCGTCCCAGTCGCTGCCCCACAGCAGCTTCACGACGTGCCAGCCCGCGCCGCGGAACAGCTTTTCCAGTTCGTCGACGATGCGGCCGTTGCCGCGCACCGGGCCGTCCAGCCGCTGCAGGTTGCAGTTGACCACCCACACCAGGTTGTCCAGCTTCTCGCGCGACGCGAGCGTCAGCGCGCTCATGCTCTCGGGCTCGTCCATCTCGCCGTCGCCGAACACGCCCCACACCTTGCGGCCGCCGCAATCCAGCAGCTGGCGGTGCGTGAGGTAGCGCATGAAGCGCGCGTGGTAGATCGAGCTGATCGGCCCGATGCCCATCGACCCGGTCGGGAACTGCCAGAAGTCCGGCATCAGCCACGGGTGCGGGTAGCTGGAAAGCCCGCGCGCGCCGGACTGCGGCGCGGCGATCTCCTGACGGTAGTGCGCCAGGTCCGCTTCGGCCAGCCGTCCTTCGAGGAACGCGCGCGCATAGACACCGGGAGCGCTGTGCGGCTGGAAGAACACCAGGTCGCCGCCATCCGCGCCGCTCCTCGCGCGGAAGAAGTGATTGAAGCCGACTTCGAACAGGTCCGCCGCGCTGGCGTAGCTGGCGATGTGCCCGCCCAGCTCGCCGTACGCGCTGTTGGCGCGCGCCACCATGGCCAGCGCGTTCCACCGCATCAGCGACGCCAGCCGCTCCTCGATGGCCAGGTCGCCCGGAAAAGGCGGCTGCTGCTCGACCGGGATGGTGTTGACGTAGGGCGTCACCAGTTCCGGCGACCAGCCCACCTGCGGCGAACGCGCGATGGCGGCCAGCTGGTCGAGGATGAAGCGCGCCCGCTGCGGCCCTTCGTGCGCCACCAGCGTCTGCAGCGCCTCGCGCCACTCGGCGGTTTCTCCGGGGTCGGTGTCGGCACCCGGGGCGAGCAGGAAGCGGGAGAGGCTGTGGTCGGTCATGCGCGCCACTGTAGGCCGCCCCGCGCGGAATCGGGTGTCGAATGTTGTCGCCCGGATGAGCTTGGCCGCATAAAATTCTGCATATAGACACTTTCAAGGCATGACATGCAACTGGACGCGCTGGACCTGCGCATCCTGGCGGAACTGCAGCAGGACGGCTCGCTCACCAACGTGGAGCTGGCGCGGCGCGTCCACCTCTCGCCCTCGCCCTGCCTGGCCCGCGTCAAGGCGCTGGAGAACGCCGGCGTCATCCGCCACTATGTCGCGCTGGCGGACCCCAAGGCGGTCGGCCTGGGCCTGAACGTCTTCATCAACATCAGCCTGAAGGCGCAGTCGCGCGAATCGCTGGCCGAGTTCGAGCAGCGCATCGCCGAGCACGACGAGGTGATGGAGTGCTACCTGATGACGGGCGACAGCGACTACCTGATCCGCGTGGCCGTCGCCGACATCGCGGCGCTGGAACGCTTCATCCTGGAGCAGCTCACGCCCATCCCGGGCATCGAGAAGATCCGCTCCTCGTTCGCGCTGAAGCAGGTTCGCTACAAGACGGCGCTGCCCTTGCCGAAGCGGACTTCCTGAGCGCCGGACTACTGCTTTCGGCGGACTGATTTCGCCTTCGCGGCGCCCTAACCTTGCGGCCCACCGCACATGACGGCTGATGTCATGCCTGCGACTTGCCCCAACCGGATACTGCCGCGCGCCATGGCCCACGAGTCTTCCTATCCCGATGCCGCACGCATGCCCACGCGCCGGCAACTGCTCGGCATGGCCGGCGCCGTGGCCGCCCTCGGGCTTGGCGGCTGCGCGGCGCCCCAGTCGTCACCCGCGGCGCGGGGCGGCATCGCGCCGTTTTCCACTGCCGAAGAGCTGGGAGAACTGCCGCCCGGCTGGGAGCCGTACGTGCTGCGCCGCGACCTGCCCCGCACGGACTACCGCGTATCGGCGCTGGACGGGCGCCGCGTGCTGCACGCCGCCAGCGGCACGGGCGGCACATCGGGCCTTCGCTGCGGCTGCGTGGGCGATCCGGTCGCCACGCCGAAGCTGCGCTGGAGCTGGCAGGTCGCCGGCGTGCCCGACGGCCTGTGCGTGGGCGAGCGCGACACGGACGATTCGCCGGCGCGGGTGGCGCTGGGCTTCGACGGCGACCACACCACGCTGAACAACCGCGACCGCGCTTTCTACGAACTGGTCGAACTGTTCACCGGCCACCGCCTGCCCTATGCGACGCTGATGTACGTCTGGGACGCCAGGCTGCCGGTCGGCACGGTGGTGAGCAACGCGCGCACCCAGCGCATCCGCTACCTGGTGGTGGAGAGCGGCGCCGCGCGCGCCGGCCAATGGCTTTCGTACGAACGCGACGCCGCGAAGGACTACCAGCAGGTGTTCGGCGAGGAGCCCGGGCCGCTGCTGAACGCCGGCGTGCTGACCGACAGCGACGACCTGCACATCGAGCTGCAGGCCTGGTACGGCGACATCACTCTTTCTGCCGCCTGATCACAGGGCCAGGGGCAGTACCAGGTGATCGCGGTAGATGCGGTCGCGGTGCTCGACCAGCACCGGGTCCAGGGCCGCATCGGTCTGGGCATCGGGCGTCTCGAAAGCCGCGCGCGTGTCGGGCTTCATCGCGCAGAGGTCGGCACCCAGCGGGCGGAACAACGCAAGCCCGGCGGCCAGGTAGATGTCCGCCGCGGTCAGCGCGGCGCCCACGAGGTAGCGGCTGCCGGCGGCCTGCTGCGCCTTCAGTCGTTGCGCCAGCATCCGCAGGAGCGACACCACGCGCGCCGTCGCGGCCCCGCCCGCATCCGGCGTGTGGCCGTACTTGCGCGCGAGGTACTGCGCGACCTGGGGCACGAAACCGCCCTGCTCCGCCAGGCCCATGTGCACCAGCTGCAAGCGGCGCGACCAGCACAGGCCCCGCTCGCCCATGAGCTCGTGCGACAAGCCGATGGCCAGCACGCGATCCGCCGGGTCGGCGGGCAGCAGCGAAGGCGAAGGGGCCAGCCGCTCGGCCAGCATCAGGATGTCGATCCAGCGGTCGCGCGGCGCCTCTTCGCCGTGGATGGCCACCGGCCCGCTGCGCTGGCCCGCCCAGGCTTTCATCGCGTCGCTCTGGTAGTCCAGGCGCACCGCCAGCCAATCGAGCTTCTTGACGTGGAAGATGCCCTTGGCCGCTTCGCCCCACGGGCTGGGCACGCCGCCCACCACCACCATGCGCAGCCCGGGAGCCTGCACCGCTTCTTCCACGCTCACGTACCGGAATGCCATCGTGCCGATCTCCATGCGCACGGTGCGACACTCGCGCCGTGACCGACCCCGATTGTGCGCAGATGCATGGCCCACAGGCCGACCGCTGGATGGAGCACTGGCTGCCCGCCATGCGCGCGGCCGCCGCGGGCACGCCGGTGCTGGAACTGGGCTGCGACACCGGCGGCGACACGGCGTGGCTGCTGGCGCAGGGGTTCGAGGTGATCGGCACCGACATCGCCGAGGACGCGTTGCGCCGCTGCTCGGTGGCCGCACCGCGCGCCGCGCTGCTGCTGCACGATTTGCGGCAGCCGATGCCGTTCGCGGATGCGAGCTTCGGCGTCGTGGTCGCGAGCCTGTGCCTGCACTACTTCGACTGGCACACCACCGTGGCCGCCGTCGCGGAGATCCGCCGCTGCTTGCGTCCGGGCGGCCTGCTGCTATGCCGCGTGAACTCGACCAACGACGTGGATCACGGCGCGATGCAAGGCACGGAGGTCGAGCCGCACTACTTCCGGCAGGACGCGCACTACGCGGACTTCAAACGGTTTTTCGATGCGGCCGACCTGGATCGGCTGTTCACCCCGGCCGCATGGACCGAGGTGAACCGCGAAGAACGGCAGGTGCTGCGGTACGCGAAGCCGAAGATGGCCTGGGAGCAGGTTCTCCGGCGAACGTGATCAGCGCTTGACGGACAGCAGCTCGACCTCGAAGTTCAAGGTCGCGTTCGGCGGGACCACGCCACCCGCGCCGCGCGAGCCGTACGCGATCTCGGGCGGGCAGGTCAGCTTGGCCTTGCCGCCCGGCTTCATCTTCTGCACCGCCTCGGTCCAGCAGGGGATCACGCGGT
This sequence comes from Ramlibacter humi, assembly GCF_004681975.1. Classification (GTDB taxonomy): domain Bacteria; phylum Pseudomonadota; class Gammaproteobacteria; order Burkholderiales; family Burkholderiaceae_C; genus Ramlibacter; species Ramlibacter humi. Next base: position 141,078 of record NZ_SMLK01000006.1, read on the forward strand.
TCAGCGGGAATTCGGCCGGTTCGCCGCGCTTGTAGCTGCTGTCGAACTCGCGGCCGTCCTGGAAGGTGCCGCGGTAGTTCACGCGCACCACGTCGGTGGCCTTGGGCGATTCGCCGCTGCCTTCCTTCAGGGACTCGTAGACCAGGCCGCTGGCGGTCTTGACGGGCTCGGCCGCGTGGGCGGCAGCGGAGGCGATGAAGGCGAGAGAAGCGGCGATGAAAAGCGAACGCAAGATGGGACTCCCGAAAGGATCGAAACCCCGCACTCTAGCGCGCCGCCTGCGGCGCCACGCGCCAGACGGCGTTGCCCACGTCGTCGGCCACCAGCACGCCACCCTTTCCATCCAGCACCACGCCCACGGGCCGGCCGAAGGCCTTTCCGTCCGGGCTGAGGAAGCCGGTGAGGAAATCCACCGGCGCGCCCGAAGGCTTGCCGTTCGCGAACGGCACGAACACCACCTTGTAGCCGGACAACTGACGCCGGTTCCACGAGCCGTGCTCGCCGACGAAAGCACCGCTGGCGAAAGGCGCGGGCAGCTTGCCGTCAGAGAACGCCATGCCCAGCGGCGCGACGTGGTTGCCCAGCGAGTAGTCGGGCGCGATGGCCTTGGCCACCATGTCGGGCCGCGGCGGTTGCACGCGGTCGTCCACGTGCGCGCCCCAGTAGCTCCAGGGCCAGCCGTAGAACGCGCCGTCCTTCACCGACGTCAGGTAGTCGGGCACCAGGTCGTCCCCGAGCTCGTCGCGCTCGTTCGCCACGGTCCACAGCGCGCCGGTCGTGGGCTCCCAGCCCAGGCCGTTCGGGTTGCGGATGCCGCCGGCGAGCTGGCGCTTCTGCCCGCTGGCGAGGTCCACCTCCCAGATCGCCGCGCGGCCTTCCTCGATGCCCATGCCGCCTTCGGCGGCGTTGCTGTTGGAGCCCACCGTCGCGTACAGCTTGCGGCCGTCGCGGCTGGCCAGGATGTTCTTGGTCCAGTGGTGGTTGCGGCCTCCCGGCAGGTCGGTCACCGGCGTGGGCGCCGCGGTGTTGCGCTGCTGGCCCGCGGCATACGGAAACTTCACGATGGCATCGGCGTTCGCCACGTACAGCTGGCCGCCCACCAGCGCCATGCCGAAAGGCGAATGCAGCTTCTCCAGGTACACCGACTTCGTTTCGGCCACGCCGTCGCCGTCGGCATCGCGCAGCAGCGTGATGCGGTCGGGGCTTTGCACCTGCGCGCCGGCGCGCTTCATCACCAGCCCTTGCGCCCACACCTTGAAGCCCTTTTCCTTCCGGTCTTCCGGCACTTGCGGCTTGTTGGTCTCGGCCACCAGCACATCGCCGTTGGGCAGCACGTACAGCCAGCGCGGGTGGTCCAGGCCGCGCGCGAACGCGGTCACGCGCCAGCCCGCGGGCGCCTTGGGCATCGCGCCCTCCGGCCAGCCTTCGGCGGGCGCGATGTGCACCGTGGGCACCAGGCTCTGCTGCGGCGCGGGCAGTTGCGGCGAAGGGCCGACGGTGCTGGACTCGGGCAACTGCGCGAGTCCGCTGCATGCCGTCAGTGCCGCGACGGCCGCCAGGGGGATCCAGTGAAGCCTCATCCCGGGCAGTGTCGGGCGCGGCGCGCGGACGGGCTGTAGGGAGAAACCGCGACAATCCGGGGATGACCCAAGAGCTCTTCCGCGACGACGGCTACCTGCGCGAATGCGACGCCGAGATGCGCTCCGTCAACGAGCATGGCCTTGAGCTGGACCGCACCGTGTTCTACCCGCTCGGTGGCGGCCAGGCCGGCGACAGCGGCGTGCTGGTGCTGGCCGACGGCCGCACGCTTTCCATCGCCGACACGCGCAAGGCCAAGGACGAGCAGGGCCAGCCCACCGGCGGCATCTGGCACGTGCCCGCGGCAGGGCAGGAAGCCCTGCTGGCCACGCTGCAACCCGGCCAGCGCGTCACCGCGCGCATCGACTGGGACCGCCGCCACAAGCTGATGCGCTTCCATACCACCACGCACCTGCTGTGCCACCTGGTGCCGCAACTGGTGAACGGCTGCTCCATCACGCCCGAGTACGCGCGGCTGGACTTCAACATGACCGACCCGCTGGACAAGGACGCGCTGACGCAGGGCATCGCGCGCCTGGTGGCCGCGGCGCACCCCGTCGCCGTGGGCTCCATCACCGACGAGGAGCTGGACGCCAACCCGGCGCTGGTCAAGAGCATGTCGGTGCAGCCCCCGCGAGGCACGGGCCGCATCCGCACCATCCGCGTGGGCGCCGATGCCCTGATCGACTTCCAGCCCTGCGGCGGCACGCACGTGGCCAACACGTCCGAGATCGGCGGCGTGGTCGTCACCAGGATCGAGAAGAAATCAGCCACCACGCGCCGCGTGGTGCTGGGCTTCGCCTGAGCGCGCGGAACTTCAGGCCACGGTTGGGCTCCGACAGCACCATGTCCTTTTTCCTGCGCTGCCTTTTCGCCACGTGGCTGCTCACCCTGGGCCTGGGCGCGTCCGCGCAGGGTGCCGGCAAGTCCGTGGTCACCACCGAGCGCGTGCGCGCCGAGCTGATGGCGTACGCGCCCCAGGGCGTGCAGCCGGGGCAGCCGCTGCTGGTGGGCCTGCAGCTGGCGCACCAGCCCGAGTGGCACACCTACTGGAAAAACTCGGGCGACTCGGGGCTGCCCACGCAGATCCAGTTCACGCTGCCGCCCGGCGTCACCGCGGGTGACATCCAGTGGCCGGTGCCGAAGAAGATCCCCATCGGCACGCTGGCCAACTACGGTTACGAAGGCACGGTGCTGCTGCCGGTGCCGCTGACGGTGTCGCCGGACTTCAAGCCGTCGCCCCTTGCGGACTCCCTGGAAGTGAAGGCGCATGCCGCCTGGCTGGTGTGCCGGCAGGAATGCATCCCGGAAGAAGGCGACTTCACGCTGCGCATCCCGGTTCGTGGGTCCACCGCGCTGAATGGCGCGGCGTTCGAAGCCGCGGCCAATGCCCAGCCGCGCGAGTTGCCGAAGGTGCCCGGCGGCGCCATCCCGCCCAGCGTGGCGCGCGTCGCGGGTGACGCGCTGGACATCCAGGTGCAGGGACTGCCGGTGCAGGCGCGCGGCAAGCAGCTGCAGTTCTTCCCCGAAACGCCGGAGGTGATCGAGAGCGCCGGTGCCTGGACGCAGGAGTGGAAGGGCGCGGTGTGGCACGCCCACGTGCCGCTGTCGGCGCAGCGCAGCGGCAGCCCCACCGTGATGCCCGTGGTGCTGGCCGAAGGCGCGCAAGGCTGGCGCGCCGAACTCGCCGTCTCGGGCACCTGGCCGCAGGTCAGCGCCGCGGCGACGGTGTCGCCCGCACTGCAGGATGCCTTGCGCAGCAACACCGGCGCGCCCGCCGCGCCGCCGATCGGCCTGGTCGCCGCGCTGCTGGGCGCGCTGCTCGGCGGCCTGGTGCTCAACCTCATGCCTTGTGTCTTCCCGGTGCTGGCGATCAAGGTGGTGGGCTTCGCGACGCATTCGGAAGACGCGCGCGCGCATCGCATCTCGGGGCTGGCCTACACGGCCGGCGTCGTGATCGCCTTCCTCGCATTGGGCGGGCTGATGCTGGCGCTGCGCGCCGCGGGCGAACAGCTGGGCTGGGGCTTCCAGCTGCAGTCGCCGCTGGTGGTGGCGGGGCTGGCCGCGCTGTTCACGCTCATCGCGCTGAACTTCGCGGGCGTGTTCGAGTTCGGCTCCATGCTGCCTTCGTCGGTGGCATCCATGGAAGCGAGGCATCCGGTCGCCAACGCGTTTCTCTCGGGCGTGCTGGCGGTCGCCATCGCATCGCCTTGCACCGCGCCTTTCATGGGCGCCTCGCTCGGTTTGGCGGTCACGCTGCCGGCGTTCCAGGCGCTGCTGGTGTTCGCCTGCCTGGGCGCGGGGATGGCCCTGCCTTACCTCGCGGCCAGCGCGCTGCCGGCGATCGCGCGCGTGCTGCCGCGCCCCGGCGCGTGGATGGACATCTTCCGCAAGCTGATGGCCTTCCCGATGTTCGCCACCGTCGCCTGGCTGGTGTGGGTGCTGGGCCAGCAAAGCGGCATCGACGGCGCGGGCGCGCTGCTCGCGCTGCTGGTGGCCCTCAGCCTGCTGGTGTGGACCCTGACGCTGAATGGCCGCGCGCGGCTGCTGCTGTCGGCGGCCGCGGTGGCGGCGCTGGCGGCTGTGGCGTGGACCGCCGGTCCGCTGCTGACCCAGCCGCCGGCGGCTGCCACCACGCAGGCCGAAGGCGACTGGCAGCCTTGGTCGACCGCCAAGGCCGACCAGCTGGTGGGCGCGGGCCAGCCGGTGTTCGTCGACTTCACCGCCGCATGGTGCGTCACCTGTCAATACAACAAGAAGACGACGCTCTCGAACGCCGACGTGCTGGGCGACTTCCGCCGCGCCAACGTCGCGCTGCTGCGCGCCGACTGGACGAGGCGCGATCCCGCCATCACCGCGGCATTGGCCTCGCTGGGCCGCAGCGGGGTGCCGGTCTACGTGCTCTATCGCAAGGGCAGCGCGCCGCAGGTGCTGACCGAAGTGCTGAGCGTGGCCGAAGTGCGCTCGGCCATCGCCCGCCCCTGAAGACCGGCCGGTCGCGGAACTTCTTCACGCGCTGGGCCACCCGCGGCGCGGGCACGCCCCCGAATCGCGGGCATCATTTGCGCCCTCAAGCACATCAGGAGAGGATTCCCGTGGGGCTGCTCACACCCTTGAACCTTCGCGCGGCCGTGGTGCTCGCCGCGGCGCTGGCCGCCGCCGCGCCCGCCGCGCATGCGCAGGACGAAGCCGCGGTCGTGCGCCGCGCCAGCGAACTGCGCGCCACGCCCGCCGCGGACGGCGCCGTCGCCGCCTCGCTGCCCGCCGACTCGCAGGTCACGCGGCTCGGCGACCGGCAAGGTCCCTGGGTCAAGGTGAAGGCGGCTTCCGGCGCCACCGGCTGGCTCCACATGTTCGACCTGCGCTCGCCCGGCAGCACCGGCGACGGCAGCGGCGGCGGCACCATGGCCGGCGCCCTGCGCGGCGTCACCGGCTTCTTCAGCAAGGCGCCGGAACAGAAGACCACCACGCCCACCGCCACCATCGGCATCCGCGGCCTGGGCGCCGAAGACCTGGCCCAGGCGCAGCCCGACCTGCAGGCCGTCACGCGCATGGAAAAACTTCGCGCCAGCGAAGCCGACGCGCAGCGGTTCGCGAAGCAGGCCAACCTGGCGCCGGTGAACGTGGAGCCGCTGCCGGCCCCCGCTCCCGCAACCGCCATCCAATCGGGGGTGACGCAATGAAGTGCCGCGCCATCGTTTTCACCTTCGGCCTGGCCGCGGCGCTGGCCTGCCTGCCGGCCGCGGCGCAACCCAATCTCGGCGGCCTGCTGGGCAACATCCTTCCCGGCGGCGGCGGCAAGCTGGGCAGCGTGCTGCCCACGGAGCAGGCGCAGGGACAGCAACCGGGCAACTCGCTGTTCGAGCTGCTGTCGCAATCGCAGGGCGAGATCGACGAAGCCAACGAGATCGCCATCGGCCGCCAGCTGGCCGCGGTGCTCCTGGGCAGCAAGCCGCTGGTGGCCGACACCGCCACGCAGCGCTACGTCAACCAGCTGGGCCGCTGGATCGCGCTGCAGTCCAGCCGGCCCAACCTGCCCTGGACCTTCGGCGTGCTGGACGACGCCGGCTTCAACGCGTTCGCCGCGCCCGGCGGTTTCGTGTTCGTCACCAAGGGCGTGCTCGATCGCGTCGACGAGGCGGAGCTGGCCGGCATCCTGGCGCACGAGGTCAGCCACGTGGCTTCGCGCCACCACCTCAACGCGCTGCGTGCCAAGGCACGCGCTGGGCTCGCCACGCAACTGCTCGGGTCGCAGATCCGCACGAACAATGCGATCGGCAGCATGGTGTCGCAGCAGCTGCTGGCGCTGGGCAAGAACCTGTATTCCAGCGGGCTGGACCAGGCCGACGAGTTCGAGGCCGACCGCCTGGGCGTGGGCCTGGCCGCGCGGTCGGGCTTCGACCCGTTCGGCTTGCCGGGCGTGTTGCAGCTGCTGCGCGCGCAGGCGCCGGACAACCCGCTGTTCTCGCTGTCGCTCTCCACGCACCCGCCGGCGCAGCAGCGCCTGGACACGCTGGAGCGCGCCATGGGCCACCGCCTGGATTCCCTGGGAGGCAAGCCCAGCGTGAAGATCCCCCGGCGCGTCGCAACCGCCGCCAAGCCCTGACAGGGCGCCCTCCCGGCGTATTGGCGCGCAGGCGCCACACACCCCCGTAAGACCTGCCGGGGTGTGCGTCACGAATTGCGCTGACAAGCGGCGCAGCCGCCCCAAAATGGCCTTCCAGCGGCACCACGTCCCGGCACAGGGTCGGACGCCGCATGCAGGGAGGATTCATGGACACAGTTGCGGCTTCCGAGTCGCCGTCGACCTGGCAGCCGCCCCGGCGTTCGCACCCGCGCACCGCCGGCTGGTGGCGCCGCATCACGGGCCGCTGGCTGCGGCGGCCCACGAGGCCTTTGCTGGACCTGCACGCCTTCCTGGACGAAGGCGCCGGGCTGATGGCCGGCACTTCGCGCCTGGTGACGCTGCTGGTGTTCGACTTCGAGGAACTGGACGAGCTGCGCAAGCTGTACGGCGAGGACATCCGCCGCGCGGCGGTGCACCAGGTGGGCGCGGCGTTGCAATCGCTGGCGGCCGGCCGTGGGCTGGCGGCACACACGGGGCCCGCCCGCTTCGCCCTGCTGCTCAAGGGCTTCACGCACGACGAAGCCATGGTCACCGTGTTCGGCGCGCTCGGCACGCCATGCCGTTTCGAGATGGAAGCCGACGGCGGCGAAGTGATCCTGGTCCCGGACGTGGTGGCCGGCGAATGCTCGCGCCAGCCGGGCGCGCTGGCCAAGCTGCACGACTCGCTGGCCGGCCGCGTGCAGGAAGACCGCCACCTGCGCCAGGCGCGCGAGCAGCACCTGCGCCGCGCGCGCGAGCGCTACATCAGCCGCCCCTCCGACCTGCAGTCACGCTGAGCGCTCAGCCGCCAGCGACAGCAGGTATTTCTCCAGCACCGCCAGTTCGGCATCGGACGGACGGCCGCGGCCGGTCACCGCGGCATGCAGTTGCCCGCGCAGGCTGTCGCGCGGGTAGTAGTCGACGAAGCCCCACCCCAGCAGCAGCTGGTTGAACACGCCCTGGCCGAGGGTCGAGTTGCCCTGCGCCACCGCGCGGCCATTCACGCGCAGCACCTGCGCGCCGCGCGAAGCCGCGAAGGCCAGCACCGCGGGCTTCTGCGCCGGCAGCGGTTCGGGCGCGGCCAGCACCGCCTGCCCGCCGCCTTCGTCGATCCAGCGCGCCTGCGGCTTGCCTTCCGCCAGCGACAGCTCGGACAGGCAGCCCTTCTCCGCGCGCGAAGCCTGGAAGGCAACGCCGCCGGCGCGTTCGTCGGCGGGCCGGATGACCACCAGCGCGAACTGCTCGTCGCCCACGTCATACGGCACGCGGTTGCGCGGGCGCGGCAGCACTTCGGCTTGGGGCGCGCTCTTCTTGCACCACAGGCCCCAGGTCTCGGGCGGCGACAGGTCGATGGCCGCGCGGCCGTTCACCGGGCGCATCACGGGCGGCAGGTTCACCTTCGCCGTCGCGCCGTCGTTGTTGGCGAAGTGCAGCATCTCCAGCGCATTGCCGAAGCTGGAACCGAAGCCCGAGTCGGACACCGCGCGCACCGGCTGCCCGTCGCGCGAAGGCGCACCGTTGACGTAGTCGGTGTACGCCTGCGCCATGTCCCATTTCGCTGCGCCGTAGCGCGCAAGGATGGCGTGCGCGGCTTCCGCCAGGTCGCGCGAGGCGTACGCCACCGGGTCGGCGATGGCGTACACGCGCCGCGCAGGCGGCAACGCCAGGTTGCCCGCGGCCTTGTACGACAGCGTGTGCACGCGGCCCGGCTCGGGCGTGAAGGTGTAGCTGTCGCTGCCGTTCGCGCCGGCCGGGATGGTGACGCGGGCCTTGCCCAACTTGCCGCCGTCCGACGCCACCTCCAGCGTGATGGCTTGCCGCAGGAACCCGCGCGCATAGACGGTGATGGTCACCGGCTGCCCCTGCTGCGCCCAGCCCGCGCCGTCGTCGAACAGCGCGAAGTGCTCGATGCCCGCGGCCTGCTGCATCGGCCCCGCCACCGGCGGTGGCAGCGTGCGGTTCTCGTGCCAGCCCGGCACGTGGTGGATCGGGTAGTTGCGCACCGGCCAGTGGCCACCGCCCATCCAGCTGTAGACCTCCACGCCGTTGGACGCCGCATACGCCATGGTGCGCATGAACATCTCCTGCCAGCGCGGGTCGTCCAGCGGCATGCCGATCTCGGTCAGCGCCACGCGCGCCTTCTTGTCGCGCGCCCACTCGACGGCCTGCTCCAGCCGCTTCACGCCGGTGTCGGCGTTGATCGCGCGGCGGCTCAGCCCCGCGGAGTAGCCCTTCTTCGCTTCGGTGTCGAAGTCGAAGGCGTGGCCGCTGCTGGACGCATCGAGGTACAGATGCACTTCGTACACCACGTTGTCGCCTGCGAGCGGAAAGCCCGGGTTGCTCCTGGCGAGGGACGTCGCCGCGCTCCACTCGTTGCCGGCGACGTAGACCGGCGTGCGCGCGTCCACCTTGCGAATGGCGTCGAGCGCGGCGCGCGCGTACGCGGGCCAGATCGCGAGGTCTTCGCCGCCGCCTTCGCTGGCTTCCAGTTCGCCCGGCCGCGGCAGGTCATGCGGCTCGTTCATCAGGCCGTAGCCGGCCAGGCCCGGATGGTCTTTCCAGCGCTGCGCCGCGCGCCGCCAGAAGTCGGCGAAGTGCGCCTGCGTCAGCGTGGCGTTCGCCGCCAGCGAGAAGATGCGCTCCTGCACGCCGTTCGGGTCTTCGGTGTAGGGCCAGTGCCGCGGCGTGCTGCCGGGCTTGAGGCCGGCAACGCCGCCATCGGGCCCGTAGCGGAAGTCGCGGTAGCGGCAATAGTTGTGCAGGTCGACGATGCACTTCGCGCCCGCGGCCGCATGCGCGTCCAGCACGTCGGTGATGAACTGCGCGTACTGCGCGTTGAACTCGCCCGGCTGGCCCACCAGCGCGCGCGCCGCGTCGTTGGGCTTCGCGTCGAACAGCACCGGCTGCAGCATCTCCCACGCCACCGGCAGGCGGTTGCGCTTGAACCCTTGCTGGGCCAGCCAGGTGATGTCGGCCTTGCGCGGCACGGTGTAGTGCAGGTTGGGCAGCGTGCTGCCGCCCTTGCGGAAACCCGGCTGCGCCCATTCCATGCCGGACAGGTTGGTGCCGAGCGAGAAGCCGGATTTGGGCGGGCCGGATTGCGCGTTGCTGTCGCCGACCCAGCAGCCAGGCAACGCGGGCACGCCGGCCAAGGCCGCCCAGCGCAGCAGTTCGCGCCGACGGATGAGGTGGAATTGATCGTTGAAACCCATCCAGCGGCACCTTAGGCTGAGCCACCGGTGACCGAGGTAGGACGGCGGCGCTTTCGTACACTGGCGCGCATGAGCTCCGTCCACGAACTTCGGCGCATCCTGGGCACCTGCCGCACACTGGCCGTGGTGGGCCTGTCGCCGCAATGGCACCGCCCGAGTTTCTTCGCGGCCAAGTACATGCAGGCGCACGGCTATCGCATCGTGCCGGTCAATCCATCGGCGCAGGAAATCCTGGGCGAGCGCTGTTATCCCAGCGTGACCGAAGCGGCGCGGGTGCTGGCGAAAGAAGGCGTGAAGATCGACATGGTGGATTGCTTCCGCCGCAGCGAAGACATCCCGCCGGTCGCCGACGAGGCCATCGCCATCGGCGCGAAGTGCCTGTGGATGCAACTGGGCGTGGTGAACGAGGCCGCGGCGACGAAGGCACGCGCGGCGGGACTCGAAGTCGTGATGGACCGCTGCGTGAAGATCGAACATGCGCGCCTGTTCGGCGGCCTCAACTGGGCCGGCGTGAACACGAAGGTGATCTCGTCGCGCCGGCCGCAGCAACTTCCGTACTGACATGGCGAACCAGGACCGCGACTACGGCTTTGGCACGCGTGCGATCCACGCCGGCGCGACACCCGACCCGGTGACCGGCGCGCGCGCCACGCCGATCCACCAGACCACCAGCTTCGTGTTCGACTCGGCCGAGCACGCGGCCAGCCTGTTCAACCTGCAGACCTTCGGCAACGTCTACTCGCGCATCAGCAACCCGACGGTCGCGGTACTGGAAGAGCGCGTGGCCTCGCTCGAAGGCGGCCGCGCCGCGCTGGCCTGCGCCACCGGCATGGCGGCGCAGATGACGGCGCTGCTGGCCATCCTGAAGGCCGGCGACCACATCGTCGCTTCGTCCACGCTGTACGGCGGCACCGTCGGCCAGCTGGGCGTGGGCTTCTCGCGCCTGGGCATCGAGACCACGTTCGTCGATCCTGCCGATCCCGACAACTTCCGCCGTGCCATCCGCCCGCAGACGCGCGCGATCTACGGCGAGACGCTGGGCAACCCGCGCGTGAACGTGTTCGACATCGAGCCCGTCGCGGCCATCGCGCACGAACACGGCATCCCGCTGGTGATCGACAACACGGTCGCGAGTCCCTACCTGTGCAACCCCTTCGCGTTCGGCGCCGACATCGTGGTGCACAGCGCCACCAAGTACCTGGGCGGGCACGGCACCACGATGGCCGGCGTGGTGGTGGAGTCGGGCAAGTTCGACTGGGGCTCGCCGCTCGCGCGCACGAAGTTCCCCGAGATGTTGGAGCCCAGCCGCGCGTACCACGGCGTGAAGTTCTACGAGACCTTCGGCGACTTCGGCTACACGATGAAGGCGCGCATGGAGGTCAATCGCACGTTCGGCGGCTCGCTCTCGCCGCTGAACGCGTGGCTGATCCTGCAAGGCATCGAGACGCTGCACCTGCGCATGCAGGCGCATTGCCGCAACGCGCTGAAGATCGCGCAGTTCCTCAGCGACCACCCGCACGTCAGCTGGGTGAACTACCCGGGCCTCGAGTCGTCGCCCGACCACGCGCTGGCGAAAAAGCAGTTCCGCGCCATCGACGGCACGCCGGGCTGCTCGGGCATCCTCACCTTCGGCATCCGTGCGGCCGATCCCGCGAAGGCGGGCGAGCGCTTCATCGACGCCTGCGAGTTCCTCAGCCACCTGGCCAACATCGGCGACGCCAAGACGCTGGTCATCCACCCTGCGTCCACCACGCACCGGCAGTTGAGCGAAGAGGAACTGCGGCGCGCGGGCGTGGGCGCCGACATGATCCGCCTGTCCGTCGGCATCGAGGACGTGGACGACATCCTCTGGGACATCGACCAGGCGCTGCGCAAGGCCGTGGCCTGACCTGTTTCGAATTGTCAGCGCCGTCCTACGGTGAACGGCTCAGTCACCGGTCAGACTTCCGGCGATGGGAAAGCATCACCCGTGAAGATCCTCGTCGCCGACGACAACCGTGACGCGGCCGACACTCTCTCCATGCTGCTGGAGATCGAGGGCCACGACGTCACCACCGTGTATGACGGCCGCCAGGCCGCGCAGACAGGCAGCGCTCAGGCGTTCGATGCCGCCATCCTGGACCTGGCGATGCCGGACATGGACGGCTACACCGCCGGCGCCCGCTTGCGCGCCGCGCGGCCCGGGCTGCTGCTGATCGCGATGTCGGGCCACACGCAGCCCCAGCACGTGGACCGCTCACGGCGGGCTGGCTTCAGCTACCACCTGGCCAAGCCGGTGCAGCCGGAACTGGTGATCGGCGCACTGCGGTCCGCCGTCGAGGCGCGCACCGGAGGGCTCGCCACACGTTCCGCAGGCGGGCTGGTGCCGGACACGCTGGTGCAGCTGCGCGAGGGCGGGCCGGTGATGATGCTGCAGGCACTCACCGGCGACGTCGGCCACTGCTCGTGGTTCGACGGCGAGAGGCACCGCCACGGCAGCTTCCTGCGCGACGAGCTGGTGCCGGTGGGCCAGGAGCGCCGCACCTGGAGCGCCGGCGAGTCCGCCGAAACCGCGCTGCCGCTGGCGCAGTGACGCTTCAGAAAAACACGTTGTAGCGGTTGCCGCGGAAGTCCAGCACCGCGCTTTCCGGCCGCACTTCCTCCAGCTTCACGCCACTGGCCACCTCCGCGCCTTCGCGCACCACCTGGCCGTTGGCGATCACCATGCGCTGAGACGCGCTGGGCGAGTACACGCTGCCGCTGATGACGATGCGCGGCGCGTCCGCGGGCAGGCCCTTGACGGGCGGCGGAGGCGGCGCCGTTGCGACGGGGGCCTGGTTGCCAGGCCGGTTGGCGGTGAACGGCGGCGTGACGTTCGCCGGTGCGGCCACCGGCGCAGGCGCGGGTGCGGCGGCTTGAGCCGGTGCCGGCGCCGGCGCGGGAATCGGCGCGTTCATCGCGCGCGGTGAATTCACCGTGGATGGTGGCCTTCCGTTCGGCCCGGCGACGTCGGCGGGCGCCGGCGCCGGAACCGGCATGGGCGGCTGCACGACGGCCGGCGCCGCTTGCACCACCACCGGCCCGGCACCGGGCTGCACCACCACGGGCGCGGGCGCTGCGGGAACGGGGGCCGGAGCCGGCACGGGCGCGGTGGCAGCGCCGAACGGGCGGCCGCCGAAAGGCTCGGCCGGCGTCACCTGGGCCGGTGCCGCCGTCGCGGCGAACAGGCCGGCCAGCGCGGCCAGGCTTGCGAGCGAATTCCTCATGCACATCTCCAACGGGCTGCCTCGGCCGCCGGCGAATGCTTCAGCCGTTGCGGCGCAGCCAGGCGAACAAGCCCGCCACGGGCTGCCCCTGGTCGATCCTCAGGGGATGGCGCTGCACCGCGTGTAGTTCGAAACCGCATTGGCCCGCCAGCGTCCGGATGTAACGCTCCGAATGCGCGTACCGCAGGCTCATGCGCAGCTCGAACGCATGAGGCTCATCCGCCTGCTCGACCGAGAAAGAAAACTCGCCGCCCGGCCGCAGCACCCGCGCGGCCTGCGCGAAAACGGCTTCCAGCGCGCCGACGTAGATGAACACGTCGGCCGCCAGCACCAGGTCCAGCGATGCGGCGGGCATCGACGACAGGACCTCGACGGCCTCGCCTTGCCGCACCTCGTCGTAGAGGCCGCCGGCGCGGGCGCGCTGCACCATGTTGGCGGACAGGTCTACGCCCGTGAGCCGTTCGCACAGTGGCCGCAGCAGCGGCGCGGCCAGTCCCGTGCCGCAGCCCAGGTCCAGCGCCGCGCCGTACCGATCGCGCGAAAGGCCGGCCACGAGGATCTCCGGCCCGCGGTACTGCAACGCGCCCGCCAGGTGCTGTTCGAAGCCGTCGGCGTAGCTGTCGAACAGCTGCTCGACGTACCCGCGCGGCGGCGCAGCCGGCGCGTCTGCGCCCGAAACGCCGGCGAGGTAGTAGTTCACGAGCGAAGCGTCGGCGCCGGTTTCCAGCGCACGGCGGAACGACGACGCGGCGGCTTCACGCCGGCCGGCTTCGCGCTCCAGCGTGCCGCGCAGCGTCCACGCCGCCGCGTTGCGGGCGTCGATCGACAGCGAGCGGATCACGCACTCCAGTGCCGGCTGCGCACGCCCCAGCTCCGCCAGCGCCGCCGACAGCTGCGCCAGCGCCTCGGCGTTGTCCGGCTCCTGCGCCAGCGCTTCCTGCAGCAGTTCCGCGGCTTCCTCCGCACGGCCCAGCTTGAGCACGGTGGCGCCCAGGTTGGTCAGCGTCGAAGGCCGCCCCGGCACCAGCGCCAGCGAGGCGGCGAAAGCGCGCTCCGCGGCGGCCCAGCGGCCGGCCTGGTAGTGGGCCAGGCCCTGCAGAAAGAAGGCCTTGGCCTGTTCGAACGTCGCATCCATCGCGGCGGATCATAGGACCCGCCCTGCGACAATCGCGCGATGCCTTTCGCCCCGCTGAAGAACGACACCTTCCTGCGCGCCTGCCTGCGGCAGGCCACGCCGTACACGCCGCTGTGGCTGATGCGGCAGGCGGGGCGCTACCTGCCGGAATACCGCGCCACCCGCGCCAAGGCGGGCAGCTTCATGGGGCTGGCCACCGACGTGGACTTCGCCACCGAAGTGACCCTGCAGCCGCTGGAGCGTTACGCGCTGGACGCGGCCATCCTGTTCTCCGACATCCTCACCGTGCCCGATGCGATGGGCCTGGGCCTGTCGTTCGCCGAAGGCGAGGGCCCGCGCTTCGCCTCGCCGGTGCGCGACGAGGCCGCGGTCGGGCAGCTGGCGGTGCCGGACCTGGAGAAGCTGCGCTACGTGTTCGACGCGGTCACATCCATCCGCCGCGCGCTGGACGGCCGGGTGCCGCTGATCGGTTTCTCCGGCAGTCCGTGGACCCTGGCCTGCTACATGGTGGAAGGCCGCGGCTCCGACGACTACCGGCTGGTGAAGTCCATGCTGTACGGCCGGCCCGACCTGATGCACCGGATGCTGGCGGTGAACGCCGACGCCGTGGCGGCTTACCTCAACGCCCAGATCGAAGCCGGCGCGCAGGCCGTGATGGTGTTCGACAGCTGGGGCGGCGTGCTGGCCGACGGCGCGTTCCAGGAATTCAGCCTGGCCTATATCGCCCGCGTGCTGTCGCAACTCAAGCGGGAGCACGAGGGCGCGGTCATCCCGCGCATCGTGTTCACCAAAGGCGGCGGCCCGTGGCTGGAGCAGATGGCCGGGCTGGATTGCGACGTGCTGGGCGTCGACTGGACCGTGAACCTGGGCCGCGCGCGGCAACTGGTGGGCGGCAGCAAGGCACTGCAGGGCAACCTGGACCCCAACGTGCTGTTCGCGCCGCCCGAGCGCATCGACGAACAGGTGCGTTCGGTGCTGGCCAGCTTCGGCGCGCCCCACACCGGCCCGGGCGCCGGCCCCACGCACGTGTTCAACCTGGGGCACGGCATCAGCCAGCACACCCCGCCGGAGCACGTGCAAGTGCTGGTGGAAGCGGTGCACCGGCACTCCGCCCGGAAGGTGTTGGCCTGAGCCCGCGTCATTGGTGAATACCCTAGTGGACGTCAGGCCAAATACCGGCGGTCGCCTTGACTTATGCACAAAAACCGTGTTGCGGCGCAATGCATCCCGCGAAGTGGGTCCGGATGGGCTGCTCAACCGGTAGTTTTGCTAAGTGCTTGATTTCATTAGGTACCGCCGAGTGCCGCTTTTCCGGGCAGCGCAGCCAAACCCTTGATTTTCCGGGCCTCGCGCCGCTCCCCGGGTGAGCTGTCAACAAAGTTATCCACAGAAAATCTGAACAGCGGCAAAGGCCTTGGAAATCAAGGACTTGGGTGCCATTCCAAAGCTGAACATGAGGAGTTCGTTGCAACGATGAGCCCGCCGGCGTTCCGCCTCGCCGTGGTCGTGCCGACGCCGGCGCACAGTGGTGCGGCGGGCCCGTTCACGTACGGCAGTGAGCAGCCGCTCGCGGCGGGATCCTTGGTGCGCGTGCCGCTGGGTCGGCGCGAGGTCCTGGGCGTGGTGTGGGGCGACGCGACCGAGCCGCCGCGCGGCGACGAGAAGCCGGTGGCGGCGGTGCTGGAAGGCCTGCCCGCGCTCGGCGAGGGCTGGCGGCGCCTGGTGGACTTCGCCGCCGGCTATTACCAGCGCGGCGTGGGCGAAGTGGCCCTGGCGGCGCTGCCGCCGCAGTTGCGCGAGCTGACGCCGGCCCAATGGGCCCGGCGGGCCAAACGCGGCGTGGCGGCCACGCCGGCGGACCCCGGCGCCGCGGCGCCGGCATTGAGCAGCGAGCAATCCGCGGCGCTGGAACGCCTGCGCGCGGAGCCCGGGCCTTTCCTGCTGCACGGCACCACGGGCAGCGGCAAGACCGAGGTGTACCTGCGCGCGGTGGCCGAGACGCTGGCCGCGGATCCCGACGCGCAGGCGCTGGTGATGGTCCCGGAGATCAACCTCACGCCGCAGCTGCAGGCGCGATTCGCCGAACGCTTCGGCGCGCAAGGCGTGGTCGCGCTGCACAGCGGCCTGACGAATCCGCAGCGCCTGAAAGCCTGGCTCGCGGCGCATGCCGGTGCCGCGCGCATCGTGCTGGGCACGCGCATGGCGGTATTCGCTTCGCTGCCGCACCTGAAGCTGGTCATCGTCGACGAGGAGCACGACCCCAGCTACAAGCAGCAGGAAGGCGCGCGCTATTCCGCGCGCGACCTGGCGCTGTACAGAGGCAAGAGCGAAGGCGCCAAGGTGGTGCTGGGCTCGGCCACGCCTTCGCTGGAAAGCTGGCACGCCAGCGAGAAGGGCCGCTACACGCGCCTGGAGATGCCCTCCCGCATCGGCGAAGGGCGCCTGCCGCAGGTGCGGCTGGTGGACATGAACCTGCAGCCCAAGAAGACGGTGGTGGCGCCGGGACTCGTCGCCGCCATCCAGGAGCGCATCGCGCGCGGCGAGCAGGCGCTGCTGTTCCTCAACCGGCGCGGCTACGCGCCGGTGCTGGCCTGCGGCAACTGCGAGTGGAAGAGCGAGTGCCCGCACTGCAGCGCGTTCCGCGTGTTCCACAAGGTCGACCGCACGCTGCGCTGCCACCACTGCGGTTTCACCGAGCGCGTGCCGCGCGCCTGCCCGGTCTGCGGCAACCCCGACATCCTGCCGCTGGGCCGCGGCACCGAGCGGCTGGAGGAGCACCTGGCCGAACTGTTCGCCGGCACCACGCGGCCCGGCGGCCAGCCGGTGCGCATCGGCCGCATCGACGCCGACACCACGCGCACCAAGGGCGCGCTGGAAGCGCAGCTGGACGAGGTGCACACGGGCGCGGTCGACGTGCTGGTCGGCACGCAGATGGTGGCCAAGGGCCACGACTTCCGGCGCATCACGCTGGTGGCCGCGCTGAACCCGGACACCGCGCTCTTCTCCAGCGACTTCCGTGCGCCCGAGCGGCTGTTCGCACTGCTGATGCAGGCGGGCGGTCGCGCGGGCCGCGATGCAGCGCGCGCGGGCCACAGCGAGTTGTGGGTGCAGACCTGGCATCCGACGCATGCGTTGTTCGGCGCGCTGCGCAAGCACGACTACGCGGCCTTCGCGGCGCAGCAGCTGCGCGAGCGCGAAGCCGCAGCCATGCCGCCTTTCTCTTTCCAGGCACTGGTGCGCGCGGAGGCCCGCACGCAGGACGTCGCGCAGCAGTTCCTGCGCGCCGCATCCGAAGCGGCGCAGCAGCTGCCCGACGCGCCGCACGTCACGGTGTACCCGCCGGTGCCGATGGCCGTGCAGCGCGTGGCCGACGTGGAGCGGGCGCAGATGGTGGCCGAGGGCATCTCGCGCCCGGCGCTGCAGCGCTTCCTGGCGGCGTGGCAGCCGCTGCTGCACGAACAGCGGGTGAAAGGCCTGATCCGCTGGGCCGTGGACGTCGACCCGCAGGCGATCTAGGTTTCTTTCTTCATGCGCAGCGCCGCGTCGTAAAGGGCGTTGCGCGGCTCGCCGCTGATCTCGGCGGCAAGTTTCACGGCGGTTTTCACCGGCAGCTCCGGCAGCAGCAACGCCAGCACGCGCTCGCCCTCGCCCGTCTTCGGCGCCGCCGGCGCGCCGTGCAACGCCAGCGCGAACTCACCCCGCGTGCGCTGCGGGTTGGCGGCCAGCCAATCGCCCAACCGCGCGCAAGGCACGGTGGCGATCTCCTCGAACTGCTTGGTCAGCTCGCGGCCCACGGTCACCAGGCGATCGCCCAGGACCGCCAGCGACGAAGCCAGCGCCTCGATGCGGTGCGGCGCTTCCAGCAGCACCACTGGGCGCGGTTCCTGCGCAAGCGCCGCGACGGCGGCATCGCGCTCACCCGCCTTGGACGGCAGGAAGCCCGCGAACACGAAAGCACCTTCGCCCGCGCAGCCCGCCGCGCTGAGCAGCGTGGTCACGCTGCTGGCACCCGGCATGGGCACCACGCGCAGGCCCGCTTCGCGCACGGCCGCCGCGAGCCGCGCGCCGGGATCGCTGACCGCCGGCGTGCCGGCGTCGCTGGCGTACGCCACGCGCTCGCCCGCGTTGAGCCACGCGACGACCTGCTGCGCCGCCTGCGCCTCGTTGTGCTGGTGCAGCGCCAGCAGCCGGTCGCCCGCGCGTTCCAGTCCATAGGCGCGCAGCAGCGCCTGCGTGTGGCGCGTGTCCTCGCACGCGACGCGATCGGCGATCTCCAGCAGGTGGAGGGTGCGCAGCGAGATGTCCGCCAGGTTGCCGATGGGCGTGGCCACCATGTAGAGCGCACCCTTGGGGAAGTCCTGCGCGCCCGCGGCTTCGCGCGCGGCCTGCCGCGCGGAGGTGAACGAGGAAGCGGCGGACAAGAGGCTGTTCCCGGAAAGGATCGAAATGGAGATGTTCGGACGCGACCCGCCGGCCCCGCCGCGCAACCCCAAGGCCGCCGGCGATGCCGCGGAAGACCGCGCGCTGCACCACCTGCTGCAGGCCGGCCTGCGGCTGGTGGCGCGCAATTATCGGACGCCGGGCCGCGGCGGCGGCGAGATCGACCTGGTGATGCGCGACGGCGCCACGCTGGTGTTCGTCGAAGTGCGCCGGCGCGGCCGGGCGGACTTCGGCGGCGCGGCGGCCAGCATCAGCAGCGCCAAGCGGCGGCGCATCGTGTTCGCCGCCCGGCTGTTCCTGATGCGCTATGCGTCGCCCCCGCCCTGCCGGTTCGACGTGGTGGCGGTGCAGGAAGGCCGGCTGCAGTGGCTGCGCGCGGCCTTCGATGCCGCATGACCGGCACCGGGGAGGGTCAGGGAGCGCACGCTATCATCCCATCCATGCTCGAACAAAGGATCCAGCAGCACTTCATCGACAGCGCCGACCTGAAGTACCAGGCTTCGCAGGCGCTGTCCAAGCCCATCGCGGCGGCCGTGCAGGCAGTGCTGGCCTGCGTCACCAGCGGCGGCAAGGTGCTGGCCTGCGGCAACGGCGGTTCGGCCGCCGACGCGCAGCACTTCTCGGCCGAATTCGTCGGCCGCTTCGAACGCGAGAGGCCGGAGCTGGCCGCCATCGCGCTGACGACCGACAGTTCCATCCTCAGCGCCATCGCCAACGACTACGACTTCAACCGCGTGTTCGCCAAGCAGGTGCGCGCGCTGGGCCAGGCGGGCGACGTGCTGCTCGCGCTGTCCACCAGCGGCAACTCGGCCAACGTCATCGCCGCCATCGAAGCCGCGCACGAGCGCGAGATGTCGGTGGTGGCCCTCACCGGCCGCGGCGGCGGCAAGATCGGCGCGATGCTGCGCGAGACCGACGTGCACATCTGCGTGCCGCACGAGCGCACCGCCCGCATCCAGGAAGTCCACATCCTCGCCATCCACTGCCTCTGCGACGGCGTGGATGCCCAACTGCTCGGAGAACAGGAACCCAGCGCATGACCCGACCCTTCACCCGCTTCGCCCTCGCCGCCCTCGCGGCCGCTTCCCTCGCCGCCACCCTGGCCGCCTGCGCGCCACTGGTGCTGGGCGGCGCCGCCGTCGGCACCATCATGGCCGTGGACCGCCGCACTTCCGGCGCGCAGGTGGAGGACGAAGGCATCGACCTGCGCGCGGGCGCGCGCGTGCGCGATGCGCTGGGCGATCGCGTGCACGTCAACGTCAACAGCTACAACCGCCAGGTGCTGCTGACCGGCGAGGTGCCTTCCGAGCGCGAGAAGCAGCAGGTGGAACAGCTCGTGTCGCGCGTGGAGAACGTGCGCAGCGTCGTCAACGAACTGGGCGTGATGGGCGCGTCCACGCTGGCCCAGCGCTCATCGGACGCTCTGGTCACCGGCAAGGTGAAGGCTTCGCTGGTCGACGACCGCGAACTGTCGGCCGGCGCCTTCCGCGTCGTCACCGAGCGCGGCACCACCTACCTGATGGGGCGCGTCACCCAGCGCGAAGCCGAGCGCGCCACCAGCATCGCACGCAGCGTCGGCGGCGTGCAGAAGGTGGTGCGGTTGTTCGAGATCATCTCGGAAGAGGAACTGCGCCGCATCGCGCCGCCGCCGGCGAAGGCGGCTAGCGGGCCCACGGTGACGCAGTAACCCCCAAACTCCCGTACGCAGAGTACGCGGAGCAAGCGCAGAGGCCGCGGAGAAGAAACCTTTTGAAGGTCTCCTCCGCGGCCTCTGCGCTTGCTCCGCGCTCTCCGCGCAAGGGTGTCCGCTTTACTTCAGCCGCTTGATCAGCGAAGAAGTGTCCCAGCGGCCGCCGCCCAGCTGCTGCACGTCGGCGTAGAACTGATCCACCAGCGCGGTGACCGGCAGGCGCGCGCCGTTGCGCTTGGCTTCGTCCAGTACCAGGCCCAGGTCCTTGCGCATCCAGTCCACCGCGAAGCCGAAGTCGAACTTGCCGGCGATCATGGTCTTGCCGCGGTTGTCCATCTGCCAGCTTTGCGCGGCGCCCTTGCCGATCACTTCCAGCACCTGCTCCATGTCCAGGCCGGCCTTCTGGCCAAAGGCGATGGCCTCGGACAGGCCCTGCACCAGGCCCGCGATGCAGATCTGGTTGACCATCTTGGCGAGCTGGCCGGCGCCGCTGGCGCCCAGCAGCGTGAACGCGCGCGAGAAAGCCATCGCCACCGGCTTGGCCGACTCGAACGACGCCGCATCGCCGCCGCACATGACGGTGAGCATGCCGTTCTGCGCGCCCGCCTGGCCGCCGGACACGGGCGCGTCGACGAATTGCAGGCCCTTGGCCTTCGCGGCGGCCGACAGTTCGCGCGCGACGTTGGCCGATGCGGTGGTGTGGTCCACGAAGACCGCGCCGGCCTTCATGCCCGCCAGCGCGCCGTCATCGCCCAGCACCACCGACCGCAGGTCGTCGTCGTTGCCCACGCAGCAGAACACGAAGTCACAGCCGGCCACCGCTTCGCGCGGCGTGGGCGCGGCCCTGCCCTTGAACTCATCGGTCCAGGCCTTGGCCTTGGCCGCGCTGCGGTTGTAGACCGTCACGTCGTGGCCGGCCAGCGCCAGGTGGCCGGCCATCGGGAAGCCCATCACGCCGAGGCCGAGGAAGGCCACCTTGCGCGGGGTCGTGGAGTCGTACGTCTTCGGGTTGGTGCTGGGCATGGGGGTCTCGGGTGTTGCGGATGGCCTGGGCCGGAATCGCGGATTCTAGGCACGCGCCTGCGGACGGGCGCGGTCCTGCAAGGCGTACTGCGCCAGCCCGTTGCCGAACGACCAGTTCTCGCGCAGCGTCTCGACGAGGTTGATGATCACGTCGGCCGCGGCGAACGATGCTTGCGCCGCGATGCCGTGCGCGATTCGCTCGTAGAGCGCTTCCTTCACGCCGACCGTGCGTCCCGGCGCGCAGAAGATCTGCACGAACAGCACCCGGTCGGAATGCTGCACGCCCAGGAACTGCGGCGTGCACACGATCTCGCCGGGCGGGCGGCGTGCGACCACCTGGAACATGTCGTCTTGCGGCACGTTGAAGACTTCGACCATCGACTGGTGGACGGTGCGCGAGATGGCCGCGACTTCGGTTGGCGAAGTGGCGGCGGGCAGGTCGATGCGGACGAGGGGCATGGCGGTTTCTCCTTTGGGAGGGGAGACTGTGCCCGCAGCGCCGGCGTGGGGAAATGGCATGCGGCGCATAACCGCTTTGCGCGGAATGGAAGGCCGGAGAGCCCCCACCCAACCTTCCCCCGGAGGGGAGGGAGGAAGCAAACAAAACGCCCGCGCGAGGCGGGCGTTTGCGAAGGCGTGAGGCCCTCAGACGATGGCGAGGTTCTCGGTACCCGAAGCCAGGTCCTGCGTCTTCGCGCGCTGGCTGTTCAGCTTGATCTGCAGGCGCAGGTCGTTCACCGAGTCGGCGTTGCGCAGCGCGTCTTCGTAGCTGATGAGGTTGTTCTCGAAGGCGTCGAACAGGGCCTGGTCGAAGGTCTGCATGCCCAGGTTGCGGCTCTTCTTCATGATCTCCTTGATCTCGGTGACCTCGCCCTTGAAGATCAGGTCGCTGATCAGCGGGCTGTTCAGCATGATCTCCACCATGGCCTGGCGGCCCTTGCCGTCCTGCTTGGGCACCAGGCGCTGCGAGATCATGGCCTTCAGGTTCAGCGACAGGTCCATCAGCAGCTGGGCGCGGCGCTCTTCCGGGAAGAAGTTGATCACGCGGTCGAGCGCCTGGTTGGCGCTGTTGGCGTGCAGAGTGGCCATGCAAAGGTGGCCGGTCTCGGCGAAGGCGATGGCGTGTTCCATGGTCTCGCGATCGCGGATCTCGCCCATCAGGATGACGTCGGGCGCCTGGCGCAGCGTGTTCTTCAGCGCGGCTTCCCAGTTGTCGGTGTCCAGGCCCACTTCGCGCTGCGTGATCACGCAGTTCTTGTGCGGGTGCACGAATTCCACCGGGTCTTCGATGGTGATGATGTGGCCGTAGCTGCTCTCGTTGCGCCAGTCGATCATGGCGGCCAGCGTCGTGGACTTGCCCGAGCCCGTGGCGCCCACCAGCACCACCAGGCCGCGCTTGGCCATCACCACTTCCTTGAGCACCTGCGGCACGCCCAGCTTGTCGATGGTGGGCAGGTTCTGCGGAATGACCCGCAGCACCATGCCGACCTTGCCCTGCTGCACGAACGCATTGACGCGGAAGCGGCCGACGCCGGGCGGCGAGATGGCGAAGTTGCACTCCTTGGTGCGCTCGAACTCCGACGCCTGCTTGTCGTTCATGATCGAACGCGCCAGCGCCAGCGTGTGCCCGGCGGTCAGCGGCTGCGGCGAGACCTTGGTGACCTTGCCGTCGACCTTGATGGCCGGCGGGAAGTCGCCCGTGATGAACAGGTCGCTGCCGTTGCGGCTGATCATCAGCTTGAGCAGGTCGTTGATGAATTTACTGGCCTGGTCTCTTTCCATGGTCGCTTCCTTCGGGGGCGCGAAAGGTGGCCGGGGCTCAGCCCGGGAAGTTTTCCGGTATCTTGGCCTTGGACCGCGCTTCGGCCGGGCTGATGACGTTGCGGCGCACCAGGTCGGTGAGGTTCTGGTCCAGCGTCTGCATGCCGAAGCTGTTGCCGGTCTGGATGGCCGAGTACATCTGCGCCACCTTGGCTTCGCGGATCAGGTTGCGGATGGCCGAGGTGCCCAGCATGATCTCGTGCGCCGCCACGCGGCCCGAGCCGTCCTTGGTCTTGCACAGCGTCTGCGACACCACCGCCTGCAGCGATTCGGACAGCATGGCGCGGATCATTTCCTTCTCTTCGGCCGGGAACACGTCGATGATGCGGTCGATGGTCTTGGCGGCGCTGGACGTGTGCAGCGTGCCGAACACCAGGTGGCCCGTCTCGGCGGCCGACATGGCCAGGCGGATGGTTTCCAGGTCGCGCATTTCGCCCACCAGGATGCAGTCCGGGTCCTCGCGCAGCGCGGACTTCAGGGCGGCCTGGAACGACAGCGTCATCGGGCCCACTTCGCGCTGGTTGACCAGGCACTTCTTGGACTCGTGCACGAATTCGATCGGGTCTTCCACCGTCAGGATGTGGCCGTATTCGGTCTCATTGAGGTGGTTGATCATGGCCGCCAGCGTGGTGGACTTGCCCGAGCCCGTGGGGCCCGTCACCAGCACCATGCCGCGCGGCTTGAGCGCCAGGTCCTGGAAGATCTTGGGCGCGTTCAGCTGTTCCAGCGAGAGGATCTTGGACGGAATGGTCCGGAACACGGCGCCGGCGCCGCGGTTCTGGTTGAACGCGTTGACACGGAAGCGCGCCAGGCCTTCGATCTCGAACGAGAAGTCGCACTCGAGGAATTCCTCGTACTGCTTGCGCTGCGTGTCGTTCATGATGTCGTACACCATCGCGTGGACCTGCTTGTGGTCCATGGGGTCGACGTTGATGCGGCGCACGTCGCCGTGGACGCGGATCATGGGCGGCAGGCCCGCGGACAGGTGCAGGTCCGAAGCCTTGTTCTTCACGCTGAAGGCCAGCAGCTGGGTAATATCCACGAGTCCCTACCTCTTGACGTTTGCTTGCGTAACTAGCGCCGGGCGATTATGACGACGATTGCCGCCAACCTCCAGACCGTCCGGGGACGGATTGCCGCCGCCTGTGCCCGGGCGCAACGCCAAGTGGAAGAAGTCACGCTGCTGGCGGTGTCCAAGACCTTCGGCCCCGAAGAAGTGCGCGAAGCGCACGCCGCCGGCCAGCGCGCCTTCGGCGAGAACTACATCCAGGAAGCGGTGGAAAAGATCGGCCTGCTGTCCGGCCTGGCCCTGGAATGGCATTGCATCGGCCCGATCCAGAGCAACAAGACGCGGCTGGTCGCCCAGCACTTCGACTGGGCCCACACGGTCGACCGGCTGAAGATCGCCCAGCGCCTGTCGGAGCAGCGCCCCGAAGGCAAGCCGCCGCTGTGCGTGTGCATCCAGGTGAACATCGACGGCGGCCCGTCCAAGTCGGGCGCCGCGCCCGGCGAAGTCGCCGAACTCGCGCGCGAGATCGCGCGGTTGCCCAACCTGCGCCTGCGCGGCCTCATGACCATCCCCGAGCCGGGCGCGGACTTCGAGGCGCAAAAGGCGCCGCACGAGGCCGCCGCCGCCCTGTTCCGGCAGTTGCGGGCCCAGGGCATCGAGATGGACACGCTTTCGATGGGCATGACCGCCGACCTGGAAGCCGCCGTCGCCGCCGGCAGCACCATGGTGCGGGTGGGCACCGCCATCTTCGGCGGCCGGCCGAAGAAAGAGGGCTGAGCGCCCTCGGTTGTCATGCCCGGCTTGCGCCGGGACGACAGATCACTTCTTCGCCGCAGACCCCAGGGGCTTGAGGTTGCCGCAGTCGGCGCCCAGCCACTTGCCCCCGCCTTCCATCGTCATCTTCTGCGGCTTGCCGTCCACGGTGGCGGTGGCGACGGTCTTCATCGTGTAAGCCTCGGGGCTGCTGCTCGTCACCTCGGTCTCGCCGCTGGAAACCGGGTTGGTGCAGCTGAAGGACATCTTCCTCGTGTTGCCGCTGCGGCCCAGGTCCTTCATCTTGCAGTCGCCCTGCGCGGGCGGCACTTCGTTGCGCTCGGCCATCTCCTTGCTCATGCAGACGCGCATGGTGTTGCCGCTGCCCTGCTGCACGCCCTGCTTGGCCATCATCGCTTCCATCTGCTTGCGCTGCGCGGGCGGCAGGGCCGCGATCTGCTCGCGCGCCTGCGCGACCTGCTTGTCAATCTCGGGGTTGCTGGGCGTGCGCTGCTGGAGCTCCCACAGGCCGGGTTTGAGCGATTGCGCCGCGGCGGGCGCGGCCACGGCGGCGATCGCGATGGCGAGGAACAAGGTTTTCTTCATGCTGGCTCCGGGAAAGAAAGTCACGATTCTGGCGCTTGCGCGTGTCAGGCCACCGTCGCCTGCCGGACGGCGTGCTCCCAGCGCTGCATCAGCTCCTGGGCGCGGTCGCGCGGCAGCGTGGGCGTGAAGCGGCGCTCGGCGCGCCACTGCGACTGCAGTTCCTCCGGACCCGCATAGACGCCCGCCGCCAGTCCCGCCAGGTAGGCGGCGCCCAATGCCGTGGTTTCGGTCACCGCCGGCCGCACTACCGGGATGCCCAGCAGGTCGGCCTGGAACTGCATCAGCAGGTTGTTCACGCAGGCGCCGCCGTCCACGCGCAGTTCGGCGACGGGCGCCGCGCCCGCGGCGGCGGCGTCGCGGCCCATGGCCTGCAGCAGCGCCGCGCTCTGGAAAGCGATGCTCTCCAGCGCCGCACGCGCCACGTGGGCAACCGTGGACCCGCGCGTCAGCCCGGTGATGGTGCCGCGCGCATCCGGCTGCCAGTACGGCGCCCCCAGCCCCGTGAAGGCGGGCACCAGCATCACGCCGCCGGCATCGGGCACGCTGGCCGCCAGCGCTTCCACCTGCGCGCTGTTCTCGATCGCCTTCAGCCCGTCGCGCAGCCACTGCACCACCGCGCCCGCGACGAACACGCTGCCTTCCAGCGCGTACTGCGGCGTGGCGTCCAGCTGCGCCGCGCTGGTGGTGACCAGGCCGTTGGCCGACTTCTGGAAGCGCCCGCCGGTGTGCATCAGCAGGAAGCAGCCGGTGCCGTAGGTGTTCTTGGCCATGCCTTCGCGCAGGCAGGCCTGGCCAAAGAGCGCGCTCTGCTGGTCGCCCGCCACGCCGCCGATGCGCACGGGGGCGCCCAGCAGTGTCTCCACCGTGCGGCCGTAGTCGGCGCTGGACGGCAGCACCTTGGGCATCAGCGACGCGGGCACCTGCAGCAATGCCAGCAGCTCTTCGTCCCACTGGTTGCGGTGCACGTCGAACAGCATGGTGCGCGACGCGTTGCTCACGTCGGTGGCGTGCAGCGCGCCGCCGGTCAGCTGCCACAACAGCCAGCTGTCGATGGTGCCGAAAGCCAGCTCGCCGCGTTCGGCCTGCGCGCGCGCGCCGGGCACGTTGTCCAGCAGCCAGCGGATCTTGGTGCCCGAGAAGTACGAGTCGACGATGAGCCCGGTGCGCTGCTGGATCAACGAAGCCTTGCCCTGCTCGCGCAGCTGCGCGCACAGCGGCTCGCCGCGGCGGTCCTGCCAGACGATGGCGTGGTGGATCGGCTGCCCCGTCTTGCGGTTCCACAGCACCGCGGTTTCGCGCTGATTGGTGATGCCGATGGCGGCGACGTCCTTCGCCGCGATGCCGGCCTTCTTCAGCGCTTCCTGCGCGGTGGCGAGCTGGCCGCGCCAGATCTCCATCGCGTCGTGCTCCACCCAGCCGGGTTGCGGGTAGATCTGCGGCAGCTCGCGCTGCGCCATCGCGACGATGCCGCCGCGCGAGTCGAAGACGATGCTGCGGGAACTGGACGTGCCCTGGTCGAGCGCGAGCAGGTAAGCCTGCCCCGGGCTGGTGGATGTGGTCATCCGCCGATGCTAGCGGCGCCACCCCCGCTTGTTCATCAGGTCATGCCCCAGCAGCAGTCACGCGGGCTTCGCCTTGCGCAGCGCGCCCGGCTTGTGCGCGGCCTGCGCACCGGACGCGGTTTCGACCAGGTACTCGGGGTTGTCGGGGGATGCGGCCACCTGGTGGCCCTTGATCATGGTGCGGCTGGTGAGTTTTTTCTTCACCTTGCCCTTGGCGGTGCCGCCGTGGGAATTCCATTCGACCGCATCGCCGGCCCGCAGCTTGTCGCTCATGCATGCTCCCGTGGGGGTTGTGGTCCGGCCCATGATGGCCGGGCTGGCCCCGCGCAGGTGTGAAGACGGCCCTTCAGTGGCAACTCTTCCTAGCGCAGCGGCAGCCTGGCGGTGTTCTTCACCTCTTCCATCACGGCATACGTGCGGGTCTCGCGCACGCCGGGCAGTTGCCACAGCACGCTGCCCGCGAAATCGCGGTAAGCCTGCATGTCGCGCATGCGCGTCTTCAGCAGGTAGTCGAACCCGCCCGCGACCATGTGGCATTCCATGATCTCGTCGTGCACCTGCACCGCGGCCTTGAACGCGTCGAAGACATTGGGCGTGGTGCGGTCCAGCAGCACTTCGACGAACACCAGCATGCCGGCGTCCAGCTTCAGCGGGTTCAGCCGCGCCTCGTAGCCCAGGATGTAGCCGTCGCGCGTGAGGCGCTGCACGCGGGCGAGCACCGCCGTGGGCGACAGCGCCACCGCTTCGGCCAGCCTGAGGTTGGACAGCCGCCCGTCGCGCTGCAGGACGCTCAGGATTTTCCGGTCGATGCGGTCGATGTCCTCGATTTCTTCGGCCATGGCTAGTGAAATATTCAATTCGATCAGTTCAGTTTAGACAAAAACTCCGCGCCAATCGCCCGAACATCGCGCTCATGCCGCAACGTCTGCCCACCCCCTACCGCGACGAGAACGAGGTCGTCGCCCACCGCCTGTCCGGCCTGGCCGGCGCCCTCGACTGGCCGGCCGCGGCCGTAGCCGCCGCGCCCTGGGTCGAGGCCGTGCGCAAGCACCCGCCGCCGTTCTGGGCGATGGAAACGCTGCTGAAGGAGTACCCGATCTCCAGCAGCGAAGGCCTGGCGCTGATGCGGCTGGCCGAAGCCCTGCTGCGCGTGCCCGACGCCGAAACTGCCATCGCGCTCACCGCCGATCAGCTGGGCCGCGCCGACTTCGGCCAGCACGGCGGCGAGTCGTCCATCGCGCGGCTGTCCTCGGCCGCCCTGTCGCTGTCCAAGCGCTTCCTGCCCGAAGGCGGCGAGCCGGGCCTGATGGGCAAGCTGGGCGCGCGCACCGTCGTGGCCGCCACCCTGCGCGCTGTGCAGTTGCTGGGCCGCCAGTTCGTCCTGGGCCAGGACATCGAAGAAGCCCTGGATGAAGCGAAAGACGCGCGCCGCGAGCAGGCCAACCTGCGCTTCTCGTTCGACATGCTGGGCGAAGGCGCACGCACGCAGGCCGACGCCGACCGTTACCTGGAAAGCTACCGCGCCGCCATCGCGGCCATCGCCCAGCGCACGCCCGCTGGCCGCGCGGTGGAAACCAACGACGGCATCTCCATCAAGCTGAGCGCGCTGCACCCGCGCTACGAGTTCACCCAGCACGCCCGCGTGATGGACGAACTGGTGCCGCGCGTGTGGACCTTGTGCGAGCAGGCCGCTCGCGCCAACCTCAACCTCACCATCGACGCCGAGGAAGTGGACCGCCTGGAGCTGTCGCTGGACGTGTTCGAGGCACTGGCCGAACACGTGGCCGCGCAGCAGCCGCAATGGCAAGGCTTCGGCCTCGCGATGCAGGCCTACCAGACGCGCGCGCTGGAACTGGTGGAGCACGTCGCCGCCATCGGCCGCCGGCTGAAGCTGCGCTTCATGTGCCGCCTGGTCAAGGGCGCCTACTGGGACGGCGAGGTCAAGCGCGCGCAGGAGATGGGCCTGCCGCACTACCCGGTGTTCACGCACAAGCACCACACGGACATCTCTTACCTGGCCTGCGCGCGCGCGCTGCTCGCGGCGAACGATGTCATCTACCCGCAGTTCGCCACGCACAACGCCGGCACCATCGCGGCCATCGTGCAGATGGCCCGCGCCAACGGCGCGAGCTTCGAACTGCAGCGGCTGCACGGCATGGGCCAGGGCGTGTACCGCGAGGTGCTGCGCGACCCGCGGCTCGCCTGCCGCGTCTACGCGCCGGTCGGCCGCCACCGCGACCTGCTGGCGTACCTGGTGCGGCGGCTGCTGGAGAACGGCGCGAACTCCTCGTTCGTGCACCAGCTCGCCGATGAATCGGTCGGCCTGCGGGAACTGCTGCGTTCGCCGCTGCACGCTTCGCCCGCGCCGGCCCTGCCCCTGCCCGCCGACCTGTACGGCCCTTCGCGCCGCAACAGCGGCGGCGTGGACCTGGCCGAAGAAGCCATGCTCGATCCGCTGCTGCGCGCGCTGGCCTCGACCACCGTGCCTGTGGTGCCCATGGCCGAACCCGGCGACGTGGCCGCGGCGGTGGCCGCCGCGCGCACCGCGTTCGCCGGCTGGAGTTCGACCCCGGTCGAGCGCCGCGGCGCCATCCTGCGCGAGGCCGCCGACGCGATGCAGCGAGAGCTGCCGCACCTGTGCGCCCTGCTCGTGCGCGAAGCCTTCAAGACCTGGGGCGACGCGGTG
This sequence comes from Ramlibacter humi, assembly GCF_004681975.1. Lineage (GTDB taxonomy): Bacteria > Pseudomonadota > Gammaproteobacteria > Burkholderiales > Burkholderiaceae_C > Ramlibacter > Ramlibacter humi. Next base: position 170,444 of record NZ_SMLK01000006.1, read on the forward strand.
GCCGAAGTGCGTGAGGCGATCGACTTCCTGCGCTACTACTCGCGGCAGGCCGAACGCCTGATGCAACCCGAATCGCTGCCCGGCCCCACCGGCGAAAGCAACGAGCTGCGCCTGGAAGGCCGCGGCACCTGGGCCTGCATCAGCCCCTGGAATTTCCCGCTGGCCATCTTCACCGGCCAGGTGGCGGCCGCGCTGGCCACCGGCAACACCGTCGTCGCCAAGCCCGCCGAGCAGACGCCCGCCATCGCGCGTGAAACCGTGACGCTGCTGCACGCGGCGGGCGTTCCGGTCGCAGCGCTGCGGCTGCTGCACGGCACCGGCGAAACCGTGGGCGCCGCGTTGGTGAAAGCCGATGGCATCGCGGGCGTGGTGTTCACCGGTTCGACCGAAGTGGCGCGCCTCATCGCGCGCTCTCTGGCGGATCGCGACGGTCCCATCCTGCCGCTGATCGCGGAGACCGGCGGCATCAACGCCATGCTGGTGGACTCCACCGCGCTGCCCGAGCAGGTGGCCGACGCCGTCGTGCAAAGCGCCTTCCGCTCCGCCGGCCAGCGCTGCTCGGCGCTGCGCCTGCTGTGCCTGCACGAGGGCATCGCCGATGCGGTGCTGGAGATGGTCGGCGGCGCGGCGCGGGAGCTGGCCTGCGGCGACCCCGGCCGCCTGGACACCGACGTGGGGCCCGTCATCGACGCGACCGCGTACGACAACCTGCGGCGCCACGTGGGTCGCCTGCAACGCGAGGCACGCGCCTGCTTCCCCCCGGCCGCGCCGCGCGAAGCGCTGCCCAACCTCGTCCCGCCGCAGGCTTTCGAAGTGAAGCGCGTCGCCGACGTCGCCCAGGAAGTCTTCGGGCCCGTGCTGCACGTGGTGCGCTGGTCGGGCGATCCGCTGGCGCTGGTCGACGAGATCAACTCGCTGGGCTGGGGCCTCACGCTGGGCGTGCAGACGCGCATCGACAGCCGCGCGCAGGCCATCGCGGCGCGCGCGCGCATCGGCAACGTCTACGTGAACCGCAACATGATCGGCGCGGTGGTCGGCGTGCAGCCGTTCGGCGGCGAAGGCCTGTCGGGCACCGGCCCCAAGGCCGGCGGCCCGCACTACCTGCTGCGCTTCTGCGCCGAGCGCACGGTGACGGTGAACACCGCGGCGGCCGGCGGCAACGTCGCGCTGCTGGCCGGCGCGGCGGTTCAGTAGCGTTCGCCGCGGCCGCCCAGCCGCATCATCACGAAGCCCCACAGCGCGGCCAGGCCCACCAGCACGTAGATCACGCGCGAGATCGACGAGTCCTGGCCGAACAGGGTGGCCACCACATCGAGGTTGAACAGGCCCACCAGGCCCCAGTTCAGGCCGCCGATGATCATCAGGACGAGCGCGATCCAGTCGAGCGCGTTCATGCGGCTGTGGGCGACGTGCCGGCGTGGCTCGCCGGCGCGGATGTCGGATTCGGCCATGTCGGGCCTCCTTTCACGGGACGCCTGCCTGCGGCAACGCCCGTGCCCGGCGGACCGCTCAGCGGCGGCGGCGCGCCGCCAGTTCCTCGATCACGCCCTTGATGCGGCCGACGTTCAGCGGCTTGGTGAGGTGGGCGTCGAAGCCGGCTTCCATGGAGTGGCGAATGTCGGTCTCCTGGCCCCAGCCGGTGGCGGCCACCAGGATCATGTCGCGCCCCCAGTCTTCCTCGCGCAGGCGCCGCGCGACTTCGTGGCCGCTGAGGTCCGGCATGCCGATGTCCAACAGCGCGATGGCCGGGCGGTGCTGGTCGGCCATGGCCAGCGCCTCTTCGCCGCTGCGCGCGGTGATGGCGCGGAAGCCCGACAGCTCCAGCAGCTTGGCCAGGCCCCAGGCCGCGTCGCCGTTGTCGTCGGCCACCAGCACCAGCTCGCCTTCCGCGGCCTGCGCCGCTTCGGGCGCGCGCATCGGCGGCTCTTCCAGCGGCGGCTCTTCTTCGTCGTTCACGCGCAGCAGCGGCAGGCCGACGCGCAGCTGGCTGCCTTGCCCCGGGCCGCCCGAGCTGGCCATGATCCAGCCGCCGTGCAGCTCGACGATGTTGCGCGCCAGCGCGAGCCCGATGCCCAGGCCTTCGTTCGAGCGGCCCTGCGGCCGATCCCCCTGGGAGAACAGATCGAACATGTGGTCGATCTGCGCAGGCTCCATGCCGATGCCGTTGTCTTCCACCGAGATCACGACCTCGTCGTGGAACACCTCGGCCGACACCACGATGCGTCCGCTGTCGGGCGTGTACTTGGCGGCGTTGCCCACCAGGTTGGACACCACCTGCGCCAGCCGCATGGGGTCGCCGTCGACCTCGGCCGAGCGCGGCGGCAGGCTCACCACCAGTTCATGTCCCGCGGTCTGCACCAGCGGCCGCGCCGTCTCCAGCGCGGACTGCACCACCTCCGCGATCGACACGGGCCGGCGGGTCAGCGTGAGGCGGCCGAGCGTCAGGCGCGAGACGTCCAGCAGTTCATCCAGCAGCACCTTCATCGCGCGTGCCTGCCGCTGCACGACCAGCGCGGCTTTTTCCAGCGCGGCTTCGGGCAGCTTGGGCATGAGCAGCAGCTCGGACGCGCTGGCAATGGATGCCAGCGGGTTGCGCAGCTCGTGCGAGAGCACGGCCAGGAAGCGGTCCTTGGCGGCGTCGGCGGCTTCCAGCTCCTGTCGCGCCTTCTGCGTTTCCGCCAAGGCCTGCATCAGCTCCGCCTGGCTGCGCTCGAGCCGGCGGCGCGCTTCGCGTTCCGCGGTCTGGTCGCGCAGGATCTTCACGAAGCCCGCAGGTTGCCCACTCGCGTCGCGCATCGGCATGGACACGCCTTCGGCCCAGAACACGGTGCCGTCCTTGCGCACGTGCACGCGGTCGTCGGTGGCCCGGCCCTCGGCCAGCGCGGTGCGCGCTTCGGTTTCCGGCGCGCCGGATTGCCGGTCCAGGTTGGTGAAGATGACGTCGCCCGGCTGGCCCAGCATCTCGGCTTCGCTGTAGCCCAGCAGGCGCTCGGCGCCGCTGTTCCAGCTGGTGACGTTGCGGTCCAGGTCGAGCGAGAAGATGGCGAAGTCCTGCGCGCTTTCGATGACGTGCCGCAGCAGCACGTCGCGCAGGTCGCCGCCCGGCGTTTCGCGCGGGCCTGTGGCGCGCGCTTCGAAAGCCACCACATACCAGCGCTGGCCGCCGTCTTCCAGCGGCACGATGCGCAGCGCGGCCGCGCCGCATTCGGCGGCGGCGCCGTCCAGCGACACCGACGCTTCGCGCCGCGTGCCCGTCACCTGCCGCCACAGCTTGCGCAGCGGCTCGGCCAGCGCAGGCTGCACCATGTCGAAGAGATCGCGGGTCGGCTCGCCACCGGGTACCCGCAGGAAATCGCCGGCCTTGGGCGACAGGTGCACCACGCGGCCGCGCTCGTCGGCGACCAGCGAAGGCGGCGCCAGCGCTTCCAGCAGCACTAGGTGGCGCGGACCCCAGCCACGCGCGGCCTGGCTGGCGGCGCTGCGCGGCGCCTTGGACTCACGATCGGGCAAGGGAGCAGTCATGGTCGGGCGGCCATTATGGGCACGTGCGGCGCTGCGCGGGGGGATCGCCGTTGTCCCACAAGCAGCCCGCCCCGGCTCCGACGGCCCCGCCGCGTTGGGCGCACCAAACTCAAGCGACGACAAGACAAAGGAGCGAACCCATGGCCTACAGCAGCATCCTGGGCGCCGACCCGGCGCCCATCCAGCCCAGCGGCCGCGGCAGCGACCTGCTGGGTCCCAGCGACAACTCCGACAGCGGCAGCGACGCCATCGGCACGCAGGAGCTTCACGCCGATTCCGACGGCTCGGGCACCGGCGAGCGCGGCTCGGTCGTCGGCGACGACGCGATCGAAGGCGCCGACATCTCGCCCGACCGCGTGATCCGCATGGGCGAAAGCGGGGAAGACCTCGGCGAGGACGCCGACGAAGCCTCCGGCGACGGTTTCCCCGCGGCCGACCCGGATGCGCAGGAGTTCACCGACCTGGACAACGACGCCGACCCCGAAGGCGAAGCCGACCGCTGATCCATGCCGGAACGGCGCGCCGACACTTCGAAAAAGCGGGCGGCGCGCGTCGCCGATGTGTTGAAGCGGGTGTTCGGCATCGAACGCCTGCGCGCCGGCCAGCGCACCGTCATCGACCAGGTGCTGGCCGGCCGGCCTACGCTGGCCATCATGCCGACCGGCGCGGGCAAGTCACTGTGCTACCAGCTGCCCGCGCTGCTGCTGCCGGGCCGCACGGTGGTGGTCTCGCCGCTGATCGCGCTGATGAAAGACCAGGTTGAAGCGCTGCGCGATCTGGGCATCGCGGCGGTGCAACTCAACAGCGCGGTGGACAGCGAAGAGGCGCACGCCGCGACAAGCGCGAGCAGGACCGCGACACGCTGGAACGCATGGTGTTCTACGCGCAGACCGGCCGGTGCCGCTGGCGCGTGCTGCTGGAACACCTCGAAGGCGAGTCCGCGGTCGAGCGCTGCGGCCACTGCGACAACTGCCTGCGCATCGCGCGGCAGGAGAAAGTGCTGGAGCGCGCGGAGCACGAACAGGCGGCGCGCATCGAAGTGGACGACCGGCCTCCGCGCGCGATGTTCGCGGCTGGGGATGTGGTGACGGTGAAGCGCTATGGGCGCGGGCAGGTGAAGCAGGCCACGGCGGATGAAGTGACGGTGGTGTTCACTGATGGCGCGTTGCGGACGTTTCAGCCGGAGTATGTGAAGAAGGCGAGGAAGGGTCCTGACGGCGTGATAGATAGGCGCCGGTCCAACTCACCGGTCGCTATGCGCGATGAGCCAGCAAGCGCCCGAAAACTCCGAGCCCAGCAGAGCCTCACTTAGTCTCGGAGAGATATCGATCGAGCGCCGCGAGGTTTTGTACAACCCCAGCTTCCGAGGGCTCAGAAGTGAAACCAGCGGAGGAGCCTTGAAATTGCTCCGGCGCAAAGTACGCAGGCCCGATTCCCAACTCGATACCCAGCAGGAGAATCCCACGATCCGTCCCGAGGAATACCCGCATCACCGTCCGGCGATCAATCAGATAGTGAAAGTAGTACCACTCCCACTCTTCATTCTTTGTCTCAGCGAATGGGAAGCACGACCTCCCGCGCACTGCGTAATACTCCTGCACATATCGGCGCAGCAGATTTTGCCCTTGCTCGGAGTTATCGAACCGCACGGAAATAGCTCCCATGGTGCTCCAATCTATATCCAGCTTTAATCAAGTAATCATACTCGCGGGCCGTGAAACTCTTGCTCGGCACAAGGGTCGGATCTGAGGTGAATACAAACGTCTTTCTCTGGGAAATCTGTTGAGCGAGGAATTCCTCGTTGATATTCCACATGTTTTCCTCGCCGAGGATGGACGCCGTCTTCGACCAGTCACCCATTTCGTAGTACGTGGCGTCGCGCTTTGGCGACTCTTTCGTACGACTGAGAGCTTCCGCTGATGTACCGCCCAAGAACGACTTCGCGCGCCTCCGGGTTGTGCATGGCAGCTTCCGCAGCTGACCGGTACATCTGCGGTGTTAGATCAAGACCTCGATCAACATAGAAGTTGGTGGTTGTTCGGCCGGCAGCCTCAGCCGATGTTTCAGCACCGACCCGGCTTTGCATGAGCTCCAAGGTCACCTTGACCGTCAATCCCCCTGCGCGAAGGATCTGACCTAAGGAAGCTCTGAACAAGTCCACCAATCATTCCGCGGCGCGTTGATGGATGCAAAGGGGAACCTGCGATGAGCCAGATCAGTTTTGCGGACGCGGAATACGCCGGCAAGAGGAAGAAGACCAGGCGTGAGGTGTTCCTCGAGGAGATGGAACTCGTCGTGCCGTGGAAAGTGCTGCTCAAGATCATCGAGCCGCATTGCCCGGTGGCCGGCCGGGGCCGCAGGCCGTATCCGCTGGAGTCGATGCTGCGGGTGCACCTGATGCAGAACTGGTTCGCTCTGAGCGACCCGGCGATGGAGGAGGCTCTGTACGATTGCCTCGCTTCGCAGCTTCGCGCGTCTGAGCCTGAACGAGCCGATCCCGGACGAGACGACGATCCTGAACTTTCGGCATCTGCTGGAGGCCAACGACTTGGCCGAGGACATCCTGAAGTTCATCAATGCGCTGCTGGCACGCAAGGGCCTTCTGCTCAAGCAAGGCAGCATCGTGGACGCCACCATCATCGCGGCGCCCAGCTCGACGAAGAATGCCGATGGCGAGCGAGACCCGCAGATGCACCAGGCCAAGAAGGGCAACCAATGGTTCTTCGGAATGAAGGCCCACATCGGGGTAGACGCCGATAGCGGCCTGGTGCAGACGGTCACCACGACCGCAGCCTATGAATCAGATGTCGAACAGGTGGCCGACCTGCTGCATGGCAAGGAAGAACAGGTCTGGGCCGATTCCGGCTACCGAGGTGCGCCCAGCCGCGTGGACCGCGACGACTTGCAGTGGCACATCGCGGCCAGGCCGAGCGACATCGCCAAGCTGCCTGAAGGCAGGGCCAAGGCGAAGATTCAAAAGGCGAAGCACCGCAAGGCCAGCGTGCGCGCGAAGGTGGAGCACCCCTTTCGCGTGATCAAGCGGCAGTTCGGTCTGGCGAAGGTCCGGTTCCGTGGTCTCGCCAAGAACACGGCACATGTCGTCACCCTGTTTGCGCTGTCAGATCTTTGGATGGCCCGCAAGCAGTTGATGGCGACGATGGGAGCAGTCCGTCCGAACGCGGCATGAGGCGAGGAGTGAGGCCCGAAACAGCTTCAAAACGCGCATCGCAAGACGCATTTCTCGGTCACGCGCCGACTCGACGGACCGAGGAGCGTCGACAACGGTCTTGTTCAGACCTTCCCTAGGGTCGTACAACCGGACGAAGCTATTGGTTCGGATGCCACGTGCGACGCGCCGGCAGAGCACAACTGGCGAAAGTGGCGTCATGTAGAAGGCGCACTCGGGCTCGAAGACACGTATTCTTCTCGCGTGCGCTTATCCCCCGCTCGACTGCGCATCATCGCCGCTTAGAAAGCGGTCGAGGGCCCTTAAGTTCTGCCAAAGACCGCCTGCAGAGGCCTCCATAGTGAACTGACATGCTTCTTGGGAACCCCAGAAGTGTTCAGGGGCGAAGTAACTCGGCCCGATCCCGAGAGCCACACCCAGAATCTGCAGGCCGCGGTCTTCACCGATTGAGATTCGGACGACGTGCTTACGGTCGACAAGTAGATGAAAGTAATGCCACTTCCACTCGTCAGTTGATTCATCGAAGATGACAAAGGGGCGTCCTCGATCTCTGTAAAACTGGTCGATGTGTCGGCGAAGCTCGTTCAAGCCGCTTTCCGTATTAGCGAACAGCACGGTACATGTCTCCTGAATTTTCCAGCCTATAGCCTTGGGACCTCAAGTGGTCGAACTCCCTCCACGTGAACGAACCTTGTGAAACCTTCCTGGGATCAACAGTGAAAAGAAACTCTTTCCCCAGTGCAATTTGCTGATCCAGAAACTCCCGATTGATGTACCACATTTTGTCTTCGCCCAGGATGGCAGATGTTCGCTTCCAATCTCCCATCTCGAAGAAGGTGGCGCCCATCTCTTTCGCGACGCTCTCGTAGGACTGGGAGCTTTCCGCAACATGAGGGCCGAGGACAACTTTTCCAGCGCTGGGGTTATGCGTAGACGCTTCCGCCGCAGATCGATACATCTGCGGGCTTAAGTCAAGGCCCCGGTCAACATAGAAATTGGTGGTTATTCGGCCGGCAGCCTCAGCCGATGCTTCAGCACCGACCCGGCTTTGCATGAGCTCCAAGGTCGCCTTGACCGTCAACCCTCCTGCTCGAAGGATCTGACCTAAAGTCGCCACGTCTGCGAGCGTGAGGCCGGCTTGCAGGGCATCTGCGATCACCGGACCTTTGTCGATCACCGCGATGGCGCGGGTGACCTCTCGCAAGCTGATGGTCGCCTGCATCCGCGTCTCGCCGGAGATGCCTGGATCGGTCAAGAGCTGCTCAAGCCCCGCTTTGTCCAGGCTCAATTGCTCTCGTTGCAGGATGCTGTCGTGAACGATCACCCCCGAGTTCGCAGCGCTTTTCAGTGCGTACTCCCGCAGGATCTGCACTTCCTCGACCACATCCCCCCGCTTCCTTGCATCGTCCAGGCGCTGCGCCCTGGAGCGGAGATCCGCTGCTGACAGGTAGTTGTTGGTGGTCGCGTTGTAGCCGGCTGCCGCTCCTGAAGTGCCGGCTGCGGCAGCGCCCACTGCCGTGCCAGCCAATCCAATCAGGGCCTTCTTCACGGAGTCGGGCAAGTCAGCCTCGGCAACCTCTTTCCCGATGAATTCGATGGCGGCTTGACTGGCCGCAGCACCCGCGGCACCTTTTGCACCACCAGTCAGGCCGCCGACCACCGCGTGCAAGGCCACGCGAGCGGCACCTCCTTCAGCCCAAGCCTCCATCCCCGCGGTATCTCCAGCCTTCCTCGCCTCTTCGTACTTGGCGTTCGCGTAGTCGCCGACTACCTTGGCCGCCTCGCTGCCGAAAGCTGCGGTGATGCGAACTTGTGCATCGATCTCGGATTGCACCTTCGACTTGTCGAAGATCGGCCGGAGCGAGGTCGAGGCGTCGCCTGTCCGCGCCTCTTGATCGCCAGCCACGCCGCTGATGCCGGCCGTGCTCACGCTGGTGGCGCTGCCTGAATCCCTGCCCACGCCCGCGCTTGTGCCCTGCGCATTCCATTCACCAGCCGGATTCTTGCCAGCGCCAACGGTCACACCAATGGCGCTGCCGCTGTAGCTGGCGTTGTTCTCAAGATCGGCAGTGGTGATTCCGCCCGCGCTCCTGAAGATGTTGTTGCCGGCATCGACTGCTCTTTGCGAACTCGTGACTTGGCTACCCAGCAAGCTGGTAGCCCCGGCAACACTGACCTGGAATCCCTGGTCACCCGCCCGGATGCCGGACTGCTCTCCCACGCTGACGAACGTACTGTCGATGCTGCTTCGACCTGCCGAAATCGAGCCGCCCACGGGAACGCCGGCCGGAGTCAGGGTGACGCTCACGCCGCTGGTTTGTGAGTTGCTGTGATAACTGCTGGTGTCCTGTAGGCTCTCGACCCTGAGGTTTCCTCCCACGCTGGCCGCCACCTGCGGCGCCGTCACGACCGCTCCCTGCAGCGTCGTGTCCGCGCCGCTCAGGAGGGCGACCCTCTCGCCGCCGCCGACGTGCGTGTTCGAGTAGTAGACATCCGAGCCATTGCCGGTCCCCGAGCCTTTGCTCGCCGATGCTGTGATCCCGATCCCACTGCTGCCGATCGAAACTCCGATTGACGCGGAGCTCGAGCTGTTCGAACTGCTTTCCGAAGCGGTGTTTTGCGCTGCCTTCAACACCACGTCGCCGTCGGCCTTCATCTGGACGACACGTCCAGCTGAAATTTCCGCTCCTTGTGCAAGGATGTTGCTGGCCCTTCCCGCGCCGGTCGCGGTGATCGAGACGTTCTGGCCCGCAGCAACGCTGGATCCGCGCGCAATGTCACTTTGCGCCGTCTGTGTACTCTGGCTCTTGGAAGAACCAAGAGAAATGCTCAAGCCAATGCCGGCCGCTTCAACGGGATTCGCAGCATCCGCGATTGACGCCAAGTCTTTCGCGGCTTGGTACCCCTTCGCAGCCGCAGCAGCCACACCCAAGGCTTGCATGCGACCATCGCCGGTCTGCTCCGCTGCCTTCACCAAACCGGCCGCAGATTGCACGGTACTCAGTACCGGCGCGCTGATGCCCACCGACAGCCCGCTCTGGCTGACGCGGCTTTGCTCGGACTCGCGATTGGTCTCTCGCGCCTCGGTGATCTTCACCGAGGCCGCGGCGACGTCGATGCTCCCCACCGGCGCCATGACATCGCTGCCGGTCTGCCGGTATTCGCCGCCGGCGCGGATAACGATGTCCCCACCCACGCTGCCGACCGTGGACGCTACCACTGTGGTGCTCGTGGTCTGACGATCGTTCTCCTGGCTACGCTTGCCGAGCGTGATCGAGCCGCCAGAGCCAAACAGGCCCGAGCGTGTTTCCTGCCGGCCCGCGTTGGTGCTCGTGGTGTTGGTCGCCGCTTCGATGGCGACATCCCGTGCGGCGACGATGGTGGTGCCCAGGTCCGAGATCACCTGGCTGCCGAGGATCTTCACGTCCTGTCCCGCCGCAATCGAGACATGCTGGCCGTCCAGGCTGCTGCCCTGCTGAAGCACCTGTTCAAACGAGCTCTGTTCGTTGACTGTCTTGGAGCTCACGAGCCCGCGATGGCTGCCGGAGTGGGTGCTGTCGGATCCGTGCCGCTCCGATTCGGTGGTCACGATCACGTCCCGCCCGGCGGCGACGGTGAGGGCGCCCTGGGAGTTCACGTCGCTGCCTTTGACGACCACGTCCTTGGCCGCACCGATCACGAGCGAGCCGCCGCTGTTGACGGAAGTGCCCACGACCCGCTCGTCCAGGACGTGCTTCGTGTCGGACGCGCTGCGTCCATGCGATGACGTTCGGCTGGAACTGTCGATCTGCGCCCGGTCCTTCGCGGCTTCGAATACCACGCTGCCGCCCGCCGAGATGCTGGCGGTGCTGTCGGCCGTTGAACCCAGGTTCAGCATGGCCCCCTTGGCGATGAAATCGCCGCCAACGCCGATCTGCGCACTGCCCCCTACCTGCAGTGAGCTGCCGCGGTTGCTCTCGAAGTCGCTGGACGCATTGCCGCCATAACGGTAGGCGGATTTCGTCTCGCCGGTCTGCACCGTGTCCATGGTCCACGTGCCGCCGATATCTGCCTTGAGGTTGCCGCCCACCTTGATGTCCGCGCCACTTTGCTGCACGTTGCCGCCGACCTTCAGGGTCGCGTCGCCCTTCACGTCAATGCTCGCCAGGGCGGCAAGCATCGTGTACTGGCGCGCGATGCCCAGTGCCTGGCCGGTCTCGGTCTGCGTGGCGCTGGCCAGGAGCAGGTTGCGCCCCACGTCCATCTGCAGCGTGCCGGCGTTCAGGCGCGCGGCCGTCAGGTCGACGTTGCCGCCGGCTGCCAGCACCATGGCGCCGCCGGAAGTCAGTTGGCCGAACCGGTTGTCCAGGTCGCCCTGCGTCTGCAGCTTCAGGCTGTCCTTGGTGGCGATGGTGCCGCTGTTGGCGAAGCCTTGCAGGTCGGTCAGCTCGATCTTGTTGGCCGCGATCAGCGCGCCATCGGGCCGCAGCGCAGTGCTGTTGGCCGCCAGGTAAACCACGGGCACCAGTGCCCGCGTCTTCTCGCCGGACGGCAGCGTGACGTCCTGCTCCACCAGCCAGACGATGTCGCTCGTGAGCTGCTCCATTTGCGCGGCGCTCAAGGCAATTCCAGGACGCAGGCTCCACTGCTTGGCCGCCGTGACCGCGTTGGCGAGCAACGACCGGTATTGCGCATCCTCGTCCGTGTAGTTGCCCACGAAGCGCTGCCCGGTCAAGACCAGCAGTTGCTCGCGCACGAGCCGCTGTTCGTAGAAGCCATCGCCCAGGCGCTTCGTGAGGGAAGACGGGTCGATGTTCAACGCGTCCAGCATGTAGCTGCTGGACATCCACTGGCGGTAGTTGGTGAATCGCGGATCGGTTTCAACCAGGTAGGCAGCCCCCGGTGACGTGGCCGGGTGGAACAAGGCCGAGTTCGGCACGGTCAGGTCCAGCGTGACCGAGTGCGGCTTCTTGGCACCCGAGGCCGGCACGGGGCCGGGCATGACTGTGGCGCCGGTTCCACCGGCCGCCGGTGTGATGGAAGCCACCGACACCGAGCCCAAGGTGCCACCAGAGACGGGAGCGCTCGCGCCGTGAGCGCCATTGATGATGGTCGCACCGGAGCCGGCGATCGACCCGCCGGCCGAGAACGTGGAGTCGTAGTTGGGGCCGCCGGCGTAGTACCGCAGATCGTCGGCAAAGCTCATCGTCCACCAGTAGCCCTTGTAGGTCTGGTAGTGGTAGTCGCCCGAGTAGTTGACCATCACCTGCGGCCGCGGCGCGCCCTTCCAGCCATCCTGGTCGAGCGTCACGCCCGAGAGGTTGATGGCGCCGGCCGCCGAGATGTCGCTCCAGTAATTTTTCCAGGTGCTGCCGGCGGACGTGTCGATGTTGCCGCCCGAGATGATTTGCGCCTTGGGGCTGATCGAGAGCAACGTGTTGCGCATGGCCACGCCGTTGTAGGTCGTGTACCAGTAGTCGCTGTTCATCGAGCCGCTGTGCGGCGGGTCGATGTAAACGCCGCCGATCTGGGTGGGGTCGGGCGTGTTGACGGTACCTACCTGTCCCGACAGGCTGACGCCAAGCGCAGCTGCCTCCGCGTCGGACAGGGTCTGGTCGAACGTGCCGGAGAACGCCAGCGTGCGCCGGGTGTTGGTGACGTTCGCGGCATACATACGCAGGTTGCCGCCCGACTCGATGATGGCGGACCGGTTCGTCACTTCGTTGGCGGCGGTGAAGCCGCCCGCGGCGGTTTTGCCGCCTGCCAGCGTGACCCGGCCCAGGCCGAGGATGATGGGCTTGGCCATCGTGTCGGTGGCCGTGACGTCGTCGGAGTTCTCGATCGTGGGCGCCAGGATCGTGAGGTCCCCTGCGGTGTCGGTCGCGCCGATCAGGGCCGCCACGCCGCGGTTGGCAACCAAGGTGCCGCCTTGCAGCGTCACGCTGGCGCCGACGATCGCACCGGTGTTCACGATGCTCGTCGCAGCTGCCGCCGTCAGCTGGCTGCCGGCGTCCATGCTCCCGGAGTTGGTGATCTTGTTGGCCCCCACGGCCAGGTTCCGGCTGGCCATCAGCTCACCGGTGTTGACCAGTTGGCCGGAAGTCTGCAGCGCCAGGTCGCGGCCTGCTTCCAGCGGTTTGCCCGTGAGGTTCAGGTCGTTCTGCGAAGTCAGCGACAAGTCGCGCTGTGCGCTGAACTTGCCCAGGTTCGTGTAGCCGACCGCGGTCGCAGACAAGTCCTGGCCGGCAGCGAAGGTGCCCGCGGTGTTGGTGATGGTCCCTGTGGCCGTGACACCCAGGTTGCCGGATGAGACGACGAGGCCGCCTGCGTTATTCAGCGTGCTGGCTTTGACGGTCGTACCCGCCGCGCCCACGCCGGCGATGCGGCCGGACTGGTTGGACAGTGCTCCGGCGGTGATCGACATGGCCCCGCCGGAGGCAATGCCCTTGCCCGCCGCCGTCGCATCGTTCGTCAGCGCATTGGCGCCCGTATCCACGGTCAGGCTGCCGGTCGCCTGCACCAGGCCCCCGGTGTTGTTCAGCGCACCCGTTGTCTTGACCTTCCCGGCACCGCCGGCCATGACCGTGCCACCGGTGTTGCTCACCGCAGCAGCCTGGACGTCCAAGTCGGTGGCCGCGGCCAGCAAGCCCGCCGAGTTGGTGAGGTTGCCCGATGCGACAGTGAGCGTTCCGCCGCTGAGGATGCCTTGTCCCGCCGCCGTTCCCGTGTTGATCAGGGCGGCACCACCGGTCTGGATTTGAAGATCAGCCCCTGCTTGCAGCAGGCCGTGGTTGTTCGTGAGGACACCGCCCGTCAGGGCCAGCTGATGGCCCGCCAACACCTTGCCGGTGTTGGTGGTGCCTTGCGACTGGATCGACAGGTCGCGGTTGGCCTGCAGCTGCCCCGCGTTCGTCAGCGAGTGCACCGTGAGGGCCGCATCCTGCAGGCTCGCCAGCGTGGAAGCCGCATCGTTGGTGAACGACTGCGCAGTGACGCTCAATTGCGTTTGCGCCAGCAGCGTGCCGCCCTGGTTGTTGATGGTGTCCGCTCGGAGGTCCACGGTGCCGCCGCCGCGGATGCCACCAGCCGCGCCGGAACCGGCGTTGAGCAGGGTGCCCGCGCCCACGTCCACGTGCACCAACTGGCCGCCTTGGATCAAGCCCGCCTGGTTCTGCAGCCCTGTCGCGGTCACATCAACGGTGCGTGCTGCAGCCATCGTGCCCGCGGCATTGCTCACCATCGCGCTGCTCGCCACCGAGAGATCGCGCCCCGCCAGGATCGAACCGGTGTTCGTCACGGCACCGCCGCCGATGGACAGATCCGTGCTGGCGGATAGGCGGCCGGCCGTGTTGCTGATCGTCCCGCCGTGGACAACCAGGTTGCCCCCCGACTGAATGCCCCCGCCGGTCCCGGAGTTGCTGTTGGCCAATGTGCCGCTGCCCGCATCAACCGACAGGTTCCCGCCGGCCTGGATCAAGCCTTGGTCGTTCGCGATGCCAGTCGCGGCGATCACGGCGTTCTGGGCGGCCACGATCTGCCCCGCCGTGTTGGTCAGCGCCCCACCGGCATTCGCACCCAGCGCCCCGGAAGTGGCGATCACGCCCGACCTGTTGTCGAGGCCCGCTGCCGCGTCGACGGTAAGCGTTCCCGTCCCGCTGTGGTCGATGCGGCCGGCCACGTTCGCCACGCTGCCCGCCTGGACGCGCAGGTTCGAAGCGTTCCCCGCGATCTCGCCACCGGCGTTGTCCAGAGCACCCGACAGCAGGATGGACGCATCGGCCGTCCCGGTCTGCATGATCTTGCCGTGTACGTTCGACAGCGACGCCGCGGCAATGTCCAGCGCGGCCGACGACACTGCCGCATCGTCGGTACGCACCGCACCTGCTGCGGTGACCTTCAGGCGCTGGCCGGCCGCCATCGTCGCCGCAGCCAGATCAACGCCGCCTGCGGTGGCCGTTAGCGTGACATTCCTCGCGTCATTTCGTGAGGCGCCCAAGTCGATGTTGCTGGCGGACACCGCCATGTCCGCTCCGGCCAGGTTCATGCCTTTCGCGGTCACCTGCCCGGTGGACGACAGATTCAGGGTGCCCGCGCTCCCGATGGAGCCGTCCGACTGCACGCCCGCAGCGAGCGTGGAAGCGCTGGTGCTGTTGATCGAGGCTCCGGCGCCAGTGGCTTGGATGCTCAGGTCGGCTCCGCTGGCGATCACGGCGCTGTTCGAGAGCGCGCCGTTGGCGGTGATCGCGGCGCCCGTCTGGCCGAAGATCGTGCCGGTGTTGGTGACGCCCTTGCTTGCGCTGGACATCGCACCCGTGGCCGAGATCGTTCCCGAGTTGGTCAGCAGTCCCTCGGCGCTCAGGACGAGGTTCCCGCTGGAGCCCCAAGTGCCAGCGTTGCGGACCCCGACCCCCGCTTCGGTCGCGATCAGGTGGATGTAGCCAGCGTACATGCCGCCGAGCTGCGCAGTATCGATCGCGAAGGCCGGGGCCGATGATGTGGGAGATACCGGCACCACCTGGCTCGCATCCGCGTTAGTGTTCGCGCTGCCGGCGACGACGCGCAGGTTGTTGGCCCAGACGCCGCCATTGAGCACGACGGAACGCGCGAGGATGGCCGTGTAGTCCGTGCTGCGCGCATCGAGCCCCGCACCCCCGACCGTCACCAGCCCTTGCCGCACTTGGAAGCCGTCAAGGGTGCCAGCGGAGCCGATCATGGGAACGCCCGTGGTCAGGGTCGCTCGCGCGGCGTTGATGAAACCTGCACCGTCCACTGTGATGCCCGCCGGGTTGGCGACCACCACGTCCGCACGCTGGCCCGCGACCTCGATGAACCCTTTCAGCACGCTGGGGCTGGACGAATTCACCTCGTTGAGGATCAGCTTCGCGGACCCGCCTGCCAAGGCCGCATTGCCCTGGATCCAGCCACCCAACTGGCTTTGCACGTTGCCAGTGCTGTTGTTCAGGATGACGCCTTGCTTCGAGACGTCGAACTGGCTGTACTTGTTGTGGCTGACGCCCGCGCTCGAAGGCGCCTGGATGTTCACCAAGGGCACGCCATTCGGCGCGGCGATGACCTTGGGCTGCTGGGCGGCCGGCGCGGACGGGTTCGCGATGATCTGGCCGTGGGTAGGGGCCGTGAAAGCACACGCAAGACTGAACGCCAATGCAGTGAGTGCCTGCGGTGCAAGCGGGGGGCGCCGCGTTCCGCCGGTGCGACCGTCTTTCGCTCTGGACGACGCGGTCTCGGCGACGGCAACGATGGCGCCGCGCGCGCGGCTGAAGATGAGGCGGTAGCAGTTCTTGTTCATCTCTTCTCCCTCGATCCCTTTCAGTAGCTCCAGCTCACACTGAAGCCGCCGGTCGTTCTGGCCGCCTGGAAGCCGTCAGGCTTGCCAATGGGGGTGCCGACGAAAAATTCGTACTGGAACGCGCCTGCAGCGGCCTGGGTACCCCCGCGCAGGCCAATGCCCGCTCCGCTCAGGCTGCGGCCGATCAGGCGCTGCACGGACGGTCCGCCGACCTGGCCGTGGTCCAGCCATGCGAAAAATTCCTGACCCGATTCCCCCAACGCCATCGCCAACTCGTTGCGGATCAACCAGCCGCGCTCCGCGACCAACGTTTGTTCGCCCGAGAAGCCGCGGACGGTGTAGCGCCCACCGATCGAGAAGCGATCCTGGGGCGTCAGTGGCGTGCGGTTCCACTGCGCGCGCCATTGGCTGCTTGCGCGCCAGCGTTGGCCGAATGACTGGAATGGAACGGCAACGGCTGCGTCGGCAAATGCCAGGGCCATGCGCGACGTGCCTTCACCGACCAACTCTTCCGGTGCAGGTCGGCTGCCGAAGGCGCCCGTGCCGCGGCGGTAGCCGGCCGAAAGATCGAGCGTCGCGGGCCCCACGAAGGCGTGATGATTCATCCCGAGCTCCCAGCCACCGACGCGCCGACGCTGCAATTCGATCTCGATGTCGTCGATGGCGTTGCTTGAACTGCGCGTGAATGCTCGAACGTAGGCGCTGGTCTTTCCCACGGCGTCCCGCCGCAGCAGGCATGCCGCCTTCACCTCGGCGGTTGCCGAAGTGCCGCTGTAGACGTAGGTCTGCGACGCACCTGCAACCCGCTGGTAGAAGCGATTGGTGCTGGCGGTGGCGCCCACCAGCCACCAGCCGTACGGGATGGACAGGTGCACCGTCTGTGCCCGCGTGCCGCGCTCACCCTGTCCTTCACCGCCCCCCAGGTCGCGCGAAGCTGTCGCATAGAACAGGTCATTCAAGCCGAGCGCGTTGTCCAGGCTGAGGGTGAACGTGCCCTGGTATCGGCCGGTGGCCTTTGTGCCGCCGTCGTCCGCAGTCAACGACAGCCGCCATGGGCGCGGCTGCGACCAGGTCACGACAACATCGCTCCATCCCGGACCCAGCGTCGCATCCTCTTCACTCGGCTCAATTTTGAAATCGACCTCGGCCGTAGGTACTCGCTTGAAGTTCTCCAGCGCCTGCTCCATGGCGCGGAGATTCAGGACTGCGCCCTTCTGCAGCGGTGCGACCGGCGGCAAGGCCTGCCCGGATGCGGTCCTGACTGAGTGAAGGCGGCCCGGGACAACCACCAGGTGCAATGTTCCCTGTGAGACATCCTGAGGCGGCACGAACACGCGTGTCGTGACGAAGCCTTTTGCGATCAGCTGGTTTTGAACGCGGCTGGCCAGGATGCTGAATCCGGCGGCACCCACGCACCGGCCGATGGGCGCATCGTCGCCGGCGGTGCCGGCCAGCGAGGCGCGCAGTTCGTCGTCCGTCGCCAGTTCGGATTGCCCGGCGAACGTGACCGACCTCAGCGCAAAGCAGATGCCTTCGGCCGGGATGCGCGGGTTGTCGCCGGCCTGCGAAGGCAGCCGGACAGATGGCGCCGGTTCCAGGCGTTGCCGAAGTTCATCGCTTCGCTCCTGGGCGCGCCGTTCCTCGCGAACGGCCGCATCGGCGGGCTGGGCATGCACTTGTCCCGCAAGCGCGAAAAACCAGGCCGCCGCAAGGCAGCCTCCTCCTCTGAAGCTCAAAGCCGCGCCCTCCCTTTTTGATCACTTGCGCGCGGCGCGAGTCTAGGTGCGGCCAACCCGCCGAACCCCTCATCACGCGGGCTCGTCGTGCAACTACAGTAGTCAGACCTGCGACGACAGTCCGGCGCGTCGCGTGAATGGCGATCCCGAGGGACAGCCCGGCACGAAAGAGGAGATAGGCATAGGCGCGCGCGCATCTGTGCGGCAAAGGCACGACACGCGCTCGCGAGCCGGGGTCCCGGCATCGAAGCTTCCCGGCTGGAATCGGTCTTCGACTACGGCGTGAGCGACGCGGCGCCGGACGAAGCCGGCATGCGGCGGGGGCAAGGCCTGTTCGTCGCCCGCACTTGCCTGGCCAAGAGGGGCGGCAGCATCCGCCCGGCCAACGAGGAAGGCGGCGTGGCGATCCTCATCGTGCTGCCGCTCGCCTGACTCAGCGCCGGGCTGCGGGCGCGCGCTGCACCGGCTGCGACGCGGGCGCCGGCGGCGCTCCCATCGTGCTGGTGCTCGTGTCCGTCTCCGCCGCCACCGGCGGCAGCGGTACCGGCGCATGCGCCACGTCGGGCAATCGCCGCCACTGCACGCCCCAGGTCAATGCGACCGCCAGCCCGACATGCGCGAGCACGGCGATGGGCAGGCCGCGCAGCAGGATGTGCCGCGGCGGGGGCGGGTCGAGGTTGGCGTTTTCGATGGCGGAATCCATCGCGGCGGTCCTCCGTTCACGACGAAGATACCGGCGCCCACTGACCGGCCAGCGGGCCGCTCACACTTTGCGGCTTCCGTGACCGCCGCGATACGGTGCCTCAGCGGGCGAGCGTCGACGCGCCGAACAGGCTCTGGATGAAATCCACCGCCAGTTCCGCCGTGCGGTTGCGCACGTCCAGCGCCGGATTGATCTCCACCACGTCCAGCGAGCCCATGCATCCGGTGTCGGCGATCATCTCCATGCACAGCTGCATCTCGCGGTAGGTGGGCCCGCCGCGCACGCCGGTGCCCACGCCCGGCGCCTCCATCGGGTCGAGGCAATCCAGGTCGAAGCTCACGTGCAGGTGCGTGTTGTCGTCCACGTCGGCCAGCAGCTCGGTCATGGTGTGGCGCATGCCGTGCTCGTCGATGTGCCGCATGTCGTAGACCGACAGGCCCAGCTGGCGGATCGCCTGCTTCTCGTCGGCGTCCACGCTGCGGATGCCGATGAAGTCGATCTGGTCCGGCGCCACCGCGGCGGGTTCGCCGCTCCAGCCCACCAGCGGCTTCGGGCCGTGGCCCAGCAGGCAGGCCACCGGCATGCCGTGCAGGTTGCCGCTGGGGCTGATGGCCTCGGTGTTGACGTCGGTGTGCGCGTCGAGCCAGACCACGCGCAATGATTTCCCGGTGGCTCGGCAGTGCCGCGCCACCGCGCTGATGGACCCGATGGCCAGGCAGTGGTCGCCGCCCATGAGCAAGGGCACGTGGCCGTCCGTCAGCGCCTGGTCCACCGCACCGTACACCGCCCGGTTCCACGCCACCACCTCGTCGAGGTGGCGCGCGCCGCCCTCGGGCGCCTTCCAGGGATTGGGCGGACCGGAGAGGTTGCCGCGGTCCATCACGTCCAGGCGATGCGAGCGCAGCGCCTCGATGAGGCCGGCCACGCGCAATGCATCCGGCCCCATGCCCGCGCCGCGGACGCTGGCGCCGACGTCGGTGGGTGCGCCGATGAGGCTGACGGTGCGAGACATCGGCGCATTGTGCTTGGCGCAGCGGCACTTGTGCGCGGGACGCCGTGCAGGGGGCGGCCTATCCATGGGATAATCCGTCCCCACGAAGGGGAGTAGCTCCCACGTGCGGCAGCCGCGGCAAGCGGCCTTCGCCGCACCGATCGGCACATCGTCAGTACGGGGCCTCGCGGCCTCCGGTGCGCCGGGCTCCCAGGTTTCCAAGCCGAGCAAGACCTTCGACGCGGCCTGCACAGCGGGCCGGGTCGAGGTCCCTGCGCGCGCCCCACGCCCGCCGGCCCCGCCCGGCACACGCGGCAGTCCGATTTCGAGCAACGAAACGACAACGGAGTGCCCATGGAATTCCTCTCGACCGCCTGGTGGTCCGCGCTGCTGGCCATCATCCTCATCGACCTCGTGCTGGCCGGCGACAACGCCATCGTCATCGCGCTGGCCGCCCGCAACCTGCCCCAGCACCTGCGCAAGCAGGCCATCGTGTGGGGAACGGTGGGCGCCATCGCGGTGCGGTCGGTGATGACCGTCGGCGTGGTGTGGCTGCTGCAGATCCCCGGCCTGATGCTGGTGGGCGGGCTGGGCCTGCTGTGGATCGCCTACAAGCTGCTGGCGCCCGGCGGCGGTGGCGACGAGCACGGGCCGGCCGCCACGACTTTCTGGGGCGCGATGAAGACCATCATCGTGGCCGACGCGCTGATGGGCGTGGACAACGTGCTGGGCGTGGCCGGCGCCGCGCACGGCTCGTTCGACCTGGTGGTCATCGGCCTGCTGGTGAGCGTGCCCATCGTGGTGTTCGGCAGCAGCGTGGTACTGAAGCTGGTGGACCGCTTCCCGGTGATCATCCAGTTGGGCGCCGCCGTGCTGGCCTTCACCGCGGCCAAGATGATCATCGGCGAGCCCTGGCTCGACCCCGTGTTCGACCCGCAGACCTTCGAAGCCACGATGGCGCGCTGGGTCGTCTACATCGGCGCCGTCGCCGCGGTGCTGGGCGCGGGCTGGATCGTCGGCCGCCACGCGGCCGCGAAGAAGGAAGAAGCGGCTTCCTAGGCCGGGCGCGGGACCAGGCGGCCGCGCAGCGCCAGCTGCGCGGTCAGCACGGCCAGCGCGCCGACGAACAGGTTGGCGAAAGCGAACAGCGGCAGGGCCAGCACCGAAGCCGGTCCCGTGTCGCCGCGCTCCGTCATGCGCATCGCCACCGTGGCGATCGCCGTCACGCCGAACGTGAAGGCCCACAGCCCCGGCGTGAAGCCCGGGCCGCGGAAGAACGGCACCAGCCGCAGCAGCACCAGGCCCTGGAACAGGCCGTAGCCGAACAGGATCTGCAGCGGCAGGTCCACCGGCCCGGTGGTGATCGCCAGATAGCCGAGCGCGCCCACCACCGGCGGCGCGAGCTGGATGCCCAGCGTCGCGCGCAGCGGCAGCGGCAACGCCGTGCCAATGGAGTGCCGCTGCAAGAGCACCGATTCCAGCGACAGCCACGCGAGCAGGCCGATGCCGAAGAACACGGCGCCCCATTGCGGGAAGCCAAGCATGCCGCCCACGAAAGCGGAGACGAAGTTCACGCCCACCGTCGGCAGGTAAAGCACCGTCGTCGCCGACAACGGATCGCGCCCGCCGCGCCACACGCGCGCATGGCACTCGGCGCCCCAGGCGAGCTGCGCGATGGTGCCGGTCACCCACATCGCCACCGCGAGGCCATGCGCGTACGGCGCGAGCGCCGCGGCCATCAGCATGGTGGTCAGCGGCACGAGGGCGACGAAGCCGGACTGGATCTCGTGGTTCGCTTCGGCGCGCGCCGCTTCGCGCGCGTACAGCCACTTGCCGGCGTACAGGACGATGAGCGTCGCCCATACGATGCCGGCCAGCAGGAGGACGGCTTCGCCGATCGCAGCGGGTGCGGCCCACAAGCGCGTTGCGACGCGCCAGCCCTGCCCCAAACCGGCGAGGCCGAGGACCATGCCGAAGAAGGAAGCAGGGATGGGGAAACGGTAGACGCGCATGACAGCTCCGGAAGAGCTGCGGATGGTAGTCGCCCCAGGGCGTCGTCCCCGCGGAGGCCGGGATCCATGGCTTCCGTGTTCACGGCGGTTCGGAAGCCATGGATTCCCGCCTTCGCGGGAATGACCCAGCGGGTGAGGCGCTGGTGCCGGTCAGGTGATGCACAGGGCGACGCTCAGCGCCCGCGAGCCGCGCGGCGAAGCCGGCTCATCCGTGGCCGGCGCTTCTTCCACCTTGTGTCGGTCGCGGGCCATGGGAACAAGGTAAGGTGCACCTCCGGCCGGCCCGGTCGGACGCCATTGCACGGCCGCGCAGGAAGTCCGCTTTCGTTCTACGGGCTGGCCCGCTGGCGGCAATTCACCAAACGGTTCAGGATCGATCGCCATGACACTTCCCACCCGTTTCGACGACGTCGCCCAGCTGGAAGACGCGCTGTCCACGCCCTCGCCCGAACTGACGCAGGCGCTGGCGCGCGCGCCCGGCGACATCCTGGTGCTGGGCGTGGGCGGCAAGATGGGGCCGACCCTGGCGCGCATGGCCAAGCGGGCCGACCCGCTGCGGCGCGTGATCGGCGTCGCGCGCTTCTCGCAGCCGGGCCTGCGGCAGGAGCTGGAGTGCGACGGCGTCGACTGCCTGGAAGCCGACCTGCTCTCGCGCGAAGCGCTGGCCGACCTGCCCGACGCGCCCAACGTGGTGTTCATGGCCGGCCGCAAGTTCGGCAGCACCGGCAGCGAATGGCTGACCTGGGCGATGAACGCGCACGTGCCCGCGCTGGTGGCCGAGCGCTACGCCCGCTCGCGCATCGTCGCGTTCTCCACCGCCTGCGTGTACCCGTTCGTGGACACCGCGGGCGAAGGCGCGCCGGAATCGGTGCCGCCCACCGCGCCTTCCGGCGAGTACGCCAATTCCTGCGTGGCGCGCGAGCGCATGTTCGAGCACTTCTCGCACGAGCTCGGCACGCCGGGCCGGCTGCTGCGCCTGTCCTATGCCATCGACATGCGCTACGGCGTGCTGCACGACGTGGCGCAGAAGGTGCTCCGGCGCGAGCCCATCGACCTGGCCATGGGCCACGCCAACGTCATCTGGCAGGGCGACGCCAACGACTGGTCGCTGCGCGCGCTGGCGCATTGCACCGGGCCCACGTCGGCGCTGAACATCAGCGGCCCGAAGGTGTCGATCCGCGAAGTGGCCAAGGGCCTGGGCGAGCGCCTGGGCATCGCGCCGGTGCTGGTGGGCAAGGAAGCGCCCACCGCGTGGCTGGTGGATTGCCGCGAGGCTTTCCGGTTGTTCGGCGAACCCAAGGTGGACCTCGACCGCATGCTGGACTGGACCGCCGACTGGGTGGCCCGCGGCGGCGCCAGCCACGGCAAGCCGACGCACTACGAAGCGCGCGACGGGAAGTACTGACATGCACCGCACCGACATCCCCCAAGACTCCCTCGCCGTCCTGCGCGAAGGCGCCTGCATTCCCGCGCACCTGCTGGCGCTCGACGCCGACCGGCAACTCGACGAGCGCCGCCAGCGCGCGCTCACGCGCTACTACCTGGACGCGGGCGCGGGCGGCGTCGCCGTCGGCGTGCACTCGACGCAGTTCGCCATCCGCGACGTCGGCCTGTACGAGCCGGTGCTGGAACTCGCGATGCGCACCGCGAAAGAGTGGGAACCCATCGGCGGCAAGCGCCCGCTGTTCATGGTCGCGGGCCTGGCGGGCCGCACCGGGCAGGCGGTGCGCGAAGCGGGCATCGCGCGCGGCCTGGGCTACCACGCCGCGCTGCTCAGCCTGGCCGCGATGAAAGGTTCGTCCGAAGACGAGCTCATCGCGCACTGCGGGAAGGTCGCGGCGGAAATGCCGCTCGTGGGCTTCTACCTGCAGCCCGCCGTCGGCGGCATCCACCTGCCCGCTTCGTTCTGGCAGCGCTTCGCCGCCATCGACAACGTGGTTGCGATCAAGATGGCGCCCTTCCACCGCTACCGCACGCTGGACGTCATCCGCGGCGTCATCGCGGCGAAGGCGGAAGACCGCGTGACGCTGTACACCGGCAACGACGACCACATCGTGATGGACCTGCTGGCGCCTTTCACCTTCATGCGCGAAGGCCGGCCTGTGACGGCGCGCATCCGCGGCGGGCTGCTGGGCCACTGGAGCGTGTGGACGCAGCGCGCGGTGGAACTGCTGCAACGCATCCATGCGGCCGTCGACGCGGGCCAGGTGCCGGCCGACCTGCTGGCGCTGGACGCGCAGGTGACCGACTGCAATGCGGCGCTGTTCGACGTGGCGCACGACTTCCACGGCTGCATCGCCGGCTGCCACGAGATCCTGCGCCGCCAGGGCCTGCTGGAAGGCACCTGGTGCCTGGACCCGAACGAAGGACTGAGCCCCGGCCAGGCCGAAGCGCTGACGCGCGTGGCGCGCGACTACCCGCACCTGGTCGACGACGATTTCGTGTCGAAGCACCGCGCGCGCTGGCTCAGCTGAAGCTCTTCGGTCAGGGCAAGCCTCGTTGACAGCCGAACGCCCCGCCCATAAAGTGCGCGGAATTCACCAGTTGGGGAATTGCACAGGAGACACCCACATGCAGAAGCGCTTCTTCCTCGCCGCCCTCGCGGCCGCCACCCTGACCGTCGCCGGCCCCGCCGCCGCCCAGAACTGGAAGCCCACGCGGCCGATCAACCTGATCGTGCCGTGGGCCGCCGGCGGCTCCACCGACCAGGTCACGCGCGTCACCGCGGCCGAGCTGGAGAAAGCGCTGGGCCAGACCATCGTGATCGTCAACCAGCCGGGCGCTTCCGGCGCCATCGGCACCAAGAGCGCGCTGGACGCGCCCAAGGACGGCTACACCTGGACCGCCGGCGCCGCGCAGGACCTGGGCGCCTACCAGGCGCTGGGTTCGGTGAACACCAACATCAAGGACTGGCACCTGTTCCTGAACGTGGCCAACATCCAGGTGATCGGCGTGAACCCGCAGCGCCCCTGGAAGAACGCCAAGGAACTGCTGGACGACATGAAGGCCAGGCCGGGCCAGATCAGCGTGGCCACCGCGGGCGTGACGTCCGCGGCGCACGCGGCGATGGACGAGATCGTCAAGGCCACCGGCGTGAAGTACAAGGAAGTCTCCTACGACGGCGGCAACCCCGCGGTGGTGGCCACCGTCGCCGGCGAAGCCGACCTCACCACCCAGCTGGCGGTGGAGCAGGCCGACATGATCCGCGGCAAGCGCCTGCGCCCGCTGGCCACCGTCAGCGACAAGCCGCTGGAGCTGGAAGGCTTCGGCACCATTCCGCCGCTGTCGCAGACGGTGCCCCACTTCACCGCGCCGGCCAACTACTTCGGCATCTTCCTGCCCAAGGGCGTGCCCGACGAAGTGGTCAAGACGCTGGAGAAGATCTGGGCCGAGCAGATGCCCAAGAGCGAAGCGCTGAAGAAGTACGCCACCAGCCGCGGCGCGCTGTACAACCCGCTGGCCGGCGACGCCGCGCAAAAGGCCGTGTTCCCGGCCGTGCAGTCCAACGCCTGGAACCTGCACAACAGCGGCAAGACCAAGGTGTCGCCGGACACGGTGGGCATCCCCAAGCCCTGATGTCCGCGGCGAACGACGAAACGGTGGACCACGGGGACGACGACGCCCCCCGTCCGCCACGGTCCGACCTCAAGGACGCGGTCGTCTGGATCGCGCTGGGCGTGGCCACGCTCGTGGGCTCCGTCACCATGGACCGCCTGCAGGGCCAGAACATCAATCCGTACACGGTGCCGGGCCTGCTGCCCGGCCTGCTGGCCATCGCGATGATCCTGCTGGGCGGCGTGCTCGCCGTGCGCAGCTGGGAACGCGGCGCGCTGCGGCAGGCACTGCCGGCCGCGTCGGCCGCGCTGCGCGAGGAGCGCATGCGCATCGGCGTCGTGGCCGCCCTGTGCATTGGCTACGGCATGGTGCTGATCGGCCACGGCCTCCCGTTCTGGCTCGCGTCCGGCCTGTACGTCACCGCGTCCATCCTGATCGTCAGGCGGCTGAGCCGCGATCCCGTGCAGCGCCAACTGGGCCCCAAGGCCTGGGTGCTGGCGGCGGTCATCGGCTTCGCCGCTTCCCTCACCATCCACCTCGTGTTCCAGGAAGTGTTCCTGGTGCGCATGCCCTGACCTGACGTTCCTCCGATGCAAGGCCTGAACGACCTCCTCCACGCCTGGGGCAGCTTCATGAACCCGATGACGCTGCTCTATGGGCTGGGCGGCGCCTTCGTCGGCATCGTGATGGGCATCCTGCCCGGCCTGTCGGCCACGCTGGCCATCGCGCTGCTGACCACGCTGACCATCAAGCTGGAAGCGCACGTGGCCATCCTGGTCCTGATCTGTTCGTACGTGGGCGCGCTGTACGGCGGCTCGCGCACGGCCATCCTGCTGAACATTCCCGGCACCGCGGCCAACGCGGCGTCGTGCGCCGACGGCTACGCGCTGGCCAAGCAGGGCAAGGCGGGCTACGCCATCGGCATCGCGACGTCGGGCGCTTTCGTCTCGACGCTCATCGGCGTGATCTGCCTCGCCCTCTTCACGCCGCTGCTGGCCGAAGTGGCGCTGCAGTTCGGCGCGTTCGAATTCTTCTGGCTGGCGCTCTTCGGCGTCACCATGTCCGGCAGCATCGTCGGTAACGACCCGCTCAAGGGCTGGCTGATGGGCCTGCTCGGCCTGCTGCTGGCGCAGGTCGGGCAGGAGGGCCTTTATGCGTACAACCGCTTCACCTTCGGCTGGGACGAACTGGCCGGCGGCATCGGCCTCATCCCCGCGCTGGTGGGCGCGTTCGGCCTGGCCGAGGTGCTGACCACGCTGGCCGACCCGGTGGAGCGCAAGATCATCGAGATGAAAGACTCGGTGCTGCCGCGCTGGAAGGAGATCATCACCTACAAGTGGACCGTGCTGCGCTCGGGGATCATCGGCGTGCTCACGGGCCTGCTGCCCGGCGTGGGCGAGGACGCCGGCGCCTGGGTGTCGTACGCGGCGGCCAAGTCGGTGAGCAAGGAGCCCGAGAAGTTCGGCAAGGGGTCCATCGACGGCCTCATGGCCGCCGAGACGGGCGACATGTCGTCCATCCCGGGCCACATCATCCCGTCGCTGGCGCTGGGCATCCCCGGCTCGGCGCCGTCCGCGGTGCTGATGGCCGCCATGATCATCCACGGCGTGCAGCCCGGGCCGATGCTGATGATCCAGAACCCGCACTTCGTCTACCAGGTGGTGGCGATGACCACGCTGGCGTCGCTGGCCATCCTGTTCTTCGGCCTGTTCGGCGTGCGGCCGCTGCTGCACGTGCTGAAGGTGCCGCGCGCCATCCTGATGCCCATCGTGTTCGTGCTGTGCACGGTCGGCGCTTTCGCCACCGCGTCGCGCCTGTTCGACGTCTACACCATGCTGTTCATCGGCGTGCTGGCGTTCTTCCTGCGCCGCCGCGGCTACGAGATGGCGCCGCTGGTGCTGGGCCTGGTGCTGGGCCCGCTGCTGGACAAGAGCCTGCGCCGCGCGCTGGTCATCTCCGACGGCAGCCTGGGCCCGTTCTTCACCCGGCCGATCTCCATGGTGTTCGCCGCCGTCACCATCTTCACCATCCTGCTGTACGTGCCGCAGTTCAAGTCGGCGGTGAACCGCGTCAAGGCCGCGGCCTTCGGCGGCGTGCGCTCGCTGCTCGGCCGCCGCGCCTGACCCGGCGCCCGCCATGCGCATCGCGCTCTGCAACGAAGTCCTGCAGCCGCTGCAGTTCGAGGACCAGTGCCGCCTGGCGGCGGCCATGGGCTACGACGGGCTGGAGGTTGCGCCCTTCACGCTGGCCGAAGACCCGCTGAAGATCAGCGACGCGCAGGCCGCCGCGTTCCGCCGCACCGCGGCCGAAGAAGGCCTCGAGATCACGGGACTGCATTGGTTGCTGGTGGCGCCGGCGGGCCTGTCGATGGTGAGCGACGACGCCGCGGTGCGTGAACGCACCGCGGCCGCGATGGAGCGCCTGGTGGACCTGTGCGCCGCGCTCGGCGGCCGCTACCTGGTGCACGGCTCGCCCAGGCAGCGCAGCGTGCCGCCCGGCGGCACGCGCGAGCAGGCGTGGGACCGTTCGCGTGAATGCCTGGCCCGCGCCGCGGCGCGGGCGCAGGCTTGCGGCCTCACCTATTGCCTGGAGCCGCTGTCGCCACGCGAGACAGACATGTTCAACACCGTGGAGGAAGCGGTGCGCATGGTCGAAGAGATCGGCTCGCCGGCGCTCAAGACCATGATCGATTGCAGCGCCGCCGGCCAGGCCGAGAGCGAGCCCGTGCACGAGCTGATGGCGCGCTGGATGCCCACCGGCCACATCGCGCACGTGCAGGTCAACGACCCCAATCGCCGCGGCCCGGGACAAGGCGCCCTCAAGTTCGAACCCATCCTCTCCACGCTGCTGCAGATGAACGTGCAGGGCCACTACGGCCACTGGATCGCCGTCGAGCCGTTCGACTACGTGCCCGACGGGCCGGGCTGCGCGGCACGCGCCATCGGCTTCCTGCGCGGCGTGCTGGAGTGCATCGATGACTGACACCGCACCGCTGTTCCGCATCGCGGACATCGAGCTGTACGAGCGGCCGGTGCAGCTGCGCATGCCGTTCCGCTTCGGCGTGGTCACGCTGCGCGAGGCACCGCAGGCTTTCGCGCGCGCCCGAATTGAATTGCCCGGCGGCCGCAGCGGCTGGGGCGCGGCCGCCGAGCTGATGGCGCCCAAGTGGTTCGACAAGAACCTGCAGCTGTCCAACGAAGACAACTTCGACCAGCTGCGGCGCGTGCTGCGCATGGCGCGCGAGGCTTACCTCTGCGACAAGTCGCCGGCCACCGCATTCGGCCATTTCGCGCGCCACTTCGACGCCCACCAGGCCGCGGCGGCGCGCGAAGGCTTCAACCCGCTGCTGGCCAGCTACGGGCCGGCGCTGCTGGACCGCGCGGTGCTCGATGCGCTGTGCCGCCTGCAAGGCATCTCTTTCTACGACGCGATCCGCGGCAACGTGGCCGGCATCGGCCCGGGCCGCCGCGAGTTCGAAGGGCTGGGCATCGACAGCTTCCTGGCCTCGCTGCAACCGCATGCCGACATCGAGGCGCGCCACACGGTGGGCCTGGTCGATGCCATCACCGCCGCCGACCTCACCGAGCCGGTCAACGACGGCCTGCCCGAGACACTGGAGCAGGTGGTCGCGACGTACGGCCACCGCTGGTTCAAGCTGAAGGTCGGCGGCAAGGTCGATGCGGACCTGCAGCGCCTTTCCGCCATCGCGGGCGTGCTGGACCGCCTGCCGCATCCGTACTTCGCTTCCCTCGACGGCAACGAGCAGTACGAGTCGGCCGCCGGCATCGCCGAACTGGTGGCCGCCATCCGCGCCACGCCCGCGCTCAGCCGCCTGTGGTTGTCCATCGTGTTCATCGAACAGCCCATCACGCGCAAGCTGGCGCTGCGGGAAGACCTGCGCGCGGACGGCCTGGGCAAGCCGGTGATCGTGGACGAGTCCGACGGCGAACTCGACTCCTTCGTGCAGGCGCGCGAGCGCGGCTACGCCGGCGTGTCGTCCAAGACCTGCAAGGGCTTCTACAAGTCGCTGCTCAATGGCGCGCGCTGCGCGGCCTGGAACCGCGAAGCCGGCAAGCCCGTTTACTTTCTCTCGGCGGAAGACCTGACCACGCAAGCCGGCCTGTCGGTGCAGCAGGACCTCGCGCTGGTGAACCTGCTGGGCATCCGCCACGTGGAGCGCAACGGCCACCACTACGTCGATGGCATGGCCGCCTTGCCCCAAAGCGAGCAGCAGGCTTTCCTGGACGCGCACTCGGACCTGTACGAGCGCAGCCACGGCGCCGTGCGGCTGAAGATCCGCGAAGGCCGGCTGGCCATCGCCTCGCTCGCCGCGCCTGGTTTCGCGAGCGGCGCGCTGCCGGATTTCGGGGCGATGCGCGCTCTTTGAGCGCTGGTCGAAAGCGGACACCCTTACGCAGAGAACGCAGAGGATTCGCGGAGCTCGCAAAGAAAACCTTCATTTGTTTTCTTTGGCTCCCCGGCGTCCTCTGCGAAACCTCTGCGCCCTCTGCGTACGGGTGTCCGCATTCGCGGCCTCGGTAAAATCACGGCCCTCCCGCACCCGTGCAGTTCCCATGAACGTCACCCCCGAAACCCTGGTCCAACTCACCCGCCTCGTCGTCTGGGGCGCGCTGCCGCTGGGCCTGCTGCTCGGCGCGCTGGCGCAGGCCACGCGCTATTGCGTGCGCGGCGGCATCGCCGACTGGGTGACCTTCCAGGGACCCTCGCGCCTGTTCGCGTGGCTGATCTCCGTCGCGGTCGGCGCGCTCGCGCTGCAAGCCATGATCGCCGGCGGCATGTTCGACGCCACCAGGACGCTGGCGTGGAACGAGCGCCTGTTCTGGTTCTCCAGCCTCGCGGGCGGTTTCCTGTTCGGCATCGGCATGATGATCGCGCCCGGTTGCCCGCAGCGCTGCCTGGTGAAGGCCGGCTCGGGCGACCTCACCGCGCTGGTGACGCTGCTGGTGATCGCCGTCACCGCCGCGATGACGCTGCGCGGCGTGCTCGCGGTGCCGCGCACCTCCCTCTTCGATGCCTGGGCGGTGTCGCTGGGCAAGCCGCAGGACCTGGGCACGCTGGCCGGCGGCGCGCTGGGCGTGTCCGCCGCCGCGATGCGCGCCGTCATCGCCGTGGCGCTGGCCGTGGTGATCGGCGTGCCGGCCTGGCGCCTGCGCGCGCGGCTGGAACGCGGCACCTGGATCGCCGGCATCGGCGTCGGGCTGTTGCTGGCAGCGGCTTTCTGGCTGACCGGCCACGTGGGCTTCGTCGCCGAGCACCCGGAGACGCTGGACGCGGCCTGGCTGGGCACGCAAGGCAAGCGCCCCGAAGGCCTGTCGTTCGTCTCGCCCCTGGCCAACACGCTGGACCTGCTGACGCTGTGGACCGACAAGAACACGGTCGCCACCTTCGGCGTGATGCTGTCGCTGGGCATCGTCATCGGCAGCCACCTGGCTTCGCGCGTGCGCGGCGAGTTCCGCGTGGAATCGTTCCGCACCCAGCGCGAACTGGTCGTCGGCCTGGCGGGTGGCGCGCTCATGGGTTTCGGCGGCGTCACCGCGCTGGGCTGCTCGGTCGGCAACGGCGTCACCGGCGCCGCGCTGCTGTCCACCGGCTCGCTGCTGGCCGTGGCCGGCATGGTGAGCGGCACGGTGCTGGTGCTGAAGTGGCAAGGCCGCCGCGACGAGCAGGTGCGCGCGGCCACCGCGCCCGTCTGAGCGCCTAGGCTTCCTGCAGGCGGAATACCGGGCGGCGTTCGCCCACCGCCGCGCCGCGGATGCTGCGGATCACCGGCGCGCGCCACGCTTGCAGTTCCGCGCGCTGCTCCTCGTCCAGCCAGCCCAGCTGGTCCATCACTTCCACCGCCGCCGCGATGGGCAGACCAAGCTGGCCGAAGTGCTGGCGCCCTTGGGTCTGGGATTGCGCGTCGTGACGCAGGAGCACGGCGGCGGGCTGGTCGCGCTTCTGCACTCGGACGGGCCGGTAGCCTAGGCCGACCGCCGCCGCGTGACCGGGCGTGTCGCCGGCATGCCGGTGACCCTCGAGTGGCACTGAACCCCGCCTTGTCGCCGCGTTGACGCCGCACGCCGCGCCGCTGACCCACAATCGCCGCATGACCGTCCTCCGCGCTCCCCTCCAGGCCCAGGTCGTGCAATGGCTGGTCGAGCCCGACCGCGTGGTGCGCGAAGGCGAGGTGGTGCTGATCCTCGAGGCGATGAAGATGGAGCACGAGGTGCGCGCGCCGGCCACGCTGCGCGTGCGCGAACTGCTCTACACGCCGGGCGAGACCGTGAACGAAGGCGACGTGCTGTGGACCGCCGAACCGGCTACGGCCGATGCGCCGGCCGCGTTGGAGGACGATGCGGGCGGAGCCTTGGACGACGGCCCGCGGGCCGACCTGCAGCGCGTGTTCGACCGCCACGCGCTCACGCTCGACGCCGCGCGGCCGGAAGCGGTGGCCAGGCGCCACGCGCTGGGCCTGCGCACCGCGCGCGAGAACGTGGCCGACCTGTGCGACGGCGGCAGCTTCGACGAATACGGCGCGCTGGCCATCGCGGCACAAACCAACCGCCGCGGCGAAGACGACCTGCAGCGCAACACGCCGGCCGACGGCCTGGTCACCGGCGTGGGCAACGTCAACGGCCAGTGGTTCGACCCCGTGCACGCGCGCACCGCTGTGCTGGCGTACGACGCGACGGTGCTCGCGGGCACGCAGGGCTTCCGCAACCACCAGAAGACCGATCGCCTGCTCAACCTGGCCGCAAAGCACCGCTGGCCGCTGGTGCTGTTCGCCGAAGGCGGCGGCGGGCGGCCCGGCGACACCGACATGCCCATCGTCGCGGGCCTGCACGTGCCCACGTTCGCGGCGTTCGCGCGGCTCAACGGCCGCGTGCCCACCATCGGCATCGCCGCCGGCCGCTGTTTCGCCGGCAACGCGGCGCTGCTGGGGTGCTGCGACGTCATCATCGCCACGCGCGGCGCCAACATCGGCATGGGCGGCCCCGCGATGGTGGAGGGCGGCGGCCTCGGCCGCTTCGCGCCGGAAGACATCGGCCCCGCGGAGGAGCTGCACCGCAACGGCGTGGTCGACCTGCTGGTCGATGACGAGGCGCAGGCCGTCGCTGCGGCGAAACAGTACCTCGCGTTCTTCCAGGGTGCGACACCGCCAGGGGATGCACCCGATGCGGAACAGCTGCGCCAAGCCGTGCCCGAGAACCGCTTGCGCGCCTACGACACGCGCACCGCGATCCACGGCACGGCCGACATCGATTCGGTCCTGGAGCTGCGCACCGGCTTCGGCGCCGGCATCCACACCGGCTTCGCGCGCATCGCGGGCCGCCCGTTCGGCTGGCTGGCGAACAACCCGGCGCACCTGGGCGGCGCCATCGACGCCGACGCCGCGGACAAGGCCGCGCGCTTCATGCAGCTGTGCGACTCGCACGGCCTGCCGATGGTGAGCTTCATCGACACGCCCGGCTTCATGGTCGGCCCCGACATCGAACGCAAGGCGCAGGTGCGGCACGTCAGCCGCATGTTCGTCGCCGCGGCGCACCTGGAAGTGCCGTTCTGGAGCATCGTGCTGCGCAAGGGCTACGGCCTGGGCGCGATGGCCATGGCCGCGGGCGGCTTCCACGGGCCGGAGTTCACCATCGCCTGGCCCACCGGCGAATTCGGCGGCATGGGGCTGGAAGGCGCGGTGAAGCTGGGCTTTCGCAAGGAACTGGAGGCGAAGCCCGAAGGCGCCGAGCGCGAAGCGCTGTACCAGCAGCTGCTGGCGCGGCAGTACGGGAACGGGCAGGCGCTGCGCATGGCGCAGACGCTGGAGATCGACGCGGTGATCGACCCCGCGCAGACGCGCGCCTGGCTGCAGCGCGCGCTGGAAGCAACGCCGGCCACCCGCGGCAGCGGGCGGCCGGTGGACGCCTGGTAAGGCCGGCTCGCCTTACTTCTTCTCGGTGTCGGCGGGCGCACCCATCGTGGCGGCGCGTTCCTTCTGCTCCTTCTCCTTGGCCGTGGTGACGTCGACCTTGGGCACCGTGATGGTCTTCTTCTCGGTGTGGACGTCCACGTCCGGCACCGCGACCTGCTTCTGTTCCTTGCTCACCTGCACGTCCGGGCCCTTGACGTCGTACTTGGGCAGCTGAACCTGGCCGGCCTGCGTCTTGGACACGTCGTACCTGGGCGCCTGGACCTTGCCTTCCTGGGTCTTCTGCACGTCGCAGGCGCTGAGGCCCAGCGCGGCGGCCGAGGCGATGGCGGCGATGGCGGCGGTCTTGATCATGAACTTCTCCCTTGGATTGCTTGAGATTGAGATCGACGCGGCATCGCAGCCGCATCCCGTGTGAATGCATTCTGGTCAGCCTTCCCATGCGCGGCTGTAGGAGCCCGGCAATGGCTGCTGTGCGGCCGTATCTCGGCCGTACGGGCCCTGCCGCGATGGCGCCTGTCACCTTCTTCCTACGGACGGGGCATCGGCCGCGCCCTAGCATGGGAGCGCAACACAGGAGCAAGCCGATGGCCGCCAGCAGCCCGCCTCATCGTTCCCGTTCGCCCGGCCGCGCCGCCGCCGCGGTGCGCGATGCGCGTGGAGGCGTGCGCCTCCTGTTCGACGTCATGCGCCACGGCCTCGACCGCGCGGAGAAGCTGCACGAAAAGCTGGGCCAGGTCGACCCCGCGCCGGCAGGCGGCGCCATGCCGCGGCCCGCGCGCACGATCACGCGCGCC
The DNA here is from genome assembly GCF_004681975.1 of Ramlibacter humi. Lineage (GTDB taxonomy): Bacteria > Pseudomonadota > Gammaproteobacteria > Burkholderiales > Burkholderiaceae_C > Ramlibacter > Ramlibacter humi. The sequence continues at coordinate 204,157 of NZ_SMLK01000006.1, forward strand.
GCGTACCGCGTCTTGCGAGGTGGCACCAACATGGCCGGCAGCGCGCTCGACCTGGTGCTGGCATCGCTGCAGGCCTCGTTGCTGCAGCCCCAGCTGGAACGCGCGCCCGCCGCGCCTTCGCCCGGGCGCGAGGCGGTCGTCGACGCGATCAACGCGCTGGCCGGCGACCACCTTCACCGCACCGACAACCCGCTGGCCGTGCGCACGCGCCTGCGCGTGCACGACCCCGCATCGCCGAAGGCACGGGTGATCGTGCTGGTGCACGACCTGGGCCTGGGTGAGGCATGGCGCCGCCGCGGCCACGACCACGGCGAGGCGCTGGCAGCGGCCCTGGATGCCACCGCGATCTACGTCCACTACAACAGCGGGCGCCGCGTGGCCGACGTGGCACACGAACTGTCGGCCGAGCTGGAGCCCATGCTGAGCCACTGGCGCGTGCCGCTGCAGGGCGTGGCGCTGATCGGCCACGGACAGGGCGGCCTCGTCCTGCGCAGCGCATTGCATCAGGCCACCCGCTCCGGCCTGGCATGGCCGGGCCACGTGCGGCAGGTGGTGTTTCTCGGCACGCCGCATGACGGGGCGAAACCGGCGGGCACGTGGCAGCTGCTGTCGCGCCTGGGCGCCGGTCCCGCGGCCGCGGTGCTGCCGCTGGCGCAGCTGGCGCGGCGGCGCAGCGACGGCATCGACGATTTCCTGCACGGGCGCGTGCTGGAAGACGATGCGCGCACGGGCATGACGCCCATGGCCAACGCCATCGCCGGCGTGCCGGCGAGCCTGCCCACGTACGCCATCGCCGCCGAGCTTCCCGGCACGGGCAGCGACGGACTGGTCACCGTGGCCAGCGCGCTGGGCAAGCACGCGGAGCCTGCGCGCGATCTCATGCTGCCCGAGGAACACCGGTGGGTGGCGAGCGGCGTGGACCACGTGGGCTTGCTGGGCAGCGACGCGGTGTACCAGCGCATGCGGCAGTGGCTGTCGGTTTGAGGCGCGGGGTGCGCACATGAGCGTCGGATGGTGGCTGACACCGCGCGTGCTTCGCACGGGGCGACACTGGTGGTGCCCATTGAGGAGTGCGTGCCATGTCCTACTTACCCCGAGCCCAGGAACAGATGAACGGCGACCTGCTCGTGCCGGAGACCACCAAGCTGTTCCTGCACCGCGTTCTGCGGGACCTGAAGTCCCACCTGGAGCGCACCGGCTCGCCGGACCTGGAGACCACCGGCCTCGCCGCGCTGGAGAACGCGATCGGCCCGTGCCTGGAGCCGATTCCCGGCGTGCGCGAGATGCTGGACCTGCCCGACCCCGAGCAGGAACAGCGTGGCCGCAACCTGCTCAAGGCCCTGCACGGCGACCTCGCCGCGCGCCTGAACACCGTCCCCTGACCCTGCGCCTTCGCGCCGCGGGCCGCGCCCGCTGACCGATGCTGCGACCGGTCGACCACATCACCCCCGCCCAACTCGCCGCCGGACAACGATCGCTGGTTCAGGACCTCGCCTGGGCCAGCCTCTCCGGCGCCTTTTCGGGCGGTGTCATCCTGGTGGCATTCGCGCTCACGCTCGGCGCCACGCCGCTGCAGATCGGCCTGCTGGCGGCCATCCCGTTCATGGCGCAAGCCACGCAGCTGCCCGCCACGCTGCTGGTGGAGCGCGTGAAGATGCGCCGGCGCATCGGCGTGCTGGCGATCACCGGCGCGCGCGTGCTGGTGCTGCTGATGGCGCTGCTGCCCTTCATGGGGTCGCAGGACCTGGCGCTGCGCTCGCTCATGCTGGTGCAGCTGATGATCGCGTCGCTCAACGCCGTGGGCGGCTGCGCGGTGAACTCGTGGCTGCACCAGCTGATCCCGCACGAGCGGCTGGGCAACTTCTTCGCCAGGCGGCTGCTTTCCGGCACGGCGCTGGCGTGCGTGGGCACGCTGGCCGCGGGCGCTCTGGTGGACCGCGCGCCGCACAACGATCCGATGCTGGCCTACGCGACGGCGTTCGCGGTCTCGGCCCTGGCCGGCTTCGTGAGTTCGTGGCACCTGGGCCGCGCGCCGGAGCCCGTGATGCACACCGCCGGCGCCGCGGGGCGAATGGTCGAACGGCTCAAGCGCCCCTTCGCCGATCGCAATTTCCGCAAGCTGCTGATCTTCCTGGCGGCGTGGGTCGTCGCTTCCAATCTCACCGGCCCGTTCCTCACCGTTTACCTGATCGAACAGCGCGGCTACGCCGTGGGCACGGTCACCGGACTGTGGGTGGCCAGCCAGGTCGCCAACGCGATGACGCTGTACCTGTGGGGCAGCCTGTCGGACCGTTTCACCAACAAGAGCGTGCTGGCGGTGGCCCTGCCGGTTCACTTCGCCTGCGTGCTGGCGCTCGTCTTCGTGGGCGCAGTGCACACGCCGGTGTGGCAGATGGCCCTGCTGCTGGTGATCCACCTGGCGATGGGCGTGGCGGGCGGCGGCATCGCGCTGGCCACCGGCAACCTCGGCCTGAAGCTCGCGCCGCAGGGCGAAGGCACGGCCTACCTGGCCGCGGTGGGGCTGGCCTCGGCGGTGGCCGGCGGCATCGCGCCCATCGTGGCGGGCGCGCTGGCGCAGACTTTTCAGACCAGCGAGCTGAGCGCCATCGTGCGCTGGCAGTCGCCGGGGCAGTGGCACGAGATGGCCCTGCTCAGTTTCGCCCACTGGGAATTCCTGTTCGCGATCTCGGCGCTAGTGGGTCTGTACGTGCTGCATGCGCTGTCGCGCGTGCAGGAAGGCCACGAGGTGAGCGAGCGGCAGGTGGTGCAGGCGTTCGCGCTGGAAGCCTGGCGTGGCCTCAACAGCCTGTCGTCGGTGGCGATCGCGGCGCTGTTCCCGTTCGAGCGCCTGTCCGAGCGAAGGAAGTGGTGGCGCGGCGACCGGCGGCGCGCATCGCGGCCGGAGCTGTGGGCGGAGCAGCGGCTGGTGATGGACCGGCGGCACCACTAGCGCGGCCGGCGCCACCAGCGTCATTCCCGCGAAAGCGCGGGGATGACGGGTCAGGATTGGCTGCTCAGCGCCCGCCGCGCGGCCAGCGCCTTCTGCAGCGTGGCGTGGATCGCCTGCGGTTCCGCCGGCTTGACCAGGTGGCCGGAGAACCCCGCCATCGCGGAACGTTGCAGGTCGGGCGTGGCGCCGTAGCCGGACAGCGCCACCACGGGCAGCGAACTGCTCAGCGCGCGGCCCACGTCGATGCCGCTGCCGTCGGGCAATCCCAGGTCGGTCAGCACGATGTCGAAATCGCCCTGCCGCGCGGTGCGCACCGCGTCGGCACACGTGCCCACGTGCGTGACCTGGTAGCCGTAGCTCTCCATGCACATCACGATGGTCTCGGCCGCGTCGTGGTTGTCTTCCACCAGCAGCAGCCGCCAGCCGCCTTCGCCGGACGCCGGCTCCGAAGGCGCGTCGCCCTTGGCCGTGGCTTCCAGTTGCGCATGCGTGCGCAGGCGCAGCGTGAAGGTGGCGCCCAGGCCGCGGCCTTCGCTGGCGACGCTGAGCTCGCCCTTGTGTTCCGCGACCAGGCCGCGCGCGATGGCCAGGCCCAGGCCCAACCCGCCGAAGCGCTGCGACACCTCGCGGTCGGCCTGCTCGAAGGCGGTGAAGATGCGCGGCAGCGCCTCGGGCTCGATGCCAATGCCGCTGTCGGTCACCTGCAGCACGAACCACGCGCCTTCGCTGCGCGTGCGCACCTGCACGCGCCCTTCCCCGGGCGTGAACTTGATGGCGTTGCGCAGCAGGTTCCACAGCACCTGCTGCATGCGCGCCTCGTCGGCGGTGACGGTGGGCTCGCGGGAAGCCAGGTCCAGCTGCACGCGCAACCGCTTTTCCTTCACCTGCCCGTCCAGCATGTCCAGCACCACCTGCACCAGGTGGTGCATGTCCACCGGCCTGGGCTTCAGGCTCACCTTGCCCGCGGAGATGGCGGTGAGGTCCAGCAGGTCCTCGATCAGCCGCGCCTCCAGCGCCACGTTGCGCCGGATCATGGGCAGCAGGTGCTGGTACTTGGGCGGCACGGTGGCCGTGCGTTCCAGCAGGTGCGCGGCCGTCGCGATGGGCGACAGCGGCGTACGCAGCTCGTGCGACAGCACGGCGAGGAAGCGGTCCTTGGCCTGGTTGGCCCGCTCGGCTTCCTCCTTCGCGGCGCGCAGCGCCTCCGCGTCGCGGTAATCGGACGTGGCATCGCGGACGATCTTGGAGAACCCGCTGTGCGATTTCGAATCGCTGTACAGCGGCATCACCACGCCTTCGGCCCACAGGCGAAGGCCGTCGCGGCGCATCATCCAGCGGTTGTCGTCGGCCTTGCCCTTGTCCAGCGACTGCGCCATCTCGCGCTCGAACACGCGCGCCTCGCGATCCTCGGGCGTGAACAGCATGGTGGCGGACCGGCCGATCACCTCGCCGGCCTCGTAGCCGAAGATGTCGCGCGCCGCCTGGTTCCACGAGCGGATGACGCCGCGCGCGTCCATCAGCACCACCGCGTAGTTGCGCAGCGAGTCCACCACGCGCGCGAACACCGCGTTGGCTTCGCGCAGCTGCACCTGCGCCGACTCGCGGCCCTGGCGCTGCGCCACTTCGCGCAGCGCGCGGTCGATCACCAGCGGCAGCCGCGCCAGCCGGTTCTTGCTCACGTAGTCGGTGGCGCCGCGCTTGAGCATCTCCACCGCGTTGTCCTCGCCGATGACGCCGGAGACGAAGATGAAGGGCACGCGCGGGCTCTTCACCCGCGCCTCGGCCAGCGCCTGCTCGCCGGTGAAGCCGGGGAGCTCGAAGTCCGAGAGGATCAGGTCCCAGCCAGTGGACGCCAGGGCGCCGATGAAGCCGGGTTCGTCGCGCACGACTTCCAGCATCGCCTGCGGGTAGCTGGCGAGCAGTTCCTCGCGCAGGAGTTCGGCATCGAAACGCGAATCCTCCAGCAGCAGGACCTTCAGGGGCCGGTCGCGGAAACCGTTCTCCGGCAGGTGTTCATTCATACCTTCGGGAGGACCTCATGGAGCCCGGCGGGGGCTCGTTGAGCACGGCCCAGAACACCCCCAGGTCGGCGATGGCGGCGACGAACTGCTTGAACTCCACGGGCTTGACCACGTAGGCGTTCACGCCCAGTTCGTAGCTCTTGACGACGTCCGACTCCTCCTGCGAGGAAGTCAGCATCACGATGGGCATGCTGCGCAGGTGGGGCGTCGCGCGCACCTTCTGCAGCACTTCCAGGCCGTTCACCTTGGGCAGCTTCAGGTCCAGCAGCACCACGGCGGGGTTGCCTTCGGCGCGGTCCCTGAAGTCGCCCTCCCGCAGCAGGTAGTCCAGCGCCTGGGCGCCGTCGCGCACGACGATGACCTCGTTGGCCAGCTGGCTTCGCTCCAGCGCCACCAGCGTGAGCTCCAGGTCCCTCTTGTCGTCTTCGACCAGCAGGATCGGCTTGAGCATGATGGAGTCCTCTTTCCTCGTCTCTTGTTTCTTCGCTCAGCGCCGCGGCTTGGCATCCGCTTTGGCGACGGGCAGGGTGAAGCCGAAGGCGGCGCCGTGGCCGGGTTCGCCCCTGGCCCAGACGGCGCCGCCATGGCGTTCCACGATGCGGCGCACGCTGGCCAGGCCGATGCCCGTGCCCTCGAAATCCTCGGCCTGGTGCAGCCGCTGGAACACTCCGAACAGCTTGGCCACGTACTTTTGCTGGAAGCCGACCCCGTTGTCGCTGATCTCCAGGCCCTCGCCCTCGGCATTGCGCGCCGCCGAAATGCGGATGCGGGCCACATCGCGCGTGCGCGTGTACTTCACCGCATTGCCAAGCAGGTTGCGCAGCGCCACCTGCATGAGGAACGGGTCGGCCCACAGCGCGGGCAGCGGATCGGCGATGTCCCACTCGATCTTGCGGCCGCCTTCCTGGTGGCTGAACTCGGCCACCAGCTCGCCCACCAGCAGGCGCGTGTCCACGCGCGCGCGCTTGATCGCCGAGCGGCCCATGCGCGAGAAGTCCAGCAGCGCATCGACCAGGTGCCCCGCGTACGCGGCGGCATCCTTCACGTGCGACAGGTAGCGCATGGAGCGCTCGGACAGCTGCTTGCCTTCCGCGTCCTGCACCAGGTCGACGTAGCCCGCGATGTGGCGCATCGGCGCGCGCAGGTCGTGCGACACGGTGTACGAGAAGGCTTCCAGCTCCTTGTTCACGCGGCCCAGCTCCGTGGCGACTTCCGCCATCTCCTCGGCGCGGCGCAGCACGATGCCGATCAGCGCGTTGCGCAGCTCGCCGGCCGCGGACACCTGCGCGGCGGTCCACGGCGCGGAGCGGTCGCGCACCTGCTCCTGCCAGCTGGAGAAGCTCTGGCGCGGATGGATGCGGCCTTCGCTGACGCTCAGTTCCTTGCGCGGGTCGCCGGCCCAGCGGATGGTGGTCACCAGCTCCGGCCGGAACCACAGCACCAGGTGCTGGTGCACCTGCGAGATCGAAATCGCCAGCACACCGGCCGCGCGGTCCACATACGCCTTGGCTTCCGGAAACACGTCCGGCAGCCGGTCACTCGACCAGGTTTCCTGTCCCTTCGCCGCGATCCACTTGGCCAGCTGCGCGATCTGCGCGCGGCCGGGCGTGTCGCCGGTGGTCCAGCATTCGTCGTTCAGCACCACGGCCGCGCCTGTGGCCTGCGCCATGCGCAGCAGAGGCGCCGGTTCCTGCACCATGCGCTGCAGCGTGGCATCGCCTTCGGCGAGGTGCGAGACGATCTGCAGCGTCAGCTGGCGCAATTCCAGCCGCGCGGCGACCTCGGCGTTGTCTTCCTTGGCCGCGATCTGCAGCGACAGCAGCCAGCCCAGGTGCTCGCAGGCCGCGCGGGTCTGGAACGGCAGGTGCTTCGGGTCGTGGTCGTGGCAGGAGATCAGGCCCCACAGGCGTCCGCGCACGACGATCGACACCGACATCGACGCCAGCGTGCGCATGTTGCGCATGTACTCCAGGTGCACGGGCGACACGCTGCGAAGGCCGGCCCACGAGAGGTCCAGCTTGCCTGCATCCCAGCCGGCCCGGTTGGACAGCAACGGCACCGGCGCGTAGTTGGCGTCCGGGATCAGGCGGATGTGGTTCAGCCGGTAGAGGTCGCGCGCCTGCGCGGGGATGTCGGCGGCCGGGAAATGGTGGCTTTCGTACGAGTCGTAGCCGGGGTCGATGGCCTCGGCCAGCACCTCGCCGTGGCCCTCGCCGTCGAAGCGGTACACCAGCGCGCGGCCGAAGCCGGACAGGCGCTTGATCTCCACCGCCGCCAGTTCCGCCAGCGACTGCACCGAGTCGGCGCGTTGCAGCTGCGGCAGGAAGTGGCGCGCCAGCGAATAGATCGGCGCCCGCGTGCCGGTCTCGGCCGTGGCCGGCTCGAACTCCAGCACGAACCACTCGCCGCTGCGGTGGCCCACCACGTCCAGCGGCGTGCGGTCCACGTCGATGCGGCCCAGCGCCGCGGGACCGTCGCCGCCGAACAGGTCTTCCAGCTGGCCTCGCAGCACCAGCGCCGCGGCCTCGGCGGCGCGGTCGGCATTGCGCCAGTTCGCGCTCCACGCGGCGAGCTTGCCTTGCGAATCGAGCACCGCCATCCAGCCATGCGGCTGGATCGCGCCGGGCAGCCGGATCGGCTCCTGCGCGCAGAGCGAAAGGTCAGGCAGCTGCGCGTTCATGCAGGCGGTCCTGGAAAGTGGCGAGCAAGGCTTCGAACGTGCGCGCGGCCGCGTCCACGGCTTGCGCCAGCGCGCGGTCGTCGCCGGCCAGCTCGGCTTCGACGGTGGCGCGGAAGTCGCGCCACCGCGCGCCGGTGGCCGCGCCTTCGCCATGGAAGTAGGCGCCGCCGCTGTGCGGCTCGATGCCCAGCTGGTCGCGCAGGTGGCGCGAGATCACCTGGCCGCCCAGCGCGGAGCCTTCCAGTACATAAAGGGAGCCGAGCGCTTGCGCCGGACCATGGATGGCGGGCAGCTGCGCCCCGGCCGTGGGCGCTTCGAGGCCCAGCATGTGCAGGTCATCGGCCACGCGGCCGGAGCGTTGCCCGCCGGCCCAGCCGAGCAGGCGCTGCGGCAGCGCCGCAGCGACGAGCTTCTCCCATCCGGCGAGAAAGGTGAAGAAGCCCTGCAGCACGCGACCGTAGTGCGCATGACCGAACGGGCCGCCCAGGCCGAGCAGCGCCTCGATGCGATCGTGTTGCGCAGCCGTGCCGGCGCGAAGCGCGGCCATGGCGCCGTCGCGCCCGGAGGTCGGCGCCGGAAACTGCTGGGATGGGAGCATCTTGGATGGAAGGGCTCCTGGCGGGGCGGGCCCTCGGGGCCGCCTTGGGGAGCTCGGATCAGCATGCCAGAAGCCTCCCTGCCGATCTGTAGGACCACTCCCACACCCAGCGTCGTCCAACCCTTCCGGGGTTCAACGCAGCAGTGCGACCGCGCCGGAGAAGGTCAGGAAGGCCGCCGCCGTCGTCAAAAGGATGATCCTGGCGATGCGGCCGGTGTCGGCGCCGAAGCGCTCGGCCAGCAACGAAACGTTGCTGGCGCTGGGCAGCGCGGCCACCAGCACCATCACGGTGAGCGCGAAAGGGTCCAGCGGCAGGCCGAAGCGGATGGCCGCCTTGCCCACCAGCCACACCAGCAGCGGGTGGATGGCCAGCTTGGCGATCGCCACCGGGACGAAGTCGCTGGCCGGCATCGGTCCGTGTTCCGACGCCGCGGCCACGGCCTGCGAGCGCGCCAGCACCGCGCCGATGGTGAACAGCGCCACCGGCGAAGCCGCGTCGGCCAGCAGGCCGATGGTGTCCATCACCGGCTTGACCGGCGCGATGCCCAGCGCCGACGAGAAAGCGCCGCACGCGATGGCCCACGGCATCGGGTTTCCCGCCATGCCGCGCAGCGCCTTGCGCGCCGCGATGGCCGCCCCGTGTTCGTCCGCGCCATCCAGCCGCGACAGCGCGATGCACAGCGAACTGGTGACGATCAGGTCCAGCAGGATGGTGAGGATGGCGGGCCCCGCCGCGGCCGCACCGAGCAGCGCCACGAGCAGCGGCACGCCCATGAAGCCCGTGTTGGGAAACGCCGCCACCAGCGCGCCGAAAGCCGCATCGTTCCAGCCGATGCGCTCGTTGCGGCTGATGGCCACGGTGCCCCACACCATCAGCAGCGCGCACGGCAGGTAGACCAGCAGCGCCGCCGGATCGAGCAATTGCGCGATGGGCGTGCCGGCGCCGAAGCGATACAGCATGCAGGGCAGCGCGAAGAACAGCACGAAGGTGTTCAGCCCGCCGATCGCCTCCAGCGGCAGCAGCCGGCGGCGGGCGGCCACGTAGCCGCACAGCACCAGCGCGAAAAACGGGAACGTGACCTTCAGGATGTCCAGCACGGCGCGTATTGTCGATGCAACCGGAAGCGGTCTTATTGCGCGGAGGCGCTCCGCGGCGGCCCGTATGATCCGTCGCTCCCGCATCGACAGCCGCCCGCAGCTTCCCCTCCCACCGAATGTCCGGCCTCAACCTCGCCCAGCAGGAAGCAGTCAACTACATGCAGGGCCCCTGCCTGGTGCTGGCCGGCGCCGGCTCGGGCAAGACGCGCGTCATCACGCACAAGGTGGGCCGCCTGATCCAGGCCGGCGTGGAAGCCAAGCGCATCCTGGCGATCACGTTCACCAACAAGGCCGCGGCGGAGATGCGCGAGCGCGCCAAGTCGCTGATCGGGCGCGATGCGCGCGAAGTGGTGATCTGCACCTTCCACGCGCTGGGCGTGCGCCTCTTGCGCAGCGACGGCGCGGTGCTGGGCCTGAAGCCGCAGTTCTCCATCCTGGACAGCGACGACGTCACTTCCATCCTGAAGGACGCCGGTGGAACCACCGATTCGGCGACCGCGCGCCAGTGGCAATGGGCCATCGGCCTGTGGAAGAACATGGGGCTGAACGCCGCGCAGGCGGAGGCGCAGGCCAAGGACGACAACGAAAAGGTGACGGCTCGCATCATGGCGCGCTACGAGGAGCGCCTCACCGCCTACCAGAGCGTGGACTTCGACGACCTGATCGGCCTGCCGCTGAAGCTTTTGCGCGACCACGCCGAAGTGCGCGAGAAGTGGCAGAAGCACCTGGGCCACGTGCTGGTCGACGAATACCAGGACACCAACGCCACCCAGTACGAGCTGCTGAAGCTGCTGGTGGGCGAGCGCGGCCGCTTCACCGCGGTGGGCGACGACGACCAGTCCATCTACGGCTGGCGCGGCGCCACGCTGGACAACCTGAAGCGCCTCCCGCAGGACTACCCGCAGCTGAAGGTGGTGAAGCTGGAGCAGAACTACCGCTCCACCAGCGCCATCCTGCGCGCGGCCAACAACGTCATCCAGCCCAACCCCAAGCTGTTCCCCAAGACGCTGTTCTCCGAGCTGGGCGAAGGCGAGCCGGTGCGCGTGGTCGACGCCGACGGCGAGGACCACGAGGCCGAGCGCGCCGTGGCGCGCATCCAGTCGATCCGCGCCAACGGCATGGGCCACGAGTGGAAGGATTTCGCCATCCTCTACCGCGCCAACCACCAGGCGCGCGTGTTCGAGCAGGCGCTGCGCAAGGCGCAGATCCCGTACAAGGTGTCGGGCGGCCAGAGCTTCTTCGACCGCGCCGAGATTCGCGACCTGTGCGCGTGGCTGCGCCTCTGGGTGAACAACGACGACGACCCGGCCTTCCTGCGCGCCATCACCACGCCCAAGCGCGGCATCGGCCACACCACGCTGCAGAACCTGGGCATCTTCGCCACCAAGATGAAGCTGTCGCTGTTCGAGGCGCTGTTCTCGTCCTCGCTCGGCTCGGTGCTGCCGGCCAAGGCGGTGGGCAGCCTGCACGAGTTCGGCCGGTACGTGAACGACCTGGAGTTCCGCGCCCGCCACACCATGGGTGCAGAGGATGCGCGCGCTTTCCTCACCGACTGGCTGAAAGACATCGGCTACGAGAAGCACCTGTACGACAGCGAGGACAGCGAGAGGCTGGCGGCTTCGCGCTGGACCAACGTGATGGAGTTCTGCGACTGGATGGCGCAGCGTTGCGGCGGGCAGATCGACGACACCGCGGGCGTGCAGATCGCGGGCGAGAAGAAGAGCCTGCTGGAAGTGGCGCAGACCATCTCGCTGCTGTCCACGCTGTCCGAGCGCGAGCAGGACCAGAACGTGGTGACGCTGTCCACCCTGCACGCTTCGAAGGGACTGGAGTGGCCGCACGTCACGCTGGCCGGCTGCGTGGAAGGGCTGCTGCCGTTCAAGCTGGACGACGAAGGCGCCGGCAAGGACACCGTGAACGAAGGCATCCTGCAGCGGCTGCAGGAAGAGCGCCGGCTGATGTACGTGGGCATCACGCGCGCGCAGCGCTCGCTGGCCGTCAGCTGGACGCGCAAGCGCAAGAAGGGCCGCGACGTCATCGCCGCGCAGCCCAGCCGCTTCATCGCCGAGATGGCGCTGGACGTGAAGACGGTGAAGGAAGACCCGCGCGAAAAGCTGAAAGCGCTGCGCGCGGAGTTCGCGCGCAAGAGCGCGGAGTCGGCGGCCGCCGCATCGGCGGCTGCCGCGGGCGGCGCAGCCTGATGCGCCGCCAGGTCCTGGCGCTGCTGCTCGCGCTGCCGCTGGCCGCCGCGCACGCGCAGGGCGCGGCGCCCGCCGATTGCCCGAAGGCGGCCGACGTCACGCCGCGCCATTTGGTGGGCCTGTGGCGCGCCGAGTTCGCCGACGGCGGTGCCGGCGCCACGCTGCTGCTGGAACCGCACAAGGAATACGCGCAAAGCCTGTCCGGCGAGATCAACCGCAACGGCGAGAAATCGCGCGTCGCGGCCGACCTGGAAGACGGCGCCTTCACGCTGGAGGAATCGGCCGACGGCCGGCGCATCAGCGCCACCTGGCTGGGCGACCTGGTCGAAGGTTCGTGCGGGCGCGAGATCCGCGGCCAGTGGAAGCCCGAAGGCGGCGGTCAAGAACGTAACTTCGTGCTCAGGCGGGTGCAGGGCTGGTAGCACGGCTACCATCAACCGGTGCCTTTTCCGAGACGACTCTCCCGCTCCCTTTTCGCTGCCGCACTGCTCACAAGCGCAGGCGCGCTGCACGCGCAGACCGACCCGTGGCAAGCCTGCACGGCGCTGGACGATCCCCAAGCACGCCTCGCCTGCTACGACCGATGGGCGGCCGCGCAACGTGAAGCCGCCCAGCAGGCGGCTTCACCCGCCACGCCATCGGCTGCGCCTCCCGTGGATGCCGGCGCGGCCAAGGCCGTGCGCGAAGCGCTGGCGGCCACGCGCGGCGGCGGCCTGCGGCTGACGCGCAAGCAGGGTTGCCACAACCCCGAGCTCACGGGCCTGTCGGCCGCGTGGGAGCTGGAGGACACCAGCGACTGCGGCACCTTCGGCCTGCGCGGCTACCGCCCGACCAGCATCGCCGTCGTCGCGTCCGACTCGGTGAACAAGCAGCCGACGTCACCCAACCCGCTCAACAACGCCGCCGCCCCGCAGCCGTACCGCAACACCGAGACGCGGTTGCAGCTGTCGGTGCGCACCAAGCTCGCCACCGGATTGCTGCCCGTGCGCGACCCGACGCTGAACGACTCGCTGTGGTTCGGCTACACGCAGCAGTCGTACTGGCAGCTGTTCACGCCGGCGATCTCGCGGCCGTTCCGCAGCACCGACCACGAGCCGGAGCTTTTCTACCTGTACCCGCTGCAGGCGGCCGACGCCTCGCGCTGGCGGCTGCGCTTCGGCGGTATCGGCATCTCGCACCAGTCCAACGGCCAGTCGCTGCCGCTGTCGCGAAGCTGGAACCGCGTGTACCTGATGGCGGGCGCCGAACGCGGCGACGTGGTGGTGCAGGCGCGCGTGTGGCAGCGCATCCACGAAAGCGCCGCGAACGACGACAACCCGAACATCTCTTCGTTCATCGGGCGCGCGGAAGGCGTGGTGAACTGGCGCGCCAACCTGGACAACCAGCTGCGGCTGACCGTGCGGCACAACCTGCAGCGTGACGCGCGCGGATCGGTGCGGCTGGAGTGGTTCCACACGCTGGCCGGCAGCGGCGGCGAAGGCCTGCAGCTGCACACGCAGCTGTTCAGCGGCTACGGCGACAGCCTGCTGGACTACAACCGGCGCCGCACCATGCTGAGCATCGGGCTGAGCCTGTCCGACTGGTGATCGTCAGCCGGGCTCGCCAGTGGCCGCATCGCCCATGCCGATGCGGCCGCCCCGCAGGATGCGCGCGGTGACGCCGCCGTGCCCGCGCAGCGCGTTGTAGGCGCCCTCGCCCAGGCGGTCTTCCATCTTGGAGCAGGGCTCGCATGGACCGGTGATCTCCAGCAGCACCTCGGCGCCGATGCGCAAGCGCAGCGGACGGTCCGCGAACAGCGATTTCGCGGCGAGCAGGTTGAGGCCCGACACCACCAGGTTGCGGCGCAGCTCGCCCGCATCGACTTCGCGCCTCAGCAGCGCGGCCACCACCGGCAAGTGCTCGGCCTGGAACAGCGTGACCTGCCGCCTGCTGCCGCCGCGGCCGGCCGCCGTGCGGTCGCCATCGATGCCGCGGCCCGCGATGGCGATGGCCGCGGACGGGCGCAGCACAGGCTGGCCGCGGGCGGGTCGCAGGTAGATCGCTTCCACCCGGCCGGCGGCCGGGAAGCGCGAAGACAGCTCGCGCAGGTCGCTCACTGAACCGGAGGATGCGGCGCGACGCGCACGCGTTCGGGCCGCACGCCGATGCCCACCAGGCGCGCCGGCAGGCGGCGCAGCAAAGGCAGCCGCTGCAGCAGCCTGACGCCGAGCGGCGGCGTCGCATGTTCGCCGGCCGGGCGCGCCAGCAGCGGCGACAGCAGCGAGTTCTGCACCGCGACCTGCGCGCGCTGCGTGACGCGCGCGGGCCACTGGCGGCGCTTCTGCACCGCTTCCAGGTCGCTGGCGCGCAAGCGCCCTTCGCGCAGCGGCACCGCGAGGAGGTTGGCCGCGGCCACCGCGTCCTGGATGGCGAGGTTGATGCCCACGCCGCCCACCGGCGACATCGCATGCGCGGCGTCGCCGATGCACAGCAGCCCCTCGCGCCACCAGCGCGGCAGGTCGGTGATCTGCACGCTGAGCAGCCTGATGTCGTCCCAGCTTTGCAGCGCCGCCAGTTGCGGCGCCAGGTAGGGCGCGATGGCGGCGACGCGGTCGCGGAAATGCGCCAGGCCCTGGGCCCGCAGCGTCTCCAGCGAGCCTTTCGGGATGACGTACGCGCATTGCCAGTAAGTGCCGCGGCCCAGCATCACCAGCATCGCGCCCGGCCGCAGGATGCCGCCGGTGCGCGCGGGATGCGCCTGCGCATCGCGTTCCAGGCGGAACCAGAGCACGTCGATGGGCGCGCCGACTTCGGTGATGGGCAAGCCGGCGCTTTCGCGGATGGTGGTGTGGCGGCCGTCCGCGCCCACGACCAGGTCCGCGCGGATGTGCCAGGCGCGCTCGCGGTTGCGCACCTGCACGCCGCGCACCGCGCCGCCTTCCTCGATCACGGCTTCCGCCTTGGTGCCCAGGAGCAGCGTGAAGTTCGGCAGCTTGCGCGCCTCGTCGGCCAGGAAGTCGAGGAAGTCCCACTGCGGCACCAGCACCAGGAAGGGCCGGGCCGCGGGCAGGTGCCGGAAGTCGGCGAGGGGGGTGATTTCGCCGAACACGTCGCCCACCAGCTCGGGCACTTCGTCGTGCGGCAGCTTCAGGAACGAGTCCAGCAGCCCCAGGTCCTGGAGCACCGTGAGCGTGGACGGATGGATGGTGTCGCCGCGGAAGTCACGCAGGAAGTCGTCGTGCTTCTCCAGCACGGTGACGCGCACGCCGGAACGCGCGAGCAGGTAGCCCAGCATCAGGCCGGCGGGTCCGCCGCCGGCGATGCAGCACTGCGTGGTGTCTTCGGGCTGGGACATGGCCGGGCATCGTACGCCCGGCCGCGTGATCCTGCAGGGCCGCGCGTCAGCGGCGGATCGGCGGGCGGCGGGGCGCGCCGCCGGCGTCGGGACGCCGCTCGGGCAGGTGGCGGAACATGATGCGGCCCTTGCTCAGGTCGTAGGGCGACATCTCCAGCGTCACGTCGTCGCCGGCGATGATGCGGATGCGGTGCTTCTTCATCTTGCCGCCCGTGTAGGCCACCAGTTCGTGCCCGTTGGACAGCACCACGCGGCAGCGGGAATCGGGGAGGATTTCCTCGACCCGGCCGCGCATTTCGATCAGCTCTTCCTTGGCCATGATGTTTCCTTCCGCGCGCGTTCGCGCGCATCAAAAAGACAAGCGCGCCGTGCCTGTCCCGGAACCCCGGGACACGACAGGCGCGCGATGTGGATGCCGGGACGGCCCGGCCGCGGATCAGTAACCGCGGTTGCCGCCGAAGCCGCCGGAGCGGGGAGCACGCGGTTCCATCGGACGCGCTTCGTTGACCACCAGGTCGCGGCCGCCGAAGTTCTGGCCGTTCATGCCTTCGATCGCGGCACGCGCTTCTTCGGCGCTGCCCATCTCCACGAAGCCGAAGCCCTTGGAGCGGCCGCTGTCGCGGTCCATCATGACCTTGGCGCTGGTGATGGAGCCGAACTGGCTGAACGCCTGCTCCATGTCGGAATCGCGGAACGAGTAGGGCAGGTTGCCCACGTAAAGTTTGTTGCCCATGAGGCCTCCAGAGTGAACGAGTTGACCGCGATGGGAGCCTGTGCGATCAAAAACCCTGGAAAAGCGGGGCATCCGGAAACACGTACTGACTAGTCACCGCGAGGTGTGCACCCACGAGGGATGCAACCCGCATTATCCACCGAGACGGGCCCCCGTGCCCACCGCCGGTGCAATTAACCGCACCGGCCGTCAGGCTGCGGGCTTGGCGTCCATCACCTGGGCCCAGCGGGACCAGGCGGCATCGGTCTGCTCACGGGCGCTCAGCCATTGCTCCAGTTCAGGCGTGTTTTTCGCGCGCTCGGCGTCGCCGGCGGCGACGGCTTCGGCATGGACCGAATCGAAACGGCGTTCGGCGGCGGCTTCGAGCGATTCCATGTGCAGCGCCGCAGATTCAACGAGGGCCAGTTCTTCCATCCATTCCTTCATCGACTGTCCCTTTCCAAACGACCGAGTATGGCAGCCACGGCGTTTTCGCGGCGGCCCAGCCGCGAACAACCGTCAAAGCGTCAGGTCATAGTCAACGCTGATCGGCGCGTGGTCGGAGAACTTCTCGGCCTTGTAGATCGCTTCGCGCCGGGCTTGCTGCGCGACGCCCGGCGTGGCCAGGTGGTAGTCGAGCCTCCAGCCCACGTTGTTGGCGTACGCCTGGCCGCGGTTGCTCCACCACGTGTAGCAGGTGTCCGTGGTGTCGGGCTGCAGGTGCCGGTACACGTCGACGATGCGGTGCTCGGACAAAAGCCGCGTCATCCACGCTCGTTCCTCGGGCAGGAAACCGCTGTTCTTGCGGTTGCTGCGCCAGTTCTTCAGGTCCTTTTCCTGGTGCGCGATGTTCACGTCGCCGCACAGCACGAACTCACGCTCGCCCTTCAGGCGCTGCAGGTGAGGCTCGAACTCGCCCAGGAAGCGGAACTTGGCCTGCTGGCGCTCCTCACCGGAAGACCCGCTGGGGAAGTACGCGCTGATGACGGAAAGCTTGCGCTGCGGCGTATCGAAGCGAAGCTCGACGTAGCGCCCTTCCGCGTCGAACTCGGTAGAGCCGAAGCCCACCACCACGTCGCTGGGCTCGCGCTTGCTGTACGCGGCGACGCCCGAGTAGCCCTTCTTCTGCGCGAAATGGAAGTGGCCCTTCAGGCCCGCCAGCGATTCGAAGCGCCCGGCGACGTCATCGGCCTGGGCCTTGACCTCCTGCACGCAAATACAATCCGGCTTCTCTTTTTCGAGCCAGGCTTCCACGCCCTTGCTGGCGGCCGAACGGATGCCGTTCAGGTTGAGGCTCGTGAGTTTGAACAAGGAATTTCCCATGTCGGCAGCGCTCGGCCAGGACGCCCTGGCGCAGGAGTTCGTTCAGTTCTCGGTGGAATCCGGCGTGCTGCGCTTCGGCGAGTTCAAGACCAAGGCCGGGCGGCTGTCGCCGTACTTCTTCAACGCGGGCCTGTTCGACGATGGGGCGAAGCTCGGCCGGCTGGCGCAATTCTATGCACGCCGCATCCTCGCCTCGGCCATCCGGTTCGACATGATCTTCGGGCCCGCGTACAAGGGCATCCCGCTGGCCGCGGCCGTCGCCATCGAGCTGGCGCGTGCCGGCCGCAACGTGCCGTACGCGTACAACCGCAAGGAAGCCAAGGACCACGGCGAGGGCGGCAACCTGGTCGGCGCGCCGGTCAAGGGCCGCGTGCTGGTCGTCGACGACGTCATGTCCGCCGGCACCGCGGCGCGCGAATCCATCGCCATCATCCAGGCCGCCGGCGCCACGCCGCACGCGGTGGCCATCGCGCTGGACCGCCAGGAAAAAGCGACCGAGAACGGCCAGGACGTCGACCACAGCGCCGTGCAGTACGTGCGGGACCAGCTGGGGCTGCAGGTGTGCGCCATCGCGAAACTGTCGGACCTGCTGGCGTACCTGCAGGCGCAGGGCGGCGCGGAACTCGGACAGCACTACGCCGGCGTGCTGGCGTACCGCGAGCGCTACGGCGTCGACTGAGCCGATGAGCTGGCCGGCGGCGCTTCACCGGCCCAGCTCAGCAGCATCTGCGCTGCCCCGTTGAGGCGGCAGTCTCCCTAGAATGGGCCGGTTACAGCGCCGGGAACCGGGCCCATGAAACGACCTCCCTTGCCGTCCCGTTGCAGCACGGGCATTCCTGGTCTCGACGAGATCCTCCACGGCGGATTGATCCGCGACCGCCTCTACCTGCTCGAAGGCGAGCCCGGCGCGGGCAAGACCACCCTGGCCTTGCAGTACCTCCTCGCGGGGGTCGCCGAAGGGGAGAAGTGCCTCTACGTCACCTTGTCGGAGACGCAAGACGAGCTGGTGGCCAACGCCGTTTCGCACGGCTGGACGCTGGACGGCATCGAGTTCTTCGAGCTGACCTCGGACCAGCAGGTGGCCGGCGAGGACGGCGGGCTGACCATGTTCCACCCGGCCGAGATCGAGCTGAGCGAGACCACGCGCAAGGTGCTCGAAGCGGTGGAGCGCACCTCGCCCAAGCGGCTGGTGTTCGACTCGCTCTCCGAATTGCGCCTGCTGGCGCAGGATTCGCTGCGCTATCGCCGCCAGATCCTGGCGCTGAAGCAGTACTTCCACGGCCGCGGCTGCACCGTGCTGCTGCTGGACGACCGCACGGCGCACGGCGAAGACCTGCAGCTGCAAAGCATCGCGCACGGCGTGATCTCGATGTACCACACGGCCCCCGCGTACGGCGCGGCGCTGCGGCAGCTGAAGATCACCAAGTTCCGCGGCAGCGCGTTCGAGAGCGGTTTCCAGGACATCGACATCATTCGCAGCGGCGTGCAGGTCTACCCGCGGCTGGTGGCGGCCGACCACGGCGTGGAGTTCGAGCGCGAGACCGTGCCCAGTGGCGTGCAACGGCTGGACGACCTGCTGGGCGGCGGCATCGAGCGCGGCACTTCGACGCTGCTGATCGGCCCGGCCGGCAGCGGCAAGTCCACCATCGCGCTGCAGTACGCGGCGGCGGCCGCGCGGCGCGGCGGCCATGCCGCGATGTTCATGTTCGAGGAGGGCCGCAACCTGCTCCTCAGCCGCGCTCGCGGGCTGGGCATCGACGTTCGGGAGGGCACCGGGCCCGGCAACATCATGATCCGCCAGCTGGATCCCGGCGAAGTGTCGCCCGGCCACTTCATCAGCCTGGTGCGCGAAGCGGTGGAGCGCAACGGCGCTCGCGTCATCGTCATCGACAGCCTCAACGGCTACCTGAACGCGATGCCCGAGGAGCGGGCGCTGATGGTGCAGCTGCACGAGCTGCTGGCCTTCCTGAACAACTGCGGCGTCGCCACGTTCCTGGTCGCGGCGCAGACCGGCATGCTGGGCGTGACCAAGGCCACGGTGGACACCAGCTACCTGGCCGACGCGGTGGTGCTGCTGCGCATGTTCGAGCACGCGGGCGCCATCAAAAAGGCGATCTCGGTGATGAAGAAGCGCAGCGGACGCCACGAGGAATCCATCCGCCATATCTGGTTCGACGGCCATGGCATCCACCTGAGCGAGCCGCTGATGAACCTGCGCGGCGTGCTGGCGGGCGTGCCCGTGGAGATCGAAATGCCGTCGACCATGCCGCCGGCGCAGCGGTTGCCCGGCGGATGAACGAGGCCACCGGGGACACTACCAGCGACCTCGTGCTGGTGGTGACGCCCACGCAGAAGGACGCCGCGGTCACGCGCAAGCTGCTGGGCCAGGCCGGCATCCGCGTCGACACCGAGGCGGATTTCGCGGCGGTCGCGCGCCGCATCGACGAAGGCGTCGGGGCTTTGCTGATCACCGACCTGGCGCTGGCGAACGCGCAAGTGGACGTCGTGCTGCAGGCCTTGCGGCAGCAGCCCTCGTGGTCCGGCCTGCCGGTCCTCGCCCTCTGCCAGCAGGGCACGCAGTCGCCGGTGGTGGAGCAGCTGCTGCGCACCATGGTGAACGTCACCATCCTGGACCGGCCCACGTCCACGCGCACGCTGGTCAGCGCGTTGCAGGCGGCGCTGCGGGGACGCCAGGCGCAGTACCAGATCCGCGACCAGATCGCGCGGCTGCGCGAAGCGGAAGAAACGCTGCGGCAGGTGGACCGCCGCAAGGACGAATTCCTCGCGACGCTGGCGCATGAATTGCGCAACCCGCTCGCGCCGCTGCGCAACGGCATCTCGCTGCTGGAGCGGCTGCCGCCCGGCGACGCGCGCGTGGGCGACCTGCGCGGCATGATGGACCGCCAGCTGCGACAGCTGGTGAAACTGATCGACGAACTGCTGGACGTCTCGCGCATCGCCACCGGCAAGATCGCGCTGGAGCGCAAGCGCGTGGACATGCGCGAGATCGTGCAGCTCGCGCTGGAGAGCTGCGAGCCTGCCGTCGCGGCGGCCGGGCATCGGGTCACGACGGAATTGCCCGGGCAGCCGGTCTGCGTCGATGGCGATGCGGCGCGGCTGGCCCAGGTGGTGAGCAACCTGGTGGGCAACTCGGTCAAGTACACGCCGGCCGGCGGCGAAATCTCGGTGCGTCTCGCCGAGGCGGCCGGCGAAGTGCGGCTGGCCGTCACCGACAACGGCGCGGGCATCCCGGCGCCCATGCTGGACCAGGTGTTCGAGCTGTTCGCGCAGGTGAACCAGACGCTGGACCGCGCGCAGGGCGGGCTGGGCATCGGCTTGTCGCTGGCACGCCGGCTGGTGCAGTTGCACGGCGGCTCCATCCAGGCGCGCAGCGAAGGCAGCGGCCGCGGCAGCACCTTCGAGTTGCACCTGCCTGCAGCCCCCGCCCCGGCCGACGAACCCGCGGCCGCGCCGACCGCCGCGGACACGCAATCGCAGCGCGCATTGCAGTTGCTGGTGATCGACGACAACGTCGACGCCGCCGATTCGCTGGGCATGCTGCTGCGCGCGCTGGGCCACGACACCGACGTGGTCTACAGCGCGACCGACGCGCTGCGGGCCCTCGACCGGGTGCGCCCGGACGCGGTGTTCTGCGACATCGGCATGCCGGGCATGGACGGCTATGCATTCGCGGCCGCCTTCCGCTCGCAGCCGCGGCTGCGCGACGTGAGGCTGGTGGCGCTGACGGGTTGGGGCGCGGAAAGCGACAAGAGCCGCACGTTCGACGCGGGGTTCGACCTGCACCTGACGAAGCCCGCGGACCCGAAGCAGGTGCAGGCCGTGCTGCACGGGTTGTAGGGAAAACCGTTCGGGGTCAGCCCCCACCCCAGCCCTCCCCCCGGAGGGGAGGGAGCAAGCCTGTCAGGCGGAGAGCTTCTTGCGCAGCAGCTCGTTCACCTGCTGCGGGTTGGCCTTGCCCTTGGTGGCCTTCATCGCCTGGCCGACCAGCGCGTTGAACGCCTTGTCCTTGCCGGCCTTGAACTGCGCGACGTTGTCGGCGTTGGCGGCGAGGATGTCGTCGAGGATCTTCTCCAGCTCGCCGCTGTCGCTCATCTGCCTGAGGCCCTTGGCCTCGATGACGGCATCGACGCCGGAACCTTCGCCGGTCCACAGCGCATCGAACACCTGCCTGGCGGCGTTGTTGGAGATCGTGCCGTCGGCGATTCGGCCGACCAGCGCGGCCAGCGTCGCGGCGGATACCGGCGCCTGCTCGATGCCGATCTCCTGCGCATTCAGGCGGCGCGACACTTCGCCCATCACCCAGTTGCTCGCCGGCTTGGGCTGGCCGCTGGCTTTCGCGGCCGCCTCGAAGTAGGCCGCCATCGCCGGGCTCTGTGTCAACGTGGTGGCGTCGTACTCGGGCAGGCCGTACTGCGACACGAACCGCGCGGCCATCGCGCGCGGCAGCTCGGGCATCTGGCCGCGCACCTGCTCCACCCACTCGCGCGCCACCACCAGCGGCGGCAGGTCGGGGTCCGGGAAATAGCGGTAGTCGGCCGCGTCTTCCTTGGTGCGCATGGCGCGCGTCTCGCCCGTGTCGGGGTCGAACAGCACGGTGGCCTGCTGGATGGCGCGGCCGTCTTCCAGTTCCTCGATCTGCCAGCGGATCTCGTAATCGATCGCCTGCTGCATGAACTTGAAGCTGTTCAGGTTCTTGATCTCGCGCCGCGTGCCCAGCGGCTGGCCGGGCTTGCGCACCGACACGTTGGCGTCGCAGCGGAAGCTGCCTTCCTGCATGTTGCCGTCGCAGATGCCGATCCAGGTGACGATCTTGTGCAGCTCTTTCGCGTACGCGATCGCTTCTTCCGTGGAGCGGATGTCCGGCTCGGTCACGATCTCCAGCAGCGGCGTGCCCGCGCGGTTCAGATCGATGCCCGACTGGCCGATGAAGTCTTCGTGCAGCGATTTGCCGGCGTCTTCCTCGAGGTGGGCGCGCACGAGGCGGACGGACTTCTTCTCTTCGCCGAGGTAGAACGCCACGACACCGCCCTGCACCACCGGAATCTCGTACTGGCTGATCTGGTAGCCCTTGGGCAGGTCCGGATAGAAGTAGTTCTTGCGCGCGAACACGCTGCGCGGCGCGATGGTGGAACCGACCGCCAGGCCCAGCTTGATGGCGCAGACCACGGCTTCCCTGTTCATCACCGGCAGCGTGCCCGGCAGCGCCAAGTCCACCGCGCTGGCCTGCGTGTTCGGCTCGGCGCCGAAATCGGTGGGCGCGCGGCTGAAGATCTTGGACTTCGTCGCCAGTTGCGTGTGCGTCTCGAAGCCGATGACGACTTCGTAGCCCTGGACGAGTTTGGCGGCGCTCATTGCACGCCCCCGGGCTTCTTCTGGTGGAAGTCCGTCACCTGCTGGAAGCGATGCGCCGCATTCAACAGCCGCGACTCCTGGAAGTAGTTGCCGATCAGCTGCATGCCCACGGGCAGGCCGCCCTCGCCGAAACCGCAGGGCACGCTCATGCCGGGCAGGCCCGCCAGCGAGCCGGGCAGCGTGAAGATGTCGGCCAGGTAGTTGGCCACGGGGTCGCCGGACTTGTCGCCGAGCTTCCAGGCCACCGTGGGTGCCACGGGGCCGGCGATGACGTCGCACTCGGCGAAAGCGCGCTTGAAGTCGTCGGCGATCATGCGGCGGATCTTCTGCGCCTGCAGGTAGTACGCGTCGTAGTAGCCGTGCGAGAGCACGTAGGTGCCGATCATGATGCGGCGCTTGACTTCGTCGCCGAAGCCTTCGGCGCGCGTCTTCTTGTACATGTCGATCAGGTCGCCGTACTGCTTCGCGCGGTGGCCGAACTTCACGCCGTCGAAGCGCGAGAGGTTGGACGAAGCTTCGGCGGGCGCGATGATGTAGTAGACAGGGATGGAGAGCTCGGTGCGCGGCAGCGAGATCTCGACGCGCTTCGCGCCCAGCTTCTCGTATTGGCGCAGCGCCGCGTCGATGGCTTCGCGCACGTCGGCCGCAAGGCCCTCGCCGAAGAACTCCTTCGGCACGCCGATGCGCAGTCCTTCCAGGGAATTGCCCAGCGACTTCGTGAAGTCTTCCGGCGGCACGTCCAGCGAAGTGGAATCGCGGTCGGGATCGGGCCCGCACATCGCCGACAGCAGCAGCGCGCAGTCTTCCGCGCTGCGCGCCATCGGGCCGGCCTGGTCCAGGCTGGACGCGAAGGCGATCATCCCGTAGCGCGACGCACGGCCGTAGGTGGGCTTGATGCCGGTGATGCCGCAAAACGAAGCGGGCTGGCGGATCGAGCCGCCGGTGTCGGTGCCGGTGGTGGCCGGCGCCAGACGCGCGGCGACGGCCACCGCGCTGGCGCCCGAGGAACCGCCCGGAATGCGCGCGGTGTCCCAGGGATTCTTCGCGGGCTTGTACGCGGAGTTTTCGTTGGACGAGCCCATCGCGAACTCGTCGCAGTTCAGCTTGCCCAGCGTGACCATGCCGGCCTCGGCCAGCTTGCGCACGACGGTGGCATCGAATGGCGAGCGGTAGCCTTCCAGCATCTTCGAGCCCGCGGTGCTGGGGAAGTCGCGCGTGACGAAGATGTCCTTGTGCGCGACCGGCACGCCCAGCAGCGGCGCGGCGTCGCCCTTGGCGATGCGCTCGTCGGCGGCGCGGGCTTGCGCCAGCGTGGCTTCTTCGTTGGTCGAAAGGTAAGTGCCCAGCGTGTCGGCCTGGCCGCGCGCGAGGAAATGCTTCGCGACTTCGGTGGCTGAAACGTCCTTGGTCCGAAGCTGCTTCGCGAGTTCGGCGACGGAGAGGTCGTGCAGCGCCATCACTCGATCACCTTCGGCACGAGAAACAGCCCGCGTTCGACCGCGGGCGCGCTTTGCTGGTTGGCTTCCCGCTGGTTCGGCTCGCTCGCCACGTCGTCGCGCAGGCGCAGCTGCACGTCCTCGAAGGCGGCCACCGGGTGGGCCAGGGGTTCGATCCCCGCGGTATCCACAGCCCGCATCGTCTCCACGATGGAGAAGAAGCCATTGATCTGGGTCAGCATGCGCTCGCTCTCGTGAGGCTGCAGTTCCAGGCGCGCCAGGTGCTGGATGCGCCGGATGTCGTCAGGGGTGAGTGCCATGGGTTCGGAAGCCGGGAAACCGAATGTAAGCGCGACCGTGCGGAGGCCCGTCACGGCCGAGTTATTCACAGGGGATCAGGTATTATCCCGCCTTCGGTGCACGGCCCCTTTTCCGGGGCCGCTTTCACACAAGAAGAGGATTCCCCCAAATGTTCGGAGCGTTCCGTCGGTACCTCTCGACCGACCTGGCCATTGACCTGGGCACCGCCAACACGCTGATCTTCGTCCGGGACAAGGGCATCGTGCTGGACGAACCGTCGGTGGTCGCCATCCGCCACGAAGGGGGCCCGCAGGGCAAGAAGACGATCCAGGCCGTGGGCCACGAAGCCAAGGCCATGCTGGGCAAGGTGCCCGGCAACATCGAAGCCATCCGGCCGATGAAGGACGGCGTGATCGCCGACTTCACCGTCACGGAGCAGATGCTCAAGCAGTTCATCAAGATGGTCCACCCGCGGTCCATGATGAAACCCAGCCCCCGCATCATCATCTGCGTGCCCTGCGGCTCCACCCAGGTGGAGCGCCGTGCCATCCGCGAATCGGCGCTGGGCGCCGGCGCCAGCGAGGTCTACCTGATCGAGGAACCCATGGCCGCGGCCATCGGCGCCGGCCTGCCGGTGTCGGAAGCGTCCGGCTCCATGGTCGTCGACATCGGCGGCGGCACCACCGAAGTGGGCGTCATCTCGCTGGGCGGCATGGTCTACAAGGGCAGCGTGCGCGTCGGCGGCGACAAGTTCGACGAAGCCATCATCAGCTACATCCGCCGCAACTACGGCATGCTGATCGGCGAGCCCACCGCCGAAGCGATCAAGAAGAACATCGGCTCGGCTTTCCCGGGCAGCGAAGTCAAGGAGATCGAGGTCAAGGGCCGCAACCTGTCCGAAGGCGTGCCGCGCTCGTTCACCATCTCCTCCAACGAGATCCTGGAAGCGCTGACCGACCCGCTGAACAACATCGTGTCGGCGGTGAAGAACGCGCTGGAGTCCACCCCGCCCGAGCTGGGCGCCGACATCGCCGAACGCGGGATGATGCTCACCGGCGGCGGCGCGCTGCTGCGCGACCTGGACCGCCTGCTGGCCGAGGAAACCGGCCTGCCGGTGCTGGTGGCCGAAGACCCGCTGACCTGCGTGGTGCGCGGCTGCGGCATCGCGCTGGAGCGGATGGAACGCCTGGGATCGATCTTCACCAGCGAATGAGGCTTTTCCCTTCTTCCACCCGGAAGAAGGGCTCACCATGCCGTTAGGCACCCTAGACCGCACGCCACCGCCCTTCTTCAAGCAGGGCCCGTCGGCGTTGTCCAAGCTGATGGTGTTCAGCGCGCTCGCGCTGTTCCTCATGGTGGCGGACGTCCGTTTCCGCATCACCCAGCCGCTGCGCCAGGCCGTCGGCACCGTGCTGTACCCGCTGCAATGGACCGTGCTGCGGCCGGTGCTGCTGCTGCGCGAAGGCGGCGAATACTTCGAGGCCCTGCGCGACGCGCAGGCGCTGGAAGCGCAGGCCCGCGCCAAGCTGGCCCAGCAATCGCAGCGCGCCAACCAGGTGGAGCAGCTGGCGCAGGAAAACGCCCGGCTGCGCAAGCTGCTGGCGCTGCGCGAGCGCATCACCACGCCCGCGCAGGCGGCCGAGGTGCTCTATGACGCGCAGGACCCGTACACCCGCAAGGTCATCATCGACAAGGGGCTGACGCAAGGCATCGAGGAAGGCTCGCCGGTGATCGACGAATCCGGCGTGCTGGGCCAGGTGACGCGCGTGCACCCCTTCATCGCCGAAGTGACGCTCATCACCGACCGCGACCAGTCCATCCCGGTGCTCAACTCGCGCACCGGCGCGCGCAGCGTAGCTTTCGGCGATCCCACCGGCGCGCACGCCGGCGCGCTGGAACTGCGCTTCATGGCCGGCAACGCCGACGTGCAGTCCGGCGACCTGCTCACCACCAGCGGCGTGGACGGCATCTACCCGCCGGGCCTGCCGGTGGCCAAGGTCGACAAGGTGGAGCGTCGCGCCGATTCCGCGTTCGCCCGCATCTACTGCGTGCCGCAGGCGCTGGTGGACGGCGCGCGCCACGTCATGGTGCTCAAGCCCGTCTCCGCGCAAATCCCGCAGCGGCCGCCGGCGGAACCGGTGCAGCCGGTCAAGCCGCAGAAGAAGGGGCCGGGAGGGGTGTCGCCATGATCATGCGCCCGGGCCAGCAGCTGCTGCTGCCTGCCAATCCCTTCTTCATCTGGTTCAGCCTGATCGTGGCCATGCTGGCCAACATGCTGCCGCTCGGGCGCACGCCGTGGATGCCCGACCTGGTGGCGTTGACGCTGGTGTTCTGGAGCGTGCACCAGCCGCTTCGCATCGGCATCGGCGCGGCCTTCCTGTTCGGCATCGCGATGGACGTGCACCAGGCCACGCTGCTCGGGCAGCACGCGCTGGCGTACACCGCGCTCTCGTTCTTCGCCATCACCATCCACCGCCGCCTGCTCTGGTTCACGGTGCCGTCGCAGGCGGTGCAGGTGCTGCCCCTCTTCTTCGCGTCGCACGCCATCGAGCTGGCCATCCGCCTGATCGCGGGCGGCATGTTCCCGGGTGTGTCCATCATGCTCGCACCCGTGATCGAAGCCCTGCTTTGGCCGGTGGTGAGCATCATCCTGCTGGCGCCGCAGCGCCGCGCGCCCGATCCGGACGAGAATCGGCCGCTGTAGCGGCATGACCGCTCGCCAAGGCTCGCATGACTTCGCTGCGCTCGATGACCGATGACCGGACCAGCGGCAAGACGCTGCCCGGCCGTCATTCGTCATCGCCGCCGCGCGGCGGCGAGGCCATGCGTGCGGAGCGAAGCGGTCATTCGTCATGACAGAGCTCAGAAACGTCGAAGCCGACCTTTCGAGGTTCCGCGCGCGCGTGCTCGCGGCCAGCCTGGTGGTGCTGGCGTGCTTCTTCCTGCTGGCGATGCGGCTGGTGTACCTGCAGGTGTTCCGCCACGAAGACCTGAGCGAGCAGGCCGAGAACAACCGAACCGCGGTCGTGCCCATCGTCCCCAACCGCGGCCTGATCCTGGACCGCAACGGCATCGTGCTGGCCAGCAACTACTCGGCCTACACGCTGGAGATGACGCCCTCGCGCATGGCCGGCAACCTGGACCAGGTGATCGACCAGCTGGCCACGGTGGTGGAAATCCAGCCGCGCGATCGCCGCCGCTTCAAGAAGCTGCTGGAAGAATCCAAGAGTTTCGAGTCGCTGCCCATCCGCACCAAGCTCACCGACGAGGAAGTGGCGCGGTTCGCCGCGCAGCGTTACCGCTTCCCCGGCGTGGAGATCAAGGCGCGCCTGTTCCGCAGCTACCCGTTCGGCGAACTCGCCAGCCACGTCATCGGCTACATCGGCCGCATCAACCAGGCCGAGAAGAAGCAGCAGGAAGACTGGCCCGACGAGGACCAGGCCAACTACCGCGGCACCGAGTACATCGGCAAGCTGGGCGTGGAGCAGAGCTTCGAGCGGCAGCTGCACGGGCAGACCGGCGTGGAGCAGGTGGAGACGTCCGCCGGCGGCCGCGCGGTGCGCAAGCTGGCCAGCAGCCCCGCCACGCCCGGCGACACGGTGAAGCTGGGCCTGGACATCCAGCTGCAGAAGCTGGTGGAAGACCTGTACGGCAACCGGCGCGGCGCGCTGGTGGCCATCGAGCCGAAAACGGGCGAGGTCCTGGCCTTCGTCTCCAAGCCCACGTTCGATCCCAACCTGTTCGTCGACGGCATCGACGCCGAGAACTGGGCGGCGCTGAACGAGTCCATCGACAAGCCGCTGCTCAATCGCGCGCTGCGCGGCACCTATCCACCCGGTTCCACCTACAAGCCTTTCATGGCGCTGGCGGCCCTGGAGACGGGCAAGCGCACGCCCAACCAGGTGTTCGCGGATCCCGGCTACTTCTGGTTCGGCAACCACAAGTTCCGCGACGACAAGGAAGGCGGCCACGGCCCGATGGACATGTACCGTTCCATCGTGATGTCGTGCGACACCTACTACTACATGGTGGCCAACGACATGGGCGTGGACCTGATCCACGAACAGATGAGCCACTTCGGCTTCGGCGAGATCACCGGCATCGACATCCTGGGCGAGTCGCGCGGCCTGCTGCCGTCCACGGCCTGGAAGCGCGCGGCCTACAAGCGGCCCGAGCAGCAGAAGTGGTACGCCGGCGAAACCATCTCGCTGGGCATCGGCCAGGGCTACAACAACTTCACCATGCTGCAGCTGGCCACCGCCACGGCCACCATCGCCAACCAGGGCGCGCGCATGAAGCCGCACCTGGTCAGCGAGGTGATCGACATCACCTCGCGCAAGGGCACGAAGGTGGAGCCGCAGCAAGTGGGCCAGCTGACCGCCAAGCCCGAAAACCTGGCGGTGATCCGCAAGGCGCTGATCGGTGTGAACCTGGAAGGCACGTCGGCGGCCGCGTTCCGCAACGCGCCGTACACCAGCGGCGGCAAGACCGGCACGGCGCAGGTGATCACGATCGCGCAGAACGCCAAGTACAACGCTTCGCAGCTGGACGAACGCCACCGCGACCATGCGCTGTTCATGGCCTTCGCGCCGGCCGAAGACCCGAAGATCGCGCTGGCGATGGTGGTGGAGAACGCCGGCTTCGGCGCGGCCAACGCGGCGCCCATCGCGCGTCGCGTGTTCGACTACTGGCTGCAGGGGCTGTACCCCAGCGAAGAAGACATGGCCGCGGTGCAGAAGGGCCAGGCCACCACGCCCATCGGCAAGCCGCGCAAGGCTTCGGAAGTGGGTTTCCCGGGCGGCAATGCGGCCGCCGCGGCGGCCGCTGCCGCGGCACCTGCTTCGTCGCCCTTCCCCGTGGCGGCCACGCCGTCGATGGCCGACCTGCCGCCCGACGCGGCCATCCCGGTCAGCGCGCGGCCCCGCTGATCAATTCAGCGCGGTGCGTTCCGGCGCCGTGCGCCACCAGGCCAGCATCGCCTGGAAGTCGCCGCCGAACCCGCGCTTGAGCAAAGCCTCGTAGCCGATCGAACAAGCGAAGGCCTGCCCCTCGTCCAGCAACTGCCGGCTGGCCGCCGCGTTGCACTCGACCAGCAGCCGCTTCAGGCAGGGCTCGCCCAGGTTCTCGTACTGGCGGATGCGTTCGTCGCGGTGGAGCAGCGGATTGCCGGCGTGCTCGGGTTCGTGGCAACCCGAGGGCACCGCTTGCGGTTTCGGCGGCGAAAGTGCGCCGGGTTCCGCCAGCGCCTCGCCACCGAAGGCCAGCGCGCCGATCGCCACCATGCAACGCAACAGTCGCCCATCCATGCTGTGCACCTCGCCGGCACCCTGCCGTGCCTGGAAGTTGCCAGCCGCACGGCGCAGGCCGCATCAGCCGAATGCCACGCGCGGCGTCAGCGGGCGTCGTGCGTCGAGGAGCTTCCCGCCGCGGCGGCGAGCCAATCGGTGACCGTGCGCGGCATCGCGAGCACATGCGCGGGCGGCCCGCCCGAAGGGAAGCCGACATGGCCGCCGGTGCAGGGCTGCCAGAGCGTCACGGAAGGACCCACCTGTCCCGGCGTCGGCAGGCTGTGCGCGGGGACGAACGGATCGTTGCGTGCGTTCAGCACCAGCGCGGGGATGCGCACATGGGGCAGGTGCGGCTTGGCCGACGCGCGCGCCCAGTAGTCGTCGGTGTCGCGGAAGCCGTGCAGTGGCGCGGTGAAAAGGTTGTCGAACTCATACAGGTCTCGCGCGGCGAGCAGCGCTTCGCGATCGAACAGGCCCGGGTGCTGCGCCAGCTTCGCCAGCGCCTTCGGCCGCATGGTGCGCAGGAACATCGTGGTGTAGACGAGCCGGTTGAAGCCGCGGCCGATGGCCTCGCCGCCGGCTGCCAGGTCCAGCGGCGAACACACCGAGGCCGCGGCATCCGCGAGCCGCGCGGCGGATTGACCCATCTCACCAGCCCAACGCATCAGCGCGTTGCCGCCCAGGGACACGCCCACCGCGAGCAGGCGCCCCGTGTGGCGTTCGCGCAGCCGGCGCAGGATCCAGTCGACCTCCTCGAAGTCGCCCGAGTGGTAGGCGCGCGGCCCCAGGTTGATCTCGCCGCTGCAGCCGCGGAAGTGCGGCACCACGAAAGCGAAGCCGCGCTCGCGCGCGCAGCTGGCGAAAGCTTCGGCGTAGTGGCTGCGCGAAGAGCCTTCGAGCCCGTGGAACAGCACCAGCAGCGGCGCATCGGGCGCGTGCGGCGCGTCGAGCCAGTCGAGGTCGACGAAGTCGCCGTCGGGGGCGGTCCACCGCTCGCGGCGATACGCGGGCGCGGGCCCATCGGTGCGCCGCGCCAGCAGCGCGGGCCAGATCGTCTGCAGGTTGCCGCCCGGCAGCCAGGCGGGCGCGGCATAGGGCCAGGAAGAGTCGGCTGTCGTCATGACGCGGGCGGATCGATTCTGCCTGACCGACGGCGCCACGCCGGCGGGCGCGCGCGGCCTGAGCGGCCGGCACCGGCCCGCCTTCAGTGCAGCACCGAAGGCGTGTCCGAAACTTCCTGGATCTCGCTGGGCGTGCCGGGGCTGGCGTGGTGCGCCACCAGCCGCCAGCCTTGCGCGGTCTTGTGCCAGATGTTGGTGGCGATCACCCAGGCTTCGCGCGGGCCCTGCGGCGTGAGCACCTCCACGCGCTCCAGCAGGTTGTGCACGCAGCTGGCCAGCGATTCGACCTTGCGCACGCGCTCGGGCCAGGCGCGGATGCTGCCGTTGGCGAACATCGCCTCGAACGTCGCGCGGATGGCCACGGGCCCCACCACGCGCGGGCCGCCCGGGTGGATGCAGACGATCTCGTCCTCGTCGGCCCAGCAGGCCATCAGCTTCTCGATGTCGGCGTTCTGCAGCGCGTCGTAGAACGCGGCTTCCACTTCGTCGGCGTTGCCTTCGAGGTTCGCGGCCTGGAGCTTGGACTTGCGCATGGGAAGCGCGATTGTGCCGCGATTCAGCGGACCAACCAGCGGCGCACGGCTTCGCGCACGTCGCCCTGTGCCGCCCGCCAGACGGTCTCGGATGAGGCCACGTGGATGCCCGCGGGTGCGAGCTGCAGCGCGGCGGCGACGAACTCCGCCACCTTCGTGGAGCGCACCGGCTGTTCGCTGCTGGGCACCATGTAGCGGAACACGCCCAGCATCCAGCCGGCCATGCGCGCCAGGAAGCTTGCGGGCGGCGCCGCGCCGGGCTTCTGCGCGGTGCGAACGATCAGCACGCGATCGAACCCGAGCGAAGCGACGGCGTGCTCGTCCAGGCTGGCGAGCCCTCGCTTGAGCGCTTCCGGCAGGCGCCCCTGCGCGTGCGGCAGCACGATGGCGATGGTGCGCACGCCGCTGCGGCGCATCCAGTCCGCGACCGCAGGCAGCTGTCCGGGCGCCGGCGTCCACAATGCACGCTCGCGGTCGTAGAACAGGCGTGGCGGCTCGAAGAGCACCAGGCCCGTGTCGGCCGCGCCGGGTGGCCATGCCTGCGGGTCGTCACCCGGCACCAGCATCGCGCCGACACCGCGCAGGCCGGTGCGTATCGGTTCGCGCGCCAGTACTTCGGCCGCGCGGAAATGCCGCAGGCCGACCAGCCGCCGCAGCACTTCGTTGCCAAGCAAGCCGGTGGCGCCGGCGATCACCAGACGCGGCAATACCGGACCGGCCGGCGGAGCGCCGCGTGCCGCGGCCTGCAGGGCTTGAATCGGCCCGTCATGCATCCCGTCTATGCTACCGTCCCCTCCCTGTCACGAAGGAGAACTCGAATGAGACGTTGGCTTGCGGTGCTGGCCGCCGTGCTCGCCCTCACGGGCTGCGGCTACAACGACTTCCAGCGGCTGGACGAGCAGACGCGCTCGGCCTGGGCCGAAGTGCTGAACCAGTACCAGCGGCGCGCGGACCTGGTGCCCAACCTGGTCGCCACGGTGAAGGGCGAAGCCAACTTCGAGCAGGAGACGCTCACCCGCGTGGTCGAAGCGCGCGCCAAGGCCACCTCGGTGCAGGTCACGCCCGAAGTGCTGAACAACCCCGAGCAGTTCCAGAAATTCCAGCAGGCGCAGGGCGAACTGGGCAGCGCGCTCAGCCGCCTGCTGGCGGTGAGCGAGCGTTACCCCGACCTGAAGTCCAACCAGAGCTTCCGCGACCTGCGCGTGCAGCTGGAAGGCACGGAGAACCGCATCACCGTCGCGCGCGGCCGCTACATCCAGGCGGTGCAGGAGTACAACGTGCTGGCGCGCAGCTTCCCCTCCAACCTCACCGCGATGGCCTTCCACTACCAGCCGAAGCCCAACTTCACGGTGCAGAACGAAGCCCAGATCTCCGCGCCGCCGAAGGTGGACTTCGGCGCGTCGCCTCCGCCTGGCGTGGCCGCGTCCGGCACGCCGCCGTCCCGCTGACGCTCCGCGCCGCGTGCGTCGCTTCATCGCGCTTCTGGCCGCCACCCTGTTGTGGGTGGCCGGCGCGTGGGCGCAATCCGTGCAGCCGGTGCCCGAGCTCACCGCTCGCGTCATCGACCGCACCGGCACCCTCGACGACATCCAGCGCACGGGCCTGGAGCAGAAGCTGCAGGCTTTCGAGCAGCGCAAGGGCACCCAGATCGCGATGCTGCTGGTCGCCACCACGCAGCCGGAAGACATCGCCAGCTACGCCAACCGCGTGGCCAACGCGTGGAAGATCGGCCGCCGCCAGGTGGGCGACGGCGTGCTGGTGGTCGTCGCCAAGAATGACCGCAAGGTGCGCATCGAGGTCGCCAAGACGCTGGAGGGCGCCATCCCCGACCTGGCGGCCAAGCAAGTGATCGACGACGCGATGACGCCGCGATTTCGCCAAGGCGATTTCGCGGGCGGACTCAACGCCGCGGCCGACCAGCTGATCGCGCGCATCGATGGCGAACCGCTGCCCGCGCCCGCGCAACGCCAGCAGCGCAACACCGCGGGCTTCGACTACTTCGACCTTGCCATCTTCCTGTTCTTCGCGGTGCCCATCGCGGGCACCGTGCTGCGCGGCATCTTCGGCGGCAAGCTGGGGCCCCTGATCACGGGCGGCGGCACCGGAATGCTCGCGCTGTTCGCGACCAGCAGCGCCTTCATCGCGGCCATCGCGGGGTTCATCGGGCTGGTGCTGGCGCTGTTGTCGGGCGGCCGGGGATCGGGCTCCGCCGCGCGTCGCAGCGGCTGGGGCGGGCCGGCGCTATTTCCCGGCGGCTGGAGCAGCGGCGGAGGCTCGAGCAGCAGCAGTGATTCCGGCGGCGGCTTCAGCTCCGGCGGCGGTGGCGACTTCGGCGGCGGCGGCGCCTCGGGAGACTGGTGATGCTTCGACGCCTGCAGCGCATCCTCAAGCATCGCTGGGTCGACGAGCGCGACCTGCGCAAGGCGATCCCGCCCGACCTGGTCGTACGCCTCGCATCGCGCGTCACCGCCAGCGAGCGCCGCCACAGCGGCGAAGTGCGCATCTACGCCGAAGCGGGCCTGCCGCTCAGCTACCTCTGGCGCGATGCGCGGCCTCGCGAACGCGCGGTGGCCATGTTCGGCAAGCTGCGCATGTGGGACACCGAGCACAACAACGGCGTGCTCATCTACCTGCTGCTGGCCGAACGCGCGATCGAGATCGTGGCCGATCGCGGCCTGGCGCGCAAAGTCGAGGCGGGCGAATGGCAGCGCATCGTCGCCGGCATGGGTTCGGCCTTCCGCGAAGGCCGTTTCGAGGACGGGCTGACACAGGCGCTGTCGGAAGTCTCTGCGCTGCTGGTGCAGCACTTCCCGCTGGCCGAAGGCGAGGTGCGACCCAACGAACTGCCCGACGAGCCGGTGCTGGGTTAGCCCGGGGCTTGCGCGGCGCCTGCGCGACGTATGCTGCGCCCGATGGACTTCGACGACGACTTCTTCGCGCTGCTCGCCCTGAGCCTGGCCCTGGCCGCGCTGCTGGCGAGCTGGGCGCGCCGGCGCAACGTCAGCCCCCGGCGGCAGGTGCGCCGCATGATGGGCGCGGGCGCGCTGTTCGGCGCCGCGGCGCTCATGCTGCTGGACTGACGCGCGCGGCCTGCCGCTGCAGGAAGGCGCGCACCGCGGGGTCGCGCTCCAGCCCGATCGCGCGCTGGTAAGCCTCCGCCGCCTCGGCGCGCCACCCGCAAGCGACGAGCAAATGGGCGCGCGCCGCCCAGTACGGCTGGTACTCGTTCAATCGCTGTTCTTGTTCCAGCGGCGCCAGTGCCCGCAGTCCCGCCGCCGCGCCTTCGACTTCCGCCAGCGCCACCGCGCGGTTCAACGCGGCCACCGGCGAGCCGGTGAGCTGCCACAGCGCTTCGTACAGCTGCAGGATCGCGCGCGCGTCGGGCGATTCGCCGCGTTGGCGCACGGCGTGCGCGGACTGCACCGCGGCTTCGAGCTGGTAGCGGCCCGGCGCAGCCCGCTGTCCCGCGCGCCAGAGCAGCGTCTCGGCTTCGTCGATCATCGTGGCATCCCAGCGGCGCGGGTCCTGCCACGGCAGCGGCACGTACTCGCCGCCCTCCCGCCGCGCATCGCGGCGCGCGTGCGAATGCAGCATCAGCGCGAGCAAGCCCGACGCCTCCGGCTCTTCGGGCAGCAATGCCACCAGCAGGCGACCGAGCCAGATCGCTTCTTCCGCCAGGTTGCGGCGCGCGGGATCCGCGCCTGCCGCATCAGTCCAACCCTCGGCATACGCCGCGTAGATGGCAGCAAACACCGCGTCCAGCCGCTCGGCCCACAGCGCGCGCGGCGGCACTTCGAACGGCACGCCGGCTTGCCGGATGCGCGCCTTGGCTCGCACCAGCCGCTGGCCCATCGTGGCCGGCGCAACGAGGAAGGCCGAGGCGATGGTGGCGGCGTCGAAGCCCAGCACCGACTGCAGCATGAGCGGCGCGCGCACCGCCTCGTCGATGGCCGGGTGCGTGCAGGCGAACAGCAGGCGCAGGCGGTCGTCGGGGATGCCGCCGTCATCCGGCGCCTCGGCGAGCTCCTCCAGCAGGAGCGCGTGCTGCGCATACGACTCTTCGCGCAGCCGCGTCCGCACCGCGTCCACCTGCTTGCGCCGCGCGACCGTGAGCAGCCACGCCTCCGGGTTGTCCGGCGCGCCGGAGGCCGGCCATTGCGCCAGCGCGGCAGCGAACGCCTCGGACAGCGCGTCCTCGGCAGCCGCCACGTCGCGCGTGCGCGCGGCCAGGAAAGCCACCAGCTTGCCGTAGCTGCGGCGCGCCGCGGCTTCAGCGGCCTGGGTGGCGCCGGTCTGCGGCATGGCGGCGGTCAGTACTCGGTCATCGGCCAGACCGGCCGGACTTCCATCGACCCGTGCGCCGCGCCTGGGCAGCGCGCCGCCCACGAGACGGCGACGTCCAGGTCCGGCACGTCGATGAGGTAGTAGCCGCCCAGCGCCTCGCGCGTCTCCGCGAAGGGACCGTTGTGCACCTCGGTCTTCTCGCCCTTGACGCGCACGACGGTGGAAGCGGACGGCGGGCGCAGCCGATTGGAGCCGAGCAGCACGCCGGCGCCACGCAGCGCCTCGGTGTAGGCCCGGTAGGCGGCCACCGCCTGGGTGCGGGTGGCTTCGGGCATGGCGGCGAACTTGGCGTCGTCGCTGTGGATCAGCAGCAGGTATTCCATAAGGGGCTCCTTGGCATGGGGTCAACGATGCCGCACCGCGCGGCACCTGGCAATGTCGCCGCCGGCGCCCCGATTTCGACAGGCGCCGGAGAATCAGTGCATGCAGCTGCCGCTGGTCCAGGCAGCCAGCTGGCAGATCGCGAGGAAGGCACCGCCCTTGACCACGCCCGCGGCCGTGCGGCCTGCCAATGCCACCCGCTGCGCGAACGTCAGCCTGCCGCCTTTGGCTTCCAGCATCCCCCGCAATGCCAGCGCCTTCTCGTCGTCGCCGATCACATGGCTTTCCGCGTACGCCGAATGGCCGGCGCCGAAGGGCCGGTTGGGATCCGCGCCCGCGTCCAGCAGCAGCGCCGCGCTGTCGGCCCGGCGTGAATGGACCGCGAAGTACAGCGGCGTTCCCGCGGGTGCGGGCTTGAATCGCGGCGCGGTGGGCCCATCGCCCAGCGGGATGCCCGGCAGGCCGGCGATGTCCAGATTCGGATCGGCGCCCGCGGCCAGCAGCGCTTTCAGGCAGCCGGGCGAGCCGGACGCCGCGGTGTGCAGCGCGGCCGCGGGGCGAGCGCCGGCGGCGAGCAGCCTGTCCACCACATCGGCTTCGTCGCCGCGAGCGCGCGGCCAGGAGCAGGCGTGGCTCAGCACCGCATCCAGCGTGTCTTGCGGATAGCGCCGCGCCGCCAGCCTTGACGCGAGCTCGGCGGCGCCTTCGTCGCTGGCGACCGCAAGGGCCTCCTGCTCGGAAGCGATGCGGCGCACCTGGAGTTCCGTCGAGCGCAGCGTCGCCAGGCCGAGCGTGTTGGCGACTTCCAGCGCGACGGTTTGCGGCCCGGGCGCCAACCTGCCCAGCGGGATGTCGGCCGTCCACACGGACTTCGAGCGCGGATCGGCGCACGGCGTGGAAGGAACGGCCACCACGATGCGCGCGTCCTCGCGCCGCACGACGGCTGCCTCAGGGTCGGGACATTGGTCCGGCTGTCCGCCACCGCCGACGACGATGACGCGCGCCGTGACGCTGTGGCCTTCCGTGGGCGTCTCGGGCCGGAACTCGATGCGCGAGTTGCCCAGCGCCGCCCGCATGGACTGGCGCTTCATCTCCTGCTCGCGCTCGATCATGCGCTGCCGGTACGCGTCGTCTGCCGCGCGCGCGGGAGGTGGCTGCTGCGCGTACGCCGAAGCGGCGGCAACCAGCAGGAGAACGGCGGCAAGGCGCAGGCTCATCCGCCGGATGCTACGAATAAAAAAGCCCCGCGCAAGGCGGGGCTGCGAGAGCGCTGGTTTTTCTTAGCGCTTGTTTCGCCGGCAGACCACTACTTCTTCTGCCGGTATTTCTGCAGGGCGGCGATCTGGGCGGCCATGACGGCCAGTTCGGACTGGGCCTTGGCGATGTCGATCTCGCTGCGGGCGTTCTTGAGGGCTTCCTCGGCCGCGCGCTTGGCTTCGGCCGCCTTTTCCTCGTCCAGGTCCTTGCCGCGGATGGCGGTGTCGGAGAGCACCGTGACGCGGTTGGGCTGCACCTCCAGGATGCCGCCGGCCACGAACACGAATTCCTCGCCGCCGTCGGCCTTCTCGATGCGCACCGAGCCGGGCCGCACGCGCGTGATCAGCGGCGTGTGGCGCGGGTAGATGCCGAGCTCGCCGGCTTCGCCGGGCAGCGCGACGAAACGCGCCTCACCGGAGAAGATCGACTCCTCGGCGCTCACCACGTCGACGTGGATGGTGTGCGGGGTATCGGCCATGGCTTAGGCGGCGATCTTCTTGGCCTTTTCGAAGGCCTCGTCGATGGTGCCGACCATGTAGAAGGCCTGCTCGGGCAGGTGGTCGCACTCGCCGGCCGTGATCATCTTGAAGCCGCGGATGGTTTCCGACAGCGGCACGTACTTGCCGGGCGAACCGGTGAACACTTCGGCCACGTGGAACGGCTGCGACAGGAAACGCTGGATCTTGCGAGCGCGGGCCACGGCCAGCTTGTCCTCGGGCGACAGTTCGTCCATGCCCAGGATCGCGATGATGTCGCGCAGTTCCTTGTAGCGCTGCAGGGTGGCCTGCACCGAACGCGTGGTGTTGTAGTGGTCCTCGCCGACGACGTTGGGGTCGATCTGGCGGCTGGTGGAGTCCAGCGGGTCCACGGCGGGGTAGATGCCCAGCGCGGCGATGTCGCGCGACAGCACCACGGTAGCGTCCAGGTGGGCGAAGGTCGTCGCGGGCGACGGGTCGGTCAGGTCGTCCGCCGGCACGTACACGGCCTGGATCGACGTGATGGAGCCCACCTTGGTGGAGGTGATGCGCTCCTGCAGGCGGCCCATTTCCTCGGCCAGCGTCGGCTGGTAGCCCACGGCGGAAGGCATGCGGCCCAGCAGCGCGGACACTTCCGTGCCGGCCAGCGTGTAGCGATAGATGTTGTCCACGAAGAACAGCACGTCGCGGCCTTCGTCGCGGAACGATTCGGCGATGGTCAGGCCGGTCAGCGCCACGCGCAGGCGGTTGCCCGGGGGCTCGTTCATCTGGCCGTACACCATGGCCACCTTGGACTCGGCCAGGTTCTCCTGGTTGACCACCTTGGAGTCGGACATCTCGTGATAGAAGTCGTTGCCCTCGCGGGTGCGCTCACCCACGCCGGCGAACACCGACAGGCCCGAGTGCGCCTTGGCGATGTTGTTGATCAGCTCCATCATGTTCACGGTCTTGCCGACGCCGGCGCCGCCGAACAGGCCCACCTTGCCGCCCTTGGCGAACGGGCAGATCAGGTCGATCACCTTGATGCCGGTTTCCAGCAGCTCCTGCGAGGGCGACAGCTCGTCGTACGCGGGAGCCTTGCGGTGGATGGAGGCGGTCAGCGACTGGTCGACCGGGCCGCGCTCGTCGATGGGATTGCCCAGCACGTCCATGATGCGGCCGAGGGTGGCCTTGCCCACCGGCACCGTGATGGGCGCGCCGGTGTTGTAGACCATCGCGCCGCGGCGCAGGCCGTCGGACGAACCGAGGGCGATGGTACGGACGATGCCGTCACCCAGCTGCTGCTGCACTTCCAGCGTGAGGGCCGAACCTTCCATCTTCAGCGCGTCGTACACACGCGGCATGGTTTCGCGCGGGAACTCGACGTCGACGACGGCGCCGATGCACTGGACGATTTTTCCTTGGACTTGAGCCATTTGTTGCTCCGTAAATTTAAACAGCGGCGGCGCCGGAAACGATCTCGGAGAGTTCCTTCGTGATCGCGGCCTGTCGCGTCTTGTTGTAGACCAGCTTGAGCTCGGCGATGAGGTTGCCGGCGTTGTCGGTGGCGGCCTTCATGGCCACCATGCGCGCGGACTGCTCGGAAGCCATGTTCTCGGCCACCGCCTGGTACACCAGCGCCTCGACGTAGCGGATCAGCAGGTCGTCGATGACGGTCTTGGCGTCGGGCTCGTAGATGTAGTCCCAGCCGTGGTCGCCGTCGGCCTTGGCCTGGGCGTGCATCTTCTCGGCCGACAGGGGCAGCAGCTGCTCGACCACCGGCTCCTGCTTCATCGTGTTGATGAAGCGGGTGTAGCAGAGGTACACGGCCGACAGCTTGCCTTCGGCGTACTGGTCGAGCAGCACCTTCACCGGGCCGATCAGCTTTTCCAGGTGGGGCGTGTCGCCCAGCTGGGTGGCGTGCGACACCACCTTGGCGCCCACGCGGTTCATGAAGCCCAGGCCCTTGTTGCCGATGGCCACGACCTGGTTGTCGTAACCCTCGCCCTGCAGCTCGCGCAACTTGGACGTCACGGCGCGCAGCACGTTGGTGTTCAGGCCGCCGCAAAGCCCCTTGTCGGTGGACACCACGATGAACCCCGCGGCCTTCACGTCGTTGTGCTTCATGAAGGCGTGGGTGTACTCGGGGTTGGCCTTTCCGAGGTTGG
Source organism: Ramlibacter humi (assembly GCF_004681975.1). Classification (GTDB taxonomy): domain Bacteria; phylum Pseudomonadota; class Gammaproteobacteria; order Burkholderiales; family Burkholderiaceae_C; genus Ramlibacter; species Ramlibacter humi. The sequence continues at coordinate 243,670 of NZ_SMLK01000006.1, forward strand.
CGGCGATGTTGCGCACCTTGTCGCTGTAAGGCCGGGCCGCGCGCATGCGGTCCTGCGCCTTGCGCATCTTGGAGGCGGCGACCATTTCCATGGCCTTGGTGATCTTCTTGGTGTTCTCCACCGATTTGATCTTGCCGCGGATTTCCTTGCCGGCTGCCATTGCTAGGTTCCTGTGTGGGAAGGCTTAGGCGAAGGTCTTCTTGAACGCTTCGATGGCCGAAGTCAGTTCGGCCTCGGCGTCCTTGTCCATGGCCTTGCTCGACTCCAGCTTGTTCAGCAGGGCCGCGTTCTTGTCCTTCAGCCAGGCATGCAGGCCGCTTTCGAAAGCCAGCACCTTCTTGACGTCGATGTCGTCGAAGTAGCCCTTGTTCACCGCGAACAGCGAGGCACCCATCAGCGAGATGGGCAGCGGGCTGTACTGCGGCTGCTTCAGCAGCTCGGTCACGCGGGCGCCGCGGTCCAGCTGCTTGCGGGTGGCGGCGTCCAGGTCGGAAGCGAACTGCGCGAACGCAGCCAGCTCACGGTACTGCGCCAGGTCGGTACGGATACCGCCGGACAGGCCCTTGATCAGCTTGGTCTGCGCGGCACCGCCCACGCGCGACACCGAGATACCCGCGTTGATGGCGGGACGGATGCCGGCGTTGAACAGGTTGGTTTCCAGGAAGATCTGGCCGTCGGTGATCGAGATCACGTTGGTCGGCACGAACGCGGACACGTCGCCGGCTTGCGTTTCGATGATGGGCAGCGCGGTGAGCGAACCGGTCTGGCCCTTCACTTCACCCTTGGTGAACGCTTCGACGTAGTCGGCGTTCACGCGAGCGGCGCGCTCCAGCAGGCGGCTGTGGAGGTAGAACACGTCGCCGGGATAGGCTTCGCGGCCCGGGGGGCGGCGCAGCAGCAGCGAGACCTGGCGGTACGCGACGGCCTGCTTGGACAGGTCGTCATAGATGATCAGCGCGTCTTGCCCGCGGTCGCGGAAGTACTCGCCCATCGTGCAGCCGGAGTACGCGGACACGTACTGCATGGCGGCCGATTCGGAAGCCGAGGCGGCCACGACGATGGTGTATTCCATCGCGCCGTTGGCCTCGAGGGCGCGCACGATGTTCTTGATCGTGGACGCCTTCTGCCCGATGGCGACGTACACGCAGGTCATGTTCTGACCCTTCTGGTTGATGATCGTGTCGACCGCCACCGCCGATTTGCCGGTCTGGCGGTCGCCGATGATCAGCTCGCGCTGGCCGCGGCCGATGGGCACCATCGCGTCGATGGACTTCAGGCCGGTCTGCACCGGCTGGTCCACGGACTTGCGCGCGATCACGCCCGGGGCAACCTTCTCGATCACGTCCGTCAGCTTGGCGTTGATGGGGCCCTTGCCGTCGATCGGCTGGCCCAGCGCGTTGACCACGCGGCCCACCAGTTCCGGGCCCACCGGCACTTCCAGGATGCGGCCCGTGCACTTGACGGTGTCGCCTTCGGAGATGTGCTCGTACTCGCCCAGGATCACCGCGCCGACGGAGTCGCGCTCGAGGTTCAGCGCGAGGCCGAACGTCGGGGTGCCATCGGCGGTCGCCGGGAACTCCAGCATTTCGCCGGCCATGGCCTCGGACAGGCCGTGGATGCGGACGATGCCGTCGGTCACCGAGATCACGGTGCCCTGGTTGCGGATGTCGGCGCTGGCCGAGAGGCCCTCGATCCGGCTCTTGATCAGTTCGGAGATTTCTGCGGGATTGAGCTGCATGACTCGTTCCTTGTGTCCTTGGGAGCGGGGACGGCCTAAGCCGTCAGCGCGACTTTCATTTGCTCGAGGCGGGCCTTGACCGAGGTGTCCAGCACCTCGTCGCCGACCACCACGCGGATGCCGCCGATCAGGGACGGGTCTTCCTGCACGGTGACGTTCAGCTTGCGGCCGAAGCGGCGCTCCAGCACCTGCGCCACATCGCCGAGCGAGGACGCGGGGATGGGGAACGCGCTGTACACCACCGCGTCGGAAGCGCCGCCCTGGGCGTTCTTCATCGCGCGGAACTGCGCGGCCGCTTCGGGCAGCGCGGCCAGGCGGCCGTTGTCGATCACCGTGCGCAGGAAGTTCTGGCCTGCCTGCGGCAGCGGCTCGCGCAGCACGCCGGAGACCAGGTCGTACACCTGCTGGTTGGAGACCTTCGGGTTCTCGGCGAACGACAGCAGCTGCGCGTTGCCGGCCACGGCGGCCAGCGCTTCCAGCCACTGCGACGCGCCGTTCAGGTCGGCTTGCGACGACTTGAACAGCGCCTCGGCGTACGGGCGGGCGATGGTGGCGAGTTCGGCCATCTTCGTCGGTCCTTACAGCTCGGTCTTCAGGCGGTTGAGCAGGTCGGCGTGGACGCCGGCGTTCACTTCCTTGCGCAGGATCTGCTCGGCACCCTTGACCGCCAGCGCGGCGACCTGCTCGCGCAGGGCTTCGCGCGCCTGCACGGTCTGCTGGTCGGCTTCCGCCTTGGCCGCGGCGACGATCTTCGCGGCTTCCTCGTTGGCGCGGCCCTTGGCGTCTTCCACGATGCCCTGGGCGCGGCGCTCGGCGTCGGCCAGCAGCGAGGCGATCTGGTTGCGCGACTTGGCCAGCTCTTCGTCGACCTTGGCGTTGGCGGCGGCGAGCTCGCTCTTCGCGCGGTCGGCGGCGGCCAGGCCATCGGCGATCTTGGCGGCCCGCTCGTCCAGCGCGGCGGCGATCGGCGGCCACACGTACTTCATCGTGAACCCGACCAGGGCCAGGAACACGATCATCTGAATGATGAGGGTACCGGTGATGCTCACTTGTTCATCCTTCCCCACGGCCCTTCAAAGGCAGGCCACGGGAATCGGTTGGCGAAACGGCGGCGGCCTTACTTGGCCAGCTGGCCCAGGAACGGGTTGGCGGTGGCGAACCACAGCGCGATACCCGTGCCGATGATGAACGCCGCGTCGATCAGGCCGGCCAGCAGGAACATCTTGGTCTGCAGCTCGTTCATCAGCTCGGGCTGGCGGGCGGCGGACTCGAGGTACTTGCTGCCCATCACGCCGATGCCGATGCAGGCGCCGATGGCGCCCAGGCCGATGATCAGGCCGGCGGCGAGCGCGACGAAGCTGATGACTTGTTCCATTGATTGCTCCTAGGGGACTTTGGTTAAGGAAAGGGAAAGAGGAAAGGCTTGCGGATCAGTGCGCGTCGTGCGCCTGGCCCAGGTACACCAGCGCCAGCATCATGAAGACGAAGGCCTGCAGGGTGATGATGATCAGGTGGAAGGCCGCCCAGGCGAACCCTGCGACGACGTGGCCGACGGCCAGCCCGATCGAACCGCCGATGCCCAGGGAACCCCAGGCGCCGCCCATCAGCGCGATCAGCAGGAAGATCAGCTCGCCTGCGTACATGTTGCCGAACAGCCGCATGCCGTGCGAGACCGTCTTGGCGACGAACTCGATCATCTGCATCGCGAAGTTCAGCACGCCCATGATGACGGCCAGGATCGGGTTCTTGCTGGTGCCGAAAGGCGCCGTGACCAGCTCGTGCGCCCAGCCGCCGATGCCCTTGATCTTCACGTTGTAGAACAGGCAGATCAGCAGCACCGAGACCGACAGGCCCATGGTGATGGACAGGTCCGCCGTGGGCACGACGCGCATGTACGCGTGGTGCGGGTCATGGTGCGCGGCACCCCACAGCGCCGGAATCAGGTCGACCGGCAGCAGGTCCATCGCGTTCAGCAGCAGGATCCAGACGAACAGCACCAGCGCCAGCGGCGAGATGAACTTGCGGCTGTTGGCGTTGTGGACGATGCCCTTGGCCTGCGTGTCCACCATCTCCACCAGGATTTCCACCGCGGCCTGGAAGCGGCCAGGCTTGCCGGAAGTTGCCTTGCGGGCGGCGGCCCACATCAGCCAGCAGACCAGCACGCCCAGCGCGATGGACCAGAACAGCGAGTCGAAGTTGAAGACGGAAAAATCGACGACGTTGCCGGGCTTCTTGTTCTGCCAGAAGGTCAGGTGGTGAAGGATGTACTCACCCGCGGTCTGTCCGGTTTGTTCTGCAGCCATGTCTGTCTTCAGTTTCCAGTTCGGCGGGCGCGCGGCTTGAACGCCAGCGCCACCCAGTACACCTTCATCACGACCACCAGCCCCACCAGCAGCGCCGGCCAGCTGAGATCGCGGACCAGCCTTGGCGCGGCCACCAGCATGGCCACCGTCAAGGCGATCTTGACCATCTCCCACAGCAGGAAGCCAACGGCCGCCGTGCCCGCGTTGAGGGTGGAGAACCGGCCGGTCAAGCCCCGCGCGAACACCGCTGCGGGGATCACCACGGCCAGGGCGCCGTAACCGGCGGACCACCCGACGCTGGACTTGCCGGTGAAGGCCCACGCGGCGACTGCCACCGCCAGGCCCACCACCGCCTGTCCCCCGACCACCCGCCAGGGGGAAACCGGCGGGTGCTGTTCGCGCAGCTTTCGCGCCTCTTCGGCGCTCAGCGGCTTGATTGGGGGTTGCTCGTCCTCCGAGACTTCAGGAAGCGGGGGAATAGTTCTTGTCATTCCGGATGGCCCCGCCTTGGCCCTGAAATTTCACAAAGCCCCTGATTATAAGTAGAAACCCCGGCCCGAAAACGAATACCTGACCCAAACCTGAGCCCTGCACGCCCGGCATGGGGCGCGGGTGCCTGGATGAGCCGGGCTTCTGCACCATGAAGATCGGCCAGGCCCGGCGGGCGGCCGCGAGACAGGCGCGAGAATCGGCGCCATGACCGACGCCACCACGCTCCCCGACCTGCCCTGCTACCTCAACGGCGAATTCACCACCTTGCGCGAAGCCAAGGTGAGCGTGATGGACCGCGGCTTCATCTTCGGCGACGGCATCTACGAAGTGGTGCCCATCTACGGCGGCAAGCCGTTCCGTTTCAACGAGCACATGGCGCGGCTGGAGCGCAGCCTGGCCGAACTGCGCATCCCGAACCCGAACACGCTGGCGCAGTGGCGTGAACTGGTGGTGAAGCTGGCCAGCAACTACGCGCAGTTCGCCAAGGTGCCGCTCGCGGAGTGCGACCAGATGGCGTACATCCAGATCACGCGCGGCGTGGCCATGCGCGACCACGCGATGATCCCGGGCCTGACTCCCACCGTGTTCGCCATGGCCAACCGCATGTCGCAGCTGCCCGCGGCCGAACGGGCCAAGGGCGTGTCCTGCGTCACCGCCGACGACTTCCGCTGGAAGAAGGCCCACATCAAGAGCACCAGCCTCGCGGGCGCCGTGATCTCGCGCCAGATCAGCGTGGATGCCGAGGCGGTGGAAACCATCATGTTCCGCGACGGCATGCTGTCCGAGGCATCCTCGTCGAACGTGTGGGTGGTCAAGGACGGCAAGGTCAGCGGCGTGCCGCGCGACAACCTGGTGCTGGAAGGCATCCGCTTCGGGCTGATGGAGCAGCTGTGCCGCGAAGCGGGCATCTCCTGCGAGCTGCGCCGCATCCCGCGCGAGGAAGTCCTCGCCGCCGACGAGCTGCTGCTGTCGTCGGCCACCAAGGAGATCCTCCCGGTGACCACGCTGGACGGCAAGCCGGTTGCAAACGGCCGCCCGGGCCCCATCTACGAGAAGCTCTACGCCGGCTACCAGCAGGCGAAACAGGCTTCCTGAACCATGACTTCCTCCAGCCCCGCTTCCGACACCACCCCCACCGATCCGCGCAAGGAGTCGCTGATCGAGTACCCGTCGCGCTTCCCGATCAAGGTGATGGGCGCGAAGGCCGAGGGCTTCGTGCACGCCGTCACGGCCATCGCGAAGCAGTTCGACCCGGACTTCGACGCTTCGACCATCGAGCTGCGCGACAGCAAGGCCGGCAACTACCTGGGCATCACGATCACCATCACCGCCACCAGCCGCGAGCAGCTCGACGAGCTGTACCGTACGCTGTCGACGCACCCGATGGTCAAGGTCGTCCTCTAATCCCCATGCTCACGCGCGTGCCGGGCCGGGTGGACTACGAGCCCACCTACCGCGCGATGCAGGACTTCACCGCCGCGCGCGGCAAGGACACGCCCGACGAGCTGTGGCTGTGCGAACACCCGCCGGTCTTCACGCAAGGATTGGCCGGCAAGGCCGAACACGTTCTGGCCGCGCGCGACATCCCGGTGGTGCAGACCAATCGCGGCGGACAGGTGACGTACCACGGACCCGGCCAGGTCGTCGCGTACCCGCTGGTGGACCTGCGCCGGCGCGGCTATTTCGTCAAGGAATACGTCTACCGGCTGGAAGAAGCCGTGCTGCGCACGCTGTCGCACTACGGCGTCACCGGCCACCGCGTCGCCGGCGCCCCGGGCATCTACGTGCGGCTGGCCGATCCCTTCTCGCATGAAGCCTTGCGCGGCCCCGCGGTTCCCGGCCACGAGTTCGACGGGCTGGGCAAGATCGCGGCGCTGGGCGTGAAGGTGAGCCGCCACTGCACCTACCACGGCGTGGCGCTGAACGTGGGCATGGACCTGGAACCCTTCTCGCGCATCCACCCTTGCGGCTACGCCGGGCTGGCGACGGTGGACCTTTCTACAATCGGCGTCTCCACCCCCTGGAACGAAGCCGCGCAGGTCCTGGGCCAGAAGCTCGCCGCCCTGCTCGCCTGAAAGGCCCCATGAGCTCCACCGAAGTCGTGCGCGAGGCGCAGTCGCCCGAGACCTACAACGCGTCGGCCAAGCAGAAGGCCGCCGCGAAGCTGTCGCGCATCCCGGTCAAGGTGGAGCAGGGCGAGATCCTGAGGAAGCCCGAGTGGATCCGCGTTCGCGCGGGCTCGCCCACCACGCGCTTCTACGAGATCAAGCAGATCCTGCGCGAGAGCAACCTGCACACCGTGTGCGAGGAAGCTTCCTGTCCCAACATCGGCGAATGCTTCGGCAAGGGCACGGCCACGTTCATGATCATGGGCGACAAGTGCACGCGCCGCTGCCCGTTCTGCGACGTGGGCCACGGCCGTCCCGACCCGCTGGACGTGAACGAGCCGGAGAACCTGGCCAGGACCATCGCGCGGCTGAAGCTGAAATACGTGGTCATCACCAGCGTCGACCGCGACGACCTGCGCGACGGCGGTGCGGGCCACTTCGTCGAATGCATCCGCAAGACGCGCGAGCTGTCGCCGCAGACCACCATCGAGGTGCTGGTGCCCGACTTCCGCGGCCGCGACGACCGCGCGCTGGACATCCTGAAGGCCGCGCCGCCCGACGTGATGAACCACAACCTGGAGACCATCCCACGCCTGTACAAGGAAGCGCGGCCCGGCTCCGACTACCGGTTCAGCCTCAACCTGCTGAAGAAGTTCAAGGCGCTGCATCCCGGCGTGCCGACCAAGAGCGGCCTCATGGTGGGCCTGGGCGAAACCGACGAGGAAATCCTCGAGGTCATGCGCGACATGCGCGAGCACGGCATCGACATGCTGACCATCGGCCAGTACCTCGCGCCGTCCAACTCGCACCTGCCCGTGCGTCGCTACGTGCACCCGGACACCTTCAGGATGTTCGAGGCGAAAGCGTACGAGATGGGCTTCACGCACGCCGCCGTCGGCGCGATGGTGCGTTCCAGCTACCACGCTGACCAGCAGGCGCACGCGGCCGGCGTCGCCGGCGCCTGATCGCCTCCCTTCGACAGGCTCAGGACAGGCCATGGCCGCAGCGGAATCCCTCTCGCTGCGAGACTACGGGCCTTCACCCGGCAGCCATTCGCACGACCACTTCCAGGTGCTCGTCGGCCTGGATGGCGTGCTCGAACTGGAAGTGGAAGGCCGCGGCCAGCGCGTCGGGCGCGGCGACGGCTTCCTGGTCGTCCCCGGTGACCGGCACGACTTCGAAAGCACCGGCGGCAGCCGCTGCCTGGTGCTGGACACGCGCGTGGGCCTTTGGTCGCTGTGCGCACCCTCGCCACGCGATGCGCGGCAAGTGGGCTCGCTCGCGCAATACCTCGCGCAGGCGGTGCTGAAACGGCAACCGCTTGCCACGCTGCACGGCCCCGGCCTGTTGCTGGAAGCCTGGGCGCCGCAAGCCTCGGCCGCTTCGCGCCGCCGCATCGACTGGGCCTCGCTGCAAACCTGGGCCCAGGCCCGGCTCGACCAGCCGCTGACCGTCGCGCAACTCGCCGAACGCGCGCACCTCAGCCCCAGCCAGTTCGCGCTGCGCTGCCATGAGGCCCACGGCCTCTCGGTCATGCAGTGGCTGCGGTCTCAGCGGCTGGCCCGCGCGCGGCAACTGCGCGCGCTGGGCGTGCCGGTGGCGGAAGCCGCGCGCCGCACCGGCTACCGCTCGCCTTCCGCGCTGACCGCCGCGCTGCGCCGGGAAGCGCACTGAGCGGCGTCGCTCAACGAAGCGCCGGCGTTGCGCGACGACCGCATCGCCTAAGCTCGCCGCCATGCATGCCAACCTGTACGCGCTGGGCGCGATCGCGCTGTGGGCCGGCCTGGCTTCGCTGGGCCTGTCGCTCAAGCACCTGCCGCCGTTCCTGCTGACCGGCATCGCGCTGGTGATCGGCAGCGTGCCGTCGTGGCCGCTGGTGCGCCAATGGAAGGTGCCGGCTTCGACGCTGGCCGTGGGCATCTACGGCCTGTTCGCGTACCACTTCCTGCTGTTCATCGCCTTGCGCGTGGCGCCGCCGGTGGAGGCCAACCTCGTCAACTACCTGTGGCCGCTGTTCATCGTGGTGCTGGCGCCGCTGTTCCTGCCGGGCCTTTCGCTGCGGCCGGGCCACGTGCTGGGCGCGCTATTGGGATTCGCCGGCGCGGCGGTCGCCATCCTTGGCGCGGGCGGTACCACCGGGGCGTGGTCGTGGGGCTACCTGCCGGCGCTGGGTGCGGCCTTCATCTGGGCCAGCTATTCGCTGCTGACCCGCCGCGTGCCGGCCTTCCCGACGGCGGCCATCGGCCTGTTCGGGCTGGTGTCCGGCGCGCTGTCGCTGGCGTGCCACGTTGCGCTGGAGCCGCGCGTGGCCGTCGCGCCCGCCGACTGGGTGCTGCTGACGCTGATGGGCCTGGGCCCGCTGGGCGCCGCCTTCTTCCTGTGGGACAAGGCGCTGAAGCTGGGCGATGCGCGCCACATCGGCGTGCTGAGCTACATCACGCCGCTGGCGTCCACCGCCCTGCTGTTGCTGGTGACCGGCCGCGGCTTGAGCTGGAGCATCGCGCTGGCCGCTGCGCTGATCGTCGGCGGGGCGGTGCTCGGCACGCGCACACGCGAACCCCGGAGCGAAACGCAGGCGGCGTGAGCCACCGCGCCCGGCGGCCGTACATCCTTCGGGCCGGTCGCGAAGACGGCCCGAACCCTATCCTTGGCGCGGATGAGCAGTCACCTCGCGCCCACCGTCAACCCGCGCAGCGCCGCGGCGGGCGCGCTGGCACGACTTGTGACGCTGGCGTTGGCGGGTGCCGCGCCGCTGGCCACCGCAGCCGACGACGCGGCCATCCAGCGCGGGCAGGCCGTGGCCGCGCGCTCGCATTGCGCCACCTGCCATGGCCCGGACTTCGCCGGGCGCGGCGACGCCCCGCGCCTGGCCGGCCGCCCGGAGAACTGGCTGCGTGAATCGATGGAGCAGCTGCGTGTGCGCGCCGGCCCCCGCGGCGACAGCATCATGACGGCCGCGCTGTACGGCCTGAAAGACAGCGACATCGCCGACCTGGCGCACTACCTCGCCAACTTGCCGCCGGCGCCTTGAGTGGCGTCAGTGCCATCGCGGCGTCAGCGTGAGGCGCGCCGAGCGTCTCACCCGGCGACAAGCGGGCGCCTCCCAGCAACGATGGTTCGCACTGCCTCAGCAGGTTGAGCCGGCCCTCCGCGCGGCAAGCTGAGCGGGTCACCCGCGCATCCTGGAAACCGGCACGCGTGACGGAATCCCGCCCGCGCAGATCGGGGCCTGCGGGCGGCGGCCGCAACGCCCGCGTCCTACACCGCGGGGATGGCGGCAAGGCCAGAGTGAAGCCACCCGCCACGCCATGGAAGAAGCAACGGACGCCTCGACGAACCGCCCCGGCCTCGCCCTGCGCGCGTGGGGTTCGGTCGTGCGCCACAGGCTGTGGTGGCTGCTGCTGGGCCTGCCGTTCGTCATCGCGCTGGCTGCGGCCACCGTCACTGGGCTCTGGGTGTGGTCGCTGGTGCCGCAGACACCCACCATCGACAACCTGAAGAACGCGCAGGCGGAACTGCCCAGCGTGCTGGTGACTTCCGACGGCCAGGTGCTCTCGCAGTTCCGCAAGGCGCATCGCGAATGGGTGAAGCTGGGCGACATCTCGCCGCACGTCGTCGACGCCCTGCTGGCCACCGAAGACCTGCGCTTCTACCAGCACCGCGGCCTGGACGTGCGGCGCACCGTCGGCGCCGCGATCAACACGTTCCGCGGCCGGCTGCAGGGCGGCTCCACGCTGACACAGCAGCTGGCGCGCAACCTGTACCCGGAAGAGATCGGCCGCGCGCCCACGCTGGAGCGCAAGGTCAAGGAAGCCATCACGGCGCTGAAGATCGAGCAGGCCTACAGCAAGGACGACATCCTCGAGATCTATCTCAACACGGTGCCCTTCCTCTACAACACGTACGGCATCGAGCTGGCGGCGCGCACTTACTTCGACCGCCCCGCGCGAGAGCTGGACGTGCTGCAGAGCGCCACGCTGGTGGGCATGCTCAAGGGCACCACCTACTACAACCCGGTGCTCAATCCCGCGCGCGCCAAGCACCGCCGCAACACCGTGCTCGCCCAACTCAAGCGCGCCGGCAAGCTGGAGGCGGAGGAGTACGCCGCACTGCGCCACCAGCCGTTGCAGCTGGATTTCGAGCGGCAGGACGAACAGCTCGGTCCCGCGCCGCACTACGCCGTGCTGCTGCGCCGCTGGCTGATCGATTGGGCCGACCGCAACGGCTACAACGTCTACGCGGATGGCCTGACCGTGCGCACCACGCTCGACTCGCGCGCGCAAAACATGGCCACCGAGGCGATGGCGCGGCAGATGGAGCGGCTGCAGAAGCTGGCCGACACCGCGTTCAACGGCCGCAACGGCTGGCAGGCGAAGCGCGATCTGGTGGACGCATTCCTGCGCGAATCGGCGGCGTTCCAGCAGGCGCGCCGCGCCGGCAAGCCGGAAGCCGAAGTGCTCGCGCACCTGCGCGGCGACGCCGAGTTCATGAAGGTCCTGCGCGAAGAGAAGACCCGGCTGCAGTCCGGCTTCTTCGCGATGGAACCGGCCACCGGCTACGTGCGGGCCTGGGTCGGCAGCCGCGACTTCGCGCTGGACCAGTACGACCATGTGCAGCAGGCGCGCCGCCAGCCGGGCTCTACGTTCAAGCCTTTCGTGTACGGCGCCGCGTTCTCGATGGGCGCGCGCCCGAGCGACCAGCTGCCGGACCAGGCGGTGGAGATCCAGGACGACCGCGGCCAGATGTGGCGCCCGCGCGATCCGGGCGAGCCCACCGGTGAGCCGGTGTCGCTGCGCGACGGCCTGGCGCATTCGCGCAACCGCATCACGGCGCAGCTGATGCAGTACGTCGGCCCCGACCAGGTGGCCGCGCTGGCCCGCTCGCTGGGCGTGCGCGACAGCCGGCTCGACGAAGTGCCGTCGCTGGGCCTGGGCACCAGCCCGGTGACACTGAAGGAGATGGTCACGGCGTACGCGGCCATCGCCAACGGCGGTCGCTACGTGCCGCCGCTGCTGGTGCTGGACGTGCGAGATCGCAACGGCAAGGTGCTGGAGCAGTTCCACCCGCCCGAAGGCGAAGCCGCGCTCGACGCACCGATCGACGCGGTGCTGCTGGACGCGATGCGCGGCGTGCTCGATCGCGGCACCGGCACTGCCATCCGCACCAAACATGGCCTGCAGGGCGACTTGGCGGGCAAGACCGGCACCACGCAGGACAACACCGACGGCTGGTTCATCCTGATGCACCCGCAGCTGGTGGCGGGCGCGTGGGTGGGCTTCAACGACAGCCGCCTCACCATGCAGGACGCGTGGGGCCAGGGTGCGCGCAGTGCGCTGCCGATGGTGGGGGATTTCTTCCAGCAGGTGATGAAAGCGAAGCTGGTGGATGCGAAGGCGCGCTTCCCCAAGCCGGAAGAAGCGGGCTGGGACGAGGCGGCGCTGAACTGGGGCACGCTGATCCCGCCGCCGCAACAGCCGCTGATCCCGCTGGAAGTGGTGGCTGAACCGGCGCGCCCGGCGGTGATCGAGCAAGCCGTGGTCGTGGCCCCGCCCCGCTCGGCCGCACCGGAAGCTGGTGCGCTGCCGCCGCTGCGTCCCCTGGAGCCCGCAGCGCCCTATGCCGGCATGCCGGTGGAACGTGCCGTGGTGGTCGCGCCGCCGCGGTCGGTGGAATCCACCGCGCTGGGTCGCAACACGTCGATCGGCGAGGCGAGTGGCGGTCCGCCGGCATCCGCGAATCCGCCCTTGCCGGGCGCGCTGGGCGGCTCGCGCGGCGCTTACTGAGTCTCTTCTTTCGAGAGCAGGCGCCCCGGGTCTTCGGCGGCCAGCACCTCGTGCGACCAGCCCTCCAGCCGGCGCGCGTCAGCACGCAGCACTTCCTGCTTCACCGCGAGGATCTGCGATGGATGCATGGAGAAGCTGCGCAGGCCCAGGCCCAGCAGCAGGCGCGTCATCGCGACGTCGCCCGCCATCTCGCCGCACACGCTGACGCCCTTGCCGCGCGCGTTGCACTCGGCGATGGTCTGCGCCACCAGCTGCAGCACCGCGGGGTGCAGCGGGTCGTACAGGTGCGCCACCGACTCGTCGGCCCGGTCGATGGCCAGCGTGTACTGGATCAGGTCGTTGGTGCCGATGGACAGGAAATCGAAGTACTTGAGGAACGTGCGCAGCGTCAGCGCCGCGGCGGGGATCTCGATCATGGCGCCGACCTGCACCGGACCGTAGACGACGCCGCGGTTGTCCAGCTCGGCGCGCGCGAAGTCCAGCAGCGACAGCGTCTGGCGGATCTCGGTGGCGTGCGCCAGCATCGGGATCAGCAGGTTCACGCGGCCATGCGCGGCGGCGCGCAGGATGGCGCGCAGCTGGGTGAGGAACATCGCCGGATCGGCCAGGCTCCAGCGGATGGCGCGCAGGCCCAGCGCGGGATTGAGGTGGGCCGCGTCGCGGATGCCGTCGTCCAACGGCTTGTCGGCGCCGACGTCGATGGTGCGGATGGTGACCGGCAGGCCCTTCATGCCTTCCACCGCGCGGCGGTACGCCTCGTACTGCTCGTCCTCGTCGGGGAGCCGGCCCTTGCGGTTCATGAACAGGAACTCGCTGCGGAACAGGCCCACACCCACCGCGCCGGCTTCCACCGCGGCGGCCGCGTCGTCGGGCAGTTCGATGTTGGCCAGCAGCTCGATCTTCTGGCCATCCATCGTCAGCGCCGGCGTGTGCTTCAGCCGCGCGAGGCGGCCGCGCTCCAGTTCGGCCTGGCGCTGCTTGAAGCCGTACTCGGCCAGGATGATGGGCGACGGGTCGACGATCATCACGCCGCCGTCGCCGTCGATGATGACCCAGTCGTCCTGGCGCACCAGCTGGCTGGCCGACCGCGCGCCGACCACCGCCGGGATGTCCATGCTGCGCGCGACGATGGCGGTGTGCGAGGTCTTGCCGCCGACGTCGGTGACAAAGCCGGCGAACACGCTCTGCTTGAACTGCAGCATGTCGGCCGGCGACAGGTCGTGCGCCACCAGCACCAGCGGCACGTCCACGCTGTCGTCCAGCAGCAGGTCCTGAGAGGTCTTGCGCCGCGGCGCGGGCTGCACCGGCGAAGCCACGCCCTTCATGTAGCGCAGGATGCGTTCGGCCACCTGTTCGAGGTCGGCCTTGCGCTCGCGCAGGTACTCGTCCTCCATCTCGTCGAACTGGCGCGACAGCACTTCCAGCTGCGTGGTCAGCGCCCACTCGGCGTTGTAGAGGCGGTCCTGGATCCAGTGCTTGACGCCGTCGATCAGGTCGCGGTCCTGCAGCAGCATCAGGTGCACGTCCAGCAGCGCCGACAGCTCGTGCGGCGCCTCCTTCGGCTTCATCTGCGAGATGGTCTGCTGCAGGCGCTGGATTTCCTCGATCACCGCGTTGCGGCCTTCGCGCACGCGGTTGATCTCGCTTTCGACCTGCTCCGGCTCGACGAAGTAGTGCGCCACGTCCACGCGCCCGCCCATGATCACCGCGCGGCCGATGGCGATGCCGCGCGCGACGGGGAGGCCGTGGATCGAGAAGGTCATCGGATCACCATGACGAATGACTTCGCGCTGCGCGCGGCGATGGCGAATGACAATGCGGCCGGCAGGTCATTTGTCATGGCAGGCGAAGCGGGCGTCATTCGTCATTCGCCTTCGCCGAACTTGTCGTTGATCAGCGCCAACAGGGCGGTCATCGCGTCCTGCTCCTTGTCGCCGTCCGTCTCCAGCACCACCTCGCTGCCCACGCCCGCGGCGAGCATCATGACGCCCATGATGCTCTTGGCGTTGACGCGGCGCTCGCCCTTGGCGATCCAGACTTCGCAGGGGTAGCTGGCGGCCATCTTGGTGAGCTTGGCCGAGGCGCGGGCGTGCAGGCCCAGCTTATTGCTGATCGTGGTAGTGGTCTGGATCATGTTTTCGGCGGGGCTGGTTCTGCGGCGCGGTGATGGCCACCTGCATCACGCCCTGGGTGCCGCCGACGACGGCGCGCGAAACCAGCGCGTCCAGCGGTTCGTGGCGGTAGCTCACCGCGCGCAGCAGCATCGGCAGGTTCACTCCGGTGATGAGGCGCGAGGTCACGCCGTCCACCAGCTTCTGCGCCACGTTGCTGGGCGTGGCGCCGAAGATGTCGGTCAGCACCAGCACGCCCTGGGTGCCGGGCGGGCGGGTGAGCTGGTCCATCGCGATGCGCGCGGTGGCCAGCGTCTCTTCGGGCGACAGGTTGGGCTGCACGTCGATGGCCGCCACCGCGTTGCCGCAGTCCGGGAACACGTGCAGCGCGCACTGGCGCAGCGCGTGCGCCAGGGGAGCGTGGCCGATGATCAGGATGGCGTTCATGTGGCGGCGGGCCGTATGTCCGTCCGATTATCGCGGCTGCCCCGCAGGAACCACGCATAGCCGAGCGTGTTGGCCGCGAGGAACATGGCCATGGCGCCACGGAAGGCGTCCACCTGCCCCCAGCCGAGCGCCGCGAAGCCGTCGACCAGCAGGCCGATGCCCCACTGCACGATGAACACACCGGCGAAGATCACGAGGTTGTAGGCCGACAGCGCGCGGCCGGCCAGGGCGGAAGGGAACGCCATGCCCACCGCCGGCTGGGCCAGCGAGACGAAGGTGGAGCTGACGCAGAAGAGGGCCCAGGCCGCCGCACCGGCCGAAGGCCCCGCGACGATGATCGAAGCCAGCACCAGCAGGCTGATGGGCAGGCCCCAGGTGATCAGCCGGTCGGTGTGGAGCCCGCGGCGCTGCAGCATCGGGTTGAGCATGCCCCAGGTCCAGAACGTGCCGAGCATGCAGACGTTGATGGCGAACAGGCCGGTGGCGGCCTTCAGCGGCTCGTAGCCCGCGACGCGCACCATCCACGGCCCCGCCCACAGCGACTGGATGGCGATCATCCCGCCGTAGTTGAAGAAGCCGATCAGCGACATGCGGCGGAAGTACGGGTGCCGCCAGACCTGCGCATAGCTGGGTGGCGCGCCGCCCGGCACGTGACCGACTTCCCAGCCGGGCACGCGCCACACCAGCACCAGTGACGCCAGCGCCAAGCCCACGGCCAGCAGCACGAACACCGGCCGCCAGCCCCACAGCGGCAGCAGCCACTGCACCGGCAGCGTGGAGGCCACCATGCCCAGCGAGCCGGTCATCAGCATCCACGAGTTCGCCCGCAACTGCGCGGCCGGCTCCAGCCAGCGCCGGAAGCCGGTGAGCGGCGCCATCAGGCAGGCACTGACGCCCACGCCGCACAGCACGCGCGCGGCCATCAGCATCGCGAAATTGCCGGCTGCCGCGAAGGCGATGCAACCGGCTACCGCGATGAACACGAAGCTGAGGATCACCTTGCGCGGCCCGTACCGGTCCAGCCAGGTGCCCAGCGGCAGCTGCGTGGCGGCGAACCCCAGGAAGAAGCCGCCGGCCAGCAGCCCCAGGTCGCGCGCATTGAGCGCGAATTCCTGCGTGAGCGTGGGTGCCAGCGTGGCCGTCACCGCGCGCAGCACGGCGGAGAAGAAGTAGGCGAAAGCGAAGGCGAGGAAGACGATGACGGCGTTGCGCCGGTCCAGCACGTTCATTCGAACTTCAATCCGTCGAAGAAGGTTTGCACGGCCTCCGGCTTGGGGTCCGCCGCGTACACCACGGCCTGGAAGACGCTGCTGCCGCGCGCGAAATAGGCCGCCTCGCCGCGCACCGCGGTGCCGTCCGCGCGCTGGCCTGAGGCGCTCACGCGGACCGACGAAGGCAGCGGCGTGGCGCCCGGAGGCAAGAATGGTTGGGAACGCCCTTCGGGGGCATGCAGGTTGGCCAGTGTGGCGCGGTTCCAGTTGCGCAAGGCTTCGTCCACCGCGCCGGGGTCGCCCAGGTCCGCCTGCAGCACCGCGAAGGTCGCACCGCCCGCGTCGCAGCCCGTGACCGCCAGCTCCACCCGGCGCGGGCCCATCGCCACCACGCGCGAGCCATGGTCGGGCTTGCAGGGGAGCATGGCGCGGAGCGGGGCGGGATCGACGCGCACCTCGCGCCAGTTGAAAGTGGGGCTGCACGCGCCCAGCGCGGCGGCCGCCAGCAGCAACGCTGCACGGAAACGGGGCATCGGGCGATGATACGGGCCGGCCCGCGCACAATTCCGCCCATGAATTCGCTCGACGGCATCCGCATCCTCGACCTGTCCCGCGTGCTGGCGGGGCCCTGGTGCACCCAGACCCTCGCGGACCTGGGCGCGGACGTGATCAAGATCGAGCGGCCCGGCAGCGGCGACGACACGCGCACCTGGGGGCCGCCGTTCCTAAAGGGCGCCGACGGCCAGGACACGAAGGAAGCGGCGTACTACCTGGGTACCAACCGCAACAAGCGGTCGGTCACCTGCGACATCGCGCGGCCGGAGGGCCAGGCGCTGGTGAAGGAGCTGGCCCGCCACTGCGACGTGTTCGTCGAGAACTTCAAGGTCGGCGACATGGCGCGCTACGGCCTGGACTACGCGTCGCTGGAAGCCGCGAACCCCAAGCTGGTCTATTGCAGCGTCACCGGCTTCGGCCAGACCGGGCCGTACAGCGAGCGCGCCGGCTACGACTACGCCGTGCAGGGCATGGGCGGCCTCATGAGCATCACCGGCGAGCGCGACGATCTGGGCGGCGGGCCGCAGAAGGT
The DNA here is from genome assembly GCF_004681975.1 of Ramlibacter humi. Lineage (GTDB taxonomy): Bacteria > Pseudomonadota > Gammaproteobacteria > Burkholderiales > Burkholderiaceae_C > Ramlibacter > Ramlibacter humi. The sequence goes on from NZ_SMLK01000006.1 coordinate 260,950, forward strand.
CGGCGTCGCCGTCGCGGACCTGTTCACCGGCATGTACGCGTCCGTCGCCATCCTCGCGGCGCTGCGGCATGCGGAGCACACCGGCGAAGGCCAGCACATCGACATGGCCCTGCTCGACACGCAAGTCGCGATGCTGGCCAACCTGGGCGCCAATTACCTGGTGAGCGGCAAGGTGCCCGGCCGCGCGGGCAACGCGCACCAGAACATCGTGCCATACCAGGTGTTCGAAGTGGCGCCGGCTGCCGACGGCCACAAGGATTTCGTGATCATCGCGGTGGGCAACGACGGCCAGTTCGCCAAGTTCTGCGACGTGGCGGGCCGGCCCGAACTGGCGAAGGATGAGCGTTTCGTGCGCAACCAGGACCGCGTGCGCAACCGCGCGGTCCTGGTGCCCATGCTGGAAGAGATCATGCGCACCCGCACCAAGGCGCAGTGGCTGCCGGCGCTGGAAGCGGCCAAGGTGCCTTGCGGCGCGATCAACACCCTGGACGAGGTTTTCGCCGACCCGCACGTGCGGGACCGCGGCATGGTGAACGAGTGGCAGCACCCGCTGGCGCCCGGCCTGAAGCTGGTGGCCAGCCCGATGAAGCTCGGTGGCACGCCGGTGCGGCAGGCGATGCCGCCGCCGTTGCTGGGCCAGCACACGGCGGACGTCCTGTCTTCCGTGCTGGGTTGGGATGAGGCGCGCATCGCGTCGCTGCGCGAACAAGGAGTGATCTGAGATGGCGAACTTCGTCCTGGTCCATGGCGCGTGGCACGGCGGCTGGAGCTGGCAACGCGTGGTGCAGCCGCTGGCGCGCGAAGGGCACCGCGTCTTCGCGGTCACGCTCACGGGCGTGGGCGAGCGCGCGCACCTGATGTCGCCCGCCATCACGCTGGAAACGCACATCGAGGACGTGCGCGCCGTCATCGAAGCCGAAGAACTTCGCGACGTCGTGCTGGCCGTGCACTCGTACGCCGGGATGATCGGCACGGCCATCGCCGACCGGTGGGGCGACCGGCTGAAGCACCTGGTTTACGTCGACGCGGTCGTGCCGCGACCGGGCGAAAGCTGGAGCAGCACCCACGCACGCGCCACGCGCGAAGCCCGGCTGGCCGGCGCGGCGGCGACGCCCGAGTACACGCTGGCCGTGCCCGACCCGGCCGGGTATGGGCTGACGCCCGAGGACAACGCCTGGGTGCTGCGCCGGCTGACGCCGCACCCCGGCCACTGCTACGAATCGACGCTGGACTTCGACCCGGCGCGCGTCGCCCGCGTGCCCCGCACCTTCGTCAACTGCACCCAGCCCGCCCTGCCGACCATCGACGCCATCCGTCCCCGGATGGCCGACCCCAACTTCTGGGGCGGCCTGTGGCGCTCGGGCGGCGGCGCGCAGGTGGTCGAGCTGGCTACCGGCCACGACCCCATGGTCAGCCGCCCGGCAGAGCTGGCGGAGCTGCTGCGCCGCTGCGCCGGCTGATCCGGGCCAATCGCGGGAAACCTTTCGCCGGCGCCGCGATCAGAGCCCTCGTACACTTCGCATTCCCATGAAAAAAGCCCTGATCGGCGTGGCCGTGGCGGCCGTCCTGGCCGCCGGCGCCGCGGTCTTCCTGACCACCGGCGCGGATGCCGCGCCGTCGTCCACCTTCGTCCTGCTGGACGGCTCGAAGAAGACCACCGCCGACCTGAAGGGCCGCGTGACGCTGGTCAACTTCTGGGCGACCAGCTGCGTCACCTGCGTGGGCGAGATGCCCAAGGTGATCGCCACGTACAACAAGTACAAGGACCGTGGCTTCGACACGCTGGCGGTGGCGATGAGCTACGACCCGCCCGCCTACGTCGTCAACTACACCGAGACGCGCAAGCTGCCTTTCCAGGTGGCCATCGACAACACCGGTTCGGTGGCGAAGGCCTGGGGCGACGTGCAGCTGACGCCCACGACCTACGTGGTGAACAAGAAGGGCGAGATCGTCAAGCGCTACGTCGGCGAGCCCGATTTCGCCGAACTGCATCGGCTGATCGAGAAGCTGCTGGCCGAAGCCTGAAGCTTCCCAGCCCCAACGAAAAAGCCCCGCATCGCGGGGCTTTCGTTTTGGCGCGGCGCGTGTCAGTCCTTGCGGAAGGCGTCGTGGCAGGACTTGCAGCTGCCGGAGTTGGGACCCCAGGCGGCCTTCAGGTTGTCCAGGCTGCCGGTCTTGGCGGCGGCGGCCAGCTTCTGCACGTCGGAAACCAGGCGGTCCTGGTGCTCCTTGAACTTGGCCTGCTCGGTCCAGATCTCGGGCTTGGCGCGCGTTTCGCCCTTGTCGGTGCCTTGGGCGAAACCGGCCCAGGGAAGGGTAGAGACCAGGGCGACGGCATCGCCGCTGCGCGCCGCCTGGGCAGCGTCGTACGGCGCGCGCCCGTTGGCCATGGCGCCGAGCGTGCCGAAGTGCGTCGCCAGCACGGTGAGCGCGGACTTGCGGTACTTGATGGCGTCCTCGGGCTTCTGGAAGCTTTGGGCCGACGCGATCGTGGCGGCGCCCGCGGTGACGGCCGCGAGGGCCAGCGTTGCGATCAATCTCATGACCTTCCTCTCTCTTTTCAGGTGTGATGGGTGGTTCGCTGACCCGGGTTTCTAGCAAAAGTTCATGCCGGAGCGGGACGCTAGGGTATGTCCCGAGGGGCAACCGGCACGGCGAATCCCCGCACAATCCGCACCCACTGGAGGATTGGCACATGACATCGACCGTTCGCGTCTGGGACCTGCCCACGCGCCTGTTCCACTGGGCGCTGGTGTTCTGCGTGGTCTCGCTGGCGATCACGGCTTATCGCGAGAACGCGCTCGAATGGCATGCGAAGCTGGGATACGCGGTGTGCGCGCTGCTGCTGTTCCGGCTGGTGTGGGGCTTCATCGGCGGGCGCTGGTCGCGCTTCGCTTCCTTCTTCTATTCGCCCGCCAGCGTGATGGCTTACTTGCGCGGGCAATCGCACCCGGACCACCTGGTGGGCCACAACCCACTGGGCACGGGCTCGGTCATCGCGATGCTGGTGTTCCTGATCGCACAGGTGGCCACCGGCCTGGTGAGCGACGACGAGAGTACGTTCACCGGACCGCTCAATCGTTTCGTCGCCACCAGCAAGGGCCTGGCCGCCACCTGGTATCACAAGCGCATCGGCCAGTGGGTGCTGCTGGCGCTGGTGGTGCTGCACGTCGGTGCCATCGCGTTCTACCTGCTGCACAAGAAAGAGAACCTGGTGCGGCCCATGGTGTCGGGCGACAAGGCGGTGGACGGCCAGCCGCAGCCTTCACGCGACGATGCGGCTTCGCGCGTGCTGGCGCTGGCGGTATTTGGCGCTTGCTCGGCCTTCGTCTGGTGGCTGGTGAAGTGAGTGGCCGCTGAGGTTGAAGGCCGGCGGCGAATGGCTAAACTGGCCGCCCCCTTACTCTTCGCCCACGACCTTGCCTGCGACGGCTGAGTTGCCTCTGATCGAACTGAAGACCCCCGAGACGCGCGAGGCGCTGGATGCCGCGCGGTCCATGTTCCGCGAGTACGCCGGCGAGCTGGGCGTGGACCTGGCCTACCAGGGCTTCGAGGAAGAACTCGCTGGCCTGCCCGGCGAATACGCCGCGCCGCGCGGCGCGATCTACCTGGCGCATGTGGATGGCCAGCTGGCCGGCTGTGTGGCACTGCGGCCGGCGATCACCAGCGATTACCCCGAGGCGGCCGAGATGAAGCGGTTGTACGTGCGCTCGTCCTTCCGCGGCTTCGGCCTGGGCCGGCGCCTGGCCGAAGCCGCGCTGGATGCCGCCCGCCGAGCCGGCTATGAGAGCGTGCTGCTGGACACGCTGGACGACATGGAAGCCGCCCGCGCTCTGTACGAAGACCTGGGCTTCAAGCCGATCGAGCCGTACTACAACAGCCCGGTGGCCGGCACGCATTTCCTGAAGGTCGACTTCTGAAGTTGGGCGTTGAGCGTTTGGCGTCGGATGAAGACGCCGAACACCCAACGCTCAATGCCGAACCTCTTCAGCCCTTGGCTTGCGCGAGCATCGTACCCGCGTCGCTCACCTCGAACTTGCCGGGCCCTTCGACGTTGAGCGTCGTGACCTTGCCGTCCTTCACCAGCATGGAGCAGCGGTTCAGGCGCGTGCCCATGCCGCGGCCGCCCAGGTCCAGCGACAGGCCGGTGGCCTTGGCGAAATCGGCGCTGCCGTCGCCCAGCATGCGCACCTTGGTGCCGGTTTTCTGGTCGCGCGCCCAGGCGCCCATGACGAAGGCGTCGTTCACGCTCACGCACCAGATCTCGTCGACGCCGGCCTTCTTCAGGTCGTCGTATTTCTCGACGTAGCCGGGCACGTGCTTGGCCGAGCAGGTGGGCGTGAAGGCGCCGGGCAGGCCGAACAGGGCGATGGTCTTGCCCTTGGCGGCATCGCGCACCTTCACCGGGTTGGGGCCGATGCTGCAGCCGTTGCCTTCGACTTCCGAATATTCCTGCAGCGTGACGTCCGGCAGCTGGTCTCCGACCTTGATCATGGGTGTCTCCTCGAAAAAGTGGTGGCTGAAAAAAGAAAACGGCCCACATTGTGGGCCGTTTCGGTTCAGGGCGCAGCGCGGGGGATCAGACCGCTGCGGCCTTCTCGACCAGGCGGGTGGCGACCCAGTTCTTGGTCTTGGACAGCGGGCGGCTCTCGGTGATCTCGATCACGTCGCCCACGTGGTATTCGCCGTTCTCGTCGTGCGCGTGGTACTTGCTCGACTTGGCGACGATCTTGCCGTAGAGCTCGTGCTTCACACGGCGCTCCACCAGGACCGTCACGGTCTTGGTGCGCTTGTCGCTCACCACCTTGCCGATCAGGGTGCGCTTGAGGGAGGTCTTGGCTTCCGTCATGGTCACTCCTTACTTGGCCTTGGAGGCGGTTTCGGCGCGCTTTTGCGCCAGGATGGTCTTGGCGCGGGCGATGTCGCGGCGCGTCACGCGCAGCGAGCCGGTGTTGGACAGCTGCTGCGTGGCTTTCTGCATGCGCAGGCCGAAGTGGGCGCGCTGCAGGGACTTCACTTCCTCTTCGAGGGCGGCGACGTCCTTCTGGCGCAGGTCGGCGGCTTTGGTCATGTTCTCTCTCCTCAGGCGCCGATCATGCGGGTGACGAATTGCGTGCGCAGCGGCAGCTTGGCGGCGGCCAGCTTGAACGCTTCGCGCGCCAGTTCCTCGGGCACGCCCACGATCTCGTACAGCACCTTGCCCGGCTGGATCTCGGCGACGTAGTACTCGGGGTTGCCCTTGCCGTTGCCCATGCGGACTTCGGCAGGTTTCTGGCTGATCGGCTTGTCCGGGAACACGCGGATCCAGATGCGGCCGCCGCGCTTGACGTGGCGGGAGATCGCGCGGCGCGCGGCCTCGATCTGGCGGGCCGTCAGGCGGCCGCGGTCCGTGGACTTCAGGCCGAAGTCACCGAAGGCCACCGAGTTGCCCCGGGTGGCGATGCCGGTGTTGCGGCCCTTCTGCTCTTTGCGGTACTTCCGGCGAGCGGGTTGCAGCATGTTTACTCTCCTTTGCCGTCGGCTGCGGGAGCAGCCGGCGCGCCTGCGACCTTGCGGGCAACGCGCTTAACGGCGGTTTTCGGCGCGTCGGCGCCTCCAGTGGCCTCTTGGGGCTTGTCGCTGCCGTCCGCGGGGGCGGCATTGGTGGTGCCGGCGGCACCGGTGCTGCGCGGGCCGCGCGAAGGACCGCGGCGGTCACCGCCGGGGCCGCCACGGCGGTCGCCGTCACGGCGCGGGCCGCGCGGGCCACGGCGCTCTTCGCCTTCGGGGCGCGGCGTGCTGTCCAGGGACGGCGCGTCGCTGCGGCCCAGGGTGTCGCCCTTGTAGACCCAGACCTTGACGCCGATGACGCCGTAGGTGGTCTTGGCCTCGCTGAAGCCGTAGTCGATGTCGGCGCGCAGCGTGTGGAGCGGCACGCGGCCTTCGCGGTACCACTCGGTGCGCGCGATCTCGATGCCGTTCAGGCGGCCCGACGACATGATCTTGATGCCCTGCGCGCCCAGGCGCATGGCGTTCTGCATCGCGCGCTTCATCGCGCGGCGGAACATGATGCGCTTTTCGAGCTGCTGGGTGATGCTGTCGGCGATCAGCTGGGCATCGACTTCGGGCTTGCGCACTTCCTCGATGTTGACCGCGACCGGCACGCCCAGGCGGGTGGCGAGTTCCTTCTTCAGGTTCTCGATGTCCTCGCCCTTCTTGCCGATCACCACGCCCGGGCGGGCGGAGTAGATCGTGATGCGGGCGTTCTTGGCGGGGCGCTCGATCAGCACGCGGGAGACCGCGGCATTCTTCAGCTTGGTCTTGAGGTAGTCGCGGACCTTGATGTCCTCGGCCAGCATGCCGGCGAAGTCGCGGTTGTTCGCGTACCAGCGGCTGGCCCAGTTGCGGCTGACCGAAAGACGGAAGCCGGTGGGGTGGATTTTCTGTCCCATATTCTTCCTGACCTCAGTTGCCGACGGTCACGTACACGTGGCACGTGGGCTTGCTGATGCGGTTGCCACGGCCCTTGGCGCGGGCAGTGAAGCGCTTGAGCGTGGCGCCCTGCTCCACGTAGATGGTCTTGACCTTCAGCTCGTCGATGTCGGCGCCGTCGTTGTGCTCGGCGTTCGCGATCGCGGACTCCAGCACCTTCTTGACGATGACGGCGGCCTTCTTCTGGGTGAAGTTCAGGATGTTGAGGGCCTGGTCCACTTTCTTGCCGCGGATCAGGTCGGCCACCAGCCGGCCCTTGTCGACCGACAGGCGCACGCCACGGAGGACTGCACGGGTTTCCATGATGTCTGCTCCTTACTTCTTCTGGACTTTCTTGTCCGCGGGGTGACCCTTGAAGGTGCGCGTCAGGGCGAATTCGCCCAGCTTGTGGCCCACCATCTGGTCGGTGATGTAGACCGGCACGTGCTGCTTGCCGTTGTGCACGGCGATCGTCAGCCCGATGAAGTCGGGCAGGATCATGGAGCGGCGCGACCAGGTCTTGATCGGCTTCTTGTCCTTGGCGGAAACGGCCTTGTCGACCTTGGCCACCAGGTGGTGGTCCACAAACGGACCCTTCTTGAGAGAACGCGTCATTTGTGCGACCCCTTACTTCTTGCGGCGCGAGACGATGAACGTCTGCGTGCGCTTGTTGTTACGCGTGCGGTAGCCCTTGGTCAGGTTGCCCCACGGATCGACCGGCGGCATGCCCGTGCCGGTGCGGCCTTCGCCGCCGCCGTGCGGGTGGTCGACCGGGTTCATCGCGACGCCGCGCACCGTCGGGCGGATGCCCATGTGGCGCTTGACGCCGGCCTTGCCGAGCTGGCGCAGGCTGTGCTCTTCGTTCGCGACCTCGCCGATGGTGGCGCGGCACTCGACGTGGATGCGGCGCACTTCACCGGAGCGCAGGCGGACCTGCGCGTAGACGCCTTCGCGCGCCAGCAGCGTGGCCGAGCCGCCCGCCGACCGCACGATCTGCGCGCCCTTGCCGGGCTGCAGTTCGATGCAGTGGATGGTCGAACCCACCGGGATGTTGCGGATCGGCAGCGTGTTGCCGGCGCGGATCGGGGCTTCCGAGCCGCTAACCAGTTGCGCGCCGACTTCCAGGCCGCGCGGGGCGATGATGTAGCGGCGTTCGCCGTCGGCGTAGCAGACCAGAGCGATGTGCGCCGTGCGGTTCGGGTCGTACTCGATGCGCTCCACCTTGGCCGGAATCCCGTCCTTGTTGCGGCGGAAGTCGACCACGCGGTAGTGGTGCTTGTGGCCACCGCCCTTGTGGCGGGTGGTGATGTGGCCGTTGTTGTTGCGGCCGGCCTTCTGGAACTGCGGCTCCAGCAGGGGCGCGTACGCCTCACCCTTGTACAGGTGGTCGCGCGTGACCTTGACCACGGCGCGCTGGCCGGGCGAGGTCGGTTTCATCTTGACGACTGCCATTACGCGGCCTCCCCGGAGAGGTTGAGCTCCTGGCCCGGCTTGAGCGTCACGTAGGCCTTGCGAACGTTGTCGCGGCGGCCCACCGAGCGGCCGAAGCGCTTGGTCTTGCCCTTGGTGTTGACCACCGAGACGCCCTTGACTTCCACCTTGAACATCAGTTCGACGGCGGCCTTGATCTCGGGCTTGGTGGCGTCCTGCAGCACCTTGAAGGTGACGGCATTGCTCTTGTCCGCGACGTGGGTGGCCTTCTCCGAGACGATCGGGGCGACCAGCACCTGCATCAGGCGGCCTTCGTCGAACTTGCGTTCGGCGGGGGTGGGGTTCACACGGCTCATGCGAACATCTCCTTGAGCTTGTCGATGGCGGCCTTGGTGACCAGCACCTTCTTGTAGTGCACCAGCGACAGCGGATCGGCGTAACGGGGCTCGACGACGAGCACGTTGGCCAGGTTGCGCGAGGCGAGGTACAGGTTCTCGTCGACTTCGTCGGCGATCACCAGCACCGAGTCCAGGTTCATCGCCTTGAACTTGGCGGCCAGCTGCTTGGTCTTGGGCGAATCGACCTTGATGGAATCCACCACGGCGATGCGGCCTTCGCGGGCGAGCTGGGAGAAGATGGACGCCATGCCGGCGCGGTACATCTTCTTGTTGATCTTCTGCGTGAAGTTCTCTTCCGGGCTGTTCGGGAAGATGCGGCCGCCCCCGCGCCACAGCGGCGAGGAAGTCATACCGGCACGGGCACGGCCCGTTCCCTTCTGCTTGAACGGCTTCTTGGTCGAGTGCTTGACCTGCTCGCGGTCCTTCTGGGCACGGGTGCCCTGGCGGGCGTTGGCCTGGTAGGCGACGACGATCTGGTGGACCAGGTCCTCGTTGTATTCACGGCCGAACACGGTCTCGGGCGCTTCCACCTTGGAAGCGGCCTGGCCCTGCTCGTTCAGGAGTTCGAGTTGCATGGTTACTTCGCTCCCTTCGCCACCTTGGCCTTGACGGCCGGGCGCACGGTGACGAAACCACCCTTGGCGCCGGGCACGGCGCCCTTGATCAGCAGCAGCTGGCGGGCTTCGTCGATGCGGATGACGTCCAGGTTCTGGGTGGTCGTGGTCTCGTCACCCATGTGGCCGGTCATCTTCTTGCCCGGGAACACGCGGCCCGGGTCCTGCGCCATCGAGATCGAGCCCGGCACGTTGTGCGAACGGCTGTTGCCGTGCGACGCGCGCTGCGAGCTGAAGTTGTGGCGCTTGATGGTGCCGGCGAAGCCCTTGCCGATCGAGGTGCCCTGCACGTCGACCTTCTGGCCGACGGCGAACAGCTCGGTCACAGGCAGCGTGGCACCGGCGGCGTACTTGCCGGCGGCTTCGGCCGTCACGCGGAATTCCTTGATGATCTCGCCGGGCTCGACGCTCGCCTTGGCGAGGTGGCCGGCCAGGGGCTTGGCGACGCGCGATGCCTTGCGCTTGCCGAACGTCACCTGCAGGGCGACGTAGCCATCCTTCTCGTCGGTCTTGACCTGGGTCACGCGGTTGCCCGACACGTCCACCACCGTGACCGGGACTGCGTCCCCGTCATCGGTGAACAGGCGCATCATGCCCACCTTGCGGCCCAGCAACCCGAGGGAGTTGCTTTGACTCATGTTCTTGCTCCGTTACCCGGCCGCAGACGCTGCAATTGGCTTCTGCGTTGGACGCTTCCCCAGAGGGAAACGGCGCGGGAAGGTTGATAAAAGCTCCGCCCTTGAGGAGCGAAGCCCGAAATTATAGCCCGCTCCCGGCATCCTTGCCAAGAGCGGGCACTGACTTCGACCGGCTGAAGCTTACTGCAGCTTGATTTCGACGTCCACGCCGGCCGGCAGGTCCAGCTTCATCAGCGCGTCGACGGTCTTGTCGGTGGGATCGACGATGTCCATCAGGCGCTGGTGGGTGCGGATCTCGAACTGGTCGCGCGAGCTCTTGTTCACGTGCGGCGAGCGCAGGATGTCGAAGCGCTTCATGCGGGTCGGCAGGGGCACCGGGCCCTTGACGATGGCGCCGGTGCGCTTGGCGGTGTCCACGATCTCGGCGGCCGACTGGTCGATGAGCTTGTAGTCGAACGCCTTCAGGCGGATGCGGATCTTCTGTTGGGTAGCCATTTGAAGTCCCGCCTTATTCCATGATCTTGGCGACGACGCCGGCGCCCACGGTCTTGCCGCCTTCGCGGATGGCGAAGCGCAGGCCTT
>NZ_SMLK01000007.1 GCF_004681975.1 Ramlibacter humi
CACCTTTGTACGAGGTGCCTTCGCAAGGGGCGGAGTCGGTGTGCCGGCCACCACGGGCATACCAGGAGAAGTTGTCCGTTGGATCGCTGGCTGCATTCACCTTCACGAAGCCCGTCATCTCCACGTTTTTCCAGTCGTTGGGGACCTGCATGTACCCGCGGCTGGCCAGCTCGTCGGGGTCATACGTGGAGATTGCGTTCCCGTCGTAGCCGGTCGAGGTGAAGACCTCCATGCGCACCTGGTTGCTTCTGATCTTCCAGGAGCCGTCCGCATTCGATTCGACCGTGTCCTGGGGGTCAAAGCGTTTGTCATTGCGAGGGTCCCCCGTCAGAAACCATGCTTCGCCCCCTGCCTTCGACGGATAGATCATCGTCACGCCGAACACATCCTGCTCCGCCGAGGCTGTCGCTGCGACAGGCAAGCCGCCAGGACCCGACGTGTTCGTTGTCGCGGCACCCCCTCCATCTCCACCTCCACCTCCGCCGCCGCAGGCGGAGAGTGCAATCAGCACCGAAAACAAGAGCTCGTAGCGAGCACGTCGTCGAGCAACAGTCTTTGACAGCATCCAGCGGTTTTGGCCATCGCGCGATGATGGATGGCCCCTTCGTGTTTGGAAGGCGCGCAGACTAAGCTGCCTCAGCAGCTCAGCTGTCAGCAAGTGTTGCGGCTGGCACTTCTCTGTCGCGACTCACGTCACGCAGCGACCTCATGCGTCGCGGCAAGTCAGCAGCAGTCGAGGCGTGAACTCAGCGGCAGCGCCCTTGTGATTTCCGCAGGCTTCTGTTGCCCAAGATGCCGAATGAAACAGGCCGCATTGCGAGCGCCGGTACTCTGCCGAGCATTGCAGCAGTACTCACTGCTGTTGACACCACCGATGAGGGCGAGCTCCGTGCCGGCGGACCCATGTCGAATAGAGGGATAGATCATGAGAGCCGCGGCGGATACGGCCGGCAAGCCTCTTGCCAGTGTTGCGGATGTGATCGGGCGTTGGCAGGTCAACGCCACGAAAACGGAGCTTGAATACGGCACGGAACTCGTCAGCAGTCCTTTTGGGCTTCCTGGCGGGCAGCGCATCGGCACCATCGGCAAAGGCGGGGTGGGCAGTTACGAGCACGTCGAAGGCCCTTGCGGGGCAAAGCCGAATCTATGAAGCGAAGGTCGAAGGCAATGTCCTGCGCATTCGCCAAATTCAACCTTCATCCGGCAGCACGACCCCGGTGGCTTATCAACGCATGTAAGCGCGATGCTCACGCATGCGTTCGCATCGGAATGAAGAGCATTGGCACCATCGCCAGCATGTTCCAACCCGGGAAGGTGAAGCCCAGAACAACGGCTGCGGCGGCACAAGCCGGAAGCGCATAGGCTCGCATTTTCAGCGTGCGGAGCACCGGCGCGGTCAGCGCCTGGATGTGGACGCGCGGCTGGTGCAGAAGCTCGCGCGTGCGCCAGGCGCCTGTGAGCGTGATGGCCAGGATGTTGCTCGCGTAGACGATCGCCGCAACAGAGAGGTTGCCGTGTTCGCCGACCAGCGCCGTCGAGAACGGCATCAGGCTGACGAACGCGAGCTGGGCCAGCTCCAGTCGGACCATCGTCCGGGACAGCGAATGCACCAGGCCGTACACACGTACCTGGGACAGCCACAACACGCCCATCACCACGAAGCTCAGGAGCCAGATGAGCACCTTCGGCATCAGCTGCCGCAATGCATGGAGCAAGTCTGCATTGGTCGCCGCTTCGCCCAGCGACGGCAGCTTCAGCTCCAGCACGAGCAGTGTCAGTGCGATGGCGTACAGCCCGTCGCTCAAGGCCTCGACGCGTGGCTTGCCGATGTCGCCCGATAGGAGTCGTGCTTCCATCATGTGACCCTCCTGCGCAAATGCGCACGACAGCGAGATAAGTGAGGGCCCTGACGTGGCCGCTTCTGGCCGAAGGCAGGCATCGTACCGGACTGTCACCGGGCGCCCAACTGAGATGACCGCTTTCGGCTGCGGACATTTAAGCTGGATCTGATGCGACCGATGCACGATGGGTCGAGCACAGCCTCCGCAATCGTCGGGGCCGGGAAGAAGTCATGCCACTTCCCAATTGGATATTGGCTCGCAATCAGAAGCGCTCATGCCCGCGTTCGCGACAATCGCCGCCATGACGACAACGGTTCTCGTGATTTTCGGCCTGGTCTACCTCGGGATGATCCTGGGCGGGCTGCCCTTCCTGCAGCTCGACCGCACCGGGATCGCACTGCTCGGCGCCATCGCGATGATCGCCAGCGAGGCGGTCTCGGTCGAGGACGCCGCGCGAGCCATCCACCTGCCAACCGTGCTGCTGCTGTTCTCGTTCATGGTCGTCTCGGCGCAGATGCGGCTTGGCGGGTTCTACGATTGGGTGACGGTGCGTCTGGCCGCACTTCCGGTCTCGCCGTCGGCGCTGCTGGGTGCACTGATCCTGGTCGCAGCGCTGCTGTCGGCCGTGTTCAGCAACGACGTGGTCTGCCTTGCCGTTGCACCGGTGCTCGTCGAGGCCTGTCTGCGCCGGCGCCTCGACCCGGTCCCCTTCCTGCTGGGGCTGGCATGCGCGGCGAACATCGGTTCCGCGGCCACGTTGATCGGCAACCCCCAGAACATGCTGATCGGGCAGACGTTGCACTTGTCGTTCACAGGCTATGCGGCCTTGGCGCTCGTCCCGGTCGCCGCGGGCCTGGCGTTGACTTGGGCACTCATCGTGATGCGCGTGCGCGGTCGGTGGGAGGCAAGCGACGTACCGGCTGGCGCTCACGTCGAGTCGGCGCCACCGGCGCTGGACCGCTGGCAGACTGCCAAAGGGCTGGCCGTGGCTTTTGCGATCCTGGCGGCTTTCTTGTTCACACCGTGGCCGCGCGATGTCACGGCGCTCGCCGGCGCGGGCCTGCTTTTGCTGAGCCGGCGCTTTCATTCCAGCCGGATGCTCGGCTTGGTCGACTGGGAACTGCTCGTGTTGTTCATGGGACTGTTCATCGTCAACGATGCACTGCAACGCACGGGTGTGCCAGGGCAGCTTGTGACCTTCGCCGCGACGATGGGTCTGCAGCTGGATCATCCGGCGCCGCTGTTCGGCGCGGCGTTCGTGCTGTCCAACATCGTCTCGAATGTGCCGGCCGTGATGCTGTTGATCCCGTTCGCGCAACATCCGCTAGCGGGCCCGCTGCTCGCGCTATCCAGCACCTTCGCCGGCAACCTCTTTATCGTCGGCAGCATCGCCAACATCATCGTCGTCGACGCGGCGCGACGGTGCGGCGTCGTCATCGACTGGCGTCGGCACGCCGCGATCGGCATCCCAGTCACCCTCACGACGCTTGTGGTCACGGCGCTCTACCTGTGGTGGCATACCGGCCAATAGGCACTTGGTGATGCTGCCACGGACCATCGAGCCGCGGCTGCGCGCTCATCTGGCAAGGAGTCCGGCAAGCGCGCATCGTGGCCGAGTGCCGGCGCCGCCGCACGGCTCGCCTCAGGAACTTTCGCTGATCCCCACTTCGGAACAGACACGGCCCAGGAGCGCCTTCACGTCCGCCAGGTCGGCCTCCAGTCGCGCCACCTGGCCCTTCAACGCCGTGAGCTCGCCGAGGGAGACGTCTCCGGCGCCTACTTCGGAACGCGGCACCAGTTCAAGGTCCGTGGGTTCACCCGCCAGCAGGTGAGTCCATCGGCTCTCCCTCGCGCCGGGAAGCCGGGGAAGTTTGCGGACGAGGGCGCCGGCAGCGCGCGCAGCCAACTCCTCCAGGAAAGCTTCCACGGAAGAGATGTCCGCGAAATCGTGCATGCGCTCCGACGCGATCCTCAGTTCACCCGCGGTCTGCGGTCCGCGGAGCATCAGCACGGTGAGCAGGACGATCGATTGCGAAGGAATCTTCAGCACCCCGTCGAGGTTGTGCGCGTATCGGTAGGCACGCCCGCCGCTCGACTCCGTGACCAGGCTCAACGCCCGGAGGCTGTCCAGCGCGCCCTGCGCGCCGGCCTCGGACGCCTCCATGATCGGGTTGCGGCTCGTCTTCTGGTTGCATCCCGAGACGAGCGAGTTGAGCGTGAGCGGATAGCTGTCGGGCACCGTGCGTTGTTTCTCGGACAGCACGCCGAGAACGCGGACCTCGAGCGGGGAAAGAGCGCGAAGATGGGACATCGAACATCGAACTTCGGGTGATGCGGCATCGCAATGTACCGCGCGCATGACGGCGTCCCGCTCCTGGCCGGAACGGGCATCTCGCGCGGCAGAGCTCGACGATCCGGGTTCGACGAAACACGCACCCGGAATGGTCGAGACGGCTGCAAACGTGCGCGCTTGAAAAACGGCGAAGCGCTTCTAGACTTGTTCTCCCATTTCGTGCGGAGTACGAGCATGAGCACACTGACCCAGATCGTCCAGGAAGCCTATGCCGCCTTCGGACGTGGAGATCTCGAAGCCATCCTGGACTTTGTCACCGACGATGTGGAGTGGCGCTTCCTTGCCGGCGACGGTGTGCCCGCCGGAGGGCGATTCCAGGGCAAGCAGGACGTGCGGCAGTGGTTCGGACGGCTTGCCGAAACAGACGACATCCAGAAGTTCGAGCCCCGCGAATTCCTCGAAGGCCCGAACCATGTCACCGTCCTGGGGTGGGAGCAGACGCGCCCGAAACCCAACGGAACCCTGTTCGAGAGCGAGTGGGTGCATGTCTTCGCCTTCCGCGAAGGCAAGGTCAGCCGCTGGATCGGGACGCTCGACACCGCCGCGTATGTGGCGGCGTCAAGATAGACCCGTTTCCCGCAGGTCGACGCCTGCACCTGACCGTTCCTCAGCGTTGTGCGGTGGCTCGCGTCTCGCGCAGCCCCGCCCCGCGCACCTCCACCCGCACTTCGTCCAGCACGCGCCCGCCCGCATCCACCAGCCGCAGCTTGTGCCGCCCCGGCCAGGGCATCCAGCCGGCTTCCGCGCCGCGCACGAACTCCTTGCCGTCCACCTGCCAGCGCACGCCGCGTGACGCGGACGCACGCAGCGCGACGCGCTGCCGCTGCGGCGGGATGTCGGGATCCAGCGCGACGATGGTGCCGTCCACCGGCGACACGATGTGCGGCGCGCCCTCGCCTGCCGGCGCCGCGCCATCAGCCGCGATCAGCGTCTGCTGCGTACCGGGCAGGAACCACTCGGTGCGGGAAGCCTCCAGCGCGCCCTCGTACTTCACCGGCGAGGGCAGCACCCCTGGCGGCGGCGCCGGCGCGCGCGAAGGCTCGCGCGCGTGCAGGTAGCGCATCACGGCCGCCCATGCCGGCGCCGCGCCGCTGGTGCCGCTGACGTCGTGCATGGCCGCGCCGCCGGCGTTGCCCACCCACACGCCGACCGTGTAGCGCTGCGACCAGCCCATGGCCCAGTTGTCGCGCATGTCCTTGCTGGTGCCGGTCTTCACCGCGGTCCAGAAGCGCGTCGCGAGCAGGCTGTCGGTGCCGAAGGTCCTTGCGCGCGCGTTCGGGTCCGACAGGATGTCGCCGACGATGAAAGCCGCCGCGGGATCGATCGCCGGGCGCAACGCCGATCGCGGCTGCGACGCCAGCCAGCGCACTTCCGACACCTTGCCGCCGTTGGCCAGCGTGCGGTACGCGTTCGCCAGCTGCATCAGCGGCACGTCGGCGCTGCCCAGCGCCAGGCTGTAGCCGTACCAGTCGCCGCTTTCCTTCAGCGGCAGGCCGGCGTCGCGCAACTGGCGATGAAAGGCATGCGGCGACACCATCACCAGCGTGCGCACCGCAGGCACGTTGAGCGACGCGCCCAGCGCGGTGCGCACCGACACCAGGCCCTTGAAGTGGTGGTCGTAGTTCTGCGGGATGTACAGGCCCGCGGCCGTGGGGATGTGCGTGGGCGAATCGTCCAGCAGCGAAGCCGCGGTCAGCCGCTTCTCGGCGATGGCTTGCGCGTAGAGGAAAGGCTTGAGCGTGGAGCCCGCCTGGCGCAGCGCGGTGACGCCGTCCACTTCCGCCGCCTGGCTCAGCTCGCCGGAAGAACCCACCCAGGCCAGCACGTCGCCCGTGGCGTTGTCCAGCACCAGCACCGCGCCGTCTTCCACGTTGCGGTGGCGCAGTTCGCGCAATTGCTGCTGCAGCGTCTGCAGCGCGAAGCGCTGGATGTCGGCCCGCAGCGTGGTGGCGATGCGGGTGGCCTGCGGCGACGAAGCGAGCACACGGCGCGCCAGGTGCGGCGCGATGCCTTCACTGGAAGCGAACGCGCGGCGCTGCAGCGCGCCCGTGGTGAGCAGGTCCAGCCCCATGCAGTCCGCCGCTTCGCCCATGTCCTTCAGCACGCCGCACGCACGGCGGGCCACGGCCGCCGCATTCGCATTGGGCGCGCGCACCAGCGCGGCGGCGATGGCCGCTTCGCGCGCGTCCAGCCCGTGCGCCGCCTTGCCGAACAGCGTGCGCGACAGCGCGTCGATGCCGACCATCTCCCCGCGGAACGGCACCAGGTTGAGGTAAGCCTCCAGCACCTGGTCCTTGCGCCAGCGCCGGTCCAGCACCTGCGCGGCCGCGGCCTGCCCCAGTTTCTGCGTCACGCTGCGGCCGCCGGCGCCGATCTTCCAGTCGTCGTCCAGCAGGCCCGCCAGCTGCATGGTGATGGTGGACGCGCCGCGCGTGCGCTGGTGCCACAGGCGGCCCCAGGCGGCGGACGAGACCGCGCGCCAGTCGATGCCGCTGTGTTCCCAGAAGCGGCGGTCCTCCGACATCACCATTGCCAGCCGCAGCGCGGGCGACACGTCTTCCAGCGCCACCCAGTCGCCGCGCCGCACCTGGTCGTCGCGGCGCAGCCGATGCAGCAGCTCGCCGTTGCGGTCGAGGACGACCGTGTCCGAAGGCCGGAAGTCGCGCTTCACCTCGTCGAACGCGGGCAGGCCCCACGCGGGGGCCAGCGCCGCGGCGCACAAGACCAGCGCGACGAGGCGCTTCACCGGCCCGCCTCCACCTTCAAGCGCGCGTTGGGCAGCTCGCCGAACATCTCCGGCGCGTACATCGCTTCCACCCGCGACGGCGGCAGCGCGAAGTCGCCCACGTTGTTCAGGCGCACCGTGTATTCCACCTTCACCGTGCCCTTGGGCAGGTACTCGTAGTAGCTGCGGAAGGCTTCGAAGCTGCGCTCCTCGAAGGCAGCCCAGGCGGCGCCCGCGCGCTTCTCGCCTTGCGTGGCGATCTGCGAGTCGCGGCCCAGGCCGCTGCCCAGGATGGTGGCGCCGCCGGGCACCGGGTCGGACACCACGACCCAGGTCATGTCGGCGGAGGCGGTCACTTCCAGCGTGATGCGCGCCACGTCGCCGCGGCTCCACTTCCCGGCCACGGCCTGCTCCACCGGCGTGATGGTCTTCTTCAGCTGGTAGCCGGCGGAGAACGGCGCCTTCAGGTCGATGGCGGCCAGCGATTGCAGCGTGAGCCACGGCTTGCCCGCACCCTGGTGCGTGACGGTGAGCGTGTCCTTGCCCGCGCCCCAGGGCAGCATGACCGCGTTGTTGCGCAGCGTGCCCGGCGTGGCCGGCGCGCCATAGAGGGAGCGCTCGTGCATCGCGCCCGTGGCGTCGGCGGCTTTCACGCGCTCCACCTTCGCCCAGTCCACCGCGCCCGATTGCGAACCCAGCGCCGCGCGCGTGACGCCGGCCACCGGCACCGATTCGAACTTGCGCGCGAACTTCTCCAGCGCCAGCCCGCCCCACAGGTTGGCCGTGGTCGTCAGCCAGGCGCCGCGCTGCTGCCGCGCGATGAAGCCGTTGGCCAGCCGGCCCATGTCGTCCTTCCACGCCGGGTCGTCCATCACCGCCAGGATCAGGCGCGCCGTGTTGACGTCGCCGTTGGCCATCAGCCACCACCAGTAGTCGTCGCGCTCGGTGCTGAAGACCAGCTTGGTGCCCTGGTACGACAGCCGCGCGCGCAGCATCTGCGAAGCTTCCGCGATGCGCTGGTCGCGCTGCGGCACGTCGGGCACGCGCTTGAGGATGTTCAGCCAGTCGATCACCGCGCTGGTGGGCCACTGGTTGGGCGCGATGGTGATGCTGCCCAGCAGGCGCGCGGGCGCCTTGCCGTAGCGCGACAGCGCTTCCAGCGCCGCCAGCTTTCGCACGTCCAGGTCCTTGCGCGGGCTCCAGAAGTCGCGCTGGATCTTGCCTTCGATGAAGGCGGTGAGGCCGCGTTCCATCGGCGCGCGCACTTCATCGGAGAGCGCGAAGCCGGGGTTCAGCCCCGCGGCTTCGTGCGTGGCCGCCAGGATGTACGAGGTGAGGATGTCGCTGCCGCGGTTGGACTCACCGTCGCGCGGCGGGAAGTAGTTGGCCAGGCCGTCGGCGTCCAGGTAGGTGGGAATCTGCGCCACCACGGCCTGCCACAGCTTCTCGTCGCGCAGGCCGACCGACTTGCTGGCCTTCTGCTCCAGGCAGATGAACGGATAGGCGGCGAACCAGTCGCGCACGCCCGGCAGGCCTTCGGCCAGCTTCGGCTGCAGCGCGATCTTCACGCCGCCGCGCTTGTCGCCGCCGGCAGGCAGCGCGTCGGCGGGCGGCGCGACGTCCAGCGAGAACGGCCCATCCAGCTGAACCAGCGTGGCCTGCTGCACCGTCAGCGGCACCGTGGGCACGATGCGCTGGCTGGCCTTGAGCGCGTCGCGCGCGTTGCCCAGCGTGTCGCGCGCATCGATCTCCCACAGGATGGCGCCGGCACGCGTCTGGGCCAGCGCCGCGGGTGCCGTGACCATCCAGGCCACTTCGCGCGCTTCGCCGGCGGGCACGTCCACCGTCTGCGGCTGCAGCGTGAGGCCAGTCGCGCGCGGCGCGACTTCCACCTTCATCGCCTTGGCCGTGGTGTTGCGCACCGTCAGCTGCGCGCGGAACTGGTCGTCGTCGCGCACCAGCGGCGGCAGGCCGCTGATGATCTGCAGGTCCTGCGTGGCGCGGATGGTCGCCTGCCCGGTGCCGAACAGCTGCGTGCCGTGGTCGGCCACCGCGACGATGCGGAAGCTGGTGATCGAGTCGTTCAGCGGCACGGTGACCACCGCCTCGCCCTTCGCGTCGAGCACCACGCGCGGGTTCCACAGCAGCAGCGTGTCCAGCAGTTCGCGCTGCGGGCTCTTGCCGCCCCCGCCGCCCGCGGGCGCCGCCTTGCGGCCGTAGTGGCGGCGGCCGATGATCTCCATCGCCGCCGTGGAGGTCTCCACGCCCCATGACCGCCGCCGCAGCATGGCTTCCAGCAGCTTCCAGCTGTCGTTGGGCATCAGTTCCAGCAGCGCCTGGTCCACCGCTGCCAAAGCCACTTCGCCATTTGCCGCGGGCGAGCCGTCGGGCTTGGTGACCTTGACGGTCACGCGCGACTGGCCGCGCACCGTGTACGCCTCGCGATCGGGCTTGACCGACACGGCCAGCTCGTGCGCCTTGGTGCCGACGCGGAATTCCGCGAGCCCGAGCCGGAAAGCCGGCTTGGACAGGTCCACCAGCGCCGTGGGCGCCACCCAGTCACGCCCCTCGTCGCGGTAAGCGTGCCACCACTCGCGCGGCGCCTTGTAGCCCCAGGTGAAGAAGCTGTACCAGGGCACCTCGCGCAGGCGGCCCCGCAGCGCCAGCACGCTGACATACACGTTGGGCGCCCAGCCCTCCTCCACCTTCATCTCGATGGTGGGGTCGTCGCCGCGCAGGTCCACCACGCGGGTCTGCACGATGCCTTCGCGCTCCACCGTCACCAGCGCGGTGGCGAAGCGGAACGGCATGCGCACCTGCAGCCGCGCGGTCTCACCCGGCTGGTAGGCCTTCTTCTCCGGCAGCACGTCGATGCGGTCGCTGTTGTCGCCGCCGAACCAGAGCTCGCCCTGCTTGGTCACCCACACCGAGCCCGCCGCCTGCTGCGTGCGGCCTTGCGCATCGGTGGCGGTCGCCACCAGTTCGACCTCGCCCGCTTCCTTCAGCCGCGACTCGCACAGCAGCAACCCGCGCGAATCGCTCTTGCCGCTGCACACCGTGCCCAGGTCCTTCAGCTCGGTCTTGCTGTCGTAGGTGTAGAAGCCGCCCACCATGCGCTTGCGGCTGGTGGTGGTGATGCGCGCCTGGGCCTGCACCTGCAGCGGCACGCCCGCCGCGGGCTTGCCGTTCAAGTCCAGCGCCAGCGCCTGGAAGCGCATGGCCTGGCTGTTGGACACCCAGCTCTCGGTCTTGATGCCGGCGACCACGGCGGCCGGCCACACGGTGGCGACGTTGCGAAGCGTCTGCACCTCGCCGTTCGGGTCGGCATAGCTGGCTTCCAGCACCAGGTCCTGCGGCATCTTCGATGCCGGGACCTTGGGCAAGGTGACGCGGCCCGCGCCCTGGCGGTCCAGCGTCAACGGCAGCTTGTCGGCAATGACGCGCGCGTCGTCCGACGAGGTGTCCTCCTCATCGCCGCGGCCCGAGTCCGCGCGCTTGCCGCGCGGCGGCTGGAAGCTGAAGCCTTCGTAGTCCGCGTACGAAGGAACCTTGCGGCGGACCATGGCGGACACGCGCACCGGCAGGTTGGCGGCGCCGCCGCCCGAGACGTAGTTCACCTGCACGTCGGTGGGCAGGCTGGTGACGCCGACCAGCGCCTGTTTGTCGGAAGGCGCGATGCGGCCTTCCAGCACCGGCAGGCGGAACTCCTCGACGCGGAAGCTGCCCGACGCGCTTTCCCCGCTCCTGCCGCGCAGCGACACCTCGTACGCCCCCAGCTTGGCCGCGGGCGGGATCTTGAACTCGCTTTCCCCGCTCTGCCCGCCGGTGGCGGTGCGCCGCCAAGCCAGCGGCTGCGTGAATTGCGTCCCGCTGCCGACGTGGGTGACGATCAGCTGCGTCGGCAGGTCGGGCGGCACGCCGAGCCCGGTGCGCGTCTCGACGCGCGCCAGGTGCTTCATCGACACCGTCTCGCCGGCGCGCAGCAGAGTCCGGTCGAACACCGTGTGGTAGCGGCGATCAGGCACGGGTTCGCTGCTGGTGGGCACGTCGAAGCGCCAGGACTCGATGCCGCGGTTCCAGTCGCTGAAGGTGAAGGCCAGGTCTTCGCCGCCTTGCGCGTCCTTCGCGCGCGCGCTGACGAAGTAGGCGTAGCGCCAGCTGCCTTCACTGTCGCCGAAGCAGCGCGGCGCGCGGGAACTCAGGTCCTTGAGGTACACGATGCCCTGCGCATCGGTGGTGCCGGTGGCCAGCTCCTTGCCGTCGCAGGTGGACACGCGCACCCGCGCGCCGGCCACGGCCTTGCCCTTGTCCAGCGTGGTCACCCACGCCAGCGCGTTCTCGCGCCCCAGCTTGAAATGCACCGCCAGGTTGGTGACCAGTGCGGTGGTCCGCACGTACATCGTGCGCTGCGCGCCGAAGCCTTGGTCCAGCAGCGACTGCCCCAGCAGCGGTGATGCGATCTCCACCACGTGGAAGCCCGGCGTCATGGGAATGCCGACGACTTCGAACGGGCGCGGGTCGTTCGATGCGGCCTTGGGGATCTCCAGCGACCGCACGCCGGGCTGCCCCGCCAGCAGCGACAGCATGCGCGCCTGCACCTGCGACTTGTTCTCCTGCGAAGGCAGTACGGGCGGCAGCGCGTGCTTCACCTCGCGCGCGGCGTCGGCGCGTTCGACGTACCAGGTGTCGTAGCGGCCGACCTTGCGCAGCCAGGCCAGGATGTCGGCGTCGCTGCGCGGCGTGAGGTCGCCCACCTTGGAAGCCGCGAGGCCCTGGATCTTGAGCGAAGCCTCGACGTTGCGAAGCGTCACCGGCAGCACCGGGCCGCCCTCCGGCTCGGCGTAGCGCTCCACGATGCCGAACGGCGAGGCGGCGAACTTGGCCAGCGGCGGCATGGCGCCCGTCGCCACCTTCAGCGGGAAGTTGTCGGCGTTGCGCAGCGCGCGGCCCGAAGCGTCCTGGAAATCGCGCGGCAGTTCCAGCGTGAACTGGGCGCGCTCGGGGAACAGCGCCTTGAACTGCACGCCGTTGACGACGGCGTCCGCATCGCCTTCCTGCTCGAACTCGGGCTTGTACTCCTGCTTCTCGCCCTTGAGCCGGATCTTCTCGGCGATTTGCCGCGGCACGGGCGCGTTGAACGCCAGCGACATCGGCCGGATGGGCAGGCAGGCGGCCTGCGCGTTCTCGCGCTCGCAGGTGAAGCTGGCGGCGAACGGCTCGCGCACCTGGTACGAAAAACGCTTCTCGACGCTGTTGGGCACGCCGCTGGGCGTGGCCACGCCCTTGCCGTACACCAGTTGCACCCGCGCATTGGGCGGCAGGCGGCGGTTGCAGGCCAGCGTGGCGTACCGCAGCGGCTCCTTGGCCGCCGGCTTGTCCATGCGCATCCCTTTGAGCAGCTCGTCGCGTTCCTTCTGCGACAGCAGCCGCACCGGCACGCGCTCGCCGACGCCTTCCACGCTGCAGCTGACGTTGGCCTGCAGGCTTTCCAGCGTGGCCGCGCCATTCAGCTGCAAAAGGAAGAACTGTTCTTCGTCGATGCGGCCGTCGCCCGGCCGCGCCGACTGCACGAAGGGTCCGCCGGTGGTGAAGCGCCAGCTGCCGGCCGCCAGGTCCGCGCCTTGCGGCGACTTGAAGCCGGCCTTCGCCTGCAGCGTGCAGTTCACGCCGGGCGGCAAGTCATCGCGGAAGTCGAAGATCCATTCGCGGTCATTGGTCCAGCGCCCGGTGCCGGCCGTGGCCTGCGCATCGCTGCAGGACAGCTGCACCGGCGCGGCGGCCTTGGGGTCGCCGAAGTTGACACCGGCGGCATCGAGCTTGACCACCACCTGCCGCACCCGCGCGACCTCGCCTTGCGGCGAGACGGCGGTGACCTGCAGGGCCTGGGCCTGGAAAGCGGCCAGCCCGAAGGCGGCCAACAGCGAACGACGGGCGAACTCGCGAAGAACCACGGCCACTCCTCCTTGTTGTTGCGCGGGGAGCGTAGCGCAAGGCCGCGGCCACGCGTGTTGCATCCTTCACGCGCAGGACCCCTTTGGGCGGCGCGCCGCTTCAGCCGGCTTCGAACGCCTCGCGGATGCGCGACCGCAGGCCACCGTGGCGCACCGCGCGCTCCCGGACGGCCGCGGCCAGCGCGGCCTCGCCCGCCGCCAGCACGACAGCCTGCCGGGCCCGCGTGATGCCGGTGTAGACCAGCTCCCGCGTGGCCACGCGCGCCGCGGCGCGGGGCAGCACCAGCATGACCTGGTCGAACTCCGAGCCTTGGGCCTTGTGCACGGTCATGGCCCACGCGGTTTCGTGCCGCGGCACGCGCGCGGGAGCGACGGGGCGCCAGCCCTGGCCTTCGGGGAACCACACCATCAGCTCACCTCGCGCGTCCGGCAACGCCAGGCCGACGTCGCCGTTGAACAGGCGCAGCGCGTAGTCGTTGACCTGCACCATCACCGGCCGGCCCACGTACCAGTCACCGGGGCCTTCGGAGCCCAGCGTCGCGCGCGCATGCGCGCTGAGTTCGCGGTTGAGCGCCTCCACGCCCTGCGGGCCTTCGCGCACCGCGCACAGCACGCGGAAGCGCGCGAACGCCGCGGACATCGCGGCGACGTCAGTGGCATCGCGCCGCACTTCGTCCAGGTAGGCGGCGAAGCCTTGCAGCGCCAAGGCGAGCGGCGCTGCCTGCGGCTCCCAGCGCACGGCGGGATCGGCGTTCGCGCGCAGCCATACCAACGCGGATTCCGCATCGCCGCGCCGCAGCTCCGTGGCCAGGCGCCCGATGCCCGAATCCTCTGGGAAGCGCCAGTTCTTCGTCAGCAGCGTGACCGGCAAGCGCTCTCGCTCGGCGGAGAGTTCCGCGAAGACCGCCCCGGACTCCACCGCGGCCAGTTGGTCCTGGTCGCCCAGCAGCAGGATGCGCGCGCCCGGCGGCACGGCTTCCAGCACGCGGGTGGCCAGCGCCAGGTCGAGCATCGACGCTTCGTCCACGACGAGCACGTCGATGGGCAAGGGGTTGTCCGCGCCGTGTTCGAAGCCGCGCGAAGGGTTGTGGCGCAGCAGGCGATGCAGCGTGAAAGATTCGGACGGCAGCCGGTCGCGAATGCCCGCCGGCAGATCGCCTGCGCGGCCGCGCAGCGCTTCGGTCATGCGCGCGGCCGCCTTGCCCGTGGGCGCGGCCAGCGCGATGCGCAAATCCGGCGATTGCTCCAGCAGCGCGGCCAGCTCGGACACTATGCGCGTCGTCTTGCCGGTGCCGGGACCGCCGCTGACGATGGCCAGCCGCCCCTCCCGCGCGGCGCGCACGACGCGCACCGCCAATCGCCGCTCGTAGTCGTAGTAGCGCTGCAGGTACAGGCGATCGTCGGCGTCGAGTACCAGCGGCAGAGAGCCTGTGCGGCCCGGCTGGCCGACGACGCGCGATGCGAGCAGGGACTGACGCAGCGGCGCGGCGTCGGGCGCCAGCGAACCCAGCTCGACGCACACGTGTCCCGCGGCCGTCGCGCGGCTCGCCGCCGCGGCCGCTTCACCCGCGGCGCGCGCGTCCGCCTCGTCCGCGCCAAGTTCCAGCGCCCAAGCCCGCACGTGCTCCGCCAGGCCCTCGGCCAGCGCGCCCTGCGGTGTCCAGTCGCCTGTTGTCACGCGGCCTCCTTGCCATCGAGCACCGCGTCCAGCGCGTCCACCAGCGCCTTCGGCGGGCGGTCGTGGAACACGCCCGCGGGCGTGCCGTCTTCCAGCACCCAGCCGGGCCGCACACCGCGCACGAACAGGTACAGCACGCCGCCGAAATGCCGCTCGTAGTCGTAGCCCGCCTTGCGCGCGCGCAACCAGCGGTGCACCGCCACCGTGTACAGCAGGTACTGCAGGTGGTAGCCCGCTTCGCGCATGTGTCGCGCCAGCGGCTCGGGACCGTAGTCGGCGGGCGCCCAGCCCAGGTGCGAAGACTTCCAGTCCAGCACGTGCATGCGGCCTTGGTGCTCGAACACCAGGTCGATGAAGCCGCGCAGGTAGCCGCGCAGCACCGGCTGGCCGATGGCGATGGCCGGATAGCCGTGCTCGCGCAGCACGGCCTGCAGCTTCGAGGCCGAGAGCGACGACGCCGTCAGCGCGAATTCCAGTTCGACCAACCGCCGCCGCACGCCGGACAGCACGATGCCGCCCGGCAGCGGCGTGGCCATGACGTCACGCGCCATGCGGCTGAGCATGGTGGCCGCAACACCAGCGTCCATTGCAGCAGGAGGCCGCGCGCGCACGGCCTCTTCGATGCGCTTCGGCCAGGTGGATGTGTCGCCGAACTCGATGCGCTCGAACACCGCGTGCATGGTCTCGCCCGCGCGCGCGCCGCGCTCGAAATGCAGGATGTCGCCGGGCTCCACGTCGCGTGCGGTGGCCCGCATGGGTGTCGTGTCGTCCGCGCGCGCATCGTGGTCCGCAGCCGGTGCCTCGTCAGTCACGCGCGCGCCTTGCGCCAGGCTGCTGTAGCTGGCCAGCTGCCAGCCCCAGGGGATGCGCGCCGGCGGTGCCAGCGCCTCGATGGATTCGGGCGCCAGGCGAGGCAGCGCCACAGGCGTGCCCGCGGTTTCGGGCAACGGCTCCAGGCGGATCGCCGGCGGATGGTTCGCGGCGAGAGCGGACCATGCGTGCACGATGGCTTGCGGTTCGTGCTTGCGCTGCCGCCATTCCAGCGGCGCCAGGCCAGCGCCCGCGGCCAGCCAGTTCAGCGGATTGCAATGGCTCTCCGACGCCGACTTGTTCATCAGGTACGGCCCCACCACCATGTAGCAGCGGTGCACCGCGCGCGTGAGCGCGACGTACAGCAGCCGAAGGCGCTCGGCCGCGGCTTCCAGGTCCATGCGCGATTTCACCTGCGCGAGTTCCGGGTCTTCCAGTTCGCGGTAGTCGATGACGAAGCGCCCGCCGTCGTCGTGGTACTCGCGGCCCAGCGGCTGGCGCGCGGGCCCGCCCAGCAATCGCCCGTTCCACAGGTACGGGCAGAACACCACCGGGTACTCCAGCCCTTTGGACTTGTGGATGGTGACGATCTGCACCAGGTTGCGGTCGGACTCCAGCCGCACCTGCGCCGATTCGCCGCGGCCTTCGCTTCTCTGGCGGCGCAGCCAGCGCAGCAGCGCCTCGGGACCGGGATGCGCGCCCGCCGCCTCGTGCAGCGCTTCGGACAGATGGCGGAAGTTGGTGAGCCTGCGCTCGCCGTCGCCGCGCGCCAGCATGCGTCCGGCCAGCGATTGCGAAGCCGCCACTTCGCGCAGCATCGGACCCACGCCCTGCTCCACCCACAGCCGCCGCCAGCCGCGGAACAGCTGCGCAAACTCGCTCACACGCACTTCGTCGGCGGTGACGGCTTCGAGGTCCGATGCGTCCAGGCCGAGCAGCTCGGTGGCCAGCGCGGCGCGCAGCAGGCCTTCGCGCGCGGGCTCCAGCACGGCGGCCAGCAGGCGCTCGATCTCTTCCGCATCGGGCGTGCCGAACACGCTGGCCTGCGCCAGTTCCACGCTGCCCACGCCGAGAGCCGCGAGTGCCGCGCGCATCTCGCTGCCTTCGCGGTGGCTGCGCACCAGCACCGCGATGTCGCGTGCCTCGATCGGCCGGCCCTGCAGCGTGGCCTCGCCCGCCTGCCCCGCGGCCAGCAGGCGCGCGATCTCGGCGGCGCTGGCCTGCGTCGCCAGCCGCTGCGCCTCGCCTTTCGTCTTCGGTTCGGCAGCCGGCAGCTGCCACAGGTGCAGCGCCGCGCGTTGCTCGCCGGTGCGGTCTTCGAACACCGGCCGCGGCTTGGCGCCCAGGCGCACCGGCTCGTAGCCCAGGCCATCGAGCATGAAAGCGCGCGGGTTGGCGCCGAACAGCGCGTTCATCGCGTCGATCAGCGGCCCGGTGGAACGCTGGTTCTCCGCCAGCGAATACTGCTCGTCGGTGCCGCGCGCAGCGGCCAGGTAGGTGTGCAGGTCGGCGTTGCGGAAGCTGTAGATCGCCTGCTTGGGGTCGCCCACCAGGAACAGCCGGCCGCGCCCGCCGTACACGCGGTCGAACACGGAGAACTGCAGCGGGTCGGTGTCCTGGAATTCGTCGATCAGCGCCGCCGGAAAGCGTTCGTGCAGCGCTTGCGCGAGCGCATCGCCGCCCTGCGGATCGCGCAGCCGCTGGTCCAGGTTGGCCAGCATGTCGTCGAAGGCGACGAGTCGGCGGCGGCGCTTGCGCTCGCGCAGTTCGGCGGGCACGGTTTCGACGAAGCGCCGCAGCACCTGCAGGCGCCCCAGCGCCAGCGCGGGCTGCAGTGCCTGCCACTCGTCGAGCACTTCCTGCGCCGCATCGAAGAACGCGTGCTGCAGGCAAGACTTCTTCGCCTTGGCTTTCGCGCGGTACGAGCCGGCGGTCAGCAGCTTGAGCTTCTCCAATCCCTTGCCGCCGGACGCGGGCCGGCCCAGCGGGTCGGCCGATGCGAAGACCGTGTCCCATTGCAGCACCGCCTGCTCCAGCGACGCTTCGCTGTAGCTCACGGCGCTGAGGCTTTCCATCGAGCCTGCCACGCAGCGGATCACTTCTCCGCGCTCGGCCAGCCAAAGATCGCGGGCACGGCCGAATGCCGCGGCATACACGGAGGCATCAGGGACCGGCGCGCCGTCCAGGCTTTCGGGCCACAGCACGTGCGCGGTCGGCTTGCCCGAATGCCGCCGCAGCAGCTCGGCCAGGCGAGCGGGGCTGTCGCCCTGCAACGCCATCCACCGCACCACCGCCGCGGGCGTGTTGCCGGACGCGATGTCGCGCCGCCAGAAATCGTTGGCCGCTTCCTGCCGCAGTTCGCTGTCGTCTTCCAGCAGGTCCTGGCGCAGTGGCACAGCCGCCGCCAGCGGTGCGTCGTCCAGCGCACGTTTGGCAAAGCCGTGGATGGTGAAGATGGAAGCTTCGTCGAACTGGCGGATCGCGCTTTCGATGCGCTGCGCGCTGGCTGCGCGCTCTATGCCTCGCTGGTCCAGCGCGCGCAGCAGGTCGTGCGCGAAGGGGTCGCCGCTCTGCGGGCCACGGCCTTGCATCACCTGCAGCACTTCAGCCAGCCGTCCGCGGATGCGCTCTTTCAGTTCCGCCGTCGCCGCGTTGGTGAACGTGACCACCAGCACGTTATCGACGTCCAGGCCTTCTTCCAGCAGCAGGCGCAGGTACAGGCCGCAGATGTTCCAGGTCTTGCCGGTGCCCGCGGAAGCTTCGACCAGGCGCACGCCGGTCAAGGGGACGCGGAAGACGTCGAGCGGCTGCAGGCTCATGCGAGCTGCTCCAGGTCCGACAGCGGAACCTGCCGCGCGGGCAGCTCGCCCAGCACGGCCTGCGCCACGCGCACGAACTCGTCGTCCAGCGGATCCACCACGCCGCGCCACACCAGCGCATTGGCCGGATGCGCGCCTTCGCCGGGAAACGCTTCGCTGCCCTGCCACTTGCGCCGCGCGTCCTGCGGCTTGCCGGTGCGCACCAGCTCCCACGACGACTTGGCGAAGAACGGCAGCGGCTCGCTCAGCCCGCGCGCGTACAGCGCGACCAGTTCGCGCAGCCGCTCGCGCGCCTGCCAGGCTTCCACGCGGTCGTACACCGTGCACGCGCCGCGCGCGACCCACGCGGTGCGCGGTTCCACGCCCGCGGGCTCGGCCGCGCACAGCAGCAGGTGCGGGATCCACGCCGTGAGAACGTCGCCGGCGCGCTCGTCGTCATAGCGCCAGGCCACGCGGCCCGAAGGCCGGAGGTCGGCGAAGGCGCCTTCGATGCGCCAGGTCTCGCCGTCCACTTCCACTTCGGCGGACAGCGATTGCGAAGGCAGCGGCGCCCCTGGCGCCAGCTTGCGCACCGCGGCGGCGAAGCGCGAAAGCGAAGCCAGTTCCACTTGCCGCTCGCTCTCGCCCAAGGCGCCCGCCGGCAGTTCGACGCCCGCGGCTGCCAGCCGCGCAGCGTCTTCCTCGCTGGCGCCGGACAGCAGGTGCGGCAGCAACCGCTGCGCCAGGCGCGAGCGGCCGTCGTAGTCGGGCAGGAAGGGCTCGTCGTCCTGCAGCTCGGGCTCGTCGCGCAGCAATTCCACGCCGAGGCGCCGGCGCAGCAGGTAGCGCGCGGGGTGGCGGAAGAACTCGGCCAGCCGCGCGAGCGGCACTTCGCGCCATTCCGGGCCGGGCGCCGCCAGCGCCTGCGGGAAGAAGCGCCGCGCCGGTTCGGCCACGGCGTCTTCGTCCTCATCGTCGAACGCGGGAGCCGCAGGCGCGATGTCCGCCGGCGCATGGGTCGTCGCCGCACGCAGCGCAGCCGCCAGCTCCGCGTCGAAGCTGCGGCGGCGCGGATCGCCTTCGGGATCGAACGCTTCCGCCGAGAAAGGCTGCAGCGGATGCTCGACCACCAGGCGCTTCTCCGCTTGCCGCAGCGAATCCGCCGAGGAAGGATCGGCAGCGGTTGCCGGCACCAGCACGTCGAGCAGCTCCGACAGCAGCACCGAAGGCGGCAGCACCGAGTTGTCGCGGATGCTGCGGCCGGTGTAGCTGACGTGGAATGCGTCGCGCGCCGACAGCAGCAGGTCCAGCAGCAGGTTGCGCTGGTCGGTGCGGCGCTGGCGGTCGCCCGGCCTCGGCGCCAGCGGCAGCAGGTCGAATTCGGGTGGCCCGTCCGTCGCGGGGAACGCGCCGTCGTTCAGGCCGACGACGCACACCACCCGGAAAGGCAGGTGGCGCAGGCCGCTCATGCCGGTGAAGGTGACGCGGCCGGTGGGCGTGCCGCCGTGGGAGGCGTCGCCGAGTTGCGCTTCCAGCGCGGCGCGCATGACGGAGGCGTGCACTTCGCCCTCGTGCGCCGCGAGCGCGGCGTCGGCGGCCACGGCATCGATGGCCGCGAGCAGTTCCACCAGCTCGTCCGCCTCTTCGCGGCCCACCACCATGAAGTCGGCGGCGGCTTGCCGCAGCAACGCGGCCCAGCGCTCCGCCGGACGTGGCCGCTCCAGCTCGCGCGCCAGTTGCCGCAGCCGCCGCACGTACTGCCAGAAAGCGCCCAGCGCCGCGGCGCCGGAGCCTTCGATGGACGCCATCGGCAGCGTGCCGGCCAGCGGCTGCGCGGCGCCTTCGGGCAAGGCGTGGCCGAGGAACAGGCGCGCCAGGCCATCGGCCAGCGTGTGCGCCGTACCGGGCGGCAGTTGCTGCGCGGCGACGTGCTGCGCGTCCAGGCCCCAGTGGATGCCGGAAGCCAGCATCCACTCGTGCACCTGCTGCACGCCTTCGTCGTCCAGGCCGAAGCGGCGCCGCACCACCGGCTGCTGCAGCAGCGAGAACACCTCGGTGGCGGTGCAGCGCGAAGCGGCCAGTGCCAGCAGTTCGAGGAAAGCCTTGGCCGCCGCATTCACGCCGCTGCGCGCCCGGCCGGTCAGCGCGTAAGGGATGTGGCGCGCGGGCGGCGCGGTGCCGAACACGGCGTCCACCAGCGGCGCGGCCGCTTCCAGGTCGGGCGTGACCACCGCGATGTCGCTGGGCTTCAACGTGGGGTCGGCGGCGAAGCGCGCCAGCAGCTGGTCGTGCAGCACCTCCAGTTCGCGCGTGAGCGAGTGGCACACGTGCACCTCGAGGCTGCGGTCGCCTTCGTCGATCGCCACCGTGCCGGGCTCCAGGTCCTGCAGCTCCAGCATCGAATCCTGCAGCCGGCCCAGCAACGTGTCCTTGCCGGATGCCTGGTAGTCGCTCACCCAGCGCGTGCGGTCGGATTCATCCAGCCGCGCCAACTGGTCCAGCGACGACTGCGACTGCTGGCCCCACGAGGTGAGCAGGCGGTGGCCGACTTCGAAGCCTTCCGCCCGGCCGGCCGCACGCAGCTTGTCCAGCCGCCGCGGATCGACCAGGTCGAACCAGTACTCGGCGGAAGGACTGGGCGAATAGATGTGGATGTCCACGTGCCGCGACAGGGCCTGCAGCGCGCCCAGGTACAGCGGCGGGATGGAAGGCAGCGCGAACAGGTGCACCGTGCGGGGCAGTGCCAGCTCGGAAGCGACGAGCAGGTCCGCACTTTCCAGCTCGCGTGCGATGGCACGCATCGGGTGTTCTTCCCGCAAGCCCAGGCCCACCGCGATGCGGCGCCACGCGTCGGCCTGCCAGCTTTCATGCAGTGCTGCGGTCACTCGCTCGCCGCGCTGCCACGCTTCCAGCCACGCCGGCCGGTACGTCGCGTACTGCTCCAGCACTGGCGCCGCGCGCGCGGCCAGTTCCCAGGCGAACACCGGGTCGTCCTCGCCTGCGGCGAGGTAGGCGTCGAGCACGGGATGCGCGGCGGTGAACGCCGGGTCCTGGAACAGCGCGAACAGCCGCCATGCGAGTGGCCCTGACTGCAGGGGCGATTCGGCGGAAATGCCGGGCTGCACGCGCGCCACCTGCGCCCACAGCCACTGCGCGAGGTAGACGAACGCCACGTTGGCGCAGATGCCGTCGCGCTGCGCGAGTGCGAGCTGCAGGTGGCGCTTGGCGGCCGTGTGCGGCACCACCACCGTCTCGGGCTCGAACACGTCCGTGCGCTCGCCCGCCAGGGCTTGCAGCAGCTGGTCCGTGAGGCGTTCGAGGCGGTTGGAGAAGTGGAGATGCAGCATCGGCGGCAGCTCGACCGCTGCCTATCAATTATGCGGTTGGGCCCGCTCGTACTTACCCCCCGACGACGACGCCGGAACGAGGTACTTGACTCTTCCGTTGCGCCCAGTAACATTCGTAACGCGCACATCAGTGCGTCATCGGGTGTAGCGCCCGATCCGCGTTCTTTGAAAGCTTGCAAATTGAACGAGCGAGTCAAGGTCTCGTAAGAGACGTCCTGACATAGTCAGGGCTAGACCGGGGCGTTAGCCGTGCTCCCCGCGATCCCAGCCGATCAGGCCGCGGCCCGCGGAAGAGCTCATCTAAGGCTTCAGTTGTTGAACGTTGAATCAGGCACCTGGACCGCTAGTTGGTTGTTTGTCGCTCGTTTCCTTGAGGTGTTGAACGCCGGTGAAAGCCGGGGTCTCGGTAGTTGCCGGGATTAACCTTAAGGAGGAATTTATGGCTGCAAGGCCGAAATCCAATTTGCAACGCCGCTGTGTTTTCACAGCTAAAAGGAAACGTTGCTCGCGATGTGGATCGCGTGCTTCGTGGAGTGGAGCCAACTATGCGTCCGAGTGGTTCTTCGCCCTCACAAGGCTTGGGATCATTCTGAAATCTCTGATCGAGTTCCTCGAATAGAGTAGGTGCCTGTTTTCTATGCGTCCAATCTATAGCGCACAACCGATTGGAAGTACTGCGGCGCTGGCGCTGGCGCTTGGGATGTCTGAATCCGCCTTGCTTGCATTGGCGGCTTCAGCCTCTATCCGATACTCCGCTTTCGAGATCCCGAAGAAGAACAGCGATAAGGTTCGGACTGTGTGCGAACCACACCACGAGTTGAAGGTTGCACAGAAGCGCATCAATCGCGCCGTCTTCGAGCATGTGGTCTATCCCGAATACTTGCAAGGTGGTATTGCAGATAGGGACTACGTTCGGAATGCTCGCATTCATGCACATTCAAAGTCACTCATCGCGTTGGATGTACAAAACTTCTATGACAACATCCAAGCTCCCGATGTTCTTAAGATTTTCAAGTTCTTTTGCAAGTTTCCTGAAGACGTAGCAAGAGTTCTCACACAGCTAACCACCCGCGGAGGTCGCGTGCCTCAAGGTGCGTGTACCAGCTCGCATATCGCTAATCTGGTGTTCTTCGCTACTGAGCATCGAGTCGTCAGAGAATTTTTCCAGCAAGGACTTCGGTATTCCCGACTGCTGGACGACATCACTGTATCTTCCGCAAAACAACTTAGCCAGGAACGCACGAGCAAGATCATCCACAAAGTCAAACTGCTGCTGGCGGAAAAGCACCTCCGGCTTAAAACCTCGAAGACGAGAGTCAGCTCGAACAGCAACCCCGAAGTGTTGATGGAGGTGACCGGGCTTTGGCTGAATCGAGGAGCGCCGAGAGCTTTTCGAGCGGAAAGGCACGACATTCGCGCCCGGATGTTCAAGCTTGAGCGAATGCACGAACTGAGCAGTCATGACCTCGACTACCACGCAGAGCACAATCGCATCTCTGGCCGAGTTGCAAAGATCACTTATCTCGGCCACTTCGAAGCAGAGAACTATCGAAGTCGCCTACAGAAGATTTTGCCAACCTACGATGGGACGGAAGTAGCGCGAACTTTGAAGCTCGTGAGACTCTTGTGTGCTACTCCTGCGCATCAGCGTGACAACTTGGCCTATATCGACAAGTACCACCACGTACTTTACCGACTGGGAATCCTGAGTCGAACTCATAGAAGGTTGGCCTCGAAGCAACGCGCGTTGGTTATGAAGTGCGCACCGTCGACATCAAGAGAGGAGCTTCTTTATGGGTGAAAAAGATCAGACTGGGGTGATCAAGGTCTACTATCCTGTGAAGGGATATGGATTCATAAGCCGAACTGCTGGTCGCGACGTCTTTTTCTATAGAACGTCGGCAGAAAAGGAAGAATCCTTAATTGAAGGAAGTACGGTGCGCTTCAACCTTGAGAGCACGCCGAAAGGTCCCAAGGCGATCAACGTTGTTCGCGTCTCTTAGCGCTGAGAAGGATGGCCCGCGCCAATCGCGGAGTGATTTCGGCAGTCCTTAGCCGCACGTCGCCGGGTGGCGATTGACCCGCTGCTTCCGGCCATGAGACTTCAGGCCCAGAGCGCCAGCATCACCACCAGCCAGACCGCGAACAGGCCCGCCAAGCCGCCCCAGAAATACGGGGTGCCGACGAGGCCGAACTCTTCCGGTGTCATGGTGCGTGGGGCGGATTGCTTCACTTCCTGCCGCCATGGTTGGCCCACGCACGGGCCAGGTTCGTAGGACAGCATTGCCGCCGCGAGTGCGCTTCAGCCAACGCCGCGCTGACGCGGCGGCGTCCTACACCGCTTGCCTCTTCCGGGCGCTGGCGCGACCGTTTTCCCCGGCCCATCATCCGCCCCGTGATCCGAGACATCAGCCAGAACGAACGACTCGCCCTCGCCCACCTGCTCCTGACGAGCGGCCGCGAGCCCCACAGCTTCAACGCCACCGTGCAGCCCGATGGGCTGGTGCGCGTGACCGGCCCACGTGGGACGGCTTTCTATCCGCGCAACAGCTGGTTCG
Organism: Ramlibacter humi; assembly: GCF_004681975.1. Classification (GTDB taxonomy): domain Bacteria; phylum Pseudomonadota; class Gammaproteobacteria; order Burkholderiales; family Burkholderiaceae_C; genus Ramlibacter; species Ramlibacter humi. Next base: position 24,062 of record NZ_SMLK01000007.1, read on the forward strand.
CCAGCTTCTCGCGCCACCTGGAGCGGTCGTTCTTCGACCCCGCAGTGCCCGCGCCGGCCGGCCCCCGCCTGGAGCGCCGCACCCCGCTGGCCACCGCCGCCATCCACGGCTGACCGCGCGAGCCGCGCGCCCGGTACGATCCACGGCTGCCAGGGCGCCCGCACGAGGCGCCCGTTTCTTGTGCCGTGACGCCTTCATCCCCGTTTTCCCCGGAGACAACCGCTTGAATCCCGACGCCGCGAAGTTGTGGCGCGCCCCGCCGTGGGCGCTGTCCGTGTTGCTGGCGGTGCTGGGCATGCTGGGGCCGTTCTCCATCGACACCTACATCCCGGCGTTCTCCGGCATCGCCGCCGCCGTGGGCGCATCGCCGGCCGCCATGCAGCAGACGCTGTCGGCCTACCTGTTCGGCTTCGCCTTCATGAACCTGTTCCACGGCGCGCTGTCGGACAGCTTCGGCCGCCGACCGGTGGTGCTGGCGGGCATTGCGGTGTTCACGCTGGCTTCGGCCGGCTGCGCGCTGTCGCAGACGATCGGGCAGCTGGTGTTCTTCCGCGGGCTGCAGGGCCTGTCGACGGGCGCGGGCATCGTGGTGTCGCGCGCGGTGATCCGCGACATGTTCCCGCCCGCGCAGGCGCAGAAGGTGATGAGCCAGGTCACCATCTACTTCGGCGTGGCGCCGGCGGTGGCGCCCATCATCGGCGGCTGGCTGTTCGTGCACGCGGGCTGGCACGCGATCTTCTGGTTCCTGACCGGCGTGGGCGTGGTGCTGTGGGTGTCGAACTGGAAGCTGCTGCCCGAGACGCTGCACGTCACGCATCGCCAGCCGTTCAACGTGAGCAACTTGCTGCGCGGCTACTGGCAGCTGGGCTCGAGCGCGCGCTTCCTGCTGCTGGCGCTGGCCAGCGGCGTGCCATTCAACGGGATGTTCCTCTACGTGCTGTCGGCGCCGGAATTCCTGGGCACGCACCTGCGCCTGGCGCCGCAGGAGTTCTTCTGGTTCTTCCTGCTGACCATCGCGGGGATCATGGGCGGCGCGTGGGCCAGCGGCCGGCTGGCGGGGAAGATCCCGCCCAAGCAGCAGATCCGCTGGGGCTTCACCATCATGCTGCTGGTGTCGCTGGCGAACGTGGCGGCCAACCTGCTGTTCGCGCCCAGCCCGTGGTGGGCGCTGCTGCCGATCGCGATCTTCGGCTTCGGCTGGTCGCTGATGGTGCCGGTGGTGACGCTGCTGGTGCTGGACCTCAACCCCGACCGGCGCGGACTGGCGTCATCGCTGCAGGCGGTGATCGGATCGACCGCGAACGGCGTGGTGGCCGGCGCGGTGGCGCCGCTGGTGATGCACTCGACCGAGGCGCTGGCCGAAGCGTCGCTGGTGATGATGTGCGTGGGGCTGGTGGCCTGGCTGTATGTGCACAAGCGGTGGCCGGAGATCGGGCGGCACGTGGTGCATCACGGGTGATTTCCGTGAGCGCGGTGCGAGCAGCGGTGCGGGCGCGGCGGGTGGCGCCTGGCGCGGCCCCTCAACGGCGTCATTCCCGCGAAGGCAATCCATCGCTTCCACTACGCCGTTGAATGCGGATGCCATGGATTCCCGCCTTCGCGGGAATGACGCCATTGGAACCCGCACACTGTTCCACGCGCCAGGCGGGCACCGCCTGGCGCGCCGCACGGCCTTCGATCCCGTTCAGTTCGCCGGCTTCTACGGCTTCTTCTTCGCGTCGCGCGGCACGAACACCTTGCCGCCGTTGCCCGGCTTGGCCGGGCGGGTGAAGCCTTGTGCCGGCTTCTGCCAAGGCGAAGCTTCACGGCCGCGATCACCACCGCCGAAGCCGTCGCGGCGATCGCCGCCGAAGTCGCCGAAGCCCGCCTTGCGGCCATAACCGCCGCCACCGAAATTGCCGCCACCGTTGCCGCCGTGGCTGCGACGCGGACCATTGCCCGGACGGCCACGCGAAGGACCGCCCGCGCCACGCGGGCCGCCGAACGACGGCCGCTGCGGCGTGCGCTGCTGCGGCTCCAGGCCCGGCACCACTTCCGCGGTGAAGGGCTGCTTGGTGAACGCCTCGATGTCGAAGATCTTGAAGCGATCGCGGTACTCGGCGAAGGTGACGGCCAGGCCGTCGCGGCCCGCGCGGCCGGTGCGGCCGATGCGGTGCGTGTAGTCCTCGCTCTTCATCGGCAGGCCGAAGTTGAAGACGTGCGTGATCGTCGGCACGTCGATGCCGCGCGCGGCCACGTCGGTGGCCACCAGGATCTGCACCTGGCCGTTGCGCAGCGCCATCAGGCGCCGGTTGCGCAGGCCCTGGCTCAGCGCGCCGTGCAGCGCCACGGCCGCGAAGCCGGCCTGCTGCAGGTCTTCGGCCAGCGCGTCGCATTCGATCTGCGTGGACGCGAACACGATGGCCTGGTTGATCGACGGCTCGCGCAGCCAGTGGTCCAGCAGCGCGCGCTTGTGCTGCGGGTGGTCGGCCCAGAACAGCACCTGCTTGATGTTGGCGTGCTTCTCCTGCGGCGTGTCGACCTGGATCCTCTTCGGCTCGCGCATCACGCGCGCGGCCAGTTGCTGGATGCGCGGCGCGAAGGTGGCGCTGAACATCATGGTCTGGTGGCGCTGCGACGTCAGGCGGTTGATCTCGGCCAGGTCGTCGGCGAAGCCCAGGTCCAGCATGCGGTCGGCTTCGTCGACGACCAGGAAGCGAACTTCTTCCAGCTTGATCTGGCCCGAGCGCTGCAGGTCCAGCAGGCGGCCCGGCGTGGCAACGACGAGGTTGGCGTTCTGCAGGCGCGCGATCTGCATCTGGTAGGGCATGCCGCCGATCACGTTCGCGATGCGCAGGCCGCGGGCATGCTTGACCAGGTCGATGGCGTCGTGTGCCACCTGCTGGGCCAGCTCGCGCGTCGGGCTGAGAATCAGCGCGCCGGGCACGGCGGGCTTGAAGTTGCGCGGGTCGGTGGGGTTGCGGCGGGCCTTGCGCTTGGGCGCAGCCTCACCGCGCGCGGCGGCGGCTTCCACTTCGCGCTGGCGCTCGGCACGCTCGCGCTCTTCGGCTTCGCGCTGCAGGCCGATCAGCGTGTGCAACACGGGCAGCAGGAAGGCCGCGGTCTTGCCGCTGCCGGTCTGGCTGGAGACCATCAGGTCGATGAAGGCGGCCGTGCCGTCTTCGCCGGTGGGCAGCGCCGCCGGGATGGCCTGCTCCTGCACCGCGGTGGGCTGGGAGAAGCCGAGGTCTTCCACCGCCGCGATCAGCTCGGGCGCCAGGTTCAGGCGCGTGAAGCCGTTGGGCGGCAGGGCCAGCGTGGTGTCGGGGGTGGCGGGAATCTGGGGCGCAGGCGCGCCGTCAACGTCGAACAGGTCGGACATGAAGCTCTCATGCGGCGCGCCACGGAGGGACGCGCCGTCGTCAAAGGTTGGAAGAACATGCAACCTTCAACGACTTTCCGGCGGGGTGCCGGTGGCCCCTTTCGCGGGGCCGGTGCATGAGGGTCGGATGCGAGGTCGCGGGAGACGGTGTCCGCCGCGCGAACACGTATTGTCCCACAGTCCGGGTTTTCCCGGTGGGCAGGCGGCCCTAATCCCCCAGGCGCAGGAAGTTTTCGCGGTAGTGCGCCAGTTCGTCGATGGACTCGTGCACGTCGGCCAGCGCCGTGTGGGCCTGCTGCTTCTTGAAGGCGGAATACGCCGCGGGCTTCCAGCGCCGCGCCAGTTCCTTGAGCGTGCTGACGTCCAGGTTGCGGTAGTGGAAGAAGGCTTCCAGCTTCGGCATGTACTTCACCAGGAAGCGCCGGTCCTGGCCGATGGTGTTGCCGCAAAGGGGCGACAGGCCCTTGCCCACGTACTTCGACAGGAAGGCGATCAGCGCCTCTTCCGCCTGGGCTTCGTCCACGTCGGACGCGCGCACGCGGTCGGTGAGGCCGCTCTTGCCATGCGTTCCCTTGTTCCACGAGTCCATCTTGTCGAGCTGCCCGTCGGTCTGGTGGATGGCGAACACGGGGCCTTCCACGCGCGGCTGCAGGTCGGGGCCGGTGACGATGACGGCGATCTCGATGATGCGGTCCACCTCGGGGTTCAGGCCCGTCATCTCGCAGTCGAGCCAGACCAGGTTGAGGTCGTTCTTCTCCAGCACGGGCGTCGTGCCGGCAGCGGGGGTTTCGGTCATCCGGCGATTCTCCCCCATGGCCTAAACTCGTTGGATGCCCGCAGCCCTCACCTGGACCCTGGCCTTCGCCGTCGCGTTGCTGGCCGGCCTGGCCGTCAAGTTCTGGCTCGCGACGCGCCAGGTGCGGCACGTCGCCCGCCACCGCGAGCAGGTGCCCGCCGATTTCGCTTCCACCGTCACGCTGTCCGCGCACCAGAAGGCGGCCGACTACACGGTGGCCAAGTCGCGCGTCGGCCTGCTGGAAACCGCCTGGGGGACGGCCGTGCTGCTGGGCTGGACGCTGCTGGGCGGCCTGAACGCGCTCAACCAGTTGCTGCTGGGCTGGCTGGGCCCCGGCATGGTCCAGCAGCTGGCGCTGCTGGCGTCCTTCGCCGTCATCGGCGGCCTGATCGACCTGCCGTTCAGCCTCTACAACACCTTCGTCGTCGAAGAGCGCTTCGGCTTCAACAAGATGACGCCCGGCCTGTGGCTGGCCGACCTGGCCAAGGGCACGGTGCTGGGCGCGGCCATCGGCCTGCCCATCGCCTGGCTCATCCTGTGGCTGATGGGCGCGGCCGGTCCGCTGTGGTGGCTATGGGCGTGGGGCGCGTGGATGGTGTTCAACCTGCTGCTGCTGGTGCTGTACCCCACGGTCATCGCGCCGCTGTTCAACAAGTTCCGCCCGCTGGAAGACGAGGCGCTGAAGGCGCGCGTCACCGAGCTGATGCGCCGCTGCGGCTTCGCGGCCAAGGGGCTGTTCGTCATGGACGGCAGCCGCCGCAGCGCGCACGCCAACGCGTACTTCACCGGCTTCGGGGCCGCCAAGCGCGTGGTGTTCTTCGACACGCTGCTCGCCAAGCTGTCCCCGGGCGAGGTGGACGCGGTGCTGGCGCACGAGCTCGGCCACTTCCGCCACAGGCACATCGTCAAGCGCATCGTGGGCCTGTTCGCCTTCAGCCTGGCGGGCTTCGCGCTGCTGGGCGCGCTGTCGCGCGAGCCCTGGTTCTACTCCGGGCTGGGCGTGGCGCCCAACATGGTGGGGCCGAACGACGCGCTGGCGCTGCTGCTGTTCATGCTGGCGGTGCCGGTGTTCAGCTACTTCGTCTCGCCGCTGATGGCGCAGATGTCGCGCCGCCACGAGTTCCAGGCCGACGCCTTCGCCGTCGCGCAGACCGGCCGCGAAGACCTGCGCACCGCGCTGCTGAAGCTGTACGAGGACAACGCGTCCACGCTGACGCCGGACCCGGTGTACGTGAAGTTCTACTACTCGCACCCGCCCGCTTCCGAGCGGCTGGCGAGGATGGCCGCGGCGGGAGGCGCCGCGTGACGTCGATGCTGAAGGTGCAGGATTGGTCGAAGGAGAAGCGCCGCGCGCTGACCCCGACCGAGGTCGTCGCGCGTCTTTCCACCCTGGCTGGATGGCAGCTGTCGGGCGACGGCGCCGACGTGGCCATCGAGAAGACCTTCCGCTTCGCCAACTACCACGAGACCATCGCGTTCGTGAACGCGGTGGCCTTCGTCGCGCACCGGCGTGACCACCACCCCGACCTGTCGGTCCACTACAACCGCTGCGTGGTGCGGTACCGCACGCACGACGTGCAGGGCCTGTCCACCACCGATTTCGAATGCGCGGCCCAGGTCGACGCGCTGCTGGCGTGACGGGCGGTGACCTTGGCTGACGAGGCGCTGGCGCCCGGCCTGGTGGTGGCCAGCTTCGGCCGCCACCTGCTGGTGGAATCGCCCGACGGCCAGCGGCGCATCTGCCACCCGCGCGGCAAGAAGTCGCAAGCCGTGGTGGGCGACCGCGTCGCGTGGCGCCCGTCGCACGACGAAGGCACGATCGAGAAGGTGGAGCCGCGGCGCAACCTGTTCTACCGCCAGGACGAGATCCGCACCAAGATGTTCGCGGCCAACCTCGACCAGGTGCTGGTGTTCATCGCGGCCGAGCCCGAGTTCTCCGAGCACCAGCTGGCGCGCGCGCTGATCGCGGCCGAAGCCGAGCGCATCCCGGCACTGATCGCGCTGAACAAGAGCGACCTGGTGGAGCCTTTCGAGCGCGCCTGGGGCCGCCTGCACCCGTACCAGCAGATGGGCTACGGCGTGCTGCCGCTGTCGCTGCGGCTGTCGAAAGACGTGGACCGCGCGCACCTGCTGTCGCACCTGCAAGGCAAGACGACCCTGGTGCTGGGGCCTTCGGGCGCGGGCAAGAGCACGCTGATCAACCTGCTGGCGCCCGGCGCCGCGGCCCAGACCGGCGAGATATCACGCGCGCTGAACTCGGGCAAGCACACGACGACCAGCACCACCTGGTACTGGGTGGACGAGGCGCGCACCACGGGCCTCATCGATTCACCCGGCTTCCAGGAATTCGGCCTGCACCACCTGGAACCCACGCAGCTGGCGCCGCTGATGCGCGACCTGAAGCCGCACATCGGGCAATGCCGCTTCTACAACTGCACGCACCGCCACGAGCCGGGCTGCGCGGTCATCGGGGCGGTGGCGCACGCAGAGAAGCAGGGCGAACACCGGATCACCACCAACCGGTACAAGATCTACTGCGACCTGTTCGACGAGCTGAGCGAGCCGCCAAGGTGGTGACGCGCTGGATTCCCGCCTTCGCGGAATGACGGATCCGGGGACGGGTGATCTTCAGCCGAGCAGGCGCGCCAGCGTCAGCAGCGCCAGCAGCACCATCCACAGCACCACCGTGCGCCACACCAGGCCCACGACGCTGCGCAGGTGGGCGGGCTCGGCATCGCGGCCGGGCGTGCTTTCGCTGCCCGCGGTGGACGAAGGGCCGATGGACGCGGCGCTGAAGCCTTGCGAGGCTTCGGGCGCGTAAGCCGAGCGCAGCGCCTCGCCGCCCAGGCGCACGTTCACCGCGCCCGAGGTGGCGGCCAGCACCACGCCGTCGTTGTCGTCCGGGAAGCGTTGCGAGTGGTTGCGCCAGCAGTCGATGGCTTCCTCGAAACTGCCCACCACCGCGAACGACAGCGCGGTGATGCGCGCGGGCACCCAGTCGATGGCCGCCCAGGCGCGCTGCGACACCGACTGCAGCGCTTCGCTGGCCGGCTGCTGCGCCTGCGACACGCTGCGGTAGCGCCAGTAGCGCTGCACGAACTCGCTCATGCGGTACAGCACCGCGCCTGCCGGCCCGAAGCCGAAAGCGGCCAGCACGGAGAACCAGGCCAGCACGCCGAACACGTGGCGGTGCGCGGCCAGCACCGAATACTCGATGACGTGGCGCACGATCTCGCGCCGCGGCAGCTCGGCCGCGTCGACCTGCTGCCATTGCGCCAGCAGCTCGCGCGCGCGGTCCTCGTCGCCGGCATCCAGCGCGTCGCGGATGGCGGTGAAGTGGTGGCTGAACTGGCGGAAGCCGAGCGTGACGTACAGCACCGCCACGTTCCACACGATGGCGGCGGGCCAGCCCACCAGCAGCATCAGCGCCCAGTGGATGCCCAGCGCCATCAGCGCGGGGAACACCGTGGCCACGCCCCAGGCGATCCAGCCGTGCTGCGCCCTGCCCGCGTCGAAATTGCGGCTGGCCCAGCGCGCCCAGCCGCGCAAGGCGGCGTGGATGGTGTTGTGCCGGCCCAATGGCCGCACCTGTTCGATCAGCAGCGCGAACAGGATGGCGAAGAAGGACATGCGGGAATCATACGGGGCGACCAGCCCCACGGATCAGGCGACCAGGAAGCGGTAGAAGTTCCGCAGCATCGCCGCCGTGGCGCCCCACACGAAGCGCTCGGTCGTGCCGTCCATGTACGGCATGGAGAACCACTCGCGCTTCTGCCCCATCACGTCGAACACGTGGCGGTGGTGGTGCGCGGGGTTCATCAGGAACTTCAGCGGTACCTCGAAGGCGTCGGCCACTTCGTGCTCGTTCAGTGTCAGCGGCGCGGCCGGGTCCACCAGCGCCACCACCGGCGTGACGATGAACAGCGTGCCGGTGGTGTACGTGGGCATCTGGCCCAGCACCTCGACGAACTTCGCGTCGAGTCCGATCTCTTCCTCCGCTTCGCGCAGCGCCGTGTGCGCCGCGTCGCGGTCGGTCTCATCGCGCTTGCCGCCGGGGAAAGCCACCTGGCCCGAATGCGTGGACAGGTGCGTGGTGCGCTCGGTCAGCAGGATGGCCGGATGCTCGCGCATGACGATGGGCACCAGCACCGAAGCGTGCGCGGGCTGGCGGTCGGTGAAGCGCTTCTCGGCCCAGATTTCCGGTTCCCACGCGGGCGGGTGGCGGAATCGGGCGCGAAGGGCGTCGGGCGCCAGCGACGCGTCCGGCACCGCGGGCAGGTGCGTATCGATGCCGGCCACGGGCACGGCCCGCGGGTCGAAGCTGGGCAGCTTGGACAGCGGGATGAAATCCTTGGGGGCGGACGGGGCGGGATCGATTGGCATGCGTTTGAAATGAAAAACCGCCGCGAGCCTGGAAGGCCGGCGGCGGCTTGCGCGCGGACGCGAGGGGTTACTCGGCGGCCGCTGCGGTGGTCTTGCCGTGGGCCAGCTTTTCCTTGATGCGGGCCGACTTGCCGCTGCGCTGGCGCAGGTAGTACAGCTTGGCGCGGCGCACGTCGCCGCGGCGCTTGACTTCGATGCCGGCGATCAGCGGGCTGTAGGTCTGGAACGTGCGCTCCACGCCTTCGCCGCTGGAAATCTTGCGCACCGTGAAGCCGCTGTTCAGGCCGCGGTTGCGCTTGGCGATGACGACGCCTTCGTAGGCCTGCACGCGCTTGCGGTTGCCTTCGACGACGTTGACGCTGACGATCACCGTGTCGCCGGGGGCGAATTCGGGGATCTTCTTGCCCAGGCGGGCGATTTCCTCTTGCTCGAGGGTCTGGATCAGGTTCATGGTTTCCTCGTTGATCTTGCCCGCGCTGCGCTAAAGGTCCGTCGATCGCGAAGGATCAGTGGACGGCCGGGTAGAGGATCGGCGAACCCAGGATTATAGCCCGGCGAGGAAACGCTCGTCCTCGCGGGTCAGCCGGCCGGCTTTACGGGCGGCTTCGATGAGGTCGGGCCGCAGCTTCGCGGTCGCTTCCAGCCGCCTCTCCCGCCGCCACTTCTCGATGTTGGCGTGATGCCCGGACAGCAGTTCCGCCGGCACCTGGCGGCCCTGCCATTCCTCCGGCCGGGTGTAGTGCGGGCAATCCAGCAAGCCGTCGATGGCGGGGTTGAAGCTGTCGGCTTCGTGGCTGCCGGCTTCGTTCAGCACGCCCGGCTGCAGGCGCGCCACGGCATCCAGCAGCGCCATGGCCGCGATCTCCCCCCCGGACAGCACGAAGTCGCCCAGGCTGAGCTGCACGTCCACGTGGCTGTCGATGAACCGCTGGTCGATACCTTCGTAGCGGCCGCACAGCAGGATGGCGCCCTCGCCGGCCGACCAGCTTTCGACTTCCGCGTGGTCCAGCCGGCGGCCGGTCGGCGAGAACAGCACCACGGGGGCCGATCCGCCCCGGTCCGCCTTGACGGCCGCCACGGTGCGCGCCAACGGCTCGGCCAGCATCACCATGCCGGGCCCGCCGCCGAACGGGCGGTCGTCCACCCGGCGGTAGTTGCCTTCGGCCTGGTCGCGCGGGTTCCACAGGCGCACGTCCACCTGCTTCGATTCGTACGCGCGCCGCGTGACGCCGCTTTCGAGGAAGGCCCCGAACAGCTCGGGGAACAGCGTCAGGACGTCGAAACGCATCGCGCGGCCTTCAGTAGTCCGGCTGCCAGTCGACGGTGATGCGCTTGCCGGGCAGGTCGACGTCATCCACGTACGCGGACACGAAGGGGATCATGCGTTCGGCCGGCTTGCCTTCGTGCTCGTAGCCCACCACCAGCACGGTCTGGGGGCCGGTGGCCATCAGGTCACGCACTTCGCCCAAGGCCACGCCTTCGCGGTTGACCACCTGCAGGCCGATCAGGTCGACCCAGTAGTACTCGTCGTCGCCCGCGGTGGGGAAGCTGGAACGCGGCACGAAGATGCGCGAACCCTTGAGCAGCTCGGCCGCGTTGCGGTCGTCGATGTCCTGCGCGGTGGCGACGATGCTGTCGGAGTGCTCCTTGGCTTCGCGCACGCGCAGCAGCACCGTGCCCGAGAAAGGCGGCTTGGCCGCCTTCTCGGACGGCTGCAGGAACCAGCGCTTGGAAGAAAAAAGCGCTTCCGGGGAAGCGCTGTGGGGCAGGACCTTGAACCAGCCCTTGATGCCCCAGGCATCGTGGATGCGCCCCACTTCGATCGCGTCGGCCGGCAATTCAGCCGGCTCCAGCTGCGGGAGCATCACGCGAGCGAAGGCCTCAGGCCGCGGGAGCGGCGGCCGGGGCCTTCTTGGCGGCTTGCTTGAGCAGGCGCTCGACCGTCGGGGAAGCGACGGCGCCGACGCCGCGCCAGTAGGTCAGGCGGTTCTGGGCGACGCGGATGCTTTCCTCGTTGTCCTTGGCGATCGGGTTGTAGAAACCCAGGCGCTCGATGAAGCGGCCGTCGCGGCGGGTGCGCTTGTCGGCAACGACGATGTTGAAGAACGGACGGGCCTTGGCGCCGCCGCGGGAGAGTCGAATGACGACCATGATTTATCCTTCGGGTGGAAATCCGGGCGGCACCACTTGCCGCCACAGGTTCTTCCGGCGTTTGAGACACGCGACACGGCCACCCGGCCGGCGACACGCTGGAAAGCCCATGATTATAGCCCCCCATCCCCGATGAGCCTGATCCGCCCCAGCACCGAAGCCGACCTGCCCGCCATCACGGCCATCTATGGCCACCATGTCCTGAACGGCACCGGCACCTTCGAAACCACCCCGCCCACTGAGCAGGACATGGCCGGCCGCCGCGCCGACGTGCTGGCCAAGGGCCTGCCCTGGCTGGTGGCCGAAGAAGGCGGCCGCGTGCTGGGCTACGCCTATTGCCAGTGGTTCAAGCCGCGGCCGGCCTACCGGTTCTCGGCCGAAGACTCGATCTACCTGCACCCCGACGCCGCCGGCAAGGGCCTGGGCAAGCAACTGCTCACCGAACTGGTGAAGCAGGCCGAAGCCTTGGGCCTGCGCAAGCTCATCGCGGTGATCGGCGACTCGAACAACGCCGGCTCCGTCGGCGTGCACCGCTCGCTGGGCTTCACGCAAGTGGGCGTCATCGCCAACTGCGGCTGGAAGTTCGATCGCTGGCTGGACATCGTGCTGATGGAACGCGTGATCGGCGCGGGCAGCGGCACGGCGCCGACGGCATGAAAAGCAAGACCCTCGCGGCCTGGCTGGCCTTCGTGGCCGGCCCATTCGGCGCGCACCGCTTCTACCTGCGCGGCTGGGGCGACTGGCTGGGCTGGCTGCTGCCGGTGCCCACGCTGGCGGGTGCGTACGGCGTGCTGCGCATGTGGTCGCTGGGACAGGACGACGCCATCAGCTGGGTGCTGACGCCCATCCTGGGCTTCACCTTCGCGGGTTGCTGCCTCACGGCCATCGTCTACGGGCTGATGAAGCCGGAAGACTGGAACCGCCGCTTCAACCCGGGCGCCGCCCCCGATGCCCCCGCCGGCCGCACCAGCTGGACGACCATCTGGGCCGTGGTGCTGGCGCTGATGGTTGGCGCGGCGGTGCTGATGACCAGCATCGCCATCAGCTTCCAGGGCTACTTCGAGAAGCAGGTGGAAGAAGGGCGGGAGATTTCGCAATAACCGTCACCCCCTGAGGCGGGAATCCATGACGTCCGCATTCAACGGCCGTAGTGGAAGCGATGGATTCCCGCCTCCGCGGGAATGACGCCGTTAAGGGGCCGCGCGGTGCAGGTGGAATGCCTTCTTCGAACCCGCGCGCTGGTCCCAGCGCGGCGGGTGGCGCCTGGCGCGGCCGATTTCGGAAGCGCCGCCGAATCGGCCGGGCCCGGGACAGCGTGCTGCGCGTCAGCGCGGCATGCGACTGTCCTCTAGCTCCGGTGAGTGTTTGAGTGGCGAGCGCAGCTCGCAACGAGTTGCGCCGGCCGTCCCGGGCCCGGCCGATTCGGCGGGAAGCCTGTGTGAGCCGAAGGCGAAGCACGGCCGCTGGAGCATGAGGCCGCGACAGGCGCCACCCGCCGCGCCCGCAACCGCCGCGCCCGCACCGGCCGTAACCGCGCCCGGCTCAGAACAGCTGCAAGCTCACCCAATACCCCACCGCCGCCATGAAAGCGCTGGCGGGGATGGTGAAGATCCAGGCCCACACGATGTTGCCGGCGACGCCCCAGCGCACGGCGCTCGCGCGCTGCGTGGAACCCACGCCGACGATGGCGCCCGTGATGGTGTGCGTGGTCGACACCGGGATGCCCAGCGCGGTGGCCAGGAACAGCGTGATCGCGCCGCCGGTCTCGGCGCAGAAGCCACCCACGGGCTTCAGCTTCGTGATCTTCTGCCCCATCGTCTTCACGATGCGCCAGCCGCCGAACATGGTGCCCAGGCCGATGGCCAGGTAACAGGCGCCGATCACCCAGCCGGGCGGCGACTTGTCGCCGGCGGCCACGTGCCCGGTGGCCACCAGCAACAGCCAGATGATGCCGATGGTCTTCTGCGCGTCGTTGCCGCCGTGGCCCAGGCTGTACGCGCCGGCCGACACCAGCTGCAGGCGGCGGAACCAGCGATCGATCCTCGACGGCGTGGCGCGGCGGAAGATGTGCGCCACCGCCACCATCATCAAAGAGCCGAAAAGGAAGCCCAGCAGCGGCGAGACGAAGATGAAGATCACCGTCTTCCAGATGCCGCCCGCGATGAGCGAGCCCGCGCCGGCCTTGGCGATGACCGCGCCCACGATGCCGCCGATCAGCGCATGCGACGAGCTGCTGGGGATGCCGTAGTACCAGGTGATCAGGTTCCACGCGATGGCGCCCGCGAGCGCGCCGAACACGATGTGCGTGTCCACGATGCCCGGCTCGACGATGCCCTTGCCGATGGTGGCCGCCACGCTCAGGTGGAAGATCAGGATGGCGACGACGTTGAAGAACGCCGCGAACACCACCGCCTGCGTCGGGCGCAGAACGCCGGTGGACACGACGGTGGCGATGGAATTCGCCGCGTCGTGGAACCCGTTCATGAAGTCGAACGCCAGGGCCACGGCCACCAGCAGGATCACCACCCACAGGGCGGCTTGCGAGGCTTCCATGGTCGGGGAGCTAGGAGTTCTCGAGAACGATGCCTTCGATCACGTTGGCCACGTCCTCGCACTTGTCGGTGATGGTTTCCAGCAGCTCGTAGATCGCGCGCAGCTTGATCACTTCGCGCACGTCCGGCTCCTCGCGGAACAGCCGGCTCATGGCCGAGCGCATGACGCGGTCGGCGTCGGACTCCAGCCGGTCGATCTCCTCGCAGGTCTTCAGCGCCGCTTCCGCCGTGGCCGCGTCGGCCAGGCCGCGGATCATGCCGACGGCGGCCTTCATGCGCTCCACGCACTTCACCGACAGGTCGGTCAGCCGCGTGATCTCCTCGTTGACCTTGCGCACGTCGTACAGCGACAGCGTCTCGGCCGAGTCCTGCAGCAGGTCGGCCACGTCGTCCATGGTGTTGATCAGCTTGTGGATCTGGTCGCGGTCGATCGGCGTGATGAAGGTCTTGTGGATCAGCCGGTTGACGTCGTGCGTCACGCGGTCGGCGGCGCGCTCGGCGTTGTCCACCTCGCGCGTGTACTGCTCGCGCAGTTCCACGTTGTCGTAGTTCGCCACCAGCCTGGAGAAGGCGTGCGCCGCCTCCACGATGCGCGTGGCGTGCTGGTCGAACATCTCGTAGAAGTCGCCCTCGCGGGGCAGCAGCTTGCCGAAGAGCATCGCGTTGTCGTGACTTTTTTGTGACAGGCGAGTGTACTGCCCGCCCATCGGGCTCCTAGGCCCCGCGGAACATGAAGTACACCCCGCCCATCATGCACAGCGCCGCGAACGGCACGAAGACCGACAGCGTGATCATTTCCTGCATGATCTTCAGCTGGCCGACCGTGTAGCCGCCGTGCTCGAAGCCGATGCGGTTGGCGGGCACCTGCAGCAGGTACTCGAACAGGGCGATCCCCCAGCTGATGAGCGCGGCGATGTACCACGGGCTGCCGGCCAGCCTCTTCAGGTGGCCGTACCACGCGAAAGTCATGAACAGGTTGGAGCAGGCCAGCAGAAGGATCGTCTGCACCGAAGCGGGAATGGCGGACCAGGACATCGTCAAGTTATCGAATGGCGGCGTGCGTCTTGTGCACGAGGACGCAGCCTGCGTCGTCGCGGACAAGCCCGCCGGGCTGCTGTGCGTGCCGGGCCGCGGCGAGGACAAGCAGGACTGCCTGGCCGCGCGCGTGCAGTCGCTGTTCGCCGATGCGCTGGTGGTGCATCGTCTGGACATGGCGACCTCGGGCCTGTGCCTCTTCGCACGCGGCGGTGAGGTGCAGCGGCGGCTGAGCCGCGCGTTCGCCGAGCGGCAAGTGGGCAAGACCTACGTCGCGGTGGTCGCGGGGCGGCCGGCGCAGGACGCCGGCGAGATCGACCTGCCGCTGCTGGCCGACTGGCCGAATCGTCCACGGCAGAAGATCGACCAGGAGCACGGCAAGCCCAGCCGCACCCGCTGGCGCGTGCTGGGGCCTGGCCCGATGCCGGGCTCGACCCGCGTCGAACTGGAGCCGGTCACCGGCCGCTCGCACCAGCTGCGCGTGCACCTGCTGGCCATCGGGCATCCCATCCTGGGCGACACGCTCTATGCGCCGGCCGGCATCGCAGCCGCGGCCCCGCGCCTGCTGCTGCACGCGCAGACGCTGGAGCTGGCCCATCCGCTCAGCGGCGAGCCCATGCGCTGGCATGCCCCTGCGCCCTTCTGAACGAAGGCCACCTGCACTAAGCTGGCTTCTCCCGAAAGGAGAGCCGCCATGCACCACCCTGCCCTGCTCTCGCGCCGCGCGGCCACCGCCGCGCTCGTCTTCGCACCTTCGCTGCTGCTCGCGCAAACGCGCCGCCCCACGCCGGCCCAGACCGAAGGCCCGTTCTACCCGGTGAAGCTGCCCGCCGACACCGACAGCGACCTGCTGCAGAACGGCGCGCTGCACTACGCCAAAGGCCAGCCCGCGTGGGTCGATGGCGTCGTCACCGACCTGCAGGGCCGGCCGCTCGCCGGCTCGGTGGTGGAGATCTGGCAGTGCGACCAGGCCGGCCACTACAACCATCCCGGCGACGGCGGCCGGGCCGACCCCGCGTTCCAGGGCTTCGGCCGCGTCACGGTCGGCGCCGATGGCCGCTACCGCTTCCACACCATCCGCCCCGTGCCGTACACCGGCCGCACGCCGCACATCCACCTGAAGGTGAAGCAAGGTGGCCGCGAGCTCCTGACGACGCAGATGTATGTGGAAGGCGACCCGCACAACGAGCGCGACTTCCTCTGGCGAAACCTCGCCGAAGCCGACCGCCGCGCGGTCACCGTGCCTTTCCGGCCGGGCGCCGACGGGCTGCAAGCCAGCTTCCCCATCGCGATCGACGCTTAAGATCGCGCGGATGAGCTCCGCGCATACCGACGACGCCGTCATCGAGGTCGAAGGCCTGGTCTTCGACTACCCCGGCAAGCGTGCGCTGTACGGCGTGAGCATCCGCGTGCCGCGTGGCGCCGTGCTCGCGCTCGTGGGACCCAACGGCGCCGGCAAGAGCACGCTGATGCGCGCCATCGCCGGCCTGGACGAGCCGCTGGAAGGCCGGGTGCGCGTGGCCGGCGTCAGCGTGCTGGACGAGCCGCGCCGCGCGCAGCGGCACCTGGGTTACCTGGGCGACTTCTTCGGCCTGTACGACGAACTGAGCGTGCGCCGCTGCCTGCTGCACGCGGCCAGCGTGCGCGCCGTGGCAGGTGCCGCACTGCACACCGCGGTGGAACGCGCCGCCCGGCGGGTGGGCCTGGCCGACCGCATGGACACGCCGGCCGGCAGCCTGTCGCGCGGCCTGCGCCAGCGGCTGGCCATCGCGCAGGCGCTGGTGCACGAACCGCAGGTCGTGCTGCTGGACGAGCCCGCCGCGGGCCTGGACCCGGAAGCGCGCGCCAGCCTGTCGGCGTTGTTCCGCGCGCTGCAGGCCGAAGGCCGCACGCTGGTCGTGTCCTCGCACATCCTGGCGGAGCTGGAGGAGTACTCCACCCACATGCTCGCGCTGCGCGATGGCCGCGTGGTGCAGTTCACCGAACTGGGCGCCGCGCCCACCGCCGGCGTGCAGCGCCTGCGCATCCGGCTGGCGCACCCATGGCAGCCGCCGCCCGGCTTCTGGCGCGGCCAGGGCGCGGGCCTGCGGGCCGGCGAGCCGGGCCAGCCGCTGGTGATCCGGGTGGACATGCCGGGCCGCGACGAAGGCGCGGCGCGCCTGCTGCGCGCGCTGGTGGAAGCCGGCGCGCCGGTCGCCGAATTCGCCGTGCACCATGAAAGCCTGCAGGAAAGCTACCTGCGGGCCACGCGCGCCGCCGCGCAGGAGGTGACCGCATGAACGCCGAACTCCGCCGCTACGCCTGGCTGGAACTCGGCTGGCACCGCGTGGCGGTCGTGCCGCTGCTGCTGGGGCTGGTCTCGGCCGCCGTCCTCTACTCGGCACCCAACCCCGCCACCACGCTGGCGTGGGGCGCGCTGGGCCTGTTCCTGCTGATGACGGCTGGCTGGGGCGCGATGCGCGCGCTGGCCAGCGTGGCCGAAGAGGTGCGCGACCGCACCTGGGACTTCCAGCGCATGGCGGCGGTGACGCCGGCCGAACTGGCGCTGGGCAAGGTGTTCGGCGCGCCGCTGTTCCAGTGGTACGCGGGCGCATGGTGCCTGGCGGTGCTGGCCATCGCCGGCACGCGCGCCGGCTGGCCGCGCATGGGCAGCATGCTGCTGGGCCTGGTGGCCTGCGCCGTGATGCTGCACGGCTTGGGCGTCGCCGTGTCCGCCGCCGGCGCGCGCACGCGCATCGGCGAGCGCAGCCGCCGCATCGGCGGCCTGCTGCTGGTGCTGACCGTGCTGCAGATGCTGCCGCTGGCGTTCCTCGTCGATCTCAGCGGCGATCGGCAGGCCTTCGTTCGCTGGTGGGGCCGGCCCTGGCCGGTGACCACCTTCGCGGCGGCCTCCGCCGCGCTGTTCGCGGTGTGGGCGGTGCTGGCCGCCTGGCGCGCGATGCTGCGCGAACTGCAGGAGCCCGCGCGCCCCTGGCCCTGGCCGGCATTCGCGCTCTTCGCCGCGGCCTGGGCCGGCGGCATCGCCACGCCGGCGATGGAGCGCATCGGATTCGCGTCCGCCGCCGCCGTCGCCTCGCTGGTATTGACGGTGGGCGCCTACGTGGCCTGCCTGCTGGACCCGCTCACCCGCGTCAGCCTGGCGCGCATGGCGCGGGCTTGGCGGCCGCGGGCGCCGCGCTGGCCGCATCGCGTGCCGCCCTGGGCGATCCACGGTGCGCTGGCCGTGCTGGCCGGCGCCATCGCCCTCCTGACCGGCCGAAGCAATGAACCGCTGCCGGCGCTGGCCCTGGTCGCCGCGCTGATGGCCCTCCGCGACGCGGCCGTGGTCAGCTGCTTCGCGCTGGCGTCGCCGGCACGCTCGGCCGTGGGACGCGCCGTGTTCTACATCGCGTTGGCCGACCTGCTGGTGCCCACGCTCGCCATGGCGGTGGGCCTGCCCGGGCTGGCCCACGCCGTGTTCCCGCCGATGATGCTGGCGGCATCGCCGGGGCAGGCATGGCTGGCGATGGCGGTGCACGCGATGCTGGGATGCGCTGCCCTCGCCTTCCTGGCCATGCGGGCGCGCCGCGCCGACGCCGGACCGGCGGCCTGACGGGCATCGCCGCTACGATGCGGCGATGGACCTCAAGCACCTCACCATCCTCACCGGCGCCTCGCGCGGCATGGGCCTCGCGATCGCGCAGCAACTGCTGCAGGCGGGCCACGACCTGCTGTGCATCTCGCGCAAGACCAACGACGATCTCGCCGCGCTCGCCAAGCCGGGCAACCAGCTGGAGCAATGGCCGCACGACCTGTCGCAGGGCGACACCGCGGCCGCCAAGCTGGAAAGCTGGCTGGCCGCGCGCGGCCCGAGGGGACTGGCCGGCGTCACGCTCATCAACAACGCCGGCGTGCTGGCGGAGATCGCGCCGCTCGCCGACGTGGCCCCCGCCACCATCGAGCAGGCGCTGCGCGTCGGCCTGGAAGCGCCGATGCTGCTGACCGGCGCCTTCCTGCGCGCCACGGCCGGCTGGCCCTGCGCGCGCAAGGTGCTGAACATCTCCTCGGGCCTGGGCCGCCGCGCGATGGGGTCGCAGGCCAGCTACTGCGCGGCCAAGGCGGGCATCGACCACTTCACGCGCTGCGTGGCGCTGGAGGAAGCGGAGCGGACGGACGGCGCCAAGGTGTGCTCGCTGGCGCCGGGCGTCATCGACACCGGCATGCAGGTGCAATTGCGCGGCGCCGACGCCAGCCGCTTCCCCGACATCGGCGGCTTCCAGGCGCTGAAGGACAAGGGCCAGCTCACCTCGCCCCACGACGCGGCGGCGCGCGTCATCGCCTACCTGGCCCGGCCCGATTTCGGCGCCAACTCGGTCGGCGACGTGCGCGACTGAGCCCCACGGAAGGCCGCGCAGGCTCTACCATTGCGCGGGCCAACCAGGAGCTTTTCCCATGAACGACACCACGCCGAACGGCAGCGCGCCGATCTCCTCCCCCCGCGACAGGCTGATGGCCGACCTGAAGGTCGTCATCGCCGACGCGGAGGAACTGCTGAAGATGACCGCCGGCCAGGCGGGCGACAAGGCGGCCGACGTGCGCCAGCGCATCCAGCAGCGCCTGGACAGCGCGCGAGCCGACCTGTCGCGCGTGCAGGAGCAGGCGCTGTCGCAGGCCAAGGAAGCGGGCCGCGCGGCCGACCAGTACGTCCACGAGAACCCGTGGACGGCCGTGGGCATCGGCGCCGGCGTGGGCCTGCTGCTGGGCCTGCTCATCGGCGGCCGCCGCTGAACGTGATGGACGATCCGCGGCCGGGCCTTTTCGCCTCGCTGCGCCGCCTGCTCGACTCCGCCCTGCAGCTGGCGCAGGTGCGCCTGGCGCTGCTGGGCAACGAGCTGGAAGAACAGAAGCTGCGCCTCACGCAGGGGCTGCTGCTCTCGGGCATCGGCGTGGTGTTTCTCGCGCTCGCGTCCGTGATGCTGTGCGGCTTCGTGGTCGTGCTGTTCTGGGACCACCGGCTCGTCGCGCTGGGCGTGCTCACGGCGCTGTTCGGCGCCGTGGGTGCCGCGCTGGTCGTGCAAGGCAGCCGCCGCGTGCGCAGCGCGGGCGAGATGTTCCAGGCCAGCCTGCAGGAACTGGCGCGCGACCGCGCGGGGCTCTTTCCCGGCGAGGAGCCTTGATGGCCCGCGGCTTCGAAGCCATTGCCGAGAGGCGCGCGCAGTTGCTGGTGCGCAGCTCGTACCTGCGCGCAGGCTTCGCTTCGGATGCGAAGGCATTGCAGGCGCCGTTCGCTGCCGCCGATCGCGTGCGCGATGCGGTGCACTGGTGCCGCGAGCGGCCCTATGTGTTCGGCATCGCGGCCGCAGGCGCCGCGCTGTTGCGTCCGCGGCGCGTGCTGTCGCTGGGCTGGCGGGTGTGGGGCGGCTGGAGGATGTGGCGCCAGATCCGCGCCGCTCTCCGTCCCTGAGGTCTTCCTCCTTCTCCCTCTGGGAGAGGGCTGGGGTGAGGGCACGCGAGGCCTTTGATCAAGCACGGCGTCCGGATCAGGCGCCGAAGCGCCCCCACCCTACCCTCCCCCAGAGGGGGAGGGAAAAACCCATCAACCGCCCTGGAACCCGCCCGCGCGATACGTCAACACCAGCGTATCCCGATGCCCGCCTTCCGCCGTCGGCTGGATCGGCGTGGACTCGTGGATCACGCGCTCGTCGTCCAGCAGCAGCAGCGACCAGGGTTCGGCCAACGTGAACCGCAAGCCATTCGGCCCTTCGGCTTCGAACACGCGCGTCTCGCCGCCCTTGATGCCTTCGCGCGCGACCAGGAACACCGCCACCAGGTCGACGCCGTCACGGTGCGCGCCTTCCGGCGTCGGGCGGCCGATGCCGTCGGCGGTATCGATGCGGAACTGGTGCGCTTCCACGTACCAGGGCCTGGCGCCCTTCACTTCGGACGCGACGCGCGCCAGCGACAGCAGCAGCGCCTGCCAGCCTTTCGACGACGAGACCTGCGGCTGTACCGGTTCGAACCAGCGCTGCATGCCGCCGTGCAGCGCGTTGTATTCGACCGGTTGCCAATGCGCGCGGTGCGGGGCTTGCTCGAGATGCACGCCGTCCACGACATAGGACGAGTGACGGCGGCGGCGATAGCGCCCGCCGTCCTTCAGGTACTGGTCGGGCGCGAGGTCGTCCCACGACGCGTTCAGCGCCAGCAGGTCGGCGAGGCTGCAGCCCGCGAGGGAAGCGGTGCCGCGCGCGTCGAGCACGGCGTAGCCGCGCTGGCGAAGGAGGTCGGACGCTTGTTCGGGCGGGGTGCTGGGAGGAGCCAGGAGCATGCGGCGAGCTTAGCAATGCGCCGCGATGCGCTGGCGGAACTGTTCCGATACAGACAAGGAAGCCATGGATTCCCGCCTACGCGGGAATGACGCCTCGGGTGGTCATGGCGGGCGCCACCCGCCCGCGCACCATCTCGGCCTCGGGCTCCGGGTCCGGGTAGTACCAGACCGCGTCCGGGTTCATCTCGCCGTTGACCCGCAGCGAGTAGCAGCTGGCCTGGCCTTTCCACGCGCAGGTGGTCTTGTGGTTGGAGAAGCTGACGTACTTTCGGTCGAGCGCGCTCTCGGGGAAGTGGTGGTTGCCTTCCACCAGCACGGTGTCGTCGCTCTGCGCGATCACCGCGCCGTTCCAGTGGCCTTCATGCTTCGCTCTCTCCTTCAGTCGGGTGCGCGCAGCCAGTGCACGCTGAACAGCCTGCGCTCGTCGGTCCACACGGCGCCGGGCCGGAAGCCGGCCTGCAGGGCCAGCCGCCGCAGGCTGTCGACGGTGAACTTGCACGAATTCTCGGTGTGCAGCGAGAACCCTTCCTCCAGCTCGAATTCCGCGCCGCCCACTTCCACCTGCTGCCGCTTGCGGCTGACCAGGTGCATCTCGATGCGCCGCTCGGCCGCGTTGTAGAACGACGAATGCCAGAAGGCACGGAGGTCGAACCGGCAGCCCAGCTCGCGGTTCGCGCGCGCCAGCAGGTTCAGGTTGAAGGCAGCCGTCACGTCCTGCGCGTCGTTGTACGCGGCGTGCAGCAAGGCGGGATCCTTCACCAGGTCGGCGCCGAGCAGCAGCCCGCCGCCTTGCAGCATCTTCGCCGCCATGCGCAGGAACTGCAGCGCCTCGGCCGGCGTGAAGTTGCCGATGGTCGAGCCGGGGAAGAAGCCCACGCGCGGCGCGCCTTCCAGCGGCGGCGGCAGGTGCACCTGCGCCGTGTAGTCGCCGGTGACCGGCAGCACCAGCAAGCCGGGGTGTTCGCGCTCCAGCTGCGCGGCGGCCTGCTCCAGGTGCTCCCCCGAGATGTCGATCGGCAGGTAGCGGCGCGGCCGCAGGTGATCCAGCAACAGCCGCACCTTGCTGCACGAACCGGCGCCGAACTCCACCAGGTCGCAGCCGCGGCCGATCTCCTCGGCCATCTCGCTCGCGTACGCGGAAAGGATGCCGCGCTCGGTGCGCGTCGGGTAGTACTCGGGCAGGCCGCAGATCAGGTCGAACAGGCGCGAGCCTTCGGCGTCGTAGAAGTACTTGGGCGAGATGGAGTGCACCGGTCCGGCCAGCGCCCGGCGCAGGTCGGCGGCGAAGCCCTCCTCGGGCACGGGTACTTCGACCGGGACGGCGCGCAGGGGCGCGGTGGCGAGGCGGGGACTCATCATGCGGGGCTCCTGGCCAGTCGCAGGCCGGAAAACTGCCAGCGCGCGGCCGGCGGGAAGAAGTTGCGGTACGTCGGGCGCTCGTGGCCGGCGGGCGTCCAGGCGCTGCTGCCGCGCAGCACCAGCTGGCCGACCATGAACTTGCCGTTGTATTCGCCCACGGCGCCGGCCAGCGGCCGGAAGCCCGGATACGGGTCGTACGAGGAGCGCGTCCACTGCCACACGTGGCCGGTCATCTGCGTGATGCCGGGTTTGCCGTACATCGCCTCCCATTCGAACTCGGTGGGCAGCCGCGCGCCGGCCCACTCGGCGCAGGCGCAGGCTTCATAGAAGCTCAGTTGGCTGACCGGTGCCGCGAGGTCCAGCCGCTGCACGCCGGTGGGCCCGAACACTTGCCAATGCACCGACGGCGCGCGCGGGTCGCCCGGCGCCAGCCAGTAGGCCGGCGCCTGCCAGCCTTGCGCCTGCACCGCGGCCCAGCCATCGGACAGCCACAGCGAGGCTTTGGAATAGCCGCCGTCCTCGATGAAGTCCAGGTACTCGCCGCAGGTCACCAGGCGGCTGGCCAGCTCGAAAGGCTGCAGCAGCACGGGATGCCGCGGCGTTTCGTTGTCGAAAGCGAACCGGTCGCCGGCATGCCCCACGTCGACGACGCCGCCCGCATGGGCCAGCCATTCCATCGGTGGCGCATGCCCGGCCAGGCGCAGGCCCGGTTCGGCAGGCTGCCAGGCCGGCAGCAGGGGGCTGCACGAGAACGCGTGCACGATGTCGGTGGCCAGCAGCTCCTGGTGCTGCTGCTCGTGGTTCAGGCCCAGCTCCAGCAGCGGCGCGGCTTCTTCCCAGGTGGCCGAGTTCGCCAGTGCGATGAACGACTGCAGGGCCGCATCCACGTGCGCGCGGTAGGCACGCACCGCATTGAGCGAAGGCCGCGTCAGCAGGCCGCGCTGCGGCCGCGGGTGCCGCGGGCCGAGCGATTCGTAGTACGAGTTGAAGAGCAGCGCATACGCCGGATCGAACACGCGGTACGAAGCATCCAGCGGCCCGAGCACCACCGCTTCGAAGAACCAGGTGGTGTGCGCCAGGTGCCACTTGGTGGGGCTGGCATCGGGCATCGACTGGATGCACTGGTCTTCGGCGGACAAGGACGCGGCCAGCTCGAGCGTGTGGCTGCGCACCTTCGAAAGCCGCCGCGCCAACGCCTGGCGGCTGGGCGGAACCGCGACCGTCTCGCTTCGCGGTGCAGTGGACACGCTGGGCATCGAAGAGCTCCTTCCCGGATGTGCCGTGGAAACTGCGGCGGCCATTACAGCACGCTGCGCCTGAACGGGTGGTGACGCGGGGGCATGTCACTTGCGGTACCGTCGCGCTCGCAAGCGCGCACTACGATGCCGGACCGCAGGAGACCACCATGACCGACCTCGCCACTCTCAAGAACCACCAGTTCCGCCTCGCCCGCCGCCCCGTGGGCACGCCGGTGAAGGAAGACTGGCAGGAAACCACCGAAGCCGTGCAACCGCCGCCGCAGGGCGGGCTCGTGGTGCAGACGCTGGCGCTGTCGCTGGACCCGGCCATGCGAGGCTGGATGAACGAAGGCAAGAGCTACATCGCCCCGGTGGGCATCGGCGAAGTCATGCGCGCGGGCGGCATCGGCCGCGTGGTGGCGTCCAGCCACGCCAAATTTCCCGA
Source organism: Ramlibacter humi (assembly GCF_004681975.1). Classification (GTDB taxonomy): domain Bacteria; phylum Pseudomonadota; class Gammaproteobacteria; order Burkholderiales; family Burkholderiaceae_C; genus Ramlibacter; species Ramlibacter humi. Next base: position 47,686 of record NZ_SMLK01000007.1, read on the forward strand.
AGGCATGCTGGTGTCCGGCGTGTTCGGCGTGCAGTCGTACGCCACGCTCACCGCCGAGCAGGCCGCGAAGACAGGATTGTTTCCGGTGGACACGCGCATGGGCAGCGTCACGCAGTGGCTCAACGTGCTGGGCATGCCGGGCATGACGGCCTACTTCGGCCTGCTCGACGTCGGCCAGCCGCGGCCGGGCGACACGGTGGTGGTGTCCGGCGCGGCGGGCGCCGTCGGCCAGACCGTGGGGCAGCTCGCGCGCATCAAGGGCTGCCGCGTGGTGGGCATCGCCGGCGGCCGCGCCAAATGCGACTGGGTGGTGGGCGAGCTGGGCTTCGACGCCTGCATCGACTACAAGGGCGGCAACGTGCGCGCCGGGCTGAAGGAACACTGCCCCAAGGGCGTGGACGTCTACTTCGACAACGTGGGCGGCGACATCCTGGACGAAGTGCTGGCGAAGCTGGCCATGCACGCGCGCATCGTCATCTGCGGCGCGATCAGCCAGTACAACAACACGACGCCCATCCAGGGCCCGAAGAACTACCTGTCGCTGCTGGTGCATCGCGCGCGCATGCAAGGCATGGTGGTGTTCGACTACGCCGAGCGCTACCCGCAAGCCGTGGCCGAACTGGCCGGGTACCTGAAGGATGGGCGCATGAAGAGCCGGGAAGACGTGGTGCGCGGCCTGGAGAATTTCCCGCAGGCGCTGAACGGCCTGTTCACCGGCGCGAACTTCGGCAAGCTGGTCCTGCAAGTGGCCGACTGAGCCTTCTTCAGTTGGCCGCGATGCGGTCCAGGGCCATGAGCACGGGCGGCAGCCCGGCCTGCGGCCGCTGCGTCTTCTTCCACTCGCCCAGCCGGCTGGGGCTGCCGTCCACGCGGACGAAGTACACCGGCCGCTCGCAGGCCTTCCACTTGTCGCAGAACTGCGGCCAGCGGCGCAGCTGTCCCGGCGACACGTAGAGGTACAGGGGTTCGCCGGTGGCGCCGTCGGGGCGCCGCACCGTCACCGGCTGCGCATGCACCACCGGCGGCGGATCGGCATCGCCGCGCATTTCGAGGCGGCCGTAGATGCCAGGCTGCAAGGGCTTGCCCGTGGTCGCGTTCACCCAGCGTCCGTCCTGCGCCATCGCCTGCGACGCGAGCGCCGCCAATGCCAGCGCCACGGCCGCGCGGCTCAAGCAGCGCCTCCCAATGTGGCGAAAGCCGCGCCCAGCGTGGCGATGCAGACGGCGGCAACGATGCCGGCCTGCAGCCAACGGGCGAAACGCGGCGGCAGGCGGGTGGCGTGGATGAGGTCTTCGGACATGGCTGTGCGGTGAGTGGCGTTTTGTAGCCATGGCTTGCCGCTGAGCGTGTAGGCCGTCCGGAAACGTGCGCGGCACATCATCGCGTGACCGCGTAGGACAGCGCGCACATGCGCGACCGTGGCACGCGGCTTGCCATATCGGCGGCATGGAGCGCCAGCACGACGCCCTCGCCGAGACCATCCGCCGCCAGGCCGTTCCCTTCGGGGACGAACTGCCGGCCAGATTGCTTCAGGCCATCTCCCAACGCCGCCTTGCCCTGCTGGGCGAAGCCAGCCACGGCACGCACGAGTTCTACGAGCTTCGTGCCCGCATCACACGCGAACTGGTCGAACACCATGGCTGCCGCGCCGTGGTGATCGAAGGCGACTGGCCCGATGCCTGGCGCATCAACCGCTGGGCGCGCGGGCTCGATGACGGCAGCATCGACGAAGCACTGGCGGGTTTCGAGCGTTTTCCGACCTGGATGTGGCGAAACACCGTGGTGCGCGGTTTCGCGCAATGGCTGCGCGAGCACAACCGCGGCAAGCCGCCGTGGGAACAGACCGGCGTGTACGGCATGGACTTGTACAGCCTGTTCGCTTCAGTGCGCGAGGTGCTGGCCTATCTCGACAAGGCGGACCCCGATGCCGCCCGGCGCGCACGGCGGCGGTATGCCTGCTTCGACCACTTCCAGCAGAACCTGCAGGCCTACGGCTACGCCGCGGGGTTCGGCACCGGCTTCAGCTGCGAGGACGCGGTGGTGGCGCAACTGACCGACCTGCTGCGCCACCAGCTTCCCGCGGACGACGGCGACCCGGACGACCTGTTCCACGCGCGGCAGAACGCGCGCCTGGTGCGCAATGCCGAGCAGTACTACCGCGCGATGTTCCGCGGCCGCGCGTCGTCATGGAACCTGCGCGACCTGCACATGGCCGACACGCTGGAAGCCCTGGACAAGCACCTGCGCGATCGCACCGGCGAGAGGCCCCGCATCGCCGTGTGGGCGCACAACTCGCACCTGGGCGATGCCAGCACCACCGGCATGACCGAGCAAGGCGAATGGAACGTGGGCGAACTCGCGCGCAAGCGCTGGCCGGGCGAGGTGTTCCTGCTCGGTTTCACCACGCACGAGGGCACGGTGCGCGCGGCGTCGGAATGGGACGAGCCGGCGCAGGTCAAGCGGGTGCGCCCCGCGCTGCCGGGCAGCTGGGAACTGATGTTCCATCAAACCGGGTTGCCGCGGTTCGCGTTGCTGCCCGATGAGGAGCTGCGCGAGCGCATGGACACGCCGCTGCTGGAGCGCGCCATCGGCGTGATCTACCTGCCGGAGACCGAACGCCGCAGCCACTACTTCACGGCGCGGCTGGGTGCGCAGTTCGATGCGGTGATCCACGTCGACACGACGACCGCGCTGCAATCGCTGCCGGAGCACGACGTACCGGTCGACGAGCCGGTCGAGGTGCCGGAAACCTATCCCTCGGCGGTATAGGCGCTACACGCCGCCGTGCGGATGCGTGGGGTCGACCCACAGCACCGTTTCCGGCTTTTCTACCGGCTCGATGTCCAAGTTGACCGCCACGGCCTGCCCGTCGCTGCGGCACAGCACGCACTCCAGCACCTCGGTGGGGCTGGCGTTGATCTCCTGGTGCGGCACATATGGCGGCACGTAGATGAAGTCGCCGGGCCCGGCCTCGGCCGTGAATTCCAGGTGCTCGCCCCAGCGCATGCGCGCGCGGCCCTTGACGACGTAGATCACGCTTTCCAGGTGGCCGTGGTGGTGGGCGCCGGTCTTCGCGTTGGCGTGGATCGTCACAGTGCCCGCCCACAGCTTCTGCGCGCCGACTCTCGCGAAGTTGATCGCGGCCTTGCGGTCCATGCCCGGGGTGGAGGGCACGTTGCCGTCGAGCTGGTTGCCGGGGATCACCCGCACGCCGTCGTGCTTCCAGCGCGCGTCGTCTTCGCCGTGGTCGTGCGAGTGGTCGTGATTGTGGTGATCGTGGGCCATATGAAAGTACAGGCTACCACTTTGGGGACGGCGGAAAAAGCGGACTCCCTTACGCAGAGGACGCGGAGGTTTCGCAGAGGACGCAGAGTTTCTGAATGGAAGTCGATGAGATTACGCGTGAAGTGATTGGGGCTGCGATGGACGTGCACCGGGCGTTCGGGGTCGGGCTGTTGGAGAGCGCGTATGCAGCAGCGCTGGCACACGAACTCGAACTGAGAGGTCTGCGGTTCGCGCGTGAGGTGCCGATAGCAGCCACCTACAAAGGGATTTCGGTTGGGGTGGGCTATCGAGCAGATTTCATCGTTGAGGACTCCATCGTCCTGGAACTCAAGGCAGTCGAAGTGCTGTTACCCACACACAGAGCTCAACTGCTTTCATACCTTCGCTTGGCCGACTTCAAGCTCGGCTTGCTGATCAACTTTCACGACGCCCCGCTCACCCGCGGCATCCGTCGCGTGGTGAACAACCTCTGAATCCTCTGCGAACTCCGCGAAACCTCCGCGTCCTCTGCGTAAGGGAGTCCGCCCTCACGCGTAGCGCGAACGCGCGAGCGCCGCGCCCGCTGCCAGCGCCTGCAATTTCTTCAGCGCGACTTCCCGGTCCATCGGCGCCAGGCCGCAGTTGGTGCAGGGGATGAGCCGCTCGCGGGCCACGAACTGCAGCGCCTTGCCGATGGTGTCGGCCACCTGCTCGGGCGTTTCCACCTCGTCGCTGGCCACGTCGATCACGCCCACCATCACGTCCTTGCCGGCCAGCAGCTTCATCAGCTCCGGCGGCACGTGCGAGTGAAAGCACTCCAGGCTCACCTGCTGGATGCTGCTGCGCGCCAGCGCGGGGAACACCTCTTCGTACTGCCGCCACTGCTCGCCCAGCGTGTTCTTCCAGTCGATGTTGGCTTGGATGCCATAGCCGTAGCAGATGTGCACGGCGGTCGTGCACGCCAGTCCTTGCGCCGCGCGCTCCAGCGCCTTCACGCCCCAGTCGGCCGCTTCCTTCATGTACACGTTGAATGCGGGCTCGTCGAACTGGATCACGTCCACGCCGTCGGCCTGCAGCGCCAGCGCTTCCTGGTTCAGCAGCTCGGCGAAAGCCATCGCCATCTTCACGCGGTCGCCGTAGAAGCGGTCGGCCACCGTGTCCACGATGGTCATCGGGCCTGGCAACGTGAACTTCAGCTTGCGCTTCGTGTGCGCTCGGGCCAGCTGTGCCTCGAACGCATGCACGCGCCCTTTCAGGCGCAGCGGCGCCACCACCTGCGGCACCATCGCGTCGTAGCGGTTGTTGCGGATGCCCATCTTCACCTTGTGCTCGAAGTCGATGCCCTCGACGCGCTCCAGGAAGCCGTGCACGAAGTGCTGGCGCGACTGCTCGCCGTCGCCCACGATGTCCAGCCCCGCGTCTTCCTGCGCCTTGATCCACATCAGCGTGGCGTCGGCCTTGGCTTCGAGCAGCGCGTCGCCTTCGGCCTTCCATTGCGGCCACAGCTTGTGGGTCTCGGCCAGCCACGAAGGCTTGGGCAGGCTGCCTGCGATGGCGGTGGGGAACATGCGGTCTCCTGAGGGTTGCTCAATGTTGGCGCGTGGATCATCCCACGGCGCCCGGGGGCGCAGCCGGTTGCATCCGGCCGCGGATTCCCTTACCGTTGCCGCCGTCCAATACCGGGGGTTCTTCCATGTCCAGACGCTGGCTTCTCGCCGTCCTCGTCCTGCTCGCCACGTCGGCCCAAGCCAACCCGCCGGAGAAGTGGGGCTTCGTCGAACTCGATGCCGCCATGGCGCAGGCCAAGGAACAGAACAAGCCCGTGTTCCTGCTGTTCGGTTTCCAGAACTGCCCGTGGTGCGAGTACATGTACCGCACGTCCATGCGCGACGACGAGATGCGCGAGATGTTCCAGCGCAGCGTGGTGCTGGCCTACTTCGACACGCGGGCGCGCCCCAACGGCGCCATGGTCAGCCTCCCCGAGGGAGGCCAGGTGACCAATGCCGAATTCGTGAAGCGCTTCAAGGCCTACCCCACGCCTTCGTGGCTGTACCTCACGCCCACCGGCGAAGTCCTGGGCGGCAACCGCAACGCCAAGACCACCGCGCGCGAACTGAAGTTCGAGCTGGAGAAAGTCCTGGCCGCGCGCAAGTAGCGGCGTCAGCGCAGCTCGGCGAGCGCCACGGTGTGGCGGATCGATTCGTCCTGCGGGCGGGCGGCGCGGGCCACCGACTGGTCGAGCACGGAAAGGGCCGGCGGTGCACTCATCGCCCGGCAGCTCCGCACAAGCATGGCCACCGGGCGGTGCGCCGCGATAATTCCTGCATGGCTGATCCGACCACCTCCGCCCGCCCCCGTGTCGTCGTCGTCGGCTGCGGGTTCGGCGGGCTGGAAGCAGTGAAGGCCATGGACGGCGCGGCGGTGGACATCACGCTGGTGGACCGCACCAACCACCACCTGTTCCAGCCGCTTCTGTACCAGGTGGCCACCGCGGGCCTGTCCGCGCCGGCCATCGCGGCCCCGGTGCGCCACCTGTTCCGCAAGCAGGCCAACGTCACCACGCTGCTGGGCGAGGTTACGCACGTGGACGCGGCGGCGCGCGTGGTGCGCCTGAAAGACCACGGCGACCTGCCCTACGACCACCTCATCGTCGCGGCTGGCGCCACGCACAGCTACTTCGGCCGCGACGACTGGGCGCCGCTCGCGCCGGGCCTGAAGACACTCGACGACGCATTCGAGATCCGCCGCCGCATCCTGCTGGCGTTCGAGACCGCGGAGAAGGAAGCCAACCCGGCGCGCCGGGAAGCGTGGATGACGTTCGTCGTGATCGGCGGCGGCCCCACCGGCGTGGAGATGGCGGGCACGCTGGCGGAGATCGCGCGCCAGACGCTGCCCGGCGAGTTCCGCCGCATCGACCCCGCCAGCGCGCGCGTGCTGCTGGTGGAAGGCAGCCCGCACGTGCTGCAGTCCATGCCGGACGACCTGAGCATGAACGCGCGGGAGCAGCTGACCCGGCTGGGCGTGGACGTGCGCACCGACGCGCGCGTGACGACCATCGACGCGCACGGCCTGCAGGTGCAGCCCACCGAAGGCGAGCCTTACCGCATCGAAAGCCGCTGCATCGTGTGGGCCGCGGGCGTGGTGGCATCGCCTTTGGGCAAGGCCGTCGCGCAATCCACCGGCGCGCAGTTGGACCGTGCGGGACGCGTGATCGTCGAACCCGACCTCAGCCTGCCCGCCCACCCCGAGATCAGCGTGGTGGGCGACCTGGCCGCCGCGAAAAGCCACGTGCCCGGCCGCGAGCCGCAGCCCGTGCCGGGCGTGTCACCCGCGGCCAAGCAGATGGGCCGCACGGCCGCCGCCAACCTGCTCGCGCGCATCGCGGGCCGCCCCACGAGAGCCTTCCGCTACCGCGACTACGGCAACCTGGCCACCATCGGCCGCAACGCCGCGGTGGTGGACCTCACCACGCCCCTGGGCCACCTGAAGTTCAGCGGCTACCCCGCGTGGCTGTTCTGGCTGTTCGCCCACGTGTACTTCCTCATCGGCTTTCGCAACCGCCTCGTGGTGCTGATCGACTGGGCTTCGGCGTACTGGAGCAAGCAACGCTACGCGCGCGTGGTCAGCCACATCGAGCCCTCGCGAACACGCCCATAAAAAAGAAACCGCGCCGGGGCGCGGTTTCCATCGTCATCGTGCGGACACCGTCACGGGCACGTGCGGCCGGCCCCCAGGATGGCCATCCGCAGGTTCGCCGTCGACGTCGAATCGTCGGCCGTCGTCGTGTTGTTGGTGAAGGTGCAGCCGTAGTGCGCATCCGCCACGGTGGACGGCGTCACCACGTCGTCCCCGGCCGGCTTGGTGCCTTGCTTCACCCAGGCCACCAGGTCGGCGAAGCCCTTTTCCATCTCCGCGTTGGTGAAGTCGCAGTGCGTGGCGCCGCGGATGGCGCGCTGCACCACCTTGCCGCCGTTGCCGTTCGCCTCCAGCCGCTGCCGGTACACCTGTTCCATGCTGAACGGCACGAAGAGGTCGCCCAGCGTGTGCAGGGTGAGCACCGGCACCTGGGGCTGCCCGTTCACCTTCGGAATCCAGCGCAGGCCGTCACGGCGCAGGCGGTTGGCGTCGGCGGGCTCGGTGGCCTTGGGCGCGGTGCTGTTCAACTGCGCCGACAGTGTGTCGTTGCCATCCACCTTGTAGACGATCTGCGACGTGTCGCCCGTCGGCTGGGTGGTGAGCCCGGTGTTGACCGTGGTCGTGCCGAAGAGGCTGTAGGGGCCGCCGGCGAAGCTGCCGCCCGCCGAGAAGCCGATGTCCACCAGCGGCCGGTTTCCGCCGGTCAGATTCCGCAGCACCGAGAAGTACGCGGCGCCCGCGCTGCCGTTGGGCTGCACGTTGGTGCCCGGGAAATTGTTGAACAGCGTGCTGGTCACCTGCGTCTTGATCACGCTCCACTGGTTCAGAGGCACCGTGGGGCTGCCGCCCAGGAAGTGCGCCGCGGCCTGCAGGCCCACGAAGGTGTCGAAAAGCTTGGTGTCGCCCACCACGCCGCACATCGGCATCGAGCCGTCGTACCGCACCTTGTTGTTCACCGTCGCCAGCGTCTCGGCTTCCACTGCGGCGGCGGCCACGTGGCCGCCCATCGATTGGCCGATGATCCAGTTGCGCGTCGGCGCCGCCAGCGTGCGGCCGCGCGCTGCGGCGATGCTGATGAACTTCAGCGCCAGCTTGTTGGTGTCTTCAATGCCGGCCCGCACGTCGTACGAGTTCTTGCTGTAGCTGGAGGCCGCCCACGCGTAGCCGTGCTGGATCAGGTAGCGGCGGATGCTGCTGTTCACCGACGCTAGCGCCAGGCCTTCGCCGGCATAGCCGTGCGCGTACATCACCAGTTCGCCGTTCCAGGCGGCCGGCACCTCGATGCGGTAGCCCGCGCCGTCCAGCACGCCCGCCCAGCGCGAAGTCGTGGACATGTCCACCGTGTCGCCGCCCATCGCCGCCATCGCCGCGAACGTCGTCGCCGCCGCGTCCGTCCCGTTCAACGCATAGGCGAAGGTGTCGTGCGGCCGGCTTTCCTCGGGCGGCAGCGCGGCGCGCACGTCGGTGCCCGCCCCCGCGGCGGCATGCAGCTCGCTCAGGCCCTTGCCCGCCGCGGCCAGCGCGGCGGCGAGGTTGTCCAGCAGCTTGTCGTCCGCGTCGCCGACGGCGAATGGCTTGGTCATCGGATCGCCGGCCAGCAGCCCGCCGGACAGCCTGCCGACCTGCTCGTTGGCATAGGTGCGCGCATCCGCCAGCCTGGCGGTGATGGCTGCAGCCTTGGCCGCGTCGAAGCCTTCGTAAGCGGCCGCGGGCTCGCCGCCCACCGCGCGCGCCACGGCCAGGTCCGTGACGGGGGTGACGTTGATGCGGCCGGACGCCAGCGCGATGCTGTGCAGCACGGTGCCGCCCTTGGAAACCTGCACCAGGCAAGGCACGGCGGCAGGCGCCGCGACCTGGATGGTGAACGTGCCGTCGGTGTTGGTGGTGCCGGTGGCGGTGCCGCCGACGCACTTGACCGCTACCGAGGCGCTGCCCAGCGCCGCGCCCGTGGCGGCCAGTCCATTGATGGAAACACCACCCGCGCCCGCATCTCCTCCTCCTCCGCCACCGCAAGCCACCAGAACGGCGGCCACGACGCTGCCCAGGGCCAGAAGCCCTGCTTCCCTTACCTTCATCGTCTTGTCTCCTTGATGTCGCCGCATTCGGTGCTGCGGCGCGCGAGGAGTATGGAGGCACGCCATCCGGCGCGGACTCATGGCGTACCCTAGTCGCGCGCGAGACATGGGGCACGGACATCGAGCCCGCGCCCATGGACAACTAGACGCGGTTCAACGCCACGGCGTGGTGATCGACGTGATCGCCGATGAAGCTGGCGATGAAGTAGTAGCTGTGGTCGTAGCCGGGTTGCAGCCGCAATGTGCATGAGACACCGGCCGCATCACAGGCTTCCTTCAGCCGCTGCGGCTGCAACTGGCCTTCCAGGAATTCGTCGGCGGTGCCCTGGTCCACCAGCAGTTCGAGCCCGCCGGCCTTGCCCGCCTTCACCAACTCGCAGGCGTCCCACGCCTTCCACGATTCGCGGTCCGGCCCCACATAAGTAATGAGTGCCTTCTGGCCCCAGGGGACGGACGCCGGCGCCACGATCGGCGAGAACGCCGACACGCTGCGGTAGCGGCCCGGATGACGCATCGCCGTGACGAGAGCGCCGTGGCCGCCCATGGAGTGGCCGGAGATGCCGCGCACGCTCGTCGCCGGGAAATGCCTTTCGACCAGCGCCGGCAGTTCGCGGCTGACGTAGTCCTGCATGCGGAAGTGCGTTGACCAAGGCGCCTGCGTGGCATCGACGTAGAAACCGGCGCCCTGCCCCAGGTCGTACGCGGGATCGTCCGCCACGCCTTCTCCGCGCGGGCTGGTATCCGGCGCGACGACGATCAGCTCGTGCCGCGCGGCGTGCTCCTGCACCATGCCCTTGGTGATGAAGTTCTGCTCGGTGCACGTCAGGCCCGACAGCCAGTACAGCACCGGCCGCTTCTCGCCCAGCAGCGCCGCCGGCGGCAGGTAGATGCCGAACTTCATGCGGCAGCCCAGCGCGTCCGAGGCATGCGCCCAGACTTCCTGGCGGCCGCCGAAGCTGGCGTGCTGTTCGACTTTTTCCATCACGCCGCCACGTGGTGCACGACGGAGCGGATCGACTTGCCTTCGTGCATCAGGTCGAAGGCTTCGTTGATGCCCGCCAGCGGCATGGTGTGGGTCACGAAAGGCGCCAGCTGGATGCGGCCCGCCATCGCGTCGTCCACCATGCCGGGCAGCTGGCTGCGGCCTTTCACGCCGCCGAACGCGGTGCCCAGCCAGCGGCGGCCCGTCACCAGCTGGAACGGCCGGGTGGAAATCTCCTGCCCGGAACCGGCCACGCCGATGATCACCGACTGGCCCCAGCCGCGATGCGCGCATTCCAGCGCCGCGCGCATCACCTGCACGTTGCCGATGCATTCGAACGAGTGGTCTACGCCCCAGCCGGTCATCTCCACGATCACCTGCTGGATCGGCTTCTCGTGGTCTTTCGGGTTCACCAGGTCCGTCGCGCCGAAAGTTTTCGCGAGTTCGAACTTGGAAGGGTTGGTGTCGATGCCGATGATGCGGCCCGCGCCGGCCAGCTTCGCGCCCTGGATCACCGCCAGCCCGATGCCGCCCAGGCCGAACACCGCCACGCTGTCGCCCGGCTGCACCTTCGCGGTGTTCTTCACCGCGCCCAGGCCGGTGGTCACCCCGCAGCCGAGCAGGCACACCTGCTCGGGGTTGGCATCGGGGCTGATCTTGGCCAGCGACACCTCGGCCACCACGGTGTACTCGCTGAACGTCGAACAGCCCATGTAGTGGTACAGCGGCTTGCCCTGGTACGAGAAGCGCGAGGTGCCGTCCGGCATCACGCCCTTGCCCTGCGTCGCGCGCACGGCGACGCACAGGTTGGTCTTGCCCGACTGGCAGAACAGGCACTGGCCGCACTCGGCCGTGTACAGCGGGATGACGTGGTCACCCGGCTTGACGCTGGTGACGCCTTCGCCCACCTCGACCACGATGCCGGCACCTTCATGGCCCAGCACGACGGGAAACAGGCCTTCCGGGTCTTCGCCCGACAGCGTGAACGCATCCGTGTGACACACGCCGGTGTGCGAGATGCGCACGAGCACCTCGCCCTTCCTCGGCGGTTCGACGTCGATCTCGACGACTTCGAGCGGCTGGCCCGGCCCGAAGGCGACGGCGGCGCGGGATTTCATGCGGACTCCTTTGGAGAAGGAGCCGCGACTGTACGCGGGTGGATAGAGAAATGCAGGAATGCGGACACCCTTACGCAGAGGACGCAGAGGAAGCGCAGAGGTCGCAGAGAGGAAAACCTTTGAGTAATTCTTCTCCGCGTCCTCTGCGCGTCCTCTGCGCACTCTGCGTAAGGGAGTTCTCGGCCCCTAGGCCACCTGAGCTTGAGCCCCGCGCATGCGCAGCGCGAAGAGCTTGTTCTCCAGCCGCTGCAGCCCCGCGGCCCAGGAGCGCGGGCCGGCTTCGCTCGGTTCGACGACGGCGCTGGCGGTGAGGTGGACCTCGGCTTCGCCGACGGGCACGCGCCGGCAGGCGGCTTCCAGCCGCTCCACCACTTCGGTGCCGGAGCCCAGCAGCATGGCCAGGCAGCGGCCGCGGCCCCAGGGCATGAGCAGTTCGTCGTCGGTCAGCACTTCCTGCAGCGTGGCGGTCATCGCCCTCTGCACGGCCATCAGGTCGCGCGGGCGGCCTTCGCGGTCCAGCTCTTCCCACTGGTCGACTTCCACCAGCGCCAGCCAGCCGCGCGACGGCATGGCGGTGCCGCCCGCTTCGCCGTGGCTGGCGAGCGCGAAGGCGCCGGCATCCAGCAGCGCGGCGCGCCCGCGCTCGACGTGAGCCAGCGACTTCACCAGCGTCTGCACCAGCCGGCCGACCTCGTCGCGGCCGCCACCGGTGGGCGCGAACAGGCGGCCTTCGCTCATGAAGACATGCAGGCCGTCGGCCGCGTCGCGCAGCGGGCGGAACATCCGCCACAGCACGCCGATGACAATGCCGGTGGCCACCAGCGTGAACACCAGCGCGGCCAGGAACACGCCCCAGGGCGACAGCCACTCGGGCCGCAGCACGATGACGGCGATCAGGCCGAGCAAGGGGATGTGCGTGGCCACGAAAGCGATGAGGCAGCTCTTGACGGCGACCGAGCGGTACCAGGGCGGGACTTCTTGCATGGCTGGCATGCTATCCCGCGAGGGCGCCTGCGCGACAGTGCTGTCGGTCCGCAGCAACGCGCTGCGGCCGGGCTGAACCCGCGGCGCGCGCGCCAGTCCAACGATGTGCCGCGCGCTGGGAATGCGCGGCAAGGAGATGAGCCATGAAAACATGGAAGCACTGGCAGGACCCGGTGATGGGGTTGCTGGGGGTCTGGCTGATCATCGCCCCCTGGGCGCTCGGCCTGACGCAGCCGCGAATGGCGATGGCCACGCTGGTGGTCGCCGGCGTGCTGCTCATAGCCGCGTCGGTGGGCGAACTGGTGCTGCCGGCCGCCTGGGAAGAGTGGTTCGGCGCGGCCGTCGGCATCCTGCTGATGGCATCGCCCTGGATCCTGGGCTTCGCGGGCGTGCAGCTGGCGGTGCAGGTGGCGCTGTGCACCGGCCTCGCCGCCCTCGTCCTCACCCTCTGGGTGCTGGCGATCGACAAGGACTACGGCGCGTGGTGGAACCGGCTGGTCGGCTGAGCGCGCGACGCCAGCGCGCGGGCGGCAACGCCTGCCCGCACTGCTGGCAGTAGTTCGCCTCGGGCCCGTGGCCCGCGGCGCCGCATCCGGCGCACGTGCGCGGCGCCGCGGGTGGGTGCGCATGCCTGCGCACCGTCATCTCCGCCGAACGCCGAGCCGATGCCCGCGCCGAACAGGACCGTCGAGGACAGGAAGTGCAGCCACCGGGTCGTGAGGCAGTCCATGTCAGCGCCGCCGCGGCTCCAGGCCCCACAGCAGCGCGATCGCCGCCATGATCGGCAGGTTCTTGCTGATCGGTCCGTAGGGGTGCAGCCACTGTTCGGGCAGGAAAACGGTGATCAGCAAGGTGTAGCCGGCGACGAGTGCCAGCTGTGCGGGCCATATCCACCAGCGCCACCGGACGGGTGCCGTGAGCGTGAGCAAGCCCAGCACCAGGTCGAGCAGCGCGGCGCCGTAGAGCGCGACCTTCGCCGTGGCGCCGTGCAGCCCCACGCGCGCCAGCAGCGCGTAGCTGTCGTGCACCGGGTAGAGGCCGAACGACACCGCGGCCGTCCACAGCCAGAGGAAAGCCAGCGCGAGGCGCAACGCAGGCGCCGCCCAGTCGAGCACCGCGTGGGCGCGCATGGCTTCGCCTTCGCCGCGATCGAGGAAGCGCTCGGACGCACGCGGCGAGCGGCCGAGCAACAGCGTGAAGCGTTCCGGCGATGCGGCGTTGCCGCGCAGCAGCATGCCGGCCGTCTCTTCGTCCAGCGAGCTGCCGGGAATGCGTCCCGCGACTCGCGCTGCGGCCAGGAACAATCCCGAAGGCATCGGGCCCTGGAAGGCGGGCGCACCCAAGCCCAGCTGCACACGCAACTCATCCAGGTACTCGCGCAGCGCGACGGGGCGCGGTCCCACGAAAGCGATGGTCTCGACAGTCGGCGGCGGGTCGGCCAGCAGCCCGAGCACGCCGGCCACCACGTCATCCAGGTGCACCGGCTGCACCGGCATGCGGCCGCCGCCGGGGAGCAGCAGCACCGGCGCCGTGGCCAGACCCATGAAGAGCGCACTGCTGGCGCCTTGCGGCGCGAACACCAGCGAAGGCTGCACGACGGCGCCCCGCAACGGCAGGCCGCGCAGCACTTCGTCGGCGGCGCGCTTGCTCCGGTGGTAGCGGCTCTGCGCCTGCGCATCCGCGCCAAGAGCAGAGATCTGGATCACGCAGCGCACGCCCGCCTGCGCGCAAGCGAGGAACAGCTCGGCCGGCGCCAGGTGATGCAGCGACTCGAACGTCTGGCCCGGGCCTTCGCGCAGGATGCCCACGGCGTTGACCACCGCGTCCACTTCGGACAGGTGCGGCAGCCACCAGTCCGCCGAAGGCACCTGCGAAAAGTCCGTGCGCACGGCGATGCAGCGCGCGGCCGGCGGCATGCGCGAGGGATCGCGCACCGGGCAGACGAGTTCGTGCCCTTGCGCCAGCAAGGCGCGGGCGATGGCGCCGCCGATGAATCCGGTGGAACCGGTGAGGAGGATGCGCATGGCATGCCGATCATCCGGCAAAGCGAGGCGGTAACGGCTTGCAATGCCGGGCCACGCGCGGGGGTGCGTGTACCTGGACTGGTTCGCATGAACCACCTTGCACGCAGCGCCGGCAAAGCCGTGGCGGCAGGAGATGGATTTCCCACGCTCCTCTTCGTCATTCCCGCATCCGCAGGGACGACGCCTCATCGGGGGCGGTCGCGGTGACGCTGACCTCGCCGCTCTTCCCGCTCCGCCGCATCCTTCGCCGAACTCTGCACGGCCACGGGATCGCTCGCAGGAAACGTGTACTCGACCCCCACGTCCAGCACTTCGTCATAACTGGGATGCGGCCCCAGCGGCGCCTGCTCGTTGCGCTCGGGCGCCGCGTTGCGGACGAATTTGCGGTGTCGGTCGCTGGGCTCAGGCTTCATGGGTGGTCTCCGTTCACCCCGACAGCGGCAAACCGCGTGCCGCGCTCAGGTGGCGCCGCGCCCCTGCTGGCTGATGTAGTAGATGGCCTTGCGCGCGCGCTGCACCTCGCCCAGCGGGCGGTGCTCCGCCAGGCCGCGCCACGGGTCGATGACGCCGCCTTCCACTTCGCGCGCCAGCGCCACGCCCGATTCGCAATGGGGGTCCTGCCGCGGCAACATCAACCGCGCCACCGTCGTGTACGGCGTGGGCCAATTCACCGAAGCGTCCTCGATGGGCGTGAGCTTCTCGTTGGCGAAGTACTGCAGCTGCATGTCCCAGTGCAATGGGTGCTTCCTCAGCCGTTCGCAGAAATCACCGCCCCAATCCGACCGCGCGCCCAGGTGCGACGGCCCATTGGTGTCCGCCGGTACCAGCCGCACGCGCACGGCGTACGGCCCGTTGGCCATCGGCAGCGTGCTGTACAGCTTCTCGGTGGCGAAGCCGCTGAAGGGCCGCGCCACCGTCTTCAGCATGCCGGCCAGCCGCTTGGGCGCGCCCAGCACGCCATAACGGCGCAGCACGTGCCTGAACAGCGCGCCGTTGCCCTGCGAAGCCGCGTTGACGAACTCGACGAACTCTTCCGCGCGCGGGAAAGCGAAGGCTTCCTGGTTGATCAGGGTGAAGTCCTGGGTCGTCGCTTCGCCTCCCAGCGCGGAAAGCCCCTGCACGCCCATCACGCGGATGGCGAAGCCGCGGATGTCGGGCACGCGGTCGGGCGCGTTGTCCAGGCCGCCGTTGGACAAGCGCACCACCACTTCGTAGTCGCGCGGCTCCGCGAAGAGGCCGTACTTGGCATAGGGCGCCAGGCCATCCAGCACTTCCAGCGAACCATGGGCGACGACCAGCTGCTTGCGGTGCAGCGTGCGGCCTGCGCCCCAGCGTTTGGCGCGGCCTTCCTGGATCTGCCGGAACAGCTCGCCGTAGCGCGCGAAGCGCTGCTCCTCGTCGGGTTCCACTTTCTCGGCCCAGCGCGTGCTGGGCCCGGGCATGCTGGGCATGTCGCCCTCCTTCCTGCGCGCGGGGTCAGCCGCGCGCTTCGGCCTCCTGCAGCGTGCGCCACATCACCTTGCCGCTGCCGCTCTTGGGCAGCGCATCGGCGAACTGCACGATGCGCGGCACCTTGTAGACCGCCATGTTGTCCCTGCACCAATCGATGATCTGCTGCTCCGTCACCTGGCCCTTGTGCGAGGCGCGCAGCACCACGACCGCCTTCACCGTCTCGCCGCGGTACGCGTCCTTGGCCGAGATGACGCAAGCTTCGGCGATGGCGGGGTGGCGGAACATCAGGGCTTCCACCTCCGCCGGCCACACCTTGAAGCCGCTGGCGTTGATCATGCGCTTGAGCCGGTCGGTGATGAAGAAGTAGCCTTCCTCGTCGGTGCGGCCCAGGTCGCCGGTGCGGAAGAAAGGCTTGCCTTCGAATTCGATGAAGGCGGCTTGCGTCGCCTCGGGCCGCTTCCAGTAGCCGTTGAACACCATGGGCCCGTTCACGATGATCTCGCCCTGCTCGCCGGTGGCCACTTCCTTCAGCGTTTCCGGATCGACGATGCGCGCGTCGCAGCTCATGAACGGCACACCCAGGCACTGCTGCTTGGGCGCGTCGGTGGGGTTGCTGTGCGAAGGCGCCGCCGTCTCCGTGAGGCCGTAGCCTTCCACGTAGCGCAGGTTGAACTGCTCGAACAGGCGCTGCGCCACCGCTTGCGGCATGGCCGCGCCGCCGCCGCCGATGTGCACCAGGCTGGACAGGTCGTACTGCTCGAAGTTGGGGCTGGCCATCAGGTCGATGACCATGGTCGGGATGTTGGTCCAGGTGGTGACCTTCCAGCGGGAGATCAGCCGGCCCGCCAGTTCGCGGTCCCAGCGCGGCATCAGCACGATGGTGGCGCCCATGTAGACGGACGAGTGCATCACGCTCACCATGCCGGTGATGTGGAACATGGGCACCACCAGCAGCACCACGCTTTCGGACGTGCCGTTGCCCCAGGCCATGCTGGCCACCGCGTTGTGCATCAGGCTGCGGTGCGGGTGCATGCAGCCCTTGGGCAGGCCGGTGGTGCCGCTGGTGTAGGGCAGCACGGCCAGGTCTTCGGGGCCCACTTCGGAAGGCGGCACCGGCAGCGAGTTGTCCAGCGCCTCGGTCCACGCCATCACCTGCCCGCTTTCCAGTGCGGGCAACGGGTGGCGCGTGAACAGCCAGTCGTGCCACGCGGGCGGCGGCGCCGTGGGGCCCTGCGCGGCGGGATCGAAAGCGTCGGCGTACTGCGTGACGATGAGCTGCGCCAGGCGCTGCTCCGCGGGCAGTTGCGCGTCGGCCTTGGCGATCTCGGCCGCCACGTCGCCGGTGCAGATGGCGACCTTGGCGTCGGGGTCGGTGATGTAGTGCTTGAGCTCTTCGGCCCGGTTCATCGGGTTGACCGGCACCACCACCGCGTTGGCGCGCAGGATGGCGAAGTGGGCAATGATGAGCTGCGGGCAGTTCTGCATGTCCAGCATCACCCGGTCGCCCTTGCGCACGCCCATGGCGTGCAACCGCGCGGCCAGCCGCTCGGCCATGGCCACCACCTGCGGGTAGGTGAGCGTGCGGTCGAAGAACACCAGCGCGGGCTTGCCCGGCCAGCGGCGCGCGGAAATGGCGAGGTTGTCGAACAACGACGTCTGCGGCGGCGTCATCCAGTGCGGCAGGCGCCTGGGCCAGACCCGGTGCTGCGGGCGGTCGGGAACGGGAACTTGCGTGAACGGCATGAGGCGAAGCCTATGCCAACGCCGGCTCATCGGAGCATCGGGGAAGCACGGAGCGGGTCGCGCGAGTGACGGGCAGGGCCTCCCGCAAGCAACCCGCGCGTCACCGCGGCCTGAATTCGTAGGTGCAATCGCCGCCAGCGCCCGTGAATGGCACCGACTTGTCGTTGGTGTTGAACTTCATCTGCAGGACCGTGCCGCGGCAACCGGGCCAGCTGGGACCCGCTTCGCCCATGGTCACGTCCGATTTGCACGTGCCGCGCGAAAAGTTGTTCACGTTGGCGACGATCTTGCCGCCCTCCTCTTTGAACGCGACTTCCGAGCGCCCGGTGAACCGGCGCGTGTTGTCGATGCAGATCCAATCCACCTTGAAGCCTTCCGGCGCCAGCAGGGCGGCCTTGACGTCTTGCGCGATGGCCGGGGCGGCGAAGGCCAGGGCGAGCAGGGAAAGGGCGGGGAGGTGGCGAGAGACTTTCAAATTGGACTCCGGGGATTCGCAAGAGACAAAGGGAAGGCGTTGCGACGGCGCCAGGGCAAGCCTAGCGAAAGCCGCATGAGCTCAGCCACAGGGGAAGCACCGAGCGCCTGCCTGGGTGAGCACCCCATGCCGGCACCTATGATCGACCGCCGATCGTTCCCTCACCGAAGAAACCACCATGAGACGCCTGTTCCGCCGTTCGATCCTGCTGCTGGCCGCGGTCGCCGCCTTCCACGCCCATGCGGCCTTCCCCGAGAAACCCATTCGCGTGGTCATCGGCTTCCCGGCCGGCGGGCCGCTGGACCAGCACGCGCGGTTGCTGGCGGACCGGCTGCAGGCCGTGCTGGGCCAGCCGATCATCATCGATTACAAGAGCGGCGCCGGCGGCACCGTGGGCGCGCAGGAAGTGATGAAGTCACCGGCCGACGGCTACACGCTGATGCTGGCCAACACCGGCGTGATGGTGATCAACCCGGCCCTGTACTCGAAGCTGCCCTACCAGACCACGCGCGACTTCACGCCCATCGCCCGCACCGCCATGCAGCCGCTGGCGCTGCTGGTGAACCCCAAGCTGCCGGTGAACTCGCTGAAGGATTTCGTCGCGTACACGAAGGCCCGTCCCGGCCAGGTGAACTACGGCAGCGCCGGCAACGGCGGCATCAGCCACCTGGCGCCGGAGATGTTCAAGAGCGCCACGGGCCTGTTCATGGTGCACATCCCCTACCGCGGCAGCGCGCCCGCGTTCACCGACCTGATGGGCGGCCAGGTGCAGTTCATGGCCGAGTCGATTCCGCAGGCGGCGGCGTATCACAAGCAGGGGAAGGTGAAGGCGCTGGCGGTCACCAGCCGCGAGAGGAATCCGGCGCTGCCGGAGGTGCCGACGGTGATCGAGAGTGGGGTGAAGGACTTCGAGGTTGTCGGCTTCTACGGCTTCCTGGCACCTGCGGGGTTGCCGGCCGACGTGAAGAACAAGTTGAGTGATGCGTTCAAGCAGGTGCTGTCGAATCCGGAGGTGCGGTCACGGATGGTGTCGCAGGGGGCGGATCCGGCGTTTCTCGGCGCGGATGATTTCGCGAGGTACCTGAATGCGGAGATGCCGCGGTGGGCGGAGGCGGTGAAGAAGTCGGGGGCGAAGATGGATTGACAGTGCCGAGCTTCATTGCTCGCCATTGAAACGGGGGTGCGGGCGCAAGGGAATACCGACGCGCCCCGCCATCCGGCCTTAAGCGCTCGCCCGAAGAAAGCAGATGTGGAAAAGGGGACTCAGCGCCACTGGGAAGCGATAGTGGCACCCCTGTAGTCCACTTCGTCGACGTCCTGCGATGGTTCCGGTGCCCATGCCACCAGAGTTGCAATGCCGGATGGCGTGACGGACAGTTCGTTGCCGATCGCGGGACAGCGGAATCGGCGGTGAATGCCGCCACAGCCCGCGACTGCTCGAAACCGGCGGCGGGACGTTTGTGTCTGCGACTCACTGTCATGACGTTCGCGTGGCTCGCTCGCTATCCATCGTGAAATAGACGAGCCCGCCGGCATTCAGGATCGTGAGACCCACCTCGTATCCGGGGGATGTCCTGAAGCAGAACGTCTTGCGATCGCTCGCGAACTCCTGGGTCGCGAGCGGTGCACCGTACCTGTCAAGGCATTCCTGCGCAGTAAGCGATCGGTCCATGTGCATTCCGAGTCGCGCGGAT
This sequence comes from Ramlibacter humi, assembly GCF_004681975.1. Lineage (GTDB taxonomy): Bacteria > Pseudomonadota > Gammaproteobacteria > Burkholderiales > Burkholderiaceae_C > Ramlibacter > Ramlibacter humi. The sequence goes on from NZ_SMLK01000007.1 coordinate 67,133, forward strand.
GCCCGCCGCAGATCTTCATCCGAGGCGTCCCGCATGTCGATGGCGATCGACACGGTCCGGAACGGGCTTGAATACGGACGAAGGACGTGGCTGAAGCCGTGCACATGGCCAAGCCAATGACTGCCCAGGTATTCGAAGTTCCACACGCGGTAAACCGGCTTTCCCGGCAGGAGATGGGGGAGCCGAAGCTTCGAGAACGCTTTCTGATCGATCGGCTTCATGACGCACGATGTCGAAGTTGATCCGTGAGCGGGTGCCGCTTCGCGGGCGCTGTCAGAACGCGCCTCGAACGTACCCAGTGACGCTCTCCACGCGGAGCCACCTGCCATCCAGGCGGAACATCGCCTCGCCGGAGAACTCGAGGCCGACGCCGTGCGCGGTCTTCGACACCTTCAGGTCTCCCACAACGCCCGTTCCCCAGCGCGACAGTTCGACAGATTGAAGATCGATCGACTGGAGCCGGACTTGGCACGTGTTGGCTTCCACAGGCCACCGGGGAGAGGGCTTCGCGGGAAAGGCGGGCAGGTCAATCACCAGCTCGGCCATCGGTCCGTCACGCCGGAATCCGATCGAATGCAAGACGACGCCGCTCAAGTCGGGCGCAGCAGGGTAGTAGGCCTGCAGGGCTTTTGGGTTTTCAAGCAGCGCGAACCAGTCCATGGCGTCTTGTGCAACTCACGTGAAGGCGTCCATGCCTCCCCCTCCGGCATCCAGGTGCGACTATACGGAGCATGGATTCCGGCACCAGCAAATCCTGCCGGATGCGCGCGGCTTAAGTTCGCAGGCACACTGACGGCCTCCCGCCGATCACAAGCCATGCCCAAGAAGCTTCTCACCACCCTCGCCCTCGCCGCCCTCACCCTCTCCTCCCACGCCTTCGACCTCCAAGGCCATCGGGGCACCCGCGGCAACATGCCCGAGAACACCCTCCCCGCCTTCGAGCGCGCGCTGCGCATCGGGGTGACCACGCTGGAGATGGACGCGGCGATCACGTCGGATGGGGTGGTGATCATTTCGCACGACCCGGTGCTAAATCCCGAACTGGCGCGCGGGCCGGATGGGCAGTGGCTCACCAAGCCGGTCGTCATCAGGCAACTGACCTACGAGCAGTCGCAGCAGTACGACGTCGGGCGCCTCAAGCCGGAGAGCAAGTACGGCAAGCCCTTCGCCGCCACGCAGCAATCCATCGACGGCACGCGCATGCCCAAGCTCACCGAGGTGTTCGACCTGGTCAAGCGCCTGGGCGCGGACAAGGTGCAGTTCGACATCGAAACCAAGATCGACCTGGACAACCCGGCCAACACGCTGGAACCCGAGCCTTTCGTGCAGGCGCTGCTGAAGGTGATTCGCGATGCGGGGATGGAAGACCGCGTGATGATCCAGAGCTTCGACTGGCGCACGCTGCAGGTGCTGAAGACGCTGGCACCGAAGATGCGCACGGTCTATCTCACGTGGCAGTCACAGCGCGGCACCAACAGCTTCGACTCGCCCGTGTTCAGCGCCGGGTTCACCCGGGCCCAGCATGGCAGCGTGCCGGGCATGGTGAAGGCGGCGGGCGGCACCATCTGGTCGCCCAACTTCCAGGCGCTGACGGCCGACACCGTGAAGCAGGGCCAGGCGATGGGGCTGCAGGTGATTCCGTGGACCGTGAACGAGGAAGCCGACGTGGCCCGCCTCATCGAATGGGGCGTCGACGGGATCATCTCGGACTACCCGGACCGCGTGCGCAACGTGATGCAGAAGAAGGGCATGCCGCTGCCGGAGGCGGTGAAGTAGTCTGGCCGCTCATCCGTGCTGATCGGCAAGGACGAGCCACTGCGGCGCCGGAATGGTCCACACTGGGCGGGCACCACAAAGGAGCGCGCACCATGCAAGACACGGACGTTCTCGACAACATCTCCAGCCTGGTCGAAGAAGAGAAGCGCCTGCGGGCGCAAGGCACGAACAGCGAGGACTCGCAGAAGCGGCTTCGGCACGTGCAGGAGCAGCTGGACCAGTGCTGGGATCTGCTGCGGCAGCGCAGGGCGAAGGCGGAGTTTGGGGAGGATCCGGACGCCGCGCAGGTCAGGGATCCGGGGACGGTGGAGAACTACGAGGGGTAAATCGCGCGGGGATAGCCCTCACCCCGGCCCTCTCCCCAGGGGGAGAGGGAGGAAAGGCAAGTCAGGTGACGTGCTGGCGGAACCAGTCGGGCATGGGGACGGACTTTTGGGCGGGGAAGTCCACCCACACCGTGGTCGCGCCGCCGCTGGCGTAGATGACGCCGGGGTCGTCCAGGCGCTCGATGGTCGCCCAGCTTTCGAACGAGGTGCGGCCCGGGTCGCTGGCGTACATCTTCACGCGGATGTCGCCGGGGAATTCCAGCTGTTTGTGGAAGGTGCAGAAGGCGTTGATGATCAGCGGTCCCTGCCCCAGCGGGTTGGGCGCGCAGCCGATGGCGGTGAGCCAGTCGATGCGCGCCATCTCCAGGTAGCGGAAGTACAGCGTGTTGTTCACGTGGCCCATGGCGTCCATGTCGCCCCAGCGGATGCCGGTGGTCATTTCGTGGACGAGCTTCTTGTTTTCAGGCAGTTCGAGTTTCATCGGTGCGCTCGGATGGAGGCCAGGATGCCCAGCGTGAACAGCACGCAGGCGGCCCATTGGGCTGGGGTGGGCCATTGCCCGTCCCAGGCGAAAGAATAGACCAGCGCGAACAGCGTCTCGCTGACGATCAGCTGGCCGCACAGGCTGGCCGACAGGCGCCGGCTGGCGACGTTCCACAGGATGGTGGCCAGCCACGCGCTGCCGAAGCCGGTGGCGACGGCCAACGTAGCGAACAAGGGCAGTTGAGGCTGCGCGGCCAGTTCACGCGCGGGCGAGCCCGCCACCAGCCACAGCACCAGCGCGCCCAACCCCGTGGCCACGCCCAGCCAGTTGGCCCACTCGGTGGCGTTCACGTCGCGGTGCTTCTTCATCCACGCGGCATTGAGGATGGCGAAGGCGGTCCAGCATGCCAGCGCCAGCAACACCAGCACGATGCCGCGCCAGTAGTTCGGCGATCCGGCGGCGGTGGTGCCCGCGTGCGGCGAAGCCATCATCAGGCCGAGCCCCGCCGCGGTGAGCAACAGGCCTGGCACCAGCGATCGCCACAGCAGGTGCTCGGGCTTGCCCAGCAGCATCACCCAGATGGGGATCGTCCCGATGATGAGCGTGGGCACTTCGGTGCCCGCATCGCGGATGGCCAGCACCAGCAGCAGGTAGTAGCCGGTGAAGCCGAGCACGCTCATGCCGATGGCGGCCAGCGCCTGCGAACCCGTTGGCACGCGGCGCGGACCGCGCGCGGCCCACAGCAGCATCAGCACCGACACCGCGCCGTAAGAGAGGAAGCGGCCCGCGGTGAGGTCGACGGACGAGAAGCCCGTGACCATGCGCGGCGCCACGAACACCAGGCCCCACAGCGCGCCGGCCACCAACCCGGCGGCCACGCCGCCGGCCATGCCCCCGCGCGTCAAATGCCGAAGCCGTCGTCGGCGCCGATGATGGAGCCGTTGACGAAGTGGCTTTCGCTGCTGGCCAGCAGCACGATCAGCGCGTCCAGGTCCTCGGGCTTGCCCACGCGCTTGCGCGGCAGCATCTGGATGAGCTTCTGGCCCTGCTCGGTGGACCAGTGGTGGTGGTTGATCTCGGTGTCGATGTAGCCGGGGCAGATGGCGTTGACGTTGATCTCGAAGCGGCCCCACTCCAGCGCCATGGCGCGCGTCATGTGGATGACCGCCGCCTTGCTCATGGCGTACACGCCGATCTGCGGCAGCGCGCGAATGCCAGCCATCGAAGCCACGTTGATGATGCGCCCGCCGGTGAAGGTGCCCGGCGCCGAGCCGCGGGCGCGCGCCAGCATGCGCTTGCCCACTTCCTGCGCGACGAAGAAGGCGCCGCGGGTGTTGGTGTCGAAGACGTAGTCGTAGTCTTCCTCGGTCACGTCCTGGATGCGCTGGGTGGTGCTGACGCCCGAGTTGTTCACCAGGATGTCGATGGAGCCCACTTCGGTCTCCGCGTGCGCCACGGCCGCCTTGATGCTGCCCACGTCGGTGACGTCCATGCCCACCACGTGCGCGTCGCCGCCCTCGCCTTCGATCTGGGCCCGCAGGTCCTTCAGCTTCTCGATGCGGCGCGCGGCCAGCACGACGGCGGCGCCGGCGCGCGACAGCGTGCGCGCGAACTGGGCGCCGAGGCCGCTGGATGCGCCGGTCACGAAAGCGACGCGGCCCGAAAGGTCGATGCTGTAGCTCACCTGAGTCTCCTGCCTAAAAGCTGCGTGAGTCGCCGGAAGGCCATCTGCCGCGCAACGCGGCCACTAGAATCCTTGCGCCCCTGGACGCCGCCGCGGTGGCGGCGCCGGAAGCGGCAGTTTATCCAGCCCATGACGCCAGAAGAGATCCTCGCCCAGTACGGTCCCCGCGAAGCCATGGAGTACGACGTGGTCGTCGTCGGCGGCGGGCCCGCAGGCCTTTCCACCGCCATCCGGCTGAAGCAGCTGGCGGCGGAAAAAGGCAACGAAGTGTCCGTGGTCGTGCTCGAGAAAGGCAGCGAGCCGGGCGCGCACATCCTCTCGGGCGCCGTGATGGACCCGCGCGCGCTGGGCGAACTCATCCCCGACTGGAAGGCCAAGGGCGCGCCGCTCAACCAGCCGGTGACCGAAGACGCGATGATCTTCCTGTCGGAACACGGCGGCGTGCGCGTGCCCAACTTCGCGCTGCCCTGGATCTTCCGGAACCACGGCAACTACATCGTCAGCCTGGCCAACGTCACGCGCTGGCTGGCACAGCAGGCCGAAGCGCTGGGCGTGGAGATCTTCCCGGGCTTCCCGGCCGCCGAGGTGCTCTACAACGACGACGGTTCGGTCAAGGGCGTGGCCACGGCCAACATGGGCGTCGGCAAGGACGGCCAGCCCACCGAAAACTTCCAGCTGGGCATGGAGCTGCATGCCAGGTACACGATCTTCGCCGAAGGCTGCCGCGGCCACCTGGGCAAGCAGCTCATCGCGCGCTTCAAGCTCGACGAGGGACGCGATCCGCAGGCTTACGGCATCGGCATCAAGGAGCTGTGGGAAGTCGAGCCCTCGCGCCACCAGCCGGGCCTGGTGGTGCACACCGCGGGCTGGCCGCTGCCGAACGACACGTACGGCGGCGCGTTCCTGTACCACATGGAAAACAACCAGGTGGCGCTGGGCTACGTGGTGGGCCTGGACTACGCCAACCCCTACCTCAGCCCGTTCGAGGAGCTGCAGCGCTGGAAGACGCACCCGCGCATCCGCTGGTACTTGGAAGGCGCCAAGCGCCTGGGCTACGGCGCGCGCGCCATCACCGCGGGCGGGCTGCTGTCGCTGCCCAGGCAGGTGTTCCCGGGCGGCGCGCTGGTGGGCGACGACGCGGGCTACCTGAACGCCGCGCGCATCAAGGGCAGCCACGCCGCCATCAAGACCGGCATGCTGGCCGCCGAAGCCGCTTTCGCCGCGCTGGGCGAAGGCCGCTCGCATGACGAACTGAAGGCGTACCCGGAAGCCTTCGAGAAAAGCTGGCTGCACGAAGAGCTCAACCGCACGCGCAACTTCAAGGCCTGGTTCAAGAAGGGCCTGTGGACGGCCACCATCGCCAACGGCATCGAGCACAAGCTGCTGGGCGGCCACGTGCCGTGGACCCTGCACCGCGACAAGCCCGACTACGCGTGCCTGAAGCCGGCCGCGCAGTTCAAGCCCATCGTGTACCCGAAGCCGGATGGCAAGCTCACGTTCGACCGGCTGTCGTCGGTGTTCATCTCCAACACCAACCACGAAGAGAACCAGCCGGCGCACCTGACGCTGAAGGATCCCACGGTGCCGGTGAACATCAACCTGCACAAGTACGCGGGGCCGGAAGCGCGCTATTGCCCGGCGGGCGTGTACGAGTTCGTGAAGGACGAAGGCACCGGCAACGAGCGCCTTCAGATCAACGCGCAGAACTGCGTGCACTGCAAGACCTGCGACATCAAGGACCCCACGCAGAACATCGTGTGGGTGGTGCCGGAAGGCGGCGGCGGGCCGAACTACACGAACATGTAGGAAGCGCGGGGGTACGTGTTACCCCCGTAGCGAAAACCCGCACCGCGCCCCATCCTTGCGCCTTCCGCAAAAAGGCATCGCAAGGAGACACGGCGTGAAACTAAATCGATTGTTTGCAGCTCTGGCCATGGGACTGGCCGTGAGCGGCGCGGCGCTGGCGCAGACCACCATGCGCATCAGCATTTCCACGGCGCAGAACTCGCACCAGGGCGTCGCCATCGACACCTTCGCGAAGGAAGTCGAGAAGCGCACCGGCGGCCGCTACAAGGTACAGACCTTCTACAACGGTGCACTGGGCGGCGAGCGTGAGTCCATCGAGGCCGTGCAGCTGGGCACGCAGGAACTGACCTTCTCCTCCACCGGCCCGATCCCCAATTTCGTGCCCGAGACCAAGGTGCTGGACGTGCCCTTCCTGTTCCGCGACAAGGCGCACGCCCGCGCGGTGCTGGACGGCCCCATCGGCCAGGACATGCTGACCAAGTTCGACGCCAAGGGCTTCAAGGCGCTGGCGTGGGCGGAAAACGGCTTCCGCCACATGACCAACAGCAAGCGCGACGTGAAGGCGCCCGAGGACCTCAAGGGCCTGAAGATGCGCACGATGGAAAACCCCGTGCACATCGCCGCCTACAAGGGCTTCGGCATCATCACCACGCCGATGGCCTTCCCGGAAGTGTTCACCGCCCTGCAGCAGGGCACGGTGGACGGCCAGGAGAACCCGCTGTCGGTCATCATCTCCGCCAAGTTCGACCAGGTGCAGAAGCACCTGACGCTGACCGGCCACGTGTACTCGCCCTGCATCTTCCTGATGAACAAGGCGGCGTTCGACAAGCTCAGCGCGGCCGACAAGCAGGCTTTCATCGAAGCGGCCAAGGAAGGCACCAAGGCCAACCGCGCGCGCGTGGACGAGGACGACGCCAAGGGCGTGGCCGACCTGCGCGCCAAGGGCATGACCGTGATCGACAACGTGGACAAGGCGAAGTTCGTGCAGGCGCTGGCCCCGGTCAACGCCGAGTTCGAGAAGCAGTTCGGCAAGGCCACGCTGGACAAGATCCGCGCCGTCAAGTGACGCGGCGGGCCGGGCGCAAGCCCGGCCCTTCCTTCTCCCGAAGCCCGCCGCCAGAGCGGGCCTCTCCCGACCGAGCGAGGGCCTCCCTTGAAAGACCAGTTCCTGCGCCTTGAACGCGCAACCACCGGCTTCGCCATGGCCGGTGCCTGCCTGATGCTGGTGGCGGCCAGTGTGCTGGGCATGTACCAGATCGTCACGCGCTTCATCCTCGAAACGCCGGCCGAATGGACCGAGATCCTGATCCGCCTGTCGCTGATCTGGATGGTGTTCCTGGGCATTCCCACCGCGTTCCGCCAGGGCGCGATGGTCAGCGTGGACGTGCTCTATCGCTGGTCGCCGCCGAAATTCCGGCGCGTGCTCGACGCCGTGGTCAGCCTGGCCGCGCTGGCGCTGGTGCTGGTCATCCTGTGGTGGGGCTGGGACTACTCGGTGCGCGGCAAGGTGCAGTCGATGGCGGGCCTGGAATCGATCTCGATGTTCTGGGGCTACGTGGCCATGCCCGTGGGGGCGCTCTTCTCGATCTTCGGCATCGCCGGCAACTACCTGGACCCGCAGCGCCTGGAACTGGAGACCGCGCAATGACCGCCGCCATGCTCACCACGATGGTGCTGTGCTTCGCGCTCAGCGTCTCGGTCGCCGTCTCCATCGGCCTGGCTTCGGTCCTGGGCATCCAGGCGGCCAACGCCAACATGCTCATCTCCGCCAAGGAGATGTTCGCGTCGATCAACAAATTCCCGCTGGCGGCCATCCCGTTCTTCATCCTGGCGGGCAACCTGATGGAGACGGGCGGCATCTCGCGTCGCCTGGTGGAATTCGCCAAGAGCATCGTCGGCGGCGTGCAGGGCGGCCTGCCCATGACCTGCGTGCTGACCTGCATGATCTTCGCGGCGGTGTCGGGCTCGTCGGTGGCCACCACCTTCGCCATCGGCGCCATCCTGATCCCGGCGCTGATCAAGCACGGCTATCCCACCAACTACGCGGCGGCGCTGCAGGCCACCAGCGCGGAACTGGGCGTGATCATCCCGCCGTCCATCCCGATGATCCTTTACGGCGTCAGCGCCGAAGTGTCCATCGGCGAGCTGTTCATCGCGGGCTTCGGCCCGGGCCTGCTGATCGGCGGCGCGCTGATGCTGTTCGTCTGGGTCTACTGCAAGTGGAAGGGCTGGGGCAAGCATGACGGCGAAGGCCGCCTGCCCTTCGGCCGCGCGCTGCTGCAGGCGGGCTGGGCACTGATGATGCCGGTGATCATCCTGGGCGGCATCTACGGCGGCATCTTCACGCCGACGGAAGCTTCCGCCGTGGCGGTGTTCTACGCGCTGGTGGTCGGCATGCTGATCTACCGCGAGATCGGCGTGCAGGACCTGTACGCCATCCTGCGCAAGTCGGTCATCTCGTCGGCGGTGATCATGTTCATCATCGCCAACGCCGGCCTGTTCGCCTTCCTGATCACGCGCGCCGGCGTGCCCGACGCCATCGGCCGCTGGCTGGAATCGGTGCTGCAGAGCCCGGCGATGTTCCTGCTGGGCGTCAACGCCGCGCTGTTCGTCATCGGCATGTTCATCGAGACCAGCGCTTCCATCATCGTGCTGGCGCCCATCCTGGCGCCGGTGGCCCAGCACTTCGGCATCGACCCGGTGCACTTCGGGCTGATCATGGTGGTGAACCTGGCGCTGGGCATGATCACGCCGCCCTTCGGCGTGAACCTGTTCGCCGCCTGCACCGTGGCGCGCATCTCGCTGGACCGCATCGTCACCCAGCTGGTGCCGTTCGTGCTGGTGGTGCTGGCGTGCCTGATGGTGATCACGTACGTGCCGGGGCTGTCGCTGGGCTTGCGGGACCTGGTGTACGCGAAGTGAGGCGGCCCGCGCATACAATGCGCGGGTTGTCAGGAGAGAGCTCTCCCGAGGAGCCGCCGAAGGCGCAGGCGCACAGCCGAACGCTCAGGCAAAAGGACTGACGGCCACCCGGTTCGCCGGGTGATGCCTGGCTGGAGAGAGGCGCCGCACGGCGCCCACCGAAGGAGCAAACCCCGGCGACGGCGGTGAATCTCTCAGGTAAAGCGGACAGCCGGGGCGCCCATGGTGAATGCCATGGTTCGAGAACGCCCCTGGAGAGCCGCTTGTCCGCCACCGCCACGCCCGAGCTTCTACTCACGCCGCTGCACGCGCTCCATCTCGAGCTCGGCGGCCGCATGGTGCCCTTCGCGGGCTATTCGCTGCCGGTGCAGTACCCTGCCGGCCTGATCGCCGAGCACAAGCACACGCGCGAAGCCGCCGGCCTGTTCGACATCTCGCACATGGGCCAGCTGCGGCTGGAAGGCGCCGATGCCGCCACGGCTTTCGAGACGCTGGTGCCCGCCGACATCGTCGGCCTGGGCCGCGGCAAGCAGCGCTACGGCCTGCTGATGACCGAAGAAGGCACCATCGTCGATGACCTCATGATCGTCAACCGCGGCGACGACCTGTTCGTCATCGTCAACGGTGCCTGCAAGGCGGTCGACCTGGCGCTGATCGAAAAGAGCATCGGCTCGCGCTGCAAGGTGATCAACATGCCCGAGCGCGCGCTGCTGGCGCTGCAGGGCCCGAAGGCGGTCGATGCATTCAAGCGCCTGGTGCCTGGCGTGGAGAAGCTGGTGTTCATGACCGGCGAAAGCTTCGCCTGGGAAGGCGGCGAACTGCACGTCACGCGCAGCGGCTACACCGGTGAAGACGGCTACGAAATCTCCGTCGACGGCTCGCAAGCCGAAGCGCTGGCCCGCGCGCTGCTGGCGCAACCCGAGGTGAAGCCCATCGGCCTGGGCGCTCGCAATTCGCTGCGGCTGGAAGCGGGCCTGTGCCTGTACGGCAACGACATCGACACGACCACCACGCCCACCGAAGCGGCGCTGAACTGGTCCATCCAGAAGGTGCGCCGCACGGGCGGCGAGCGCGCGGGCGGTTTCCCCGGCGCGGACAAGGTGCTGGGCCAGATCGACGGCAAGGTGCCGGTGGCCCGCAAGCGCGTGGGCCTGGTCGGGCTGGAACGCGTGCCCGTGCGAGAGCACACCGAACTGCAGGACGCGGCCGGCCGGAAAGTCGGTGAAGTCACCAGCGGCCTGCTGGGCCCCACCATCGACAAGCCCGTCGCCATGGCTTACGTCGACGCGGCGCATGCCGCCGCCGGCACGCGGCTGAATGCCATGGTTCGCGGCAAGGCCGTGCCCATGGAAGTCGCGCCCATGCCCTTCGTGCCGCAGCGGTACTACCGCGGCTGAAGCCCCAATAATCAACCGAGGACAACAGGAGAAGCGCCATGACCGTCAAGTACACCCAGGAACACGAATGGATCCGCACCGAGGGTGCCGCCGCCACCGTGGGCATCACCGTCCACGCGCAGGACGCGCTGGGCGACGTGGTCTATGTCGACCTGCCGGAAGTCGGCAAGACCTACGCCAAGGGCGAAGTCGCCGGCGTCGTCGAATCGGTGAAGGCCGCGGCCGACGTGTACATGCCACTGGACGGCGAAGTGACCGAGGTGAACGAGGCGCTGCGCGCCGACCCCTCGCTGGCCAACAGCGACCCGCTGGGCCAGGGCTGGTTCTTCAGGGTGAAGGTGGCCGACGCGTCGCAGCTCGAAGGGCTGATGGACGAGACGGCTTACGGCGAGTTCGCGAAGAACGCCTGATTCAACTGTCATGCCGGGCTTGACCCGGCATCCATCTCCGGACGCTTGCATCCGTGCGGGCGCGAGCAGCCGGAGATGGATTGCGGGTCGAGCCCGCAATGACAACCTTCGAGGAGTCCCCATGCTGATGCAATCCGCCCGCCCCCTCGGCGAGCTCGAGAACCCCACCGAATTCATCCCGCGCCACATCGGCATCGACGAAGCGGGCGAGAAGCACATGCTGTCGGTCATCGGCGAGGCTTCGCGCCGCGCGCTGATCGAAAGCATCGTGCCGCGTTCCATCGCGCGCGCCACGGCCATGAAGCTGCCCGCGCCGCTGACCGAGGCGCAGGCGCTCCTGGAACTGCGCGGCATCGCCAACAAGAACAAGGTCCACAAGAGCTTCATCGGCCAGGGCTACTACGGCACGCTGACGCCGGGCGTCATCCTGCGCAACATCCTGGAGAACCCCGCCTGGTACACCGCGTACACGCCCTACCAGGCCGAGATCTCGCAGGGCCGCATGGAGGCGCTGGTCAACTTCCAGACCATGGTGTGCGACCTCACCGCCATGCCCATCGCCAACGCGTCGATGCTGGACGAAGCCACCGCCGCGGCCGAAGCCATGACGCTGGCCAAGCGCAGCGTGAAGAGCAAGAGCGACACCTTCGTCATCGGCGGCGACTGCCACCCGCAGACCATCGAAGTGGTGAAGACGCGCGCGCAGCCGCTGGGCATCCACGTGGTGGTCGCCAACTCCGCGCAGGAGTGGGACCAGGCCATGCAGGGCGACTTCTTCGGCGCGCTGATCCAATACCCCGCCAGCAGCGGCTGGGTGCACGACTGGAAGCCCGAGGTCGACAAGATCCACGCCAAGCAGGCTGCGGCCATCTTCGCGGCCGACTTGCTGGCGCTGGCGGTGATCGTGCCGCCGGGTGAGATGGGCGCCGACATCGTGGTGGGCAACACGCAGCGGTTCGGCATGCCGATGGGCGCGGGCGGCCCGCACGCCGCGTACCTGGCGTGCCGCGACGACTACAAGCGGTCCATGCCGGGCCGCCTGGTGGGCGTCAGCGTCGACAGCCACGGCAACCCGGCGTACCGCCTGGCGCTGCAGACGCGCGAACAGCACATCCGCCGCGAGAAGGCCACGTCGAACATCTGCACGGCGCAGGTGCTGCCGGCGGTCATCGCCAGCATGTACGCCGTCTACCACGGCCCGCAGGGGCTGAAGCGCATCGCGCAACGCGTGGCGGCGTACACCGCCGTGCTGGCCGCGGGGCTGGAGAAGCTGGGCTGGTCGCGCGCGCAGATGCACCACCAGACCGCTTTCGATACGCTGTCGTTCCACACCAAGGGCGACACGCAGCGGCTGGCACAGCGCGCCATCTCCATGGGCGCCAACCTGCGGCAGGCCTGGGACGAGTACACCTGCATCTCGCTGGACGAGACCACCACGCGCGCCGAGATCGAACTGCTGTGGAAGATCTTCGCGAAGGATGGCCAGGCGCTGCCCACGTTCGCCGACTACGAGAAGGGCATCGAGCCGCTGATCCCGCGAGAACTGCGCCGCACCAGCGAATTCCTCGCGCACCCGGTGTTCAACACGCACCACAGCGAAACCGGCATGCTGCGCTACATCCGCGCGCTGTCCGACAAGGACCTGGCGCTGGACCGCAGCATGATCCCGCTGGGCAGCTGCACGATGAAGCTGAACGCCACCAGCGAGATGATCCCCATCACCTGGCCGGAATTCGCGCACGTGCACCCGTTCGCGCCGCGCGACCAGCTGGCCGGCTACGCCGAGCTGGACAAGCAGCTTCGCGACTGGCTGTGCCAAGCCACCGGCTACGCCGGCATCAGCCTGCAGCCCAACGCCGGATCGCAAGGTGAATACGCCGGCCTGCTGGCCATCAAGGCGTGGCATGAGAGCAAAGGCCAGAGCCACCGCAACGTTTGCCTGATCCCCTCGTCCGCGCACGGCACCAACCCCGCCAGCGCGCAGATGGTCGGCATGCAGGTGGTGGTGACGGCGTGCGACACGAACGGCAACGTGGACCTCGGCGACCTGAAGGCCAAGTGCGAGCAGCACAAGGACAACCTTGCCTGCATCATGATCACCTACCCCAGCACGCACGGCGTGTTCGAGACGCAGGTGAAGGAGCTGTGCGAGATGGTGCACGCCTACGGCGGCCGCGTGTACGTGGACGGCGCCAACATGAACGCGCTGGTGGGCGTGGCCGCGCCCGGTGAATTCGGCGGCGACGTCAGCCACCTGAACCTGCACAAGACGTTCTGCATCCCGCACGGCGGCGGCGGACCCGGCGTGGGCCCGGTGTGCGTCGTCGAAGACCTCGTGCCTTTCCTGCCCGGCCACGAAGCGGGCGGCATCACCGGCCATCCGGTGGGCGCCGTGTCGGCCGCGCCGCTGGGCAACGCCGCTGTGTTGCCCATCAGCTGGATGTACTGCCGCATGATGGGCGCCGAGGGCCTGCGCCAGGCCACCGAAGTCGCCATCCTCTCGGCCAACTACATCAGCACGCGGCTGAAGGACCACTACCCGACGCTGTACGCCAGCCCCAACGGCCACGTCGCGCACGAGTGCATCCTGGACCTGCGTCCGCTGAAGGACAGCAGCGGCGTCTCCGCCGAAGATGTGGCCAAGCGGCTTATCGATTACGGCTTCCACGCGCCGACGCTGTCGTTCCCGGTGGCCGGCACGCTGATGGTGGAGCCGACCGAGAGCGAGACGCTGGAGGAGATCGACCGGTTCATCGACGCCATGATTTCCATCCGCGAGGAGATCAGGCGCGTGGAGCGTGGCGAGTGGCCGCAGGACGACAACCCTCTGAGGAACGCGCCGCATACCGCAGGTGCGTTGCTGAAGGGAGAGTGGACGCACGCGTATCCGCGCGAAGCTGGGGCGGCGGTGCTGGATGAACGCCGGCATGCGAAGTACTGGCCCCCTGTCGGGCGCGTGGACAACGTGTACGGGGATCGGAATCTGTTCTGTTCTTGCGTGCCGATGTCGGCGTACGAGTAAGTCCGGTCCGTCTCTTTCGTATCGAAGGCCGTGCGGCGCGCCAGGCGGTGCCCGGCTTGGCGCGTGGAACGGTGTGCGGGGTTCCCCAATGGCGTCATTCCCGCGAAGGCGGGAATCCATGGCGTCCGCATTCAACGGCTGTAGTGGAAGCCATGGATTCCCGCCTTCGCGGGAATGACGCCGTTGAGGGGTCGCGCGCTGTAGGTGGAATGCTTCTTCGAACCCGCACACTGGTCCCAGCGCGGCGGCTAAACCCGCTTCTTCTTCCCGAGCCGAGACTCCGTCCCCGCCAGCAGCCGCTTGATGTTCTCCCGATGCCGCCACACCAGCAGCGCGGCCATCGCGAACAGCGCCATCACCACCTCCGCCTCCGCATACCACTGGATCCCGGAACCCAGCAGGAAATACACAGGCGCGAACACCGCAGACACCAGCGAGGCAAGAGACGAATACCGGAAGAAGAACGCGATGATCAGCCACGTCAGCCCGGTCGCGATGCCCAGCAGCCAATGGATGCCGAACACCGCCCCGATGAACGTCGCGACGCCCTTCCCGCCCCGGAACCGGAAGAAGACCGGATAGAGGTGCCCGAGGAACGCCCCCAAAGCCACCATCGCCACCGTCCCATCCTCCAGCCCGAAACGCTTGCCATAGAGACGCACCAGCAGCACCGGCACCAACCCCTTGCACGCATCGAGCAACAGCGTGACGAGCGCGGCCGCCTTGCTGCCCGAACGCAGCACGTTGGTCGCGCCGGGGTTCTTGCTGCCGAAAGTGCGCGGGTCCGACAGCCCCATCGCGCGGCTGACAATGACGGCGAAGGCCAGCGAGCCGACCAGGTAGGCCGCGATCGCGGCCAGCACGGGATACAAGGCGTCCATGGCCGGCGATTTTGCCAGCCACCGATGGGCTAGTCTTCCAGCGCGCAGTGAACGGGCTTGGCGCCGAGCAAGTGCACCACCACCTGGGGTTCGATGCCCACCAGGTACCCGCGCCGCCCGCCGTTGATGCAGATGCGCGGCAGGGCGAGGATGGTCTCCTCCACGTACACCGGCATCTCCCTGCGCGTGCCGAAAGGCGAGGTGCCGCCGACCAGATAGCCGCTGTGGCGGTTGGCCACCTCGGGCTTGCACGGCTCCACCGACTTGGCCCCGATCTGCCGCGCCAGGTTCTTGGTCGACACCTTGCGGTTGCCGTGCATCAGCACGATCAGCGGCCGCGCCTTTTCGTCCTCCATCACCAGCGTCTTCACCACGGTGAACGGATCGAAGCCGAGCACGGCCGCGCTGTGCTCCGCGCCGCCGTGTTCCAGGTACTCGTAGGGATGCTCGGTGAAGACCACGCGATGAGCCTTGAGCATCGCCGTGGCCGGTGTCTCGCTGACGTGCTCTTTCTTCGCCACGGCGCCAACCCAGATTGTCAGATGGCCGGGTCGCGCATCTCCCAGCGCACCTGGTCGATCTCCGCCAGCAGCTCGGCGGGCAGCTTGACGTTCCACGCGTCCAGGTCCTCTTCCAGCTGGGCCAGCGAGGTCACGCCGATGATGGTGCTGCGCGCGATCCACTTCTGGTAGCACCAGGCCAGTGCCATGGTGGCGGGCGACAGGCCGTACTTGCGCGCCAGCGCGCTGTAGCGCCGCGCGGCCTTCAACGCGTCCTCGCGGCCCCAGCGGCCGGCCCGCACCGACTCGAACTTCGCGATGCGCGCGGCGGCCGGCGCACCCGGGCCGGTGAGGCCCGACTCGTCGTACTTGCCCGACAGCAAGCCGAAGCCCAACGGCGAGTACGGCAGCAGCGACACGTCCAGCCGGTGGAGCGATTCGTCCAGCCCGTTTTCCACGCTGCGGTTCAGCAGGCAGTACGCGTTCTGCACCGTCGCCGGCCGCGGCAGGCCATGCTGTTCGGCCAGGCGCACGAACTCGTGCAGGCCGTAAGGCGTCTCGTTCGACAGGCCCATGTAGCGCACCTTGCCGTCCTTCACCAGCTTGCCGAAGGCTTCCAGCTGCTCGTGGATCGAAGTCTTGGTGCGCTCCTTGGTGGGGTCGTAGTACATCGCGCCGAACATCGGCGTGTTGCGCTCCGGCCAGTGGATCTGGTACAGGTCGATCGTCTCGATGCCCAGCCGGCGCAGCGAGTTTTCGCAGGACGTGACGATGTCCGCCGCCGTCATGCCGGCGCCTTCGCGCACCCAGGGCATGCCGCGCGAGGGACCGGCCACCTTGGTGGCGATCACCAGCTTCTGGCGCAGGCCGGGGTTCTTGCGCAGCCAGTGGCCGATGATGGTTTCGGTGGCGCCGCAGGTTTCCTTGCGCGCGGGCACGGCGTACATCTCGGCCGTGTCCAGGAAGTTGATGCCGCGCGCCACGGCGCGGTCCATGATGGCGTGGGCATCGGCTTGCGCGACCTGCTCGCCGAAAACCATGGTGCCGAGGCAGATGGGGGTGACCCGCAGGTCGCTTTGGCCGAGGGAAACGAGGTTCATGGATGACAAGGGCTGGGCATGCAGGCGGACAAGGCTGCCGGGGGAAGCTGCGCAGAATAAACCAACTCCCCGGTCCAGCCCACCCACGACGCCGCGATGCCCGAAGGCCCCTCCCTGGTGATCCTGCGCGAGAAGGCCCAGGTGTTCGAGGGCCGCCGCATCCTGCGGGTGGAAGGCAATTCGAAGATCGACCAGGGCCGCCTGAAGGGCCGCACCATCACGGCCATCCGCACCTGGGGCAAGCACTTCCTCGTCGAGACGCCCAAGGTCTCGCTGCGCATCCACCTGCTGATGTTCGGCTCGTACTGCATCGACGAGCGCAAGGACAAGCCGCTGCGCATCGGGCTGGGCTTTGCCGGCGGGCGCGAGCTGAACTTCTACAGCTGCGCGGCCCGGCTGGTGGATGAACCGCTGGACCTGGTGTACGACTGGGCCGCCGACGTGCTGTCCGGCCAGTGGGACCCGGAGCTGGCGCGAAAGCGCCTGCTGCTGCACCCCGGCACGCTGGCCTGCGACGCGCTGCTGGACCAGTCGATCTTCTCGGGGGTGGGCAACATCATCAAGAACGAAGTGCTGTTCCGCATCCGCGTGCATCCGCTGTCGCGCGTGGGCGATCTGCCGCCGGCCAAGCTGCGCGAACTCATTCGCGAGGCGCGGCAGTACAGCTTCGACTTCCTCGAGTGGAAGAAGGCTTTCGTGCTGAAGAAGCACTGGCTGGCGCACACCAGGCGCACCTGCCCGCGCTGCCACATCCCGCTGCGCAAGGGGCACCTGGGCGTGACGGACCGCCGCAGCTTCTGGTGCGAAAACTGCCAGGCCCGCTACGGCTGAGAAGGCTGGCTACACTGCCGGCCATGCAGCCCAAGTTCGTCGTCTACTCCAAGTCCGCCTGCCCGCAATGCGAGTCGGCCAAGATGCTCCTGAAGTCGCGCGGCCTGCCTTTCGAGGAAATCCGCATCGACGACGAGGCCGAGCGCCTGGCCTTCTACGAGAAGTGCGGCCCTTCGGTGCGCCAGATGCCGCAGGTGTTCGTCAACGACCAGCGCGTGGGCGGCGTCGCCGGCCTGCAGGCGGCGCTGGCGCAGCTCAAGCTCTGAGGACCGCGCCAGCGGCGCGGCGCACCGGCTAGGAAGCGCCGCGGGATCTTCCGGTGCTGTGGTACGCGCCGGTGGAGAACAACTCGGCTTCGGCGTCCTCGATACGCCGCACGCCCGACTTCCCTGCGCGGCTCGCCAGCATCTCCAGCAGCGACTCCGCCAGCGCGATGCCCGATGTCACCGATGGGAAAAAGGACGGACTCTGCGTCGTGAAAAGCAGGGTGGCGTCGGCGATGAGGGACAGCGGCGACGCGTCGCTGTCGGTGAGCGCAAGCAGCTTGCATCCCGCGGCCCTGCCCGCCTCGGCGACCTGGATGGCTTCGCGCGAATAGGGCGCGAAGCTCACCACCACCAGCGCGTCGCCGCGGCGCATCGCCCGCTGCTGCATTTCGAGCGAACCGCCCTGTCCATCGACGAGGTGCACGGCATCCCGGAAGAGGCGGTAGACGTACACAAGTGAGAAAGCGATCGGGAAGCAGGCCCGGAATCCGGCCACGTGCACCGCGTTCGCCTTCTCCAGCAAAGCCGCGGCTTTCACCAGTTCCCCGCCGCTGAGGCGTTCCGTCGTCTCGAGATTGGCCCGGTGGGACTGGAAGATTTCTCCCACCAGGGTGGCGTCCTGGGCACGTCCCTGGAGGGTGCGCGCCTTGTCCCCGTAGGCGGCCGACCCCAGGCCCATGTCCTGCGCCACGGCTTCCTTGAACTGCGGCCATCCCTCGAAGCCCAGCTGCTGCGCGAACCTCACGAGCGTCGAGGGCGGCACGCCCGCCTGCACGCCCACGGTGCGCATCGACTTCGTGACCACCTCGTTCGGATGGTCGAGCGCATAGCGGGCCACCTGCTGGAGGGTGGGCGGCAGCCCAGGAAAGCGCTGACGCAATTCGTTCTTGACGGACATGGCGGGACTTGGCCGGGATTGGACGCCGCCCAAGGATAGTGCCCGTTCGATCGGCGGCCCTTGACGGAACATTTGTTCCGATTAAGAATTAAGTGGGACATTCATTCCACAAGGATTTCGCCGTGACCCATGTGTTCCATCGCCATCTGCGCCGCACCCCGCCGCGCGCCGTCAGCGCGAATGGCGTGTACATCGAAGACGCCGACGGCCGCCGCTACCTCGATGCCTCCGGCGGCGCGGCCGTCTCTTCGCTGGGCCACGGACACCCCGACGTGCTCGCCGCCATGCAAGCGCAGATGGGGCAGCTGGCCTATGCGCACACGAGCTTCTTCACCACGGACGTCGCCGAGCGGCTGGCCGACGAGCTCATACGGACCGCGCCGCAGGGCATGAGCCACGCCTACCTCGTGAGCGGGGGCTCCGAGGCGATCGAGGCGGCGCTCAAGATGGCGCGCCAGTACTTCGTGGAGCTGGGCCAGCCCGAACGCACCCACTTCATCGCCCGCCGCCAGAGCTACCACGGCAACACGCTGGGGGCGCTGGCGGTCGGCGGCAATGCCTGGCGCCGCGAGCCGTTCGCCCCCCTGCTGATGCCGGCGACCCATGTCGCGCCGTGCTATCCCTATCGCGAGCAGCGGCCGGACGAATCCCCGGAGCAATACGGGCAGCGCCTCGCGAGCGAGCTGGAAGCCGCGATCGTCGCCCAGGGACCCGGGCGGGTCATCGCATTCATCGCCGAGACCGTGGGCGGCGCGACAGCCGGTGTTCTCACCCCCGTGCCCGGCTACTTCAAGGCGGTGCGCAGCGTCTGCGACCGCCATGGCGTGCTGCTCATCCTGGACGAGGTGATGTGCGGGATGGGGCGCACCGGCAGCCTGTACGCCTGCGAGCAGGAAGGGATCTCGCCCGACCTCGTCACCGTCGCCAAAGGCCTCGGCGGCGGCTACCAGCCCGTGGGAGCGGTCCTGGCCGGCAAGCACATCGTCGAAGCGATGTCGCGCGGCAGCGGATTCTTCCAGCATGGCCATACGTACCTCGGCCACCCGGTCGCTTGCGCCGCCGCACTGGCCGTGCAGCGAGTCATCCATCGCGACGGCCTGCTCGGGAAGGTTCGCGACGACGGCCACCGGTTCGGGGAATGGCTCCGGGAGGCCTTGGGCGAGCATCCGCACGTAGGCGACATTCGCGGCCGTGGTTTTTTCTGGGGCATCGAGCTGGTCGCCGACCGCGCATCCAAGCGTCCCTTCGACCCCGCGCTGGCGGTCAACGCCCGGCTCAAGGGCGATGCGATGCAGCGCGGCCTGCTTTGCTATCCCTTCGGCGGCACCGTGGACGGGCTGCATGGCGACCACGTGCTGCTTGCCCCTCCTTTTGTCGCGACACAGGACGAACTGCGCGAAGCCGTGCGCCTGCTGGCCGCGTCCGTCGACGCCGTCACCCGTGCGGCGGCGCGCTGATCGCTTCCCTTCCAACCGGTTTCTTCAACCCCACCAAGGACGTACCATGAGCTTTCGCATCCAACTTGCGGTCTGCGCTGCGCTGTCCGCGATCACCCTTCTCCTGGCGACCGGCGCGAGCGCGCAGGACACGGGAACCCTCAAGAAGATCAAGGAGACCGGAGCCATCACCATCGGCAACCGGGAATCCTCGTTCGGGTTCTCCTACAACGACGGCGGCGGCACGCCCATCGGCTACAGCATCGACATCTGCATGAAGATCGTGGATGCGATCAAGAGCGAGCTCAAGATGCCGAAGGTCGACGTGAAGTACCTCACCGTGACCTCGCAGAACCGCATACCGCTGGTGGTGAACGGCACGGTGGATCTCGAGTGCGGCTCCACGACGAACCTGGTGGAACGGCAGAAGGACGTGGCTTTCTCGCCCGACATCTTCCGCTACAACGTCCGCATGGCGGTCAAGGCCAATTCGGGCATCAAGTCGATCTCGGACCTTCAGGGAAAAACCGTCGTGACGACGACGGGGACGACTTCCTATCGCCTTCTGCGCGAAGCGAACAAGGGCAAGGACCTCGACGTCAGCCAGCTCGGCGGCAAGGACCACGCGGAATCCTTCCTGCTTCTCGAAACGGGGCGCGCGTCGGCATTCGTCCTGGACGACATCCTGCTGGCCGGCCTGATCGCCAACGCGAAGAATCCGAAGGACTTCGCCATCACGGGTGAAGCCCTCCGCACGGAGAACCAGGCTCTCATGTACCGCAAGGACGACCCGCAACTGAAGGCGGTTGTCGACCGGGTGGTCACCGGGATGATGAAATCGGGCGAGATGGAGAGGCTCTACAACAGGTGGTTCATGTCCCCGATCCCGCCCAAGGGCGCCAACATCAACTACCCGCTGAATGCCGAGACGAAGGAAGGCTTCGCCAACCCTTCGTCGAAAGGCATCTGACGGCAGGACGCCGTCCTCGCCTGGCGCGCCCGCAGGATGTCGAAGGGCGAGGCCGCGCCGGGCGTCATCGCGCCTTCTCCTCTTCCTGCAGCCGCAGCACCCGCCGCTGCACCTTGCCCGTGGTGGTCATGGGCAGCGCGTCGATGAACTCGATCTCCTTCGGGTATTCGTAGGGCGCCAGCTTGCCGCGCACGTGCTGCTGCAGCTCGGCGATCAGTCGCTCGCCGGGCTTGTGTCCCGGCGCCAGCACCACGAAAGCCTTCACCAGCGCGCCGCGCTCCGCATCCGGCTTCGGCACGACCGCCGCGTTCGCCACCGCGGGGTGCTTCACCAGGCAGTTCTCGATCTCGCTCGGGCCGATGCGGTAGCCCGCGGCCTTGAACACGTCGTCGGCGCGGCCCTGGTACCAGAGGTAGCCGTCTTCATCGCGCGTGGCCAGGTCGCCGGTGCGGCACCAGTCGCCCGTGTACTTGCGCTGCGTTGCCCCGTCATTGCGCCAGTAGCCGATGAAGAAGATCGGGTCGGGTTGGCCGTGCGCGTCGTAGCGATTCACGGCGACGTCGCCCGGCACGCCCGCGGCGCATTCGTTGCCGTCGTCGTCGATCACCGCCACGCGGTGGCCGGGGTACGGCCGGCCCATGCTGCCGGGCCGCGCGGGCCAACCCACACCGCCTGGCGTGCGGCCGTTCATGCTGCAGTTGCCCACCACGTAGTTGATCTCGGTCTGGCCGAACATCTCGTTGACCACCACGCCCAGCTGGTCGCGGCAGTACGCGAAGACCGCGTCGCCCACCGCCTCGCCCGCGCTCATGATGGCCTGCAGCTTCAGCCTGAACTGCCGGCGCGGTTGCGGGAAGGCTTTCATCATCGCCTTCAGCGCAGTGGGGAACAGGAAGCTGTGCGTGACGCCGTGCTCCTGCATCAGCGCGAACGCCGTGTCGGGCGAGAAGCGGCCGTTGTAGGCCACGATGGGGCGGCCGAAGTACAGGCTGGGGAGCAGCGCGTCCATCAGGCCCCCGGTCCACGCCCAGTCGGCCGGTGACCAGAACACGGCTTCACTGTCCGTT
Source organism: Ramlibacter humi (assembly GCF_004681975.1). GTDB lineage: Bacteria > Pseudomonadota > Gammaproteobacteria > Burkholderiales > Burkholderiaceae_C > Ramlibacter > Ramlibacter humi. The sequence goes on from NZ_SMLK01000007.1 coordinate 88,909, forward strand.
CGGGCTGAACTTGTCTCAGGGCGAACGGACTCCGGGAACCCGAACCAGTTCTGGCTGCACACAAACCCCGGCAGGTTCCCGATCAACGCCCGGTGCGGGATCAGCGCGCCCTTCGGCGGCCCCGTCGTGCCGCTGGTGTAGATCAACACCGCGCCTTCATCCGCTTTCGTCTTCGCCGCCGTGAACGTCGCAGGCTGCTTCGCCAGTTCCACGCCCCAGTCCAGGTCGGCCTGCAGCGCCGCCGCGCCCACGCCCACCAGCGTCTTCAGCGCCGGGCACTCGGCGCGCACGGCCAGCAGGTTGGCGATGGAGCTCTCGTCGCAGAGCGCCACCGCCGCTTCGCTGTCCTGCAGGCGGTAAGCCAGCGCCTCAGGGCCGAACAGCATGGACAGCGGCATGGCCACCGCGCCCAGCTGCAGGACGGCCATGTACGCGATGGCGGTTTCGAACCGCTGCGGCATCACCAGCGCCACGCGGTCGCCGCGCTGCACGCCGAGCGATCGCAGCACGTTGCCCAGGCGGTTGGCCTGCAGCTGCAGCGTGGCGAACGTGAGCGTGCGGCCCTCGCCGTCCGGCACGTGCTCGCGCACCGCCACGCGCGCGGCGCCTTCGCCGTCGGCCGCCCAGCGGCCGCAGCACGCCTGCGCGATGTTGAAATGCTCCGGCACCGCCCAGCGGAACGAAGCGTGCATCGCCGCGTGGTGGTCCGCCTGCTTGTCGCTGCCTTGACTCTGGGCCATCGTCTCTGTCTCCTATGATCGGCGGCAATGTACCAACCCCGCCGAGCGTCGCGCAGCGAGTTTGTCCCCATCCGCCGCCTGCGCTACCACGTCCGCGCATGGGGCGAACCGACACCGGGGCAGCCGCCGCTGGTGATGGTGCACGGCTGGATGGACGTGGCCGCGTCGTACCAGTTCGTGGTCGACGCCTTCTCGCAGGACCGCTACGTCATCGCGCCCGACTGGCGCGGCTACGGCCTCACGGAGTCTCCTCCGGCCGACAACTACTGGTTCCCCGATTACCTGGCCGACCTGGACTTCCTGCTGGACCACTACGGCGGCGGGCAGCCGGTTGATCTGGTGGGCCACAGCATGGGCGGCAACGTCGCCATGCTGTACACCGGCGCGCGGCCGGAGCGCATCCGCCGCCTCGTCAACCTCGAAGGCTTCGGCATGCCCGCCACGCGCCCTTCGCAGGCGCCGGGCCGCTACGCCAAGTGGATGGACGAACTGAAGTCCCTGCACCGCGGCGAGATGAGCCTGAAAGACTACGACTCGGCCGGCGGCGTGGCGCGGCGCCTGATGAAGACCAACCGCCGGCTGTCGCAGGACAAGGCGGACTGGCTGGCGCGCCACTGGGCGCGCGAGGACAACGGCCGCTGGCGCATCCTGGGCGACGCGGCCCACAAGATCGTCAACGCCAACCTGTTCCGCGTCGACGAAGTGCTGGAGCTGTACCGGCGCATCATGGCGCCGGTGCTGTGGGTGGAAGCCAGCGACGACAGCCTCAGCCAGTGGTGGCAGGGCCGCTTCACGCTGCCCGAGTTCCACGAGCGGCTGGCGGCCGTGCCCCAGCTGCGCAAAGCCACGGTGCAGGACGCCGGCCACATGCTCCACCACGACCAGCCCGAATTGCTGGCGCGGCTGCTCGAGGATTTCCTCGACAGCTGAGCTTTCGAATACGGGGTCCGCAGCGCAGAGGCCGCAGAGGGACGCAGAAAACGCAGAGAAATGAAATCCCTCAAGTATTTTTTCCGTTCTCTTTCTTCATCTCTGCGTCCTCTGCGCTTCTCTGCGCCCTCTGCGCTGCGGACCCCGCATCCCTTCCCCCACAGCTGAGCCACCCAAGCACACCAGCTGATGCGTCCCGGCCTCATCCGCTGGGAAAAATCCTCATTTCGGGAGGCTGTCTGTAAGACATGGCCTCGAAGCTGGCGTAGGAACACGCCTACCCTCATACTGTCGCCAGAAGTAATGAGAGGTGACTCGGAATGAGCAGGAAGTTCTGGTCGTTGCTGTTTGCAGCTCTGCTGGCGCCGTGCGCCGCGATGGCCGCGGATGACATGGAACAGGGTCTTGGCACGCTGTGGGAATCGCTCTGGCACCAGAGCGGCACGCCCACGCGCATCGTGCGCTGGGAAAACGACATCCGCGTCCGCTTCACCGGCGTCGACCTCAACAAGCACAAGGACTACGTCATGGGCGCGCTGCGCACCGTGACCGACGAGGCGCGCGTCAAGCTCGTCGACGTCACCGACCAGCCGAACGAGCAGGCCAACCTCACGGTCGAGATCACGCCCGACACGGCGCTGGAAGACAACCAGCCGTGCGTGACCTACCTGGACTTCCGCACCGAAGCCAAGATCGACCAGGCCAACATCCAGATGCGCACCAAGGACGTGTACCGCTGCGCGTACCACGAGTCCATGCACCTCATGGGCGTGCGCGGTCACCCGGCCGGCAAGACCGTGCTGAGCTACTTCCCGGTCAAGGTCGACGGCCTGCTGCCGCTGGACCGCGTGATGCTGCGCTCCTGGTATTCGCCCCGCATGAAGGGCGGCATGACACCTTTCGAGGCGCTGCCCATCCTGGCCGACGAGCTGGTGGCCACCATGCCCGACAAGGTGGCCGCGGGGCAGGCGCGCGACCGCTTCTACTCGCAGACCATCGACCAGATGCAGGCCTACGCGGCCGGCAAGGGCGACATCCCGGCCATCGTCAAGCGCTCGGGCAAGTCCACCGAAGACGGCATCCGCCACGGCCGCTCGGAGATGAGCTACTTCCTCGGCGTCGCCTATTTCGAAGGCGCCACCGTCAAGAGCGACCAGAAGCAGGCGCTGTCCTGGTTCGAGCGCGCCGCCAGCGCGGGCAACCGCCGCGCGCAGTCCTACCTGGCCGGTCCCGGCCGCTGACTTCCGGCGCCCGCGCGGCGCCGCGGATGAGTTCTGATCGCGCCCTCGAGGCGCGATTCGCGCTGATCAGGCACCATGGATGAGCTGTCGAGTGGGCATACTTGCCCGCTTGCCCGACAGGACCCGGGCTTCCATCCAAGCCCGTGCCCCAAGACAGCAGCGCCTTCCGCCGAATCCTCACCCGCAACGTCGCGCTCCCACTCGGCCTGGGATTTCTCGCCGCGATCGTTTTCTGCGTCGTCATCGTGTACCTGCTGGACGCGTTCCGGCTGGTGGAGCACACCGACCGCGTGCTCGCACGCGCTTACGCCAACCAGAAGCTGGACCTGTCGCTCGAGAGCGCCGCGCGCGGCTTCCTGCTGAGCGGCGACGAACGCTACCTGGAGGACTACGAGGGCACGCAGGCGCTGCTGTCGTCGGAGATGCAGCTGCTGAAGGAGCAGGTGTCCGACAACCCGCAGCAGGCAGAGCGCATCGCCGTCATCCAGAGCCTGCAGAAGGAGTGGTACGAGTCGGCGAAGACGGCCTTCGCCCGCAAGCGCACCGAGCCGAACTACCAGTCCGCGGGCGTGGGCCGCGGCAAGCAGATCAAGGACGCGGTCCGCGACCGCTACGACGAATTCGTCAACAACGAGCTGCGCCTGCGCGCCGAGCGCACCAACGCCGTCAACCGCAACGTCACCGGAGCGGTCGCCCTGTCGGTGGCGCTGATGCTGGCGCTGGGCGCCCTGCTCGCCTGGCGCGGCCGCGCGGACCTGCTGGGACTTTCCGGGTCCTTCGAATCCGCGCTCCAGGAACAGAAGCGCCAGAGCGACGAGCTGCTGGAGCAGGGCTGGCTGCGCGAAGGCCGCAACCGCCTGTCCGACCGGCTGGTGCGCGAGCAGCAGCTCGAAGGCGTGGGCCACGGGGCGCTGGAACTGCTGTCGCAGTCCATCGGGCTGACGGTCGGCGCGGTGTACCTGGCCAACGAAAGCGGCGACTTCACCCGCATCGCCACCTGGGGCTGGTCGCCCGAAGCCGGCGGCACCGGTGAGCACCTGCCGGCCGGCCGCTCGCTGGTCGCCGAGTGCGGCGCGCAGCGCACGGCGATGGTCCTGGACGAAGTCCCCGACGGCTACCTGCGCGTGAACTCCGCGCTGGGCGCCGCCGCGCCGCGCGCCATCCTGCTGCAGCCGCTGCAGGACGAGGGCCGCCTGGTGGGCGTGCTGGAAGCGGGCTTCCTGCACGCGCCCGGCCGCCGCGAGCGCGACATGGCCGGCGCCGCCGGCACCATCGTCGGCGCGGCCATCGACAGCGCGCGCAACCGCCGCCGCCTGCAGGACGCGCTGGAGGAAACGCAGCAGCTGAACGAGGAACTGCAGGTGCAGCAGGAGGAACTGCGCACCGCCAACGAGGAACTCGAGGAGCAGTCGCGCGCGCTGAAGGATTCGCAGGCCCACCTGGAAAGCCAGCAGGTGGAGCTGGAGCAGACCAACGTGCAGCTGTCAGAACAGGCGCGGCGGCTGGAGGACCAGCGCGACGAATTGCGCGTGGCGCAGCAGGAGCTGGAAGAGCGCGCGGCCGAACTGCAGCGCGCCAGCCGCTACAAGAGCGAGTTCCTGGCCAACATGTCGCACGAGCTGCGCACGCCGCTGAACAGCTCGCTGATCCTGGCCAAGCTGCTGTCGGACAACCCGGCCGGCAACCTGAGCGACGAGCAGGTCAAGTTCGCGCAGTCCATCTACTCGGCCGGCAACGACCTGCTGAACCTGATCAACGACATCCTGGACATCGCCAAGGTCGAAGCGGGCAAGCTGGAGATGCGGCCCGAGGTGACGCCCATCGCCTCGGTGGCGCAGGGGCTGCGCAGCATGTTCGAGCCGCTGGCCGCGCGCAAGGGCGTGCAGCTGGAATGGCACCTGGCGCAGGACCTGCCCGACACGCTGTACACCGACCGCCAGCGGCTGGAGCAGATCCTGCGCAACCTGCTGTCCAACGCGCTGAAGTTCACCGAGCGCGGCACCGTCGCCGTGCACGTCGCGCGCAGCGGCAACGGCGCGCTGTCGTTCGAGGTGCGCGACAGCGGCATCGGCATCGAACCCTCGCAGCAGGAACTGATCTTCGAAGCGTTCCGCCAGGCCGACGGCACCGTCAGCCGCCGCTTCGGCGGCACGGGCCTGGGCCTCACCATCTCGCGCGACCTGGCCAAGCTGCTGGGCGGCGACATCGCGCTGCACAGCACGCCCGGCGTGGGCAGCACCTTCACCGTGGTCCTGCCGCTGGAATACGAAGCCGGCGCCGAGCCGGTGCCCGCGCCGACGCCCACCCCGCGGCCCGAGACGCGCGTCACTGCTCCCCCGCCGGCGCCCGCGCCCACCGGCGCACCGCCTTTCGCCGATGACCGGCAGGCCGCGGCCAACGGGCGCCGCACGGTGCTGGTGGTGGAAGACGACGAGTCGTTCGCGCACATCCTGTTCGACCTGGCGCACGAGCTGGGCTACCGCTGCCTGGTGGCGTACCACGCCGACGAAGGCGTCTCGCTGGCGCGCGAGCACAAGCCCGACGCGGTGCTGCTGGACATGCAGCTGCCCGGCGACTCGGGCCTGTCCGTCCTGCAGCGGCTGAAGGAAGACCCGCGCACGCGCCACGTGCCGGTGCACGTCATCTCCGTCGACGACCGCACCGAGACCGCACTGCACCTGGGCGCGATCGGCTACGCGCGCAAGCCGGCCACGCGCGAGCAGCTGCAGGAAGTGTTCAGCCGCGTCGAATCCAAGCTGAGCCAGAAGGTCAAGCGCGTGCTGCTGGTCGAGGACGACCAGCGCCAGCAGGAAAGCATCGCGCGGCTGATCGGCGAAGGCGACGTGCAGATCGTGCCGGTGTCCCGCGGCGCCGATGCGCTGGAAGCGCTGGCCGGCTCGATGTTCGACGTGATGATCATCGACCTGAAGCTGCCCGACATGACCGGGCAGGAACTGCTGCGCCGCATGTCCTCGGGCGAGACGCGCTCGTTCCCGCCGGTGATCGTGTACACCGGCCGCAACCTCACGCGCGACGAGGAAGCCGAGCTGCGCCGCTACTCGCGGTCCATCATCATCAAGGGCGCGCGCTCGCCCGAGCGGCTGCTGGACGAGGTGACGCTGTTCCTGCACCAGGTGGAGAACACCCTCTCGGCCGAGCAGCAGAAGATGCTGCGCACCGCGCGCAGCCGCGACCGCGCCTTCGAGGGCCGCCGCATCCTGGTGGTGGACGACGACATGCGCAACATCTTCGCGCTGACCAGCGCGCTGGAGCACAAGGGCGCGGCGGTGGAAACCGCGCGCAACGGCGTCGAGGCGCTGGAGAAGATGCGCGCGCAGCCCGACGCCATCGACCTGGTGCTGATGGACATCATGATGCCGGAGATGGACGGCTACGCCGCCACGCGCGAGATCCGCAAGGACCCGCGCTGGCAGAAGCTGCCCATCATCGCCGTCACCGCCAAGGCGATGAAGGAAGACCAGCAGCGCTGCCTGGACGCGGGCGCCAACGACTACCTGGCCAAGCCGATCGAGCTGGAGCGCCTCTTCTCGCTGATGCGGGTGTGGATGCCCAAGATGGAGCGGCTCTGATGGCTTCGCTGGCGGACATCGAGATCCGCCTGCTGGTGGAAGCGGTGTACCTGCGCTGGGGGCACGACTTCCGCGACTACGCGCCGGCTTCGCTCAAGCGCCGCGTGCTGCAGGCGCAGCAGCGCATGGGCGCGGCTTCCATCTCGGCCCTGCAGGACCGCGTGCTGCACCAGCCGGGCGAGTTCGACGTGCTGCTGCAGTACCTGACGGTGCCGGTCAGCGGCATGTTCCGCGACCCCGAGTACTTCCTCGCCATCCGCAAGCACGTGGTGCCCGTGCTGCGCACCTACCCTTCCATCAAGGTCTGGGTGGCCGGGTGCAGCACCGGCGAGGAGCCCTACTCGATGGCCATCCTGCTGCTGGAAGAAGGCCTGCTGGAGCGCACCATCTTCTACGCCACCGACATCAACCACGCGTCGCTGGACCGCGCGCGCCGGGGCGTGTTCGCGCTAAACCACATGCAGGCCTTCACGCGCAACTACCAGCGCGCGGGCGGCACGGCCAGCTTCAGCGACTACTACACGGCGGCCTATGGCGGCGCTCTGTTCGACAAGCGCCTGCGCGACGCCATCACCTTCGCCGACCACAGCCTGGCCACCGACTCGGTGTTCGCCGAGACGCAGTTCGTCTCTTGCCGCAACGTGCTGATCTACTTCAACAAGAAGCTGCAGGACCGCGCGCTCGGCCTCTTCCACGACTCGCTGTCGCACCGCGGCTTCCTGGGCCTGGGCACGAAGGAGACGCTGGACTTCACCGCCTACGCCCAGAGCTTCGAGGCGGTGAGCCGCCCCGAACGGCTGTACCGGAGGAAAGGCCTGTGAGGCGCGCCCTGCAGCACCTGCCGCCGCCCATCGAGGCGCTGGCCATCGGGGCCTCGGCCGGCGGCATCGATGCGCTGATCACCCTGTTCTCGGGGCTGGAGCCGCCCTGGCGCGCACCGGTGATCGTGGTGCTGCACCTCCCGGAAGACCACGACAGCCAGCTGGCCGGGATGTTCGCGCGGCGCCTCGGCATTCACGCCGTCGAGGCAGCGCCCGGCGCGCCGGCCGAGCCGGGTCATTTCTACGTCGCACCCCCCGGCTACCATCTGCTGGTGGAGGCCGGCCGCACTTTCTCGCTCAGCTGCGAGGCGCCCGTGCAGTTCTCGCGGCCGTCCATCGACGTTTTGATGGAAAGCTGCGCCGATGCGTACGGCGAATCGCTGGCGGGCCTGGTGCTGACCGGCGCCAACGAGGACGGCGCCGAAGGCCTGGCCGCGATCCGCGCGGCCGGCGGCCTGGCGCTGGCGCAAGACCCGGACGAGGCCGCGCAGCCCGCCATGCCGCAAGCGGCCATCGCGCGAGCGAACCCGCATGCGGTGCTGCCCCTGGCCGAACTGCGGCCGCTGCTGGAGAAACTGCTGAGGCCATGAGCACGCCGATGCCCGAAACCAACCTGCTGCTGGTCGACGACCTGCGGGAGAACCTGGTCGCCCTGGAAGCGCTGGTGCGCGGCAGCGGCCGGCGCGTGTTCAGCGCGCGCGGCGGCGAAGAGGCGCTGTCGCTGATGCTGGAACACCCGTTCGCGCTGGCCATCGTCGACGTGCAGATGCCTTCGATGGACGGCTTCGAACTGGCCGAGCTGATGCGCGGCACCGAGCGCACGCGCCACATCCCCATCGTCTTCGTCACCGCGGCGGGCCGCGAGCTGAACTACGCCTTCCGCGGCTACGAGACCGGCGCCGTCGATTTCCTCTACAAGCCGCTGGACCCCGTGGCGGTGCGCAGCAAGGTGGACGTCTTCGTCGACCTGTACCGCCAGCGCCAGGAGCTGCTGCGCATGCAGGAGCAGCTGGAACGCGCGGTGAAGATGCGCGACGACTTCCTGTCGATGGTGTCGCACGAGCTGCGCAATCCGCTGAACGCGCTGTACCTGCAGGCGCAGCTGCGCCAGCGCATGGCGGCCAAGGGCCAGCCGCCAGACCTGGCGGCTTTCCAGAAGATGGTGTCGCGCGACGAGCACCAGATCCGCAGCATGATCCGGCTGCTGGACGACCTGCTGGACATCTCGCGCGCACGCACCGGGCGGCTGGCGATGTCGCCCAGCGAGATGGACCTGGCGCTGGCGGCGCGGCGCGCCGTGGAAGCGGTGCACGACCAGGCCCGCACCGCGGGCGTGCAGATCTCCGTGGAGGCGCCCGCGGCCATGGGCTTCGTCGGCGACGAGTTCCGGCTGGAACAGGTGGTGCTGAACCTGCTGACCAACGCGCTGCGCTACGGGCGCGGCCAACCAGTGGCGGTGCGGCTTCGCACCGAAGGGCGCGAGGCGCTGCTGTCGGTGCGCGACCAGGGCCCCGGCGTGCCCGCCGCGGAGCAGGAACGCATCTTCCAGCAGTTCGAGCGCGGCTCCACCGGCGGGCAGGTGGCCGGCCTGGGGCTGGGCCTGTTCATCAGCCGGCAGATCGTGGAAGCCCACGGCGGCCGGCTGGAGCTGCGCAGCGACCCTGGCGACGGGGCCGAATTCACGCTCCGGCTGCCGCTGCCGGCCGCGGGGGCATGAGAAAATCCCGCCCTTTGGCCCCGGAAGAAGACAAGCACCATGGACGCAGAACGCACCAACCTCATCGGCAGCACCCTCACCGACCTGCAGTCGCGGTGCGCGGATCTCCGGAGGTATCTTTGACTTCGATGCCAAATCGGAGCGCCTGAGGACCGTCAACGCCTCGCTGGAAGACCCCGCGGTCTGGAACGACCCGAAGAAGGCCCAGGAGCTGGGCAAGGAAAAGAAGCAGCTGGACGGCATCGTGCTCGTCATCCAGGACCTGGACCGCGAGCTGGCCGACAACCTGGAGCTGTGGGAGATGAGCAAGGCCGACGGCGACGAAGCCGGGCTGCTCACCATCGAAGGCGAGACCGCCAAGCTCACCAAGGTCGTCGAGGACCTGGAGTTCCGGCGCATGTTCGACAAGCCGGCCGACCCGATGAACGCCTTCCTGGACATCCAGGCCGGCGCCGGCGGCACGGAAGCCTGCGACTGGGCCAGCATGCTGCTGCGCCAGTACCTGAAGTACGCCGAGCGCAAGGGCTTCAAGGCCAACGTCGAGGACGAGACGGCCGGTGACGTGGCGGGCATCAAGAGCGCCACCATCAAGGTGGAAGGCGACTACGCCTACGGCCTGCTGCGCACCGAAACCGGCGTGCACCGCCTGGTGCGCAAGTCGCCGTTCGACAGCGCGGGCGGCCGCCACACCAGCTTCGCCAGCGTGTTCGTCTACCCCGAGATCGACGACTCGGTGGAGATCAACATCAACCCCGCCGACGTGCGCGTCGACACCTTCCGCGCTTCCGGCGCGGGCGGCCAGCACATCAACAAGACCGACTCGGCGGTGCGCCTGACGCACGTGCCCACCGGCATCGTGGTGCAGTGCCAGGACAGCCGCAGCCAGCACAGCAACCGCGACGTCGCCTGGCAGCGCCTGCGCTCGCGCCTGTACGACCACGAGATGCGCAAGCGCATGGAAGAGCAGCAGAAGCTGGAAGACACCAAGACCGACGTCGGCTGGGGCCACCAGATCCGCAGCTACGTGCTGGACCAGAGCCGCATCAAGGACCTGCGCACCAGCGTCGAGATCTCCAACACCCAGAAGGTGCTGGACGGCGACCTCGACCCGTTCATCGAGGCTTCGCTCAAGCAGGGCGTATGACGAACGTGGCCCACGCCTTCATCCTGGACATGGACGGCACCATGGTCGACTCCATGCCCGCGCACGCCAAGTCGTGGGACCTGTTCCGCCGGCGGCACGGCGTGGCGATGTCCACCGAGGAGATCCTGCGCCGCACCACGGGACGCAACGGCCTGGAATGCGCGCGCGAGGTGCTGGGGCCGCAGGTGCCGGAGCAGCGCGCCTGGGAGCTGATGGCGCAGAAGGAGGCGGATTACCGCGAGATCTTCGGCCGCGAGTTCCGCGAAGTCGCCGGCTTCACCGCGTTCGCGCGCCAGGCGCGCGAGCGTGGGCTGAAACTGGCCGTGGCGACCGGTGGCGACCGCGATAACCTGCATTTCGTGCTGCAGCGCCTGCGGCTGGAAGTGGGCGCGGAAGTGCGCGGCGACATGGGCCTGCCCGGCAAGCCCGATCCGGCGATCTTCCTGGAAGCGGCGCGGCGCCTGGGCGTTGCGCCGGCCGAGTGCATCGTGTTCGAGGACGCTCCTTTCGGCATCGAAGCCGCCGCCCGCGCCGGCATGCGCGCGGTCGCCATCTGCACCACCCATTCCGCCCGCGAGCTCGCGGGCGCCCACGTGATCGCGCAGGCCGCGGATTTCGAAGAACTGACGAAGAAGAACTTTCTGGAGAGCCTCCATGCGTGAAGGACAAACCGCGGTGATCCACCGCGCCGACTACCAGGCCCCGGCGTACTGGATCGACACCGTCGAACTCTGCTTCGACCTCGACCCGGCCAAGACCCGCGTGCTCAACCGCATGCGCATCCGCCGCAACCCCGACGTGCCGCCGCAGCCGCTGAAACTGGACGGCGACGAGCTGAACCTGGCGCGCGTGCTGGTCAACGGCCAGGGCACCTCGTTCAAGATGGAAGGCGGGCGCCTGGTGCTGGAAAACCTGCCGGAAGGCAGCGAGCCCTTCGAGCTGGAAATCTTCACCACCTGCTGCCCGGCCAAGAACAGCAAGCTGATGGGCCTGTACGTCAGCAACGACTCGTTCTTCACGCAGTGCGAAGCCGAGGGCTTCCGCCGCATCACCTACTTCCTGGACCGTCCCGACGTGATGGCCAGCTACACGGTGCTGCTGCGCGCGGACAAGCGCAAGTACCCCGTGCTGCTGTCCAACGGCAACCTGGTGGACCACGGCGACCTGGAGGACGGCCGCCACTTCGCCAAGTGGGTGGACCCCTTCCGCAAGCCCTGCTACCTGTTCGCGCTGGTGGCCGGCCAGCTGGTGGCGCGCGAGCAGAAGATCGTCGCGCGCAACGGCAAGGAGCACCTGCTGCAGGTGTTCGTGCGGCCCGGCGACCTGGACAAGACCGAGCACGCGATGAATTCGCTCATGGCTTCGGTGGCCTGGGACGAGGCGCGCTTCGGCCTGCCGCTGGACCTGGAACGCTTCATGATCGTCGCCACCAGCGACTTCAACATGGGCGCCATGGAGAACAAGGGCCTGAACATCTTCAACACCAAGTACGTGTTGGCGAACCAGGCCACCGCCACCGACACCGACTTCGGCAACATCGAGTCGGTGGTGGGCCACGAGTACTTCCACAACTGGACCGGCAACCGCGTCACCTGCCGCGACTGGTTCCAGCTGTCGCTGAAGGAAGGCCTGACGGTCTTCCGCGACCAGGAATTCAGCCAGGACCTGGCGGGCGAAGCCTCGGCCCGCGCGGTCAAGCGCATCGAGGACGTGCGCGTGCTGCGCACCGCGCAGTTCCCCGAGGACGCCGGCCCCATGGCGCACCCGGTGCGCCCCGACCAGTACCTGGAGATCAACAACTTCTACACCGTCACGGTGTATGAGAAGGGCGCCGAAGTCGTGCGCATGATGCAGACGCTGGTGGGCCGGGAAGGCTTCGAGCGCGGCATGACGCTGTACTTCCAGCGGCACGACGGCCACGCCGTCACCTGCGACGACTTCGCGCAGGCCATCGCCGACGCCAACACGCAGTCGCCGCTGTACGAGAAGCTGGGCCAGTTCAAGCGCTGGTACAGCCAGGCCGGCACGCCGCGCGTGCGCGCGGTGCCGCAGTGGGAAGCGGGCACGGGCACCTGGCGCCTGCAGCTGTCGCAAAGCAACCCGCCCACGCCGGGGCAGGCCGACAAGCAGCCGCAGGTCATTCCCATCGCCTGGGGACTGATCGGCCAGGACGGCCGCGAGCTGGCTTCGGGCATGCACGTGCTGACCGAGGCGCACGACACGCTGGTGGTCGAAAACCTAGCGTCCGAACCGGTGCCTTCGCTGCTGCGCGGTTTCTCCGCGCCGGTGATCCTGGACTTCGACTACAGCGACGGGCAGCTGCTCGCCCTGCTGGAGCACGACACCGACCCGTTCAACCGCTGGGAAGCGGCGCAGCGGCTGGCGGTGAGGAGCGCGCTCGCGGCCATCCACCATGGCGGGGAAGTGACGCTGGACGCGCACTTCGTCGAAGCCATGCGCCACATCCTGCGCCATCCCACGCTGGATTCCGCGTTCAAGGAACTGGTGCTCACCCTGCCCGCCGAAACCTACATCGCCGAGCAGCTGGACGTGGTGGACCCGCAGCACGTGCACGCCGTGCGCGAAAGCATGCGCCAGCAGCTGGCCACCGCGCTGCAGCCCGATTGGGAAGCGGCCTACGAGGCGAACAAGGACAGCGGCGCGTACTCGCCCGACCCGGTGTCTTCGGGCCGCCGCGCGCTGGCGGGCCTGGCGCTCACGCACCTGTGCATCGCGGCGCGCCTCTCCTCTGACACCGTGTGGCCGGGCAAGGCGTACCAGCGCTTCAAGGACGCTTCCAACATGACCGACCGCTTCAACGCCCTCTCGGCGCTGGTGGTCGGCGGCTCCGACCTCGCACGCCCCGCGCTGCAGAAGTTCCACGCCATGTTCAAGGACGAGGCGCTGGTGCTGGACAAATGGTTCGCGCTGCAGGCCGGCGCGCCCGACCGCGGCGGCAACGTGCTGCCCGCGGTGAAGCAGCTGATGCAGCACCCGGACTTCAACGTCCGCAACCCCAACCGCGCGCGCAGCCTGATCTTCAGCTACTGCAGCGCCAACCCGGGCGCGTTCCATCGCGCGGACGCCGCCGGCTACGTGTTCTGGAGCGACCGCGTGATGGAGCTGGACGCCATCAACCCGCAGGTGGCCGCCCGCCTGGCCCGCGCGCTGGACCGCTGGCGCAAGCTGGCCGAGCCGATGCGCGGCGCCGCGCGCGAAGCCATCGCGCGCGTGGCCGCCAAGCCGGACCTGTCCAACGACGTGCGTGAGGTGGTCACACGCGCGTTGGCTGAATGACGAATGACGAATGACGCGCGGCTGCGCCGGCGCAATGACGAATGACCGCACGCATCTTTGTCATTTGTCATCACCGCCGCAGGCGAAGTCATTTGTCATAGGAGGTCGAAAATGCCGCTGAAGAAAAATGCCTTCTACGCCCAGTCCGGCGGCGTCACGGCGGTGATCAATGCCAGCGCGTGCGGCGTCATCGAGACGGCGCGCGCCCACCGCGACCGCATCGGCAAGGTCTACGCCGGCCGCGACGGCATCATCGGCGCGCTGACCGAAGACCTGATCGACACCGGCAAGGAAAGCGCCGCGGCCATCGCGCTGCTGCGCTCCACGCCTTCGGGCGCCTTCGGCTCGTGCCGCTACAAGCTCAAGTCGCTGGACACGCACCGGCGCGAGTACGAGCGGCTGATCGAGGTGTTCCGCGCGCACGACATCGGCTACTTCTTCTACAACGGCGGCGGCGACTCGGCCGATACCTGCTACAAGGTGAGCCAGCTGTCCGAGGCGATGGGCTACCCCATCCAGGCCATCCACGTGCCCAAGACCGTGGACAACGACCTGCCCATCACCGACTGCTGCCCGGGCTTCGGCTCGGTCGCCAAGTACGTGGCCGTGTCGGCGCTGGAAGCTTCCTTCGACGTGTGCTCCATGGCCCGCACGTCCACCAAGGTGTTCGTCATGGAGGTGATGGGCCGCCACGCCGGCTGGATCGCGGCCGCGGGCGGGCTGGTCGAGGACCACGGCATCCCCGTCGTCATCCTCTTCCCCGAGGTCGAGTTCGACGAGAAAAAGTTCACCGCGCGCGTCGACACGCTGGTGAAGAAGCACGGCTTCTGCACCGTCATCGTGTCCGAAGGCTGCAAGGGCGCCGACGGCAAGTTCCTGGCCGACCAGGGCAGCCAGGACGCCTTCGGCCACCAGCAACTGGGCGGCGCGGCACCGGTGGTGGCCAACATGGTGAAGCAGGCGCTGGGGTACAAGTTCCATTGGGCCGTGGCCGACTACCTGCAGCGCGCCGCGCGGCACATCGCTTCCGCCACCGACGTCAAGCAGGCCTACGACGTCGGCGCGGCGGCCGTGAAGCTCGCGCTGAAGGGCCACAACGCGGTCATGCCCACCATCGAGCGCACCAGCGACTCGCCCTACCGCTGGCGCATCGGCGTCGCGCCGCTGGCCAAGGTGGCCAACGTGGAAAAGCCCATGCCGCGCCACCTCATCACCGCCGACGGCTTCGGCATCACGCCGGCCTGCCGGCGCTACCTGTCGCCGCTGATCAAGGGCGAGGACGCACCGGCCTTCCGTAACGGCCTGCCGGTGTACGCCACGCTGAAGAACGTTCCCGTCCCGCGCAAGCTGCCCCCGTTCGAGCTGCGCTGATTCCTTTCCCGAGAGACCCGATGACCGCCAAGAAGATCTCGCTCACCCGCTACCTCGTCGAGGAACAGCGCGTCGACGACCGCATCCCCGCCCAGCTGCGCCTGCTCATCGAAGTGGTGGCGCGCGCCTGCAAGAGCATCAGCCACGCCGTGAACAAGGGCGCGCTC
Source organism: Ramlibacter humi (assembly GCF_004681975.1). Taxonomy (GTDB): domain Bacteria; phylum Pseudomonadota; class Gammaproteobacteria; order Burkholderiales; family Burkholderiaceae_C; genus Ramlibacter; species Ramlibacter humi. The sequence goes on from NZ_SMLK01000007.1 coordinate 103,927, forward strand.
GGCGGCGTGCTGGGCAGCGCGGAAAGCGAGAACGTGCAGGGCGAGGTGCAGAAGAAGCTGGACATCATCGCCAACGAGGTGCTGATCGAGGCCAACGAATGGGGCGGCCACCTGGCCGCCATGGGCAGCGAGGAGATGGACAGCATCTACGTGGTGCCCAACCGCTATCCGCAGGGCGAGTACCTGCTGCTGTTCGACCCGCTGGACGGCTCGTCCAACATCGACGTCAACGTCAGCATCGGCACCATCTTCAGCGTGCTGCGCAAGCCCGAAGGCCACCCCGGCGTGACGGAGGAAGATTTCCTGCAGGCCGGCGCGAAGCAGGTGGCGGCTGGCTACTGCATCTACGGCCCGCAGACCACGCTGGTGCTGACCGTGGGCGACGGCGTGGCGATGTTCACGCTCGACCGCGAGCAGGGCTCCTTCGTGCTGACGCAGGAGAACGTGCGCATCCCCGAGGACACGAAGGAGTTCGCCATCAACATGTCGAACATGCGCCACTGGGACGCGCCGGTGAAGCGCTACGTCGACGAATGCCTGGCCGGCAAGGAAGGCCCGCGCGGCAAGGACTTCAACATGCGCTGGATCGCGTCGATGGTGGCGGACGTGCACCGCATCCTGACGCGCGGCGGCATCTTCATGTACCCCTGGGACAAGCGCGAACCGGGCAAGCCGGGCAAGCTGCGCCTGATGTACGAAGCCAATCCCATGAGCTGGCTGGTGGAACAGGCCGGCGGCGCCGCCACCAACGGCCGCGAGCGCATCCTGGACCTCCAGCCCAAGGCGCTGCATGAGAGGGTGAGCGTGGTGCTGGGGTCGAAGAACGAGGTGGAGCGGGTGACGCAGTACCACCTCGAGGCCCGCTAGGCGTCATTCCCGCGCAGGCGGAAATCCATGGCGTCCGCTTTCGCGGACGCTGCTGGAAGCCATGGATCCCCGCCTCCGCGGGGATGACGCCGCTAAGCCACCAGTGGCGCCAGCAGTCCCATCCCCTTTTCCCAATCCGCCCCCATCGCCTGCAGCATCTCGTCGGCGTTCAGCGGCTTGCCGCTGTTCACCGAGCGCGCGCCCTTGAGGATCAGCGTCTTGTTCGCCTGGCCGATGGCATCGAAGCATTCGGCGGGCTCGGACAGTTCGGGGTAGCCCTGGGTCGCCAGCCAGCGCAGGTTGGCGCCGAGCAGTTCGAAAGCCGCGCCCGCCTGCCGGACGGAAGCGAAAGCCCACTGGTGGTAGTGCGCCAGGCCTTGTTCACGCATCCCCGGCAGGTCCTGCGCGATGCGCGCGGCGAAGCGCGAGAACGGGTTGCTGCGCGGCCGCCACGGGAAATGCCGCCGCAGCAGCTCGAACGACAGGTCCGACAGCTCCGATGCGTTGTGCCGCACCAGCCGGTCGATGCGCACCACCTCGGCGAAGAACGGCATGAACGCCGGATCGGGCGGCGCGTCCAGGCGGAACAGCTGGCGGAAGTCCTCGCCCTGCAGTTCGAAGTAGCCGGCGTTGTGGAAGTAGCCCAGCCGCTCGGCCTGCACGTCCAGTTCCGCCATCAGGATGGTCGTCTTGGTGTGGCTGCGGCGGTAGTCGGTGCCCGCGGTGTCGGGCAGCCAGAACGCGTCGGACTCGGTGGCGATGAGCTTGCCGGCCGCGAGGTGTTCCTTCGCGTGTTCCAGCAGCGGGCGCCACACGGTGAGTTCCTGCACGTCGATGCCGTACAGGCTGCGCAGCTCGTCCGAAGACGGCTTGAAGAAGGTCCACTGGTCGCCTTCGAAGTCGACGGCGACGGTGAAAGGCATCAGCGCCAGCGGTTCCAGCCCCAGCGTGTGCAGGAAGCCGATCCACAGGTCGGCGTAGCAGTTCTTCTCGGGCCAGGCCGCCGTGTCGCCATGCAGCGCATGGCGGCGGTAGCTCTCGGGCATGAGCCCGGGCAGGACGGCGATGGTCATGTCGTCGCCTTCCCCTCCTTCACGGCCAGAGCTGCGAGCGCACCGCCTGCGGCCAGTCGGCCGGGTCGAATCCGTGCGCCTTGACCAGCGCCAGGGTTACGCGTTCCAGGCCGAAGCCCAGGCAGGCGGTGTGCGCCACGGACTTGTCGGCGTTGCGGATGCCGAACTTCGAGCTGAAGTGGTCCTGGTGCCAGTTGAACGAGCAGATGGCCGTGGGCTTCTCGCGCGAGATGACCGGGCACAGGATCTCGAACTTCAGCCGCTGGTCGAGCTGGCCCGCGGCCATCATCTTGCCGGCGCGGCCGAAGAACGGATCCGAAGCCACGTCGCTTTCCACCGGCAGGCCCAGGCCCTTGAGCAGCGCCAGGCCGCGCTCCAGCCACGCGTCGCGCCACTGCACCACGTCGTCGGGCCGGCCCACGCGGATGTACTCGCGCATGCGGAAGTGCTGCAGCCGCGTCGGCTCGTCGGACGGCTCGTGGCGGAACACCCAGTTCACCACCGTCACCAGCTTGCCGCCTTCGGGCAGCAGGCCCGTGAACGTGGGGTACACCGGATAGCAGGCCGCCGGCGTGAGCATGACGTCGGTGGGCGACAGCATGTCTTCCCAGCGCTCGCCGGCATGCACCTTGGCCGACAGCTCGCGCGCCTGCTTGTCGCTGCCCATGAAGCTGTGCACCGACCCCGCCAGCTGCGGGAAGTTGTCCATGTAGCCGACCTTCTCGATCATGGCGCGCGCCAGGATCGGCGGGAACATCAGCACCTGCGCGTTGTCGGGCGCGGCGGTGCGGGTCACCAGGTCGTCGAAGCCGCGCAGGATGTCCTCGAACACCGGGCCGCGGCCCCAGGCGCCGCGGATGCCCGTGGGCACCATCAGGCCATTCTCGATCAACCCTTCCGTGAAACCCTCGATGTCGTACGTGCGCGCGTCCATTCAGGCGGCCTCCTTGTGCACCAGCAGCATCGAGGCGTTCTTGGCCGCGATGCGATCGTTGGAAATCATCAGCGCGCCCGACAGCGAGTCGCGCAGGTGGCGGCCCAGGCTGTACGGGCTGTCGTTCTTGTAGCCCAGGATGCCGACGATCTTCAGCGCGCGATGCACGATCTCCGGCGCCGCTTCCGAGGAAGCGATCTTCAGGTTGTTCAGGCGCAGCGCCCAGCCCAGGCTGAGCAGTTCCTCGCGGCCCTGCGGACCGTCGCCCAGCGCGTCGAAGTCGCGCGCCGCGGACATCCAGTTCTGCTTGAAGGCCTGCAGTTCGACCGACACTTCGGCCAGGCGCGAAGCGGTGGGCGGCACGCTGCCGGGCTTCTGCCGGGCCTGGCTGCGCACGAAGTTGGCGGCCTTGGCCACTGCGCCCGCCGCGATGCCCCACCACAGCGAGGCCCACAGGATGTGCGAATACGGCACCATCGTCTGCGCCGAGCTGTCGGCGAACGAGCCGGGCAGCACCTGGGCTTCGTCGCCGGCGGACACCAGCTTGAACCCGGGGCTGCACGTGCCGCGCATGCCCATGGTGTCCCAGCTGGTGGTCTGCGTCAGCGTGCAGTCCTCGCGCCGCACCAGCACCAGCACCTGGTCGCTGTTGGCCGCTTCCTCGTCGCGGCGGCAGGTGACCAGGATGGCGTCGGCGTGCGCGCAGTACGAGCCCGTGGTCGCGTCCTTGTCGAGCTGGAAGCAGCCGTCGCCGCAGCGCACCGCGCAGATGCTGGAACGCGTGTCGCCGAACGTGCCGACTTCCGAGGTCATCGAAGCCAGCAGGTACTGGCGGCGCACCAGCTCCGACAGGTAGCCACGGAAGAACTCGCTCTCCATGCCGTGGCGCGCCAGGCAGGCCAGCTGGATGTAGTGCATCGCCAGCACCATGGCGCTGGACGCGCAGTGCTGCGCCAGCGTGGCGCACAGCTGCGATAGCTCCTGCATGTTGCAGCCGGCGCCGCCCAGTTCGCGCGGCACGGCCGCGGAGAGCACGCCATATTCGCGCAGCGCGGCGAGCGTCTCGATCGGAAAGCGGGCCTTGGCGTCCACGTCGGCGGCATGCGCCGCCGCGACTTCCGAAGCGACCTTCCTGGTGGCTTCGAACAGCTGGACAAAGCCCGGGGGTGAAGAAAGATCCATCGACTTCTCTTTCGTTCCCATGGTTGGGAAAGGCGAGGTGACAATAGCACCGCGTTACTGGGCCGTGTGGCGCTCCGAGGTGAAATTGCACGCCGAAAAACTCATCCATGGACTCTCGTTCGGACTATCCGAAACAGGTCCGCGCGCTTCGCGCATCGGCATCGATCTCGTCCACGTTCCGCGCATCCAGGAATCGCTGCGCGAGTTCGGCGAGCGCTTCCAGAGCAAGCTGTTCACCGATGCCGAAGTTGCGTACGCGAACGAATCGCCCGCGCACCGCAACGAGCGGTTCGCCGCGCGATTCGCGGCGAAGGAAGCCGCGATCAAGGCACTGTCGCTGAGCGAAGCGGGCGTGGACTGGAAAGACATCGAAGTGGTGCGGCGCGACGACGGCTCATGCGAACTTGCGTTGCAGGGAAAGGCCCGCGAAGCGGCCGATGCGTTGCGCATCCATCGCGTACTAGTCTGTTTGAGCCATGACGGGGAGTACGCTGCGGCCATGGTCGCGGCAATGTCCGACACCTGAGCCTGCGTGGCGGCGAGAAAAATCCGCCGCATGACCACACTGCTACAAACCGATACCGCGATCCGCCGCGTGCTGCGCGAGCATGGCCGGCTCGGCGTGGACGCCGAGTCCCTGTCGCCCGACGCGGACCTTTACCAATCGGGCATGACGTCGCACGCCAGCGTGAACGTCATGCTGGCGCTCGAAGGCGAGTTCGACGTCGAGTTTCCGGACCACATGCTCAAGCGCAACGTGTTCCGCAGCATCCGCTCGATCGAACGTGCGCTGCAAGAGCTGATCGCGGCCTGAGAGCGGCGCCATGGGCGAGGCCGGATTTCGCCCGATCGCGCGCGCGCCGCTCGCCGCGCGATGGCGCATCTGCGCCGCACCGCCCGGCTCGGAGCAGCCGCCCACCGAAGGCTGGCGCGAGTGCGACGGGCCGCTGACCGCCGCCGCCGCGTTGCGCGCGCGCGGCGAGTGGTCGCTGGATGTGCCACCACTGGACTTCGACGCGCAGGACTGGTGGTTCCACGCGTCGTTCGACCTGCCCGAGGGCAAGCGTGCCGGCATCCTGGGCTTCGATGGCCTGGCCACGCTGGCCGAAGTCTCCATCAACGGCCGGCCGCTGCTGGCCAGCCGGAACATGTTCCTGCGGCACCAGGTGCCCGTGGATGAGTACCTGCTGCGAGAGCAAGGCAACGAATTGCTCATCCGCTGCTCGTCGCTGGCCCCGGAGCTGGCGCAGCGCAGGCCGCGCCCGCGATGGCGCACGCCGATGGTGGCGCACCAGCAGCTTCGGTGGCTGCGCACGACGCTGCTGGGACGCACGCCGGGTTGGTCGCCGCCGGCCGCGCCGGTGGGGCCGTGGCGCGGCATCACCTGGTGTTCGGCCGCGGAAGCGCTCTCCGCTCGCGTGAAGGTGATGCTGGACGAAGGCAAAGGGCGGGTCGAGGTTGCGCTGCAGGCGCCGGCCGGGTGGGCCAGCCAGGTCGAGGCCGCCGAAGTCGTCTTGCGCCATGCGGGCCGCGAATGGCGGCAGTCGCTGTTGGGTGGCGAAGGCGCGGGCCGCTTCCACGCCACCGTCGAGGTGGATGCGCCGGCGCTGTGGTGGCCGCACACGCACGGTGAACCGCACCTCCATGCCGCCGCGCTGCGTGTCATGCGCCGCGACGGCAGCTGGGAAGAGCAAGACCTGGGCCGCGCCGGCTTCCGCCGCATCGTCATCGACACGGAAGGCGGTGGTTTCCGTCTGCGCGTGAACGGCGAACCCGTGTTCTGCCGCGGCGCCGGCTGGACACCGCTGGATGCGGCAGGGCTGCGATCCGATCCTGCGGCGTGCAAAACCGCCCTGCTGCAGGCGCGCGACGCGGGCATGAACATGCTGCGCCTGGCCGGCACCATGGCCTACGAGGAAGACCACTTCTACGACGCTTGCGACGAGCTGGGCCTGCTGGTCTGGCAGGACTTCATGTTCGCGAGCATGGACTACCCGTTCGATGACGCGGCGTTCGCCGAGTCGTGCTCGCTGGAAGCCAGGCAGCAGCTGGCACGGCTGTCGCCGCACGCCTGCCTGGCCGTGCTGTGCGGCAACAGCGAAGTGGAGCAGCAGGCCGCGATGTGGGGCGCGCCGCGCGAGCAGTGGCAGCCGCGCTTCTTCCACGAGACGCTGGCGGGGCTGTGCGGCGAGCACGCGCCGGGCGTGCCGTACTGGCCGTCGAGCGCGCACGGCGGCGCTTTCCCGCACGTGGCCGACCAAGGCACGACCTCCTACTACGGCGTGGGCGCGTATGAGCGGCCGCCGGATGACGCGCGGCGCAGCGGGCTGAAGTTCGCGACCGAATGCCTGGCCTTCGCCAACGTGCCGGCGCCCGCCACGTTGTCTCGCCTGCCGGGCGGGCTGAACACGCGCGTGCATCACCCGGCGTGGAAGGCGCGCTCGCCGCGCGACCTGGGCGCCGGCTGGGATTTCGACGACGTGCGCGACCACTACGTGCAGCGCCTTTTCGACGTTGACCCCATGCGGCTGCGGCACGCGGACCACGACCGCTATCTCGCGCTCGGCCGCACCGCGGTGGCGGAAGTGATGCGTGCCGCTTTCGCCGAATGGCGGCGGCCCGGATCGGCGTGCGGCGGCGCGCTGCTGCTGTTCCTGCGCGACCTGTGGGCCGGCGCGGGCTGGGGCGTGCTCGACGACCAGGGTCTGCCGAAGTCGGGCTGGCACGCGCTGCGCCGCGCGCTGGCGCCGGTCGCGGTGTTCGTGACCGATGAAGGCGGCAACGGCCTGGCCGTGCATGCGGTGAACGAGACGGCGCGCCTGCTGGACGCGAAGCTGGAACTCACCTGCTGGCGTGCCGACGGCACCGCCGTCGCGCAAGGCGCCGTGCCCGTGCAACTGGCAGCGCGAGAGTCGCGGACGTTCCCCGCGGCCGAAGTGCTGGGCCAGTTCCTGGACCTGAACCACGCCTACCGCTTCGGCCCGGCCCTGTGCGACGCGGTCGCCGCGCGCCTCGTCGATACCGGAAGTGGCATGCTGGCGGAGAGCGTGCACCTGCCGCTGGGCATGGCCGGCCTGTGCCGCATGCCGCGCGCAAGCCTCGACATGGAAGCCACCGCATCACTGGCGAACGAAGGCGAGGCACTGCTGCGCCTGTCCACGCGCCAACTGGCGATCGGCGTGCACTTCGACTTTCCCGGCTGGTGCGCCGACGACGAACATTTCCACCTGGTCCCCGGCGCGCGGCGCGAGATTCGCCTGCGCCGCGTGGACCAGCGCACTTCAGGGCTGGCCGGCAGCGTGTCGGCCCTCAACCAATCCACGGCGGTTCCAGTGGAGGCATTCGAATGAGCGCAGAGAGCGCAACGCCAGCGCCGGTCGCGCCGGCGGCCCATCCCATCGTCTTCGACGCGGCCGGCGCCTGGTGCCGCGGCTGGTACCACCCACCGGCGGGCGCCGCGCGCGGCCTGGCCGTGGTGATGTGCCCGCCCATCGGCTACGAAGCCATCTGCAGCTATCCCACGTACCACCAGCTGGCGCGCGCCTTCGCCGCGCAAGGTTTCCCGGTGCTGCGGTTCGACTACCACGGCACGGCCGACTCGGCCGGCGACGACCACGAGCCTTCGCGCGTCGAAGCCTGGCGCCAGAGCACCGTGGCGGCGGTGGAGCAGGTTCGCGAGCACAGCGGTGCGTCGCAGATCGCGCTGTTCGGCCTGCGCGTGGGCGGCACGCTGGCCATCGACGTGGCCGCGCGCATCGGCGGCGTGGACAGCCTGCTGCTGTGGGCGCCCTGTCCCACCGGCAAGTCGTTCCTGCGCGAGCTGCGTGCGGGCGGCGCCACGGAGGAAGAAGGCCACCTGCTGGCTTTCGGCTACCCGTATTCGACGCAGACCGTGAAGGACCTGCAGGCGCTGGACGCGACGCGGCCGCAAATCCGGCCGGCGAAGCGCGCCCTCGTCATCGGCCGCGACGACCTGCGCGTGGAAAGTCCGCTGCCCGTGGCGCTGCGCAAGGCGGGCGTGGACACGCACCACGACACCTGGCCCGGCTACCAGGCCATGGTGGGCGAGCCGCGCGAAGGCGTGCTGTCGCCGCAGACGCTGGCGCTGCTGACGCAGTGGCTGCTGCACTCGCGCGCGGCCGGCACGCAGGCCGAAACGCCGGCGCCCGCGGCCGCGCAGAACTCGGCGCGCGTCACCGGCGAAGTGCAGGAAACCGTGTTGATGATGGGCCCCGCCGGCGCGCTGTGCGGTGTGCTGGCCGAACCCGCGGACGGCGCCGCCCCGCACCGGCGCGGACGCACCGGCGTGCTGCTGCTCAACGTGGGCGGCAACTACCGCATCGGGCCGCACCGGTTCTACGTCTCGGCGGCGCGCGCGATGGCCGCCGCGGGCTATCGCGTGCTTCGCCTCGACGTCGCGGGCATCGGCGACAGCCCGCCGGTGGACGGCCAGCCCTGGGCCAACCTGTACCAGCGCGAATCGGCCGCCGACGTGCGCGCCGCGATGGACGCGCTGGCCGCGCGCGGCTGCCGCGAGTTCGTGCTGATGGGCATCTGCTCGGGCTCGTACCTCGCCTTCCAGGCCGCGCTGGTGGACACGCGCGTGGACGGCCTGGTGCTGATGAACTCGCGCCTGCTGGAATGGACGCCCGGCCAGCCCGGCGACACCTGGCAGAACTCCATGCAGCAGTACGCCAAGTCCACCGCGTGGTACCGGCAGGCGCTGTTCCGTCCCGAGACCTGGAAGCGGCTGCTGGCCGGCGAGGTGAACGTGCGCCTGATCGCGGGCCGCTTCCTCTCGCTGGGCGCGGCGCGCGCGCAGCGGCTGCTGTCGCTGGACAGCGAGCACGAGGAGAGCCTGCAGCGCAAGATGAAGAAGCTGTGCCGCCGAGGCACCGACGTGCTGATGCTGGTTTCGGACGCCGACGACGGCCGCGACTACGTGGAGTTCCACTTCGGCCCCGAAGGCCGGCGGGTGCGCGCAAACAACTTCCGCATGGCCTACGTGCCGGAGGCGGACCACACCTTCTCGCGGCCGGGGAACCAGGAATACGTGCTGTCGGAGCTGCTGCGGCACCTGGCTTCCCGCCTGCCGCCACCGCACGGAACCCACAGCTCGCCACCCGAAAGGATCCCCGCGGCACTAGAGCCGGAACCGGCCCCCAGCCCGACGCTATAATCTTGGGCTTCGGTCGCCGGAGTAGCTCAGTCGGTAGAGCAGCTCATTCGTAATGAGAAGGTCGGGGGTTCGATTCCTCTCTCCGGCACCATCCGAGCAAAGGGTTTGCCGCTATGAAAAGTGCAGCAGGCCTTTTTTGCTTTTGGAGGCGTCTAGCCGGTAACCAACCACCTGGCGTACGCGCTCGTACCACCCCCTAGGTTGTTGTACGCGAGCTCCTTTCAACGATGAGCTTTGCTTGCTACGATGCGGCGCCCATAGCAGCACCTCTGCGCTGCGCGGGCCACACGAATACCCTCGCCCGATAAGATGGCTGCCGCAATGAGTTCCCTCAGCGTTTCTGTTGAGATGCTTCGCTGGGCAGCGGAGAAGCTGGGGACGAGCATTCAGGGGCTCGCAACCGACTACGCGGCACCTTCGAGAACAGACAAGTTCGTTCGGGGGGAACTCACCGCAACGCAGGCAACGAAACTTGCGTCGAAAGTTGGAATCCCGTTCGGCTACCTGTTTTTGGACAAGCCACCGGCGGAGGAGCGCCGGTCGGACATACCAGACTTGCGGCAACTTCCGAGCGCGGAACCGTTAGGCAGCACCTTCTTCGATGTGCTCGACGACCTTGATTCCAAGGTGGCGTGGTTTCGTCAGTACCTGCGTGTTCACGACATCGACCCTCCGACCTTCGTCGGTTCCTTCAACGTAGCTAACAGCACCCCCGAGGCCGTGGCGAAGGACATTACGAAGACCCTTCGACTTGACAGCGCAGAACACAGGCAAGGCGGCCAGACATCTGAAGAGCTGTTCAACTTCCTCGCTGCACGCCTGGAAAGTGTTGGAGTGCTGGTATTCAGGAGCGGTGTTGCAAAAGGGAACCCGCATAGGCCACTTCCACTGACGGAGTTCAGAGGCTTTGCGGTCGCGGACGAAGAAGTTCCGGTTGTTTTTATCAACGGAAGAGACAGCCCGGCAGCGTGGGTTTTCACCCTAATCCACGAAGCTGCGCACATTTGGATTGGACAGAGCGGCATCTCTGATGTGTCCGCATCCACGCGGAACCGCTACAAGGGCACAGAGGCGTTCTGCAACCAAGTAGCAGCCGAGGTGCTGACACCTGAACGCGAGTTCCGCGCGCTTTGGAAGCAGCATTCCCCCGAGGACTCCATCGTTTTTCTAGCGCGCCACTTTGGAGTGAGCCGCTTGGTTGTAGCCCGCCGCGCCTTGGATTTCGCCCTCATTGAGCAGGATACGTACGACGCGGTTGCTGCGGCTTCGACTGTGACCCGAAAGTCCTCGGGCGGAAACCCTTACGCAACCATCCCGATTCGCAGCAGTCGCCGATTCACTTCCGCCGTGGTGAATAGCGCCATCGCTGGAGAAACGCTGCTTAGAGAGGCTGCACGCCTCCTTAACTCGACACCGAACACTGTCGTTGAGCTTCACCGCCGCCATAGTGAGCAGAACCCTGAGGAGGGCGCGCTCGATGCCTAAGCCGCAGGACAAATACCTGTTCGATTCCAGCGTGTTCATTCAAGCCAAGAACATTCACTACCGGTTCGGGTTCTGCGGCGGCTTCTGGGACTGGGTTAAAGCCGGGCACGGAGCAGGATTGTTCTTCTCTTGCAAGAAGGTACAGGCCGAGTTGAACAAGGGCGAGGACAAGGACGAATGCAAAGCCTGGGCGAAGGGGCTACCTACCGGCTTCTTCGTGCCGGACATGGCAGACGCCCGAGTCATGCAGGCTTACAAAGACGTCATCAAGTGGGCTGAGGGATCTAAGCACTACCTCCCTGCCGCGAAGAAGGAGTTTGCAGGCGCTGACGAGGCTGACGCCTTCCTCGTAGCCGTCGCCAAGGCGCATTCTTACACCATCGTCTCGCAAGAACTGCCCAATCCTGAAAAGAAGAACAGGATTCCGCTGCCGAATGCGGCAGACGAATTCAAAGTGAAGACCATCTACGTGTACGACCTGCTGTCCAAGCACGCCGCGTCCACGTTTCAATTGAAGCCCTAAGCGGGTTCATTGCTGCACCGTTCAGCGCGCTCCTCAGCCTCGGGTGGCGACGCGGCTCTCAACAAACCCGCCCGGCACGCGCCGCGCGCTCTGTTTTCCCCCACCCGCCTATCATCCGCAGCTCATCCACACCCGCCGAGGTCACGCATGCAAAAGCGACACTTCCTGGTTTCGATGGGCGCAGGTGCGGCGGCACTGCCGCTGGGCGCCGGCGCGCAGCAAGCCAAGGGCCTCAAGGGCCCGGTCCTGCTGACGGTGACCGGTGCGGTCACCAAGACCAACCGGGGGCCGCTGGACCCGGTGCTGGACCAGATGATGGCCAAGCAGAAGCTGGCGTTCGACAAGGCGCACGCGTTCGACTTCGCCGCGCTGGCCGCCCTGCCCGCGGTGACCATCAGGCCCACGCTCGAATACGACAAGAAGCAGCACGAGCTGCGCGGCCCGCTGCTTGCCGACGTGCTGAAGGCCGCGGGGGCCACCGGCAGCAAGCTCGCGATGCGGGCCGTCGACGGCTATGCGCCGGAGATCGGCGTGGCCGATGCGCAGAAGTACCGCTTCATCGTCGCCACGCACCTGGATGGCCAGCCCATCCCGCTGGGCGGCCTGGGGCCGTTGTGGGCGGTGTATGACGCGGACAGGTTCGCCGACATGGCGGCCAAGCCCGTGGACCAGCGCTTCGCCCAGTGTCCCTGGGGCCTGTACCACATCGACGTGAAAGCCTAGGGCGCGGCTGCGGCTGCGCGACCGTTCCGATCGTTGCGCCTGATACGCGCCCGGCGCGGCGCGCGTGTTGCATCGCGCGCGTGAGCTACCTATGGTCCGCCGTTCGACCCCAGAAGACGAAAGGCACCCACCATGGACAAGACTTCCAGCGCGAATCCCTCGGCCAAGGCGCGCCAGCGGGCCCCGCTGGCCACCCGCACGGACCTGCATCCCGGCGCGGTGGCCGCCATCGGCCCGGCGCTGAATGCCCTGCTCGCCGACGCTTTCGCGCTGTACCTGAAAACGAAGAACTTCCACTGGCACATGAGCGGCCCGCACTTCCGCGACTACCACCTGCTGCTGGACGAGCAGGCCTCGCAGGTGTTCGCGATGACCGATCCGCTCGCGGAGCGGGTGCGCAAGATCGGGGGCATGACGCTGCACTCCATCGGCAACATCGCGCGCCTGCAGCGGGTGCTGGACAACGACGCGGACTACGTCGAGCCCCAGGACATGCTGGCCGAGCTGCGCGAGGACAACCGGGCGATGGCGGCGCAGCTGCGCGAGGCGCACGACCTGTGCGACGAGCACCGCGACGTGGCCAGCGCCAGCCTCATCGAGAACTGGATCGACGAGACCGAGCGCCGCACCTGGTTCCTGTTCGAAGCCAGCCGCAGCCAGGACTCGGGCGCGCACTGAAACCTCGGCTCAGCGGCGGAACGAACGCCGGGTTGCGTGAAATTTGTGGCGGGCGGCGCCGTTGACCCGGCCCCTGCGCGAGCGTGCGCGATTTAGAGTGGACCGATGGTGCGCACGCGTCTGCTCATGACTTTCGTGCCGGACGGCGCGGTGCTCAAGGCCATCGTGGCCGGCGGAGCGCGGCTGGACGATGCGATCGCGCTGGTCGACCAGGTGGCCGGGGAAGCGCACCGGCAATCGTTCCACCGCGTCCTCATCGTGGTGAAGCTGGTGTCCAGCGGCGAGCTGTGCGCGGCCGAGTACGCGCGGCTGGCGCGCCACGCGGCGGCCCGCCTGTCGGGCCTGCGCTGCGCGCTGCTGGCCCCGGCGGAACACCACACGGGCGCGGCGCGGCGGCGCCAGCTGGGCCCCGATTTCCGCGTGTTCGCCGACGAGGACATGGCCATGTCCTGGCTGGCCCAGCCGCGCGACGACTGAAGGACGGGTTCAGCGGCCGGCGACGGCGGGCCGCAGCAGTTCCACCGCGCGCAGCGCATCCACGGTCGCTTCACGGCCGGCGACGGCCAGGCTTTCGGGCATCACGGCCAGCGCATCGGGCGAGACCGCCAGCGCCCAGCCCTGCTCGCGCGCCAGGGCACGCAGCGACTGCACCCGGTGCAGGGTGGGCCCCGGCACCGCCGCGAAGCCGCCGTCGCCATGCAGCGGATCCTGCAGCCGCACCATCGAGAACCCACCGAGGTCCAGCGCCATCGCCACGGGCTGCGCGCCCGGGGTGTCGCCGCCCAGCACGTGCGCCATCGCCGCCTGCATCGCGAACGCCGCGCGCAAGGGGTTGCCCAGCGTGGGCGCCTCTCCGGCGGCAAACGGGAACAGCGCTACCAGGTCCGGCCCCTGGTGCAGCAGGTGCGCGGCGCCGAACAGGTACAACGCGTCGCGTGCGGCTTCGTGCGCGCGCCTGAGCAGCGCCGCGGGGTCGGCATGCGCGGGCGCCGCGCGGCCGACGGCTTCGAACAGGTCGGCCGCCAGCACCACCGCGTCCGGGAACGCGGCTTCCTGGCCGGCCTGCATGTCCAGGTTCCACTTGGAATTGAGTTCCTGCAGCAGCCGGTCTTCGTAGCGCGAAGCCAGCAGCTCGCGCTGGCGGGCGAGCGCGGTGTCCACGTCCCGCTTCACCTTGCCCGCGATCACCTCGTACTGCGCCTGCCGGCGCCTGAGCAGCGAGGACACGGCTTCGGTCAGCTCTTCCGGGCGGAAGGGCTTGGGCAGGTAGTCGTCGGCGCCGGAATTCATGCCCACGCGCACCTGCGCGCGCTCGGACAGCGAGGTCAGCAAGATCACGGGCGTGGTGCACAGCGCCGAAGGCTCGGCGCGCAGCGCGGTGACGAACTGGTAGCCGTTCATGCCCGGCATGACGACGTCGCAGACGATCAGGTCGGGGCGCTTGCCGCGCGCGAGCTTCAGGCCCTCGGTCCCGTCGGACGCCTCGCGGATCTCGTGGCCCTCGCTGGACAGCACGAGGGCGGCCAGCGCCCGCTGGTGGGGATCGTCATCGATGAGCAGCACGAACGGCACGGCGGCGATTATCGGCAATGGCGGCAAGGAGGAGGACACGCCTGCCGCGCGGCCGGCGGGCTGAAGAAGGTCAGCCCGATTTCTTCGAAGCCTTGGCCGCGCCGCCGCCGGACGACTTGGCCGCCGGTGCGGGCGCCGGCGCGGTGGGGGCCGGCGAAGGCGCGGGAGCCGATGCGGCTGGCGTGCCTGCACCGGACTCCGACGCGGCACGCTGCGCCATGCGATCCACCAGCTTCGACAGGTTGGACAGCGACAGCAGGTGCATGGAGATGAGGTGCAGCTCGCCGGTGCGGAAGAGCGCCAGCGCCTTGTCGTCCGGCAGTTCCGCCAGCTTCTTCTCGTCCACGATCATCAGGCCGGCCACGGTGAAGGTGCGGCCGTCCAGCAGGTCGGCGCGCGCGCTCATCTCGGTGAGCAGGCCCGCCTCTTCCAGCTTGCGGCAGAAGTTCTCGGTGCGCAGGTACTCCACCTGGTAGCGCTGCAGGAAGTCCAGCGCGTTCTGCAGGAAGGGCGTGTTGCCGCCCTTGTCGTCGAACAGCGCTTCGCCTTGCGCGTCGTTCAGGCCGGGGAAGGCTTCGTCGATGCACACGCCCATCTGCTCGCCGGGCAGTTCCGCCAGCACGAACGGGTAGCGGCGCACGAACGCCGGGATGTAGGCGGCCGTCCAGCGCTCGCCGCCGTCGACGAACAGGTTTTCCTTGTTGCGAAGGCCCAGCACCACCACCGGGGCGACCCTGCCGCCCGCCTGGCGGGTGAAGACGATCGCGTATTCCTTGCACGCCTCGGTGAATTCCACGCCGGCCAGGTACAGCGAGTTGGCGTTGCGCGCGAAGCCGAAACCCGGCGCCGGCCTGATGCGGCGCGCGCGGTGCTTGTCCCGGTTCAGGAGAACGGGCTTCTCGTAGTACAGGGTCTCCGACATGTCCTAGTCCTTTCTCGCTCCGTTTCGGGCCGCCAGCACCTTGTCGATGCGCTTGCCGTCCAGGTCCACCACCTCGAACGTCCAGTCACCGCACTCTATCCGCTCACCCACCCCGGGCAGGTGGCCGGACACCGCCAGCAGCAACCCCGCCACGGTGTTGTAGCGTCCGCGCTCCTCTTCCGGCAATTCCTTGATGTCCAGGCGCGACTTCAGCTCCGCCACCGGCATCAGGCCATCCAGCAGCCAGGAACCGTCGTCCCGGGGCGTGGCCCAGGCCTCGGCCTGGGCTTCCGGCCGCAGTTCGCCGGTGATGGCTTCCAGCAGGTCGCGCGGCGTCAGCAGCCCCTGCACCACGCCGTATTCGTCCACCACGAACACCACCCGGTGCGACTGGCGGCGGAACTGTTCCAGCAGCTCCATGCCGGAAAGGGTTTCGGGCACGAAGGCGGCGGGCACCACCTGTTCTTCCACCGTGCCGCGGTGTTCCGGGCCCAGCGACAGCAGGCGGGCCACGCTGACCACGCCCACCACGTCGTCCAGCGAGGTGCGGCACACCGGGTACCACGAATGCGCGCCGCCCTGCCCCGCCTCGCGCAGCGCCTGCGCCACGGGCAGGGACGAGTCCAGCCACTCGATGTCGGACCGCGGCACCATCATCGAGGTGAGCGGCCGGTCGTCCAGGTGGAACACGTTGCGCACCATGCGGTGCTCGTGCTCCTCGATCACGCCGGCGTCCACGCCTTCCTCCAGGCTGTGCGCGATCTCTTCCTCGGTCATGCCGCGCACCTGCGTGGAATCGATGCGCAGCAGCTTCAGCACCAGCTGCGTGCTGGCCGACAGCAGCTTGACGAAAGGCGAAGCGGCGCGCGCCAGCCAGGCCATGGGGCGCGACAGCACGCGCGCGACGTTCTCGGGGTACAGCTGGCCGATGCGCTTGGGCACCAGCTCGCCGAAGATGATGTTCACGAAGGTGATGGTCACCACCACCACGACGGTGGCCGCGATGGACGCCGCGCCCTCGGAGACGCCGTAGGTTTGCAGCCAGGCCCCCAGGCGGGCGCTGAAAGCCGCCTCGCCCACGATGCCGGTGAGCATGCTGATGGAGGTGATGCCCACCTGCACGGTGGACAGGAAGACGGTGGGGTGTTCCAGCAGGCGCAGCGCGGTGCCCGCGCCGTTGTCGCCCTCTTCCTGCAGCGCCAGCAGCCGCGCCTTGCGGCTGGAGGCCAGGGCCATCTCGGACATCGCGAACACGCCGTTGAGAAGCGTCAGCAGCGCGATCAGCAGAAAATCCATGGGTCACGGGCAGGAAAGAACACGAATGTCACTGTACTTGATCGGGGATGTGCAGGGCTGCGACAGCGCGCTGGGGCGCCTGCTGCAGGCGGTGGACTTCTCTCCCAGCCGCGACCACGCGTACCTGCTGGGGGACCTGGTGAACCGCGGTCCCGAGTCGGCGCAGGTGCTGCGGCGGCTGATGGGGATGGCGGGTTCGGTGAGCTGCCTGCTGGGCAACCACGACCTGAGCCTGCTGGCGGTGGCGGAAGGCCTGCGCGCGCCGCACCGCAACGACACCATGGACTCCATCCTGCTAGCCCCCGACCGCGAGGCGATGCTGGCGTGGGTGCGGGCGCAGGCCATGGCGATCCAGGCGCATGGGCTGCTGATGGTGCACGGCGGCGTGCTGCCGCAGTGGGACGCGGCCGACGTGATGCGGCTGGCCGGCGAGGTGGAAGCGGTGCTGCGCGGGCCCGGCCTGCGCGACTTCCTCTCGCAGATGTACGGCAACGAACCGGCGCGCTGGGACGAGTCGCTCACGGGGGCCACGCGGCTGCGCGTGATCGTGAATGCGCTGACCCGGCTGCGCTTCTGCACGGCGGAAGGCGAGATGCGGCTGAAGGCGGGCGGCGGGCTGGCGGACGCGCCCGCGGGGACTTGCGCGTGGTTCGACGTCCCCGGGCGCCGCAGCGCCGGCACGGCGATCGCCTTCGGCCACTGGTCGCAGCTGGGGCTGATGCTGCGCGACGACGTGCTGTCGCTGGATTCAGGCTGCGTGTGGGGCGGCTGCCTCAGCGCGGTGCGCTGGGACCCGGCGGCGAAGACGCGCGAGGTGATCCAGGTGAAGTGCGAACAGGCGCAGGTGCCGGGCGGGGATTGACCCGCGCCTCACTGCGGGGTCTTGAACAGCGCCGCGACCTTGCGCTTGGTCTTGATGTTCGAGGACACCCGGCTCACGGGTTCCTTCTTCGCGGTCTCCCAGGCGGGAGCGGCGCCCTCGGCAGGCGCTTCGTAAGGCTGCTCGAAGAACGGGTCCTTCGGCGCGGCCGGGGCGGCGGCATAAGCCTCGCGGCGTGGAGGACGTTCACTGCGTTCCCGCTCGCGCGAGCGTTCCATCACGTCGCGGTCGTCGCCGAGTTCGCCGCGGTCGCGCCAGGTGCGGCGGCCGTCGTTGATGCGGCCGCGCGGGCGGTCTTCCTCGAACTCGATCGGCTCGATCTCCAGCTTCTTCTTCAGCAGCTTCTCGAGGTCGGCCACCAGCCGGCCGTCGCCGGGCGACACCAGCGTGATGGCCAGGCCCGAAGCACCCGCCCGGCCGGTGCGGCCGATGCGGTGAACGTAGTCCTCGGGGTTGAACGGCACGTCGAAGTTGAAGACCGCCGGCACGTCCTTGATGTCCAGGCCGCGCGCGGCGACGTCGGTGGCCACCAGCAGGTCGACCTCGCCGGCCTTGAACGCGGCCAGCGCCTTCAGGCGCTCGTCCTGGCTCTTGTCGCCGTGCATGGCCACGGCCTTCAGGCCGTCGCGCTCCAGCGAGCGCGCCAGCCGGGCGCAGCCCAGCTTGCTGTTGACGAACACGAAGGCCTGCGAGATGCCGCGCTGGCGCACCAGCTGCCGCACCGCGCGGCGCTTGTCGTCGTCGCCCACGCTGAAGAAATGCTGTTCCACCGTGGACGCGGTGGCGTTGGGCCGCGACACCTCGATGGTGGTGGGGTCGTGCAGGTAGCTGTTGGCCAGCCGCTTGATCTCGGGCGAGAACGTGGCGGAGAACAGCAGCGTGGTGCGCTGCTTGGGCAGGTACGACAGGATGCGCTGCAGGTCCGGCAGGAAGCCGATGTCCAGCATGCGGTCGGCTTCGTCCAGCACCACGTACTCGACCTGGTTGAGGACGGCGTTCTTGGCCTCGATGTGGTCCAGCAGGCGGCCCGGCGTGGCCACGAGGACCTCGACGCCTTTCTTCAGTTCGGCCGTCTGCGGCTTCATGTCCATGCCGCCGAACACCACCGTGCTGCGCAGGTTGGTGTGCTTGGCGTACAGCTTGACCTGCTGCGCCACCTGGTCGGCCAACTCGCGCGTGGGCAGCAGCACCAGCGCGCGCACCGGGTGCCGCGCGGGCGAGGTGGACGAGTTCTCGTGCTTCAGCAGCCGCTGCAGCAGCGGCAGCGAGAAGGCGGCAGTCTTGCCGGTGCCCGTCTGGGCGGCGCCCATGACGTCGCGGCCGGTCAGCACCACGGGGATGGCCTGCGCCTGGATGGGCGTCATCTGCTCGTAGCCCATCTCGGCCACGGCACGCTTCAGGGGCTCGGCCAGCCCCAGGCTCGAAAAGGAATCACTCATGCGAACCGCGGATTGTCGCATCGCGGGGCTGGATGCGCATTTCCGGCCCGTGACAGCCCTTTTTCAGCACCCAAACGGCTGGGGCTCACTCCAGCACGGCGCGAAGCTGCCGGGTGGTGGCCGCCAGCCGGCGCGCGCCGATCTGGGCCAGGTTGTTCATGAACCGCAGCCCATCGTCCGGGTGCTCGCGCGCCCACTGCTCGAAGTCCCGGCGGCCCAGCCGCACCAGCTGGGCCGGGGCGTCTTCGGTGCCGGCACAGGCGGTGCGCGGCTGGCCGTTGAGGAAGGCCATCTCGCCGAAGGCCATGCCGCGGCCGACGGTCGCCAGCCGCATCCCGCGGGCCGGCGGCCACGCGGTGCTCATCGTGATGCGGCCGCCCTGCACCACCGACAGCTCGCTGCCGGTGTCGCCCGAGGCGAACACCTGGCTGTGCGGCTGCAGTTCGGTGCGCTGCAGCCGCGCTTCCAGCGCGTGCCGCCCAGCTTCGCTGAGCCCTTCGCCCAACTCACCCAGCACATCGGAAAGCGGCGCGGCAGCGGCGGCCTGCGGCCAGTCCTGCAGCATCGCTTCCTCGGCCCATTCCATCGCGCGGTCGAGGTCGGCGAACACCTGCATCGATTCGCCCAGCGACTGCGCGCTGGCTTCGTCCAGCCCGCAGGCGGCGGCCTCGATGCCCTGCTGGCCCAGGTCGCGGGCCAGCGCCGACAGCCGCGCCAGGGCCGTGGCATCCCAGGCCGCGACGCGGCTGGCGTCCAGGATCACGCGCGTGTGCCGCGGCTGCAGCGTCGCGCGCACCTGTTCGGACAGGTGCGCCGCGACGCCGAACGACATCACGCCCTGCAGCTCGAACACGGCCAGTGTCGGCATGCGGCCCGCCAGCCAGGCCTCGGCCGCCCCGCGCCTCAAGCGCCGCGATCGCAGCTGGCCGTCCAGGTGGGTGCGCCGCAGCGCGGTACTGGCCGAGGAATGCAGCAGCACGAAGGTGGCCACCACCAGCCCGGCAATGAGCGCGCCGACGCCGCCGGACGAGGCGAACACCAGCGCGACCATCCAGCTCTGGGCCCAGATGGCCGGCGCG
This sequence comes from Ramlibacter humi, assembly GCF_004681975.1. Taxonomy (GTDB): domain Bacteria; phylum Pseudomonadota; class Gammaproteobacteria; order Burkholderiales; family Burkholderiaceae_C; genus Ramlibacter; species Ramlibacter humi. The sequence continues at coordinate 123,759 of NZ_SMLK01000007.1, forward strand.
GCGCGCGCATAGCCGCGCGACCACAGCGCGCGCGGCACCTGGTTGAAGCCGGCGAGCAGCAGCGCGCCGGCCAGCGCCGCCATCGGCACGCAATGCAGCCACAGGTGGCCGGTGGCGGCCACCAGCAGCATCACGATGGCGTGCACGCGGCCCACCTGCTGCGAAGGCCGGCCCTGCGCCAGCGCGATGCGCGAGCGGGAAGCGCTGGTGGAAGCCGGGATCAGCCCCACCAGCGCGCACAGCACGCCGACCAGGCTTTCGCGCCGAAGCGCCGCGTCGGGGTCGCCGCGCACGCCGTGTTCCAGCTCCAGTTCCTGGTTGAACACCACGATGTCCAGGCTGTTGACGATGGCCATCAGGATCGCCAGCGAAGCCAGCTTCAGCCCGAGGCCGTTGACCACCGCGCCCCACGGCACGCCGTCCCAGTCCGGCCACGGCACCCAGCCGAAGTTGCCGGCGGGCACCGCGGACTGCAGCGGCGCCGAGCCCGCGAAAACGGCCGCGGCGACGGCCGCCAGCGCCACGGCCGGCAGCAGTCCCGGCATCTGCGGCCAGCGCCTTTGCACCGCCACGGCGCCGACCGCCACGCCGAGGGCGAACACCGCATGCCAGGCCAGCGCGGGAAGGCCCGCCTGCCAGCCGCCCGCGCCGAAACCGTGCGCCACCTGGCCGGCCACCATCGACAGGCCCACGCCCGCCGCGAAGCCGTGCGTCACCGAGATCGGCAGGAAGCGCGCCAGCACCGCGAGGCGAAGCACGCCGAACAGCCACTGCACCGCGAACGCCAGGGCGACCGTCGCGCCGGCCACGGCCAGCACCTGCGGCGCCTGCAGCCCGAGTTCGCGGCCGAACTGCGTGGCCGTGGCCACCACGGTGGCGAACAGCAAGGCGACCACGGTGGTCGGCGCGTGCACCACGCCGGGCCGTCCCGCGAACACCGCCAGCAGCGCCCCCGGCACCGCGGCGGACCACAGCGCCAGCGCGGCCACGTTGACCTGCCCCGCCAGCGGCGCGAACGCCAGCAGCCCCAGGCCGACGGCGTGCGGCACGGTGACGGAAGCGGCGGAGAGGGCGGCGGAGGCGCGTGCTTCACGCGCGGCGGCGGGCGAAGCAGGCAGGCTGCCGAAAGTGCTGGACATCTCGAGGCGGAAGGCGGGGCCAACCCATCCTACGCCTCGTCCGTGACAGAACGGAGGCAGTCCAACGCGGACGCCCTTGCGCAGAGGACACTGAGGATTCGCAGAGTCCGCAGAGGAACTCCATCCAATTTGTCTTCTCAGCGTCCTCCGCGAATCCTCTGCGCACTCCGCGCAAGGGAGTCCGCTTTCTACGCCATCAAAGCGAAGCCGCCGAGAACGTGTCGCAGGACTTCACGCTGCCGGTCTTCCAGCCGGTGGTGAACCAGCGCTGGCGCTGGGCGCTGCTGCCGTGCGTGAAGCTTTCGGGGACGACGGCGCGGCCGGCGCTGCGCTGCAGGGTGTCGTCGCCGATGTGCGAAGCGGCGTTCATCGCCGCCTCGATGTCGCCCGGGTCCAGCCACTGCTTGGACTGCTGCGACCAATGCGCCCACACGCCGGCGAAGCAGTCGGCCTGCAGCTCCAGTCGCACGCTCATGGCGTTGGCCTGCTGCTGGCTGCTGCGCGCGCGCAGCTGGTCGACGCGATCGGTGATGCCCAGCAGGTGCTGCACGTGGTGCCCCACCTCGTGCGCCACCACGTACGCCTGCGCGAACTCGCCGGGCGAACCCAGCTGGCCGGCCAGCGTGCGGTAGAAGTCCAGGTCGATGTACACCTTGGAATCGGCCGGGCAGTAGAAAGGGCCCATCGCCGACTGGCCCGCGCCGCAGGCGGTGCGGATGGTGCCGGTGTAAAGGGCCAGCTTCGGGTCCTGGTAGGTCGCGCCGCCTCGCGCGAACACGTTCTTCCACACGTCCTCGGTGTCCGCCAGCACGGTGGAGACGAACTTCGCGGTGCGGTCCTGCGCCGGCGGCTGGTGCGGGGCCTGCTGTTGCTGGTGCACCGGCGCGGGCCCGCCGCTCAGCAGCGACAGGATGGTGAGCGGGTTGATGCCGAAGATGGCGCCGCCGACCAGCGCGACGACGATGGCGCCGATGGACAGCCCGCCGGCGCCGAAGCCGCCGAAACCACCTCCGCCGCCACCGCCGCCGCGGTAGTCCTCCACGTTGTCCGATTCGCGTTCGCCTTCCCAGCGCATGGCACTCACCCCTGCATTACAGTGACCGGATGCTAAGCCCAACCAGCGCGGTGGCTGTCGGTCCGCGCCGCATCCTGCTCACCGGCTTCGACCCGTTCGGCGGCCAGCCGGTCAACCCCAGCTGGCTCGCCGTGGAGGCTCTTCAGGGGCACGAGCTCGACGGCCACGTGGTCGTCGCGGCCCAGCTGCCCACGCGCTTCGACGATTCCGCCAAGGTGCTCGCCCAGCTGCTGGGCCGCCACGAGCCCGACCTGGTGCTGTGCACCGGCCAGGCGGGCGGGCGCGCCGCCATCTCGCTGGAGCGCGTGGCCATCAACGTCAACGACGCCCGCATCCCCGACAACGCCGGCGCGCAGCCGGTGGACACGCCCGTGGTGCCCGGCGGTCCCGCCGCGTACTTCACCGGCCTGCCCATCAAGGCCATGCTGGCCGCCCTGCTGGCCGAAGGCATCCGCGCGGACGTCTCGCAGACCGCCGGCACCTTCGTTTGCAACCATGTGTTCTACGCGCTGATGCACCTGCTGGCGACCGAAGGCCGCTTCCGCCACATCCGCGGCGGCCTGGTGCACGTGCCCTGGCTGCCGCAGCAGGGGCAGCCCTCGATGACACTGGAACAGGTGTCGCGCGGGCTGGAGGTGGCGCTGCTCTGCGCATTGCGCACGCATCGCGACGTCAAGCTGCAGGCGGGAGCCATCAGCTGAATGCGGACACCCTTGCGCAGAGGTCGCGGAGGTTTCGCAGAGATCGCAGAGGAGAACCTTGAAGTCATTTTCATTTTCTTCTCCGCGATCTCTGCGAAACCTCTGCGCGCTCTGCGTAAGGGTGCCCGCTTTCGCGCCCCGGTTTTCCCACCTGAGCGAAAATCACGGCTGTGATGAACGCCGACCTCCACTGTCACTCGGTCGTCTCCGACGGCACGCTCACGCCGGAGGAACTGGCCGAGCGCGCCGCGGGCAACGGGGTGGAGCTGTGGGCGCTGACCGACCACGACGAGATCGGCGGCCAGCACCGTGCCGCCGCCGCGGCGCGCGCCAACGGCATGAAATACCTCACCGGCACCGAGATTTCGGTCACTTTCGCCGGTGAGACGGTGCACATCGTCGGCCTGGGCTTCGACGCCGGCGACACGCGCATGCTCGAAGGCCTGACGGCCACGCGCGGCGGGCGTGAGGCGCGGGCGCGGGAAATGGCCGCGCAGCTGGCGCAGGTCGGCATCCCGGGTGCCTACGAAGGCGCGCTGAAGTACGTGGGCAACCCCGAGCTGATCTCGCGCACGCACTTCGCGCGCTTCCTGGTGGAAGTGGGCGCGTGCAAGGACACGCCCGAGGTGTTCCGCAAGTACCTCACCGAAGGCAAGCCCGGTTACGTGCCGCACCGCTGGGCGTCGCTGAAGGACGCGGTGCAGTGGATCACGCTGGGCGGCGGCATCGCCGTCATCGCGCACCCCGCGCGCTACAAGTTCACCGCCAACGAGGAGTACGCGCTCTTCTCCGAGTTCAAGGCCCATGGCGGGCGCGGGGTGGAAGTGGTCACCGGCAGCCACACCGCGGCCGAAGCCACGCGCTACGCCGGGACGGCGAAGGAATTCGGCCTGGCCGCCTCGCGCGGCAGCGACTTCCACAGCCCGGACGAAAGCCACACCGACCTCGGCAAGCTGCCGCCGCTGCCCGAGGGCCTGACGCCCGTGTGGGAGCTGCTGGCGGACCGCATCCGGTGACCGCCGCGCCGCCGCGGCCGCACGACGCCCGCCGCGAACTCGCCGGCATCGCGCTGGTGCTGGGCGCCGGCGCCTGCTTCTCCACGCTGGACACCACCACCAAGGCCGTCAGCGCGGCCGTTCCGCTGCTGATGGCGCTGTGGTTCCGCTACGCGTTCCAGGCCGTCGCCACCACGGCCATCGTGCTGCCCTGGCGCGGCGTGGCCGTGCTGCGCACCCGCCATCTCGCCTTCCAGCTGCTGCGCGGCCTGCTGCTGCTCACCACCAGCCTGCTGGCCTTCCTCAGCCTGCGCTACATGCCCGTCGGCGAGTTCACGGCCATCGTGATGATGGCGCCGCTGGCCGTGACGCTGCTCGCGGCCACGGTGCTGAAGGAACACGTCTCGCCCATGCGCTGGACCCTGGTGGCCGGCGGCTTCGCGGGCACCATGGTCATCATCCGCCCGGGTGGCGAGACTTTCACCTGGGCCATGCTGCTGCCGCTGGGGCTGGTGGCCAGCAACGCCTGGTTCCAGGTGCTCACCAGCCGCATGGCGCGCACCGAAGACCCGGTGACCATGCACCTGTACACGGGCTGGGTGGGCACCGCGCTCGCATCGCTGGCCGTGCCTTTCGTCTGGACGCCGGACTTCAGCCCATGGTGGTGGGCCGCGATGGGCCTGATGGGCGCCGCGGCCACCGTCGGCCACTTCCTGCTGATCCTGGCCTACCGCAACGCGCCAGCCGCCACGCTCACGCCCTACCTTTACGCGCAGATCGCCTTCGCCATGATCGGCGGCTGGCTGGTGTTCGAGCACGTGCCCGACGGCTGGTCGCTGATGGGCATGGTGCTGATCGCCATGTGCGGCGCGGGCGGCGCGTGGCTGACCGTGCAGGAGGCACGCGCCGTGCCCCGTGCCGCCGAGGTGAACTGACATGGCCCAGTATTTCGAACTCCACCCCGACAACCCCCAGCTGCGCCTGCTGAAGCAGGCCGTGGCCCTGCTGCAGCAAGGCGGGCTGCTGGCCGTGCCCACCGACTCCAGCTACGCCCTCGCCTGCCACCTGGACGACAAGGCCGCGGTGGACCACCTGCGCCAGGTGCGCGGCGTGGACGAGCGGCACCACCTCACCCTGCTTTGCCGCGACCTGAGCGAGCTGTCGAACTACGCGCGCGTCGACAACCGCCAGTACCGCCTGCTCAAGGGCGCCACGCCCGGGCCGTACACCTTCATCCTGGAAGCCACGCGCGAAGTGCCGCGCCGCGTCAGCCACCCTTCGCGCAAGACCATCGGCCTGCGCGTGCCCGACCACCACGTGCTGCAGCAGTTGCTGGAACTGCACGGCGAGCCGCTGCTGGCCACCACGCTGATCCCGCCGCACGAGACCGAGCCCACCAACGACGCGCAGGAAATCCGCCAGCGCTGGCAGCACCAGCTGGCGGGCGTCATCGACGCCGGCCCCTGCCCGCACGAGCCCACGACGGTGGTCGACCTCACGCCGATGGGCACCGGCGGCGACGCGGAGATCGTCCGGCTGGGACGGGGTGAGCCTGCCAAGCTGGGACTCTAGGAATACGGGGTCCGCAACGCAGAGAGCGCAGAGATCCGCAGAAATCGCGGAGAAGGACTGCATCAACCATTGATTTCTCTGCGTCCTCGGCGCATCTCTGCGTTCTCTGCGCTGCGGACCCCGCATTCACGGGTCTGAGACAATCCCGAAGCTCATGGAAAACCTGATCCAGACGGTCCTCATCTACGCGCTGCCGGTCCTCTTCGCCATCACCATCCACGAAGCGGCCCACGGCTACGTCGCGCGGTACCTGGGCGACAACACGGCCTACATGCTGGGCCGGGTGACGCTCAACCCGATCAAGCACATCGATCCGATCGGCACCATCGTCATGCCGTTGCTGCTGTACTTCGCCACCAACGGCGCCTTCCTCTTCGGGTACGCCAAGCCCGTGCCGGTGAACTTCGGCCGGCTGCGCAAACCCAAGCGGGACATGGTGTGGGTGGCGCTGGCCGGACCGGCTTCCAACTTCATCCAGGCTTTCCTGTGGGCCGTGGCGTTCACCGTGCTGGTGGGCAGCGGCGTGCAGGAGCGCTTCTTCCTCGAGATGGCCAAGGCCGGCATCCTGGTCAACCTGGTGATGTGGGCCTTCAACCTGTTCCCGCTGCCGCCGCTGGACGGCGGGCGCGTGCTCACGGGCCTGCTGCCACCGCGCGCGGCCTGGACGTTCAGCCGCATCGAGCCTTACGGCTTCTTCATCGTCATGGGCCTGGTCATCGCCGGCATCGTGGGCAACCTGTGGCTGCGTCCGCTCATCGGCTTCGGCTACCAGGTGCTGGACCTGCTGCTCACGCCGCTCACGGCGCTGCTTTCCTGATCGAACCAAACCTCCCGCCAATGAACGCGCCCGTCGTCCGCTACCTCACCGGCATCACCACCAGCGGCACGCCGCACCTGGGCAACTACGTCGGCGCCATCCGGCCCGCCGTGCAGGCCAGCCGCCGTCCCGGCACGCGGAACTTCTACTTCCTGGCCGACTACCACGCGCTGATCAAGATCGACGAGCCCGCGCGCGTGCAGCGCAGCACGCTGGAGATCGCCGCCTGCTGGCTGGCCGCGGGCCTGGACCCGGAGCACGTGTTCTTCTACCGGCAGTCGGACATCCCCGAGATCCCCGAGCTCACCTGGCTGCTCACGTGCGTGACGGGCAAGGGCCTGCTCAATCGCGCCCACGCGTACAAGGCGCAGGTGGACAAGAACGCCGCCGCCGGCGTGGACCAGGACAACGACGTCACCGCGGGCCTGTTCATGTACCCGGTGCTGATGGCCGCCGACATCGTGCTGTTCAACGCGCACAAGGTGCCGGTGGGCCGCGACCAGGTGCAGCACCTGGAGATGGCGCGCGACATGGCGTCCAGCTTCAACCACCTGTACGGCGAGCACTTCACGCTGCCCGAGGCCGAAGTCGACGAGTCGGTGGCCACCCTGCCCGGCCTGGACGGCCGCAAGATGAGCAAGAGCTACGACAACACCATCGCGCTGTTCGGCCCGCGCGAGCAGGTGCGCAAGCAGATCTTCTCCATCGTCACCGACTCGCGCGCGCCCGGCGAGCCCAAGGACACCGAAGGCTCCGCGCTGTTCCAGATCTACCAGGCCTTCGCCGACGAAGCCGAGACCGCCGCGCTGCGCAAGGCGTACGCCGAAGGCATCTCGTGGGCCGACGCCAAGCAGGTGCTGTTCGACCGCATCGACCGCGAGATCGGCCCGATGCGCGAGCGCTACGAGTCGCTGGTGAACAACCCGCAGGAGCTGGAGAAGATCCTGCGCCGCGGCGCCGACAAGGCGCGCGGCATCGCCACGCCCTTCATCGCGAAGCTGCGGCACGCGGTGGGGCTGCGCAACCTCGCCGACCAGCCGCAGGCCGCGGGCAAGGCGAAGGCGAAGGCCGCGCTGCCCTCGTTCAAGCAGTACCGCGAAGCCGACGGCAAGCACTACTTCAAGTTCGTCGACGCCGACGGCGCGCTGCTGCTGCAAAGCCGCGGCTTCGACTCGCCGCAGGACGCGGGCAAGGCGGTTGCCCGGCTGAAGCAGGAAGGCTGGGCGGCCGCGGCCGGCACGGCCGAGCTGGCGTCCGGCGCTACCGAATCGCAGGCCGCCGCGGCTCTCACGAAGCTGACGGCAGCCTAGGCGGGCCCGGCAATGCCGGTATCCTCGAGTTCCCGATGAAACCCAATCCGAACCCCGCGACCCTTTACGTGATCGACGACCACCCGCTCATGCGCGAAGCGGTGGTGATGCTGCTGCGGCGCCTGCGCCCCGGCGCCCACGTCATCGAGCTGGACCGCATCGGCGGCATGGAGTCCGCCGTCAAGCAGCACGGCTTTCCCGACCTGGTCTGCCTGGACCTGAAGCTGCCGGACACCACCGGCACGTCCGGCGTGCACGAGATGAAGAACCGCTTCCCCGAAGCGCCGCTGGCCGTGCTGTCCGCATCGCCCGCGGCCGACGCCGAGGAAGCGTGCATCGAGGCCGGCGCCGACATCTACATCGAGAAGTCCTCGGGCGCCCAGGAGATCGGCAACGCGCTGCGCGCGCTGCTGAACACCGACGGCAGCTTCGAGGAGCTCGCGCCCACGGACAACAAGCTGTCCAAGCGCCAGAAGCAGCTGATCGTGATGCTGGACCGCGGCCTGTCCAACCGCGAGATCGCCGACGAGCTGGGCATCAGCGAGCACACGGTGAAGGTGCACCTGTGGCGCCTGTTCCGCCGGCTGGGCGTGAAGAGCCGGACGCAGACGATCCACTACGCCCGCACTCACGGGTTGCTGAGTAACTGAACCCGCGCGAAGGCGTGGATTCCCGCCTTCGCGGGAATGACGGGTTCCCTGGCCGCCCCGCGATCTTTCTGGCGTCATCCCCGCGCAGGCGGGGATCCATGGCTTTCCAAAGCGGGCCGCGAAAGCGGACGCCATGGATTGCCGCCTTCGCGGGAATGACGCGATGCGGGGTCGACCGGCTCCGCCGCCACCGCATCCACCCTCGCCGGCTGATTGGCCCGCAAGTCGATCGCCGCCGCCGCGCGTGAAGCGGCCAGGTTCGCGTCCGTGGGATTCACGTGCAGGCGGAACACCGACCCACGCCCGGGCCGCGACGACAGGTGCAGCGGGTGGCCCAGGATGTGCGACAGGCGCGCCACGATGTACAGGCCCAGGCCGAAGCCGTCTTCCGTGCCCGAGTGGCCGGGCACCTTGAAGAACTCGCGGAAGATCTCGCGCTGGTGCGCCGGCGCGATGCCCACGCCGGTGTCCCAGATCTCGATGCGCGGCCCGCGCCGCGTCATGCGCGCGGCCACCAGCACGCCGCCCTTGCGCGTGTACTTCACCGCGTTGGAGATCAGGTTGCCCACGATGCGCTGCAGCAGGATGGGATCGGACACCACGGTGCCCGGCACCGCGTGCACGCGCAGCTGCAGGCCCTTGGCTTCGGCCAAAGGCCGGTACTGCAGTTCCAGGTCGTGCAGCAGCTTGTCCAGCCGCAGTTCCTCGATGTTCAGCTTGATCTTGCCGGAGTCCAGCCGCACCAGGTCGAACAACGAGTCGAACAGCGCGTTCACCGCCTTGGTCGATTCCACGATCTTGGGCGCGATGTCGTGCACCAGTTCCGGTTCGCTGCCCAGCCAGTCCGCGTAAAGCCCCAGCGCATGCACCGGCTGGCGGATGTCGTGCGCCGCGCTGGCGAGGAAGCGGTTCTTGATCTCCACCGCGTCCAGCGCGGCCTGCGTCTGGCGCGTCAGCGAGTCGATGAGCTGGTTGTTGCGGTACTGCAGCTCGAAGTTGCGGCGGTGCGTGGTGTGCAGGCGCAGCCCGGCCTGCCGCAGCACCTGCCAGAACACCACCAGCAGCAGCACCATCCACCATTCGTAAGCCACGGGCGGCAATGGATCGAGGATGCGCCACAGCATCACGGCCACCGACGTGACGGCCAGGGCATCCAGGTACCGCCGCATCGTCGGCAGGTGGCTAGACAGCGTGTTGATCGAGAACATCGCCAGTCCGGCCAGCACCAGCCAGCAGACGAACTGGTCGGCCAGCGGCGCGCGCAGGAAGAAGAGCGCCGTGGTCAGGCCCCACAGCGCGGCGGACGCGGGCCATGCCAGGCCCCACTCGCGCAGGAAGGCGAGCTGGCTCTCCGGACCGGCATGGATCACATTCCGCTCGTAGCGCCGCACCACCCACAGCCGCAGCCCGGCGGCCGCCACCGTCGCCGCGGCCCAGAGCAGCAGCGCCGCGCGCGACGCGTCGTTCCACAGCACCGCGAGGAAGATGGGGATCAGCGCCAGCCCGAGCGGCTGGGTGGTGCGCTGGGTGCGCATCAGGCTGCGCACCAGCTCGCCGTCCACCCACTGCGACTCGGCGGGCGTGGCGTTGGGCGGCGTGGTGTCGGGTTTCACCGCGCCATTGTCGCGCCCTGAGGACCCCGCTCCTAGCGGCGGCGCCGCTCCGCCGGCTCGATCTTCAGCAGCTGCCGGTACTTGGTGACCGTGCGCCGCGCCACTTTCAGGCCCTGCACCGACAGCTGCCGGGCGAGGTCCACGTCCGACATGGGGCGCGCGTTGTCCTCGGCCGCGATCATTTCCTGGATCAGGCCGCGGATCGCCGTCGGCGAACACTCGCCGCCGCTGGCCGTCGCGAGCCCGCGCGAGAAGAAGTACTTCAGCTCGAACACGCCGACCGGCGTGGCCATGAACTTGTTGTTGGTGACGCGCGAGACGGTGGACTCGTGCACGCCCACCTCCTGCGCGATCTCGCGCAGCGCCAGCGGCTTCATCGCCATCGCGCCGTAGGCCAGGAAGCGGTGCTGCCGCTTGAGGATGGCCTGCGCCACCGAGAGGATGGTGGAAAAGCGCTGCTCCACGTTGCGCACGGTCCAGCGCGCTTCCTGCAGGTGGGCGCCCAGCTCCGCGTGCTCGGCGCCGCGGTGGCGGCGGAACATCTCGGCGTAGCTGCGGTTCAGGCGCACCCTGGGCACCACCGCCTCGTTCAGCATCGCGGTCCACTGCCCGCGCACTTTCTTCACGATGACGTCGGGCGTCACGTACTGGATGGAAGGCGAGCCGAAGCGCCAGCCGGGCCGCGGGTCCAGCCGGCGGATCGCGGCGCAGGCGGCTTCCGCCTCCTCGGGCGTGATGCCCAGCCGGCGCGCCACCGCCTGGCCGTCATGGCTGGCCAGGCACTGCACGCAGTCGCGCAGGATGCGCGCGGCCAGCGCGCGCTTGTGCTCGCAAGGGATGGAGGACAGCTGCAGCCGCAGGCACTCCACCACGTCGCGCGCGCCGACCCCGGCCGGCTCCAGCGCCTGCACGTGGCGCAGCGCGATCAGCCATTCGTCGGGCTCGGCGGGCGGGTCCAGCGCGAGCAGCGGCACCAGCTCGCGCAGCGGCGTGCGCAGGTAGCCGTCCTCGTCCAGCGATTCCGCCACCGTGGCGGCCAGCACCGCGTCGCGGTGCGTCAGCGGCAGCAGCTGCAGCTGGCCCACCAGGTGCTCGGCCAGCGTGGGCTGCGCGGTCAGCGTGTCGAACACCCCGTCGCTGTCGGCCACGCGCGCGCGGGCCAGGGGCTCGGCCCCCCAGCCCTGCGCTTCGGCCAGCGGCGCTTCCGCCGCGCCGTCGGCTTCGGCCACCGGCAGGTCCGCCGGCGGGGTGCTTTCGTCGGTTTCGAGGAACGGGTTGGTGTCGAGCGCGTCGCGCACGGTCTGCGAAAAATCGAGCGACGACATCTGCAACAACCGCACCGCCCGCTGCAATCGCGGCGAGAGGGTGGGCTGCAGCGCCGTTCCAAGCTGCAGGCTCAGGCTTTGCATGGGACTTCCTTGAACGTGTTGCCGCGGGCCGGACGCAAGGCCTGTGCCGCCGCAACCCAACCGTGGCAAAGCGCCACGGCCGCATGCCGCGGACACCTGCGGCCTTCTCCTGCGCGGCGCTGGGTTAGGCCGCACACGCAAGGCCTGTCGCTCCTGCTGCAAATGTTGCGCGGCAGTCGGTAAATTGATGGGCAGCCCTGTCGGTCTTGCCGCAGGTTGCGCGCGGCGACAAATAAAACGCGGAGCAGGCGCAAGTAGCGCTAGGCTGTCAGCTTGTCCGGAAGGAAGCGATGAACGAGACCAGCACGTTCGAGAGCGTGGAACAGGGCGACCTGGACGGCCGCTGCCGCCGGCTCGAACTGGCGCTGCGCGACCGCGACGAGCTGCTCGCCCGCCTGGACCACGACCTGCGCAATCGCCTGGGCACCCTCAGCGTCGCGGCCGACGTGCTGGAAGCCATGCCGCCCGGCAGCGCCGCGGCGGGCGAGGCGCGCGAAGTCATCGCGCGGCAGGCGCGCATCCTCACGGCCCGCCTGAACGAGTGGCTGCCGCAGCTCGACCGTGAGCGCCTGCGAGCGCGGCCGTAGCGGATGGCGCCGATCTTTACACCACGGTTGACCCGCGCTGGCGAATAATCAGCTGGGCATTTCACGGGCAACCGCCGCAAGGACCACAGGGAGTTCGATGGGCCATGCACTGATCGTCGAGGACGACGCCGACGCCGCGCGCATGATGGCGCAGCTGGTGGCCAACGAGGGCTTCTCGGCGGCCACGGCGCAGTCTTTGGGCGAAGCGCGCAAGCAGATGGCAATGCAGCCTCCCGACGTGGTGCTGCTGGACCTGCGCCTGCCCGATGGCAACGGCATGGCCTTGCTGGACGAGACCGACCTCATCGGCAATTCGGAAGTGGTGCTCATGACCGGGCACGCGAGCCTGGAGACGTCCATCCAGGCGCTTCGCTACGGCGCCGCCGACTACCTCATCAAGCCGGTCAGCGCGCGGCAGCTGCACAGCATCCTCTCGCGGGTGATGAAGCCTTCGGTGCTGAAGGACGAAGTGCGCTCGCTGCAGGAGGAGCTGCAGCGCAACGGCCGCTTCGGCCACCTGGTGGGCACCTCCGCGCCCATGGCGCAGGTGTACGAGCAGATCGCGCGCGTGGCGGGCACCTCGGTCACCGTGTTCGTCACGGGCGAGAGCGGCACCGGCAAGGAACTGGTCGCGCGCACCGTGCACGACCTGAGCCGGCGGCGCGCCAAGCCTTTCCTGGCCGTCAACTGCGGCGCCATCTCGCCCAACCTGATCGAAAGCGAGATCTTCGGCCACGAGAAGGGCAGCTTCACCGGCGCCGAGCGGCAGCACCAGGGCTTCTTCGAGCGCGCGCACGGCGGCACGCTGTTCCTGGACGAGATCACCGAGATGCCCATGGAGCTGCAGGTCAAGCTGCTGCGCGTCCTGGAAACGGGCACCTTCATGCGCGTCGGTTCCACCACGCCGCAGGAGACGGACGTGCGCGTCATCGCGGCATCCAACCGCGATCCCGCGCAGGCGGCCGCGCAAGGCAAGCTGCGCGAGGACCTGCTCTACCGCCTGAACGTGTTTCCGCTCGACCTGCCGCCGCTGCGCGAGCGGCTGGAAGACCTGCCGCTGCTGGTGCGGTACTTTCTGCAGGAGATTGGCAAGCGCGAGGGCGTCATCAAGCGCGCCACGCCCGAGGCGATGGCCCGGCTGGCCTTGCACCGCTGGCCCGGCAACGTGCGCGAGCTGCGCAACGTGCTGCAGCGCGCCTACGTGATGGCCACCGGCCCCGAGATCACCGAGCAGTGGCTGCCGCGCGAGCCGGCTGCCGCGTGCGCCGACACACCGGGCACGCCGGCCGTTGCGCCGGCCGCGGCCGGGGAGCCCGGCGCGCCCGTCATCCAGGTCATCCTGGGGTCGCCCCTGGCCGACATCGAGAAGCAGGTGATCCTGGCCACGCTCAACCACTACGGCCACCACAAGGAGCGCACCGCCGCCGCGCTGGGCGTCAGCCTCAAGACGCTCTACAACCGCCTGAAGGAATACGGCGTCTGAGCGCCGGCGCGGGTGCAATGCCCGCGCGCCCGATGCGGCCGGGCACGCCCGTTGCCAAGCATGAGTCCTGATCCCACTCAGCACCGAAAGGAAGGACTTATGGCAACCCAGGACACCTCTCCCCAGCGCCAGGACGGCACCGCCGGTGCCGGCAGCAAGCGCAGCCTGCGCGGCTTCGCCGCCATGGACCCGCAACGCCAGCGCGAGATCGCCAGCCTTGGCGGGCGCGCCGCCCACCAGAGCGGCCACGCGCACGAATTCACCACCGAGGAAGCGCGCGCGGCCGGCAAGAAGCGGCACGCGATGCGCAGCGCGAACGGCGCGGCGCGCTGAAGCTGTCGGCGGGCGCCTGCCCGCGTAGGAGCGCGCGGCGCGCGGACGGCACCGCGCGCTGACAGGAAGCCGCGCGGGGCGTGGCGAGCATGCCGGAAGCAAGACACCGCTTCCGCCATGCAGACCTCACCCGCCGCCGCCCTGCCCTCGCTGCACGAAGCCAGCCGCGCCCTGTGGCTGGCCACGCTGTCGCTGATGGCCGCCTTCATGCAGACGCAGGCGCCGGCGCACCGCTGCCTGATGGCGCGCCGCATCGCGCGCAACTTCGACACGCTGGGCGAGCAGGAATGCTTCTCGCAGGACTGCCGGCAGCGGTTCGCCCGGCTGGGCACGCGCTGGCATCGGCGCGCCGACTCCCTGCAAGGCCGCGGACCCGGGACGTTTTTCGCGCGCGTGCAGCGAACGCTCGGCTTGCGCTGAGTGCGCCGCCCACGGCCGGGCCTGTACGCACGTGCCTACGCCGCGCAAAGCCGCGTGCCGACAAACGCTGCTCACTCGCGCCGCCACACTCGGCCGACCTATGGCTGCGTCCCCCAAGCCGACTGATTCGAAGGGCATGGCGCCCACGTCCACCCGCGCCTTGTGGAAAGGCGCGATCACCTTCGGGCTGGTGCACATCCCCATCGGCCTGTACTCGGCCACCGCCACCGGCGGCGTCGACTTCGACTGGCTGGACAAGCGCACCATGGACCCGGTGGGCTACAAGCGCGTCAACAAGAAGACCGGCAAGGAAGTCGACAAGGACGACATCGTCAAGGGCGTGAAGGTGGAAGGCGGCGACTACGTCGTGCTGTCACCCGAGGAAATCCAGGAAGCCTACCCGCGCACCACGCAGACCATCGAGATCGAAGCCTTCGTCGACGCCGACGAGGTGCCCTTCGTCTACCTGGAGCGGCCCTACTACGTCGCGCCGGTGAACAAGGGCGACAAGGTCTACGCGCTGCTGCGCGAGGCGCTGAAGGACACCGGCAAGGTGGGCATCGCCAAGGTGGTGATCCAGACCAGGCAGCACCTGGCCGTGGTCATCCCCTGCGGGCCGGCGCTGGTGCTGAACCTGCTGCGCTGGGGCGGCGAGATCCGCTCGTGGGAAGACCTGAAGCTGCCGCCGGCCACGGCCAAGGCCGCCGGCGTGAAGGACGCCGAGATGAAGATGGCCAGGCAGCTGATCGACGGCATGTCGGCCCACTGGAGCGCCGACGACTTCCGCGACTCGTTCAAGGACGAGATCATGAAGCTGGTGCACGAGCGCGCGAAGTCCGGCGAGACCGAGCACGTCGAGGCGGTGGAGAAGGCGCCCGAAGGCGGCGCCGATGTGATCGACCTGACCGAGCTGCTCAAGCGCAGCCTGCGCGGCGGCGGCAATGCCGCGGAAGCGCCCGCGGCGAAGAAGGCCGCCGCGCACAAGACCGCCGCGAAAAGCACCGCTCGCAAGAGCGCCCCCGGCAAGACCGCGGCCAAAGGCCGCACCCGCAAAGCCGCCTGAGATGACGCTGCCGCTGTACCACGCGCTCTGGATCGCCACGGCGCTGGCGGTGATCGCCATCGCCAGCGGCTTCATCACGCGCTGGCTGAAGCTGCGCGAGTTCCGCCGCGCGCAAGCCGAGGAGGCCTTGGACGCGCTGGCAGGCTATTCCGAATGGCTGGCCGCGCAGCGCCGCGGCACGGCGTTCGGCGGCGACCGCTCGCCGCTGGCGCAGGTGCGGCGCTGCCAGCAGGCGGCCTTTCCCGAGTTCGCGCCCGCGATGGCCGCCCTGCTGGCGCTGCACGCGCGGTTGCTGGACTTCCTGTGGCGCCAGCAGCTGCTGCGCACGCGCGACCCGGAAGCCTGGCTGGAATCGGACCACGACGCCCAGTTCATGCTGCTGTGGAGCGAGCACCGCGAAGCCGTGCACGCGCTGGCCGAACGCCTGCGCCAGCGCGCGGGCGAGCCGCTGATGGACGCGGAGCCGGAATCGGTTTACCCCGTCTGAAAGCAAAAGCCCCGCAGTGCGGGGCTCTCACGTTCGCGGCGGGCGGGTCAGCGCCCGGGCGGGACATCAGGCGCTGGGGCTTTCCGAGGTGGAAGAGCCGGCACGCTGCTCGGCGGCGCGGCGGGTGCGCACTTCCACGCTGCGGCGGGCGGCCGCGCGGGCCTCCTCGCGGGAGAACTGGTGGGCACGGCCGGCAGCGTGAGCGGTGCGGCCGCCGAGGGCCGCTACCTGTTTCATCTTCTCTGCGTCGAGCAGGGCGAAACCGCGCTTGCGGGGGGTGGTGTCCGAGGGCGTCGTCATCTGGTGGGCTCCTGGTTGAGAAGATGCCCATCCTTGGGCAAGCTCAGCCGGCTCTGTGTAGGACAGCGCCTCGCATGTCCGTCGGCAGCCGCCCAGAACAGGTCGGACAGGGCCGTACCACCGGCAGCGTTAAATCCTTCGTGTGCATCGGCTCAGGGTTTCCCGCCCGCCAGGCCGTGAGCAAGCGCACGTAACAGGCCTGGGCGCCGACGCCGCGCAAGGGGTGCACCGCCCAGAATGGACCGCATGCAAGCCAAGGCACTCGATGCGGCGCAACTGAAGGACCTGAAGGCCCGCCTGGACCGCCGCGAACAGGAACTGGAGGAAGCGATCCGCGCCTCGCGCGACGCCGTGACCGAGCCTGCCTCGGACGGCGGTACCGACGTGCGCGATCCGGTGGAGGACGGCGACGCCCGCATGATGGCCAGCCTGGACCTGGCGCAGCTGCGGCGGCGCGAGGACGAACTGCTGGAGGTGCGCCGCGCGCGCGACCGCATGCACCAGGGCGAATACGGCTGGTGCGAGCAGTGCGGCGAGCCGATCGGCTTCCAGCGCCTGCAGGCCCGGCCCGAAGCGCGCTTCTGCCTGCGCGACGAGGAAGCCTGGGAGAAGGCGCACCCGAACGGCGCGCCGGCGCAGGTTTAGCCCGCGGGCTTGACGCGGCGGCCCGCCGCGTCGACCACCAGTTCACCGTCTTCCTTGCGGAACTCGCCCTTCTGCGGGTCCGGCAGGATGTCCAGCACCGCCTCCGACGAAGGCCGGCACAGGCGAACGCCCAGCGGCGTGCGCACGAACGGCCGGTTGATCAGGATGGGATGCGCCAGCATGAAATCCAGCAGTTGGCCGTCGGTCCACTTCGGGTCGTCCAGGCCCAGTTCGTCGTAGGGCGTGCCCTTGCGGCGCAGGGCGTCGCGCACCGTCAGCCCGGCATCGGCGATCAGCGCCGAGAGTTCATCGCGCGACGGCGGCGTCTTCAGGTACTCGACGACACGCGGCTCGGCGCCGCTGTTGCGGATGAGGCCCAGCGTGTTGCGCGACGTGCCGCACGCGGGGTTGTGGAAGATGGTGATGTCGGCCATGGTGGCCGCGCATCATGCCGGATCGCCGGCCGCCATCGACAGTGACAGCGAATAGGCCCCGCGCTGCACGCCGGCGGGCAACGCGTTGAGCAATACCGTCTCGGCGGTCTGCAGCGCGTCGCGGTCGTGGCCCGCAATGACGACCGCCGCGGCGGCGGCGCCGTCCGCCAGCCCGCGGATCTTCTGCTCGGTGGTGGGCGCCAGCGCCGGCGGCTGGTGCTTGAGCACGTGCACGCCGGCCAGGCCGGGCTTTTGCGCCAGGCCGCGCAGCTGCCCGGACAGCGCCGCCAGCACGTCGTCCTGCGCCTGCGCAAGACGGAAGGTCAGCACGTGCCGGGCCGCGATACCGCCTGCGCTTCCCAGCACGCGGCACTGCGTGCGCACCATGTTGCGGTGGTGCGGCATCAGCTTCTTCGACCACGGCGTCGGCGCGTTCAGCCGCGCCGCGTACGCGGGCGAGCCCAGCACGTCGTGCGAGGCCAGTTCGTACAGGATGAAGAAGCCTTCGCCGCCATCGGCTTGCGCGAACCGCGAGGCGCGCAGGAAGCCGGGGATGCCCAGCCTCTCCGGGAAATGCTCGTGCGTGTGCCAGTGCTCGAACTCTTCGCGCCATTCGGGCGCGATGTCCCACCACATCGCCAGCGCCGCGGTGCCCAGCAACGCCATCGTCAGTACCTCACGCGCGCCACGGACCGCAGCGTTTGCGCATCGGTGGTGGGGAAGCCGAAGAATTCCAGGTACGCCGGAATCATTTCGAACAGCATGTCGGTGCCCACCTGCACGCGACAGCCGCGCGCCTGCGCCGCCGCGAGGAGGGGTGTGGTCTCCGTCTTCATCACGACCTCGCCGACGAAGGTGCGCGCTTCCAGCCGCGAGGCGTCCATCGGCAGCGGATCGCCGGGTTCCATGCCGAGCGGGCTGGCGTTGACGGCGAGGTCGCGGCCGGCGGGGTCGCGGTCGCCCGTCGTCACGCGAAGCGCGGGGTAGTGCTCGCGCAGCCGAGCCGCCAATCGGTCCATCGCGGCAGCATCGACGTCGAACAGTGCCAGGGAGCCCACTCCCGCAGCGGCCAGCGAAGCCGCGATGGCGCTGCCCACGCCGCCGCAACCCACGACCAGCGCCTGCGCGCCTTCGACGCGGAAGTCCTTGCCGCGCAGCCCGCGCACGAAACCTTCGCCGTCGAACATGTCGCCGGCCAGGCGGCCCGACGCGCCGCGCCTGACCGCATTGCACGCGCCCGCGACCTTCACCGTCGGCGTCACTTCGTCCAGCAGCGGCACGACACTGACCTTGAGCGGCATGGTGATGAGGGCGCCGCGAACGTTGTCCAGCGCGAACACGCTGCGCAGCACCTGCGGGAAATCTTCCGCCCGGCAATCCATCGGCACCACCACCGCGTTGACCCCCACCGACTCGAAGTACGGGTTGTAGATCATCGGCGCCTTGAACGAGTGCGTCGGGTGCCCCAGGTGGGCGATCAGCTGCGTGAGACCGTCGATGTGCATCAGCCGTAGAACCATCTCGCCGGCACGGTGACCAGCTGCGGGAAGAACACCATCAGGAACATCACGGCGAACTGCGCCACCATGAACGGCCAAACGCCCTTGGTGACCGCGTCCATGCTCACCTTGCCGACACCGGCCACCGTGCTGAGCACCGTGCCCACCGGCGGGGTGATCAGTCCGATGGCGTTGTTGATGATGAACAGCACGCCGAAGTAGACCGGGTCGATGCCGGCCGCCTTCACCAGCGGCATGAACACGGGCGTGAGGATCAGGATGGTGGGCGTCATGTCCATCGCCGTGCCCACCAGCATCGTCACGACCATGATCATGAACATCAGCAGGACGGGCCGGTCCAGCAGCGGATGGAGCATCGCCACCAGTTCCGCCGGCAGGCTGGCCACGGTGATCATCCAGGCCGAGACCATTGCCGCCGCGACCAGGAACATGATGACTGCCGTGGTCTGCGCCGCCGACAGGAACAGGCCGTACAGCTGGTTCAGCTTCAGCTCGCGATAGATGGCCGTCGACACGAACAGCGCGTAAACCGCGGCGACCACGGCCGCTTCGGTGGGCGTGAACACGCCCAGCTTCAGCCCCACCACCACGATGACCGGCATGCCCAGCGCGAACGTGGCTTCGCGCAGCGACTTCAGGACTTCGGCCGCCGGGGCGCGCGGCGACGCCCGGATGTCTTCCTTGCGCACCAGCCACCACCAGGTGACCCACAGCGCGGCGCCCAGCATCAGGCCGGGCACGATGCCGGCCATGAACAGGCGAGAGATGGAGACGTTGGCCGCGACGCCGAACACCACGAAGCCGATGCTGGGGGGAATGATGGGCGCGATGATGCTGGCCGCCGACAGCAGGCCCGCCGCGCGCGGCGTGTCGTAGCCGGCGCGGTTCATCATGGGCAGCAGCAGCGCGGCGAGTGCCGCGGCGTCCGCCACGGCGGAACCGGACAGGGCGGCCATGATGATGGCGGCCATGATCGCCACGTAGCCCAGGCCGCCGCGCACGTGGCCCACCAGCGTCATCGCGAAGTTGACGATGCGGCGCGACAGGCCGCCCGCGTTCATGATCTCGCCGGCCAGCATGAAGAAGGGCACGGCCAGCAGCGGGAAGCTGTTCGCGCCTTCGATGGTGTTCTGCGCCAGGATCTGCGGGTCGAACATGTCCATGTGCCACATCAGCGCCGCCCCGCACACCAGCAGCGAGAACGCGATGGGCACGCCCAGCGCCATGGCGCCGAGCAGCGCGCCCAGGAAGATGGTGATCGTCATGGGCGCGCTTTCAGGGTGCCGGCCGCTTGCGTGCCGGCGTGCGGCGGGTCGTCCGACTCGCTCACCGCCACCAGCCGCGCCTCGTCGAGGCGGCCCGCGAACAGCTTCACCAGTTCGTGCACCGCGACAAGGCCGGCCAGGACCGCGAACATCAGCCCGCTCACGTAGAACCACGCCATGGACACCTCCATCACGGCGCTGGTGCTGCCGGCGTTGATGACGGTCTGCTGCCACGCGCCGCGCGCCATCAGCGCGCAGATGGCGAGCATCAGCAGGTGGGAGGCCACGAAGCAGGCCTTCTTGCCGGCCAGCGGCAGGCGCGACACCAGCGAGTCGGTGCCGAGGTGCGCGTGCGACCGCATGGCCACCACCGCGCCCAGGAACGTCATCCAGACGAACAGCCAGCGCGACAACTCCTCCGACGCCGTGATGCCGGAGTTGAAGCCGTAGCGCAGGACGACGTTGCCGAACACCATCACCACCATCAGGGCGAGGCAGGCCACCATGAGGAACGAAAAGAGCCGGTCCAGCCGGTCCAGCCAGCGATCAAGCACGCTTTGCCTCCTCGGTCGTATCTCGTTTTCAGGCGCGCGCGAGCGCGGCCACCCCCCGCAGCCCGAGCAGGTACGACTGCGGCCCCAGCCCCTGGATCGTGCCGCGGACCGCTGGCGAGATGATCGAGTGGGTGCGCCACGCCTCGCGCGTCGCGAGGTTGGACATGTGCACCTCCAGCACCGGGAAAGGCATCGCCTTGATCGCGTCGTGCAGCGGCACGCCGTGCTGCGTCAGCCCCGCGGGGTTGACCAGCGCGCCTTGCGCCGAGTCGATGTGCTGGTGCAGGAAATCCACCAGCGCGCCCTCGTGGTTGGACTGCACGGTGGCCAGCTCGACGTCCAGCTCGCGCGCCAGGGCGGCGAGCATGGCGTCGATCTGCGCCAGCGTGGTGCTGCCGTAGATGTGCGGTTCGCGGCGCCCGAACAGGTTCAGGTTCGGGCCGTGGAGAACGAGGATCTTCAATGGCATCGCCGGCCGTCAGAGCTTGGAGACGCGGTCGAGCTCGGACCTGAAGAGATTGACGATGGCCGGGTCGTAGGCCGCCGAGAACTTGTCGTACACCGGCTTCACCGCGGCGCGCATCTTCGCCAGTTCCGCGGGCGGCACTTCGTTGTAGACCATGCCCTTGGCCTGCAGCTCGCCCAGCGCCTTGCTGGACACCTCGCGGCTGACCGTGCGCTGCCAGTTCTGCGCCTCGATCGCGGCTTCCTGCAGGATCTTCTGCTCCACCGGCGACAGCCGGTCCCAGAACTTCTTGCTGATCTGCACCGGGTTGGTCGCGTAGACGTGGTTGGTGCCGCTCACGTACTTCTGCACTTCGTAGAACTTGCTCGATGCGATGACCGCGAACGGGTTCTCCTCGCCGTCCACCGCCTTGCTCTCGAGGGCGCCATAGAGCTCGGCGAACGGCATCGGCAGCGGGTTCGCGTGGAAGGTCTTGAACGTCTCCAGGAACACCGGGTTCGGGATCACGCGCAGCTTCAGGCCTTCGAGGTCGGAGCCCTTGGTGATCGGCCGCTTGCTGTTGGTCACGTTGCGGAAGCCCAGGTCGAAGAAGCCCAGCACGACCACGCCCTTCTCGGGCAGCCTGGCGGCGAGGGCCTTGCCCAGGGGACCGTCGACCATCGCATCGGCCTGGCGGGCGTTGGCGAACAGGAACGGGAAATCCAGCAGGCCGAATTCCTTCACGATGCCGTTCAGCGACGTCGTGGAGGCGACCAGCATCTCCTGCACCCCGCCCTGCAGCGCCGACTGCTGCTGCAGTTCGTTGCCCAGCTGGGACGACGGGAATTCCTGCACCTTGATCTTGCCGCCGGTTTTCGCGGCCACGATCTCGGCGAACTTCCGCACGCCCAGGCTGGTGGGGTGGTCCGGGTTGTTGAGGTGCCCGAACTTGATCGTGCGCTCCTGGATGTCCTGGGCGCCGGCGCCGGTCGCGGCCACCAGGAAAGCGAAGGCCGCAAGCCCGCGGCGGGTGATCGGTTTCAAGCTTGTCTCCTGATTCGATGGAAAGTGCGGCAGGATAGGCACATCACCAGAACATCGTTCCAGACTGGAAACCTGTTTCACATGACAAACTCGACCGCCGTCACGACGGGCACCGTCGACCGCGCCCTGCGCATCCTGGAGACGCTGGCCGCGCAGCCCGAGGGGTTGCCGCTGGTGGCCGTCGCCGACGAACTGGCGCTGCCGCGCAGCGCCGCGCACCGGCTGCTGAACGAACTGGTGCGCTGCGGCTACGTGCGGCAGCTGCGCGCGCAGGGCGACTACGCGCTCACCACCAAGCTGCCCGCGATCGGGCTGGCCTTTCTCGGCTCCGCGGGCATCGTGGACATCGCGCAGCCGATCATCGACCGGCTGGCGGAAACGTCCGGCGAGCTGGTTCGCCTGGCCATCGTCGACGGCGACCGCCTGACGTTCGTGGCGAAAGCGCAGGGCGCGCGCTACGGCCTGCGCTACGACCCGGACATGGGCATCGACGTGCGGCTGTCGTGCAGCGCGGGCGGGCATGCGTGGCTGATGACGTTGTCGGAGGAGCGCGCGACCGAGCTGGTCGCGCTTCAGGGGTTCGGCGCGCCCAGGGAATTCGGCCCGCAGGCGCCAACCACGTTCAAGGCGCTGACGAAGCTGCTGGAGGAAGACCGCCGGCGCGGCTTCTCGATGATCGCCGAGCAGTATTCGCCCGGCATGACCGCGATGGCGGCGCCGGTCCTGCGCCGCGGCCAGGAAGCCATCGGCGTGATCACCATCGCGGGCCCGCTCCAACGCCTGACCGTCCAGCGCATGCAGGACCTGGGCCCGGCGCTGCTGTCGGCGGCTTCGGAGCTGGCGATGGCGAGCAGTACGTCGCCTTTGTTCACGCAGCGGGCCCGCATGGCTCGCTGAAGGCGGACTCCCTTACGCAGAGTTCGCAGAGCAAGCGCGCGGAGGACGCAGAGGAAAATTCTTTTGATTCCCTCCGTGAACTCTGCGAAACCTCTGCGAACTCTGCGTAAGGGAGTCCGTGTCTTCAGTTCCCAGCCGGCGCCACGCTAGCGCCTTCGATGCGGTGCCGCTTCAGGGCTTCGGCGACGAAGCCGTCGGCTTTCATCTGTTCGACGAACAGTTCCAGCGCCGCGACGGCCGCGCCGCCGAGGGAGCGCGGGCAGCCCATCGCCTGGCGGATCACCATGAAGCGGCCGGGCAGCAGGCGCAGGCCGCCGATGCGGCTGGCGTCGGCTTCCAGCTGCTGCTTCACGCCGGCGGCCACGTCGGCCCTGGTGGCGATGAAGTGGTCGACGACGGCTGGCGACGACACCGCGCGTTCGATGGTGGCCTGTTTCAGCTCGCGCGACAGGTGCAGGTCGTAGGCGCTGCCCTGCCCCACCACCACGCGGTGCCCCGGCTGGTCCACTTCGATGTTGGATTGCAGCGGCGAATGTTCGTGCACCAGGTACGCGCCTTCGATCAGCACGTACGGTGGCGTGAAGGCGATGTGCTCGCCGCGCTTGGGGTCGATGGCGAAGAAGCCGATGTCGGCCTTGCCGTTGGCCACCGCGTCCACCGACGCCGCGGCGGTCTGGAACACCACCAGGTCCAGCGGCACACCCAGGCGCTCGGCGAAAGCGCGCGCCAGGTCGACGGACACACCGTTGACATCGCCGGTCGCCCTGTCGCGGCCGGCGAGGATGGGGTTGCCCGTGTTGATGGAAGCCCTCAGCGGGCCGGTGGGTGTGAAGGCGCGGACGACGTCGGGGGTCACGGTCATGGCTTGTCGCGAAGGATGTCGGTGAGGCGGGCGAAGTTTCGCAGGGTGCTTTGCAGGTGCTCGCGCAGCATGGCGGAAGCCTCCTCGTTGCGCTGCTGCTCCAGCAGGTCCAGCACTTCCAGGTGCTGGCGGCAGTGCTGCTTGTAGCGCTTGCGGTCCTTCATCGCGCGGTACGACAGAAGGCGCCGCACGCGGTTGACGCGCCGGATGGCGTCGATGAAGAACGGGTTGCCCGAGCCTTCCACGATGGCTTCGTGGAAGCGCACGCCGCGCTCGTGCAGCTGGTCGGCCGTGTCGGTTTCGATGCCGCCTTTCAGCAGGTGCATCTCGGCCGCGCGGCAGCGCTGCAGCACCAGGGGGTCGATGCGGTAGCCCGGCTCCAGCAGCGCGGCGGGCTCCAGCGCCAGCCGCAGGCGGTACGACTGCAGCAGGCTCTCGGCGGTGGTGAGCATGGGGGAGAACGCCCAGCCGTAGCCCGGCTTCTTCTCCACCCAGCCTTCGTGCGCCATGCGCGTCAGCAACGACTGCGCCTGCGCGGCGGTCAGGCCGTACAGGCGGCGCAGCTGCGACTCGTTGAACTCGTTGGGCAGGTGGCCGGCCAGCCGGTCTTCGGCGATGCGGAAGTAGATGCCGGCCAGCGCGTCTTCCTGCGCCAGCGCGCCGGCCAGTTCCGGCGCAGTGGCGCGCGCGGGTTGCGCGAGGAAGTAGCCGCGGTTCGGCTCGCGCCGCACGATGCCCTGCTCGTGCAGCAGGCCCAGCGCCTCGTTCACCGGCGAGCGCGAAACGCGCAGGCGGTCGGCCAGCCATTGCGCGGGCAGGTGCGCGCCCTCGGCCAGGCCTTCGGTGCCGATCAGCTCGACGATCTTGGCGGCGATGGGCTTGTCGACATTCAGCATGGGGCGAGCTGGCGGCGCAGGATGGACGGAATGACGCCACCATACCGCAGGAGCCCGGCCTCCAGCTGCGTTTCCACCGCCGCGGTGGCTTCGAACACCGTCTCCGCCCCGCCCTTTCGCAACAGCCGCACGCGGATCGCGGCCCGCGGCGCGATGGCTTCGGCCGGCGCGTCGACGTGCCAGCGATCGCCGGCTTCCAGGCCCAGCGTGTCGGGATGCAGGCCCGGTGGGAACAGCAGCGGCAGGATGCCCATGCCGATCAGGTTGGAGCGGTGGATGCGCTCGAAACCCGCCGCCAGCACGGCGCGGATGCCCAGCAGCCGCTGGCCCTTCGCGGCCCAGTCGCGCGACGACCCCATGCCGTAACGCTCGCCCGCGACCAGCACGACGGACTCGCCCGCGTCGCGGTAGCGGCGCGCCGCTTCCCACACCGGCATCACTTCGCCGCTGGGCACGTGCAGCGTGTGCGCCACCGGCGCGCCGGGCGCCAGCCGGTTGCGCAGCGTCTTGCTGTGGAAGGCCGCGCGCAGCATCACCTCCCAGTTGCCGCGCCGCGACGCGAACACGTTCAGGTCGTCGCGCTTTTCGCCGCGCGCCACCAGGTGGTCGGCCACCAGGCTGTCGGGCGGGATGGCGCTGGCGGGCGAGATGTGGTCGGTGGTCACGTCGTCGCCCAGCACCAGCAGCGGCCACGCGGTGTACTCGCCGAGCAGGCTGCCTTCGGTTGCCGCGGCGAACGGCGGACGGCGCAGTGCCGTCGACTTCGGGTCCCACGGAAACAGCGGTGACGCGGGCGCGTCGAGTTGATGCCACAGCGGGTTGGCCGCGGCGACGGCGAAGCGTGCCGCGAAGTCCGCAGGCTGCACCGCGTCGCGCAGGATGGCCTGCACTTCCTCGCGCGTGGGCCACAGTTCGGGCAGGAACACCGGACGGCCTTCGGGTGTGTGCGCCACCGGCTGCGCGCGCAGGTCAACCTGCGCATCGCCGGCGAGCGCGAACGCGATCACCAGCGGCGGCGACATGATGAAACTGAGCTCCAGGTCCGGGTGCACGCGGCCGGGAAAATTGCGGTTGCCGGAGAGCACCGCCACGCCCTGGCACTCGCCGCGCGCTTGCGCGTCGCGCACCTGCGGCGGCAACGGCCCGGGGTTGCCGATGCACGTCGCGCAGCCATGGCCCACGATGTCGAAGCCGACGGCGGACAGGTCCTCGAGCAATCCCGCACGCGCCAGGTACGCGGCGGCTGCGGGCGAGCCGGGGGACAGCGAGGTCTTCACCCACGCGGCAGGCTTCAGTCCCAGCGCGCGCGCGCGCCGCGCGACCAGGCCCGCGGCGACGAGCAGGCCCGGATCGGAGGTGTTGGTGCAGCTGGTGATCGCCGCGATCGCAACCGGATGCTCCGGCAGATCGCTTCGCACCACCGGCTCGAACGCTTCGCCGCGCAGCACTTCGGCCGCTTCGCTGAAATGGCGCAGGTCCTGCGGCCGGCGCGGCCCCGCGATGTGCAGGCCGATGGCAGACAGGTCGATCTCGATGCTGCGCGTGCAGCGCGGCACGGCATCCGGCTCGAACCACAGCAGGTTGCGGCGGCAATAGGCTTCGACGAGAGCGATGGCCCTGTCGCTGCGTCCAGTGCGGCGCAGGTAAGCCAGCGTCTCGCCGTCCACAGGGAAGAACCCGATCGTCGCGCCGTACTCCGGCGCCATGTTGGCGACCACGCTGCGCTCGTCCGCGCGAAGCGTCGACACGCCGGGCCCGAAGAATTCGACGAACGCGCCGGTCACGTCCAGCGCGCGCAGCCGCTGCGTGACGGTCAGCGCAAGGTCGGTCGCCGTGACACCAGGCGCGAGAGCGCCGGTCAGGCGCACACCCACGACGTCCGGGATCCGCAGCATGGTCGGCATGCCGAACATCACGGTCTGCGCTTCCAGCCCGCCGACGCCCCAGCCGAGCACGCCGATGCCGTTGACCATGGGCGTGTGGCTGTCGGTGCCGATGAGCGTGTCGGGCACGGCCCAGGCCTCGCCCTCGCGCTCTTCGACGGTGACCACCGTCGCCAGCTGCTCGAGGTTGATGGTGTGCATGATCCCGGTGCCCGGCGCGTGCACGCGCACGCCGCGCAGGCTGGCCGCGGCCCAGC
Organism: Ramlibacter humi; assembly: GCF_004681975.1. Lineage (GTDB taxonomy): Bacteria > Pseudomonadota > Gammaproteobacteria > Burkholderiales > Burkholderiaceae_C > Ramlibacter > Ramlibacter humi. The sequence goes on from NZ_SMLK01000007.1 coordinate 150,415, forward strand.
GCAGGAAGCGGTAGCGCTCCGCATTGCGGCGGATCTCGTGCGCCATGTTCAGCGCGGGCGCGTCGGGCCGCGCGTACGCCTCCACCGCCAGCGAGTGGTCGACCGACACGTCCACCGGCAGCACCGGGTTCAGCGAAGTGGGATCGCCGCCCGCCTCGGCCACCGCGTCGCGCATCGCGGCGATGTCCACCAGCGCCGGCGTGCTGGTGGTGTCGTGCATCAGCACGCGGCCCGGCTGGAAGGCGACTTCCGCTTCGCTGGCGCCGTGATCGGCCCACGCAAGCAAGGCCGCCATCGATGCATCGCGCTCCGCGCCTTGCTGGTGACGCAGCACGTTCTCCAGCAGCAGGCGCAGCACCACCGGCAGGTGCGCCACGTCCCCTTCCACCGCTCGCAGATCGGCGATGCGCAGCTCGCGGTCACCCGCGCGCAACCAGCCCGGCCTTTCGGCCCCGTGTTCATCCATGCTTGCCATTTTGCATTTTTAAGCGCTAATATGCAATTCTCAAACCCAGACTCCCGCCAACGATCAAGGAGACCACCCGCATGCAACGCAGAACCTTCGTCCAGCTCGGCGCCGCCGCGCTCACCCCGCTCGCCGCCTTCGCGCAGGACTACCCGGCCAAGCCGGTGACCGTGGTCGTGTCGTTCTCCGCCGGCGGCAACAACGACATCCGCGCGCGCCAGCTGGGGCAGGAAGTCTCGAAGCTGATCGGCCAGTCCATCATCGTGGACAACAAGCCGGGCGCCAGCGGCAACATCGGGCACGACTTCGTGGCACGCGCCGCCGCCGACGGCTACACGCTGGGCATCGGCGCCATGGGCCCGCTGGCGGTGAACCCGTCGATCTACCCGAAGATGAACTTCGATCCGCAGAAGGACTTCACGCCCATCGTGCTGATCGAGAAGGCGCCGCTGGTGCTGGTCACGCGCGTGGACAAGCCGTACAAGAGCCTGGCCGACGTGATCGCCGCCGCGAAGGCCAAGCCGGGTTCGCTGAGCATCGGCAACGCCGGCACCGGCGGCGCGCACCACCTGAGCGCCGAGCTGTTCAAGCAGCAGGCCGGCGTCTTCGCCCTCTCCGTGCCGTACAAGGGTGGCGGCCCCGCGTCCAATGCGCTGCTGTCCGGCGAGGTCGACATGATGTTCGAGCAGACCTACGCCGCCCTGCCCTCCATCCAGGCCGGCAAGACGCGCCCGCTGGCGGTCACCAGCGAGAAGCGGCTGCCTTCGCTGCCCGGCGTGCCGACGATGGCGGAGCTGGGTTACCCCAAGGCCACGGTGTCCAACTGGCTGGGCCTCGTCGGGCCCAAGGGCATGTCACCCGCGACCGTGAAGAAGCTGAACGAAGCCTTCAACAAGGTGCTGGCCATGCCGGACATCAAGGCCAAGATCGCCGGTCCCGGCAACGAGATCGGCGGCGGCACGCCCGAGGAGTTCGCCGCCTTCATCGCGGCCGAGAACCGCAAGTGGGCCGACGTGGTGAAGACGGCCCACATCCGCATGGAGTGAACTATTCGGGCTTGATGCCCTTGTCCCTGATCAGGGCCGACCAGCGCTTCGTCTCGCTGCCCACCAGCGCGGCGAAGTCTTCCGGCGTGCCGCCACCCACCACGTTGCCCGGCGTGGTGATGCGCTGCGAGATGTCCGGGTCCTGCAGCGCGCGGTTGATCGCCTGGTTCAGCTTGTCGATGACGGGCCTGGGCGTGCCTTTGGGCGCGACGATGCCGAACCAGTTGGAGATCTCCATGTCGCGGATGCCCAGCTCGGCGAAGGTGGGCACGTCGGGCAGCGAAGGCAGGCGCTTCTCGTGCGCCACCGCCAGCGCGCGCATCTTCGCGGGCGACGACTTCAGGTACGGCATCACCGAAGGCAGCATCTCGAACATGTAGTCCACCTGCCCGGCCAGCAGGTCGTTGGCGGCCTGGCTGCCGCCGCGGTACGGGATATGGGTGGACGAAGTGCCCGTCACCGACTTGAACATCTCGCCGGCCAGGTGGAAGGCGCCGCCGGAACCGGCGGACGCGTAGCTCATCTGGCCGGGCCTGGCCTTCAGGGCGGCCATCAGTTCGGGCAACGTCTTGTGCGGCGACTTGTCCGCGTTCACCACCAGCACCAGCGGGCCGCGCTCCAGCAAGGCCACCGGCATCAGGTCGATGGCCGGATCGAACGGCGTGGCCTGGGGCAGCAGCGTGCGGTTCACCGTCAGCGGCGCGAGGTTGCCCACGCCGATGGTGTAGCCGTCAGGCGCCGCCTTGGCGATGGCGGCGGTGCCGATGTTGCCGTTGCCGCCCGGCTTGTTGTCCACCACCACCGATTGCCCCAGGTACGCCGCGATCTTCTGCCCCACCTGGCGCGCCCGCACGTCGGAGCTGCCGCCGGCGGCATAGGGAACGATCAGCGTGATGGGCTTGCCGGGGTAACTGGCGGGTGTTTGCGCCCACGCGCCGAAAGATGCGGCGAGCAGGACGGCGCACGCGGCGCGGCGTAGGAAAGCGGGTGGGTGCATGTCGGCCTCCGGTCAGGAACGATGCCGTAAAATGTACCCAATGCTTATCCGATACAATCTTGGGACTGACCCCTAGAACGATCCTCCTCCATCCGCCGGGCCGCAGAGCTGCCTTGGTACATGTCACCTGAACCGGAGATTCTCATGAAGTTCATCGTCCTGCCGTGCGACGGCATCGGCCCCGAAATCGTTGGCGCGTCCGTGCGCGTGCTGGAAGCGGCGGACCGCCGCTTCGGCCTGGGCGTGAAACTCGACTACGAGAAGGTGGGCTTCGACAGCCTGCGCGAGTTCGGCACCACGCTGCGCGACGAGGTGCTGCAGCGCGCCCGCACTTGCGACGGCATCATCCTGGGCACGCAGTCGCATGCCGACTACCCGGTGCCGGAGAAGGGCGGCCGCAACGTGTCGGCGGGCTTCCGCGTCGGCCTGGACCTGTACGCCAACGTGCGCCCCGCCCGCACCCGCCCCTTCCTGGAATCGAACATGAAGCCGGGCCGCAGCATGGACCTGGTGATCATGCGCGAGGCCACCGAAGGCTTCTACCCCGACCGCAACATGACGCGCGGCTGGGGCGAGGTGATGCCCAGCCCCGACATGGCGCTGTCCACCCGCAAGATCACGCGGCATTGCAGCGAACGCATCGCGCGCCGCGCGTTCGAACTGGCGATGACCCGCCGCAAGAAAGTCACGGCCATCCACAAGGCCAACAGCTTCCACATGACCGACGGCCTGTTCCTGGAAGCCGTGCGCCACGTGGCGAAAGACTTCCCCGAGGTGAAACTGGACGACCTGCTGGTGGACGCTTCCACCGCGCACCTGGTGCGCGAGCCCGAGCGCTTCGACGTGCTGGTGGCCACCAACTTCTACGGCGACATCCTGTCGGACCTGGCGAGCGAACTGTCCGGCAGCCTGGGACTGGCCGGCTCCGTGATGGCCAGCGACGACCTGTGCTGCGCGCAGGCGCAGCACGGCTCCGCGCCCGGCATCGCCGGCCAGGACATCGCCAACCCGGTGTCCATGATCCTGTCGGTGGCGATGATGGTCCGCTGGGTGGGCGACAAGCGCGGCCATGATGGCCTGCGCAAGGCCGGTGACGCGATGACCGCCGCGGTGGACCGCGTGCTGGAGAACCCGGCCACCCGCACCCGCGACATCGGTGGCACCATCGGCTGCGAAGCCTTCGGCCAGGCCGTCGCCCGCGCCGTCGAAGCCGCCTGACACGCCGCATGCCCACCACCCCGCTCCTGCTCGGCTGCATCGCCGACGACTTCACCGGGGCCACCGACCTGGCCAACAACCTGGTGCGCGCCGGCATGCGCGTCGTGCAGGCCATCGGCGTGCCCGAAGAGCCGGTGCGGAGCGCCGACGCGGTGGTGGTCGCGCTGAAGTCGCGCACCATCCCCGCGGCCGAAGCGGTGGCGCAATCGCTGGCCGCGCTGCGCTGGCTGCAGGGCCAGGGCTGCGGGCAGTTCTACTTCAAGGTCTGCTCCACCTTCGACTCCACGCCCAAGGGCAACATCGGGCCGGTGGCCGAAGCCCTGCTGCAGGCGCTGGGCGCGGACTTCTGCTGCGTGACGCCGGCCTTCCCAGAGAACGGCCGCACCGTCTACAAGGGCCACCTGTTCGTCGGCGACGTTCTGCTCAGCGATTCGGGCATACGCCACCACCCGCTGACGCCGATGACCGACGCCAGCCTGGTGCGCGTGATGCAGGCGCAGTCGCAAGGCCGCGTGGGGCTCATCGAGCACGCGCAGGTGGCGGCGGGCGAGCAGGCGATCTGCGCGCGCATCGCGGCGCTGCGGGCAGAGGGCGCGCGCTTCGCCATCGTCGATGCCATCGACAACCGCGACCTGCTCGCGCTGGGCCGCGCGCTGCGCGACGCGCCGCTGGTGGTGGCGGGGTCCGGCGTTGCCATCGGACTGCCACAGAACCATGGGCTGCAGCCTTCCGCCCAGGCGGCCGAACTGCCGCGTGCGCAAGGGACGCGCGCCGTGGTGTCGGGCAGCTGCTCGGTCGCCACCAACCAGCAGGTGAAGGAATTCCTCGCGGCCGGCCGCCCCGCGCTCGCGGTCGATCCTCTGCGCATCGCGGCGGGCCACGACATCGTCACCGAGGCGCTCGCATGGGCCGATGGCAAGCTCGGCGAGCAGCCTGTGCTCGTGTATTCCAGCGCGCCGCCGGAAGTGGTGCGCGACATCCAGCAATCGCTCGGCGCTTCGAAGGCCGGCGACATGGTGGAGCAGGCGCTGGCGGCCATCGCTCGCGGGCTGGTGGAACGTGGCGTGCGTCAGCTGGTGGTGGCCGGCGGCGAGACTTCGGGCGCGGTGGTGCAAGCGCTGGGCATCCGGCAGATGCGCATCGGCCCGCAGATTGATCCCGGCGTGCCGTGGTGCTTCGCCGACGCGCCCGCGTGCGGCGCGCAGGTTCACCTGGCGCTGAAATCGGGTAACTTCGGCACGCACGATTTCTTCACCAAAGCCTTCCAGCGACTGCCATGAACGAGGAACAAGCGCGCCACGAGATCTGCCGCGTCGGCCGCAGCCTGTTCGAGCGCGGCTATGTGCATGCGACGGCCGGGAACATCAGCGTGCGGCTGGACGACGGCTTCCTCATCACGCCCACCGATGCCTGCCTGGGCTTCCTGGATCCCGCGGCGCTGGCCAAGGTGGACGGCAGCGGACAGCAGATCAGCGGCGATCGCGCCAGCAAGACGCTCACGCTGCACCGGCGCATCTACGCGGCGGCCGGCGACGCGGCGCGCTGCGTCATCCACACCCACAGCACGCATTGCGTGGCGCTGACGCTGGAAGGCGCCGGCCCCGAGCTGCTGCCGCCGGTGACGCCGTATTTCGTGATGAAGGTCGGGCACGTGCCCGTCATCCCCTATCACCGTCCCGGCGATCCCGCCGTGGGCGATCTCGTCGCGGCGGAGATCCAGCGGCGCCAGGCGAGCGGCACGCCCATCCGCGCGGTGATGCTCGACCGCCTGGGCCCCAACGTGTGGCACACGGCGCCCGCGAACGCGATGGCGGTGCTGGAGGAACTGGAAGAGACCGCCAAGCTGTGGCGCATCACCGGCGGCCGCCCCGCGCCGCTTCACGAGGACGCCATCGCGCAGCTGCGCGAAGCTTTCGGCGCGTCATGGTGAAACGGGCCGAACCGCCGTCCAACGTCAGCCGGCTGGCGCCCGCGCTGGCGGGCCGCATCGCCGGCATGATCCGGCGCGAAGGCTTCCCCATCGGCCATCGCCTGACCGAGCAGGCGCTGTGCGACGAACTCGGCGTGTCGCGCTCGCCGGTGCGCAAGGCATTGCAGTACCTGGCCACCACCGGCGTCGTGCGCTCGGAACCGAACAAGGGCTTCCAGGTCGCCAAGCCCGCGTCGGCGCTGGCTTCCCTCTCGCTGCCGCAGCCTTCGGATTCCGACGAAGCCATCTACATGCTGGTCGCCGACGAACGCCTGGCGGCGAAGCTGGGCGACGAGGTGACCGAGAGCGAGCTGATGGACCGCTACGGCACCACGCGGCTGCAGGTGCAGCGCGTGTTGAACCGCATGGCGCGCGAAGGCATCGTGGAACGCAAGGCAGGCCGCGGCTGGGCGTTCGAGCCCATGCTGAACACGCCCGAGGCTTACCGCGAGAGCTATCGCTTCCGCATGATCATCGAGCCGGCTTCGCTGCTGGAACCCGGCTACGCGGTGGACAAGGCGGAACTGGAGAAGTGCTACCGCGAGCAGATGGAGCTGCTGGAAGGCGGCCTGGACAAGTGGCCGCGATCGCAGCTGTTCCCGCCGGGCGTGCAGTTGCACGAAGTCATCGTGGCCGGCGCGCACAACCGGCTGCTGCTGGATTCGCTGCGCAAGGTGAACCAGCTGCGCCGCCTGGTGGAATACCGTGCCAAGCTGGACCGCACCCGCATGCGCGAGCAGTGCGAGGAACACCTGGTGCTGATCGACCTGGTGCGGCGCGACGAGCGCATGGAAGCGGCGCACTACCTGCGCCAGCACCTGGACGGCGCGCGCCGGCGCAAGGCCGGGCAGGAAGCCGTGCTGGACGCGGCCACGGCCGCGCGGCGGATCAAGCCTTGATGTTCGGCCTGTTCATCCGCTGCTCGCCCCCTATTTCCCCAGCACCACAGACGGCAGCCACAGCGAAAAGGCCGGCACGTAGGTGACGATGAGCAGTGCGGCGATCAAGGCGCCGTAGAACGGCCAGATGGTGCGCATGACGTAGCCCACCGAGACGCCGCCGATGGCGCAGCCGACGAACTGTGTCGTGCCCACGGGCGGCGTGTTCAGCCCCAGCGCGCAGTTGATCAGCATCACCATGCCGAACTGCACCGAGCTCATGCCGTACTGCTGGCAGATCGGCAGGAAGATGGGCGTGCACAGCAGGATGGTGGCGGCCATGTCCAGGAAGGTGCCCAGCACGAACAGGATGACGTTCACCAGAAGGAAGATCAGCCAGGGCTCGGTGGTCACGGTGGACAGCATCTGGCCGGTGAGTTCCGCCACGCCGTACAGCGAGATCAGGTAGCCGAAGGTCGAAGAGATGCCGATCAGCAGCAGAATGACGCCGGTGGTCTTGACCGCCTTGGACGCCGCCTTGACGAAATGCGCCCAGTCCAGCGTGCGGTACAAAAACACCGTCAGCGCCAGCGCGTACAGCACCGCGATGGCGGCCGACTCGGTGGCGGTGAACACGCCCGAGAGGATGCCCACCAGGATCAGCGCGACGACGAACAGGCCCGGCAGCGCCGCCGCGAACGAGCGGCCCACGATCGACCAGCCCGGGAATGTGCCTGCCGGGTAGCCGCGCTTTACCGCCACCAGGTAGGCCGCGGCGAGATTGCAGACGGTGAGGATCAGCGCCGGCAGCAGGCCCGCGAGGATCAGCGCCGCGATGGACACCTTGCCGCCCGCCGCCAGCGTGTAGATGATCATGTTGTGGCTGGTGGGCATCAGCGCCCCGACCAGCGCCGCGTGCGTGGTGACGTTCACCGCGTAATCGGCGTGGTAGCCCTCCTTCTTCATCATCGGGATCATCACGGCGCCCATGGCCGAGACGTCGGCGACGGGCGAGCCGGACACGCCGCCGAACAGCGTGCACGCCACCACGTTGGACATGCCCAGGCCGCCGCGCACGTGGCCGATCAGGCTCTTGGCGAAGTTGACGATGCGGTCGGCGATGCCGCCATACAGCATCAGCTCGCCCGCGAAGATGAAGAACGGGATGGCCAGGAACGAAAACACGTTCATGCCCGACGTCATCTGCTGGAAACCGACGGCCAGCGGCAGCCCTTCGTACAGCAGCGTCGACAGCGCGGACAGCCCGATGGCGAAGGCCACGGGCACGCCCAGCACCAGCAGCCCGAAGAAGCTGCCCGAGAGGATGAGGAGCGCAAGGGTCATGACCAGGAAGGTTCCACCTCGGTGCCGCGGGCCAGCGCGACGAGGTGCTCGATGGAGAACAGGACGATCAGCACGCCGGAAACTGCGGCCGGCACGTACTTCCAGCCTTCGCTGATCCACAGCGTGGGCAGGCGGTAGGACCACACCGACTGCGCGAGGTAGACGCAGTTCCACGCCATCGCCGCGCCGAACGCGAGGACCAGCGCGTGGATCAGGTATTCCATCTTCAGGCGCACGCCCTCGGGCGCCAGCACGAGGAAGGATTCCAGGCCGATGTGGCCCGCGTCGCGCACGCCGACGGCGGTGCCCAGCATCGTGACGTACAGCACCAGCAGCAGCGCCAGGCTCTCGGCCCAGGTGGGCGTGCTGTTCAGGACGTAGCGGCCGAACACCTGCCAGCTCACGGCGCAGATCAGCGCCACGATGCCGAAGATGCCCAGCCACATGCAGCCGCGCGCCAGGCGGCGGCACAGGCGCGTGTACCAGCCCGCCAGCGCGCCGGCGGGCACGCCCTCCGTGCCCGCGGCCTGCGTGGCCTGCGCCGCGTCGGGCGGCATGGTGGCCGGCGCGCGGCCGGCCGTGGCGTCGGCGCCGCTCGTCACTTGGTGTCCTGCACCTGCTTGATCATCGCCTTCAGCTTCGGGTCGGTGATGAACTTGTCGTACACCGGCTTCATCGCGGCCTGGAACGAGGCCTTGTCGACCTGGATGATCTCGGCGCCGCCCTGCTTGACGATGGCCATGGACTTGGCCTCGCGCTCGTCCCACAGCTTGCGCATGTAGGGCACCGATTCCTTCGCGGCCTGGCGGATGGCCTTCTGGTCGTCCGGCGTCAGCGTGTCCCACACGCGCTTGGAGAACAGCAGCATCTCCGGCGCCATCGAGTGCTCGGTCACCGAGTAGTACTTCGCCACCTCGAAGTGGCGCGAGCTTTCGTACGAAGGCCAGTTGTTCTCGGCGCCGTCCACCAGGCCGGTCTTCAGCGCGGTGTAGACCTCGCCGTAAGGCATGGGCGTGGCGTTGGCGCCCATCGCCTCCAGCAGCGCCACCCACAGGTCGGACTGCTGCACGCGCACTTTCAGGCCCTTGGCGTCGGCCAGCGTGCGCACGGGCTTCTTCGCGGTGTAAAGGCTGCGCGCGCCGCTGTCGTAGTACGCCAGGCCGATGAACCCCTGCGGCGCGCAGGAAGCGAGGATCTGCTCGCCGATGGCGCCGTCCAGCACCTTGCGCATGTGCTCCTTGCTGTGGAACAGGAACGGCATGGTGGGCACCTGCGTCTCGGGGCAGATGTTGTTCATCGGCGCGATGTTCACGCGCGTCATCGCCAGGGCGCCGATCTTGGTCTGTTCGATGGTGTCCTTCTCGCTGCCCAGCGCGCTGTTGTTGAACACGCGGATGCTGTGCTTGCCGTTGGTCAGCGCCTTCAGCCGCTCGCCCATGAACTTGACGGCTTCCACCGTGGGGTAGCCGTCCGGGTGGATGTCGGAGGAGCGGAACTCGGTCGCCTGCGCGGCGAAAGCGCACAGTGCGGCCGCGGCGACGGCGAGGGTCTTGAGCTTCTTCATCGTTTTGTCTCCTGGGAAGGTCACGGTCAAAGGGGGAGGCGGCACGCCGGCTCGGGCAGCCCGCGCACGCCGGGGCGCAACGCGAACACGCCGCCCGCCAGCGGCTGGTCCGAAAGGTCGCCACCGGGGCGGATGGATGTGACGAACAGCGTGTCGAGGCCCGCGCCGCCGAAGGCGCACATCGCGGGCTTCTTCACCGGCACGGGCAGCGAGCGGTCCAGCTGCCCGCGCGGCGTGAAGCGGTGCACCAGCCCGGCGTCGTTGCCGCACACCCAGTAGCAGCCGTCCTCGTCCACCGCGGCGCCGTCGGGGCGGCCGGGCAGCGGGCGCATGTCGATGAACAGGCGGTGGTTGGTCGGTGTGCCGCCGTCCAGGTCGTAGTCGAAGGCCCAGACCTGCTGCGAATCGGGGTGCGAGTCGCTCAGGTACATGGTGCGACCGTCGGGGCTGAACGCCATGCCGTTGGGCGTGATGAGGCCGGGCACCAGCGCGCGCAGCGAAGGGCCTTCATCGAGTGCGTACACCTGGCCGGCAGCGCGGGCCAGCGACATGTCCATCACCATCGTGCCGGCGCGCAGGCGGCCCTGCCGGTCGCAACGGCCGTCGTTGAAGCGCATGCCCGCTTCGGCATGCTGCACGGCGGCGATGCGGCGAGCCTGCGCCTTGCCCTCGCCTTGCGGCAGCTGCAGGTGGAACACGCCGCTTTCCATGCCGCAGACCCAGCCGCCGGCGACGTGCGGCGCGATGCACGCGGGCATCTCCTCGGTGGACCACGAGGTCACGCGCGCGGTGGGCGCATGCCAGCGGAAGATGCCGCGGCCGGGGATGTCCACCCAATGCAAAGCCTGCTCGGCGGCGATCCACACCGGGCTTTCGCCGACCCCGTGGCGCGCATCCAGGACGAGTTCGGCTTGCATCGGTGGCTAAAGGGTCTCGAAGGGGCCGGCTTTCACGAAGGCGCCCCCCTGGTACTGCGCGGCCGGGTCCGAAGGATCGAGCGCGGGCTGCGCTTCCACCTTCGCCCTGAACTGCTCGGAGCTGTCGCGCGGCGTGAAGCCCAAATGCGCGGCTTTCGAGTTCTCCCACCACACGGTGCGGTTGGCCGACATGCCGTAGACGATGGCGTGGCCCAGCTTGGGCGTGAAGAGGCAGCAGCGCACCAGTTCCGTGAGGTCGGCGTAGCTGAGCCAGGTGACCATCATGCGGCGGTCCTTCGGCTCGGGGAACGACGAGCCGATGCGCAGGCAGGCGGTCTCGATGCCGTAGCGGTCGAAGTAGAAGCGCGAGAGGTCTTCGCCGAACGACTTCGACAGGCCGTAGTAGCCGTCGGGGCGGCGCGGCGAGTCGGCGTCCAGCATCTCGCCCTGCGGGTGGAAGCCGATGACGTGGTTGGAGCTGGCGAACACCACGCGCCTCGCACCGTGGCGCCGCGCCGCCTCATAGAGGTTGAAGACGCCCTTGATGTTGGCTTCGACGATCTCTTCGAACGGGCGCTCCACCGAGATGCCGCCCAGGTGGACGATGGCTTCGCAGCCTTGCACCAGCGCATCGACCGCCTTCTTGTCCGCGAGGTCGCAACGCACCACTTCCTCGCCCCGGCCGGCCGGGGACATCTGCGCGATGTCGGACAGGCGCAGCACGTCCGCGAACGGCTTGAGCCGGTCGCGCAGCACCTTGCCCAGCCCGCCGGCCGCACCGGTGAGCAGCAGCCGCCCGAATTTGTCCTGTTGCGCCATGTGGTCAGTTGTCATACAACATGTGGATTGATTATCATGAGCCGATGACAGCCGTGTCAACCGCCCCGACTCCGGAAAATCCCGAGTCCGCCGACCGGCCGACGCCGCTGCGCCGGCGCGGCCGCAGCCTGGCCCATGACCTGGTGGACAGTCTGGCCGGCGAGATCCGCGCGGGCCGCTTGCGGCCCGGCGACAAGCTGCCGACCGAGTCGGAATTCATGAAGACCTGGGGCGTCAGCCGCACCGTCGTGCGCGAAGCCCTGTCCCGCCTGCAGGCCGCCGGCGCGGTGGAAACGCGGCACGGCATCGGCACCTTCGTGCTGGCGCCGGCCGCCGGCCAGGGCTTCCGCATCGACCCTGCGGAACTGGCCACCGCGGTCGACGTGCTGGCCGTGCTGGAACTGCGAATCAGCCTGGAAACGGAGTCCGCGGGCCTGGCCGCCCAGAGGAGAACCGACTGGCAGCTGCAGGGATTGCGCGCGGCGCTGGACGACCTGGAGAACGCCTCCACGCAGGGCGACGCCATCGGCCCGGACCTGCGCTTCCACATCGCCATCGCCGAAGCCACGGGCAACCGCTACTTCGCGGACATCATGGCCTACCTGGGCGCCACGCTGATCCCGCGCGCGCGCATCAACTCGCCCCGCATCGCGATGGAGGACCTGCCGCAGTACCTGCGGCGCGTGAACCGCGAGCACGAGGAAATCTACGAAGCCATCGCGCGGCGCGACGCTGAATCGGCGCGCGCCGCCATGCGGCTGCACCTGACGAACAGCCGCGAACGCCTGCGCCGCGCGCAGGAAGCCACCGAAGACAAGGACTGAGCACCGCCGCGTCGGCAGGTTTGCTCAGTCGTCAGCCTAGTTGTACGATGACTAACTTCTTCCGGAAACAAGAACCAATGACCTGGAGCCGCCGCCTGCTGTCCACCCTGCCCGCCGCGTTGGCGGCACCGACCGTCCTGGCGCAGGGTCAATGGCCTTCGCGGCCCCACGTGCGCGCCCGCCTCTGCGGCCAGGGCGCCGAAGTCGTCGCCATGGAACCGGCCGAGCAGGACCGCTTCTTCGAAGCCGAGCGCAAGCGCTGGGCCCAGGTGGTGGCGCAGGCCGGCATCAAGCCCGATTGAACCGAATCCCCCCTCCCGCAAGACATGACCACTCCGCAAGAACTCAAGAGCACGCTCGCATCCGGCCTGCTGTCTTTCCCCCTCACCGACTTCGACGCCCAGGGCGATTTCGATCCACGCGGCTACACGGCCCGCCTGGAATGGCTGGCGCCGTATGGCGCCACCGCCCTCTTCGCCGCCGGCGGCACCGGCGAGTTCTTCTCGCTGACCGGCGACGAGTACCCGCGCGTGATCAAGACGGCCGTCGACACCTGCCGCGGCAAGGTGCCCATCATCGCGGGCGCCGGCGGCCCCACGCGCTTCGCCATCGCCTGCGCGCAAGCGGCCGAGCAGGCCGGCGCGCAAGGCGTGCTGCTGCTGCCGCACTACCTGACCGAGGCTTCGCAGGAAGGCCTGGCCGCGCACGTCGAGGCGGTGTGCAGGAGCGTGAAGTCCGGCGTCATCGTCTACAACCGCGGCGTCTGCAAGCTGCAGCCCGCCACGCTGGCGAAGCTGGCCGACCGCTGCCCGAACCTGGTGGGCTTCAAGGACGGCATCGGCGACATCGAGCTGATGGTCGCCATCTACCAGAAGATGGGCGACCGCTTCGCGTACCTGGGCGGCCTGCCCACCGCGGAGGTGTATGCCGCCGCGTACAAGGCGCTGGGCACGCCGGTGTATTCGTCGGCCGTCTTCAACTTCATCCCGAAGACCGCGATGGACTTCTACAAGGCCGTGCGCGACGACGACCAGGCCACGCAGCACCGCCTGCTGAAGCAGTTCTTCATGCCTTACCTCGACATCCGCAACAAGGGTGCCGGCTACGCGGTGAGCATCGTGAAGGCAGGCGCGAAGATCGCCGGCCACGACGCCGGCCCCGTGCGCGCGCCGCTCACCGACCTGAAGGCCGGCGAGGTGGAGCAGCTGCGCGCGCTGATCGCCCAACTGGGCCCGCAGTAAGCATGCTGCGCATCGCCGCCGGCGCCATGGCCTGCGACATCGAGCCGGCGATGGGCGGCTGCCTGAAGTCGCTGCGCTTGCACGGCATCGACGTGCTGCGGCCGACGCCCGGCAGCGTGGCCACGGCGCGCCAGTCGTCCAGCTACCCGCTGGTGCCTTGGTCCAATCGCATCGGCGAAGGCTTGCTGCGCTGGCGCGGGCGCACCGTGCGGATCGAGCGCAACAACGCGCCGGAGCCGCACGCGATCCATGGCACCGGGTGGCAGGACGCATGGCAGGTTGTCGCGCAGCATGCGGATCGCGTGGAGCTTTCGCTGGCGCATCGCGCGGACGCGCGTTGGCCGTTCGCTTTCGAAGCATCGCAGGCGCTGGCCGTGAGTGAGAGCGGACTGGACATGACGCTCTCCGTCACCAACCGGTCGCATGAGCCCATGCCCGCGGGACTGGGCTGGCATCCGTTCTTCGCCAAGCGCCCAGGCGCGCGCGTGCGGGTGCGCGCGAAAGGCCGCTGGGAGATGTCGGCCGGCAAGCTGCCGACGCAGCACGTTTCCCACACGGGCCTGGACACGGTCACCGACGCGCTGGACGTGGACCACTGCTTCGACGGCTGGGACGGCGAGGCGGAACTCGGCGACCACCTGCTGCGCATCACGGTGAGCTCGGCGTTGCGGCACATCGTGGTGTTCACGCACCCCAGCCGCGACATCATCGCCATCGAGCCGGTCACGCACGCGAACAACATCTACGGCGATCCGGCGATCGCTTCACAGACGCAGCATGACCTGGGCATCACCGAGCTGGCACCCGGCGAGACGCTCACCGCGGGCATGCGGATCGCCGTAGCGGCCGCTTAGTTGACGCGCAGCGCGCGGCCCAGTTCGCAGCCGGCGTCGTACAGCACGTCCAGCACGCCGTCGTTCGGCACCGGCACCGCGGTGGACGGCAAAGCCGAGGAGTGCACGGCCTTGCCCGCGGCGTCATAGCCGAGCACGCCCGCGGTGCGCACCTGCCGCTGCGCGCAATCGAACTGCAGTCGCAACACGGCGTTGTGCCAACGCGGGCCCGTCGCGGCCGCATCGGACGAGGTGCGCTTGAGCAACTGCGAAGGCGAACCGCGCACCGACACCGCGACGACGGGGCCGCGCACTTCGATGCTGGAGGCTTCGATCGCCAGTTCGGGCGCGCCGGGCACCGGCAGCCACGGCGGCACGGCCAGGGCGCCGCACGCGGCGCAACCGCCCAGCACCGCCGCGGCCAGCCGCTTCACGGCTTGCGGCCCAGGATCTCGCCGATGTTGGCGCGCGGTTCCAGCAACGGGTCGGGCTCGGCCGGCCCCTGTTCGTCGCGGGCTTCGCCGCGTTCGGCGGCCTGCGCTTCCGGCATGCCCACCTGCGCGCCCCCGCCGGTCAGGCTGTGCGTGCCTGCGGGCGCATGGCCGCCGCGCGCCGGCTTCTTCTCATCCGCCGCATGCCAGGGCTGCGGTTCAGTGCCGCCGGGGCGGTGCTTGGGAGTCTCGACCATCGCTGCTCCTCGTCACGGTTGCAACTGCGGGACGACGCCCGCAGCCTGCCGATTGTGGGAAGCGGCCGTCTCAGGGCTTGTGGGAGTGCTTCGCGCGACGCGGTCAGTCGGGTCGCGGGAGGGGACTGCGATGGTGCTCACGCCGTGCAACCTAGGTGCCCGGCGGCGCGCCTTGTAGTTCCGCCGCGAGGGATGGCGCAGGCCGGTTTTGATCAGCTGCCGTTGCAACCGCAACGCGGTGCATATGGCTCAGGCAACCGGCTGACCTGCCCGCCCTGAAATTTCCTACACGCGGGAGAGGCGCCTTTCGCGAGCATGCGGCGCATGACCACGCCCGTTCAAGCGCATTTCAGCGACAGCTGGTGGGCCGATTCCGGCGTCGACGACGACCGCCACCCCGGCGGCTTCGGCTTGTGGGCGCTGATCGTGCTGCTGGCGCTCGCGCCGGGCGCCGGCGTGCTGCTGACCATGTTCCTGGATTAGCGGCGGGACCAGCCGCTCAGTCCGCCGGCCCGGGCTGCGGGTCGAACGTCGACCAGGTCCATTCCGAACTTTCGAAGTCGCTGTCGCGAAACGGCTCCGGCGGCTGCTGCGCGCGCAGGCGATGCCAAAGAGCGGCGATGCGGCCGGGCCGCGTGCGCTCTTCGACGCGGGGTTCGGGTGTGTGTTCCATGGCTGAAGCTTTCCCTCGATGCGACGCATGCTCACGCGCTCGGGATGGCTCGGCTGTAGGACGGCGGCGAGTCCCGCATTGGGGCGTTGCGCCGTCGCGTGGACCTCGCGGCGTGCGCACGGCGTGTTCCCGGGTTGCCTTTTTTTTCAGCAATCCGTGGAAAGCGAATGTCCACGCCCCCTTGCCCCGGAAGGACCGGCCTTTCCCACAGAGTTGTCCACCGCAGCTGTGGGTTTGCGCCTACAGCCTCGCGCGCCTGGCGCCTGCACGGATGGGGCGCGAGCCCTTCAATGGGCGGCGCCGTCGCCGCGCGGGTCCTGCGCAGTCGCCCATGTGCGGCGGCTGTCATCGACCACCTTGAGCGCCGCCAGTTCGAAGGCGCCCTCGTGCTGCAGCTCCGCCTCGTACCAGGTGCCGTGCGCCTGCACGCCGGCCACGGCGTCGACAGTCATCACCAGCCCGCCGCGCGCATGCTGCACGCGCGCGCCCTTCCTTACCTTGCCGGCGCTCGCAAGTGCGTGCGCGCTGACGGACTGGTCCGCGTGGCTGTTCCGTCCCGCGCCTACACACGAGCCACCGCGCGCACCTTAGCCTGAGCTTCCATGAAGACACGCAGTACCCACAGCGGGGTGCCGCTCACGGTGACCGCGATCGAGCGGTCCGGCGACGGCTCCGTCACGCACCTGCACGGCGTCTACCGCGGCGGCCGCCCGTGGCGGCTGTCGATGCAGGACGCCTTGTCCGCCGTCCAGGCGGGGCACTACATCATGAGCCTTCGCCATGGGCCCACGCGCGTGCGGCTGGGCGTCGCCGGGCGGCCCGAAGCCCGCCTGGAGGCGCGCTCGCGCACGGGCGAGGACCTTCTGCTGGCGTTGCCGCAGGTGGAGATCGGGCAGGCGGCCTGAAGCCGCGAAGGTCAGCGGCCCGCGGCGCGGCGGGCCGGCTTGGGCGCGGGCGCCGCGGCCTGCTTGCGCGCGCGGGCGGCCTTCACGAGCCGGGCGGTGCTGCCTGCCTTGGGCGCCTTGGGGACCTTGGCCAGCAGGCGGGGCGCCGGCTCGAAGCGGTCCATGTACTCGCGGATCAGGCGGCGCATGACCTGCGACGGCGTCATGTCGTTCTCGCGGCAGACCCTTTCGAACTCACGCTTTCGCGTGGGGTCGAGCAGGACCGTGATCCGGGCAGTCTTGAGTTCCATTCGGGGCGCAGCGCAAATGTTAATCCGATTCTAATCGGATCAGGACTGCGCCCCAAGCGCGCGGGGAATGTCAGCCTTTAGTCTTGCGCGCGAGCGCCGGGCGCGCGGGCCTGGCATGTTGCTGCAGCTGCGCCTTGATCATCTGGCGCATCAGCTGGGAAGGCGTGATGTCCTGCGAGGCGCAGAGCTCCTCGAACTGCTGCTTCAGCTCGGGATCGAGCAGGAAGGTGAAGCGGGCGGCGGGCTTGGTGGACATGGGTACGGCGCGGCGTAGGGTAATGTCATTGTAATGACCAACTCAACAGTGGCGCATCCGAAATGCAACCGATGGCGTTGCCGAAGCGGCGCTGGCACATCCAAGGCACATCCAAGATGCCGCCTCCCTAGAATGGGGGCGTGCCCGCTTTGCGCCCCCTGAACATCCTGGTCGCCGACGACAACCGCGATGCCGCCGACACGCTGCGGGTCCTGCTGGAGATGGATGGGCATTCGGTGTGCCAGGTGGCCGACGGCCAGGAAGCGGTGGAAGCCGCCGGCCGCGTCCGGCCCGACCTGGCCATCCTGGACATCGGCATGCCGCGACTGAACGGCTACCTGGCCGCCGAAGCCATCCGCGACGAGGTGCCGCAGACCGTGCTGGTGGCGCTGTCCGGCTACGCCGACCCGGCGGCCGTGGCGCGCGGCAAGGAAGCCGGCTTCGTGCGGCACTTCGCCAAGCCGCTCGACCTGCAGCAACTACAGGAACTGCTGGAAGAGATTTCCGCCGGCTGAGGCAGTCAGCTTTCGCCGCGCTCCGCTTCGAGGTTGGCGCGGATGCGGGAAGCGCTTTGGAAACCACAGCCGCCCGCCGCATCCAGCGCGTGCGCCACGAACTCAAGCGCCGCGACGTGGCCGTCGCGCGCGTCGAACACCTCAGCCCCGGCTTTACGGCCGTCACCTTCGCCGGCCGCGCGCTGCCCACGGCCGCTTCGCTCGACCTGGAGTGGGTCGACACGCCCGAAGCACTGGTGCGATCCGTGCAGGCACTGCAATTGCCCGAGGGCGAAGGCTACGCCTGATGCGCCGGCGAAGGCGCGGTGATGAAGCGCTTGCGCGACGTCTTGCTGAACGAGAAGGGCCACCCGCGCGAAGCCGCGCGCATCGCGGCGTACTGGAAGCTGGGCGCCGCGGGCCACCACGAAAACCTGGAGTAGGCGCATGAGCATCCGCACGCTCAATCTCGACGACACGCTGTACGGCTACGTGCTGGACCACTCGCTGCGCGAGCATCCGCAACTGGCGGCCATCCGCGAAGCGACGCGCCACCACCCGCACCGCGGCATGCAGATCTCGCCCGAGCAAGGCCAGTTCATGGCGCTGCTCGCGAAACTGGTGGGCGCACGGCGCGCGATCGAGATCGGCGTGTTCACCGGCTACAGCGCGCTGGCCGTCGCGCTGGCACTGCCCGAAGACGGCCGCCTCCTGGCTTGCGACATCTCCGATGAGGACGTCGCCCAGGGCCGCCCGCACTGGCAAAGCGCCGGCGTCGCCCACAAGATCGACCTGCGCATCGCGCCCGCTTCGCAGACCCTCGCCGCCTGCCTCTCGGCCGGCGAGGCGGGCCGCTACGACTTCGCCTTCATCGACGCCGACAAGACCGGCTACGACGCGTACTACGAAGCGGTGCTGCAACTGCTGCGGCCCGGCGGCCTTGTCCTGTTGGACAACATGCTGCGCAACGGCGATGTGGCGCGGCCGTCCACGCATGCCGACGTCCGCGCCATCCAGGCGCTGAACGACAAGCTTCACCGCGACGAACGCGTCGACATCTCGCTTCTGCCCATCAGCGACGGCATCACCCTGGCCCGCAAGCGCTGAGCCGAGAACGCCTAGGGGTTTTCTCGCAGAGCCGCGGCAACGCAGGCGAAAGCGAGGCCTTAAGAATTCTTTTTCCCGTCTCCGGCCTGACTTTGAACTGAAGACGTTCGAAGTTCGCGCTTGTCGGGCCGAAGTCAGCCTGCCTACGATGCATGCGCTGTCACTTGAGGCAAGACAAAAAGGAGACGACAGGTGCCCGCCTGGGACGGACTGTCCACCGCGGAAATGGAAGTGCTGCAGACCGTGTTCTGGTCGGCGGCCACTTCGCGCACGGGCCTGGCGAGCCGCCTCGCCTATTCGCGCACCAAGGCCAACAGCCTGATCGCGGGGCTGATCGAACAGGGCCTGGTGCAGGAGGCCGGGCTGCAGGCTTCGTCCGGCGGCCGCCGGCCCGAGACGCTGCAGCTCGCGGGCGAACTGGGCGTGGTGATCGGCGCCGACCTCGGCGCCACCAGCCTCGACGTCGCCGTGATGCGGCCCGACCTGCGCATCATCGCCAGCCGTTCGGAAGAAGCCGACGTGCGCGCGGGTCCCGGCGTGGTGCTGGCGCGCGTGCGGCAGTTGATGCGCGAACTGCTCGCCATGAACGGGCTGTCGCCCAGGCAGGTGATCGCCATCGGCCTGGGCGTGCCCGGCCCGGTGGACTTCGCCAGCGGCCAGCTGGTGAACCCGCCGCTCATGCCCGAGTGGGACGCCTTCTCCATCCGCGACTACCTGGGCGAGGCTTTCGACGCGCCGGTGTTCGTCGACAACGACGTCAACCTCATGGCGCTGGGAGAACTGTGGCGGCTGCAACGCAGCCTGCAGAACTTCCTGGTGATCAAGGTGGGCACCGGCATCGGCTGCGGCATCGTGTGCCACGGCGAGGTTTACCGCGGCGCCAACGGCTCGGCCGGCGACGTGGGCCACATCTGCGTCGACCAGGCCGGGCCGCGCTGCCACTGCGGCAACGTCGGCTGCCTGGAAGCCATGGCCGCCGGCCCCGCCATCGCGGCCATGGCGCAGCAGGCCGCGGAACGTGGCGAGAGCCGCTCGCTGGCCGAAGCGCTGCGTGCCACCGGCCGGCTCACCGCGGCGGACGTCGGCCAGGCCAGCCGCAACGGCGACGCCGCGGCCAACGCCATCATCCAGCGCGCGGGCAGCCTGGTGGGCCAGATGCTCGCGTCGGTGGTGAACTTCTTCAACCCATCGCACGTGTTCATCGGCGGCGGCGTCACGCAGGTGGGGCCGCTGTTCCTCGCGTCGGTGCGACAGAGCGTGTATCACCGCTCGCTGGCGCTTTCCACGCGGCATCTGGAGATCCAGTACACGCCGCTGGGCACGCACGCGGGCGTCACCGGCACCGGCGTGCTGGCGATGCAGGAAGCACTGCGTCTCTCGGGAGCTCCCGCATGAGCCTGGCCGTGGCCTTCGAGGACATCCGCAAGGCTTTCGGCCCGGTGGAGGTTCTTCACGGCGTGAGCTTCGCGCTGGAGCCTGGGCGCATCTACGGCCTGCTGGGCGAGAACGGCGCGGGCAAGTCCACGCTGATGAAGATCCTGGCGGGCTACGAACAGCCCACGAGCGGCACGCTGCGCGTCGGCGGCGAAGCGGTCCAGCTGGCCACGTCGCGCGAAGCGGAGCAGCGCGGCATCGTGCTGATCCACCAGGAATTCAACCTGGCGGAAGACCTGACCATCGCGCAGAACATCTTCCTCGGCCACGAAAAAAAGCGCGGCTGGCTGCTGGACGACGAAACCATGGCGCGGGAAGCGCAGCGCGTGCTCGCCGAAGTCGGCTTGCAGGCTTCGCCCGCCACGCGCGTGCGGGACCTGATCGTCGCCGAGAAGCAGCTGGTGGAGATCGCCCGCGCCCTGGCACGCAACGCGCGCCTGCTGATCATGGACGAGCCCACCGCGACGCTGACGCCCGGCGAGACCGAGCGCCTGTTCGCGCTGATGGCGCGGCTGAAGGCGGCGGGCACCACCATCGTCTACATCTCGCACAAGCTGGACGAGGTGGAGCGCATCACCGACGACATCGTGGTGATGCGCGACGGCCGATTCGTCACACGGCGCCCCACGCGGGAAGTACCGCGCCGCGAGATGGCCAACCTGATGGTGGGCCGCGAGCTCGCCGACCTGTTCCCGCCGCTGGACCCGGTGCCGGCCGGCGCCCCCGTGCTGCTGCGCGTGCGCAACCTCAGCGTCGAAGGCTGGGCTTCGCAGGCCAGCTTCGAGGTGCGCGCGGGCGAGATTTTCGGCTTCGCCGGCCTGGTAGGCGCGGGCCGCACCGAGCTGTTCGAAGGCCTGCTCGGGCTGCGCCGCTGCCAGGCCGATGCCATCGAGATCGTCTCGCGCAACGTGCGTCCCGGCAATCCGCGCGACGCAGCGGACGCGGGCCTCACCTACCTGAGCGAAGACCGCAAGGGCAAGGGCCTGCACGTGCACTTCGGTCTCGCCGAAAACCTGACGCTGATGAACCTGCGCCGCTACCTGCGGCCCTTCCTCTCGCCCGCGGCCGAGCGCCAGGCGCTGAAGCAGGCGGTCGATGAATTCGGCATCCGTACCGGCGACCTCGACGCGCGTGCGTCGCAGCTCTCGGGCGGCAACCAGCAGAAGCTGGCGCTGGCCAAGGTGCTGCACACCGACCCGCGCGTGGTGGTGCTGGACGAACCCACGCGCGGCGTGGACGTGGGCGCCAAGCGCGACATCTACTTCCTGGTGCACAGGCTCGCCGCGCAGGGCCGCGCGGTGGTGGTGATCTCCTCCGAACTGCCGGAGCTGATCGGGCTGTGCCACCGCGTGGCCGTCATGCGCGCCGGCCGCATCACCGCCACGCTGGACCGCGCCCAACTGAACGAAGAGGAGCTGATCGGCCATGCCACCGGAACACGCTGACGCCGCCACGGCATCGCCGCGGCACCAGGCCCGCCGGCCCTGGTGGGGCCGCCTGCACGGCATGGGGCCGGTGCTGGGCCTGGTGCTGCTGTGCATCGCGGGCACGGCGCTGAACGGCGATTTCGCCACCTGGGGCAACGCGCTGAACGTGCTGACGCGCACCGCCTTCATCGGGATCATCGCGGTGGGCATGTGCTTCGTGATCATCTCCGGCGGCATCGACCTGTCCGTCGGGTCGATGGCGGCGCTGATCGCGGGCTGCGTGATCCTGCTGATGAACTGGCTGGGGCAGTCGATGGCATCCTCGCCCGTGCTGGTGGTGGCGCTCGGCATGGCGCTGGCGCTCGTCCTGGGCGCCGCGTTCGGGCTGGCGCACGGGCTGCTGATCACCAAGGGGCGCATCGAGCCTTTCATCGTGACCCTGGGCACGCTGGGCATCTTCCGCGCGTACCTCACCTACTTCGCCGACGGCGGCGCCATCACGCTGGACAACGCGTTGGCCGACGTCTACGCCCCGGTGTACTACGGCAGCCTGCTCGGCCTGCCGGTCCCCGTGTGGTTCTTCGGGCTGGTGGCGGTGCTCGGCGGCTTCATCCTCAACCGCACCGCCTACGGCCGCTACGTGCAGGCCATCGGCAGCAACGAGCAGGTGGCGCGCTACGCCGCCGTCGACGTGGACAAGGTGAAGATCCTCACCTACGTGCTGCTGGGCCTTTGCGTGGGCATCGCGACGCTCCTGTATGTCCCGCGCCTGGGATCGGCCTCGCCGACCACCGGCCTGCTGTGGGAGCTGGAGGCGATCGCGGCCGTCATCGTGGGCGGCACCGCGCTGAAGGGCGGCGCGGGCAGCATCACCGGCACCGTGGTGGGCGCGATCCTGCTCTCGGTCATCAGCAACATCCTGAACCTCACCAGCATCATCAGCGTGTACCTCAACGCGGCGGTGCAGGGTTTCGTGATCATCGCCGTGGCTTTCCTCCAGCGGGGCCGGCGATGAACAGTTCCTTCCCCCGCTGACACACCCATCCAAGGAGACAAAGATGCAACGAGTGACCCGCCGGCTGGCCGTGGCCGCCGCAACCCTGGCGCTGGCCGCCGCCGCCATCCCCGCGATGGCGCAAGCCAAGAAGGAGGTGCTGGGCGTTTCCATGCCCGCCGCCACGCACAGCTTCATGGCCGGCGCCGTGTACTGGGCCAACGAGGCGAAGAAGGACCTGGAGAAGAACAACCCGAACATCCAGGTGATCGTGAAGACGGCCAAGGACGCTTCGGAGCAGGCCAACCAGCTGCAGGACCTGGTGACGGTCAACAAGATCACCTCGCTGGTGGTGTTCCCGTTCGAGTCGGCCGCGCTGACCAAGCCGGTGGCGCAGGTGAAGGCCAAAGGCGTGTACGTCACCGTGGTCGACCGCGGCCTGACCGACACCAGCGCGCAGGACGCCTACGTGTCCGGCGACAACACCGCGTTCGGCAAAATCCCCGCCGAGTACATCGCCAAGGCGCTGGGCGGCAAGGGCGAGATCGTCGCGCTGCGCGGCATCCCGACCACGCTGGACAACGAGCGCATGGACGCCTTCAACGCCGTGATGAAGAACTATCCCGGCATCAAGCTGCTGGACGCCAAGCACGCCAACTGGAACCGCGACGACGCGTTCAAGGTGACGCAGGACTTCCTGACGCGCTTCAAGCACATCGACGCGATCTGGGCCGCCGACGACGACATGGCCGTGGGCGTGCTCAAGGCCATCGACCAGGCCAAGCGCAAGGACATCAAGCTGGTGTTCGGCGGCGCGGGCGCCAAGGGCGCGATCAAGACCCTGATGGACGGCAGCGACCCGCTGATCCAGGCCAACGTGTCCTACTCGCCCAAGTTCATGTACGACGCCATCAAGATGACCGGCGAGGCGCGGCTGAAGGGCCAGAAGCTGCCGGCGACCAACATCGTCCCGTCGGTGCTGATCACCAAGCAGAACGCCAAGGAGTTCTACTTCCCGAACTCTCCTTTCTGAGTTCCTGTCTTCCTCCCTCTCCCCCTGGGAGAGGGTTGGGGTGAGGGCACGCATGGCGCCCTGACCCCAACCCATCTTCGCTGGAGACGACATGCCCAGACCCGTCACCCTCTTCACCGGCCAGTGGGCCGACCTCCCCCTCGCCGAACTCGCGCCGCTCGCCAGGCGCATGGGCTACGACGGCCTGGAGCTGGCCTGCTGGGGCGACCACTTCAACGTGCAGGAAGCCCTCGCCAGCGACAGCTACGTGCGCGACAAGTGGGCGTTGCTGGAAGAGCATGGCCTCACTTCCCTGGCCATCGGCAACCACCTGGTCGGCCAGGCCGTGTGCGACCTGATCGACGAGCGCCACCAGTCCATCCTGCCCCAGCACGTGTGGGGCGACGGCGATCCTGAAGGCGTGCGCCAGCGCGCGGCGAAAGAGTTGTCGGACACCGCTCGCGCGGCGAAGAAGTTCGGCGTGAAGACCGTCACCGGTTTCACCGGCTCCTCGATCTGGCACGCGACCTACGCCTTCCCGCCCACCTCGCAGGACTTCTGGGACAAGGGTTTCGCCGACTTCGGCAGGCGCTTCACGCCCATCCTCGACACCTTCGAGAAGTCGGACGTCAACTTCGCGCTGGAAGTGCACCCGACGGAGATCGCGTTCGACATCGCCAGCAGCCAGCGCGCGATCGAAGCCGTGAAGGGCCACCAGCGCTTCGGCTTCAACTTCGACCCCAGCCACCTGGCCTACCAGGGCGTGGACTACGTGAAGTTCATCCGCACCTTCCCGGACCGCATCTACAACGCCCACATGAAGGACGTCTGGTGGGGCAAGGGCGACGGCACGGTCGGCGTGTTCGGCGGCCATACCAGCTTCGGCGACGCGCGCCGCTTCTGGGACTTCCGCAGCGTGGGCCGCGGCATGGTGGACTTCGAAGCCATCATCGTCGCGCTCAACGACGCCGGCTACGCCGGCCCGCTGTCGGTGGAATGGGAAGACAGCCGCATGGACCGCGTGCACGGCGCCACCGAAAGCGCCGCGTTCTGCAAGCGCCTGGACTTCCCCGCCGCGGCCGGCGCCTTCGACGCGGTGTTCGCGCGGGAGAACCAGTGAGCTCCCGAATCCGCTATGCGATGGTCGGCGGCGGCCAGGGCGCTTTCATCGGCGCGGTGCACCGCAAGGCGATGGCGCTGGACGGCCAGTTCGAGATGGTCGCCGGCGCGCTCTCGTCGACGCCGGAAAAGTCGCGCGCCTCGGGCCGTGAACTGGGCTTGCGCGACGACCGCAACCACGCCGACTGGCGCACGCTGCTGGCGGACGAGTTGAAGCGCGACGTGTCCGAACGCGCGCAGCTGGTCTGCATCGTCACGCCCAACTTCCTGCATCACCCGGTGGCCATGGCCTTCGTCCAAGCCGGCTTCAACGTGGCCTGCGACAAGCCCCTGGTGCAGACCGGCGCGCAGGCGCGCGAACTGGCGCAGGCCGTCGTGAAGAGCGGCGTGGTGTTCGGCGTCACCTACAACTACACCGGCTACCCCATGGTGCGGCAGGCGCGCGAGATGATCCGCGCGGGCACGCTCGGCACGTTGCGCAAGGTGCACGTCGAATACCACCAGGGCTGGCTGTCCACCGCCGAGGAAACCAGCGGCAACAAGCAGGCCGAGTGGCGCGCCGACCCCTCGCGCGGCGGCCCGGGTGGCGCCATCGGCGACATCGGCTCGCATGCCGAGAACCTGGTGGCCACCGTCACCGGCCTGAAGCTGGAGCGCCTCTGCGCCGACCTGGGCACGCTGGTGCCGGGCCGCGCGGTGGACGACGACGCCGCGGTGCTGATGCATTTCGAAGGCGGCGCGCGCGGCATCCTGTCCGCGTCGCAGGTGATGGCGGGCGTGGAGAACGGCCTGCGCCTGCGTGTGTCCGGCACGCAGGGCACGCTGGAATGGCACCAGGAAGAACCCAACCGCCTGCTGCACAGCCCCATCGACGGCCCGCCGCGCGTGCTGACGCGCAACGCGCCCTGGCTGTGCGAAGCCGCGCGCCGCGCCAGCCGCATCCCGCCGGGGCATCCGGAAGGCTTTCTGGAGGCTTTCGCCAACGTCTACCTGGGCATCGCCGCCGCGGTGCGCGCGCGCGAGACGGGGCAACCGGCCGATCCCATCGACGCCGACTTCCCCGGCATCGAAGCCGGCGTGCGCGGTGTCGAGTTCCTCGAAGCCGTGCTGGCTTCCGCGAAGAGCGAAACGAAGTGGACGCCGCTGCGGTGAGTGTTGTCATGCCGGGCTTGACCCGGCACCCACCACCGGCGCTCAGTCCAGCGTGATCTTCGCCGCCTTCACCACGCGGCCCCAGCGCGGGATCTCGCGCGCGATCAGCTCGCCGAAAGCCTGCGGCGTCGCCGGCGTGGGCTCCGCGCCTTCGGAAGCCAGCCGGCTGCGCACCTCCTCCGAGCCCAGCGCGTCGTTCACCTGCTTGTTCAGCAAGGCCACGACATCGGCCGGCGTGCCCGCGGGCGCGACGATGCCGTACCACTGGTCCGCCTCGAAGCCCTGGGTGCCGGGCACGCCGCTCTCGGCAACGGCCGGCACGTCCGGCAGCAGCGGCAGGCGCTTCGGACTGGACACGGCCAGCGCGCGCATGCGGCCCGACTTGATGTGCGGCAGCAGCGCGGGCGCGCCGGTGAACAGCACCTGCACCTGGCCGGCCAGCAGGTCGGTGACCGAAGGCGCGGTGCCGCGGTACGGGATGTGCAGGAACGAGCTGCCCGTCTGTACCTTGAAGTACTCCATCGTCATGTGCGCGGCGCTGCCGTTGCCGCCCGAGCCGTAGGCCAGGCTGCCCGGTTTCGCCTTCGCCAGCGCCACCAGTTCCCGCAGCGTCTTCGCGGGCACGGCCGCATTGACCACCAGCACGTTGGGCACGCGCGCGACCCACGCCACCGGCGTGAAGCTCTTGAGCGGGTCGTAGCCCAGCTTCGGGTAGAGGGAGGGATTGGCCGCCAGCGTGCCGGTGTGGCCCATGAACAGCGTGTAGCCGTCGGCCGGCGACTTGGCCGCGCGCTCGCCGGCGATGGAGCCACCCGCGCCGGGCACGTTGTCGATGACCACCGGCTGGCGCAGCGCGCGCCCCAATTCCTGGCCGATGGCGCGGCCCAGCACGTCGGCCGAGCCACCCGGCGTGAACGGCACGATCAGGTGGATGGGGCGCGCCGGCCAGGCTTGCGCAAAAGCAGCGCCGGCCGCGCCAAGCGGCAGCGCCGCGAGTTGCGCCAGCACGCGCCGGCGATCAAGACAGTGGATGGGCTGCATGCGCGCGATTGTCCCGCGCGCCTGCAAAGCTCATGTATCCGCGCATCCGCGCTGCGGGATTAAAGTGGCGGCCCATGTCCGCCGCCGAAACCAGCGCCACCCGGCTCGTCCGCGTGCACGGCCTCGTGCAAGGCGTGGGCTACCGCTGGGCCTGCGTGCAGCATGCCCGGGCGCTGGGCCTTCTCGGCTGGGTGCGCAACCGCGGCGACGGCACCGTCGAAGCCCTGCTGCAAGGCCCCGCCTCGCATGTCGAACAGATGTGCGCGTGGATGCGCGACGAGGTGCCCTCCGCGCAAGTGGACCAGCTGGAAGTGCTCGACGCCCCGCCCGTTCCCCACCTGGACGGCTTCGAGCAGCGGCCCACGATCTGAAGCGGCCGAAGGCCCACGTGGCCGCAGGCGATACTTCGTCCCCATGGAACACGCCTTTCGCCCCGAGGGTGCCGAGGAGATGCCGCAGTCCACACGCCTGGACGACGTGCGCATCCGCGAGGTACGCCCGCTCATCTCGCCCGCCCTGCTGCAGGACGACATGCCCGCCGATACCGCCGTGCAGGACTTCGTCGAGCGCAGCCGCAAGCAGGCCGCGGACATCGTGCACGGCCGCGACCACCGCCTGCTGGCCATGGTGGGCCCCTGCTCCATCCACGACGCGGCCCAGGCCATCGAGTACGCGCACAAGCTGCGCGCCCTGGCGGCCGAGCTGAAGGACGACCTGTTCGTCGTCATGCGCGTCTATTTCGAGAAGCCGCGCACGACCGTCGGCTGGAAGGGCTTCATCAACGACCCCCGCCTGGACGGCAGCTTCCGCATCAACGAAGGCCTGCGCCGCGCGCGGTCGCTGCTGCTGGACCTGCAGAAGCTGGGCGTGCCCGCCGGCACCGAGTTCCTGGACCTGCTGAGCCCGCAATACATCGCCGACCTGGTGAGCTGGGGCGCCATCGGCGCGCGCACCACCGAAAGCCCCAGCCACCGCCAGCTGGCTTCCGGCCTGAGCTGCCCCATCGGGTTCAAGAACGGCACCGACGGCGGCGTGCAGATGGCGGCCGACGCGCTGGTGGCCTGCCGCGCGCCGCACGCGTTCATGGGCATGACCAAGATGGGCGTGGCCGCGGTGTTCGAAACCGCGGGCAACGACGACTGCCACATCATCCTGCGCGGCGGCACCGGCGGGCCCAACTACTCGGCCCCCGACATCGAGGCGGCCTGCGCGCGCCTGGCAAAAAGCGGCGTCACGCAGCGCGTGATGGTCGACTGCTCGCACGCGAATTCACAGAAGGACTATCGCCGGCAAAGCGAAGCGGCGCGCGACGTCGCGAAGCAGATCGCGGCGGGCGAGAAACGCATCCTGGGCGTGATGATCGAAAGCCACCTGCAGGCGGGGCGGCAGGACCTGAAGCCCGGCGTGCCGCTGGCGCACGGCGTGTCCATCACCGACGGCTGCATCGGCTGGGAGGAGACCGGGACGGTGCTGCGCGAGCTGGCCGCGGCGGTGCGCGGCGCGCGCGCTTAAGCCGCCGCTTCGTCGAACGCGAGCAGCACCTTCATCGCCCGCTTGCGGTCGCTGGCCAGCTCGAAAGCCTCGCGGGCCTTCGCGATCGGGAAGGCGCCGGTCACCATCGGCTTCATGTCGACGCGGCCTTCGTTGATCAGGCGCACGGCCAGCGCGAACTCCGCGTGGAAGCGGAAGCTGCCGCACACGGTCAGCTCCTTCGCCACCACCAGGTTCTGCGGCAGGCTGACGTCGCCGCCCAGGCCCAGCTGCACCACCGTGCCGCGGGGGCGCATCGCGTCCAGCCCGGCCCGCAGCGCACGTTCGCTGCCGCTGCATTCCAGCATCACGTCGAAGGTGCCTTTGTCGGCGCTGAAGCGCTGCGGCCAATCCGGTTCGCTGGCCGCGTTGATGGTGTGGTGCGCCCCCATCGCCCGCGCGATGGCCAGCGTCTCGTCCGTGAGGTCGACGGCGGTGATCTCGGCGGCGCCGTGCACCAGCGCGGCGGCGACGGACAACGCGCCGATGGGGCCGCAACCGGACACCAGCACCTTCTTGCCCAGCAACGGACCGGCGCGCGACACGCCGTGCAGCGCGACGGAGAACGGTTCCGCCAGCGCCGCGTGCTGCAGGGCCACACCCCTGGCGATGGCTTCGCACTGCACCGCGTCGCACGTCAGCACCGCGCGAAAAGCACCTTCGACGTGCGGGTCGCGCATCGCGCTGCCGTAGAAGCGCATGTCCAGGCACTGGTTGGGCAAGCCTTCCAGGCAGTATCTGCAACGGCCGCAGGGGCGGCTGGGATTCACCGCCACACGATCCCCCACGCGCACGCGCGTCACGCCGCCGGCGACCGCGATCACCGTGCCCGCCACCTCGTGCCCCAGCGTCATCGGCCGCTTGATGCGCACCGTGCCGAAGCCGCCCTGATGGTAGTAGTGCAGGTCCGACCCGCAGATGCCGCCGTAGCCGACCTGCACGCGCACCTGCCCGGGACCCAGCGGTTCCACTTCGCGTTCGTCCACGCGCAGGTCGTGCGGCGCGTGGATCACCACGCACGGGCACGTCAGCCGATTCGCCTGCTGCAGCGGCTTGCCTTCGTCTTGCATCGCGGACCTCACAGGCTGGCGGTGATGCCGCCGTCGACGTAGAGGATGTGGCCGCTGACGAAGCTGGAAGCGTCGCTGGCCAGGAAGATGGCCGCGCCGGCCAGCTCGTGCACCTCGCCCCAGCGGCCCGCGGGCGTGCGCTTCGACAGCCAGTCGGTGAACGCGGCGTCCTGCACCAGCGCCTGCGTCAGCTCGGTCTTGAAGTAGCCGGGCCCCAGCCCGTTGACCTGGATGCCGAAGCGGCCCAGGTCGATGGCCATGCCCTTGGTGAGCATCTTCACCGCGCCCTTGGTGGCGGCGTAAGGCGCGATACCGGGGCGGCCCAGTTCGCTCTGCACCGAGCAGATGTTGATGATCTTGCCCCTGCCGCGCGGGATCATGCGCTGCGCCACCGCGCGGCCGGCGAGGAACACGCTGTCGATGTTGGTGGACGACAGCCGGCGCCACGCGTCCACCGGGAACTCCGCGAACGGCGAGCGGTGCTGCATGCCGGCGTTGTTCACCAGGATGTCGATCGGCCCTTGGGCTTCGATCCGCGCCACGCCCTGCTCCACCGCGGCTTCGTCGGTGACGTCGAAGGCGGCGGCGCGCACGTCGTGGCCCTGGGCCGCGAGCGCCGCGCGCGCTTCCTCCAGCTTCACCGCATCGCGCGCATTGAGCACCACGCGGGCGCCCGCTTGCGCCAGCGCCTGCGCGAGCGCGAAGCCGATGCCCTTGCTGGAGCCGGTGATGAGCGCCGTGCGCCCTGTCAGGTCGAAGAGTGGGAAGCTCATCGGCCCATGATAGGTGCTTCAGTTCCCGGCGCCGAACTCCGTGGCCGAAGGGCCGGCCAGCCACAGCGAGCCGGGGTAGTAGCCCTCGAAGTCGAGGCGGATGCGTTCGTACGGCAGGTCCGACCAGACGCCGTGGTCGCGCAGGTAGGTCATCTGCTGGCGGCCCTGCGCATCCATGGCCTGCAGCACCGCGTCGTGTTCGCCGTCGAAGTCGGTCGGCGGCACTTTCATGCGGGCGCACAGTTCGGCGTTGAACGCGGGCGAAGCCTTGAGCCACTTGCCGTCGATGCACAGCGCGGCCCAGCCGTGGTCCAGGAAGATCTCGCGTCCGCCCATGCGCTCGCGCAGCTTGGGTGAGTTGAGGTGGTTGGTCACGTCCGACAGGCCCACCGCGCTGGGGATGCCGACGGCACGCGCCGCCGCCGCCAGCAGCACGGCCTTGGGAATGCAGAACGCGCGCCCGTCCTGCAGCACCGTGCTGGCACGGAACCACTCGGGCTTCATCCGGATGTGGTACGGGTCGTAGCGGATGCGGTCGCGCACCGCGTCGAAGAGCCGCACCGCCTTCTCACGCGTGCCGCGCGCGTCACCCACGGCGTCGTGGGCGAAAGCCCGCACCGCGGGATGTTCGTGGTCGAGGAACTCCGTGGCCTCCAGCCACGCGGCACCGGGTTCGGGCCAGCCGAAGGGGGAATATTCGAACGTCATCGCCGTAGTGTGGCGCAAGCCGCCTACCGGCTCCAGTCGCTGCGCGCGGTGGCGATGCCCACCGTCAACCCCATCGCGGCGAAGCTCACCGCGATGACGGCGGTCAGCGCCGGCATGGAAGGCGCGGCGAGCCCGCGCACGGCCAGCCAGCCGCCCGTGGCCACCACGGCCATGCGAGTGGCCGTCGCCACCAGCGGCCACAGCAACCGCCCCGCGCCCTGGGACGCGAAGAACAGCGCGAGGCCCAGGCCGAAGAAGCCGTAGCAGGCGCCCACCACGCGCAGGTAGCCGGTGCCCGCGCCGCGGATCGCCGCGTCGTTGGTGAACAGGTTCATCCACGCCGCCGGGAAGAGGGCCGCCCACGCGCCGATCGCTCCCGTGATGGCGAACACCAGCGCGGAGCCGAGCCACGTCACCTGCTTCGCACGCACGGACTGTCCCGCGCCGAGATTGGTGGCGACCATCGCTGTCAGCGCGCTGCCGACGCCGAAGGCGATGGGCACCAGGATGTATTCCAGCCGGGCGGCGATGCCGTAACCCGCCACGACCGCGGGACCGAACGCCGCCATCCACGCGGTCGCCAGCGCGATGGAGGTGTTGCTGATCACCGGGCTCAGGGAAGCGGGCAGCCCTACGCGCAGGATGCGGTGGAACAGCTCGCGGTCCAGGTTCCAGCGCGTGCGCAGGATGTCCACCGCGCCGGCGCGACGCGACAGCCACAAGGCGAGCCCGATGCCCGCGACGCCGTTGGAGACCAGCGTGCTGGTGGCCGCGCCGGCCACCCCCAGCGCGGGCAAAGGTCCGGCGCCGAACACGAGCGCGGGGCACAGCAGCAGGTGCACCGCCGTCGTGGTGAGCAGCGCCAGCGCCGCGGCCAGCATCTCGCCCGTGCCGCGCACGATGCCCGCCATCACATTGGTGAGCCACACGACGGCCGCGCCGCCGAACAGCACGCCCGCATAGCGGCCGGCCGTCTCCAGCACGGAGCCGCGGCCGCCCATCGCCGTGAACACCACGCCGCTGGTGCCCAGCACGGTGAACAGCAGCGAAGCGGCGATGGCGATCAGCATCGCGTGCTGCGCCAGGCGCGAGGCCAGCGCGCGGTCGCCCGCACCCAGCGCGCGCGCCACCGCGCCGGTGGTGGCGGCGCCCATGCCGCCCGCGGACATCTGCAGCATCAACATCGCGAGCGGCAGCACGAGCGCGACACCGGCCAGCGCCTCGGACCCCAGGCGGCCGAGGATGAAACCGTCGTAGCCGATCACCACCGTGCTGGCGAACAGGCCCACCACGTTGGGCGTGGACAGCCGCATCAGCGTGGGCACCACCGCGCCGTGCAGCATGCGCTGCGTGGGCGCGGCGGTGGTGGCGGCCGCGACCATCGTGGCCGTGTTCATGCGGCCGCCAGGTACGCGGGCTGCTCCGACGACAGGCTGCGCTTCACCTGCCGCGTCAGGTCGTCCGCGATGATCTCCTCGGCGCCCGCCTCGAATTCGTCGAACGCCCGGCGCACGATGTCCTGCGGCGTGGACTTGGGCGCGTCCAGCCCCCTGGTGAGGTCCGTGTCCACGAAGCCCATGTGCATGCCCGCGACCCTGGTGCCTTGCCCGCGCAGTTCGTGCCGCAGGCCGTTGGTCAACGCCCACGCCGCCGACTTGGTGGCGCCGTACACACCGAGCAATGGCCGGTTGATCCAGCTGGCGATCGACAGCACGTTGAGGATGGCGCCGCCGCCGCCGTTGCGCGCCAGCACCGGCGCGAAGGCCTGCGCCATGCGGAGGGTGCCGAAGAAGTTGGTCTCCAGCTGGCGCCGCGCCGAATCGATGGCGCCTTCGGCCAGGAAGCCGCCGGCCGTGGCGATGCCGGCGTTGTTCACCAGGATCTGCACGTCGCCGCACTCGCGCGCGGCGGCCGCGACCTGCTCCGCGTCGTTCACGTCCAGCCGGATGGGCACGACGCCGGGCAGCGTCACCGTGCCAGGGTCCCGCGCGGCGGCATAGACGCGTTTCGCGCCACGGGCCAGCGCCTCGCGCGCGAACGCCAGGCCGATGCCGCGGTTGGCACCGGTGATGAGAAGGGTCTTGTCTTTCAGCTGCATGGCGGTCTCCAGGGATATGACGGTCGTCATATTTCAGGTCGAAGGAATCGGGCGCGGTGCGTCGATGGGACGCGTCAGCGTTTCCGGGCGGGAGGGGAATCGAATTGCTCGAGCAGCGAGCGCCGCGTGGCGACCAGCAGCGCGCGGCCGCGGGCGTTGTCGCCCAGCGTGCGCGCCAGCTGCAGCGTGCCGACCAGCTGGCCGGCCACCACGCCGGCGGCTCCAGCCGGCGCCTTGGGGCCGAGCGCATCGGCCACGCCGGACAGCAGCGCCTCGACGCGCACCACGGCGGCGTCGCGCACCTGCGCCGTCTGCCGCGGCATCTCGGAGCCCAGCGCCGCCACCGGGCAGCCGGTGTCGGGCGAGCGCAGGTGGCGGTCGGCCAGGTAGTTGTCCACCAGCGCGCGGAAACGGCTGTGGCCCTTGGCGACGGAAGCTTCCATGCCGGCCTTCAGCCTTTCGCGGCTGTCGTGGCCGGCCTGCTCCAGCGCTTCGGCCAGCAGGTCGTCACGCGAGGGAAAGTGGGCGTAGAAGCCGCCGTGCGTGAGGCCGGCGCGCTTCATCACGTCGGCCACGCCGATGCCGGCGAAGCCCGCGCCGCGGATGGCATGCGCGGCGGTGCGCACGATGCGGTCGTGGGTCAGCTGCTTGCGGGTGGGCGCCGTGTCCATGGCCGCCACTGTAGCCGCGAATATGATGATCGTCATATTCGTGCGGGCATTCGGCGGGTTTGCGAAGATGGCGGCCGATCCAGGAGCACCGCCATGCAGTTGAAGGACCAGGTCGTCATCGTCACCGGCGCCGCCGGCCAGCTGGGCCGTGCGGTAGTGGACGAAGCCGCCGCGCGCGGCGCACGCGTCGCCCTCATCGACCACCACGCCGACAGTGCCTTCCCCGCGGGCGGACGCGCCTTCAAGGCCGACCTGACGTCGCTGCCCGACGCCACGCGCGCGGTCGAGGAGGTTGCCGCACATTTCGGCCGCATCGACGCGCTGGCCAACGTCGCCGGCGGGTTCCGCTGGCAGACGCTGGCGCAGAGCGCGGACCTTTCGGAATTCGACAGGATGCACGCGCTGAACCTGCGCACCTGCGCCAACGCGTGCAAGGCCGCGCTGCCGCACCTGAAGAAGTCGGGCGCGGGCCGCATCGTCAACGTCGGCGCCATGGGCGCGGTGAAGGGCGCGTCCGGGATGGGCGCCTATGCCGCGTCGAAAGCCGGCGTGATGCGGCTGACCGAAGCGCTGGCCGACGAGCTGAAGCTGGACGGCATCACCGTCAACGCCGTCCTGCCCAGCATCATCGACACGCCGCAGAACCGCGCCGACATGCCCCAGGCCGACTTCAGCCGCTGGGTACAGCCGGTGGAGATCGCGCGCGTGATCGCTTTCCTGATGTCGGCGGATGCGGGCGCCGTCACGGGCGCGCTGCTGCCGGTGACGGGCCGAACCTGAACTTCAGGACGCGTTGCCGTCCTGCGGCCAGATCAAGGCCTGCGCCGCGATGACGGTGCCGCCGTTGTCAGGTGGCGACCACCGCCAGCAGCGCCAGGAACAACAGCCAGCTGGCCAGCTTAGTGGGATCCATGGTTTCGTGCCCTTCGCATGCCCGAGCGCTGCAGCAGCAGGTCGAACTCCTGCGTCGTCATCACCAGGTGGGCGTTGGGCGTCTGCGCGGTGGGGAATGCCAGCAGCACGCGCACGAACCCGATCGAGCCGTCTTCCCGTTTGCCGATCGCCTCGATCTCCCAATGGCGCCCGTGCGCGTCGAGGTAGGCGTGGCCCGGCTGGAGGGATTCGGTGCTGGCGGCGGCTGGCATGGGCGCATGTTATGAATGGCGCCGCATACCGCGAATGTGAAAGTTTCCCAAACGCGGGTAGGACAGCGCCCTTACGCGCGAACTGATCAAGCGCGCGCCCGCTTCAGCGGCCCGTCACCCACCGGGCCACCTGCGCCGCCGCCCCGTTGCGCGCCGCTTCCGGCGCATCGCTTTGCGTCAGGTACACGGCCACGATCACCGGCGGCCGCCCGGGCGGCCAGAAGATGCCGGCGTCGTTCGTCGTGCCGCGCGCGCCGGTGCCCGTCTTGCTGCCCATGCGCCAGCCCGCGGGAAGGTCCGCGCGCAGGCGCTGGCCGTTGGTCGTGGTGGCCTGCAGCCACGCGGCCAGTTGCTCGCGGCTGCGTGGTGACAGCGCGTCGCCCACCAGCGTCGCGTGCAACAGGCCTGCCATCGCCCGCGGCGAGGTCGTGTCGCGAGGATCGCCGGGCCTGGCCTCATTCAGTTCCGGCTCCCAGCGGTCGAGCCGCGTCGCCTTGTCGCCCAGTCCGCGCGCGAAACGCGTCAGCCCCTGCGGCCCGCCGAACGTGCCGAGGATCAGGTTGGCCGCGGCGTTGTCGCTGACGGTGATGGTCGCGTGGCAAAGCTCGCCCAGCGTCATGCCCTCACCCACTTGCTGCCGCGTGATCGGCGAATGAGGCTTGAGCACTTCGCGTCCGTAGCGGATGCGGCGGTCCAGCCGCTCCTGGCCCCGGTCCACACGCCGCAGCACGTGCGCGGCGGCCAGCCACTTGAAGGTGCTGCACATCGGGAAGCGTTCGTCCAGGCGGTGGCCGTGCACCGAGCCGTCGGCCTGCATCACGGCCACGCCCAAACGGCCCCTGGCGCTGGCCTCGATCGCGGCCCAGGGGTCACCGTTTTTCTGTTGTGCCCAGGCGGGCAGCGCGCTCAGTGCCGGCAGCGTGGCGAGCAACTGGTGGAAATCACGCCGGTTCATTGGTTCATCCTGTTTTCGTTGAAGGTGGCGGCTGCGCCCTCGCGCCAGGCGGTGCCCGGCCTGGGCTCATTCTCCGGCGATGTTTGAGCGCTGTCGCGCTCAAACACTTCGCGGGAATGACGCCGTTGAGGGGCCGCGCGCTGCAGGTGGAATGCCTTCTTCGAACCCGCACGCTGGTCCCAGCGCGGCGGGTGGCGCCTGGCGCGGCCGATTTCGGAAGCGCCGCCGAATCGGCCGGGCCCGGGACAGCGTGCTGCGCGTGAGCGCAGCATGCGACTGTCCTCTGGCTCCGGTGAGTGTCTGAGTGGCGAGCGCAGCTCGCAACGAGTTGCGCCGGCCGTCCCGGGCCCGGCCGATTCGGCGGGAAGCCTGTGCGAGCGCCAGCGAAGCACGGCCGCTGGAGCATGAGGCCGCGCCAGGCGCCACCCGCCGCGCCCGCACCCGCGCCCTCGACCGCGCCTTTTGCTGACGAGCGCTGCCGATGAACGTTCAGCGCACCCGCGCCCAGTCCGCCGCGCATTGCCGCTCGGCCTGCTGCAGCTGCTGGTTGATGCGCTCCGACTCCTGCGGCGGCAGGTCGCATTCGGCGTAACCGTCGGACTGGCCACTCTCGGCCAGGCGGCTGCAAGCGGCCGCCCACTGCACGTCGTACGTCATGAGCGCGCCTTCGACGCAGAGATCCTGCGGCGACAGCTGACGCGCGGGTCGTGCCGTCACCAGCGCCTCCAGTGTCGGCGGCTCGGCAGCCATCTTCTCGACGGCGAGGAAGGCGCCGGTCGCCGCGGCGGCGGCCGCGCAAGCGCCGATCGCCACCTTGCGACCGGAGGGACGGATCGCCAGGAAGAAGCTGTGCAACGTTGCCGGCATGAATGCATCGTAGGCACGCGGCGCCGCGAACGTGTGAACTCGTGACATGCGCCCCGGCAGCCCATCCATGCGAAAGCCTTCCATGCTGGTCCAGACTTACCCCTGACCTCAGGCTGCCCCCTCGACCAAAGGGTTGGTCCTGAAACACTCGGTAACGTTCGCGTGCTACTTTGGTTTGGCGTCAACGGCGAGCGGCGGCACGGTGCCACCGCGCCGGGGCGGAATCACTGGAGTACCCGCAGCATGCGTTCCCTCGCCTCTTCCATCGCACTCCTTGCCTTTGCCGCCGCCACCGCGCACGCGGGCGGACCGGTCAACTACATCTCGTCGTCCAGCGGCTACATGCTGCACATGAGCGGCAATTCGGCGGTGACCGCCAACTGGCAGGGACAGGCGCCGATCCAGGGGTTCTCGGGCTACGGCACGATCCAGGTGAACGGCCGCTGCCTCACCGGCCGCGCCGCGCACGCGCCGCTGACGTGGGAGGCCTGCAAGGGCGACCAGCCGCAGAAGTGGTCGCTGAGCGGCGGCCGCCTGAAGAACGAAGGCGGCTGGTGCGCCGACGTGCAGGGCAACCGCGGCGGCGCAGGCGTGCCGGTGCTGGCCTGGGACTGCACCGGCGCGGTCAACCAGCAATGGCGTTCGCACTACACCGAGACCGCGCAGGCCGCGGCCGCGAAGATCGCCAACCCGCAGGTGCGTGCCGAGTTCCTGAAGAACGCCACGTCCGCCGCACCCGGCACGGTGATCAGCACGTCCACCGGCAAGATCGTGGCGCAAGGCGGCGGCAACATCGTCGCGCAAGGCGGTGGGAACATCGTCGCCCAGGGTGGCGGCAACATCGTTGCGCAGGGCGGCGGGAACTGACCCGCGCTTCAGTGGCCTGACGCGCGCAGCCCCAGCAGCGCGACGCAGGCCACTGCCAGCAGCAGCGACACCGCTTTCCAGAACAGCAGCGGATTGCGCTCGGCCAGCGGCAGCCGCCGCCGCGCGCGCGAACCCGGCGCGGGCTGCCCGAGCGCATGGACGAATTCGGCCGTGTCGTCGAATCGCTTGAACGCGTCGGGATGCAGCGCCTTCTCCAGCGCTTCATCCACCCATGCGGGCACGTCAGGCCGCAGCAGCGCCAGCGGGCGGTAACGCATGCGGCGCTGCGCGGCTTCGCTGCGTTCGCGCGCCATCTCCACGCCGTAAGGCAGCCGGCCCGACAGCATCTGGTAGGCGATGGCCGCCAGCGAGTACAGGTCGGCGCGGGCCGACCCCGGCGCGCCGCGCAGGCATTCCGGCGCCATGTACTGCAGCGTGCCGGGCGGCACGGGATCGTTCTCCTCGGCTATGCCGGCCACCCGCACCGCGCCGTAATCGATGATGCGCGCGGTGCCGGTGGCATCGACCATCACGTTCTCGGGCCGCAGGTCCTGGTGGAACATCTCCAGGCGGTGCAGCGCGCGCAGGCCGCGTGCAAGCTGCGTGACGACTGCCCTCACCGCGTCCAGCGGCGGGCGCGGATGGTCCACCATCCACTGCGCCAGCGTCGCGCCTTCCAGGTACTCGAAGGCGACGTGCAGCGAGTGGCGCGGCATGGCAGTGCCGCGCGGTTTCAGCAGGTGCGGGCTGTCCACCCGCCGCGCCACCCACTCCTCCAGCAGGAAGCGCTCGCGCCAGCGCGCGTCGGCGCCGGCTTCGGTGGAGGGCGCCTTCAGCGCCAGGCGTTCGCCGGTCTGCTCGTCCACCGCGAGCCACACATGGCTGCGGCTGGAAGCATGTAGCTGCCGCACGATGCGCAGCCCTTCGAAGTCCATGCGCGGCGCGAGAGGCGGCGGCAGCGGCAGCTCGTTGGCCAGCCGATGCAGTTCGCCGCGGTCAGCCGCAGGCAACTGCTCGATGCTCACCACCTGCACGGTGAGGTTGTCTTCGCTGCCCGCCGCCTCGGCCACTTGCGCCACCGCACGTGCGGCCGCATCGAGGTCGTCGGCGTGTTCCGCGATCGCGGCGGCGATGGCCTCCGCCCGCACGTGCTCGTGCACGCCGTCGGTGGTGAGCACGAACGTGTCGCCCTCGGCCAGCGGCAGGCTGCGGTAGTCGATCTCCACCTGCCCTGCCACGCCCAGCGCGCGGCCCAGGTAGCTGCGGCCGCCGCCGGCGTGCACGCGGTGGTCGTTGGTCAGCTGCTCCAGCGTCGCGCCCTGCACCTGCCAGACGCGCGCGTCGCCGACGTGGAAGAGATGCGCGGTGCGCGAGCGAACCACCAGCGCGCTGAAGGTGCACACCCAGCCGCGGTCCTTGTCCCAGCGGCCCGCGCCCTGCTGCGTCTGCGCGAACAGCCAGGAATTGGTGGCGGCCAGCACGCGCTCGGCGGAGTGCTTCACCGACCACGCATCCGACGTGCAGTAGTAGTCCTCGAGGAAGCCGCTCACCGCCGCCTGGCTGGCCAGGCGGCCGAACTCGCTGCTGCCGATGCCGTCGGCCAGTGCGACGGCCACGCCCTTGGTGGAAAGCGGCGCGCCACCCGGAGCGGTGGCGCCGCAGAAGTCCTGGTTGGCGGGCTGGCGGCCCGCGCCGGAGTATTGGCCGACGCGGACCTTCAGCAAGGAAGCGCCTCCTTCACGCGACGCGCTTGAGCACGCCTTGCGCTTCGGCGGCGGGCACGCGCTTCGGCGCGGTGCGCGCGTGGGTGGCGTACAGCGTGAGGCCGGTGAACGCCAGGCCGCCGACCAGGTTGCCCAGCACGGTGGGGATCTCGTTCCAGATCAGGTAATCCATGATCGTGAAGTGCGCGCCCAGCAGCAGGCCCGAAGGGAACAGGAACATGTTCACGATGGAGTGCTCGAACACCATGTAGAAGAACAGCATGATGGGCATCCACATCGCGATCACCTTGCCGCTGACGTGCGTGGAGATCATCGCGCCCACCACGCCCGCCGACACCATCCAGTTGCAAAGCATGCCGCGCACGAACAGCGTCAGCATGCCGGACGCGCCGTACTTCTGGTAGCCCAGCGTGCGGTTCTCGCCGACCACGCCGATGGCCTTGCCCACCGCGTTGGGCTCGGTGGAGAAGCCGTAGGTCACGTAGATGGCCATCATCACGGCCACGGTGAACGCGCCCATGAAGTTGCCGCAGAACACCAGCCCCCAGTTGCGCAGCACGCCCTTGAGCGTGACGCCGGGACGCTTGTCGATCAGCGCCAGCGGCGCCAGCACGAACACGCCGGTGAGCAGGTCGAAGCCGAACAGGTACAGGATGCAGAAACCCACCGGGAACAGCACCGCGCCCAGCAGCGGCTGGCCGGTGTTGACGTTGATGGTGACCGCGAACCACGCGGCCAGCGCCAGGATGGCGCCGGCCATGTAGGCGCGCACCAGCGTGTCGCGGGTGGACATGAAGATCTTGGATTCGCCGGCGTCGATCATCTTGCTGACGAATTCGGAAGGCGCGAGGTAGGCCATGGGGAAGCTCCTGGTTCGGGGAAGAGGGTCAGACCGCGACGAGGACGGCGTCGTCCTCCACGCGCACCGGGTACGCGGCGACGGAGCGCTCGGGCATCTCCAGGCATTCGCCGCTGCGCAGGTCGAAGTGGTGCTTGTAGAGCGGCGACGCCACGACCACGCGGTTGCCCAGGCTGCCGACAAGCCCGCGCGACAGCACGCTGGCATTGGCATGCGGGTCGACGTTGTCGATGGCGAAGAGGCGCTCGATGGGTTGGTCGCCGCCGTCCACGTGGAAGACGGCCACGTGGCGGCCGCCCACCAGCGCGCAGATGCCGGTGTTGGGCAGGATGTCGCCGACGGCGCAGACGCGCTGCCAGGCGCCAAGTCCCGTTCGGGCTGAGCTTGTCGAAGCCTGGGCAGGCGCTTCGACGAGCTCAGCGAGAACGGTTTGGTGGTGTCCAGCGAGAACGGTTTGATGGCGCTCGGCGCGAACGCTCTCGGGGATGGCTTGAGACATCGCTTTCTCCTTCAGGCGGGTTGCTGTTCGGCGCGGGCGGCGCGTTCCTCGGGCCGCGCGGGACGGATCTGCCCGCGCTCGGTGACGAAGACCACGTGCGGGTCGGGCTGGTCGGTGTTGACGAACTGACGGAAGCGCTTGCGCGTCTCCGGGTTGGTGACGGCGGCCTTCCACTCGCACGCATACGTGTCCACCACGTGCTGCATGTCGGCTTCCAGCTCGGCGGCCAGCCCCAGGCTGTCGTTCACGACGACGTCCTTCAGGTAGTCCAGGCCGCCTTCCAGGCTTTCGCGCCAGGTGCTGGTGCGCTGCAGGCGGTCGGCCGTGCGCACGTAGAGCATCAGGAAGCGGTCGATGAGACGGACCAGCTGCGCCTTCGTCAGGTCCTGCGCCAGCAGCTCGGCATGGCGCGGCTTCATGCCGCCGTTGCCGCAGACGTACAGGTTCCAGCCCTTGTCGGTGGCGATGACGCCGACGTCCTTGCCTTGCGCCTCCGCGCATTCGCGCGTGCAGCCGGACACGCCGAACTTGATCTTGTGCGGCGCGCGCAGGCCCTTGTAGCGGTTCTCCAGTTCCACGGCCAGGCCGGCGCTGTCGCCCACGCCGTAGCGGCACCAGGTGGAACCGACGCACGACTTCACCGTGCGCAGCGCCTTGCCGTACGCGTGGCCCGATTCGAAGCCGGCCGCGATCAGCTCTTCCCAGATGGCGGGCAGCTGGTCGACGCGCGCGCCGAACAGGTCCACACGCTGGCCGCCGGTGACCTTGGTGTACAGGCCGTACTTCTTGGCCACCTGCGCCACGGCCATCAAGCCGTCGGGCGTCACTTCGCCGCCGGGCATGCGCGGCACCACCGAGTAGGTGCCGTCCTTCTGGATGTTGCCGAGGAAGTAGTCGTTGGAATCCTGCAGCGAGGCGTGCTCGCGGCTCAGCACGAAATCGTTCCAGCACGAAGCGAAGATGCTGGCCGCCACCGGCTTGCAGACGTCGCAGCCCAGGCCGCGGCCATGCCGTGCCAGCAGCTCGCCGAAGGTGCGGATGCGCCCGACCTTCATCAGGTGGAAAAGCTCCTGACGCGAATGCGCGAAGTGCTCGCAGACGTGGTTGTCGACGGCCAGGCCCTGCTTCTTCATCTCGGCCTTCATCACCTGCGTCACCAGCGCCACGCAACCGCCGCAGGTGGTGCCGGCCTTGGTGCAGGCCTTGATCTCGCCGATGCCCGCCACGCCCTCGCGCACCGCGCCGCACACCTGGCCTTTGGTCACGCTGTTGCACGAGCACAGCACGGCCGCATCGGGCAGCAGGTCCGGGCCCAGGCCCGGGCGGGCGGCGCCATCCGCCTGCGGAAGGATCAGGAACTCGGGCGCGGCCGGCAGCGCGATGCCGTTCAGCGCCATCTGCAGCAGCGTGCCGTACTCGGCGGCGTCGCCCACCAGCACCGCGCCCAGCAGCTTCCTGCCGCATCCCGATACGACGATCTTCTTGTAGGTCTCGCGGCGCTCGTCGCTGTACTGGCAGCTGCGCGACCCGGGCGTGGCGCCTTGCGCGTCGCCGATGCTGGCCACGTCCACGCCCAGCAGCTTCAGCCTGGTGCTCATGCCGGCGCCGGCGAAGGCGCTCTCCTGCCCCGCCAGCTGGCGCGCCACGACACGCGCCATCTCATACCCCGGCGCCACCAGGCCGTACACGTTGCCGTTCCAAGCGGCGCACTCGCCGATGGCGTGGATGTGCGGGTCGCTGGTGCGGCACTCGTTGTCGATGGCCACGCCGCCGCGCGGGCCCAGCGCCAGCCCGGCCTGCCGCGCCAGCTCGTCGCGCGGGCGGATGCCGGCGGAGAACACCAGCATGTCGGTCTCCAGCTGCGTGCCGTCGGCGAAGCGCAGGCGGTGGCGCGAGTGCTCGCCGTCCTCGATGGCCAACGTGTTCTTCGACGTGTGCACGCCCACGCCCAGCGCCTCGATCTTGCGGCGCAGCGTGCGACCGCCCGCCTCGTCCACCTGCAGCGCCATCAGGCGCGGCGAGAACTCCACCACGTGCGCCTGCAAGCCCAGGTCGCGCAGCGCCTTGGCGCATTCCAGTCCCAGCAGGCCGCCGCCGATGACGACACCGCTGGCGCAGTGCGCCGCGAAGTCGCGCATCGCTTCCAGGTCTTCGATCGTGCGGTAGACGAAGCAGCCGGGCCGGTCCTTGCCCGGCACCGGCGGCACGAAGGGATAGGAGCCGGTGGCCAGCACCAGCTTGTCATAGGGCAGCACGTCGCCGGTGCTGGTGGCCACCGTGCGGGCGTGCGGGTCGATGGCCGTGGCGCGCGCATTGAGCATCAGTGCGTGTCCGGTGCGCTGGAAGAAGCCTTCTTCCACCAGTGAAAGGTCCTGCGCGCTGCGCCCGGCGAAAAACTCCGACAGGTGCACCCGGTCGTACGCGGGCCGCGGCTCTTCGCACAGCACCGTGACCTGCACGGGCACACCCGCCTCTTCCAGGCTTTCCAGGAACTTGTGGCCCACCATGCCGTGGCCCACGACGACGATCTTCATGCGGATTTCCCCCAACTGCTGCAGGCGGCCTCCCGGCCGCGAGCGCGGAGGGATCACCGCCGACCCGGTCTCCTGGATGCACGGCGCTGTGCATCTGGGGGCGCACGCCGTTGTGCGCGGGTGGCACCGAAGCTCTTCGCTGGGTGCCGCAGTCTTCCGAGGTCAGACGCCGTCGGTGTCGCAAGCACCGTGCCAATGCCGCGGGCCTGGATCGCAGCGGGATCGCGCCGCGATCGTGCACTGGAATGGATGAGCCACACCGCCGTTGGTGCATCACGCACGCGCGGGGTGCACGGCACCGTATGGTTGAGCCACCAGCACGGAAACGGCCTCCTGGCTCAACGAAAACGTAACGATTGACTGGACCGTTGCGCGCTGCTGAGCCAGCGATTCCCGCCTGAACAACACCTCACGGCTGAGGCAGCGGCCCGCATCGGAATGGCCGAGCAGCGGTGCTCTGCCAGAGGGGCAGGCGCCTACAAGCGCGTACGCCTGCTCCTACAAGCCGCTGGCTCGGCCACGCGCAGCCGTGACGCCCGTCACGGATTTCCCAAGCTCATGTTCGGTTACGGCTGTAGTGCCTCTCCTACACGGATGTAGGAGCCGGACGACATAGTCCGGTCCTTCGCGCTGAGTGCTTCTGCGCAGACGGTTCAACCGCTGTGCCGCGCCGGGACCCAAGGGCCCGCCGTTTTCGAAGTGACCAGCTCATCTGCCAACAGGTCCTCGCAAGGCCCACCGGCCCCATGACCACCTTCAACGGAAAGCTGAACATGAAACGACGTCTCTTTATCTCCGGCTCTGCTGCTGCGGCCCTGGCCCTCGTGGGTTGCGGTGGTGGCGGCGGTGGCGGCGACGGTGCCTCTTCCGGCGGCACCGGCAGCGCTGCACTGGACGCCACCGCCACCGGCGTCTCGGTGGCCAGCGCGGGCGGCTCGTCCTTCCCCGCCAAGGTGCTCGGCTGCTACTTCACGGCGTACGACACGCAGGGCTACCGCATCACCGACGTGCCGACGGA
The DNA here is from genome assembly GCF_004681975.1 of Ramlibacter humi. Lineage (GTDB taxonomy): Bacteria > Pseudomonadota > Gammaproteobacteria > Burkholderiales > Burkholderiaceae_C > Ramlibacter > Ramlibacter humi. Next base: position 194,441 of record NZ_SMLK01000007.1, read on the forward strand.
CTTCAACGTCATCTACCTGTTCCAAGCCAAGCCGAACGGCGACGGCTCGTTCAGGTTCGAGAACTACGCCGACGTGCCCGTGGCCGACATCCAGGCCTGCCGCGCGCGCGGCCAGAAGGTGCTGCTGACGGTGGGCGGCGCCGGCCAGGGCTTCAACTTCGCCAACCGCACCCAGAGCCAGAATTTCGTCAACTCGTTCAAGGTCATGCACGACAACCTGGGCGGCGTGGACGGCTGCGACTTCAACAACTTCGAAGCCAACATCGGCTCGTCGGCCACCGAGATGATCTGGATCGCCCAGCAGCTGAAGGCCATGTTCGGCGCCGACTTCGCCATCACCGCGCCGCCGCAGCCCAACTCGCCCGACGACCGCGCGATGCTCAAGGCCATGCACGACGCCGGCGTGCTGACCTGGGCCGCCCCGCAGTACTACGACTGGTCGGGCTTCAACGCCGACGGCTTCATCGCCACGCGCACCAACGACTGGATCGCCGACATCGGCGAAGAGCAGGTGGTGATCGGCCTGTCGGCCAACTACAGCAACGGCCCGTCGCTGCAGGATTGCATCCGCGAATACAACGCCATCAAGGCGGCGCACCCGAACATCCGCGGCGCGTTCTGCTGGAACGCCCAGCTGAACCTGCAAGGCGGCAACACCTGGGGTTCGACGATGCGCGGCATCCTGTAAGCACGCGCCCCACCGCGACCAGGCCCGCATCCGCCCACAGGCGGTGCGGGCCTTTTTGACTTCAGCCGGCCGAATGCGCGGCGCGCAGGTAGTCGAAGACGGCTTCGCCGCAATGGCGCTGGCCGTCGAAGTAGCCTTGCTTCAGCCCCTTGGCGGGGTTGTAGCCGCCGGTGTTGTAGGCGATGCCCACGGCGGCCAGTTCCAGGTCGGTGAGCGCCACGCGGGTGGCGAAGCCCAGGCGGTCGAGCGCGCGCCGGAGCTCGTCCACGCAGCACCGCAGCGAGCCTTCGAACGTCGCCCACTCGCGGTCCAGGAAGTAGTTGCGCGGGAAAGCCTTGCGGCCCCGGTCGTCGTCCAGCGTGTCGCCGACGCACAGCGACGCGATGAGCGCCGGCGCGAGGCCGTCGCGCCGCAGCCGGGCCCAGATGGAGCCCGTCTCCTGGCAGGCGATGGCGGTGAGGAAGTCGGCGGTGAGCGGCGTGCCCGCCACCGCCGCCCGCATGGCAGGCGCGAACTGCGTCTTGAACCAGAGGATGTCGGCGCTGTTCATGGCTTCACTCCCGGGAGCGCCGCGGCGTGGGCATGCGGGCCAGCAGGGCCCGCGCGTGCTGCACGACCCGGCCGAAGCGGAAATTGATGTCGTCGAACCAGAACGCGTACCGCTGCAGCTGCCAGTACGTGCTGTAGTCCTGCGAATCGAATTCGCCCGCGCGCCGCACCAGTTCGTCGACGCGGCTTTCGGCTTCGGCGAACCAGCGTGCTTCGGAGCGCACGCCGGCACCGGTGCCGGCACCCAGCACCTCGTCGGCCGGCAATTCCATCAGCACGGCCAGCAGCGGCAGCTCGATCAGGTTGCCCAGCGCCCAGCCGGCCCGCGCGTCCGACCCCTGCGCGTCCAGCAGCGACTGGAACCACGCGGCCTTCCACAGGCCGGCGACTTCCTTCTCGCGCAGCCCCGCCGCCACGGGCGATGCCTGCGAGCCGTCCTGCTCCTGCGGTTCCAGCAGCAGCGACAGGCACGCCTGTTGCACCGCGGCCCAGGCCGCGTCGCGGTCGATGGCGAAGCATTCGGCGTACATGCGCCGGCTGAACGCCAGGAAGCCGCGGCACTCCTCGCGCCGGCGTGCCTGCTCCTCTTCGTCCAGCCCGATCAGGCGCAGCGCCAGCAGCACCAGCTCCGCGCGGCGCTTGGCCAGGCTGGCGAGGTGGCCGCGAATCTCCACTTCGCTGCCCGCTTCCGCGGCGAACCGCTGCATGCGCTGCCAGGGCTGCTCGATGCGCTGCACCGCCGCCTGGAAAGCCTGGTCCTTCTGCGCCGGTGTCCAGTCCGGCGGCGGATCGGACCTGCCGCCGAAGGCCGGCAGGAACTCGGTCAGCACGCTGTCGGCGTGGTCCATGGCCGTGTAGAGGGCGCGTTGCGCGCGCTCCACCTGCAGGCGCCGCAGCTGCTGCTCGAAGTCGGGCGCGAGCGAGGCGTAGGCGGTCAGCGCCGCCCAGTCGTGCCGCTGCGGGTACAGCACGTGCATGCGCCGGCGCAGGTCCAGCAGCAGCGCGCGCGGGTCGGCGCCCCACAGCAAGCCGTCATAGAGCGTCTCCACCAGCTCCACCGAACCCGCGAAACCGAGCGGGAACTGGCCCGCGATCACCAGCGGGATGCCCGCGCTTTGCAGCGCGTGCGCGATGCTGGCGCCGGCGCCCACCACCGAGCCCTGGTTGGCCGCGTTGCAGCTGGCCAGCGTGACGACCAGCGGGCGCGCGAAGCCGTCGCGCCCCGGCTTGAGCAGCGGCCGCAGCGCCGACGCGAGACGGTCGCCGCCGGCCACGTCGATGCCGCCGCCGTTGCCGGGCGCGTGCAGCGCCAGCCCGAAGCGCAGGTCGAACCCGTCGGGCCGCGTCACGCCGTGCGCCAGGATGTGCACGTGCGTGTACTCGCCTTCGGCGCACGCGGCCTGGATGTCGTCGATGGTGGCGTTCGTCAGCACGCGCAGGCGCTCTTCCACGCGGCCGCGGCGCGCCGCGTCGTCGCCCTTGCGGAAGTACCCCACCCAGGGATCGACGGCCCGGCGCAGCGCCAGCAGGTGCGCATCGACCGGCACCGGCGCCAGGCCGGGCGGCGAAGCGCACACGAACAGCACCTTCGCGTCGGCGTCCCATGCCAGCTGCGGTTCCCGCACGCGGCGCGTTTCGCGGGTGAGACAGACCGGCGCCTCGTTCTGCAACAGCAGCGGCTGGCCGAATCCCGGCGAGCCGTTGCCCGCGAGCACCAGCTCGAAAGGCAGCAGCGCGAGTTCCGAAGCGGAGAGCACCAGCCGCAGGTGGATGGCCTCGTTCGAGTCCTCGCCATGCCGGTTCAGTTCCGCCGTCAGGCCGGGGATGGCGCAGAGGATGCGGCTCAGCTCGCGCCCGGTGTCCTGCAGCTGGAACTTGCGCTGCTCGTCGGCGATGCGGCTGTCGCCGAACTCGTAGGTCAGCGCCGTGAGACGGTGCAGGAACTGGTTGTGCTCGAAGGGGATGTTGACGGTGACCGGCGCGTGGTTGTCGCACAGCGCCAGGTAGGGCGTCAGCGGCGACAGCAGCTGGTTGTGCGAAGGCCCGTGGCGCAGCAGCTCGAGGGTGATGGTGCGCATGGCTTTCAGCTCCTCGAGAACGAGGTGCCCGGCACCGCTTCGAAAGCGAACGGCGCGGTGTCCTTCACCTGCCGCAGCTCGCCGTGCGTGCCGCCGGCCGCGTCGCACCAGAACGCCGCGTAGTGCGGCCGCACCGGCACCAGCCCGGGCGCGCGGTCCAGCGCGGCGATGTTGCCCGCGCCCAGCGCCGTGTAGACGCCGCGGAAGGCGTCGGGTGCCTCCAGCACCGCGGGATCCATCCGGAACACGCGCGCCCACGTGCCCGTGTTGAAGTAGTACGAGCGCGGGAAATCGCGCGTGATGGCACGCGCCAGGTGCGTGTGGCCCGTCACCAGGTAGTCGATGGAAGGCGACACCCTCTCGCACAAGCCGCGGTAGGTTTCGTCCTCGTCCTGCAGCTCGAACGAGCGGTCCTTCGCCAGGTCGCGCAGGCGGCCGCGCAAGGCTTCCACCTTGTCGCCGCCGCTGGTGGCGTAGCGCACGGCGGTGCTCCACAGGCCCAGGCTCACGCCGCGCTCGGCGGCTTCCACCAGGTCGATGGCCGCGTGCCCGGCCTGCAGGCGTTCCTCGGCGGCGTCCAGCAACTGCCGGCCCGCCGCCTGCTTCTCGCCGGCCGTGGCCGCCTTCAACGCGGCCGGCTGCACCAGGAGCGACGCCGCGCCCTCTTGCGGCGCCAGCGCTTCACGGCCGTCATCGCCCAGCAACCCGGCCGCGATGCGCGCATCGTTGGCCGCCTTGCGCACCTTGAATTCCGCGATGTCGCTCAACTTCTTCAGCAGCGACGGGTCCAGCGTCCCGAGGATGGGGATCACCGCTTCCGTCTCCGGCTTCAGCAGGTCCACGAACGGGAAGCGGCGCTTCACCGCGTTCATCACGTCCACCACCATGCGCGAGCCCGGGTTGGGCTTGTAGTCCAGGTCCAGCGCTTGGTCGCGCTGGCCGGCGCGCCCGATCTTGCGCAGCGCCTCGTGCTCCACCACATTCCAGCCGTCCACCTCGTTGCCGTGCGTGCACAGCACGCGGGGGCCGTCGGGACCGTGGATGCGCAGCAGCAGGCCCTGCCCGTCCAGCGCCCAGGCGATGCGGCCCGAGGCGGCTTCATCGGCACCGCACAGCAGATCCTGCAGTTCCTGCCGCACCCAGGGCAGCGCCAGCTCGATGTCGTGGTTGCCCAGCACGATGCCCAGCAGGCAGCCGGGCTGGCGCACGAACCGCTGCAAGGCCTGGAACACCATCGCGAAGGCGGGATCGGCCGCGATGCGGCGCAGCTTGGTGCCGGCACCGATGGGATCGAAATGCAGCGAAGGCGACTCGGCCAGGAAGTCGACGAAGTCGCCGTTGATGACGAAGGCCCTGCGCGCGCCCGGCGCGGCCCGGCTTCGCAGATCGTCGATCAGCGCGGCGAGCGCGGCGCCTTGCTGGAAAATCTGGAAAGGGGCCTGGCCCCCGAGATGCAGGTCGGAGACGACGCACGCCTCCTCGACGACGATGCCGCCGACATTCATGTTCCCCCCTCCGCGGCCTGCTTGGGCCGCGTCTTTATGTGCGAGGCATGCTAGCCGCGCGGGCGGGAAAAGTCATCGGCAGCGGTCCGGGGGTGCGTCCTTCGGCGTCATTCTCGCGAAGGCGGGAATCCACGGCTTCCGCTTTCCCGGCGCGCGCGGAGTGGGAGCCGTGGATCCCCGCCTCCGCGGGGATGACGCACTTGGATCGCGCCGCCGGTGACGAGCCCTCATCGCACCCGCACGCTCGTTCCAGCGCGGCGGGTGGCGCCTGGCGCGGCCGATTTTGGAAGCGCCGCCGAATCGGCCGGGCCCGGGACAGCATCGCGCGCGACAGCGCGTGATGCGACTGTCCTCTAGCTCCGGTGAGTGTCTGAGTGGCGAGCGTAGCTCGCAACGAGTTGCGCCGGCCGTCCCGGGCCCGGCCGATTCGGCGGGAAGCCTGTGCGAGCGCAGCGAAGCACGGCCGCTGGAGCATGAGGCCGCGACAGGCGCCACCCGCCGCGCCCGCACCGGTCAAGACCCGCGAACTCAGAGCGTCGAACGCTCGACGAACTCAAACCCCACATCCACCGACTTGCGCGCAGGCTCCTCACCGCGCAGCCGCGCAAGCACCATCTCGCCGGCGCGCCGCCCCATCTCCGCCCCCCGCACCTTCACCGTGGTCAACGGCGGCCAGGTGGCTTCGGCCACCGGCAAATCGGAGAAGCCCACCACGGCGACCCGTCCGGGAACATCCCACCCATGCGCGCGCGCCCACATCAGCGCGCCGATGGCGAGGAAATCGTTCCCGCAAAACACGGCATCCACATCGGGATGCGCAGCCACCAGCTGCTCCATCAGCACGCGCCCCGCGGCGATGGTCGAAGGCGGCTGCGTGAACTCCGACGCGATCAGCGGCCGGCCCGCGGCCTGCAGTTCGCGCTCGAACCCGGTGCGCCGCATCAGTGAGCGATGTTCATCGGCGCCAAGAAAAGCGATGCGCCGCCGCCCCGCCTTCAGCAGCCGCCGCGCGACTTCCGCGCCCACCTCCTGATTGGAGAACCCAACCGCCATGTCGACCGGCCGCGCGGGCAGGTCCCAGGTTTCGACCACGGGCAGCTTCACTGCCCGCAGCTTCGCGCGCGTGGCCGTGTCGCGCAGCGCGCCCGTCAGCACCAGCGCATCGACGCGGCGGCCGAGGAAGCCGTCGATCAGGCCCGCCTCGGTGCGCGCGACATAGCTGGATTGGGACAGCATCAACTGATAGCCGGCCTTGCCCAACTCGGCCGCCAGCCCTTCCATCGTCTCCGCGAACCAGACGTTGGCCAGCGTGGGCACGATGGCGCCCACGATCTTCGAGCGCGACGAAGCCAGGCTGCTGGCCGTGCGGTCGGGCACGTAGCCCAGCTTGCGCACCGCCGCTTCCACCTGCGCGCGCGTCTCCGGGGCCACCTTGTCGGGCTCGTTGATCGCGCGCGACACCGTGGCCGGCGCGACGCCCGCGGCTTGCGCGACGTCGGCCATACGGACGGATGAGCGGGGCTTCATGGCCGGCCATTGTCGCAGAAGGGGCTTGCCGATGAAAGCGCTTTCAAGATAATATGAAAGCGCTTTCACACAGGAGACACCATGCGCAGACGCACCCTGCTGTCCGCGTCCGTCGCCGCCGCCGCTTGCGGCGCGCCTTGGACCGCGTTCGCCCAGGCCGACTACCCGAGCCGGCCCGTGAAACTGATCGTGCCCTTCCCTGCCGGCGGCACCAGCGACATCATGGGACGCGCCATCGCCGAGGAGTTGGGCAAGCAGTTCAAGCAACCTTTCGTGGTGGACAACAAGGCGGGGGCGGGCGGCGCCATAGGCACCGACCAGGTGGTCAAGTCGGCGCCGGACGGCTACACGCTGCTGCTGTCGGGCATCGGCAGCAACGCGGTCATCCACGGCTTCAGCGCGCCCAAGCCCAACTACGACTCGATGCGCGACTTCGTGCACATCTCGCAGCTGGCCGCGGGCCCGAACGTGCTGGTGGTGAGCCCCGCCTTCCCGGCGAAGACGTTCAAGGAATTCATCGCCTACGTGAAGGCCAACCCCGGCAAGGTGGACTACGGGCAGGTCACGGCTTCGTCGGGCCACCTGACCACCGAATACCTGAAGCAGGTGGCGGGGCTGAACATGGTGGGCATCGCGTACAAGGGCGGCGCGCCCGCGCTCACCGACGTGCTGGCCGGGCAGATCCCGCTGATGTTCACCAACCAGGACGCCGTGCTGCCGCACGTGAAGGCGGGCAAGCTGCGCGCGCTGGCGGTCACCAGCGCGCAGCGCAACCCGCTGTTCCCGGACGTGCCCACCATCGCGGAATCGGGCTACCCTGGCTTCACCGCCGTGTCGTGGACCGGCCTGTCGGCGCCCAAGGGCACGCCCAAGGACATCGTGGACAAGCTGGAAGCGGCCATGGTGAAAGCCTTCAACGAACCGGCCGCGCGCCAGAAGCTGGAGTCCAATGGTTTCGTCGTCGTCGCGTCGAAGTCGGCCGACTACACCAGGTTCGTGCAGGACGAGATCAACCGCTGGGCCAAGGTCATCCAGACCGCCGGCATCAAACCCGAATGAAGATCGAACCCAAGGAGAGCCTGGACATGGCCGTCGAATCCAACGTCGTTTCCTATGCCAAGGTGGCCGCCGGCGCGCGCACCGCGGCCGACAGCGCGGACCGCATCGACTGGGTGCAGCTGTCGCTGGTGTACCTGCCGCTGGCCACGCCGGTCAGCGACGCCAAGGTGCTCACCGGCGTGCAGAAGCCGCTGACCGAGATCGCCTTCATCTTCGCGGAGATCCGCACGCGCGACGGCCACGAGGGCCTCGGCTTCGGCTACTCCAAGCGCGCGGGCGGCCCCGGCATGTACGCGCACGCCAAGGAGCTGGCGCCCAACCTGATCGGCGAAGACCCGAACGACATCCAGAAGATCTTCACCAAGCTGATCTGGGCCGGCGCCTCCATGGGCCGCGCCGGCCTGACCACGCAGGCCATCTCGCCTTTCGACATCGCGCTGTGGGACATGAAGGCCAGGCGCGCGAAGCTGCCGCTGGCCAAGCTGCTGGGCGCGCAGCGCGATTCCGTGCAGTGCTACAACACCTCGGGCGGCTATCTGCACACCGAGCTGCCGCAGGTGCTGAAGAATGTCGAGACCTCGCGTGAGAGCGGCATCGGCGGCATCAAGATCAAGGTAGGCCAGCCCGACCTCGGCATCGACGTCAAGCGCGTGGGCGAGGTGCGCAGACTGCTGGGCGACAACTTCCCGCTGATGGTGGACGCCAACCAGCAGTGGGACCGACAGAAGGCCACGCGCGCCTGCCGCCAGTTCGAGGCTTTCGACCTGACGTGGATCGAGGAGCCGCTGGACGCGCACGACTTCGAAGGCCATGGCCAGCTGGCCGAGCGCTTCGACACCGCCATCGCCACCGGCGAGATGCTCACCAGCTTCGACGAGCACGCGCAGCTGATCATGGCGGGCACCGACTTCATCCAGCCCGACGCGCCGCGCGTGGGCGGCATCACGCCTTTCCTGAAGATCATGGCGCTGGGCGAGTACCAGCGCCGCAAGCTGGCGCCGCACTTCGCGATGGAGATCCACCTGCACCTGGCGGCGGCCTACGGCATCGAGCCGTGGCTGGAGCACTTCGAGTGGCTGGGCCCCCTCTTCAACGAGCAACTGCAGCTGAAGAACGGCCGCATGCACGTGCCCGACCGGCCGGGCCTGGGCTTCTCGCTGTCGGAGCAGGCCATCGCCTGGCGCGCCGAGAAGACCGAGTTCGGCAAGCGTCCCTGAGGTTGCCGCGATGACGCAGTTCTTCAACCACCCGCCCCCGCTGCCTGCCGGCGACATCCCGAAGCGGCCGCCGCAGCCGCGCGTGTCCGACGAAGTGCTGGAGCGCCTGGCGCGCTGCACCGCCGGGTCGCTGACCACGCAGCTGTACATCAAGGGCATCCGCCAGCCGGTGCTGCATGGCATCACGCCGCTGGGCAAGACGAAACCCTTCGCCGGCCGTGCCTACACCATGCGCTTCATCCCGGCGCGCGAGGACATCGACGCGTACGGCAACCTGGTGACGCAGCCGCATCACGACCACCTGCAGTGGGTGGGCGTGGAGCAGCTGCAGCCCGGCGACGTGCTGGTGATCGACAGCAACCGCGACGGCCGTGCCGCCTCGATGGGCAACATGCTGGTCACGCGCATGATGATGCGCGGCGCGCGCGGCGTGGTCACCGACGGCAGCTTCCGCGACGGCCAGGAGCTGGCCGCCATGGACTTCCCCGTCTGGTGCACCGGCGTCACCAACACCACGCGCCTCTCGTACCACCACGTGGCCGACCTCAACGTCCCGATTGGCTGCGCCGGTGTGGCGGTGTATCCAGGCGACGTGGTGCACGGCGACGGCGACAACATCACCATCATCCCGGCGCAGTGGGCGCAGGAGATGGCCGACCTGTGCGAGAAGCGCGACGGCATCGAGGCTTACCTCGCCATGCGCGTGAAGGCGGGCGAGCCCCTGTGGGGCGTGTACCCGCCCAGCGAGAAGACGCGCGCCGAGTACCAGGCCTGGCTGGCCGCAGGCCAGCCGGAGATCGAGCCGCAAGGCCCCGCGGCCTAAGGAACCCGAGGAGACAACCGAGATGCCGAAGTTCACCCCCGCCGACCACGCTGCCCTGATCCGCCGCTACTTCAAGGCCTGCAACGACGCCGATTACCAGGCGCTGGTCGACTGCTTCACGCCGGACGCGGTGCACTACTTCCCGCCGGGCCTGCCGGAGATTCCCTGGCGCACGGCCGACACCATCGCGAAGAAGTGGATCTGGTGCGTGAGCGAACTCGGCTCGCAGTGGACCATCGAGAAGATCCTGGTCGGCCACGACAGCCCCGAAGCCGTGATCGAGTGGACACATTGGAAGAACAAGAGCGGCACCGCGCTGCGCGGCGACGAGTGGTACCGCTTCGATCCCGACACGGGGAAGATCGCCGAGATTCGCGCGTACTACGCGGCGCCGGCGGACAAGGGCGTGAAGATCAACGAGCTGTTCGACTTCGACTACGCGGGCCGGGGCTATCACCTGAAGAGCGAGTAGCGCGGCGCCGCTGTTTCGGTGGGCGAAGTTTGTCTTTCGGCCGTTCCCACTCCGGGCAGGCGACCAAGCAGCCTCCGCTCGTTCTAGCCGCTAACATGACCGCTTTCGGCGGCGGATTCAACCGGTCAATGCAACACGCTACCCTGCGTAAGCAGAAGGAGTGTGGATGCGGAGAAGAAGACCA
>NZ_SMLK01000008.1 GCF_004681975.1 Ramlibacter humi
GTGGCGAGCGCAGCTCGCAACGAGTTGCGCCGGCCGTCCCGGGCCCGGCCGATTCGGCGGGAAGCCTGTGCGAGCGCAGCGGAGCACGGCCGCTGGAGCATGAGGCTGCGCCAGGCGCCACCCGCCGCGCCACCCCGGACCTCGGCTCACCATTTCGGCGCCAGCTTCTCCCCCGGCAACACTTCATACGGATCGCCCCACCCCGGCAACTGCTTCAACCGCGCCCGCCACGCAACGATGTTCGGAAAGCGCCCTTCGACGTCATAGCCGCTCTCCTCCACCGGATAAAACACATACCCGCTCAACGAGAAATCCGCGATCGTCGGCGCATCCCCCACCATCCACTCGCGCCCCGCGAGGTGCTTGTCGACGACGGCATATGCGCCGTCCACGCGTCCCTTCAGCCAGTTCATCACCGCCGGATCCGGCGGCGCAGGACCGAAGGCTTTGGAAAACCGGTAACTCGCGAAGTAGCTGGTGAACTTGTGGTTGTCGAACAGGATCCAGCGCAGGATCTCGTGCTTCTCCTCCGCCGTGCGCCCGCCGAATTTCCCGTGCCTGTCGGCCAGGAAAGTGAGGATCACGCCCGACTGCGTCATCAGCTTGCCTTCGGCCTCCAGCACCGGCGCCTCGCCCATCTCGTTGGTCGATGCGCGCCAGTCGGGCGAACGCGTGGCGCCATTCATGAAGTCGACGAACACGGTCTCGAAAGGCTGGCCCATCGCACGCAGCGCGAAGGCGACCTTGAACGTGTTGCCGGATTGGCAGAAGCCGTGAAGACGGTACATGGTGAACCTCCGTGTTGACGGGATTCCCGCCTAGGCGGGGATGACGGAACTACTTCTGGCGGCGATGCGCGGCCGGCGGCAATGCATACGTGCCCACGGCGTGCGCCACGGGCTCGGGATCGCCTTCGGAAAACAGCGTCACCTCGCCGATGGCCAGCGTCTTGCCGACCTTCAGCAGCCGGCAGTCCGCGACGATGCCCTTGTCGCCCGCCGGCTTGCGCATGAAATGAAACGTGAGGTCGGTTGTCACCGTCAGCGGTTCGATGCCCACCGTGCCGTGGAGGGCCACGTACAGCGCCACGTCGGCCGTGGCCATCATCACCGGGCCGGCCACCGTGCCGCCGGGGCGCAGCTCACCTTCGCCCACGTCGTGCACCACGCGGCATGACTTGTGCCCGACCTCCAGCACCCGCACCCGCGTCTGCGGGAACTCGGCCGCGATGAATGCGGCGATCTCTTCCTTGCTTGCTGCCATGCCACTAGTGTGCCGGATGCGGCTCAGCAGGCCAGCGAGGGCTGGAAGCGCGTGCCATCCAGGCCCGCACGCACGTGGCGCGCGGTCGCGTGCAGGGACTGGCCTTGGGACACGCCTGCAGCGCATCGCCTTGCGCCTGGACGCCCGCCACTTCGGAATCGGCGAACGACAGGCGCATGGCTCGCTACTCCACGCGCTCGATGGACGTGGGATCGAAGGTGAAGTTGCCGGCCTTGCCCTTGCGGCCACGGGCACCCAGCGCGTTGTTCAGCGAGCGGATCTCCAGTGTCTCATCACGCTCCTTGCCGCGGAACATGCCGCGGATGACGACGCTGCGCACGTACGCGGCGGCGCCGGCCAGCGTTTCCTTCTTCTCCAGGTCCATCAGCACCAGGCCGCGGCCGCCGTTGGCCTGCTGGCGCAGTTCGCCGATCGGGAAGGTGAGGATGCGCCGCGCCGACGAGACGCAGGCGACGTGCGTCGCGGGAACATTCAATGCACCTGCCGTGCCGCCCGCCGGCGCCGGCACGTTGGCCGGTGAAGGCCGGCACAGCGCTTCGCCTTCGCCGCAGGTGACGAAGCCCTTGCCGCCGCGCTGGCGCGACGTCATGTCGGCCACCGTGGCCAGGAAGCCATAGCCGCCCGTGTTGGACAACAGCAGCCAAGCGTTGGCCGCGCCGGCGAAGTAGTGCACGAGGTGCGTGCCCGACTCCAGGTCGATGTAGGTGGTGACCGGCTGGCCGTCGCCACGCGCGCCCGGCAGCGTGGACACCGGCACCGAGTAAACGCGGCCGTTGCTGCCGAAAGCCAGCAGCGTGTCGACGGTGCGGCACTCGAACGCGCCGTACAGGCCGTCGCCGGCCTTGAACGCGAAGCTGGCGGCTTCGTGGCCATGGCCCTGGCGCGCGCGCACCCAGCCCTTTTGCGAGACGACCACCGTGACCGGCTCGTCCACCACCTTGATCTCGGCGACGGCCTTCTTCTCTTCCTTGATCTCGGTGCGGCGCGCGTCCTGGAACTGCTTGGCGTCCTGCTCGATCTCCTTGACCATCAGGCGGCGCAGCGCGGCCGGGCTGCCGAGGATCTCTTCCAGCTTCTTCTGCTCTTCGCGCAGGTTCTTCAGCTCCTGCTCGATCTTGATGGCTTCCAGCCGCGCGAGTTGCCGCAGCCGGATTTCGAGGATGTCCTCGGCCTGCCGGTCCGAAAGGCGGAAGCGGTCGATCAGCGCCTGCCTGGGCTCGTCGCTGCCGCGGATGATGGCGATGACCTCGTCGATGTTCAGCAGCACCAGCTGCCGGCCTTCGAGGATGTGGATGCGGTCCAGCACCTTGTCCAGGCGATGGCGCGAGCGGCGCTCGATGGTGCGCTGGCGGAACTCGATCCACTCCACCAGCATCTGGCGCAGCGACTTCTGCACCGGCCTGCCGTCCAGGCCCACCATCGTCAGGTTGATCGGCGCGGACGTTTCCAGGCTGGTGTGCGCCAGCAGCGTGGTGATGAGGTCCTGCTGCTCGATCTTGCTGGTCTTGGGCTCGAACACCAGGCGCACCGCGGCGTCCTTGCTCGATTCGTCGCGCACCGCATCCAGCACGGACAGCACCGACTGCTTCAGCTGCAGCTGGTCCTGCAGCAGCGCCTTCTTGCCGGCCTTCACCTTCGGGTTGGTGAGCTCCTCGATCTCTTCCAGCACCTTCTGCGAGCTGACGCCGGGCGGCAGTTCGTTGACCACCAGCTGCCACTGGCCGCGCGCCAGGTCTTCGATCTTCCAGCGCGCGCGCACCTTCAGCGAGCCGCGCCCGCTCCTGTACGCCTCGGCGATGTCGCCGGCGCTGCTGATGATCTGGCCGCCGCCGGGGAAGTCGGGGCCGGGCAGCAGCGTGAACAGCTCTTCGTCCGTGAGCTTCGCGTTCTTCACGAGCGCCACGCACGCGTCGGCCACTTCGCGCAGGTTGTGGCTGGGGATCTCCGTCGCCAGGCCCACCGCGATGCCGCTGGCGCCGTTGAGCAGCGTGAACGGCAGGCGGGCGGGCAACCGCACCGGTTCTTCGAACGCGCCGTCGTAGTTGGGCACGAAATCGACCGTGCCTTCGTCGATCTCTTCCAGCAGCAGGTTGGTGATGCGGGCCAGGCGCGCTTCCGTGTAGCGCATGGCCGCGGCGCCGTCGCCGTCGCGGCTGCCGAAGTTGCCCTGGCCGTCGATCAGCGGGTAGCGCTGGCTGAAGTCCTGCGCCATGCGCACCAGCGCGTCGTAGGCGGCCTGGTCGCCGTGCGGGTGGAAGCGGCCGAGCACGTCGCCGACCACGCGCGCGCTCTTCACCGGCTTGGCGCCCGCGTTGCCCGCGCCGAAGCCCAGGCCCATGCGCCACATCGAGTACAGGATGCGGCGCTGCACCGGCTTCTGGCCGTCGCTGACGTCGGGCAGCGCGCGGCCCTTCACCACCGACAGGGCGTATTCCAGGTAGGCGCGCTGGGCGTAGCTGGCCAGGTCGATCTGGTTGCCGGCGCCGCCGTCGTCCAGGGGGATCAGCTGTTCTTGGTCCATGGGTTCACTTGTTGTTCGGCCGCTGCCGCGGCGGACGGCACGCTCAGCGCTCCAGCGGCGGCGGCAGGTTGCCGCGGCCTTCGGCGCCGCCGGCCAGTTCCATGCGCACGCGCGCGGGCGCGCGGCCGCGCAGCGGCGCGGGCGGCTTGAGCATGGCGTACAGCTGCAGCACCGTCTTGACGTAGTTCTGCGTCTCGCGGAAGTTGGGCACCTTGTTGCCCGCGCGCAGCACGGCGCCTTCGCCCGCGTTGTAGGCGGCCAGCGCCAGGTCCAGCTGGCCGGGGTACAGGTCCATCAGGTAGCGCAGGTAGCGCGTGCCGGCGCGGATGTTGGTGCGCGGGTCGGCCAGCTGCTTGTCCACCGGCGACTTCGGCGCGGCGACGACGCCGTAGCGTTCGGCCGTGGAGGGCAGCACCTGCATCAGGCCCACCGCGCCCTTGGGCGAGACGGCCGTGGCGTCGAAGCCCGATTCGGTGGCGATGAGCGCCTTCAGCAGGTCGTAGTCGATGCCCAGCGAATCGGACGCTTCCTTCAGGTGGTGCTTCACCTGCTTGTACGACGGCGAGATCTCGAAGAACGCGATCAGGCGCGATGCGGTGGCGGGCACCTGCACCGGCCGCGGCGTGGTGGCGGGCACCCCTTCGCTGGTGTCGAAGCTTTCGCCGCCGCGGAAGAACAGCTCGTAGCGGTCGTCCTGTTTCTCGCTGGCGAAGTGCGCCGTGCCCTTCTCGTCCACGTAGCCCCATACGTCCGCGCGCGCGGGCGCGGCCAAGCCCGCGAGGGCGAGGGCCAGCGCCGCGGCGGCGAACGTGGCGCGCTTCACGCGGCCAGCTCCAGCGCGTGCGCGCGGCGCGCGGCGTACTCGGACTGCAGCACCGACATGACCACCAGCGACTCGAAGCCCGTGGCCGTGCGGACGGACTCGCGCAGCGTGCCTTCGACGACGAAGCCTTCGCTGTCGTACAGCGCCTTGGCGCGCGTGTTGTGGGTCTTCACGTCCAGCCAGAAGCGGTGCGCGCCCAGGTCGTCGAAAGCGACCTTCTTGGCCACGCGCAGCGCGGCGCGGCCGTAGCCCACGCCCTTGCGCTGGATGACCATGCGCTTCAATTCCAGCGACTGGTGCGGGCTCTTGCAGCCGATGAGGATGAGGAAACCCACCGCGTCCAGCCCGTCGCCGCCTTCCACGATGAAGTGCCGGAAGTCCGGGAAGCGGATGGCCGCCTCGTGCTGGGTGCGCTCCCAGGGCGTGATGTACGGCAGGTTCTCCGGGTCGCGCTCGATGGAGAGCACGAATTCCAGGTCGCTCTGCATGGTGGGCCGAAGGCGCACGCGGGCCATGTCAGATGTCGATCTCGACGGCGTCGCCGTGCAGTTCCATCAGCTCGCGGCGCGCGGCGGCTTCGCCCTTGCCCATCAGCTTGGTGATCAGGCTTTCGGTGCCGGCGAAGTCCAGCCGGCCCAGCTGCACGGGCAGCAGGCGGCGCGTGTCGGGGTTGAGCGTGGTTTCCCACAGCTGCTCGGCGCTCATCTCGCCCAGGCCCTTGAAGCGGCTGATGGTCCACTTGCCTTCGGCGACGCCTTCCTTGCGCAGCTTGTCCAGGATGTGGGTGAGCTCGCCCTCGTCCAGCGCGTATTCCTTGCCGGCAGGCTTCTTGCCGCGCGCGGGAATGTCCACGCGGAACAGCGGCGGCCGCGCGACGTACACGTTGCCGGCCGCGATGAGCTTGGGGAAGTGGCGGAAGAACAGCGTGAGCAGCAGCACCTGGATGTGCGAGCCGTCGACGTCGGCGTCCGAGAGGATGCAGACCTTGCCGTAGCGCAGGCCGGAGAGATCGGGCTCGTCGTTCTGCCCATGCGGATCGACGCCGATGGCCACCGCGATGTCGTGGATCTCGGTGTTGGCGAACAGGCGGTCGCGCTCCACTTCCCAGGTGTTCAGCACCTTGCCGCGCAGCGGCAGGATGGCCTGGCACTCCTTGTCGCGGCCCATCTTGGCGCTGCCGCCGGCGGAGTCGCCTTCCACCAGGAAGATCTCGTTGTGCGAGAGGTCCTTGCTTTCGCAGTCCGTCAGCTTGCCGGGCAGCACGGCGACGCCGCTGCCCTTGCGCTTCTCGACTTTCTGGCCGGCCTTCTGGCGCGACTGCGCCGCCTTGATGGCCAGTTCGGCCAGCTTCCTGCCGTAGTCGACGTGCTGGTTGAGCCACAGCTCCAGCGCCGGGCGCACGAAGCTGGACACCAGGCGCACCGCGTCGCGCGAGTTGAGGCGTTCCTTGATCTGGCCCTGGAACTGCGGGTCCAGCACCTTGGCGGACAGCACGTAGCTGGCGCGCGCGAACACGTCTTCCGGCAGCAGCTTCACGCCCTTGGGCAGCAGCGAGTGCAGCTCGATGAAGCTCTTCACCGCGTTGAACAGGCCGTCGCGCAGGCCGCTTTCATGTGTACCGCCCGCGCTGGTGGGGATGAGGTTGACGTAGCTCTCGCGCACGGGCGCACCGTCTTCCGTGAAAGCCACGCACCAGGCCGCGCCCTCGCCTTCGGCGAAGGTCTCGTTGTTCTCGGCGTAGCCCTCGCCCTCGAACAGCGGGATGACCGGGTCCGCGGGCAGCGTCTGCATCAGGTAGTCGCGCAGGCCGCCCTTGTATTGCCAGCTTTGCGATTCCCTGGTCTTCTCGTTGACCAGGTACACCGCCACGCCGGGCATCAGCACCGCCTTGCTGCGCAGCAGGTGCGCCAGCTCGGCCATCGGCAGCTGGCTGGACTCGAAGTACTTGCCGTCGGGCCACACGCGCACGGTGGTGCCGGACCGGCGGTCGCCCTCGGCGGCCTTGCGCACCTTGAGCGGCTCGATCACTTCGCCGCCGGAGAACACGATGGCGGCGACCTGGCCTTCGCGGTGGGTGGTCACCTCCAGCCGCCTGGCCAGCGCGTTGGTGACGGACACGCCCACGCCGTGCAGGCCGCCGGAGAAGCTGTACGCGCCGCCCTTGCCCTTGTCGAACTTGCCGCCGGCGTGCAGCCGCGTGTACACCAGCTCGATGACCGGCGCCTTTTCTTCGGGGTGCAGGCCGAACGGGATGCCGCGGCCGTCGTCTTCCATGCTGACGGAGCCGTCGGCGTGCAGCGTGACCTTGATGCGCTTGCCGTGGCCGGCCAGCGCCTCGTCGGCGGCGTTGTCCAGGACCTCCTGCAGGATGTGCAGGGGGTTGTCGGTTCGGGTGTACATGCCCGGCCGCTGCTTGACGGGCTCCAGGCCCTTGAGCACGCGGATGGAGCCTTCGGAGTACTCGGTGGACGGTCGGGTGGCCATGAGGGTGCGGATTGTAGTCGGGCGCGGGGCTGGGACTGTATGAAATCACAGGCCGCATGGAGGGGGCGAAAGCGGACGCCCTTACGCAGAGCTCGCGGAGGTTGCGCAGAGGGCGCAGAGAAGACAAATTGATCGGACTTTTCCTCCGCGATCTCTGCGCAACCTCCGCGTACTCTGCGCAAGGGAGTCCGGCTTCGTACCCCCGCCCAAGGCAGGTCTTGCGGCTTTGGCTACAGTCGCGCCCCATGTCAACTGCCCGTCTCCCCTTGCGCCAGGTGCTCGCCTGCGGCGCCGCCGTCGTCACCCTGTCCATGGGCATCCGCCATGGCTTCGGGCTGTGGCTCCAACCGGTCACCCAGGCCCAGGGCTGGACGCGCGAGACCTTCGCCTTCGCCATCGCCATCCAGAACATCGCCTGGGGCTTCTTCGGCATCTTCGCGGGCATGCTGGCCGACCGCTTCGGCGCGTTCCGGGTGCTGGTGGCGGGCGCCCTCCTCTACGCGCTGGGCCTGGCGGGCATGGCGCTGTCGCCGACGCCGCTGCTGTTCGCCCTGACGGCGGGCGTGCTGATCGGCGCGGCGCAGGCCGGCACCACGTACGCGGTGATCTACGGCATCGTCGGCCGCCAGGTCGATCCCGCCCGGCGATCCTGGGCGATGGGCATCACCGCGGCCGCGGGCTCGTTCGGGCAGTTCCTGATGGTGCCGGTGGAAGGCTTCCTGATCAGCGGCACCGGCTGGCAGAACGCGCTGCTGGCGCTGGCCGCCGCGGTGCTGCTGATCGCGCCGCTGGCACGGTGGCTGCGCGAACCGGGGTTCGCCGCCGGCGCCACGCCGGTCCGGCGCGAGCAGACCATTGGCCAGGCGCTGCGCGAAGCGTTCAAGTACCCCAGCTTCCAGTTGCTGATGGCGGGCTACTTCGTGTGCGGCTTCCAGGTGGTGTTCATCGGCGTGCACATGCCCAGCTACCTGAAGGACAAGGGTCTGCCGCCGCACGTGGCCAGCTACGCGCTGGCGCTGATCGGCCTGTTCAACATCTTCGGCACCTACATCGCGGGCGTGATGGGGCAGAAGCTGGCCAAGCGCAAGATCCTCGCCACCATCTACCTGAGCCGCGCGGTGGCCATCGCCGTCTTCCTGTGGGCGCCGCTCACGCCGATGTCGGTCTACGTGTTCTCGGCCGTGATGGGCTTCCTGTGGCTGTCCACCGTGCCGCCGACCAACGCGGTGGTGGCGCAGATCTTCGGCGTGGCGCACCTGTCGATGCTGGGCGGCTTCGTGTTCTTCAGCCACCAGATCGGCTCGTTCATGGGCGTGTGGCTGGGCGGCCTGCTGTACGACCGCACCGGCAGCTACGACATCGTCTGGTACCTGGCCATCGCCCTGGGCGTGTTCGCCGCGCTGGTGAACCTGCCCGTGCGCGAGAACCCGATCCGCCGCGCCGGCGCGGTGCCGCAGCCGGCCTGATCGCCATGGCGCCCGCCATCCGCCGGATCACCGCCTGGGGCGCCGTCGCGGCAGCCCTGGCGGGCGTGTTCGCCCTCTACACCCGGCCCGACGTCGCGGTGATGCTGGCGGAGCAGTTCTGGGCCTGCTTCGGCAGCTGAAGCCGCGGCTCAGCGGGCCGCCGCCTCGCCTTTCAGCCGGAACACCCTCACCGCGTTGCGCCACGCCACCTGGTCGGCCGCCCTGGGCGCCAGCTGCGCCCGCAAGCCATGGGCGCACCAGGGTTCGGGTGCGCGATCGTGTCCAGCCATCCCTCAAGGGCATCAAGCGCAAACCCGGGTTCCCCCTGATCCCGGGATGAAGGAACATCGCGGCCCATGGCCACCTACGTCATCACCGGCGCATCCGAAGGCATAGGCGCGGAACTCGCGCGGCAGATCGCGGCGCGCGACGGCGGCAACGCCGCCCTCGTGCTGGCCGCCCGCAATGCCGGCAAACTGGCCCAGGTGCAGGCGCAGTGCGACGCCCTGGGCGCCAGCGCGATCGTGGTGCCCACCGACGTCGCGCAGGAAGCGCAGTGCCGCGCGCTCATCGCCACGGCGGTGGACCGCTGCGGCGGCATCGACGTGCTGGTGAACAACGCCGGCGTCTCAGCGCACGCGCTGCTGGAAGACGTCAGCGCCGAAGACCTGCACTGGTACCAGGACCTGATGCAGGTCAACCTGTGGGGCGCCGTGTGGTGCACCCACGCCGCCCTGCCCCACCTGAAAGCCACTCGCGGCCAGGTCGTCGCGGTGTCCTCGCTGGCGGGACTGGTGGGCGTGCCGGGCCGCACGGCCTACAGCGCCACCAAGTTCGCCATGACCGGCTTCTTCGAGGCGCTTCGCGCGGAACTGAGGCCGGCGGGCGTCGGGGTGACCATCGCCTATCCGGGCGTCGTCGCCACCGAGATCCGCCGCAACGGCTTCAATGCCCAGGGCCGCCCGGCGGGCAAGAGCGGGCTGAAGGAAGACGATGCGATGCCGGTGGACGAATGCGCGCGCCTCATCCTCGAAGGCATGGCCGCGCGCGAGCGCGAAGTCGTGATGACGGTGCGCGGCAAGGCCGGCCGCTTCCTCAAGCTGCTGGCGCCCGGGCTGGTCGAGAAGATGTCCCTGGCCGCGCTGGCCGACCACGCGCGGCCGCGCTGAGATGCACGGCACGGGCGAGCCCTCCCCGTGGGTGGTGCGCTGGTCGCACCTGGTGCGCGCGGGAGGCAAGGTGCTGGACGTCGCGTGCGGCCACGGGCGCCACATGCGCTGGTTCGCGGACCGCGGCCATGCGGTGACCGGCGTGGACCGCGATGCCGGCGTGGTGGCGGCCGTCGCGGACCTGGGCCGCGCGGTGCAGGCCGACATCGAGAACGGCTCCTGGCCTTTCGCCGGCGAGACCTTCGACGCGGTGGTCGTCACCAATTACCTGTGGCGGCCGCTGTGGCCCGCGCTGCTCGGCTCGCTGGCACCCGGCGGCGTGCTGCTGTACGAGACTTTCGCCGAAGGCAACGAAACGGTGGGCAAGCCTTCGCGCCCCGACTTCCTGCTGAAGAACGGCGAACTGCTGCAGGCCTGCGCCGGCTTGCGGGTGGTGGCCTACGAGGACGGCTTCCTGGAAGCGCCCGACCGGTTCGCCCAGCGCATCGCCGCGGTACGACAGGACCCCGGCCACGGAAGGGCTCGTCACAGGCTCCAGATAGAATCCGCCTTTCCCGAGCGAACCCGACAATGACCCCCATCACTGGCAGTATCGTGGCGCTGGCAACGCCCATGCAGGACGACGGCAGCGTCGACTACGCGGCGTTGCGCAAGCTCATCGACTGGCACATCGCCGAAGGCACCGACTGCATCGGCGTGGTCGGCACCACGGGCGAATCGCCCACCGTGAACGTCGACGAGCACCAGGAAATCATCCGCGTCTCCGTGGACCAGGCCAAGGGCCGCGTGCCCATCATGGCCGGCTGCGGCGCCAATTCCACCGCCGAAGCCATCGAGTTGGCGAAGTACGCGAAGAAGGTCGGCGCCGACTGCCAACTGCAGGTGGTGCCCTACTACAACAAGCCGACGCAGGAAGGCCAGTACCGGCACTTCACGGCCATCGCCGAAGCCGTGGGCGACCTGCCGATGGTGCTGTACAACGTGCCCGGCCGCACCGTCGCGGACATGCAGCACGACACCGTGCTGCGCCTGGCCCAGGTGCCCGGCATCGTCGGCATCAAGGAAGCCACCGGCAACCTCGAGCGCGCCCAGTGGCTGCTGCGCGACGCGCCCAGGGGCTTCTCCATCTACTCGGGCGACGACCCCACCGCCGTGGCGCTGATGCTGTGCGGCGGGCACGGCAACATCAGCGTCACCGCCAACGTCGCGCCGCGCGCGATGCACGAGCTGTGCATGGCCGCGGTCGCCGGCAAGGCGCGCGAGGCGATGGCCATCCAGAACAGGCTGATGCCGCTGCACAAGCAGCTGTTCGTCGAGGCCAACCCCATCCCCGTCAAGTGGGCGATGGCGCGCCTGGGCCTGTGCGGGCCGGCGCTGCGCCTGCCCATGACGCCGCTGTCGCCGCAGTTCCATGCGCAGGTGGAAGCCGCGCTGCGCTCGGCGGGCCTGCCGGCCTGAGATCAATCCAAAAAGGAACACGCAAAGTGAACCGTTTCGCAAAGCTGGGCATCGTCGCCGCATGCGCCGCGCTGGCCGCCTGCTCGGTGCTGGAGAACGACCGCATCGACTACAAGTCCGCCAGCAAGGGCCCCACCCTGGAGGTACCGCCCGACCTGACGCAGCTGTCGCGCGATTCGCGCTACCAGGTGCCCGGCGGCCCGGTGACGGCCAGTGCCTATCAGGTGGGCACCGCGGCGCCGTCCGTGCCCACCGCCGCCAACACCGTCGGCGACGTACGCATGGAACGCGCCGGCGACAAGCGCTGGCTGGTGATCAACCGCCCGGCCGACCAGCTGTGGACGCCCGTCCGCGACTTCTGGCAGGAGAACGGTTTCCTGCTGTCCACCGACCAGCCCAACCTGGGCATCATGGAGACGGACTGGGCCGAGAACCGCGCCAAGATCCCGCAGGACTTCATCCGCAGCACGATCGGCAAGGCTTTCGACGGGATCTACTCCCTGCCCGAGCGCGACCGCTTCCGCACGCGCCTGGAACGCAGCGCCAACGGCGGCACGGAGATCTACATCTCGCACCGCGGCATGGCGGAAGTCTATGCCGGCCGCGCCGGCGATTCGACCACGTGGCAGGTGCGACCGGCCGACCCCGAGCTGGAAGCCGAGATGCTGCGCCGCCTGATGGTCAGGCTGGGCGTGCCGCAGGAGCAGGCCAAGGCCCAGGCGGCTTCGGGCGTGGTCAAGACCACTTCGCGCGTCGCCACCGTGAACAACGCGCCGGTGGTGCAGATCGACGAAGGCTTCGACCGCGCATGGCGCCGCGTCGGCCTGGCGCTGGACCGCACCGGCTTCACCGTGGAAGACCGCGACCGCAGCCAGGGCACGTACTTCGTGCGCTACGTGCCGCCGAACCCCGACAAGAAGGAACCCGGCTTCCTCGCCAAGCTGTTCAGCGCCTCGCCCAAGGCCGAACAGCCGCTGAAGTACCGCATCGCGGTCAAGAGCCAGGGTGAAGCCACCACGGTGTCGGTGCTCAACGCCCAGGGCGCGCCGGACGCTTCCTCCGATGCGCAACGCATCGTGCAGGTGATCGCCGACGACCTGAAATGACGGACGACGGGGCCGCTGCGCGGCCCGCGTGACGAATGACAAATGGCGGAAGGCACCGTCATTTGTCGTTGAGGCCGCAGGCCGAAGTCATTCGTCATCCGGCATCGGCAGTACCGCGATGATCCGTTTCAAGAGCCTGGGCAGCGGCAGCACCGGCAATGCCACGGTGGTGCAGGCGTGCAGCGGCGCGTCCACCACCCACCTGCTAGTGGACTGCGGGCTGGGCATCCGGCAGCTGGACAAGCGCCTGGGTCAGGCCGGCATGCTGGCCGAGCAGATCGACGCGATCTTCATCACCCACGAGCATTCCGACCACATCGGCTGCGCGCGTTCGCTCGCGCTGCGCGAACGCATCCCGGTGTGGATGTCCGAAGGCACCTGGCTGGGCCTGGGGCAGCCCGACTTCGACGGCCTGCTGCGCATCGCGCGCGACTCGGACGCCATCACCGTCGGCGCGCTGGAAGTGCGGCCCTTCACCGTGCCGCACGACGCGCGCGAACCGCTGCAGCTGACCTGCGGCGATGGCGACCGGCGCCTGGGCATCCTCACCGACCTGGGCCACGCCACGCCGCACGTGATCGCGCAGCTTTCGGGCTGCGCCACGCTGCTGCTCGAATGCAATCACGACCCCGGGATGCTGGAGAAAGGGCCCTACCCGTGGTTCCTGAAGCAGCGTGTCGGCGGTGACTGGGGTCACCTGGCCAACGACGCTGCCGCGGCCATCGCGCAGGCGGTGCTGGCGCATGGCCTGAAGCAGGTGGTGGCCGCGCACCTGAGCGAGCAGAACAACCGGCCGGAACTGGCGCGCGACGCGCTGGAATCCGCGCTGGGCGCCGCGGTGGAAGTGCACGTGGCCGACGGGCCGACGGGCAGCGGGTGGCTGGCGGCTTGACGGCGTGACGTCCAAATACAAAAGCCGCCCGAAGGCGGCTTTTGTTTCGCAATCGGCGAACCGATTACTTGCTGGCGGCGGAAGCGGCCGGGGTGGCGGCAGCAGCCGGGGCCGAAGCGGCGGCGGCAGCGTCGGAAGCGGCCGGGGCGGCGGCAGCAGCCGGAGCCGAAGCGTCGGCGGCCGGAGCGGAAGCAGCGGGAGCGGGAGCCGGGGCAGCGGCGGGGGCCGGAGCGGGCGCGGGCGCCGGTTCTTCCTTCTTGCCGCAAGCAGCCAGCGCGGCGGCAGCCACCAGGGTCGCCAGGACGAGCGATTTCTTCATTTCCAGTTTCCTTTGGGTCTGAGAGATTTTGGCCACGCAACCGGGAGTGGCGCGCTGGCTGAACAGCTAGTACGAGCTTTCTGCTCAGCCAGAAATTATAGGGCTTTCCGTTGCGTCTTCGGGACAAACCCTGAGGCCTTCGTCACAAACCCAACGTGGTCGCCGGGAACGAAGGAGAGCTGCGCTGCAGCCATTCCCGCAACCGCTCGCGCAAGGCGAGGCGCCGCTCGGGCTCGCGGCCCGTGTAGCCATTGCAGCGCTCGGGGTCGCGCCTTTCCATCACCCACGAAGGTGTCCAGATCGCGCTGGGCAATTCCAGCTCATCGGCCGAAGGACAAGCCCGGGCTTCGACGATGTGCGACCACTGGCGCCGCCAGGTGACGAAGCGCGCGTGCCGCCGCACCACCTCGTCCCAGCGGCGCGCGAGCAGCGTGCACTTGCGGCCGCTGGCCGACCATTGCTGCAGCGACTCGGCCACCGCCCGCTCACCCAGCGGCCAGTCGGCGAATTCCGCGTCGCACAGGATGATCTCGCGCCAGCCTTCGCGCGCCGCGGCCGCGAGCGCATCGCGCACGAGCTGCCGGAAAGCCTCGCGGCCTTCGAAGCGCCCTTCGGGCAGCGGTGCGGCGTCCGCCGTCATGCGCCTTCCTCCTGCAGCCAGCCGGCTTCGGCCCACGACGCGAGCAGGTCCAGCGCTTCGTCGCTCGCCCGCGCGAGGTCCTCGGGCGCCAGGCGGCGATCGTCGGCCAGCTTGCGCATCAGGCGGGCGTCGGGCCCCGAAGCACGCCAGCTCTCGCCGTTGACGAACAGGTGGCGGCCGTCGTACAGCATGCGCGTGCGGCGGTCCAGCACCAGCGCGCGGCCGGGCGACGGCGGGCGGCCCGCATCGAACCACACGTTGGCCTTGGGTTCGCTCAGGTACTCGCCCAGCGCCCGCCCCAGCGCACGCGGATCCTTCAGTGCGGCGCGCAGCGCGTCCTGCGCGAAACGCTCCAGCTCGGGCGGGATGGCGCCGGCCTCGCGCACCGCGGCCTGCGCCGCGTCGCGGTACATCGTGCCCGCGCCCTCCTCCACGTCGTCGGCCAGGCGCTGCAGCAGTTCGCGGGCGAGTTCCTCGCGGCCGGGCGCGCGGAACCCGATGGAGTACGTCTGGCACTCGCCTTCGGCGATGCCGTCGTGCGCGTAGCGCGGCGGCAGGTACAGCATGTCGCCGGGTTCGAGCACGTGCTCCTCTTCCGGCTCGAAGTCCGCCAGGATCTTCAGCGGCAGGTCCTCGCGCAGCGACAGGTCGGACTGGCGGCCATAGCGCCAGCGCCTGCGGCCCTGCGCCTGCAGCAGGAACACGTCGTAGCTGTCGAAGTGCGGCCCGACGCCGCCGCCATCGCTGGCCCAGCTGATCATCAGGTCGTCCAGCCGCGCCTGCGGCACGAAGCGAAAGCGCTGCAGCAGCCGGTGCGCCGCTTCCACGTGCAGGTCCACGCCCTGCACCAGCAGGGTCCAGGCCGGGCGGGACATTGGCGGCAGCGATCGCGGACCGAACGGCCCGCGGCGCAGCGACCAGCGGCCGCCGGCGCGCTGCTCCACGACGCGGGACTCGACGCCTTCCTGCTGCGCCAGCGCGAACAGCTCGCGGCGTTCCAGCAAAGGCCGCATGTCGGGCACGGCGCCGCGCACCAGCAGTGGCTTGCGCTGCCAGTGGCGCTTCATGAACTGGCGGGGGGAGAGGCCGCCGAGCAGCGGCGTGGGAAGGTGGACGTCCATGGATGGCGGGGGAACTGCGAGAATTCTCCCTTATGGAAGTCACCCCGCAATGCGTCGTCGCGCTGACCTGGACGCTGAAGGACACCCTCGGCGAGGAACTTGACGTGCTCGATGAGCCGGTGGAGTTCCTGCTCGGAGGCAACGACCTGCTGGCCAAGATCGAGGAAGCCCTGCAGGGCCACGAGCCCGGCGACCGCCTGGACCTGCACCTGGAACCCGAGGACGCCTTCGGCGACTACGACGAGCAGCTGGTGTTCCTGGAGCCGCGCTCGCTGTTCCCCGGGCAGATGGAAGAAGGCATGACCTTCGAGGGCCTCCCGGCGGGCAGCAACGAGCAGGCGCCGAAGAACCTGCTGTACACCGTCACCGAAATCTATCCCGAGCACGTGGTGCTGGACGGCAACCACCCGCTCGCGGGCATCGCGCTGCGGCTGCACCTGAAGGTGGAAGCCGTGCGCGAAGCCACCGAAGAAGAAGTCGGCCGCGGCACCGCTGGCACCGGCTTCTTCCGCGTGCATCCGCAGGCGCCGGGTGGCGACCTGCTGCACTGAAACCGGGAGCAAACTCCCTTACGCAGAGGTCGCGGAGGGAGCGCAGAGTTCGCGGAAGTGAAACTTCCACCGATTTTTCTCTGCGAACTCTGCGCCTCCTCCGCGACCTCTGCGTAAGGGAGTCCGCTTTCAGAGGAGGCGACGAGCCCCCGACGCCATCATGAACGGTAGATGACGCCGTTCTCGACGCGCACGCGGTCGCCCACGCGCAGGTCGCCCAGCGCGCCCACCTCGAAGGTGCGCCACTGGCCCTGGTCGGTCTGCACGGTCACGCGGTAGGCACCGTTCGCGGCGGCAGCCTGTTGCTGCTGCTGCTCCTGGCGCTGGCCGATGCCGTTGCCGATGGCCGCGCCGCCGGCCGCGCCCAGCACGGTGGCGCCGCTGCGGTTGTGGCCGTTGTTCACGTTCTTGCCGAGCACGTTGCCGACCACGGCGCCGATGACGCCGCCGACCACCGCGTTGCGCGCGCTGGGGTTGGTGGCACTGGTCTGCCCTTGGGCCACCTGCTGGATGTCCGTCACGCGGCCGAATTCGACGGCGGCGACGGGCGCGCTCTGCACGACGGTGCCGCTGGGGTACGTGGCCACCGGTGCCGGCGCGCTGTAGACCGGGGCTTGCGAGACCGGCGGATTCGGGTCGGCCTGGCCGAGGCCGTTGCCGGGATAGCTGCTGCAGGCGGACAGGACGGCGGCGGCGGTGGTGACGCCGGCAACGAGGGTGAGACGGTTGCGCATGGGAAATTCTCCTTTTGGGAACGTTCCCCCGATTAGAGGCATGGCCCCGACGGTTGGCTTGCCGGGATCGCCGCGCATCGGCGTAGGAGCAGGCAGCCCGTCCTGTAGGACCGGCCTGCGACGGCTGAAGCTCAGCCCTTTCCGGTCGATCCGTAGCCGTTCGCGCCGCGCTGCGTGGCCGGGAATTCGCTGACGACGTTGAACTCGGCCTGCACCACCGGCACCACCACCAGCTGCGCCAAGCGCTCCATCGGCTGCAGCGTGAAAGCCGTGTCGCTGCGGTTCCAGCAGCTGACCATCAGCTGGCCCTGGTAGTCGCTGTCGATCAGGCCCACCAGGTTGCCCAGCACGATGCCGTGCTTGTGGCCCAGGCCCGACCGCGGAAGGATCAGCGCCGCGTACCCCGGGTCTTTCAGCCAGATGGCGATGCCGGTGGGCACCAGCCGCCATTCGTTGGGGCCGAGATGGAGCGGCTCGCCGATGCAGGCGCGCAGGTCCAGGCCCGCGCTTCCGGGCGTGGCGTACGCGGGCAGCTGGTCCGCCATGCGCGGATCGAGGATCTTGACGTCGACTTTCATGCTTTTGCGGTGCCGGGCAGGCCGGACATGCGCCTGGCGATCTCCACCACCAGGGTGCGGGCCAGCTGCAGCTTGGGCGCGCGCGGCAGTTCGTGCGCGCCCTGCTCGTCCACCAGCAGCAGCTGGTTGTCGTCCTGCCCGAAGGTGAGCGGGCCGATGTTGCCGGCCAGCAGCGGGATGCCCTTGCGCACGCGCTTGGCCTGCGCGTGCGCCAGCAGGTCGTGGCTTTCGGCGGCGAAGCCGACGCAGAACAGCTCGCGCTTCTTCGCGCGCTCCGTCTGCGCCACGGTAAGAAGGATGTCCGGGTTCTCGACGAAGGACAGCGTGGGCGCCTGGCCGCTGCCGTCCTTCTTGATCTTCTGGCCGGCTTCGTTGGCGGGCCGCCAGTCGGCCACGGCGGCGGTGGCGACGAAGACGTCGGCGCGCGGCACGGCCGCCAGCGTGGCGTCCAGCATCTGGCGCGCCGACTTCACATCGACGCGGTCCACGCCGCGCGGCGTGGGCAGGTGCACGGGGCCGGCCACCAGCGTGACCTGCGCGCCCGCTTCCCGGGCGGCGCGCGCGATGGCGAAACCCATCTTGCCGGAGGAATGGTTGGTGATGCCGCGGATCGGGTCCAGCGCCTCGAAGGTCGGGCCGGCCGTGACCACCACTCGCTTGCCCGCCAGCGGCTTGGGCGACAGGAAGGCGACGATGTCTTCCAGCAGCTGGTCCGGCTCCAGCATGCGGCCATCGCCGGTCTCGCCGCAGGCCTGGAAGCCGCTGCCCACGCCGAGGATGGTGGCGCCGTCCTGCGCCAGCTGCGCCATGTTGCGCTGCGTGGCCGGGTGGGCCCACATCTCGCGGTTCATCGCCGGCGCGATCAGCAGCGGCACGCGGGCGATGGGGCGCGCCAGGCACATCAGGCTGAGCAGCTCGTCGGCACGGCCGTGCACCAGCCTGGCCATGAAATCGGCGCTGCACGGCGCGATGACGATGGCGTCGGCCTCGCGCGAGAGGTTGATGTGCGGCATGTTGTTCGGTTCGCGCGCGTCCCACTGCGAGGTGTGGACGGTGCGCCCCGAAAGCGCCTGCATGGTGACCGGCGTGATGAACTGCTCCGCCGCTTCGGTCATCACCACCTGCACGGTGGCGCCTTCCTTGACGAAGCCCCGGCACAGCTCGG
Source organism: Ramlibacter humi (assembly GCF_004681975.1). GTDB lineage: Bacteria > Pseudomonadota > Gammaproteobacteria > Burkholderiales > Burkholderiaceae_C > Ramlibacter > Ramlibacter humi. The sequence goes on from NZ_SMLK01000008.1 coordinate 18,312, forward strand.
CGGCCTTGTAGCAGGCGATGCCGCCCGTCAGGCCCAGGACGATGTGCTTGCCCCGAAGGTCATTCATGGCGCGGGAATGTAGCAAATACGGACATCCTTGCGCGGAGCACGCAGAGGAGGCGCGGAGATCGCGGAAAAGACATTGAGGACTTCTTCGCGTCCTCTGCGAAGCCTCGGCGTGCTCTGCGTAAGGGTGTCCGCATTCTGGCCGCCAGCGGCTGCGAGCGCTCGTATAATCGCGCATTACCACCTCCCCGGAAGGCCACGCTTTCCGAACGACATGACCAAATTCGTCTTCGTCACCGGCGGTGTGGTGTCCTCCCTGGGCAAGGGAATCGCCTCAGCCTCCCTCGCTGCGATCCTGGAATCGCGGGGCCTCAAAGTCACCCTGATCAAGCTCGACCCGTACATCAACGTGGACCCGGGCACCATGTCGCCGTTCCAGCACGGCGAGGTGTTCGTCACCGACGACGGCGCCGAGACCGACCTGGACCTGGGCCACTACGAGCGCTTCGTCACCACCCGCATGGGCAAGGTGAACAACTTCACCACCGGCCGCATCTACCAGTCGGTGCTGGAAAAGGAACGCCGCGGCGACTACCTCGGCAAGACCGTGCAGGTCATCCCGCACGTCACCAACGAGATCCAGGAATTCATCAAGCGCGGCGCGCGCGTGGGCGAGCCCAACGCGGCCGACGTGGCCATCGTCGAAATCGGCGGCACCGTGGGCGACATCGAATCGCTGCCCTTCCTGGAAGCCGCGCGCCAGATGAGCCTGCGCATGGGCCCCAACCAGGCCGCTTTCGTGCACCTCACCTACCTGCCGTGGATCGCCGCGGCCGGCGAGCTGAAGACCAAGCCCACCCAGCACACCGTGCAGAAGCTGCGCGAGATCGGCATTTCGGCCGACGCGCTGCTGTGCCGCGCCGACCGCAAGATCCCGGAGGAAGAGCGCGAGAAGATCTCGCTGTTCACCAACGTGCCCGAGTGGGGCGTGATCTCCATGTGGGACGTGGACACCATCTACAAGGTGCCGCGCATGCTGCACGAGCAGGGCCTGGACGGCCTGATCTGCGACAAGCTGCGCCTGAACACGCCGCCGGCCAACCTCAAGCGCTGGGACGAGCTGGTGTACGAGGTCGAGCATCCGCAGGGCGAGGTCACCATCGCCATGGTCGGCAAGTACGTGGACCTGTCCGACAGCTACAAGTCGCTGAACGAAGCGCTCAAGCACGCGGGCATGAAAAACCACGTGCGTACCAGGATCGACTACGTCGACAGCGAGACGCTGACGACCGAGAACATCCGCCAGCTGGCCAAGTACGACGCGGTTCTGGTGCCCGGCGGCTTCGGCAAGCGCGGCATCGAAGGCAAGATCTCCGCCGCCCGCTTCGCCCGCGAGAACAAGGTGCCCTACCTGGGCATCTGCCTGGGCATGCAGGTCGCCACCATCGAGTACGCGCGCCACGTCGCCGGCCTGCAGGACGCCAACAGCACCGAATTCGAGCCGAAGACGCCCCATCCGGTCATCGCGCTCATCACCGAATGGCAGGGTGCCGACGGCACCATCAACAAGCGCGACGAGAATTCCGACCTGGGCGGCACCATGCGCCTGGGCGCGCAAAGCTCCGACGTGGCCCCGGGCACGCTGGCGCACAAGATCTACGGCGACGTGGTCACCGAGCGGCACCGCCACCGCTACGAAGCCAACGTCAACTACCTCGACCAGCTGCGCAAGTCCGGCCTGGTGATCTCCGCCCTCACCCAGCGCGAGCACCTGACCGAGATCGTCGAGCTGCCGCAGGACGCGCACCCCTGGTTCATGGGCGTGCAGTTCCACCCCGAATTCAAGTCCACGCCGTGGGACGGCCATCCGCTGTTCAACGCGTTCATCAAGGCCGCGCTGGACCACCAGGCTTCCGCCGGCAAGAAGTTGAAGGCGGTGGCCTGACATGAAACTGTGCGGATTCGAAGTGGGCCTGCACAGGCCCTTTTTCTTGATCGCCGGCCCCTGCGTGGTCGAATCCGAACAGCTGCAGATGGACGTCGCCGGGCAGCTGAAGGAAATGGCCGCCGCCCTGGGCATCCCCTTCATCTTCAAGAGCAGCTACGACAAGGCCAATCGCTCCTCGGGCGCCAGCTTCCGCGGCCCCGGCATGTCGCGCGGCCTGGACATCCTGGGCAAGGTGAAGCGGCAGCTGGGCGTGCCCGTCATCACCGACGTGCACACGACGGAGGAAGTGCCTGAGGTCGCCAAGGTCGTCGACGTGCTGCAGACGCCCGCCTTCCTGTGCCGCCAGACCGACTTCATCCGCGCCGTGGCCCAGTCGGGCAAGCCGGTGAACATCAAGAAGGGCCAGTTCCTCGCGCCCCACGACATGAAGAACGTCATCGACAAGGCCCGCGCCGCCGCGCGCGAAAAAGGGCTGCCCGAAGACAGCTTCATGGCCTGCGAGCGCGGCGCCAGCTTCGGCTACAACAACCTGGTGTCGGACATGCGCTCGCTGTCCATCATGCGCGAGACGGGCGCGCCGGTGGTGTTCGACGCCACGCACTCGGTGCAGCTGCCCGGCGGCCAGGGCACCAGCTCCGGCGGCCAGCGCGAGATGGTGCCGGTGCTGGCGCGCGCCGCCATCGCGGTGGGCGTCGCCGGCGTGTTCATGGAAACGCACCCCGACCCCGCCAAAGCCCTGTCCGACGGCCCCAACGCGGTGCCGCTCAAGCACATGAAGGCGCTGCTGGAAACGCTGGTGGCGCTGGACCAGGTCACCAAGAAGAACGGCTTCCTCGAGAACGACTTCAACGCCTGAAAGCAAGAGACACGATGCCCTCCGCCTACATCCTCGCCAACATCGACGTCACCGACCCGCAGCAGTACGAGGAATACAAGAAGTACTCCACCCTCGCCATGCAGGCGCACGGCGCCGAAGTGTGCGTGCGCGGCGGCGCCGTAAAGGTGCTGGAAGGCGACTGGTCGCCCAGGCGCGTCGTGCTGCTGAAATTCCCGTCGGTGGAGAAGGCGCAGGCCTTCTACGACTCCACCGAGTACGGCCGCGCGAAGAAGGCCCGCGAAGGCGCGGCCGTCATGCGCATGGTGCTGATCGAGGGCGTGTGAAATACAACTCCCCTACGCGAAAGACGCGAAAGTGACGCGAAGGACGCAAAAAGACAGATGGATTTTTTCGCGTCCTTCGCGTCACTTTCGGGGCCTTCGCGTGCGGTAGTCCCGCTTTTTTGACTTCAAAGAGAGACTGCAATGAGCGCCATCGTTGACATCGTCGGCCGCGAGATCCTGGACTCGCGCGGCAACCCCACCGTCGAATGCGACGTGCTGCTGGAATCGGGCACCATGGGCCGCGCGGCCGTGCCTTCCGGCGCGTCCACCGGCTCGCGCGAGGCCATCGAACTGCGCGACGGCGACAAGTCGCGCTACCTGGGCAAGGGCGTGCTTCGCGCCGTGGAGCACATCAACACCGAAATCTCCGAATCGGTGCTGGGCCTGGACGCTTCCGAGCAGGCCTTCCTGGACAAGACCCTGATCGACCTGGACGGCACCGAGAACAAGAGCCGCCTGGGCGCCAACGCCATGCTGGCCGTGTCCATGGCCGTGTCGCGCGCCGCCGCCGAGGAATCGGGCCTGCCCCTGTACCGCTACTTCGGCGGCATGAACGGCATGCAGCTGCCGGTGCCGATGATGAACGTGGTGAACGGCGGCGCGCACGCCAACAACAACCTCGACCTGCAGGAACTGATGATCATCCCCGTGGGGGCGCCCAGCTTCCGCGAAGCGCTGCGCTACGGCGCCGAGGTGTTCCACGCGCTGAAGAAGATCATCAACGACAAGGGCATGAGCGTGGCCGTCGGCGACGAAGGCGGCTTCGCGCCGAACGTGGAGAACCACGAAGCCGCCATCGGCATGATCCTGCAGGCCATCGAAGCCGCCGGCTACCGCCCCGGCGAGCAGATCGCCCTGGGCCTGGACTGCGCGTCCAGCGAGTTCTTCAAGGAAGGCCGCTACCACCTCGAAGCCGAAGGCCAGGTGCTGGAAGCCGGCGCGTGGACCGACATCCTCTCGTCCTGGTGCGACAAGTACCCCATCATCAGCATCGAGGACGGCATGGCCGAGGGCGACTGGGACGGCTGGCGCCAGCTGACCGACAAGCTGGGCTCGCGCGTGCAGCTGGTGGGCGATGACCTGTTCGTCACCAACACCAAGATCCTGAAGGAAGGCATCGAGAAGAAGATCGCCAACTCCATCCTGATCAAGATCAACCAGATCGGCACGCTGACCGAGACCTTCGCCGCCATCGAGATGGCCAAGCGCGCCAACTACACGGCCGTGATCAGCCACCGCTCGGGCGAGACCGAGGACAGCACCATCGCCGACATCGCGGTGGGCACCAACGCCGGCCAGATCAAGACCGGCTCGCTGTCGCGGTCCGACCGCATGGCCAAGTACAACCAGCTGCTGCGCATCGAGGAAGACCTCGGCGACATCGCGCAGTACCCGGGCCGCGCGGCCTTCTACAACCTGAGGTAATGAGACCACCCCGAAGCGCCTTCGGCGCCTTCCCTCAAGGGGCGCCATCAGCGGCCCGGCAAAGCCGGTTCCGCGATGGCCCTTGGATGGAGCGCGCGCAATCGCAAGGCCGCTTCCGTCACGAAGACTCGAGAGGAACTTGAATGTCGAGTCGCCTCGTCCCGCCCCTCCTGCTCGCGCTGCTCGCCGTCGTGCACGCGCAGCTGTGGTTCGGCCGGGGCAGCGTGGGCAACGTGGGCGAGATGGAGCGGCGCCTGGTGCAGCAGCAGCAAGCCAACGTGCAGCAGCAGCAGGCCAACGAGCGCCTGGCCGCCGAGGTCAACGACCTCAGGGAAGGCCTGGAGATGGTCGAGGAGAAGGCGCGCGCCGAGCTGGGCATGGTCAAGCCCAACGAAATCTTCGTCAACGTCGTGACGCCCAAGTGAGCCGCGGCACCCTGCCGCGCACGCCGCGCTGATGGCCGAGTCACTGTTCGCGACGGCTTTCGTCCTCTGGGGCTCGCCGGTCAGCTGGCTCGAGCTGGCCGGCGTGGTGATCTCCCTCGTCATGGTCGCCTGCAACATCCGCGAAGTGCATTGGGGCTGGCCGCTGGCCATCGTCGCCTCGCTGATGTACTTCGCCATCTTCTGGCGCAGCAAGCTGTACGGCGACGCGGGGCTGCAGCTTTTCTTCGCCACCGTGGCGTTCTGGGGCTGGTGGCAGTGGCTGCGCGGCCACCGCGCCGACGGCCACGAGCTGCACGTGGCGTTGCTCACGCCGAAGCAGCGCTTCCTCACGCTGCTGGCCGGCGCGCTGCTGTGGCCGCTGACCGGGCTGTTCCTCCTGCGCTTCACCGACACCGACGTGCCGTGGTGGGACGCCTTCCCCACCGCGTGGAGCCTCGTCGGCCAATACCTGCTGGGCCGCAAGTACCTGGAGAACTGGGTCGTGTGGATCCTGGTGGACGTCGTCGGCGTGGGCCTCTTCGCCTACAAGGGCCTGTGGTTCACCGCCGCGCTGTACGCCGTGTTCGTCGTGATGTGCGTCGCCGGCCTGCGCGAATGGCTGCGGCGCTTGCGGGCCGGGGCGGCGGCATGAAGGTCGCGCTGCTCGGCGCCGAAAGCACCGGCAAGACCACGCTGGCCGGTGCTCTCGCGCGGGCGCTGCAGGCGCGCGGCCACCGCGTCGCGGCCGTCGGCGAGTACCTGCGCGAATGGTGCGAGCGCGAAGGCCGCACGCCGCGGCCCGAAGAGCAATTGCCCATCGCCGAAGAACAGGAGCGCCGCGTCGACGCCGCCGCGGCGCAAGCGGACATCGTCATCGCCGACACCACCTCGCTGATGGTCGCCATCTACAGCGCCATGCTGTTCGACGACGGCACGCTGTACCGGTTCGCGCTGGAAAGGCAGCGCGGCTACGACCTGACACTGGTCACCGGTCTCGACATCCCGTGGGTGGCCGATGGTTTGCAGCGTGACGGCGAGCACGTGCGCGGGCCGGTGGACGAACTGGTGCGAGAAGCTCTGCGCAAGGCCAGTGTGCCGTATCGCGTGGTGTACGGCACGGGGGAGGACCGGCTCGCCAACGCCTTGCAGCCGGTGCTGGAGAAGCTGGGCGAAAGGCCGCCGGACAAGGGGCCGCGCTGGCAATGGAGCTGCGACAAGTGCAGCGACCCGGACTGCGAGCACCGGCTGTTCACCGGCCTTCAGCGTTCGCCCTGAACTTGTCATGCCGGGCTTGACCGGGCATCCACCCCGGACACGGACCAGGCACGGCCAGCCGCCGGAGATGGAGGCGGGTCAAGCCCGCCATGACAGCGTTCCTGCCGATGCCTCGGCCGTCACTGCACCGCCGACGACACCGGCGGCTGGTCCCCCGGCGAGGTGAACAGCTGCCCGATGTCCACCGCATCGAACCGGTACTCCTGACCGCAGAAATCGCAGGCCACCTCGATGCGGCCCTGCTCCTCCAGGATGGACTCGGCCTCTTCGCGGCCCAGACTCTGGATCATGCTGCCCACCCTGTCGCGGCTGCAGCTGCAGGCGAAGCGCGGCGTCTGCGGCGCGAAGCGCAGCACCTTCTCTTCCCAGAACAGCCGGCGCAGGATGGTGTCCACGTCCAGTTCCAGCAGCTCTTCGCGCTTCAGGCTGGCGGCCAGCGTGGCGATGCGGTTGTAGTGCTCGTTCAGGCCGATCTCTTCCTCGTTGGCCTTGCTGACCATCGACCCCTCCAGGTTGCCCTCGCCTTCCAGTGGCAAACGCTGGATCAACAGACCCGCGGCCACCTTGCCGTCGGCGGCCAGCACCAGCGTGGTGTCCAGCTGTTCGGACTGCAGCATGTAGTGCTGCAGCACGTCGCTGAGCTTTTCCAGCTTCTCGCGCCGGTCGCCGTGCAGCGGCACCACGCCCTGGTACGGCTGCTGGCCCGGGAACTTGTCCTTGGGGTCCAGCGTGATGGCGCAGCGGCCGTGATTGCGCACGTTCACCAGCTGCGGCAGCCGGTCGCCGACCTGCACGTCGCCCACCACCTTGGCGGTCACGCGCACGGACAGGTCGTGCTGCACCTCAGCCACCGCCACCTTCACCGGCCCGTCGCCGAAGATCTGCAGCACCAGCGCGCCGTTGAACTTGATGTTCGACTGCATCAGCACGCCGGCCGCGGCCATCTCGCCCAGCAGCTCCGCCACCGGGGGCGGGTACGCGCCGGCTTCGGAGTTGGACTGGCGGCGCGCCAGGATTTCGGTCCATGCGTCGGTCAGGCGCACCAGCGCGCCGCGCACGGGAAGGCCGTCGAAGAGGAATTTGTGGAGCTCGGACATCGGTTCGCGCTGGGCCAAAGCTGTCTTAACTGATGGCTCAGGCGACCTTCTTCAAGCCCTTCGCGAAGCGCCGGGCGTTGCTCACGTAGTGCTCGGCGCTTTCGGCCAGCTTCTTCGCCGCGGCGTCGTCCAGCGTGCGCACCACCTTGGCGGGCGAGCCGATGATCAGCGAGTTGTCCGGGAATTCCTTGCCTTCGGTCACCACGCTGCCCGCGCCCACGATGCAGTTGCGGCCGATGCGCGCGCCGTTGAGCACGACCGCCTGGATGCCGATGAGCGAGTTGTCTCCTACCGTGCAGCCATGCAGCATCACCTGATGGCCCACGGTGACGTTGCGGCCGATGGTCAGCGGCTTGCCGACGTCGGCGTGCAGCACCGACAGGTCCTGGATGTTGGTGTTCTCGCCGATGCGGATGGTCTCGGTGTCGCCGCGGACCACCGCGCCGAACCAGACGCTGGCTGAATCGCCCAGCTCGACGGCGCCGATGACCTGGGCGCTGTCCGCGACCCAGGCGCCCTGTCCCAGCTTCGGTGCCGTGCCGTCGAGTTCGTAGATCGCCATGGAGCCGTCCTTCAGATAGGGAAAAAAGGCATTGTAGGTAGGCTGTTCGACGCGCTGCGGCGGCGGGCCCCTGCGGAAAATGCCGCGAACCGCCCCGCCGCAAACCACCGAACCATGACCGCCACCGCCGAAACCGCCCAACCCGCCCGCGCCAGCCTCGAGCTGGCCCGCCAGGTGATCCTGGACGACGCGCGGACGGTGTTTGGCTACGAGCTGGCCGCCGGCACCGAGCCGGCTCGCGGCGAGCAGATCGCCGAGCTGGTGTCGCACGCCCTGGCGCTGTGCGCGAGCAAGCCCCTGGCCGAACGCCGCGTGCTGTTCCTGCACTGCGGCCCCGAGGCGCTGGACAGCGAGCACCTCGCGCTGGCCGACGCCACGCGCATCGTGCTGCGGCTGTCGCTGCCGGCCAACCCGGATGCCGCGCAGCTGGCCGCCGGCGCCGCTCGCCTCGCGGAGCTGCGCCAGAAAGGCTTCCGCTTCGCCCTGCCGCACGACGTGCTGGCCACGGCCTGGCACGGCTGGCTGGCGCAGGCCGACTTCCTCTTGCTGGATGTGACACGGCTGCCCGCTCCGGCGCTGGCCGGCGTGGTGAAGCTCGCGCGCCAGCACAAGCCTCGCCTGCTGGCTTGCGGCGTGCCCGACGACGCCTGCCTGCGTTCGTTGCGCCAGCTGGGCATCGACCTGTTCCAGGGTCCCTTCTTCTCGCGGCCCGTGCCGGTGCCGGGCCAGAAGATGCGCCCCAGCCAGGCCGCGGCGCTGCAGCTGCTGTCGCTGGTGCGCCGCGAGGCCGACGTCGGCGAGATCGAAGCACTGCTCAAGCGCGACACCGCGCTGAGCTTCCAGCTGTTGCGCTTCATCAACTCCGGCGCGTTCGCCCTGCAAGGTGAAGTCACCTCGCTGCGTTCCGCCGTGATGGTGGTCGGCATGCACCGCATGATGCGCTGGTCCACGCTGCTGCTGGCCACCGCCGGCGACGCGCCGGCGCTGGGCCACCACGCCATCGTGCGCGGCCGCCTGATGGAACTGCTGGGGGCCGAACTGCTGCCTCCCGACCAGTGCGACCAGGCTTTCGTCACCGGCGTGTTCTCGCTGCTGGACGCGATGACCGGCGTGCCCATGAAGACCGCTTTGGAGGGCTTGGGCCTTCCCATCGCGGTGACCGATGCGCTGCTGGACCAGAAGGGCGTCTTCGAACCCTTCCTCTCGCTGGCGCAAGCCTGCGAAAGCGGCGACGCCGAAGCCTTCGCCCGCGACGCCGACCGGCTGCTGCTGTCGGGCCGCCAGATCAACATGGCGCACCTGCAGGCGCTGGCCTGGGCCGAGGACCTGCTCACTCGCTGAGACAATCGGCGCATGGAACTGCGCCGATGGGCGCTGGATGCCCTGTGCGAGAGCGACCCCGCCCGCAAGGCGGCGTCCACGCGCGAACTGCACGAAGCCGCCGAAGGGCTGGCGATCGAGCCGCACGCGCCGCCGGCCACCCTGCCCGTCCCGGGGCGGCCCAGACGCCCCGAGCTCGTCCACCCCGCCAAGGTGCCGCGCCGCTCGCCCACGAAGCCCGAAGGCCTGGCGGCGCTGCTGCATGCCATCGCGCACATCGAGTTCAACGCCATCAACCTGGCGCTGGACGCGGCGTGGCGATTCGACGACGGCCTGCCCCGCGAATTCCGGCTCGACTGGTTGCGCGTGGCCGCGGAAGAGGCTTACCACTTCAGCCTGCTGCGCGACCACCTCGCCACGCTGGGCCATGCCTACGGCGACTTCCCCGCCCACGACAACCTGTGGCAGATGTGCGAGAAAACCTCGCACGACGTGGTGGCGCGCATGGCGCTGGTGCCACGCACGCTGGAAGCGCGCGGGCTGGATGCCACGCCGCAGATCCAGCAGAAGCTGAGGCAGGCCGGCACGCCCGACGCGCTGCGCGCGGTCGACATCCTCGACGTGATCCTGCGCGACGAGGTCGGCCACGTCGCCATCGGCAACCACTGGTACCGCTGGCTGTGCGCGCGCGACGGGCTGGACCCCGTGGCGCACTACCGCGTGCTGGTGGAACGCCACGCCGCGCCGCGGCTGCACCCGCCCTTCAACGAGGCGGCGCGGCGCCGCGCGGGCTTCTCCGACGAGGAGATCGCGATCCTGCTCGGCTGACCCGGCGGGTCAGAGCAGGAACCAGGTCAGCTGCGCGTTGAGGCGGTAGTCGCGCGGCTCGGTGGGCTGCCGGTTGATCGGGAAGCCCATCGTCGCCCGAGCCGAGAACTTCGGGTGGGTGAGGGTCATGCCCAAGCCGATGGTGGTCAGCACGTCGGCGCCGTCGGTGTTCAGCGGCGGGCGGAACGGCTGCACCTCGCCCCGGTCGAAGAAGACGAAGCCGGTGGACTGCCAGTTGCCCTGCATCGGGAACGCCTTGTGCGCTTCCAGGTTGATCACGAAGCCCTTGTCGCCGGCGAACAGGCCGGGCGAATAACCGCGCACGCTGCCTTCGCCGCCGATCACCAGCTGCTCGCTGGAAGGCAGCAGCTTCACCGGCGCGTACTGCCAGGTGAGCGCGCCCACCAGCGTGACGTCGTTGCCCATGTTCTGCGTGCGCCGCGCCGTGCCGCGCAACAGGCTGAAATGCCGCGGCGAGGCGCCCTCGATGCGATTGACGCCGGTGGCGGCTTCCACGGTGCCGGTCCAGTAGCCCGACGTGTCCAGCCGCTGCAGCTCCAGCCCCAGCGTCTTCGTCCACAGGTCCGCCGCCGTCAGCGGCAGGCCGGTCATGAAGTTGGCCGTGCGGCGGCGCTTGACGCCCACCAGGCCATCCAGCTGGAAGCTGCTGCTGACCACCAGCGGGTGGCGCAGTTGCAGCGACATGGCCTTGGCGGTGCCGGTGACGTCCAGCGGCGCGATCGGGCCGCTGACGATCTTCGTGCGGTCCTCGAAGTACCCGGCCGTCAGGCGCGTGCCGCGCACGCTCACCGGAAGCGTGTACGTGAGGTAGTTGCCTTGATGGCCGCGGGAGTGCACCGTCGAGAGGAACAGGTCGTCGCGGCGGCCCGTGAGGCTGCGGCGCACGTAGCTGACGCCCAGGCGGCCCTCGCCGGTGAGCTGCGAGCCGTTGTTGTCGGCGAACACGCGCAGGTCGTTGCGCTTGGGCTCCTGCACCGTCAGGCCGATGTCGGTCTGCCCCACCTGTGAACCCGGCCGCAGGTCGGCGCGCAGCTGGGCGTCGTTGGTGCGGTTGAAGCGCACCAGGTCTTCCTCCAGCGTCGGCAGGTCCACCAGCATCGGCGGCTTGAGCGACAGCCGGTCGGTGATGTAATTCCCGTTGGTGGACTCGTTGCCCTGGATCAGGATCGCGCCCACGCGGCCTTCCACCAGGCGGATGTGCACCACGCCGCCGGTGACGTCCTGCGGCGGCAGGCTGGCGCTGGCCGTGACCACGCCCTTGCTGCGGTACAGCTCGTTGATGCGGTTGACCAGCTCGCGCAGCTCGGACAGGCGCACCGTGCGGCCCTTGAAGCCGCGGGTCAGCGCTTCGAGTTCTTCCGGCTTCAGGATCTCCGAGCGCGGCTCGAAAACGATGTCCTTCACCTCGAACTGCACCGCGTCCGCGCCCGGCGCCACCGGCGCCGGCGGCGCGACGGGCGCCACGGGCTGCTCGATGCGCTGGCGTTGCTGCTCTTCCAGCCGCTGGCGCTGCTCGCGCTCGATCTCGCGCTGCTGCAGCACGCCGGGATCGGCGGACGGCGGCACCACGACTTGCGCCGCCGCCGCGGCCGAGAACAGCAGCAGCGACAGGGCGAGGGATGGGCGCGGACCCATCCGGCCGGATCGGCGTCCGGCCTTGTCGATTCGTCTCTTCATCACTCGCCCGCCTGGTCGTCGCCGTCACGCCGTTGCGGCGCGCCCGGTGCGGGCAGCTGCACGGGCTCGAATTCGGGCATCTGCACCGGCACGCCGGTGAACTGCACCACGCCGCGCTCCACCTGGATGGGCGGCAGCATGGGCGGCTGCACCAGGCGCACCGTGCGGGTCTGCTCCTCCACCGAGGTTTCGGCCACGCTGGAATCCAGCCCGGTGCTCTCGCTGTGCACGGTGTGGCTGTGGTCGGACAGCAGGAACGCCGAGCGGTGGATGATGTCCGCGCCGCGGGTGACGAAGCTGTCGCGGTCCAGGTACAGGTAGAACGTGCCCGGGCGGCTGAACAGCTGCAGGTCGAACGTCTTGTCCGGGCCCGGCGTGGTGTTGTCCACCAGCATGTGCGTCAGCGGGTTGTCGATGGTCATGCGCTTGACGATGTAGCCATTCTGGACTTCCAGCGTGCCGGTCGGGATGGTGAGCGCCCCCTGCACCGCCTGCAGGTTGTCGAACGTCACGCCCAGCGGGCTGTTGATGGTGAGCTTCACGTTGCTCATCACCGGGTTGTAGCGGCCGATCAGCGTCGTGATCAGCGCCGGCGAGCTGCGCGTGTGCTGCACGGACGCATCCACGCTGTCGCTCACCAGCACCAGCCGGCGCCCCACCTCGAAGTTGTCGCCCACGATGGCATCGCGTGCGTACAGCAGCAGGCCGCCGCCGACCAGGTGCCTGGCGTGGATGTTGCCGTTGGTCGAGTCGAGGACCGCGTCGCCTTCTGCCGCGGCCACCAGGTTGGCGTTGATGTCCCGGTTGGCCGTCAGGCGCGCGCTGCCCGCCGACGAGATCACCTCGTTGACGTTGATCGCGCCGCGCGTGGCGAACAGCGTGATGTCGCCGGCCGACTGGGTCTGGCCCAGGTTGACGTTGGCGCCGGCCACGGCGTTCACCGGGCCCAACGTCGCGATCACCGTCCCGCCGTTGAGGTCGTTGCCGACGGACAGCGCGATGGCACCGTTGGCGCGCGTCAGCGTGCCGTCGATGTTGCCGGCGGTGGCCGACAGCACGGCGTTGCCGCCCAGGCTTTCCACGCGGCCGTAGGCCGTGCCCGGCGTGCCGCCGATGGACTGCGCCGCGGTGATCGTCACCGCGTTCCGGCCCTCGACCGTGCCCACCTTCACGTTGCCCGTGCCGGCCGTCAGCGTCACCGCGTTGGCGGAATCGGTCGTCGTCGCGGTCAGGTCGCCGGTGGTGGCGGTGGCCGCGATGCTGCCGGTGTCGGTGGTCAGCGCGCCCGCGGTGATGCCGGACTGGCCCGTCAGGTTCATCGCCGTTTCCGCGTTGGCCGTTCCGATGGTGATCGTGCCGGTCTGCGCGTTCACGGTCAGCGAACCGTTGCTCGCCGTCGTCGTCGCCAGGTCCGCGTTGTTGCGGGCGGTGACCTGCGCACTGCCGGAAGCGGTGGTGGTGTCGCCCGTCACGTTGCCGTTCTGCGCGTTCAGGTACACATTGCCACCCAGGCTTTCGATGCGCGTGTAGCGCGCGCCCGGCGTGCCACCGATCGACTGGCCCGCGGTCACGGTCACGTCGTCCTGGCCTTGCAGCACGTCCACCTTCACGCTGCCCGTCGTCGCGGTGAACGTCGCCGCCGCAGCCGAGGTGCTCGTGGTGGCGGTCAGGTCGCCGGTGCTGGCCGTGGCCACGATGCCGCCGCTGTCGGTGCCGAGGTTCGTCGCCGTGATGCCCGTCTGGCCGGTCAGGGACATCAGCGTCTCGGCGTTGGCCGAACCGATGGTGATCGTGCCGGTCTGCGCCCGCACCGTCAGCGAACCATCCTTGGCCGTCGTGGTGGCCAGGTCCACATTGTTGTGGCCGGTCAGCTGCGCGTTGTTGAGCGCGGTGGTCGCGTCGCCGGTGATGTCGCCGTTCTGCGCGTCCATCGTCACGTTGCCGCCCAGGCTTTCCACCCGGACGTAGCGCGCGCCGGCGCGGCCGCCGATCGACTGGCCCGCCGTCAGCGAAACGGCGTTCTGCCCTTCGACCGTATCCACCTTGATGTTGGCCGCGGTCGCCGTCAGCGTGACCGAGCCCGACGAGTCCACCGTGGTGGCCGTCAGGTCGCCCGTGCGCGCCATGGCCGACAGGCCGCTCGTGGCCGAGTCGGTCGTCAGGCTGTTCGCCGTCAGCGCCGTCTTCGCGTCCAGCGTCATCTGCGTCTCGGCATTGGCCGAGTCGAGCGTGATCGAGCCATTCGTGGCCGTCACCGTCAGCGTTCCGTTGCTGGCTTGCGTCATGGTCAAGTCCACGTTGTTGCTGGCCGTGACCTGCGCATTGTTTAACGCCGTGGTCGTGGTGCCCATGACGTCACCGCCTTGCGCTTCCAGCGTCACATTGCCACCCAGGCTTTCGATGCTGGAGTAGCGCGACGCCGCGCGACCGCCGATGGACTGGCCGGCCGTCAGCGTCACCGCGTTCTGGCCTTCAACCGTGTCCACCTTGATGTTGCCCGCCGTCGCGGTCAGCGAAGCGGAGCCGGCGGAGTCCACCGTGGTGGCTGTCAGGTCGCCGGTGCGCGCCGTCGCCGACAGGCCGCTCGTCACCGAGTCGGTCGTCAGCAGGCGAGCCGTCAGTGCCGTCTTCGCGTCCAGCGTCATCTGCGTCTCGGCATTGGCCGAGTCGAGCGTGATCGCACCGTTGGTGGCCGTCACGGTCAGCGTGCCATTGCTGGCTTGCGTCGTCGTCAGGTCCACGTTGTTGCTGGCCGTGACCTGCGCGCTGTTGAAGGCGGTGGTCGTGGTGCCCATGACGTCGCCGCCTTGCGCGCTCAGCGTCACATTGCCACCCAGGCTCTCGATGCTGGAATAGCGCGACGCCGCGCGGCCGCCGATGGATTGGCCGGCCGTCAGCGTCACCGCGTTCTGGCCTTCAACCATGTCCACCTTGATGTTGCCCGCCGTCGCGGTCAGCGAAGCGGAGCCGGCGGAGTCCACCGTGGTGGCTGTCAGATCACCCGTGCGCGCCGTCGCCGACAGGCCGCTCGTCACCGAGTCGGTCGTCAGCAGGCGAGCCGTCAGTGCCGTCTTCGCGTCCAGCGTCATCTGCGTTTCGGCATTGGCCGAGTCGATGGTGATCGAGCCGTTCGTGGCCGTCACCGTCAGCGTGCCGTTGCTGGCTTGCGTCGTCGTCAGGTCCACGTTGTTGCCGGCCGTGACCTGCGCGTTGTTGAAGGCGGTGGTCGTGGTGCCCATGACGTCGCCGCCTTGCGCATCCAGCGTCACATTGCCACCCAGGCTCTCGATGCTGGCATAGCGCGACGCCGTACGGCCACCGATGGACTGGCCGGCCGTCAGCGTCACCGCGTTCTGGCCTTCAACCGTGTCCACCTTGATGTTGCCCGCCGTCGCGGTCAGCGAAGCGGAGCCAGCGGAGTCCACCGTGGTGGCTGTCAGGTCACCCGTGCGCGCCGTCGCCGACAAGCCGCTCGTGGCCGAGTCGGTTGTCAGCAGGCGTGCCGTCAACGCCGTCTTCGCGTCCAGCGTCATCTGCGTTTCGGCGTTGGCCGAGTCGAGCGTGATCGAGCCATTCGTGGCCGTCACCGTCAGCGTGCCGTTGCTGGCTTGCGTCGTCGTCAGGTCCACGTTGTTGCCGGCCGTGACCTGCGCGCTGTTGAACGCGGTGGTCGTGGTGCCCATGACGTCACCGCCTTGCGCATCCAGCGTCACATTGCCGCCCAGGCTCTCGATGCTGGAATAGCGCGACGCCGCGCGGCCGCCGATGGATTGGCCGGCCGTCAGCGTCACCGCGTTCTGGCCTTCAACTATGTCCACCTTGATGTTGCCCGCCGTCGCGGTCAGCGAAGCGGAACCTGCCGAGTCCACCGTGGTGGCCGTCAGGTCGCCGGTGCGTGTCGTGGCCGACAGGCCGCTCGTCGCCGAGTCGGTCGTCAGGCTGCGCGCCGTCAACGCCGTCTTCGCGTCCAGCGTCATCTGCGTTTCGGCGTTGGCCGAGTCGAGCGTGATCGCACCGTTGGTGGCCGTCACCGTCAGCGTACCGTTGCTGGCCTGCGTCGTCGTCAGGTCCACGTTGTTGCTGGCCGTGACCTGCGCGTTGTTGAATGCGGTGGTCGTGGTGCCCATGACGTCGCCGCCTTGCGCATCCAGCGTCACGCCGCCGCCCAGGCTTTCCACGCGGACGTAGCGCGCCGCGGTGCGGCCGCCGATCGAGCGGCCCGCCGTCAGCGTCACCGCGTTCTGCCCTTCGACCGTGTCCACCTTGATGTCGCCCGCGCCCGCGCTCGCCGTGAGGCTGACCGCGGCGTTCGAGTCCACGGTCGTGGCCACCAGGCTGCCGGTCACCGCCGTCGCATCGATCGTGCCCGTTCCGGTGGTGGTGAGCGTCCCCGCCGTGATGCCGGCCTGCCCCTGCAACGTCAGGTTGCCGGCCGACGTGGCCGAGCCCACCTGCAGCGAACCCGCCGTCGAAGTGATCCCCGCCGTCGTGGCGGCCTGCACCGTGGTGAGGTCGACCGAGTTGGCGCTGATCGCGACCGAGCCGCCGGTACTCTGCGCCAGCGTGCCGGTGAGCGCGCCGCCCACCGTCAGCTGCAGCGCGCCGCCGGCCACGACGTTGCCGAGGATCAGGCCATCGGCTTCGCTCAGGCGAATGGCGCCCTGCGAGCTGGTGGCCGAGAGCCCGGCCACCTGCATCTCCAGCGCGTTCGGCGTCGCCGTGTCGATGGTGTTGGCGCCCGTGCGCGTGGCATCGCCGATGCCGTCGCGCGCGGTCAGCGTGACCAGCGCGCCGGTGCCGTTGGCGACGATGTCCGCCGCGGCGTCCGAGTCGGATTCGACGATGCGGCCGGTGGTGGCCGTCAGGGTGATGGCCTGGCCGTTGGTCTTGCCGCTGGCGACGCGGTTGACGTACAGGTTGCCGCTGTTGGCGGTGGCGGCGATGGCGCCGCTGGTGCTGTCCAGCTGGCCGCCGGTGGCGATGTCCACCGTGGCCCCGGTCACGCCGATGGCGCCGCTGTCGGTGTGCACGTTGCCCGTGACCTTGGCCGTGCCGCCGGCCAGCAGCGTGACGCTGCTGCCCGTGGTGGTGACGTCGCCGACCGACAGGTCGTCCACCGCGGTGAGCGACACGTTGCCGCTGCTGGCGGTGGAGATGCCGCCGTTCACCGCCGCGATGGTGGCGCTGCCCGCGGCGGAAGCGCTGACGATGCCGTTGGAAGAACGCAGCTGCTGCGCCGTCAGGTCACCGCCGGTGGCGGTGAGGTTCAGCCCGCCGTTGGCCGCGTAGGTCCCCACCTGCAGCGACGAATCCGGCGAATCGATGTACGCCGCGCCGCCGGCCGTGCCGGACAGCAGGCCGTCGGCATCGACGTCCACTTTCACGTAGCGCCCCGGGGAGCCCACGTTGCCGCCGGCATCCAGGCGGACGTTCTTCGCATCCACCACCACGCCGTCCAGGTAGGAAACCAGGTTGCCCGCCGGCGCGTCCAGCCAGGCCGTGCCGCCTGCCGCCACGCGGCCGAAGGTGAAGTTGGCGCCGGTGCCGCGGACATAGGCGTCCTGGCCGGCCGAGGCGGACACCAGGCGGTTGGCCTGGACCACCAGCGGCAGGCCGTTGATGTCGCCGATGCTGCCGGTGCCGGCCAGCAGCGTGACGTCGCCGGGCGTCTGGATGTTCACCGCCGACGTGCCGGCGCTCAGGATGCTCTGCGGGGCCGTCACGCTGACCGCGCCGCCCGCGGTGATCTTGTCCAGCGTGATGTTCTGCGCCGTGCTCTGGACGTACGTCAGGCCGCCGGCGGTGGCGGTGAACTTGCCCGTCGCGTTGACGAAGACCGGCGCGGTCTGCTGGATCTGGAAGGCGTACGGCTGCGTGCCGCTGGCCACCGGGTTGCCCGCGGCGTCCACCGCCACCACCGAGCCGGGCACGTTGGCCAGGGCCAGCGCCGCCGACTGCTCGGGCGTCAGGTTGCCGCTTTGCAGGTCGGTCAGCTTGATCGTCACCGGCGCCGCCAGCTTGCCGATGGCGCCGGAGGTGTTCAGCTTGATGTCGCGTCCCGTGAGGTTGGGGTTGCCGATGCCCACCGGCGTGCCGGGCTGCAGCGCGCTGCCGTTGATGGAGGCGTTGAGCTGCGGCTCGGTCCAGACGGCGTTCTTCGTCAGGTCGTTGATCTGGTCCAGGCTGGCGTGGAAAGCGAAAGTCGAGCTGTACGAGCTGCCCATCGCCGCCTTCCAGCCGGACCCCAGCAGGCTCTGCAGCGAGCCGGTAGCGCTCGCGTACAGGCCGGCCGCGTAGGCCTGCACCTGGGCATCCGTCGGGCTGGCCACGCCGGTGGCCGCGGCGGCGAGCGCGCGGTACAGGTCCAGGTTGGCGGTGGCCAGGGTGTATTGGCCCTGGGCGTCGACCGTGCCCTTGCCCAGCAGGCGCCAGTACTGCTCGTACTGCACATTCACCTGCGACTCGAAGCGCGTGACCGACGCGGCGCTCGAGTGGTTCTGCGCGTCGACGGCGTTGGTCTCGGCGCCGTACGCCGCCGTGAGCTTCAGGTTCTGCCAGATGTTGCGCACCTGGGTGTCCGACAGCGCCTGCGCGGCCGTCTGGCCCGCGGCGCCGTAGATCGTGCCGTTGGGCACGTTGACGTACAGGTTGCCGCCGGCGGTGGACGCGATGCTGCCGATCAGCAGGTCGCCGCCCAGCTGCGTCAGGCCGATGTCGTTCTGCGCGCTGACGTTGACGACGCCGCCGCTCACCAGGCCGTTGGGCTGCGTGGCGTAGTGCGCCGACAGCCGCACGGGCGCGGTTTCGCTGCCGATGCCGCCCAGTTCGCTGGACAGGGTGATGTTGCGGCCTTCGACGTTGGCGGCGCTGCCCGCGACGGCCGTGAGGGCGTTGTCGGCCTGGATCACCACGTCGCCGTAGCTGGCGCCGGTCTGCGAACGGATGGTGTTCAGCGCCGCGCCGCTGTTCAGACGCAGGTACACGCCGTCGGAGCCGGCGGTGGCGCTGAGGTCGCCGCCGGTCAGCGTGGCCGTGAACGCGCGGTCGGTGCTGCCGATGCCGTTCTTCGCGCTCAGGTTGAGGCTGTTGGTCAGCACCGAGCCGGTGGCCGATTCGGTGATGCTGCCGCCGCTGGAGCTGATGGTGGTCGTGCCGTTGGGGTTGACCAGCGCGTTGTTCACCACCACCGGCGCGTTCGACGTCACCGCCACCGAGCCGCGCGAGTTGCCCGAGAAGTCGATGCCGAACGGGTTGCTGGCCTTGACCGACTGCGTCAGCGTCAGCGACGCGCCCGTGACGTAGCGGTATTGCCACCAGGCGTGCGCTTCGCCGTGCTGGTAGCTGTTGGTGTATCCGGTCGCGTTCGGGTTGAAGCCGTAGTTGCAGCTGGAGCCGTCGCAGCCGTGGTAGTGCACGTTGAGCGACGCGCCCCAGTTCTGCGTGGCCGTGATGCTCTGGCGGAAGTCGACCGAGTTGTCCTGGCCGGACAGCAGGTAGCCCTGCGGCGTGCTGGTGGCGTTGCCGCCGGACTGGTTGACGTAGCGCCACGGGTTGTTCTGCGTGCCGCTGCTGAACGTCCAGTTGCCGTAGGTCCAGTTCGTGGTGTCGAACGGCCGGCTGAGCGTGGCGTTGAGCTTCCATTCCCAGCGCAGGCCCGCCACCGGGTTGAACGTGGTCGAGGCGTTCTGCGACGACGACACCGCGCTGCCCGCCTTCAGCTGGTCCTTGGTCGAGAACTCGCTGCCCTGGAAGACGTTCATCCCCGCGCCCGGGCTGTACGTGTACACCCAGTGGTTGCTGCCCGAGGCGCGGTTCTTGTCGACGATCTCCACCTCGCTCACCAGCGCCGAGGGCACCGCGGTGTTGCCGGTGTTGATCTTGTTCAGGTTCAGCGCCAGGCCGGTGTTGTTCACCACCTGCACGTCGCCCAGGCCGCCGTTCACGTGGATGTTGCCCAGCGTGTTGGTGCTGATGATCTTGCCGTTCAGGCCCACGTAGCCACCGCCGGACGACGCGCGCACTTCGCCCAGCGAGATCTCGTTGGTGACCGCGTTGTACGTGGCGTTGATGTACGAATCGCCGCCGCGCGTGATGCCGCCCACGCCGCCCGGGATGTCGAACACCGGGTTGGTGGTCTGGCCGGAGTCGTACAGGTACTTGTAGTAGGCCAGCGTGCCGCCGCCGACGATGCGGTGCTCGACCACCGGCACCAGCTTCGGGAAGAGACCGCTCGACCAGTCGTACGTGTAGCCGACCGGCACGTCACCCCAGATCAGCGGGTCGGTGAGGTTGGCCCCCAGGTTCAGCGACCACTGCGTCGGGCGGCCCGCGGAGATCTTGCCGTTCACGTCGATCGTGTTGGCCACGATGCTGACCTTGCCGCCGTAGATCTGGCTGCTGTTGGCGCTGCCCGCCAGGCTGGCGTTGGCGAAGCTGCCGGTCCTGCTCAGCGTGCGCACCGGCACCTTGGCGAACGAGCCGCCGCTGCCGCTGATGTCGTGGTGGTAGCCCGCGGGGCTCAGGCGGTCGGCCGTGCCGCCGCTGCAGTCGCCCTTGGCGAAGGCCGCGCAGTTGCCGAACCACACCCAGCTGTAGTTGCGGTTCTGGCCGGCGCTGCCGATCAGCTCGGACGTCAGCGCGTCGGTGGTCGTGAACTGGCCGTTCGCGTTGTAGATGGCGTTGATCGCGTAGACCACCGCCTCGGTGGCGTCGGGCACGACCGTTGCCGGGTTGCCGCCCGGCCACAGCATGTAGCTGGACCACTCGGAGTACGGGTTGCCGCCGGCGTAGTGGGTGCCCGGGTTCGTGATCACCGCCACCCCGTTCGGGATGGTGACGTTGACCTGCTGGCCGTAGATGGTCGAGTTCTGGCCCAGCGAGCCGGAGTTGTTGTTGACCAGCACCGCGCCGCCGAGGTTCTCGATCGCGCCGCCCAGGAACAGCGCGGGGCCGTAGTTGCCGTCCCCGACCTTGCCGTTGTAGGCGTTGTCGATGTCGATCTTGGAGGTGCCGGTGCCGGGCCTCTCGTCGATGTGCAGCCCGGCGGCATCCGCCTGGGCGCGGCCCGCCTGGCCCGTGAAGATGACCTTGCCGCCCGGCTGGTTGGGGATGTAGACCGAGTTCAGCAGCAGGTAGTTGCCGCTGTTGTTCTTCACCGAGATGGTGGGCGAGCCGTACGAGGTGAACGTGCCGTTGCCCGCCAGGGTGTCGGCGTTGATGGTGGCCGTGCCGCCCGCGGCGTACAGCGTGCCCAGCTCGAACGCGCCCACGGTGCCGGTGCTCACGCCGCTGGCCAGCAGCTGCGCCTGCGTGCCGCTGTAGTTGTCGGCGACGAACTGCTGCGGGTCGAAGACCGGGTTGTAGGCGAAGATGAACGGCGCCGCGCCGTTGTTGTAGGTCAGCGAGTTGCCGTTGATGGCGATGTCCAGCGTGTGGTAGACGCCCGCCGTCGCGTCGCCGTTGAAGGTCACCTTGGAAGTGCTGGGCGTCGTGACGGTGCTGTCGCCGGCGGTCACCGGGATGAAGTACAGCTGGTAGCCGCGGCCCTCGGCCGTGGACGTGCCCATGGGCTGCCCGTTGTACGCGCCCACCGTGATGTTCTGGCCGCTGCGCAGATGGGCGCCGTCGTCCACCTGCACTTCCGCGTTGCCCGCCAGGCGGGTCAGCGCATTGGCGTCCGGCACCGCCACCAGCCCGCGCACGTAGCCCTGCGCGTTGGAACTGCCGGTCATGGCCGTGTCGTACGAGCCCAGCGGGTCCTTGCCCGCGGTGATGTTCACGTTGCCGAACGCTTCCATCACGGCGCCGGTGCCGCCGCCGATCGTCACCTTCTGGTTGTTGGTGATGTCGGTCGTGGCGTTGGCGCTGCCCACCGAAGCCAGGCCCCAGGTGTTGACCTGGGCCGCGGTGTCCACGCTGCCGACCGTCCAGGTGCCGGCGCCGATGTTGCCCTGCGACTTGAGCTGGTTGTTGGTGCCGAAGGTGACGTTGTTGTTGAACGTGGCCCGGTAGGTGGATTCGGTGCCCGCGCCGGCGATGGCGCCGCCGGTGGCCAGCGACACCTGGTCGCTGGCGGTCGCCCAGGTGGACGCGGTGGCGACGATGCCGCCGGTGTTGTTCACCGGGTCGGTGCCGGAATTGACGGTGACGTCGTTGGCGAACCTGGCGTCGGTGTTGCCGGTGAGCGTGGTGCGGCTGAGAACGGCCGCGCCGCTGAGCACGCCGCCGGCGGCGCCGGTGGCCGAATCGCCTGAGCGGTCTTCCTTGAACGTGTTGGAGGCTTCCACTTCCACCACGCCGGCGGCGTTCAGCGTCAGCGTGGAGCCGAGGCTGGCCTCGACCGTGGAGTTGCCGGTGTGCAGCGCCACCGCGCCGCTGGCGCCAGCCACCGAGGCGTTCACCGAGGTGGCGAGGCGGCTGGACGTGTCGTTGTGGCTGGCGTTGACGATGAAGTCGTCGCCGTAGATCGTGGTGCGGGTCGCGTTGCCGGCGATCCAGGCCTTGGTGCTGGAGGTGTCGTCGGTCGTGGCCGTCGCGGCGTTGCCGGCGAACATGCCGCCCGCGCCCGAGGTGGCCTCGGCGGTCTTCTCGTCCTTGCCGCTGGCGATGATGCTGACCGAGCCCGCGCGGCCCTGCGTGGTGACCACGCCGGTGCCCATCCAGGCCTCGGTGATGCCGGACGACTTGGCTTCCGCCACGTTGGCGCCCATGGCGACGTAGCCCGCGGCCACGCCGGTGCTGGTGGCCTTCTGGCGCGTGTTGTTGATCGCCGCGACGCTCACGTCGCCGGCGGGCAGCGTGACGCTGTTGCCCACCGAAGCGCGCACCGTGGCGCCGCTGATGGCCTGCGACAGGGTGGCGTTGGCGCCCAGCAGCGTGCCGCCGGAGCCGGCGATGGTGTCGGCATCCGCCGAGTTGCCCGTGGTCGGCGTCATGACGCCGGCGCTCACCGCCAGCGCGCCGGCGCCGTTGATCGCGGCCGAGTCGGCGACCGAGGCGGTGACCGTGGGCCTGGCTTCGGCCAGCGCGATGGAGGCGCCGACGCTGAAGCCGCCGACCGCCACGCCCCACGCGGTGGCGCTGACGTCCGGGGTGGCGAGCGCGGTGACGTTCACCGCCTCGCCGGCGGCGAGCGTGCCGCGCGCGGTGGCCGTGACGTTGCCCTGGTCGCGGGCCGTCGAGCCCGCACCGGTGCCGGCGACGATACCGCCCGCGGCCGCGATGGCCGAGCTGGTCACCGCCCCGCTCTCGGACGCGGTGAGGCCGATGGTCTTGTACTGCGTGACGTTAGCGCCGGCGAGGGTCTCGGCCGTCACCTGGCTTTCCTTGTCGGCGATGGAGGCGACCACGCCGACCGCGCCGGCGCCTACCGCGGCGCCGACGCCTTCGGTGGCGACGCTGCTGGTGTCCTGCGCCGACACCAGGACCGTGTTGCTGGTGCCGGTGCCGCCGGTCACGGTGCCGCCCAGCGAGGCGCTGACCGTGTTGCGGACGATGGCGTCGGCCACGCCGGCGCCCACGCCGACCAGGCCGGCCGCGCCCACGTAGGCCTTGACCTTGGCCGCCGAATCGGTGCCGTTGTCGCGCATCAGCGCGCCCACCGCGACGTTGGCCGCGTTGAGCGTCGATGCGGTGGACTTCGCGATGATGTTGTCGTAGATGCGGGTGTAGCCCACCGCGCCGCCCACGCCCACCGTGCCCGCCGCGCCCGCGCCCACGGTGCTGGTCGTGCTCACCTGGCCGGACGCGTTGATCGCCACCGAGCCGGCCGTGACCGACGACGACTCGATGTTGGCCGTGACGGCGTCGGCGGCGCCGCTGCCGACGGCCGACGAGGTGTTGTACCTCGTGCTCGCCAGCCGCGCCTGCTCGGCGGTGGTCAGCCCGGTGCTGCCGCCCACCGTGGGCGTCGAGTTGGAATAGCTGCTGACGGACGACAGCGTGCCGCTGCCGTTCTTGTCGGTCTCGGCCGACGCGCCGGCCGCCGTGCCGTCGCCGATCAGCAGGACCGCGGCGGATCCGCCGATGCCGACGGTGCCGCCCGCGCCCGCGGTGGCCGTGACCATGTCGACGTCCTTGATCGTGCCCGCGGCCACCGTCACCGTGCCCGGCGTGGTCACGGTGCTGTTCTTCATCTCGCCCGTGACCTGGCTCTTGACGATCACGACGTTGGCGCCCGCGCCGACGCCGGCCGCGCCGCCGCCGCCGCCCGCGCCCGCCTTGGCGTCGATGTCGACGTTCTCGGCGGCGCTGATGCTGATCGCGCCCATGGCCTGGCCGACCTTCCCGCTGCCGGTGCGGTCGCGCGTGACGGTCTTGGTGGTGGTGGTGCCGCCCGAGCTGTTGGTGGCGCTGCTGGACGTCGAGCTGTCCGTCGACGCCGCCGGCGCGGTGTCGCCCGCGGTGGTCCGGTACATGCCCGCCACCGTGGTGTTGTTCAGCAGGGTGACGTCGGCCATGCCGGCGATGCCGGCGCCGCCGCCCACGGCGCCGCTGACCACCAGGCTGTTCATCGCGCTGTTGGTCGCCGCGTTGATGGTGAGGTCGCCGCCGGCCAGGCGCAGCGCGGTGGTGTTGCTGGTGGCGGAGGGATCGCCCACCCAGGCCTTGGTGCTGTTGCTGGCGATGCCGACCACGAAGCTGGCCGCGCCGCCCGCCGAGGCGCCGATGGCGCCCGCGCCCGCGACGGCGTTGTAGCCGCTGGTGGTGAGCGCGTTCACGCCGAGGCTGGCCGCGGACACGGCGCCGCCGTCCACGTGCGCCTGGGTGTCCGCGCTGAAGCGGTTCACCACGCCGGTGCCGGCGATGCCGCCGGAGCCGGCCGCGAAGCCGGCCACCACGTTGGCGGCGGACTGCGACGCCTTAGCGCCCACCTTCACCGCGCCCAGCGTGGGCATCAGGGTCTTGTCGAAGGTGTTGGTGGTGGTGATGTCGTAGACCGGGTTGGCCCCGTCGGTGGCCTCCGGGTCGTTCACCGCCCGCTGCTGCGTGTCGGTCACGCTGCCGGCCTGCACGGACTTGGCGGCCAGCACGCCCGTGGTGGCGTTGGTGAGGTACGCGTACGTCTTGCGTTCCATCAGGTTGGTCGCCGCCGCGCCGGCGGCGCCGACGCCCGTGCTGCCCGCCGCGCCGATGACGAACGCGCCGGCGTAGGTGTGGCTGGACGCGTTGACGAACAGGTCGGGCACGCTGAACGTCGTCAGCCGGCTGTTGACCTTGGCGTCCTGGATGTACGACTTGGTGGTGCCGCCCAGCACGTTGACCACCGGCGTCAGCGCGATGCCGGCGGAACTGCCCAGGCCCAGCGTGGCCGCGTTGGTGACGGCCGACTGGTGCGAGGTGGCCGTCACGGCGATGCCGCGCACCGACTGCGTGGTCTCGGTCAGGTCGGCGTGCGTGTACGTCGGCGCGAGCACGGCGTTGACGTTCACCGGCGTCACCAGGTCGCCCGTGCGCACGCCGGTCATCGCGGCGCCCAGGCCCTTGGCGTCCACCTGGGTGCTGCCGCCGTCGATGTGGGCATCGGTGGTGCCGTCCATCATGTTCACCACGACGGAGACGCCCGCGCCGGCCGCGCCGGGGCTGGCGCCCGCGGCGCCGGCGATGACCTTGGCCTTGTCGTCGTTGAAGGCGAACACGCCGACGTTGTTGTCGGCCATCACGCGCGCGCCGTTGGCGATGTAGGCGCGCGTCGAGTTGTCCATCAGGTTGGTCGCGTTGGAGCCGCCCACGCCCAGCGAGGCGGCGGCGCCCAGCGCCACGGCCACGGTGTCGATGGTGGCGTCGGACTTCGCGTCGACCACCAGGCTCCTGACGCTGGCGTCCGCCGCGCCGGACACGTGCGCGTCGGCCGTGTTGGCGATGCGGTTGATCGAGGCCGCTATGCCCACGCCGGCGCTGCCGAAAGCCACCGCCGCGCCGCCCGAGGCGGACGAGATGGTCGACGTGTCGCTGCCCTTGACCGTGACATCGGCGGTGGAGCCGGTGATGCCGGTGGTCATCAGCTCGGCGGTGGTGTCGTTGCTGATGAAGTTGGTCGAGATCGAGCCGGCGAAGGCGTTGCCGCTGCCGCTGCCCCCGATGGCGGCCGACAGCGACTTGATGCCCGCGTTCTGCGTCGCCAGCACGTCGATCTGCGAGGCTTCGGTGAGCGACGAATCGGCCACGTGGGCCAGCGTCTCGTTGTCGATCGAGTTGTAGGCGAACGCGGCGCCGGCGCCACCCTTCTTGCCCACCGCCACGTTGCCGGCGAGCGACTCGATGCTGGAGTCGTCGTGCGCCCACACCTTGACGATGTTGGTGCCGCCGTTGCCGTCGGTGGTGGTGACGCCGTCCAGCTTCGCTTCGGTGTCGTTGGTGATCTGGTTGACCGAGATCGACGCCGTGACCGCGGCCTGCCCGCCGGCCAGCGCGCCGGCCACCGACAGGTTGCGGATCGCCGAGTTGGCCTGCGCCGCCTCGACCGTGATGCCGGTCTGCGCGTTCAGCGCGACGCCGCTCGCGGTGGCGTACACGTCGTTGTCGATGTCGTTGTACGAGATCGCCGCGCCGATGGCGGTCTGGTCGTTGCTGTTGACCACCTGGCCGGCCACCGAATCGATGGTGGACGAGTCGGAGGCCTTGATGGTGATGGTCTTGCCCGTGATCGAGCGGTAGGAGGCGTTGGCGGCCGGCGCCGAGACCTCGGCCTTCACCGCGTTCTGGGTCTGGCTGACGACCACCGAGCCGGCGCCGGAGAACTTCTCCGAGCTGCCCGCGCCGAGCGCCAGGCCCAGGATGTGGGTGGCCGAGCCGGCCTCGATGTTCACCACGCTGCTGGCGCCCGTGGCGTCCAGCTTGGCGTTCTCGACCCTGGCCGTCACGGTGTTGCCGATCAGGTTCTGGACGTAGGAGATGCCGACGTTGGACGAGCCGCCGCCGGTGCTGACCTGCACCACGCCCGCGACCGACGTGATGCAGCTGCCGCTGCCCGCGGCGCCGACGCCCGCCTGGCGGCCGCAGTAGTCCAGGCCCTTGGCCACGTTGGCGCGCTCGCCGGACTCGTCGATGATGTTCTCGTAGGTCGTGATCGCGCCGGATTCCTTGGCGATCACGTCGATGCGGCCGGCGGCCGTGACGGACGAATTGCCGCTGATCTCGGCCGTGGTGCGGTTCTGCACCTGCGTGATGACGAACGCGCCGCCCAGCTGCGTGCCGTCCTGGCGCTCCGACACGGTGGCGCTGCCGCCGCCCGCGCCGATCTCGCTGGCGTTGTAGGCCTCGACGGTGACCGTCTGGAATTGCTTGACCGTCGAGCCGGTGATCTTGGCCTCGGTGTCCGAGCGCAGGTCGGCATAGCTGACGGCCGCGCCCACGCCGCTCTTGCCGCCGAACGCCAGCGAGCCGCCGCCGGTGCCGATGAACTTGCGGCTGTAGGCGGTGACGTCCAGGTCGGCGGCGGCGTTGCCGTCGCCGGTGACGCTGGAGTCCTCGATGCGCGCCTTGGCGTAGTTCTTGGTGTTGCCGTCGCCGTCGACCGGCGACAGCGTGATGGACACCGAGCCGGCCACCGCGTACGAGGGGATCGGGTTGTTGTCCGGCGTCAGCACCACGGCCGCGCCGATGCCCAGCGACAGCTGCTCGCCGCCGGTGAGGGCCTGGACGTCCACGTCCCGCGCGCCGGTCACGGTCGAGCCCTTGATGTAGGCCTCGGTGCCGTTGCCGATCATGTTGACCGCCACCGCGCCCGCCACGCCGACCGCACGGGTCTGGCTCGGGTTGTTGGCGCGCGTGAGCGCGCCGGAGCCCGCGGCCGTGGTGATGTCCGCGTCGGACACGGCGCGCACCAGCAGGCTGGGCGTGGTGGACGAAGTCCCCGACTGGTCCACCGACGCCGAGTCGATGCGCGCGGTGGTCTTCATGTCGGTCATGTTGACCGCGGCGCTGCCCGCGCCCGACAGGCCGAAGGTCGGCGGCGTGGGGGCCGGCGGCTTGGTGGCCGTGGCGCTGGAGCGCGAGCGGGTCGGCTGCGCCGGCGACACGCCCAGGATGTTGTTGGTCAGGTCCGTCATCGCGGTCTGGTACGCCGCGGAGGCCTTGTCGAAGAAGCCGGGGCCCGGACCGGGTGCGGCCGAGTTGGAGACGGAGCCGGCGATGCCGATGGCTTCCACGCGGCCGCCGGTGCGCGCCTCGACGTCGATATCCCTCGCCTTCACGCTGCCCGTGTAGCTGCCCGCGCTGGCGCGCGCGCTGCCCGTGAGCGAGTAGGTGTCGTTGTCCGCGATCTCGGCGCGGGTGTCGGTGGTGACGTCGTTGATGCCCAGGCCGATGCCCACGGCGGTGGAGGACGACAGGTTCACCGCGCCCGCGATGGACCAGGCCACCGTGTTGTCGCCGGCGTCGACCGCCAGCTTGCGCGCCGTGACGCTGGCCTCGTTGTCGAGCGAGGCCACGGTGCGGTTGTTCACGCCAATGAGCGTGACGATGCCGTTCACCGCGATCGGGTTGCCGCCGTCGGATGCCTTGCCGGCGCTGGCACCGAAGGAGAAGACCTTGTCGGACGTGTTGGCCCTGACGCGCACGTCGTCCACCAGCTTGTCGGTGGCCGTGACGGTGAAGGCGCGCACGCCGTCCGCGTCGGCGGCGCCCGCCGTCTCCGCGATGCCGCGGATGGCGACGTTCTCACGCACCACCGCCTCGGCGACGCTGGCCACGTCGATCTGGCTGAGCGAGAAGCCGATCGCCTTGTTGCTGCTGCCGATGGCCAGCTGGGGCGCCCCGGCCTGGAACAGCAGCGTGGTGTCCACGTTGGCCGTGACAGACACCGGCGCGTCCAGCGCCCAGGCCTGCGTGTCGGCCGGCCGGCCGCGGAACAGCAGGATGGTGCCGGTGGGGTCGTAGGTGTCGGCGTCGGCCGGGCGGGTGGTGAAGCTGCGCGTGGCGCCGCCGGTGGAGCCGTCGCGCACGTTGAGCCTGGCGCCGTCCTGCACCTCGGCCTGCGCCGTGTGCTGGAAGCTGATGATGTTGGCCGAGCCGGAGAAGCCCATCGAGGTTTCGTCCGAGCTGCCCGCCACCTTGGCCGACGACTTCCCATTCATCACGTCCAGGAAGTTGATGGTGTTCATCGCCTCGCTGAGCGTGCTCAGGCCGTCCCAGCGGTCGAAGTTCCATTCCGCGTTGCCGAACAGGATGCTCGGGCGGATGGGCAGCTTCACGTCGGAGCTGACGCCGATCTTGTCCGCGGTGATGTCCGCGTTGCGGCCCACGGTGGCGCTGGAGGTGAACGAGTAGTTGCCGATGGCCAGGCCGAGCGCGGCGTTGATGCGCGAGGGGCTGCCGGAAGCCGGCGTGGCCGCGGCCTTGATCGAGGGCGACGAGGTGGCCGTGTCGGCGGAGATGACCGTCTTCTCGCCGATGGTGCGGGCGGCCACCAGCACGGTGCCGGTGTTGCCGGTGTCGCTGGCGTGGATCTTCACGCCGTCGCCGATGAGCGCCACCGCGCCGTGCACGCTGTCCACGTACGAGATCGCGCCGCTGATGCGGAAGGGCGCGGGGGTGGGCGCGACCTTCTGGTCGATCTTCTGCGTGGAAAGGCCGAAGCGCTTCCAGAAGAAGTCCTCCAGGCCCTGCACCGTCTCCTGCTTGATGGCGTTCTGCACCATCGCGAAGGCGCCGGTGCCGGCCGAGGCCGACGCGGCCGTCCTGTCCTCGGTGACATGGTCGACGGCCAGCACGTTGACGTTCTTCGCGTCGGCGACGTCGGCCAGCAGCCTGGCGTTGGCGCTGGTGTTGTGGTCCGACCAGGCGACGGCGGCGGAGGCCTTGCCGTTCGGGCCGGTGACGGACTCCACCTCGTTCTTCAGCGACGTGAAGTTGCTGGCAGCGACCGTGACGGTGCCGGTGGACTTGATCTGCGCGCCCTGCGCGATGGTGGCGTTGGCGTCGACGTCGGCGGACGTGTAGCCGAAGGCGATGGACAGCTGGTTGGACTGGCTGTTGACGGCGCCGGCGCTGATCTTGCCGTCGATGGACGCGTCGTTGTGGGCCTGCACCGTGAGGTCGCCGCCCTTGATGGTGGCGTACTGCTGCACGTCCACCCGGGCGTCGGCCTTCGTCGTGGCGTACAGCGCGCCCACGCCCAGCGGCGTGGCGACCTGCGCGCCCGGCGTGGGCGGCACGGCCGTGGTGATGCCGGACGAGACGCTGTTGGTGGCCTTGAGGGTGACCGAGCCGGTGCCCTCGATCACGCTCCGCTTGGCCGCGGTGCCGCCGACGGTGACGCTGGAGATGCCGGTGGACTGCGAGTGGACGACGTTGATGCCCAGCAGGCTCAGCCCGAACGCGGCCGCCTGGCCGCCCAGGGCGGTGGCGTCGAGGCTGGTCACGGCCAGGTTGACGTTGCTCTCGACCGGCGCGTCGCCGTTGTAGTAGTACTTGGTGTCGACGGAGGTGTTGGCCACCATCGACACGTTGGCGCCGCGCACCGTGGCGCCGCCATTGGTGTCGCCGATCTGGATGCTGGTGGTGGCATCGCGGATGCCCATCAGGTTCGAGCTGGCGTGCAGGTCGGCCGTGAAGGTGACGTCGCCGGCGGTGAAGGCGCCGGTCGCGTTGGCCAGCACCGCGCTGTCGGCGGCCAGCGTGATGGACGGCGCCTTCAGCGTGATCTTGCCGGAGTTGCCCGTCGAATTGCCCGTCAGGTGCGAGTTGACGTCGGTGGGCGTGGCCACGGCGCGGCTGGAGATCACCTTGCCCGCCGCCACGTTGATGCTGGAAGTGGCTTCCAGCACGATGTCCGCGCCGGTCACCGTGATGCCCGACCCGTTGGCATAGCCGGCGTCGCCGCGCAGCAGGTTCTGGCTGACGTTGATGGTGGCCGGGTCCACGTAGACCGCGCCGCCGGCGCCGCCGCCGGTGCCGTCGGCGCGCAGCGCGCCGCCCGCGAGCTCGACCGTGTCCTTGGCGCTGAACTCCACGAAGCCGCCCGCGCCGGACGTGCCGGCGCTCGCGTCCAGCAGCGACCCCTCGCGGTTGATCGCGTTGCGCTCGGCCAGCACCGTGACCTTGCCGCCGCCGGACGCGGCGCCCGCGCCGGCCGCCACGATGCGCGCGCCGGCCTGCAGGTCGACGTCGCGGCCCGCCCGGATCTCCACCTCCCCGGCCTTCACGCCGGCCGCTCCGGGCGTGGCGAGAGTGCCGGCCACGGTCACGTCGGCGTCGGCGACGATGCGGATGCGGCCGCCCTCGGCAATCACGTTGGTGGCCGAGTTCAGGCCGTTGGCGTTCACCACGTCGCTGAAGTCGGGGGCGTTGCCCACGAAGCGGGCGCCCGCGAACACCACCCCGCCCACGTTCACCATGCCGGCCGAGAGGTTCACGCCGTCGATGGCGTTGATGCGGCCATTGACGACGATGGTGCCGTCCGGGTTGCGCGGGGCGGTGCCGGACAGCAGCGCGCCCACGGCGGCCGGGTCGGGCATGCCGGGCGACAGGAAGAAGTTGTTGACGAACTGCTGCGTCGGGGTGCTGACGTTCAGGGTGCCGACGTTCACCACGCCGGACGCGCCGATGAACATGCCGTACGGGTTGGCGAACCAGACGTTGCCGCCGATGCGGCCGTCCTTCACCGCGTTGAGCACGCCGTCGATGTTCGAACGCTCGTCGCGGACCAGGTTGATCAGGTTGGCCGCGCCCGTGGGCACGTGCAGGTTGGCGATCGTCGCCGCCGGCACGTTGAAGCGGCTGAACGAGTTGAAGGCGTTGGCGCCGTTGATCGTGCCGGTGCGCACATCGGTGACGGCGCCGGCCGTGCTGACGCTGGTGGCCGTGCGGCCGTCCGGCAGGATGGCCTGCGCGAACGCCGGGCCGGCCATGGAGAACGACACCATGGTGCCCAGGAAGAAGCCGAGGCTGCCGTCCCATCGGAACCGCGCACCGACGTGCACCTTGGTGTTTTGAACCATGACAGCGTCCCTTCGCTTGCTCTGTGTGACCGGGCGGCACAGCGCAGCACGGCGGACGTGATTGTGCGGTCCTTGTTACTATTTGCAAATCCTTCGAAAGGTTTCACTCACTGCGGACGCGCGATTTCCTTCACCCGGATCGCGAAAAATCGGCTACGTGTGAGTGAAATGCCGGTTGGCGTGCCAACAAGTTCACACCGGGTAAACCCAGGGTGATTTGTAACAGCGGCGTCTTATTCGGCGTGTTTCGGCGCCGGCAGGCGCCGGAACGCCCAGGCGGCGAACACCAGCTGCAGCGCGATGGCGGCCAGCACCGCCTCGTAGGTTTCGATGCCGGTGCCGCGCATGCCGGCGGCCACCAGCCCGGTGCTCCATTGCATGACGCCCACGCCCAGGAACATGGCCATGGTGAACACGGCCATGGCGCGGCCCATCATCCGCGCCGGGTAGGCGCTGCGCACGTCGGCGTACTGCAGCGTGCCGTAGCCGGACATCAGGCTGGCCAGCACCGCGATGGCGACGTCCAGCCAGAGCTGCCGGCTGAACGCCATCACCCCGTAAAGCACCGCCACCGTCAGCGTGCAGGCCACGATCCATTGCCGGCGGGTGCGCGGCCCGGGGTCGATGCGGCCGAACAGCGGCGGCCCGAAGACGCCCATCACCGACACCACCAGCGCGACGTTGCCGGCCTGCACCAGCGACAGCCCGTGCCGCTCCACCAGCAGCGGCCCCAGCCACAGCCCGCGCAGCGACAGGAACGACGCGTAGGTGAACAGCCCCAGCGCCACGATGCCCCAGGTGTGCGGCAACGCGAACAGCTCGCCGTAGCCGCGCAGCGTGGCCCACACCGCGGGCCGCGGGCCCGCCGCCGCGGGAGGTTCGCGCACGAGGAACGCGATGGCCAGCCACGCGGCGCAGGCCAGGATGCCCAGCATCACGAAGCCGGCGCGCCACGACCACTGCTCCACCACCCAAGCCAGCGGCGTGCCGGTGAGCAGCAGGCCGACCGAGCCGATGCCCAGCGCCGCGCCGTTGACGACGGCGAAGCGCTGCGCCTCGAAGCGGCGCGAGATGAAGACGGTGCAGGCCAGGAACGCGGGCGCGCAGCCCACGCCGATGACAAATTGCGCCAGCAGCAGCTGCGTGAACCCGTTCGAGGTGGCCGCCATCGCCGCGCCGGCGATGGTGAGCGGGAAAGCCGTCAGCACCGTGCGCCGCGGCCCCCAGATGTCCAGCGACAGGCCCATCACCAGCTGCAGGCCGCCGAACGCGAAATGGAACACGCCGGCGAACAGGCCCAGCTGCTGCGGCGTGAGCCCCAGGTCCTGCTGCAGCGGCGGCGCGAGAATGGCCGCGACGGTGCGGAAGGCCTGGCTGAGCGCGAAGCCGCAGATCAGGGCCAGCAGCATGGCCCAGGCGGAGCGCTCGGAAGAAGAAGCGGGAGACGACAAGGCCCGCGACTTTATCGCAGGCTGAATGCGGTATCCCCGCCCGATGCCACCCGCCGCGCCCGCAGAGCCGCTCAGTCGACCTGTTCCGCCCCCGTGAGCAACGCCACAAAGCGGTCAACACCAATGTTCCCGCCCGACAACGTGATCCCCACTTTCTGTCCCCTGAACTGCTCGCGGTGATGCATCAACGTCGCCAACGCACACGCCCCCGAAGGCTCCAGCACGATCTTCATGCGCTCGTAGGCAAAGCGCATCGCCTCCAGCACCACCGGATCGGGCACCGTGAGCACGTCGGTCACCAGGGCTTGAATGACTTCGAACGGATGCTTGCCCACCGCCTGCGTCTGCTGCCCGTCGCAGATGGTGCGCGGCACGTCGATGCCGACGATGCGGCCTTCGCGCAGCGACTGCTGCATGTCGTTGCCGCGCTCCGGCTCGGCGCCATACACCTTGATCGAAGGACGCAGGTGCTTGGCGGCCACCGTGCAGCCGGAGAGCAAACCGCCGCCGCCCGCGCACACGATCAGCGCGTCGAGATCGTTCACGTCCTGCAGCAGCTCCAGCGCCGCCGTGCCCTGCCCCGCCATCACGCGCAGGTCGTCGAAAGGCGGGATCAGGTTGCTGCCGCGCTCTTGCACCAGCTTCGTGGCGATGGCCGCGCGGTCCTCCTTGTAGCGGTCGTAGACCACGACTTCCGCGCCGTAGCCCTTGGTGGCCGCGACCTTCAGCGCGGGCGCGTCGTGCGGCATCACGATGGTGGCCTGGCAGCCGTGCAGCTGGGCGGCCAGCGCCACCGCCTGCGCGTGATTGCCGGAAGAGAACGCCACCACGCCGTGCTTGCGCTGCTCGTCGCTCAGCGAGTTCACCGCGTTGTAGCCGCCGCGGAACTTGAACGCGCCCATGCGCTGCAGGTTCTCGGCCTTGAGGAACACCTTCGCGCCCAGCAGCTCGTCGAGCGTGCGCGAAGTCAGCACCGGCGTGCGGTGCGCCACGCCGTCCAGGCGGCGCGCAGCCGTTTCGATGTCACCGAATTCAAGCATGTGGGTCACTCCGACTGGATGTTGGCGGACTTGATGATGGCGGCGTTGCCCGCCGATTCCTGCGCGATCTGCCGCCCGAATTCGGCGGCGCTGCCGCCGGTGGGCACGTTGTCGCTGTCCACCAGCCGCACGCGCAGCGGGGGCACGGCCAGCGCCCTGTTCACTTCGGCGTTGACGCGCTCGACGATCGCCGCGGGCGTGCCCGCCGGCGCGAACAGGCCGAAGACCGACGCCATGTTGGCGGAAGAGAAGCCCAGCTCCGCCAGCGTCGGCGCCTGCGGAAAGGCGTCCAGCCGCGCCGGCGCGCCGACGGCCAGCACGCGCAGCTTGCCGGCCTTCACGTGCTGCACGATGGCCGGGCTGGTGTTGACCGACAGCACCTCGAACTGGCCGCCCAGCGCGTCGGTGATCTGCTGGCCGCCGCCCTTGTAGGGGATGTGCGTGATGTTCACCTTCGCGCCGGCCTTCAGCTGTTCCAGCATCAGGTGGCCGAGCGACCCGGGCCCCGAAGTGGCCCAGCGCACCGCGCCGGGCCTGGCCTTCGCGGCCGCGATCAGCTCCGGCAAGGTCTTCGCAGGCGTGGCGCTGGTGGCGAGCAGCAGCACCGGCGAGTACATCACGCTGGCCACCGGCAGCAAATCCTTGGCCGGATCGAAGGGCGACTTGCCCAGGTGCGGGTTCAGCGCCAGCGGACTGATGGCCGAGAAGCCGAAGGTGTAGCCGTCGGGCGCCGCCTTGGCGACCGCATCCAGCCCGATGCTGCCGCTGGCGCCGGCCTTGTTCTCGACCACCACCGGCTGGCCCAGCACGGCGGCCAGGCGTTCACCCAGCGCGCGGGCGACGATGTCGCTGACGCCGCCCGGCGGGTAGGCGACGATCATCTTCACGGGCCTGGAAGGCCACGCGCCTTGCGCGAAAGCGGGCAACGCGGCGGCGGAAACAAGCGCGGCCAATGCGCCGCGGCGGTTGATGAGGGTCATGTGGGAATTGTCGCCGTTGGAAAGCGGACTCCCTTACGCAGAGCACGCAGAGATTTCGCAGAGGACGCGAAGAATGCTTTTGGCTGGCTTTGCTCTGCGATCTCCGCGATACCTCCGCGCGCTCCGCGTAAGGGAGTTCACATTGAATCAACCCCGGGGATGGTGCTGCGAATGCAGTTGCTTCAGCCGCTCGCGCGCGACGTGGGTGTAGATCGTCGTCGTGGAGATGTCCGCGTGCCCCAGCAGCATCTGCACGGCGCGCAGGTCGGCGCCATGGTTGAGCAGGTGGGTGGCGAAGGCGTGCCGCAGGGTGTGCGGCGACAACGGCGCGGTGATGCCCGCGGCGCGCGCGTACTTGCGCACCAGCACCCAGAACATCGCGCGCGTCATGCCCTGGCCGCGCGCGGTGACGAACAGGTCTTCGCTCTGCTGCCCGTTCAGGATCTCCGGCCGCGCCTCGGCCAGGTAGCGGGCGATCCAATCGCGTGCCACCTGCCCGAAAGGCACCAGCCTTTCCTTGCTGCCCTTGCCGAACACGCGCACCACGTGGTCGTTCATGCTGGCGTGGATGGACTTCAGCGTGACCAGCTCGCTCACGCGCAGGCCGCTGGCGTACATCAATTCCAGCATCGTGCGGTCGCGCAGGCCCAGCGGCGTGCCCACGTCGGGCGCGGCCAGCAGCGCTTCCACCTGCTTCTCGCTCAGCGTCTTGGGCACGCGCAGCGGCTGCTTGGCCGATTCCAGCTTCAGCGTGGGATCGGCCTGCACCAGCCGCTGGCGCAGGGCCCAGCGGAAGAAGCGCTTGAAGACGGTGAGCCGCCGGTTGGCCGACGTCGCCTTGGTCTCGCCGTGCCGCGCCGCGAAGTAGCCCTGCAGGTCGGCTTCGGTGGTTGCTTCCAGAGCGCGGCCGCGGGCACGCAGCCAGGCTGCGTAGAGCGTCAGGTCGCGGCGGTACGCGGCGAGCGTGTTGCGCGCCAGGCCCTCTTCCAGCCAGAGCGCGTCGATGAACTCGTCGATGGACGGGAAAACGCCGCCGGCAGGCGGTTGCTGCGCGGCGGCGTGGCGCATTGAGGTGCGCGGGTTGTCAGTCCAGCTTCAGCTTGGCCTGGTCCACGACTTTCTTGTAGACCGCGTATTCGGCCTTGATCTGCTCGGCGAACTGCTGCGGCGTGTTGCCCACGATGATGGAGCCGGTGTCCTCGATGCGCTTGCGCACCGCCGGCTCCTGCAGCGCCTTGAGCACGCCTTCGTGGATCTTGTTCACGACTTCCGGCGGCAGGTTCTTGGGACCGTAGATGCCGTAGAAGGCCAGGCGGTTCACCGGCTCCAGGCCCACTTCCTTGAAGGTGGGCACGTTGGGCAGGTCCTTCAGGCGCTGCGGCGCGGCCACCACGATGGGCACCAGGCGGTTTTCCTTGATGAAGGGCAGCGCCGAGGGCAGGTTGTCGAAGATCATCGGCACCTGGCCGGCCACCGTGTCGTTCAGCGCCGGGCCCGCGCCGCGGTACGGGATGTGCGTGACGAAGGTGCCGGACAGGCTCTTGTACAGCTCCATCTGCAGGTGGCCGATGCCGCCCGTGCCGGACGAGGAGTACGAGTAGCGGCCCGGGCTCTTCTTCAGCACTTCGACGAAGGTCTTGTAGTCCTTGGCCGGGAAGCCGGGGTGCACCGCGATCACGTTGGGCGTGGCCGCGATGTTGATGATGGGCGTGAAGTCGGTCGTCGGGTTGTACGGGATCTTGGGGTTGATCGCCGGGTTGGCCGCCACCGTGGACACTGTGGCGATGCCCAGTTCGTAGCCGTCGGGCGTCGCGCGCGAAGTCTGCGTGGCGCCGATGACGCCGCCGCCGCCGGCCTTGTTCTCCACCACCACGGCCTGGCCCAGCGCCTTGCCCAGGGGGTCGGCGATGACGCGGGCGATGATGTCGGTCGTGCCGCCGGGAGCGAAGGGCACCACCAGCTTGATCGGCTTGTTCGGGTAACCCTGGGCCAGCGCGGGGCCGGCGGCCGCGGCCAGCGTGGCGGCAGCCAGGGCGATCCAGTGACGGCGTTGCATGCGACTTCTCCTTTAAGGGGGATGCGAAACGGAAAACCCGCCAATGCTACCCAACCGGCGGCGGCGGCCCACGTGTGGATTCCACATAAGGGCTAACCCGGCAGCTGGGTATGCTCATGAGGTGGATTTCGCGCGTCTTCTTTTCCCTGACTTTTCCCTCATCGCCATCGGCTACCTGGTTTGCCGCTTCACCCCGCTGGACCGGACGGTCTGGGACTCGGTGGACCGGCTCGTGTACTACCTGCTGTTCCCGGTGCTGCTGTTCCACTCGGTGGTGCGCAACCCGCTGGACCTCGTCGCCATGTCCAGCCTGGTCGGCGCGGGCCTGCTGCTCGGGATCTCCGGCATCGGCATGGCCTACGCCCTGCCCCGCCTGCCCTTCGTCGGTGCACACATCGACCGGCGCGAACACGCCGGCGCGGCGCAGGTGGCTTTCCGCTTCAACTCCTTCATCGCGCTGGCGCTGGCCGAGCGCGTGGCGGGCGCGCAGGGCGTGCAGCTGCTCGCGGTGCTGATCGGCGTGTGCGTGCCTCTCTTCAACGTCGGCGCCGTGTGGCCGATGGCGCGCCACGGCCAGACCGGGCTGGCGGGCGCGCTGGTGCGCAACCCGCTGATCATCGCCACCTTCTCGGGCCTAGCCTTCAACCTGCTGGGGCTGCGCATCCCCGACTTCCTGGTGCCCACGATCACCCGCATCGGCGGCGCTTCGCTGGCGCTGGGCCTGATGGCCGCCGGCGCGGGCATGCAGTTCGGCAGCCTGTCGCAGTCGCGCGTGCTCACCGTCTCGGTGCTGGCGATCCGCCACTTCTTCCTGCCGCTGGTGGCCGCGGCGCTGATCGTGCTGTTCCGGCTGGACACGCCGCAGGCGCTGGTGCTGCTGTCGTTCTCGGCGATGCCCACCGCTTCCAGCTGCTACGTGCT
Organism: Ramlibacter humi; assembly: GCF_004681975.1. Taxonomy (GTDB): domain Bacteria; phylum Pseudomonadota; class Gammaproteobacteria; order Burkholderiales; family Burkholderiaceae_C; genus Ramlibacter; species Ramlibacter humi. Next base: position 56,445 of record NZ_SMLK01000008.1, read on the forward strand.
GGCGTCACGGATGGGCTACAACGGCTCGTACGTCGCGGGGCTGGTGACGCTGTCGACGATGCTGGGCGTGGCGAGCCTCACCTTCGCGCTAGGCGTGCTGCGCTAGCGCCCACTGCACATGCTCGCGCACCAGCTCGCTGGGATGCGTGAGGCGAGCCTGCAGCGCCGAGCGCAGCGCGGCGTCGTCCGCGATGCGCAGCGCATTCCCCGCCGCCACCGCCACGTTGCGCAACCACCGCTCGTGCCCGATGCGCCGGATGGGCCCGCCTTCGGTGCGCCGCAGGAACTCGGCCTCGTCCCAGGACAGCAGCGCCGCCAGGGTAGCCCCGCTGAACCCCTCGCGCGGATCGAAGTCCGGCAGCGAGCTGCTTTGCGCGTACTTGTTCCACGGGCACGCCAGCTGGCAGTCGTCGCAGCCGTAGACGCGGTTGCCGATGAGGGGCCGCAGCTCCAGCGGGATGGGGCCGGGATGCTCGATGGTCAGGTACGAGATGCAGCGCCGCGCGTCCAGCCAGTGCGGCGCGACGATCGCGCCGGTGGGGCACACGTCGATGCAGGCGGCGCAGCTGCCGCAATGCGCGGTGACGGGGGGACTTTCGGGCAGCGCCAGGTCGACGTAGATCTCGCCCAGGAAGAACATCGAGCCGGCTTCGCGGCTGAGCACCAGCGTGTGCTTGCCGCGCCAGCCCTGGCCGCTGCGGGTGGCCAGTTCCACTTCCAGCACGGGCGCGGAATCGGTGAAGGCGCGGTGGCCGAAGGGCCCGATCTCCGCGGCGATGCGGTCGCACAGTTTCTGCAGCCGCGAACGCAGCACCTTGTGGTAATCGCGGCCCCGCGCGTACATCGAAACGTAGCCTTCGTCCGCGCGGCGCAGGCGGTCCCATTCGACGGCCTGCCACTCGCCCGATGTGCCCGCCGGCAGGTAGTCCATGCGCGCCGTGATGACCGAAAGCGTGCCGGGCACCAGTTCCGCGGGCCGCGCGCGCTTCACGCCGTGCGCCGCCATGTATGCCATTTCGCCGTGAAAACCGTTGGAGAGCCATTGCAGCAGGCCCGGTTCGGCGGAAGAAAGGTCGACGCCGGCCACGCCGATTTGGGAAAATCCAAGCTCGCGGCCCCATCGACCCAGGGCCGCGGCCAAAGAAGGACCGTCGATCTGACCGACAAGCAACGTCACCCGCCGATTGTAGGAACCGGCCCCGCGCCGGGACGGGCAGACGCCGCCCTGCTGCACTGGGCAGGCGAGCAGGACACCGCCGCTTTCGCCGCCCGGCTGGCCGCCCGGCCCGCCATCGCCAACGCGTATGTCGAGCTGCACGGCGACCTGGGCGCGGGCAAGACCACTTTCGTGCGCCACCTGCTGCGCGCGCTGGGCGTGAAGGGCCGCGTGAAAAGCCCCACCTACACGCTGGTGGAACCGCACGAGACGCCGGCCTTCCCGGCCTGGCACTTCGACTTCTACCGCTTCGACGACCCGCGCGAATGGGAAGACGCGGGCTTTCGCGACGTGTTCGACCAGCACGGGCTGAAGCTGGCCGAGTGGCCCGAGAAAGCAGCGGGCCTGCTGCCCACCCCCGACCTGGCGCTGCACCTGGCCGTGCAGCCGGACGGCTCGCGCGAGGTGCGCGCGGTCGCCCACAGCGCGCGCGGCCGGGAGCTGCTCGCATGAAGAACGGGCCGACACGCCGCGACATCCTGCAAGGCGGCTCGCTGGTGCTCCTGCTGGGCGCGGCGCAGATCGCGCGCGGCGCCACCATCGTGGCCGTGCGCGTGTGGCCCGCGCCCGACTACACGCGCGTGACCATCGAATCCGACTCGCTGCTGGCATCGAAGCAGATCGTCGTGACCAACCCGCCGCGGCTGGCCGTGGACCTGGAAGGCATCGAGCTCAACCCCGCGCTGCGCGAGCTGGTGGCCAAGGTGCAGGCCGACGACCCCTTCATCGCCGGCATCCGCGTGGGCCAGAACGCGCCGGGCGTGGTGCGGCTGGTCATCGACCTGAAGCAGCAGGCCCTGCCGCAGGTGTTCACGCTGCCGCCCATCGCGGCCTACCAGCACCGGCTGGTGCTGGACTTCCACCCGATGAAGGCGGCCGACCCGCTGGAAGACCTGATCGCGCAGCGGCTGCAGGAAGCGGGGCCGAGGGCCCCCGCGCCGGCCCCTGCCCCCGCTCCGGCTGCGACGCCGGCACGCGATCCGCTCGGCGAACTCATCGCGCGGCAGAACGAACCGCCGCGCCCGCGGACGCGCGCGTCCGAGCCCGCGGCCTTGCCGCCCGCACCCGCGGCGCCGGCGGTCGCGACGGCTTCGCGCACCGACCGGCTGATCATCATCGCGCTGGACCCCGGCCACGGCGGCGAAGACCCCGGCGCGGTGGGCCCCAGCGGCACGCGCGAAAAGGACATCGTGCTGCAGGTGGCGCACCGCCTGCGCGACCGCATCAACGCCACCACGGTCAACGGCAACCCGATGCGCGCCTTCCTCACGCGCGACGCCGACTTCTTCGTGCCGCTGCAAGTGCGGGTGCAGAAGGCGCGGCGCGTGCAGGCCGACCTGTTCGTCAGCATCCACGCCGACGCCTTCATCACGCCCACCGCGCGCGGCGCCAGCGTGTTCGCGCTGAGCCACGGCAGCGCGTCCAGTTCAGCCGCGCGCTGGCTGGCGGAGAAGGAGAACAAGGCCGACCTGATCGGCGGCGTGAACGTGAAGTCGCAGGACCAGCAGGTGGCGCGCGCCATGCTGGACATGAGCACCACCGCCCAGATCAACGACAGCCTGAAGCTGGGCGGCGCGCTGCTGGGCGAGATCGGCACCGTGGGCCGGCTGCACAAGCCCAAGGTGGAACAGGCCGGCTTCGCGGTGCTGAAGGCGCCCGACATCCCCAGCGTGCTGGTGGAAACGGCGTTCATCAGCAACCCCGAAGAGGAAGCGCGGCTGCGCAGCGACGAGTACCAGGACAGCCTGGCCGACGCCCTGATGCGCGGGATCACCCGCTATTTCGCGGCCAATCCGCCGTTGGCGCGCAGCCGCTCCGTCTGAGGCCCAGCCGCACCGTTGGCTGTCACGGCGCGGCGCGGGGTGCCGACACCTCCTGTCACGGCCTTCCTACAGTTGCCCGACAGGCCGTTTTCCACAATTCATCGCACAGGCAGGCCGCGCCTCCCGCGGTCGTGAAAACATGAAGGTGACGATATGAAGACCAAGCTGTTCGCGGCCGTGGCCGCTGTGACGATGATGGCCCTGACGGGTTGCGGCTCGATCGACCGCCAGACCGCCGGCACGGTGGGTGGCGCCGCCGTGGGCGGCGTGGTGGGCAACGCGGTGCTGGGCGGCCCCCTGGGCACGCTGGGTGGCGCGGCTGCCGGCGGCTACCTGGGCCACGAAGCCACGAAGCCCAACCGCTAAGCGGTTCCTAGATCGGGTAGATTAACGAGTTCAGGATCATCTCGCTGTCGTAGATGCAGCGGCGGTTCCTGAACTTCAGGCCGTCGGGCGTGCGGACGATCTCGTCCAGGTAGCGGCCGACGTTGTAGACCTCGCTCGAATCGCCCGGCCGGGTGCGGAACACCGCGTAGTTGGCTTGCGCCCTGACCAGGCCGCTGTCATCACCGTCCATCGCGGGCAGCACACGTGCCGGGCCCACCACGTGCCGCGTGTAGTACGGCCCGTGGTAGATGGTCTGCGTGACGCCGTACACCCGGTCCTTCATCATCCCGCGGCTTTCCAGCGCGATCAGCGCCAGCGGCAGGCCGCGGTCGAAGTTCTCGCGGCCCTGCACGAAGTAGCGGCCGTCCTCCAGGAAGAATGCCGGCCACTCGTCGAAGCGCCGCTCGTCCAGCGCAGAGGCGTAGTCGGCGTTGAGGCGGTTGATCTCCGCTTCGAGCAGCAAGGCTTCGACAGGCTCAGCCCGAACGGGTGGGTTCATACGCCCATCACCTTGCGCCAGTAGGCGTACATCGAGCGGATCAGCGTCTCAGTCACCATGTGCTCGGTGCCGCCGGTGCCGGTGCCGCCCAGCTCGCACAGCGTGCTGCCGTCCTCGCCCCACTGTTCGAAGCCCTGCTGGCTGAGTTCGATCACTTCCCCATCGTCGGCGCTGACGAAACCCGCGGGCCCGAACAGGTTGGCTTGCCGCAAGCGGCGCTGCGTCATCTCGGGCGTGTCGTCGGCGAAGCCGAAGTGCGTCCACACGAAGTCGAACTCGCCTTCGCCGCGCGGCACGATGTGGCGAGTGGACAGCGAGTTCACCTGCTGCTGGATGATCAGGCTGGGGAACAGCGTGATCATGGTGACGGTGGGCATGATGTCGTGCCCGGGGTTCGACGGGTCGGGCACTTTCCACCACGGCTCCGGCACCACGTCCAGCAGCCGCGCGTCGTTCAGCACCATGTTGGCCTTGAACGAGGTGACGCCGTCGGTCACGGTCTTGTTCTCGCCGCCGTCGTTGCGGCGCGAGATCATCACCGCGTGGCGCCCGTGCGCGTCCATCACCATGCGGCTTTTCTGGTCGGCGCGCCACAGGCCGAAAGTGACGAACCAGGTGTGGAGCAGGCCCGGGTGGTACGGGTCCTTGATGTTCTCCATCATCAGCTTCCAGTTGCCCGGGATGCGCTGGCGGTTGTAGCCCAGCAGCGTGAGTGACCGTCCGTTGAAGATGCGGTCCAGCCAGGGCATGACCTGCGGGCCCAGGTAGTCGGCCAGCGGTTCGGCCTCTTCACTGAAGGTGGCGAACACGAGGCCGTGCAGCACTTCGACGCGCAGCTTGGTGAGGCCGTTGGCCTTCAGGTCGAAGTCGGCCGGCATGCCGCCGTTGACGCAAGCCGCGCCGTTCTCGTCCGTCGCCTGCACGCCGTCCTTGAACGGCAGGCCGGCCAGGTCGCCGTTCAGCTTGTAGGTCCACTGGTGGTACGGGCAGACGAAGCTGCGCGCGTTGCCGTGCGGCTGCTGGCAGAACCGCACGCCGCGGTGCGCGCAGCGGTTCTCGACCACGCGGATGCCGGGGTCGGTGCCGCGGTCCTTGGGCGCGACGCGGTCGCGCACCATGATGACCTGGCGCTCGCCCACCCAGCTGAGCTTGTAGTCGCCGGTGTTGGGCACCTCCACTTCCAGGCCAACGTAGCACCAGTGCGGGCCGTAGAAGACTTTCTCCAGCTCGCGCCGGTACAGCTGGGCGTCGGTGTAGGCCCAGAACGGCACGCGGCTGGACTCGGGGCGGTTCCAGCGCGACAGGGTCTCGGGGGCGTTCATGGCGACGGTCTCCTGGGGCGACATGATAAGCATGCTTATCAATTTCGCCCAACTGGACGCGAGTTCAGGTCGCAGGAGGTGGATGGCGGGTCAAGCCCGCCATGACACCGCTTCTGTCATCCCGGCGAAAGCCAGGGGCGGGATCCACCGCCCGCCCTGCGCATCCGCGTCGCGCTCAGGTCACCGGCGTCAGCTTCGCCACCGCCAGCGCCAGCCACTTGATGCCGTGGCGGTTGAACTTCACCTGCGCGCGGGCGTCGTCGCCCTGCCCTTCGATGGACAGCACCGTGCCTTCGCCGAACTTGGTGTGGAACACCTGCAGCCCGGCCTTCAGGCCGTGCGAAGGCGCGGCCTTCTGCGCCGGCACCGGCGGGCTGGCGTATTTCTCCGAGCTCCACGAAGTGCCGCCCGCGCCCGACAGGCGCGTGCTGCCGTAACCGCCGCCATAGCCGAAAGCCGAGCCGCTGAAGCCCTGGTTCTTCGGCGTCAGCCACTTCAGCGCATGCTCGGGCAGCTCGTCGTAGAAGCGGCTGCGCACGTTGTAGCGCGTCTGCCCGTGCAGCAGGCGCGTCTGCGAATGGCTGATGTACAGCCGCTTGCGCGCGCGCGTGATGGCCACGTACATCAGGCGCCGCTCTTCCTCCAGGCCGTCCATGTCGGCCATCGAGCGCTCGCTGGGGAACAGGCCCTCTTCCAGCCCGGTGACGAAGACCACGTCGAACTCCAGGCCCTTGGCCGAGTGCACCGTCATCAGCTGCACCGCGTCCTGGCCGGCCTGCGCCTGGTTGTCGCCCGACTCCAGCGCGGCGTGGGTGAGGAAGGCGGACAGCGGAGACAGCGTCTCGCCCGTTTCCGCATCGGGCTCGACGTAATCCGGCGCGGGCTCATTCAGCAGCGGCTGGTCTGGATTCAACCCCTGGCTGGCCGGCGACTGCGACAGCTCGTCCACCGGCATCGCCACCGCGTCGCGGCCGAAGCCTTCCTGCATCACGAAACTTTCGGCGGCGCTGGCCAGTTCCTCCAGGTTCTCGATGCGCTCGGCGCCTTCGCGCTCGGCCTTGTAGTGCTCGATCAGGCCCGAATGCTCCAGCACCAGTTCGATGATCTCGCGCAGGCTGAGGTTCTGCGTCTGCTCGCGCATGACGTCGACCTTGGCGACGAATGCACCCAGGTTGGCGCCGGCCTTGCCGGTGGTGGCGCTCACCGCGTCGTGCAGCGAGCAGCCCGCGGCACGCGACGCGTCCTGCAGCTGTTCGATGGTGCGCGCGCCGATGCCGCGCGGCGGGAAGTTCACCACGCGCAGGAAGCTGGTGTCGTCGTTCGGGTTCTCCAGCAGCCGCAGGTAGGCCAGCGCATGCTTGATCTCGGCGCGCTCGAAGAAGCGCAGGCCGCCGTACACGCGGTACGGCACGCCGGCGTTGAACAGCGCCGTCTCGATCACCCGGCTTTGCGCGTTGCTGCGGTAGAGCACCGCGGTCTCCTTGCGCGGGAAACCGGGCTCCGTCCCCTGGTCGCGCGCGAGGTGCCGCATCTCCTCCACCAGCCACTGCGCCTCGGCCAGGTCGGTGGGGGCTTCGTACACCCGCACCGGCTCGCCCGGGCCCTGCTGCGTGCGCAGGTTCTTGCCCAGCCGGCCCTTGTTGTGGCTGATCAGCGCGTTGGCCGAGTCCAGGATGTTGCTGTAGCTGCGGTAGTTCTCTTCCAGCTTGATCTGGTGCTGGACGTGGAACTCGCGCACGAAGTCGGCCATGTTGCCCACCCGCGCGCCGCGGAAGGCGTAGATGCTCTGATCGTCGTCGCCCACGGCGAACACCGCGTTGCCGGCCGTGGACGTGCCGTCCGGGCTCATCGCGAAGATCTTCAGCCACGCGTACTGCAACCGGTTGGTGTCCTGGAACTCGTCGACCAGGATGTGCCGGAAGCGCCGCTGGTAGTGCACGCGCAGCGGCTCGTTGTCGCGCAGCAGCTCGTAGCTGCGCAGCATCAGCTCGCCGAAGTCGACCACGCCTTCTCGCTGGCATTGCTCTTCGTACAGCTGGTACAGCTCGACCTTCTTGCGGTCTTCCTCGTTGCGCGCGGCCACGTCCCTGGGCCGCAGGCCGTCTTCCTTGCAGCCGGAGATGAACCACTGCGTTTCCTTGGCCGGGAAGCGCTCCTCGTCCACGTTGAACTGCTTCATCAGCCGCTTGATGGCCGACAGCTGGTCCTGCGTGTCCAGGATCTGGAAGCTCTGCGGCAGCGTGGCCAGCTGGTAGTGCGCGCGCAGGAAGCGGTTGCACAGGCCGTGGAACGTGCCGATCCACATGCCGCGCACGTTCACCGGCAGCATGGCGCCCAGCCGGGTCATCATTTCCTTGGCGGCCTTGTTGGTGAACGTGACGGCCATCACGCCGCCGGGCGAGATCTGCCCGGTGGACAGCAGCCAGGCGATGCGGGTGGTCAGGACGCGGGTCTTGCCGGAGCCGGCGCCGGCCAGGATGAGCGCATGCTCGTTGGGCAGGGTGACGGCCGCGCGCTGTTCGGGGTTGAGGTTCTGTAAGAGCGGGGATGCGGCGTCGACTTCTGGGAACATACGGCATTGTAGAAATCCGCCCGACCGCCATGACCCGGAAAGCCTTTCTCGCCCTGGCCGCCCTGTGCGCAGCTGCCGCTCAGGCTCAGCCTTCTTCGTGCAGCAGCGACGAACAGGCGGCGCCGGTGGCGCTGCTGGAGCGCTTCATCAGCGCCGACTGCGGCGGCTGCTGGGCCGCGAAGGACGCGCCCGCCGCGAAGAACGGCGAGCTGGCGCTGGACTGGATCGTGCCGGGCCGCAAGGGCGACGACGCGCCGCTGTCGGCGGCCGCGACGCGCGAAGCGGAAGATCGCCTGCGGGCCCTGGGGCACAAGGCGCCCCAGGCCGCGGACTCGGTGCGCACGGCACGCGCGCAGCCCGCGGGCACGGTGCGGGTGGCGCATGGCCCCGTGTTCAACGGCTACGTGGGCACGTCCATCCAGTCGCTGGACGCCGGCAAGGGGCCGTTCACCGGCTGGCTGGCGCTGGTGGAGACGCTGCCCGCCGGCACCGAGGGCTCGCCGGTGGAGCGCAACCTGGTGCGCAACCTGCTGCAGGTGCCCTGGCCGGCGCCGCCCGGCCGCCGCTTCGAGGCGCGGCCCATGAGCGTGCCGGAAGGCGCGCACGCCGACCGCCTGCGCGTCGTCGGGTGGGTGCAGGATGCACGCGGCGTGATCAGGGCCATATCGGAATCGAGATGCGACCCCGAGGACCAGAAGCGATAGAATTGCGCACCGGGCCCAAGCATTTGGTCCCGGTTTTTTTGTGCCCGTTCGCGGCGCAAAACCGGCACCAGTCCAAGCGTCCACAAGCCCGTTCGGGCTGAACCTGTCGAAGCCCTTCCAGCGGCCCTTCGACAAGCTCAGGGCGAACGGCCTTTTTCCTCTCCAGGAGCTTGGCTGAAAATGGAAATCTTCGACTACGACAACGTCCTGCTGCTGCCGCGCAAGTGCCGCGTGGAAAGCCGCTCCGAGTGCGATTCCAGCGTGGAGCTGGGCGGCCGCACCTTCCGCATCCCGGTGGTCCCCGCCAACATGAAGACGGTGGTGGACGAGAAGATCTGCCTCTGGCTGGCGCAGAACGGCTACTTCTACGTGATGCACCGCTTCGACCTGGACAACCTGAAGTTCGTGCGGTGGATGAAGGAGAACGGCGCGTTTGCGTCCATCTCCCTGGGCGTGAAGCAGCCGGACTACGAGACGGTGAACCAGCTGGCCGCCGAAGGCCTAGTGCCCGACTACGTCACCATCGACATCGCGCACGGCCACGCCGACTCGGTGAAGAACATGATCGCGCACCTGCGCGAGAAGCTGCCGTCCACCTTCATCATCGCCGGCAACGTGGGCACGCCCGAGGCGGTGATCGACCTGGAGAACTGGGGCGCCGACGCCACCAAGGTGGGCATCGGCCCGGGCAAGGTGTGCATCACGCGCATGAAGACCGGCTTCGGCACCGGGGGCTGGCAGCTGTCCGCGCTGAAGTGGTGCGCCCGCGTGGCCACCAAGCCGATCATCGCGGACGGCGGCATCCGCGAGCACGGCGACATCGCCAAGAGCGTGCGCTTCGGCGCGACCATGGTGATGATCGGCTCCATGCTCGCCGGCCACGAGGAATCGCCCGGCCAGACGGTGGACGTCGACGGCAAGCGCTTCAAGGAGTACTACGGCAGCGCCAGCGACTTCAACAAGGGCGAGTACAAGCACGTCGAAGGCAAGCGCATCCTCGAGCCGGTGAAAGGCAGGCTGGCCGACACGCTGCGCGAGATGCAGGAAGACGTGCAGAGCTCCATCAGCTACGCCGGCGGCAGGAAGCTGATGGACATCCGCAAGGTCAATTACGTCATCCTGGGCGGCGACAACGCGGGCGAGCACCTGCTGATGTGACCGGCGCGCGGGTCCTGCACGCGCCCTCTTTTCAAATGAAATGCATCAACCCTACAATGGGTTGATGCATTTCGTCACAACTCCAATGCGGCACCTCGCCGCCGCCGCCATCCTGCTGTGCACCACGGCCTCGCAGGCCGTCGAGATGCCCACGCTGGACGATCCCCAATTCGCCGGCTGGGCGCAGCAGGCCAACGCCGAGATGGAGAAGTTCCTGCGCGCGCAGGACAGCTACTTCGCCATGCCGGCCCAGGGCCAGCCTTTCCCGTGCGAGGTGCCGCCGGAGCTGCTGAGCAAGATCATCGGCGCGCGACTGCCGGGCGTGCCGATGTCCGACGAGGAAAAGCGCGCCTGGGCCCGCACCACCCGCGACATGCCCGGCATGAAGCCCATGGAATTCGTCGACGTGGTGGTCCGGCCGGTGCAGGCTTCGTGCAAGGACGGCAAGCCGGACGGCCGGTATGCGGGCTGGGTGGAGTTCACGATGGTGAACTCGGGCCTGGGCAACATCATCCGCACCCGCTTCCGCAAATACATCGAGACGGACGTCGGCCCCGAAGGCCGCCGCCCGGGCCTGGCGATCGAGCGCCAGGTGCAGCTGGACGCGTCCACCGAATGGGGCGATCCTGCCGTCGCCGAGATGATGCGCAAGAACCCGCCGCCCAAGGCCAGCTCGGCGATGTTCATCTTCAACGAGACCCTGCCCGGCAAGGACGCGGGCGTGCGCCAGCTGTCGCTGATGCGCGTGTCCGTCACCGGCCCCGCCGGCTACGACACGATCACCACTTCCCTGATGGTGCCGACCGGGCCGAAGGCCTGGCGCATGGTGTCGTACAACGGGCGCCAGAAGGCCTACGAGGCCACCTACCGGGACGGCCGCCCGCACGGCCTGCAGTCCAACTACGCGTACCGCCTGCCCAACGGCATCCAGGTCCCCGCCTCCAGCATCTGCTGGGACCACGGCGAACAGATCAAGACCACGCAATGCAACGTCGACTGATCGCGGCCCTGGTGGCCATCGCGGCGGCGGGAGCCGCCGCACAGGACGTGGAGCAGCACGGGCGTGGCGCGCAGTGCCTCTCCGGCGATTGCCAGAACGGCGTGGGCACCATCGCGCGCCAGGACGGCCAGTTCACCGGGCCGTGGCGCGCAGGCCGCTTCGCCGGCGGCCAGTACGAAGTGCGCTGGCCGGGCGACCCCAGCCGCACATACCCGGTGCGCATGGACGCCGAAGGCATGATGCTCGAGGGCACGCAGGTGCGCGGCGCGGGCGACTTCCGCAAGGTGACCAGCACGTACACGGGCACCTTCACCCGCATATGGAACCCGTTCGTCGAACGCAATCTGGCGGCCTTCGGCACCGGCAAGTACACCGACTACAAGGGCATCACCTACGACGGCGAGTTCCAGTACGTGCCTTCGCGCGCCTGGGGCGACAACATCGTCACGGGCATCTTCCTGTTCCAGGGCGTGCGCATCGACCCGGTGGAAGACGAAGTGATCTCGGGCCTCTTCATCAGCGACGCCACCGTGTCGGGCGCGAACATCATCTTCTACCGCGCGCGGCCCGACTACATCGCCAAGCTGCAGCAGGACTTCGCTTTCGACAAGGCCAAGCGCGAGCAGGACCAGGCCAGCCAGGCGAACAGCCAGGCCGCGCTGGGCATGCTGCTGAACCTGACGATGGGCGCGGCCGCGATGTCCGGCGGCGGCAACCGCCTGAACGCGTTCAGCGGCCGCGGCGACCGCGCCGCGCTGAACCTGTTCGGCGACGTGCTGCGCGGCGCGCAGCCGGCGCAGGCCGCGGCGGACAACCTGGCCGGCCAGCTGCTGCAACGTGCCGTCGGCCAGCCGCAGGGCGCCGCCGCCCTCGGCCTGGGCCTCGGCGCGGGCGCCAGTTCGAAAGACGTGGCGCAGAGCATCGGCCAGGCGCTGCTTCAGCAGCCGCGCAAGCTGACGCTCAAGGAATACACCAAGCTGATCGAAGAAGCGGCCAAGCGCTAGCGCTCCATGCGAGGAGGACGCGCTGCCAAGGCACCCAGCATCCTGGGTGCCTTGGCGGGGTCATGCGCATGCACGGTCCCGACATGACGAACGTCCGGCTGTCGACACAATGCTCGCATGGAAACAATCAGACGAAGCATGAGGCGCTTCTTTGTGGACCGAAAGCTATCCAGCATCGACGCGGTCGACCCGAACGCATCGGACATGATGCAGATCGTCGCGATTTGCAGCACTTCCAACGGCTTCGAGGTGGAGGGCACGCTTTTCGATTTCAGCATCGATATCGTTCCTCCTCATCGTGCAAACAACAAGATTCACACGCGGCGCGAGTTCAAGTCACGGGTCGAAGGGTTCATTGAGAACGTCGTGAAGCCTGGCACTCTATGCCGAGAAGTGCAAGAAGCCGAGTTCCACGCGTTGCGACAGATACTTCTCGAAAAGTCGCAGTATCTGAAGACCCGGAAGGACCGCAAGCAAGTCTTCTCCGAGGAAACCACTGGTGCCCGGAGGCTGCCATAGCGACCGGGCTATGGTGTACGGAGGGCCACGCTCAGTGATGTCTTGGCCCCTCTCTCTAGCCGACGCGGTCAGCGCCAGACCAGTTCCAGCGCCAGCGCCTGCAGCGGGTGCCCCGGCTGCGCCAGGGCCTCGATCACGCCGAAGTGATGGAGGCCCTCCATCTCCTCGCACACTTCCACCACGCCCTCGCCCCACGACTCGCGGATCAGGCGGTTCTGGCGGATGAACTCCGGGCTCTCTTCGCCGCCGCACACCGAGTAGAGCGTGCCCGCCATCGGCGCCGGCATGAACGCGGGGCTGCAGCGCAGCGCGTCGCCGGGCGTGAGGCGCAGCGAATCCTTCAGGAAAGGCGTGCGCATCAGCGGGTCGAGGTCGTACAGGCCGGAGATCGACAGCGCCTTGCCCACCACGTCGGAAGGCAGGTCCGGGTCCAGCGCCGTCCAGTCGCAATTGAGCATCATCGCGGCCAGTTGGCCGCCTGCGGAATGGCCGATGACCGTGATGTTGCGCGGGTCGCCGCCGTGGTCGGGCGCGTGCTTCCAGGTCCACGCCAGCGCGCGCGCCATCTGCATGGTGATGCCGGGAATGGTGACGGCGGGACACAGGTCGTAGTTGGGCACGACCACGCAGGCGCCCGCCTCCTGCAAGGCCGGCGCGATGAACGAGTGGTCACTCTTGTCCAGCGAACGCCAGTAGCCGCCATGGATGAACACCACCGTCTGCGCGCGCGAGCGCGGCGCGGGGAACACGTCCAGCTTTTCGCCCGGCGCCTTGCCGTACGCGATGTCCAGCACGCATTCGCTGTCGCGGCGAGCCTGCTCCGAATCCGCCTTCCAGCGGTCGAAGTGCCGCTGGTATTCGGGCACCAGCGCGCGGTTGTTGTACATGCGGTCGAGCCACGCACCGTCGAGTTGCGGTTCCATCCGATTTGCGCCTTTCCGGGTCAAGGTGTATTCTGTATACAGAGTTTGACTGAACGTCCTGCGATGGCCTCCCAGCTCGTCCGCATCGAATCCGCGCCAGACCTCGTCGACCAGGTGTACCGCCGCCTGCTCGACGCGATCAGCGAGGGCTCGCTCGCGCCGGGCCAACGCATCACCCAGGAAGATATCGCAGAGCAGCTGGCCGTCTCGCGCCAGCCCGTGCTGCAGGCGCTGCGCCTGCTGAAAAAAGACGGCTTCGTGCAGGACGCGCCGGGCCGCGGGCTGCAGGTAGCGCCGCTGGACGAGGCGTGGACGCTCAACGTGTACCAGGTGCGCGGCGCGCTCGACGCGCTGGCGGCGCGGCTGGCCGCGCGATCGAAGTTCCGCCTGGATCCCAAGCTGCTGGAGCGCGGGCGCAAAGCCGCGCGCGGCCGCGACGTGCAGGCCATGATCGACGCCGACCTGGCTTTCCACCAGGCGCTGTACACCGCTTCGGGCAACCCGCTGATCGAACAGTCGGCGCACCAGCACTGGCGGCACCTGCGCCGCGTGATGGGTGCGGTGCTGCAGCAGTCGCGCCAGCGCGAAGCCGTGTGGAACGAGCACGAAGCCATCGCGCGCGCCATCGCGGCCGGCGACGCCGACAAGGCCGCGAAGCTCACGCTGGCGCACACCGACCAGGCTGCCGGCAACCTGCTGCGCCAATTGCCCGCCATCCTGAATCCACCCCAGGCCAAGACCCGATAGGAGACAAGCCATGCGCCTTTCGAAAGAACAGCTCGAACAGTTCGACCGCGAGGGTTACCTGTTCTTCCCTTCCCTCTTCAAGCCGGAGGAAGTGAAGACGCTGACCGGCGCGGTGCCCGAGCTGTACAGCCGGCGCGAGGCCTACAACGTGCGCGAGAAAGGCAGCGACGCGGTGCGCACCAACTTTGCGGCGCACCTGGTAAGCGAACCCTTCGCGCGGCTGGCGCGCCACCCGCGCATGGTGGAACCGGTGATGGACCTGTTCGGCGAAGAGGTCTACATGCACCAGTTCAAGATCAACGGGAAGATGGCCTTCGAAGGCGACGTGTGGCAGTGGCACCAGGACTACGGCACCTGGCTGAACGACGACATGATGCCCACCGAGCGGGCGATGAACGTGGCCATCTTCCTGGACGACGTGAACGAGTTCAACGGCCCGCTGATGTTCATCCCGGGCAGCCACAAGAAGGGCGTGGTGGAAGCGAAGCACGACCTCACCACCACCAGCTACCCGCTGTGGACCGTGGACAACGAGCTGATCGCGAAGCTGGTGGACCGCGCCGGCGGCAAGAACGGCGGCATCGTCAGCCCCAAGGGACCGGCCGGTTCCATGATCCTGTTCCACAGCTGCCTGGTGCACGCGTCCACCAGCAACCTGTCGCCGTGGAACCGCGTGAGCGTGTACCTGAGCCTGTGCGCCATCTCCAACCACATCCGCCGCTTCAAGCGGCCCGAGTACATCGCGCACCGCGACTTCGCGGCGATCAGCTGCCTGCCGGACGACTGCCTGGTGAAGTCCTACCCGGTCGACGTGCCGTGGGGCAAGGGCATGCCCGCCAGCGCGCTGCAGACCAGCGCGGTGCCGATCGAAGACATCAAGAAAGCGGCCTGAACACCCACTCCATTCGCCCTGAGCTTGTCGAAGGGCATGCGCCACGGCTTCGACAAGCTCAGCCCGAACGGGACTCGGAGACACCATGAATCTTCACGCGAAACTGCAGCAGCGCCAGGCCGAAGGCAAGCCAGTGCGCATCGGCCTGATCGGCGCCGGCAAGTTCGGCTCCATGTACCTGGCGCAGGTGCCGCGCACACCCGGCGTGCACCTGGTCGGCATCGCCGACCTGTCACCCGCGAACGCGAAGGCCAACCTCGCGCGCGTGGGCTGGGAATCGCAACGCACCGAGGCTGCTTCGCTGGACGCGGCCATCAAGGCCGGCACCACGCACGTCGGCGACGACTGGCAGGCGCTGGTGCGGCACCCGGCCATCGACGTCGTCGTCGAATGCACCGGCCACCCCATCGCCGCGGTGGACCACTGCCTGGAAGCTTTCGCCCATCGCAAGCACGTGGTGAACGTCACGGTGGAAGCCGACGCGTTCTGCGGCCCGCTGCTGGCGCGCAAGGCGCAGGAAGCCGGCGTCGTTTACTCGCTGGCCTTTGGCGACCAGCCCGCGCTGATCTGCGACCTGGTGGACTGGGCACGCACCTGCGGCTTCCCCGTCGTCGCCGCGGGCCGCGGCCACAAGTGGCTGCCGCACTTCAGCGAATCGACGCCGGAAACGGTGTGGGGCTATTACGGCCTGACGCCGGAACAGGCGAAGCGCGGCGGGCTGAACCCCAAGATGTTCAACAGCTTCCTCGACGGCAGCAAGCCTTCGATCGAAAGCACGGCGGTGTCCAACGCCACCGGCCTGGCCGTGCCGGGCAACGGCCTGCTCTATCCGCCGGCCAGCGTGGAAGACATCCCCTTCGTCACGCGCCCGCGCAGCGAGGGCGGCGTGCTGGAACGCAAGGGCATGGTGGAGGTGATCTCGTCGCTGGAAGCCGACGGCCGCAAGATCCCGTACGACATCCGCATGGGCGTATGGGTCACCGTCGAAGCCGAGACCGAATACATCAGGAACTGCTTCGAGGAATACAACGCGCACACCGACCCCAGCGGGCGCTACTTCACGCTGTACAAGCGCTGGCACCTCATCGGCCTGGAAGTCGGCGTGTCCGTCGCCTCCGTCGCGCTGCGCGGCGAGCCCACGGGCGTGGCCACCGGCTGGAACGCCGACGTGGTGGCCACCGCCAAGCGCGACCTGCAGCCCGGCGAGACGCTGGACGGCGAAGGCGGCTACACCGTGTGGGGCAAGCTGCTGCCGGCGGAGAAATCGACGCAGCTGGGCGGCCTGCCGCTGGGCCTGGCGCACGGCGTGAAGGTGGTGCGGCCGGTGAAGAAAGGCCAGAGCCTCAGCTGGGGCGACGTGGCGATGGACACGTCCACCCGCGCGTGGAAAGTGCGCAACGAAATGGAAAAGCTCTACGCCCGCTGACGGCCGGTCTGCCCCGGCGCTGCCGATAAACTCGACGGCAGCACCAACAAGGGGGAGTCCGGAACATGCACATCCTGCTCGGCCTGGCGGCCGTCGCGCTCGTCGCGTACTTCCTCTGGCGCGCCACCTCCGGCCGCGGCACCGCCGCGGCGGCGGCCCTGCAGCCTTCGGGCCGCGGCCTGGCCTTCCTCGCCAACGGGCAGCTGTGGCTGCGCGGCGCGAACGGCGAGCCCGCGCCGCTGCAAAGCACCTACGCCCAGGAAGCCGCCGACCGCCGCGAGCGCACGCGCGAGCGGCACAGCTGGAAGCAGGGCACCAGCTTCGGCATCGCGGCCGGCGGCGGCATGCGCAGCTTCGAATCGGCCGATGCGCCCTTCCTGGTCACGTCGGCCGTGTTCCAGGGCGACGGCAGCCTGCTGTACTTCCAGAAGGACGCTGCCATCGGCGGCCTGTTCCGCCACGACGCCGCCACCGGCCACGAGCAACGCCTGCTGCTCAAGCCCGGGCTTGACCTCTCGGGGCTGGCCTTGTCGCCCGACGGCTCACAGCTGGCGGCCTCGTCGCGCCACTCAGACGGCATCGCCAACATCGCGCTGATGCAGCCGGACGGCGCGGTCATGCGCGAGGTCACCGGCGGCGACACGGTGGACAGCAGTCCCTGCTGGATCCCCGGCTCGCCCAAGCACCTGCTGTTCCAGAGCGCGGGGCTCGCGCGCAACGAAGGCGGCTACATCGTCGCCGAAGGGCCCGCCAGCATCCAGCGGCTGGAGATGGACACGGGCACCGTGGTGCCGATCCTGGACGACCCGCGCTTCGACTACCTGCGCCCGCGCGTCTGTCCGCAGGGCAACCTGCATTTCGTCCGCCGCCCGCACGAAGCGCCGCAGGCGTCGTGGTCGGCGACCCTGCTGGACTCGCTGCTGTTCCCGTTCCGGCTGCTTCGCGCGGTGTTCCATTACCTCAACTTCTTCTCGATGATGTATTCGCGCAAGCCGCTGACCAGCGCCAACGGCCCTGCACGCGAGGCCGACCTGAAGCAGCTGGTGCTGCAGGGCCGGCGCATCGATGCCGAGAAGGCGCTGCGCGCGGGCGCCTCGTCGCACGGCGTGCCTTCGCTGGTGCCGGCCAACTGGGAACTGGTGCGGCTGGATCCGCAGGGCCGCGAGGACGTGCTGGCCCGCCACGTCGCTTCCTTCGACATCGCACCCGACGGCACCCTCCTGCATTCCAACGGCCGTGGCGTGTTCGTGCTCGACCGCCAGGGCACGCCCAGGCTCGCGTTGACGCAGGCCTTGGTGAGCGATCTGGTCGCCGCGCACGCCTGAGAACGGGCTGCCGCACAAAGGCCCGCGGAAGTGCTCTTCGGATTTGCTAGAATATCGGTCGTTGTGGGGGGGTAGCTCAGCTGGGAGAGCGTCGCGTTCGCAATGCGAAGGTCGGGAGTTCGATCCTCCTCCTCTCCACCACAACAACGGTTTCTTCAAAAGAAAACCGCCCTTCCGGCGGTTTTCTTTCGAGATGGGTTCTTAGCTCAGTTGGTAGAGCAGCGGACTCTTAATCCGTAGGTCGTAGGTTCGAATCCTACAGGACCCACCATCTCACCGGCCGCGCCAAGAAAGCCCGCTATCGGAAACGTAGCGGGCTTTTTCGTTGGAGACGCCTGGTCACCAGATGCAGCTCGACTTTCTGATCTTCGAATCGTCGGATGACGGCGCCGGGACTTGCAGCTTCGAAGCCCTGGCCTCCGCCGTCCCGGCCCGCCTGCCCGCGCTGATCCGCGAAGTGGACGCGGTGCTCGGCTGGGCGGCCGGCGACTTCGGCCCGCCATCGGCTGGCGCAAGCGACGGCGAATGGGATTTCGACCTGCAGGCCTGGAGCGGGGACGATGCGCCGTTGGCAATCACTTGCGACGTCCAAGCGGCACGCGTCTCCCTGCTGCGGGTGCCGGACGGCCGCGTGACGATCGCGCTCATCCTCACCGGATCGTCCGCGTTTGGCGACGCGTTCAGTGCGGCTTTCACGTACGCCTGACGCGGGCTGGCTGAAGTACCGTTCGCCCGCCCCGCCGATGCCGGCTACACAGGATTTGCCATGACCCCCACGAGACGTTCCCTGCTGGCCTGCGCCGGTGCTTCCACCCTCGCCGGCCTGCTGCCGATGCGCGCGGCCGCGCAGAACTGGCCTTCCAAGCCGATCCGCTTCGTCGTGCCGTTCGCCCCCGGCGGCAGCTCCGAGATCATCGCCCGTTCGGCCGCCGTGGAAATGGGCAAGACGCTCGGGCAGAACGTGTTCGTCGAGAACAAGCCAGGCGCCAGCGGCAACATCGCGATGGCCGAAGTCGCGCGGGCCGACGACCAGCACACAGTCATCCTCGGCCACATCGGCACGCTGGCGGTCAATCCCTACATGTTCGAGAAGCTCCCGTACGACGCCAACAAGGACTTCAAGGCCGTGAGCCTGCTGGCGAAGGTGCCAAGCCTGTACGTGGTGCATCCGGGCGTGCCCGCGAACAACCTCAGGGAGTTCATCGCCCTCGTGAAGGCCAAGCCAGGAACCATGAACTACGGGTCGGCCGGCAACGGCAGCGCCGGCCACCTGGCGATGGAATACCTGAAGATGACCGCCAACATCTTCATCACCCACATCCCTTACAAGGGCACCGGTCCGCAATTGACCGACCTGCTGGCCGGTCGCCTGGAAGCCGCGTCCGTGGGCGCCTCGGCGATCCTGCAGCACATCAAGGCAGGCAAGCTGCGCTGCATCGCCACCGGCTCCGCGCAGCGGCTGGCGCAGCTGCCGGACGTGCCCACCGTCGCGGAGCAGGGATTCCCGGGCTTCGAGATGACCCAGTGGTATGGGCTGCTGGCGCCGGCGTCGATGGCGCAGCCCAACGTCGACCGGCTGGCCGCCGAAGCGCAGAAGGCGATGAAGTCGCAAGGCGCGCTGGAACGCCTGAACCAGGACGCGGCGCAGTCGGTGGGCGGCAGCCCCGCTCAGTTCGCGCAGTTCATCGCCGGCGAGCAGAAGCGCTGGAAGCAAGTCGTGGAACGCGCCAGGATCAAGGCCGAATAGCGGCCACCACGGGAGGCAGGCGGCGCGGCGGGCGAACAATCTGTAGGAGTTGTCTGCCTCAGCCGCTGCTAACATGCGCCCGCCTTCGCAGTCCCTAGCAGTCGCAGTCCCATCTGATGTCCGTTGCCCCCGCCGGCGTTGCGCCCGCCACGTTCGAGCTCAAGAGCGCGAACCTCCCCCTGGTTTCGCTGCTGCTCAAGTCCGCGGACCTGCAGGCGCTGGCCGAGGAGCTGAAGACCCGCTTCGGCGACATCCCCGATTTCTTCGACCACGACCCGCTCGTCGTCGACCTCACCCCCCTGCCGCCCGACGCGCAGGTCGACTTCCCCGCGCTGCAGCGTCTGCTGCGCCAGCATCGCGTGGTGCCGGTCGCCGTGCGGGGCGGCAGCGAAACGCTGGCGGCGGCGGCGCGCGACAGCGGCCTGGCGCAGGCCACCGAAGCGGTGCCGCTGGCCGTGCGGCCGCGCGACGAACCCGCGCCCGCTCCGGTGGCGGCACCCGCCCCGGCCGGCGCGCTGATCGTCGACAAGCCGCTGCGCTCCGGCCAGCAGGTCTACGCGCGCGGCCGCGACCTGGTGGTGATGTCCATCGTGAATGCCGGCGCCGAAGTCATCGCCGACGGCAGCATCCACGTCTATGCGCCCCTGCGCGGCAAGGCCATCGCGGGCGCGCGCGGCGACGCGGCGGCGCGCATCGTGTCGCTGGCCCTGGAACCCGAACTCGTCTCCATCGCCGGCGTGTACCGCACGAGCGACGTTCCGCTGCCCCCGGAAGTGCTCGGCAAGCCCACGCAGGTGCGGCTGGCGGGCGGCGCCGAAGGCAAGCTGGTGATGGCCCCCCTGAACACCGCCTGAGGAAACTTTCAATGGCAAAGATCATCGTCGTCACGTCCGGCAAGGGCGGCGTCGGCAAGACCACCACCAGCGCCAGCTTCGCTTCGGGCCTGGCGCTCGCCGGCCACAAGACCGCCGTCATCGACTTCGACGTCGGCCTGCGCAACCTCGACCTCATCATGGGCTGCGAGCGCCGCGTGGTGTACGACTTCATCAACGTCATCCACGGCGAAGCCACGCTCAACCAGGCGCTGATCAAGGACAAGCACTGCGACAACCTGTTCGTGCTGGCCGCCTCGCAGACCCGCGACAAGGAAGCCCTCAACCGCGAAGGCGTGGAGAAGGTGCTGAACGACCTGGCGGCGATGGGCTTCGAGTACATCGTGTGCGACTCGCCCGCCGGCATCGAGACCGGCGCGCTGATGGCCATGCACTTCGCCGACGAGGCGCTGGTGGTGACCAACCCCGAGGTGTCCTCGGTGCGCGACTCCGACCGCATCCTGGGCATGCTGTCGTCCAAGACCAGGCGTGCGATCGAAGGCAAGGAGCCCGTCAAGGAGCACCTGCTGATCACGCGCTACAACCCGAACCGCGTCGACCAGGGGCAGATGCTGTCGCTGGAAGACATCCAGGACATCCTGCGCATCCAGCTGATCGGCGTCATTCCTGAGAGCGAAACCGTGCTGCAGGCCAGCAACCAGGGCACGCCCGCCGTGCACCTGAAGGGCAGCGACGTTTCGGAGGCCTACAAGGACGTGGTGGACCGCTTCCTGGGTGCCGACAAGCCGATGCGCTTCGTCGACGCGCAGAAGCAGGGCTTCCTCAAGCGCCTGTTCGGGGCCCGCTGACCATGGGCTCCCTGCTTTCCTTCCTGCTGGGCGAGAAGAAGAAGACCGCCAGCGTCGCCAAGGAGCGGCTGCAGATCATCCTGGCGCACGAGCGCAGCGGCCGCAGCTCCGTGCAGCCCGACTACCTGCCCGCGCTGCAGCGGGACCTGGTCGCCGTGATCGGCAAGTACATCAAGATCGACCCGAACGACATCAAGGTGCAGCTCGACCGCCAGGACAACCTGGAAGTGCTCGAGGTGAAGATCGAGCTGCCCGAAGCGCGCTAGCAGCTCACTCCCAACCCGCCAGCACCTTGTCCAGCGTCCTCGGGTAGTCGCGGATCCGCACGCCGGTGGCGTTGAAGATGGCGTTGGCCACCGCCGCATCGGCCGAATCCACGCGCTCGTATGGATCACGGCTCTCCTGGCGCGGCGGCATGCCGCGCATGACTTTGGAAATCGAAGCCGCCAATGTAGGAAGCGCGTCCGGCGCGGCGCGCGAGGCCCGTTCGCCCGCCGCGGTGGGAACCCGCCTACGCCCGCCGGCTGCCGCCCTGCAGCTTGCGGACCTCTTCCTTCGCTTCCGGCTCTACCAGCCCAGCCCGAACCGCAATGCCAGCATCGCGGCCGTGCCGCCGAGGATGGTGGCCAGGAGACGGCGGCGCAGCGCGTACACCGCCAGGCCGGCCAGCGCGCCGCCGACGTGCGCGTCGCGCCACGTCGTGACCAGCTGCCCGTCGTGCATCACGATCTCCGGCACCACCACCGCCAGCAGGGCAGCCGCCGGCGCGTACCGCAGGCAATCCTCCAGCCAGCGCGGCAGGGGCAGTTCGCGGTCGGGCAGCAGGAAGAACGACCGGCACAGCAGCGTGACGGCCGCCATGCCGAGGATGGTGAAGAAGATCTCGAACCTGCTCACGATGCAGCCGCCTCCGGCGCGTGGCGCCCGCACACACGCGCCACGGCCGCGACGGCCAGTGCCGCCGCCACGGCGACGACGACGTGAAGCCGCAGCGGCAGCGCATGCGTGGCGACGGCGGCACACGCGGCGACCAGGGCCGCTGCCCAGCTGGTGCGGCTGCGCAGCTGGCCGCAGGCCAGCGCGAGCAGCGCCATGGTGCCCGCGAAGCCCACGCCCCATCGGGCCGGGATGGCCTGGCCGGCGAAGATGCCCGCCATCACCGCCGTCTGCCAGACGCCGCAGTTGATGGCCGCGGCGCCGCGAAAGTAGTCCACCTGGCCACGCGCCCCGCGAGGCTCGGGAAAGCGGCGCAGCAGCATCGCGGAAGTGGTGTCCTGCATGAAGTGGCTCAGCAGCACCCGGCGGTGGCGCGGCAGGTGCGCGAAGTAGGGCCGGTACTGCCAGCTGAAGACGAGAAAGCGCAGGCTGACGCAGGCCACGGCCGCCCAGACCACCGCCATCGGGGCGCCGGCCGCGATCAGCGGCAGCGCCGCCACCTGCGCGGTGCCGGCGGACACCAGCACCGACATCAGGATGGCCAGCGGGATGCCCATGCCGCTCTTCGCCATCGCGGCGCCCACCACCAGCCCCCAGGCCGCGATGCCGAAGGCCATGGGCGCGCAGTCGCTCACGCCGGCCCGGAACATGGGCCGGCGAATGGTGGCGAGGAACCGGAGGCGCGCCCGCGCGAGGCGTGACGCCCGGCGCATCAACGCACCAGCCGGCTCACGCTCACCGGCGGCCGCCCTGCGCGAGTTCCGCCGTGGCCGCGAAGTCCACCCACACGGTCTTGCTGCGCAGGAAGCCGTCGATGCCGGGCCGGCCCGATTCCTTGCCGATGCCCGACTGGCCGTAGCCGCCGAAGGGGCTGCTCATCATCTCCGGCGTGCGGCCCCAGCGGTTGACCCACACCGTGCCGGCCTTCAGGCCGCGCGCCGAAGCCAGCGCACGCTGGATGTCGCGCGTGAACACGGCCGCCGACAGCCCGTAGACCGGGTGGTTGGCCAGGCCCAGCGCCTGCTCCGGATCGGTGAAGCGCTGCACGCACAGCACCGGGCCGAAGATCTCCTCGCGAAAGCCGGTCATGTCGGTGCGCACGTCGTCCAGGACGGTGCCCGGGTAGAAGCAGCCGCCCTGCAGGCGCTGCGGCGTGGCGCCGCACTGCACGCGCGCGCCCTCGTCCACGGTGCGCTGCACCAGCGAATCGATGCGGCTCCATTGCCGCTCGCTGATGATCGGCGCCAGCGACGTCGAATCCGACCAGGTGGGGCCGGGGGTCAGGCGCTGCATGCGCTGCACCACCTTGTGCACCAGTTCGTCCGCGACCCGCTCGTCGACCACCAGGCGCGAGCCGGCGTAGCACAGCTGGCCCGCGTTGCGCGTGATGCCCCAGGTGACGTGGTCGGCCACGGCGTCCAGGTCGCCGCAGTCGGCGTGGACCACCGTGGCGCTCTTGCCGCCCAGCTCCAGCGCCACCGGCTTGATGCCGGACGAGGCCGCATCCGACATGATGCGGGCGCCCGTGGCGGTGGACCCGGTGAAAGTGACGTAGGCCACGCCGGGGTGCTGAACCAGCGCGCGGCCGGTCACCGGCCCCGTGCCGTGCACGACGTTGATCACGCCGTGCGGCAGGCCGGCTTCGGTGGCCAGCTCGGCGAGGCCCTGCACCGACCAGGGCGTGAGCTCGGACGCCTTGACGACGACGGCGTTGCCCGCCGCGATCGCGGGCGCGAGCTTCCAGGTCGCCAGGAACAGCGGGAAGTTCCAGGGCGTGATGATGCCCACCACCCCGTACGGCTCGCGCAGGATCAGCGAGAGCCGGTCGTCGCCGCTCGCCGTGACCGTGCCTTCCAGCTTGTCGGCGTACTCGCCGTAGAAGCGCAGCCATTCGGCCACCGCCGGCACGTCGTTCGCGCGCGTCTCGTGCAGCGCGCGCGACGACACGACGGATTCCAGCCGCGCCAGCCGCTCGCGGTCGCGGTCGACCAGGTCGGCCCAGCGGCGCATCAGGTCGCCGCGCTGCCGCGGCCGCATCGCCGCCCACGCGGCCTGGCCGGCCTGCGCCGCCTTGACCGCGGCATCCACCACGGCGGCGCCGGCTTCGGCCACCGCGCCATGCAGGCAACCGTCCGAGGGCCGCAGCACCGAAAGCGGCGCCACGCCGTCCTCCAGCGTGCGGCCGCCGATCCAGTGGCCGCTGGGGACGATGATCTGGTCGGGCGAGATGTCGCCGGTGGCGGTGGCAAGGGTCATGGGGCCTCCAGTGGAATTGAAAAGGGGACAGCGAAGTGCGGCTCAGCTCGTGCGCTCGTAGCCGATGTCCGCGATGATGTTGACGACGGCCTGGCGGCGCTCGTGCCGCACGGCGTGCACCGCGCGCTCCAGCGCCTTCGGCAGTTCGGCGGCGGTCTCCACCCGGATGCCCAGGCCGCCCGCGGCTTCGACGATGCGCTCGTAGTCGGGCGTCGGCTCGAGGGTGGCGAACACCGGCTTCTCCGCCCGCGCCGCGGCGCCCTGCCCGTACATCGACAGCGTGGCGCGATGCACCGCCCCCCAGCGGCGGTTGTTGAAGACCACCGTGACGAAGGGCAGCCCGTGCGCCGCGCTGGTGAAGTGCGTGGGCGTCGGGTTGCCGAACATGTACGTGCCGTCGCCGACCACGGCCATCACCAGCGCGTCGGGCCGCTCCAGCCGGATGCCCATGGCCGCGCCCATGCCCCAGCCCAGGCCGCCCGCCGGGCTGTACGCGAAGTAGCGGCCCGGCGTGTCGTGGTCCATCTCCTCCAGCGAGAAGATGTACTCGTTGACCAGCACGCCGTCGGGCCCCAGCGCCTTCGCGATGCAGCGCGAGACGTAGCGGTTGTTCAGCGTCTCGGCGATCGGCGCGCCGATGGACCGGCGGTGCTGGCTGGTCGCATCCGACAGCCAGCCCGGCTGCGACGGCGGGTGCGCGGCGCGCAGCTTGAGCAATTCGCGCAGGATGGCCGCCGTGTCCCCCTGCAGCGTCAGGTCGCTGCGGAAGCCGCGCATCGGATAGCCGGCGCACAGCGGGTCCAGCCCCGCCTGGATGACGCGGGCGCCCGGTGCCGGCGCCGCCTGGCCCGGGATCCAGGGCACGTCGACGTCCACCGCGAGCACCAGGTCGGCCACGCCGAGCAGCGAATGCGGGTCGTAGCCGGCGTGCGCGCGCGAAGACGACGGCAGGTTGAGGTAGCGCGGGCGGTACTGCACCACCGGGATGCCGCACTGCTCGGCGAGCGCGGTGAGCGCCTCGAAGCCCGCGGCCGTGCGGCCCGCGTCGGCCGTGATGATCAGCGGCCGGCGCGCCTGCGCCAGCCACTGCGCCGCGGACGCCAGGTCGTCGGCGGGCGGCAGGCCGGCGCGCACGGGCGCCTGCCGGCCGATGCCTTCGTTGTCCACCGCGGGCGCGGGCGCGGCGAGCACCTCGCGCGGCAGGACGAGGTACACGGGCCCCTGCGGCGCGGAGCCCGCCATGGCCAGCGCGCGATCGACCACCGATTCCACCTGGTCCGGGTCGCGCAGCTCGTATTCCCACTTGACCATCTCGCGCACCATGCCGGCCTGGTCGAACATCTCCTGCGCCCAGTTGATGTGGTTGTTGCGCGCGCCCAGGCGGCCGTGCTCCAGCACCGGCGTGCGGCCGGCCGTGAGCACCAGCGGCACGTGCTGGCGCGTGGCGTTGAGCAGGCCGCACAGCGTGTTGGCGGTGCCCAGGCCGACGTGCACCATCAGCAGCTGCGGCCGCCCGGAGGCCAGCGCAGCGCCGTAGGCCATGCCGACGACGACGTTCTCGTGCGGCACGAGGATGGGCTGGATGCCGCAGTCCCCTTCGGCCAGCGCCTCGATCAGCGGCGGGAAATCGGTGCCGGCGTTGCCGAACAGGTACTTGATGCCGTGCTCGCGCATGCGCGCGAGGTAGCGGCGGGCGACGCTGGGCGTCTTGGCGTCGGTGGTCATTCGTTCATTTCCTTCAAGGCTTCGGGTGATTCATTCGGGCGCGGGCCGGAACACGGGGGCCATCCGGCCTTCCGGCGTCGCGCGGAACGCGGCGACCAGCGGCATGCCGATGCGCAGCGCGCCCGGGTCCGCATCGACGACGTTGGTCAGCATCAGCGGCCCCTCTTCCAGGCGGACATAGGCCAGCACGGTGGAAGAGCCATTGCGCGGGATCACGGTGAAGGTGTGCAGCCTCGCCCTGGCGCAGGCCACCTCCCACCGCACGGTGCCGGACCAGCAGAACGGGCAGTGGGCGCGCGGGTGCCAGTGGGTCCAGCCGCAGTCCGCGCATCGCGGCAGCAGCAGGCGGCCTTCCGCGGCCGCCTGCCAGAAGGGCAGGTGTTCGGGGAACGCGGCGGCATACGGATCGCGCTCGAGCACGCCGGCGCCAGGCAAGTGATCGCTCATCGCACCCTCTCCAGCAGCACGGTGGCATGCGCATGGCCCGCGCCCATCACCAGCCCGGGGCCGCTGGCCAGCGCGATGTCGCAACCGCGCACCTGCACCGCCGGGTGGGCCTCGCCGCGCAGCTGCCGCACGGCTTCGATCACCTTGGTGATGCCGCCGCGGTTCTGCGGGTGGTTGTTGCACATGCCGCCGCCGTCGGTGTTCCAGGGCAGCCGGCCGCTGCCGGCGATGAGGTTGCCGTCCGCGACGAAGCGCCCGCCTTCGCCCTTGGCGCAGAAGCCCAGGTCTTCCAGCTGCAGCGCCACCATGATCGAGAAGTTGTCGTACACCGACGCGTACTTCACGTCGCCCGGCGCGAGGCCCGCGCTTTCGAAAGCGCGCGGCCCCGTCACCGCGGCGCCCGTGGTCAGCAGGTCCAGCCGCCCGGCCTCGCCCGTGCGCACGGTTTCGGCGAAGCCGCGCACGCCCACCATCGGGCGCGCCAGCGACTTCGCGATGGCGGGCGACACCAGCACCAGCGCGCCGCCGCCGTCGGTGATCACGCAGCAGTCGCCGCGGCGCAAGGGATCGGCCACCAGGGGCGACGCCAGGACATCCTCGACGGTGAAGACCTTGCGCAACAGCGCGTGCGGGTTGTGCTGCGCATGGTGCGAGGCCGCCACCTTCACCCAG
The DNA here is from genome assembly GCF_004681975.1 of Ramlibacter humi. Taxonomy (GTDB): domain Bacteria; phylum Pseudomonadota; class Gammaproteobacteria; order Burkholderiales; family Burkholderiaceae_C; genus Ramlibacter; species Ramlibacter humi. The sequence continues at coordinate 83,426 of NZ_SMLK01000008.1, forward strand.
GCGAGCTGCGCCATCGTCGTGCCGTACTCGTGCATGTGCCGGCGCGCCAGCAGCCCGTACAGGCCGGCCACGGTCCAGCCGTAGGGTTGCTCGAACGGCGCGGCCGGACGCTCGGGCGCCACCTGGCGGATCTCGGTGCCGGTGGCCTGGCCGCTGCTGCGCGGCTTGCCGGCCAGCGTGATCAGCGCCACCGAGCATTCACCGCTGGCGATGGCGCGGGCCGCATGGCCGACGTGCGCGATGTACGAGCAGCCGCCCGAATCGGTGCCGTCCACCACGCGCAGCTTCAGGTTCAGGTAGTCGGCCATCAGCGCCGGCAGGCCGCCCGGCGCATCGCCGGCGCAGAAGTAGCCGTCGACGTCGTCCAGCGACAGGCCCGCGTCGAGCAGCGCGCCTTGCGCGCATTCCGCGTGCAGGCGCGCGACCGACAGCTCGGGCGCGTACCGGGTGGGGTGTTCCCAGGCGCCCGCGATGAACGCGGCGTGACGGAAGGTCATGGTGGATGCGGCCGTTCAGACGCGCCGGGCTTCGCCCTGCCAGTAGCGCTCGCGGATCTCGCGCTTGAGCACCTTGCCGACGGGGCTGCGCGGCAGGGCGTCCCAGACCTCGATGGTCTTGGGCGCCTTCATCGCGCCCAGCTGTTCGCGGCACCAGGCCAGCGCGGCGTCGCCGTCCCAGCCGGCGCCGGGCTTGAGCTCCACCACCGCCTTGACCGCTTCGCCCCAGTGCGGGTCGGGCACGCCGATCACCGCGCAGTCGTTCACCGCCGGATGCGACCAGAGCACGCGCTCGATCTCGCTCGGCGGGATGTTGAAGCCGCCCGAGACGATCAGGTCCTTCAGGCGGTCGACGATGTAGAAGTAGCCGTCGGCATCGCGGTAGCCCACGTCGCCGGTGTGCAGCCAGCCGTGCCGCATCGCCTCGGCGGTCTTCGCCGGGTCCTGGTGGTAGCCCTTCATCACCAGGTCGCCCTGCACCACGATCTCGCCGCGCTCGCCGTCCGGCAGCAGGCGGCCGTCGCCGTCCATGATGGCCACCCTCACGAGCGGCGACGCGCGGCCGCAGCTGGCCAGGCGGTGCGACAGCGACGGGTCGGCGAGCACGCGGCGGTGGTCCTCGACGTCCAGCACGGTGCAGACCATGGGCGCCTCGGCCTGCCCGTACAGCTGCACCATCACCGGCCCGAACACGTCCAGGGCCTCGCGCAGCTTGTCCGCCGACATGGGCGCGGCGGCGTAGACGAAGTAGCGCAGCGACTCGAAGCCGCCGCGGCGCGCCTCGGGGTGCGTCAGCAGCTTGTAGATCGCGGTGGGCGGCATGAACAGCTGCGTCACGCGGTCGCGGCGGATCGCCTCGATGACCGCCCCGGGGTCGGCGGAAGGCAGGACGACGTTGCTGCCGCCGTAGCCGCAGGCCGCGAACATCAGGGTGCCCGCCGCGTGCGTCATCGGCGCAACCACCAGGTTCACCGGCCGCTCGTGCACGGGCATCGCCGCGTACCAGTTGGCGAACAGCGTCGCGTAGTTGCGGTGCGTGATGAGCACGCCCTTGGGCAGGCCGGTGGTGCCGCCGGTGCCGCGGATCGCCACCACGTCGTCCGGGCCCGCGCCGCTGCGGAAAGGGGTGGCCGGCTGCTCCGCGGCCCAGGCTTCCAGCGACGGCGCGCCGGGCAGTTCGGCATCGATGCACACCACGCCCTTCAGCCACGGCATGGCCTGCCGCAGCAGCGGCAGCTGGCCGGCGAAGCGGCTGTGCAGGAACAGGAAGCTGCAGCCGCCGCGCGCCAGGATGTTGGCGTTCTCTTCCGGCGCGTTGCGCGCGTTGACCGGCAGCCAGATGCCCGGCGAGCGGACCGTGCCCAGCACCGCCACGAAGGTGAGCAGGTGGTTGTCGCTCAGCAGGCCGACCTTGTCGCCGGGGCCGACCCCCGCGGCCACCAGGCCGTTGGCGATGCGGTGCGAGAGGTCCTGCACCTCGCCGTACGCGAGGCTGCGGCCGCCCGGCTCCACCAGGCAGGCCGCGTCGCGCCCGTAGCCCACGCCGCGATCGAAGAGATCGATGAGTTGCATGCCGGCGCGGGTCCTCAGATTTCCAGCACCAGGTCGGCGACGCCGCGGAACCGGCGCTCGCGCGACCACACGGCCAGGGCGTCCAGCCCTTCCACCACGCTGGCGAAGATCACCAGGTTGTTGGGGCCCGAAGGCAGCTTGCATTCGGCCGTGCCGTAGGTGACCGTGAGCTCGCCGAACTTGGGGTCCCATCCCAGGTCACCGGGACGGACCAGCCGCACCTCGTTCTCGAACTCGGGCTGCTTCAGGCCGTACGACTGCGCGGCCACCAGCATCTCGCCGCTCCAGGCGACGTGGATCATGGGCATGGTGATGGGCAGCGCGCGCAGCACCGCTTCCACCGTCTTGGGCGCGCCCTGGTCGTAGAAGCGCACGGTGGCGCAGCCGCCGTCCCACCTCAACTTTCCCGTGCGGGTTCCGCGCCGGAAGTTGTTCCACTTCTTCTCGTAGAACCACTGCTCCGCCTCGAGGGCCTGGGCCTGGACTTGCGACATGTTCAGCTCCCCGCCTTCTCGCCCGTCAGGCGCGAATAGCACCGGCTGGTGTAGGTCACCTTGCCGACGAAGGGGCCCCAGCCGCGCAGCTTGGCGAACTCGGACGTCTTGAGGGCGTCGGGGTTGGACAGCTCGTACACCGTCAGGTAGTGCCGCTCGCCCTTCTCGTCCACCGACTGGTAGCGCGCGCCGGACAGGAAGCCCGGGCAGCCGGCGATGTCCGGCAGATGGACCTTGTCGTACCAATCGTTCCAGTCTTTCTCCACGGCGGGGTCGACCTGGACGGCGACCACCAGGAGGTGAGGGGCAACGGACATCAGCGGTTCTCCTTCATGCGGGTTGTTCGTTCAGCGCCAGCTCGATGGCGGCGGCGCAGCACAGCAGCCGGCCGTCGCGGCCGGCCGTGCCGGCGGCGGTCAGGCCCACCGGCGCGCCGCCGGCGGACGGGATGGGGATCGAGACCGCGCAGCCATCCATCAGGTTCACCAGGCGCGAGTTGTGCAGCGCCTCGGCGTTGGCGGCGTCGTGCGCCGCGGCGTCCGTCTCCAGTTCGCGCAGCACGGGCGGCACGATGCCGGCCGTGGGGAACAGCAGCGCGTCGTAGCCTTCGAGTTCGCGTTCGGCCAGGCGCACGAAGGCCTGCCGTTTCGCCAGTTTGTCCAGGTAGATGGCGCTGTCGCGGCCGCGCCCCAGCAGGATCTTGCGCAGCACGTCCGGGTCGTAGAGAGACTCTTGCTGCTCCAGAAGCCCGCGGTGCCAGGCGTGCGCCTCGATCGCGGCGATGCCGCCGCCGGCGTTGATCTCCGCGACGAGCGCCAGGCAGTCCAGCGGCACCGTCTCGACGGCGGCGCCGGCGCGGGCGATGGCCAGCAGCGCCGACTCGAAGGCGTCGCGCACCTGGCCGTCCATGCCGCGCGCCAGCAGCGGCGCCGGCACCGCGAAGCGGCATTGCGACAGCTGCCGAGCGGCCCGGCGCGGCGGCGCGGTGTCCGCCGCGATCGCGTCGACGATGGCGCAGCATTCCACGGAGCGGCCCAGGTAGCCGACCGAATCCAGCGTGGAGGAGATGGGCACGGTGCCCGTGGTCGGCACGCGCGACGCCGTGGGCTTGAAACCCACCAGGCCGTTGAACGCAGCCGGCACACGCGCGGAGCCGCCGGTGTCGGTGGCCAGCGCCGCATGCGCCATGCCGTCGGCGACCGAGACCGCGGCGCCGCTGGACGAGCCGCCGGGCACGCGGCCCACGTCACGCTGCCACACCGAGCGCGGCGTGCCGTAGGTGGCATTCAGGCCGATGCCCGAGAACGCGAACTCGGTCATGTTGGTGCGGCCCATGACGATGAGGCCGGCGCGCCGCAGGCGGCGCACCGCGGGCGCGTCTTCCGCCGCGGGCACGGCATCGGCGAGCACCGCCGACCCCGCGCGCGTGGCCTGGCCCGCCACGTCGAAGTTGTCCTTCACCGAGATCGGGATGCCGGCGTACGGCGACGGTTCCGCGCCCGCGCGCCGCAGCGCGTCCATGGCCTTCGCGCTTTCGAGCGCGCCTTCGGCGTCGACGAAGGTGAAGGTCCGCGATCCCTCGCCTCCGGGCCGGCCGATGCGGGCCAGGCAGGCCTGCACCAGCGCCAGGCTGGTCGTCTCGCCGCGCGCGAGACTTGCCGAGAGATCGTGCAGGCGCATGGGCTCAGTTCGGCAGTTGCAGCGGCACGCTGGTGGCGTCGTACATCGACGGGTCGGTCGGCTGGTCGGTGTAGTCCGACGCCCGGGTGTACTTGTCCGGGCCGTTGTGGAACACGCCGGCCATCAGGTTGGACCGCTCGACCAGTTCCTCCGCGCGGGGCTTGCGGATCGCCTGGTAGGTGGCGAGCGCCGTATCCAGCACGGGGATCGAGCCGAGGCAGCGCGCGAGGATCATCCCGTCCTCGATCGCCATGGCCGCGCCCTGCCCCATGAACGGCAGCATGGGATGCACTGCATCGCCGAGCAGGACCACGCGGCCCGACACCCAGGACTGCAGCGGCTTGCGCGTGTGCAGCGCCCACTTGTAGACCCCGTTGGGGTCGATGAGCCGCAGGGTCTCCATGGTGTTCTGGTCGAAGTCGCCGAACTCCTCGAAGACCTCGCCCAGGTCGGACTTGGTCGACCAGTCGGCGCTGCGCCAGCCCGAGCGGCGCGAGAAACACACCACGTTGATCAGCTTGCGCGCCCGCACCAGGTAGCGGTTGATCATGCGGTCGGTGCCGGCCGTCACCGCCGACACCATGAAGTCCTCGCCGAGGCCCTCGGTGGGCACCAGCGCGCGCCAGGCCACGTAGCCGGTGAACACCGGGTCGGAGTCGTCGAACAGTCGCTGGCGCACCACGGAGCGGATGCCGTCCGCGCCGATGACCAGGTCCGCGGCCGCCTCGGTGCCATTGGCGAACTTCAGCGTGACCTCGGTTCCGTGCTGCGCGATGGACTCGAGTTCCGAGTCCATGACCACCGCGTCGGGGTCGCGCGCCATGACGAGCCGCGCCATCTCCATCTGCAGGTCGCCGCGGTGCACCTTGTAGTAGGGCGCGCCGTACTTCTTCAGGTCGTTCTCGCGGTCGAAGCGCCGCAGCACCGCGCCCGAACGGGCGTCGCGGTAGTCCTGCGCCTGCGTGACGCCGTCGCGCTCCAGCATGTCGCCCAGGCCCAGGTGCCGCAGCACGCGATTGGCGTTGGAGCACATGGTCAGCCCGGCGCCCAGCGGCGCGAACTCGGGGCTGCGTTCGTACACGACCGGCCGGAAGCCGGACTTCTGCAGGGCCAGGGCGGTGGCGAGCCCGCCGAGGCCGGCGCCGATGATGGCGATGCGCAGTGACATTGGCCTGTTTCCTTCTCTCTCGATGCTCATTCGTGGTGGAGCAGGCCGGCGGCGGTGATGACCTTCTTCCAGCGCACCGACTCGTCGGCGATGTACTGGGTGAACTCCTTCGGGCCCTGGTTCATCACCACCAGCCCCAGGTCGGTGAGCTGCTGCGCGATCTTCGGATCGGAGAGCACCTGCGACAGCGCGGCGCTGAGCTTCTGCTGGACGTCCGCGGGCAGGCCGGCCGGGCCGACGATGCCGATCCAGGCCTGGGCTTCGAACCCGGGCAGGCCCGCTTCGGCCACGGTGGGCAGGTTGGGCATCAGCGGGTTGCGGGTCTTGCCCGTGGTGGCGATGGCCTGCAGGCGCCCGTCGCGCACCATGGGCAGCACCGGCGGGATGTTGCTGCACACCACGTCGAGGCGGCCGCCCAGCAGGTCGGTGACCGCCTCGGCCGAGCCCTTGTACGGCACGTGCAGCAGGTTCGCGCCGGACTGCGCCTTCATCAGCTCCATGCACAGGTGGATGGAGGTGCCCAGGCCCGACGAGCCGTAGCTGAGGCCCTGCGGCTGCGACTTCGAGGCCGCGATCAGGTCCTTGACCGAGCGCACCTTCGAGTTCTGGCCGACGACCAGCACGTTGGGCACGCCCACCAGGTTGTTCACCGGCGTGAAGTCCTTCTCCGGCGAGTAGGGCACCGACTTGTAGAGCCACTGGTTGACGGACAGGGTGCCCATCGGCACCACCAGCAGCGTGTAGCCGTCGGCGGGCTTCGACGCGACGTAGCGCGCGCCGATGTTGCCGCCCGCGCCGGGCTTGTTGTCGACGATCACCGGCACGCCCATGCGGTCGCGCAGCGCGTTGCCGACGAGGCGGCCCACGATGTCGGGCGTGCCGCCCGCGGAGAACGGCACGACCAGCGTGATGGTGCGCGACGCCGATGGGAAGTCCTGCGCCATCGCGCAGCTGGAGCCGAGGACGGCCGCACCCAGAAGCAGGTGGCCGAGGAAGCGCTGGAGGTATCGCATGACGGTGTGGCCCCAAAGGCGAGTTGCAATGGAAAAAATTCTAGGAAGCGCGCCCCCGCTCTCCTACTGACGGCGCGGCTACAGCAGATATACTCGCCGCGCTATACCTCACAGGAAGGCGGCCCCCTTGGAGCTCTCGGAGATCCGCCTCGTCGTCGCCATCGCCGGGCACGGCAGCCTCACGCGGGCCGCGGCGGCGAGATCCACCACGCAGTCGGCGCTGAGCCGCCAGCTCGCCCGCATCGAGCACGATTGGGGCGGGCGCCTCTTCGACCGCACCGGCCGCGGGCTGCACCTCACCGAAGCGGGGCAACGGCTTCTTCCCGAGCTGCGGGCCCTGCTGGACGATGCCGACCGGCTGAAGTCGGAGCTGCGCGGCGGCCACAGCGGCCTGTCCGGCGAAGTGCGCATCGGCATGATCCCGTCCACGCCCGAAGCCATCACCCCGGCGCTATACCGCCGGCTGCGGGCCAGCCATCCGCAGCTGCGCATCTCGCTGTTCGAAGGCTCGGGCGGGCAGATCGAGGAGTGGCTCACCACCGGCCAGGTCGGCATCGGCATCTTCTTCCGCCACGGCGCCAAGCCGGGCGGCCACAACGAGGAGATGCTGTCCACGGTGGACGCGTTCCTGGTCGGCCCCGAGGGCGACCCGGTGACGGGCAACGCCACCGTCGATTTCGAACGGCTCGCGGGCCTGCCCCTCGTGCTGGCGCGCTCGCCGAACAGCCTGCGCACGCGGCTGGAGCAGATGGCGGCGCGCAAGGGGTTCGCGCTCGACGTGGTGATCGAGGCCAACTCGGTCACCCTGCACGGCAAGCTGGCCGCGGAAGGTTGCGGCTACGCGGTGCTGAGCTCCTATGCCGTCTCGGAATCGTTCATGGGCCACCGGCTCAGCGCCGCGCGCATCGTCAAGCCGCCCGTCAAGCGGCACCTCTCGCTGGCGACGACGCCGCACCGGCCCTTGAGCTTCGCGGAACGCGAAGTCGCGGCGGAGATCCGCAAGGTCGCGCTGGAAATGCTCGTCCCCTGAGCGGCCTCGCGCGCCGCGCCCGCGTTCGCCGGTGAACTTCCGGCGGCGCGGCGAATCTGTCGAGTCGGATGCCTGCGGAGGTTGCTGTGCGCGTGCTGCTTGTCGAAGACGACCGGATGATCGCCGAGGCGGTGCAGGCCGCGCTCGAGGGCGGCTGGGCCGTCGACGCGGTGCGCGATGCGCCCGCGGCCGACACGGCGCTGCGCACGGGCGACTACGACCTGGTGCTGCTGGACCTGGGCCTGCCGAAGGGCGACGGGCTGCAGGTCTTGCGGCGCCTTCGCGAGCGCGGCGCGCGCACGCCGGTGCTGGTGATCACCGCGCGCGAGACGGTGCGCGACCGCATCGCGGGCCTGGACGCCGGCGCCGACGACTACCTGGTGAAGCCCTTCGACACCGACGAACTGCTGGCGCGCATGCGGGCACTGGTGCGCCGCAGCGCCGGCCAGGCGCATCCGCTGTACCGGCAGGGGGCCGTGACGCTCGACCCGGCCACGCACCAGGCCACGCTGGAAGGCGCGCCGGTGGCGCTGTCGTCGCGCGAATGGGCGGTGCTGGAGCCGATGGTGCTGCGCCCCGGCGTGGTGTTCTCGCGCGCGCAGCTGGAAGAAAAGCTCTACGGCTGGAAAGAGGACATCAGCAGCAACGCCGTGGAGGTGTACGTGCACGGCGTGCGCAAGAAGCTGGGCGCCGACGTGATCCGCACCGTGCGTGGATTGGGCTATGTGGTTCCGCGCGGGTGACGGCCACCCTTCGCTGCGCCGCCGGCTGGCGGGGCTGGTGCTCGCGGCCATCGCGCTGGCTTCGCTGGTGCAAGGCGTCATCGCCTACCGCGGCGCGCTCGGCGCGGCCGACGCCATCTTCGACCGCTACCTGGAGAACCTGGCCCAGGCCGTGGTGCAGCAAGGCCAGGCGCCCGGCAGCGTGGACCTGTTCGAGTATTCCATCCGCACCTGGGGGCCCAACGGCCCGGAGGTGCTGCAGGGCCACGCGGCGCGCATCCCCGAGCAACCGGTGATCGGCTTTTCCGACACCGAGGTCGAAGGCGTGCGCTACCGCGTCTACCGGCTGCGCACCGCCGACCGCACCATCCAGGTGGCGCAGGACCTGGACGCGCGCGATTCACGCGCGCGTGCCATGGCGCTGGACGCGGTGCTGCCCACCGCCCTGCTCGCGCCGCTGCTGATGCTGGCCGTGTGGCTGCTGATGAACCACTCCATCGCGCCGCTGGAACGCGTGCGGCGGCAGGTGTCGCGGCGCGCGCCGGAAGACCTCTCCCCCCTGCCCGAAACCGGCCTGCCGCAGGAAGTGCTGCCGCTGGTGCGCGAACTCAACCAGCTGTTCGGGCGCGCGCGCGAGAACCTGCACGCGCAGCAACGCTTCGTGGCCGACGCCGCGCACGAGCTGCGGTCGCCGCTGACGGCGCTGAAGCTGCAGGCGCAGGGACTGCGCCGTTCCGGCGGCAACGACGAAGCGGCGGTCACGCGGCTGAACGAAGGCATCGACCGGCTCATCGCGCTGGCCTCGCAGCTGCTTGCGCTGGCGCGCGCGGAGAGCGGCGGCGCTCCCCGGCGCGAAGCCGTGGACCTCGAACAGGTGTGCCGCGAGGTGATGGGCGACGTGCTGCCGCAGGCGCAGGCGCGCGACATCGACGTGGGCCTGTCGCAGCGCGAGGCTGCGGTGATCCAGGGCGACCCGGACACGCTGCCGATGCTGGTACGCAACCTGCTGGACAACGCGGTGAAGTACGCGCCGCAAGGCGGCCGTGTCGACATCTCCATCCAGCGCTCCGCGACCGGCGTCTCGCTGTGCGTGGAAGACAACGGCCCGGGCATCCCCGAAGACCAGCGCGCGCAGGCGCTGGAGCGTTTCGCGCGCCTGCCGGGCAGCGGCACGGCCCAGGGCAGCGGCCTGGGGCTGGCCATCGTCGCCGCCGTCTCGCGCAGCCATGGGGCGCGGTTGGCGCTGGATCACGGCACTCGGTTGGGCGGCCTGCTGGCCTGCGTGACTTTCCCTCAGATCTCGGCCGAAGCGTAGGCCGGCAAAGGCCGCGCCGGTTCCGCCGCCTGGCCGCCGGGCGCGGCCGCGGGCAGCCGCAGGATGAATTCGGCGCCGCGCCCGCAGCCTTCGCTGCGCGCTTCCACCGTGCCCCCCTGTGCCTCGACCAGGTGCTTCACGAGGGGCAGCCCCAGGCCCAGCCCGCCTTCCTTCAGCGATTCCCGGTCCATGTGGGTCCGGAAAGGCTGGAACAGCGTGGGGAGCATTTCCGCCGCGATGCCGCGGCCGGAATCGCTGACCGCGATCTCCACCTGGCCTTCGGAGCGGCCCACCCGCACGCGGACGCGCCCTCCTTTCGGCGTGAACTTGACGGCGTTCGACAGCAGGTTGGAGAGGGCCTGGGTGATGCGCGAGGCGTCGCCCAGCACGCGGCAAGGCCGGTCCAGCCCCGTGCCCTCGAGGGCGACGCCCCTCGTCGCGAACACGCCCGCGAAGTCCCCGACCACCTGGCTGGCGATGCCGGCGGCGTCGCAAGGCTCGCGCTCGATGTGCAGCTTGCCGGTGCCCACGCGGGAGATGTCCAGCAGGTCGTCCAGCAGCTTCGCCATGTGCCGCACCTGCCGCTCGGCGACAGCCAGCGCGCGGACCTGCTTCTCGTCCTGCGCGGGAAAGCGCTGCAGGATCTCCAGCGAGTTCCACAGCGGCGCCATCGGGTTCCTCAGCTCGTGGGCGAGCACCGAGATGAACTCGCTCTTGCGCCGGTCGCTGGCACGCAGTTCTTCCTCCAGCGCCAGCTGCTCGGTGATGTCGGTGTTGGTGCCGAACCACTTGAGGATGCGGCCGGTTTCGTCGCGCAGCGGGAACGCGTGCGACAGGAACCAGCGGTAGACGCCGTCGCTGCGGCGCTGCGCGACGAGGTCCTTCCAGGGCTCGCCGGTCTGGAGGTGCCGCTGCACCTTCTGCCTGACCCGGTCCAGGTGGTCCGGGTGGTGCACGTGCTCCCAGCCCAGTTTCCGCATCTGCTCCTGCGTGGTGCCGCTGAACTCCAGCCACCGCTTGTTGTACCAGCTCATGCGGCCATCGGGCTCGGCGATCCAGGCCAGCTGCGCGATGTTGTCGGCCAGCAGCTTGAACATGTCCTCGCCGGAGCGGTAGATGTCGGGGCGTGGCCTGCGCCAGGTCAGCGCGCGACGCAGGTTGTGGGCAAATGCGATTCGCATGCGCTCAGGTTTAGCAAATGCCGCGCGGCAGCGCCCTCGTGTCCTTGCATGACACGAGCCCATCCTTTGCATCCACGGGCCGCCGCAAGAGCTCATCAGCTGCTTAAGGGACGCCTAAGGCCGGCGTCCCAGACTCCTTCCATCGCCCAGGAACCCCTAGAGGAAGGAACCCATCATGGACATGAACCGCAAACCCAGCCGCATGCTGCTGGCCCTGGTGGCCGCCGGCGTGGTCGGCGGCGCCACCGTGCGCGCCTTCGACCAGCACGTGGTCCACGCGGCCCCCCCGCCCGCGGTCACCGCGGCCGCCGCCGCCGCCGAGCCGGCTTCGATCGCGCCGCCGAACTTCACCCGAATCACCCAGCAATGGGGCCCCGCGGTGGTCAACATCACCGTCGACGGCGTGCGCAAGGCCGCCGACGCCCAGCAGGACGGCGACGACGGCCCGATGGACCCCTTCGGCTTCTTCGGCATCCCGCGCCAGATGGTGCCGCACGACCAGGCCGTGCACGGCACCGGCTCCGGCTTCATCGTCGACCCGTCGGGCGTGATCCTCACCAACGCCCACGTCGTCAAGGACGCGCAGGAAGTCACCGTCAAGCTCACCGACCGCCGCGAATTCCAGGCCAAGGTGCTGGGCGCCGACGCGCGCAGCGACATCGCCGTGCTGAAGATCAACGCCAAGGACCTGCCCACGGTGCGCCTGGGCAACACGCGCGACCTGCAGGTCGGCGAATGGGTGGCCGCCATCGGCTCGCCGTTCGGCTTCGAGAACTCGGTGACCGTGGGCGTGGTCAGCGCCAAGGGCCGCATGCTGCCCGACGGCTCGGGCGTGAACTTCGTGCAGACCGACGTGGCCGTGAACCCCGGCAACTCCGGCGGCCCGCTGTTCAACAGCCGCGGCGAAGTCGTGGGCATCAACTCGCAGATCTACAGCCGCTCGGGCGGCTACCAGGGCGTGTCGTTCGCCATCCCGATCGAGCTGGCGCAGCGCGTGCAGCAGCAGATCGTCGCCACCGGCAAGGTGGACCACCCGCACCTGGGCGTGAGCGTGCAGGAGGTGAACCAGGCGCTGGCCGATTCGTTCGGCCTGCCCAAGCCCGAAGGCGCGCTGGTGGCCCAGGTGGAAAAGGGCAGCCCCGCCGACAAGTCCGGCCTGAAGCCGGGCGACGTGATCCAGTCGGTGAACGGCCAGGCCGTCACGAGCTCGGGCGACCTGCCGGCGCAGATCGCGCTGATGAAGAGCGGCGACCCGCTGCAGATGAAGGTGTGGCGCAAGGGCAGTGCCGAGAACCTCACGGCCAAGCTGGCGCCCAGCAAGGACGCGAAGGAAGCCACTGCTTCCGCCGCGCAGGCTTCGGGCGGCAAGCTGGGCCTCGCCCTGCGGCCGCTGCAGCCCGACGAGCGTGGCCAGGCCGGCGTCGACAGCGGGCTGGTGGTGGAACAGGCCAGCGGCGCCGCGCAGCGGGCGGGCGTGCAGCCCGGCGACGTGGTGCTGTCCATCAACGGCGTGGCGGCCAAGAGCGTCGATGACGCGCGCAAGGTGGTGGCCAAGGCCGACAAGTCGGTCGCCCTGCTGATCCAGCGCGGCGACGACCGCATCTTCGTGCCGGTGCGCATCGGCTGATCGCCGGCCACTCCACCCCTGCGCGGCAGCGGGCGCGCGGACAGCGCGTCAGCTGCCGCGCTTTGTCACGTCCTCTTGCCTGCGCGCGCCGGCCGGCCCCATCACTTCTCCTGGCGGGTTCTTCGCCTGGCCGCGGGCCGGACCAGCGCCACGCGCTCGCGCTCCAGCGCTTCCTCCAGGTGCCCCAGCAGCCGCTCCAGTTCCTTCTCGTGGGCGCGGGCGACACGGTCGGCCACGCGCGCGCCCTTGGCCGTGGGCAGCACCCGCACCTTGCGCTGGTCATCCGGATCGCGTTCGCGGCGCACCAGGCCGGCGGCTTCGCAGCGGCTCACCAGTTCCACCGTCGTGTGGTGCTTCAACGCCAGGCAGTCGGCCAGCTCGCCGACCAGCGCCCAGTCGCGCTCGGGCCGGCCGCGCACCTGCAGCACCAGCATGTACTGCGGCATGGTGACGCCGGCCGCGGCGCAGGCCTTCTCGGTGAACTGCTCGAAGAGGCGCAGCTGGTGGCGAAAGCGCGCCCGGGCGACGAATTCGGTCTTGGACATGCGCGCGGCGGTGGTGCTCATCCGCAAATCGTAGCCGGGAGCGCGGCCGTTGCGCCCAGCCGGGCCAGGAATCGCGGCCCCAGTTCGCCGACCGAGTTCGCGCCCAGCAGGCCCAGCGCGTCGTGCGCCTCGCCGTGCAGCAGTTCCAGGGCCTTCGCCGCGCCGGCCGCGCCGGCGGCGCACAGGCCGTAGAGCGGCGCGCGCCCCGCGAGCACCGCGTCCGCGCCCAGCGCCAGCGCCTTGAGCAGGTCCGTGCCGCACCGCACGCCGCCGCTGGCGTAGATCGCCATGCGGCCACCCACGATGCGGCGCGCCGCCGGCAGCACGTCCAGCGCCGACACGCAGCTGTCCAATTGGCGGCCGCCGTGCGTGCCGAGCACGATGCCGTCGACGCCGGCATCCAGCGCGCGGCGCACGTCGTCTTCGTGCAGCAGGCCCTTCAGCAGGAAAGGCCTGCGCCAGCGCTGGCGGATGCGCGCCACCGAAGCCCAGTCCATCGATTGCGGCTGGTGGTCGCGGATCCAGAACGCCGTTTCGAAGAAGCCGCGCTGGTCACGAGGCACGAAGTCGACCACGTTGGCGAAGGCCGGCAGCCCGCCGCCGGCCACCAGCGTCGAAGCGATCCAGCGCGGATGCAGGGCCGCGTCGACGATCGTCTGCAGCGACGGACGGCTGCGGCCCACGCGCGTGCGCGCCGACCACTCGCGGCGGCCGAAGATCTGGGCGTTGGTGGTCAGCAGCAGCGCTTCGCAGCCCGCGGCATCGGCGCGCCGCAGCAGTTCCTGCCACACCTCTTCGCCGCCGAACAGGTACAGCTGCCACCAGTGGCGCAGGCCCGGGACGCGGCCCACGTCTTCCATGCGATCGTTCGACATCGTGCTCTGCACGAAAGGCACGCCGGCCCGCGCGCTGGCCTTGGCCAGCTCGACGTCGCCGTGATGGACGAACAGGCCGTTCAGGCCCGTGGGCGCCACCACCAGCGGCATCGGCGCCATGCGACCCAGCAGTTGCGCCGCGAGCGATCGCCGAGACACGTCGACGAGTTGGCGCGGCACGAATCGCCACTCGTCGTAGGCGGCGCGGTCGCGCTGCAGGCTCTGCTCCCGTTCCGCGCCGCCCTCCAGGTACTCGAGCACGAACCGCGGCATGCGGCGGTGCGCCATCGCACGCAAGTCGCCGACGTCGCGCACACGCCGCAGGTCGCGTCCGGCGTAATAGCGCCGACGCGGCGAGTCGCCCAGCTGGGCCACGGAAGACGTCGCGCTCATGTCATCGGCTGGCCGGGTTTCTGTCCCGCTGCAAACGGCACCACCGGATATATCGTATTACGACACAGATTGCGGCGGGCGGTCCACAATGGTTTGGACTTCAGGGCTTGCAACCGGAGAAAACAACAATGTCCAGGACGACCAGTGACCAGCTGCTCGACCGCCTCCACGAATGGGGCGTGCGGCGCATCTACGGCTACCCCGGCGACGGCATCAACGGGCTGATGGGCGCCTTCGGCCGCATCGGCGACCGGATGCGCTTCATCCAGGCCCGCCATGAAGAGCTGGCCGCGTTCATGGCCTGCGCCCATGCGAAGTTCACCGGCGAGGTGGGCGTTTGCATGGCCACGTCGGGCCCGGGCGCCATCCACCTGCTCAACGGCCTGTACGACGCCAAGGGCGACCACCAGCCCGTGGTCGCCATCGTGGGCCAGCAGGCCCGCACCGCGCTCGGCGGCGACTACCAGCAGGAGGTGGACCTGATCAGCCTCTTCAAGGACGTGGCGCACGAGTACGTGCACATGGCCACGGTCCCCGCGCAGATCCGCCACCTCGTCGACCGCGCGATGCGCATCGCCATCGACCAGCGCACCGTCACCTGCGTCATCGTGCCCAACGACCTGCAGGAGCTGGAGGCCGTGGAAACGCCGCCGCGCAAGCACGGCACCATCCACAGCGGCATCGGCCTGACGGGGCGGCGCCTGGTGCCGGCCCCGGTCGACCTGCAGGCGGCCGCCGACCTGCTGAACGCGGGCAAGAAGGTCGCCATCCTCGCCGGCGCCGGCGCGCTGCACGCGACCGACGAACTCATCGCCGTGGCCGACGCGCTGGGCGCCGGCATCGCCAAGGCGCTGCTCGGCAAGTTCGCCGTGCCCGACGACCTGCCTTGGGTCACCGGCTCCATCGGCTTGCTGGGCACGGCGCCCAGCTGGGAAATGATGACCGGCTGCGACACCCTGCTGATGGTGGGCTCCAGCTTCCCCTACTCCGAGTTCCTGCCCGAAGAAGGAAAAGCCAAGGGCGTGCAGATCGACCTGGACGGCCGCAAGCTGTCGCTGCGCTACCCGATGGACGTCAACCTGGTCGGCGACAGCAAGGAGACGCTGGCCGCGCTGCTGCCGATGCTCAGGCGCAAGGACGACCGCCGCTGGCGCGAGAAGATCGAAGCCGACGTCGCGCGCTGGTGGCACGTGATGGAGAAGCGGGCCGCCGAACCGGCCAGGCCCATCAACCCGCAGCGGGTGTTCTGGGAGCTGTCGCCCAGGCTGCCGGACAACTGCATCGTCACCTGCGACTCGGGCAGTTCCGCCGCCTGGTACGCGCGCGACCTGAAGGCGCGGCGCGGCATGATGGGTTCGCTCTCGGGCGGACTGGCCACCATGTGCCCGGGCGTGCCTTACGCGCTGGCCGCCAAGTTCTGCCACCCGGACCGGCCCGCCATCGCCCTGGTGGGCGACGGCGCGATGCAGATGCTGGGCATCAACGCGCTGCCCACCATCGCGGCCCATTGGCGCGAATGGAGCGACCCGCGGCTGGTGATCATGGTGCTGAACAACCGCGACCTGAACATGGTGACGTGGGAACAGCGCGCGATGGCCGGCGACCCCAAGTTCAGCGACTCGCAGAACTTGCCGCGGCTGCCGTTCGCCGAGTACGCCAATCTGCTGGGGCTGCACGGCATCCGCGTCGACGACCCCGACCGCATCGCATCGGCCTGGGACGAAGCGCTGGCCGCGGGCAAGCCCGCGGTGCTGGAGGTCGTGGCCGATGGCGACGTGCCGCCGCTGCCGCCGCACCTGACGCTGGAACAGGGCAGGCACTTCCTGAAGGCGCTGCTGCACGGCGACCCCGACGCGGGCGGCGTCGTGCGCGAGAGCGCGCGGCAGGCCTGGGCCACCCTCAGCACCCGGCGCTGAACCGCCGCGAAGGACGGCCGTGACCCGCAACCCGCCGGAAACCCCGCTGGGCCTGGACGTGCATTCGCTGGAGCGCGACCTGCGCGCCCACGTGAAGGGCGAAGTGCGGTTCGACGACGGCTCGCGCGCGCTGTACGCGACCGATGCCTCCAACTACCGCCAGGTGCCCATCGCCGTGGTGATCCCGCTCGACGTGGACGACGTCGTCGCCACCGTCGAGGTGTGCCACCGGCACGACGCGCCGGTGCTGTCGCGCGGCGGCGGCACCAGCCTGTGCGGCCAGTCGTGCAACGTGGCCGTGATGATCGACTTCACCAAGCACCTGCACCGCGTGCTGGAGATCGACGTGCAGGGGCGCACCGCGCTGGTCGAGCCCGGCTGCGTGCTGGACGACCTGCGCGAGCAGGCGGGCGAACACGGGCTCACCTTCGCGCCCGACCCCGCCACGCACACGCACAACACGCTGGGCGGGATGATCGGCAACAACTCCTGCGGGCCGCACTCGGTGATGGGCGGCGAGACCGTGCACAACGTGCTGGCGCTGGAGATCCTGACCTACGACGGCCTGCGCACCTGGGTGGGCGGTCCGGGCACCGACGAACGCCTGCTGGCCCAGGGCGGGCGCGCGGCCCAGATCGCGCAGGAGCTGCGGTCGCTGGCCGAACGCCACGCCGGCCGCATCCGCGAGAAGTTCCCGCCCATCCCACGCCGCGTGTCGGGCTACAACCTGCCGGCGCTGCTGCCGGAAAACGGCTTCGACATCGCCAAATCGCTGGTGGGCTCCGAAGGCACCTGCGTGGTCGTGCTGCAGGCCCGGCTGCGGCTGCTGCCCAACCCGCCCTGCCGCTCGCTGGTGGTGCTGGGCTACGACTCCGTCGCCGATGCGGCCGACGACGTGATGGCGGTGATGGACTGCGGGCCCATCGCGCTGGAAGGCATGGACGACCGCCTGGTGGAAGACATCCGCCAGTCGCACATCCACGTCGACTACGTCGACCTGCTGCCCGAAGGCAAGGGCTGGCTGATCGTGGAATTCGGCGGCGGCACGCCCGACGAAGCGAAGGCGCGTGCCCGCAAGCTCACCGATCGCCTGCGCGGCAGGACGAAGCCTCCTTCCATCAAGCTCGTGGACGACGCCACACAGGAGCAGCACATCTGGAAGGTGCGCGAGTCGGGCCTGGGCGCCACCGCGCACGTGCCCGGCAAGCCCATCACCTGGGAAGGCTGGGAGGATTCCTCCGTGCCGCCCGAGAACCTGGGCAAGTACCTGCGCGAGCTGCGCGCGCTGTTCGACCGCCATGGCTACGGCTGCGACCTGTACGGCCACTTCGGCCAGGGCTGCGTGCACACGCGCATCGACTTCGACCTGGAAACGCAGCCGGGCATCGAGAAGTTCCGGCGCTTCCTGCACGAAGCCGCGCAGCTGGTGGTCAGCCTGGGCGGCTCGGTGTCGGGCGAGCACGGCGACGGGCAGTCCAAGGCGGAGCTGCTGCCCATCATGTTCGGGCCCGAGCTGGTGCGCGCGTTCGAGGAGTTCAAGGCGATCTGGGACCCGCGCAACCGCATGAACCCCGGCAAGGTCGTGCACCCGTACCGCCCGGACGAGAACCTGCGGCTGGGCACGGCCTACGCGCCGCGGCCGGTGGAAACGCGCATGTTCTTCGCCGACGACCGCGGCGACTTCGGCCGCACCGTGCTGCGCTGCGTGGGCGTGGGCGAATGCCGCAAGCGCGACGGCACCATGTGCCCCAGCTACAAGGCCACGCTGGAGGAAAAGCACAGCACGCGCGGCCGGGCTCACCTCCTGTTCGAGATGCTGAACGGCGAGCGCGACGGCGGCGTGCTCAAGCAAGGCTGGCGCGAGGAAGCCGTCAAGGAAGCGCTGGACCTGTGCCTGTCGTGCAAGGCGTGCAAGCACGAATGCCCGGTGAAGGTGGACATGGCCGCGTACAAGGCCGAGTTCCTGTCGCACTACTACGAGCACCACCCTCGCCCGCTGTCGGCCGCCACCTTCGGCTTCATCGACCGCTGGGCCCGGCTGGCCGCGGTGGCGCCCGGTGCCGCCAACTACCTCACGCAGCACGAGCCCTTCTCGGGCTGGATCAAGCGCGCGGCCGGCATCGCGGCGCAGCGGCGGCTGCCGGCCTTCGCGGCGAAGACCTTCACCGCGTCGTTCCGCGAAGAGCCGCTGGCCGGCTCGCGCGGCGAAGTGCTGCTGTGGCCCGACACCTTCAACAACCACTTCCACCCGCAGGTCGCCCATGACGCGGTGGAAGTGCTCCGGCGGGCCGGCTGGCGTGTGCGGCTGCCTCGCGCCAGCGTGTGCTGCGGACGGCCGCTCTACGAAGCGGGCTACCTGGACGAGGCGCGCCGCTACCTGGAACGCACCCTGGTTGTGCTGGCCGACGAGATTCGCGCGGGCATCCCCGTGGTCGTGCTGGAGCCCGCCTGCCTGTCGGTGTTCCGCGAGGAGATGCCGATGATGCTGCCCCACCACGAGCAGGCGAAACGGCTGCGGCAGCAGAGCTTCCTGTTCGCCGATTTCCTCCACGCGCATGCGGCCGGGCTGGAAGTGCGGCCGCTGCGGCGCCAGGCGCTGGTGCACCTGCACTGCCACCACAAGTCGGTGCTCGGCACGGACGGCGAGCACGAGTGGCTGCGCCGCTTACAGCTGGACGTGCAGGAACCTGACACCGGCTGCTGCGGCATGGCGGGATCGTTCGGTTTCGAGGCGGGCAAGTACGACGTGTCCATGCGCTGCGGCGAGCGCGCGCTGCTGCCCGCGGTGCGCGAAGCGGGCGGCGAACAGCTGGTGCTGGCCGACGGCTACAGCTGCCGCGAGCAGATCGCGCAGGGCACCGGTCGCCGCGCCCTGCACCTGGCGCAGGTGCTGCGCATGGCGCTGGAAGGAGCGCAAGACGAATGATGGAATCCCCCCGCATCGGCCGTACCGTCTGGGCGGTGGCCGAGGGCTACATCCCTTCCCAGGGCTCGGGCGGCGGGCGCGCGCTGGAAAGCCACGAGACCGTGTGCCTGCTCAACGCCGGGCCGCGCGAGGCGCACGTGGACCTCACCCTCTTCTTCGCCGACCGCGACCCCGCGGGCCCGTACCGGGTGACCGTGGCGGCGCAGCGCACGCTGCACCTGCGCTTCAACGACCTGGGGGACCCCGAGCCGGTGCCGCGCGACCGCGACTACTCCAGCGTGATCGTGTCCGACGAACCCATCGTGGTGCAGCACACGCGGCTGGATTCGCGGCAGAGCGCGCTGGCGCTGCTGTCCACCGTCGCGTATTCGCAGGACTGAGGCCCGCATGGCGCCCCGCGAGCCGTCCATCGGGGACTACGCCGCCATCGGCGACTGCCGCACGCTGGCCCTGGTCTCGCGCTTCGGCGGCATCGACTGGTGCTGTGTGCCGGATTTTTCCAGCCCCTCGGTGTTCGGCGCGCTGCTGGACCGGGCGCTGCGGCTGCACGAGATCCAGTCGCTGCCGATCGACGTGGAACACCTGCGCCGCGAGTGCGAAGCCATCCGCGCCGACATCGAAGCCCGCGCCTGGGACGAGTCGCTGGGCAGCTACGCCGGCTTCTATGGCAGCCAGGCGCCGGACGCCAGCCTGCTGCTGATCCCGCGCATGGGCTACCTCGACCCGCGCGACCCGCGCATGCTGGCCACCACGGCACGCATCCGCCAGGAGTTGTCGGCGGGCGGCCTGCTCTACCGCTTCCCTCCCGGCAGGCAGTACGACGGCGTGGAAGGCGGCGAGCACCTGTTCGCCATCTGCAGCTTCTGGCTGGTGGACTGCCTGGCGCGGCAAGGCAGCCTCGACGAAGCGCAGGCGCTGTACGAAAGGCTGCTGTCGCTGCGCACGCCCGCCGGCCTGTACGCGGAGGAGCTCGACAGCCGCACCGGCGCGGCGGTGGGCAACTTCCCGCAGGCGTTCAGCCACGTCGGCTCGATCACCGCCGCCCTGTCGCTGCAGTCGGCGCGCGACGCGGCCGGATTGCGGAGCACCACCGCATGAACCGCGACCGCGACCAGGTCTTCAGCGCGCGGCTGGAACTGGCCGTGAAGCTGGCCATCGCCGGGCTGTTCCTGCTGGTGCCCGCGGTGGTGGGGTTCGCGCTGTGGCGCGAAGCCTCGAACCAGGCGCTGGGAGAACCGGTGGTGCAGCCCATCCCGTTCAGCCACAAGCACCACGCCGGCGACGACGGCATCGACTGCCGCTACTGCCACACGGCGGTGGAAACGGAGCGGCACGCCGGCCTGCCGTCCACCCACATCTGCCTGAGCTGCCATTCGCAGCTGTACACCGACGCGAAAGTGCTGGCGCCGCTGCACGAAAGCGAGCGCACCGGCAAGCCGGTGGAGTGGCAGCGCGTGCACCAGCTGCCCGACTTCGTCTTCTTCGACCACAGCGTGCACGTGGCCAAGGGCGTGGGCTGCGTGGAATGCCACGGGCGCGTCGACCAGATGCCGATCACCTGGCGCGCGCAGCCGCTGCAGATGCAGTGGTGCCTGCAGTGCCACCGCGATCCCGCGCACCACCTGCGGCCGCATTCGCAGCTGTTCGACATGGCGGCGCCGCGGCTGTCCGAAGCCGATGCGCAGAACCTGGCCCGCGCGATGAAGCTGGAGAGCACGCGCCGCCTCACCGACTGTTCCACCTGCCACCGTTGACCGATGACGCAAGAGCAGCCCGTCCACTTCCACCCGCATGCACTGCCGGTCCGCCGGCGCGAGGTGCTGCGGTTGATGGCCGCGTCCATGGCGCTGGCCGGCGCCGGCTGCACGCGCCAGCCGCGCGAGCGCATCTACCCGTGGGTGGACATGCCGGAAGCGCGCGCGGACAGCTCACCCGTGTTCTACGCCAGCGCCGTGGCGCGCGACGGGCATGCGCAAGGCGTGCTCATCGCCACGCACGGCGGGCGGCCGACCAAGGTGGAAGGCAACCCGCTGCACCCGTCCAGCCTGGGCGCGACCGACGCGTTCGGCCAGGCCACGGTGCTGGACCTGTGGGACCCCGACCGATCGCAGGCGCCGATGCAGCGGCTGGGCCGCGAACACGAAGGGCCGTTGGCCATCTCGTCGTGGCCGGCGTTCGAGACCGCGTGGCGGCGCGTGGCGAACGACCTGGATGCGAGCGGCGGCGAAGGCCTGCGGCTGCTCGCGGGGCCGGCCACTTCGCCAACGTTGCGGCGGCAGCTGGCGGCGATCGCCAGGCGCTGGCCGCGCTCACGCTTGCACCAGTACTCGTCCGTGCCGGATGCCGGCGCGCGCGCGGGCACGGCCGCCGCGTTCGGGCGCGAAGTGCAGCCCCTGTTCCATTTCGACCGAGTGCGATGCGTGCTCTCGCTGGCCGCCGACCCGTTCAGCGAAGGCCCGGGCGCGGTGCGCCACGCGATGGACTGGTCGCAGCTGCGCAGCCGCGAAGGCCCGCAAGCCGCCTGCGCCGTGGAGGTCGCGCCCGGCCTGTTCGGCGCGCGCGCGGACCGCCGCGTGGCGATGGCGCCGCGCGACATCGAGGCCTTGGCCTTGCGGCTCGCAGCCGGCCAGCCCTTGCCGGGCCTGGGGACCGAGATGCTCGCCGCGCTGCGGGCCGCCGGGCGCGATGCGCTGGTGATCGCCGGGCCTTCGCTTTCCGCATCCGCGCACGCCGCGGTGCACGCGCTCAACGATCGGCTGGGCGCCGCCGGCAACACCGTGCAGTACCTGCCGCCGCTGGCGTGGGCCGAAGGCGCCGGCAACCTGCCCGGCCTGGTGAGCGACATGGAGGCCGGGCGGGTGCGCGTGCTGCTCGTGCTGGACGCCAACCCCGCGTACGACACACCCGGCGAACTCGGCTTCCGCCAAGCGGTGAGCCGGGTGGCCACGTCCGTGCACTGCGGCCTCTACCGCGACGAATCGGCGCGCACCTGCGACTGGCACCTGCCGCTCTCGCACGGCTTCGAGGCGTGGAGCGACGCGCTGGCGCACGACGGCACGGCCACGCTGGTGCAGCCCGCCATCGCGCCGCTGTACGACAGCCGCTCGCTGCACGAACTGCTGGCGCTGGTGGCGGGCGACGACGTGCGCGACGGCCACGCCATCGTGCAGGCCACCTGGCGCGAGCAGGCCGGCGGCGGCTTCGACACCTTCTGGCGCGAGGCGTTGCAGAAAGGCGTGATCGAAGGCAGTGCGCCGGCGCCGCTGCGGGTGCGTGCGCGCGCCGAGCCCGCTTCCACCGCTGGCGTGGCCGGCGGCGCGGGCCTGGTCGCCGTCTTCGCGCCCGACCCGTCGGCCCACGACGGCCGCTTCGCCAACAACGCGTGGCTGCAGGAGCTGCCGCGGCCTTTCACCAAGCTCACCTGGGACAACGCCGCGCTGCTGGGCCCGGCCACGGCACGACAGCTCGGACTGCGCAAGGGCGACCGGGTCCGCCTGCGGGCGGGTACCCGTTCGGTGGCCGCGCCGGTCTGGGTGCAGGACGGGCATGCCGAAGGCGTGCTGACGCTGCCGCTCGGCTACGGCCGCGACAACGCCGGACGGGTGGGCGACGGCGTGGGCTTCGACGCCTACCACCTGATGGCGGCGCAGGCGGGGCCCTTGCCGGTGCAGGTGGAACGGCTGGCCGATCGCCACGACTTCGCGGTGACGCAGCACACCATGGACCCTTCCGGCCGCGAGCCCGCGCGCGTCATCGATGCCGGCGCGCGTGTCGAGCCCGAGCGCGAGCAGCCTTCGCTCTACCCGCGATGGGAATACCCCGAGCACGCGTGGGCCATGACCATCGACCTGGATGCCTGCATCGGCTGCAACGCGTGCACCGCCGCTTGCCAGGCCGAAAACAACATCCCGGTCGTCGGCAAGGAGCAGGTGTCGCACGGGCGCGAGATGCACTGGATCCGCGTCGATGCCTACGCAGCGCCGGAAGAAGACGAGACGGTGTTCCAGCCGGTGCCCTGCATGCACTGCGAGAACGCGCCCTGCGAGCTGGTGTGCCCGGTGGGCGCGACCATGCACGACAGCGAAGGCCTGAACGTGCAGGTCTACAACCGCTGCATCGGCACGCGCTTCTGCTCCAACAACTGCCCGTACAAGGTCCGCCGCTTCAACTTCCTGCAGTTCACCGACGCGACGACCGAAAGCCTGAAGGGCCAGCGCAACCCCAACGTCACGGTGCGCCAGCGCGGCGTGATGGAGAAGTGCAACTACTGCCTGCAGCGCGTGGCGCGCGCGCGGCAGCACGCGCAGCGCACCGGCGTGCCGCTGGCCGACGGCGACGTGGTGACGGCCTGCCAGGCCGTTTGCCCCACGCGCGCCATCCATTTCGGCGACCTGCACGACCCCGCCAGCGCCGTCTCGCAGCAGCGGCGATCGCCGCGCCACTACGCGCTGCTGGCCGAACTGAACACCCGCCCGCGCACCACCTACCTGGCGCGCGTACGCCGCAAGGAAGAGAAAGGACCGAAGACATGAAACCATCGGACAACCCACCGCAGCCGCGCGTCACGCGCCGCCGGCTGCTCACCGCGGGCGCGGTGATCCCCATCGCGGGCGCGGCCGCCGCGCGCATCGTGCAGCCCGGCGAGATGCCCTGGACCGAGGGCGCGGCCGACGTGCCGCCGCCGGCGGTGCAGCCGGCGGGCTACACCTGGCTCACCCCCGCCGAGGCCGCGTTCGTCGAAGCCGCGGTGTCGCGCCTGATCCCGGCCGACGAGCTGGGGCCGGGCGCGAAGGAAGCGGGCGTGCCGGTGTTCATCGACCGGCAGCTGGCCGGCGAGTACGGCCGCGGCTCGCGCTGGTACATGCAGGGCCCGTGGGGCGAAGGCGAGAAGACGCAGGGCTGGCAGACGCGCATGACGCCGGCGGCGCTGTACCGCGCGGGCATCCGCGAGGTCGACGAGGCGGTGGGCAAGGAAGGCCGCGCAGCCGCCTTCGCCAAGCTGTCCGCCGACGACCAGGACCGCTGGCTGCACCAGCTGGAAGACGGCAAGGTGAAGCTGCCGACGGCCGACGCGAAGACCTTCTTCGAGCTGCTGCAGCAGAACACCATCGAAGGCTTCTTCTCCGACCCGCTGTACGGCGGCAACCGCGACATGGCGGGCTGGAAGCTGATCGGCTTTCCCGGCGCGCGCTACGACCACACGTCTTTCGTGAAGAAGCACGGCGAGAAGTACCCGCTGCCGCCGGTCGCCATCCTGGGCCGTCCGGACTGGAACCCGCCGGGAGGCAGCCATGGCTGAGAAACTGCCCTCCGTCGACGCGCTGGTCATCGGCTTCGGCTGGACCGGGGCCATCCTCGCGCAGGAACTCACCGACGCCGGCCTGAACGTCCTCGCGCTGGAGCGCGGCAACTGGCGAGACACGCCCACCGACTTCGCGCCCACCTTCGCGCAGGACGAGCTGCGCTACTACTGGCGGCACGAGCTGTTCCAGTACCCCGCGCACGAGACGCTCACCGTCCGCAACAACGCCAGCCAGGTCGCGCTGCCCATGCGCCGGCTCGGGTCCTTCCTGCCCGGCACCAACGTCGGCGGGGCGGGCATCCACTGGAACGGGCAGAGCTGGCGCTTCCTGCCGTCGGACTTCCTCGCGCGCTCGCACAACACGCAGCGGTACGGCAAGAGCGCGATCCCGGACGACATGACCATCCAGGACTGGGGCGTGACCTACGGGGAGCTGGAGCCGCACTACGACCGCTTCGAGTACCTGTGCGGCATCTCGGGCAAGGCCGGCAACCTGCAGGGGCAGATCCAGGCCGGCGGCAACCCCTTCGAAGGACCGCGGGCGCGCGAGTTCCCGAACCCGCCGATGGAGATGACGCTGCCGCCAGCGCTGTTCGCGCAAGCCGCGCAGTCCATGGGCTACAAGCCCTTCCCGCAGCCGTCGGCCAACATGTCGCGCGCCTACACCAACCCGCTGGGCGTGCAGCTGGGCCCGTGCACCTACTGCGGCTTCTGCGAGAAGTTCGGCTGCGGCAACTACGCCAAGGCCAGCGCGCAGACCACCATCCTGCCGGTGCTGATGCGCAAACCCAACTTCAAACTGCGCACCGAAGCCGAGGTGACGAAGATCAACCTCGACGCCACCGGCAAGCGGGCGGTGAGCGTCACCTTCATCGACGCCGCAGGGCGCGAGTACGAGCAGCCGGCCGAGCTGATCGTGCTGTGCGCGTACATCCTGCACAACGTGCGGCTGCTGCTGCTGTCGAAGATCGGCAAGCCCTACGACGCGGCGGCCAACGAAGGCGTGGTCGGCCGCAACTACGCCTACCAGATCACGTCGTCGGTCAACGTGTTCTTCGAGGACAAGATCCTCAACCCCTTCATCGGTGCCGGCGCGCTCGGCATGGTGGTCGACGACTACAACGGGGACAACTTCGACCACGCGGGCCTGGGCTTCATCGGCGGCGGCTACATCGGCAACATCCAGACCGGCGCGCGCCCGATCGAGACGCACGAAGTCCCCAAGGGCACGCCCGGCTGGGGCAGCCAATGGAAGAAGGCGCTGGCGCACAACTACCTGCGCACCATGAGCCTGGCCACGCACGGCGCGGTCATGAGCCACCGCGGCAACTTCCTGGACCTGGACCCGACCTACCGCGACGTGTACGGCCGGCCGCTGATGCGCATGACCTTCGACTACACGGACAACGAGCACCGCATGTCCGACTTCCTCACGGACAAGGCGGCCGCCATCGCGAAGGCGATGAACGCGCGCGAGATCAAGGCCAACCCGCGCAAGGGCAGCTGGGACGTGGTGCCCTACCAGACGACGCACAACACGGGCGGCGCCATCATGGGCACCGACCCGCGCACCAGCGCCGTCAACCGCTACCTGCAAAGCTGGGACGTGCCCAACCTGTTCGTGATGGGCGCCAGCGCTTTTCCCCAGAACCCGGGCTACAACCCCACCGGCACCGTCGCCGCGCTCGCGTACTGGAGCGCGCTGGCGATCCGCGAGCGCTACCTCAAGGCGCCCGGCCCGCTCGCATGAAGGAGGCGCCGCGATGAATCGCTCCCTGCTCCTCTGGCCGGTGCTCGGCGCCGCGGCGCTGGCCACCGCCAACCTGCTGCTGGCGCAGCCCACCACCTCGCCGCAGCAGCAGCCCGCGCCGCCGGCAGCCAACGCCGCGCCCACCGCGCAGGTGGAGCGCGGCCGCTACCTGGTGCAGCTGGGCGACTGCGTCGCGTGCCACACGCAGAAAGGCGGCGCGCGGTTGGCCGGCGGCCGCCCAGTGGGCACGCCTTTCGGCCGCCTGCTGTCGGCCAACCTCACGCCCGACACGCAGACCGGCATCGGCCGCTACAACCCCGACACCTTCTACCGCGCGATGCACGAAGGCATCGACCACGAAGGGCGGCACCTCTACCCGGCGTTCCCGTACAACTACTACACGCAGGTCACCCGCGAGGATTCGGACGCGATGTTCGCGTACCTGCGCACGGTGCCCGCGGTGAACCACGCGGTGGACCGCAACCAGCTGCCCTTCCCCTTCAACATCCGGCAGCTGATGATCGTGTGGAACGCGATGTTCCTCGACAAGGGGCCCTACAAGCCCGTCGCCGGCAAGCCGCCGGAGTGGAACCGCGGCGCCTACCTGGTCGAAGGCCTGGGCCACTGCCAGGCCTGCCACACGCCCAAGAACATGCTGGGCGCGAACAAGGACCGCGACGCTTTCCGCGGCGGCACCCTCGGCGTCTGGTTCGCGCCCGACCTCACCGGCAACCGCCGCACCGGCCTGGGCGGCTGGGACGACGCCACCCTGCGCGAGTTCCTGCGCAGCGGCGCCAACACGCACAGCGCCGCTTCGGGCGAGATGGGCGAGGTGGTCGCGTTCTCCACCTCGCAGATGAACGACGCCGACATCGCCGCGACCATCGCCTACCTGCGCACCATCGCCCCGTCGCCGGACCTCAAGGTGGAGGCGCCCGATGCGCAGGTGATGAAGCAGGGCGAGGCCATCTTCCAGGACGCCTGCGCGGCCTGCCACCGCATGGACGGCAGCGGCGTGCCGCGCCTGTTCCCGCCGATCCGCGGCGACGCCAACCTGCAGCAGTCCGATCCCGCGACGCTGATCCACTTCGTGCTGGCGGGCACGCGCAAGGTGCCGGTCGATGCGTCGCCGACGCCGTTGTCCATGCCCGCCTTCGGCTGGAAGCTGTCGGACCAGCAGGTGGCGGCCGTGCTGACCTACTCGCGCAACAGCTGGGGCAACAGCGCGCCCGCGGTCACGGGCAAGCAGGTGGAGGACCTGCGCAAGAAGCTGAAGCTGGAGACCCAGCCGCGCGCCGAACCGCCGGTGGACCTGGCGCACCCGGGCGCGCTGACGCTGTCCACCGCCAACACCGACAGCCGTGCCAACGGCACGGGCGATGCCGGCAAGGCCGCACCCGCCAGCGACAAGCTGCCGACGACGGCCGGCCAGGCATCGGGCGCCCAGGGCGGCGGCAGCGCGCCTTCGGGCCAGGGCGGCAGCGGCGGCTCCAACGCCGCCGGCAGTGGCGCGCCGAAGGAAAAAGGCGGCGGCCGTCCGGCCGGCGTTCCGGCCGGAGGGGGCTGATGGCGCCAGGCGAACGTCCCCTCGCCTCGCGCGACATCGGCGTGCTGCGCGCCGGGTGGAGCTACGCGTCCATCAGCGACAAGATCGCCGACCTGGTGCTGACGCGCCCGGTGCGCTGGCCGTGGCTGGCCGGCTTCTTCGGCACGCTGGCGGGGACGCTGGCCTTCCTGTCCGCGATGGGCTACCTGTTCACCAAGGGCATCGGCATCTGGGGCGTGGACATCCCGGTGGCCTGGGGCTTCGCCATCGCCAACTTCGTGTGGTGGATCGGCATCGGCCACGCGGGCACCTTCATCTCGGCCATCCTGCTGCTGCTGCGGCAGAAGTGGCGCACTTCGATCAACCGCTTCGCCGAGGCGATGACGCTGTTCGCCGCATCCATGGCAGGCCTGTTCCCCATCCTGCACCTGGGGCGGCCCTGGTTCTTCTACTGGATCGCGCCCTACCCCAACCACATGAACGTGTGGCCGCAGTGGCGCAGCCCGCTGGTGTGGGACTTCTTCGCCATCGCCACCTACCTGACGGTGTCGCTGCTCTTCTGGTACGTGGGCCTGGTGCCCGACCTGGCGACACTGCGCGACCGCGCGCACTCCCGCTTCAAGCAGGTGGCGTACGGCCTGTTCGCGCTGGGCTGGCGCGGCGAAGCGCGGCACTGGGCGCGCTTCGAGACCGCCTACCTGCTGCTGGCCGGCATCGCCACGCCGCTGGTGGTGTCGGTGCACTCGGTGGTGTCGCTGGACTTCGCCGTCGGCAACACGCCGGGCTATCACTCGACCATCTTCCCGCCCTACTTCGTGGCCGGCGCGCTGTTCAGCGGCTTCGCCATGGTGCTGACGCTGGCCATCCCGCTGCGCAAGGCTTTCGGGCTGGAGGACTTCATCACCGAGGTGCACCTGGACCATGCGGCCAAGGTGCTGCTGGCGACCGGCGCGTTCGTGGCCTACGGTTACGCCAGCGAGATCTTCATGGCGTTCTACAGCGGCGACGAGTACGAGATCGCCATGACCACCGACCGCTGGGTCGGCGCCTACGCGCCGGTGTACTGGACCATGATGGCCTTCAACGTGCTGGTGCCGCAGCTGCTGTGGTGGCGCAAGGCACGGCGCAACGTGGCGCTGCTGTTCGCGCTGAGCATCTTGGTCAACCTGGGCATGTGGATGGAACGCGTGACCATCGTCGTGCAGAGCCTGCACCGCGACTTCCTGCCCTCGTCGTGGGGCATCTTCATCCCGACGATGTGGGACTGGGTCTTCCTGCTGGGCTCGATCTGCACCTTCGCCTGGCTGTTCCTGGTCTTCCTGCGCGTGCTGCCCGCGATCTCCATCTCCGAGATGCGGCTGCTGGCGCGCGAGAGCGTGAAGGGGGCGTCTTCATGAGTGCACGAAGAACTCCCGTCCGCGAAAGGCGCGAAGGATTCGCGAAAGGCGCGAAAGAGATCCGTGAAGGATGTCGTTCTCCCCTTCGCGTCAATTTCGCGCCCTTCGCGTACGGGAGTCCGCTTCCCTCTGCTGCGCAGGAGACGGCGCCATGAGCACGTGGGGCCTGCTGGCCGAATTCGCCGACGCCGACGAGCTGCTCGCGGCCGCGCGGCGCGTGCGCGAAGCCGGCTACCAGCGCGCGGAAGCGTATTCGCCGTTCCACGTCGACGGCCTGGCCGAAGCGCTGGGGTTCACGCGCAACCGCGTGCCGGCCTTCACCTTCGTCGGCGGCGTGCTGGGCGGCGCCGGCGGCTTCTTCCTGCAGTGGTACTCGGCGGTGATCGACTTTCCGGTCAACGTGGCCGGGCGGCCGCTGAACAGCTGGCCCATGTTCATCCCGGTGACGTTCGAGATGGCGGTGCTGGGCGCGGCGTTCGCGGCGCTGATCTCCATGCTGGCCGCCAACGGCCTGCCGCGCCTGCGCCATCCGCTCTTCGCGGTGGCCGAGTTCGACCTGGCCACGCGCAACCGCTTCTTCCTCTGCCTGCGCTGCGACGACCCGGCCTTCGAGCCGCAACGCGCGCGCGAACTGCTGCAGGCCATGCACCCGATGCGCTGCGTGGAGGTGCCGGCATGAAGCCCGTGCTCGCCGCGGCGATCGCCTGCGCGCTGCTGGCCGCCGGCTGCGAGCGCGAGATGCACAACATGTACGAGCAGCCGCGCTTCGATCCCGACGAAGGCAGCACGCTCTGGCCCGATGGCCGCGCCGACCGGCCGCCGCCCGCAGGCAGCGTGCCGGCCGCCACCGGCGACATCGCGGGCACCAGCAGCGCGCGGCAAGGGCGCCAGGAGATCCAGGAATGGCGCGAGGCCAAGGCGGCGCAGTCGCCGCCGCCCGTGACCCAGGCGCTGCTGCAGCGCGGGCAGGACCGCTACTCGATCTACTGCCTGCCCTGCCACAGCCCGCTGGGCGACGGCGAAGGCCCGGTGGCGCGTCACGGCTTCCCGAACCCGCCCACCTACCACCAGCCGCGGCTGCGCGACGCGCCGGACCGCTACCTGTTCGACGTCATCACCGGCGGCCACGGCGTGATGTACGGCTACGGCGACCGCGTGGCGCCGCTGGACCGCTGGGCCATCGTCGCCTACATCCGCGCGCTGCAACTGAGCCAGGCCGTGCCGGTGGCGGAACTGCCGCCGGCATTGCGCGACAAGGTCGCCGCGGGAGGCCCGCGATGAAACGGATGCAGCCGATCGGCATCGTGTTGCTGTTGCTGGTCGCGGTGGGCGGCACCGTTTCGCTGCCGGTCGCGCTGGCTTGCGCGCTGGCGGCGTGGTGGTGGGCGCTGGGCCTGGTGCTCGGCGTGTTCATCAACGCGTGGATGCACGTGCTGACCGGCGGCAACTGGGGCCTGCCGGTGCGCGCCACCGCGCTGGCGCTCTCGCGCCGCCTGCCGTGGCTGCTGCCCGGGCTGGTGGTGGTCGCCGCCGCCGCCGGGCAGCTGTATCCGTGGGCGACGCTGCCGGCCGCCGAATGGACGCGCGGCATGGCACGGCCCGGCTTCGCTTTGCGGTGGCTCGCGCCGGCCGCGTTCACGGCCAGGCTGGTGCTGTACGCGGTGGCGTGGTGGTGGGTCACGCGGCCCGCGTCGCTCGCGAGCAAAGGGCGCGCGGCCGCTTCCATCGTCGTGTGCATGATTGCCACCACGCTGGCGGGCGTGGACCTGCTGATGTCGCTGGTGCCGGGCTGGTACAGCACGGCCTTCGGCCTGGTCCTGATGGGCACGCAGGCGCTGGGCGGCGCCGCGGTGGTCGTGCCGCTCGCCTTGCTGCGGCGCGACTGGCCCGCGGCAAAGGAAGCGCCGGTCTCGCGCGACATCGGCAACCTGCTGCTGATGTGGGTGATGAGTTGGGGCTACCTGGCCTTCATGCAGTTCCTGGTGATCTGGGCCGAGAACATCCCACGAGAGATCGGTTGGTACGTGCCGCGCCTGCAGACCGGCTGGCAGTGGGTGGGCGTGGCGCTGGTGCTGCTGCAACTGGCCGTGCCGTTCGTGGCCCTGCTGTTCCGGAGCGTGAAGGACCGGCCGGCCCGCCTGGCGCTGGTGGCGCTGCTGCTGCTCGCCTCGACGGCGATGGACACGGTGTGGTCCATCGTGCCTTCGGTCGACGCCCACTCGCTGCATGCGTGGTGGCTGGCGCCGCTGGCTTTCGCGGGCATGGCGCTGCTGGCCTTCGGCGGGACCGAAGCCGTTTCCGCGCAGGCCGCCTCGCGGGAGTTGCGCCATGCGTGAAATCGCCGTGCGCCCGGTGCTCTGGACCGCGCTGGCCATCGCGCTGGTGGTGGCCGCGGCCGTGGGCGCGGTGCTGGGCTTCTTGCACCTGCGCCACGTGCCGGCGGGCGGCGAGCGGCTGTCTTCGGGGCCTGATATCCGCCTCGATGCGCCCGGCCTGTCCAGCGCGCCGCAGGACGAGCTGCAGCGCGACCGGCAGGCCAAGCTGGCGAAGCTGAATTCGGCCGGCTGGGTGGACCGGGAGAGAGGCATCGCCCACATTCCCATCTCGGACGCGATGGCCCTGATGGCCGCACGGGGCAGCGGGGAGCCGAAGCGATGAAGCGGCTCCTTCTCTTGCTGCTGCTTGCCTGCGGCGCCGCCGCCGCGCAGCCGCTGGCCTTGCCCGCGCCGCCCGAAGCCGGGCTGGAGCAGCACATCGGCGCCCGCGTGCCGCTGGACCTGGCAGTGACCGACGAAGCCGGTCGTGCGCGCACCCTCGCCGACGTGATCGACGGCACGCGGCCCGTGCTGCTGGTGCCGGGCTACTACCGCTGCCCGCAGCTGTGCGGGCTGGTGATGCGCAGCCTGCTGGAAGCCTTGAACGGCAGCGGCACGGACCGCGCGCGCTGGCGCATCGTGGGCGTGAGCGTCGATCCGCAGGAAACCGCGGCGGATGCGCGCATGCGCCACGCTCTCGACGCGGAGTACGCCGACTCGCTGGCACCGTGGGCCGGGCCGCTGGACCTGCAGCTGCTGACGCTCACCGCGCCGCAGCTGCAGCGCATCGCCACGGCCATCGGCGTTCGCTTCGAGCGGCTGCCACCCGGCGGCGGCGACCAGGCCAGCTTCGCGCATCCGGCCACTGTCGTCGTGCTGACGCCGCGCGGCGAGATCTCGCGGTACTTCAACGGCATGGGCATGGCGCCGGGCGAGCTGCGCGTCGCGCTGGCCGACGCCGCCGGCGACCGGCTGGGCAGCGCCACGGGGCGGCTCGCGCTGCTGTGCGTGCATTTCGATCCGCACGTGGGCCGCCTCAACCAGCCGGTGATGAACGCGGCCCGCGCCGGCTCGGTGTTGCTGGTGATCGCCCTGGCCGGCTGGTGCTGGCGCCGGCGCGGCGGCCGGCCGGGAGACGGGCGATGAACCCCGACGTCGACGCCAGCCTGGCTTCCAGCTTCCGGCTGCTGCAGCAGAGCGCGTCCAGCGTGGCCGGCGGCGTGGACCTGCTGTTCACGGCCATGCTGCTGCTGACCGGCGTGGTGGCCCTGGGCGTGCTCGTCGCCATCGTGTTCTTCGCCGTGCGCTACCGCCAGGGTTCTCGGGTGAGCCGCGGCATCGTCCAGCGCAAGCTGGGCATCGAACTCACCTGGACGCTGGTGCCGCTGGCGCTGTTCATCGTCATCTTCAGCTGGGCCGCGCACGACTTCCTGCTGCTGTACGAGCCGCCGCGCGACGCGCTGCCCGTCTACGTCGTCGCCAAGCAGTGGATGTGGAAGCTGCAGCACGCGGCCGGCCGGCGCGAGATCAACGAGCTGCACGTGCCGCTGGGCCAGCCCGTGCGGCTGGTGATGACGGCGCAGGACGCGATCCACAGCTTCTACGTGCCGGCCTTCCGCCTGAAGCAGGACGTGCTGCCGGGCCGCTACACCTCGCTGTGGTTCACGCCCACGCAGGTGGGCGAGTTCCACCTGTTCTGCGCCGAGTACTGCGGCTCGCAGCACTCCCAGATGATCGGCCGCATCGTCGTCATGCCGCCTGCGGAATTCACCAGATGGGTGTCGGCGGGGCCCACCGAACCCAGCCTGGCGCAGTACGGCTTCGCCCGCTTCCGCGAGCTGGGCTGCAGCGGCTGCCACACGCCGGGCTCCACGGTGAACGCGCCGTCGCTGCGCGGCCTGCTGGGGCGCGAAGTGCACCTGTCCGACGGCCGCAGCCTGGTGGCCGACGAAAACTACGTGCGCGATTCCATCCTGCTGCCGGAGAAGGACGTGGTGGCGGGCTTCCAGCCCGTGATGCCGTCGTTCGCCGGGCAGGTGAGCGAGGAAGACATCCAGGCGCTGATCGCCTACATCCGCTCGGGAGAGGCTCCATGAGTTACCTGGACGACGGGCACACCTTGCGGTCGTGGCTGTTCACGAACGACCACAAGCGCATCGCCATCCTCTACGCGGTGGCGATCACCGCGTTCTTCTTCATCGGCGGCGCGGCCGCCACGGTGATGCGGCTGGAGCTGGCCACGCCGGCGGGCGACCTGGTCTCGCACGACACCTACAACCGCCTGTTCACCGCGCACGGCGTGATCATGGTGTGGCTGTTCCTCATCCCGTCCATCCCGGCGGTGATGGGCAACTTCCTGGTGCCGCTGATGATCGGCGCGCGCGACCTGGCCTTCCCCCGGCTGAACCTCACCAGCTGGTACATCTACATCGCGGGCGGCCTGGTCATCCTGCTGTCGCTGGCGCTGGGCGGCGTGGACACGGGCTGGACCTTCTACACGCCCTACTCCACGATGTTCTCCAACAGCTGGGTCGCGGTGGCGCTCACCGGCGTGTTCATCGTCGGCTTCTCGTCCATCCTCACCGGGCTGAACTTCATCGTCACGGTGCATACGCTGCGCGCGCCGGGGCTGGGCTGGTTCAAGCTGCCGCTGTTCGTGTGGGCGATCTACGCCACCAGCATCATCCTGGTGCTGGCCACGCCGGTGCTGGCGATGACCACCTTCCTGGTGGTGGCCGAGCGGCTGTGGCAGATCGGCGTGTTCGACCCCGCGCACGGCGGCGACCCGCTGCTGTTCCAGCACCTGTTCTGGTTCTACTCGCACCCGGCCGTGTACATCATGGTGCTGCCCGCGATGGGCGTGGCCAGCGAGATCATCCCCTGCTTCGCGCGGCAGCGCATCTTCGGCTACCGCTTCATGGCTTACGCCATCCTGGCCATCGCGGCCATCGGCTTCCTGGTGTGGGGCCACCACATGTTCGTCAGCGGCCAGTCGATGGCGGCCAGCATGGTGTTCTCGCTGCTGTCCTTCCTGGTGGCCATCCCCTCGGCCATCAAGGTGTTCAACTGGACGGCCACACTCTACAAGGGGGCCATCCGCTTCGACGCGCCCATGCTGTACGCGCTGGGCTTCGTCGGCCTGTTCACCATCGGCGGCCTCACGGGACTGTTCCTCGCCTCGCTGGCGCTGGACGTGCACCTGACCGACACCTACTTCGTGGTCTCGCACTTCCACTACATCATGGTCGGCGGCTCGGTGATGGCGTACTTCGCCGCGCTGCACTTCTGGTGGCCCAAGGTGACCGGGCGCATGTACCACGACATCTGGGCGCGCATCGCCGCCGTGCTGATCTTCCTGGGCTTCAACTTCACCTTCTTCCCGCAGTACATCCTGGGCGTGCAGGGCATGCCGCGGCGCTACCACCAGTACCCGCCCGAGTTCCACGTGCTCAACCTCTTCTCGTCGGCCGGCGCGGTGGTGCTGGCGGCGGGCTACCTGCTGCCGTTCTTCTACCTGGGCTGGTCGCTGTTCGCGGGCCGGCAGGCCGGGCCGAACCCGTTCGATGCGCGCGGGCTGGAATGGACCACGCCGTCGCCGCCGCCGACGCACAACTTCGACCATGAGCCGTCGCCGCCGGAGCGCGTCTACGACTACGACCCGAACGCGCCGCTGGAGGCCGGCGCATGAACACCGCCGCCGTGCGGCACGAACCGGACGAGCTCACCGGCCCGTTCGGCATGTGGGTGTTCCTGGCCAGCGAGGTGCTGTTCTTCGGCGGGCTGCTGCTCGCGTACACGTACGGACGCAGCCACTGGCCGGAAGGCTTCGCGGCGGCCTCGCGCGAGACGCACGTGGTGATCGGCACGGTGAACACCGCGCTGCTGCTGACCAGCAGCGCGCTGGTGGCGATGGCCGTCGCCTGCGGTGAGTCGCGCGAAAGCCGCCGGTACGTCAGCGCGTTGCTGTGGGGCGCCAGCGCGCTCGGCGTGGCCTTCATGGTGCTGAAGGGCATGGAGTACACCAGGGAGTTCCACGAACACCTGGTGCCCGGCGCAGCCTTCCGGCTGCAGGAGCCCGGCGCGCAGCTGTTCTACGTGCTGTATTTCCTGGCGACCGGCCTGCACGCGGTGCACCTCACCATCGGCATCGCGGTGCTCGCCACTTTCGCCTGGGGCACGCACCGGCTCTCGGGTTGGGCATTGCCACGGCGTGTCGAAGTGGCCGGCCTCTACTGGCACTTCGTCGACGTGGTGTGGATTTTTCTCTACCCGCTGATCTACCTGGGGGGACGCAGCGGATGAAGAACCTGCGACGCCATAGCCTGAAGCTGGCCGCCGCCTGGGTGGCCCTGCTGGCGCTGATGCTCACCAGCCTGGGCAGCGCCTACCTGCCGCTGGGGCGCGGCAACCTGGTGGCCGGCCTGGCCATCGCCACCACCAAGTCGCTGATCGTGCTGTGGCTGTTCATGGACCTGCGCCGCGCGCCGCCGACGCTGCGGCTCACTGCCGCCCTGGGCTTCGCCGCACTGGCCCTGCTGTTCACGCTGTCGGGCGTGGACTTCGCCACGCGCGACATGCATCCGGCCGCGATGCAGCAGCCGCAACAGCTGGCACCCACCGGCAAGAAAGGAAGTTCATGATGGAGCCGAAGAACGAAAGACCCGTGGCCGTCGTGACCGGCGCATCCGCCGGCATCGGCCGCGCCGCGGTGCGCGAGTTCGCCCGCCATGGCTGGCGCGTGGCGCTGGTGGCGCGCGGCGAGGATGGCCTGAACGCCGCGCGCGCCGAGGTGGAAGCGATGGGCGGCGAAGCCCTGGTGCTGCCGACCGACGTGGCGGACGAAGCCCAGGTGGAGGCCGCCGCCGCGCGCGTGGAAGCCGAGTGGGGCGTCATCGACGTCTGGGTGAACGACGCCATGGCCACCATCTTCTCGGACGTGATGAAGATCAGCCAGCGCGACTTCCGACGCTCCACCGAGGTCACGTACCTGGGCACCGTGTGGGGCACGCTGGCCGCGCTGCGGCGCATGAGGCCGCGCGGCCGCGGCACCATCGTGCAGGTGGGCTCGGCCCTCGCCTACCGCTCCATCCCGCTGCAGGCGCCTTACTGCGGCGCGAAAGCGGCGATCCGCGGCTTCACCGACTCGGTGCGGTGCGAGCTGGACCACGACCGCAGCCCGGTGCACCTGACGATGGTGCAGCTGTCGGCCTTCAACACGCCGCAGTTCGAGTGGGGCCGCACGACGATGCACAAGCGGCCGCGGCCCATGGGCAAGATCTTCCAGCCCGAAGTCGCCGCGCAGGCGATCTACTGGGCGGCCACGCACCGGCGGCGCGAAGTGTGGGTGGGCCTGCCCGCGGTCAAGGCGATCCTCGGCAACAAGCTCTTTCCCGGCGTGCTGGATCGCACGCTGGGCCGCAGTGCCGTGGACGGGCAGCACACCGACGAGCCCTTGCCCGCGAACCGGGCCGACAACCTGTACGCGCCGGTGGCGGGCGACCACGGCGCGCACGGCCGCTTCGACGCGCAGGCGCACGGCTTCAGCACGCAGTGGTGGGCGGACCGGCACCGCGGGCTGTTGATGGGCGCCGCAGGCGCGCTGTGGCTGCTGGGGAAAATGGCGCACCGGCAGAAGCGCGCGCCGTCCGCGTGGCGTTGACCGCGGCTCAGAGGCCGGTGCCGCCCGCGCCGTCACGGCGCGGGATGCAGCCCAGCCGGGCGCATGCCGGCGTTCAGCCCCGCCGCGCCGCGTCGATGGCGGCCACGTCGATCTTCTTCATGGCCATCATGGCTTCGAAGGCGCGCTTCGCCTCGGCCCGATCCGGGCTGGTGAACGCTTCCAGCAAGGTGCGCGGCGTGATCTGCCACGACAGGCCCCACTTGTCCTTGCACCAGCCGCACTGGCTTTCCTGGCCGCCGTTGCCCACGATGGCGTTCCACAGGCGGTCGGTCTCGGCCTGGTCGTCGGTGGCCACCTGGAACGAGAAGGCCTCGCTGTGCCGGAACGCCGAGCCGCCGTTGAGGCCGACGCACGGGATGCCCAGCACGGTGAACTCCACCGTCAGCACGTCGCCTTCCTTGCCGTCGGGGTAGTCGCCCGGCGCACGATGCACCGCGCCCACCGCGCTGTCCGGGAAAGTCTTCGCGTAGAACTGCGCGGCCTCGAGCGCATCGCGGTCATACCAGAGGCAGATGGTGTTCTTCGGGATCATGTCGGTGCTCGCGTTGGGTTCGTCAGTTGGGTTGCGGCGTCAGGAACGGTGAACCCCACACGTTGGCGATGCCGGGCGCCGGCCCGTTCGCGTTGTAGTAGTAGCGCGCGTGCAAGTCCACGTACGTCCTCGGACAGTTGTTGCCGAGGTAGGCGTACATGAGGTCGCACACCTGCACGTCGAACTCGGGGTCCGGCGGCGTCGCGGTCACGGTGATGTGGTCGGCCCCGAAGCTGTGGAACAGCTCGTGGAAGGCGGTGAAATCGGCCCAGGTCGGGTGCTGCACCGGCGAGCTCACCGTCGCTGCGCCGGCGCAGCCGTTGGCCTGCATGAACACCGTGGACACCAGGCCCGCCGAGTAGTTGTAGACGATCTCCGAATAGCCGCAGTAGCCCTGCTGGTGACTGCCTTCGTAGAACACCAGGTGGTTCTTGCCCGGCGACAAGGCACCGCCCGCCCGCAGGTCGTCCTTGATGTCGTACAGGATGCCGTAGCCGTCGTCGCGGTACTGCTGTTCCGTGCGCGGCAGCTGCACGAACTGGATGTCCAGTTCGCCGCGGAAGGTGTCGAAGACGATCTTGCGGCCGATCTCGCCCTGCAGCCACCGGTTCAGCGCCGCGATCTGGTACGGGAAGCGCGTGGTGCTGTCGAAGCCCCTGTCCGTGCCGCCCGCGGGCACCGCATAGATCACCTTGACCTGCGGGCCGGTCACGTCGTCGGGGCGGTTCACCGTGCTGCGGCTGAGCGTATAGGTCGCGGCGGACAGCTGCGTCGCATTGAAGGGGTTCTCGCCCGCGGGGGCCGGGGCAGGCGTCGGTGCAGGCACAGGCGCGGGCGCGGGTGTCGGCGCAGGTGCGGGGCTGGGCGCCGGCGTGGGCGAAGGGGAAGGTGCGGGGCCGGGCGCGGGTGCCGGCGCGGGGCTCTGGGTGGTGTCGGTCGCCGGCACCGGATCGGGACTTGGAATGCCCAGGCCGGACGCGGAGGCGTCGGCGGCGGCCGTCGTGGTGCCGCCACCTCCGCCACCGCCGCCGCACCCTGCCAGGACGGCAGCGAACAGTGACGCCAGGGCCAGCCCGCGCGCGCTTTGCATGATGTCTCCCTGACGGTTCGTGTTGTCCGTCGGGATTCTCGAAACCGGCGCGCGCGCCGTGTATGTGCGAGCGTGAGAAGTGTGTCTACTGGGCCTTGGAAGGGTTGGCCCCGCATAGCCCGATCGGGCCAGGACGCTTGCGTAGGATGGCGGTCAGCGCTCTTCGCGCAGTTCCGGCGGCAGGCTCCACATCGACTCGGCCAGCGCCGCGCCGGGGGCGCCCTGCTCCAGGCCCGCCAGCAGCAGGCCCAGTTCCTTCACCGCGCCGCCATCCAGCACCGCGGTGGTGGGATGCAGCCACAGCCCGCCGAAGTGCGAGGCTTCCGCCACCCAGCTGCCGGCGACCTGGCGGCGCGCCGCGCGCTCCAGGTGCAGCAGGCCCACCAGCAGGCGCAAGCCGGATTGCCTTTCCCAGCGCACCAGGCGCAGCATGCACTGGAACAGCGGCCGGCCTTTCACGGTGCCCATGTGCCGCGCATCCACCTCCACGCACGACGCGTCGATGCCCGCCTTGCGGAAGACCTCGAGCAGGATGGCCCGGTACTCCTCCTGGAGTTCGGCGATGGTGGGATCCTGCGGGCCCAGCTGCGTGGAGTCGTGTTCCGTTGCCGGCACGGGTTCCCGCTGGAAAAGCTTGCGAACTGTGAGCATGGGGCCCTTGGGTAGTGGGGCGGAATGTAACAACGGAGACGATCCGGCCGCGTGAATTAGATCACGGACCTTCGCCTAAGCCCTTGGCTGCAAACGGGGCCTGACGACTCGGCGCAACAGACCGGCCGCCGTGAGCATGCCAACGGCGAGGGCCAGGAGGAAGAAGGCGCGCGCCACCGGTTGCAGGAAGTCCAGTTCCAGCGCGGCGGCCATCTCGTGCGTGGCCGCGGAGTACATGCCGAGCGGGAACACGATGCCCCAGTAGCCGACCTCGTAGCGCAGCGACTGCCGGTCGCGCCAGGCGCGCCACGCGGTGAGCGCGGCCATGAAAGGGATCCACCAGGTGCCCACCGCCCAATACAGGACGGTGCCGCCGCGCAGCAGCGGCAGCAGGCCGGCCAGGAAAGGCGCGCCGGCGGTGTGGACCACCAGCAGCGCGCCGGCCAGCGCCGAGATCGCCATCGCGCCCATGTTGATCCAGTACGTGGGCGCGAGGTCGCGCGGCGACATCCGGAAGAAGGCGCAGCGATAGAAGATCAGCGCGATCACCCACACGTACAGCATGCCGCCGCACAGCCACATCGCGGTGGCGGCGAAGTTCAGGGCCAGGCGCGCCGGTGGCGCGAGGCCCGCGCCCACCAGCACCGCGACGATGGCGATCGACTGCGTCGCCACGACGATCAGCAGCCAGGTCCCGCTGATGG
The DNA here is from genome assembly GCF_004681975.1 of Ramlibacter humi. Lineage (GTDB taxonomy): Bacteria > Pseudomonadota > Gammaproteobacteria > Burkholderiales > Burkholderiaceae_C > Ramlibacter > Ramlibacter humi. The sequence goes on from NZ_SMLK01000008.1 coordinate 123,347, forward strand.
CTTCGGCCAGCGGCGGCTTGTCGCTCTCCAAGGTCAGCACGATCAGCACGCCGTAGGTCACCGCGACCCACAGCACCGCGGCCAGGCCGCCCAGCCACGCGCCCGCTTGCGGCGGCAGGCCGAGCGACAGCCACAGGCTGCCGAGGATGGACGTGCCGGCCACCAGCGTCAGGAAGCCCGGCGCGCGCGCGTGGCTGCGCAGGTCGGCCAGCACGTGCGACGGATGGCGCACGGCCTTGGCGATGCCCAGCGCCGCGACCACGGCCCAGGCGACGAAGGCCAGCGCCAGCATCGCCTGCCCGAAGCGCTCGTGCCCCTGCTGCCGGCAGTCCACGCCCAGGATGCCGACCGCCATCACGATGGCGAAGTTCGCCGGCGAGAGTTCCGCGATCCGGAGGGCACCCATGCGATCGGGCGGCAGCACCGCCGCGTTCATGTCGCTTTCTTCGCCCTGGCTTTCGCGCCTTCGGCGTTGACCTGCACGGCCGCGCGGAACAGCGCCTTGAACGCCTCCGCGTCCGGCTCTTCGCCTTCGGCCACGTCCAGCGCGCGGCGGGTGTTGCCCTCGAGGCTGGAATTGAACAGCTTCTTCGGATCCTTCACCGAGGCGCCCTTGGCGAAGGTGAGCTTCACCTTGGCCTTGTAGACCTCACCCGTGCACACGATGCCGTCGTGCGACCAGACGGGCCCGTCCCATTTCCATTCCTCGGCCACTTCCGGGTCGGCCTGGTGAATGAGCTTGCGCAGCCGCGCCAGCGTTTCGCCGCGCCAGTCGGCCAGCTCCGCGATCTTGCGGGTGATCAGTTCCGTGGCGGTCACTGCAGGCTCGGGTTTACCCATGTCCTCTTTCGTTTCGGTGCGGCGGACCGGCATCGTAATCCCGCACCGCCGGGAGCCGCGCGCACCGCGGCGGGGCCTGATCTTTACAGGAGAGACACAGGGTGCTCCCGTATCATTCTGTGAGCCCATCCACCGGCAGTTCCCGATGTCCCTCGTCCAGCTGGCGCTGCGCCGCCCCTATACGTTCATCGTGATGGCGCTGCTGATCGTGCTGTCCACGCCGTTCGCGCTGCGCAACATGGCGACGGACATCTTCCCCGAGATCAACATCCCGGTGGTCAGCATCATCTGGAACTACACGGGTCTGCCGGCGCAGGAGATGGGCCAGCGCATCGCCAGCAGCAGCGAACGCGGGCTGACCACCACCGTCAGCGACATCGAGCACATCGAGTCCACCTCGCTGCCCGGCATCGCGGTCATCAAGGTCTTCTTCCAGCCGGGCGCCAACATCCAGTCGGCCATCGCGCAGACCGTGGCCGCGGTGCAGACGCAGGTGCGCCAGCTGCCGCCGGGCATCACGCCGCCGCTGGTGATCAAGTACTCGGCTTCCAGCATCCCGGTGGTGCAGCTGGCGCTGTCCAGCACCACGCTGCCGGAGCAGACGGTGTTCGACTCGGCCGTCAACCAGCTGCGCCCGCAGCTGGTCACCATCCCCGGCGTGGCCATCCCCTTCCCCTACGGCGGCAAGGTGAAGGTCATCTCGGTCGACCTGGACATGCAGTCGCTGCAGGCCCGTGGCCTGTCGCCGGCCGACGTGGTGAACGCGGTCAACACGCAGAACCTGATCCTGCCGTCGGGCACGGCCAAGGTCGGCGGCACCGAGTACACGGTGCGCATGAACGGCTCGCCCGAAGCCATCGCCGGGCTCAACGACCTGCCCGTGCGCACCACCGGGGGCGCCACCACCTACCTGCGCGACGTGGCCTACGTGCGCGAAGGCTTCCAGCCGCAGACCAACGTGGTGCGGCAGGACGGCTCGCGCGGCGTGCTGATCTCCATCCTGAAGAACGGCGGCGCGTCCACGCTGGACATCGTTCAGAACCTGAAGGACATGCTGCCGCGCGCGGCCCAGCTGCTGCCGCCGGAAGTGAAGATCGCCACGCTGTTCGACCAGTCGCTGTTCGTGAAGGCCGCCATCCAGGGCGTGGTGGCGGAAGCGCTCATCGCCGCCGGCCTGACGGCCGCGATGGTGCTGCTGTTCCTGGGCAACTGGCGCAGCACGCTGATCATCGCGGTGACCATCCCGCTGTCGATCCTGGTCTCCATCCTCGCGCTGTTCGCGCTGGGCGAGACGCTGAACATCATGACGCTGGGCGGCCTGGCGCTGTCGGTCGGCATCCTGGTCGACCAGGCCATCGTCACCATCGAGAACATCGAGCGCCACGTGCACCTGGGCAAGCCGCTGGTGGAAGCCATCGAGGTGGGCGCCGGCGAGATCGGCACGCCGGCCTTCGTGTCCACGCTGTGCATCTGCATCGTGTTCGTGCCGATGTTCTTCCTGTCGGGCGTGGCGCGCTTCCTGTTCGTGCCGCTGGCCGAGGCGGTGGTGTTCGCGATGGTCGCGTCGTACTTCCTGTCGCGCACGCTGGTGCCCACGCTGGTGATGCTGATGCTGGACGGCGCGCACGGGGCGGCGGGCGAAAGCCGCTCGCTGCTGCAGCGCCTGTACCGCGCGTTCGACGCCCGCTTCGAGCGCATGCGCCGCGCCTACGCGCTGGCGCTGTCGTCCATCCTGGCGCACCGCGCGCGGTTCATCGTCCTCTTCGGCGGCTTCTGCGTGCTGTCGTGCGCGCTGGTGCCTTTCCTGGGACGCGACTTCTTCCCCGGCGTGGACGCCGGCCAGATCCGCCTGCACATGCGAGTGGCCACCGGCACCCGCATCGAGGAGACGGCGCGCATCGCCGACCAGGTGGAGCAGGAGATCCGCCGCATCATCCCGGCCGGCGAGCTGGAGACCATCCTCGACAACCTGGGCATCCCGAACTCGGGCATCAACCTGTCGTACAGCAACGCCGGCACCATCGGCACGCTGGACGGCGAGATCCTGATGTCGCTGAAGCACGGCCACCGCCCCAGCGAGCACTGGATCAGCACCCTGCGCGCCGAGCTGCCGAAGAAATTCCCGGGCGTGGAGTTCTTCTTCCAGCCGGCCGACATCGTCACGCAGATCCTGAACTTCGGCCTGCCCGCCGCCATCGACGTGCAGCTCACCGGCCCCAACCTGCAGGCCAACGCGGAGCTGGCGGCACAGCTGGCCAAGAAGATCAAGCAGGTGCCCGGCGCGGTGGACGTGCACGTGCACCAGCGCCTGGACGGCCCGGCCATCAACCTGCAGATGGACCGCACGCGGCTGCAGCAGGTGGGCTTGTCGGCCAGCAACGTCGGGCAGAACGTGCTGATCGCGCTGTCGGGCAGTTCGCAGACGGCGCCGGCCTTCTGGCTGAACCCGAACAACGGCGTGGTCTACAACATCGTGGTTCAGTCGCCGCAGTACGAGCTGGACTCGTTCAACTCGCTGCTGAACATCCCGATCGGCGCCGTCGGCGCCAACGCGGGACCCACCCAGCTGCTGGGCAACGTGGTCGAGGCGCAGCAGGCGCGCCAGTTGCCCATCGTCAGCCGCTACAACATCTCACCGGCGGTGGACGTGTTCGTCAGCGTGCAGGGCACCGACCTGGCCAGCGTGGCGAAACAGGTCGAGCAGCTGGTGGACGAGGTCAAGCCGAAGCTGAGCCGCGGCTCGCAGGTGGCCGTGCGCGGCCAGGTCCAGACCATGCAGTCTTCCTTCGCCGGCCTGGGCATCGGCCTGGCGATGGCCATCGTGCTGGTGTACCTGCTGGTGGTGGTGAACTTCCAGTCGTGGATCGACGCCGCGATCATCATCGCCGCCCTGCCCGCCGCGCTGGCCGGCATCGCGTGGATGCTGTTCATCACCGGCACCACGCTCAGCGTGCCCGCGCTGACGGGCGCCATCATGACCATGGGCGTGGCCACGGCCAACTCCATCCTGGTGGTCTCCTTCGCGCGCCAGCAGCGCGAGCTGGGTTCGCCGCCGCTGGCCGCCGCGCTGGAAGCGGGCGCCACCCGCATCCGCCCCGTGCTGATGACCGCGCTGGCCATGATCATCGGCATGATCCCCATGTCGCTGGGCCTGGGCGAAGGCGGCGAGCAGAACGCGCCGCTGGGCCGCGCCGTCGTCGGCGGCCTGCTGTTCGCCACCGTCTCCACGCTGCTGTTCGTTCCCGCCGTGTACGCCGGCGTGCACCAATGGCTGGCCCGCCGCAAGGAGCGCCGCGCCGCCCCGGCACTGCCGCCGGATGCCACCCCGCAGGAAAGCTGACCGATGTCGCACGAAAGCCATTCCCAACTCGCGATCCATCCCGTGGAGGACAGCGCCGACGCGCCCGGCCGCCAGCAGGTGATGCGCCGCACCCGCATCGCGGCCATCGTGGTGCTGGTGCTGCTGGCCGCCGGCGGCGCGCGCACCGTGGTCAGCCGCGCGGCCAACGCGAAGACGCTGGAAGCCGAGTCGGCCCGGTCGTCCACCACCTACGTGCGCGCCACCCGGGTGCGCAGCGGCGGCTCGGCCCAGAAGCTGGAACTGCCGGGCACGCTGCAGGGCTTCGTGCAGGCGCCGGTGGCCGCGCGCGCGGGCGGCTACCTGAAGCGGTGGACCAAGGACATCGGCAGCACCGTCGCCAAGGGCGACCTGCTGGCGGAGATCGAGACGCCGGAACTCGACCAGCAGCTGTCGCAGGCCATGGCCGCGCGCCAGCAGACCGCCGCCAGCGTGGACCTGGCCAAGACCACGGTCGACCGCTGGGAAGCGCTGCGCCAGCGCGACGCGGTCTCGCAGCAGGAACTGGAAGAGCGCCGCAGCGGCTACCTGCAGGCCAAGGCCAACCTCGCGGCCGCCGACGCCAACGTGGAGCGCCTGCGCGAACTGCAATCCTTCAAGCGAGTGGTCGCGCCCTTCGCGGGCGTCATCACCCGCCGCAACGTCGACGTGGGCGACCTGATCGACGGCAGCGGCAAGCCCCTCTTCCTGCTGTCGCAGACCGACCCGCTGCGCGTGTACGTCAACGTGCCGCAGTCTTACGCGCACCTGGTGCGCCAGGGCCTGGCCGCCACCGTGACGCAGGCCGAAGTGCGTGGCCGCAGCTTCAGCGGCCAGGTGGCGCGCACCGCCGCGGCCATCGACACGGCCACCCGCACCATGCAGGTGGAGGTGAGCCTGCCCAACAAGGACGGCGCGCTGATGCCCGGCGCCTTCGTGCAGGTGGCGCTCAACCTGCCGGCCGGCCAGGGCATCGCCATCCCCTTCAACGCGCTGCTGTTCCGCGCCGACGGCGTGTCGGTCGCGTCCATCGACGGCGACGGTTCGGTGCGCCTGCGGCCGGTGAAGCTGGGACGCAACTACGGCGACTCGGTGGAAATCCTCAACGGCCTGCAGGGCAACGAGCAGCTGGTGCTCAACCCGTCCGACTCGCTGGCCGAAGGCGACAAGGTGCAGGTGGTGCAGGACACGCGCCCTGCGGCCGCGGCCGGCAAGGCGACGCCGTGAGGCTGGCACTCATTGCCGCCGCGGCCCTGCTCGCCGCGGGTTGCGCGCACGGCCCGGCGGCGCAAGCCCCGAAGATCGACCTTCCCGAAGCCTGGAAGCTGGAACCCGGCTGGCGCGAAGCCGCGCCCAACGACGCGCAGCCGCGCGGCGACTGGTGGAAGCGTTTCGGCGACGCGCAGCTGGACGCGCTGCAGCGCGACGCGCAAGCGGCCAGCCCCACGGTCGCGGCCGCGCTCGCGCGGCTGGACCAGGCGCGCTCGCAAGCCGACGTCGCGACCGCCGGCCTGTTCCCTTACGTCAGCCTGGGCTCGCGCGTGCAGCGCCTGCAGATCTCGGCCAACCGGCCGCTGACCAACTACGCCTCGCCCAACTTCCAGACCATCCAGAACGACTACCAGCTCAGCTTCAACGTCGCGTACGAGGCCGACCTGTGGGGCCGCGTGCGCAGCTCGGTGGAAGCCGCGCGCGCCACGGCGGAACAGTCGCAGGCCGACCTGGAAAACGCGCGCCTGGTGCTGGCCGCGGATCTGGCCGCCAGCTACTTCAACCTGCGCGAACTGGACATCGAACTGGACGTGCTGCGCCAGTCCATCGCGCTGCAGCGCCGCGCGCTCGGCCTGGCCAAGGACCGCCACGACCTGGGCGCCACCTCGGGCCTGGACGTCGCGCAGCAGCAGGCGCTGCTGGACAGCACGCTGACGCAGGTAGACGTGCTGCGCCGCCAGCGCGACCAGTTCGAACACGCCATCGCCACGCTGGCCGGCAAGCCGGCGCCCACGTTCTCGCTGCCGCCGGAGACGGGGCCACGCGCCGCGCCCGCGGTGCCGCTGGGCGTGCCCGCCGACCTGCTGCAGCGCCGCCCCGACATCGCTTCGGCGCAGCGCGCGATGGCCGCCGCCAACGCGCAGATCGGCGTCGCGCGGGCGGGCTACTTCCCCAGCGTGACCATCGGCCCCAGCTTCGGCTACGACAGCCGCACCTGGTCGCGCCTGTTCGACGCGCCCAGCACGCTGTGGTCCATCGGCGTGGCCCTCACGCAACCGCTCTTCGACGGTGGCCGTGCCGACGCGTACGTCGCGTTCGCCAATGCCGGCTACCAGCTCGCCGCGGCCAACTACAAGCGCGTGGTGCTGACCGCCATGCAGGAAGTGCAAGACGGCATCAGCGGCACGGCGGCGCTGGACAGCGCGCTGGCGCAGTCGCAGCTGGCGGTGAAGAGCGCGGAACGCGTGCTGCAACTGGCCAACGACCGCTACGAAGGCGGCGCGGCCAGCTACTCCGACGTCATCACCGCGCAGCAGTCGCTGCTGAACGCGCAGCGGCTGTCCGCGCAGCTGCTCGGCCAGCGCCTGCTGGTGACGGTGCAGCTGGTGAAGGCACTGGGCGGGGCCTGGTAAGCGCGTGAACGAAGAGCCCGACGGCATCCGCGCGTTCGCCGCGCATTCCGCGTTCCTGCGCCTGTGGTTCACCCGCCTGCTGGGCGGCGGCGCCAACCAGATGCTGATGGTCGCCATCGGCTGGCAGATGTACGAGCTGACCGGCCGCGCCTGGGACCTGGGCCTGGTCGGGCTGTTCCAGTTCGCGCCGGTGCTGCTGTTCACGCTGCTGGCAGGCGACGCCGCCGACCGCTTCCACCGCAGCGCCATCATCGCGTGCGCCATCGCCACGCAGATCGCCGCCGCCGTGCTGCTGCTGTACGGCACCACCGCCCACGCGCTGAGCCGCGAACTGCTGCTCACGGCTTCCGTGCTGCTGGGCGTGGCGCGCACCTTCCAGCAGCCCGCGCAGCAATCGCTGGTGCCGCTGCTGGTGCCGCTGCCGCTGCTGCCGCGCGCGATGGCCTTCAGCTCCGCCGGCAACCAGATCGCGGTGATCGGCGGACCGGGCCTGGGCGGGCTGCTGTTCGCCTACGGCATCACGACGGTGTACTGGACCGCGTTTGGGTTCCTGGTGCTGGCCTTCCTTTCGATCCTGGGCCTGCGCTATGAGCGAGTGCAGCGCGCGGCGCATGCGTTCAGCGTGGAAGGCATGCTGGCCGGCGCGCGCTACGTGTTCGGCAACAAGGTGCTGCTGGGCGCGGTGTCGCTGGACCTGATGGCCGTGCTGTTCGGGGGCGCCACCGCGCTGCTGCCGATCTTCGCCAAGGACATCCTGCACGTCGGCCCGACGGGCTTGGGCATGCTGCGCGCCGCGCCGGCGGCGGGCGCGCTGCTGATGTCCGTGGTGCTGACGCAATCGCCCCTGCAGCGCCGCATCGGCCGCAAGCTGCTGGGCTCGGTGGCGCTGTACGGCGTCTGCATGCTGGTGTTCGCGGTGTCGCACAGCTTCCTGCTGTCGCTGCTGGCGCTGGCCATCTCCGGCGGCGCCGACATGGTGAGCGTGGTGGTGCGGCAGACGCTGCTGCAGATGGAGACACCGGACGACATGCGCGGCCGCGTGGGCGCCGTCAGCACCATGTTCATCGGCGCGAGCAACCAGCTGGGCGAGTTCGAATCCGGCGCGACGGCGGCGCTGATGGGCGCGATGGGGTCGGTGGTGTTCGGCGCGGCTTGCACGCTGGGGATCGTGTGGGGGTGGAAGAAGATCTTTCCGCCGCTGTGGGAGCGGGACCGGTTCGGGTCCTAGCGCCGGCGGACCGCCGTCTGCCGCAGCGCGACGTCAGATGTCCGCTTCTGGCTGCGACCTCAACCGGTCGATGCAACACAGTCGTTGAACACCTCGGCGGGCGTCCTGAAGCCCAAGGTTTCTCTGGGGCGCTCGTTCAGGCTTCTTGCGATCGCATTGAGCTTGGCTTGCGAGAGACCTGAGATGTCCATCCCCTTGGGCATGTACTGACGCAAGAGGCCATTCGTATTCTCGTTGCTGCCCCGTTGCCACGGGTTCTGCGGATCGCAGAAGTAGACCTGGATGTCGGTGGTCAGCGTGAACTTCCTGTGCGCCGCCATCTCCTTGCCGCGGTCCCATGTCAGCGACCGATACAACTCTTCGGGCAGCTTGCGCGAGTGCTTGATCAGGGCATTGACCACCGTCTCGGTGTCCTTGCCGGCGAGCTTCACCAGCATCACGTAGCGCGTATGGCGCTCCACCAGCGTGGCGATCTGGCTGTTGGCGCCGCCCATCAGCAGGTCGCCTTCCCAATGGCCAGGCACTGCGCGATCTTCCACGGCGGCGGGGCGCTCGCTGATCGAGACCGTGTCGGTGATCTGCCCGTGTGTGGAGGTCTTTTGCGTGTGGTGCACCGAGCGCCGCATGCCTCGTGTGCGCCGAAGGTGCTCCAGCAGTTCTTTCTTCAAGGCGCCGCGGGCCTGGATGAACAGGCTGCGGTAGATGGTCTCGTGTGACACGTGCAGGCTCGGTTCGCTCGAGTAAGTATGCTTTAGCCAGCCAGCGATCTGCTGCGGCGCCCATAGGCACTTCAGCTTCCTTGTCACGATCAAGGCGAGCTTGCGGTTCGCAGCCAGCTTGCAGATCTTCGGGCGATGGGCCCGGTTCCAGGCAGCTTGATCGGCTTGCGTGGCGCGGTAGCTGCCCGCGCCACCATTGCGTTCGATCTCGCGGCTGATCGTCGATGGCGCACGTGAGAGGCGTGCCGCGATGGCGCGAATCGAGTCGCCAGCTACCAAGCCCCGGGAAATTTCTTCGCGCTCGGCCAGCGTCAGGGCCAGGCGGGAGCGGCTTCGCTCCGGCGGACGGATGCCGCCGGTGGCCGCAAGAACGTTCCGGATCGAGGTGTGGGGGCGATCAAACAGCTTGGCGATCTGGTGAAGAGTCTCGCCCTTCTTCCAGCGCTCCCACATCAGGGCCTTCTGATCGTTGTAAACGATCCTCGCGTGTCTTCTTCGCATTGACACACTCCTCCCACTTGTGCAGGGTTAGTGTGTTGCATCGACCGGTTGAGGTCGCAGCCGAAAGCAGCCACGTACTGGTTGTCTGCTTTGGGCCTAAGCAGACGTACGCTAGCTCCGAGCTGACTCTATTCCGTTCTGATCCACGGGCTGCCGACAGCTTCCCGCTCGGCCTCGAATCCGCACGGCAGGTCAGAGCACTCGTGAAGAGCCGGGTCTCGTTGAACTATGTGGCCGCTTCGACGACAAGTGATACTCCGCTGAGTCGAGGTGGTCTTGGCCGCAGAGAAAACACCAAGCTCCATCTTCTCATTCGTGCGTGACAAATAACACCGGCTGCTTGCCTCGAACACGTGGACGCAGACATACGACTTCAAACGCGCGTCAGTGAACATGTCTACAAGCGTGGGTCGATGGGCTCGCTCTCGAGGGCGAGCACGCCGAAAGTACACTCGTGCACGCTTCGCAACGGCTCCTTCCGTATAAATCGCGACAGCGACTCGACGCCCAGCGCAAACTCCTTCAGCGCCAAGCTGCGTTTCGCTGCCACGCCCCGCTCTCTCAGACGCTCGAGGTTGGTCGATCTCAAGTATTCGGGGCCGTAGATGATGCGCAGGTACTCGGGCCCACGGCATTTAATTGCCGGCTGCAGCAGTCCCTTTCTGCCGCGGGCGATGTAGTCCAACGGCTTCACGACCATGCCCTCGCCACCTTTGTCGGTGAGGGCTTTCCACCAGTCGATGGCACCTGCGCAGTCCGCCTTGTCTTCGAGATTCACGACTCGGTACGGGGTGGCGACGATGAGCGAAGGCTGCGCGGCTGCCAGTTTCCCCAACATGCTCATGTGCCAGTCGTGGGTCCGGTCGACGAATGTCCTGCCTTCAGCAGCGAGCAGATGGAACGGTGCGAGCCGAATGTCGGACAGGCCGACAACGTCCCAGCAATAGCGCCCGTACGCATCGCGATACTGCCGTACGGACTGCAGTCGCTCCGTCGTAGACCCCTGCAGGGCGTCGAACGTCCTCCCTTGTTCTTGTGCCTGGCCAAGCAACTCCTGCAAACCCGCGAGCGTTGCGGCGCCGGAGACCGCCACGGGTGCGTACTGCGTCCTGATGAGCTCAATGGCCTTGGCCGACCAGGGCATCAGTTCGCAGTCGAGGCAAAGCCAGTCGGTCGACAGTTCTTCCCATAGGCCAGCCTGTTCCACGGCGCCGGCCACAAGCGAGAGCAGAGATTGTTCGACAGCCTTGTCGGGGAAGAAGCTTCTGCCTGTCCGTGTATACACGACGCCTATACCTTCATCCGCGACACCGAATCGGCGCAGAGCCACATCGGCGTTCTTGCAGACGATGACCACGGCGCGCGAGCCCATGTGCTTCTCTTCGCAAACGACGCGGGTCACGCCGCTCTTCCGGTAATAGGCCAGCGCCTCGACCGGATGCTCAAGCAAGTTCGGCTCTGATGACGTCTCGCTCGGTGACATGGTCGGAGGCAGGTAGATGAGCCACCTCGGATTCGCGGCGAACCGGCTCATTACCTCCAAGGCTGCCGCCGCATTTTCTTCCCGAACCTGCACGGTGCCGAAGACTTCCGTCTTGATGTACCGCTTGCCGGACACGTCGGCGAAATCCAGCATGTCATCAGCGGCCAGTTGCGCAGACATCTGCGGAGCGGCAATGACCAACGGCTTCACGGGTGCGTAGTATTCGCGCGCGGCCGGAACGGAGACCAGTTCCTTTTCTGGATAACGCAGCGCGGTCAGCTTTCCGCCAAAGACACAGCCGGTGTCGAGGCAGATGGTGTTGTTGAGCCATTCGGCCTCCGGCACGGGCGTGTGGCCATAGACGACCATGGCCTTTCCGCGATAAGACTGCGCCCAGTTGTAGCGCACAGGCAGGCCGAATTCATCCGTCTCTCCGGTTGTCTCGCCATACATCGCGAAAGTGCGCACGCGCGCAGACGACCGCCCCTGCAGTTCTTCGCTGAGTCCGGCATGAGCGACGACCAGCTTCCCGTCGTCCATGACGTAGTGACTGACGAGCCCGTCAAGGAATTGAGCGATATTGTGCTTCGCATCGCTGGCCGCCCCTTCTAACTGCTCAAGCGAGCGCTCGAGCCCGTACGTGACCTTGACGTCCTTCCCCATGAGTGCCCGTGCCAGTTTGACATCGTGGTTCCCCGCGACGCAAAAGCCCGCACCAGAAGAGACGACCGATTGAACGAAGTGCACCACGGCTGGCGAATCTGGACCGCGATCGACCAGATCGCCGACGAAGACCAGCCTGCGTCCATCCGGATGGCGGACTTGCCAGCCATGTTCGCCATGAGTTGCTTCGTATCCGAGCTTCTGCGTCAGTTGAACAAGCTCGTCCATGCACCCATGAATGTCGCCGACGATGTCGAACGGCCCCTTCTCAGCTCGAAGGTTCGTCCAAAGACGAGTTCTGCCTACTGAGGCCTCGTCTACCTGCTCGGCTCGCTTGAAGACGTGGACGAACCGGCACCCCTCTCGCTCCAGCCCACGGAAAGAGCGTCCCAGGTCATTCCTCTGGTTGCGGATGACGTGTTCACCGAAGTGCCGGTCGGTGCGCTGCGCGTGCCGCTCCATCATCACCTTCTCAGGCAGGTCGAAGACGATGGCCACGCAGAAGACGTTGTGTTCCTTGGCGAGTTCAATCCACCCCTTGCGCGAAGCGGGCTGGACGTTGGTCGCATCGACGACCGTGAGCCTTCCGAGCTTCAGGCGTTTGGACACCATGAGGCGCATCAGCTCGAATGCGTGGTTGGTGACGGATTGGTCGTTCTCGTCGTCCGCAAGGGCCGCACGGCAGAAGTCGGAAGAGACGACCTCCGTCGGGAGAAAGTGCTTGCGGGCAAAAGTTGACTTGCCCGAGCCCGTCGCTCCCACGAGCATGACGAGGCAGAGTTCCGGAATGTCGATGTGCAAGTTGCGCCCTGGCTTATTGTTGGTTGGTGAAGACGGCCATCTGGGTAGGTGCGCCCAGGGTCGGGTCCGCATCACCGATGCTCTCGAAGCGAACCGCGTAGCCGAAGCGATGAGCCTGTTGCTGCGCCCATTCTTCGAACTGGGCGCGCGTCCATTCAAACCGATGGTCCGGATGCCGGAATCTGCCTGCAGGTAGCGAAGGGAACTTGGCGTTGTATTCGCTGTTCGGCGTGGTCACGACCACCGCCTTCGGTCGGGCAAATTCAAAGACCACTCGCGTGAAGATGCCGAGCCGCGACTCGTCCAGATGTTCGATGACCTCGACGACAGTGGCCACGTCGTAGCCGTTGAAGCGAGCATCGCGATATACGAGCGAGCCATGCAGCAAGGTCAACTTGTCCTGCAGCATCTTGGACATCCGCTCGAGATTGAGACGTTCCCGCGCCACCTGGAGGCTACGGTGCGAGACATCCATGCCGGTGACGCGCGAAACACCCTTCATCGGAAGCAGTTGCTTCAGCAGTCGACCCTCACCGCAGCCGAGGTCGATGACGCTGCTCGCGCGCAATGCCTCCACCACGCCAGCTACGCTCTCCATCCGTCGCTCGTTGAGAGACATGCCTCGCTCGAGGCGCTGCTCCTGTTCGTCACCGCGAACGGTTTCAGTGCCGTCGGCCGCTCCGGCGTCGTCAATGGCGCTTCCGTCCGATTCGACCAGCCGATCGATGGCCAGGTCGGCCAAGCTTCGTCGGTGCTTGAGATACCGACGAACGATGAGGTCTCGCTGCGGGTGGGTGCTCAGCCACGGCTCGCCCTTGGCAAGCAGCTTCTCGACTTCGTCCTCGTCGACCCAATAGTGCTTGGTGTTGTCGAGTACCGGAATGAGCACGTAAAGATGCGTCAGAGCCAAGTGCAACGTCGAGGTCGTCTTCAGCGCCACGCTGAAGTACTGGCTGGCACCCCAGCTCGGGAATCGATCATCAAGGCTCAGTTGACGAGCATCGACGTGGTAGCCGAGAGGCTCGAACAGCGCGCGAAGCAGACTCTCGCCTCCGCGACACGGCAATGCTGGAAGCGTGAACTCAAGGGGGATCGGGATCTCGACGAGTTCCGGTCGGTCGGCGGACCTGCCACCCATCGCGCTTCCGAAGGTGTCGGCCATCGCGGCGCTAAGCAAGGACGAAGCGGCATAGGGCCGGTCGTTCACGTACTGGTCCATCAGCCCGGCCGTCGCCGAAAACCCCTTGCGGTCTCGGACGAGGCCGACCGGGTCGACCTCGACGAATAGCGCTGCGGTGCAACGGTCGTCGCCAGCCTCCGGATAAAAGACATGCGCTACACCGTAGGACTGGCGCCGCGAGTGTAGGCGTGCGGGGTTCTTGTGCAACAAGTAGCCCAGGTCGGTCGCGGGGCGATGTGTCGTTGTAATCGTGAGCAGCATCTTCGCCATCCTCTCTGAAGGGGATTATCGACGCGACCCACTGGCGGACGCTTCCTTGCTGGCGCGCATTCGTCCGCCTTCCATTGGAGAGCGGGTGCCGCACGTACACTAGAGGCCTCGCATCTGGGGGGAGGCTGGTCGAGGGGTTTAGGACACCAGTCTTGAAACTGGCGAGGGCGCAAGCCCTCCGTGGTTCGAAGCCGCGCCGTCCATACTAGATGCACAGATGTGCAACGAGTTCGAGCGGGGAAGCGCACTCACACACAGTGAGTGCGCGACGAAATCGGTTTAGATACCGGATTCATCATCCTTCGGCCCAATCGTCAATGGCTGCCAGAGCTCGCCGGCTGCTGGAAATCCTCTCGGAGCCCTCGGGATCGGGATCAGCCGGGCGTTCAACCTGAATGTCCGCTTCGGACATTCAGTGCGCTTCGGGTCCCGCTTCCTCGTAGTAGAACCCTATTTGCAGCTGCACTCGATGCTTAGCCAGCAAGGCGCTGAGTTCAGGCGAGATGAACGGTCCGCCTCCGGTGCCGCCGCTTCCCCAGTACAGGGATAGGGAAGCCTCAATTCCGCGTGCGCAGCCGTCCAGAAGAGTCCCCGGCTTGAGCTGCGAAAGTAGCCACGACACGTGCACGTAGACGTCGTACTCGTTGATTCTGCCGATGGCTTCGCGGGTGTCCAAGTGCCAACTGAAGCGCGGTAAATCATCCCTCGTACGAAATCCCGCCGCCATCCGCCTCGCTTTGCTAGCTGGGCTGGCCTCGCTTTGATCGTCTTCCATTCGGACGGCAGCCAAGGCCGCACCAGAAAACAGTTCTTGCGCTGTGTCACTCCGATCGGAGCGCAAGACGAGTGTGCAATAGCAGGTCAAAGTATTTCGGGATGTCCGCTTCTGGCGGCGGATTCAACCGGTCAATGCAACACGCTACCCTGCGTAAGCAGAAGGAGTGTGGATGCGGAG
>NZ_SMLK01000009.1 GCF_004681975.1 Ramlibacter humi
GAGGAAGACTCTGGGCTTCAGGACGCCAGCTGAGATGTTCGACGAATGTGTTGCGTCGATCGGTTGAATCCGCCGCCAGAAGCGGACGTTTATGAAGCATCAGCGGCGGCGACTAACCAGAGCAATTCTGCTTGTGGCCGTGCCAGCAATGTTGGCCATCGCGGCCTACGGATTGCTCTGGATGGCATCGTCTTACTCGCTGGCGTTCGTAGATTGTTCTGGCAGCTATGGCCTGTTCGCGAAGAACCCTCGGTGTCGTCAGCCTGCCATCGCGGGGCTTCTATCCGTTGCAGGCCTGCTGCTGTCCGTAGCGGCGGCTGTGGGCGCTTGGAAACTACGAACTCGGGCTGAATGAGAACGCCTGCTTCGGGCCCGAAGCAGACATTGGCCTCGCTTAGCTCGATACAGGCCAATTGCGTGAATTGCGAGAGCAAATGCAGCGCCCCACAAGGCGCTATTCACGCAAATCAGCGCGGCCACCCCCCGCGAGCCTCACGGCCCCCGGGGCGTTCTCATGCCTGGATGCTCAGGCGCATGGGCCCGCTCGATCACGCGGGCTTGGCGTACGTGTCCGCGCTCATCATCTCGATGCCCACGAAGGCCTCTTTACCTTCTACCCATGCATCATGCCCCGGCGGGATCGTGTACGACTCGCCGGCGCTGATTGTCTTCTCGGTGCCATCGTTGAGGCGGACCTTGATGCGGCCAGCGACTGCGTAGCCGACATGCGAAACCTGGCACAGGTCGGTCTTGACCACCGGCTTCACGCATTCCGACCAGCGCCAGCCGGGCTGGAAGGAAAACCTGCCGATCGTGAACCCGTCGTGCTGACAGACCTCCACACGCGTCTTGTCGGGTGCTCGGACTTCGTCCGGGGTCTCGTGCGATTTCACGTCGAACTTGGAAACGGAAACAGGAGTTGCCATGTTCTCTCTCCGGGTCAGGAAGTCGCATCCGGCGACCGCGGCGATGCCGGGAACTGGAGCACGTCGCGCTTCTGGCTGTCGCGCAAGAGGCACCGCAGCAGCCCCAAGCACCGAATCGGATTGATAGCACGGCAGACTGAAAAGCGCCAGAGATGCAGGCACGGGCGCTGCTCGACAGTCATGCTGTGCTCGGAAGGCGGCGCATCACTGGTCCGCGTCCATGACGGGCAATCGGCTGTGCTCGGGCGCAAACCCGCGTAATCCGGGCAACGCAGGTTCGCCGAGGCCGGCGGTGGCAGCAAGCCAGGCAGTTAGTGCGGCACTTCCGCGGCCGCTGCCTGCGCCTGCCGGCGCGGTGGCCGCAGCGCGACCAGGAAAGGCAGCGCGGCCAGCGTCAGCGCCATCATGATCCAGAAGTCGTCGATGTAGGCGACCAGGAAAGCCTGGCGCGTCACCTCCGCGTTCAGCACCGCCAGGCCCGCCTGCGTGGAGATGTCCATCGCCGGCGGCAGGCTCAGCAGCCCCACGTTGCCCGGCGCCACGGTGGAAGCGATCTGCGCGTGAGCCTGGGCGGCGCCGCGCGTCAGCAGCGCCTGCACGATGGAGATGCCGACGCTGCCGCCGATGTTGCGCAAAAGGCTGAACACGGGCGTGCCCTGGTTGCGTAACTGCGGCGCCAGCGTGGCGAAGGCGGCGGTGGACAGCGGCACGAAGGTGAAGCCGATGCCCAGGCCCTGGATGAAACCGGACAGCACCACCAGCCGGCTGTCCATCTGCAGGGTGACGTGCGTCATCTGCCACAGCGCGAAGGCGGTGATGCCGAAGCCGCAGGTCATGATGATGCGCACGTCCACCTTCTGCACCAGCCGCCCGACCAGCAGCATGGCGATCATGGTGCCGATGCCGCGCGGCGCGGTGACCACGCCGGTGTGCACCACCGGGTACTCCATCAGGCTTTGCAGGAAGGTGGGCAGCAGCGCCATCGTGCCGTACAGCACCACGCCGACGACGAAGCCGAAGGTGCAGCCGATGACGAAGTTGCGGTCCTTCAGCAGTTCGCGGTCGAAGAAGGACACGCCCTGCACCGTCGCGGTGTGGACCGCGAAAAACGCGAAGGCCACCAGCGCGCCGGCCGCTTCCAGCTTGATCTCCCACGAATCGAACCACTCGAGCAGTTCGCCACGGTCCAGGAACATCTGCAGCAGCCCGATGGCCAGGCTGAGCGTGATGAAGCCGAACATGTCCAGCCGCGCGCTGGGCGGCTTGCTCTCCGGCAGGTAGCGCGCGATGCCCCACCAGGCAAACACGCCCACCGGCACGTTGATGAAGAACACCCAGCGCCAGTCGAAGCTCTCGGTCAGCCAGCCGCCCAGCATCGGGCCCAGGATGGGGCCGACCATGATGCCGGCGCCCCAGATGGCCATCGCCTGCCCCACCTTGTGCGGCGGGTTGATGTCCAGCAGCACGGCTTGCGACAACGGCACCAGCGCCGCGCCAAACACGCCCTGCAGCAGGCGCGCGGCGACGATGCCCCCGAGCGAGCCGGCCAGGCCGCAAAGCGCCGAAGCGATGGTGAAGCCGACCACCGACACCAGGAACACGCGCCGGCGGCCCCAGCGCGCGCACATCCAGCCGGTGAGCGGCAGCGTGATGGCCGAAGCCACGATGTAGGAAGTGAGGACCCAGGTGATCTGGTCCTGCGAAGCCTGCAGGGTGCCCTGCATGTGCGGCAGCGCGACGTTGGCGATGGTGGTGTCCAGCGCCTGCATGATGGTCGCCAGCATCACGACGACGGTGATCATGCCGCGGTGCGGCACTTTCTCCGTGGTGACCATCAGGCGGGTTCCGAAGGGGCGGCCGCGGTTTCGAGCAACCGGGTGCGCGCGCGGCCGAGCAGCTTCACCAGCACCGTGCGCTCCGCCGCGCTCAGGTCGCTCAACGCATCGCGCGTGAGTTCGTCGCCCAGCACCAGCGCCTGTTCCAGCGCCTTCACCGCGCGCGGCGCCAGGTGCAGGCGGTTGATGCGGCGGTCGCTTTCATGGCCGCGCCGCTCCAGCCAGCCGCCGTCGGCGAGCCGGTCGACCAGCTTGGCCACCGCCATCGGCGTCAGGCCCAGCTTGTCCGCCACCTCCGCCTGCGACAACGCTTCGCCGTGGCGCGCCAGCACCGCCAGCACGCGGCACTGGGCCTGCGTGAGGCCCAGTTTCTCGCGCGCCAGGCGGTCGAACTGCAGGGAATAGAGGCGGCTGACTTCGTTGACGAGGAAACCGAAGCGGCCGGAGATGCGATCCGTCACCCGGTAGATGATATACCAGTTTATTAAACTGGGCGCGGCAGCTCGGCGCCCGCGCTGCGCGGGCCGCTCAGGCCTTGGTGGCCGCGTCCAGCAGCGCCGCGGCGGTGGCGCGCGCGGCCGCGATCGCTTCAGCGCCCTGCCCGTCCATTTGCGCGGCCACGGTGGCGCCGTCGTAGACCAGCAGCAGTTGCCGCGCCAGCGCTTCGGCCCGGCGCGCGCCGGTGTCCTTCACCAGCCGCACGAACAGCGCGCGGATCCACGCGCGGTACTCGTCGCACACGGGCTTGCCGCGCGACTCGCCGGGCTGCTCGGCATTGGCCATCAGGAAGGCGCAGCCGCGAAAGCCCGGCTGGGCCAGCGCTTCGGCCTGCGCATCGAACACCGACAGCAGCCTCTCGCGCGGCGAACGCTTGCCGGCCAGGTGCCTTTCGATGCGGGCGCGGCGCGTGCTGTGGCGGTGCTCGAGGTACGCGCGCACCAGCTCGTCCTTGCTGCCGAACGTGGAGTACAGCGACGCCTTGGCCACGCCGGCGTGTTCCAGGATGCGGTCGATGCCGACGTTGTTGATGCCCTCCCCGTAGAAGAGCTCGTCGGCGGACGCGAGCAGCCTCTCGCGAACCGGGCGGCGGTCGCCTTTCGTCGGAGCGGGCAGGGTCGCGGTGGCCATGGGTTTGACTTTAACAGACAGGTCTGTATAGTGCAACAGACAGATCGGTCTGTTCTTTCCAGGAGTCCCCATGAGCTGTCCCGCCGCCACCCTGCCCGCCGCGCCGGCCGTTGCCGTGCCCTCGCCATCGCGGGCGGGCGCGCAACGCCGCCACTTCTACCTGCTCGCGTCCGTGACGCTCAGCTTCCTGGCCGGCTCCAGCGCGCCGACGCCGCTGTACCCGGTCTACCAGGTGATGTGGGGCTTCACCCCCGTCACCGTCGCGGCCATCTTCGCCACCTACGCCGTCGTGCTGCTTGCCGCGCTGCTGGTGCTGGGCCGGCTGAGCGACCACGTCGGCCGCCGGCCGGTGATCGTCGCCGCGGCACTGGCGCAGGCCGTTGCGATGGCCGTATTCGCCTCGGCGCAGGACACCGGCACGCTGTTCATCGCGCGTGTCGTGCAAGGCCTGGCGACCGGCGCGGCCATCGCCGCCATCGGCGCGGCCATGCTGGACCTCGACCGCCAGCGCGGCACGCTCGCCAACGCGGTCGCACCGGCGCTGGGCACCGCATCGGGTGCCGTGTTGTCCGGGGTGCTGGTGCACTGGCTGCCACAACCCACGCATCTCGTGTACTGGGTGCTCGGCACCGCGTACCTGCTGCAAGCCGCCGGCGTGTGGGCGATGCCGGAGCCGGGCCGCCGCGTGGCGGGCGCGCTGGCGTCGCTGCGTCCGCGCTTCGACGCTTCGCCGCAAGCGCGCGCCGCACTGCGTATCGCCGCGCCCGCGGTGCTGGCGGGCTGGTCGCTGGCGGGTTTCGCCGCGTCGCTGGGCCCCGCGCTGGTGCGGCGCGACCTGTCGCTGGACGCGTCGCTGGGCGGCGGCATCGCGCTGTTCGTGCTGGCCGGGAGTGCCGGCGTGACGGTGCTCGCCTTGCGCCGCGCGCACGAGAGGACGCTGCTCGCTTTCGGCGCCACGGCCTTGCTGACCGGCATGGGCGCGATGCTGTTCGCGCTGCAAGTGCACTCGCCTGCCGCGTACATCGGCGCCTCGATGCTGGCGGGCGCGGGCTTCGGCGCCAGCTTCCAGGGTGGCGTGCGTTCGGTGCTGGCCGCGGCTTCGGCGGCCGACCGCGCCGGCGCGCTGTCGGTGCTGTTCGTGCTGTCCTACCTGGCGATGGGCCTGCCCGCGGTGGCGGCCGGCGCCATCGTCGCGCTGACCGGCAACCTGCACGCCACGTCCATCGGTTTCGGCCTGGCCATCATGGCGCTCGCCGCGCTGGCCCGGCTGGGGCTGCGCGACGGCGTGCAGGCCGAACGCCTGCCGATCGCGTGAACGCTCAGAAGCCCGGGACGACCGCGCCCTTGAACTCCGCCTGCACGAACTTGCGGATCTCCTCGGAGTGGTACGCCTTCACCAGCTTGGCGACCCAGGGCTTGTCCTTGTCCTGCTCGCGCACGGCCAGCAGGTTGACGTAGGGGCTCTTCGCGCTTTCCTGCGCGATGGCGTCCCTGCCGGGCTGCAGGCCCGCGGGCAGCGCGTAGTTGGTGTTGATGGCCGCGGCGTCCAGGTCGTCCAGCGTGCGCGGCAGTTGCGCCGCTTCCACTTCGACGAAGCGGATCTTCTTCGGGTTCTCCACCACGTCCAGCGGCGTGGCCTTCAGGCCCGCGCCGGGCTTGAGCTTGATCAGGCCCTGATCCTGGAACACCAGCAGCACGCGCCCGCCGTTGGTGGGGTCGTTGGGGATGCCCACGCGCGCGCCTTCCTTCAACTCGGCCAGCGACTTCACCTTCTTCGAGTAGACGCCGATGGGGAAGTTGACGGTGTAGCCCACGTCCACGATCTTGTAGCCGCGGTCCTTCACCTGCTGGTCGAGGAAGGGCTTGTGCTGGTAGCTGTTGGCGTCCAGGTCGCCGGCGGCCAGCGCGGCGTTGGGCTGGATGTAGTCGCTGAACTCGACGACCTGCAGCTTCAGGCCGTCGCGCTCGGCGATCTTCCTCACCTGCTCGAAGATCTGCGCGTGCGGGCCGGCGGTGACGCCGATCTTCAGCGGCTTGTCCTGCGCCAGCGCGGCGCCGCCGGCGGTGGCCAGTGCCGCGGCGAAGGCGGCGGCGCGGATGAAGGTTCTCTTGTCCATGGTTTCTTCCTCTGTTGGTTGGTGGATCGTTGGGGACTTCATTTGCGGGTCAGGCGGCGCACGGCCCAGTCGCCGGCGCTTTGCACCGCCTGCACGAAGGCGATGAGCACGACGACGACGGCCAGCATCACCTCGGGCAGGAAGCGCTGGTAGCCGTAGCGGATGCCCAGGTCGCCCAGCCCGCCGCCGCCGATGGCGCCGGCCATGGCCGAATAGCCGGTCAGGCTGACCAGCGTGATGGTCAGGCCCGCCACGATGCCGGGCAGCGCCTCGGGCAGCAGCACCTTGAAGACGATCTGCGAAGTCGTCGCGCCCATGGCTTGCGCGGCTTCGATCAACCCGGCGTCCACCTCGCGCAGCGACGCTTCCACCAGGCGCGCGATGAAGGGCGCTGCCGCCGCGGTGAGCGGCACGACGGCCGCCGCCGTGCCGATGGACGAACCGGCCAGGAGGCGAGTCAGCGGGATGATCGCGACCAGCAGGATGATGAAAGGCGTGGAACGCACCGCGTTCACCACGCCGCCGACGATGCGGTTGGCGGCGGCGTTCCGCAGCACGCCGCCGCGGTCGGACAGGCGCAGGTAGACGCCCAGCGGAATGCCGAGCAGGCCCCCCAGCAGCCCCGAGATGCCCACCATCACCAGCGTTTCCCAGAGCGAGCGGCCGAACAGCTCCAGCAGCGCGGGCGTGAACGTCTCAAACATGGGCGACCTCCACGCGAACGCCGGCCAGGCGCAGGTGGTCCACCGCCGCCGCGAGCGACTCGCGCGCGCCGCGCGCCAGCACCGCCAGCGAGCCGAACGGCCGGCCCTGGATCTCGTCCACCTGGCCGTGCACGATGTTCAAGTCCAGCCCATATCGGCGCACCAGTTCCGACAGCAGCGGCTGGTCGGACCCTTCGCCGGCGAAAGCCAGCCGCAGCAGCTGCCCCGGGGTGGCGGCGCCGGACATCAGCGCGCGGATGCGGGCCACCACGCTTTCGGGCAGCGCCTGCGGCACCACGTCTTCCACCAGGCTGCGCGTCACCGCTTCGCGCGGATGCGTGAACACCTGGATGACGCCGCCCTCTTCCACCACGCGGCCCGCGTCGAGCACGGCGACGCGGTCGGCCACCTGCTTGATCACCTGCATCTGGTGCGTGATGAGCACCACCGTCAGGCCGAAATCGCGGTTGACCTGCCGCAGCAGCGCGAGGATGGAGCGCGTGGTCTCCGGATCCAGCGCCGAAGTGGCTTCGTCCGACAGCAGCACGCGCGGGCGGTTGGCCAGCGCGCGGGCGATGCCCACGCGCTGCTTCTGCCCGCCGCTGATCTGCGCGGGGTAGCGGTCGCGCAATGGCGCCAGCCCCACCAGGTCCAGCAGTTCGCCGACACGGCGTTTCACCTCGAGCGGCGCGATGCCCGCGAGTTCCAGCGGCAACGCCACGTTGCCGTGCACCGTGCGCGAGGACAGCAGGTTGAAGTGCTGGAACACCATGCCGATGCTGCGCCGCGCCTCGCGCAGCCGCGGCTCGCGCAGCGCCGTGAGGTCCTGGCCGTCCACGAGCACGCGGCCCGCGGTGGGGCGGTTCAGCAGGTTGATGGTGCGCACCAGCGAGCTCTTGCCCGCGCCGCTCCTGCCGATGACGCCGTACACCTCGCCCGGCCGGATGGCCAGGTCGATGCCGCGCAGCGCCTGGACGCCGCCGTAGTGCTGGACGATGCCTTGCAGTTCGACCATCGCGCCGCTCAGCTGCCGGACGCGGCGTGCGCGCCGGGGAAGAAGTCATCCCCGATGGTCCCCACCGCCAGCGCGGCGGCCACCTTCTTCATTGCTCTCATGTTCGTCGTTGGCCCTGAAAGCCGCGGACTCTACGGACGCAAAGCCCGCCTGGGAAATACCGTTTTCTGGTTTGCTAATAACGCGGGAATGGGGACTCTCTTGCGCGGAGGTCGCGAGCACCCGAAGGGCGTCAGACCACCAGGCTCACCGCCAGCGCCAGCAACGCCACCGCCATCGCCACGTTGAACACCCGCATGCGCAGCGGCGTGCCCAGGAAGCGGCGGATGCCCACGCCGAACAGCGTCCACACCGACACCAGCGGAAAGCCGACGATCCAGCCGATGGCGGAAACAAGCAAGGCGCCTTGCAGCGGGCCCATGCCGGCGGGCATGAACACGGTGGCGACCGTGGCGGCACGCATCCACGTCTTGGGGTTCACCAGCTGGAAGGCCGCGCCTTCCACGAACGACAGCGGACGCTGCGCGGCCCGGCCCGCGGCCACGCTGGCGCCGACCAGCTTCCAGGCGAGGAACGCCAGATACAGCGCGCCTGCCACCTTCAACGCGACGTGGATCGCGGGAAACCGCGCGAACACCTGCGACAGGCCCAGGCACACGACCAGCGTGAGCGCGAACACGCCGGCGTTGATGCCCAGCAGGTGCGGCAGCGTGCGCCGGTAACCGAAGTTTGTGCCCGAGGTGGCCAGCATCACGTTGTTGGGTCCCGGCGTGCCGGACATCAAGGCGCAGTACGCGACGAAAGAAAAGAGGCCTTCGAACATGCGATCGAAGTTAGCGGGCCGCGGCTGGGCGCGCCAGACACAGTGGCGCACCGGATGGAGCCGCAACTGTTGTGGTCACGAAGCGAATGCCTTGGTTTAGGATGCCTTCCCGCCCCACTTCCGGACCCCCATGCGCCCCGCCGCCATGGTCGATGCGCTCCGCAGACGAGGCCACGGCGCCGTCCTGGCCGGCCTGGTCCTGTTCCTGGCGGTGGTCGCTCGCCCGGTCTCGCTGCACGGCGGCGCCGTGCAGGCGCACAGCGGCAGTGACGGCGCGGGCAGCACGTTCATCGTGACGTTGCCGCTGGACGCGTCATCCGCTGACGGCCCGGCGGCAGACGCAGCGGCTTCGCGCGTCCCCGGCTAGCCGCCGAATTCCCGGTCGCGCCAGCCAGCTGGTGGGCGCCGTGGCGATCTTCAAGCTGGCGGGCCACGCGCGCTTGAGCGAAATGCAAGCGCGCGTGAAGGCCCCGGGGCCGCGGCATCACCGCGGCCGTCGAGACCTCGTTCAGGGGAGCGCGAAAGGAATCAGCCCCTGCCCTGCTCCAGGAAATAGCCTTCGCCGCGCACGGTGCGGATCAGGTCGCGGTGCTGCCCGAGCTTCGAGCGGATGTTGGAGATGGCCGCATCGATGCTGCGGTCGGCCAGGTCCACGCCCGGCGCATGCACCATTTCCAGCAGCCTCGCGCGCGACAGCGCGGCGCCCGGATGGTCAATGAACGCGCCGATGATGCGGTTCTCGTGCTCGGTCAGCGTGACGTTCAGCGTGCCGATGGTCAGCTGCCGCATCTTGGCGTCGTGCCGGCAGAAAGCGCTGGCGGCGCCGCGCACCACGGCTTGCGACGTGCGCCGCAGGATCGCCTTGATGCGGGCCACCAGCTCGCGCGCCTGGAACGGCTTGGACACGTAGTCGTCGGCCCCGCGCGCCAGTCCCTCGATGCAGGTGTCGGGATCATCGGCCGCCGTCAGCATGATGACGGGCAACTCCGGCGCGCGTTCCTTGGTCCAGCTGCACAGTTCCATGCCCGGTTCGTCGGGCAGCGTCAGGTCCAGCAGGACCAGGTCGAACGGCCGGCGCTGCAGGCACGACTTCATCTGCGCGCCGGTGCCCGCCACCTCCACGTCCATGCCGAAGTCGTGCAGGAACTCCGTCAGCACTTGCGTTGTTTCGCGGTCGTCGTCGACGGCCAGGACCGCGGGCCCCGCGTGCGGGCTCGATGCATGCGTACTCCTCATGCGGCAAGCCTAGCTCAGCCATGTCCGCGCTTTGTGAGCGGAGCGTAACGGGCCGGAAACACAGCCCCGGAACGCGCCCGCTTTTGCTTACATCATCGAAGTTCTTCGCGGCTTCGGCGGTGACGCGATGCGGATCCCGCCAGTTTCAGATCGGGGGCACCAGGGTGTCCTTCAGCACGCGCAGCACGAAGCTGGACTTGCTGTGGCGGATGCCCGGGATCTTGTAGAGCTTCTCGCGCAGCAGCCGCTCGTAGTCGCGCGTGTCCTTCACCACGATGCGGATCAGGTAGTCGTATTCGCCCGAGACCAGGTAAGCCTCCTGCACTTCCGGGATGGCGGCCAGCGTGCGGCCGAACTGGTAGAGCGTCTCGTCGGTGTGGCTGGCCAGCGTGAGCTGCACCAGCACCGTGTCCTTGTAACCCAGCCGCGCGCGGTCCACCAGCACGCTGTACTGCTTGATCACGCCGTCGGCTTCCATGCGCTTGATGCGGCTCCAGCACGTGGTGGGCGACAGCTTCACCGCGGCGCCGATGTCCTGCAGCGTGCGGCGCGAATCGGCCAGCAGCTCGCGCAGGATGGCCAGGTCGAACTTGTCGTAGGTCGCCTCGGGTACCGGCGCCGTGTCCAGCGGTTCGGCGGCGGGCTTCGATCGCTTGGCCATGGCGTTCTTCAATATTTTTCGGCTTCAGAGCTCGTCCATCGTAAATCAATCGGAATGCGTGCTCGGAAGCCCGAAAACTCCGAAGCCCTTTCTGCCGGGCTGCGCGAACAATCGCCGGATGGACACGCTTGCCGCCCTCACCCCCGCGAAAACGACGGATGCGCCCGCGCGCACCGGCGCGGAGATCCTGCTCGACACCCTGATGGCTTGCGGCATCGACACGATCTTCGGCTATCCCGGCGGCGCGGCGCTGCCGCTGTACGACGCGTTGTACTCGCGGCCCAGGCTGCGGCACATCCTGGTGCGCCACGAGCAGGCCGCCGTGCACGCGGCCGAAGGCTATGCGCGCACGACGGGCCGCGTCGGCGTGGTGCTGGTCACCTCCGGCCCCGGCGTGAGCAACACCATGACGGGTTTGCTGGATGCGATGAGCGACTCGGTGCCGGTCGTCTGCATCAGCGGCCAGGTGGCCACCGGCGTGATCGGCACCCAGGCTTTCCAGGAGTGCGACGCGCTGGGCATGTCGCGGCCGGTCACCAAGTGGCAGCACCAGGTGCAGTCGGCGGCCGAAGTGGCTGCGACGGTGCGGCGGGCGCTGGCCGTCGCCGCTTCGGGCCGGCCCGGGCCGGTGCTGATCGACGTGCCGAAAGACGTGCAGCTCGAACGCTGCGCGGCCGTCGAAGCGGTTGCGCCAACACCCATGCCTGCTGCGCCCGCCTTGAACCTGCAGGACCTCAGCCGCGCGGCCGACCTGCTGCAGACCGCGCGCCGGCCGGTGCTGTACGGCGGCGGCGGGCTGATCAACTCGGGACCGCGCGCCTGCGAAGCCTTCACGGAACTGGCGCGCCGCTGGAACCTGCCCACGACGCTGACGCTGATGGGACTGGGCGCGTTCCCCGCTTCCGATCCGCGGTTCCTCGGCATGCTGGGCATGCACGGCACCCTGGAGGCGAACCTCGCGATGCACCACGCCGACCTGATCGTCTGCGTGGGCGCACGTTTCGACGACCGCATCACCGGGCGGCTGGCGGACTTCAGCCCCGGTGCACGCAAGATCCACATCGACATCGAACCCGGGAACATCGGCAAGGTCGTGCACGTGGACGCCGCGCTGGCGGGCGACTGCTTCGAGGTGCTGGCGCTGTTGCAGGAAGCGTTGCCCGCCGCGCCCGATCCCGACCGGCTCGATGCATGGTGGTCGCGCATCGCCCGCTGGCGAGATCGCAAGTGCCTGGACTTCCAGCCCGACGGCGTGCAGATCCTGCCGCAGCAGCTGATGTCGCAACTGCAGCGATCGCTTGCGGGCCGCGACGCCATCGTGGCCACCGACGTCGGCCAGCACCAGATGTGGGCCGCGCAATACCTGCGCTTCGACGAGCCGCGCCGCTGGCTGACGTCGGGCGGCGCGGGCACCATGGGCTATGGCTTGCCGGCCGCCATCGGCGCGCAGGTCGCGCATCCGGGCAAGACCGTGGCCTGCGTGAGCGGCGACGCCTCGATCCTGATGAACATCCAGGAGCTGTCCACCGCCGCGCAGCACCAGGCGCCGGTGAAGGTCGTGCTGATGAACAACGGCTACATGGGCATGGTGCGGCAGTGGCAGCAGCTGGTGCACGGCAACCGCATCAGCCAGAGCTGGACGGCCGCGCTGCCGGACTTCGTGGCGCTGGCGCGCGCGTTCGGCTGGGGCGCGGCTTCCGTGTCGAAGCCGGAGGAACTGGCGGATGCGCTGGAGCGCTGCCTGGCCTACCCCGGCCCATTCTTCCTGGACGTGCGCGTGGCGCAGGTGGAAAACTGCTACCCGATGATCCCCGCCGGCCGCGGACATCACGAGCTGATGCTGTCGGACACGGAATGGTTCGAGGACGGGGCCTAGCGCGCGGGGGGACTTGCGCGCCGGCAGTTTGCGCACGGTGGCTTCTTCGACGCGCATGCAGGCGCCGGCGCGCTTTCCCAGCACGGGGCGGCTGGCCATGTCAGCCACAGGTCAGACCGACACCGAACGTTGCAGTTGAGCGATGACTTTGCGTCGTCCGCGCGCGCTTGAGGCGCGTTGGAAGCGAACCTGCCACCGTGGCAGATGAGGACCCCCATGAAGTACCCCCAGACCCTTCCCGTGCTGATCGCACTGGCGTTTGCAGGCGCCGCCCATGCCCAAGCCCCCGCCCAGCCGGCGCAGGAGCAGGTGATCCAGCGGCAAGTGAACCAGCAGCAGCGCGTGGAGAACGGCCTGAAGGACGGATCGCTCACCGTGCGCGAGGCCGGCCGGATCGAGAAGAAGGAAGCGGGCCTGGACCGCATGATCGCCCGCGACAGCAAGGACGGCATCAGCGCGCAGGAGCAGAAACAGATCAACGCGCGCGAGAACGCCATCAGCCGCGACATCGCGCGCGACGCGCACAACGCGAAGCGCGGCGATCCGGCCGGCACCAGCAACCAGCGCATGCAGGCCGACGTGCAGCGCAACGTCAACCAGGACCAGCGCATCCAGGCCGGCGTGCAGTCGGGGCAGTTGTCCGGCAACGAGGTCTCGAGCCTCGAGCGGGGCCAGGCGCGCGTGGACCGCACGGAAGCCCGCGCGGCCCGCAACGGCCACGTCAGCGCCGCGGAGCAGGCGGCGGTGCAGCGCCGCGAGAACAAGCAGAGCCGCCGCATCCACCGCGACCGGCAGAACGGCTGAAACGTACCGTCATTCCCCGCGAAGGCGGGAATCGACGGCGTCCGCATCCGCGGACTGCTGAAAGCGGGAGCACTGGATTCCCGACTTCGCGGGAATGACGAGGCAAGAGGGGATGACGGCGTGAGACCGGTGACGGCGCCGGCCGTCAATCCGCCTGCATCTGCGCGGCCTTCGCCACCGCGCCCAGGCGGCTCTTCTCCGCCGCCAGGAACTTGCGGAAGTCCTCGCGGCTGCCGCCTTGCGGATCGATGCCTTGCGGAATCAGGCGCGCGCGCAGTTCGCTCGACTTCAGCGCCTTGTTCACGGCGGCGTTCATCTTGTCGAGGATCTCTTCCGGCGTGCCCTTGGGCGCGAACAGGCCCGACCAGTGGCCGATGACCACGTCCTTGAAGCCCTGTTCTTCGACCGTCGGCACGTCCTGCAGCGCGGCCACGCGGCGGCTCCAGGTGCTGGCGATGGGGCGCAGCTTGCCGCCCTTGATCTGCGGCAGCACCACGGGCGCGCCTTCGGACGTCGCGTCCACCTGCTTGCCGATCACGGCGACTACGCCTTCGCTGCCGCTCTTGTACGGGATGAACTCCAGCTTCGCGCCGGCCTTGTACTTCAGCATCGAGCCGACGAAGTGCGGCGTGCTGCCGGTGCCCGCGGTGGAGAACGTCAGGCCCTTGCCGTTCTTCGACGCCGCGATCAGGCCCTTCAGGTCCTTGATGGGCGAATCGGGCGGCACGACGATCACCGACGGGCTCACGGCCATGAACACGACGGGCACCAGGTCTTCCTCCTGGTAAGGCATCGTCTTCCTGATCATCGCGTTGGTGATCACGCCGGCGGCAGGCGCCAGGAACGTGTAGCCATCGGGTGCCGACTTCGCGACGATGTCCGCGCCCAGCACGGAGCCCGCGCCGGGCTTGTTGTCCACGATGATGGGCTGGCCCAGCTCGCGCGAAGCGGCTTCGGCCACGTAGCGCGCCACCAGGTCGTTGGCGCCGCCGGGACCGAACGGCACGACGAAGTGGATGGGCTTGGAAGGCCAACTCTGGGCGCTGGCGGCGCAGGCGGCGAACGCGGCGGCGGCGAGGACGGCGGTGCGCAGTGCGCGGATCATGGTCGGTCTCCTGTTTTGCACGACCGCGCATTTTCACCGCCCCCGGCGGGGCTGGCTGACGCAAGACTGTTCAGTCCTGCCCGCCGCGGCCGCCTGGAAAATCCCGCGCGTCAGCGGCCGAACGAACCGCCGGCCGGCGCGGGGAGCCCCATGCTGAAGGGACTCACCAGCCGCAGCGCCGACGCGCGGTCTTCGGCGCTGCGGGGAGTGCCCGCCGAATGGAAGCAGCGGAACGGGATGCCGAGCTGCCGCCAGTACTCCGCCGCGTCGCTGAAGTACTCCAGGATCTCGTCGCGCACTTCGGCATGCGTCTTCTCGACGGGAACGTTCTTCAGCAGGAACAGGTAGCCGCTCGCACGCGCGCGGTCGAACAGCTCGCCGGTCAGCTGGTCGAGCAGCACGCCCCGCCTGCGAACGTCCAGCGGCGGCAGGTTCAGCCATTCGGCCACCTGCCGCTCGGCGGCCGCCAGCGTGCACGGGAGCGAGGCCAGGTCGGCCTGGTAGACGCGAAGGCCCAGGCCCGACGCGCCGGCCAGGATGTCTTCGATGCGGTGAGCCTGCAGGGCCTTGACGCCGAACGGCTGGGTCCTTCCGAGCCGTAGCGCGGCTGCTTGTACGTGGTCGTCTTGCGGGATCTGGGACATGCGCCGAGCGTAGCGGCGCCTGCGCCGCGGGCAATCCTGCAAATGCCGCTCGCGGACGCCTTGCCGGTCAGGCCTGAGTCTGCCTCTTCATGGAAAGCACGCGGCCGCAGATGTCGTCCAGGGTCCACGCGGCGGCGCTCTCCAGCCCCTGCGCGACCTCTTCCGGCGTGAACCCGAAGCCGGCCAGTTCCTTGCGGATCACCACGTCGTCCGGCGGACGCAGCGCCTTGTGGCCGAGCGCAAAGCTGGCGAACAGCAGGCCGGACGCGCGGTCGCGCGGGACGGTCATCACCCCGATCAGCCAGATGCACCGGACCACGCCGGCGAGGTTGTTCGCCTGCAGGCACAGTGGCAGCGCCTGCAGGTAATACTCCAGCGCCCGCGCCATCTGCTCGCCGGTCTGGTAGCCGACGCCCACCGCCATCAGGCTGTCTCCCAGCTCGTGGTAGTAGCCCGCCGACCGGAAGGTCGCCAGGGCCGCCTCGGCGGCGACCACTTCCTTCTCGCCATCCCCGGCCAGGCAATACGCATAGCTCAGGCAGCGCAGCGCATAGGCGCGGTCATAGGCGGCTTCAGGCTGCCCGAAGAGGTCCAGCGCCTGCAGGAAGTACTGGATGGCCTGCGCAGGCACGCCCGAAGCACTGCAGATCACGCCGAGGAAAGTCAGCGCGCGGCCTTCCCATGGCTTGGCGCTTTGCGCGCGCGCCAGGACGAGGCTCTCCTCCGCCTCCGTGCGCGCCCGGGCGAACTGGCGCAGCGCATAGCGGCAGAGCGCCATGTCCTGCAGCGCCACCACCCGCAGCTCCGAGTGGCTCGGCCTCACGGCGGCCAGCGCGCGTTCCGCATGCCCCAGGGCCGCTTCATAGTCGCTGTTGAACCAGTCGAGGCGGCTGAGGCAGATCTCCAGCCAGACCTGGGCACGCCCGCGCGGTCCCTGCACCAGGGCGTCCAGCGCGATGCGGCGCGCGTCGTCCATCCGCCCCAGCTCCAGGTTGGTCATCGCATGCAGCGCCGCCAGCCCCGCGCCGATGGGGACGAAAGGGACGCGCCCCTGCGCATGCTCGCAGAGCGCCGCCGCCTCTTCGCGCCGCGATCCCATGTGCAGCAGGATCGACAGGTTGGGCAGCGCGTGCCCCATCAGGTCGATGCGCTGCGCGTCGACGGCGTACCGCCAGGCCTTCACCAGGTCTTCGGCCTGCGACACCATCTCGCGGCCTTCCTCCGGCAGGTCCCAGCTCGGTTTCAGCAGCGGCATGGAAGCCAGCCGGCCCAGCATGTATTCGCAATGCCGCTCCTGCGCCTGCGACAGGCCGTCCGCCGGCGCCGTCACGCGCACGAAATCCCGCAGCAGCGGATGCAGGCGGAAGCGGGCCCCGCCGATGCGCTGCAGCATCGACTTCTGCACCAGGCGCAGCAGCACGGCCGGTTCGGCCTTCGCCACTTCCCGCGCCTGCTCCAGGTGGATCGGGCCCTCGAAGACCGCCAGCCCGGCCAGCGCGTGTTCCTCCGGCGCGTCCAGCCGGCGCCAGGCCGTCGCCAGCACGGATGCCATGGTCCGCTCGTTGCGCCCGGCCCGGCCCGCCGCTTCGTCCAGGAACGACGGGTTGCCCTGCAGTTCCTCCAGCATGCTGCCCGGCCCCAGCAGCGGCAGCCAGCTGGCCGCCAGCTCGATGGCGAGGGGAAGGCCTTCGAGGAATTGCACGAGCCGGGCCACTTCGCGGTCCTGGCCGGCGTCGAGCCGGTAGCCCACCCGCTCGGCGTGCAGCGCGAGCAGGCGTGCCGCCGCGGACCGCGTGCCGTCGTAATCCAGCCCGACGACCGGGACCGAGTACTCTTCGGACAGCTGCAGAATCTCGCGCGAGGTCGCCACGATGCGCAGCCCCGGCGCGGCGAGCAGCAACCGGCTGAGGACGGCAGCGTGGGGCGCGAGCTGCTCCACGTTGTCGAGGAACAGCACGATGCGGCGCTCCGACAGCCAGAGCGCCAGCTGCTCCTCCATCGACTTCTCGCGCTCCGGCAGGCCGGCCTGCAGGGCAATGGTGTTCAGCATCGCCTGCAGGCTGTCCGCCGACACGAGGTCGACCCAGATGCAGGCCGCATCGCCGGCCTTGGACAGCCAACCGAACAGCGACCGGGCCAGCACGCTCTTGCCCACGCCGCCGAAGCCGCTGATGGTGATGAGCCGCACGTCCGGGCGCTGCGTGAGGTGCACCAGCTTCTGGAAGTCCGCGGCACGGCCGAGAGGGATTTCCTTGTGGGATGCGTGCAAAGGCTCCTCCAGCGGCACGGGCGCCGAAACGGGCTCGGCCGCGGGCGCATGCACCGCGGCGTGCGACTGCTGGTCGACACGGTCCCTGAGTTCTTCGTAGAGCTTGACGGTGGAAGGCAGCGGCTTCACGCCCAGTTCGGCCGCCAGCCGCTTCTGCAGCGCCTGGAACGCGCCGGCGGCCAGGTGCCGCTCCAGCGAATTGCGCGCCTGGCTGAGGACGAACTGCACCGCGTCCTCGTCCATCGGGTCGTCCTCCACCAGCCGCTGCATCAGGTCGACGCTGCTGCCGCCCGCGGCCTGCCGCTGCAGGATCAGCGCCAGCATCGACCGCCGCAGCTCGCCGCGCAGCTTGGCGCGTTCCTGCTCGACCCAGTCGTCCAGGAAGGGCGTGCCGCCCACGCCCAGGCGATCCAGCAGCGGAAGTTCCTGCAGCGAGATCGCCCGCTCCCAGTCGGACCGCGCGACCGCCGTGCGGAACGCCTGGACGTCGCTGCCGCCGGCCCACCGCAGCCGCCCTTCCTCGATGCGCAGCGCGGTCATGTCGGGGATCGCCTGGCGGATCTTGTGGATGATGCCCCGCAGGTAGGTCCGCGCGGTGGTGGCGTCCACCTCGGGCCGCAGCAGCACCGCCAGCTGCTCGCGGGGGTGCCAGCCTTCCTCGCATGCCAGGTACGCGAGCAGCGCCATGCTCCTGCCCCACTCGATCGCGACCGTAGCGCCCGATGCCAGAACCAGCACCGGTGCCCCGAACAACCGCAGCGAGTCCGTCTTCTGGGGCGGCTCGTCCCGCGCCGCCGCATCCAATGACGCGTCCATCAAATTGTCGATCACCGAAAGTACTGCGGATTGGCGGCCGCGGCTGCAGCCGCTTGTTGATGTTGGGGCGGAGCAGCCATCGTACACGGCAGCACGCGCCGGTCGCTCCAACAAGGAGCGGCCAGCTTAAGGCCAGGCCCGCGCCCGCAGGGCCTCAGTCGTGCCGATGCAGGAGACCCGCGAGCCGCCGCTGCGGCAATTGCAGGAGCGCGGCCTCGATGAGGTGCGCGGGCCACTACGATCCGGCCTTCCATCGAGCGCACACACCACTGCCCAATGTCTTCCCCGATCGCAGCGGCCACCCCAGGCCGGGCCGTCCCTGTCGCGAGCGTGGGCCGGCGAGCGCGGCAGGGTCTCGCGCGGCGGCGCGAACGCGGCAGCCGCGAAGTGGGCCGCCTAGAAGGCGCCCCGGGACAGGGTGCCTTCGCCGAAGGCCCGCGCGCCGAACTGCGCCACTTCCACCGAATTGCGCAGGCCCAGCTTGCTCATGAGACGCTGGCGGTGCGTGCGAACCGTGGTCAGGCTGATGTTCAGCGCGCGCGCGATGCGCTTGTTGCACAGGCCTTGCGTGATCAGCTGGATCACTTCGCGTTCGCGGGGCGTGATGCGGATGCCGTCCACGACCGGCCCGGCGCTCGCCGGCGCCAGGGGCGCGAAATCCGAAGCCGTTTCCCCCCCCTCGTCGTCCGTCCGCACTTCGTCGCGCAACAGCGCCTGCAGCGCGCCGAGCAGTTCCATCGCGTCGTCGGAAGCCGAAACCCCGGCGAACCCGCGCAGGACCGAGAACATGCCCGTGCCCGGGATGGTGCAAGGCGGGTACAGCAGCAGCAGGCGGGCCGGCGGCGGCTGGTCGCCGAAAGCCTGCGCCAGCGCGTTCACGCCTTCGGTGCCGGTACTCACATCGGCGATGACCACGTCGGGCCGGTGGAAGGCGATGGCGTCGCTGATCTCGCGCATCGGCCGCGCATCGTCCACCAGCACGTGCGAGGTCGCGGCATTGAACATCAGCTTGAGGCCGTGCCGGATGATGCTGTGGTCGCTGGCGACCAGGATCTTGCAACGCTGCACCGGCGCGCGGCGCGCATCACGGGGAGTGGCCAGGGGGTTTAACTGCTCCATCTCTTGATCGCTTGTAAGTAGATGAATCCAGTTTAGGAAGCGGTCGTTCGCCGGCCGTTCGATCACCGTTTCGCAAGCGTTTACCACCGACATGGACGCGTTTTGCGTGAAAAAATTGGAAACACCGGGCGCTTGAGCGCCTTGCAAAGTGACGCCGGTCACTTGACGGGGCCCGGGGCGCCCAACGCCGCGGGTCAGTCCGCGGGGTCCTGCTCCACCCGGTACCTGCTCTCCGGCAGCAAGGCTGCGCCGGCCGCGGCCAGCAGGCTGGTGAGGGCGACGTACCAGGCCGGTGCGGTCTGCACGCCCGTCACGCCGATCAGCCACGTGACGATGAACTGGGCCGAGCCGCCGAACACGGCGACGCCCGCCGCGTAGGCCAGCGCCAGCCCCTGCGACCGCAACGGGCCGGGCAGCAGTTCCATGATCAACGTGAAGGCCGCACCGCCGCTCATGGCGCCGAGCGCGGCGATGAGCGCTGCGACCGCGAACAGCGCCGGCGCGCTGGGATAGGCCACCAGCATGGAAAAGGCCGGCACCGCCACCAGGGCGAGCAGCACGCGCGGCAGCACCACGGCCGGCTTGCGCCCGAAGCGGTCGGCCAGCCAGCCGCCGGCCAGCGCCGGCAGGAAAGTGGCGACGCCGACCACCAGCGTGGTCGCGAACGACACCTTGGCCGAAAGCCCGAGCGTGGCGATCGCGTACGTCGTCATGTACTGGCTGACGTAGTTGGAGATGGTGGCGCCCGCGATGAAGAAGAAGGCCACGGTGAGCAGCAGCTTGTGCTGGCGCAGCCGCGGCGCCCGGCCGGCCGGCCGCGGCGCGGCGGTTTCGGGCATCTTGCGCCGCAGGTGCAGCGCGATCGGGAACAGCAGCATCCCGACGAAGAAAGGGATCCGCCAACCCCATTCACGCACGGCCGCTTCGGGCAGCGCCAGCACCACCGCCATGCTGCACAGGCCGGCCAGCAGCACCGCCAGCCCCTGCCCCGCGTAAGCCCAGCTGCTGTACAGGGCGCGGCGGCCCGGCGGCGCGATCTCCAGCAGGAACGCGCTGGAAGGGCCGATCTCGCCCCCCAGGGCGAAGCCTTGCAGCAGCCGCCAGACGAGCATCAGCACCGGCGCCGCCATGCCGATGGAGGCGTACGTGGGCGTGAGCGCCAGGCCCAGCGTGCCGGCCGTGACCAGCAGCATCGTGAGCACCAGCGCCGGGCGCCGCCCGTTCCGGTCGGCATACCTTCCGATGACGAAGGCGCCGATGGGCCGCGTCACGAAACCGGCGCCGAACACCGCCAGCGTGAGCAGCAGGCTGGTGCGGGCATCCGCGGCCGGGAAGAAGGCCGGGCCGATGTACGTCGCGAAGAAGGAGAAAAGCAGGAAGTCGTAGACCTCGATCGCCGCGCCGGCCACGCTGGCCGCGACGACGGCGCGCTGGCCAGGCATCGGCGGGGCGGAGGGTTGTGGGTGGGGCATCGGGAACAGATTGGGCCTGCGTTCCGCAGGAGTCGCGCCGGTGGATTCGCGGCGGCGCGATGGCATCGCCGGTGGCGTTGGCCCGCCGAAGATGCGCACGGAATGTACCGTGATCCGGCGCCGCCGCCGATCCTGCGTGTGCAGGCGCTCGCTACACGGCCGCGCGGGGGGCCGCGGCCCATTCCGCCGGCGGCAGCGTCAGGTCCTCATCGTCCGCGACGGCCAGCCGCAGGTCCGCCGCGAAAAGCTCCGCGGTCGCATAGCGCTCGTCGCGGTCTTTCGCCAGCGCGCGCGCCACCACCCGGTCCAGCCGGCCCGGAAGGTCGGGACGCAGGAGGCAAAGGGACTGCGGTTCGTGCGTGAGGATCGAATGCATCATCGCGAACTCGTTGTCGCCCGAGAAGGGCCGCAGGCCGGCGAGCATTTCGTACAGCACGATGCCCGCGGCGAAGATGTCGGCCCGCCCATCCAGCCGCAGGCCTTTCAGCTGCTCCGGCGCCATGTACCGCGCCGTGCCCAGCAGCACGCCATGCTTCGTGAACGTCGCCTCGCCCGATCCCTGCAGCCGGGCGACGCCGAAGTCGGTGAGCTTCACGCCGCCTTCCGCAGGCAGGAGCATGTTGGCCG
Organism: Ramlibacter humi; assembly: GCF_004681975.1. Taxonomy (GTDB): domain Bacteria; phylum Pseudomonadota; class Gammaproteobacteria; order Burkholderiales; family Burkholderiaceae_C; genus Ramlibacter; species Ramlibacter humi. Next base: position 21,178 of record NZ_SMLK01000009.1, read on the forward strand.
GCTTCACGTCGCGGTGGATCACGCCGCGCGAATGCGCGTACCCCAGGGCCGCCAGCAGGCCCTGCATGATCTGCGCGGCCTGCGCCAGGCCCAGGCGGCGGCGGACGGCGAGGTGCCGCTGGAGATCGTCGCCATCGACGTACTCCAGGACCAGGAACGCCGCCGAGTCTTCGCGGCCGGTGTCGTACAGCGTCACGATGTTCGGGTGCTGCAGTCGCGCGGCCGAGCGCGCTTCCACGCGCAGGCGCGCCTCGAACTCGCGCGCCTCGGCGTCGGACAGCCGGTCCATCCGCACGGTCTTGATCGCCACCGGCCGGTCGAGGTTCGGGTCCCAGGCCTCGTAGACCTGGCCCATCGCGCCCTTGCCGACGAGACGCCGCAACTCGTAGCGGCCCAGCAGGCGTGCGGCCATCAGATGGTGAGCCTGGGGATGGCCACCGCCGGCGACGACGCGGGCTCCTGCGCGGGCACGCAGGAACGGAATCCGGCGCCGGGCCGCGAGACCACGAAGACGTCCTCGCGGCGCAGCTCGGCACGCACCGGCACCGCGGCCTCGGGGCGCATCTCCACCCAGGTCCGCTCGCCGATGCCGTGCCAAAGCACGCTGTCGACGAAGACCGAAGCGCCTTCCCCATCGCCGGAGCACTCGGCCAGCGCGACGCCCGCCGCGGCGGCCGCGGCCTCGAGCACCTCGCGGCTGTCCTGCGCGACCCGGATGACCACGTTCTCCGACCGCAGCGAGATGCGCCGCATCACCGCTTCGGCCTCGCACTTGAACGACGGCCAGAACAGCAGCGGCGGAAGCACCGCGGTGACGATCGCGCAGATCGCCAGCACCTCCGGCGCGCGCTCCAGCTGCCGCCGCGCCGACCAGGCCGACCGCGTCAGGTGCAGCAGCGCGCCGGTGAGCAGCCCGGCGCCGGCCAGCCTCGCGTTGCCGAAAGCCTGCGCGGCCACGGCCAGCAGGACGGCGCACGCCAGCAACAGCACGGCATCGAAGACCGCCGGCGTTCGTTGCGCGACCGGCGGCTCCGGCGCGTCGCGGAGATTCCGCGCGCCGAACGCCGGCAGGCGCAGCAGCAGCCCGATGGAGTGGACGACCGCGCCGTAGCCGGCCAGGCAGACAGCCAGGTGAACGGTGCCGAACGCCAGCGTCACGCCCAGCAGCAGCAGGAGGTCGCCAGCCGTCAGTCCGGAAGGGAAGAAACCGATGGCCAGCGTGCAGTAGCCGGCGGTGAGGACGCCGCCGCATGCGAAGGTGGCGGCGAAGGCGCGCAGCAGGCCGGCGCCGGCCGGCGGGCGGTGGTACTCACCGGAGGTCATGGGGGTTGGTCGGTCGCGCGGGGAAAGATCGCGATGGCGACCCGCGCTCATGCTAGGGCCGCCCCGGCGGCCGCGCACTCATGCAAGGGCATGAGCGGCGCTCAATACGTCAGCGTGACGGTGATGAGGTCGGAGTAGCTGCCCGGCACGGACGACTGCGCGGGCACCAGGCCGTAGACCCGCAGCACGGTCGGCGACTTCTCCCCCGCGCCGGTGCCGTTCACCATGTCCGCGGCCACGCTGCCCCATTTCTGGCCGTGGCCCGAATCCTTGTACAGCTCGTAGCTGACGTACTTCCCCGCGGCGCTCTTCATGCGGCGGTTGCCGAGGATGGCGTTGCCGCCAGCGCTGAGCGCCAGGGTCCAGGGTGTGCCGGCCGGACAACGCACGGTGATGGTGGAGGCACCCGGCGTGTCCGACGCGAGCGACGCCACCACGCCGAAATCGAGATCGGTGGCATCGGTGATCCGGCACGCGGTGTTGATGTCGCCGTAGGAGCCCCAGAAGAACTGCTCGGTGCTGCTCTTGATGCCACCGGTGCAGGTGTCCGGGAACTTGGTGTCGTCGAAGGCCCAGACGACCTGGGCATCGAACACGAGGTGCTGCACGGTCCACGTGCCGCTCAGGTCCGGCCAGCTCTGGCCCGAGGGCACCCGGCCGTAGATGGGGATGTTCACCGCGGACAGCGCGTAGCCGCCCGCCACCGGAAGCGTCCCCGTGTACACCGGGAACCCGCCGCCCGAAGGAGGCGGTCCGATCAGCTTGGTTCGCGCGGGATCCGAGTACAGGTCGAAGGCGATGGAAGCGAACCAGTTCTCCATCCGCCTGGGGGCGATGCCCGCCGGCGACCCCAGGCCGATGTAGACGCAGTAGCGCACGTAGCCCGGATTGAAACCGGACTGGCAGGTGAGGTTGACCGTGCCCTGGCTGTCCGATGCGCGGTCGGGCGAGAGGACACCGAACGACACGTTGGTGGCGCCGTTGCTGATGCACTGCTGCGCGAACGCCTGCGGTGCCAGAAGCAGGCCGGCCAACAGCAGCACCAGCCGCAGCGCCGCGGCCAGCGCGCCGCGCGTGTTCTTCATGGGGTACATGTCAGCTCCAGTGCCTGCGCGGGGAATTCGGCGGGAAGGGATGCGCGGCACTCGCCTTCGGGTGGCTGCGCGCGCAGCGATGCGGCCGGCGGCGGATCCTCGAGGTACACGAGCCCGTCGTAGCCGACCACCGACTCCTGCGGCGGCGCGCCGGCGCCGCCGGGCACCAGCACGGGCGTGCCGGCGGGAAGCACCTCGCCTTTCGCGTCGCGCAGCACGGCCTGCACCGCGCGGACCTTGCGGATGTCGAAGCGCGCCAGCGCCCCGCCCTTGCTCACCGGCACCACGTCCAGGCTCTCGGCGGCAGTCCTCATGTCGGCGGGCAGCGTGAGCGTGTCCACCGCGACGCGGTTCTTCTGGTTGGCGCCCAGCTGCGTGGCCAGCAGGTAGCCGCGGTAGTCGGTGGTGCCGATGCGGCGGTTTTCCAGCAGCACCGGGACGCCCGGCACGCCCGAAGTGGAGATCAGCGCGAACGAATCGTCGATGCGCCGCGACAGGTAAGTGCCGCCGCCCGCCATCACCACGGCGCCCGAAGCGCTGGCGAAGGCGGAGGTCCCGCCACCTGGCGCCGCTTCCACGCCGGCAGCCCACTCGCCCTGCGTGTGCGTGCGCGCCACCTGCGCCAGGCCGCCGCCCTGCCCGTTCGTCTCGCCCGCGCGCACGCGCCAGCCCCACCCGTTGTCCGGCGCGCCCCTGGCGACGGTGACGTTGGCGGACTGGCTGCCGCCGCGCCGGGTGGCGCTGATGTCGGCCAGCTGGTTGCCCGACAGGGGCAGCGTCAGCGAGGCGTAGGTCGCCACCGCGCGCCGCGCGGACAGCTCCTTGGTGACCGACACGGAGAGCGTGGCCCTGGCCCCCACTTCGGTGGACCAGTTCAGCGTTGCCGCGCGGGTGGCTTCCGAGTCCTGGATCCGCTGCGACGCGAACGCGATGCCGAACTGTCCCCAGCCCGTCCCGATGGAGCCGAACACGGAATCCGACGCCAGCAGCCTCTGCTGGGCGGGAAGGCCCGCCAGGTCCTGGAACGAAGCGGAACGGCGCACCGACTGCGCCGCCAGGCTGAAGCGTCCCGCCGACCACTGGTAGCCGGCGGACTGCTGCCAACCCGTGCCGGCGCCGCTGCTGCTGGACGACAGCGAGACACTGAGCAAGCCCGCCTGCTCGGCGATGCGCACCACCGCGCCCGCGCCGTAAGAAGCCACGCCCGCGCCCGCTTCGCCGTGCTGCTCCACGGTCAGGCGGTCGCTGACGCCGTAGCGCGCGCTGGCCGATGCCACGGGCTGGCTGTCGTAGCCGGTTTGCGCGGTACCGTACGAGCGGCGCTGGAAGCCCGCTTCGAACGACCAGTCCCACAGGCCTTCCTGCAGCAGGCCGTAGCCGCCGTAGACGTCCACGTCGATCGTGCGTTTCTGGCCGAGGATGTCCGTCACCACGAGCCGCGCGACGCCGGCGCCGTTCACGACCGGCGCGGTTTCCAGCTGGAAGGGGCCCGGCGGCACGTCCTGCACGGTGCGCCGCACGCCGTTGAGGTACAGCTCCACCGTCGACGGCAGCGCGGCTTCGCCGTACAGCACCGACAGGGGCGCGGTGCTGCGGTAAGGCTGCAGCGCGAAGTTGCGGGACACCCGGACTCCCCCCAGGCGCACCGGCCGCGACCATGACACCGCGCTGGAGTACGTGTCGCCTGCCGTGATGGACACCATCGATTCCGGCAGGTCGGTACGCCAGTACGTGTCCAGGCGCGTCGTGCGGGCGGCGATGCCCTCCCCCGCCTGCGTCAGCAGGCTGTTGCTGAAGTAGCCGCTGCCGACGCCCAGCACGCGGGTCTCGGTCCACAGGCTGCCGGCCGCCGGGCCGTGGCTGATCGTCTGCACATACGCGTCGTAGTTCAGGAGAACGCCGTGCAGGCCCGGCGAAACCTCGGGCCGGTCGCCGCCGGTCGAGGGATCGGTCAATCTCGTGGGGGCGCGGTCCAGCTCGCTCACGGGCACGGTGACGTCGACGGCCTGGTTTTCCCAGTTGCAGCGCAACGAGATGCCCGGGATGGCCTCCAGCGCGACCGGGCCTTCGCGCGCGTCCCGCCACCGAAGGCCAAGGTCCGACAGGACGGCGCGGTCCACCAGCAGCCCGGTCTGGGTGCGGGTGGCCTGCACGAGCCGCGCGGCCGCGACGCCGTTGACCGTGAACCCGAGGTAGAGCGGCGCGGACCCGGCCGGCTGCTCCGCCGCCGTACCGCCGCCGCAGGAGTCCGTGTTCGCCTTCGCACCGGACCAGGCCACTGCGAGTCCCATGGCGACGACCAGGCTAGGGAGCGAGCGGCTCGAGAGGCAGCGGCTGCTCTTGCGCATCCGAGTCGAGGCGCGCGCTCAGCCGCCCTGAGACCAGCTGTGGCAGCCGGGCGGAGATCTCCCATCGCATTGTGCGGCCTGCAAGGACGTACCCCAGCAGCCCGTCCACCAGCGTCACGCGAGTGCCGCCGTTGTCCAGCACGAGGTGGCTCAGGCGCACGCGCCGTTGCCCCGCGTTCGACAGCGTGAGCCAGGTCTTGCCATCCTCCTGCGTGACGCGGCCCGACAGCGCGCGCTGTGGCTTCGCCGGCGGCACGGGATCATCGACGGTGGACACGAAGACAGGGACCGAATACCGCAGCAGGAAGGCGAGGCCCGGACGGCTTCCGCCCGGCGCCAGCGCCGGCAATTCGTCGATCACCACGCGGAAGCTCTTTTCGGCGGTCACCGCGGCGGCCTGCGGGCGCACCAGCCGCACCAGCTGCCGGCTGCCCGCGGCGATGACGACCGCCGGCGGGCTGGCGACCAGTTCACCGGAAGGCTCCAGCTTCTCCGTGCCGCCATCCTGGCTCCACGCGTAGACGCGCAGCTGCGCGCGCACGGGCTGGCTGCCCGTGTTGCTCAGCCACAGGGCCTGCGCCTGCTCCGCCTGCTTGAACTCCAGCGAGATGGGCGAGACCTGCAGGTCGGCGGCTCGCAAGGCAGGCGCGGCCAGCGCGAGGCAGGCGGCAAGGGCCAGAGCCCATGCGCTGCCCGCGCGCGGCTTCGTTCGACCGCTCATCGCTTACTTCACGATCTGGCGCCACGAGTCGCGCTTGAGGCCGCTGGGCGCCTTGCCGGACGGCGCCGGCTTCTTCTTGAACCCGCCGCCCGACATCGTGCTGACGATGTCGATCTCGCCAGGCGTGGTGCCGTCATCCGGCGACTGGAGCCGCAACGCCGTCATGCCCATCGTCATTTCGTTGCCGTTGGAGAAACCGGCAAGGCCCTCCGACGATCCGCTCGCGATGTCGAATCCATAGATGAACGAGGTCCCGCCGGCCACGCACGCGTCCTTGCTCGGGATGTTGGTGGCCACGTAGATGGTGGTGAGCACGATCATCGGGTTGATGAACACGCGCTCGCCCGAGGTGATGAAGTCGATGCGCCAGCCGTCCGACTTGGTCCAGTCCACGGGTTTCTTGCTGACCAGCTTGATGTCGGCGTTGGTCGCCGTGTCCTTCGCGTCCTTGAGTGTTTGCTCGACGAAGCGCGAGCTCTTGCGCACTTCGCCATAGGAAGTGTTGGCCATCGGGTCGCGAATCGCGTAGAGCGACTGCACGGCCGTCGTGCTGAGGTCGCCCGCGCCTAGGTACTGGCCCGTGCCGAAGTAGACGACCGGGTAGAGGGCGCCCGCCGAGCGGACTTCCGCCAGCACCGGCTTGGTGGTGATCGGCTGCGGCGCGCCGTCGGGCGACGTGAGCACGGCCATGCGCAGGGCCGCATTCTTGGGCTCCACCAGGCCGTCGGTGTCGAAGCGCCAGACGTTGCCGTTCAGGTCACCGCCATAGAAGCGCATCGTGTGGTTGTCGTACTCCGTGTCCACCCAGGCGCTCAGGCGAGCCAGGCCGCTCGGCGTCGTCGTGTTGCCGGCGGGAACGCCGGTGTCCGTGTAGGTCTGGATGTCCTGCAGCAGCGTGCCGTCGTTGGCGTCGACGATGAACAGGTGGCCGTTCCCATCGCCGGGACTGACGTTGTTGTAGCCGGAGCTGAACGCGACGACCCAGCGGCCGTCGGCCTGCTTGGTGATGATGGGGTTGCCGAAGCTCAGGCCCAGGTTGGGGTTGGTGAATTCCCAGAGCAGTTGCGGCTGGTCCGGTTTGGTGACGTCCAGCGCGTAGTAGCTGCGGCCGCCGCCGTTCAGGCCGCCCACGACGATGGTCTTCCACGCACCGCCGACGTAGATGTCGCCCATCTGCGGCGAGCCGTCGACGAAGTACTTGTGGTTGGCGCTGTAGCCGTTGTCGGCCAGCATGTAGAGTCGGCCGAGCGCGTCGGTGGGAATGAAGGCCCACAGCTCCGACCCATCGCCCCGATCGAAGGCATGCAGCATGCCGTCGTTGGCGGCGGCCAGCACGACCGCCTTGCGCGGTTTCCCTGCGAACGTCTTGTACGCGTCGTCGGGGTACCTGAAAGGCGGCTGGCCGATGAACAGCGGCGAGGCGTTGACGATGTCCCCCAGGATGTTCTTTCGGGTGCGGTAGTACGGCTTGGTCTTGTCGCCCCGGAGGTACGCGATGAGGTTGGCGGGGTCGTTCGCCAGCGACTGGTCCGACGGATTCATGCCCAGGCACTGCTCCGGCGACGAAGCGCCGCTCGCGGCCTTCTTGTCGCCGCCGGCGCAGAACCCGGAGAAGTTGCCCAGCAGGCCGTCGCTGTTGAGTTGCCCCTGCTGGAACGGCTTGAGTCCCTTCGACTTCGGCGAGGCGTAGAAGATGTTGCGCGAGGAAGGCGCCAGGGTGTCCAGCTGCGCCTTCGCCGACCAGGCGGGTGTCGCGGGGATGTCGCCGGTCTTGGGGTCGATCTTGTAGTCGAGGACATCGCCGGTCCAGTCGCCTGAGGTGAACTGGGCCAGGAAGATGTCGTTGTTGCCCGCCACGGGCTCCAGCGAACTGGTGGCCGCGCTCGCGCCCGCGCCGGTAGACGGGGGCTTCACGGCGTTCAACGCGGTGCGAAGGCTGGTCACCAGCGCGGCCGGATCGCCGGCGCTGAAGTACTTGCCGCGGCCGTTGACGGCCGCGTGCCAGAGGTCGTCGACCTGCTCGGGCCGGTTGTCGCTGGTGATGGCCGGCCAATCCTTCGACGGAGGAATCGCAGGCGTCGCGGCAGGATCGCCCAGAATCGCGCCGAAGTCGCCCGCGCCAGTCTCGTAGTCGGGCTTGTACTTCAGCCGGCCGTTCACGCCGAGGCCGAGCGTGAAGGTGGTCATGTGCTGGGTGACGATCTTGTCGCCGTAGGCACCTCCCCACAGCTTGGAATCCGCGTCCGACTGGGGCACGTTGTTCTTGCAGACGTCCACGCCCGCGATGGCGCCCTTGCAGTTGCCCCGCGACTCGTCGCGCAGGTCGGTCTTGTAGTAGTACGCCGCGACGTCCGCCAGCGTGTCGGCGCTCTTGCTGGCGTCCGCCATGGGTCGCGGGAACTTGTCCGGATCGCTGCCGTCCTGGTCACCGACATTCTTGCCGTCCAGGTCATAGGGACCGTACTTGGGTGTGCCCCACTGGTTCTCGCCGCCGTACGTCCAGTAGCCGTCGGTGGACAGGATGGCGTAATTGCGCTGGCAGGAGTACTGGATCGGGTCGCTGGTCTGCTGGTACGCCTTGTTGGCGTAGTACTGCCCGGCCTTGGACAGCGCGCCGCGCAGCGGCGTGTCGCCCATGGGCACCGCGGCGTTGAAGGCGTTGAAAAATTTCTTCTTCTGGTTGGTGTCGAAGTCGCGGATGTCGACGAAGTTCTTGCCCTCCACCGCGCGGTCGCTGCTGATGGTGCTGTAGCCGACGCGGTAGCTGTCGTTGATGGAGACGAACGCCTGGCTCAGCGCCGACTTCATCATCGACATGCGGTTGCGGTAGTACTGGTACCAGTTGGCGTAGTTCTGCGCCTCGCCGGCGCCGACCTGCACCGTCTGGAACACCGACTTGCCCGGCTCCGTGCCGAGGTAGGCGGAGCACTGGTATGCGAACGAGTTCGGCCAGTCGCCGTACTGCAGGTTGCCCCAGGCGTCGTAGGTGAAGGACAGCGGCTCGTAGTAGTTGCTGTCCGTCGGCTTCGCGATATAGACGTTGTAGGTGTCGTACGCGGGCTCGCCCAGCGCGACGACGGCGGGGTTCAGCGAACCGGTGCCCACGATGGTCGCCTCGGCGAGCTTGATCGTCAGCTTGCCGCTATTGGCATCCCACGAAAACACGTCGCCCGCGATGAAACGGCTGGCATCGCCCGTCTGGTACACCGTCACGCGCGTGCCGTCGGGGAACCACCCGGAGCTGCCCGCCGCTCCCCCCGCGCCGGTCACCGTGACGTCCATCGTTCCCGGCCCCGGTCCAGGCGAGGACGTGGGGATCGCCCCCACCGGCGCGATGGCGCGCGGCGTGGTGGTCTGCGTGATCGGGTTGGGCACGAAGACGCTCGTGGAAGCCGGCGAAGCCTGGGTGCCGTCGGCATTGTACGGGGGGATGTAAGTGATCTTGGGGTTATAGGCGACCCCGTTGCACTGGGAAGCGCGCCGGCCGTAGCGGCGGTGGCCGAAGTAGACCGAAACCTCGGGCATCCATTCCCATGCCATGCTGTACGAGTCGTCCAGGATGAACATCAGGTTGGGCTTGGCGCCGGCGGCGCCCGCGAACAGCGGTTCGTTCGCGAGGCTCACGGCCAAGGCCGGCGATTGCGCACCGGCCGACAGCATCAAGCCACAGGCCAGCGCGGCGCCGCGGCGGACATACGCGTTCTTCAGCTGCGTCATTCGCGTTTGCTCCTAGAAGTGCACCAACGTTTCGGTGTAGGTCACCGAGTTGCGCGCGCCCTGCACGCGCACGAGGATCCGGTAGTAGGGACTGCGCTGGGGATCCTGCAGGCGCCCTGCCCCGGTGGGTTCGCTGCGGTCGGCCGGGCCGCCGCTGCTGCCGTCCGAGGGCGGGCGGGCGCAGGGATTCAAGCCGTCTTCCGCGCCCGCGTTGCCGCACAGCCGGGTGATGACCCACTGGACCTTGTTGCCCTTCACGCCGCTCGTGGGCGTGAACGGCAGCGTCGTGCAGTCCAGGTAGGTGGACGATTCCAAACCCAGGCAGGCGCCGTCCCAGTTCACGACGGGAAGCCTCGCGGCCGCCGTCGTGCGCGTGCCGGTGACGTCGAGCTGGTCGCGGCTGGTCGCGTAATAGCCTTCATTGGGCAGGTCGGCTTCGAGCGCGCCCGAAACGGCGATCTTGCCGCGCAGCCAGTCGACGGCCTGCTCGGACGCCACGTTGCTGGCCATCAGCGCGTCCTGGCGGAACGACAGGTTGCCGACGATCGCGGCGCTGGTGTCGATGGAATGCGTGACGGCCAGCGCCGTCAGCATCACCACCACCAGCGCGATGATGGTGAACAGCAGCGAGATACCCTGCTGCGCCCGCTTCAGGCCGCGGCGCAAGCGCAAATTGCGGTGGCCGGCTTTCACGATCTGCTCCATATCGCGTTCCTCACCGGCACAACGGCTTCGAACAGCTTGTACCGGTAGCGTTTCCAGTCGGGAAGGTGGTCGAGCTTGATCGGAAGGCAGCCACCGCCACCGGACGAACATGCCGGAAGGACGGCGCCGTTGACCGTGTCGGAGCCCATATGCCATTCGAGGTTGGCTTTGGTGGGCATATCTTCCGGTTTTTGGATTCGCTCGAACTGCGTGCTGCGCGCCACCACCGCCAGCCGCACGGCCACCACGGTCTGCCACTGGGCGCTGGTGGTCGGCACCGTGGTATCCCAGGTGTCGATCTTCCCGTCGGCATTGGTGTCCTTGCCGTACAGCGCCTTGAGGCTCACGATGCCGGGCACCAGTTCCGCGGCCGCCGCGTACGCGGGCGCGGCGCCTCCACCCGAACTCAGCTGCCGCACCATCAGCGCGCCATTGGCGATGGCGTACGTCTGGTCCACCAGCGTGCCCAGGTTGACCAGCGTGCTGCCGTCCGAATAGGGCAGCGCCGGCTTGCCAGGGGCATTCCAGCCCGCGTCGTCGACCCGCGGCACCAGCTTCGCCGTGGACACGGCGGCATTCACCTGGAACAGCTCGCACGTCGTGTCGGCGCCGCTGACGGCGAGCATCAGGTCGCCGTCCGTGGCGTCACCCTTGACGCCGAGCGTATGGCTCACGACGAAGCCGGTGCCGGGCGTGTAGCCCGGGGCCACCACCGGAATGGGCACCGAGAACGACGTCTTGCCGCTGCGCAGGACGCGGATGGTGTCGGGCCCGCCGGTCGGGTCGGCCGTGATGGTGATGGGGCCCAGCCGCGCCGGAAAGCCATCCACCGGCGCCCCGTTGAACGAGGCGGCGATCGGGCAGCCCGCCGCGGCGCCGAAGGTGACCAGTCCATAGCCGCTCTGCAGGATGTCGCGGCCGATCTGGTCGAGCGCCAGCGTGCCCCCGACCTGGGCCTCCGAGCCGTAGACGACCGAGCGCTTCTGTCCTTCGACGAACGCGAGCACCTGCGCGACCGCCAGCAGCGTGAACATGCCGATGAAGACCGCGATCATCAGCTCCACCATGGTGAAGCCGCGGGCGCCGCGCGCGGACACGGCGCGGTCAGTTGATGGAGGTCTGGTTCGCATACCGGTGGACCTCGGCGCCGGGGGCAGCCCAGGTCAGCGAGACCTCGACCCTGCCCGTGGCCGTATCGACGGTCGTCTGCGCGGACGCTGCCGGCAGGGCGGACTTCACCTTGGCGGCCCATTCCGCACAGCGCGAGTAGGAGCAAGGTGTCGAAGGCGCGGTCTGGTACTGCGCCAGGTTGCCGCGGTCGGCTGTCATGATGCCGATCACCTCCGCGGTGAGGTTGGCGGCATCGGCCCGCAGCTTGGCGTCGGTCTGCGCGCGCGTCATGGAAGCGAGCAGCCCCGCCAGCGCCAGCAGGCCGGTGGAGAAGATCAGCATGGAGGCCAGCACTTCCATGAGGACGCTGCCGCGTTGTTCGCCGCGGCGCCGCTGGATCGCTTTCTTCATGTTCATGCTCCTCAGCTGCAGGCGCGCACGTCCGACGCCGCGAGGTCGGGTTCGCACAGGCGGACGGAGCCGACCGGGCTGATCCGCACTTCGTAGCGGCGCGCGCCGCCGCCGGCCGCCGAGATGGCGATGGTGGCGATCGCTCCCGTCGTCGAGCCGACCACCCGTCCCGCCGGATCGAAAGTGACGGTGTCGGCGGCCGCGGCGCTGGACGACTTCGCACTGACCGAAACCTGCGCAGCGCCGTCGCCGGCATCCGCAGCGGCGATGATCCTGGGCGCGACGGAGGGCGTGGTCGCGTCGCACTTGCCGGTCGGGTCGTCCACGCTCACCATCCACGACGCGGACGTCGAAGCGGTGGCGCAGCTGGAGTCCAGGCGCCCAGTGGGGCTGGTCATCAGGCGGAACGACACGTTCTGGTTGCGGGTGACGGCATCCGCCCGCGCGCGCAGCAGGCCTTGGTGGATCGACTCCGCGGCGCCGCGCACGCGCGAGCCGCGGATCCATTCGGCGAAGCTGGGGCCGCTCATCATCAGCAGGAAGGCCAGCACGGCCACCACCACCATCAGCTCGACGAGCGTGAAGCCATGGACATGATTGCGACGGATCAGCATTCGGCCCCCTTCACCAGCCAGCAGCGGTCATGGACAGCCGAAACGCCTTTGAAGACGGTGGTTTGCTTGTGGCCGTCCTGATCGATGGTGAACACGTCGTTCTTGACGTTACCCGCGATACCCGTGGCGGTGAGCAAGTAACCCTCGCCGACGACCTTGCAGGTCAGCTTGAAGTACTTGGCATCCGCGGGACTGAAGGTGTTCCACGACGGCGCGCCGGTCCCGTTGGCACAGTCACCACCATCGGTGGTACCGAAGTTGCGGAAGTCCTGGAAGTACTGCTCCAGCTTCACGCGGTACTCGGACAGGTAGCCGAAGCCCTCGTTCAACTGGCCACGCCGGATGTAGTCCTGGTAGGACGGAATGGCGACCGCCGCGAGGATGGCGATGATGACCACCGTGATCATGACCTCGATCAGGGTGAAGCCGCGAACGGCCCGGCGGCTGCGTGTTTCGCGAAAGTGGTGCATGGATGTCTCCGCGGGTGTCCGGCGCTTCAGTGCAGTTCCGGCCGATCGAAGGGCTGCGTGTTCTGGAAGTCGGGCCGCGCGTCGTCGCCGAAGTCCTCTTCGTCGCGCCGGTTCATCATGGCGCGCAGCGCTTCCAGCTGCCCGTGCCGCACCGGCGGCGCGGCGGCGGCTTGCGCTTCCTCGGCGGGGCGCGCGCTCTGCAGCCACGACTTGGGGTCGGGCATCTCGATCAGCTCCGGCTCGCCGCGCACGCGCATCTGCCAGGTGCAGCCCTTGAGCCATTGCCGCCAGGTCGCATCGATCACGGAGATGCGGTGCATGAAGCTCTTCTCGAAAGCCACCGAGTACTGCATCAGCCGCGGCGACCACTCGCGCACCACGAGGCGCGCGTCCCATTGCGGACGGCCATTGAGCATGGGGGCCGGCGCCAGTTCCACCACCATCCACGCCGGCGGCACGCCGTGCCGCACGACCGTGTCCTTCAGCGCCATGTTCAGGATCTCGCGCTTGAGCTCGATGGTCTGCAGATTGGGCCGCTCGCGCCTGGCAGGCTGACTCTTGGGCGCCGGTTTCGCGCCGGCGAATAAGGTCCAGAATTTCATCGTGAGTCCCCGGTATCGAAAGGCATTGGGATGCCAACAGTTGTGTTGGTCCAATTTACGAAGCCGGCCGGTGGCACCCAATCCTGCATGCGCATGAACGCAAGCCGCTCATCCCTGCGAAGCTGCCGCTGATCGGCGTCACTTCGCGTTATGCAGCCATTCGTCCTCGCGCAGCGCCACCAGGAAGTCCAGCGCGGGCACTTCCAGTCCCTGGCTCGCGGCCCACTCGCAGTGATTGAGCAGGCACATCTTCTTGACGGCGGCCGACGTGGTCGGCCAGTGCGCGGCGTCGACCGGCGGCGGCGGCGGCAGGGTGGCGAAAGGGCCGGCCGCCTTGGCGAGCATCGTGTAGAGGGTGTGCCAGGCCTGCGGGTTCGGGCAGACACGCTCGTTGGCGTCGATGAACGTGAGCAGCTGCTCGGAAGCGCTCACCTGCGCGAAGCGGTCCCCCGCGCTGGCCGGCAGCGTCGGCTGGAAATCGCCTTCGCCGGTGGCCAAGGCCTGGAATTCGCGCCACGTCGTGTCGGAGAAGTCCTCCTTCACGTTGGGCAGCTCGCCCCGTTCGAATACCGAAAGGGAATGGGATAGATCGCCGTTCATGCGCCGCGTCCACGATTGATTGCTACTACTTCACCTTCGTTCGGGCCCGGCCGTCCCCGGCGTCCCTCGCTCGGCACCTGGTCCGCAGAATCTAGGAAAGACACCCGCGCGCGCCCATCCTGCGTGCGCATGAGCCGCGAAACGTTCGCGGCACGCAAATGAACTCGGCCCGCGCGCGCGGGCCGTGCCGGACTCAGCAGAATTCGACGAAGAGCGCCGCGGCGGCTCCCGCGGCGACCAGGAAGGTGAAGGCCACGACGGCCACTTCCTGGAATTCGCCCTGGCCCGCCAGCCTGCCGGCCAGGCGGGCGAAGAGAACGGCCAGCGGCGGCGACACCGATTGAGGCAACCCCGCCATCGTCAGTAGATGACGGTGGCCGTGATCGTGTCCTGGTAGTTGCCCGCAGGGTAGTTCACGTCCGTCAGGCGCCCGTACACGTCGATGGTCTGGTCGAGGCCGGTTCCGGTGCCGGCCTTCAGGGCCGTGCCGCTGTTGCCCCAGAAGGTCGAGCGCGAGCTGTCCTTGTACAGGTCGTACGGAACGTAGACGGCCGGGAGCGCCGTCGTGTGCTTCATCCTGCGGTCACCGGCCGTCGGCGTGGCCGGCAGCGAAGCAGAGTTGACGCCGCCGTCCAGGCCGATGGACCAGGGCGTGCCGTCGCTGCAGTTGACGATGAGCTTGCCCGCCGCATCGTAGTTGGTCGAGGTGCCGGTGATGCGCGCCTGGGAGCCGAAGTCGACGTCGGTCGGCGCCTTGGCGCTGATCGTGCAGGACTCGGTGATCTTCAGCAGCACCTTGAATTGCGTGCTGTCGGTGCCGGCGGCGACGGCCGCGGCCACCGTCAGCAGCGACAGGGCGGAAACGATGGCCTTCTTCATCGGTTGTTCCTCTGATTGATGGGGTGGACACATCTTGCAACAGCTTCCATCGGGACACCGATCCTGCGCATGCATTAGTCCGGCGCGCCCGCCTTGCGGACGGAGTGGTACGCGGCGCGCATCTGGTCGGGCACGCGCAGCTTCACCGGCCAGCGGGTCCAGATGCCGGCGAAGATGCTGTGGTCGCCGATCCAGGTGGCCGAGACGGCCTCGGCCACGCGGCGTTCGATGACGGGGGCGATCAGCTGCGCCTGCATGGCCGAAGCGATTTCGGCGTTGGCGGGGGCCAGCAGCACGATGAAGATACCCTTGCCTTCCGACTCGTTCAGCAGCACCGCTTCGGCGCGGATGTCTTCCGCGCGGATGCCGTAGCGCGCGCAGCACTCGCGCACCAGCTCCTCATAGTCCCATTTCAACCCCAGCGGGTCGGGTGTCGCCGTGGTGCTGGGCGAGCCGCTTTCCTGCTCGGCGCCGCGCTTGAACCACGTGCTCCATCGCGAGCTGCGGCGTGCGGACTGGCTGGGGGGCTCGTAGGCGCTGTCCAAAGGCTGTGAGACGACTTCCGCAGCGATCGCCGCCATCTTGCTTCCTCCAGAGTTGGTTCCGGTCAATGTAGAGTTGGCGCCGGCCACCGGCCATCCTGCAACGGCAGGAAGGCAGGACGGCTCAAGCGGCCTCGGGTTGCGCCTCCTGGGCCGAGGGCTCCAGGTTGAAGACCGCGCGCCGGGTATCCGGCGGCACGCTCGCCAGCAGCAGGTCCATCCGCTGCACCAGCTGCGCCGCATCGCCGCTGTCGCGCGGCACGAGCGCCTGCGCCACGTGCACGTGCGGCACCCAGCCCTCCGGCTTCTTCTTCACCGGCATCAGGCAGCGCGCGACGACGCGCGAGCCGATCTGCTTGACCTCGTCGGGACCCAGCGGGCCTTCGATCAGCATGCCGAAGCGGTTCTCGGACAGGCGCGCGACGCTGTCGATGTCGCGTGCCGTCGTCAGCAGGCGCATGCCGACGCGCAGGGGCACTTCCTGCGTCAGGTGCTGGCCGTAGTCGTTGCACAGCCGCTCCGCGTTGACGATGTCCACCAGCAGCACGGCGCTGTCGTAATTCATCCGCTTGGAGCGGGCCATCATCCGCGACAGCCGCTCCAGGAACTCGAGCTGGTTCGACAGGCCCGTGCCGGGGTCGCGCCGGCTGATGCCGCGCAGCCGGCGGATGCTCTCCCGCTTGAACTGCCCGCGAACCATGAGCACGAGCAACACGAGCGGCCACTGGATGGCGGTGCCCACCTGCAGCGAATGCGTGGCCCAGAAGCCCGGCTCCAGCACGCCGACGGCGCGGCCCAGCGGCAGGACAGCACCGGCCAGCACGGGGGCCAGCGACACCAGCAGGAAAGGCGCCTGCGCGTCGCCGCGGCGCGCCGCCCACACGATGCAGGCCAGCGCGGAGCATGCCGCGCCCACGGCATAGAGGCCGGCCAGCGGGATCCGCCAGGCCGCAGGCAGGAGCCCGGTGGCGATGGCGACGGGCAACGCCGCCAGGACCATGCCGAGCATCAGCCGGTGCAGGCGCACCGATCGATCGCGCAGCGAAAGGATCGCCGCATACGACCAGGCGGTGCCCGCAGCGGCGAGAACCAGGAGCACGGACCGCGAGACGTCGTTCCAGGCCGGTGCGTGGGGCCACAGGTGCAGGCCGCCGATCCCGGTGTCGGCCGCCTGCATGAAGGCCATCAACGCGACCGCCGCCGACGTGACCACGTAGACGTTGTCGCGCATGAACGCCGCGCCCAGCAGCGCCGTCACGAGGAACAGCGCCGCCAGGCCGAAGTAGATGCCCAGCATCAGCGAGACGCTCTGGTCGCGCCGGCTCATGTAGCCGTCGCTGACGAACTGCAGCGTGCCGCGGAAGAATCCCGTGTTGTCGATCCTGAGCAGGTAGGTGGCCGGCACCTCCGCCGACACGTTGACCGGCAGGACCGGGTTCAGGTGGGGCACCGGCCACTCGGCCACCGGCACCAGGTCGCCGGCGGCGCGGCCTGCCCAGCGCTGCGCTTCGTCGCGCGAATAGAGCGTGGCGCGCTCCACCGGCGCGCCGGGAAGTTCCAGGTACCAGCGTTCGGCCGTCGCGGCGGGCGGCACCGTGAACCGGATCCACAAGGCCTTCCCGGCCGGCAGGTCGTAGGCGGCTTCGGGTTGCGTCGGCCGCCAGCTGGAGGTTGGCAGCGCCGAGATCTCATCCGGGCCGCCGCCGGCGTCGTCGATCACGTAGTCGCCCCAGTCCCGCAGCTGGATCGGCTGCTCCGGCACATCGAGGTCGAGGATCGCGCGCGCATGCGCGGGCACCTGCGCCAGCAGCAACAGGCAGGCCAGCGCGAGCCACGGCAGCAGCCTGGCCACGCGGGTGTTGCTGCGGGAAGGGAGGAAGGACAGCAATGGGCCGCCGCTCACGGTTCGCACGGAGGCTGCGGCGCGTCGGCGCCGCCCTCGCCTGCGGGGGCCGCCGCATCGCGGATGCCGTGCGCATCCTGCGTGGCGGCCGAGCGGCTCAGTGCGCGCTGGATGCCCAGGATGTCGCCGGCCACCAGCGTCGCGAGCGGATCGCCGCCGGCCGACTGCAGGAAGCGCGTGGAGGCGTCGCCCAGCGCACGGATGTCGCCGACGATGTGCCGGGAAGCGTCACCGCCTTCGGGCATCTCGCTGCGCTCCGAATCATTCACCGCTGCCATCCGTCTCCTGCGCCATGCGCCGGCCATTCAAGCGGCGCACTGTAGGGTTGGCCCACAGGTGCGGGAATCGTGCGCATGCACGATAAGGACGACGCCTCCCGGCGGCGGTGCCGTGGCTAGACTCGCCGAATGCCGAGCAGGGATGAAGTCGAGATCGCCGCCAAACTCCAGGTCTGGCAGCGGACGCTGCAGGACATCACGGTCCGCACGCACCAGATGCTGGATGCGGCATTCGCCTACATGGACGGCGACGGCCCTGCGCCCGAAGCCGACCTGAGCGAACTCGAGGAGCGCTGCGCGCGGGCCGATGCCCTGGCGAAGGACCTGCTGCTGCTCGTCGGACCGCCGGGCGACCGCAGCGCAGGCTGAAGCGTGGCCGGCGCGCCGGCACGTGTCCTGCCGACGCATGAGATACCCCACGCCGGCGTCGCCCCCATCTAGCATGGACGGATGTTGTGGACCGTCTCCGTCGAGCATTCGCTGGCGTATCTCTACGTCGTGGGTTCGGGCCCCGCGACCCTTCCCGACGCCTGCGGGCTGGCGGACATGGTCGCGACGATCTGCTCGCAGACTCGCAAGCGCCGGGTGCTGTTCGACCTGCTCGGCGCGGACGTCTTCGGCTTCAGCTTCACCGAACACCTGACCCTGGGCGCGCACGTCGCGGAACGCCTTGCGCACCTGGAGCGGGTGGCGACGGTCGTCATCCCGCGCAACCGTGTCGGCATCAGCGAACGGGCCGCGCAACACCATGGCCTGCTGATCAAGGCCTTCACGGAACTGCAGCCCGCCCGTTCGTGGCTCACCGACGAGGATTGAGCGCGCAAAAAAAAGCCCGGCGCGAGCCGGGCCGGGAATGCGCTGGGGAATGTGAGAAGACACGCCTGACTGAGGAGCGCCCCACGCGCAGATCGTCGAGCCCCAACGATCGGTAACAAGCATAGCGGCCGGCTCCGTCCGCGGCTTTCCTGCATCGGCAGGACCGCCTTGTGATCATGCCGGCGCGTGCGCCGCCAGGGGACCGGGCAGCAGCGATCGCGCGGTGCCGGCCCAGCGCCGGTTGCGCAGAGCGGCCACGACTTCGACCATGCGCTCCGCGACCGAGGCCGCGGCCTTCGCCTCGCACAGGTCCCGCACCGGGAAGGTTCCGCCGCACACGCCGGCGTACCTCACTTCCACGAAGCCGGCATAAGCCTGCGGGATGCGCGCCGCGGTGCTGCTGATCGCTTCGGCGAGGCCCTGCTGCGCGGGCGCGGAGGTGTGCACCGGCACCGATCCGTGGCGCACCTGGGTCACGTAGGCGCCCGCACGATCCCTGTCGATGGAAAGGAGCAGAAGCACCGGCATGTCCTGAACCATCGATGACTGCTCCTTGCTCGTGCTGCTGAACGTGACTGCGGAGTTTGCCAGCCGCCGCGCGAAACAAGGCCCGCTGCTGCATCCGCACGACGGGCCGCGGGCCCCGCGCTTCCTAGACTCACCGCCTTCGATGGAAGGATCCAGGGCAATGCCGGTGACGTGTGCTGTTGAATTGCAGGCCGACTGGGAACTGGAAGTCCTCGCGGCCGAACGCAGGGCCTGCGCGGCGTTCCTGGCCGCCGACGAAGCCGAGCTTGAGACCTTGTGGGCGCCCGGCTTCGTCGTCAACTCGCCGATCGGCAAGGTCCTGCCGCGTCCGGGCGTCCTGGCCGCCCTGCGCTCCGGGCTGATCCGCCACCTGAGCTACGACGCGCACATCGAAAGCATGTCGATGTTCGGGCATGTGGTGGTGGTGATGGGCAGCGACGTCGTCACGGATCCGCCGCAAGGACGCGCCACGAAAAGGCGGTTCACGAACGTCTGGCGATTCGAGGCGGGCCAGTGGCGGTCCATCGCCCGGCACGCCAATGCCGTCCCCGACGCAGGCAGGCCCTAGGACAAGGCCGACAGGCGATGGCGGCACACGTCCGTGCGCCAGAATCCATCCCGGGACACCACGGTCGAGGTGGCAGGAACAACGGACATGCAGGATGACGGGGCCAGCGCGGTGGACAGGAGCAAGGACATCGAAGACAAGCCGCGCCAGGACGACCTGAGGTTGTTCGGCGCGCCCACCTTGCGCCTGGCAGGCGGAGTGAGCGCGCCGCTGGAGTGGCCCCGCGGTGCCGCGCTGCTGGCGTACCTGGCGGCCCACCCCGCATGGCATCTGCGCGAGAAGCTAGCGGGCCTCGTGCGGCCCGACGCGGACACCGCGACGGCCAAGACCTACCTGCGCGCAATCATCCACCGGGTGCGGCACACCTTCCCCGGCATGACCGGCCTGGAGGTCGAGGATGACCGCGTTCGCTGGGCCGGCGGCAGCGATGTGCAACGGTTCAGGGACGCGGTCGCGGCAAGCGACTGGGAGCGCGCCATCGACGTCCAGCGGGCGCCGCTGCTGTCGCGGGCGGCCCACTGCGGGCTGGCGCGGCTGGACGAGCAGCTTGGCAGCGAGCGCTCCCGCCTGCAGCAGTCGTTGCGCGCGGCCATGATCGCGCTGATCACGCAGCGCAGGCAGCAGCACGCCGACTGCTCCGGGCTCATGTGCCGGCTCGTGGCGGAAGACCCGATGGACGAGAACGGCGTCCAGTTCGTGCTGGCCCATGCGGCCACCCCCCTGGAGCGCCATGCCGCGGCCGCCGCCTTCGCCGACCTGCAGCGGCTGCTGGCCCATGAACTGGGACAGCAGCCGCTCGCGGCCACCGTCGCGCTTTATGGCCGCATGCAGGATGCCGCGGCTGCTTCCGCGGCGAAGACGGCGCCGCGCGCACCGGCACCCACCGCGGCAGCGAGTCCTGCCCCGCCTTTGGGCCGCGAGCGCGATCTCGCCTCGCTGGTGGGCACCGTGCGCGAGCTGAAAGCGCCGCTTCTCACCATCGCCGGCTTCGGCGGCGCCGGCAAGACGATGCTGGCACGCGCCCTGTTCGACACGCTGGCCGCGCAGGGCCACGAGTGCGCCTGGGTGGAGCTGCTGGCGGCGGACAGCCTGCAGACCCTGCTGGACGCCACCTCGACCCAGCTCGGCGTGCCGGCGCCCGAAGGTTCGGCGGAAGACCACCTGGCCCGCTGGCTGGCGGGCCGGACGCTCACCGTCTTCCTCGACAACTTCGAGCAACTGGTGCCGCATGCGCAGGTGCTGGACCGCCTGCTGCGCGCCGCGCCGCGCGTGCAGTTCGTCGTCACTTCCCGAGAGGTGCTGCGGCTGCCGCGCGAGCACGTGCTCCGGCTGGATGGACTGGCCTGCGACGGGGCGGATTCGCCGGCGGCGCGCCTGTTCGCCCTGCACGCCGAACGCGCGGGCTACCGGGTGGATGTGGCCGACTCTCGGGCCGTGGCCGCCATCGCCGGCCACCTCGACGGCCTGCCGCTCGCGATCGAACTCGCCGCGCACTGGGCCACGCTGCTGGAGCCGGAGGCGATCCTGGCGGAACTTCGGTCGGACGCCGGCTTCCTGGACGGCGCCTCCGCGGCAGCCATGGGCCAGACGCGCAGCATGCAGTCGGTGCTGAACAGCACCTGGCAGCGCCTCGAACCCATCGAACAGGACATGCTCACCGGGCTGGCCGTGTTCATGGGCCCGATGGAGCTGGACCAGGCGCGGGAGGTCTCGGGCGCGGATGCGCCGGTGCTCCTGGGGCTCGTGCACCGCTCGCTCCTGCAGCGGTCGGGAGTGAGCGGGTTCCGCCTGCATCCGCTGCTGCGGGACTACGCCAAGCACCGCGGGCGCGCCGGCGTGCTGGCGCAGGCGCGGCAGGCCCACTCGGCGTTCTTCCTGGAGAAGGTGGCCTGCGCAACCTCGCTGCACTTCGGGTGCGGCATGTCCGAGGCGGCGCGCGCCCTCGCCGCGCGGATCGAGGACATCCTGAAGGCCTGGCGTTTCGCGGTCGCCGCCGGTGACCTGCGAGTCCTCGGCACGGCCCTGCCCAGGCTCTCCGTCCTGCTGCTGATGACGGCCCGCTACGAGGAGGCTGCGCAGCTGTGCGGCGACGCCGCCGCCAGGCTGCAGGACCGCTCCATTGGCGCTGACCTCGCCGCCTTGCACGCGGCCGCATGCGTGCGCCTCGGCCGCATGGGCGAAGCGCGCACCATCGCCCGCGCCGCGCTGGATGCGGGCTGCGGCGGCACGGCGCGCTCATGGCTCGAGTCCACGCTGGCGCGGCTCGACTGGTTCGAAAGCGACTATGCGTCCGCCCTGGCGCATGCGCACCGCGCGCTGGAAGGCCTGCCCGAGGATGCGGTGTTCTTCCGCAT
The DNA here is from genome assembly GCF_004681975.1 of Ramlibacter humi. Classification (GTDB taxonomy): domain Bacteria; phylum Pseudomonadota; class Gammaproteobacteria; order Burkholderiales; family Burkholderiaceae_C; genus Ramlibacter; species Ramlibacter humi. Next base: position 42,761 of record NZ_SMLK01000009.1, read on the forward strand.
CCACGCGCTGCAGGAAGCGGCGCATGCGCGCTTCGGGCTCGACGACGTGCAGGAAGGCCGCAGGGAGCTGGCACTCAGCCTGGAGCTGGCGCGGGCCCACAAGGCGCAGTACCTGGAGGCGCGCTCGCTTTGCCACCTGGCCGCGTTGTGCAACGGTTCCGGCCAGGGGGCCGAAGCCCTGGGGCACCTGGAGCGGGCGCTGCAGATCTTCGACGGGCCGGGCTTCGCGTACGACACGGCGTTCGCGCTGCGGTGCCGCAGCTATTCGCTGTTCATCCTGGGCCAGCCGGCGGCGCAGCTGGAATCCGCGCGCACTTCGCTGGACACTTTCCGCTCCGCGGGATACCTCCACGAGCTGGGCGAATGCTGGTTCGCCCTCGGCCTCGCGCTGCAGATGAACAAGGCCGCGGAGGCTGCCCACGCCTACGGCGCCGCGCTGGCCCAGAGCATGCAGGCGAAGAACATCGCCGTCGCGCTTCGTGCCCTCTCGTTCCTGGGCATCATGGCCTTGCCGGACGACAGGCCCTGGGGCATCGCGCTGGCCTGCTTCGCGACGATGCGCCCCGAATCGCGCAGGCCGGACCGGGCCATCGTCCGCAAGCTCCTGCTGCGCCATGGCGTCTCCGAAGCGGAGATCGAACAGGGCGCGCGCGAGTCGGCCGATTGGGTGCTCGACGAGGTGCATGCCCGCGCGCTGGCGCGGCTGCGCTCACTGGACGCGTCCGCGGCGGGTGCGCTGCTCTAGCAAGGCTGCCGGGCTTGCGCTCCAGCCGGGCAACAGCAGGCCGCACACGTACGCCAGGTCCCACTCCGCCGACGCGGCGCGGGCAGTCTCGAGTTCTTCCGCCGAAGGGCGCAGCGAATCCAGCCGCGCGCGCAGCGAAGCCGTGTCCTGCCACCGCAGGTCCGGCTGGCGGCCGGCGAACGCCAGCACGGCCAGCCGCTGGTGGCGCGCCAGCTTGCCGTGCGCGCCCGCGAGCTTGGCGATCGACCGCACCAGCACCGACGCCTGCCCCCGCTGCACGGCCAGCAGCATTGCTTCGCCGAGAGCGTCCGCGGCCCGCGCGTCGTCGCCCGCCGCCTGGAGTGCCTTTCCCAGCAGCAGCAGGCCTTCCGCTCGTTCGAACGGAAAGCCGCCGGCCTCGAAGGCCTGCAGCGCGGCTTGCGCCGCGGCGGCCTGGCTCGCGGTGTCGCCCGCGCGCGCGTGGGCCAGGCTGAGCCCGCGCTGGCAAAGGCCGATCAGGTACTGGTCCTTCATGCGCTGGAAGATGGCCAGCGCGGCGTGCAGGCGCGCCAAACCCTCGCGCCAGTCGCCCAGCGCCGTGCGCACGGCGCCGAGCAAGGCCAGCGTGCGCCCTTCGTAGAAGATGGCGTTGTTCTCGCGCGTGAGCGGCAGGTTGGCGGCCAGGATGGGCAGCGCCTGCTCGTCGCGGCCCACGGCGCACAGGCATTGCACCAGTTCGTCGGTGGCCCACATGCGCATGTCCATGTCTTCGCTGGCCGCATCGCTGAACGCCCGCTCGGCATGCACGACGCCCTGCTCCCGGCCGCGGTTCACGCGGGCCATGACGATGTTGAGCAGCACCGCCGGAACGCCCGCCGGGCCATGCGCCAGCGCGGCCGAAGCCACTTCCTCCGCCTCGTCGATGCGCCCCAGGCGGAAGGCGGCCAGCGCCTGCATCGCCGACAGCGGGGCCTGCAGCGGATGGCCCGGCGCCAGCGACGCGCGCGCATACGCGGCCAGCCGCGCGGAATCCTCCAGGCGCGACGTCATCATCAGGTACATCCCGAGGTTCGACATCGCCGCCGCCACCAGGTCCCAGCGCCCGTGGTCGGCCGCGTGGCGCCACGCCTTGGCGATGTCCTCGGTCTTGGGCAGCAGGCCGGCGACGCGCTCGGGGACGAACTCGCCCGAGCGCATCGCGGGCGGCCTGGCGATCTCGGCGAGGAAATGCGCTGCGTGCCGTGCCTCGGCCTGCCCCGTCACCTCGCTGCGCGCCAGCTTGCGCGCGAACTCGCGCACGAGCGGATGAAGGTTGAAGCGGCCGTCCAGCCGCTGCAGCAGCGACTTGTGCGCCAGGCGAAGGAAGACGGCGGCGTCGGCCTGCGCGATGGCGCGGGCCGCCTCCAGGTCCATCGTGCCCTGCACGGTGGAGAGCGCGGCCAGCGCGTCCTGCTCGGCAGGCTCGAGTTGCTGCCACGTCGCGTGGAAGACGGAACGCAGGCTGCGGCCCGACGGCGCGGCGGCGGAATCGACGAAGCCCGGATCGGCCCGCAGCTCCGCGAGGATGGATGGCGCCGGCAGCAGGGTGATCCAGTTCGTCGCCAGCTCGATGGCCAGCGGCAGGCCCTCCAGGTACTCCACCAGCTCCGCCACCGGTCCCTGTTCCGCCGATGCCAGGCTGTGGCCCAGGCGCTCGGCGTGCAGGGCGAAGAGCTGGAAGGCCGGCGACTGCGGCCCGCGGCAGTCCAGGCCCTGCAGCACCACGGCATGTTCCTCGGGCAGCCGCAGCGGTTCGCGCGAGGTGACGACGAAGCGCAGGCCCGGCGCGCCGCGCAGCAAACCGGCCAGCGCGCCCGCGTGCGTGAGCAGCTGCTCGAAGTTGTCCAGGAACACCACCATGCGCCGCCCGGCGAACCAATACGCCAGCTGCTCCTGCACCGAACCGTCGCGCGCCGGCATGCCGACCCCGGCGGCGATGGTGTCGAGCAAAGCATGCAGCGTGTCCACCGGCCGCAGGTCCACCCAGGCGCAAGCGGCGTCCTGCCCCAGCAGCCGCGCGTGCACCGCGCGCGCCAGGCACGTCTTGCCGATGCCGCCCAATCCCGCGATCGTGAGCAGGCGCGCCTCCCCACGGTCGAGGAGTGATCCGATCCTGGCCAGTTCCGCCGTGCGCCCCAGCGGCGCCAAGCCGGGCGCCGCGACGGGTTGAACGGCGGCGGGAGCGTCGTCCTTCGGCGTGCCCACGGCCTTGCGTTCGGGAGCGGCGGCCGGCGCCGGCGGCGGCGGGGCGGCCTGCACCTTGGCCTGCAGGGCGTCATGCAGCTGGAAAGTCCGCGCGAGGGGCTTCTGCCCCAACTCGGTCACCAGCCGCCGCTGCAGCGTCCGGAACGCCGCGGCGGCTTCATACCGCTCCAGCGGCGTGCGGGCTTTCTCCAGCAGGAACTGCACGGCTTCCTCGTCCTGCGCGTCGTGCTCGCCCAGGCGCTGCATCAGCTCGGCGGCATCGCGGCCTTCGCCCTGCCGCTCGGTGATCCACGCCATCAGCGCCGAACCCAGCCGCTTGCGCAGCCGCTGCCGTTCCTCGAAGAACCAGTCGTCCAGCCCGGGGGCGCCGGACGAGCCCACCTGGCTCAGCAGCGGCTCGTGCTGCAGCTGCACGGCCAGCTGCCATTGGCCCTGGCGCACCGCAAGCTCGAACTCGGCGGCGTCCGTGGGGGTGTCGAAGCGCAGGCGCGTGTCCTCGATCAGCAGCCCTTCCAGCGGGCCGGGCGCGTCGCGCATGCGGTGGATCACGCCTCGCAGGTAGGCACGGCCGTCGCGCGAGCCGGCGTCCGGCCGCAGCAGCACCGCCAGCGACTCGCGCGAGTGCCAGCCGGGACGCAGTGCCAGGTAGGCGAGCAACGCGACGGGCAGTTGCCAGTCGAGCAACGCCTCCGTGGCGCCGTGGTCACCTCCGAGCCTGGGGGAGCCGAAAAGAAGAAACATCTCAGGGGGTTACCGGCTTCATAGCTTACCCCCGCCGGATGACCGCTGCGCACGCCATCCGGGCGGGGTGCATCGCGTTCAGGAATCCCGCTTCGTCCCGTGGCGCAGGCGCAGCGAGCTGAACACCGCCGCGGACCCCGCCAGAAGCGCCGCGGCCGCCAGCGCGATGGCGGGGCCGCGGCCATCGCTGACGCCCAGCACGCCGAAGATGACGCCCACCATCACCGCGCCGGCCGACTGGCCCGTCAGACGCGCGGAACCCAGCATGCCGCTGGCGGCGCCGGCCCGCGTGATGGGCGCGCTGGTGATGATGGTGTGGTTGTTGGGCGACTGGAACAGGCCGAAGCCCGCGCCGCAAAGCACCAGCCGCCACGCCATGTCCAGCGCCGAAGGCTGCGCCGGCAACACCGCCAGGGCGGCCAGGCCGAATGCCATCAGGCCCAGGCCGATGCCGCCGAGCAGCCCGCCCGGGTAGCGCGAGATCAGCCTTCCCGCCACCGGCGCCAGGCACACGGTGCCCAGCGGCCACGCGGTGATGACCAGGCCGGCCTGCAGGTGGGTGCGCCCCTGGCTTTCGAGCAGCAGGAAAGGCAAGGCGACGTACGCCAGGGTCTGCGCCGCGAACGCGGTGACCGAGGTGCACATCGACAGCGCGAACACCGGGATGCGCAGCAGGTCCACGGGGAACAGCGGGCGGGGCTGGGCCAGCTGCCTGCGCACATAGAAGACGCCGACGGCGATGCCGGCCGCGAGCAGCACGATGCCCAGGCTGGCCGGCACCGAAGCGCGTTCCGCGCCGCCGCGCGCGCCGATGGTGTCGGCGCCCAGGAACACCAGCGAGAACATCAGGATGTTGAGCGCCGCGTCGGCCAGCCGCAGCGGACCCGCCGCATGGCGGGCGCTGTGCGGCAGCGATCGCCGCCCGAGCCAAAGGACCAGCAGCCCCAGCGGGAGGTTGACCGCGAACAGCCACGGCCAGGACGCGACCGACAGCACGGCCGCGGCCACCGAGGGACCCGCGACGGAAGACGTCGCCACCACCACCGAGTTGAGCGCGATGCCGCGTCCGAGCATGCGCGCAGGGTAGATCAGCCGCACCAGCGCCGCGTTGACGGCCATCATGCCCGCCGCGCCGATGCCCTGGACGGCGCGCGAGGTGATGAGCATCGGCAGGTTGACCGCGGCGGCGCAGGCCAGCGATGAGAGCGTGAACAGGCCCAGGCCACCGAGGTAGACGCGGCGGTAGCCGAGCCGCTCGCCCAGGCCCGCGAACGGCAGCAGCAAACCCAGGATGGCGAGCTGGTAGGCCGTCACGACCCAGACCGAAGCCGAGGCGGAAGCGCCCAGGTCACGCGTGATGTCGGGCAGCGCGAGGTTGACGATGCTGCTGTCGATGACCGAGACCGCGATGCCCAGCAGGCTGGCGGCCATAGCCCAGTAGCGGTCCGGGACCGGCAGCCCATCGGACGGGGCCGGCGTGCGCGTGGAAGTTTCTCCTGCGCTGGTCTCTTGGCTCACCGCCGGAGTCTACGGCTCGCGGCCATCACTTCGCTGGCCTGTGGCTGACGTCACCGCCTGCGGTTGCGCCGCCTCTTTCGAAGTCCTCGCGGTACGCTCCTGTCCCCATGAGAAAGCGCGTCGAATCGCTCTTCCTGCTGCTGGAGCGGATTCGCCCGACGGACTGGCAGCGCACGCTGGCCTGGGCGGCCGTGGCGGGCGCGACGGGTGCGCTGGCCACGCTCGCGTTCCGGCAGGGCCTGGTGCTTATCGAGCACCTGCTCTACGGTCCGGCGGCCGGCCTGGTGCAGGCCGCGGAGCGGCTGGTCTGGTGGCAGCGCCTGCTGTCGCCCGCCCTGGGCGGCGCGCTGGCCGGCGTCGTGCTGGTGATCGCCCGCCGCCTGCCCAGGCGCACGCCGCACGGCGACTACATGGAAGCGGTCGTGCTGGGCCGCGGTGAACTGGAGACCCGGGCCTCGCTGCTGCGCGCGCTGTCGTCGGCGTGCACCGTCGCCAGCGGCGGCGCCATCGGGCGCGAGGGGCCGATGGTGCAGTTGGCGGCACTGACGGGATCGCTGGTCGCGGGCTGGCGGAACATGCCCGTGCCGCGCCGGCGCTTGCTGGTGGCTTGTGCCGCCGCGGCGGGACTGACGACGGCGTACGGCACGCCGATCGCGGGCGCGATGTTCATCGCCGAGATCGTGCTGCAGTCGCTGGCCACCGAGACCCTGGCGCCGTTGCTGATCGCCTCGGTCACCGCGCACGCCACCGTGGCAGCGCTGGTGGGAACGGCCGCGCTGTACCGCATGCCGGACCTGCCGGCCTTGCGGGCACCCGAGCTGCTGCTCGCCGGCGCGCTCGGCCTCCTGGTGGGGCTGCTGGCGCCGCTGTACCTCTGGCTGCTGGACCTGGCCAGGCGCGCGTTCGGCGCGTGGCGCGCGAGCCTGCCGCTGAAGATGGCTGCCGGCGGCCTGCTCGTCGGCCTTCTCTCGCTGCAGTCGCCGCAGGTTTGGGGCAACGGGTTCAGCGTGGTGAACAGCGTGCTGCAAGGCGAGTGGGCCTGGCAGGCGTTGCTGCTGGTGCTGCTGCTCAAGCTCGCGGCCGTGGCCGCGACGACCGGCTCCGGCGCCGTGGGCGGCATCTTCACGCCCACGCTGTTCGTCGGCGCGGTGAGCGGCGCGCTGTTCGCGCTCGGGGCCGCGGCGCTGCCCTTCGCGCACCTGCCGGTGCCGGCCGGCGCGGCCATCGGGATGGGTGCCTTCCTGGCCGCGAGCACGCACGCGCCCTTGACCTCGGTGCTGATGGTCTTCGAGATGACGGAGAACTACACGGTCGTCGCGCCGCTGATGCTCGCGTGCGTGCTGGCGTATGCGGTGTCGCGGCTGCTGCGGCCGGACTCGGTCTACGCCTCGTCCCAGCGCCAGAAGGCGGCTGCCGACCCGCGGCTGGCCGTGGCCGGCGACCTGCTGCGCACCGGCACGCCCGCCGTGCAGCCCGGCCAGAGCATCGAGCAGGTCGAGCGGGCCTTGCTGGAGAGCCGGTGGCGCCACGTGTACGTCGTCGACACGCAGGCCCGCTTCCTCGGCGCGATCGCCATGCACGACCTGGCTGCGGAACTGAAAAAGCCGCACGACCCGGCCTCACCCTGGCCGGCAGACTTGCTGCAGGGCGGCTATCCGCGGCTCAGCCGCGACATGCCGCTGTGGGAAGTGCTGGCGGTGTTCGAACGCCATGCCGGCGAACGCCTGCCCGTGGTCGACGGCGAAGGCCGGCTGCTGGGCCACGTCGCGAAGACAGACCTGGTGCTGATGCTGCGGGAGCGGCTGGCGATCAGCTGAAGGCGCACGCGGCGCTCAGGCGGCGATGGCGGCCTGCGCCGCGAGCTGCTCGCGGTACTGGCCCGGCGGCAAGCCGAACCAGCGCCTGCACGCACGCACGAAGTTGCTGGTATCGGCGAAGCCCAGCCGGTGCGCCACTTCCCCCAGCGAGTGCTGCGGGTCGGCCAGGTACTTGGCGGCCAGCTCGCGCCGCGCCTCGTCGAGCAGCTGCTGGTATGAGGTGTTCTCCTCGTGCAGCCGCCGCTGCAGCGTGCGGTCGGCCATCGCCAGGCAGGCGGCGACATCTTCGCGCCGCGGCTCGCCGCGGTGCAGGCGCCTGAGAATCTCTTCGCTGACACGCCAGCTGGTGGATGCGCGCCCGAGCGACTGCAGGCGCTCGCGCATGACGTGCTCGTGCAATGCCAGCAGCGACGGGTTGCGCGAAGGGATGGCGGTGTCGAGGTCCGCCGCCGCCAGCAGCAGCCGGTTCTCGGACTGCCCGAATCGCAGTTCGCAGCCGAACGCGCGGTCGTACGCGGCGCGCTCGGGCGGCTCGTCGTACTTGAACTCGGCCGCCAGCGCGCCCACCTCGCGGCGGATCAGCCACTGGCACAGCGTGAGCAGCGACAGCAACCCGTAGGCGAAGCGCTGGCGGGGCACCTGCCGCAGGTTGCCGCAATGGCCCAGCGCCAGCCATGCGGCGCCGCCGGCGGCCGGCTGCAGCTCGAAGGTGGCGACGTCCGAGATCAGCGCCAGGTAGCGGGCGAAGGCCCCCAGCGCGGAGCGAAGGTCGGCACTGGAGAGCATGGCGTAACCCAGGACGTCGAAGTTCACGTGCTTCAGCGTCAGCGCGCGGTCGAGGCCCAGCGCCGCGTCACCCGAGCGCTGGACCGCCAGCTCCCACAGGCGCGACACCTCGTCGGCGCCGAAACGCGCCGACGCGTCCTCCAGCCGGGCGGGAGCGACCCCGGCGTCGGCGAACAGGCGGGGCACGTCGACGCCGCGGGCCGCGAACATCTCCGCCAGCCCCCGCACCCAGGTGCAGGAGCTCGTTCGTTGCATCGGCAGCTTGGCGCGAGAGGTCAATGGATTGGCGTTGTTGGGATAACGGCCCGCCGGCTGCGGATTCCTAGACTGCCGTCCGGCCGCGGCGGGAGGTTGCGGCCATTGGAGTCGATGCGTCGATCCGGCACAAGCCGGGTTGACCCCCAGAACCAGGAGGCGAAACATGGGATGGATGAACAGGGTGGGACCGGCGCTGGGTGCGGCGCTGGCGGCGATGTGGCTGGCGGGGTGCGGCGGCGATGGCCCGCCACCGACCGACCGCGACACGACGCAGGGCCCGGTGGCGGGCATCGAGGCCGCCGGCGCGTACGCATGGAAGGGCATCCCTTTCGCCAAGCCGCCGGTGGGCAGCCTGCGCTGGAAGGCGCCCGTGCCGGCCACGTGGTCCCAGCGCCTGCAGGTCACGAAGTTCGGCAACGCCTGCCTGCAGAACGGCCGCATCTACGGCCCGGGCAGCAACAACACCTACGACGGCACGATCGCCACCACGCTGAACACGCCGGTGGGCAGCGAGGACTGCCTGACGCTGAACATCTGGCGGCCCGCCACCCAATCAGCCGGCCTGCCGGTGATCTTCTTCGTCTACGGCGGCAGCAACATCTCGGGCTACACCGCCGACCCGGTGTACGACGGCACGGCGCTGGCCAAGGCGGCCAACGCGGTGGTGGTCACCGCCAACTACCGCGTGGGCCCGCTCGGGTTCTTCAACCTGGCCCAGCTCAAGGGCGGCACCGACACGGCCGAGGACTCGGGCAACTTCGCCCTGCTGGACATCCTGCAGGTGCTGAAGTTCATCCAGGGCAACGCCGCCGTGTTCGGCGGCGACGCGGGCAACGTCACGCTGATGGGACAGTCGGCCGGCGCCATCAACGTCTGGGCGCTGATGGCCTCGCCGGCGGCCAAGGGGCTGTTCCACAAGGCAGTGCCGATTTCCGGCGGCATCTCGCTGGCGACCAACCTGCCGCCCGGGATGATCCCCACGCTGAACCCGGCCAGCACCTATGCCACGCAGGCCAGCACGCTGCTGGCCCGGCTGCTCATCGCCGACGGCAAGGCGGTGGATCTCGCATCCGCGCAGGCCTACATCGCCACGCAGAGCGCGGCCGACATCGCGGCCTACATGCGCGGCAAGGACGCCGGCACGATCCTGGGCACCCTGCTGGCCGCCGGCCTCACCGGCTCGGGCCCGATCCCCGACGGCAACCTGCTGCCGGCCGACCCCATCGCCGCGATGGCCGCGGGCCGCTACAACAAGATGCCGGTGCTGGCCAGCAATACCAACGAGGAGGGCAAGCTGTTCGCGCCGTTCCTCACCCTGCTGGGCGGCCCCGCCGGCTTCCGCATCACCGATGCGGCGCGCTTCAACATGATGGCCGCGTTCAACCCCGATGCGCCGTCCACGCTGACCGAGGCCGACATCCTCGACCCCGCGTACACGCCGTCCACCACGGCCGTCACCGGCTGGACCGCGAAGGCGAACCTGCTGGGTTCTGTGTTCATGAGCCCGAGCCGCGACAACGTGCTCAACACGCTCAAGACGCAGCAGTCCAACGTCTGGTACTACCGGTTCGACTGGGCGCAGGAGCCGGCGCCCTGGAACACCATCTACGGCGCGGCGCACGCGTTCGACCTGCCGTTCCTCTTCGGCAACTTCGGCCCCTCGCTGTTCTCCAACGCGGCCAACAGCAAGGCCAACGAACCCGGGCGCCTGGCCTTGTCGTCGGCGATGATGGCCAGCCTCGCGGCTTTCGCCCGCAACGGCGATCCCAATACGGCCGAGCTGGGCACCAGCTGGCAGCCCTGGCCCGCCAAGCTGCTGTTCGACGCCACGCCCGCGGCCAAGCGGATCACGGCCCAGTGACCGCGCGGACCGCTGCCCAGCGGTCCGTTTCCATCGCAGCGCCGAGGCAACGGTTCCGCACCGTGCCTAGGCTGTGCACTGCCGCACGCCGCGCGGGGCTCATCGGGCAACCGCGCGTAAAAGCAGCCGATCCATGCGCGGCACGCCCCCGCGCGGTGCGTGCGCTGCCCAGAATGCCCTTGAGCCATGCGGGTCGACGTGGCGCAAAGGGAGCGTCATGGCTTCGAAAATCCTCAGGCTGCGGGTGGGCGCGATGGTGCTCGTCATCGGCAGCAGCGGCGTGTGGGCGCAGAACGTGGTCCAGTTGGAGAACGCCAAGCCCGGCGACAGCGACTGGGGCCTCACCGCGCTGTCGGACACGCCCACGGTGGAAGGCTACGCGTCGGCCACCAGCGTCAACCGCGGCGAGACCATCCGCTTCTTCGTGAACTGCGCGGCGCCGACGTACACGCTGACCGTGTACCGCGTCGGCTGGTACGGCGGCCGGGGCGCGCGCAAGATGATGAGCGTGACGCTGCCCGGCTCGCCGCAGCCGCAGCCCACGCCCGACCCGCAGACCGGCCTGATCGACGCGAACTGGGCCGAGGCGTACCGCCTGGCCATTCCCAACAGCGCCGACAAGACCGACTGGGCCAGCGGCGTGTACCTGGTGAAGCTGACGCCCAGCAGCGGCACCGAGAGCTACATCGTGTTCACGGTGCGCGACGACTCGTCGACGTCCACCTACCTGTTCCAGAACGCGGTGACCACCTGGCAGGCGTACAACAACTGGGGCGGCAAGTCGCTGTACGCGTTCAACAGCACCAACGGCGCCGCGCGCAAGGTGTCGTTCAACCGGCCGTACCGGCGGCAGGCCTACGCGGACACCGGGTCGGGCCAGTTCCTCAACTTCGAGATCAACTTCATCCGCTTCATGGAGCGCGAGGGCTACGACGTCAGCTACCTCACGAACCTGGACGTGCACTCGGATGCCTCGCGCCTGCAGCGGCACCGCGCGTTCGTGGTGGCCGGCCACGACGAGTACTGGACCTACGAGATGCGCGCCGGCGTGCAGGCCGCGCGCGCGAGCGGCGTGCACCTGGGTTTCTTCTCGGCCAACCAGGCCTACTGGCAGATCCGCCTGGAGCCCGGCCGCGGCGGCGACCCGAACCGGACGATGGTCGGCTACAAGGACTTCGCCGCCTCGGAAGACCCGTACGCGCTGGACGGTGATCCGTCGAACGACAAGTACATCACCATCCGCTGGCGCGACCTGGTGACGAACTACGGCGTGAACGATCCCGTGGCGCAGCCCGAGAACGCGCTGGTCGGCGTGATGTACCACGGCGACCCGGTCGACGGCGACATCGTGGTGTCCGCGCCCACCCACTGGGCTTGGGCCGGCACCGGCGTGTCGGCCGGCTCGCGGCTGGTGCACCTGCTGGGCTACGAGACCGACGCGGTGTTCAACAACGGCTATTCGCCCGCCGGCCTGGAAGTGATCGCCGCATCGCCCGATCCCTTCGGCATTTCGAACATGGCGACGTACACGGCGCCTTCGGGCGCCGTGGTGTTCGCCACCGGCAGCATCCAGTGGAGCTGGGGCGTGGACGACTACGGCGGCCGCGGCTACGTCGACGCGGCGGCGCAAGGCCTGACGCGCAACGTGCTGAACCGCTTCGCGACCGGTCCGCTGCAACCGCCCACGGGCGTGCAGGCCACGGGCAGCACGGGGCGCGTGGACCTGAGCTGGGCAGGCGTTTCGGGTGCCGCGTCGTACAACGTGTACCGCGGCACCACGCCCGGCGGCGAAGGCGCGCAGCCGTACCGCACCGGGCTGGTGAGCACCTCCTTCGCCGATACCGCCGTGACCGCGGGCACCACCTACTACTACCAGGTGGTGGCGGTGAACGGCTCGGCGCAGAGCGGGCGCTCGAGCGAAACTTCGGCGATGGCCACGGCGGGCGGCCCGGCACCCGCGCCCTCCCCCGCGCCGACGCCGGCGCCCAGCCCCACGCCAGCGCCCGCGCCGTCGTGCAACCCGCCGCTGTGGAACGGGACGACGCGCTATTTCGGCGGCGACCTGGTGACTCGCAACGGCACCACGTACGTCGCCCTGCCCGCGTCCAACAACACATGGAACGTGAACAGCCCGCCCGAGTGGACGCCCAGCCTGTGGGCGTTGGGCGGCTGCCCCGCGCCGACGCCGGCGCCGAGTCCCGCGCCCACGCCTGCCCCGACGCCGGCTCCCACCCAGCCGCCGGCACCCGCTCCGACGCCGGCACCGACCCCGGCTCCCACGCCTGCACCGACACCTGCACCCACCCCCGCGCCCACGCCGGCACCCACGCCCGCGCCGACGCCGGCCCCGAGCACGGCGCCCGCGTGGAATGGCACGACGCGTTATTTCGGCGGCGACCGCGTCCTGCGCAACGGCGTGGTGTACGTCGCGCTTCCGGCTTCGAACAACACGTGGAACGTGAACAGCCCGCCGGAGTGGACGCCCAGCCTGTGGGCCCTGGACTCGTCCACGCCTGCGCCGACGCCGGCTCCGACACCCGCACCGACGCCTGCGCCCACGCCCACTCCGGCACCGACGCCCGCACCGACGGCCGCGCCCACGCCCGCGCCTTCACCCGCGCCGGCATGCAGCCCGGCCGCATGGAACGGCTCGACGCGCTACTTCGGCGGCGACCTGGTCACGCGCAACGGCACGATCTACGTCGCGCTGCCGGCTTCGAACAACACCTGGAACGAGAACAGCCCGCCGGAGTGGACGCCCAGCCTCTGGTCGGTGGGGAGCTGTCCGGCGCGATGAGGTAGCCACAGGAGCGCGCGATCGCCACCTTCTCCCCCCGCACCGTGGCGCTCGCGGCCGTCTGCGCCGCGCTGCTGCTCGTGCTCTGGCTGCACCTGCTTCCCGCCTTGCTGGCGGGCGCGGCCGCGTATGCCGTGTACGGGCGCATCCGCGCGGTGGTCGACATGCCGCGCTCACCGCATCTGTCCGCCGCTGCCACCGTCGGCCTGACGCTGCTGGTGGCGGTGGTGGCGATCGCGGGCGCGGTGGAAGCGGTGCATGCCGTGTGGACGCCGCGCGGCGGCCTGGCCGGCCTGATGCAGTTCCTGGCCGACGCCATCGACGGCCTGCGCGCCGCGCTGCCGCCTTCGATGGCGCAGCACCTGCCCGAGTCCGCGGCCGACCTGCAGGACATGCTGTCGCAATGGCTGCGGGCCAACTCGCACCGTGTGCAGCGCTGGAGCCGCTACGCGCTGGAGTTCGCCGCGCAGGTGTTCGTCGGCACGGCCGTGGGCCTGCTCTTCGCCGTGCAACGGCCGCTGGAACAGGCGCTGCCGGATGCAGCCGGCGTCGTGCAGACCCTGCGCCGCTTCGTCCACGCGTTCGCCGACGTCGTCGCGGCGCAGCTGCGCATCGCGCTGGCCAACACGGTGCTCACGGCGATCTACCTGCTCGGGGTGCTGCCGGTCGCGGGCGTGCACCTGCCCGCATCGCGCACGCTGGTAGTGCTGACGCTGTTCATGGGCATGGTGCCGCTGGTGGGCAACCTGATCTCGAACGCGGCCATCCTGCTGGTGGCGCTGACGGTGTCACCCGGCGTGGCGATCGCCGCGCTGGTGTACCTGGTCGCGATCCACAAGCTCGAGTACCTGCTGAACGCGCACTTCATCGGCCGGCGCACGCAGGTGCCGGCGGGCATCCTGCTGTCGTCGATGCTGGTGCTGCAGGCCGCGTTCGGGCCGGCAGGCTTGCTGGCCGCGCCGATCTACACCGCGTGGCTGTTCGGCGAGCTGGCCGGGCCGCGCGACGACGGCCCGGCCTGAGCGGGATCAGGAGCCTTGCTGGCCCTGCTGGGCCCTTTGCTGCTGCGCCTGCTGTTGCGCGTTCTGCTCCTTCTTCGCGGCTCGATGGTGGCCTACGGCACAGCCGGCCGCGGCGCCCACCGCGCCATGCTTGCCCGCTACGTGGCCGGCCACACCGCCGACCGCGGCGCCCTTCAGGCAGCCCTTGGCGGAGGCGAAGGGAGCCGCCAGTGCCAGGCAAGCGGCCAAGGCGGGGACGACGATGACAGAGGCTTTCATGGGAATCTCCTTGGGAAGTTCGGGATGCTTCCAAGGTAGCGCTCACCGGCCGCACCCGGGGCCGGTGCGGGTCCACGCCGCCAGTAGGAGCATGGCGAGTGGCGTGACGGTGACGCCGCACGCGCGCTGACGGGCCGCTGACCGGCTCGGCAGCAACGGATCGAGCCCTGTCCATCGAGCCCTGTATTGCCTGCGTGATCGATACAGGTGCCGCGACGCGCCCGCGAACTGTAGTGACCGTATCCTGCCCGAACGCCTACAGTGCACCGCATGCAAGCGCAGGCGAAACTTTTTTCATGAGCACGTCGGAGCTGACCGCCCTGCTGCTCTTTTGCACGGCGATGAGTTTCTCGCCCGGGCCCAACACCACACTGTCCACCGCCCTCGCCGCCAACCACGGCCTGCGCCGCGCGCTGCGCTTCTGCCTGGCCGTCCCTGCCGGCTGGACCTTGCTGATGCTCGCGTCCGGCCTGGGGCTGGGTGCGCTGGTGCTCGGTGTGCCCGCTTTGCGCCTGGGCGTGAAGGTGTTCGGCATCGCCTACATGCTGTGGCTGGCCTGGCGGCTGGCGCAGGCATCGCAGCTGGGCCAGGTGGACGAACGCCGCCTGAACGTGAGCTTCCTTCAGGGCATGAGCCTGCAGTTCGTCAACATCAAGGCCTGGATGCTGGCGCTCACGCTGACGGCAGGCTGGGTGGTGAACGCGGGCGGGCAGCCCGCGACGAACCCGGGGCAGCGGCTCGCGATCATCTGCGCCGTGATGATCCTGTTCGCGTTCATCAGCAACCTCGCCTATGCGGCGGCCGGTTCGTTGCTGCGGGAGTGGCTGGCGAAAGGGCGCAGGCTGCTCTGGTTCAACCGGGGGTTGGCGCTGGTGCTGATTGCGACGGCGGGGTGGATGGTGACGGTGTGAGGCCGGGGGCGTCCAACGTCCTCAGGGCGTCGACCGATCACGCGAGGCGCTGACGGTGCAATCCGCACATGAGCAACAGCCTGCGCAGTTGGATCGCCGACGCCGCGTTTCGCGTGCGGGCCCTGGTGGATTTCTCGTTGCCCTCACCCGGGCATCACCCTGCGCCCTGCGAAACCACCTCGGGCATGGATGAAGGCACGGTTGCGCCGCCATCGGAGCGAACCGTCGTGCGCCACATCATGCGCTGCTCGGCAGCGGCGTCGTACCATGTCGCGGTGTGGATGAGGCAGCGGTTGTCCCACACCAGCACGTCGCCCTGTGTCCATTCGTGCACGTAGGTGAACTCCGGGCGCGTGTAGTGCACCAGCAATTCATCCAGCAGGCGCGCGCCTTCGCCATCGGGGCCTGGCTGCATGCCCACGAAGGGGCCGTCGAACCAGTCCATCTGGGCGCGTTCGCACAGGAACAGCGATTTCTTCCCTGTCACCGGATGGATGCGCACGACGGGCTGAGTCGCGAACTGGTCCGGCGCCAGCGCCGGGGACGGCTTGCCGGATTCCGCGCTGCGCCGGTCCCGGCCGGCACCAGGTTTGCAATGCATGCCCTGCAGGTTCTCGACCTTCTCGCGCAGGTGCTCGGGCAGGGCGTCGTACGCCAGCGTGCCGGAAGCAAAGATCGTCTGCCCGCGTCCGCGCGCCACCGGCGTCTGCGCATAGAGTACGGAGATGTCGGGCGCCGGGTTGCGGTAACTCTGGTCCGAGTGCCAACCGAAGCGCTGCGGGTACTGCACCGGCAACCGCCCTTCGGGTGTCAGCGGTGGCACCGGCAACGCCGGCGACGGCGGTGAACCCGGAATCATGTTCGTCACCATGAAAATCTCCGGCGCGCTGGGGTGCGACAGCATCGGGCTTTTCAGGATCGCACGGTAGTTTTCCACTTCCGTGCCGAACAGGTAGCTCAACTTGACCAGCAGCTGCGGCTCGCGGCCGATGTCCCCAAGACCCGGAATCAGCAGCAGACCGCCCGCGTCCGCGAGGGCCTGCGGCAAGCCTGTCGGCAGTTCAGTGCCCAACGGTTCCGACAGCCGCACGGTGGCGCCAAATCTTGCGCCGGGAAGCGGCCCCGTGACTTGAATCTGGCTGGTCATGAATTTCCCTCCTTTTTGCAACGGCGATGCAAGCGCCGGTTCACGCGAATAGATCCTCGAACATGGCCGCATAGCCTTCCGGCGGCATCAGCGAGTTGGTGTTCATCTCGAGCCACCAGAGGTTGTTGTCCTGGTCGAGCATGCCGTCGGCCGTCAGCATGATCGGAACCGGCATCGTTTTGCGCAGCAGTTCGGCCAGGGCCCTGCCCATCTCGTGCAACTGCCTGCCTGTGCGCCGCAATAGCTCGTCGAGCGCGTTGTCGCTTTCCGCGGTGGCACCCAGCTTGCTACCGGCATAACGCGGGCCATAGCGGAAGTCCACCCACGCTTGCCGCTGGTCTTCCAGCACGTCGTCCATGCGGAGCCCCTGAAAGGCCAGGCAGTCGCGCGCAGTAGGAAGGTCTTCGAAGTCCTCCCACTTCCGGCGGCCCCGCCCCACCTTGCGGCGCAGCAGGTCTTCGACGGTGGAGCGGCCATCGCCCGTGATCTCCGGGAACGGGTCCATATGGGCGAAGAACGGGCGGCTGCCCCAGAACCACGCCTTGATCATGTGGCCCTGCACGAACTGTTCGGCGAACAGGCTGCCGTGCTCATTCACTTCGTGGTCCTCGATGCGCACCGGCGTGCCGGCGCGATAGGGACCGGTCAATCCGCGGGCGAAAGAGCCTATGCGGGGCTTCAGCACGTAGTCCATCGCAGGCGGCTGGGCGGCGGACCCCCATGTGGCCGGCGTGCGGATGCCGCATTGCCGCAGGTGGGCTTTGAACATCTGCTTGTCGGTAGAACAAGGGTGCGCTATCGTGGTGTAGGGCCGCCAGCCGCCGAAACCGCGCGCGTCCGGCGTCAACGCCGGCAGATGCACCAGGCGGCCCTGCACCGTCCCTTGGAATATCGGGTACATGCGGTAGTAGCGACCGCGATGCTTCACCTCCAGGGTGAGATCCGACATGTCCAGGGTCGCTTGGCCACCCTCCGCCTTGATCCATCGCTGGATCGCCATCAAGTGGTTGAACGTGACGTGGATGTAGACAGCCATTCAGTTTCCTTCGTGGGGATGCGCCCCGTGATGCAGGTCGAGCGCATCGATGCCTTGGCGGATGCGAGCTTCCAGTTGGCGCGGGCGCGGCTGCAGTGGCCAGGCGGCCGACAGAGTGAAGGCTGGGGGCGCGATGCCGACCTGCAGTTGGCGGGCCTGAAGGCCGTTGCCGAAGCCGTCGAGCGGCATGCGTGCGAAAGCCTGCCGCCGTCGGCCGTTCGATCCGCCGCGGCCGCCCTGCCCCGCTGGATGCACCCGGACCTGTTCGTTCGCTACGCCGATGCGCAATACGCGTCGCCGACCTTCCCCTTCGTCCGCCTCGATGCCGGTGAGCAGCGCTGGTGGATTCCGGCGGAATCGATGGACGACGGCCGGGCAACGTTCGTGCTCGCCGACTGCGCGTGCCTGTCCGACGCTTTCGACGCCGCATACCGCCGGCGGCTGGTGACTTCCGCGACGACGTCGGGCTGCGCCACCGGCGCCAGCGTGGGCGACGCGATTGGCCGCGCAACGCTGGAACTGGTCGAGCGCGATGCCTTCATGCGGCACTGGCTGCGCCAGGCACCGGGTGCCGAGATCGACGATGAGTCGCTGCCCGGCCGTGCACGTCGCAGGCTGGCAGACCTCCGGCATGCCGGCTGCCGCGCAGGCGCGCAGTGGCTCACGCTGGGTGTTCAGCCGGCGCTGCTCGCGTGGGCGCAGCACGACGAGCGGGCCTTCACATGTGTGGGAAGTGCGTGCGGCTTCGACGCCGACGCTGCGCTGGAAAGCGCGATGAACGAACTGGAAACGATGGCGCGCGCCAGGCTGGAAGGCGTGCCTGAAGTCCCGATCGCTCCCGTGCAAGTGCGCGGCCCGGCAGATCACGGCGCCTTGTACGCCACGCGAGCCCATTTCCGCGATGCGGATGCACTGCTGGCCGCGGGACTGGGCAACGGCGTCGCGTTCAGCAAAGTCGCCGCGACCCTTTCGCGGGACGTCGCCGAACTGCAGCAGCGCCTGCGCATGCGCGGCCACTCGCTTTGCTGGATGGACCTGACGGTGCCGCATGCCGTATCCTTGATCGAAGGCATTGCGCTGCACACGGTGCGCGTGGTTGCCCCGGGACTGGTGCCGATGGCTTTCGGCCATGGGCTGCTCCCGCTGGGCATGCTCGAAAACATCGAAGCGGGTGGCGGCCGGGTCCACCCCTTCTGCTGAAAACACACAGGGGGAACACCAGGCATGGAAGATTTCTGGCGGCTCGAGACCTCCATGGTCCACGCAGGCTATGGCCCCGAAGCACACCAACGCGCGGTGGCATTGCCCATCTACCAGACCGCCGCGTTCGCGTTCGACGACTCGGCCCATGCGGCGGACCTCTTCGACCACAAGATCGACGGGTACGTCTACACGCGGCTGGGCAATCCCACGGGGCAGGTGCTGGCCGACCGCGTGGCCGCGCTGGAACAAGGCGTGGGTGGCGCCGTCACCGGCTCCGGCCAGGCAGCGGTCGCCTGTGCGCTGATGGCCATCGCCGAAGCCGGCGACAACGTGGTGGCGGCCAGTTCGCTGTACGGCACCACCTACCACCTGCTGGCGCAGACCTTGCCGCAATACGGCATCTCGGTGCGCCTGTGCGACTACAACCGGCCGGACCAATTCCGGCAGGCCATCGACAGCCGTACGAAGGCGGTGTACTGCGAGACCCTGGCCAATCCATCGGGGCACGTCGCCGACTTGGCAGCGCTGGCCGAACTGGCTCATGCCGCCGGGCTGCCGCTGGTCGTCGACAACACGCTGGCCACGCCATACCTGTGCCGCCCTTTCGAGCACGGCGCCGACGTGGTGGTGCACTCGCTGACCAAGTACATGGCCGGGCATGGCATCGCACTGGGCGGCGCCATCGTGGACAGCGGCCGCTTTCCCTGGGCCGCCCACGGTGACCGCTTTGCACGGCTCACGCGTGCCGAACACGGCGTGCGGGGCCAGTCGTTCGTCGACGCCCATGGCGCGCAGGCTTTCGCAGCACGCTGCGTCAACGGCCCGCTGCGGACGATGGGTGCCGTGCTGGCGCCGCTGAATGCCTTCCTCATCCTGCAGGGCATCGAGACACTTGCACTGCGCATGGACCGCATCTGCTTCAACGCGGGACTGATTGCGCAATTCCTGTCGGAGCATCCGGCGGTCGCCTGGGTCAGCTACCCCGGCCTGCCGGCCCACCCCGATCATGGCGCTTGCCAGCGCTACATGGGTGGCCGGGCTTCGGGGGTGCTCAGCTTCGGCGTGCGCGGCGGACGCCAAGCCGGCGCCGATTTCCAGGACAGGTTGCGGCTGGTGCGCCGGTCCACCAACCTGGGCGACTGCAAGACGCTGGTCTGTCACCCGGCCTCCACCACTCACCGGCAGCTGTCGGCGGAAGACCTGCGAAAGAGCGGCACGCCCGAAGACCTGGTGCGGTTGTCCGTGGGCATCGAGCACATCGAGGATCTGCTGGGGGACATCGACCAGGCCCTGGCTGCGCGCTGAACGGGACGACGTCACAGCAGCAGCGCCAGCGCCTGCGACAAGTCGTCCAGCAGGTCTTCCGGCGCTTCCAGCCCCGCGCTGAAACGCACGAGTTCGCCCGCCAAGGGCCGTAAGCTGGCGACGTCCCGCCCATACGACAGCACCAGGCTCACCGGGCCGCCCCAGCTGAACCCGATGCGGAACAGCTGCAGCGCGTCGATGAACCCGTCGATGTCCTGCTGCGAATACTTCGCATCGAACACCACCGAGAAGATGCCCGCGGCAGCGCGGCAGTCGCGTTGCCAGAATTCGTGGCCGCACGCGCCCGGCAGGGCCGGATGCAGCACTTCGACCACGGCGCCGGAACCGGCCAGGTGTCGCGCCAGCAGCCTGCCGGTGCGATCGTGCGCCGCATACCGGACCGCCAGCGACTGCAGGCCACGAAGCACGGCTTCGGCTTCCCCGGCAGGCACGTGCAGCCCGAACCGCGCAGAGCAGCGCTTGAGGGCGTCGTACAACGACTTGTCCCGCACGGACACGCTGCCCATCACCACGTCGCCTGCGCCGTTGGCGTACTTGGTCAGCGCCTGCGCCGAGATGTCGATGCCCAGGTCGAACGGACAGAACGCCACGCCGGCGCCCCAGGTGTTGTCCAATGCCGTCAGCACGCCCGCCTGCCGCGCCGCCGCGGCGATCGCGGGCACGTCGGGGAATTCCATGGTGATGGAGCACGGTGCTTCCACCCAGACCAGCCGCGTGGCCTCGCCGATACGCAGGGTGGACAGGTCGGTGGGGTCATACAGCGCCACCTGGATGCCCCAGGACGCCAGCTCGCCGGTCAGCAGCGCGCGGTGGGCGGGGTACACGTTGATGGGAACGACGACTTCGTCGCCTGGGCGCAGCAGCGCCATGTGCACCAGCGCGATGGCATTGAGCCCGCTGGCACACAGGAGCGCGTGGGCGGCGCCTTCCAGGTGAGCAATGCGCGCCTCCAGCTCGAACGTCGTGGGAGTGCCGTGCGGCCCGTAGATGAAACGGTCCTTGGACAGCCAATCGCGCTGCCGCCACGCGGCCATGTCCGGGAAGAACACGGTGGAAGCGCGGAAGACGCCGGGCTGAACACTGTCGAAGCCGGTGGTGGGCCAATGCTCCTGGTGAAGGAGCTGCGTTTGTGGCTGCAGTGCCACTTCAGCCTGTTCCCGCCGAAGCTTCACGAGGCACCACCTCCCACCACCGCGTCACGGTGATGCGGGTGCCGGCCCGCACCGGCAGCACTTCGTGGCGGAACCAGGCGGTTGCCGGGAAAACCACCAGCTTGCCGGCCGTGGGCGGAACGGCCATCGGCTGGCCGGTCGCTTCGTCCACCAGCGAGTTGAAGCGCAGTTCGCCGCCGGCGAATTCCATCTCACCGGCGCCGTCGGCGGTCTGTGTGGTGAGCCACAACACGCCCACCAGGTGGCGCTGCGGCTTGATCACGGTCCAGACCGTGCGGCCGTGGTCGTCCTGGAAACTGTCGCTGTCGTCGGCATGGTCGCCCAGGTGATCCCCGGCGCCATAGAAGATGCACTGGTCGCTGATCCGGCGCGGCACCGAATGCCGCACATCCAGCCCGAGGAGCGGGAAGGCCTGCAGTGCGTGGCGGTCCAGCGCGTCGAACGCGCTGTCCAGCCCCGGCAGGTCCGTCTTCAGGTTCCTGGAACTGCGGAACCTGCCGTTGATGTCCCAAGGCGAAGAGTGTCCTGGGGCGTACCGGGTGGGGGATTCCCAGCTCTGCCCGGCGCCATGCGCCTGCAGCACCGCGCGCGCCATCTGGCGACAGGTGTCGGGGGCGAGCGCCACGGTGGTGTAGACGTCCGGTTGGGCCAGGTTGGGCCGCGGGCCTCCGGGCTGGTCGGTCTCGATCTTGGGTTCCAGGAACCGGTAGGCCATGGCGGTTCAGGCGGGCACTGCGGCCCGGTAGTCGAATTGCGCCGGGAGCAGCGCTTCCTCGAGGTAAGTGGTCACCAGCAGGACCGCATGGCCGCTGCCGCGGTTGAAGTAGGCATGCGGGAGCACGTTGTTGAATTCGAACAGCTCGCCACGCCGCAGCGGGGCCCGGAAGCCGCAGACCATGAATCGGTCGTCTTCATTGAACCGCAGCGGCAGGATGGTGCGATGCGACGCCTGCACTTCGACCAGCCCGCGCTGGACCGTTTCGTCGGACAGGTCCACCCGCATTCCTTTCAGGAACACCGGCCCGTCCACATGGAACCCCAGCGTGCCGCCCGCGCGAATGACGTACAGGCCCATCTTGATGGTGAGCCCGGGCCCGTAGTTGGCCGCATGCATGTCCGACCAGTGCTGCACGCGCGCGGCCAGATCGGGATCCTGGAACACCGGAGGCGGGACGGGCACCGCATCGAATTCGAACGCAGCATCGGAAGGCGCGAGGTGGTCGCCCAGTTCGCCTTCGTGCATCAGGATGTGGAACGCGATGTCCTGGTGCTCGCCATCCAGGCGCGAGCCTTCGGCCTGCCAGAAAGGATGGCGCTGCAGCACCTGCTGCCAGTCGCCGTCGTCCACCTGCGCCAATGCGTCGTACAAGCTGGATCGCAGATACATCGGGTACTTCCTTGCAAACCGGAAGCTGCCCGCGCCACTCATGGCACGGGCAGCGCCCTAGCAGGATGCGGCTGGTCAGTAGATGCCGCCGCCGCCGCCGGTACACAGGGCACTGCGCACCAGTTCGGCGCGGGCTTTAAGACGGTCGGACGGCATGGCCTGGGGCGCCGGAACTGTGAAGTTCACGGCCCAGGCCTTGCGGGCGGCTGGAGCGGCGTTGGGCACGGCGGCGAACGCGGATGTGGCGAGGACTTGGGCAGGCTTGTGCTCAGGCTTCATGTCGAACCTCCATTGGTCATGCTGGCGGGACGCTGGCAGCCGCCGGTGGCCGGCCAGCCTCCCCCGAAATTCCATCGGTCGTTCCGGATGGTGCCCGTATGTCCTCGGATTCACCGAACTGTTTAGTGGGCCGCCCGCCCTCTCGGGAATGGGTTGCGGCGGCCGCTGCCCTGGCTACAGTCGCGCGCCATGCTGGACCGGCAAGTATTGATGGAGGGGCGCCACGTGAGGCTCGAGCCCCTGGCCCAGGCGCACCTGCCTGGGCTGATGCAGGCCATCGACAACGGGGCGCTGTGGTCCAACCCCTACACCTTCGTCCCGCAGCCGCAGGAACTGGATCGGTTCCTGGACCAGGCCGAGGCCGGCGCGGCCGCGGGCACCGAACTCGCCTTCGCCATCGTCGACAGTGCCAGTGCACAGGTGGCCGGCAGCACCCGATACCGTCATATCGCGCCCCATCACGGCAAGCTGGAGATCGGCTACACGTTCATCGCGCGCTCGTTCCAGAGGACGTACGTGAACACCGAAGCCAAGTACCTGATGCTGCGGTTCGCCTTCGAGGAATGGCAGTGCGAACGGGTCGAATTCCAGACCGACGCGCTGAACGCGCAGTCACGCGCCGCCATTGAGCGCCTGGGCGCGCGGCAGGAAGGCCTGCTGCGCCGCCACTACCGCATGCGTGATGGGCGCATGCGCGACACCGCGATCTACAGCATCGTGCGCGACGAGTGGGACGACGTCCGCACCGCGCTGGAAGACAAACTCCTGGCCCACGAGCCAGCCGCCTGAGGGGAGGCCGACATGGGCAACCTGAACCCGCAAGCCCATCGTGCGATCGACGAAGGCGCCGCGACGCTGGAGCGGCACCGCAAGCCCGCGGACAACCTGCTCCCCGCCGCGGACAAATGGGCTTTCGACGAGAACGTCACCAGCGTGTTCGATGCCATGCTGGAGAACTCCATCCCCGGCTACGCCGACATGCGCAACTGGGTCACCCGCCTGGCCAGGCGCTTCGTGCCGGAGCGGGGTGGTGTCGTCATCGACATCGGGGCCTCGCGCGGCGACGCGCTGGCGCCGCTGCTGGCGGAACGGCCGGATTGCCAGTTCTACGCGGTGGAAGTCTCGGAACCGATGCGCAGGACGATGCAATCGCGCTTCACGGGCCGGGCCGTCACCATCCTCGCCGACGACCTGCGGTACGAGCATTCCGTGTTCGATCGCCCCACCGACCTGGTGCTGTCGGTGCTCACGCTGATGTTCGTGCCCATCGAATACCGCGCGCGCCTGGTGAACCGCATCCACGAGAACCTCAAGCCCGGCGGCGCCTTCATCCTGGTGGAGAAAACCATCCAGCAGGACCCCCTGATGGACGCCATCTTCAACGAGGAGTACTACCGCTTCAAGGCCGACAACGGCTACACGGCAGAAGCCATCCACCGCAAGAAGCTGTCGCTGGAAGGCGTGCTGGTGCCGCTGACCCAGCAATGGAACGAGGACACCTTGCGCGCTGCCGGCTTCCGCCACGTCCAGACCTTCTGGCGTGCCGCCAACTTCTGCGGCATCCTGGCCGTCAAATGAACGTCTTCAACCACGACAGCCTCTGGATCACCGAGGACAACCGGCGCCTGCGGGCGGTGAGCCCCACGACCCCGGAAAGCATGAACCACAAGCACGCGGCCATGCTGCCCCCGGGCACCCTGGACGGCAAGACCGTGCTGGACCTGGGCTGCTGCATCGGCGGCACGGGGTACTGGGCTTTGCGGCACGGGGCGGCGCACTACACCGGGGTCGAAGTGCAGGACGAATACGTGCGCATCGCGCGGGCGCTGTTCGAAAGCGAAGACCTGTCCGCCGGCGTGACCATCCACCATTCCGACATCACGGCCTGGCTGGAGGGACAGACCCGCGGCCGCGCACCGGCCAGCGCGGCGGCCCTGCACGACGTGGTGGTGATCGCCGGCGTGCTGTACGGGTACATCGACCCGCTCTACGTGCTGCGCATGGCCAGCGAACTGGCGCGGGAATGCGTGGTGATTGACAACGCGTACCCGCGCACGATGCGCGACCCGCAGGCCTCGTACATGGACATCATTCCCGAGCAGCGCATGGTGGTCGCAACGCACGACCACGAGATCGGCATCGGCGCGGGCTCCAGGTTGTCGCCGGTAGCCCAGGACGTGATCATGGGCAACTACGGCTTCTACGCGCAACGCATGGCGGTGGCGCCCATCACCGATGGGCACGACTCGTACAACGCTGCCTACCGCAATCTGGCAGGAGGGTTCTTCCCCATGCGGTACGTCACCCGCTACACGCGGGCGCTCACGGCGATGAAGTCGGTGAACGAGGCGATAGCGAGTGGGGAAGTGCTGTTGGGGCCGCAGGCGGTGCCGCCGCAGTGAGTGGTTGAGAGCACGCCAGCGGGCTTGGTTGGGGGGAGCAGGAGACAGCGGTATCGGGGACGAGCGCCGCACGCGCGGTCGATCCCTCGCCTGCCGCTAAACAGGGCACGGAATCCGTGGATATACCTGCATCAGCCCTTTGACCGAGCGAGAAAGGAAACTGCCATGGGCATCATCACCCGCCACGAAGGTCCCGTCTACATCGACGGGGAGCAAAGCTATCTCCTGACCCGTTCCTCCGAGGCTGACGCCAGGGACGGCTGGTCTATCTATCAGCGTCCGTACCGGCCGGGCAACCCGCAGGATCTGCTGCGAGACGCGTGTACCCAAGAGACGACGTGCCTGCTCGCTGGAAACCGCGTCGGGATGGCCGACGGATCGCTGAAGCCCATCGAATTGGTGCGTGCCGGCGAAATGGTCATGACGATGTCGGGCCCGAAGCGCGTCGAGAAGACTGAAACCACGACACTGGGCCTCACTCGCCGCGTGATCGAACTGCGCGGCCTCGGCGACCAGGTCCTTTTCCTGTCCAGCGACCATCCGCTGTGGGTCGCGCGCAAGGACCCGGCCGGCCAGCGCAAGGAATGGTGGGGCACGTACAACATCCACCACACCATGGCGGAGATGAACCAAGGCACCGGGCTGGAATTCCGCGAGCTGCCGTTCATCCTGCACTACGACCTGCCCGAACAGGTGGCGCACGAGTCAGGATGGGTGCATGTACGCCCGGTCTTCCACGATCTGCCGGCCTCCACCCAACTCCACAACATCATCGTCGAGAACGGCTTCAGCTTCATCGCCGAAGGCTTCCCTGTGCTGAGCCATGTCCGTGACCAGCAAGGCCCGGCCGCTCCGTGGCGGGGCCTGGACAACGGCGTTTCGGTCACCATGGCGATGGAGCGCCTGGTACCTGCCGAGGGCTGACCCTCATCTCGGCTCCTCTCGGCCGGAGAGAGCTCCGCTCTCTCCGGCCGCACGCGTTTCCGAGTGGAAGAAGCAGCATCTCACCAGATCCGTCCGGTCCTTGCAGGGCCGGGCGTGGTGCGAGGCCGATCGCTGACGGTCCGGGCACCCGATGGCCAACTTGTGGTGCGGGCCAACTCGCGCTACCTGAAAGCTCTGGCCGAATGGTGCGACGGCCAAAGCGATCTCGCCACGCTCACAGCACGGGCTGGTGCGAAATGGGGACCGTCCAATTTTCCAAGGTTCCTCGCTTCGCTGGTCGATGCCGGCGTCCTGGTCGACGCGCAGGTTGCCGCGCTGCGGGCCTTGCGGTCCCCCTCGACAAGCCCATCCACCTCCACTGCCGCGCCCACCGAAGGCCACGTCCTTCCGACCGAAGAAGACCTAGTCCAACTGGCCGGGCTGCTCGCTGACACAGACGCACTCCAGCTCACGTTCGTGCTTCTGCGACGCATCGGCACGCTTGCGGAGGGAGCGTACCGCCCATCCCGAGCGGGGGATTCGCCCATCGGCAGCCTTCGCTACCTGGGTCCCGTTGGCACGGAAATCTACCGCGCGATGCACGACCCGCTGCTGCTGGTCCGCCAGTCGGTCCTGTTGCTGGTCAGCGCATCTATCCAGCCAAGTGCGACATGCGCGAGATCCGCGCTGCTGGAAGCCGGAGCGATCGCGCACCAGGCGAAGGAGTGGGCGGCCTCGCGGGGCATGGGCTGGGCGGAGGACCTGCCCTTGGACGAAGAGCACCTGCCAGCCTCTTGTGCCCTGAGCTCGCAGTACATGCTCTATGCAGCAGGCATCGGAGCGTGTCACCGAAATGGAGACGACGAGGACATGCCTCGACTCGCCTGGATGGATCTGCCGGGACATGGAGGCCTTGCCATTGCTCAAGCGGCGCCTGCCACGCCTGCCGGACAACGGCCGGCTTTCGTCGCCTGGGGACGCTCGCATGACCCCCGGCAAGCACTGATCAAGGCTTTGGGCGAATACGCTGAGAGGCAGGCTTTGCGGCAGCCAGCCCCAACTGTGGAAGCGCGAATGTCGGAGCTGCCCGGCGCAGTGCATCCCGATGCATTCGTGCGGTACACACGGCGCCAATTCGCCGATCCTGCGCTGCGCGTCAAGGCATTCAACATCGACAAGAAGCATCGCTGGGTACAGGCGAAAGAATGGACCACTGGCGAGAAGGTCTGGCTGCCGGCGGAGTGCGTACACGGTGCCCGCCTACCGCCCGAGGGCGGCGGGGGGCCCTCGCTGGCCCGCCCAACGTCCTCCGGTTGTGCCGCCGATGCGGACATCGACGTCGCCATCGAACGTGCCACCTACGAATTGATAGAGCGCGATGCGTTCGTCCGGCATTGGCTGGCCCAAGCCCCGGCCGATCGTGTCCAGCCGGATTCGCTGCCGTCCGACATTCAGGAAAGGATCGGTCGCCTGCAGGCGATCGGTTGCGAGGCCACGGTCCTCTGCATGACGATGGGCCTGGGCCCTGCCGTCCTGGTCCTGATCCGGAATGCGCGGCTGGCGTTTGTTTGTGCCGGGTCGGCCTGCGGCTCCGACCTGCTTTCCAGCATCGAGCGGGCCTTCACCGAAGCCGAGTTCGCGGCCGTCGTGCGCTGCACAGCGACCGCGAGGCCGAAAGCCATGCCGATGCGGCAAGTCGCATCGCCGGAAGACCACGCCAACCTGTACGCGACGCGTGGCCGCTTCCGTCGTGCGGACGTGCTGATCGGCCCTCCGGACGCCGCTGTCATCGCACCAGAGATCCGCTGGCCCACCAATCTGCGGGATCGGCTGCAGACTGTCGCGGGCAGACGGCCGGTCTACTGGGTAGAACTTCCCGGCAACAGTGCACCCCGGCAACTGGACGGACGGCGTGCCCGCGCGGTGCGGGTGCTTGTGCCGGACTGCATCCCCCTCGCGTTCGGCTATGGCAGCTTGCCGGAAGCCATGGTGAGCCACCCTGTGTCCCCCGTGGCCCGCTTTCCACATCCACTTTCCTAGCGACGACCATGGCCTACATCAACGCATTTCTCACCCATTTCCGTGCAGTACAGGAATGGGGGCGAAGCACCCAGGCGTCCATCGAGCTCGACGTGATGAACTTCGAGATGGAAGTGAAATGCCGGGGCCGTTACTACCACCTGTTTCCGCAGTTCGTTGGCGCGATCAATGGCCGCTTCTTCAACATGCCCGCGCTGACGCCCGACACCGGTGGCTTCATCGGCTGGCTGCCCTATCGGCTGGTGAAGTACGAACTGGCCAGGGACAAGCTTTACTTCAAGACGTTCGTGCGCGAAGCCGGATTGCTGACACCCGCCAGCTGGGACTTGGCCGCGGAATCTCCGTCCCCCAACCGGGACTACATCCTGAAAAGATCGATGGGTTCTTTCGGTTATGAGCTCGCCGGCCCCTTCCGGGCGGGCACGGCCCCGCCGAAAGGCAGGCTGGCCACCGGCAACGGCACGGTGTTCGCGGAGCAATTCATCCGCGGCCGTTCGCTGAAGGTGTGGTACTGGGGACAACGGGCCTTCTTTGCTCACCTGCGGGAGCCTTCCGAAGTGCTTGCCGACGGCTCTTCGACGGTGCACGCGCTTGTCGATCAACGCTTGAAAAGCGGCCACAACGCCGACCTGGAGACGTACAAGGAGCGGCACGTGGTGCAGGATTGCCTGGCCTTCCAGGACCTCGCATTGGCCGACGTTCCGAAGAAGGGAACGTCCGTACTGGTGGACTATCGCTATGGCCGCGAGTACCGGCCCGCCGCCAGCAGCCTGCAATCCGACAACGAGATGGCTTTGATCCCCGCGCCGGCGATGCAGGCGATCGAGGCCGCCGGCAGCCGTTTTGCAGCGAAACTGCTGGAGAACATGCCGGCGCCGGTCGCGTATTCGCTGGACGGGGTCATCGATGAGGAAGGCCAGGTCTGGTGGCTGGAGGCCAACTCGAATCCGGCGTTTCCGCCGGAGGGGTACGCGGCGATGTTTGGGGACTTGTTTGGGGGATGAACAGGGTGGACCTTGGCACGCCACCTCTGCCATAGAGATGTACGTCCATGGCGATCCTTGTCTTGATGGCCGCAGCTGCGCTCCTGTTGCTGCTGGCAATGCGCGCACCCACGCGATCGAGCGCTCCACGCCGCTGTCGCCGCTCGCGATCTGATCCGGCAGCAGGAAGTACGGCCCGCCGCAAGCCGGAATGGGTCGTGCAGGAAGTGATCTACCTCGCCAGTCACCTGCGCAGCTGCCGGAAGGTCAAGGAAGCCTTCAACCGCGCTCACGGTTCCGCAGCCCGTATTGGCCACACCTTCGCTTGGGAAGTCATGCGCGATCACGCGCTCGCCATCGAGCAAATGCGTCGCGCGCGCAAGCGGCGCTCACCAGCGCCTATGCCGCTACGCCGCCATTGGGCTCTGGACATCACCTTCTTGCATCGTCAGTGGCCAGTTTTGGGCATCCTGGATGCCGGCTCTCGTCAGGCCCTGCTGCTGCGCCATCTGTCTTCGAAGTGCGCCTTCACGTTGCTTGGGCATCTGCTGATCACGATCGGACGATTCGGAATTCCCGAATCCATCCGCACCGACTGCGAGGCCATGTTCTTCTCGCGCATGTGGCGCACCACGCTGCAGGCGCTTCAAGTCTCTCATCGCCACGGCCCACCGCGGCAGCCCTGGCGCAATGGCCGCATCGAACGCTTCTTCGGAACACTCAAGTCCGCGCTGCGCGAGCGCGTGGTCGACAGCGGCGCGGCAACGCAAGGTGATTTAGAGCGCTTCCGCCTCTTCTACAACCACCTAAGGCCGCACTCGGCCTTGGGCGGCTTGACGCCGGGAGAAGCTTGGAATCAGTTGGACCTGAGCGACATGCAACGCGCTTACGCACGCCACGGAGCGGTATGGGTCAGCTTTGGCAGAGAAAAAGCGTTGGCTCTTCGGTGTTAAGGGCAGGCAAATCGAGGAAAAAACAGACTGTCCGCCGAAAGGACAGAGAAAGTAGCGCCGCGCTCGTCGAAATTTAGCTGAATGAAGTATCGGACACGAAAGCAAGCGTGACGAGCGGCGCCATCCAGCTGCTCTGAGGCGTCAGATCGACCCAGATTTGCTCAAAAAGCCGGTAGTCTGAGGCTGCAAACGCGTAGCGGACACACGGACAGGACAGGGCAAGCAGAAAGTTAGCCTTTAGCCAAGCGCAATCCACGCTCGGCAATCGCTATGGCCTCTCGGTAAAGAGGGGTGTCCCAATCCATGCTCTCCGTACAGAAGCGCATCAGGGCTCTAGCGGCGTTCTCCAAGTAGCTTCCGCCTGCAGGAGCAGCAGCAGCAAACTCGTCTAGGTGGTTCTTGAGATACCACTCGACACTGCCGTGAGCTGCCGCCGACGCAGCGATCTTCTGCTGAAGAGCATCAACCTCTTGGATCAGAGTTGTCGTCATTTCGTTTCCTTAGCGCGGAAGCATAACCTCACGGAATCCGTAATTGCTCAATGGACCAGTGAGGAAGATTTGATTTGCACCACCGGTTAGTCCAGGACCATACACAGGCTGGGCCGCGACACGGCCTGTGAACATGACACTGCCTTCTGGGATGGTCACCTCTCCTAGTCGCGTTGCGGAATTCTTCATCAGTGCGAAGTTTCGGATGCGATCAGTCTGATTCGAGAAGAAGTCCGGTGACACGTAGCGTCCTTCGAGTCGCGCGAACGAATCATCAAACACACGAAGTGCAGTTTGCTCAGAGGCGGCCCGCTCTACTCGGAAGGTCTCCGCTTCGAATGACCGAATGATTTCATTCCGCGCCTGCACGGGAACACCAGCGTCTCGCAGGATGTTGCGCGCCTCGCGAATGTTGGCCGCAGCTTCTGAGCGAAGAGCGGCGTTCGCCTGTTCGGCCATAGCTCGATCGAAGTTCAGCTCCGATCGCATCAACGCTGCCTTCGGACTCGGAACTAGCGCGGTGGCCGTGCCAATGATGACATCAATGCCCGCGTTCTTCGACTCCACGGGGTTTAGATGGCGAAGCTGTGCGAAGTCGTAGCGGTCGTCGCTCAACCAACCATTGATTTTCCCTCCCAGATTGATCAGCGGCTTAACGATGAACGGGCCAACGATCCCGTGATTCAATGAGCGCTGAACGTCTGGCGACCCATAGACCTGCTCCCAAACACCGGGTTTGATGGCCCGCATCTCTGCGGGCTTTCGAGTGCGCTCCATCCACATCGCATGCTCGGCTTCGTCGTCGAAGGACGAAGGGGGTGCGCCGCTCCCGCCCATTGCCACCAAAGTCGCCGCGCGTGCGTTCGCTTGCATCGTGGCTGTGTTGGCGCTCAACACGCTCGCGCCGCGCTGCGCCGCTGCCGCCAACTGCTCGCTGGTCATTCCGGCGACATCAACCCAGGGTAGCGCCTGACCGTCGCGCATGATCGGACTGTTGTTTCGATCCACCCGGTAGACGCCTTGCTCGTTCCAGCTTCCCAGGACGGCCAAGGCCTGCTGCCGATTTCCACTGGTGGCCCGAAGTGCCGCGCCAAATAGACCTCTGTCATCGGCGCGGTATGCCATCGACGTCGCACCTGCATCCGTGCTCTGTCGGTAGGCAACTTCGGTTGCTCTGAATCGCTCCTGCGCTACTGCCACCGAGTTTTCGTACAGCCGACGATCCTGAATTGCGTCGCTCTGCCCGATCCACTCCTGCGCGCGCCGAGCCTCGTAGGCCTGGTCGCTCTGCAGATCCATGCCGTTGACGTGGTCCCAGCTTGATGAAGGACCAAATCCTTGAGTGGTAGGCCCCGCTCCATTTGCACTTTCCGCAATCGAGCTCCCCAACGCATTGCCAAACGCATCGATGGCAACCTGTTCAATCGCCACCTTCCCGCCTCGCATCGCCGCAGTAGCAGCTCCCGCTATCAAGCCAGTCGCCAGCCTACCACCGAAGCTGCCAAAAGCATTCGTAAGTGGCTCGCCAACCACCTGCCCGACGCCCGCGCCGACAGCGCTTGCGGCTACGCTCCTCCAGTCGAATTTGTTCTGCAGTCCGAGCGCAACGCCGATGCCTTGTGTGACGGCATTTCCGAGCGCCACACGCGCCATCGTCACGCCCAGAGTATTGCCGGACAGTGCAGGGACAGCCCCGAGGCCGCTCGTGACCCCCGCGCTGATCGCACCGAGTGCAACCCCCTTCCAGTTGATCGAATCCTGCAGCCCTGTCGCCACACCGAAAATCTGTCCGACAAGTGAGCCTGCGGCGCCTGCAATCGCGCCAGTCGCGACGGGGCCAATCGTTGCAGCGACGCCGGCCGTGGCCGCCCCCCCCAGCGCGGACGCACCGGCACTCATGATGCTCGCGAAAGACCCGGACGCACCTGCCAGCAACCCAGCCGTGAAAATCGTCGCCACGACGACGACGATGACCATCAGCAGCTGCGCGAACCAACTCCCCTTCTTCGGCTTGGGCGTCGACAGGTTCGGTGTCTTGTCCCCCTCGATCTCGCTCGGGTCGTACGGCTTGAACGTGCTCCCGTTGTTGTTGATCGTCGAGACGCGATTGGGGATGTTCAGCGTCTGCCCGACCTTCAGGTCGTTGCTGCTGCCAAGCCCGTTGGCCTCCGCGATGCGGTACCACAGCGAGCTGTCCCCATAGGCGCTCTGCGCCATGCTCTGCAGCGTGTCGCCGGTCTTGACCGTGTACGCCCCGGGCGTCGCGTTCGGGTAGTTCGCGCTGATCTTCGAGTACCCGAAATCAAAATCCACCACGTTCGCGAAGTTCGGGTTGTTCTCGTACCCCGAGCTCGGGTTGCTCGGGTTGACCCTCGCCCCGTAAATCCCCAGCACCTCCCCCTTCACCACCAGTTGCCGCTGCACGTTGCCCGCCTGGTTCACGTACAGCGCCACGCCGTTGGCATCGTTCACGAACGTGCGGTTGTTGTTGCCCTGGGTCGCGTCGGTGATGCCCACCAGGTACCCGTTGGCGTCGTACGTCTGCGTGTTGTTGCCCGGGTTCAGCTTGGTGGAGGCCCCGCTGGTGTACGTGGCCTTGTAGCCCTCGTAGCGCCCCAGGGTGCTGCTGTACTCGTTGAAGTACTCCGAGCCGTCGTGGTTGTTCACGATGTAACCCAGCGCGTTGCCCGCCGCGTCGTAGCCGTCGGCGCTCCAGTAGATCGGCTCGCTGCCCTCCCCGAAACCAAGGAATCTCCAGCCCGTCAGGTAGCTCTCGGCGCTGTCCCAGCTGATGTCCACCTTGGCGGCGCCGTCGCTCTTGAGGATCTTCTGGTGCAGCAGCCGCCCGTTCGCGTCGTAGCGGTTGACCCGCGTTTCCTTGCCATTCATCTGGTCGGGGCTCAGGCCCGCGTTGATGATCTCGGCGTACTTCTGCGGCAACATGCCCACAGGCCCCGAGGCCACCACCCGGTCAGCCCCGTCGTAGAAGCGCAGGTCGATCTGCGTGCCGTCCTTGCTCACGCTCTTCAGGCGATTCAGGTTGTCGTAGGCGTAGGTCTCCACCGTGTAGCCCGTGCTCTGCACGTAGTCCACCTGCGGGTTGGAGTAGATCGCAGCCCCGCTGCTTTCGTCATAGGTCACCGTCTGCGTGCTGACGGCCGTCACCTTCGGGCCCCAGTACGTGTCGCTGGTGCGGTTGCCCGCGTGGTCGTAGGTGATCTGGTGGCCCTGCCCGCCCAGGTCGCCCGCCGCGTTCACCGCGTCCACCACGATCTGGCGGTTCATCGCGTCGTACTTGAAGTACCGGTCCGTGCTGGACAACGCCTCCCCGCCCACGCCCTGGTAGTCAACATACGTGGACACCCGCGTGCGGTTGCCCACCTTGTCGTACTCCATCACCACGTGCGCTCGCGCGTCCGCCACGTCGCGCAGGTTGCCTTGCGCGTCGTACGCCAGGTGGTTGTCCTGGTAGGTGATGCCCGCCTGCGTCACCCGCTCGCGCAGCTTGCGCCCGCCCAGGTCGTACGCGTAGGTGCTCACCTTGTTCAGCGCCCAGTCCTGGATCACCGTGACCTGGCCCGCGGCGTCGTAGGTGTACGTGATCGACTGGCCGCGGGTGCTGCTCTGGGCCGTGAGCTGCCGCGCGTTGTCGTAGGCGTAGTAGTACGTCGCCCCGCCCATGTCCACGTGGCCGCGAAGCTGCCCGAAATAGTCGTACGTCCAGGTGCTGGCCGCGCCATTGGCGTCCACTTCGCCCGTCTTGCGGCCTTGCGCGTCGTACGTGTTGCGCAGCACCTGCCCCAGCGGCTGCCACGTCTCGATGACGTTGCCGCGCAGGTCGTAGGTGTACTTCACCGTCTCGCCGTTGCCGTTGGTCTGCGTCAGCTTGCGGCCCAGCTGGTCGTACGTCCAGCTGTCGGTGATGTTGCGCGTGTCGGTGTTGTGAAGCCAGTTGTCGTAGGCGGAATACACCCCCGCCACGCCCTTGGCCATGCTCAGCACATGGCCCATCTTGTCGTAGGTGTAGCCCACCGAACGGCCGGTGTCGTCCGCGGTGCGCACCTTGTCGCCGAACGCGTTGTACGAGTGGGTGACCACGCCGCCGTCGGCATGCAGCTCCTGCACCAGGTTGCCGCCCGCGTCGAACACCTGGCCGTTGACGTTGCCGTTGGCGTCCTTCACCGCCACCTGCCGGCCCAGCTGGTCGTAGTAGATCGTCGTCACCGGGCTGGCGCTGCTTTGCGCGCCCGCCACGTCCGGCTGCTTCTGCTGCACCAGCTGGTTGTTGGCGTTGTACTTGTACGTGGTCTTCCAGTAGGGCGAGCGCGGATCGCTCACCTCCAGCACGTTGCCCCAGCGGTCGGTCGTCTGGTAGACCGTCGGCCGCAGCATCCGGTTGTCGCCGTTCAGGCCGGCCGACTGCGACGTGGCCGCGCCGTCCGTGCCGCTGATCAATGTCGAGCCCGGCGTCGTGGACACCGACACGCCGTACTGCACAGGGGTGGCCTGCGTCCAGTAGCCCGCCGTGTACGGCGGGGTGGTCACCTGCCTCGTCGGCGTGGGGGTCGTGCCCGCATGCCACACCTGCTGCGTCTGCGTGGTGTACGTGGTCTGGTAGATGATGTTGCCGCTCTCGTCCCTGGCGTAGAACGGCGCCTGGCCCACCTGCACCTGGTAGCTGTAGGTCTCCGTGTAGTAACGGGTTTCGTAATGGCCGGGGTAAGCCCAGTAGTAGATCGGCCGCCCTGCCTCGTCGTAGCCGCCCACGTACTGGTACGGGGGGTCATTCACCCAGACCGAGTACGGCACCGAGCGGGTGCCGTAGCGGGTCTCGTACACCGGCGTGTAGTAGAGGATCACCGGCGTCCGCACGGGCACCTGCACGTTGACCGTTTCGTACCAGCCTGCGCCTTGCGGGTAGATCGTGACGTTGGCCGTCGCCTGCGCGGTGGCAGGGGATCCCGTCAGGATCTCGAACTGGTAGGTGCCTGGCGGTATGCCATTGAGCAGCACCTTCTGAATGCCCGAATAGCCTGATTCGCCGCTGCTCTGGCCGCTGCTGTCGATGGTGAGGTAGTTCCATGCGCTGCTCGGGGAAGCGCGGTAGCGCGCCACCGTTGCGCCCGCAGCACTCCATTGCAGGGCCGGCACGGTGGTGCCGCCGGAATAGATCGGCACGTGGCTTTCGTCGTAACCGACGATCGTGCCGCCCACCGTGCCGGTGCCGATCGCCACGCCCGTGATGTTGGGCAGGTTCACCGGTGGCACCCATTGCGCGGGCACTGCCGCCACCACGTTGAAATTGCCAGTGGCGTGCGCGACGGGAACGCCACCGGTCGTCCAGATCAGTTCGTACTGGTAGCTGCCCGCGGCCAGCGCGCGGGTGTCCACGCCGGAATAGGTCGCCGCGGGGTACGGCCAGGGCGTGGCCCACGGCCCGACGGACAGGGTGGACCATGCACCCGTGCTGCCGCTGGCGCGGAAGCGAAGCACCTGCTCGTATCCAGCACCCGGATCGCTCCAGGTCATGACGCCGGCAGGCAGGCCGAGCCGATTGGAGCTGATGTCGGCGCTGATGGAGTTCAGCGGCGGCTGCGAAAGTCCCATCGTGCCGGTGCCGATGACGCGCGCGCTTTCGTTGGCGGGGGCCGCCGTCACCCGGTATTCGTAGCTTCCGATGGGCAGGCTGCGCGCATCGAACCGCAGGTTGCTGCCGAAATTCACCAGGCCTACCGTCCACCAGCCCCCGCTGCCCGTGGTGCCGGCCGCGCGCAATTCCAGCGTCACGGCGGTATTGGGGTCCGGCGGCGTGGCGACGGTGATGTCGTTGCTGCCGTAGCCGGGACCCTGGTCCACGGCCACCTGCCAGTTGCCGGCCACGTCTTTCTTGTAGACCACGACGCGGGTGATGCGCCCGACCCCCACGTCACTGGAACTGGCCGGGTTTTCGGTCCACTCCAGCGTGGCACCTCCCGCGGTCGCGTCGCCGTTCAGGACGCCCGAGGTGAATGAACGCGCGGTGCCGCCGCTGACGATGATGGGTACGCTGTTTTCCCCGGAGCCGTTGAGCACCACCACCGGCGTGAGGTACTCGACGTAGACCTTGACGTCGCCGCTGCCCAACGCGCTGAGGCTGTTCCAGCTGAGGTTGACTCGATTGAGCGCGCTCGGCAGCGGAAAGGAGCTCTCGCCCGACTGGTTCTGCGCGCTCAGCGCCACGGTGGCGCCCACGAACTGCCGGTGCACCCCCACCCCGCCCTGCAGTTCCTGCCGCGCGGCCTCCGTACGGGCCGTCACCCGGCCCATCAGGTCGTAACGGATGTCCACGCGCCGCGTGTACGGATCGGCCGCGGCGGACTGGGCGCTGGCGTAAGCCTTGATGTCGCTGTTGCTGCCGCCGGCGCCGGAGCTGCGGATCTCCGACGTCTGGTTGCCCTGCACGTCGTACAGGTAGATGCGGTCCACGCCATCGCCCGTGTTGGTGCGCCACAGGCGCCCGGCGTTGTCGTAGTCGAAGTATTCCTGCCGGCCGCCCTGCACGCCCTTGCGGGTGACTTCGCCGAAGGCGTTGTATTCGATCGCCGTGGACACCACGCCCGCGGTGCCCTGCCCCACCACGGAGATGGAACCGCCGCCGTAGACCGCGGTGGAGGCGGGCGTGCGCGACTCGACCAGGTGGCCCAGCTTGTCGTAGAAGTCCAGCTCGAAGGCGGTGCGGGTGACCCCGTCGTTGCCCGTCACGCCCTGCCAGTGCTTGGCCACGTGGCCCCAGGCGTCGTACGAGGTGTACTCGCTGGCCCCGTTGGCGTTGGTCGACTGCACCGCGCGGCCGAAGCTGTCGTAGGCCGCGAGGGTGGTGCGGTCGGCGGCCGAATCGGCGCCGGCCGTGTACCCGGTCGCGGTGGCGCTGGCCGCGCCGTTCGCGCGTTCGATCTTCACCAGCACGTTGCCGTACGCGTCGCGCCGGAATTCGGTCAGAGGGACCAGGGTCGTGCCGCTGGGGGTGCTGCTGCGGCCCGGCGCGGCCACCGCCGTGATGCGGCCCAGCGCGTCGTAGTAGGTGTAGGTCGACTTGCCGTTCGCGTCGGTCACCACCGTCTGGTTGCCCACCGCGTCATAGGCGTACGTGGTGGCCAGGTCGCCGCGGGTGCTGGTGCCGTTGGACGCGGCGCTGTACTCGACGTTCTTCCTCGTCTCACCGATCTTCCGGTTGAGCGCGTCGTAAGCGTAAGCGGTCGTGCGGTCGTCGGCGTTGTCCAACGGGCGCACGTAGCCCGCCAGGCCCCAGCCCGCGGCCACGGCGGTCGCGAACTCCTTCACCTCGGTGACGTTGCCCATGGCGTCGTAGATGCGCGTGGTGAGGTAGCCCAGCGCATCGACCACAGCCTCTTCCCGGCCCAGGGCGTTGTAGTAGTGCGTGGTGGTGGCCCAGGTGCCGGCCACCTGGTCGCTCAGGACCTTGGACTGCACCAGCTGGCCGAAAGCGTCCCAGGTGTTGCGCGTGGTCTTGCCCGCGGTGCCGGTCTGGACCGCGCCCGAGCCGAGCACGCTGGACACGAACGCGTCGGGCTCGCGCGTTTCCACCACCCGTCCGGCCCGGTCGTAGCTGCTGAGCAGAACGCGGTCGCGGCTGTGGTCGAAGCCCGCGGCGTTCAGCACGGACTCCACCTGCGCCTTGGTCGCAGCCTGCGAAGCTTGCGTCACCGTGCCGTTGGCCAGCGTGGTGCCGGCTGCGTAGCGCAGCAGGCTCGTCACTTCGCCGAACGCATTGCGCGTGTAGCCGGTGACGTAACCCATGGCGTCGACTTCGTACAGCACCCGGCCCATCAGGTCGTAGACCTTCTGGCTCAGCGCGCCGCCGACGTCCACGCCGGCCACGGCGTTGCCCAGGGCGTCGTAGATCGTGCGGGTTTCCAGCACCTGCGTGGTTTCCACGCGGGTGGCGACACCGGTGGCACCGTTGGTCGCGGCGCTGTCGCCGGCGGCGTTGTACACGCCGACCGGCGGGTAGATCACCCGCACCTGGCGGCCCAGCGCGTCGTACTCGTAGCGCGTGGTGCGCTGCTCGGCGCGGCCCAGCGCCTCGGTGCGCTCGACGAGGTTGCCCAGCGCGTCGTAGGCCAGGCGAGTGACGATGGCGGCGCTGGCCGTCGCCCCGGCCACCAGGTTGCCGGCGCCATTGGTGGTGACGCTGGTCAGCGATACCTGCGGCGTCGTTTCCGTCGTCATGCGGCCGGCCGCGTCGTACGCGTAGGTCCAGGTGAAGTGGCTCTTGTTGACGAAGCTCAGCTTGCGTCCCAGCGCGTCGTAGGTGTACGACTCGGTGCCGCCGAGCGCGTCCGTCGCGGTGATGCGCAGTCCCGCGGCGTTGTAGGTGTAGATGTCGGTCTGGTCGCGCGCGTCGGCATGCAACGCGCCGGCGATGCCGGCCGCCGTGTTCGGCATGGAAGAGCCGATGGGGCCCCAGTAGCGCGTGGTGCGGGTGACCTGCCCCAGCGCATCGCGCTGCGTCCCGGTGACGTGGCCGAGCGCGTCCACCTCGTACACCAGGCGGCCCGCGGCGTCGTAGGCGTGGCGGGTGGTGCGGTCCGCGCTGTTGGCAACCACCAACGCCTGCATCTGGTAGAGGGCCTGCACGGGCGGCAGGCCGGACGTGTTGGCCGCCGTCGCATACGACGTCTGCGCGATGACGTGGCCCACAGCGTCGTACTGCGTGGCGGTGACCGAGCCCATGGCATCGATGGCCAGCACCTGGCGGCCGGCCAGGTCGTAGCCGTATCGCACCGTCCGGTCGGCCGTGGCGCTGGCCACGATCGCGGCGCGGATGGCAGCCACCGTGCCGGCGATGCCCAGCGCCGGCACAGTGGCGATGGCAGTGGCGTACTGGGTGCGCCGAAGGACGTTGCCGTCCGCGTCGTAGACCTGTTCGGTCACGGCCCGCGTCGCGTCCACCTGGAAGACCAGGCGGTTGGCGGCGTCGTAGGCCATCGCGGTGGAACGGTCGAGGGGCCCCGCCGTCACGCTGGAAGGCGCGGCCGTGGCGCCGATGGGCGTGGCATACGCCACCAGCTTCACCACGTTGCCGTTGCCGTCGTAGGTGCGCTGGGTCACGGCGCCTACGCCGTCCACCGACCAGGTGAGGCGGCCCGCGGCGTCGTAGGTATTGCGCACGCTGGCGTCGCGCGCGGCATTGGCCACCGCGGCGACGGCGGCGCCGATGGCCGAAGCGGTCGGCGCCGTGGTCACCGGGATGGCGGTGGCGTACGCCGTGCGCTGCAGCACGTTGCCGTTGCCGTCGTAGACCTGGGCCACCACCGCGCCGACGCCATCGATGCTGTAGATGGCGCGGTCCAAAGCGTCGTACACGGTGCGGGCCACGGCGTCGTGCGCAGAGTCCGCCACGACGGCCGGCTCCGTGCCGGCCGTCCAGGCTGCCAGGTCGATGCGCGCGGCGTAGCCGGTGCGCGCCACGACGTTGCCGTTGGCGTCGTACGTGTAGCGGACCACCGCGCCGGTGCCGTCGATCGTGAACGTCAGGCGGCCGTCGCCGTCGTACACGCGGTGCTGCACCCGGTCCTGCGCGGCCTGGGGGGCGACGCGCGGCTGGATGTCGGCCAGGCCCACCGGCGTCGGCAACCCGGCCAGCGAGATGGGGGTGGCATAAGCCACCGTCTTCACCACGCGACCTGCCGCGTCGTACGTGTTCTGCTGGACGCCGCCCAGGGGGTCCACGGTGAACACGAGGCGGTCGTCCGCGTCGTAGGCGTAGCGGGTGACGTTGCCGTTGCCGTCGGTGCTGCTGACGGCGTTGCCGTTGCGGTCGTAGGTCCAGCTGCGGGTGATGAACAGGCCGGCGGTGTCGACGGCCGTCTTTTCCTGCGTGCGGCGGCCCAGCGTGTCGTACGCGTACTGCGTGACGGAGCCGCCCGGGGAAATGACCGTGAGCGCGTTGCCGCGCGCGTCGTACGTGTACACCGTCTGCAGGTTCAGCCCGGTGGGGTCCACGGTCTGGCGCAGCACCTGGCCCTTGCGGTCGAACTGGCGCGTGGTGACCACGCCGTTCGGGTCGGTCACCGAAACCTGCTGGCCTTTGCCGTCGTACTGGTACGCCGTGGTGAGGTTCAGGCCCGCGGGGTCCACCCGGCGGGTGAGCACGCGGTTGGCGGCGTCGTAGGTGTACGCCACCTGGTTGCCGGCGGCGTCGATGGTCTGCACCAGGCGGCCGGCGCCGTCGTAGCTGCTGCTGGTCGACGTCAGCGGCGTGCTGGTCTGCTTCAGCCGGCCGTCGCGGTCGTAGGTGTAGCTGGTGACCTGGCCCTTGCCGTCGGTGATGCTCAGCACCTGGCCGTGGCGGGTGTAGGCGGTGACGGTGACGATGCCTTCGGGCGTGGTCACGGTGGTCGTGCGCGCAGCGGCGTCGTAGGCGTAGCTGGTGGTCTTGCCCAGTTCGTCGGTCTGCGTCAGCACGCGCCCGAACGCGTCGTAGCTGGTCGTGCGCAGCGCATTGAGCGGGTCGCGTTGCGTGACCACGCGGCCCAGGCGGTCGAACACCTGCTCGCGCACGTTGCCGTTGCCGTCGATGGAGCGCACCAGCCGGCCGAAGGCGTCGTACATGGAGGAGGTCAGGACGTTCAGCCCGCCGGCATCCTGCAGCGTGCCGGTGCGCTGGCCGCGGCGGTCCACCGTGTAGGTCTCGCCGAAGTTGACGGCGGTGCCGCTCACCTGGCGGCTGATGGCGTCGCCGAAGACGTCGTAGGCCTGCGTCGTGACGGTGCCGACTTCGTCGGTGCTCGAGGCCACCTCGCTGTCACGGGTGTAGGTGTACGTGACGTGGCCGTCCGCGGCCGCATTCGCCGCGGCGGCGACCGCTGCGGTCAGCCCCGCGGGTGTCAGCCCGCCCACCAGGCCGGCCAGCGAGATGCGGTTGACGTAGCGGATGCTGTCGGTGAGACGGCCGCGCGCGTCGTACCGCTGCTCCTGCACTTCGCCAAGCGCGTTGACGGTGTAGCTGAGCGCGCCGTCGGCGTCGTAGAAGAACAGCGTCTTGTTGCCCGCCGCATCGGTGGTGGAGATGCGCCGGCCCGCGGCGTCGTAAGCGTGGCGGACGCCGTACTGCGCCCAGATGGCGTCGATCTGCGCTTGCGTCTGGCCGCCGGTCAGCAGCGCGGCGCCCTCGGCCGACAGCTCGCCCGTCAGGCGGCCCTGGAGGTCGTAGGCCGCCAGGAACGTGCGTGCCTCGGACGTGGCGGCCGCGCGCACCGTGGAGACCAGGTTGCCGGCCGAGTCGTAGGCATAGTCCGTGCGCACGCCTTCCGGCGTGATCTCGAACTGCAGCCGACCCAGGGCGTCGTAGCCCTTCTGGGTGCTGCGATCGCCCGGATTCGCGTCGGGACGGATGGCGTCGACCAGGCTGTCGGCCGCCACCGCGGCCTTCACGCGGCTGGCATAGCGCACCGACAGCGTGAGGTTGCCGTCGGCGTCGTAGGCGTTCTCGGTAAGGTAACCCTCGCCGTCAACCTGCGCGATGGGCTGGCCCTTGCCGTCGTACAAGGTGACGGTGCGGATGTCCCCGGGCGCGGAAGCCGGCAGCAGCTGGGCCAGGGTGCCGCTGGCGCGCAAGCTTGCATTGGTCACCGTGGCGTAGGCGACGGTCTCGGCCAGCTGGCCGGCCGCGGTGTACCGGTAAGCGGTGAGGTAACCCTCGGCGTCCAGGCTGCCCGCCAGCCGGCCATCGGCGTCGTAGAAGCGGCGCGCCACCCTGTCCTGCCCGGAGGCCGCGGGCACGGTCAGGGCTGCGACGGCGCCCGTGAAGCTGCCGGCGGTGACCGTGTTCGCGTACTGCGTGGTCTGCACCAGCCGCGACGCGCCGTCGTAGCTGTAATCGGTGACCGCCGCCAGGTTGACCGCGCCGATGCCTGTGCTGCGAGCTTCGCGCACCAGGCGCCCCGCACTGTCGTACTGGCGCCAGACACCCGCGTCGCCGGCACCCGCCGCGGGCCGCAGGCTCGCGGCCGTGACGGTGGTGACCGGCAACCCGCCGGCGTCCACCAGCCCGGCGGTACTGACCGCCGTGCCCCAGGCGACCTGACGAACGAGCAGCCCAGCGCGGTCGTACGTGTACTCGGTCATCGAACCGTTGCCGTCGATGTCGGCGGTCTTGCGGCCGGCTTCGTCGTACAGCATCCAGTGCCGCACGCCGGTCGGGTCCTGCGTCATGCGCAGGCGGTTGTCCGCGTCGTAGAAGTACTTCGTCTCGCCCAGCGTGCCGGCGGAAGACGACTGCAGCACCGACACCAGCCGGCCGGCGGCGTCGTAGGTGCTGGTGGTCATCAGCCCGTTGGCGAGCGTGACCTTCGTCTTGCCGAGGTTGTCGGTGTACTGGGTGACGGTGGTCTGGTTGTTCGCGTCGGTGGCGGTGAGCACGCGGCCCAGGCCGTCGTAGGTGTACGTCGTCGTTCCGCTGGCCGCGGAGACCGT
Organism: Ramlibacter humi; assembly: GCF_004681975.1. Taxonomy (GTDB): domain Bacteria; phylum Pseudomonadota; class Gammaproteobacteria; order Burkholderiales; family Burkholderiaceae_C; genus Ramlibacter; species Ramlibacter humi. The sequence goes on from NZ_SMLK01000009.1 coordinate 85,518, forward strand.
CTGCAACAGCAAGCCGGCCTGGTCGTACACGTAGTGCTGCACGGACTGCGAGCCGTCCGCGACGCCCGCACCGGCCGAAGAAACCCTGGCGTACGTGGTGCGCGTGGCCAGCTGGCCGCGGCCGTCGTAAGTGAGGTCGACCCGCTGCGTCGCCGCGAGGTTCTGGGTGCCGGACCAGGCGACCAGGTCAGACTCGGCCAGCGTGTCGGTGGCCGCGAGTCCGGCGACGGGGTATTGCCCCGCGGCATAGGTGATGGACGCCACGCGCTCGCCGAACGCGTTGTAGCGATGCTCCGTGACCCGCCCTTCCGCGCTGACGGTGAAGCGCAGGAGGTTGCGCCCGCCCGCGTCGTAGACGTAGCGGCTGGTCTGCGGCGCACCCGGCAGCGCCGCACCCGCGCCGTCGGGATCCGGCTGCAGGTAGACGGTCTCGGTCAGCAGCTGGTTGCGCGAGTCGAAGGTGCGCGTGACCGTGTTGCCCGCCTGGTCGCGCTGCAGCACCTGGTTGCCGTTGGCGTCGTACGCATAGGTGACCGTGCGGGACTCGCCGTCGGCGACGGCGACCACGTTGCCATTCGCGTCATAGGTGAACTGGCGCGTGGGGCTGGCGCCGCCGACCGCGGGCGCCGTGATCTTCGTGAGCTGGGCGGAAGCGTCGTAGTCGTAGCGGGTGACGAGCCCCAGCGGATCGGTGACCGTGGTGTACCCGCTGCCATAGGTGAAGCTGGTGGTCTGGTTCAGGCCATCCTTGATGGTGGCGACGCGCCAGTCACCGCCGCCCGCATCGACGTAGGTGAAGGACAGCAGCGTCCCGTCGCTTTGCTGGATGCTGGCGACCCGCGAGCTGGTGCCGTCGTAGGTGTACGTGGTCTTGTAGACGTTCAGGTCGGCCACACTGTTGTCGGCCGGCGTGAGGTCCACCGTGACGGTCGTCAGGCGGTTGGACGTGTCGTAGGCGTAGTGGACGCGGGTGGTGGTCACGCCACCCGCGACAGTGCGCACCTGCGTCAGGTTGTTGCCGGTGTAGTCGTAGAACGTGGTCTCGCCGCTGGCGGTGGTCACCGAGCTCAGGAAGCCGTTGCTGCCGTAGGCGTAGGTGAGGACGTTGCCGCTGGTGTCGGCGGCCAGCAGCAAGCGGTGGTCGCCGCCGCCTTCGTACCGCTCGATGGCGCCCGTCGCGCCGTCACGCCACTCGAACTGGCCGTCCGCGGCGACGTAGCCGATGGTGTCGTACGCGCCCGCGCCTTCGGTGGTGACGTACAGGTTGCGGCTCGCGTCCCAGGCGTAGACGGCCGCGCTGCCGTCCGCACCGACCCGCGTCACGGTGCTGCCCGCCGCACCGACGGTGCCGGTGACCACCAGCTTCTGCATGCCGGACAGCCAGCCGTCGCCGTTGTCGTCGTTGAGCGATCCCTTGCTGTTGTAGGTGCGCAGCAGGCCGGCATCGATGCCGCGCGCGGCCAGGTAGTCGTCCTGGTTCTGCACGACCAGCAGGCCCTTGGCAACGTTCACGTAGACGCCCTGGCCGTTGCGGCCGGACTGGGCACTGCCGATGACGCCGGACTGGCCGAGCACCTCGCGCGAGCTGAGGTTCAGGCCTGCCCGCATGCCGCTGATGATCGCTACCATTTTTTGTGTGTTCCTTGCTGGATGTCTGCGGCAGGCCGAAGGGGCGCCTCCAGCAAATACATCCAGCCGCCCCGCGCGGCGTTTAGGCGGCTAAACATCGCGGCGAAAGCGTGGATGTATGGGAAGAGCCGGCGCGGCGCCCGGTCCCGCACCTGCCGGCCGGGACCTAAACTCGTCGCACCGCCATGGAATCCAATCCCCGCTTCGAACAGCTGATCTCCGAAGGCCTGGCCGCCAGCCAGCAGGGCCGGGCCGAAGCGGCCCTCACCTCGTTCAACGAGGCCGCCGCGTTGGTTCCCGTGTCGGGCATCCCGCATTTCCTCATCGGCTCGGAGCATGCCGCCGCAGGCAACCTCGAAGCGGCCGAAGCCGCTTTCGCCAACGCCGTGCTGCTGGCGCCCGCCTTCGCGCTGGCCCGCTACCAGCTGGGTTTGCTGCAGTTCAGCTCAGGCCGCGCGGCGGTCGCCCTCATCACCTGGCAGCCCTTGTCGCAACTGCCCGAAACGGACGCGCTGCCGCATTTCGTGCGCGGCTTCGCCGAACTGGCGCAAGACCGCTTCGGAGAAGCGCTGGACCACTACCGCGCGGGGCTGCAGTGCGCCGGCGCCAATCCCGCCGTGTGCGAGGACATCCGCAAGCTGGTCAATGAAGTGGAACGCTTGCAAGCCGGCACTGCGGTACCCGCGGCTGACGGCGCGGCCGGCCATTTTTTGCTGACGGGCTACGGCAAGGGGCTGCATTGAGGCGTACGCGATGACTTTCATCGACGCCAGCCAGCGCCTGGCGCTGTTGCTGCGTACGCAGGTTCCTGCATTTCGCGCCCAGCAGGGCCGCATGCGGGGCAAGGCCCAAGCCGCCGAGCCGTCCGCGGATCAACCGTCGGACCTGGCCGGCGTCGTCGCACAGCGCATCCAGGCGCTTGCTGCCAACGATCCCGACCGCAAGCGCAAGGCCCTGCGCATCTTCCTCGAATCGCTGCTGCTGCAGCAGTTGGGGCCGCAGCTGCTGCACGACTCGTCGTTCAGCTCAATGGTGGATGCGGTGCAAGGCCAGATCCAGGCCGACCCTGAGACGGCCTCGGCAGCCGAAGCGCTCAGCGACCTGCTGGTGCGCGGCGGCGCCCGCCCGTAGCGCGCATCAGCGCGGCTTTCGCGCCTGCAGCAGCAGCTGTTGCAAGGAACGGGCGTCACCTGCCTGTCCCGACAGCACCGCGCGCGCGTAAGCCGACGTCGCATGGCCCGGATCCAGGCGCTCGGCTTCCGACAGGTGCCGCTCGGCCTCCTCTCGCTCGCCCCCCAACGCCAGCACCAGCGCCAACGCCGCGTGCGTCCCGGCGTGTGACGCATCCAGCTTCAACGCTTCGCGCAGCGCGGCAAGCGCCGCACCGCGGTCACCCTGCAGCAGCCGCGCCCACGCGAGCGCGTGCCAGCTGTCGATGTGTTCCGGCATGGCGGTGACAGCGCGTTCCAGCTGCGCCTGCGCATCCGGCAGCTTCATTGCCTGCAAGCTGGCGAAGCCCAGCGCGGACCAGGTGCGCCCATCGTCCGGATGGCCTTGCAACGCCTGTTGCAGCCATCGTGCCGCGCCGGGCAGGTCGCCGTCCGCCAGTGCCACCGAACCCCGCGCGACCAGTGTCTCGTGCTGCGTCGGATCGGCCAGCAACGCCGCCTCGGCCCAGCGCCGGGCCAGGTCCAGCTCGTTCTCGTCCAGGGCAATGAGGCTCGCCACCCCCCGCGCGACAGGATCCAGCGTGCCGGCGCCGTCCTGACGTCGCGCCCACTCCAGCGCCTCTTCCAGATGCTGCAGCCGGTGCTCGGCTCGCAGCCACAGCACTTGCAACGCGCGGCGCTGCGGATCCGGCAGCTTCGCGGCCTGCTCCAGCCACGGCTGCAGGACGGCATGGCATGCCTCGGCATCGCCTTGCAGGAAGCGGACGTACGCCAGGTCGTGCGCCAGCACCGGGTGCGGCCCGCTTTCCGTGGCCAGCTGCTCGAGCAGTCGCGCGGCCTCGGGCAACTCCCGCTGCGCGATCGCCAGGCGGGCGCGGCGGAATGTCCATTCGGCGGGGTCCAGCGACAGCCGTTCCGCGGACTGGATGTATTCCCGCGCGCGCTGGTGCTCGCCGCAGGCAATGGCCGCCTCGCACGCGTCGGCCAGCAGCGCGGGATTGGCGGGGTCTTCCTTCAGGTACGCCGCCAGGCGCTGCAGCCGGGTCGCGGCAGCCGAAGAGGGATTGGGATTCATTGGAAAGGCTCCGCTCAAAACGATACATCGATGCCGGCATCGCCGCCCAGCGCCGAGCGCAAGCGCAGCAGCGCCTGCTTGTGGACCTGCGAGATGCGCCCGCGCGTCACGCCCATGGTGGACGCGACTTGCTCGAACGGCACTTCCTGGATGTAGTGGGACCGGATCACCGTGCGCTCCTGAGGCGGCAGCTCCTCGATGGCCCGGAGCAGCCGCTCGCGCAGCTGCCGCACCTCGACCTCCCGGTAGAACGGCACCGATTCGGCCCCGTCCGGGTCCTCGACCATCGAGGTGCCTTCCAGCACCCAGGCCAGCGCCAGGCCCAGCCCCACTTCGGCGATGAAGTCGAACAGCTGTTCCGTGGTCCTGGGCGCCGCGCCCGGCTTGAGGCCGGCTTGCTCCCGCGCGAGGTCCTTCATCGCCTGCATGCGCTCGGCGCGGACGCGCTGGCGCGCCGAGATCTGCTGCTGCTTCTCGGTCAGCCGCTCCAGGCCGTTGAGGATGGCACCGTGCATGCGGCGCGCAGCGAACGTGCGGAACTGCGCGCCGCGGCCCGGCTCGTAGCGCTCCATCGCTTCCAGCAAGCCGACCGACGCGTACTGCAGATAGTCGCCGAATTCGATCTCGTCGTGGTAGCGCCGGGCGTAGTAGCTGCCGGCCACCACGCGCGCGTACGGCATGTGCATTTCCAGCAGCCGTTCGCGCGCGCCTGCGTCGCCCTGGTCGCGCAGCCGGCGCCACAGCGCAGCCTCTTCTTCGGCCGCCGCGGAAAGGTGTTCGGGGTTGCTTTCCACTGCGATCAATGAAAGGAACCCACCAGCGCCCTGAGCACCAGGGTCCAGCCGTCCACCAGGATGAACATCAGGATCTTCAGCGGCAGCGCCACGGTGGTCGGCGGCATCATCATCATGCCCAGCGCCATCAGCACGCTGGAGACGATCAGGTCGATCAGCAGGAAGGGCAGGAAGATCACGAACCCGATCTGGAACGCGGCACGCAGCTCCGACAGCATGAACGCCGGGATCAGCTGGACGTTGCTGACGTCGTCCATGGACCGCGGCGGCTTCGCCTTCGACAGCTCGATCATCAGCGCGAGGTCCTGCTCGCGCGTCTGCCTGACCATGAACTCGCGCAGCGGCTCGGCGCCGCGCTGGTAGGCGGCTTCCATGCCGATCGTGCCGTTCATGAACGGCTGGAATGCCTTCTCGCTCACCTGGGTGAGCGCCGGCGCCATGGTGAACAGCGTGAGGAACAGCGCCAGCCCGATGAGCACCGGGTTGGGCGGCGTCTCCGGCATGCCGATGGCATGGCGCAGCATCGACAGGACGATGATGGTGCGCAGGAACGACGTCACGCACATCAGCAGAGCGGGCAGCACCGCCAGCACCGTCAGGCCCAGCACGATGCGCAAGGCCTGCGCCGTGTCCGTCGAAGCGATGCGGGCTGGCGCACCCGCCGGTGCCACCGCCGGCCGGCGCACGCTGTCCCGTGCCGCCGGACGCGCGGCGCGCGGGGCCTCGACCGCCGCGGGCGCGCTGGCGACGGCCGCGGGTGATGCGGCAACTTCTTCGCCGGCTTCCTGTGCGCTGGCCTGCAGGCCGGCCATCAAGAGCAGCACAGCGAGGAGCCCGATGCGGCCCAGGCGCGCCGCCGGTTGCATCCAGGAGATCACGATGACTGGCCTTCCCCGCTCTCCGCGGGATGGCGTGCGAGCAGCGTGACCTGGCTCCCTGTGCAGCCGAGCAGCAGTTCCTCTCCCCGCCATCGCACCACGTGCACGCTGGCCTGCGGTGTCAGGGGCTGGCTGGCCACTCGCTCGACGGCAACGCCGGATCGCGGGGCGGCCCAGGCCTGCAGCAGCCCGCGCGCGCCGCGACGGCGCACCACGAACACGGCAGCGCCGATGGCCAACCCCGCCAGCACGAACAACGCGAGCCAGGGCGGGTTGTCCGCCGGCCCGCCGGCATCGCGCCGGAGCGGCAGGTCCTTGGGCAGCGGGCCAGGCGCCTCGGCGGAAGCGGCGCCCACCGGGCTTGCCGCCGGCTGGGACAGCGAAGCGAGCGGCCAGGCGAGCAGCAGGCCGGCGCACGCCACCGCCAACACCGTGGAGCGAAGCACGGCGCCCATCTCAGAACTTCAGCGGCAGGGGCAGCTCCGTCACGCGCACGCCGAAGCGGCCGTCGACGGCCACCAGCTGCCCGCGTGCGACCACGCGCCCTTCGAGCAGCAGGTCCACGGGCTGTTCCACTTCGCGGTCCAGCACCAGCACTTCATGCTCACGGGCCCCCAGCAATTGGCCCACCGACATCTGCGCGCGGCCGACACAGACCTGCAGCTGCACTTTCACCGCGTGGAGTGGATTGGCGGCCGGCTGCACCGCCGCGCCGGGCTGGCCGTCCTGCGGCGCCTCGTCCAGCACGATGGGCTGCAGGCGAGGCGCCTGTTCGGCGGCCCCATTCATGAACGATTCGATCATCTGGCTCATGCCATTACCTCTTCAAAAAACTTGGGGATCAGTGCGCGATTGGGCGGGCCAGTTCGACGGCCATGCGTCCCTGCCGCGCGACCAGGTAGCCTCCAAAGACGCTGCAGCCTTCGGCATCGACCAGGCGAACGGGTTCCTGGAGCCCGTGTCCCAGCCGGACGACGTCGCCCACCCGCAACCCCTGGAGGGCACCAAGGTCCAGCTCGCAGCCGGACAGCCGCACGTCCAGTGCAAGCTTTCGGGCGGCCAATGCGTCGGCGGTGCTGCAAAGCGCATCGCGCGGAGCAGCCGCGGGCGATGTGTCAACCAGCAGCCCCGCCTGCCGGCACCAGGCACTCACGGCGCCGGGCCCGATCAGCAGGCGCCAACCGGGCGTTCCCGGCAACTCGGCATACAGCGCGCCGGACCAGGGTTGGCCCAGGCCCGGCATCGGCGACTGGGAAACGCCGCCGGTGCCAAGCATCAGGATGGCAGCCAGACGCCGGGTGACATCCCCCGCGCAAGCATCCGCCACCTCGCCGGCCAGCGCGCCCCTCTTGCCAAACAGCATCGTGGCCAGACCCGAGGCGGCGCCGCCCGGCGCCAGCAACCAGCCCTCGCCAGGGCCGAGCGCCTTCCAGCCCGGGCGCAGCACGGCTTCGGAGGACGCCGGCTCCAACCGCACGCCCAGTGCCTCGCGCTCCAGCCCCCAAGCCTGCCGCCATTCGGCAAGGGCGCGTCCGATGGCATCCGCCAGTGCGTCGGTCTGCCGGGTCGTCCAGGCCACCAGTTCCCAGCCCGCTTCGCGAGAGCGCCAAGGCGAGGCTTCTTGTCCGGGCGCGGCCTGCATCACTTGCCGCCCTTCATCTGGAACAGCTCCTGCAGCATCTCGTTGGCCGTGGAGACGACCTGGGAAGAAGCCTGGTAACCCCGCTGCATGACGACCAGTTCGCTGAACTCGCGCGAGAGGTCCACGTTGGAGACTTCCAGCACGCCCGCCTTCACGCTGCCGAAGACACCGTCGCCCGCATAGCCCAGCTTCCAGGCGATGCCGTTCGCCTCGCCGAACTGGTTGCTGCCGAGATCCTCCACGGCATCCGTGGTGTCGAACCTCGCCAGCGCCAGGCGCGCGCCCCGGGCCGTGCGGTTGTTGCTGTACGTCGCCACCAGCGTGCCCTGGCTGTCGAAAGTGACCTTGGTGAGCTGGCCGGGCGGGCTGCCGTCCTGCGACGTCATCGCGAGCGTCGACAGGCTTCCCGAGGCGAACGATGTGACGTCGCTGCTGAAGTCCAGCGTCAGTTCCTGCGACTCGCGCCCCGCCGGCGTGTAGGTGAATGCGAACTTGGACGTGGCCGCCGTCGGCCGCCCGTCGACGAACACCATCTGCGTCGTGCCGACCACGGACGAGCCGTCGAGCAGCTGCACTTTCCAGCTGCCGGGCGTGGTGGTGCCGGTGTTGGTGAACTTGACCGACAGCGTGTGCTCGCCGCCCATCGCGTCGTACACCTTCACCGAGCCGACCGTCTGTTCCGGCGTGGTGGCCGACAGGTTGCCGGTGAAACGCACGTTGCGCGTGGCCTGGCCGCCGATGGCGCGCATGCCCGCGATGCTGATGGCCACGAGGTTGCCGCCCGCGTCCAGGCCCATGACCTGGCTGCCGTCGATGCGGTTGATGAAGCGGCCTTCCTGGTCGAAATCGAACTGGCCCGCGCGGGTGTAGCGCGTGCGGCCCTGCTCGTCGCGCAGCACGAAGAAGCCGCCGCCGTCGATGCCCAGGTCGAACTCGTTGCCGCTCTGGCGCAGGTCGGCGGCGCGGAAGTCCAGCGTCGTGCCCGCGGTGCCCAGGCCCTGGCCCAGCTGCGTGCGGCCCTCGGTGCCGTTCGCCTGGTTGGCGTAGAACAGGTCGGTGAACTGCAGGGTGGCGGACTTGTAGCCCGGCGTGTTCATGTTGGCCGTGTTGTTGCCGATGACGCGCAAGCCCCTGGAAAAACCAAGCAGCCCCGACATGCCCACGTTGATGGAATCGAGCATCGTTTCCTCCTTCAGCGCACGGCGAGGATCTGGCTCAGGCTGATGCCGGGCACGACGGTGCCGCCCGAAACCGTCACGCTGATCGAAGGCGAATCGCCGCTCAGCGACAGCGACGACACGGTGCCCGTCACCTGGCCGGTGCTGGTGGTCACGTCCACCGTGCGGCCGATCAGGCCCACCGACTGCAGCGCGGCCTGGTTGGTGATCAGCTGGTCCAGCTTGTCGTTCAGCTGCTGGGTCTGCTCCAGCGACGTGAACTGCGCGATCTGGGCCATGAACTCCTGGTTGTCCATGGGCTTGAGCGGGTCCTGGTAGCTCAGCTGCGTGAGCAGGATCTTCAGGAAGTCCTGCAGGCCGAGGTTCGAGGCCGGGGTGGCGGTGGCAGCGGGTGCTGCGCTGACGGATCCGATGGCCATCATGGCTCCTGGGGTGAGTGGAAAGAGGAAAGCGCCGCCGGCGAGCCGCCAACCGGTGCTTCAAAGAAAACTTCGCCGTTGCACACGACCTTCTGCAGCCGGTGCCCCGTCTCGGCGCACTGCCGGCGCAAGTCCGCCAGCAGCACCTGCGCGCGAGCCGCCACCGCGGCGGCGTCGCCGGCGATGCCGACCCAGACGCGCAAGCCGCCGGCCGACTCTTCGACATGCACACGCATGTCCGGTGAGGGGGCGGGTGCGGGCTGGGCAGACGGCGAGGCGGTATCGGAAGCCGGCGCGCCGTCGACGGCCACGGCGCGTTGCTTCACGGGTTGCGGCGAGCCGGCCGGTTGGGTGGCTGCCGAGAGGACCAGGGCCCGATGCACCGACGATGTTTTCGCCAAGGCCAATGCCGTGGCAGGCGTGGTGCGCACGGCCGCCGCGACTCTGCCGTCCGCCCTCGAAGTCGCCGGGCCGGGAACCGGCATATCACCGTTAGCCATCACTTGCCCGCCGCGAGGCATCGCCACGTCGCGGTTGGCTTGCGGCGCGGATGGACCGCCTGCGATGGCGGCGTGTCCGTGCCCCACCGCACCGTGGAACCATTGCCGCGTCTGCGCCTTCTCCATGGCGAGCTGCCAGGCCTTGTCGACGCCGGACGGCGTGCCGGGTGCGGCAGGCGCCGCGGCCGCGTCCATCGGAAGCTGGCGGGGAATGAGCGTCATGCGCAGCCCTCCGCATCTTTCCCGCCACGCAGCTCGCGCAATGCGAGCCAGTCCGCATCGACCTGAACCTGGGCACGGCGCGCGGCCTCCCGCAGATGGAGCTCGAGCGCATTGGCCCGCGCCCGCAAGACCACGTCCAGCCGGCGCTGGCGCCGCAGCAGCTCCTGCCGTGCGGCCGAGAGATCGCCGGCGACCCGCTGTTCGTCCGCCCGCACGCCGGCAACGCGGTCATTCAGGAACGTCAGGTAGGCCAGCTGGTGACGGTGCGCGCGCGGGTCGGCGTGCGCTTCGAGAGCCTGCCGCGCGTCCTGCGAAGCCTGCACCAGCAGCGATTCCGCCTCGCGCGTGGCGGAGGCGGCGCTTTCCCGCCGCGCGAGTTCGCGAGCGACGGCCGCTTGCGCTTCGTCGGCCTCCCATTCGAGCTTGCGCTGCAAAGGCGCAAGCCGCCAGTCGAAGCCGCGGACCGGGCGCAAGGGTGGCCGCACCGTCATGCCGCCTTCCCCTTGCCCAGGATGCCGGCCAGCGCGCGCAGGCTTTCAGCGCGTGGGATTCCGCCGCCGTCCTGCCGCAGCCATCCCTGCAGGGATGGCTCCAGGGCCAACGCCTCATCCAGCGCCGCATTGGTGCCGTGCTGGTACGCGCCCAGGTCCACCATCTGCCGGTTGCGTTCGAGCACCGCCAGCTGCTGCACGGTGCGGACCACCAGCGCGCGCTCGTCACTGGTGGCCAGGTCCGGCAACAGGCGGCTGGCGCTTTGCAGCACGTCGATGGCGGGATAGTGGCCCTGCTGCGCCAGCGCGCGAGAGAGCACCACGTGGCCGTCGAGGATGGCGCGCAGGCTGTCGGCCACCGGCTCGTTGAAATCGTCGCCTTCCACCAGCACCGTGAGCAGCGCCGTGACGGAGCCGCCCGACGGCGTGGTGCCGCAGCGTTCGCAGATCTGCGGCAGTTCCGCGAACACGGAAGGCGTGTAGCCGCGCGCCGTGGCCGGCTCGCCCGCGGCCAGCCCGACCTCGCGCCGCGCCATCGCCAGCCGCGTGACCGAGTCCATGGTCAGCACCACGTCGCCGCCGCTTTCCGCGAAATGGCCGGCGATGGCCACCGCGGCATGCGCCGCGCGAAGCCGGGCCAGCGCCGGCTGGTCGGACGTGGCCACCACGACGACGGAGCGCGCGAGCCCTTCGGGTCCGAGCTGCTTCTCGATGAATTCACGCACCTCGCGCCCGCGCTCGCCCACCAGCGCGATGACGTTGACCTGGGCCTTCACGTGGCGCGCGACCATGCCCAGCAAGGTGCTCTTGCCGACGCCGCTGCCGGCGAAGATGCCCACCCGCTGGCCGCGCCCGATGGTCAGCAGGCCGTCGATGCAGCGCACGCCGGTTTCCAGCACGCGCTCGATGCGCGGCCGCTGCAGCGGATTGGGTGCCGGTGCGTGCAGCGGGCGCCGCGCACGAGTGGCTGGCGCGGGACGCCCATCCAGCGGCTGGCCGAAGCCGTCGATGACGCGGCCCAGCAATTGCGATCCCACCGGCACGTCGGAGTGGTGGCCCAGCGCGACCACCTCGTCGCCGGCACCGATGCCTTGGGTGCTTCCATAAGCCATGAGCGTGACTTCACCGCCGCGCAAGCCCACCACTTCCGCCAGCACGCCATCGCCGCCCTGCCCGGCCGCGCGGATGCGGCAAAGCTCGCCGATGGTGGCCTGCGGGCCTTCGGCGTCGATCGCCAGCCCCTGCAAGCGGCGCACCTGCCCCAGGCGCCGGTGAAGCGGCACGGCGCGCAGATGCTCGCGATAGGCGCGCAGTGCCGTCACTCGCCGCCTCCCTGCGCGCGCCGCGCACGGACTTCCAGAAGCCCCTGGAGGCATTCCTCGAGCAGCGTTTCCAGCCGCGCGTCGAGCGCCGCGGACGCGCTGCGCGCGATGCAGCCGCCGGTGGCAACGGAAACATCGGCCACCCACCGCGTCGCCTCTTGCGCGCCTGGTTCCGACCGAAGCAACGGCAGGTCGTCCGGGTGCACGTGGAAAGCCGCGCCGGCACGGGCCTGATCGCGCAACTGCCGCACCTGCGCCCGGATGCCTTCCGGCGTGACCAGGGCGCTGCCCAGCACGCGGCACGCCAGTTCGTAGGCGAGCGCCACCGCCTCGTCCTCGGCCAGTTCGCGCCACGCCGCCTGCTGCTGGTCGACGGCAGCGGCCAGGGCCTGCAGCCGGCTCTCGCGCTCGCGCAGCGGTTCCATGGCTTCGGCGACAGCCTTGTCCAGCGCGGCGGCCGCGGCGGCCTGCGCGTCGGCCTGGCCTTTCTTCAGGCCTTCGTCGTAGCCCGCGCGCAGGCCTTCCTCCCGGCCGGCCCTCAGGCCCTCTTCGCGGCCGAGACGCACGGCCTCCTCGCGCGCACGGGCCAGCACAGCCTCGTGCAGCTTTTCGGGATCGATCGCGTGCACGGCCGGCGCGGCACCGGCGGTGGGCGCCGCGGGAAACACCGCGCGGCGGCCGATGCGCACGCTTTCCGGCTGCAGCGATGCGTCGCGCAGCACGAGGCCGGCTTCGATTCCCGTCCCGCTCACCGCCGCATCCCTTTCCAAAGCAGGCGCGACAACGGTCCCCATCCGCGCCCGCCGGCCGGCTTGACCTCGCCACCCGTTTGCAGGCGCCGCCAAAGCACTTCACACAACGCCTGCTGCAAGGCCGGCGCCTGCGTGGAAGCCGATGCCTCGACGCCGCCAAGTGCCAGGGCCACCTCGTTCCTCCAGGGCCATGCGCGCAGGCCGAGCAGCGTGGAGACGAGCCGTGCCGGCTCCGGCCGCAGCACCTCCACCAGCAGCCGCACCTGGGAAGGCGACAGACGCTCCAGTCGATCGGCCGCGCCCATCGCCGCCGGCTGCGGCGCCGCTTCGACGACGTCCTTCAGCAAGGCATGGTCGGGCGGGATGTCCAGCTCGCGCAATTCGTCGAGCAGCCCTTCCATTTCCACGCGATCGCGCGGTGCGAGCGAGTCCAGCAACCATTCGCGATCGGGCTTCGGCAACGCATGCACCAACAGCGCGGCCCGGCGATGCGAAGCGGCAGGCAAGGCCAACGTCATCGCGCATCCCCGACAGGTGCGATCAGCGCGGCTTCCGCCGGCCGGGCGCCGTCGCCCTCGCGCAGCCACGCTTCGACACGGCGCAGCGCAACCTGCCGCTGCTCCTGCGAGAGCGGTGCACCGGGCGCGGCGGCGCGGCGGCGGGCCCACAGCAGCAGCGAAGCCGCTGCTGTCAGGATGAACAGCGCCAGCACCGCGATGGCCCATGGCGCAGAGCTGTCCTGCCCCGGCCCCGCAGGCGCCTTCGGCGCAGCGGGCTCGGCACCGGCCACCGGCGGAGCAGCGGCCGCCTGTGCCGCGTGCATGGACTGCACGACGACAGCATCGCCCCGCTCGGGTGAGGCGCCCACGGCGACCGCAACCAGCTTGCGCGCCTGTTCCTGCTGCTGCTCGTCCAGCGGCTGCCGAACGACGGCCACCACCTGGATGCGGCGGATGGAGCCGGGCTGGCTCACCACCTGCTCCACGCGCCGGCCGGCCTGGTATTCCACTTCGCGCTGCATGCTGCTGCCGCGTGCGCCCTGTGCATCGCCGCCGCGCGCATCCGGCGCGCCGTTGTCGCGGCTGGACTCGCGCTCGCGCACCATCACGCCTGCGGTTGCGCCGCCGCGGCCGTCGGGGCCGCCGATCACGTCTTCGGTGGTGACGCGCACCTGGTCCATGTTCAGCGTGACGTCCACGCTGGCCAGCGCCTGCCCGGCGCCGAACGCGCGTTCCAGCACCAGCGCCGCCTTGCGCGACAGGTAGTTCTCGGTCTCGCGCTTGAGGTCCAGCCGCCCGCCGGCGCCGGCCTGCTCGCCATCGTCGGAAGCGCGGCTGAGCGCCACGCCCTGGTGGTCGACCACCGTGACCTCCTGCGCCGCGAGCCCGGGCACGGAGGCCGCCACCAGCCGCTGGATGCCATTGACCTGGTCCGGCCGCAGCGCCTGGCCCGTCCGCATGGTCAGCGTGATGGCCGCCTTCGGTTTGGAGGACGCCTGCCGGAACAGGCCCTGCTCTGGAAGCGCCAGGTGCACGCGCACGTCGCGCACTTCCGGGAACGACAGGATGGTGCGGGTGAGCTCGCCCTGCAGCGCGCGCTGGTAGTTGATCTTCTGCGCGAACTCGGTCATGCCGAATTCGGCATTGTTGAACAGCTCCAGTCCCACCGCCCCGCGGAGCGGCAGGTCCTTGCCCATCAGCTTGAGGCGTGTGGCGTGCACCTGCGGCTTGTCCACCAGCAACGTGGTGCCGCCGTCCGCCACCGTGTAAGGCACTTTCTGCTTTTCCAGCTCCTGCGCCATGACGGCGGCATCTTCCGGCTTCAGGTCGGAGAACAGCACCGCCTGCTCCGTGCGCAGCAGCCACCAGCCGCCGGCCAGCGTCGCCGCGGCGATGACCGCCACGCCCGCCGCCAGGCCCACCTTCGCGCGCGTGTCCAGCGCTTCCCACCAGGCTTTCATGTTCCGCTCCCTACACCTGCATCCGCATGACTTCCTGGTACGCCTCGAGCACGCGGTTGCGCGCCTGCAGCATCACCTGGAAGGCGATGCGGCTTTCTTCGAGGCGAACCATCACCTGGTGCAGGTTCTGCGTTTCGCCCAGCGCCAGTTGCTGCAGGTCGGTCTGGCTCGTCTTGAGCTGCTCGTTGAGCTGCTGCAGGCCCTCGGTGACGAGATTGCCGAAAGGCGCCTGCACGCCTTGCGCAGCCCCGGCGGAAGGCAGCGACGGCAGCGGCGCCACTTCGTCGTGCTGGCCCAGGCCCTGGATGGATTCGATGTTCATGTGCCGCGCCCGATCTCCAGGGTTTTCAGCGCGAGGGTGCGCGCGGTGTTCAGGGCGGCCACGTTGGCCTCATAGGCCCGGGTGGCGCTCATCATGCTGACCATCTCCGTCGCCGCATCGACGGCGGGATAGGCGACCAGGCCCTGTTCGTTGGCGAGCGGATGTCCCGGTTCCTGCACCAGCCGCGGCGCGATGGCCGCGGGCTCCACTTCCGCGGCAGGCAGCGACGCCGCCTCGAGGCCGCTTTCCACCAGGCTGCCGAAGGCCCCCGGTTGCGCCGCGCGCGCGACCACGTGCAGCGGCTGGTAGGCCGGCGCGGCAGGGTCCTGCACCACGTTGGCGTGGGCCAGGTTCATGGCCGCGACTTCGACTCGCGTGCGCTCCAGCGCCATGCCGGCGGCGCTGACCGCGAAGGACCGTAGGTAATCCATGGCTTATTTCTTCCCGTCAGCCGCCGCCGCGGCGAGGATGGAGAGGTGCCGCGACAGGCCTTGCGTGAGGGCCTGGTACTGCACGGCGTTGCGGGCCATCTCGGCCATTTCCTGGTCGACCTGCACCTTGACCGGCCGGCCTTGCGCGTCCGTCGCCGGTTCCACCTGCATGCGCACGCCCGCGAGCGCGAAGGCGTCGACCGAGCCCTTGTCGCGCAGCGTCTGGCGGGCCTCGGCCAGCCGGTCCTCGAACGACAGGCGCACCGGCACGTAGCCTTCGGTGGCCGCATTCGCGATGTTCGCGGCGATGGTCTCGTGCCGGCGGCTGGCTGCCTCCAGGCCAAGCGACAGCGCCGCTGTCGTGATCGCCTCCAGTTGCTGGGTCACTGCATTCCTCCTTTTCCGGTTACTGGATCACGAGGTCGCCGTGCAGCGCGCCGGCGGCCTTCACCGCACGCAGGATCGAAATGATGTCCCGCGTGCTCGTCTTCATCCGCGCGAGCGACTGCACCAGGTCGGAGACCGTGCCCGCGCCCGCCAGGAAGCCGGTGCCGCCGGCCTCCTCCACATCCATCTGCGTGTTCGTCACCACCGCCGTGACCACGCCGGGTCCGGCACGGTCGAGGAAGGAAGGCTGCGACACGCTGTTCTGGCTGGTGATGGTCACCTTCAGGTCGCCATGCGAGATCGCCACCGGCGAGATGTGCACGTCGCCGCCGGAAACGACCGTGCCGGTGCGCTCGTTGATCACCACGCGCGCGCGGCGGTCGGGCTCGACCGTCACGTTCTCCAGCCGGGCGAGGAAGCCGACCGGCTCGTCGCGCAGCGCGGCGGGGACCTGCACCTCGATGCCCGATGCGTCGCGTGCCCGCGCGAGACCCGGACCCAGCTGCTCGTTGATGGCCGTGGCGATGCGGCTGGCGGTGGTGTAGTCCGGCTCGGCCAGCACGAAGGTCACCTGGCTGCGTGCCGGCTGCGTGTTCTCCATGCCGACTTCCACCGTCGCACCGGAAGGGATGGCGCCGGCGGTCGGGTGGTTTTTCTGGACCACGTTGCCGTTCGCGTCGTAGCGGTGGCCGCCGACGGAAACAGGGCCCTGCGCCAGCGCGTACACGCGGCCGTTGGGCGCACGCAGCGCGGTGAGCAGCAGGCTGCCGCCCACCAGGCTGCGCGCATCGCCGCTGGAGGCGACCTGCACGTCCAGCGTGTCCCCTTCGCGGGCGAAGGCCGGCA
The DNA here is from genome assembly GCF_004681975.1 of Ramlibacter humi. Classification (GTDB taxonomy): domain Bacteria; phylum Pseudomonadota; class Gammaproteobacteria; order Burkholderiales; family Burkholderiaceae_C; genus Ramlibacter; species Ramlibacter humi. The sequence continues at coordinate 101,535 of NZ_SMLK01000009.1, forward strand.
GCGAAGCGCTCACCATCACCACGGCCACGTTGCGGCTGTTCACCTGCTCGGGCGGAACGCTCAGGTTGAACTGCGACAGCACGTTCGACAGCGCCTGCCGGGTCGCGCGGTTGGCCGAGGAGTCACCCGTGCCCGCCAGGCCGGTGACGATGCCCGTCCCCACCAGCACGTTGTCCCGCCAGCCCTGGACCTTGCCCAGGTCCTTCACGCGCAGCGGGGTGGCCAAGGCAGCCGCGGCGGCCAGCACCAGCGCGAGGAAGGCGGCTTGTTTCCTGAGGGAAAGCTTGCGCATCTTCAAAGCCCCAGGAAGTCGGCGAGCTGCCGCCACCACGCGCGCTGCTGGCGCTCGCTGATGTCGCCTTCGCCGAGGTACGTGATGCGCGCATCGGCGATACGGGTGGACTGCACCACGTTGCCGTCGCTGATGTCGGCCGGACGCACCAGGCCTTCCAGCGTGACGCGCTGCAGCTCGTTGTTCACCGTGACCGCCTGCGTGCCGGCGACGCGCAACTGCCCGCCGGGCAGCACTTCCTGCACCGTGACGGTCAGGGTGGTGAGCAGGCGGCTGGTGCGCTGGGTCCGGCCGCCGCCGTCGAAGTCGCCGCCCAAACGGGCGGAGCTTTCGCCGACCACGCGCGCGCCATGGGTGAGCTCGGCGTTCAGGTTGTTGTTGCGCCGCGTTCCGGTGTCCGCGCTGCTCACCGCACTGGAGTTCTCGTACACCTGCACGGTGAGCACGTCACCCGGGCGGTACGCCTTGTTGTCGCCCGTGAGCGGCCGCCAGGTGTCTTCGCGGAACAGGCTCTGCGCCCGCACGGCCGGAAAGGCAGCCGCCGCCAACAGCGCAGCAGCCAGGGTCCTTCGAGAGGGATTCATCGGGCGATCTCCAGTTGTCCCGGGCCGACGACCCGTGCCGTGACCTGGGCCATGGCGCCCGGCTGGCGTACGCGAACGTTCTCGCCGGCGCGCCCGTCCTGCAGCACCTCCACGCGCGCCTCGGTCATCACCGCGCCGGTTCCGGAACGCAGGGATGCCCACTGACCGCGCTGCACCAGCGGGACCGGAGCCGCATCTCGGGCCCTCAGAGGCTCACCGGCATGCAGCGCGTGGGTGGCACGCACCGGATCGCCTGCTTGCCTGGCGAGCGGTGCGCCATCGAGGGCCGCGATGTCGATCCCGCGTTTCTCGACATTGGCGGCATCCAGCGGCGCACCCGCCTCGACCGGCCGCGCCGCGACAGGAATTTCGCGCCACGCCTGAACCGCGAAGGAGACGGGTACGGTGCGCACGAACCGGTTGCCGGACCACACGTCGACCCACACGACCATCCGGCTGCGCAGCGGCGACCGGGCCAGCGAACGCGCCTGCAGCCGCGGCGCGCCTTCCGGCACCTGCACGTCCTGCGGCGGCCACGCGAGCTGGACTTCGCTGCGTTCGCTGCGCGCGGAGAGCCATTCGCGCAATGCCTGCGAAGCCGCCCCTGCGATGGCCTCTCCCTCGACGGTGCGGCTGTCGGCCAGCACCAGCCCTTGCGCCGGTCCTTCCCAGGTGACGGTCCCGCGATCGTGCAGGCGCTGGCCGGCCCACGCCGCCAGCGCCTCGCGTTCCAGCGTCATGCCCTGCCCGGCCGCAGGCGCATGCCCTATGGGCAGCTTCACCAGCGCACGCACCTGCGAGAGGTCGTCGCCCCGCACGCGGGCGACCTGGCCCAGCGTGACGGATCCCGAAGCGACACGCGATTGCGGCAGCAACTCGACCGACGCCTGGGCGGCCAGAGCGGTGCCGGCGCAGGCCAGGCCCGCCGAGAGTGCGGCGATCGCCTTCATCGCCGCAGCCCGTTGATCATGCCCAGCATGTCGTCGGACGCCTGCACCACCTTGACGCTGGCCTCGTAGGCGCGCTGCGCCACCATGAGGTTGACCATCTCCTCGACCATCTTCACGTTGGAGCTCTCGAGGAAACCCTGCGCCAGCGTGCCCATCCCATCCTCGCCGGGCTTGCCGCCGATGGGTTCGCCCGACGCTTCCGTCGCGCGGTAGACGTTGCCACCCTGCGCCAGCAGGCCCTGCGGATTGGCGAAGCGCACCATCTCCAGCTGGCCCGCATCGACCGGCGCGCTCTGGCCCTTGAGCTGCGCCTGCACCCGGCCGTTCGGAGAGATCACGATGGCACTGGCGCCTTCCGGGATGGCGATGCCGGGCTTGAGCGGCACGCCGGCCAGCGTGGCGAGCTGCCCGTCCGGATTCACCTTGAGCGTGCCACCCCGCGAGTACGCGCGCGTGCCATCGGGCATGGTGATCTCGAGGAAGCCATCGCCCTGCACGGCGACGTCCATCGGCGATTCGGTCTTCTTCAACTCGCCCGGCTCGAACAGCTTCACCGTGCTCGCCAGCGCCACGCCGGCGCCGCGCCCCTGCACCGCGGCAAGCGGAGCGTTCGCGCCCGCCGGTTGCGCCGCGCGCAACACCAGGTCGGTGAAGCTCACGCGCGTCTTCTTGTACGCGGGCGTGTTCGCGTTGGTCAGGTTGTTGGCGATGGCGTCGACCTGGGCCTGCTGCGCCTGCATGCCGGTGGCGCCGATGTAGAGAGCGTCGAACATGGAACGGGACTCCTCGGGAATGGGTGGTTGCTCAGGCGGCGTCGCCCAGCTTGCGGATGGCGGTGCCCAGCATCTCGTCGTAGCCGGTGGCCGCCTTCTGCATCGATTCGAAATGGCGCAGGGTCTGGATCAGCTGCACCATCTCCTGCATGGAACTCACGTTGGAGTTCTCCAGGTAGCCCTGGCGCACTTCGGTGCGGCCGTCCGCCGCCGCGGCCACTTCGCCACGCACGGCAACGAGGCCCTGGCCAAGGTGCTCCACCGCCGCGCCTGCCTCGAACTGCACGACCTTGAGTTGCGAGACCGGTGGCGCGTCCGCCGCGGGCGGCGCGCCACCGGGGGCAGTTCCCTCGAACACCCGTCCTTGCGGATCGATCACCGGGAAGCCGTGCGGCAGCTGGATCTCTCCGGCCAGGCCCATCACCGGCTGCCCCTGCTGCGTGACGATGCGGCCCTGCGCGTCGAGCCGGAAATCGCCTTGCCGCGTGTAGGCGAGACCGCGCTCGGTCTGCACCTCGAACCAGCCGGGACCGGTGAGCGCCACGTCCAGGCTCTGGCCGGTGGAACGCAGCGTGCCCGGGCGCTGGTCCACCTGCGTGGTGTGCTCCGGTGCAGAAGCGGCCGCGCTGTGGCGCGCCGCGGCCACGCGGCTGCCGAACGTCTCGCCGACGACGACCTCGCGCTTGTAGCCGGTGGTCTGCGCGTTCGCCAGGTTGAGGCCGACGCGGTCGACCTTGGCCATGTCGAGCTGCATGCTGCGGAGGGTGACGGCGAGGATTTCGTTCATGGATCAGGCGGCGACGGTGCCGAAGGACTTGAGTTCGATGGCCTGCGGAATCTCGGCCATGGACAGGACGCGCAGGTGCGGCAGGCCCCTCTCGGACAGCGAGCGCACATGGCGGCGAAGCTCCGGCGCGCAAAGCAGCACCGGCAGCAGGTTGCTCTTCATCATCTTTTCCGCCTGCTGCATCAGGTGGACCAGGAATTTCTCCACCAGCTTGGGCTCGAGCACGAACGAACCCGCAGGCACGCCTTCGGCCTGGGCACCGCGCAGGCTCTGGAGGAAGCGGCTCTCCATCGCAGGATCGAGGGTCAAGACGTGCAGCGCGCTGGCATCACCTGCGAGGCCGCGGCAGATGACGTGGCCCAGGCGCTGGCGCACCGCCTCGGTCAGCTGTGCGGCATCCTTGGTGGTGCGGCCGGCGTCGGCCAGGGTTTCCAGGATGGCTTCGAGGTGGCGGATGGACACCTTCTCGCGCAGCAGGTTCTGCAGCACCTTCTGCACGTCGCCGACCGACAGCACGGACGGAACCAGCTCCTCGACCAGGGGCGGATGTGACTGACGCACGCGATTGAGCAGCTTGTCGGTCTCGCTGCGCGTGAGCAGCGTCGCCGACTCGCGCCGCAAAACCTCGGTCAGGTGCGTCATGAAGACCGTGGGGGCGTCGACGAGCGTGTAGCGCGCCGCGGCGGCAGCTTCGCGCTGCCCCAGTTCGATCCACAGCGCGGGCAAGCCGTAGGTGGGGTCGCGCGTCGGCTCGCCGGGGACCGAGCGTTGGTCGCCGGCCGCGTGGATGGCGAGCAGCCGGTCCTCGCGCGCTTCACCGCGCGCAGCCACCGCGCCGTCGACATGGATCTCGTAGCCGTACGCCGCCAACCGCGCGCCTGAACGGAAACGGACGCGCGGAAGCACCATGCCGTAGTCCTGCGCGTGCTGCTTTCGGAAAGCGGCGATGCGCTCCATGAAGAGACCGCTGGCGTCGCTGACCTGGGGCGCCCAGCCGCTGCCGACCATCACCTCGACCGGCTCGACCACGAGCAGTTGCTCGAGCGGCTCGCCGCCTGCTTCGGTGGCGGCCTGGGCTTCCTTGTTTTCCGGCGACTCCGCGTCGTCCGCACGCGCGCGGTACGCCAGCCAGGCGGCGAGCGCCGCGACGAGCAACAAGGCAAGCGCGGGTATCGCGGGAATGCCCGGCAGCAGCACCAATGCCAGCAGCGCACCGGCGACCAGCACCAGCGTCTTCGGAAAAGACGTGACCTGGCGCAGCACTTCCCGGCTCAGGTTGCCGTCCGAAGCCGAGCGGGTGACGATGATGCCGGTGCCCACCGAGATCACCAGCGCCGGCACCTGCGTGACGATGCCGTCGCCGATGGTCAGCAGCGTGTAGGTGCGCAGCGCCTCGCCCCAGGGCAGGTGGTGCTGCAGCACGCCGATGACCAATCCGCCGACGATGTTGATCAGCAGGATGACGATGCCGGCGATGGCGTCGCCCTTGACGAACTTGCTGGCGCCGTCCATCGCGCCGTAGAAGCCGGCTTCCTTCTCCAGGTTCTTGCGCCGGCGCTGCGCCTCGGCCTGGTCGATGAACCCCATGTTCAGGTCGGCGTCGATGCTCATCTGCTGGCCCGGCATGCTGTCCAGCGCGAAGCGCGCCGCCACCTCGGACACGCGCTGGGCGCCGTTGGTCACCACGACGTACTGCACGACGATCAGGATGAGGAAGACGATCAAGCCGACCACGTAGTTGCCGCCGACCACGTATTCGCCGATGGCGGCGATGACGCGGCCGGCGTCGCCCTGCGCCAGGATCAGCCGCGTGGCCGCGACGTTGAGCGACAGGCGGAACAGCGTGGCCACGAGCAGCAGCGAGGGAAAGGTGGAGAACTCCACCGGCCGCGCCATGTAGAACGTGAGCAGCAGCACCAGGAAGGCGAAGCTGAAGTTGGCCAGGATTAGGAAGTCCAGCAGTGCCTTCGGGATGGGCACGAACAGCACCATCAGCACGCCCAGCACGGCCAGCACCATGGCGATGTCGGAATGGCGGCCGAGGAACCGCTGCAGCGCGTTCATGCCGCGGCCTCCTGGGCCTTCTGCCGCTGCTCCCGCATGGCGAACACCCAGACGATGATGCGCGCCACGTCCGCATGGAACGAAGGCGGGACCGCCTGGTCGATGCCGACCTCGCGGAACATCCTGCGCGCCAGCGAGGGACTGCGCACGATGGCCACGCGATGGCGGTACGCGATGTCGCGCATTCGAGCGGCCAGTTGGCCGGCTCCCTTTGCGATCACGAGCGGCGCTTCCATCTGACCGTGCACGTACCGCAGCGCGACGGCGTAGTGCGTGGGATTGGTGAGCACCACGTCGGCGTCCCGCGTGTTGCGCAGCGCCCGGCTGCGCTGCAGCGCTTCGCGGCGCAGTTCGCGCAGCCGCTGGCGGATGCGCGGGTCGCCTTCGCGGTTCTTGACTTCGTCCTTCAGTTCGCGGCGGCTCATCCGCATCTTGTTGCTGAACTCGCGCCGGGTGTACAGCAGGTCGGCGAAGGCGATGGCGGCAAGGATCAGGGCCATCTTCATGCCCAATCCGGTGGCATCCGCCACCAGCGTGCGCAGGAAGCCTGCCGGCGGCAGCGCCGCGACCGCGTAGAACCCGGGCAGCAAGCTGGCCAAGGCATACCAGGCGGCCAGCAGCAGGATGGCCAGCTTCACCAGCGCCCGCGCCCCGTCGAAAAGGGTGCGCAGCGACAGCACGCGCTTGAGCCCGGCGACCGGGTCGAGACGGCCAAAGTCCATCTTCAATGGATCGATGGACAGCACGATGCCGGTCTGCGCCACGGTGCCCACCACCGCCGCCAGCATCAGCGCGCCCAGGAACGGCAGCACCAGCATCGCCGCCTCGCGCAGCATGTGCGTCGCCAGGGGCCACGCGGAAGCCGCGGTCGGCACGCCGGAACCGGCATGCACCAGCGCCACGCGCGCCAGGCGGAAAACGGCGGTGACCAGTTCCAGCCCCTGCCACGTCGCGAAACCCATGGCCACCAGAAAGACCGTGGCGCTCACCACGTCGGTGCTGCGTGCCGTCTGCCCTTGCTCCCGGGCCTTTTCCAGCTTGAACGGCGTGGCGGCTTCGTTGCGGTCGAGATCCTGGTCCGCCATCACCTGGGCCCTCTTGCCGGCGCCGCTTCGAAAAGGCCGGCCCAGGTGCGATAGATGTCGGCGTACACGCGCAGCATGACGCCGCCCATGCCGCCCGCCCAAACGGACAACGCCAACAGCCCGGCGACGATCTTCACCGGGATGCCCAGTGCCAGCATATTGACCTGGGGCAGATTCCGCGAGACCACGCCCAACGCGAACTCCAGCAGCAGCAGGCTCAACACCACCGGTGCGGCGAGGGCGAAGCCCAGCGTGAACAGGCCCGCGGCCTGACGCACGATCGGCTCCGCGCTGCCTGCCACGGACCACGGCTGCCCCACCGGGAAGCGATCCAGGCTCAGCGCAACGCCGCGCAGCAGCGCGTGATGACCGTCGACCAGGAAGAAGACCAGCAGGGCGAGGGAAGAGAACACCGAGCTGATGACCGGGACCTGGCGGCGCGTGACCGGATCGAACACCTGCGCGATGCCGAAGCCGACCTGCACGTCCAGCAGGCGGCCGGCGAAGTCGAAGCCGGCGAAAGCCATGAGGATGCCCAGCCCCATGGTGGCACCCAGTGCCAGTTCGCTCAGGAAACCAGCCAGCAGGTCGCCCAGCGAATGGGGCAGCGAGACCGGAGCCGCTGCAAATGGGAGGGAGATGGCCGCGGCCAGACCAACGACAAACAGCGCCCGCACGGTGCCCGGGACCGGCACGGCGTAGAGCAGCGGCGTCATCAGGAACAACGCTGCGAGCCGCGCCGACAGCAGCAGCACCGTGGCCACCCAGGGCGCTCCGGGCGCCAGGACGAAATCGTTCACCGAGCCGCCTACGGGAACATCGCCGGGATGTTCGTCCACAGCTGCGCAGCGAACTGGCACAGCATGCGCAGCATCCATGGACCGAACATCACCACCGCGATCCCGGCGGTGAGCAGCTTGGGCACGAACGTGAGCGACATCTCCTGCACCTGCGTGACCACTTGCAGGACGCTGACCACCAGCCCGACCAGCATGGTCAAGCCCAATACGGGCAGGCAGATGAGGAACCCCGTCCAGAACAAGTCCGCTGTCATCTTCAAGGCAAGATCGCTGTGCATAAATCCTCGGCAAGCCGCGGCGCGAACGCGCGGCACAACACACCCGACGGTGTGCCGGGAAATCGTTGAAAGGGAAACCCCAGACGTGACGACCAGGCGCCTTGACGGCGCCCGTGTTCGTCAACCAGGGATGTCAGTCAGCCAGCAGCGGTGCCAGCCGGCTGTGAGCCACAACAGTGGCTTTCACTTGAACGACGTGCTCCGCGAATGCCGTCCGCTATCGGGCCTGCATCGCCAATGTGCATGTGCTTCATGCCCGCTCCTTCCTGCTCGGCCACTTGCGGTGACAGCTCGCATCAACTTGTTGGTTTTTCTTACTTGACCCCAAGCGTATCGCTCTCCCATTTTTGCGGGGTTTAGGGGAAACCATGGATAAACGTTCGCCTACTGCATCGGGATGAGAGCCGAACAACAAACCAGCGTCGATACATCACAAGCAGGGACCAGCGAGCGATGCACGCGCTGCGTGGACAGGCCTTTCAGTTGGCCGTCTAACATCCCCGCATGCACAACTGGACCCCTTCTTCCTGGCGCGACCGGCCGGCGCGCCAGATGCCGGCCTACGCCGAGCCGCAGGCCCTGCGGAACGTCGAGGCACGGCTGGGCGCGTTGCCGCCACTGATCTTTCCCGGCGAGATCTCGCAGCTTCGCGAGCGCCTCGCCACCGTTTCGCGGGGCGAGGCGTTCCTTCTGCAGGGCGGCGATTGCGCCGAGAGCTTCGACGAGATCGGCCAGGCACCGGTGGAAGCCACCTTCCGCGTCATCCTGCAGATGGCCGTGGTGCTCACGTACGCGGCGGCCTGCCCGGTGGTGAAGGTGGGCCGCATCGCGGGCCAGTTCGCGAAGCCAAGGTCTTCCGACCACGAAACGGCGGACGGCGTCACGCTGCCTTCCTACCGGGGCGACATCATCAACGGCAGCGACTTCACGGCGCAGGCGCGCCAGCCCGATGCGTCGCGGCTGCTGTCGGCCTATTCACAGTCGGCGGCCACGCTGAACCTGCTGCGCGCGCTGGCGCAGGGCGGCTTCGCGGACCTGCACCAGGTGCACCGCTGGACCGCCGACTTCGTGCGGTCCAGCCCGCAGGGCGAGCGCTTCGAGGAGCTGGCCGACCGCATCACCCAGTCGCTGGCTTTCATGCAGGCTTGCGGCTTCGACGCGGTGCGCGCCCCGCAATTGCACGCGGTGGAGTTCTACACGTCCCACGAGGCGCTGCACCTGCACTACGAGGAAGCGCTCACCCGCCAGGGCGAGCAGCAGGGCGACTGGTATGGCGGTTCCGCCCACATGCTGTGGCTGGGCGAGCGGACGCGCCAGCTCGATGGCGCGCACGTGGAATTCCTGCGCGGGGTGCGCAACGTCATCGGCGTGAAACTGGGGCCGTCCGCGAACCCCGACGACGTGCTGCGCCTGCTGGACGCGCTCGACCCTTCACAGGAGCCGGGGCGCATCGTGCTGATCAGCCGCATGGGCAGCGGCCAGGTGGCCGAGCGGCTGCCGCCGCTGCTGCGCGCCGTGCGGCAAGCCGGCCGCAACCCCGTGTGGTGCTGCGACCCCATGCACGGAAACACGGTCACTTCGGCCAGCGGGTACAAGACGCGCGACTTCGACCGCATCCTGCAGGAAGTGCGCGGCTTCTTCGCCGCGCACGCGCAGGAAGGAACTTGGCCCGGCGGCCTGCACTTCGAGATGACTGGCCAAGACGTGACCGAATGCCGCGGCGGCGCCCAGGCCGTGACGGACGAAAGCCTCGCGATGCGCTACCGCACCGCGTGCGATCCGCGGCTGAACGGATCGCAAAGCCTGGAACTGGCGTTCCTCATCGCGGACGTGCTGAAGGCCGCGCGGACCTGATCGGCCATCGGCCCATGAAAAACGGCGCCCTGGGCGCCGTTTTCCTTCCGGAGGTTGCCGCGATCAGCTGGCTTCGCCCACGCGGATGAAGCGCGAGGCTTGCACGGCTTCAGCCTTCACCGCTTGCGCATCGCGGATGCCCGCCGACGCGCCGGTGGCCGTGGTGCTGGCTTCGCCCAGGCTCGGGGACTTCGCGGCCTGCACGGCTTCCGCCTGCACTTCGGCGCGGGTGCGGGTGCCATGCAGCTGGTCGGGGGTAACGATCATGTCGCTGGCCTCGCCGGCGCGGGCGAAGCCCGAGAAGGCGGCGGCGACGGAAGCGATGGCGATGAGGGTCTTGGCGTTCATGATGATTCCTTTCAGTCAGTCGGTGGGTCTTCGTTGCGGACGTCGCGAGCGGGATGTCTGTCTGCTCGCTGCGCCGTCCGTGAGAAGCACTGTAGGAGCCGACTCTTGGCTGGCTGTGAGGATCGTCTTAGCTGGGAATTAGCCCCGCCGTCCGCCGCGGCTCACTCCGGATCGAAACAGAACCCCGCGCCATAGACGCAACGGATCCACTCGCGTCGCCTTCGGCGGCGGCGAACTTGCGCCTGAGGTTCGCGTTCGCTGATCCGCGGGCCGTCCGGTTCGATGGCCTCGAGTAGGTGGGCGCGGCTGAAAATCCGCTGCGGTGGCTCGGCCAGCACCGCAGCAGTTCGAATTCCCTGCGCGTCAGCCTCAGGGGCACGCCTCCGAGGGAAGCACGCCACCGCGTCCGGTCGAAAACCAGTCCGTGCGCCGGCGCCGCGCCGGGCCCGCGCCGCCACAGCACCGTCTTCACGCGGGCGACGACTTCGCGCGACGAGCAAGGCTTGCGGATGCAATCGTCGGCGCCCAGCTCCAGTCCCGCGACGCATTCGGTCTCGCCGCCGCGCGCGGTGACCAACAACCTCAATGTCGTGCGCGCGCTGGCGGGCAAGGAAGACTTCGACACCGTCGTCGTGGGCGGCACCGTGCGGCCGCGCGACCCGGCCGTCACGGGCGAAGCGTCGGCGCAGTTCATCGAGCAGTTCAAGCTCGACTACAGCATCCTCGGCGTCACCGCGATCGCGGAAGACGGCAGTTTGCTGGACTTCATCCTGGACGAGAAGCGGGTCACCCAAGCGATCATCGGCTGCGCGCTCCAGGTGTTCGTCGTGGCCGACAACACCAAGTTCGGCCTGGCCGCCGTGGCCCGCGTGGGCACCTGTCGCAGGTAACGGCGCTGTTCACGGACGTTCCGTTCCAGGGGCCGTTCGCGGAGCTTGCGCAGCAGATCGGGTTGCGGGTGGTGCTGCCGGAGACCGGCAGTCAGGCCGCTTCACGTGGCTCGGCCGCGAACGCCAAGCCGTTGGAAGCGTCGAATCGTTTGCGATTATCGCCGACTGGCGGCCTGCTCAGTGGTGAGGGCCCGAAGTGCGGGCCCGGTACGCGGCCGGCAAGAGACGGGCTTCCGCGTCATGCGTCGAAGCACATTCACGACCTCGCCTGAACCGAGTTCTTCCGCCGCGTCATCCAGTTCGAACTCGCGCCACATGCCCGCCGTGAAACAGGTCAGAGCAAGCAGCGCGCCCAGCGCGTAGGCATCGGCAGTCAGCCGCAACCTCGCCTTGAGGCACGGTGTCGTTTATGCTGGATCGTTCGGGAGCGGAACCGGCGAGCTTAGCAGCGCCCGACATTGCGCCCGGCGAAAGCAAAGGCCTTGATCTCTCGCCGAGCAAACCCTCCGCATCGAGTACTCATCCCTGGCTGCTCGCACAAAAAAGAAAAGCCCGCTGGTGCGGCCTTTCGGTCTTGGCGGAGCAGGAGATAGCAGTATTGGGCGCCTAAGTACCAACGAGTAAACGACTCTTTGCAAGGCCGCACCAAATTGGCTCCACTAGCTTACCCCTTAACCATGCAGCCGCAACGTCCGACTCCAACGTGGGGAACCCAGGTAGATGGTCTCGTACACCAGGATGCCATTCGCGTCGTACTCACCCAGCAGCTGCCGCCCAGCCTCGTCATAGACGAAATAACGCCGCTGGGGGACCTCCACCGTTCACAGTTGGAGTCTCGGTGGGATAAATCTCGCTGCCAATCTGAAGGCAAGCCACTAGGATTGCTGGGCAGTTGAAGCTCGCCAGTCGGATCGACCTGAATGTATCGGCCACTCTTGGCGCTGTACTCGCAGTTCCAGTTCCGGAACTATTTGAGATCGATCGGCGATCTCCCTCCGCGTTTTTTCCATTCGCGAGCGCTGCTAAGCGCTTGTGCAAGCTCCGGATCACACTCCCATGAGATGAAAAGACGATCAACGTCTTTCGACCCAAGAACGTGTTCCAGCAATCCGGTGATGACGACGTTCCGAAGTTCTAGGTTCGCCTTGTATGAATCACCAAGCCACCGAACGAAGCCGACCGCATTGACGCTCGGCTGTTTCGCTTGTCGAGCAAGCCACGACACCAGCGCCCATGCAGCCTCGAATCGCGACTGCACCCATTCACCCTCTTGCGTGCCCAGCAAGCATCGCTTGAGATACTCGACGCTCAGCTGAGCGAACTCGTCTTCGCTCAGAGGCGGTGTCACGCGCGCCGAATGCCGCGCCTTCTCAAGGTAGGCATGGGCAGCACCTGCAATCTCCACGTCGGAATCAGCGAGCCAAGCAAGCGCCTGATCCTTCGCGATCGGCTCCACTCCCTCAAGCACCCTAACTACGTCTGGCAAATTAGCCATAGAGACTCCTATGGAATCGGTAAAAACCGCGGCCCAAGACCTGGCATCGGGCCCCCAGGGCTTGCGCCTGACTGGTCGGGTATCCACCGCTCGGTCTTTGGATCGTAGGACTGATTCTGTTGCGGAGTCAGCTTGTTCTTCACCCAATCAAGGAAACTCGGCGGTGGTGGACAGTTGTCGCAGTCTTTCTTTTGCCACAGCGCCTGGCACTTGCCCCAGGCGCGCCATAGATCAGCAATTTCTTCAGCGTGCCTGTTGCCGCCCCTCGGCCTCGGATTCACACGGTCCCACCTCTCGTGAGAGGTAATCATCTTCTGAAGCAGGTTCATCTTCCGCTTGATCTCAGGGCAATCATCAGCGTTCGTGCATCCCACCGATGTACCTTCAGGCGGATGGTATGGACCCGAGCCCTTGCTTGGATCCTTTGTGGCCAAGCCACTCGGATCAGTGCTCGTCAACGGTCCGTTGACGACGTACGCGTACGTGTTAATGCCGCCTTCGAGCCCGATCGGATCACTCTGCGCATAGCGTCCAAACCGAGCGTTGTATTCCCGATTCCAGTTCTGGAGGAGCCCGGTCTCCCTATCAAATACCTGCCCGGGAAAGCGCTGGTTGAACGTGAACGTTCCCAGTGAACTGGGGTCTTGGTTCGGAGCTGTCGCGCCGAACGCTTCCGCCGTGTCCCAGCGCCACACAATGGCATGGTCCTGGCGTGTGATCATCCGCGGTGTGTCGATCTGATCAGCGTACACATTGTGGATCGCAATAGCGAGGTCGTTGGTGGCCGCGCTGCCAGTCTGCTTCAGAACCCCGACCAGGCTGGAGCCCAGATAGATGGGCTCATACACCGGACTGCCACTCGCGTCGTACTCGCCCAGCAGCTGCCCAGCCTCGTCATAGACGAAGTAGCTCGCTCCACTCGAAACCAGGCTGCTGGGACCACTCTTTCCGGCTCTCTGATTCAGCCCGTTGTAGACGTAGCTCACGGTGCCGCCGGGTGTCGTCACACTCGTCATGCGCCCGCGGTCGTTGTAGGTGAACGTGTTCGTTCCATCCGCAGTCATGTGGCCCGCAGCGTCGTACGTGAGCGCAGCCGTCCCGGAGGCATCCTGTGCCTGCGTCATGCGGTTGCTGGTGGCCGCGATCGCATTGCTGTAAGTGGTGCTGCCCACCGTCTTGGACGTGCGGTTACCGTTCTCGTCGTAGGTGTACGCGGTGGTCGAACCGCCGATGGTTGCCGAGACCAGCCGATCGAGGTTGTCGTAGGCGAAGCCTTGGTCCAGGCCAGACTGAGCGCCGCCGCTGTTGGTGTGCGTGTAGCCGGTGATCCGTCCGCCGGCATCCCGGGTGAGGCTGCGAAGCACGCCCGCAGCGGCGCCGGTCCCGTTGGGATCGCCGAGCGTGTAGCTGGAGATCAAGCCGTTGCTGTCGTATCCAATGGTCCGTGCCTTGCCGTCTGACCACAGCCAGCCATTGGGAGCACGGTCCACGTTGTACGTCACACTGCTCAGCAGCGTCTGTGCCGTGCCGCTCGCTCCCACGCCGTTCGCGTTCACCGGGTTTACGGTGATGCCGCTCACATAACCGGCGCTGTCGTACACATAGCTCAACCGTGAACCGCTCGGGTATGTGATCGACGTCAACTTGTCCAGCGCAGAGCCGCTGTCTCCCCAGGCGTACCCCACCGTGAAAGCACGGCCGGCAATGGTGACCGTCTTCGTCGTCAGCCGGCCCACTGCGTCGTAGGCATAACTCGTCTGACCGGACTCGTCGGTCATCTTCGTCAGCTGCCCCCTCGCAGCCGGTGTGGGCGCCGCGCCACCGTCGTACTCGAACGTCGTCCCTGCGCCCGTGGGGTAACTGATCGAAGTTAGCCGATTGATGCTGTCGTAGGTGTACGTCGTTTGCTTGCCCCGCGCATCGATGCTGGTGAGCAAGTTCCGGTTGGCGTCAAAAGTGGAGGAGAGCGCGCCCCGGTCAGGATTGAGCTCGCTCCTCACATTGCCAAGCCCATCTGGTGTGTAGGTCGTCACCAGGTTGCGCGGGTCGGCCACGCTGGTGAGATTGTCCGCAGTGTCGTAGTTGAACTGCGTGACGGTGGGCATGTTGGCGCCCGCATTGGCTGGCTGCTGCGTCTGAATGGTCCGGCCAAGCAGGTCATAGTACGTGTACGTGGGCAGACTGTTGCCGTCGACCATCGTGTTTTGCCGATCCATGGCGTCGTAGCCGTATTGCCAAGTCATGGACGGGCGGCCCGATACTGTCACCACAGCGCTCCCCGAACTACTGGGGGTGTTGTACGCGTCGCCGGCGAAGGACGCAGTGAAGGTGTGGCTGCCTAGCGCCAGGGTGTTGATGCCCAGAGTGGCCTTTCCACCGGCCACGTTGGCGGTCCCCACAGGGGTGTTCCCCTCGCTGAAAGTGACCACGCCGGTGGGCTGGTAACCGGCGACCGTGGCGGCCAGCTGCACCGTCTGACCTGTCGTCGCGGAGTTCGGCGTGGCCACAAGGGATGTCGTGGTGGACGCTATCGGAACGTTCGCACTGATCGGGTTGGACGAGGCGTCAGCGTTCTGTGCGTCTCCGCTGTAGCTTGCGGTAATGCTGTAGCTGCCGGGCGCCGTCTTAGGAACTATGTAGCTGGCAGCGCCGGATTGCAGCGCGCTGGTGCCCAGGACGGTGGAGCCGTTCTTGAAGGTGACGGTACCAGCGGGACTGCTACCGGTCACCGTGGAGCTGAGCGTCCACGTTTGGCCGGCAGACGGGTTCGCCGGATTGGCCGCCACGCTGACTGTGGCCGCCGAGCGGTACGACTGCAAAATGCTCGACGACAAGCTCGGTAGATTGGCTGCATCGCCGGAATAGGCCGCCCAGATCAGGCTCTGCCCGAGAGGCATGGCCCCCAACGTCAGCGCAGCCGCCCCTCCAGACACCGCGGCATTGCCCAGCTCAATCGTCCCGTCGTTGGCCACCACGCGTGTGGTGCCGGTGTCCCCTCCAAGGCCTTTGGTGATGCGAATGTCATCCAACTGTCCCTGGAAATCGTAGGTGTTCGAGTTGCGTCCGTAGATCTGCGTGCCGATCGTCAGCGAGCCCTTGCCGCCCACATCGTCCGGATAGGCAACACCCGCCCCGTCGCGCGTACTGTCCACGTAAAGGTACAGGACGCCAGCCGTACGGGAGATCGCCACGTCGTGCCACACGCCGTCAGCGACATTGATCGCCCCCGACTTGCGCCAACCGTTGTGGTACCAATTGAGCTGCCCGCCGGGACTGATGTAGATCTCCCACCCATTGCTTGAAGGGGTGTAGGTTTCCATCACCACCTTTTGACCAACGCTGGTCTTGAGGCGAAACCGGATTTCGAAGTCCCCGGTCCCGAACTGCAAACTGGAAAAGTTCGTGCTGGTTTCGATGAAGTCGCCGACGCCGTCCAATTCCAGCACCGAGGCGGTCCCAGAGGTCACCAACTTCGCGTTACCA
This sequence comes from Ramlibacter humi, assembly GCF_004681975.1. Lineage (GTDB taxonomy): Bacteria > Pseudomonadota > Gammaproteobacteria > Burkholderiales > Burkholderiaceae_C > Ramlibacter > Ramlibacter humi. The sequence continues at coordinate 117,218 of NZ_SMLK01000009.1, forward strand.
GTCACGGTCCACGTCTTGGGGGGGACCTCACTTCCCACGATGGAGGTGGAGTTGGCCGGTCCCTCAAAGCGCAGGAAGACGCTTCGCTTCGAGCTGTACGGGTCCGTGATGAAGCGAACGTTTCCGGTCGGGCTGGATCCAGTGACACTCGCGGTGAGCGTCACGGGCTGCCCCGTTTGCGCCAAGCTGTTGCTGGAGGTCAATGCCGTCGTCGAAGGGGCTTGTGCATAAGCAGCCCACGACAGAGCGACGAAAAGCGCGAAGAGCGCTCGCTTGCCAGACAGCCAATGAAGGACCGTGTTCATCGCGCGCCCCCCGTGACCTGCTGCAGGCGGTTCAGGGCGTCATACGAGCGCTGGATGTTCCGTCGCAGCGTTCCACCCGGATCCTTCGCCTCCTCGGCGATCCGATTGCCTGAGACATCCAGCGTGTAAGTCACAGAGTTGCCGCGTGCGTCGGTCACCTGGAGCAGCCGGCCGGCCTCGTCGTAGCCGTAACTGACGACCGTGCCATCCGCCTCGACCACTTGTGTGAGCAGCTCGCGCTCATCGTAGCCGTACGCTGTGGTCCGGGCGTGGCCGCCGCCGGGCGGCGTGACCGTCACGCTACTCACCGAGCCGCGAGGGGTGTACTCGATGTCGCTGACCAGTCCACGCGGGTCAACGGTTTGCCGAACGCGGCCGGCACGGTCGTACTTCGTGAACTGAGTCGTGTGGCCAGCAGCATTCGTCACGCTCTGCAGGTCGCCAGCCGCTACACCTGTTGTCGTCAGGCTGGGCGCTTCGAAAGGCGCTGCAGGAGGCGTAAAGCTGGATGTGTACCTTGCTACGCCCTTCGTGAACCGGAACTCGTCGATGTAGCCCTGGAACGAGAAGGGAGCGTCGGCCGAGAGGGAAACCTGGGTCGCGATGATGTTCGTGTTGTCGACCCACGACGTGACAGCAGGCCCAGTAAATACATTATTTCGCACCGTCAGCAAGTCGCCATCAAGAAACGCCCTGACCACGCCGCTTTCGCGGGTCATTGCGAGATGGTGCCATCCATTCAGCAGATCCGATTGCGTCTGCGCCGCGCTGTACTGTGTTGCCTGGCTGCCATTCGTCGACGTTGCGAACTGCAGGCGCCAGCCGTAACCGGAGTCCCCAAATCGCATAAACATCCAGCCTTGCGTGGACGCAAGCTGGAAAATGTGGGGGTAGTAAAGGTTGGCTGCCTCCAAATAGAACCAGCCTTCAGCAGTGAAATCGCCAGTCCCGATGTTGAAGTCGCTGGGGTCGATCCAAAGATAGTCGCCGGAGCCATCAAAGTGCATCGATGCCCCGCCGAACTTGCTCTTTTCTGTCGACACATAGGCATCGCCGACAAGGTACACGGGCTGCTGCGCAGCGCTGTAGTCTTCCACGAGGGTCTCGTCCTGCTCGAAGTCGCCGTGTACGACAAGGTTCACTTTGTCACCATAGAGATCCGACATCCCCGACGGGAAACTGGTGGTCGCGTAGTAGGTCTGCGTGGTCGCGTTCCCATTGCGCGTAATCGCCACCGGGCGTGCCGCGGCGTTGTAGCTGAAGATTTGGACGTCCATTGGAACGGTCGTGTCCAACGCGCCAGAGGCGAGCAGCGCCTGCTCCACTTGCTTGCAGACCACGGGCCTCGGTTTGCCGTTGGGCAGCAATGCTGCAGTGGTGCAGTTGGCAGGAGTGTTCGAGTTGAATGGGTCCGGCTGGCCCTGATAGACCGTGGTTGTCTTGCGCAAAGGGCGAGTGACCGCCGAGGGCAACCGCCAGTCGGGGTGCCACGCCGTGGTAGTTCTTTGCGCCCCAGCCGGCAGCGTCGCACCTGCGCCAATGACAGTCGCGCAGTCGATACTGGTCGCCAAGCCCGCGACCCGGACCGTCTCGCGGTTGGTCGAGTCGTACGCATAGCAGGTGCGCGCCCCCCCGAAGTCGTCGTAGGTGACAACGTTTCCGTTCACGTCGTAAGTTGACGCCGCGGTTGCAGCGGGGCTGCCCGATCCCGCTGGCTTGGAGACGCTTGCCAGCCTGGGCAATCCAAGGACACTTTGGCTTCCCCATGACGCAACCTGCCCGTTCGGCTGCGTCACCGCGAAAGGTGCCGCTGCCGCAGCCTCGAAGCGACGGATGAAGACATTGACGGATGCGTCTTCTGTGGCACTGACCGAGTAGGTTGGCGGTGAGTCATAAGCCACCGTGTGGGCACCTGCGCCGGCGATCGAGCTCTCGATCGCACGTCCCTGGCCGTCGTAGGCCCAGGTACGGTCACGCACGGAGCTCTCATTGATCCGGCCTGTCATCGCCCAAGGCAAAGCCCCGTTCTCGTACAAAAATTGCTGTGTTTTGCCGCCAGGCCAGGTCAGAGTCGACAGATTGGACTGCGCGTCGTAGGTAACGTTGATTCGCCTACCCATGAAATCCAGGATTGCTGAGACGCGGCCGCGGGTTGCCTTGTGAATGAGCGCGCCAGGTGTCAGTTGGTAGCGAAACCGGATGAAGCGCCCGGTGTGGTCGGTCACCCGCAGAAGGTACCCCGCCCCCATTCCCGCGTTTGCGGAACTGTAAACAAAGCTCAGACTACGCCCGTCAGGCCAGTCGATCCGCCGCAACTGACCCAACGCGTTGTACGACTCGACGGTGTTCGTTCTGCCATCCGTGTAGTAGTAAGCTCCGGAAGCGACGGTGAGCTTGTCGAGCGTGTCCCCATCGGTGACATAGGTCCCGCCCCGCAGAATGAATGTCCAGATCTGACCGTTGCCTCGGTATGCGGTGACGACCGTTCCTCCGCTTCCGATAACCAGGTTGCGATGCAGACTGGATGACCAGAGCCGGCCGAATGAGGGCAACGCTCGGACGGGAAAACCTGTGAGCGCACTCGACGTGTCGTACGTGATCACGAGTTCCTCCCCGCCAACGAAGAAGCCCGTGGAAACGGGTTGCCGCTTGGCGCCGGTCAACGGGAGGATGGGGTTTCCAATGCAGTGGAAGCATGGTTTGGCGACCGCAGGAAGGTTGGCGTTCTTCATGCAGGCATAAGGCGCATTGGACGAAGGCCTCTCGTCCGGGGCGCAGGTCGTGACCGGCTTGCAGGCGACCAGTTCGCTAAAGCCGCGGATGGAAAAGCTCACTGCGGTGTAGCCACCCGGACAACTGACGGGCTCGACTTTGGTGAACGTAAACGTCGTCCCGCCGCTTGCAGACGTCTTGTTGCCCACGCCCCAGATCGTGTGCCCGTCGACTTCCCGAACCGTGCCGGCCACGCACGAGTTGTCGTTGTAGACGGTGCCGGCGGATTTCCACGGCACCGTCCCGACCACGTCACCTACGCCGGAAATCTTTTGATTCCAGCAGTTGGCGTAACTGACTGCCTGCGATTCCGATGTGATGGGATTCGGGATGGAAAGCAGCGCCGCGCACTGGTTCCAAGCGGTGATCTTGTACCCATAGGGCGCGCCGATGTCGCAGACGGTGTACTGCGCCGGCGCGTAAGTCGGCGCGATGCATTGCGCTTCGCCGTCGAAGGTCATTCCTTCGCAGTCGGTTGGGGCCGCGTGCACGACTCCCCCACCTAGCAAGAGCGCGGCTGCAAGTACTCTTGAGAACCAGGCCGACGCGAGACACGCGCACAGTCGTTTGCACACGCGCTGCACAGCCGCGATGTAGCTTAAACATTGCACTTGGAATCCTCCCTCGATCATCTCGCCGCGTTGCCGGGCATCACCTTTATTTGTTCTTGGAACGCTTTCGCGCCGATCTCAATCTGCGCGGACGCGCATCCGTCAATCCTGTTCGTCGATTTCGCCTCGACGTGCCTCTCAGTCTTGCCACAAAGGCGCTTTGGCACGGTACCGGCGCAAGCCGCGTTGCACCTTGAAAGTTGGAACTGGAGTCCCCTGCCCTCAATCAATACGCCGCTTCTCGACGCCTCATTGGCCTTCCACAAGGCGCTTTGGCGCAGCCGCCTTATTTGTTCGTGCTCATTCCGTAAGGGTTGAACGATCTTCCCAGCACTAGACGCCCGGGTAGGTCCATCGGAGGAAGCCATATGCGCAGTCGGGCACCGCATTCGCCTCCGCCGCGTCCCCTTGACACACGATTCCCGATTCCCTCTTACCTGCGCCGTATTCATCGGCACAAGGGGCTAACCCTGCCGTATGCGGGGAGATAGTCTTTTCAATAAAAGAAAGCCCTCCCAATCGCCTGCCGTTCCCCTTTAGAAGGACACGTAGCTCTACCTAGAGCTGCCACCGAATCAGAACAGGTCGTGCATGTACCAACCTATACCTAACCAACCAACGATGAAAATTATCAACCACCACTTCCAGAGACGAATCCGAAGGGTGCCAAATAGCAAGCAGGGAAACAGCACGGCACTCTGAAGAGCGAAGAGGGCGTAGCCCATATGAGTGAATAACGCGAGCGCAGTCCGAAGAGCGTGTAAATGAGGCGCGCAGGCGAGTCTGTTGGCACGTTCGGCCGTATTGTGGAGAATCCAACGCCGGAAATCATAACTAGCAGTACGTACATTGAGAGCGCCAACAGCGCCCGACGATGGAGGCTTGTCATCTTGGACATTGGTCTTTGCACTCTTTGCCATGCGTACGAATGAGCTCGACGGAAGCCTTAATGGCTCCCTCTCGCTCATCCCTAGAAGGGTAAGCGTCCGCATGCGCATGGCTTACCGATGGTAAGCCTCCGCTCCATGGCTGGAACCCGGCATGCCCTCTTGCGTACGAATCCTGTATCGCGTGCATGGCCCGGGCGAGGCCTTCGCAAGTGCAGGTCTTCCACTGCCCATCTACGAACTCGTTGTAGTCGCGCCGTGCCGTATCGACCGTTGCGTTCGGATTCTTACCATCCGCATCGTATGCCAGTGGGCATTTAGCGGGAGCTTGGCTTCCAGAAAACCAATCTGCGTTGGCCACAGCAGCAGGCAGATTCGGACAGGCATTCCCAGCAATTGTCAGCTAGCGATTCGCTGCTGACCGTCTTCAGCCATGCCAACAAAATTAGGCATCATCAGTTGATGTCGCCTTAACTAGCATCTTGAAGCTGTGCGCGGTTTGTATTCGAACAATTCCCCACGATATGCAAGCACCGACTGCGGCACCAATCCAGGATTGGTCGGTCATGGAAGAGAAGATGAAGGCGCCGAACAGAAGGACGTTGATGTCAATGAAGACGTGGAACCTATACCGCCCACCGCCGAGCGACTTGAAATTCCCGTGGTGGCTTGCGTATCTGGCGACACCGTATCCCTTCTGCCGTACAAGGAAGTCGCTCCCGCTAGGACGGACGGTGTACCGGCTTTCAATATTGCTCGGGAACTGGTCGAATTGCGACGACCCCACTGGAATGCCTGCTCTAAAGTATGCATTCGTCCACCAGTATTCAAGGAGACTCTCGGCAATCGCACATGCGATTGCGGCGAAGAATAGGGATTGCATAATTTGCAAATCGCGGCTAAATGGCTCAGCTCTCAGTGGCGGCGATAGCTACGCTGTCGGGACTATTTGGGACAGGTGCATTGGATGTAGCGCTTGTCAACAACATAGGCAGTGCCTCCGACAACTCCGAAACTTGTATCAATGCCCACCTCCGATCCCCAGCCGTCTGTATGCGCTAGACCGATCGAAATGCGCGAGTAGCCGTAACCCCAGCCCGCCGCCCATCCCGTGGAGAACTTAGCGTAGGGCGCGCCGTCGAACACGCCAGGATCCGCAAATTCTAGGCCGTCCTCAAATTCAACGTTGGTACTCGCAGTCGCATTTAGTCCCATCCCCCAACCCGCAGCTAGGGCCCTCACCTGTACATAGTAGCGGCGACCGAGCCGGTCGCAAGCCGAAGTAAGATAGAAATTGTCGATGGTTGCCGACTTGAGGACGGGCGTGCCAAGTGACAGCATATTCCCGCTCCACTTAATCAAGCCGGTCGGATCAGCTGCACTGACGGGCGCGAGAGCCGCATAGACGTACGGGTTGATCCCCCCTTTCAACCCGACTGGATCAACCTGTCTATACCGCCCGAGACTAGCGTCGTATTCCCGATTCCAGTTCTGAAACAACCCCGTCTCCCGATCGAACACCTGCCCTGGGAACCGCTGGTTGAATACGAACTCCCCAAGACCCGTCGGATCTTGGTCCGGTGCACTCGCCCCGAACGGCTCGGCCGTATCCCACCGCCACACGATCATCTGATCCTGCCGAGTGATCATCCTCGGTGTATCGATTTGGTCCGCATGCACGTTGTAGACGCTCACCGCCAGGTCGCCGCCCTGCACTGAGCCGGTCTGCTTGATCACCCCCACCGGCGTGTTGCCGAGGTAGATCGTCTCGTACACCGGGTAGCCATTGGCGTCGTACTCGCCCAGCAGTCGGCCGGCTTCGTCGTAGACGTAATACGTGTCCTGCGGTCTCGTGCTGATCGACGGTCCGCCCTTAAACGCGCGCTGGCCGAAACCGTTGTATGTGAAGCGCAGCCCCCCCTTTGAAGCCGTGGCCATCCGGCCCCGGTCGCTGTAGGTGTACGTGGACACGCCATCAGCCACCACATTGCCTGCGGCGTCGTGCACCACGTTGCTGGTGCCTCCGGCGTCCTGAACCTGCAGCAGCCGATTGCTCGCCCGCTCGACGGTGTTCGCGTACGTGGTCACGCCCACGACCGTCGAGGTGCGGTTGCCGTTGGCGTCGTAGGTGTAGGCGATGTTGCCAGTGGCCGTTGTCGCGCCGATCAGCCGGTCCAGGTTGTCGTAGGCGAACGACTGCTCCAGCCCCGGCACCGGGCCATTGCCGTTCGCGTGCGTGTATGCCACGATGCGACCGGCCGCGTCGCGCTGCAGCTGCCGGATGACTCCCGTGCGGGCCGGGTCGCCCAGCGAGTAGCTGTCGATGTTGCCCGCGCCGTCATACGTGATCTTTCGCGCCGTGCCGTCGGCCCACTGCCAGCTTTCCACCTGGAGGTCGGCGTTGCGCGTCACCTGCGACAGCAGGTTCACTGTCTTAGGAAGGCGGCTACTGCCCGCCGGAGCCGCCGTGATCGCCGTCACGCTACCCTGATCGTCGTACAGGTAATTCACCCGGCTGCCGCTCGGGTAGGAGATCGCCGTCAGTTTGTCCAAGGCACCGCCCGAATTTCCAAAGCCGTAGCCCACGTTGAACGTCGTGCTGCCAATCGTCACGGCCTTGCCCGTCAGCCGGCTCCATGCGTCGTAGGTGTAGGTCGTCTGACCCGACTCGTCACTCATCCGGGTGAGTTGCCCAATCTCGCCGGGCAGCGCCGCCGGGCCGCGGTCGTACTCGAATGTCGTGGGTACACCGCTCGGGTAGCTGATGCTGGTGACCCGCTGCAGCGCGTCGTAGGTATAGGACGTTGTCTTGCCACGGGCGTCGGTACTGGTCAGCACGTTGCCGTTGAAATTGTAGGTATAAGTGCTGCCGCCGCTGTCCGGGCTGCTCTGGGCAATGGACCGTCCCCGACCATCGCGCGTGTATGTCGTCACCAGCGAGCGCGGGTCCGCGACGCTGGTGAGGGCGTCGACCGCGTCGTACCCGTATCGAGTGACAGTTGGCGTGCCGGACCCAGTGTCGGGCGGCTGCTGTACCTGAATGCGCCGGCCGAGGCCGTCGTAGTAAAAATATGTCGCCTGGCCAGTGGGATCGACCACTGTATTGGTGCGGCCCATTTCGTCGTAGCCATATTGCCAAGTCATCGGCGCACGATCGGCGATGACCACGGTGGCCTGCGATGCAGTGCTGCCCGCGTTGTTGTCATCACCGGCATAGGCGGCATCGATGCCATGCGTACCCACGGTGAAGTTGTTGACGCTGAGAGTGGCCATGCCCGCCACGACGGGTGCGGTGCCTAGGAGGCGTTCGCCATCCGTGAATTTGACCAACCCGCTGGGGAGGTACGCGTCGTCCACTCGGGCGCTTAGCGAGATGTTTTGCCCAACCGCCCCGGTGGCGGGATTGGCCGTCAACGTCAGCGATGTCACTGCGGCCGAAACCGATTGCGTGATCGGCGCGGATGCCAATCCGGCATGGTTGCCATCGCCGGAGTACACCGCTCTCAGCACATGGGAGCCAGACGCAAGCTTGGCCACGGCTTGCGCCACGCCGGTAACCAGGGGCCTGACCGCGACGATCGCCGGACCATCCTTGAAGGTCACCGTGCCGGTCAGCGCCGTGGAGGCCGTGACGGTGGCGGTCAACGTCAGGGCGGCGCCGGCAGTCGAAGGATTGGCGCCGCTGCTAAAGGCCAGCGTGACAGGCTCGGGGGCCACAGTGAGGTTCAGGAGGCCCGTATGCGGCTGGTTAGAGGCGTCGCCGGAATACACGGCGCTCAGCGCGTGGACGGCCGCACCGAGGCTGGCAGCGTAGCTGGCCACGCCGCCGCTCAGGGGAACACTCGCCAGCACCGCAGTGCCGTCCTTGAATGTCACCGTCCCGGTCGGACTGACGCTGTTGGTGACAGTGGCCGTCAGGGTGACGCCCTGCGGATACGTGATGTTGGCGGTCGCAGGCGTCGTGTTGTAAAGCACCGCCGCGCATGCCTGGGTGCTGTCGCACAGGTACATTGGCTGCGGCGCCGCGCCATGGCAGATGCGCGGAGTTCCGCCGAACCTCGCCAGAAGCGCGTCGGCCAGCAACTGGCAGCTGTTGTAGCCACAGCCGCCACCGTTGAAACTGGAGAGCCGATAGCACGAATATGTTTCGGCGGCGGTCAGCCCGCTGCTGGCGCTGAGGATGGCCGTGGCCGCAATCCTGTTCACGGTCTGGGCCAGGGCCGCCGACGCGCTAGCCTGATTGGCGCCGTCGCCGCTGTAGGCGGCAGTGATGCTGTGGCTGCCTTGCGGCAGGCTGTCGCTGCTGAACTTAGCAGTGCGGCTGTTGCCGCTCCCCGTCAGCGCAACCGCCGCAAGCACGGCGCTGCCATCCATGAAGGTGACGGTGCCCGTCGGATTGGAGCCGGTGACGGTGGCCGTCCAGTCCACCTGCTGCGAGAAGTTGGATGGGTTGAGGTTGGAAAATACCGTCGTGCTGGTGGCGGTCTGCGCCCTCACCACCCCCACACAAATTGCGAACAGGGCCAAGGCCTGGACGACGCTCAGGCCCCATCGGCGGATCGCCGGAACCGCACTGTCAAACATCGCTCCCTCTCTTTCTTGGTGTTGCTGGTGCGGGGCTTCTAGTTGGAGCCGAAACGGATTTGTTGGACGCGATCAAGGGCGTCGAACGACCGCGACACCGCGCGCCGAACCGTGCCTTGCGGATCGAGAACCTCTTCGAGCACCCGGTTGCCGGATGCGTCCAGCGAGTAGCGCACCCGATTGCCGCGCGAGTCCGCCACGCTTACCAGGCGCTGCGCCTCGTCGTAGGCAAACGAAGTCGACGTGCCGTCGGGTTCCTGCACCGAGACCAGCAGGTCCAGGTCGTTGTAGACATAGGTGGTCACGCGCGCATCCACGCCGGCTGCCGCGACGACCATCCGAGTGACCTTGCCTGTGGGCGAATAGCTGTAATCGGTGGTGATGCCCCTGGGATCCGTCATCTGCAGGACACGCCCGGCCCGGTCGTATTTCGTGAAGGTGGTGACATGGCCTGCCGCATTCGTAACGCTCGTCAGGTCGCCGGCCGCGTACACCAGCTCAGGATCTGGGAACGCCTGGGTAGGCGGGCTGAAGTCCGCCGTGTACCGGGCTACGCCTTTGGTCACTCGGAAATCGTCGATGTGCCCGTAAAACGAGGCGCCCCCGGAAATGACAACCGACGAGACGTTACTGATATCCCGGCTGTCCATGAACGAAGTCACCGGCGGCCCCCCGTAGATGTTGTTTCGCAGGGTCAAGAGCTTCCCGTCGAGAAACCCTCGCACCGCCCCGGCCTGCCGCGTCAATGCGAAGTGGTGCCAAGTTCCCGCCAGGGAATTCTGTGTTTCCGCGCTTCCGTAAACCCCCGGGTGCGTGTTCCCATCAACGGCGTACTGAAGCCTCAACCCAAATCCACCATCACCGAAGCGAACAAGCATGTTGCTTCCGCTTCCCCAGGTGATGTTGAATAGATAGCGGTAGTTGCCCGTTGCCGCGGCCAGTCGGAACCAGCCTTCGATCGTGAAGTCACCCGTACCAAAATTGAAGTCGCTCGTGGGCACGGAGACGTAGCTGTTGTTTGAGCCATCGAAATACAGGGATGAATAACCAAACCTGGCATCTGAGTAGATGACGGCGGCGTTTCCAACGGGCGTCAGCGGCTGCTGGCGAATACTGGAATCGGACAAAGCGCCTTCCCCGTGGACGAGCAGTACGGTGTTCGCCATGGCGGGGTCGCTGTCGCTGAGGGCGTACAGGCTTGTCGGATAGTAGGTGTACGTTGTCGTCCCTGCTGCCGTACTGCTGGTCACCAGGCGCCCTCGGCTGTCGTACGCCCGAGATTCCACGAATGCCGGCACGGAGGCGTCCACGGTTCCGTTCGCCAGCAGAGCCTGCTCGAACCGACGGCATAGCACCGGAACGGGCCTGCCGTTGGCTAACGCGGGCGCGGTGGTGCACGAGGCTGGCGAATTCCCGTTCAGGGGGTCCGGTTGGCCTTGGTAGACGAATCCACGCTTGCGAAGCGACTGCACTTCGCTGGACGGCAGGCGCCAGTCAGGATGCCAAGCAGTGGTGACTCTGCGGGCACCTGCCGGCAGCGCTGCTCCTGCAGGAAGAACGGCCGCGCAAGAGGCGCTCGTGCCCAGCCCTTCCACTCGCGTGATTTCCCGATTGGCCGCGTCGTAGGCGTAGCAAGTGCGCGCGCCCGACACATCGTCGCGCTGTACGACATTCCCAACCGCGTCGAACAGCGTGGACGATGCGCTGGCACCCGCACCCGAGCCTGCCGGCTGACTGGTGCCTGTTAGCAGGGGTGCGCCTAGCACCGAGGCCGACGTCCACGCGCTCGTTTGCGAGTTGGGTCCGGTCACGCTCAACCCGCTGGGTGCGCTGGCCGTGTAGCGGCGATAGAGCACACCGGTCGCCAGGTCTTCCGTTGACTGCACCACATAGGACGGAGCCGAGCCATAAGCGACGGAATAGCTCTCCACGCCGAGCGGCTGCGAAGTCGCTGTCGCGAAGCCCGCTGCATCGTACGACCAAGTCCTGTCGCGGACACCCGTTTCGTTGATACGGCCGGTCATCGCCCACGGCACAGATGCGAGTTCGTACAGGAACTGAATCGTCTTGCCGCCCGGCCACGTTGCTGCCGTCAGGTTCGACGCGGAGTCGTAGCCGAAGGCGACGCGGCGACCCGTCGGGTCACTGACTTCTGCAATCCGCCCACGGGTGGAACTTTCGGGTTCCGAGCCAGCTTCCATCTCATACCTGAAGCTGATGGACCGCCCGCTCAGGTCGGAGACCGACAGCAGATAGCCGCTGCCCAGACCGTTTGGGGCCGGGCCGTAGAGGAAGCTTAGGGACAGGCCAGCGCCTTCCATTTTGGTGAGAAGCCCCTGCGAGTTGTATGTCTCCACTCGCTGGGTCCTCGCATCGGTGATGACGTAGCCTCCGGAGATGGGCACCACCTTGTCGACCTCATCGCCGTCAGCCGTGTACACGCCGTTCTTCAACACGAATACGGTGACTCGGCCATCACCCCGGTGCGCTGACAGCACCCTGCCACCACTGACCACCTCGATGGACCTGTGGAAAGTCGAGGACCAAAGCCGTCCGAAGGACCGCAACCTACGCGCGGGCAAGCCGTTCAGGGCAGGCGTGGTGTCGTACGTAAGGGTCAGAGGAATGCCCCCCACCGAGAGTCCTGTGTCGACGGACTGCCGCTTCGCCCCGGTCAGCGGATAGATGGGATTGCCCAGCCCGGCATGCTTACCGCCGGGGCAAGTGGCGCAAACTTTCTCCGTCTCCGGCACTTCCGCGACACTCAGGCAGGTGTTCGGATTTGTCGCCGATTGCACCTCGCCAGGTGCACAGGGCGTCACCGGCTTGCATCTCACCAGCTCGGACACGCCGCGCAGATTCATGCCCACACCCGTGTAGCCGGCGGGGCAAGTAGGCGAGCTACCTCTGGTGAAGGCGAAGACGGTGCCGCTGCCTCCGGTCTTGTTGCCCACGCCCCAGATCGGGTGCCCGTCGACCTCACGGACCGTGCCGCCTACGCAGGAACCGTCGTTGTATGGAGTTCCCGGGGGGAGCCAGGGGACCGAACCCGTGACGCCGCCTGCACCAGAGATCCTCCGGTCGAAGCAGTTCGCGTAGGCGACGACATCAGCCTCCGACCAGATCGGATTGGTCACTGCCAGTTCGGCGGAGCAAGCGTTCCAGGCGGCGATCTTGTACCCGTAAGGAGGGCCAATGTCGCAAACCGCATAGCCGACGGGCGGGTAGGTCGGCGCTATGCACTGGGCCCGCCCGTCGACACTCATGCCCTCGCAATCTGTGGCCGCAGCAATAGCCGCGCGGCCGACGCTTAGGATGGTCAATAGGGACAGGACAAATATCAAGCGACCGAAGACACGACGGACGCGTCGAACCTCACCCGCATAGTTCTTGATCGATTCAGAGACCTCCACTGGTCCTCCCCATTTTTTTCATTTATTGGTTGACCCCGCGCGAAAGAAGAACGCGTGCAGAAGTATTGACGGCCTGCCGGAACTCGGCTTACTTCAGATGTACGATTGACAACCTTCTAATACGCGTCATACATACCACTGCGTTCTCGCGATGCATCGGGATGCTCGCGCGCAGGAGAACGCGGCGCGCCCACTACCGCACCGTCACGATGCTCCATTCATCCGCGGTCTATACAGACGCAGACCTGCCGACTCAGAGATCTTCGGCCCGGTTGCCGCCCCTTGATCACAGACGGTGTATTGGGCTGGTGCGTAAGTCGGGACGATGCATTACGCCTCATCGTTGAAGGTCATCCCTTGGCAGTCGGACGGGGCCGCGTGTACAGCGCCCCCGGCGAGCACGAGGGTGCCCACCGTCTTGGACATGCGGTTGCCGCTCTCGTCGTAGGTGTACGCGGTGGCTGAACCGCCGCTGGCTGCCGAGACCAGCCGATCGAGGTTGTCGTAGGCAAAGCCCTGGTCCAGGCCGGACTGGGCGCCACCGCTGTTGGTGTGCGTGTAGCCGGTGATCCGTCCGCCGGCATGCCGGGTAAGGCTGCGAAGCACTCCCCGCAGCGGCGCCGGTCCCGTTGGGATCGCCGAGTGTGTAGCTGGAGACCAGGCCGTTGCTGTCGTAGTCGATAGTTCGGGCCTTGCCGTCGGACCACAGCCAACCGGCGGGGGCTCCGTCCACGTTGTACGTCACCCCGCTCAGCAGCGCCTGTGCCGTGCCGCTCGCACCCACGCCATTGGGTCGAGCGGAGCCGCGTACATAGCGCCCGCGGCGAGCAAGAGGGTGTCCATACAGGCTTCGCTGACGGCTGCTGGCGATCGAGAAACTCGATGCTTTGAGAAGTGTCGGGCGACGTCCGCGTCAGCCGTCAACCGGCGGCGAGGAATTCAACTTTCCTTTGAGATTTCCGAGTGCCTTGCTTGCGTCTTCATCGCCATCGGCCGCCGCTTTCTCAAGCCAGTATCTGGCACGTCGAACGTTTTGCATCCCCAAGTAGCTCAGACCAAGGTTGTAGAAGGCACATGAATCACCGATTCGGGCTGCCCTTCTATACCAGTAAAGTGCCCTCTCCTTGTCCTTCCTGACTCCGATCCCGTGATCGTAGAAATAGCCAAGCGAGTTGTACGCAAGTTTCTGCTTTTTCTGCGCGGCCCGGGCAAATAGCGCAAAGGCGGCCTTGTTTTCTCCCGCTTCCCATCGCCCGTACGCTTCGGCAACGAGCTCGCTCATCGTGTACAGATCACTCATAGATGCCTCACTCGTAGTCGTACCAATCTGGAGGAGTCGGCTTTCTCACCTTCTTGCCTGACTGGTGGTCGGTGCAGATGATAAATCTGGGGTCTTTTGGATCAAGCTTGCATTTCTTGTAAGGACTGTCCGTTCCCTTCCCAGAAGTTCCACCAGTAGCCCCGCGTTCACCACGACCGCGGCTTTCCATGCACCAGTCGATTACCTTGTCGATGAGAGGCTTCATCGCGGTCGCCCCACATAGTGCTGGGGAAAGGTGGGCACATCGGGGTCAGGAAAGCTCGCTTGCGGGCTCTGGGAACCAGGTGGTTGCGCATCCGGTGGCAATAGCGGCTCGCTTGAACAGCGAAGGATCGGTCCAAAAAATTCGCACTTCAGACCTGTCGGATCTGCGCCCGCAACCGGATTTAGCTCTCTAGGCGGGGGCCATCGGCGCTCTCTACGTGCGCCAGCGACCACAGGTGACTAGATCCAGCAGCGCGGCGCAGCCGCGTCCGGCCATCGACACCGGAGGGCCTCGCTCCCTGTTTTCATTGTTTTCAGCTCCTTTTGGACTTTGTTCCATAGCGTCCACCGAAGAGGCGGATCGATCAGTGGCTGGAGTCCTCACTAGCACCGCTGGCGCGGACTATTGATTGTTCGAGTGCGTGCAAGAACTTCGCGGCCGGACTCTAAGTGGGATGGTCACGCGTGATGCGTTTAACGGCCAACCCTCTAGGTGCGACACTCTTGTATAGGACAAGCCGCGGCTAGCACTAGCCAGGCTCACATGGAGTTCGGACCCAAGGCCCCGAGGCACTAGAACGTTCGGCCTCGAATCCGGGCGGCAGATCAAGAACTTCTGTCAATGAAGAATCTTCACTGACTACGTGCCCAATCCCTACAACCCTGTAAGAACTTGCGTCATCAGAATGCATCCCGCCACACAGGAACATCCAATCGTCATCGGCTCGACTTACCAGCAACACGGGTTTTGTTTTTTCAAAAACGTGAATGCACACGTAGGCTTTTTGATGATTCATTTGGCTTACTGAGTTGGCTGCCATTCGTCCGGGAACAGCCTATTACCTTTGCCCCGGTTACAAGTACGGCACGAGTCGAGGATGTTGTCGATGCTTGAATCCCCCCCCTTCGACCAAGGGTCGAAGTGATCAAACTCGCGAGAATTTTCATGGCCCGGTTCCATGGTCAGTTTATCCCCGCAGTACTGGCATCTCAGATCCCCGTTCGAATCCGTCGCCTGCTGATCCGCCTTGTCGCGGGTCTCCTTGCTCGGACGTCGCGACCCGCGATCGCCTGAGTCAGTTGGTTTCTTATCTTCCGCGCTTTCACTCGACAGCCAGTTTTTGATCTTGTCCATCGCTCGATCAGTCGCATTAACGCACTGCTGGGCTATCTGCTCTAGCGCTTTCCGACAGCTTGGATCTGCGTTGCACCAGGCGAGCGCCAGCCCCGTCGCGGCCAAGGGCGCGGCTGCGGCGGTCACCAAGCCTGAAGGATCTCGCCACCGCACCGGATTGCCGCTTGCGTAGCCGAATGTATTAAGGCCTCCACGTAGTCCAATTGGATCGCTCTGAATGTATCGACCGATGGACGCGCTGTACTCACGGTGCCAGTTTTGATTAAGCCCTGTCTCCGGATCAAACACCTGCCCCGGGAAGCGCTGGTTGAACGTGAACGTGCCAAGCGAGCTCGGGTTCTGGTTAGGTGCAGTCG